>JAENYE010000007.1 GCA_016841955.1 Methanobacteriota archaeon
GGGGGAGGGGGCTGACGGGGGGGGGGGAGACCCCCCTCCCCTGTCCCACACCCCCCCGCGGCGATACTCCCACGGTCCAGTGTACTGGGACACCTCTACACTTTTTTACGGTTCCAAGAGGTGCGAAGAACACGGACGGAGTGCAACACCCGGCAACGACGGGACCCTTAAGACCCCGGGTTTCTTCCGGCCGCTCTCGCCACCCCCATCACACCCTGCACTGCCCCCCGCCGCGCTTCGCGAAGTACTGCTGGTGATACTCCTCGGCCCGCCAGAACGTCCCCGCGGGCTCGATGGCGGTGACGATGGGGCGCCTGAACCTGCCCGAGCGTTCCATATCCTCCTTCGACGCCCGTGCCTCCCCCTCCTGCTCCGGGGTGTGGTAGAAGATCACCGACCGGTACTGCGTCCCGATATCGGGTCCCTGCCGGTTGGGCGTGGTCGGGTCGTGGGCGTTCCAGAATACGTCGAGGATGGCCCGGTACGAGACCTCTACGGGGTCGTAGGTCACCTGCACGACCTCAGCGTGCCCGGTCCTCCCGGTGCAGACATCACGGTAGGTCGGGTTCTCGAGCGTGCCCCCCATGAACCCCACCGCCGTATCCACGACGCCCGGCACGTGCCGGAACGTCTCCTCAACGCCCCAGAAACATCCTGCGCCGAAGGTGGCGCGCTCGAGGTTCTTCTCCGGTGCCATGACAGATTCGCCAGGAGGCGGATCTGTGAAAAAGGTATCGACGTCTTTTGGGCATACCCTTATCCCCGGTCGGTGCCACGTACTCACATGGTCTTTGAATCAGACGCCGTTGAGATGGTCGCCCGACTGATGGCGCTCTCGGCGCGCACCGCCCCGAAGGCACGGGGCATCGACGTCATCAAAACGATGATCGTCACCGGAGAAGAGAAGACAACACTCGCAGAGGCGATGCGGGAGTTCGGCGAGAAGCACAACATAGATTACTTCATCAGGGATGCGGGCAACGTCGCGGTAAGCGACGCCTGCCTCCTCATCGGTTCGCTGCTGCACGACGCCGTGAACCTCGACTGCGGCGGGTGCGGCTACTCCACCTGTGCGGAGATGCTCGATGCACAGCGCGAGACGCTCCCTTCGGCCACCCCGTACCGGGGCCCGAACTGCATCGTCAGGATGGCGGACCTCGGGATCGCGGTCGGTTCCGCGGCAAAGACCGCAAGCATCCACAACGTCGACAACCGGGTCATGTACACCGCCGGTGTCGGCGCTCTCTCTCTCGGGTGGCTGGAAGGCTGCGGCGTCGCCTACGGGATCCCGCTCCGCGCATCTGGAAAGGATATCTTCTTTGACCGCACACGCTGAAAACAAAGTGATAACATGCCTATCATGAAGATCCGGGGCGGGGACCTCGACCTCGTCGAGTACGAGTTCTCCTCCTTCACCCCCGGCGAGAATATCAGGCCTTGCGGCCTCCAGAAAGACTACCGGCTGACGCCGGTGGCCGGCACCGTCTTCGCCCGTGCCCCGGCGAGGATTCACCTCACCGTGCTCGACATGAACCGCTTCTCCCCGGACCGTCCCGGAGGGGGCGGGATCGGGTTTGCCATCGGGGTCTACTGCACCGCCGAGGTCGCGTGCACGGCATCGGGAATCGAGATCGACTACTCCCGCGAACCGATCCTCCGGCACTTCGTGGAGGCCTTCAGGCAGGTCGTCGGCTACACGGGCGGTTTTAAGATCCGCGCGCGCGACCACATGTACGAGCACGTGGGGCTCGGGTCCACGAGCACCATCCTGATTGCGGTCGCAAACGCCCTCAACACCGCGGTGGGGTCGCCGCTGACCAGCGACCAGCTCCGCCTGCTCCTCGGCAGCAACTTCGTCGAGGAGACGGAGGCCGGGAACGTCGCGTTCGGGTTCGAGACCGGTGTCGGCCCGGCCGTCAGCACCCACGGCGGCATGGCGGTGATGGGCGACGAACTGGCGCTCGTCTACCGGCACGCGTTTGGGATGGGGAAACAGGTCTACATCGCCATCCCGCCATCTGAGATCTCGTCGGCGGGGGAGAAGGAGTTCGACCTCCTGATGAACAAGGCCCGGACCCTCGATTACCGCGACCGCGAACTGAAGTCCTACCTCATCCTGATGGACCTCATCCCGGCACTGGAACGGGGCGATCTCCGGAAAGCCGGCGACGTCATCTGGGAGATCGAGTTCCGGGGTTCGAAGCGTGCCGAGGTCGAACACCACGGGTTCGAGATCTATCGCTACATGGCGGCGCTCCGGGATGCCGGCCTCGAGTTCGTCGGCATGAGTTCGGTCGGCCCTTCCATCGCGATCATCACCGGCCGCCCGGAGGAGGAGGTGGCGGCGATCCTCGCTTCGGCGGGCCTCCGGGTCGCGATCGCGACGGTTGTCGATAACGAGGGGCTGAAGATCCACCTGGAAGAGACGGCGTAAGGCCGGCACCCGGCTCCACAATTTTTTAACTGCGCCTCTTCCGGGGAGACCTGAATCTCCTCAGACCGTGCTCAGCCGCGCCGCCGGAGGGGTAAGCGATGCGTTCCGTAGAGCCCGGGCTCACCCCTGCGATACCGTTCGAAACGGGCAGTCCCCGGGAGAAAAAAGATATCGGCCGACTCAGAAGTCGGTCATTATCCTGAACTGGTCGATCTCTTCGGTGCTCAGCTCTTCCAGGAACTCTTCCGCCGCGTGCTGGATGTTCTTGCTCGCGGTGATGGCGCGGCCGACGACCAGGATATCGGCGCCTGCCTTGAGTGCGTCCTTCACGACGTCCTGCCGGATGCCGCCTGCCGTCGCGACCAGCAGCCGCTCGCCGCCCGCCTTCTTGATCGCCGGGATGTCTCCCCAGGCGTACGCGGTCTCCTCGACATCGATGCCCCGGTGGAGTTCCACGACGTCCGGTTTCACCTTCAGCTGCTTGATGACGGCGACGGGGTCTTTTACGTTGAGCATGTCCACCACGGTGTAGATGCCGGTCTTCCGGGTATCCTCGATCGCCTTCTCGATGGTGGAGAGGGGCGCAAGACCGGATATCACGACGGCATCGGCGCCGGCGTCGGCGGTCATCCGGGCCTCGAGGTTCCCGGTGTCGAGCGTCTTTAGGTCGGCGACGATGAACGCGTTCGGGCGGAGTGCGCGGATCTCGGAGATGATCGAGAGGCCGAACTTCTTGATCAGGGGCGTCCCGGCCTCAATGATCAGGTGGTCGTTCTGGGGCAGTTGTTCGAGAACCTTCTTCATGTGGTTCTTGTCGACGAGGTCCATGGCGACCTGCAGGTACGGCGGGTCCCAGAGGCGCTGCACCTTGAATCCCATGACTGCGTGGGCCGCCCGGTCTTTCTCGTGCAGGAGCGTATCGACGTCGGGGAACCGGTCGAGAGCCCGGCGGAGCGCGAGTTTCATCGCGCCGTAGTTGAACCGGTAGATCTTGTTGTAGTCCTCGGCGGTGGGGTGGACGAAGACGCTTGCCATGATGACGGTGTCCTCGATATCGATCCCCTCAAAGACGCCCTCCTCGACCGCGTCTGCGACGGCCTTCGCCACCGCCGCCTGCACGGGCCCGAACATCTGGTTCACCTGGTACTCCTTCTTTAAGGTGACCTTGGGGATGATGAGCGTCGAGGGCTTCGTCGGCAGGTTCGGCCTGACGACCGCGAGGAGCGGCGTGTGCCCCTTCGAGAGCTGCGACATGGAGTTCGCAAACGCCTGCCCTACCGCGCCCTCTTTGTTTCCCATTATCAGATCTATGTGCGCAAGTTCTGCGCCGTCTCCAACCAATGCTTCACCGATGAGATACATATGGATGCCCTCAGATATTGCTGAAATATTAGTGAAACAGGTATTAAAGACCTCCCGGTCTGATCGATAGAATTAAGCGCGAAACATCCTGTTCGGGAGGAGCAGGAAATAACGGCATATTCGCCTGCGGTCGGTTGTGCACGTCTCCACGGCGGCTTATCGGTGTCGCGGGATCGACAATGTACGGATCGTGATATAATCTCACGCAAAGACGCGAAGAGGGGGCGTAGGGCACATTCGAATCTACGCTTGCGGAGTTTGGGACCACTCCGTTATCAGCAATGATAGTGCAGGTCCCCCGTCGGTGAACCGGGAATCTCCCGGTCTTAGCCCGTGCAGAGCGTCAACGAAGATACCCTGCGGTATCGGGTAGAGATCATAAGAATGTGGGGTCGGTGAGATTTGAACTCACGATCGACGGGTCTCTCCGAACATGCATCAGTGCTCCAACGGGTCATCATCTCTCAATCAGGAGACCCATTGTTCATCACGTGCAAAGACCGCTGGAGCCCGTCGCCATTCCGGACTAGGCCACGACCCCGCTCTCTATATCGTTGACGCCATGTAGTATAAGGGTTGCGCTGGAAAAAACCAGTAATCATATAACGGTACCGCCACTCATTTATATAGAATGGTTGAGGGCAGTTACGCGTGTGGGAACTCGCAGATACCCCTGCTTGGCATCACTATCGGTGAAATGGTGAACCGAATCGCAGCGGCGCACCCGGACAGCGAAGCAATCGTCTCCGTCCACCAGGATATCCGGTGGACGTATGCGGAATTTCTTGAGCGTGTCGATACCCTGGCGCGTGCCCTCATGGCGCTCGACGTGGAGCGCGGGGACCGGGTCGCCATATGGGCGCTGAACTACGCGGAATGGGTGCTCACCCAGTTCGCCACGGCGAAGATCGGCGCCATCATGGTGAACATCAACCCGGCATACCGGACCTACGAGTTCGAGTACGCCATGAAGCAGTCCGAGGTGCAGACGCTCATCATCCAGGGGCGGTTCAAGACCTCCGACTACGTCGGCATGTTCTATGAGTCCTGCCCCGAGGCGTTCGAGGCGAAGCCGGGCCGGATCAACAGCGACAAGTTCCCGTTCTTAAAGAACGTCGTCTTCCTCGGCGATATTCCCTACAACGGCATGTACACCTGGGACGACCTCCTCGCGAAGGCCGAACTCGTTCGTCCCGAAGAACTCCGGGAGCGTGAGGAGTCGCTCAGCTTCGACGACGCGGTCAACATCCAGTACACCAGCGGGACCACCGGGTTCCCGAAAGGCGTCGTCCTGACCCACCACAACATCTTAAACAACGGTTTCATCATCGGCGAGGGGATGAAGTTCACCCATAAGGACCGGCTCTGCATCCCGGTGCCGTTCTACCACTGTTTCGGCATGGTCCTCTCGAACATGGCGAGCGTCACCCACGGCGCCGCGATGGTGCTGCCCTCGCCGGTCTTCAGTCCCGAAGCGGTCCTTCGTACCGTGCAGGACGAGCGGTGCACGGCGCTCCACGGCGTGCCGACGATGTTCATCGCCGAGCTCTCCCACCCGGACTTCCCGAAGTACCGGCTTGAAACGCTTCGCACCGGGATCATGGCGGGGTCGCCCTGTCCGACCGAAGTGATGCGGGAGGTCAATAAGAAGATGAACATGTCCGAGATCGTGATCGTCTACGGGCAGACGGAGACCTCGCCCGGCGTCACGATGACCACGACCGCGGATCCCCTGGAGCGGCGCGTCTCCACCATAGGCAAGCCGTTCCCCCACACCGAGATCAAGATCATCGACCCGAACACAAAGCGGATCGTCCCCCGGGGAGAGACCGGCGAGATCTGCGCCCGGGGCTACTGCGTGATGCGGTGCTACTACAACAACCCGAACGCCACCCACGCGACGATCGACGAGAGCCACTGGAACCATACCGGCGACCTCGGGACGATGGACGAGGAGGACTACGTCAAGATCGTCGGGCGGCTGAAGGATATGGTGATCCGCGGTGGGGAGAACATCTATCCGCGCGAGATCGAGGAGTTCCTCCATAACCACCCGAAGATCGCCGACGCCTACGTGATCGGTGTCCCGGACCGGAAGTACGGCGAGGAGCTGATGGCCTGGATCAAAACCGACAACGGCGCGACCCTCACCGAGGACGAGGTGAAGGAGTTCTGCCGCGGCCGGATCGCCCACTACAAGATACCGCGCTACATCAAGTTCGTCGAGGACTTCCCGATGACGGTCTCGGGGAAGATCATGAAGTTCAAGATGCGTGAAGCGGCGATCGAGGAGCTCGGCCTCGAGAACGAGTCGAAGATCGAGACCGCATAATCATCTTTTTTGCCGTTCCAAAAACAGGGTCAGGAGGCTTCCTCGGCCCGCCCTACGAGCGCCCGGGCCGTGGCTGCGGCTTCCCGGACGATCTCCTCTTCTCCCGGCACCTCCCTCTCGTGCATCAGGACCTTCCCCTGGCAGAGCACGGTCATGACCGCGCCGCCGTTGCAGGCGTAGACGGTGTTCGAGTCGGCGTGAAAGAGCGGTGTGTTGCAGACCGCACGGGTATCGAGGAGGACGATATCGGCCGGCGCCCCCACGGTCAGCGTCCCGGGGCCGGTGCCGAGCGCCCGGGCGCCGGCAGCGGTCGCCATCGCGACCGCCTCGCCTGCGGGGAGGAGGGTCGGCGAGTTCCAGGCGAACTTCTGCAGCAGGGCGGCAAACTTCATCTCCTCGAGCATGTCGAGGTTGTTGTTCGAGGCGCAGCCGTCGGTCCCGAGGCAGACGTTCGCCCCGTACTGCTTCAGCCAGTGGTAGGGCATCGCCCGGTTGACGGCGAGTTTCATGTTGCTCGCCGGGTTGTGGGAGGCGTGGACGCCCCGCTCGCCGAGGAGCCGGCACTCGGCCTCGTCGAGCCAGCAGCAGTGCGCGGCGACGGTCCGGGGGGTGAGGCAGCCGCACTCGTCGAGGAGGACCGCGGGGCGTTTGCCGAACTGCGCGACGCAGTCGACGACCTCCTGCTCGGTCTCGGAGAGGTGGACGTGGATGCCGATCCCCTGCTCCTGTGCATATTCGGCGCACCAGGAGAGGCCTTCGGGGGAGACTGTGTAGACGGAGTGGGGGCCGACGGCCGCCTTGATGCGCGGGTTATCCAGCGTTTTTACGTGGGCAACGAGGGCTTCCGTCGCCTTGATCTCGGCCTCCCTTTTCTCCTCGTTCCCGAGGTCGATGAACCCGTGGGCGAACGTCGCCCGGATGCCCATCTCGTCGACCGCCTGCGCCGCCCGGTCCATGAAGAAGTACATGTCGTTGAACGCGACGGTGCCGCTCTTGATCATCTCCAGGCACGCGAGTTTCGTGCCCAGGTAGACGTCGTCGCCGGTCAGGTGGGCCTCGAGCGGCCAGATCTTCTGCGAGAGCCAGTCCTGCAGCAGCATGTCGTCCCCGTACCCCCGGAGCAGGCTCATCGCGGCGTGGGTGTGGGTGTTGACCAGGCCCGGGACGGCGAGCCGGTCGGAGCCGTCGATGACGATATCGGCGTCGATTGCTCCCCGGGCATCCTCCCCTACGCTCGCGATCGCGCCGGTCTCGTCGATCGCGATATCCACAGTCGATCCGTCGATGGTGACCCCGGCGATCAGGACCGATCCCCGGGCGGTAAAGATCTCGTTCATGCAAGTCGCTCCACGATGTTCTCAAGGATTTTTTCGGTCCTCCGGCAGTTCGCCCGGGAGGTCGCGAGGATGTGTTCGTAGGTCAGGGTCTCTTCCCCGAGGCCGTTTGCGTAGTTGTCCACGGTGCAGACGGCGGCAAACCGCATCCCTAGTTCCAGCGCGAGCGTCGCTTCGCTCGCGACCGTCATCCCGACGAGATCCGCTACGCGGGCAAGCGCCCGGACCTCGGCGACGGTCTCGATCCGCGGCCCCCGGGTCTGGGCGTAGACGCCGCCCGTCCGGGCCTCCGGCACCAGTTCGCCGAGGGTGCGGACCAGGTCCGCGTCCAGTTCGGGCCGGACGTGGTCGATGGTGCACTCGTGGATGGACGGGATGTCGGTGAGGCTTAAGTAGTCGGTGGGGATGACGATCGAGCCCGGCGGGATCTCCTGTTTCAGGGAGCCGGCGGAGCCGAAGGCGACGATCTCGTCCACCCCGAGGATGGCGAGCGCGGCGAGGCACGCCCGGTAGTTGATGCGGTGCGGGGGGAGGTTGTGCTGGTGGCGCAGGAGGAGCGCGAAGGCTCCGGTGTGCACCTCCGCCTTCCCGTAAGGCGTGGCGACGGTCTGCTTCTCGAGCGGCGGCAGGTCGGCGAAGAGGAGGCTGGTGCCCCCGATGATCCCGAGCACTAGATCCACCCCACTATGGCGGCATACGCTTCTCCGTGCGACATTCTCTCTAGAGGGTAGACGTCCTACGGGAAAAGATTCACCTATCCGATGCCGCGGGATCGGTTCAATAAAAATTTACGCTTCCGCGACGACCGGAATATCATGGGCAGGTTTGAGATGGTCGGCGAAGACACCATCAAGAACGGTGAGTGTACGGACGTCTACTTCCGGCGTGTCGTGGACGTCATGGAGCGGGACGGCGTCAACCCGCACGTCACGATGGAGGTGACGGCGACAACGCTCCCGGACCAGTGGGGGGTCTTCTGCGGCCTCGACGACGTCATAACATTGCTCGAGAGGCTCCCGGTGGACGTGGACGCGATGCCGGAGGGCTCGATCTTCTACCAAAACGAGCCGGTCCTCCGGATATCGGGACGCTACCGGGACTTTGCGGTCTACGAGACCGCCATCCTCGGGTTCCTCTGCCACGCCTCGGGCGTGGCGTCGGCGGCCGCCCACATGAAACTGGCTGCAGGGGGCCGGCCGGTCTACTCCTTCGGCTCGCGCCGCCAGCACCCGGCGATCGCCGGGATGATCGAGCGGGCGGCCTGGATCGGCGGGGTGGACGGGGCGAGCAACACCTGTGCGCCGGACGGGGTCCCGCTCGCGGGCACGATGCCGCACGCGTTCGTGATGTGCTACCCGGAGCAGGAGGACGCCTGGCTCGCGTTTGCCCAGGGGGCTGGCCCGGAGGTGCCGCGGATCATGCTCGCCGACACCTTCTCCGACGAGAAGGACGAGGCGGTCAGGGCGGCGGCGTGCGGGGCGACGGCCGTCCGGCTGGACACGCCGCGGTCGCGCCGGGGCGACATGCGTGCGATCATCGAGGAGGTGCGCTGGGAGCTCGACGTCAACGGTTATGCGGACGTGAAGATCTTCCTCTCGGGCGGCCTGTCGCGCGCAGACGTCGTCGCCTACCGCGACGTCGCCGACGCCTTCGGCGTCGGGGGCGCGATAGCAAACGCCCCGGTGATCGACTTTTCGATGGATATCGTCGAACTGAAGGGCAGGCCCTACGCGAAGCGCGGGAAGCGGAGCGGCGTCAAGCAGGTCTACGAGCTGCCCGGCGGCGGCCGCCTCATGCTCCCCGCCCGGACCCCGGCGCCGGACGGCGCGGTGCCGCTCCTCGCCCACTGCATCAAGAACGGCATCGCCGTCGTGCGCCCGAAGATGGAGGATGCGCGGGAACGGGTGCTCTCCCGGCTCCCGGCCCTTGCCGGGGAGGGATAGGGGTGCGGCCTGCCCCAATCCTTATTATGTGATCGCGATCAACATTGTAGGGTAACAGGGGCCGATAGATCAGGGGAAGATCGCTACCTTGGCATGGTAGAGGCCGCGGGTTCAATTCCCGCTCGGTCCATCCGTTTTTCGAAATCTTGACGATATCTTTTCCTTCTTCGATCAGGTAATACTGACACGTGGAATTCTGGCAGGTCATCGGAAAGAAAACACATAATTTTGGTCGTCGCGAAGGTACTCCTGACATCTCTGCGGGGATTATGCATGGAGAAAATGAAAAATATTTCAGGATGGCTCTATTCCTACTGGCCTTGCGCCCTTCCGTTTCTGGCAGCGTATTCGCTCATGTTCATTTTTCTCTTTGTGTATCCTCTCACTCTGCCGGTTTTTCTCATCTGGCTCTGCATTCCGGTCTATTTTATCCATGAGTTTGAGGAATACGTATATCCCGGTGGTTTTGATGATTATACCAACCGTCTCTTGCAGAGACATTCGGGGCTTGATGACGACGAGTGCGTGCTGACGCCGAGAGCAGCCTACTGGATAAACGTAGGCATCATCTGGTTCTTGTTCCCCTCATCAGCAGTGCTCTCCACGCTCTATGGTCCTGGTTTCGGGGTCTGGGTAGCCTGGCTGACCGTGGTAAACGGCGTTCTCCATATTTTCCGGGCAGTCCAGTCTCGAGAGTATAACCCCGGCCTTGCAGCGAGCATCGTTTTAAATCTCCCGGTCGGTATCGCAGCAGTTATTGTGCTCGCAGGAGTAGTGCCCCTCTGGATCGTTCTTCTGTCACTGCTTTTCGCAGTGTTCCTGATGGCTGTCATGATCGTCTATTTTGTGGCAAGGATCAGGCATTTGGAGAAGATTGGCAATGGGGATCTGCCATGATACCCGGAATGGAGTTCTATTAACATATTTTCGGCCCCGGAACAGATCATTCACTATCACATCACGGTCATTCACACGTTGACGCATGGGGTTTCCGGCCTCTTCTGATTGCGGGTGTTGATGCAAGAAGACGCCGAAAAACGCGGCGTGATGACCTTCACGGACGCTTCCGGCGTGTACGGCAACGCTGAACCCTCAAACGTGGGGCTGGTCGTCACCTCGCCGGATCGGCGGGAGCTGCTCAACGTCAATTGGGCGACGCTTCGCGGTATCGGGAACTTCAAGTACTGCGTGGCGGGCGCTGCTCCGGCGGGCTGCGCTATCTTCAACTATGCTCAGGAAGAGATTCCCATCCACCTTCCCGCGACATCATGTCGCGCAGGTATCCCCCTGATTGTATTCAAGGATTGTTTCAGCGATATTATTGAAATTCGAGGCCGTATGGGGGAGCGCCTTGGCCTGGGAGAGGCCGCGGATTCAATTCCTGCTCGGTCCATGTTGTTCTTCTGAAAGTGTTGTTTTTGTGGGTTGAGTTTCGGAGATTGCGTCTTTTGTTAATGCGTTGAGGAGTTTGTTGACATTGCCGACGCGTTTTTTCAGGTAGTCGTGGATGTTCAGGGGCGGGAATGTGGAGGCCCCACTACATTTGGTTTCACTGAGCTCTGTTTGGCATTTTCTCTTCCTCTTGGCTTCTGTTTTGCAGTGTACGTACACTTGCGCATTTGTGCGGATACTCCGGTGATCATATATGGTGGCCGGAAGTCTTAGCGGGATAGTAACATACGCTCCGGGACGTGTGGGGGGACTGCCGGGGAGGTCAGAAGAGGGTAAAGGGGATTCACAACATACTTGGGGGTCGTCCCAAAACACCCCTGCCGGGAGGGGGACACCCCCTCGCGTGATGCTACCTGAGTAAATGCCGTTCTGTTCATCCGCGTTCCGGGGCACGGCTCTTCCCCTGGATTATCGTCACACACTGCCCCTGCCCCTGAGGGGCGGGGGAGGAGCGCCGCAGGCGCGGGCGGGGGTGGGGGCTACGGGTATCCCCTGTCCCTTCCTCAATGACGATATCAGCCACGATCCTGTGTAGCGGGTGCGCCGGGGAAACCAATTTATATCGGTCGAGCCTGTGACCGAACGCAGCCTCATGGGTTTTTGGGATGTCCTCTAAGATACCTGGTACTGCTGGTGACTTTCTCCTAGAATTTGCACATTATGTCTGAAAATTCCAGAGTTGCATTGGGAAAATGTGATGAAAGGAATCAAAATTGCCTCCTAAAGATGGGATTTAACCTAGAAAAATATGAAGAAGACTCTGTTTTGGGACAGTACATCCTCGAGTATCTCCTCTACTCTGGGATAACATTATTACTATTACTTTTGTAAAGTAACAGGCGCTTTTTCCCGAACCTTTCGAGGACCATTTGATATTATGGTACGACTTTTGCTGAGGGTATAGAGATTTTTGTTAATTTGAAACGGACAACCTTGAAAACAATAACAAAGAGTAATGATTTATATACTTGTGTGAAATATTATTGCTTTAAGGTAGCGGTATGGCAGAAGATGGATTTAGACTGCCGATTTCTTCGTATGAAGAGATTGTAAAGATAATTCTCGGGTATGGGTATCACGATAAAGAAGCATCAATAGATGACATCAGCTATAACGCTGCTATTCATCGAACACAAGTAAGTGGAAATAATGCCTTCTTAATGTCAATCGGTGTTATCGAACCTACAAAAGGTGGGAAAAAAATTACTGATGTAGGTAAATCTCTATTCTTAGCACTTCAGAGTGGATACGATGAGCAAATTAGTCATAATTGGTCAAAGATAGTTAAAAACACTGACTTTTTACAAAAGATTCTAGCTGCAATTCGTATTCGTCAAGGAATGGACAGATCCACTCTAATTACACATATTGCATACACTGCAGGACAAAGGAAGAATAAGAATGTGATCGCAGGATCAAATGCGATCATTGAAATTATGAAAAATGCAAAACTGGTTGTTGAAAAAGAAGACAAAATTATACCCTTAAAAGATGAGGCAGATTCCCACGAAGTTGATGGTCAAAAAGAAGAACAACATATTGGGCTGGGGATGTCGGGACAAAGTGGAGTATCTGCAGTAAATCCGATTATCACTAAAGCAATAATCCCTAGTTTAGAAAATGGACCTGTAAATTTTAATTTTAAGTTTAATATTACTTGCACCGCGAAGGAATTTATCGAATTAGCTCCTGAATTAAAGAAAACTCTTAAAGAACTGTCAGACTACTTTTCTGTCGATGAAAACGTAACTGATTAGGGGTATAATTTATGATAACATCTTTCTACTCAGGTACAGCGGAACAAGTAGTTGGTGTTATTGAAGCGGTTGTCCTAAATAATAAACCTACAGATATTGATTTTGTGCAAAAGTTCTGTGACATTCCATCGGATACAGCAGAAGCAGCATTAAACTTGTCAGTAGAATTAGGCTTTTTAAAACGAATTAATTCGCAATATGATGCATTGAGTCATTTATGTAGACTTTTAATTACCTCTGCAGAGAAACAAAGGGCTGCAGTGATAAGAATTCAATTAGAATCCTATAGGCCATTTTTACTTTTTAGAGAGAGGTTATTTGTCACAAGACAAGCTGATACTGCTGCAAGGCAAATTAAAAGCTTATTAGGCATTGACGAACACTGGGAAAAAATAAAAGATACACTAATCAGTCTTGGGACATACAGTCATGCATTAGTTTCTCAGGGTGGAGGAGTATATACAATTGCTGAGAAATCTCCTGAAGAAGCCCTATTATTGCTAGTATCTGGATGTCAAGAACAGGTAACTGCTGAGATAAAAATTCGAGAACATATTGGTGAAGCAAATGTCAATTCTCTGTCCAGAGAGGACGTAATACTACCTCTTGTTGGTGCATTAGTTGTTGTTGCAAATCAGGGGAACGCGAGAACGGCTATACTGCATGCAGGTAATGCAATAGAATCCTTTCTTAACGATTATGGGTTACGCGTGGGCGCAGACGTGAGTCTAAAGACAGGCATAAATGCCAAAATAGATGAATTAAAAAGAAGCGACAAGATGCCCACGAAGATTTCTTTTGTTGGAAAGTATCTTGGTCACGTTAGAAATGGTGCTGATCATGGCATAGATCCCGAAATTGAAGCATCTTGGCAAATCAGAGAACTGACTGGGCTCGAATATGTCAGTGTTGCTTGTTCTTTCATTAAAATTTGTCTTAATTTTCAGAATGGTGGACAACCCGAACTCTAATGAACACACCATATTTCTTATGCCCACATGAGGTAAAAATCTGTTTTTGTGGGCTCCACATATGAGAACCTACAGTAATGTCGAAGGGAGATTCGTGATCTCCTCTCAGAACTAGGATTTGAACCTCATGAGATGGAAGAATTTGGATCGAGAAATGAAACTCCTCTCCAAAACTTGCCTAGATAAAGTGTCGCGTTGTAAAATCTTTATTTGCATATTAGCCATGCAATATGGCTCTATTGGAAAGAATACCGGTAAATCATTCACTGAACTTGAGTATGATGAATCAACCGAAATTAGGGGTAGTAATCTCCACAAATATCATTAGAAAGTTATTAATTGTTACAAGTATCGAATGGCTGCCATTCTCCGTAAGCTATAAATCACGCGCACCATTCTTGCTATTGTCTGCCGGGCTTGGTATATTTGAACTAACGTTTCGACGAATTTATCGGCAGACGATCTTTTCAAATCGCAGATGATCAATTCTTCTTTAAGTTTGAAAAATGTTTTACCGGGTCGTCCGCAAGCTCTTTCAGTACGTCAAGGTTTCTAAAATTAGGGATATGGATCAGAAGTATTCATGTCTGCTTAATGTCCAACAAATCTCTAATAGTGGAAGCCACGAAACTTATTCCTGGTATTGTTACCTTCCAAAAGTCCTTTTTATCATCAAATACTATTGAACCATTATAATGTGTAGTTCTCATATTCTTACTAAAGTTGCTGTCATTATAGATGGAACGAGATTCACACTGCTTTCTTAAGTCGTCTTTGGGAATTTTAAATTCTCCTTCAATTGCAGCATAGCTTACTGCAATTAAACATGCAATGATTCTTTGACCCTGAGATTTTACACTTCCAAGATTTCTCGTAATAATTTTTCCAGATTCAAAATCTATTAATCTTTCAATCATATCGTGACTTAAATCGTTATCAGCCAAGAAATTTTGATATTCAAGATCGTCTTGGGAAGACTGGGTGTCTAAATGTTTTTCCGCAGTTCGTTGAGGGGGTACACCTTCAGCTGATGATTTCGAGGTTCCAAGTGCTTTTAAAAGTAATAATTCAAAGCATTTCTCTTGAAATGGTTCATCGCACGACAAAGCAACCGCTTGGATTGCGGGTATTATGCCTGCAATTTCATTCAACCAGTCAGGTTTTAACATTGTTTACCATCACCGCCTCTTGCGCCCAATCAAGTAACGACATTTAATATTACTACCTATCACCATAATTTAAATATTTATATTTGATTTAGCCAAGAAATTTATAAGAGATCAAAGAATTGCATTACAAGCAATCGTTTGTTCTAAGGCTAATATGTCGCCTTAAAAGAATCTAACGGGTATACCATCAATTTGCAGATCCTTTTGAAAACTCTTGTGAATGCTCGAACTATATATGAGTAGTGCTGGTTGAAGTGCCTAAATGATTTTAGATTTCAGGTGCGATTTTATATTTTGCATCAACTCAGTTTCAACATTATCAGATCCAAATTCTTTTTCTACAAACTTGTCAAAATTCGAGCAAAAGTAATATCCATCTTTCTTACGTCTTCTGTTGACTAAACCAATTTCAACTAAATTCTTCAATGAGTGTGTGTGCAGCGTTTTGACCGAATACTTAATCCAATTTGAAATTTGCTTGTAAGAGTATTCTTTTTGATCTTTAATTAATAGAAACCTAAACATCTCCCTCTCAGGTCTTGATAGGCAGTTAATACGTTTCAATATTAACTCAATGTGTTTGATAATTTCAAGAGGTAATTCTTCCTCAAAACCATTTTTGTCATAATTTTGTTCACTGACCACTGATCTACATCTGATGGAACCACTAGGTAGACTATCTCTCGTTGAGTTTGCCTGGTTCGCTTGTTCTAACTTTAATTCATGTAAGTCCTTACTTAACTGTCTTATAGTTCTATTTTTTTCCTCAATTATCTCTTTTAAGGATTCGAGTTCAGCCAGAGAATTTTGCGGATCGAGGGGTGGTGTTTCAATATTCGTATAATTCCTGACCAAATTTAAAATCTCTTCACTGATTGATTTCAATCTCGGGATTTCAATCTCACCCAATGCGGGTGTATATCCTGCGTGAAATGTTTTTCTAATTCTGACATGGATCGTTGTACATACCTCTCCACAATATAACACACATTCCCCGGTCGATAACGCGTTGATTATTTCACTTACATTCTTAGGAGCGACAGGTAGCATGTCCTTGTAAACCTTCAGATCGGAAGGATGTACAACTTTATGTAAGAACAAGATCTCTGCTTGAGTAAGAACATCCTTCTCAACCTTTGCAGATCTTTGGCTCAATATTATTGCTCCTAGCCCGCGTTTTCTTCCTCTAAGAGCAATTTTTACAAGGATTCTTTTCAGTTCATCGCTCATGCCTTGAGGTATGAACTCATGAGCTTCCTCTATTACAATCTCATACGGTTTACGAAATTTACCCGCTAGATCCCATAACCTTCTGAAATAAAGCAATAATAACTTGTGGGCTTCATCATAAGCGTACCCACTCACATCTAATATTATTGGGACATTTTTTGTCAGAGAAATCTCAGCAATCTTCTCGGCGTGCTGAATACCAATCTCTATGTCAACATTTTCAGATTTTCCAACCACCAGTATTTCATATTTCTCCTTTAATCCCCAATACTCCCCGTCAATATCGACAATTGTCAAAGGGAAGTTATAATTCAATAATTCCTCAAGAATAACTGCAGCTGTATTTGTTTTACCTGATCCCCGTATCCCAAGTACGGCAATAAACTTACCTACGGTGTCATTTAAATCTAGATCTAATTCATCGGATATCCTCAAGGGTTTCGTAATATCACTCGATTTTACGATACTTACCATATATTTTTTCGGCCTCACTTATTCCTTTTACTGTCAGGGTGTAACCTTGGTCGGTTTTGTGGATAAATGCTTCATTAACTAGTTTTTTTAATATTTCACTTAGGTGAGTTAGACCCTTTCCTTTAATCCGGCTTTTAATTACGTTGTTTGAAATTGATGATGGATATTCGTGGTGCAATAAAATTAATACTTGCTCTTTCAGGGACATTTTGGGTTCTAGGATAATAACATCCCCATCGATCTCCTCTAAAAGGGCATGTGGGATCTTCGAAATGCCATCAATAATTAGTTGAACTTCTGCTGCCTCTCGCTTCAAATATATTCGTAGTAATTCACTGATAATCCAGTTGCATCCCGCAAGAGCTAACTGTGAGTCAATGTATCCTGTAGATGTCTCATGGTTTTTATGAACGGCCCCTCTCTTACTCCGAATAGCGTAAAGCATTAGACAAACCTTTGGAATAAGAACCCGTACTGCAACAGGTTGATTCGCTTCGGGTATATTTTCGAGTTTTCTACTCAAATCGTTAAAGTTTGGATGCGGTGGCGTCTCACCGAATGCAACAGTGGATAGCAGTTGAAAAGCGGTTTCAACAAATTTACCTAACTTTGTTAACGTGAGTTCATAATTCTGGACATGAAAAGAAATTTTAATCTCCTTGTATTCTTGGAATAAATCGCGTATTAAAGATTTATCAAGGTGGTCCGGTAACTCATCTACAATAGAAGTTAGCATATTATTCTTCACCCATGGACTCAATGTACTCTAACCCTGCTGCAGATATTTTCCACGCTTTTAATCCATCCTTTCCCTCTTTATGTTTGATGAAGTAGTCTTTTTCCCGTTCGAGCTTTCCTGCAACGTCGCTGAAATTTTTGGGTGATCTTTGTCGCGCCTCGTCGTACATTTCTTTAATATCATTAATATTGAAGACCGGAGTGTCCCTGTATTTTTCCAGATAATAAGCAATGCCTAGCACAATATCGCTATGGCTTGCCAGTTTTTTCCGCTTTATGAAGTCGAGTATGGATTCATTTTTGTTAATTACAGGTATGGTTTCACGTTGCGTCAAGTTGTCAACAATGTCGTCTAAAATATCTGATATTTCGAGCAATACCCTGTTCTGTGGCTCAGTTTTACCGATTAAGAATTTAAGGTTTTTTACTTTTTCTTTGAGCATTATATCTATACTCCCGTAGCCTCAACATATGGAGCCATATACAGATATTTACTTGTTGCTCCTGTTCGTTTAAGTTCCCCTTCTACGACTAGACGTTTCAAGGCCATCTGAATTGCAGCAGTTGACAGACCGGTTTTGCCCAGTTCTTTTAACTTCTCGAAACATTGATTACTGGTTCTAGGAGTGTCAAAGAAGTCAGTATTTCTTAAATCCATCAGTATTTCCTGGACTGTTTTGCCTTTAACGAAGATTATGGAGTTTTTTGATGGAGCATCAAGTTCGAACTTGATTTTTTTCAAAACCTCATTGACGCTTTTCCAAGTGTCGTTATATGGACCATGAATTTCGACATTTAACTCTCTATACTTTATTGATACGTATAAAGGAGGATCTGGGTTCGGTGGAGAACTCATGAGGCCCCCTCGATCTTCTTTATGAGGTTATCCAGATAGTTCTCGAGCCGAATTGTCGAGATTACATGTTCCCCTCTACCAACCTGCGTGATCCTCTTTGCTTTTTTAAGTTCAGTAAGTCGAGCGGTCAAAGCATTTGGACTGATGCCCAGTTCTTCAACAATGTCATTATTTTTCGCGGATGCTTTCTCCGACAAACCCATAAGATGCGCAAAGAAGTGTCCAATGTACATGCATGCGATTTGTTCGGCCTGGCTAAGGGCGCCATCACATATGATTATTGGCCGACCGTCTTTCCTTACCATTACCAGCCGTTTCACTTTGGGGATCAGTTTTTCGAACTCTTCTTCCTCATCGTAGATGAGATCGTCAAACGAATTCTTTCCATCAGAACTCATATTATATTATATTGGGATTCAACTATATAATAATTTTCAGATGCACTAGCGCTCTGAGATCTGTTTACGCATAGTTGTGCCATATCTGGGGCGTAGTATTGGGGTCTGGATTCGCTCTCTAACGGGTCTGATACATATCGCACAAATAGCCATCATAAAAAAATGCCCAACCTTGGACTTTTTTCCAATATTTTGGATTTTAGCCTATTTTTACAGGGGGTAGAATTGTATGTTGTGTTTTCATTAGCGAGATGATGCAGAAATTGCAGAAATTGCACTGATCTGCCCAAAATATATAAATCACCTCAGTAGGTTAAAGGCTATCTTTTTAAAAAATCAGTGTTTTTAAGCCTGAATTAACTAGGGGCCAAAACTATATGGTGGAAATACGTCACAATTCCAGTCGTATGTCTCAAATTTGCGTTTAGATGGTCACATTAATTTCCATCAAAATGTGTAATTGGATATCTGGCCAGAAGCAAAAAACACTCTACCTATCTGTATATGACGAATAGAAGAGTAAATTTCGAAGGTATCGGCTGGTTGACTCTGAAGTTGCCCGGCCCATACAGCTTATGCTGTGATGTAATTCCCTCGATAGATTCCGTGACGTTATCCTATCCGGGGCTGCATAGAGGAGCACCCGCCGTGGCAGAAACCCCCGTTTTTGTTTCCCGCTCGGTCTTAGGGAGTTGAATCCCTCAGATCGGTGCTCAAACTCCTGTCCATTGGACAGTCGCCCTCCCCCACAAGCCCAAAAACCGGAGCCCTCACCTCCTCCCCACAGGCCACCCGCCGAAAGGAGACAAGCGGGACGATCCAGGCCCCCGCCCGGGTCCGGATCACCACCGCCCGGCCTGCCGGATTCACCACCGCGTGCCCCTCGATTGTCAATCCGGTAACAACGGTTCCACCTTCGTGTCGCACCCACTCCCGCATGACCGGCGCCGGCCGGCCGGAGAAGATCAGGCCCTTTACATCCCCGGCCTCGATCCGGTAGCGTTCCCCCTCCACATCGACGACGAGCCCGCCGGCCGCCGTGCAGGTCAGGGCCCCCGGCTCAGGGATCACGGCCGCCCCCGCTCGACGCTGATCGCGTACTGGTGGTTCCGGGTCCGGCGGACGTTGATCTCCCGGACGGCCCGGCCGTGCCGCCGGATCTCGTCCGCAACCGCTCGCGGGACGAGGAAGAGCGGGACCGGCTCCGGGGGCACGCTTATCTCCTCCGGTGAAAAAGTACCCGTGGCGGCCTGGCCGACGGTGCGGTCACACTTCTAGTCCGGGCTGCCGCCGCTGGTTTTCGGTTCTCCTCCTCCCCCGTCCCGGGTTCTGTCGTCTGGTTTCTGTTGCATGGTCGTAGCTCCTGCACCGGGATCCTCTCCGGCGCATACCTCATCGTCGGGAACTTCCGGCTAAAAGGGTGAGCCGATGGCTCCGAACGAAACGACAGGCTCCATATATGCGTTGCTTTATTGCGAGGATGTGAAACCGGGGGACCGGCACGGAATTTCCAATCGGGGGCCGGAGCCGGGATAATCACTGATCCGGATATCGTGCGGGTGATAACACTATAGGTGTGCTCCTTTTCCGAACCCGACAAGAAAGCATATAAGTAATCCAGACAAGCGGCTTGTATGGCAAAGAATCAACGTGCGGATGTCAAGAACCCCAACAACCCTTCACACAAAGCAGCAGCGGACAACAGGGCGAATCAGCTCAACCCGAACAACGCAGCCACGAAGTCCGGCAAAGGCAAAAAGTGAGCATCTGGAGAAACAGTGCTTCTCTATTCGATGGGGACAGCCGACCCTGCGCCTGCTGGCGCTGTGTGCCGTCCCTGCCTTGCCGGGCGGACGCAAAGACAATCGTATTGGTTGGCATCCGGCACAGCACCCGGATGATCATATGGCACATTGTGGCAAATGTGCACAATTATAAATATCACGCGGACCCAAACTCAGATACATGTCTTCCAGCACGAGTGAAGCCGGCAATCAGATCAAGCGTATTCCCGTGAAAGAGCCCACCTGGAGGGACCTGCACAACCTCAAGGAAGCCGGGCAGAGTTACGATGAACTGCTTGCCGGGATGATCCGGCGCGAACAGGATTACCGTGACTGGCAGATGATCGCCGAGATTGATGAGACCGGCGAGTTCGTAGCCTTTGACCCGGACGATATCCTGCAGGACGACTGACGCGCCGGGGAGCAGGAGAGCGTGTTTGCTATTGTCATCGAGCGAAGGGCACGAGAGTTCGTAAAAAGGCTCCCCCCAAAAACCCGGCGCATCATTGTCGAAAAGATCCTGGAACTCAAGGAAGACCCGTTTCCGGGAGGAAACAAGGAAAAACTCGAGTACCCTCGCCCTCCTGCAGTCTATCGCCTGCATGTCGGCAGGTCTTTCACTGTATTTTATATCATCGAGCATGAGGAGAGCATCGTCAAGATCGAGAAGATCATGACGATCGAGAAGGCCCATAAAGAGTACTCCCGCAGGTGAGGAGGGCGGGTCATGGAGATTCATGAGGAGATTCTTGCCACCTTCCCCGGTCTGTCAGTTGCAGAAGGTGATGTCGGACCGCTGTCGATTCAGGAGAAGAGCCCGCCCCTAAAAGCCCTGAAAGACGAGATCGTCCGCTCGGTAAGAGAACAGTATACGCTTGAGCAGGTCAAAGATGAACCTATTTTCAGGGCGTACAGGGACTTCTTCTGGAGGGTGGGCGTCGATCCAACCAAAACGCGGCCCGCCTCGGAAGCGCTGGTGAGAAGGATCCTGGCCGGGAAGATGCTCCCGACGATCAACACCGCGGTAGATGCCTATAATCTGGCCTCAATTCGCACAGGCATACCCATTGCCGCTTTCGATGCCGATACTCTGGGCGGGGTTCTCTCTATGAGGTTTGCAGAAGAGGGTGAAGAGTTCCTCGGCATCGGGATGGCAACACCCGTCATTCTCCATAAGAACCAGGTTATCCTGACAGATGAAGACGCGATCGTCGCCATCTATCCGTACCGTGACTCGGATGCAACAAAGATTACCCTCGCCACAAAGATGGTACACATTGTGGCATGCGGCGTGCCGAAGGTTGAAAGAGAGAAGGTGTATTCGGCATACGAACTGGCTGTCGCATACCTGCAGGAACACGCTTCAGGCATCCGGTGATACGATGCAGCGTATGAGCGGGCCTGCTCTCTCTTTGTATCTCCGGCTGTTTTATTGCGAGTCATAGATCCAAAACGATTGTCTCTTGCACCACTCCTTTAGTGCGGCGCTGGTCTTCCAGACCGTTGCCCTCTCGGAAGACCGTTTCGTCAAAAAGATCGGGCGGTGCTCGGTCGAGGATATGGAAGCGATAAGCGTTCTTTTGAAAGACCTGTTGGCGCTGGAGTAGCCGGCGGACGTCTCCCGAACCGTTAGAACTCCCCCATTTTTTTCACCGGTTCACCCGCGTGCAACATTGTAAATATGATAAATACTTACAATACTACCATGGCTGCGACCAAGAGAATTCCCGTCTCGGAGGGGGTATGGGCGGAGGTCTCCGAACTGAAGCGCCCCGGCCAGACCTTCGATGACCTCCTCTCCTACATGGTGGAGCAGGAGAAGAAGCGCCGGTTCATCGAGGATATGGACCGTATCGAAGCAGAGGGGGATTTCGTGGAGCTGGACGTTGACGTTCCGGATACTGATTAACCGCAAGGCCCTAGAGAGTATCCGGAGCCTCAGCGTAAAGAGCCAACGAATCGTCATGGAAAAACTCAAAACCCTGCAGGAAGACCCGTATCCCGGCAGTGGGAGCGACAAGGAGCGCCTGCATGTGCACGGGCGCGAAGATACCTACAGACTTCACATTAGCCGGACATTCACGGCATTCTATCGCATCCATGAGTCGGCGAAGGAAGTCCATGTTCTTGCTGTGATGTCAATCGAGCAGGCGCACAAGCGGTATGGATGGTTCTGACGTATCTCCACTTTTATTACTGTCACCCAATGCTGCCCCGCTAACGCTGTGCTTCGCCCCTGTCACGATCGCCGGCAACGGGACATTATGCCGCAGGATCAACCTGGAATTCGACCGTGAACCGAACCGTTATCTGCTCTCCGGCCATGACGCGCTCGTCATCTTCATAGTACAGGCTCACTGCCTCGCAGATGTTCTCGACGAGTTCGTCGAGCGTTCCGCCATCCGTGTTGATACCGGCCCCGAGAGCATGGGCATACCACCCTTCATCGTCATGTTCCACTTCAAATTCAACCAGCATTCGAAAAGCACCCCGGCTAATCGACGTATGGAACGCACGGGACGATAAATATGACCCGGATAGGCGCCACGAGAAAACCGTCTGCATAACGGCTCTTCAAATCCCCTCCCTCTCTCCGGGGGTTCCTGCAACGATGAGATCGTGCGGAAAGGTTGCTCCGTAGCTGCCCCGCGCCCGGGAACACCAACCCGGAAAAAGCATAACAAAATCGTTATATAACACATCTGTTATACATCACTCTCATTAGGTGCTGCATGTTGCCTGTAGGAAATCCCGCAACGGGAAACGACTTCATCGACCGCGAACGCGAGACCGCGTTCATCCTGGATACGATCGAGAAAGACCACGTCATGCTCGTCGCCCCCCGGCGGTTCGGCAAAACTTCGATCATGCGAAACATCGAGAAACGGCTGGAAAGCAAACACCGGCCGTGCGTTTTCCTTGAGGTCGAGAGCATAAACTCACCTGGAGAATTCATCACCGATCTCGTTACGGCACTTATTGAGTGTGAAGGGGCAAGCCATAAAACCAGGGTATTCTCTGCTCTGAAAAGAATGTTCACCCAGGTGCCGGAAATAATCGATGAGATTGAGACTCCGGTCTTCAGAGCAAAGCTCCGAAGTCATCTGAGAGCGGAGTTCTCGGATGACTGGCACGAGAAGGCGAAGAAGATAGAGACGATCTTCGGGGAGATCGCCAATCCGGTATATATTATCCTGGATGAGTTTCCGGTTGCGATACAGAATATGGAGGACGACGACGCACGGAAGTTCCTGCACTGGTTCCGGCGGCTGCGGCAGGACTCGGCCAAGGTGAGGTTCATCGTCGGAGGCTCGGTCAGCATCGACCCCGTCGTCTACGGCGTCGGCGGAACCCCGGTCATCAACGACTTCCGGAGGGTCAACATCGGCGGATTCGAAGAAGATGTCGCACTTTCCGTCGTCGAACAGGTGTTTCAGGAAGAAGATTGGGAGTATTCCCCGGAGATCGGCAGAGCTGTTCTCGACTGCGTGGGCGACCCCTACATCCCTTACTTCCTCGTAATCATGCTGAGCGGCCTGAAGGAAGAGGCAGACATCTCCGAAGGGGTCCCCTCTCCGACGCTAGTCGACAGGGTCTACAACAAAAGAATCCTCGGCAGCGAGGGGCGTCACTACTTTGAGCATTATTCACGCCGCCTCCAAGTTACATATTCCGAGCAGGAAGCAAAAACTGCACGTGCCATCCTAAGTAAGGTGAGTGTTGCAGATTCCCTGTCTATGGCTATTGCGTACGACATTTTCAGACGGAACTATGGATCAGATAACGAAGATGCGTTTCGAGCACTGTTGGCACAGTTGAACCACGATTTTTATGTTACCTCGGAAACCCCAGGTGAGTTGAGATTTTATTCGAAGATGTTGAGAGACTGGTGGAGGATTTATCATGCCAACATCGAGTAGTGTAACTTTCTACAGATATTTTCCCGAGACCTTGGACAAAGAGACACTCCAATACCTTCTCGTCGGTCGACAGAAACTCCTCGATAGTCTGCTGAAAGAAGTGGATCAGGCGTCTCAAAGCGGAACGCCACGTTTTTTCCTCCTTGTCGGGCCCCGTGGCATCGGAAAATCCCATCTAATGACTCTGTTATACCATAGGGTAAGCGATGAACTCTCTGAACAGATGATCCCCGTAAAACTTGCAGAGGAGGAGTATTCAATATTCAGAGCGTCCGATTTCTTTTTAAGATTATTAGAAGAGATGAAAATCGGCATCTCGGATGTAATAGCACTTGAAGAAGATCGGCTGATTCGTGATGTTGCAGTTGATAAACTTAAAGAGGTTGCATCAGCTGAGGGAAAACAGATTGCGATATTCGTTGAAAATCTGCACGAACTCTTCAAGCAGATGGATAAACGCGAGATCCAGGCATTAAGATCGATATTCCAGCAAACAAATGTTTTTTCAGTATTTGCTTCGGCACCCCTGATCTTCCCCGACGTATCGGATCATGACGAGCCTTTTTACAATTTCTTCCAGATCTTTCATCTTCAGGAACTTAAACGCGCTGAAGTCAAAGAGTTAATGAAAAGGGTTGCACGAGTCGACGGCAATACTGCCTTCATCGAGAACTTCCAGGATTACGAACCCAAAATCGAGGGTCTTTCCCATCTCATCGGCGGTAGCCCGCGCCTAGTTGTCTTGTTTTATGAAATCATTTCTAGAGGCGAGATAGATGATGTGGAGAAAATTTTTTTCAAGATGATGGATGAGCATACGCCATATTACCAAGAAATATTTCAGATGCTTACGGGACAGCGAAGGATTATTTTTGACACGATCCTCAACTCAGAAACCCCCCTTACGCCAAAAAACATCGCAAAACGTTCCCGACTAGATGCGGCGACAGTTAACGCACAGCTCAGAAGATTGGAGATGGACGGGTACGTCATCTCTCACCCGATGAAGAAAAGGACATCATATGAAGTCCGGGAGCGTCTTTTCAGGCTGTGGCGAGCGATGCGGAAACCACTCGGAAGAGACCGTATATTCATCTTTATCGAGTTTTTAAAAACCTGGTACAGCCCGGATGAGCGAGCGGCAGCCTTTGAGATGAAATTGCGTGAGTTAGAGTCCGGGAATAAAAACGTATTGAAAGAACTCTGCTATTATGCAGAAAGCCTAACGCCGGAATATGGGGCAAAATACATTCCGGAACTTTCTAATATACTCTCAGAGTTGGGGGAGTTAGATGAAGCATCATACTTTTCAAAGAAGTTTAATGGTGTTACAAAATCCGTAGATAAGGATGCGAGAGAGGAATTTTTAAGTAAAGGCGAAGAATTATTAATGAAGAACCAAGATTCGGAAGCGATCTTATGTTTTGAAAGAGCTTTAGCAATTAATCCAAGAAATGAAATGGCATACACTGGTAAGGGCTTAGCACAATTAAAATTGGCTATGTATGATGAGGCCATTGAATCCTTTACCAGTGCTTTGAAAATAAATAATAAAAATCATTTTGGCCTTTTAGGCAAAGGATTGGCTCTGCAAAACCTGGGAAATTTTGAAGAAGCACTGGAAGCATATAATGAAAATATAGAATTTCATCCAAATGATGAATTGACATACATCCATGAATTGACATACATCTGTAAAGGGAATCTACTGGAGACAATGGATAGAAACAAAGAGGCGCTGGAATCGTATAATCGGGCTCTTGAAATAAATCCGCTGAATACAACTGGACTTTTTGCAGAGGGTAGTCTGTTCCTCAAGATGGAGGAATATGAAGAAGCATTGAAATGTTTTAATAAAGGACTTGAGGTTAATCCTGATAATGTTCGGTTGCTCGTCAAGATTGGGTCGATTCTAGCGATAAGGGAGGAATATGAAGTTGCCTTACAAATGTTAGACAAAGCACTAAACATTGATCCAAAAGACGGATATGCAATAATTGACAAGTGCAAACTACTACTCTGTCTTGGCAAATGTGAGGAATTATTCGAGTTTGTAAAAAACACATCGAATAATTATCCAGAAGATGCTGATATATTAGCACTCGTAGGGTGCATTCTTACCGTGACAGGTAGAACTGATGAAGGTCTCGAGTACATCCAAAAAAGCCTTGATATAAGTCCGGAGAGTCAGTTTACTCACAATGTGCTCCCAATAATAGCGTCAAAATTCAGAAATTCTGCATCAGCAATTACAATAATACATAAAGCATTGAAGTATTCAAGGGATAAAAATGTACAAAATCAGCTAAAGTTAGCTTTGATAAATTCTTATATTATAGCCGGAAAGCGAAATGATGCGCTGATGGAGATCGAAATAATAGAGGGGCAATTAGCAGATGTTGATCAATTAACGCAATTTATGCATCTTTGCCTGACTCTCGCACGAGAGGAATTATTGGAAGGAAACCAGACAAACGGCTTGCGCTTAATAAAGATTGCATATACTCAAGCTGATCGTTTAGAGCCGAGTTTAGTGAAAAAAATTACAATAGATTTCCTGAAAAAGATCATCGAAGAGGGACAAGTCTCTGTGATAAAAAGTGCCGTTAACGAAATAATTATATTCAAGGGCACTGAATTTCAGTGGTTCCTGAAACCGGTTGCGAATGCCATAGAAATTATCGAAACAAAAGATACAAAACTGTATTACACTAAACTCCAATCAGAAGAGAGGGAGGTCGTTGCCGACATTGTTCAAAAAATTACGAAGTCTGATGAATTATTACCGAAACTCTAACAATTTTAATTTTTGACTACCATTGCAGATTACGCTTCTGCATTTTGATTTTGATCGACGACGATCCTATTATCACGTCTCGGCGATTTTTGACGGCTTCGGCGGCCCGGCAGAGGATGAAGGGGCGACCGCTCGGTATCAGGCGGATACCTTCGGGCGGGGAGTTGTGGGTATTCGACCGTGACGGGCGGCGGTATGTCTTCGGCGGAAAGCGGTAAAGAGGGGGTATAACAATGAGAGAACCTAAAGGTTGGTGGCGTATTGCAGTTTCGAACGGAGTATTAAAAAGACTTGACGATATTCGCGAGAAACTGGAGAAGTCAAGTGAAAGTCAGGAAAAGGTTTCATATAATCGCGTCATTGAAGTTCTAGTAAAAACTACAGTGCTTTAAGCGATGAGAGAAAATAACTCTACTAATGGATAAAGAGGGAATTTACTACCGGAAATCGATATTCCGATCCCTTCGGGGTATAATATTTCTTTTTCTACTTATTGCTGTGACATTAATCAGTATATCGATCCTTTTTCATTCTGTAGACAGATTTTGGTTTTTTATAATCGGATTTGGAATAATACTAGTTCTGTTAATTGTGGCTAAATATGCAGTGATTTGTAGTGGTAAAATAAAATCCATTATTGGTGAGCAAAAAAAGAAAGATCCGGATATTAGATCGACTCCACATGATGCATTGATAATAGTTAAGTCTACGACTATTACCTGTTCCATTTTCTCCCCTGGAATTAAAAGGCTGATTTTTTTTCTCTTAAAAGAGAAATATCCATTTTACATTTACTATTGCAACAATCCTTCAGATTTTAAGGCAGTAATCGAGAACCCAAATGCAAAGTATCTATATATTTTTGGACATGGGTGGATGGGAGGTGTAACCTTCCAATTGAAAACGCCAATACAGTATCCATTTGTTGAATTACTAAAAGAAATCGGGTCATACCATCCTGAAAAGGCATATATTGCCCAGTTTAATTGTTGTACTCTTAATGACAATCTTTCAAATGAATCGTTACCCGAAGTATTGTTCAAAGAAAATCTTTCAAGGAAAAAATACTACTTGACAAAACACAAAAGCAATATGCTTACGATAATCACCGGGATTCACAAAATCAGAGATGACATAAGAAATGCCCACGATTCTACTTGTTCATAACATGGCAATTCTTTTAAATTTAAGTGAATTACCTCGCCTGCCCTGATTTCATTGTTACTATTCTTATTTCAATCATTGAATAGAAGACCCAAATATGGACATAATTACGGGTGTCCTGGCGGCGGACTGCGTGCCATTTGCTACCTTCTCGTTCATCGTTCTGGTTCCGGCGGCTGCGGCAGGACTCGCCCGGAGTGAGGTTCATCGTCGGAGGCTCGGTCAGCATCGACCCCGTCGTCTACGGCGTCGGCGGAACCCCGGTCATCAACGACTTCCGGAGGATCACCCTCGGCGGGTTCGAAAAAGATGTCGCCCTCCCCGGCGCTGGTCGAGAGGGTCTACAACAAACGAATCCTCGGCAGCGAGGGGCGCCACTACTTCGAGCATTACTCGCGCCGTCTCCAGATCACCTACTCTGATCAGGAAGCAAAAGCCGCACGCGCCATCTTAAGCAGGGTGAGTGCCGCAGAATCCCTGCCTGTGGCCATCGCATACGATATCTTCAGGAGGAGCACCGCATCAGAGAGCGAAGATGCGTTTTTGGCGCTGCTGGCGCAGTTGAACCACGATTTTTACGTCACCATGGATACTCCCGGCGAGTTGCGGTTCTACTCGAAGATGCTCCGGGACTGGTGGAGGATTTACCATGCCAGCATCGGGTAGTGCAGCCGTCTACCGCTACTTCCCGGGGGCGCTGGATAAAGAAACGCTCCGGTACCTCCTCGTCGGCCGGGAGAAGCTCCTGGAGGACATGCTGAAAGAACTGGATCAGGCGTCCCATAGCGGAACGCCGCGGTTCTTCCTCCTGACCGGCTCCCACGGCGCCGGAAAATCGCACCTGCTGAGCCTGCTCTACCACAGGGTTCACGACGAGCTCTCCGGGCGGATAATCCCCGTGAAACTTGCGGAAGAGGAGTATTCGATATTCAGGACGTCCGACTTCTTCTTGAGGGTGCTCGAGGAGATGGGGGTCGATACTTCGGAGATCGTCGCGCTCAACGACGACCCCCTGATCCGCGACGCCGCGGTCGATAAGCTCGCTGAAGCGGCCACTGGAAGACAGATCGCGATATTCGTCGATAACGTGCACGAACTCTTCACCCAGATGGATAAGAGTGAGATCCGGGCGCTGCGATCGATATTCCAGCGGAGCGATCTCTTTTCGGTGGTCGCGTCGGCATCGTCGATCTTCCCCGGGATATCGGATCACGACGAGCCCTTCTACAATTTCTTCCGGGTCTTCCACCTCCGGGGACTCGAACCCGCCGAAGCGAAGGAACTCATGAAGAGGGTCGCACGGCTGGACGGCAACACCGCCTTCATCGAGAACTTCCGGGATTACGAGCCCGGTATCGAGGGACTGCTGCACCTCGTCGGCGGCAGCCCGCGGCTGGCCGTCCAGGTGTACGAGACCGTTTCGAGAGGCGGGACCGATGATATGGGGGCCGTCTTCTTCAGGATGATGGACGAGCACACGCCCTACTACCGGGAGGTGTTCGGGAGGCTTCCCGGGCAGCGGAGGATCATCTTCGATACCGTTCTCAGCGCGGATACCCCCATTACGCCGAAGGACATCGCGGAGCGCGCCCGGCTGAACCCGGCGACGGTGAACGCGCAGCTCCGGAGGCTGGAGGCGGACGGGTACGTAGTCTCCCGCCCGATGAAGAAGAGGACGTCGTATGAAGTCCGTGACCGCCTCTTCTGGCTCTGGCGGGCGATGCGCGGATCGGCCGGCCGGGACAGGATAGGAACCTTCATCGAGTTTTTGGAAGCCTGGCACGAGCGGCCGGCGGTCCCCCGGGAGTTCCTGGGAGTCATGGAGGGCGAACCCCTGCAGGAGCCTTCGGCCTCGTATACCGCCGGGGAACGAGCCGATGCGCTGGCGGCGATCGGGAAGGCGCAACCGGGAGAACCGGACGAGACAGCGCAATTAATGCAGATCGCGCTCGATCTCGCGTGGGAGGAGCTCCTGGACGGAAACGAGACGAACGGCCTCTCCCTGATTGCCATGGCGTATACGCACGCGGATCGCCTGGACCCGGACACGGTGCAGCGGGTTACAGCGGGTTTCCTGAAAGGGATCATCGGGAAGGGGCAGGTCTCCGTGATCAAAAGCGCCGTTCGCGAGATCATCGCGTCCGGGGGTGTCGGGCTTGAGGGGTTCTTAAAGCCAGTCATGGATGCCGTAGAGATCGTCGAGGCGAGCGATACGAGGCTGTACTATACGAGACTGCAGCCGGAAGAGAGAGCGGTCGTTGCCGGGATTGTCCGGGTGATCACGAAGTCGGAAGATCTGGTGCCGGGGATTTAGGTTCTACCGGTTTGAGGGCGTATGGGGTCCGGCCCGGGTGCGGGCGAGGTCTTTCGTGCCGGCGCCCCTTCACCGCTCTCCCCGGAGGTGACGCATCCGGGCAAGCGTCGGCACGGTGATGGTATCCCGGCATGCCTTCGAAAGAAAACCCCCGGGGATCGCCCAGTTAGTTCGATTATACTCCAACAAAAACAAACATTTATGCTAGAGTATAGTCCAACAAACCATATGCCCTCAGTCCTCGACCTCCTGACCGCCCTCAACCCCTGGTGGAGCGGCAGGCCCTTCGAAGCGGGTATACGGCGGGAGAAGTACTTCACGAAGATACAGAAGTATCTTGGGACCGGGGAGATCGTTGTCCTGACGGGGGTGCGCCGTTCGGGCAAAACGACGCTCCTTTTCCAGATCATCGACGACCTTATCCGCAACCGCCGGGTCGACCCGCGGTCGATACTCTTTGTGAACTGCGACGAGCCGGAGATTGCCCGCCTCGAAAATCCGCTCGAGACCCTGCTTGAGACTTACCGCAGGGACGTGTACGGCGGTGACGCGGCCTACCTCATCCTCGATGAAATCCAGACAATCGATGGGTGGGAGCGGTGGGTAAAATCACTCTACGACCGGAAGCAGTTCACCATCATCATATCCGGTTCGACGTCATACCTCCTCGATTCAAACCTCTCGACGCTCATTGCCGGGCGGTATCTCCCGATCCATGTCTACCCGCTCGACTTTGCGGAATACGTGGCCTTCTCGGGCGAGGACCTGCCGCACGACCCCGTCGCGCTCGCGTCGGCGAAGTACCGGCTCCTGCACCTGCTCGGCGAGTATCTCAGGGAAGGGGGCTTTCCGCAGGTCGTCCTTTTGGACGACGAAGCGATCCGGCGGGACCAGTTGAAAGCATACTACGACAGCATCGTCTATCGCGACATCGTGCGGGTCAACGAGGTGCGAAACCAGAAGGCGCTCGGCGATCTGCTTACATACTGCATGACGAACGTAACCTCGCTCTACTCCTACCGGAACCTCCAGGAGGTGCTCGGCATTGATTTCGAGACCATCAAGGAGTATCTCTACTACGCGGAGAAGGCGAAAATCCTCTTTGAGGTCCAGTACTTCAGTTATTCGCTGAAAACGCAGAGCAGGAACAACAAAAAGATCTACTGCATCGACAACGGTCTCCGGAATGCCGTATCGTTTCAGTTCTCGGAAGACGAAGGAAGGCTTGCGGAGAACCTCGTCTTCATCGAACTTAAGAAGCAGGGTCGTGAGATCTACTACTGGAAGAAACAGGGTGAAGTCGATTTCGTCGTTAAAAATCCCGACCGGTCGCTGACGGCCATCAACGTCTCCTACACGGGCGCCCTCCCTATCCGGGGGGAAAAAGCACTGCTTGAGTTTGCAAACCTCCACGGCTCCCGGGTGCGGGAGTGCATCCTTCTCACGAAAGACACAGAGAAGAGAGAGGGAGCGGTCCGGTACATCCCGCTCTGGAAGTGGCTGCTCGGCGCTGCCTGACCGGCCGGAGTCGACCTTTGTCCGTTCAAACATCCCCGGGACGGGGAAATCGGAGATTTTCCTCACCAATACCCTGATGAAGCATTCGCACCCATACATTCCAGGAAGTACCGGGATGGATCTTGAGACGTTCTTTGGGGATGAGGGAGTCGACGTCTTCTCCTGGGTCGGCATCGAAGATCTCCCCGATGCGGACAGGGCATCGGTGCTGCAGTTCTTCCCGGCCGCCCGATCCGTGATCGTGTTCGGGAAGGAAGTCCCGGTCCCGGTGTACCGGATGCCGCAAAAAGAGAAGACCTGCCAGATGCTCCGGATTGCAGAGAGCCTGGACAGCGCTGCCGTCCGGCTTGCCGGCTGCCTGGATGCGGAACATATCCCGGCCCGCCACGTCCCGCTCTACCTGCCCGTCCGGATCGTTGACGGGAGGGTGCAGGGGGTCGTCCGGCTGAAGCATATTGCAGCGGCCGGGGGGCTTGGGGAGATTGGAAAAAATACCGTTCTCCTCACTCCCCGATTCGGCCCGCGGCTGTTGATGAGCGGGGTTGTGGCCGGATCTCCGGTTCAGGAAGCAGGAATTGGTGATGGGGCAGGAGATAACCCTGCGCCGCTCTGTACGGGATGCGGAGCCTGCATCCGGGCATGCCCGGAAGGGGCGATCGGCCCGGACGGTGTCGACGCGTTCCGGTGCCGGACCGTACGTGCATGGGTCCCGCCCCCGGTTGTCCCGGTCGTGAAGTGGCTGCTCCGGCGGCAGTTGCTGCTCAGGGGTATAGCCCCGCTTGCGCCGTTGATCGCCAGGACGGCAACGATCCGGTGCAGCCTCTGCGTCACCGGGTGCCCGGCATTTCCAGGAGTTGAGGGGGAGAGCTAAGACCCGGACCTCTCCGCCGTGTATCCACCACGCGGATTGTTCCCCAACCCCTGTTGCACCGGATGTGGAACACTCATCAAGAATACCCTTTCACGCCAATGTCCCCCTAATCGCCGGCCCCTGCTGGCCGCTCCATCACACCTGTAACTCGCGCACCTGGAATTATTATTCAATCCGTTTGATATTTCGTTAAGTTCCTGTTCGATCCGTCTGAACGTGTTACAGAACCGATCATGCCTTTATCATCTGAATCTATGATAAAACATGAACTTTTTTAACTCGGCATACCGGAGCACACCTCCCTGGGACATCGGCCGGCCCCAGAAGGAGTTCGTTGAGCTGGCGAGGCAGGGAGAGATTACCGGTTCTGTCCTGGACATAGGATGCGGAACGGGGGAGCATGCCCTCTTCTTTGCAGGTGAAGGGCATGAAGTGTGGGGGGTCGACTCCGCCCCCCTGGCGATCCGGAAGGCAAAGGAGAAGGCTGCAGGAAGAGGACTCCAGGTGCACTTTCTCGTCCTGAATGCGCTGGACCTCTCCATGCTCAACAGGAAGTTCGATACCGCAACAGATTCAGGACTCTTCCATACTCTGTCCGATGAAGACCGCCCGGTCTTCGTGGATAACCTCGCAGCCGTCCTGAAGCCTGACGGGAAATACTTCATGCTCTGCTTCAGCGACCTGGAGCCCGGCGGATACGGTCCGAGGAGGGTAACAAAGAGAGAGATACAGGATAGCTTCCGGGATGGGTGGTCCATCAATTACATCCGGCCGGCGACCTTCGAGAGCCGCACCCGGGCCGAAGGACCCCGCGCCTGGCTCTCGTCGATATCAAAAATAGTGCAGGATTGACAGGGCCAGGGCTGTTGACGAACTCTACCTCCAGTTCACAACCCCTTTACCGCCGCCCGGATCCCGAACTATAGTGTTTCTCAACCCCCGGACTGCCGTAATCCAGTAAAATACTCACATACGGATCGGCATTCCTGATGCCGTGTATCAGCCACAGCAGGTTCCCCACAACCCTGGCCACGAACCCCGCTGTTTGATTACCGGACGCTCTCCCCCGCCGCCACCACAGGTTCCTGCAGTAGATCAATGGGGATCACCTCACCGCCTTCCCCTCCCGCAGAGATCGCACCGAGCTCGATCTGCACCCGGGAGTTCTCCCGGTGGTTTCCCGGCTCCTCAATCGCCAGTCTGATCGCTCAGCGAATGCGGGTTTTCCCGGCACCGATCGATATCGACCGCAGGTTTTCCATACAATCTTCTCATGAAATGCCAGAAAAGTCAGGAATCAAAACCGGACAGCACAATCGTATTCAAAGGGTGAAGGTGAGGTTGACCTGCACCCCGATCATTCCGGGAAAATTATGGAATCGCAATATTGAATCCGGGATCGAACTCATCAAGCATCCCGATAAACTCATCGAACACTGCGGAATCCCCGGACGTCACCGCAACGTCTGCCGGTGAAGCGGACGGGTTCAGTGCGAGTTTTTCGAGGGTCTTTCTGGGCATCTCGACAGACACATCCGCCGCCGGTGAAGACTCGTTCACCCAGTAGACAAGAACACTGTTCTTCACCTGGATAAGAGCCGTATCGCCGGTATCGGAGACCCTGAGGTTAATCAGGTACTGATCGCCTGCTGCTTTCTCCGCATTGACCCGGACAGACAGGTACGTAAGGAGTTGACCGACATCCATCGCAGACATGATATCCTCGGATATCATCGACCGGCGGGCGGGTGGCAGGGTACCCCGTAGTTCCGATGCTGCCGTCAGGTATGCATTCCGGGCCGTGCCCGATTCTTCCTGGTATCCCCTCTGTTCAAGAGCAGCGGCCTCCATCTCCCTTGCCTCCATGTTGGTGGGGTCTGCAAAGACGAGGTAGTTCGCGATGGAGGCGACCAGCTGGTAGTTCCCTGCGTCGTAGTCTTTCTCAAGGCGTTGCATGACTGCATCTGCTCCGCCCATGTACTCGACGACGCTCGCTGCAAACTCGTCCGGGGGGAGCTGGTTTAAGTGCACGGGGTTCCCGTCGTAAAAGCCGAGGTACTTCTGGTACGTCGCCTTCACACCCATGTAGACCTGACCGTAGAACCCATGGGTATACCAGTACTGCTGCAGGTCTTCGGGAAGTTCTATCATGTTCGAGATCTCGTCCATGGTATAGCCCTTGTTAATGAGGTTCAGCGTCTGGTCGTTGATATACTTGTACATGTCACGCTGGTTTTCCAGGATCTCGATGACCTTGTCGTTTCCGTACCGGGGCCAGTTATGGGCCGAGAACATAACCTCTGCTTCGTCCCCGTACATCCGTCGTGCTTCGTCCAGGCTTTGCGACCATGCAAGCGGGTCGCGCACCTGTGCACCCCGGAGGGTCAGCACGTTATGAAGCGTTGCCGTACAGTCCTCAGCCACAAACAGGGCATTATACCGGGGGAACCAGACATTCAACTCGACCGGGGCTTCGGTATCCTCAATGAACTGGAACTCCATAGAAACACCGTCGATGGTGACTTCCTGCCCGGTGTGGGTAATATCCATCGTTGGCGCTATCAGGGAAGCAGTCCCGTGTGAGACATACTTCCCTATACCGATATCGACGAGTCCTTTCTCGTCCTTTTTAAGATGGAGCCCGTACTGGTATACCGCCCTTCTCTGCATCGCATTTCCTGCATACACGTTCTCGCTTAATGCGTGTTCCATGAAATGTTCGGGAGCGATGATCTCGACATCGCCGGCCTCGACTGCCTCCTCGGTGGTGACCCCTTTGACTCCCTGGTAGTGGTCGACATGGGGGTGGGAATAGACGACCGCCTTTACGGGATACGGACCCAGCGTCCGGTTCACCAGTGCCATTGCAGCCCTTGCCGTCTCGACCGACGCCAGGGGATCGATGACAATCCAGCCCGTGTCGCCTTTGACGAGGGTCATCACCGAAATGTCATATCCCCGGATCTGGTAGATATCGGGGGCGACCATAAAGAGGCCGTTAATGTTGTTCAGCTGGGCCTGCCTGTACAGGAGTGGGTTGATGGTGTCTGAACGGGTACCATTCTCGAAATAACGAAATGCATCGGCATCCCATGCGGTAATACCCGGAATGTCCGATGGAATAATCAGTGTATCATCGGTTGCCATAAATCCGCGAGTCGCAAAATCGAAGTCCTCTTCGTTATTACTCCATGCGGAGGTATTGTTCGCTTCCAGATTGGCGGCAACCGTGTATTCGGTGGCATCGTTCCTGATGTCCTCAGCGACTGCCGCGTATGCAGTGGTACACAGACAAAACATAGCAACCAGAAGGATGAGTGTTAGAGCTCTCATTTGTGATCGTAAGTTGTGAAAAAGTACTGTCGGATAATGTTTTCGAAATAATTCGTGCGGGTGAAAGTGTTCTTCGTATTATTCGTATTCCCGGAAGCCCCGGATCATCTCGCCTGTCCCGGTACCCATCCGCTCGATGTAGCCCGTCGGGTACATCGGCCCGGCCGGGAGCGGGTTGCCGGTGCACCTGCCTTCCGGCTCCTTTTGGAGGAGGACACGGTAATGCAGGTTTCTCATCGCACCCCGCAGATCGTGCAGGTGTAACTCCTGCTCGTGATGGTACTTTGCTCGATGACGGATAACGGGAATGGACACCACGGAACGATTATCGCGTGAGGAGCACTATCTCCCTGCGAGGATCATGGCCGAACGGGATATCACTCTCCGGAGATTCCGTCCCGGGGACATAGAGGACGTGAGCAGGCTCGTCAATGCGACGATAGAGGCTTCGTACGCGCCGGTATACCCGCGGGAGGCGATAGATTTCTTCCTCGCATGCCACACTCCAGAGCAGGTCCTTGAGGATGCGGACCGGGGCTGCACCTTTGTCCTTGCACCCGGCGGCCGGATCGTCGGCACCGGGACCCTGCTTGGCTCGACGATCAAACGGGTATTCGTGCATCCCTCCCACCAGCGCAGGGGATACGGCGCCCTCCTGATGCACGCCCTGGAGAGAGAGGCGCTCGATCGCGGAATCGGGAGAGTCGATCTCTCCGCCTCTCTTCCTTCGAAACGGTTTTACGACCTGCTGGGATACACGACGGAATGCGAGGCATATATTCCCGTCCTGAACAAAAAGAGGCTGGACTATTACGCGATGGCAAAAACCCTGGATGAAGGGCGATAGGCCGTATACTCCTCCCGCCGCCCGGACTTCGGCGGTGAGGATGTATCCCAATCCATCTTCGGTGGGAATCTCCTCGCTCTTCTCCTGGAGATTAGCCCTCGACGACTCCCCGAAGGTGACGCCGGCACTGTGACGGTGTACCCGTCTTCCGGGGGGAGGGTACTTACTCCGCCGCACACCCGATCCCGCTCTATCCGGCGTCGAAAACCTAACAAAAAGGCATATTTGAACCGCCGGCGAAGTATACCGATCACAGGCGCCCGGACGTTACCATGACTGCACGACCACCGCTCTCAAGAACCGCCCTTCTTTCGGTCCTCACACTCATCTGTATCGTCACGCTAGGGATCTCTTCCGCAGGGTGCACCGCTGCGGCCGATCCCGATCCTGTCCGTATCGGTGTCCTGCTGCCCGGGAGCGGGCAGCTTGCCATGCACTCGCCGGACGGACTCGCCTGGGCGGTGGATGCGATGAACCGGCAGGGCGGCCGCACGATCGAGCTCGTATACCGGGACACGAGTGCCGGCAACACTCTCGCATATGCGGAAGAACTGGCCGGGCGCGACGATATCGATATCATCATCGGCCCCGCGACAAGCGTGGAACTCGTGCAGATTGCTCCTCTCGTCACGGAAAAGGGCAAGCTCCTCATCTCCCCGAGCGTCACGACGGGGCTCGTCACGGCCGAATTCAAAGAGAACGACCTCTTCTGGAGGACCTGTCCCGCCGACGGCCGGCAGCTGGAGGCAATCTTCCGGACCCTCCGGGAGACCGGTGTCCAGAACGTCTCTCTCGTCACCGCGAACACATCCTACGGAGAGACGTTTGCACGGCTTGCCCCGGCAGCGGCCGCGATGAACGGGATCCGGATCACCGGAGCGGTATCCGTCGATGCATCGGACGACTTTGCGGAGATTGCCGCACGGATCGGGGAGGAAGAGCCCGAGATGGTCGTTGCCGCCGTGTACCCCGAAGAGGCGGCCGGGCTCGCGGATGCGCTCTCCGCGGCGGGCTCGCCCGCCGGCCTCTTCCTGACCGATGCCGGCCGCTCGCCGTACATGCTCGCGAGCCTGGGCGAGCGGGCTGAGGGCATCCAGGGCACGTCGCTCTCCCCCGACCCCTCGACCGGGTATGCGATCGCCTACGAGGAGGCTTTCGGCGAGGCACCGCCGCCGTTTGCCGCACAGACCTACGATGCGCTTCTCCTCGCCGTCTATACCGCGGCACGGCAGGAGGCGGCCCCGGCCGAACCGCTTACCGCCTCCCTGCGGTGGGTCGTCTCCGGCGACGGCATCGCCAAAGGCTGGGATCCCCAGGAAGCGAGCGAAGCCATGGCGATGATCCGTGCGGGCGAGCACCCGGCCGTCACCGGCGCCTCAGGCCCCCTCCGGTTCGGCGAACTGTCCTCTGCAGGACCGCTCGTCGGATACTACACCCGCTGGACCGTCGAAGGCGGGGCGTTCTGTGAGGGCACCCCGGTCCCCTCGGCGGACGTATCCCCGGCGCTCCCCGGCCTCTCGTACGACCCGGTCGTCGGTACCGGCGATGAACCGGTAGTCTGGATGGTCTACCCGCTGGTGAAGGGCGACCGGTCGTTCGCGGACTCCGCGTACCGGGGCCTTTTCCGGGCACAGGAGTCGTTCTCGTTCGCGAAAAGGGAGTGTTCGTACGACGATCTTGCGCTCCTCGACGCCGTCTTCTCTGCAAAGAACTTCACCGAGAAACCCGACCTCGTGATAACCGAGGGGTTCCAGTTCACCGACGCCTCCCGGGCGTGGGCACAGGCAAATCCCGATATCCGGTTCTTCACCCTTGAGCAGGCGGACTTTGGCCTTTTAAATGCGTGCGACGTCGTGATGGTCCCCTACGGGGCGTCCTACCTCGCGGGCGTGATGGCGGCGAATATGACGGAGACGGGCAGGATCGGTGCGGTTGCCGGTGCGCCCGTCTCCGTCATCGATCCGTTCGTAGAGGGATTCCGTGCAGGAGCGGAGGCATACGACCCGTCAGTGAACGTCACGGTGCTTTACGTCGGCGAGAGTTTCGAGGGGTTCGGCATGCCGGAGCGTGCGGGTGCGCTCACCCGTGAGCTCCGTGCCGGGGGTGTCGACATCATCCTGATGATCGCAGGCTCCTCGAACGCCGGGATCGTGGATGCCGCCCGGGAGACCGGGGACGTCTATCTCATCGGCGAGGATACCGACCAGTCCTACCTCGCCCCGAACCTCGTCGTCGCGTCGGTGGTGAAGGAGATCGATGCGATCGTCTATCACGCGGTGGAGAACGAGATCATGGGCCGGTTCGCGCCGGGGCAGGAGGTCTGGACGCTTGAAGACGGCGGCACCGGGCTCTTCATCTCTCCGCGGTTTGACGAATATGCGAGGGTTGTTGCCGACTGGCGGGAGAGGGCGATCGCCGCAGAGAAAGACTACCTGAAGACGGCGGCACCGTGAGCAGGACGGTGCAGCAACGGCAGGCCGGGAAAAAACACCGCATCCGGCCGGGAACGACCCGGATCACCTCCGGGCATCCGGTTGCCTGCACGGGCTCGGATATGGTGAACTGATATGTTCGCACGTCGATATCTCTACGTTGCGCCGCGTGTGCACGGGCTGAAGTGATCAAAACGAGCTGGCAGGATCTCGCCATAACCGGCATTACGATACTCTTCGCGGTCATGCTCCTGCCGCAGCTCCGTGACGTGCTGTCACGCGGCGCCGTGCTGAACTTCTTCTCGGCGCTCCTCACGAGCATCCTCGGCTACGGTATGGCCCTGGTATTCGCCACCCTCGGGCTCTGGATAGCGATGGCCGGCCAGGCGCTCGTTGCAACCGTATGGATGCTGCTTGCATATTTTTCGCTCCGGAACGTGCGCAACCATATGTTCCCGGAAGAGACGCTTGCATCCGTCGCCCTGGACTTCTTTACGGTATGGGTGCAGGGAGCGGCCTTCGTCGTTGCAGGAAGCGTGAAGGGGATCTTCTCACGGAGCAATCGGGACTGACCGTTGCAATCTCAGGAGCGTATGCCGGAACGGGTTCCGCTTTCCTGCCCGCGAAGCGGATATCACTCTCTCCCCCATCGTTTCGGAAAGGATAACTCCCCGTGTGGCCAAAGAGGACGTACATGGAACGCACCACTTCCGGGGCAGGCCGGTGCACCGCAGGATCGCCGGATCAGACCGCAAGAGCGGATCGGCTGGAGTTCCTCAGGGAGATCGCCGCGTTCACCTGTGAGTACGGGGATATCCTTGCCCGCTATCACATCCATACGATGGACGACCTCGACCGCATCGAAGAGAAGTGCCGCAGGCTGCACGACGAGGCATGCAGCAGGGGTGCCTGCGGGAGTGCCGGGGAACTTGTCGAACTGGAGTACCTCATCGGCCGGGCGAAGGAGATGAAAGCGAAGAGACCCCCGGGATGACCCGGAATGGAGACCCCAACGGCCTCCCGTGCCATCGCCGTCGCCTCGCCGACGGCTCCCCCGGAGGTAGCGGAAGTTTGTGAAAAATTATTGATGCCTATTCAGGAAATCAATCGCGGTCCGTTGCGCTTCTTCGGCCTCCGGCGATACCCAGAAGCAGAGGTGAGTGCCCTTTTCTATCCAGAAGTGTTCTGCGCCCCCTATTGCACCCGCTGCGTAGAGCCCGTCGCCGAAGTCCACGTCCGCATCTGCGGTTCCGTGTATGATAAGGGCGGGAACCGTGATCCGGTCTAGGGGCAGTGCAGTAATCCGGGAGTAGTTCAGGAGGTCGTTCTCGGTCCCCTCCTTCCTCTGGCTGTAGGGGTACATGGTGTGGAAGAGTTTCAGGACGTAATCCACCTTTTTCTCATCGGTCATGATGTGATCGATTCGTGCCATCACGTCTTCTTTTGACAACCTGCCTTCCGTTTTGATGATCTCCGCAACAACGGACCTGGGGAAGAGGTCTCCGACCATCAACGTGAATTTCAGGCCCGGGTCGGAGAGGAAGAGCGCCTGCTGGATTCCGCCTGCCTGATCCGGCATGGAGTATGTTCTGCTGACGCCGTCGATGACGACGATCGCTTTCGTCCTCTCCGGATGCCGGATTGCAAACTCGTACGTGGGCGGCCCTCCTGCGGACGCCCCCATCACGCAGACCTCATCAATCCCCAGTGCGTCCAGGAGCGCCGCTGCGGCATCCGCCTGTTCGGGAATGGTCTTCCCGGTTGAGAGCGGGGTCCCCAGATACCCGGGCCTGGATACGCAGATCAGCGAAAAACCTGCATCCGCAAACATGTCGAAGTTCAATGCGCTCTGGTCGAACCCTCCCGGGCCGCCGTGGAAGCACAGGATATACGGTCCTTTCCCGACGATCGCGTATTCCAGCGGCCCCATCCCGGTTTCGCAAATCCTGCTTTCAGGAATGGCGTATTCTCGTCGTCTCACGTACTTACGTCATACGGAGCACATAAAAACGTGCTGGAAAAGATGGTCACGGAAAAGAGGTGAATATGGATACCGGGCATGGCGGAGGCCGATCATGCTAATCCCGCCCGGTTTTGTATAACACGAAAAAAACCTCTGTACATTCTTAACCAGGCCGGGTACCTTTAAGTGCTTCCGCTCGATCCATCCTCCGGTAGAGGTGAGATCATCGTTCCGGAGAAAATGTCAAAAGCAGCAGTCCCGGGCAGCACGGTGACGGCCGCTCCGGGACGGGTGGGTCTCGCGCTGGTTGCCGGGGGATTTACCATGCCCGTTGCGCTCGCATCTCCCGACGACGGGACCGGACGGCTCTTCGTCGCGGATCTGGTGGGCGTCATCCGGGTCATCGACACCGACGGCCGTCTGCTGGATCCGCCCTTCCTGGACCTCTCCGAACGGATCGTCAGACTGCGCCCCGGCTACGACGAGCGCGGGCTGCTCGGCCTCGCGTTTCACCCGCAGTTCGCCGAGAACGGCAGGTTCTTCGTCTACTACAGCGCCCCGCTCAGGGCCGGGGCACCTCGCGGCTGGGACCATACCAGCCGGGTATCGGAGTTTACCGTCGCGGCGGACGACGGGAACCGGGCGGACCCCGACTCCGAGCGGGTGATCCTGGAGGTCGACCAGCCGCAATTCAATCACAACGGCGGCTCGATCGTCTTCGGCCCCGACGGCTGCCTCTACGTCCCGCTCGGCGACGGCGGCGGCGCCCGCGACGTCGGTCCGGGCCACCCGCCCGGAGGAAACGGGCAGGACATCACCACGCTGCTCGGCAGCATCCTCCGGATAGACATCGATGGCGAGGAACCCTACGGGGTCCCTGAAGACAACCCGTTCGTCGGAAAAGGCGGGCGGGACGAGATCTACGCCTACGGGCTGCGCAATCCGTGGCGCACGACCTTCGATGCCGGAGGCGGGCATCGCCTGTTCGCCGCCGACGCCGGGCAGTACCTCTGGGAGTCGGTGAAGATCATCGTTCTAGGCGGCAACCACGGGTGGAATCTCAAGGAAGGCAACCATGCCTTCGACCCCGCAAACCCCTACGAGTCGCCGGAAGACGTGCCGCGGACCGGCCGCCGCGGCGAACCCCTGGTCGCCCCGATCATCGAGTACCCGAACGCCAGTCAGCCCGGCGGTATCGGCGAGGTCGTTATCGGCGGATATGTCTACCGCGGCAGCGCGCTCCCTGCGCTCGTCGGGCGCTACATCTTCGGCGAATGGAACCGGGCGGGTGCCGACGGCGACGGTATCATCTTCATCGCAACGCCGCCGGAGAAGAATATCACCGAAGGGATGTGGGAGTTTGCGGAGCTCGAGGTGGTCACGGGCGGGACGGAAACCCGGACCGTCGGGGCTTACATCCTCGCATTCGGAGAGGACACGGAGCACGAACTCTATCTCCTGACCGCGGAGAACAAGGGGCCGACCGGGAGCACGGGCCGCGTCTACCGGTTCGCTCCGCCGCAGGAACCTTGAGGATGCCGGTTCCGGCGACGATCATGCAGGCTGCCGCCATCCCGACAGATACGAGCACCGCGTGATCACGTCTTTCAATACCGTGATGCCGGGGAACCGGCTCCATGCGGCTTGGGGCATGTGATAACCGGGAAACATCAAATCTAGTATGGTTTGTACTAAGAGGCTTGAATTTCTGAGACAAATCAGGGAAATAAAATTTCCTCTGGTAAGTAGAATGACAAACCTTTATATTACCACACCCATTGGGATTAATTATTACCATTTTCTTCGTGTAAACTGGTAGTAATGAGAACGTGGTGCGTAAATGACTGAAATCGGATATCCGACAGAAGTTCCGTGGAAGCATCTGAGCACCTCCTCGGATATGATGGACACTGACTTTTCTGACCGCAGTTTTCCGCTCAAGTGGAAATCGTCAATGGCATTCTTCTATTACGAACCCGATCTGGATCCGACGGTTCTTGCCGGACGCAAGATCGTTTACCTGAAAGCCGTGTGCTCCATCACCGGATACCAGGTCGATGATAACGAGCTCGGAGTCGACGTGCGGAAACCCCGGGAATGGAATAGCCGGGTTTATGCAAACTTCCATGCACTCTTAAGGGATTACTATCCCTGTTATGGAGCCGTGCTGAACTTTGCGGTCTTCCCCCTGAAAGAGAACGATATCAAACGATACCCCTACATCATCGATTTCGAGCCCAAAAAACGGGAGATGTTCACGGTTGTCACCGAATCCGGAGAGGTCATGAGCCGCTCTCTCCACGATCTGAAGGTGAACACCGGAGGAACCACGACGACCTCTCTGGAGACAATCGACGTGGATAAGGGATGGTCCTTCAAGGGAGAAGGGCGTGCCGGAGGGAAGGATGGTGCCAGCGGTGCACTGACATTAAGTTCGAGCTACGAATCGGGATATAAAGCAGCGGCCCAGGGACAGAATGTCAACCTTCGCCAGATCGACGCCTCTCAGGAAGCGAGGGAGACACTCTCTCATACGACCGAACTCCAGCAGATGTATCACCTCCTGGATTCCTACCATCTTGGAACCAACCGCGCTCTTTTCGCCATCTTCCCCAGACCATTTACCGGGGATCAGGAACTCTCGGTAACAAACGGTCCGCGACGGTTGGAGGGCATACAGGAGTTCTTCTTTGTCGTCGCCATGCCGGAAGACAGCAAAGGCCTCTGTGTCGCTGCTCAACTGGAAACTTCTCACCTACACAAACAGACGCACACGGAGACGACCGGGACCACGGAGTACGAGGCGGGGGAGATCCAGCAGACGATAAGGGATTCTTACAAAGGAGGACTTTTCTCCAACTATTCGAGACGTTCCTATCCGATTCCCGTCCCCGGGGGATACATTGTCGATCGTTCTCAAGGAAACGGCGGGTATATTGAATCTGTTCGTTCCGGAGACAACGTAACCGAGGATATCGAATCGCATCACGTCGCCGTATACGATGATCGAATAGAAGTGGAAGTCGTCTATGATCCGGGACCCTGCCCGGATACCGCCTACTATACTGCGGATTATACGGTCTTTTACAAATCACCGGACCCTGTCTCGGAGCCTGTCACGTCGGAAGTTACGGAGATCGATCTCTTCATGACGGGCAGGCACCTAAGTGCGTGTCTTGAGTTCGATAAAAGATCCATACAGTCGCACGTGCCGAAATGGCCGCTCAGCGAATTTGTGGTATATGAGGAGGTCCTGCCGAAAAAGTTCAATGAAATCTATAAAGAGATTCCGAAAATACCTCGCGACACCCGGCAACTGATGAACGAACTCCAGTCCTGCATCCGCGATCGATCGGTTGCAAGCATCAACGACATGGACAGGTACCCTTCCGGCCAGCATACGATTCTGGATACCGATTTCGCATTGCGGACGATCAGTTCTGCTCCGGGAGGAGGCCGGTTCAGAACATCCGACTACACGACAAAGATACAGGTGAATGCTCTCGCGACGAAAAAACTGGACCGGGCGACAAGAGCATCTCTCACCCAATTCACCCGTGCGGATCTCCTCAAGAGCAATTCGGCTCAAACGGCGAGACAGGTCGGGCTTACGCCAAAAGAGATTATGGCGGTGAAGAAGGCGAACCTGGGAATAAAATCGAAATAACCTTCTCCATTGGCTCATAAGTCAGGTAGAAATCCTCGATGAGGATACTACCGATTACTTTTTTCGCCTGTCCGGGTCGTCGGTGAGCGTGTATTCGAGCATTCCTTCCTCGGTGGGGCTCTCCTCACCCTTCTCCAGGAGATCCTCGATGGCCTCCCGTGCCATCGTTATTGTCTCATCGACGGCCCTCCCGAAGATGACGCATCCGGGAAGGGTCGGCACGGTGACGGTATACCTGCCTTCAGGCTCCTCCGGAGCAGGATACGGTTATGTGAGAGATACCGGTCTCACACTCCGGTCGTGTCTCACTGTCAGAGGTTGTGGCGATCAGCGCCCGGTTGGTCCGGATCGCTTCATCCATCCTCGGATCCAGCGAGAGGAGAGCGCCACCGACGCAACGGTATCGGCTGGCGCGTTCGGGGAGAAGAAAGATCCTGCCCCCGCGGCTGCGCGAAGTTCGAGGCGTGCAGCCGGGCGGGACAGGCTGATACCGGGGCCTCTCCTCCCCTGTGATACCCCCTATTCCTTTTTCCGGCGAGCATCAGTCCCTGATCGAACCCACCTGCGTTGCCGTGGACGACCAGCACCGGGTATCCGTTTCCCACCCGGGCGCATTCGATCGGTCCGCAGCCGGTCCGGACCACCCAGCTCCCCAGGCGGTCGATCCGCTCCCTGACGGCATGCATATCGCTCCGATAGCGTACCGTGACCGCCACCCCCACAACGGCGATACCAAGCAGGATGAGAACGATCAGGAAGTCAGCCGTAGGAATACACCACCCCTGCCGGTCACGCCGGGTGCCGGGCATGGGCTCCGCGGCGTCTCGGAACCCCGGATTTTCAGCCGCCTGCCTATCCCCTCTGCATCTCCTTCAGAAGGTCGGCAAACCGGTCCATGGTCTCGTTCATCCCTTCCTCCATGCCCGACTGAAGCGTCCCGTCACGGTCTTCCACCGACTGGTAAACCACCCTGTCTGTCACCTTTGTCCTGCCGTCCAGGTCTTCCAGGGTAACCGTCTCAAGCGTCACGTGGCCCGGCATGCCCTCGAACTCGAAGGTGTAGATGAGCCTCTCTGGCTGTGCAATCTCGTGGTACACCCCGTGGAACGCGTAATCGTTGCCCTCGGCATCGCGCTGGAGGTAGCGCCAGGTGCCGCCCGGCCTGACGTCCATCTCCTCGACCGTTGTCGTGAGGCTCGCCGGCCCCCACCACCGGGGCACCAGGTCCGGGTTAGTGTAGGTTTTGAACACGAGGTCCCGCGGCGCGTCGAAGATCCGCGTGATGACGAGATCCTGTTTTCCCGGCTCGGCGGTAAGATGCGTCTTCGCTGCTCCTCCCAGGACTTCTGCGAGCTTGTCGAGGGACTCGTTCCAGCCGGCCTCGGCCATATCGCGATTCTCGCCCGCCGGGACGCCGGGCTCCCGTATGGTCACCTTTGTCCTGTCGCCAACGTCTTCGAACGTCACCGTCGCCAGCAGCTCCGACGGCCAGTCTCCGCTCATCCCGTAGGCCGAGGCCGGGACCACGTTGCCCTCCGCATCCGAGAACGAATCGGTGGCGACGATCCGCTCCATTAAAACGATCTCGCGGTACTCGCCGGTGCTCCAGAAATCCTGGCCCTCGGGCGAGCGCATGTTGAACAGATACCTGCCCCCCTCGCGGAGATCGATCCTGATGACCGGCGCGGTGAAGCCTCCGGGCCCCCACCAGCGCCTGACATACTCGGGCTGTGTCCATGCCTTCCAGACGAGCTCGCGCGGTGCGTCAATTACACGTTCGATGAGGATTTCAGACCTGATCTGTTGTGCCTCTTCCATGGGGTGCTCACCTTACGAGCGCCCCCTATGATGACCAGGTGGTTATTAACTCATCGGCGATGCTCCGGATGTGGTTGCCGCGGGTATCCTCCCCGGCCGGCTGCCCGGCACCGGACCGTCGCCGGAGGCCCGCAGCAATCCCCCTGCACGAAAGAGCCGCACACGCCGGTCCTGCGAGACCGGCTGCTGCGGGTTATCGTGCCGGCGCCGCAGGCTTCTGTGCCTTCATGTTCTCGAGAAGTTCGGCGAGACGTTCCATGGGGCCGATCATCTCTTCCTGCGATCCCGACTGGAGCATCCCGTCGCGATCCTCGACCGACTGGAAGACCAGATGGTCCGTCATCTTTGTCCTGCCGCCGCCAAGGTCTTCGAACGTCTCCGTCTCGAGCAGGACATGGCCCGGCATGGCCTCGTACTCGAAGGTGTCGACGATCCGCTCGGGCGGCTTGACCTCGTGATAAACACCGAAAAATGCGTAATCGTTGCCCTCAGCGTCGCGCTGGACGACGCGCCACACCCCGCCCGGCCTGACATTCATCTGCTCGACCGTGGTCGTGAAGGTCTTCGGCCCCCACCACTGCGATATCAGCTCCGGGTCCGTGCATGCCTTGAACACGAGGTCCCGCGGCGCATCGAAGACCCGCGAGATGACGATCTCCTGCTTCCCCGGTTCAGCGGTAAGACTTGTTTCTGCCATTGTATCTTTCTCCCCCTGTTTTTTCCGGGCTTCATCGTTTCTGCATGAAAAAACTTCCCGCTGCACATGCACCAGTGAAAACAACTACGATGACCGCAAACCGGGGAAATACCTCCTGAACGACGACGCTTTCACCGTATGTCCCGGATGCGGCCTCAGGCTTCCCGATAAGGACCTCAATCGTGTAGAGCGCTGTAACGGGCAAATGCATGGAGCTGTTCTTCGCCTTCCCTCTTCACCAGATCCAGGCCAGCAGGAAGATAGCTATCAGGAGAAGGCCGTCCTGGAGAACGACGGAGAGGACCATGATCTCAGTGCCCCGCCTCGGCCCGAAGATTGCGACGTAGAAAGACCCGAGCCATCGCAGGTATGTCGTGATGCTGGTCAGCAGGTTCGCTACGAGCAGCGTGATGACGATATCCCTGCCGGACATCTCGCCCGCCGCGAGCAGTCCGGACGCAAGGCCTGCTGCGGCGACATACGACCCGAACTTCGCAGCTATGATCGCGAGGCCCTCGGGCGGTATGGGGAAGAGCCTGCTCGCGCCCTCCAGGTATGCGGCAACGGCATCGAAGACGCCTGCTTCGATGAGGAACGCCACGACGACGAGCGTCGGGATCATGACGCCGAGGATCCGGCGGAGGGTTCTCGCGGCCGGTCCGATTGCGGCCGAAAGGGCTTCTCGCAGGGACAAATCCCGCCCGGGAGGTTTCTCAAGAGGCCCGGACGCCGGAACTCCCGGGAGAAGCATCCTCCCGGCCACCATGACGATGCCGGTCTTGAGAAACCCGATCCCCATCAGGATGACGAAGTAGATCATGCCGAAGATCCCGAGCAGCGGCACGTATACCGGAATAAGGTAGCGCCAGTGCATGACGACGGACGGGAAGGAGTTGATGAGCGCTGCGACGACGAGCTCGCGCTTCCCGATCGTCCCCTTATGGTAATAGTCGACGAGCATCGCGTCCGCCGCCTGCGGCGAGATGAATGCCGTCAGAAAACTCGCTCCGCACTCGCGGGGCAGGTGGGAGAACGTCGTGACCGGATAGGCAACCTTGGCAATCCTGTCGGTGATCCTGAGAGCGATCAGGACCTCGGCGAGCAGCACGCCGATGACGACAATCGGAACCGTCCGGAGCAGGAGTTCTGACGAGAGGCCCAGTGTCGCTGAAATGATCTCTGCTGTGCCGTCCATGGCTCACCGCTCTGTATGGTTGCGACCGGGAGAGTCGCTCTCCGGGGACTCACCCCGAACCAACATCCGGTACGCCGTCTGTGCATATCACCGTTCTGGGTGCCCGGGAACGGGATCGGCTGCCGTTACCTGAGCCCGTACTACAATCGGGGCTTCAACGTGGGAGGAATCCGGCAGCGATGCAATCTCTCTCCGCCTGAGAGGCAAAAGGATCGTATGGTTTAAATACAATAGATCTAGAAGGTGTTTAGGTACTCGATGATTGACAACGATTTAGAGTCCTACCATTGCACGCACGTGCAGAACTGCACCCTCGTGCTGAACCGCACGTCAGTGCGGAACTGCGCCTTTGCGCAGAACGCATTCTTCTTTAGATAGGGAACCGGCCCTTTTGCTGAGTTCCCGTGTAATGTAACGGTTTTCCCGTTACCGCCAGGTGGTTTGTTATGTTTGGAATTGATGATCCTTCGATCTTGGTTGGATATCTGCTTGCGCTCGGATTTACGCTCGCATGCCTAGTGTACGGCCTGTTGAACTGGAATAACGGCGTGGAGGAGCAACGGGATGGCAGTTGATACAGGGCTCTTCGTCGCAATAACGCTGGCGTATCTCGTCATTATCATCGGCCTCGGCTATCTCGGCTACCGCCAGACAAAAGAGAACGACGATTATATGGTCGCCGGCAGGAAGATCCATCCCGTAATTCTTGCCCTCTCCTATGGAGCGACGTTCATCAGCACGTCCGCCATCGTCGGTTTCGGCGGGGTTGCGGCGCAGCTCGGCATGGGACTGATCTGGCTGACCGTCCTGAACATCGGGCTTGGTATTCTCATCGCATTCGTCGTCTTCGGAAAACGAACCCGCAAGATCGGGAGTCAGCTCCGTGCCGTGACCTTTCCCGACCTGATGGGGAAGTGCTACGGGTCGTCGTTCATGCAGTATGCCGCAGGGCTCGTCATCGTCGTCGGCATGCCGCTGTATACGGCGGCGATCCTGATCGGCGGAGCCCAGTTCATCACGAGCACGCTGCAGATCCCGTATAACACCTCGCTCATCGCGTTCGCCGCGATCGTCGCCCTCTACGTGGTGCTGGGTGGACTCATCGCCGTCATGTACACCGACGCGCTGCAGGGGGGGATCATGCTCGTCGGGATGACCATCCTTCTTGCGCTCACCTACATCAAGCTCGGGGGCATTGTTGAAGCAAACACCGCCCTTGCCGGGATGTCGGACCTCGTCCCGCAGGCGCTCGCCGCCGGGGGGATGACCGGGTGGGCTTCCATGCCGGCACTCGGATCGCCCATCTGGCTCACGCTGGTGACGACGCTCGTTCTCGGGGTGGGCATCGGGGTGCTGGCGCAGCCTCAACTCGTGGTCCGGTTCATGACCGTCAAGGACACCCGATCGCTGAACCGTGCGGTCCTCGTCGGCGGACCGTTCATCCTGATGATGACCGGGGTCGCCTTCACGGTCGGCGCGCTCACCAACGTATACTTCTACCAGACCCAGGGAGTGATTGCCCTGCAGGCGGCCACCGAGGGCAACGTCGACACGATCATACCGAATTTCATCAACGCGTCGATGCCGGACCTCTTCGTCGTCGTCTTCATGCTGGCGCTCCTTGCCGCTGCGATGTCCACGCTCAGTTCCCTCTTCCATACCATGGGAACGTCTCTCGGGTTCGACGTCGTGCGGCGCACCGGTTCCGAGAAAGCGTCGATGAGGCCGATCCGGGTGGCGACCGTCGTCATGATCGCCATAAGCGTCGTCCTTGCCTTCATCATGCCCGGCAGCATCATCGCCCGGGCGACGGCGATGTTCATGGGCCTCTGTGCATCCGCGTTCCTGCCGACCTACGCCCATGCCATGTACAGCAGCAGGCCATCGCTCCGCGCTGCAAAGATGAGCCTGATCGCCGGAGCGGTCGCCTGGTTCGCATGGACCGCCTTCGTCCACATCAAAGAGTCGGAAGCACTCGGCCTCTCCGACTTCCTCTTCGGGGTTCCGGCGGTCCTTCCCATGCCGTGGCAGGTCGTGGACCCTCTCGTCATTGCCCTCCCCCTCTCGGCGGCTGCACTGCTGGTCGGGTGGGTGCTCGACCGCTATGGGGTGCCCGTGGAGAAAGGGGCCGAGGCTGCCTGAGGGGCGGTTCTCCTCACAACTCTTTTCAGGCATCCGGGCAAACCGGATGCCGTCGCTACGGCTGTAAAAAATCTCTCACAGGGAGGTTCAATGCTCAAAGTGCAGCCTGACGCGGCATTCTCCGTCCCGCCCGTCCGTGCGCACGCCGTCGGCGTACTGCCGGATCAGGAGCGCCGGGAGGCGGGCGAGGCTCCCCTCGTCCAGGTCTCCTACGTACTGGTGGCGGTGCCGTGCACCCTGCTCCCGTCCACGCTCATCGCCTTCGGGCTCTTCATGATCCCATTCATCCACTGGCATCTACCGCTCTCGAGCGCTCTGCTCTACCTCTGCCTCATCCTCGGCGATAGCGCCGTGGCGGCAACTGTCTTCCTGCTCATCTGCATGATATCCGCGGTGCTGCGAAAGCCCGCTTCCGCCGCCCGGTGAGATATCCCTTCGGGAAGGGAGAATGCGGTAAAAAGTGCTTGTCAGAACATCGTAGTGCATGCAGCACCATTTTATTTAACGGTCGGTGCTGCAGAGTACGTACCTATGAGTGGAAAGGAAGGCCGGTATACCCGGATCCGGGAATTTCTTCAGGACCGGTATCCCGAGGCGGTTTCAATCTCCACAATCTCGCGGACTTTGAAGATGAACCGCGGTTCCGTGGCCAAATATCTCGAGGTCCTCCAGTCTCACGGCCATGTAGTCATGAAACCCTTTGGCAAGGCCAAATTATATTCGTCGGCTCAAAATGTCCCGTTCGATGATCTCTTCGACTATCTTTCCGATGCGATCGTCATCCTCGACGCGGACCTTCATATCCTCATGGTGAATAAAAGTTTCATCGATACCTTCAACATTCATTCCGGAAGGAACATCCTCGGCAGCGAAATGTCCCGGATACATCTGGCGCTCTTTGATAACCCCATAATCTGGGAAAATATTAACCGGATCCTGAGTTCCCAGACCTTCATCAACGAGATGCTGCTGATCGAGCGTGGGACTGAACGGATATTTCTCATGGAATTCATCTCCACGGTTATACCTTCCATCTCGTTTACCGGAAAACCGGGAATCATGCTAAGCCTCCGCGACATCACCATGTGGAAGAAAACCGAAGAGGCGTTGAAAAACAGCGAACGTAAGATTCGCACCCTTTTCGAGGAAGTCCCGAGCGGCATCTTCCTCTTCCAGGAAGACGGGACCATCCTGAATGCAAACCGGGCTTCGCTCGAGATCCTCGGGCTCGCGAGGTTCACCGACCTTGCAGATTTCAAGCTCTATGACATCATGTGTTCCCGGGAGATTGTCCAGGACCTGATCAGGAAAGGGAAGATCGCTGAATTGACTCTGTCATGCAATTTTGACCGGCTGAAATCGGAGACGCTTACGTCGACCAAAAAATCAGGCGTCGCGTATTTTCAGGTTGTGTTTGCACCGGTCACCGATAAAGGGGGAAAAGCGCCCCGTGAATTTTTTATTCTCTTCCTCGATATCACGGCAAAGAAAATTGCCGAGAAACAGCTGAAAGAGCGATACCAGGGGATAATGAGCAACCTTCCGGGGATCATTTACCAGTTCTATGCCCGCGATTCCGGAGAATGGGGAGTTTATTACGTCAATGAACGCTCGCAGGAGATCTATGGGGTAACGACCGAGCCGCTGGATACCTGGTTTGCGAGGTACGGCGCATGCATCGCTCCGGAAGATCAGGAACGCTGGTTCGAATCGATCAACGATGTGATCCGGAGGGTTGCACCATGGGAGTTCGAGGGACGATTCCTGAAACCCACCGGGGAGGAGATGTACATCCGGGGAGTCTCGCAGCCGGTGCGTCTGAAGAACGAGACGGTCTGGAACGGGATATTCCTGGATATTACCGACCGGAGGAAAGCGGAGGAGGCACTGCGCATGAGCGAAGAGCGGCTCCGGGGTATTACCAGTAACCTTCCGGGGATCGTCTACCAGTTCTATGCCCGCGACTCCGGCACATGGGGTATGTACTACGTCGATGACCGTTCCACTGAAGTCTATGGTCTCCCCCCTGACCCCCTGGATACCTGGTTTGAGAGGTACGGCGCATGCATCGCTCCGGAGGACCGGGAACGCTGGGTCAGATCGATAGAGGACACGATACAGAGAGTTGCACCCTGGGAGTTCGAGGGGAAATTTATCAAGCCGACCGGAGAGGAGATGTTCATCCGGGTACTCTCACAACCCGTCCGGCTGAAGAACGAGACGGTCTGGAATGGGATCATCCTCGATATCACCGACCGGAAGAGAGCGGAGGAGGCACTGCGCATGAGCGAAGAGCGGCTCCGGGGTATCACCAGTAACCTTCCGGGGATCGTCTACCAGTTCTATGCCCGCGGCTCCGGCACATGGGGTATGTACTACGTCGATGACCGTTCCACCGAAGTCTATGGTCTCCTCCCTGACCCCCTGGATACCTGGATCCAGCGCTACGGTTCCTGTATCGCTCCGGAGGACCGGGAACGCTGGGTCAGATCGATAGAGGACGCGATACAGAGAGTTGCACCCTGGGAGTTCGAGGGGAAATTTATCAAGCCGACCGGAGAGGAGATGTTCATCCGGGTACTCTCACAACCCGTCCGGCTGAAGAACGAGACGGTCTGGAATGGGATCATCCTCGACATCACCGACCGGAAGAGGGCGGAGGAGGCGCTTAGCAGGACCGAATTGAAGGAGGTCCGGTATCACTCGTTCTTTGAGAACACCTGCAACGGCGTATTGATCTATGAGCCGGTCGGGCAGGGAGAGGAGTACATCATCAAAGACGTCAACAGGGTAACAGCAGCCCTCCTGCGGATGAATAAAGAAGATCTCGTCGGGAAGAAACTCTTCGAGGAATTCCCCGATCTCCCGAACCCGTACGTGCACGATCTCCTGTATCGCGTTCTGACCACCGAAAAGCCGGAGTTCGTTACGCCGCTCAAATACCGGAACCGCGAGGACTTTCCCTGGATCTCCCATTATGTCTTCAAACTTCCTTCCGGGGAGATCGCGTCGTTCATGATCGACGTCACCGAAGCAGTGATCGAGGACACAGACCCAGGATCAGAGGCCGGCGCGTAGCTCGCACACCTTCCGGCGGGACCCCCTCTTTTTTGCGCTCATCCTTTCTCGCCATCCATGCATCTTGTGAGTGGAGTATTCAACGGCGAGCAATAACTGATCGCAGATCTTTCCGCAGGGGAGGGGATCCGGGAGTCTTTTTCCATGCATAGGGGAAAACCGGGAGTATTCGCAGAATCATTGACGGTAGCCGTCTTCACGTAATGGCGAGCAATAAAACGCAGATTTATCCGTGCCATAGTTAAATTTCAGTACGTGGATGAAAGTCCACAATACCGGAAATGAGCGAAACAGCATAGCATGGGCGAGGCAGCCGGGATCCACAATAACGTAAGTTGAGGTCAACAACTTTCGACGATTATCGCCTCGGATATGTGGACTCCAGCCGAACACACCGATCAATGTATGTCCGGAACAGCAGTTCAATATTTTGGTCGCGGGATCGTCACTACCCGTGCATGCCCCCTCTTTTCCGGCACGAGGTAGTAAACATGGAGACGAAAGTAGGATATTTCGCGTCTCTGGAGCAGTACAAGCCCAGAGAAGCACTGGAACAGACCATTCGGGCAGAAAATGTCGGATTCGACTCGGTCTGGGCCGACGACCATTTCCACCCGTGGTACCACACGAATGCGCAGTCCGCACAGGCCTGGGCATGGATGGGAGCGGCACTCGAAGCAACGAAGAGGGTCTTTATCTCCACCTGCATCACCTGCCCGATCATGAGATACAATCCGGCGATTGTCGCGCAGACATTCGCAACACTCCGGCAGATGTATCCGGGAAGAGTGGGTATCGCCGTCGGCGCCGGCGAGGCCATGAATGAAGTGCCGGTGACCGGTGAGTGGCCAAGCGTACCCGAGCGGCAGGACATGACGGTGGAAGCCATCGGAGTGATGCGTCAGCTCTGGGGAAGCCAGGAGCCCGTCACCTTCAAGGGGAAGTATTTCACCCTCGACAAGGCGTTCATGTACACCAAACCCGAAGATGAGGTTCCTCTCTACTTCAGCGGAATGGGTCCGAAGGGTGCACGGCTTGCAGGGAAATACGGCGACCACCTTATGACGGTGGCTGCGGACCCGTCTGTGCTGAAGAACGTTACCATCCCGAACTTCGTAAAGGGTGCGGCTGACTCGGGAAAAGACCCCGCCAAGATGGAGCGTGCGATGCTGATCTGGTACTCCGTCGATCCCGACTATGACAAAGCAATTGAGGGACTGCGCTTCTGGGCCGGTTGCCTGGTTCCTGCCATGTTCAAGTACAAGGTCTACGATTCAAAGGAGGTCGAACTCCACGCGAACCTCGTAGGGCATGACATGATGAAAGAAAACTTCATGGTTGCAACCGATGCGGAAGGGCTCATCAAGGAGATCGAGAGATTCAAAGCCGCCGGAATCACTCATTTCTGCCTCGGAAATTCGAGTCCCGATGTGAACCGGGGCATCGATATCTTCAAGGAAGTAATCCCCGCAGTGAAAGAATAAGATTTACCCATCTTACTCTTTTTACCTGCCCATGGGACTGGAGAACAATTATGGAAAAGAAGAACGTCCTGGACATCTTTGACCAGGGAGTCGTGTTTCTCCCCGATCTTGAGATCATGAGTGCGGAAAAACCCTGGTATCCGCATCCTGAGTGGAAAGGGGTCTTTCTCAAAGACCTGGTGACCGGAAAAGCGACTGGCGGTGCGTTCAGCTACCACCTCGTCCGGGTGTGGAAGAACTGTGAGGTCATGGACCATGACCATGAAACCCAGTGGGAATGGAATCGTATCATCGACGGGACGGGGGTCTTTTTGTTCGAAGACAAGGAGATTCCCCTCGCTGACGGTCAGACATTTGTCACCCCGCCAGGGGTCCGTCATGCGGTGAGTGCGCACCATGAGGATCTTTCGCTGCTGGCAGTGTTCGTACCGGCGCTCGTATGAGTCGTCGCATGTGGATGTTCCTGTACCGGTACCATTCAATTTTTTGGGAACGAGTCTCCCTGCCCGAATCCGGCAGAACGTCTTCGAGGAAGAGGGAGGCCGTCTGCCCGGCGGCGAAGGTCAGGAGGCTGAGAAACGATACGGAGAACCCGGGATAGGTACTCTGCACCATCCAGTACGTGGCAAGCAGTACCGCAAGGAAGACCTCGACGACGATTGTGCAGAGGATCACCGTACCCGTATCCATCATGATTCTGTTCCACCGGCAGGAGAGGCTGCAACCGGACCTGAGCGGTTAGCAGTGGAGAACGCAGGTGAGGGTGTAGAGACACGCCTTTTGCCGGTGGCGATCGGCAGAACTCTCCCGTGGATGGATACCGTCCGGCTGCCGGGATTATCCCGGGCAGTGATACTCAGGATATACGGTTTGCAAATCGATATAAAAAAAGCAGATGCTTTATATTCGTTCCTATCCAGATGTGCTAAGTGTTTTTCTGGTACGAGATGCTGACCCCGCTCTATTTCCTTGCCACCGCTGCCGTGGTGCTTCTCGGGGCGTTCATACTCGGGAAAAATTCTCACAGCCGCCTCCACCAGTTCTTTTTCCTCGCCTCGCTTACGTGGGCGTTCTGGGCGTTCAGCGAATTTATGCAGCATACGCTGGCGGGCACGGCCGGCGCCGATCTCTGGGTCGCGGCAGAAGCGATCTGGGTTGTCGATACCGCCGTTTCCCTTCACTTCATCCTCCTGTTCGTAAAGAGCCCGTACCTCCTCGCCTCCCGCGCTCCCCGGACGCTCGCCGCCCTCTACGTACCGGCCGCCGTATTCCTGTATGCCGGGTACTGCACGGACGCATTCGTAACCGCGACCACGCCGGCCTCTTTTGAATTGGAGGGGTTGACCGCCGGATGCCTCGTCGTTCTCCTGGCCTACCTCTGGTCGCTCGCCTGCGCCACGCTCGGCTGGCTACTCTCTATCCGGTACATGCTGCGGACCCCGGCCGGGGCAGAACGCCGGCAGGCGAGGCTCGTCGCCATCGGCATAACCGTTCCGCTGATCTCCGGCTTCTCCTACCTGGCATCGGATACGGTGCCGTGGCTCATGGTCTTCGAGCTCCCGCCAGTCACCGCGCTCTGGTTCTCGCTCTTCGTCGGATACGCGATCTGGAAGTACGGGCTTTTCGTCATCACGCCGCAGACGACGGCGGATACCATCATATCCACGATGAACGACGGGCTGCTGCTCCTCGACGAACGGAATTGCATCATCGAGACGAACGCCGCACTGACGACGATGCTCGGGTGCGACCGACCCGGGCTGATCGGCGCTCCGGCAGACACGCTCTTCTCCAACCGCCCGGAAACCGCGAATATTCTCTCGGCCATCCGGGCAGCCGGATCGGTCTCGGACTGCGAGACCACCCTGCAGCAGAGAGACGGCCGGCCGCTCCCGGTCAGCCTCTCCGGTGCCGCCGTCAGGAGTGACGACGGAGCGGTTGCCGGAGCCGTGGTAATCCTCCGGGACATCGCGGAGCGGAAGATACACGAGAACGCCCTGTTGGAGTCGAACAAAAAGCTCGCGCTCCTCTCGAGCATCACCCGGCACGACCTCCTGAATCAGGTCACGGTTATCCGCGGCAATCTCAATTTTGCATCGGAGGACACGCAGGACGCCGCTGTTCTCGACTGGCTTGCAAAGTGCGACGCGGCGGCCGCGCTCATCCAGCAGCAGGTCGAGTTCACCCGCGACTACCAGGACCTCGGCCAGCAGTCTCCGGTCTGGCAGAACGTCAGTTCCGTCGTGGCGGCCTCCGCCACCGCGTTCCGGGGGGCGCCGGTGACGATCCGCGCCGATACCGGTGGCGCGGAGGTCTATGCCGATCCCCTCTTTTCCCGGGTCGTCTACAACCTCATCGACAACGCGCTCCGCCACGGCGGGAACGTGACGGAGATCTCCTTCTCGGTCCGGCACGATAACGGCTGTGCGATCCTCCGTTGCGAGGACAACGGGCAGGGGGTTCCGCCCGAGGAGAAGGACGGCCTGTTCCGGTGGGGTGTCGGCAGGAATACGGGCCACGGCCTCTTTCTCTCGCGCGAGATCCTCGCCATCACCGGGATCGACCTCCTGGAGACCGGGACGCCGGGAGAGGGGGCGCGGTTCGATATGCGGATCCCTGAGGGCAATATCAGGTACGGCGAGACGTAAACCCGGGCGAACTCTCAAGGCCCGTGCTCCCCGAGATCGTCGGCATCGTCCCGGGCGGTATTCCGGTCATCCGCGGCTGTGCCCACGTTCCGGGAAGGTTATATGGATGTCAGTCCTTTCTCCTGGAACCGGAGTTCAAGCACCGTTAGGTGCGATCTGCGACGGTTCGTTAGAACCGGAGCTTAAGCACCGCCAGGTGCGACCTGCGACGCTCTGGAGAACGACTGTCCGCAGGATGCGATGGCCCGAAGGGCCGGAGCTTGAGAAACCCGAAGGGTTTCGGACAGGAGTTCGAGAAGACCGAAGGTCTTCGAGGAGCGGAGCTTAAGCACCGCCCGGTGCGACCGCGTGCGGGAATAAGACCGCTGCTGCCGTGCAGAAGTTACGAAAAAAGTGAGGAAGTTAGTTCTTCTTTCTCCCCGCAACCAGCAGCAGCCCCACAATCAGCAGGGCACCGCCGGCCAGGGCCGGAGAGAGGGGTGCCTGCTGCGTGGGAACCGGCACGGGGTTCAGCGTCACGTACAGGTCGACCGTCTCCCCCTTGCCGGGGTACCGGTCGATTGAGCCCGTGTAGGGCTGATACCCGTCCTTTGTCACGGTGTAGGTCTTGTAGGGCGTCCCGGTCGTGTAGACCTGCACGGAGAGGATACCCTGGCTGGTGACGCCTTTGACCTCGTTGTCGAACATGACCGTTGCGCCGTCAACGTTGGCGTGGACGGTGTACCAGCCGATATCTCCCCCAACGAGCGGCCCCGAAGTGGGCTGGACCGGGTTGATGGTTGCGTAGAGATCGAACACCTCTCCTTTGCCGGGAACGGAGGTGACGTCCCCGTAGTAGGTGGTGTATCCGTCTTTCTCGACGCGGAACGACTGGTAGGGCGTTCCGGTGGTGTAGACCGGGACGTACAGCACGCCGGCCTCGATCGCTCCCTTATACTCGTCGTCGAAGTATACCTGTGCACCATCCACGTTACAGTTGACCGCATACCATCCGTTGTCTCCGCCTACGGGCGGTTGAGCACTCGAAGGAAGGACGATAAGACAGCAGGCAACAAGGGAAAATACCAGAAGATTGCGTACAATGCTCTGCATAAAAAGCCTCCGCTTTAATTAATAAATTATCTTCTTACGTATATACCTTCCCCTATTTTAACGGCGGGAATACGATATCGAACGTGATTTCCAGGAGAAATCCGAAATCTGCCGGTTTAAACACGCAGTTTAGCGTTGTTTGCGGGAGGTCCCGGCAGGAACGCGCTCATGCACGATCTCCCGGTATCCCGTATCCTCATGATCGAAAAGGGATTGAAGGGCACTTCGTTTCAGAAACGGGGCCGGCCAACCATAAATGGGTCGTCCGGTTCGTAGCGCCGCTACAGGGTGCTCCCGTTGATGATAGCCTGCCGTGCATCGCCTCTTCGGCATGCCGAAGAGGCCCCGATCACGGGGATGGCGCCCGACGGCAGGTCCCCGGAGCCCGAAGGCAATGAGCAGGTCTCCTCAAACCGGAAACCGTCCCGGTAAACAGCAGCGTGAAACATATCAGGCGACTTTTATTGCTGGGTAAATATAAAAACTGGATTTGCACGGGAGGAGTCCTGCTATGGCACCACTGCCCGAGACCATCCGTATATTCATCGTCGGCATCCTGCTCGGGGTATCGATCGTCCTGACCTACTACTTTCATGCAGTCCTCTCGATAGGGGCCGTCTTCTCCCACTTCTTCTACATACCCATCATCCTCGCCGCGCTCTGGTGGGGGAGAAAAGGTATCGGTGTGGCGCTCTTCCTTGGCGGGCTGGTCGTCGCAAGCCATTTGCTTATCAGGACCGACGTCGGGACCTTCAACGACTACGGGCGTGCGCTGATGTTCGTCGTGGTCGCAATCGTCATCGCCTGGCTCTCCGAACGGTTGAAAAGGCAGCAGAAGGACACCGAGAGAGAGCGTGACCGGGCGCAGGGCTACCTGGACGTGGCTGCCGTCCTGCTGGTCGTCATCAACGCGGACCAGACCATCGGCCTCATAAACCGGCGTGGCTGCGAGTTGCTCGGCTACCGCGAGGAGGAACTGCTCGGGAAGAACTGGTTCGACGTAGCGGTCCCGGAGCGCAACAGGGAGGACGCCCGGCGGGCATTCACCCGCACGGCGGCATCCGGGACCCCCACGACACCCGAGACGGACGAGAACGTCATCGTGACGAAGGGCGGCGATGAGCGCACGCTCATCTGGAAGGAGGCCGTCCTGAGAGACGCCGGCGGTCGCGTCGTCGGGGTTCTCGGGTCGGGGAAGGACATCACCGACCGGATCCGGGCGGAGAAGGCGCTCCGGAACAGCGAGGCCCAGCTCCGCACGATCGTCGAGAACCTGAACGAAGGTCTGGGTGTTTTCGACCTCGACGGCAACCCGCTCCACTGGAACCGTGCCGCCGGGGAGATCTTCGGACTGCTCGGCCTTGAGGAAGTCCCCGGGAACGTGAACGAGCTCGGCAGTATCTTCGAGCTTGCAACGATGGACGGCACCGTCCTCCCGGTGGAGGGGTGGCCCCTGTCCCGCATCCTGCGCGGGGAGCAGGTCAGGGACATTGAAGTTCGTACCCGGCGCATCGGGGCCGAGCGGCAGCGTGTATTCAACTACGGCGGCACCCTTGTCCGCGATGCGGGCGGCAACCCGTTCATGGCGGTGGTCACGTTCACGGACATCACCGAGCGCAAAGAGGCGGAAGAGGCTATCCTCGCGGCGAACGAGGAGTCGAACCTGTATCTCGACATCATGGTCCACGACATCAACAACGCCAACACCATAGCGCTCGGTTACAGCGAAATTCTCGGTGAAGACCTCGAAGGGAAGAACCGGGAGATAATGCAGAAGATCCGGTCGGCCGTCACCCAGAGCATCGAGATCATCAAGAACGTCTCGACGATCCGGCGTCTCCGCCCGCCGACCCCTCCCCTGAAACCAGTCGACCTCGACGCGGTGATCCGGGCCGAGATACGGCAGCACCCGGAGACCGACATCAGGTACGACGGGAGATCGGTCGCAGTCCTCGCCGACGACCTCCTCCCCGAGGTCTTCACGAACCTCGTCGGCAACAGCATCAAGTTCGGGGAGCCCGACGTCGCGATCGCGATCCGGGTCGAGGAGCTGGACGGCGAGGTGCTGGTCTCGGTCGAGGACACGGGCCCGGGCATACCCGACGCGACAAAGGCCGTTCTCTTCTCCCGGTTCCGGAAGGGGAAGAGTTCGAGGAGCGGCAAAGGTCTCGGCCTTTACATTGTACGGATGCTTGTTACGCGCTACGGGGGGAGCATCCGGGTGGAAGACCGGGTGCCCGGCCGACCGGAGGAGGGGGCGGCATTCCGGTTCACGCTACGGAGGGCGCGGGGCATGGGAGAGGCGGGGAGAGCCTGAACGGCCCTGCCGACCCCACTGTTCCCGGCCGCATGGACCGCAATCGACGAATCCCGGCCATCCTCCTGCAAAAAAGCAGGAAATCGCTGATACTCTCCGGAAAATGATCAGTCGAAACAAAAAAGTTTTTAAATACTCCGCATATTCTCTCTACTATGCGATACCGTACGATCACCACCCTCCTGGTTGCATTCGCCCTCCTCATCTTTGCGGCAGGATGCACCGCCGCAACGGAAGAGAAGACCGATCTCGTTGCACCCTCGCCGGCCGACGAGGCCTATGCCCGGGGACTGGCCGAGTATGCAGACGCCAACTTCCGGGTCGCCGAGGAACGCTTTGCGGAGGCCTCCGCCCTCTACGCCGGCGCCGGCGATCCGGATAAGGCCCGAATGGCCTGGGACGCCATGCTCCGGGCGAACAGGACATACCTCGAGTATTCGCTCGACGCCGCGGCCGCAGAAGCAGCGCTGCGGGAGAGCGTCCCCGGCATCACCGATGAGAACATAACCGGCTGGCTGGAGAACCGGGCCCAGAAGATCGTCTCTGAGAACGAGACGCTCTACTTCTGCGATGTCGCCAGCGACTACCTCTTCGCGCACTTCGACGATATGCGGAAGAAGACCGCGACGACTCTCGACTTCGACTACATCGCCCGGTATGCCTGGTCGGAGAACCGGTCAGAGACCGGGCCGTACGTGAACCCGGTGCACTACGCGGGAGTCGAGCGGCTCGAGATCCCGTACGAGGTGCTCCCGGCGACGGGAGTGCTGAAGATCTGGCTCCCGCTCCCGGTCGAGACGGAGTCGCAGAGAAACGTGACCGTCGCGAACCTGTCATGTCCTGAGTATATCGTCGTCGGTCCGGTCACCACGGGCGCTATCGGCTACGTCTACTACGAGGTCCCGGTCGAGGCGGTCAACGGGAACCTCGTCATCACGGCGGATATCGGGTTTACCTCTTATGAGCAGATCTTTGACGATATCGACCCGGCCAAGGTCGGGGAGTACGATACGAGCGACCCCGAGTACCTGCTCTACACGGCATCCGAGCGGAACATCGAGATCACGGATGCGATCCGGGAGAAGGCGCAGGAGATCGTCGGGAACGAGACGAACCCGCACCTCCGGGCACAGATGATCTACTACCACATCATCGAGACCTATCCCTACAGCCACGTCCCGCACGGTTCGCTTGATGCCCGGGAGCCCAAGGTCGCCGAGTCCACCTACATGTTCGAGACCGGTCACGGCGACTGCGGCACCCAGAGCATGCTTTTTGCCGCGTTCTGCAGGTCGCTCGGGATCCCCGCCCGCGCCATCGGGGGCTACCAGATGCTCCTGTCCGAGGCTCCCGGCACTCACTTCTGGGCGGAGTACTACCTGCCCGGGTACGGCTGGGTCCCGAACGACGTGACGGTCGCCGAGATAGCCGACTGGGTCGCCATCCCCGACGAGGAACGGTCGGCGTTCAAGGACTACTACGCTGCAAACCTCGATCCTGCACGCCTGGTGATCCAGAAGAACGTCGACGCCCCGATGGACCCGGCCCTGCCGGAAGACGCCGTTGTCTTCAGGATCGTCCGGCAGAACCCGGCGATCATCTCCGATACGGCGGACAACGATCTGGATCTCCTCTGCTTGGAGTGCTTCAGTATCAGCCTTGCGGCTGTTGACTGATACCATCCACTCTTTTTTCCGACGACCGCGGGAGCCGTCCCGGTTCCGTCCAGGTTTGCCTGAGATGAAAACGCCGGGGGTGAAGCTCCCCGCATATCGTACGGCCCGGAGAGACGGGCAGTATGATGCGGTATCGGCGGGGCCTAAGCAGGGAGTTTTCTGTTAAATGCCCTGTTTTTGTACAGAATTTAATTATCTGTGTGGACTCACTGGCTGTAATACCATAATATATATTAACCAGTTATGACGGTTCGCCAGGTATATATGGATTCGGCTACTTACAACTGATTAGGAGTTCTCCTTTCAGTCGCCAGCGTACTTTCGGGTCAAATCGTGATCCAGAGAAGGTGTTGAATCATGATCCAGAGAAGCCAGCTTGACCTGAGAAAATTTGTAGCTCCTGAATTTATCTGCGGGCACGGGGCACTGCAGCTTGCAGGCCGGTATGCACGCAACTTCGGTATGAAACAGGTGCTCCTCGTCACCGACCCGGGTGTCCGGGCCGCAGGCTGGGCCGAGGCCGTAGGGGAGAGCCTGACCGAAGCTGGGATATCGTTCACCATCTTCGACTCTATCTCCGTAAATCCCCGCTCCAGGCAGGTGATGTCGGGTAAGGATGTGTACCTGTCCGAAGAGTGCAACGGCGTTGTCGCCGTCGGGGGAGGAAGCCCGATGGACTGTGCCAAGGGGATCGGGATAGCGGGTTCCAACCTGCGGGATATCCTCACGTTCGAGGGCGTCGACCGGGTGCCGGTACCTGCGCCGCCTCTCATCTGCATCCCGACAACCGCCGGGAGTTCCGCCGATGTCTCCCAGTTCGCCATCATCACGGATGAAGAGAGAAAGCGAAAAATTGCCATCGTCAGTAAAGCGCTCGTTCCCGACATTTCTCTGCTCGATCCCGAACCGCTGACGACGATGTCCCGGCAACTGACCGTGGATACCGGCATGGACACCCTCAGCCACGCGATCGAGGCCTATGTGTCGAACGCCAGTTCCCCGATGACCGACGTGCATGCCCTCGAGGCGATACGGCTCATCCATAGCGCACTGCCTGCGGTCACGGAAGAGCCCGAAAACCTGAACCTGCGGTTTTCGACCCTCCTTGCCAGCCTTCACGCGGGACTGGCGTTCTCCAACGCAAGCATCGGGGCCGTGCACGCGCTGGCGCACAGTCTCGGAGGGGCCTACGATCTTGCGCACGGGCGGTGCACTGCGCTGCTCCTTGAGCATGTGATCTCGGCCAACTACGAGGCAGCCCCGGATCGATACGACCGGATAGGAGCAATCATCGGCCCGGTGCAGGCCGAACGAACACCGCCGGCAGAGGGGGTGGCGGCATTCAGGAAAACGCTTGGCATCACGGGGCCCCTCGCCGCAGTCGGCGTTCGGGAGGATGCGATTCCTGCCCTTGCCGAACAGGCATATACCGACCCCTGCATGGTAACGAACCCGCGTAAGCTCACCTGCGAAGATATCGAACGGATCTATGAGTATGCGTTCCGAACTTCCTGATGGCCGGGATGCGCTCCGGGAGAAGATCATCGGCCTCGGAGAGACGTCTCTGCACAAGAGTTACTACCCGGAGTTGCAGAGCCGGCTTGCGGAACTCGAACGGTTCAGGGCTCTGCTCGACCAGACGTACGATGCAATATTTCTGATCCGTGCGGAAACCGGGAAGCTTGCGGACGTTAACGCATCCGTGAGGGCGTACCTCGGCTATTCGAAGAAGGAGCTGCTTGCGACATCGTTTGCCGACCTGTTCTCTCCGCAACAGAAGGCCGGTTTTGTCGAGCTCATCCGGAAGAAGAGCGATCTTCCATCCGAATGTCGGCAGACCTGCATCGCATCGCTCATGTCGCGGGACGAGAGGGAGATCCCGATGGAGATCACCGTTCGGTCGGTCACCTTCGGCGGCGAGCAGTACGTCGTAGCGATTGCACGGGATATTACCGACCGGATCCGTGCCGAGCGGGAACTCAAGATAAAGGAGAGCGCTCTCGAATCATCGACAAACGGCATCCTCATCGCCGATCTCACCGGGGCCGTCATGTATGCCAACCGGAGTTTTGCCGCAATGTTCGGGTACGGGGAGGAGAAAGCGATCACGGGGAGAAACCTGGAAGCATTCTTTGCGGATCCCACCGTAGGGGAAAAGATTACGGGCCATCTCCTTGACAACCACGCAATCGTACAGGAGACGATCGGGCTGCGAAACAACGGATCCCCGTTTCACATCCAGGTCTCGGGCAGCGTCGTGCAGAACGATGCCGGGCAGCCGCTCTGCATCATGCTGATCGCTATGGATATCACCGGGCGGTTCCTCACCGATCAGATGAAACGGGAGACATACGCGCAGCTCGGGAAAAATATCGAGCAGTTTGCTATTCTCGGGGATCATATCCGGAACCCGCTGCAGGTGATCGTCGGGTATGCGGAGATGATCGATGACCCGTGTGCCGAAAAGATCCTCGAGCAGTCGCGCCGGATTGACGAGATCATCACCGAGCTCGACCGGGGATGGGTCGAGTCGGCGAACGTCAGGCAGTTTCTGCGGAAGCACGGAGATGACGCGGAGCCCGAGTGCCCGCCCGGCGGTTTGAGTCGCACAAAGCGCGACTGCACCGACAACCATAAAACGACGGGGATTTAACCCCAAAACAAGAAACGCCCCGGCCGGGATTCGAACCCGGGTCGAAAGCTCCGGAGGCTTTCAGGATATCCACTACCCTACCGAGACTGCCATATTATATTGTTCTGTATGGTATAAAAGGCCAGCGGAGAGGGGGGGTTTATTCTCTCCGCGATTCGTAGAGGTGCCAGATTTTGCACGCTCCTTCGTGGCTGACCATGCAGGGGCCCACAGGGGTGCGCGGGGTGCAGGCCTTCCCGAAGAGCCGGCAGTCGGAGGGCAGGGCGACGCCGCGCAGCACTTTATCGCAGATGCAGGCCGAGTGCTTGTCCACGTGCCGGATCTCGATGTCGTACTTCTTCTGCGCGTCGTAGCCCTCGAACTCCGGCTTCAGGCGGAGGCCTGATGCCGGGATCACCGGGAACCCACGCCACTCGACGTCGAACGGCTCGAAAACCTCGTACATCAACCGTTTCGCCTTGACGTTCCCTTCCCGGGTGACCACGCGCGGGTAGGCGTTCTCCACCCGGTGTACGCCCTCGCGGACCTGCTGCACCGCCACGAGAAGGCCGAGGAGGATGTCCTCGGGCTCGAACCCCGCGACGACCTGCGGGACGGGGAAGCGTTCGTACTCCTCGTAGCCCATCACCGCGCAGACGTGCCCCGGGAGGAGGAACCCGTCGAGCGCCGCCTCCCCCTGGGCGAGGAGCCACGCCATCGCGGGCGGGACGAGCCGGTGGCACGAGAGGATGGAGAAGTTCTCCGGCGGGCGGGAGAGGATCGTGGCGGCGACGGTCGGCGCGGTGGTCTCGAACCCGACCGATATGAAGACGACCTCGCGGTCCGGCTCCCTCCGGGCGATCTCCACCGCCTTGTGGATACCCTGCACCACCCGGACGTCCCCGCCGCTCGACTCGAGCGACCCCTTCGACCCGGGAACACGCAGCAGGTCGCCGTAGGTGGCGACGGTGCAGCCCCGCTCCACCAGGTCGAGCGCGGCGTCGATCTCGCCCTGCGGCGTGATGCAGACCGGGCAGCCCGGCCCCATCACGATCTTGAGACCTTCGGGAAGGACGCTCCGGAGCCCGGCGCGTGCGATCGCCGCCTCGTGGGTGCCGCAGATATGCATGAGCGTGATATCCCGGTCGACGAGAGCATGGAGCGCATCGAGGATTTCCTTACCAACCGCCATGAATTATCATACTTATATTTCACCAAAAGCACATATTAGTACCGGAATGAACAGCATCCTGTATGGAAGCGCGATCGTCCTCTGCGGGATCATCGCGGCGTTCGTCGTTCACGAAATGTTCCGGTGGCTGCAGAAACGGGCCGACCTCACCGAATCGAGGTTGGACGACATCATACTCTACTCGCTCGACAAGCCTCTCGCCATCGCCATCATCGTGGGTTCCGCCTGGCTTGCCGTAACGCTCTTCGTCGACCCCGAGACCCTCCTCGGGGAGTACGCGTGGCTCTTCTCCGGGCAATACTTCGCTGCGGTGGCAACCCTCATCGTGGCGTGGGCGGTCTCTTCGTTCGCCTACAACTTCATCAACCTCTACGGCAGGTGGATGGCGTCAAGGACCGAGACCGATCTTGACGACCGGATCATCCGGGTGCTCGAGGTTTCGGCACGCTACGTGGTCTGGTTCATCGCCATCCTCATGGTCCTCCGGATGCTCGACGTGGACATCACGCCGCTCATCGCCGGTGCCGGGATCGCTGGCCTGGCGGTGGCGCTCGCGGCCCAGGACATCATCTCCAACTTCTTCGGGGGCGCGGTGATCCTCGTCGATCGGCCGTTTGCGGTGAACGACCGCATCAAGATCGACAACTACCTCGGGGACGTGATCAGCATCGGCCCCCGGAGCACCAGGATCAAGACGATGGATTACCAGATGGTTACCATCCCGAACTCAAAGGTCTCCAGCAGCGTCATCGTCAACTACGCCATGCCGGACGTCAGGCTCAAGATCAAGATCCCGGTCTCGGCCGCATACGGCAGCGACGTCAAGCGCGTAAAGGAAATCCTCCTCGAGATCGGGAACGAGGCAGCTGTGCGGTCGGAATGCGTCCTCTTCGACCCTGCGCCGTCCGTCTACTTCCTCGAGTTAGGGGCATCGAGCCTGAACTTCATGCTCGTCATCTGGGCAAAGGCTTTCAACCTGACCTGGGACGTCCAGGACTACGTGAACACGCGCGTCTGCGAGCGATTTGCAGAAGAGGGGATCGAGATCCCGTTCCCGCAGATGGACGTTCACATGCGGGACTGATCTAGGTCGCCCGGTAAAAGACCCCCCTCTCCTCCTGCACGGGCTCGACCAGGCCCCTGTCTTCGAGGATCCTGAGGTACTTCGAGACCTCGGCCGGACGGATGCCCAGAAGGGCGGCGAGATCGCCGGGCGTGCAGGGCCGGCGCCGGATGGTCGCAAGGATGACCTCTCCGGCATCTTCGATCTTGGGCGGCAGCACCCGGTCCGTGCACGCCGTCCCGATCACCTCCGCGTTCCCGCCGAGCGTTGACGCGATCCGCTCGAGCGCCCCGGGCGATGCCGACCTCACCCGTATATCGGTGCCGGGCCGATCGAGGGTGTTCACCTGGACGCGGTCCGGGCTGATTGCCGCGACGGCGTCTCTCAGGCGGAGAACCTCTTCCTCCGTGTCGTTCTGGCCCGGGACGATGAAGACCTCGAGCCAGACCTCGCCGGGATACTCCCGGACAAAGTCAAGCAGCCCCTCGAGCACCCGGCCGGCGGTGATGCCCGGGCAGGGGCGGTTGATCTCCAAAAAGACCTCTTCGGAGACCGCATCGAGCGACGGCACCACGAGGTCCGCCCGCATGAGGGCGGCCCGGACCTCCGGGTCCGTGAGGAGCGCGCTGTTGGTCAGCACCGCGACCCGGTAGCGGGGATACCGTTCTTTGATGAAGGAGATGATCTCGCCTATCCCTGAGTGAAGCGTCGGCTCACCGGAGCCGGCGAACGTGACGTAGTCGAGGTCCGGCGCCGTCGCGAGGAAATCGTCAAGTTCCGCGATGACCCCGTCCGTCGGGACGTACTCACGCCGTTCGCAGGTGAGGTCGGTCGTCCGCCCGCACTCGCAGTAGACGCAGTCGAAGGTACAGGTCTTGTGCGGCACCAGGTCGATCCCGAGCGAGATGCCCAGGCGCCGCGAGGGGACCGGGCCGAAGAGGTAACGGTATGCCATGGAGTTTGTCCTGAGTACTATCCGGCGCGAGGAATCATCAGGGTTCACCTGGCTGCAACGACCCCGGAGGCCTCCCCCGATCCCGGGCGTCTTCCTGCAGGGGTGAAGGCCGCCCTGTTAACGCACGTTCCGATCGCCCCGGCGAGGCACGACACGCCGGGGGGTGTCTATTCCGAACCTATTTATCGTCCCGGCAGGAACATTCTGTATGTTTGGCGTCTCCACCTACTGCCTTCACCGTGAGCCGCTCTCTTCGGCACTCGAGAAACTCGCTCCCGTAACCGATTGCGTGGAGGTGATGGGTGACGGGCTGCACTACCTGGAGAGCGCGGAACCGCTTGAGAGTTACTCGTATCTCTACTTCATCCACGCGCCGGCCCGGGGGGTCAACATCGCAAGCCTCCTCGAGCCCATCCGGCGGGCGAGCGTCGAGGTCCTGACGCAGACGTTCGCCGTCGCCGCCGAGATTGGGGCGGACGTGGTCATCCACCCGGGTTACTACGCGTGGCACGAGGAGCGGGAGCGGGCGGCAGAAAGGTTCCGGCAGTCGCTCGGCGAACTTACGGCCGCGGCCGACGACCTCTCGGTCACGTTTTTCGTCGAGAACATGGGCAACTGGGAGTACTTCTTCCTGCGCTCCTGCGAGGACCTGCCGCTCATCGACGGGATCGGGCTTGCGCTCGACGTCGGCCACGCGAACCTGAACGGGTGCCTGGACGATTTCCTCGCCCACCCGGTGGCGCACTTCCACCTGCACGATAACGACGGCAACGAGGACACGCACTCCCCGGTCGGGACCGGGACGATCGATTTCGTGGCCGTGATGGATGCCGTCGAGAGGAACAACGTCATCCCCGTCGTCGAGGTGGACACCTTCGACGGGGTGACCGCCAGTATCGCCGCGCTGGAGGCGATCGATGCCGCCGCGCGAGGCAAATAACGCCGGTCCTGCCCGGTTCCTCCCCAGGTATCGGCCGTAACCTTTTATAGGGTAAACCTCCAACATAATTGGTGCGTTACGCCTCAGTGGCTCAGCCGGTAGAGCGCGTCCTTGGTAAGGACGAGGTCGCGAGTTCGAATCTCGCCTGAGGCTTGCTGTTCTCGTCGTTCTGGAAAATTAAGCCGGTTTCTGCTTTTCATTTGTTCCGGGGTTACAGGCGATGCCATCAAACGATCGTAACATGTTCGATAGAGTCTCGTGAGGATTAAAGCACCTGCACGACAAACCGATCAGGCACCTATGGCATCCGTGACAGACGGCGACACCCTGCTCCTGCACTTCACCAGCACCCGCCCCGACGGCGAGGTCTTCGAGGATACCCGAACGGGTGAGCCGGTGCGGGTAACCCTCGGAGCGAAGCAGATCAATCCCCTCTTCGAGGAGGCGCTGATCGGAAGAGAGCCGGGCGAGACGGTGACCGTGGTGCTGCCTCCGGAGAAAGCCTACGGGAAATATCGCAGGAAACTCGTGGTCACGATAAAACGCAGGAAGCTGAAACTCGACCACGAACCGGTCCCCGGGGAGCTCCTCAAGGTCGAGGTGATGGGAAAACCCTGCCTGGTAACCGTACTCGATCTGGACGAGAAAAGCATCACCGTCGACGCGAACCACCCGCTCGCAGGCGAGACGATCGCCTATACGATCACGGTCGAGGCAATCCTCCCCCGGACCGGCTGAGCGCCTGCCCGGAACCGCAATCGCGAAGGAATCGTTCTTCCGGTCAGGAAGTTCGTCCCGCCGCTCGATGAATGCGAGCGGGAGGTAGAGCTCGCCGCGGCGGATCGGGCGTCATGGTTGCCCGCGATATTTAGTATCGGCCTGATCAACATCCCGTTCGCTCTTTCCCGTGCGAATCTATTTCGGCTGGTATTTATGCCGTCCGGCGAGAGTTCTTTTAATGACATCCGGTTCGTCCTCGAGCGACAGATCGCCCCGGCGGCAGGCGATCGTCGGCTTATTCGTACTCCTGATCATCGTTCTCGCCCCCATCGCGCTGTCGTGTTACCTCTACCCTGCATCGTATCCGGCAACAGAACCGGTACACGTGAAGATCCTCGCGGTCAACGACTTCCACGGGCAACTGCCCGACGGGCAGGCCCTCAACAAAGAACCGGCCGGGAACGCACCGGTGCTTGCATCGTACCTCAAAACCGCGATGGCAGATGCCGGTCAGGCAACCACGTTCATTGCGTTGCCGGGGGATGTTGTCGGCGCGTCGCCGCCGGAATCCGGGCTGTTGCTGGACGAACCCACCCTGCTGTTCTTCAACAGTCTCGCAGACGATTGCACGTACCAGTCTGCACCGGCATGCAGTGCTTCGTGCAACATGATCGCAACCTTCGGCAACCACGAGTTCGACAGAGGCACGGATGAACTGCTGCGGATGATCCATGGCGGTAACGGTGCAACAACCATTACCCACCTGGCAGACCCCTACCCGGGTGCAGAAGCGGAATACATCTCTTCAAACGTGGTCTGGAAGACAAACGACACCCTCCTCGCCGCTCCCTACGCGATCCGCGACGCCGGCGGCGTACAGATCGCGTTTATTGGTGCTGATACAACCGCAACGCCCTCGATCCAGAAGGCGATCAATATCGAACTGGTTGCCTTCAGAAACGAGACCGAATCGATCAACCGGTATGTCCCGGAGATCCAGCAGAAGGGAGTGCATGCGATTGTTGTCCTCCTCCACGAGGGCGGCTGGCAGGACCCCTACGATGGTCCGACCCGGGAAGGGGGCAATGTGACGGGCAGGGTCACCGGAATCGTCGCCGGCCTTGATCCGGATGTGGATGTCGTCCTCTCGGGTCATACCCATGCATTCACCAACGCGTACCTGAATAATGCCGGTGGAAAGCCGGTACTGGTGACACAGGCATACAGTTACAGCGGGGCTTTTGCCGACGTCGATCTCGTCATCGATCCCGTCACCGGCGAGATCACCCATAAATCGGCACGGATCGTCCCGGCATATGCAGACCGGCCGCCCGGCACCAGTCCCGATCCGGAGGCCTCTCTGTTGCTCGAAATGAGCGAAGAGGCGGTCGGGCCGCTGACGAACCGGGTTGTCACGATTGCATCGGCGGATATCACGCGCGAAGAGACCGATGCCGGCGAATCTGCACTCGGCGACCTTGTCGCCGACGGCCAGCGGGCAGCGATGAATGCCGATATCGCGTTTGTCACCACCGGCTCACTCCGGGCGGACATAGCAGAGGGGAATGTCACCTGGGGCGACCTGTACTCGGTGCAGCCGTTCTCTGCGACCGTGCTCTCGATGACACTTACGGGAGACCTGGTCAGGGACGTGCTGGAACAGCAATGGCAGACCCCGTTGCCGCCCCACAACCTCGCCGTCTCCGGGCTTTCGTACACGTTCGACGATGAAAGGCCCGCCGGCAGCAAAATTACCGAAATCCAGGTAGGTGGCGTCCCGCTGGACCCGAACGAGGAATACACGGCGGCAATGGTCGATTTCCTCGCAACCGGCGGCGATGGGTACACCGTGTTCACGAAAGGAACGAATGTGGTCAACGGCCCGTTCGATGTCGATGCATTGGTCACGTATATGGAATCTCTTCCGGAGCCGGTGGACGTGAAGGCGGAGGGGAGGATCACGATGATCGCGTGAAGGGGTTCTCCCTTCACAGCGGGCACCCGGGCAGCAACCGGCCCAACCTATAAATAACGCCCCGCCGCATGAGCCCCCGGAGGTCATGCAATATGCCTGAATTTGCACAACCGTTCTCCGGGAACCACATGGAACGCAAGCTGGACCGGGGGGAACTCATCCGGACGATCAGGTTCTCGATCGCCGCCGAGTACGAGGCGATCCAGTTATACAACCAGATCGCCGAATCGACCGAAGACCCGCTGGCCCAGAAGGTGATGCGCGATATCGCGAACGAGGAAAAAGAGCACGCCGGGGAGTTCCTGCGTCTCCTGCGGGAGCTTGAGCCCGCCGAAGAGGAGTTCTACAGGCACGGCTACGAAGAAGTCGAGGAGATGATCGAGGAGTTGAAGGCCGGGAAGTGATCTCCCCGTCACCGCGGCCTGCAGGACTCCTCGTAGGACTTCTTGCAGTCCGGACAGAGCACCCGGGCCTTCTCGAGGTCCGGGTAGTTCTCTTCGGTGATCTCGTCGCAGGCCGCTCCGCATATCTCGCACCAGTACTCCTTCGTTTCTTCTTTCTCCTCACCTTTCAGCTTGCGTTTCATGTGGTTCACCTCCGGGTGCTCTGTTGCCAGGCTGCCCGGGCAGGTCACTGCTCTTCTTCATCCGTTATCATGCTTTCGCGTCACCACTGCCCGGTCCCGGTAAGATCGAGCCCCATCTTCCAGAACCGCTCCTGAACCTCCGGAGCGTGGGCGAGCGACGACGGCTGGGTCCACCGGGTCTCCTCGAAGTAGCCGCCGTTCACCGTCCCGGCGTCGGGGGAGATTGCGACATATGTCTCCACCTCCGCCCCCTGTTCCGGCGGGGCGCCTTCGTCCCTGCTGCGGGTATAGGCCCAGAGGAGTTTCGTGTTGATCACCCCCGGGTGGAGGCTGTTCGCCGTCACTCCCGTCCCCTCGAGGACCCGGGCGAGCCGGGCGGTGAAGGCGACGATTCCTACCTTCGATACGGCATAGACATCGTAGGGGTCGTAGATCGGAAAGCCCGGGAGGTTCCCCCAGTCGATTGACCCCACGCTCCGGTGGGCGACCGACGCGACGTTCACGACCCTCGCGGGGGTGCTCCTCGCAAGAAGCGGAAGAAGCTCATGGATGAGCAGGACTGGCGCGAGGAAATTCACGGCGAACGTCGTCTCGATTCCGCCGGGTGCAACCTCCCGTTCCGGCATAAAGACCCCGGCGTTGTTGACGAGGACGTCGAGCCGGTCGTGCGCTCCGGCGATCTCCTCCGCGAGACCCCTGACCCGCTCCTGCATCGAGAGGTCGGCGATGAAGAGGCTCAATCGGTCGGAGCCGGTGGCCGCCTCCAGTTCCGCGAGGACCCTCTGGCCCTTCTCAGGGTCCCTGCCGTGGAGCAGCACGCGGTGGCCCTGTTGGGCCAGGGCGCGTGCGGCAGCCTTCCCGATGCCGTCCGTCGAGCCCGTAACGAGGATGGTCTGCTCCGCCATATGCTACCCGGATGCACGCCGCCTCTATTTGAATGTGGTGGCGACGGACCGGTGCCGGTGCGCTCCCCCTCCCCGGGCCGGCAGAACTGATCGTCTCCCGGACGGCATCCGGGTCGAATGCACCATGGGAGTGCTATTCCCCTCGGGTGTGGTGCGCGACAAAATCAAAAAGGTGATATGGTGCACCACAAACCTCTATATATGGTGCGATACTCGGTCACGATGGATGACGACCTCGTGAAGGCGATCGACAGGATGCGTGAATTCCGGGGAATCTCCCGGTCGGAATGGCTCAACGAGCTCTGCACGAAGCACCTCGATGGTGCATCCGAGAACGGCGTGCAGGCCGAGGTCCCCGCGGGGGTAATGCCTGCAAGCGTCCGGGAGCCGAATATGACCGACTACGAGGCCGCCTGCGCCAACTTCACGATCGACGTCCCCGAGCACTTCAATTTCGGGTACGATGTGATCGACCGGTGGGCCGAGACCGACCGGAACAAGCTCGCCATGATCTGGGTGAACCAGGAGGGGAACGAGAGGAAGTACTCCTTCCGCGACCTCAGGTATCTCTCCAACGGTGCCGCGAACATCCTCCTGAAGTACGGCATCAAGAAGGGCGACCGGGTTCTGCTGATGCTCCCGAGGATCCCGGAATGGTGGATCTTCGTTGTCGCGCTCATCAAGCTCGGGGCGGTCTTCTGCCCCTGCCCGACGATGCTGACTCCAAAGGACATCAAATACCGTGTGCAGGCCGGGAAGTTCAGGATGGTCATCACCAACTGCGAGAACGCCGAGAAAGTCGACGAGGTCGCCGATGCCTGCCCGCTGCTCGACACCCTGTTCCTGGTGGACGGGGAGCGCGAGGGCTGGGCGAGCTACCCGCACGAGCTCGAGTACCCCGCACCGGTATCGCACCACAAGGTCCGCATGCCGGTCGCGAAGAAGACGAAGTCGACCGACCCGATGATGATCTACTTCACCTCGGGCACCACCGGCGAGGCCAAGATGGTGCTGCACAACCAGAGCTACCCGCTCGGCCATATCATCACCGCCTCGCTCTGGCAGGACGTCACGGCAAATGACCTTCACCTGACCTTCTCGGATACCGGGTGGGCGAAGTGCGCCTGGGGAAAGATCTTCGGCCAGTGGATCGCCGGAGCCTGCATCTTCGTCTACGATATCCGGGGGAAGTTCGGCGCGACCGAGCTTCTCCCGCTGATCGAGAAGTATGAGGTGACCACGTTCTGCGCACCGCCGACGGTCTACCGGATGCTGATCCTCGCCGACCTCGACAAGTTCGACTTCCGGGACCTCCGGCACTGCTGCAGCGCCGGCGAACCGCTCAACCCCGAGGTGATCCGCGTCTGGGAGGACGGCACCGGGCAGCCTATCTACGAGGGCTACGGCCAGACGGAGACTGTCTGCTGCATCGCCACGTTCCCCTGTATGATGCATAAGCCCGGTTCCATGGGGAGACCCGCTCCGGGCTGGCAGATCGAGCTCCACGACGACGATGGAAACCCGGTCGGTGCCGGGGAGGAAGGACGCATCGCGGTCAAACTCGACCCCCGGCCGGTCGGGCTCTTCGTGGAGTACCTGGACAACCCCGAAGCGAACCGGGAATCGTTCCAGAACGGGTTCTACTACACCGGCGACAAGGCGCGGGTGGACGAGGACGGCTACTTCTGGTTCATCGGGCGCAACGATGACGTCATCAAGTCCTCCGGGTACAGGATCGGGCCGTTCGAGGTCGAGAGCGCCCTCATGGAGCACCCGGCCGTCCAGGAGTCGGCGGTCGTCGGGTCGCCGGACCTCATCCGCGGGATGGTCGTCAAGGCGTTCATCGTGCTAAAGCCCGGCTGCCAGCCGTCCGAATCGCTGGTCAAGGAACTCCAGGCCCATGTCCGGAACACCACCGCCCCGTACAAGTACCCGAGGGCGATCGAGTTTGTCCAGGAGCTCCCGAAGACCATCTCCGGGAAGATCCAGCGCAACATCCTGCGGGACCAGGAACTGCGGAAGAACAACAACGGGAACTGAACGGCTCCCCCGTTCTTTTCTATTTGGGCGACGCCACCGGTGCGCTGTGGTGCTCGGACGCAGTTCTTGTGCAGTATCATATGCGGCACAGATTTGCACCGGAGGTGCGCAACTCGCACTTGAGGGTGCTTAAATTACGCTTAGCTACACATGCCCAGACACGGATTTCGAGGGGGTATCACCACGCACTGCCCCCGCCCCTTGGGGCGGGGGAGGAGGCCGGAGGCCGGGCGGGGTGGGGGTACAGTACCACCTTATGAGGTGAAGACAGGGGAGGGGGGCACGCCGCCCTCAAAGCCTAACGGCTTCTCGTGCTCTGTTCCTATCGGAACGTCGCACTCCCCGTCAGCCCCACCCCGCGTGGCGATAGCCACCACGGTCCACTGCACGGTGTTTGCTCCTCGTTCGGGCCGTTCCGCCTGTTGCGCTCCAGAAACTCACATCACATCTCGCGGCGCCCGAACTCTCTTGAGGCGATCCTAACAGTAAATCCAATGACCATCAACCCCTCCGCGGCCTCGTGCACCAAAAAATAGCACCGTCCCCCATCGGTGGGACAAAAAAGCCGGAACGCCCCCACTCAACAGACCCGTTCGATAAAATTCTCGAGGATTCGAAGACCGACCGCCCCGCTCTTCTCGGGGTGGAACTGGACCCCGTAGGTGAGCCCGCACTTGACGGCGGAGGCGAAGGGGCGGATGTAGGTGGTGCTCGCGAGGGTATGGTCCGGTGCGGCCGCCGCGTAGTAGGAGTGGACGAAGTAGACGTACTCCTCCTCGCGAAGCCCGTCGAAGAGCGGGGTCTCCCGGTCGATACGGATGGTGTTCCACCCCATGTGGGGGACCTTCTCCCCGGCGGCCGGGACGAACCGCTTCACGTCTCCCGGGACGAGACCGAGCCCCCGGTGGACGCCATGCTCTTCGCTGCTGTCCATGAGCATCTGCATCCCGAGGCAAATCCCGAGGAACGGCGTATCGCCGGCCGCGGCAAGGACGGTCTGCTGCAGATCGCCGAGCATCTCCATCCCATCCCGGAATGCCCCCACACCGGGGAGGACGATGCCGTCGGCCGACGCGATCGCCTCCGGGTCCGCCGTGATCGTCGCCGCTGCTCCTGCCCGCTCGAGGCCCCGGAGGACGCTCCGGAGGTTGCCGAGCCCGTAATCAATTATAACTATCCTCTTCTTCATCCGCATCTCCCCGTTTTCGCCACAATCCGCGCTCGATCCAGTCGCGAGAGAGGCCCTGCTTCTCCTGCCACCCGGCGAGTTTTGCGAGCCACATCTCCCAGAGTTCGGGGCAGGACTCCCCGATGATCTCAAACGTCGCAAGGTCGCTCGAGGGGCACATGAAACACCCGATACGGTCGAGCCCCCGCTCGTAGAGGCGGTTGTAGGGCGCCTTCTCGCGGAAGATATAGAGCCAGACATGCATCGCCGTCCACTGCTGGATGGGGGCCGCCGAGAGTTGCTGCGGGATATTGGGGTTCCGCCAGACCCGCCTGCTCTGCATCCGCTTCACCGACTCGTACTTCCGCTGCCCGATGAACGAGAGGCATTCTCCCCAGTGCTCGCCGATCAGGCGGCCGACGGGATGGAGCTTGCAGACCCTGCAACACCAGCGGTTATCCACGGCCGGCGGGCCGTTCTCCTCGAACACCTTCCAGAACGTCTCTTCGTCGCAGACCCGGAGCACCTCGAGCCCGTAACGTTCCGCCACCGCGTCCACGTTCTCGCAGGTCTCCGGGAACTCGAGCCCCGTGTCGGCAAAGAGGAGCGGCACCGGGCCGAGCGCTTTTAAGACGACGAGCAGGGTTGCGAGGCTGTCCTTTCCGCCGGAGTAGGAGACCGTGGGCTTCTCGGGGTTCTGTTCCGCCACCTCCCTGACGAACCGGATGCTCGCGGCCTCGTATTCCGCGAGGACCTGTTCGTTTGCCGCGACGGCGTCATCCCACGTCGCCTCGCCGGGGACACAGACCGAGGATCCGTTCTTCCGCGTCCGGACGACGAGCCCCCGCTCCATCGCCGCGGCGGTGGCGGCGTCGACCTTTGCCCTGCCGACGCCGATGCACTCGCCGGTTCTCGTCAGGACGAAGACCTCGTCGCCTTCGGCGACGGCAGGGTCGATCGAGACGAGGCCCGGTGCGAGGACGCTTGCCCCCCCGTCACGGATGGACGGGATCGCGCCGTCGTCGACGACGACGTAGCGCTTCGTCGGCCGCAGGTAAGCTGCGGCGGCAGGGCGCGGGAGGGGCTCCCAGCGCCGCTCGTCGGGGATGTAACGGACCGCGCCCACGACCGCACCGCCGAGGACGACCTCGTCCATGCGGTCCTCGGCGGGAACCTTGTTGAGGAGCGCGATATGGCCTTCCGGTATCAGCGGCGCTCCGAAATGCTCGCTGAATATGCGGTTGACCCGCTCGGCGTCGTCGGAAAACGCAGGACGTGCGTCTCCCGGCGGCGTGACGGCTACCGGGCGGGTCGGGGCGCCGCAGGCGCAGACCCCGGAGAGCACGGGAGCGTGGCAGGAGTCGCACCAGCGAAGCAGGATCTTTCCGAGGTAGATGCGAGGCATTCTCATATCCGTTGGAGAGAAACGGATAAAAATCTTGGTGTATTCCAGATCTTCCCCGCAGTATTCCGCTTGAAACGGGAATTTCGCCCGGCGAGAGGTCGCCCCCATCCCGCGGCGACCTCTCCCCACCGTATCGGTGGATGAGACCCCGGGTGCGTATTCCGTTTCCCCTGAACATGATTCTCCGGGTGCATCGGGGGGTGGGATGCGTACCATTAAATACACCCTCTATCTCATAGTATTGTCATGTTCAATCATGTAGAATTGTGGGCGCTGCTTCGGCATCGGCGCCTCAACGATTCTACGCTGGTGAATGGAGAGATACCATATGTACCGGGTGATTTCGTGACCCCCCGTCTGCCGGCCGCAAAGACCGCAGGTGCAGCACCGGGCCTCCCTGTTACGGCGATTGACCCCGGGACCCCGCCCGGAACCGCAACCCCCGGGCGGCGGGTTCCGTGCGCCGGATCACTCCGGCAGCGCAGGTTTGCGGGGCGTCCTCTAGAGACGACCGCTTCCGGGGAGCAACGGGTGGTCGGCAGGGGTGCATGGGGTGAAAGACATGCATGAGAGCAGGGGTGCAAAAATGGCGTCATTGCGCGTTGCGGGAAAATCGCTCCGAAAGACCGAGGTCCTGGGGCTGCTCATATTCACCCTCATGGCGGTCGTCATGCTTGCGGTCGGTGCCGCGCTCTTCTGCGACTGGCTCGCCGAGCCGGGATCGGCGCCTGCAGGAACACCGGCCGAGCTCGGGCCGATATCGGGAGGCCTCGCCGTTGCCGGCGCGATCCCGGTCGTGGCCCTCGTGATAGGCGTCGAGGTGATCGGGGGGTTCTCGCTGATCGTGCTCTATATGCTCTCCGGCATCAGGCACGGGGTGTAAGGCTCCTGCCCCCACCACCCGGTTTTTCCGATCCCGCGCTCGGGCGACCTTCCGGTGCGACCCCCGATCTCCTCATGGACGGAGAGCGGTAAAAAACGCTTAATTTAGTCTCAATCCTGGAAAAAAAGACTGAATGAGCATAAAATTTATATCCTGACCGGATAACATCAGATATATCCCTCCTCGGGAAGGAGGTGTGTCACTCATGGCAAAGGACAGGAAGTCTCAGGATAAGAAGCAGGAGAAGAAGACGGAGAAGGTTCAGGACAAGGCTAAGAAGAACTAGACCCCCAACCTTTACACATCCTCTTTTTCGGGCCGGAGCTCCGGTTCGATACACTCTTTTCCCCGTTACCGCATATCCCTGGCGACTATCGTCTTCACCGGAACCCCCGCGGGTTACAGCCTCCGCGACGCCCCGGCCACCAGGGCGATGACGGGCACGATCTCCAGCCGCACCGCGGACATACCCCCATCCGCTATAGGTACTTTTTGATTCCGCTGCAGCCATGCCGTACGCCGGGACCGAAGGACCCTTTCTGCCGGTCCGGGCGCGATCGCGGGATCCTGTGGACGATGGCGTTGCGGCCGGGGATCCCAGGCAGGTATTGCCGGAGTGGCAAATCCGGTGCCAACCTGTTTTATCCGATCAGTAGTAGATCTGTACCAAATGTATTATCCCCGGGATGAATAATGTTTCAATGTCGTACGCCTCTCCATGCCCGCTGAGGCGGCGGTGATCTGCCTGTTGTCCGGTGGGGGACCCATGCGTGCGATCGGAAGGTCGAGGCGTGCCTGCAAAACAGCCCCCTCAGCGGGGAAGGCCGCAGGTGCGGATGCCGCCGCACGTATGCAGGCCCGTTTCGTGCCGTTCATGAAGGCCGGGCCTGCTGCCGCGGAGGCTCCCTCTGCAGGATACGTAAGGAGAAAATGAAGGTATGCGGATATCAGGACTGTTGCAGGAACGGAGTGGTAGGATGAAGAGCCTGTCTGATACGTCCCCGGCAGGTCTGCTGCGGATGCTACAGGATGCCGACCCTGCTCTTGACCCTCAGGCGTGGGAGAGGCTAAAAACCGGCATCGAAGCCCTGCTCGCTGAGAACCGGGATCTTGCCGCCCGGAACGCCCGTGTAGAGCTGGAGCGCGATGCGCTCTTCGCCGCCATCGGCAGGCAGGGGATCGTCTACGACGCCGCCGGCGGGGTGGTCGTGACGGGTCCGGGTGACGAGAACCGGATAGCCCGGTCGCTCTCCGGGATGCGTGATACGCCCGGGGACGTACCGCTCCATTATCCCGACGGCAGACCGGTCCGGCCCGAGGACCTCCCCGGGCACCTGGCGCTCAGGGGGGAGACGCTCGAGTCCTGCCGGTTCGTTATTCCTGACCGCGGGAACGGGGAGATCCACATAACCGTATCCGCTTCGCCCATCATAACCGGGGAGACGATCACCGGTGCCGTCGTCACCTGGCAGGACGTCACCGGGGAAGAAAAGACCAGACGCCGCCTGGAGGAGGCGAACACCCTGCTTGAGGGTTTGTTTGAGAGCCTCGGCGACATAGTCGGCATCCAGTTGCCGGACCATACGATCCTGCGCTACAACCGTGCCGGCTACGAGATGCTCGGGATAACGCCGGAGGAGGCGAAAGGGTGGAAGTGCTACGAACTCATCGGGCGGATCGTGCCCTGCGCGGTCTGCGCGACGGACCTTGCGCTCGCGAGTAGAAAGCAGGAGGTTGTCGAGAAGTTCGTGCCCGAACTCGGGCGGTACATGGAGTGCCGCTCAAGCCCGATCCTCGACGAACAGGGGGAAGTGGAGTTGGTCGTCGAGCAGCTCTACGACATCACCGACCGGAAGCGCACCGAGTATGAACTCCGGGAGAGCGAGGCGACGGCCCGCGCCCTCCTCGACGCCCCCGAAGAGATGATCGTTCTCCTTGATACGGAAGGCAGGCTTATCGACGTCAACGAGACGGCGACCCGGCGGTTTGCGCTCTCCCGGGAGGACCTCATCGGCACGAATGTGTGCGATCTTCTCCCGCCGGACATGGCGGGGGTATATGCGGCCCGTTTCCACGAGGTCGCCAGGTCGGGCAGGGCCGCACGATTCGAGGATACATGGCAAGGGCGTCTGTACGATGCCGTTCTCTACCCGGTCAGGGATGAGCACGGCGGCGTCACCCGGGTCGCGGTCATTGCGAGGGATATCACCGACGTGAAGCGGGCGGGGGATGCCCTGCGGAACCTGACACACGACCTGAACGAGCGGATAAAAGAACTCTCGACCCTTTACGCGGTATCCCGCATCATTGAGCAGCCGGGAATCACGCTCGACGGGATCTTCCGCGACGCCGTTCAGGTGCTCCCTTCCGGCTGGCAGTACCCGGAGGATACCGTTGCCAGGATCACGGTGCGTGGGCGCGAGTACAGGACGGAACGGTTCCGGGAGACGCCCTGGCGGCAGGCGTCTCCAATTGTCGTCCACGCCGAGACGGTCGGCACGGTGGAGGTCTGCTACCTCCGCGAGATGCCCGGGGAGGACGAAGGCCCGTTCCTCCGGGAGGAGCGATCGCTGATAGATACTATCGCCGGACGTCTCGGGAGAACGATGGAGCGATTCCAGGCACGAGAGTGTCTCGAGAAGAGCGAATCCCAGTTCCGGGAGATCACGCAGCAGAGTTTCGATATGATCTACACCTGCTACCACGAGGGCGGGATCGCCTACATGTCCCCGGCGGTGATGAGGATCCTCGGCTATACCCCCGACGAACTCATCGGCTGCCAGTGCCGCGACTACGTCGTCCCATCGTCCCTCCCCGTGTGGGAGGAGGGACGGAAGAAGATAGTCAGGGGCGAGCCGGTCGAGGGGCTCGAGATCGAGTTCCGCCGCAAAGACGGGTCCGTGGCGTTCCTCGAGCTGAACGAATCCCCGATCGTCCGCGACCGGTCGGTGATCGGGGTTCACGTGGTCGGCAGGGATATAACCGAGCGGAAACAGAACGAGCAGCTCCGCCGGCAGGCGTTCGAGCAGATCGAGCGGAACATCGAGCAGTTCGCGATCCTCGGCGACCACATCCGCCAGCCGCTCCAGGTGATCCTCGGCATGACCGAACTGCTCGACGAAGGGACGGCCGTAGAGAGGATCGGGGAGCAGGTCGAGCGGATCAACGGCTACATCCGGGAGCTCGACCGGGGCTGGATCGAGTCGAGGCAGGTCCGGGAGTTCCTCCGGAAGCATGAGCTGGCGTGAGAGAGAAGGTCTCACGCGAAGGCGCGAAGGCCGCGAAGACGGGGAGGACGTGTATCACAGACTTCGCGTTTTTCGCAGCTCCGGACGTCCCGTCCGTCGCACTTCGAAGCCTGACGGCTTCTCACGCTCCTTCCCCTGCGGGGGAGTTGCACTTCGCACCTGGCGGTGCTCAAGCTCGCTACGCTCGCTCTTCGCGTGAGTCGACGGGAAAAGGAATGGTAACGCGGTTCCGTGCGAAGACGAGCGCGGGGCACACCTGAGTCTACGCCCCGGTCGGATTTACCGGATGCGGGGGAAGGGATTCGAACCCTTGAACTCCTTCAAGACTGGACCCTAAATCCAGCGCCTTTGACCTGGCTCGGCAACCCCCGCGTGCATATATGTCGGTGCCGGGAGAATTATACTTGTTCCCCGGCGGCCGGGCTCGTTGCGCGGCAGCCTGCCTGACGGGCGGCGTGCGCGGTATCACCCTCATCCGGGCCTGATCCGAAAACCCTGCCCGGTCCCGGGATCCGGCAACAGCGGCGCAAAGAGTCCCGAAACGGTGCGTGGAAAAATATATTGTATATAAAATTCATTACATTATATACAATATTAATCAGGTGCCATCATGCCGGAGGTGCGCCGGAGGCGCAATTCGGCCGAATCGTGCCCGAAATGTTAACAACAAAACCTTTATTGAATTGATTGACCGTATTTTCCATTAGTTGAGCTAGAATGCTGGGCGAGTTCCTCCATATCCTGGCGGCAGCGACTATCAGCTGGATTCTCTTCGTGACCGTCGATATTCTCTTCAGGTTGCCGGAAGCGGGGGGCGTCAGCGGAGCGTCTGCCGTCGCGCGGGATATCGAGGCCGGCGGCGGCGCTCTTGCCGGCGGCACCATGATGGGGAACATCGTCTGCTCCCCCGACGCCTCGGCCGGGACACTCCTTGCCGCCTGCGGCGTCTACGTCGCCGGCATCCCCGGCGGGCTCGCCGCGGCCCTGATGGTCTTTATCGGCAACCGCATCTGCCACGACCCCGGCTACGCGGGGACCACCGGCGCAGTCCTCGCCACGTTCGTCGTCTACGCCTTCACCCAGGTCGGGTTCGCCGCCACGGACTTCATCGCAGGCATGGTGATCGCCATCCTCACCATCCAGGGGCTCTCCCATACCCACGCAAGCAGGCTTCTTGCACGGCTCTGGAGGATCAGACAGTGATCGCGCTCTATCTCGTGGCCGCGATCGCGGTCTTTGCCGCTATCCGGGTCGTTATCGAGCGGAACACCGGCCGGAAACTCCCCTACGCGAACGTCATGAACTTCGCCGTCGCCGGTACACTCGTCCTGCTGCTGGATCACCCGCTCTCCCTCGTCGCGGCGGCAGCCTACTTCGTCGGCTCCACGCTCGAGGCGAACGCCGTAGCAAGCACCTATGCGGGGGGGGTGAAGCGGTGATCGTCGCACTGCAGGTCGCGTTCGGGCTCGTCGCGCTCCTGGGTGCGGTCTCTACCGCTCTTACCCGGGACTCCTACGGGAAGGTGATCTCGCTCGGGATCCTCGTCGCCGGTATCGTGCCGTTCATCGTAGACCGCGGCTACCTGGACGTCGCCATCACGGTCTCCCTCATCGCCCCGGTCGTCACGATATTCGTCCTCATGGCCGTGAGGAGGGCCGAAGCGTGAACGCCGTCTTCGTCCTCGGCCTCGCCATCCTCGTGATCGGCGTCCTCTCCGTCGCCTTCGTGCGGCCGAAGACCTACGTCGCCCGGCTGATCAACCTCGAGATACCGGCATGGGGCCTCTTACTGGTCATGCTCGCCTACGACGAGGCCCTGGCCCTCCTGACGTTCGTCGCGGTCACCGCGATCAGCACGTTCGTCATCGTGCGCCTGATGGAGTGGAGGGATGCATCGTGCTGATCATCACGCGGATATCGCGGTTCGTCTCCAACTTCCAGAACCTCGTGGCGCTCTTTGCCGGTGCGTGCATCATCATCTCCCTCGCCGGCATCCTCTCCCTGCCGCTCGGATTCGAGGAGCAGCAGCTCTACCCGAAGACGCTCGACCCCGCAAGTTCGCTCTACCCCTACGACCGGGGAGGAGTGCCGTTCGGCACAACGGAGGTCGTCGTCCAGTACCCGGAGAACTCGCCCTACGCGGGCTACGTCACCGCTTACTTAACACCGCTCTCGCAGTACCTTGCGGACCACACGCACTACCTCGGCACGACGATCGTCGCCCATCCGGGAGGGATCATCGACGAGATCCTCTACAACACCCGGGGGCTCGATACGGTCGTCGAGACGAGCATCCTCTTTGCAGCGTTTGCGATCGCCTCGTACCTCTACCGGAGGGAGGCAAAATGATCCCCGATTACTCGATCGGCCTCCTCGTGGCGTTCGCGTCGGCGGGAGTCGCGTTCTTTGCCCTGATGCGGGAGACCGACGGCCTCCACCGCCTGCTGCTCACGGACCTCATCGAGGTCGTCACCCTCGCGTTCATCGCGCTGGTCGGCACCGACCTTGCGGAAGCCCTCATCCTTCCGGGCCTCGTGGTGGGGGTCTCCGAGCTGATCGCGCTCTCCGAGATCTACCGGGTCAAGGAAGGCTACGTCCGGCCGCCGGCGGCCGGCCTGCGGATCGAGGTGATGGAGAGCGCTCCCGGCATACTCGCCGCGATCCTCGTCGTCTACGGTATCGTCCTCTCCGGGTTCTCCGGCGGCGCCGTCGCCGGCCTCGGCGTGATCTTCTACTTCCTCTGCCGCGACCATAGCGAGCGGTTCGAGCTGATCGAGACGGCGAGCGGCTACTCGTGGGTGTTCTGGATCGTCGCGTTCTTCGTCTTCATGCTCCTCCCACAGTACTGGTTCTTCGCGGTCATGCTCGCGGGATCGGCGATCCTCGTCAAAGTCCTGGCCAAGATGTCGCTCATCGGCACCATGCGGGGTGGTCCGAATGCCTGAGATCGGCGGAAGCGACCTTTTCGTGCTGGAGTTCGGGGATATCCTCCACTACTACAGCCCCTACACCCTCACGCTCTTCCTGCTCGCGCTGATCTTTACGGGCCTCGCCATCCTGAGCAGGCCCGAAGGGCAGGTCGACATAGCGTTCGGGGGGGACGCCTACTACGCGAAGGAGACCGCCGTCTCAGAGATGCGCTTTCGGCGGTTCATGACGATCGCGTGCGGCCTCGCGACGATGGGAGCGATGGGGAGCGGGGATATCTTCAACTTCACGCTCTTTGCCTCGCTCGTCGGGATCACGAACGTCGGCATCGTCGCGGCGGTGAAAAGCCGCCACGTCCTCGATGCCGCGTACGAATACGGCATCGTCGCCATGGTCGCCACCCTGCCGCTCTTCGGGGGCGCCGCGCTGATCCTCGCGACCACCGGCACGCTCTCGATACCGGCTCTTGCGGCAGGCGCCATCGCGGTCCCGCCGGTGGGCAAAGCCCTCCTCGCACTCGGCGTCATCGGAGAGGGGATGGCGCCGTTCTACGCGGCAAAGGCCGAGATGTTCCGGGCGCCGGGCGCCCCCTACGTCATCATGTGCTCCCTCTCATCGCTGTTGATCTTCCTGCGCGTCGTGGAGATTGCCATAACCATCTGATAACCATGAAGAGAAAGACGGTTTCCCTGGGACTCGCGGCATCGGCCACCGTTATCGTCGCCGCATGGGCGGCGCTGGCGGCAGCCCTCATCCCGCTCTGGGCGGCGGAGACAGCCATCGTGATCGCCTTCCCGGCACTGGTCATCTTCCTGGGGCTCTGGTGGCGGGCCCCGGGCGGAGAAGAGGATATCCCGTTCATAGGATACTGACATGATCGAGTACCTGGTATTTGCAGCAGCGTTCGGACTCCTCCTGCTGGGGCTCCACCGGAAAGTCATCGCACGGGTACAGATGCGGCCCGGGCCTCCCGTCTGGCAGGAGATCTTACACGCCCTGAAGTTCTCGTTCAAGAGCACCTGGATCCCGAAGACGGCAAGCGCCGCGCTCTACGTAGGGGTCGTGCTCGTCGGCATCGGTATATGGAGCGCAGCGCTCTTCATCGTCCTTGCCGGCGAGAGCATCCTGATCCTCTTTGCGATCTACATGCTCCACAAGGTCGTGGAGCACGGGTTCGGGCTCTCGTCGGGATCGCCCTACGGGAAGTTCGGCGGTGTCCGGTCGGTCATATCCGCGGCCTCCGAGATCCCGCTCTTCGTCACGATCGCCGCGATCTACCTCTTCACGGGATCGCTCCTCCTGCGGGATATCACCGCTTATCAGGCAGTCCACGGGCCGTTCCTCCTGATAGCGCCGCCTGTTGCGATAGCCATGTATCTCGTGATCCTCTCGAAGCTGCCCTACGGGCCCTTCTCCATCGTCGAGAGCAAAGAACTCGTGAGCGGCTACAAGACTGAGCACTTCGGGGTCTGGCGGGCGGGGATCTCCGTCATCGACGGGCTCAAGACGTTCGTGCTCCTCTACGCCTTCGTCGCGATCTTCGTCGGGGCCGTGCCGTTCTGGGCGGCGCTCGTCATCATGGCCGTAATTCTTGTATCGCTCTCGTTCGTATGCGCGATAACGCCCATGCTCTCGCCGTTTGACAGCGTCACCATCCAGGGGCTCATCACCGGGCTGATGCTTGCCTACGTCGGATACCTGTGGTGGGTGATGCCATGATCCGCGAACTGGTGCTGTTCGGAGGGGCAACGTACCTCGTCATAGCCCTGGTGCAGTGGCTCCAGAACGGGACGGTCCGGGGCGAGGCGGTGGTCCTCGCCGCGGTCCTCGTGGCCCTCTCCCTCGTCCACCGCGCCTCGAACGAGGAGCGGCTCAAGAGGATCGAGACGGCGGGGCTCTGGCTGGCGGTCGCCCTCTTCGTCGGCTACGCTCTTCTGAAAGCGGGGGGATACGCATGACCGGGTACCTCTACGAGAAAGACCTCCGGCAGATGAAGTACAACATCCTGACGAGCACGAAGCACGACGAGGCCGTCCGGGCGATTGCCCAACGCCTCGGGCTGACCGACGCGAAACTCCGCATGGTGCTGATCCGGCGGTTCGACATGTCCCTGCTCGAGAACCTCGGGTCCCGGTGGGAGATGGGGCAGCAGTACGCGGATAATAACGACGACCCGGTGGCGGAAGAACTCGGGTGCGAACTCTTCACCCGGTTCGTGCCGCTTGTGGACCCGCAAGTCATGCAGTCGATATGCGATGAGACAAGAGCAATGATAGGGAACGAATCATCGAGAGACGAAGCGATCGCGAGAGGGAAAGCACGGATCCGGGAGGCGGTCCTCTCATGAGCATCCTCCAGGATATCAAGAACGCCGTCCGGTCGAGGTCGATCCACGTCAGTTACGTCGACGTCGGGTCGTGCAACGGCTGCGACATCGAGGTGCTCGCCTGCCTCGCGCCGCGCTACGATATCGAGCAGTACGGCATCTACGTCCACAACAACCCCCGTGAGGCCGACGTCCTCCTGGTCATCGGCTCCGTCACCCCCCAGTGGGTGGACAAACTCCGCGATATCTGGGAGAAGATCCCGGAGCCGAAGGTGGCCGTCGCCATCGGGAACTGCCCGATATCGGGGTGCGTCTATGCCCGGAGGGGTACCTTGACGACTCCGCCCGTCGAGAACTACATACCCATCGCCGCACAGGTGCCGGGTTGCCCGCCCCGCCCGACGGAGATCCTCAATGCCATACTCTCGGTCGCGCCGCTGATATACAAAGACTACGAGGAGAAACAGCCATGAAGAAGACCGTCGATGTATCCATCCCGCTCGGTCCGGTGCACCCCTGCTGGAAAGAACCCGTCCGCCTCAAGTGCGAGACGGCTGGCGAGCGGGTGCTCAGGACCGAGGTCGAGCTCGGGTACATGAAAAAAGGGATCGAGCGGATCATGCGTGGCCGCCCCTGGCAGGAGGTGATGTTCCTTGCGGAACGCGTCTGCGGTATCTGCTCGGTCATCCACAACATGGTCTTCATCGAGACGATGGAGGAGATCAGCGACATCGCGGTCCCGCCGCGGGCGGCCTACCTCCGGGTCATCGTGAACGAACTCGACCGGATGGCAAGCCACATCCTCGCGAACTTCTCCTACTGCTACACGATCGAGCACGAGACGCTCGCGATGTACCTCTTAAACACCCGGGAGACCGTGCTCGACAACCTCGAGCGGATCACGGGCTCGAGGATCAACACCGCCTACATGATCCCGGGCGGGGTCCGGTTCGACCTCCTGCCGGAGGACGCCGCGGCGATGCTTGCCGATCTCGTGAAGGTGGAGGACGAGATAAGGCGGCATACCAGGATCTTTGAGACCGGCCCTTTGATCGCTCTCCGGAGCAAGGGGATCGGGGTCATGAGCCGTGAGGAGGCCATCCGCGCCCACACCGTCGGCCCCACGGCCCGGGCGAGCGGTGTCGAGGAGTCCGACCTGCGCCTCCGCCACCCGACCTACCGGGCGCTGGGTTTCGAGCAGATAACCCGGACCGAGGGCGACAACTTCGCCCGGATCATGGTCAGGTTCCAGGAGGTCTTCCAGAGCATCGACCTGATCCGGAAGTGCGTGGAGCGTCTTCCCGAAGGCCCCATCCGGGGCGGGGGCCTCTGCAAGGCGGGCGAAGCCTCGTACAGTGGCGAAGCCCCACGGGGTGAACTGACCTACTCCATAAAGACCGACGAATACGGCAGGGTGCTCGATATCGCGATCCGGACACCGTCGATCATGAACATTGAGGCCTGCGCCCATTCGATGATCAGGGATGTCACGTCGATCGCCGACGTGACGTCGACGTTCATCAGCAGCGACCCCTGCATCGCGTGCAACGAGAGGTGAGGATATGCGATCGATCGTCTACTACGTGCGGGAGTTCCTCCGGCCGGAATGGCTGAAGAAGTTCTTCTTCGCAAAGACCGCGCCACTGGTCACACCCTCCTACTTCAAGGACTACCCGTCCCGGACGGAGAAGGAATGCACGGCGTGCCTCTCCTGCATGATGATCTGCCCCGCGCCCGGCGCCATCGCGGTCCTCCGCAAGAAGGACGGGTGGGAGCCGGAGGTTTACCCGGGCCACTGCATCCGGTGCGGGCTCTGCGTCGAGGCGTGCCCCGAGGGCGTCCTTGCGAGCGGGCGGATACTCGACGTCACCCGGCGCGATAAAACGGCGTTCTCCTCGTGGTACCGGCTCCAGGTCGACGACACCCTCTGCATGCGGTGCGGGAACTGCTGCGTCTCCTGTCCGGTCAACCGGCAGGTGGACCCCCAGCTTGCGGGGACCGGGACATCCGCAAGCGACGAGGTGATCATGCGGATCGAGGGCGGCCGGGTGACGATACTCCACGAAGAGAAGTGCACGGGGTGCAAGACCTGCGAGAACAACTGCCCGAACCGTGCGATCCGGGTCGCCCGCATGGTGGAAGGCGTGCAGGGGGAGGAAGCGGAGGCATGACGTTTCTCATGATCACCGGGCGGACGGTGAACCAGGGCGTGACCGTCGAGGATAAGACCTCCGCCGCCTACGCGACGGAGACCTCCACCTGCTTCATGCACGAGTTCGATATGCTGGAACTCGGGCTTGCCGACCACGATACCGTCAGGGTGACCGGGGCCTGCGGGGAGGTCGTCATGCGGGCCTCCGCATCGGTCGAGGTGGAGATGGGAACCGTCTTTGTGCCGTACGGACCGTACGCAAACCACATCGTCGCTGCCGGCACCCACTCCACCGGGATGCCGGACTTCAAGTCCCACGAGGTGGAGATCGAACCGACGGACGAAGAACCGAAGAGGGTTCACGAGCTGATGGAAGACCTGGGAGGCCTGGCTTATGATCGTTAAGGACGCGGTCTGCCCCTTCTGCGGATGCCTCTGCGACGACATCGAGGTGGAAGTGGAGGATGACAGGGTAGTCGCCGTCACCAACGCCTGCGAACTCGGTACAACGAAGTTCATGGGCGAAAAAAGGCTCAAAGGGCCGATCCTGCGCGACGGGGACGAGTGGAAGGATATCACCTGTGATGAGGCGATCCGGTATGCCGCCGATATGCTCCTCTCCGCCGAACGCCCGCTCCTCTACGGGTGGAGCGGCACCCACGGGGAGGCCCAGTGCGTGGGGGTGCACATGGCCGAGCTCGTGCGGGGCGTGATCGACAACACCTCCTCGGTCTGCCACGGGCCGTCGATCCTCGCCATCCAGGAGGTCGGGCACCCGGGATGCACGCTCGGGGTGGTGAAGAACCGGGCGGACCTCGTGATCTACTGGGGGTCGAACCCGATCGACGCCCACCCCCGCCACCTCTCCCGGTACACGCGCTACGCGGAGGGGTTCTTCCTCGAGAACGCCTTCCGCGACCGGAAGGTGATCGTCGTCGACGTCAGGAAGACCGAGACCGCGAACATCGCCGACGAGTTCGTGCGGATCAAGCCCGGCGGGGACTACGCGGTCCTCTCCGCGCTCCGGGCGATCGTCCAGGGGAAGACGGAGACGATCCCGCGTACGGTCGCGGGCGTCACCCGGGAGCAGCTTATCAGGGTGGCGAACCTCTGCAAGAGTGCGAAGTTCGGGGCGGTCTACTTCGGGCTCGGGCTCACGATGACCCGGGGGAAGTACAAGAACATCCGGAACGCCATCGAACTCGTCTCGGAGCTGAGCCGGCACACGAAGTTCACCATCTCGGCGATGCGGGGCCACTACAACGTTTACGGGTCCAACGAAGTGAACACCTGGATGACCGGCTACCCCTTCGGGATCGACTTCTCCCGGGGGATCGCCTTCTACAACCCCGGGGAGACGACAGCGGTGGATGTCCTGGCCCGGAAAGAGTGCGATGCGGCGCTGATCGTCGGGAGCGACCCGGCCGCCCACTTCCCGCGCCGGTGTCTCGAGCACCTCGCCGATATACCGGTGGTCCAGCTCGACCCCTACCCGAACGCCACCACCGCGTTCTGCAACGTCCAGATCCCGGTGGCGGTGACCGGGATCGACGCGGAGGGGACGGCCTACCGGATGGACGGGGTGCCGATCCGGACGAGGAAGGTCCTCTCCACCGATTACCTGTCCGATCGGGAGGTCCTCTCCCGGATGTACGCGCTGATGCAGGAGGCGCAAGAGCGATGACCGAACTCCTGGTGAAGAACGCCTGTGTGATCGACCCTCTCCGGGGCATCAACGCCGAGACGATGGATATCGCCATCCGCGACGGGAAGATCGTCGAGGAGGTGAGCGATGCGGCGGAGGTGATCGACGCCCGCGGCATGCTCACTCTGCCGGGCGGGGTCGATTCCCACACCCATATCTGCGGGACGAAGGTGAACTTCGGGAGATACATGAGCCCCGAGGATATGCGGGCCGGCAGGACGCCCCGGCGCGGGCCGCTGCACTCCACGTCCGGCTACAGCGTCCCGACGACCTACGGCAACAGCTACCGCTACAGCGTGATGGGCTACACCACCCTGCTCGAGGGCGCGATGGCGCCGCTCGAGGCCCGCCACACCCACGAGGAGTTCATCTACACCCCCCTCCAGGACACGATGGCAAACACCCTCTTCGACGGAAACTGGGGGATCATGGAGGCGATCCGCGACGGCGACACGAAGAGGGTCGCGGCCATCATCGCCTGGACGCTCCGGGCGGTGAAGGGGTTCGGCGTCAAGCTCACGAACCCCGGCGGCACCGAGGCCTGGCAGTGGGGCAAGAACGTCTCCTGCATCAGGGACCCGGTGCCCTACTTCGAGGTGACGCCCGCGGAGATCATCCGGTCGATCGTCGAGGCGAACGAACTCCTCGGCCTCCCGCACTCCGTCCACCTGCACTGCAACAACCTGGGTACTCCGGGGAACTACACCTGCACGCTCGGGTCGCTCGGCCTCATCCCGGACCTGAACAAAAAGCGGCAGACACTGTATGCCACCCACGTCCAGTTCCACGCCTACGGCGGGTCGGGGTGGAAGGATTTCTGCTCGAAGAGCGAGCCGATCGCGCGGTTCGTCGACATGCGCCCGCAGATCGTCATGGACATGGGGCAGGTGATGTTCGGCCGGACGACGACGATGACCGCCGACGGGCCGATGGAGTTCAACCTCTACCGCCTCCACCACGAGAAGTGGAGCAACCACGACGTGGAGCTCGAGACCGGTTCCGGGATCATCCCGGTCATCTACCGGCGCAAGAACCTGGTCAACTCGATCATGTGGGCGATCGGCCTTGAGCTCGCGCTCCTCACCAAAAGCCCCTGGCAGTGCCTGCTCACGACGGATAATCCGAACGGGGCGCCGTTCGTCAAATACCCGGAGATCATCGCCCTCCTGATGAGCAAGAAGTACCGCGATGCCGAGTTCGCCACAATCCACCCCGATACTGCGGCAAGGGTGCCCCTCCCGGCGATCGAGCGGGAACTGGACTGGTACGAGATCGCGGTGATGACCCGGGCCGGCCAGGCGAAGGCGCTCGGGATCCAGGACCTCGGGAAGGGCCATCTCGGGCCGGGCGCCGATGCGGACGTCGCCATCTACCCGCTCCGGATCGACGAGGTCGACCCGGCAACCGACTACCAGAAAGTGATCGATGCGTTCAGCCGGACCGAGTACACGATCAAGCGGGGCAGGGTCGTCGCCCGGAGGGGCGAGTGCCTGATCGACGGGAGCAACGCCACGTTCTGGGTCCGGCCGAAGGTCTCCGAGAACTACGATATGGGAAAAGACCCGGACTTCATCGAGAAGTTCGACCGCTACTACACCGTCCGGATGAGGAACTACCCGGTGCAGGAGGAGTACCTGAACCGGAACCGGTGCATCGAGACGGAGGCGAGGATATGAAGGTCACGCTCGCCATGAAACCTGCCGCGAAGTCGTTCATTCCCATCGAGGCGGAGTCGATCGTCCCGAAGAACTTCCTTGCCGGCACCGATCTCTCGGTCTGGCGGGGGAACCGCGAGCTCCGGCTCGACGAGGTCTTCTCGGTCTCGGTGGAGGGCGACGCCGGCCGGGCTGAGGACGTCGAGGTCGTCCTCTCGGGGGAGACGTTCCGGCTTAAACGGGTCGGCGAGTACATGGACGGCGGGACGATCACCATCCTCGGGGATATCGGGATGCACTGCGGCAACTTCATGAGCGGCGGGACCATTGAGATTCACGGCAACGCCGACGGCTGGCTCGGGAGGGAGATGGCGGGGGGCGCCATCGTCTGCCGGGGCGACGCCGCCGATTACTGTGCGTCGGGGTACCGCGGCGGCAGGAAGGGCATGATCGGCGGCACCGTGGAGGTCTTCGGCCGCGCCGGCGACTTCCTGGCGGAGAGCATCGCCGGCGGCACCGTGACCGTGCACGGCGATGCCGGGGATATGGCCGGGGCGGAGATGCACGGCGGCACGCTCGTCGTCCACGGGGACTGCCGCCGCCCGGGTGCGAACATGAAGGGAGGCTCCTGCTACGTCTACGGCACCGCGCAGGGGATGCTCCCCACCTTCAGAAAGATCGGGACGGTTCAGCACGAGGGGCACACGCTTATCCGGTTCACCGGGGATATTGCGAACCGCGGGAAAGGAAATCTTTTTGTGAAGGACTACGAATATCTGGATTGATGGTCAGACACGAGTGTGGGTTCGAGGCCCCGATTCACTGTAAGCGATGCGGGAGACCGCTATCCAGCAACGAACGCACGGGCCTTTACTGCCCGCACTGCGGAAGAAGAGTGAGCATGCTCTGTCCGGGCTGCGGGCGTCTCTGGTGATCAGACCCGGCTCTTCACCCACCTGGCATACTGGGCCCGCAACTGCCGGATATCCTGCTCTGTCAGGTCTTTTTTCCCGGTCTGGTGCAGATACGACTCCAGCTGCTCCACCACCCGTTCTGCATCCTGGAAATCGTCGGCTTCCAGGTAGACCGGCGCACGCCCGACGTTGATCGCCTCCCCGCACATGGGACAGAGCCTCCAGCGCTGGTAACGGTCCACGTAATTGAAGGTCTTGCAGCCCGGACAGCGGATGACGAGGTACATGGTTAATGGGAGTGTGCGGCCGGCCGGATATATAATTATCCATCCTGTCTTTTTTCCGGAGTGCTCTGGTGGGACAGCTGATCCTCGGGCGGCAGACAGAATAACGTAAGCAAGGAACAATCCCGGTGCAGTGGACCGTGGGGATATCGCCACGCACTGCCCACGCCCCTTGGGGTGGGGTGCGACTGGCCGAAGGGCAGGAGTTTGAGCACCGCAGGTGCGGGGAACGACTGGCCG
>JAENYE010000003.1:0-64486 GCA_016841955.1 Methanobacteriota archaeon
GGGGACAGGGGAGGGGGGTCTCCCCCCTCCCCGCAAGGGAATACCCGTATCCCCACCCCGCCCGGCCTCCGGCCTCCTCCCCCGCCCCTCGGGGCGGGGGCAGTGCGTGGCGATAGCCGATGGAAATCCGTGTATGGGGTTATGCGAATTTAGAGAAATTGACAGTTTTCCAAGAACAATCGGGGATCAACATGCATTCAACGGTCGAGGACGTTCCTCACCACCCTTCCTCGATCTCCCCGTTCTTCGCGCGGTACCGCCGCACCGTCCCCGCCGCCCGGGCCGCGAGGCTCGCGACGTCGATCATCTCCTCAAGCTGCGCGATCGTCGCCGCGGGTGCCGCCGTCGAGGGGTAGCGGGGGGCGACCGTGCACCCGACGCTCCCCGGATGTGCCTCGAATGTCCCGATGGCGCGGGCGCGCTCGACGATCTCCTCCTTGTCGAACCCGATCAGGGGCCGGAGCACCGGAACGGTCGCCGCCGGGGCGATCACCGTCATGTTCGCGAGCGTCTGCGAAGCCACCTGCCCCAGGTTGTCGCCGTTGACAAGCGCATAGGCACCGCGCTCTCCCGCAAGGATGCCCGCCACCCGGAGCATGAACCGCTTGCAGAGGATGCACCGATAGCGGGGCTCCTTCAGGCCCGTGATCACCTCAAAGAACGGCTCCATGTCCACGACCAGAAGGTCGAGGGGGTGTCCGGGGATCCAGCGGGAGAGACGGGCATGGTTCTGCAGGACGTTCTTCTCCGAATCCGCCCCGCCGAACCGCCCGCTTCGCATATGGACGTGCACCATCAGGCATCCCCGGCGCATCATCAGCCACGACGCAACGGGCGAGTCGATCCCCTCCGAGAGCAGGGCCATCACCTCGTCCTGTGTTCCGTAGGGGAGCCCGCCCGGCCCGGCGATCTTCTCGTCGTAGACCAGGCCGCCGAACTCCCGGGCTTCCACGAAGACCTCGTAATCGGGCGCCGTCAGGTCCACCCTGGCCTCCGGAATCCGGTCGAGGACGGCCGAGCCGACCGCCGCCGCGAGTTCCTGGCTGTTGAACCCCGCGACGCCCGACCGCCGCGCCCTGACCGCAAACGACATCCCCGGCCGGAGGTGCCGCTCTGCGTGCTCGACGGCTGCGGGCGCGATCCCGTCGATATCGGCGGAAGTCACCGTGCAGACACTGACGCTCACCACCCCGAAGGTCCTCGCGACCACCGCGGCGATGCGCCGGGGCTCTTCGCCGAAGATCAGGACCCGTCCCCGGGGGGTCTCAAAGCGGTGGGAGAGCCCCTCGGCCTCCAGCGCGAGGCTGATGTTCCCGGTCATTATCGAGATGAACCGCCGTTTCACCGGCTCGCTCTTGAGAAAGATCTCGCCGTACCTGATCATCACCGCTTCCATGAATCCGCACCTCCCTCTCTGTAGCCCCCGGGAGCGATCGCTACATCCTCGAACCCGAGTTCCTTCACCGCACCGAGCAGCCGCTCCAGCCTCCGGTGGTGTGCCGGGTCGACCTCGATGGAGGCCCGGGCGTGCCTCCCGGTGCACCGGACCCGTATCTTCCCCGGGATCTCCTGCGCGAGGAGGGCTTCGGCGGCCGCGACGAGCGCGAGACACTCCCGGGTGACCGCATCGCCGGTGGGGATGCGGGTGGCGAGGCATGCGGACGGCGGGCGGACAGGCACCCCGAGTTCCCCCGCGAGGACCTCGACATCCTCCTTCCCCATACCGCACTCGGCGAACGGGCTCCTGATGCCGAGTTCGGACAACGCCCGCATTCCGGGCCGCATCGCGGGCCTGTCGTCGGCATGGGTCCCGTCGACCACCGTCCGGCATCCCCGCCGCTCTGCCTCCGCGGCGACCGCCTCCATCATCGCCCGCTTGCAGACGTAGCACCGGTCCGGCCGGTTCTCCCGGACAGCGGGGATCTCAAGCATATCGAGCGATATCACGACGTGCGGGACGCCCAGGCGATCCGAGAGCTCCCGCGCCGCTGCGAGTTCCCCCGGGGGGGTAAGGCCGGTATCGACGCTGATGCCGATCGCCCGGACGGTGTGCCGCCGGGCAAAGGCCAGCAGGACCGAACTGTCCGTCCCCCCGGAGAGAGCGACCGCAATCGGCTCATAGGATTTCAGGAGTGTATCAAGCCCGCAAACTCTCGCCATCTGCTCTTCTTATGCTCGCTCGTCCTACATGAATGTTGGGAAATCACGGCGATTCCGGCTCTCTGCACGAAGAGCAAATGATTTTTAACAGAGGCACTCCGAATGTGTACTGATATGGCGAAGAAAGCGAGTGCCAAACAGGCAGAACCCATGAAACTCTTCTATATTTTTTACAATCAGGAGCGCTGGGACAACTGGATAAAAACACTGGAGAGTGCTAACTTCGAGCCGGCCGAAGGCGAAGAGGTCTCGGAAGGCGAGCAGATGCTCTACGGTTTCACCGAGGACATCACCCTCTCGGTCTTAAAGATCATCCGCCTCTACCAGAACGGCCGGTTCACGAAGGAGGAGGCCATCGAGAAACTCGACGACGTGGAACTGATCGTCATGACCGGACTTCCCGAGGGAGAACTCGAGGATATCGTCGGGTCGATCCAGCTCTCCCTGCTGGTGCTCTTCACCGCCTGCCGGAAGTACCTCGAGGGCGAGTTCGACAAGGATATCAAGACGCTCGTGAAGAAGGGCCGTGGTATCGACGAGGAGAACCTCGAGGAGGCGCTCGAGGTTGCGGCGAATATCGGGGCCGCCGTGGTCGACGGCGCCACCTGCTGCGCGAAGTACATCAAGGACGACGCGGAGAACCCCGGCCTCTTCGACGAGTGGCTCATCGAGATCGAGACCATGAGCAACGCCATGAAGTCGCTCGCGAAGTTCGACGAGGAGCCCGGAGAGGCGTCTTGATTGCAGATAAGGCCCGGTTCCGGGCGGCACGGAAGCTGGAGCGGGCTGCAGGGTTCCGGCTCCCGGACCATGTCTTCTCGGGTGCGTTTCTGGAGTCGCTCGGGAGGGCGATCAACTTCGAGAACCTCGACCGGCGGATGCACGAGCAGCTCCTGGCTTTTTTCCGCGACTTCATGGACTGCAAGTGCAAGAACGCACCCTTCTGCGGGTGCCCGGAGCGGAAGTTCACCCTCACCATCATTGAGTTCCGGGAGATGGGGCTCGATCATCGCCAGATCAGCTCTCATCTCCTCGATGAATACGGGATCGACCTCTACCCCGCCGACATCCTGAGTTTCCTCGAAGACTCCGTCCACATGCTCGAGGCGATACGGGACGTCGCCGAGCTGCAGGAACGGGAGAGACTGGCGGAGAACGCCATCGACCACATCAAGAAGATCGAGCACTAGGGCCTGTCCTCGTTTCTCCGGTGATACCGAGGGCTGTCGGCACTCAAGCCCCGGGGTTTCACATCATGGGGGGCGACGTTGCACCCCGCCATCTCCCCGAAGCAGAAGATGAATCGCTCCCTGATGCTTGTCGGCAGTCTCGCCTCCCAGATGGGTTCGAACCCGATCCTGCGTCGGGTCTGCCTTCTGGACGCACTATCGCGGCCAGACCTGCTCTGCAAGCAGGAACTCTTCATGCTCCAGTTCGCGAGCCTCTTTCCTCATCGTCTTCCTCGAGTGTAGCCACACATTGCAGCATCTGCTATTTCAACCGGACGGGCAGGACATCACCGGCGTTCAGGGTGGAGAGGATAGCCCTGTCCGGTGAACCGGTGAAGCGTCCCATCGGGATCAGAGCACGCCGGGCCAGGGAATGCCGAGATTCACGGTCAGTTCCTTCAGTTCGTCGTGGATACCCCGGTCGATTTTGAGGAGGACCAGGAGATAGACCAGTCCGCCGAGTGCGACCGCTCCGAGAACGACGAAGACGTTCGAGAGCGGGATGACGAACGAGTAGGCCATGACGACGGCGCCCATCACGAGCGCGGCAAGGACGATGTTGCCCACGGCCCGGGGCTCTATCCGCACCCGGATGCTCCGGGAGAGGGCACGACGGGCGAGCACCGCGTTCAGCACCATGGTGCCGAGCGTGGCCGCCGATGCCCCGACGATGCCGTATGCCGGGATGAGGAGGACGTTTAAGCCGACGTTTACGGTAACCGCGATTGCCGTTACCCGGAACGCGTCTTTCGGCCGGTCGAGGGCGCTCAAGCACATCGTCTGGAGGAACATGAAGACGTGGGCTACCTGGACGAGCAGGAGTATCGAAAGAGCCGCTGCCCCGGCGGAGAACGATGCCCCGTAGAAGAAGTAGAGGAGCCGTTCGCCGAGGAGCCAACCCCCGGCAAGGACCGGGACCGCGAGCAGGAGCGAGTAGGTGAAGGCACGGGCAAGCGCGTTCTCCGCCGAAGAGAGGTCGTCCTTTTTCCCCCAGTAACTGACCTTCGGGTAGAGGGTGGTACGGAGCGCTACGGTGACGAACGTCGCGATTGATGTGAGCTGGAGTGCCACACGGTAGATGCCGACGTCGGCGTCCGTCATGAACTGACCGATCAGGATGGTGTCGGCGTATGAGAAGACGAGGTAGCCGCTTGCGCTGAGGAACGTCCAGAACGAAAAGGCAAAGAGGCTCGAGATATGGGAGCGGGCAAACGGCGCCAGCGAGAGATCGAGGAAACGGAAGGCGAAGACCCCTCCTGCAAGGAGCCCGGCGACGAACCCGCCGGCGAGGCCTGCAACACTGTAGCCGAGGACGACCGCGACGACCTGGACGGCTACCCGGATCACGTTGTTGAGCAAGCCACTGATCTGGTTGACGCCGACCTTCCCGGTGCCGTAGACCGCATTTGAGGCGATGTTCGTGAAGACGCTGACGACCAGCGCGAGGACCAGCCAGGGAAAGACTCCCGATGAGGTGAGGTCGGTGAGGTATGGCTGTGCAATGAAGAGGAAGCCCACCGAGACGGCCACCAGCACCACCCGGAGAGAGATAAATGCGGTGAAGAATGCGTTCTGGTCCTCGCCCTCGCTGATCCGCTTTACCGCGGCGCCCCCGAATCCGCCGTCTCCTATCAGGTTGAACACGCTGAAGTAGGCGACAAAGAGAAAGTATGCGCCCAGTATCGACGGACCGACCGTATGGGCGAAGAACATCGTGGAGAGGAACCCGACCGCGGTGAGGCCCAGCGTTGAGGCGAGGCTGATGAGACTCTGGCGCTGGATGGGGTCGATGCGCATGACACGGGCAAGATACCCGGAAGGGCGGAACACAGGCATTGGTTTCGCCGTGAAAAACCTTATTGGTTTTGAACCGAAGCAGGCGAGGGGGCCGCGATCCGGCAGGCCGGATATGTCCCTGTCCCGGAACGAGGGCCGCGATAACGTCATAGCGGAGCGGTGCCAATGTATAGTATTACTATCCAGTACTCCGGGAAAGGGCACGTACAATACTACCGGTGGTGAGATCTTGGACGTAGGGGTAATCGGTGTCGGAATGATGGGCAGGAACCATGCCCGTGTATACTCGGAATTGAAGGCTGTGGACTCGCTCCACCTGTTCGACCTCAACCTGAAGGCTGCCGGCGAACTTGCCGGGGCATTCGGGGCAACGGCCTCCCCGACCGTTGAGAGCCTGCTTGAGCGCGTGGACGCGGTGAGCGTCTGTGTCCCGACGCCCTACCACTTCGGGGTTGCGGAGACGATCCTCGACGCCGGGGTGCCGCTGCTGATCGAAAAGCCCATCTGCGCGACGGCGGAAGAGAGCAGGCAGCTCATCGGGAAGATCCCCGACGGCCTTGTCGTCGGCGTCGGGCACATCGAGCGGTTCAACCCGATCGTCCCCGAGATCAAAAAGATCGTCCGAAACCCCCTCTACATCGAGATGAAGCGGCATAACCCGGCCTCTTCCCGGGTGAGCGGCTCCTCGGTCGTCGAGGACCTGATGATCCACGATGTGGATATCATGCGAAACGTTCTTCTCCCCGACGGGGCCTATCGGCTCGCCGGCAGCGGCAACGAGGATGTCTGCAGCGCCCTCTTCTCCTTCGGAGGGACCCCGGTCTACCTCTCCGCAAGCAGGAAATCCTCAAAGAAGATTCGGATGATCTACATCGAGGAGGAGGAGTTCACCGTCGAGGGCGACTTTATGGCCCAGGAGATCTACATCCACCGTAAACCCGGGCAGTACGCGGTCGAGGACGAGCGTTACGTGCAGGAGAACATCATCGAGAAGGTGCTCGTGAACAAGCAGGAGCCGCTGAAACTCGAACTCTCGACGTTCCTCGACTGCGCGGCCCAAGGAAGGGAGTTCCCGGTCAGCCCCGCACAGGCGCTGCTGAATATGGAGATATGCGAGGATGTCGCGCGATGTTTTGCTATGTAGGGTGGTTTTTGCATGAATAGCAGGTTACAGTCGATCATCGACAGGAGAGGGCCGATCCGGAATATCGGTGTTGTCGGGATGGGGTACGTCGGCATTCCCGCCGCGGTGCTCTTTGCGGACGCACCCGATTTCGAGTCAGTCCGGGGATTCCAGCGCGACTCTCCATCCTCCGGTTACAAGGTCGCTCTGCTCAACCGGGGGGAGTCCCCGCTCAAGGGCGAGGAGCCGGGGCTTGAAGAACTTCTTTTGAAGGTCGTCGGCGCGGGTAAGTTCCGGTGCACATCGGACTTCTCCGAGGTCGCGGAGTGCGATGCGGTAACCCTTGCCATCCAGACCCCGTTTAAAGACCCAAAGGACCTCATCCCCGACTTCTCGGCCCTGATCGAGGGGCTTAGGCAGGTGGGAAGGCACCTCTCGGATGGCACGCTCGTGGTGCTTGAGTCGACGGTCACCCCCGGCACGACCGCCGGGATGGCCCGCGAGATCCTCGAAGAGGAATCGGGTCTTGTCGCCGGCGAGGAGTTCTGCCTCGCGCACGCCCCCGAGCGGGTGATGGTCGGCAGGCTGCTCAAGAACATCCGGGAACACGACCGGATCGTCGGCGGGATCGACGATGTCTCCACGGCGCGTGCGGTCGAACTCTACCGGCCGGTGCTCACGACGGGGAAGATCATCCCGATGACCGCGACCGCGGCCGAGGTGACGAAGACCGCAGAGAACGCCTTCCGCGACCTCCAGATCGCCGCCGCAAACCAGCTCGCCCTCCACTGTGAGGCGATGGGCGTCAACGTCTACGACGTCCGCGCGGGGATTGACTCCCTCAAGGGCGAGGGGATCACCCGGGCCATACTCTGGCCGGGCGCCGGTGTCGGCGGCCACTGCCTCACGAAGGACTCCTGGCACCTCGAGCGGGGCGCACAGGTACTCGGACATGGCGATCTCTGGTACCCGCACGGGTCAGAGTCGATCTTCGGCGTCGCAAGAAGGATCAACGAGTTCATGCCCCGGCACATGGTCCACCTGACCCTCGAAGGGCTCAAGCGGACGGGTAAGTCCCCGGAGGGCGCGAAGGTCGCGCTCCTCGGGTGGGCGTTCATCCAGAACTCGGACGACACCAGGAACACCCCGGCGGAGCCCTATCTCGCGGCGATGGAGGAGGCGGGCGCGGAAGTCAGGGTCCATGACCCGTTCGTGAACGACTACACGGGGATAGAGGTCTCGCACGACCTCGAGGGGACCCTCGCGGGCGCGGACGTCGTCACCATCTTCACCGGTCACCACCATTACCTCTCCCTCGACCCCGCCCGGGTAAAGGAACTCTCAGGCCGGGAGCATCCGGTGGTCATCGACGGCAGGAACGTCGTCGACCCGGACGCATTTATCCGGGCGGGATTCGTCTACAAGGGCATCGGCCGGGGCGACAAAAACAGCCACGAGGTCGCTCCCGGGCGGCGATAGCCATGAAGATCGCATCGATCGTCGGCGCCCGGCCGCAGTTCATCAAATGCGCTCCCGTCTCCCGGGAACTCAGGAAGGAGCACGAGGAGATCCTCATCCACACCGGCCAGCACTACGACCACGGCATGTCGGAGGTCTTCTTTGAGGAGCTCCGCATCCCGAAGCCCGACTACAACCTTGGTATCGGCTCCGGGACCCACGGCCACCAGACCGGGGCGATGCTCGGGGCGATCGAGGACGTCCTCAAAAAGGAGCGTCCGGACCTTGTCCTGGTCTACGGCGACACGAACTCGACCCTCGCGGGCGCGCTTGCGGCGGCGAAACTCCATATCCCGGTCGCCCACGTCGAGGCAGGGCTCCGGAGTTTTGATCGCCGTATGCCCGAGGAGGTCAACCGGGTGCTCACCGACCACGCATCGGATCTCCTCTTCTGCCCGACGGAGACCGCTGTTGCGAACCTCGCGGCCGAGGGGGTCACTGGGGGTGTCCACCTCGTCGGAGACGTGATGCTTGATGCGATGAACTACAACCGTATGGTCGCGGAAGAGCGCTCCCGGATCCTCGATGAGGTCGGGGTCGAACCGGGGGACTACCTCGCCATCACCGTCCACCGGCCCTCGAACACCGACAGCAGGGAGAACATGACCGCCATTCTCGGCGCCCTCGGGGAGGCCGATAGACCGGTCGTTTTCCCGGTCCACCCCCGGACGCGGAAGTGCCTCAGCGAACACGGTCTCCTCGCGGAGGTGCCGGAAAACATCCGGGTCGTCGAGCCGCTTGGCTACCTCGACATGATCCGCCTGATGGCGCACGCGGAAAAGATCCTCACCGACTCCGGCGGCGTCCAGAAAGAGGCCTACATGCTCGGCGTCCCCTGCATCACCCTCCGGGAGAACACAGAGTGGGTCGAGACCGTCGAGGCCGGGTGGAACGTGCTCGTAGGGGCCGACAAAAAGTCCATCGTCAAGTTTGTGAGTGAGTTTATGCCGCCCCGAGAGCGACGCTACATCTTCGGAAATGGAGATGCGAGCAAGGAGATCCTTAGGAGTCTCTCAGAATACAAAGGAGTCCGATATGGATAAAATTCCTCTTACAAGACCTTATTTCGGCCAGGAAGAGATCGATGAGATCCGGAAAGTGCTTGAATCCGGCTGGGTCGCACAGGGGCCGAAAGTACAGGAATTTGAGACAAACGTAGCTGAGCACCTTGGTACCCGGTATGCCGTTGCCGTCACAAACTGTACCGCTGCGCTCCACCTGGCCCTTCTTGCTGTCGGCATTACGGGAGGCGATGAGGTTCTGGTCGCCGATTATACTTTCCCTGCCACCGGGCATGCTGTCCTCTACTGCGGGGCGACGCCAGTCTTTGTGGATATCGATCCGAAGACCTACAACATCGACCCGGAAAGGATCGAAGATGCGATCACCGATCGGACGAAGGCCATCATTCCGGTTCATACCTTCGGTCAACCTGCTGATATGGATCCGATCCTGCAGAATGCCGCCGATCACGGGCTTACAGTGATCGAGGATGCGGCATGCGCACTGGGAGCCCGGTATAAAGAGCGCTATGCCGGGACAATCGGGGATGTCGGCTGTTTTTCATTCCACGCCAGAAAGGGGATCACCACTGGTGAGGGAGGCATGCTCGTGACGGACAACCGGGATATTGCCGCGAAGGCCAGGCACCTTGCTACCTTTGGTATGACAACTGCGTGGACTCGGGAGCAGAGCGATGCCTTTACCATCCCGGCCTTCACCGATGTTGGTTACAACTACAAAATGAGCGACATCACGGCTGCGGTGGGTGTTGCACAATTGCGGCGCCTAGATATCATCATCGAGCGGCGGGGTGCCCTTGCCCGGCACTGGGACCGGTGCCTCGAGTCGATCGACGGGATCGCTCCACCTTACGTGGACCCGGGCGTAACAGCAATCTACCAGACTTATGTTGCTCTCGTCGATCCGGGCATCGATAGGAACCGGCTCATCTCTGAACTCCAGCGCCGGGGTATACAAACACAGATTGGCACCTATGCCTCCCATATCCAGCCGGTATATGGTTCACGTGAACTGTGCAGCCATTCGTTGGATATATACAACCGCGCAATCGCTCTCCCGCTCTATGTCTCATTGACGGAGAATGAAATCGATATAATTGCTCGGACACTCAAGGATATACTCGGAGAGTTATAATGTGTTTGAAGAACCGATCGGTGCTGGTCACAGGCGGGGCCGGATTTATCGGGAGCCACCTCGTGGATGCCCTTGCCCGGGAGGAACTCGAAAACCTTGTCGTCGTCGATAACCTGTTTCTCGGGAAAGATGAGAACTTAGAGGAGGCCCGTAGTGCCTATTCCGGCCTGAAGATCTATCACGACGATGCGGCCGATTACGAGCGAATGAAGACCCTGATGGAACGTGAGAGTATCGATGTCGTCTTCAACCTGGCTGTTATCCCCCTCCCCGCTTCACTCGAACGGCCGGTCTGGACATTCCGCCAGAACATCGATATGGTTGCCACCATGTGCGAGCTCGCCCGCAACGACGTGTATGAAACCCTGATCCACTTCTCCTCGTCGGAGGTCTACGGCAGTTCGATCTACGCGCCGATGGACGAAAACCACCCCCTGAACGCGACCACCCCGTATGCTGCAAGCAAGGCCGCAGGGGATCTGATGATATCCTCCTACTGCCGAACGTTCGGGCTGGATGTATCTCTTATCCGTCCCTTCAACAATTATGGGCCGCGGCAAAACGATAGGAGCTATGCCGGAGTCATCCCGCTCACCATACAGCGGATCCTCCGGAAAGAACCACCGGTCATATACGGTGATGGAAAACAGACCCGGGATTACCTCTACGTAACCGATACCGCACGGGCGGCGATTGACGTGTACAACACACCGAGCACCCGCGACCGGGTGCTGAACATTGCCAGCGGGAAAGAGGTCTCAATCGAGTACATCATCCAGTCTATTGCCCGATATTTTGGATGCGAAGATAAGATTCTTTATCAGGCCGAACGTCCGGGAGATGTCAGGCGACATATTGCAAATGCATATATGGCCAAGGATCTGATCAATTTTAGGCCTTGCGTGACCTTCGACGAAGGACTGGTGCGCACGATCGAGTGGTACGAACAGTCTATGCGCCAGAAGTAACGCGATCCGAGGAGCAAGAGAGAACCAATGAACTTCGAGGGAATCCGCCAGCACAGAAGCCATGGTAGCGGTGCCTTTCGTCTCGAGGATTTTGCCAATCTCGGAACTAACGTTATCTTTGAAGATGGTGTACGGGTATTCCATCCCGAACACATTGAGATCGGGGAGAACGTCTATATCGGCCATGGGACTGTCCTCAAAGGCTATTACCGAAATAGAATGGTCATCGGTGACGATACCTGGATAGGCCAGTCTTCTTTTCTTCATAGTGCAGGAGGGATCAGAATAGGGCAGGCAGTTGGTATCGGACCCGGTGTATCCATCCTCACATCGGTGCACACCGAAGGAAATCTCTCCCGGCCAATCATTCTGAACGACCTTGAATTTGGTGAGGTCGTGATCGAAGACGGATGCGACATCGGCATCAACGCGATCCTTTTGCCCGGTCTCGCTATCGGGGAAGGGACCATCATCGGTGCGGGTTCAGTCGTAACCCGGGATATACCGGCGTATAGCGTTGCAGCTGGAAACCCCTGCCGTGTCCTCAGGAGTCGAAAGGGGTAACTGCGATACCCATGACGCATCCAAGGATCTTCATCGGCCTAACCGAAGTTGCAGGGTACCACGCCAACCTGAAACGGGGCTTGGAGAACCTGGGATATGCCTGCACATTTATCAACCTGCGCCCGCATCCGTTCGGTTATGGGGGCGACGATGTACCGTTCCCATCCGTCAGGGTTCAACGGTGGGCAAACCTTCATCTTGATGCGTCATCATCAAGCCTGGTAAGAATTCTTCTCTTCGGTATCATTCAGCTCTGCAATATCCCTCTCTTTCTCTGGGCTCTCGCCAGACACGATGTCTTCATCTTCGGATATGCCTCCACCTTCTTCGGTTTCTTCGAGCTGCCAATCCTCAAACTCTTTGGCAAACGGATCATTTTCATCTTTTTCGGTTCCGATGAACGCCCGGCATTTCTCGACGGTGCACTCATGTCAACTCATATCGGGAGTACCATCGCGGATTGCATCCGGCATACGGCAAAGCAGAAACGGAGGCTGAAACGTATCGAGCGGTATGCGGATGTTCTTGTCAGCAACCCGGCATCGGCTCACCTGCATGAGAAGAAGTTTGTCCAGTGGCTTGCAATCGGGATCCCATTCTCCTCTGCTGAAGAGGAGACACAAGAGATGCATCGGGTGCCGCAAGGGGTACGAATCCTCCACGCTCCTTCAGCCCCAAAGATGAAAGGAAGTGACAACATCCGGGCGGTAATTCGGACGCTTCAGGAGAAGGGATACTCGATCGAATATGTTGAGGTTGCAGGGAAGCCGCACGATGTGGTGCTTGAAGAACTGCAGGCATGCGACTTTGTGATCGATCAGACCTACTCTGATACGCCGATGGCTATGTTTGCAGCCGAAGCGGCGGCATTTGGGAGACCCGCTATCGTTGGGGGATATTATGTGGATCATATCCATGGCAATGTCTCAGAACAACTGATTCCTCCCGTCATCTACTGCCATCCGGACAAGATCGTCGAAGCTGCGGAACGCCTGATAATCGACGAGACGTTCCGGCTGGATCTCGGAAGGAAGGCAAGGGCGTTCGTCAGGGAGAGGTGGAATCCCACTGCGGTGGCCGAGCGGTATGCTCGGATGATCGAGGGGACGACACCGGATATCTGGTTCTTCGATCCTCTCACGATCATCTATCTTCATGGTGCTGGGATGCCCGAAAGCCAGGTGCGCGACCGGGTCAAAGCGACCATCGAGGTTGGGGGAGTGGGTGCTCTCCAGTTGACCGACAAGCCGGATCTTGAGCAGAGGTTCCGGGAGTTCTGCGGGAGTTAGTTGCCGTATTCTAACGTACCTTTTCAGCGTGAATAACAGCAATTTAGAACCCGGTGTATTCTGCCCCCCCATACGAACGATTTTTAGTGTTGTACTAGAAGCGATCACTCAGGATCCTCGCCATGTGTGGGATTGCAGTACTCATCAATCCGGCCCCCCCTTATTCCCGTTACACCTCCGATTCGCCATGATAGTTATATATCCCTCCACATAGATGCAGCCCCATCACATGGCTCTGGAGCCGGTCCAGCAGAGTCCGGGGGAACTCAAGTGGAGCAGCAAAAGAAGATATTCCTGGTGTCTCCTTCTCCATCCACGTTCACGCAACGCGACCTGGAGGCACTCAGGCAGGAATACCTGGTCCGAGAGGCCGTTATCAGTAGTTACCAGGGGAGAAACGGCCTGAAACGGTCCCTCCTGATCGCATTCGAGATCCTGCGGGGAGTCCTCTGGGCCGATCTCACCTACTCCTGGTTTGCCCACAACCATTCGTATCTTGCCGTAATGCTGGCAAGCCTCCTCGGGAAGAGAACCATCGTTGTCATCGGCGGATACGAGGTCGCGAGAGAGCCGGAGATCGGGTACGGTGCCCTGCTCGACCCAAAACTCACAAAGAGAGTGAACTACATCATCCGGAATGCAGACCACATCCTCGCGGTATCGGAGTTCAACAGACGGGAGATACTGGAACTGGGCGATCACCGCCACGTTGCGGTCGTCTATAACGGGATCGACTGCGCGCAGTTCACCCCGGGAGAGGAGAAAGGCGACCTCGTCATCACGGTATGCCAGATTAACCGGAACAACATCACGCTCAAGGGCCTCGATACGTTCCTCAACACCGCAAGACGCCTCCCGGACCTCCGGTTCGCCATAATCGGCCGCGTTCTCGACGGGAGCATCGAGGACCTGAGACGAGATGCTCCCGATAATGTCGAGTTTGTCACGTCCCCTTCTCAGGACGAACTCCTGCAGTGGTACCGCCGGGCAAAGGTCTACTGCCAGCTCTCCTACCGGGAATCGTTCGGTGTGGCACTTGCCGAAGCGATGTCCTGCGAGTGCGTCCCCGTGGTGACGGACAGGGGGGCTCTCCCGGAGGTGGTGGGAGACGCGGGATTCGTGGTGCCGTACGGCGATGTGGAAGCGGCGGCGGCGGCGATATCCAAGGCCCTGCAATCAGATAGGGGCAGGGCGGCAAGAGTTAGAGTTGAGAAGGAATTTTCCCTTGAGGGGAGAAAGCAAAAGATCCAGGGCATTATCGAGGAAAAACCCGCATGATCCGGATCTTTGCGGCGCTCAACGGAGCCATCTTCCACGACGAACGGAACTGGTCTCCCGCATATACGAAGATCCTGTTTTCTGCTTTCAGGACTTGCCGGGATCGTTTCAGGACGGCCTCCTGATGAGCGTGTCGACAGACTTCCGTACGTTATTGTTCCCGCTCAGTACATCGTAAACAAATTTTGCAATGGGCATATCGACATCATGGTTACTTGCCAGCTCAATTATCCCTTTAACAGACTTAGACCCCTCAAATGTCACACCGGACCCTAAATACGGAGTTTTTATTATATTCTTTCCGACCATCAGCCCCAATGTTCGATTACGGCTTTTATCCACGTTGGCAGTCAGGTTAAAATCTCCAAAGCAGCAGAATTTTGTGAATATATCCTTGTCAAGAGAGACTACCTTCAGAAATGCGCACATCTCCTTATAGCACATATTCAAGAAAGTGTAGTGTTCGTTATAGTTGCTGTAAACCGAATCCCACATTCCTGTTCCGATGGCGTATACGTTCTTCAGCACACCGCACAACTCGACCGCCCTGAGGTCATACGAAAAATCCAGGATGAATTGACCGAACAGGTCCGATATCGTTGTTTTTAGCGATGGATCGTCGCCGATACCTATTGTAGCACCGGCAATATGGCCGTATGCAATCTCATCGGCGAAGGTTGGCCCCGAGAAACAGGCTATATCCGGGTTGTCCGTTTCGTCGAGAATAATTTCGCTCATTGTTTTTAGTGACGGATATTCAAGCCCTTTGGCTACGGTGACAAGGATCTTGCCTGCAAGTTCGTCGCGGATAGCGTTAACGACGGATCGAACTTCGCTGGAGGGCACGGCGATAATTATGGCCTTGCAGTCTGTGATATCCGATATATCGTTCATCAGTCTTGCACGGATATTGGGGTTCAAACGCAGACCCGGGAAGTAATTCGTATTATGGTTGTCGACGTTAATCGAATCGACAACCTCTCGTTTCCTTCCGAATATGATTACTTCTCCGGCCCTCCTGGAGATACTCTGTGCGATGGCGGTACCCATGCTCCCGGCGCCGATGACCCCTACTTTCGATATCATCCGAACCGCCCCCGTGTGCCTTCACATATGCCTGCAATGGTTCTGGCATACTTTAGATCGTGCAGATCATCAATTTCCGTCCATTTGAGCCCGTTCGTGAACGAGTATGCAAGGTTCCTGCTCTTTGATAGGGATTGGTATATGAAATCGTAATAATTGTTTAAATTATCTGAAACCAATATTTTCAGCAATCTTTTTGCTTCCCGAAGGTCGGCAGAAGAGATCTTCGAGATGCCGATAAACTCTCCAGTCGCTTTTTCTATCGGGACGGTTTTTCCCATCTCTTCAATCCGGTCGTCGATTATCCTCAATTTGAATGATTCTTCGGTGAGCATTTTCTTATTATCAACTGAAATTGCTGTTTGATTCAGTTCTAATAAATTATTCAAGATTGTATAATCATACAGCACATCGCCGTTAAAAATAACAACATCATCGTGCACGTCATCTAACCCAATATGGAGAGAATAGGCCGTATTCGTTGACAGATAGTCGTTATTGTGAACTAAGTTTAAATCAGTACCATACTTTCTCCCCAGTGTCGCGCACGCTTCCCGTACCATATCCGCTTTATACCCGACGACGATGGTGATTGCGTCCACATTGAAAGACACCAGATCCGAGACCATTCGTTCCAGTAGCGTGTAACCGTCGATAGTAAGCAGGCATTTCGGGCCGATCTTCTCGAGATCGATGTCTCTACCCAATCGTCGCCCACGCCCTGCTGCTAGAATCACCCCGATCAAAATGAAACACCGAGCTGGTTTATCGAGGGTTACACACATCGTCCGGTTATAAGAATATTTGGCTGTTGAATGAGTGCAACCTCTTGTGCTGTTGCGGATATCCCAAAACGGTCTGCAAACCTTTAGCTTACCCTGGCAGAAAAATCCTGTGCGGCGTTTCTGCCATGCTGGCTATAACTGGGGTCTGAAGCGGACACGCTTTTACCCTGGTATCGCCTCGTGGAGGAGGAGGGTGCTTGAGAAGATCAAAGGTCTTCGAGCGGATCCACCCCCTCCCGCCGGAAGATTCTGGGACGACTTCAACCGAATCATGTTAACGTTGGCCGATCAACCCGCAGACTCTTTCGCATGCAAGCCCATCGGCGTACCTGAACGCCAATCTTCTTATCCTGGTTCTCTTCGGTTCCCATCTCCCCGGACTGGCAAGGGAGCTCGTAAGGGCCTCTATCAATTCATCAACATTAGTCGAAATATCTCCCGGGGCCCAATCGCGAAACGGTTCGACAATAAATCCCCTTCGCTTCCGGTAATCCTCACTGTCGGGCACATGGAAGACGATAGGCCGGTTCAGGTGCAGGAAATCAAAGTACACCGAAGAATAGTCGGTAACCAGGATATCAACAACGTTCAGGAAATCGTAAATCGTGTTGTCCGTTTTCTGCAGGTCAGCATTTAATAATATACAAATGTGCTCTCCATTGTACACTTGAAACAGATTCTCGTCATGAGAGTGCGGTTTGCAGACAAACAACAGGTTCTCGTCCTTCACGAACCGGTGAAATTTTTCACTTGCAAGGATTTCTTCCAGAACTCTACGGCTCGCATCGGCATCATATTCCCGGAAAGTCGGAAGATACAGTACAATCCTCTTTTCAGGAATACCCTCCTGACCGAGAATACGATAGAGTACATTCACCCCGGAATCTCCAGACCTGTAAAGAGCGTCGCAACGGGGCTGCCCGAGGATCAAAATTTTTCTGGCATTGATCAGGAAAACGGAAGAGAAGACCAGCCGCTCGAATTCCGAGGTTGTGATGAGGTAGTTCACGGAATTCGCAAACCTCCGCAATCTCTGTGCTGCGGAGAATCTCGCGATGGTGCTCGGATAGTCAGTATTGGCAAAGTACCCAATCGTCTTTAGCGGGAGACCGTGCCACAACTCGATGCTGACCTGGTTTTTGGACTTCCAGGCGGGTGTGCCGTGAGTACTGATGATGTACTTTGCCGTCAACGCGTGGTAGATATACTCGCGCGATCGCCGGATGACGTAATTTGCATGAACGGGCGAATAAACGCACCAGATCAACTGGTGGGTTTCACCGAAACCTGATTCGAGCATTTTGTCGTAGACGTATTTCGCATTATCTGAGAAATCGGGTACCGAAAAAAACAGGATCTTATGCTCGTTTTTTGGCACGAGTCGGGACAATGCTGAGAAAATGAGTGTAACAATATCGTAGATCAGCGATCGAATATCATTGACGATGTCGTGAGAGATCATCGGATCGAGTAGGGTATACTCACATCCTAGTTGTTTAAGTAAACGGTCTGGGTTGCCGGTCGACACGACGGTTCCGGATGCGATCGCGGAGGCGGTCGGCTGCCTGCCGGAGCACCGGGTGGGGCCTGAAGGATATAGGAGAACGAGTGGAGGGCGGTTGAGGAGAGGCATGGGAGATAAAGACGCGGCTGCTGGAGGTGTACCGGGCAGAGAGGACAAGCGGGATATACCATGGAATCGGATCATTATGCAGGACGAACTGCACCTCCTGAACTCACAATATCGGTAGAGATCCCACTAATCCAGTCGGTACAGCCATGAAAATCTGCATGCTTGCATCCACTCATGGACCAAATGACGGTCGGATATTCCAGAAAGAGGCAAAGAGTCTTGCAAAGGAGCACGAGGTTACGATCGTTGCCCCTTCGGACGGGAGCGGCATCAGCATCGCCGACGGTATCCGTATTGTCACCGTAAAGCGGCCGGACTCCATCGCTCTCCACCCTCTCACGCTTCTCCGGCTCTTCCGGGCATGCCTCGCTCAGGATGTCGATGTCTACCACTGCCATGAGCCTGACGCCCTTCTCATCGGAGTCCTTGCGAAGTTCCTCAAAGGGAAACGGGTCGTCTACGATATCCACGAGCACTGGCCGAGCGAGATCCCGTACGACATCGGAATCCGGAACGGTACGGTGATACAGAGGACACTGTCTGCACTTGTCTCAGGCGTGGAAATTGCACTGGCTCGCCGCGCAGAGAGCACATTCGCCGTAAGCGAGAGCGTTGCCGCGAGATTCAGGGAGAAGGGACTTAAGCCGATCATTCTCTCAAACTACTCCATCACCGACCTCGATATCCCTTATAATCTGAACAGGAGCGGCCGGAAACTTATGTTCGTGGCGGGAAACATCCACTCCTTCCACGGTGTCGGAGAATGCATCCAGGCGGTCTCCCGGGTCAGGGAACGCTATCCCGATGTGGTGCTCACGCTCGTCGGGAACGTTCGGGAGGACCTTAACGAACGTATCAGCGGATCCGACCAGAATGCGTTCATCAACTCCACCGGATTCCTCCCCTACAGGGAGATGTACGAGAAACTGAACGAAGGCGTCGCTGGTCTTCTTGTTTTCCAGCCGACATACTACAACATCTCCATCGGTCTGCCGAACAAGCTCTTCGACTATATGCTCCTCGGGCTCCCGGTTATTGCAAGCGACCTGCCGGAGATCCGTAACGTCGTCAGCAAGGCAGACTGCGGCATCCTCGTCGACCCGGAGAGCGTGAGTGATATCGCCGATGCAATCGCATACCTCTTCGATCACCCGGAAGAGGCGCAGAGGATGGGCGCGAACGGAAGACGGGCGGTTCTTGAGAAGTACAACTGGTCCGCGATGGAGGCAGATCTTCTGCAGGCATACCGGAACCTGGATGACACGCTCTCTAAATCCACATGACCGGCAGCCAACAGAACCACCTGTCGAGCCCCCACCTGCCGTTAGGTACTAGTAGCTGGCAATCGATGTGAGTATTCAGTATGCTCACCACCCTCATCCTTGACTTCGACGGCGTTGTCGTTGAATCCCTCCCCCTAAAGACCGCTGCATTCAAAAAGGTCTTCTCCTTTACGCCCGAGCACCTTGACGAGATCATCGAGTTCCACCTCGAGAACGGCGGCATGTCCCGGTACGACAAGTTCCGCCACATCTACAAAAACATCCTCAACGAGCCCCTCACCGCCGAACAGGAGGAGCGGCTCGCGGGCGAGTACGCCGGGCTGATATTTGGCGCAATGCTCACCGTGCCGTACGTCCAGGGGGCGGAGGGACTCCTCAGGGACTGCTCCCGGGCACTTCCGCTCTACATCGTCTCCGCGACCCCCGAGGGCGAGATGCAGGAGATCGCCCGCCGCCGGGACCTGACCGGGTACTTCGTCCGGATCTACGGCTCGCCGAAGACGAAGGCCGAATGCATCCGGGAGATCCTCGACGAGACCGGCGCCTCACCGGGCGAGGCCCTCTTCGTCGGCGACGCCCCGAACGACTGGCAGGCGGCGTACGAGACCAATGTCCGGTTCGTCGCGAGGATCCCGCCCGGCGACCCGAACCGCTTTGCCGGCCGTCCGGGGGTGGAGGGGATCATAGAGAACCTTCATGACCTCCGGGAGTACCTACGGGAAAGTATATGCTCATCCCGATCTCGTACCCCCTGAACCGGGGAACCCCGCTCTACCCCGGCACGGAACCGCTCGCGATCACCCGCACGAAGTCCTTTGAAGGGGGTGACGCGGAGGAAAAAAGCCTGATCACCTTCTCCAGCCACGCCGGGACGCACATCGACCTCCCCCGGCACTTCTGCCCGGGCGGGAGCTCAGTCTCCGGCCTCCTCGCGCCGGAGGCGGTCTTCGAACCCGCGCGGTGCATCGCGGTCCCGAAGACCGGGGCGGAACCGATCCGGATCTACGACCTCCTCGGGCACCTCGACGCGATCCGGAACTCACGTGCGCTCTTCATCAGGACCGGCAGCGGCCGGACCCGGGAGAGCGACCCGGGCGCCTACGCGGAGAGGCACCCCTGGGTGCACCACGAGGTTCCGGGCTTCCTCCGCATGGAGAACCCGGCTCTGAGGCTGTTCGGGATCGATACCATATCTATTGCCGTCCCTGCAGAGCCGGGGGAGGGCGCGGAGACCCACCGCGCGTTCCTCTGCGGATCCCCGCACATCTTCCTGCTCGAGGACGCGGACCTCTCCTATGGGCGGCTGCTCGAGGAGCCCTGGACTCTGCGGATCTACCCGGTGGTCTTCGACGACCTGGAGGCGGTGCCGGTAGCGGCGCTCGCGGAGTTCGGGTGAGACCAGGGACCAACCTGGGCTGAAAAAGCGTGAATATTACCGGGGGAACCCCTCAGATAACTCCCATCTCCGACAGCCGCGTCGGCAGGTACTCCTTCGTCACGAAATCGAGCCCCCGGCTCGCGAACGCCTGCTGTTCCGACTTCAGTTTCATCTCGAGCTGCAGGTGGATCTGGTTGCGCCAGTAATCGGTCGCAAACCGGGGATCGGTCAGCTCCGCCTTCAAGGCGTTGATGTCCTGCTCGGTGAGTTTGTCGGAGGGGAGATTGTAGTCGGAGATGTCGGAGGGCTGCACGCCGATGAACTGCGCCTGGGGGGTCGCCAGGAGTTCCGACATGTGAGCGCTCTTGATCGAGCCGTAGGCGACGCTCGCGTAGATCCGGTAGGACCAGGGGTCGCCGTCGGTGAAGACGACCACCGGGAGGCCGAGCGAGTCGTTGAGTTTCCGCAGGACCCGCCGCGTGGAGCGGGCCGGCTGCCCCTTTAGGTGGACCAGGATCGCCCCGTACTCCTCGTCGAACCCGTTCTCCATCAGACGGGCGTACATACCGCCGGTCTCGATGGCGATGACGAACTTCGCGTCGTGGTCGATGAAGTCGAGGCTGTCGACGTTGTTCGGGATGGGGTAACCCGCCTCCCCGACGTCCTCCTGGCAGTGCATCTCCCGCACCCCGCGCCGGGTGGTCTCCCGGATCCGCAGGGGCCCGAAGATCGAGGCGCCGTCCTCCTCGGGCCGGAGGTGGAACGCCTCCCGCTGCACCTCGGTGATGATCTCGAGGTCCTCGATGAGATGGTTGCTCTCGTCCTGGGCGGCGAACTTCGCCTTCTTCCAGCCTTCGGAGATGTAGTAGAGCTCTCTCAATGTCGATGACCGGTTCTCCACGAGCTGCTTTTTTAAGAACCAGATTATGTAGGCCATCTTCAGGAGGTGAGCCGCGCTCTTCTCGGTCGCCGCCGACCGGGTACTCTCCTTATCGCCGTACTTCCAGACCTCGCTTGCATCGTCGTACTCGATATTCTGTTTCGTCCGCGTCGGCAGCCGGATGAACGGCACGATGCCGTCCCGCATCTGGTCGTACCACCCGCGGGCGATACCCACCAGCCGCTCTTTTGCAAGTGCATCCATCTCTTCCCTAGACATCGAGATCCACCACCACTTTCATGCCGTCCTCCACGCCGCGGAGGTCGAGCGACCCGTCGCCCGCCCCCGTGTAGACAACCTGCCAGGCCGAGCCCGGGGAAAGCGTGCACCGCCAGACCTTGTTGTATTCCCCGTCGATATTGTCCGTGAAGTCCGGCCGGGGCTCCGCATCCTCCGCCGCATCGCGGGAGAGGTTGTAGAGGATGAACGCAACCTCCCGTGCGGTGTAGTTGTTCACGTCGATACGGACCTTCCCGTCGTGTGTCCGCTTCTTCGCGACGACTTTGCGCATGATCTTTCCCTCGATCGGGGAGGTATCCACCAGGGGGAGCTCCACGATCTCGCTCACTTTCGCGGCGATCTCGGGGATGATCGAGCATATCGCCCGGGCGCGGTCGTCCTGCTGCTTCCTCTTGTCCCTGCGGGAGATGTAACTTTTGAGTTCACGACCGAGTTCCTGGAGGACGAGGACGACCTCCCGCTCGATCTCCGGGATGGACGCGACCGCGTCCTTGCTCTCGCTCGTGAAGGGAACGTTCGTGGACGCCACGTGGACCATGATCAGCGCCGGGCCCATGGGGAGGCCCTGCTGCGAGAGGCCGTAACTCTTCCAGTTCACCTGTGATACGCAGTTCGTGATCGCGCAGGCGCCCTGCTGGTAGAGGAGCGGGACGCGGTTCGCGAACCGGAAGATCTGGGCGTTCCCTTCGGCGGCTATCTTGCCGCCGTAGCCGATCGCCGCCTCGATGATGAACGAGTGCCCGCCGTAGACCGTGCTCGGGCGGGTACGGGCTTTGATGAAGTCGAGCTGGATCTCTTTCTCGAGCCCCTTGCAGATCAGGTCCTCCCCGATGGGGGAGAGGCACTGCTGCGCCGGCGGGGCCGGGACCTTCACGGCCTGCATGGCATCCAGGAGCCTTTTCAGTTCTTCAGATTCGAGTTTGCTCACCTTCCGGGAGGGTTTGAGTTTGGCAAGAGCGATCATCTCGTCCGCGGTCTTCTTCCCGACCCGGGAGAAACTGCCGACCAGGAACTCCTCGACGGTCCCGGTGCTCGCGGCCGCGATCCTTTTGAGCGCCCCGAACTCGATCCCGTGCGGGTGGGGGAGGATGGGCTTCGGGCACGGCGGAACCTCGTTGCTCACCCGCTCGAACGTCGTCACCTCGCCGTCGATATCGGCCGTGATCCGGGCATGCGGGTTGACGATCGCGGTGAGGCGGAGGTAGTCCACCAGCCGCTTCTTCGCGGCAAGGCTGCTCTTGAACTGGATCTCGATCCTTGTGCCGTGCGTCCGGTCCCAGTCGATCTCCTCGTGGCTGACGACCTCCGGTTCGTTGGTCTCGGTCCGGATCAGCAGTTCGAACCGGTGGGCCAACGCCCTCGCCCCCGTCCGGGAGGTGACCCGCGCCGGGATGCCGGTGGTGAGCTGCGCATACAGCACCGCCGCCGATATCCCGATACCCTGCTGCCCCCGGCTCTGCCGGATCTGGTGGAACCGGGACCCGTAAAGGAGTTTCCCGAAGACCAGGGGGACGTTCTCCGGCACGATCCCCGGGCCGTTATCCTCGACCGTTATCCGGTAGACCTCGGCATCGACCTTCCTGATGCCGACAAAGATGTCGGGGAGCACCTCCGCCTCCTCGCAGGCGTCGAGCGCGTTGTCCACCGCCTCCTTGATGGTGGTGATGATGCCGCGCGTCGGGGAGTCGAAACCGAGCAGGTGCTTGTTCTTCTCGAAGAACTCCGCGACGCTGATGCTCCGCTGCTGTTTGGCGAGGTCTTCAGCAAGCACCATACCGTGCTACCTCAGCGATGGCGTCCTCGAGGCTCCTCTCCTGCTGCTCGCCGGAGTGGAGGTTCTTGAGGGTCACCGTGCCCGCCTCGACCTCGCGTTTCCCGATGACCACGGCAAAGTCCGCGGTCTTTGCGGCGTGGGAGAGTTGGGCGCCCATCCCCCGCTGCATCAGGTCGGCTTCCGCCCGGACCCCCGCCTCCCGGAAGGTCCGGGCGACCTCGAGCGCCCGCGCCCGTCCTTCGGGCGTGCAGACGACGCCGACGACGGGCTCGTGCACGAGTGCAAAGTCCCCGATCGAGACCATGACCCGGTCGAAGCCTATCGCAAACCCGCAGGAGGCGACGTCGTCGCCGCCGAAGAGGTGGGCGAGCCGGTAGGTGCCGCCGCCGAGGATCTGGTTCTCCGCGCCGAGGTTTTTGGCGAACCCCTCAAAGACCATCCCCGTGTAGTAGTCAAGGCCCCGGGCGATCCCGAAGTCCGGCCGGTAGTTGATATTCAGGGAGTCGAGGAGCGCGAACGTCTCTTCGATCCGCGCGCGCTCCGGAACGTCGCCCGCGATCTCGAAGACCTCCGGGACGGTGCGGCATTCCGAGAGGGCCGCGAGCGGCTCGGCAAGATGCGTAAGGCCCTTCGCGACAAGCGCCGCCTCGAGCCCTGCCGGGTCGTGCTTGTCGAGGAAGGCCATGATCGCCCGCTGGTCGCCGGGGGCAAGATCGGAGAGGAGATGCTTCATCGGCGCGAGGTGGCCGACATGGAGGTCGAAGGTGACGCCGCTCGACCGGAGCGTATCGTCGGCGAGCATGATCACCTCGGCATCGGCGCTCGCCGTGTCCGCACCGATCAGCTCGACGCCGAACTGCCAGAACTGCCGGTAACGGCCTTTCTGTGGGCGCTCGTAGCGGAAACAGTCGGCGAAGTAGCACCAGCGGATCGGTTTCGGGAGGACTTTGCCCTCGTTGACGTACATCCGCAGAACCGCCGCCGTCACTTCGGGCCGGAGCGTCATCTGCCTGCCGCCCTTGTCCTCGAAGACGTACATCTCCTGGACGATCCCTTCGCCGGATTTCATCGTGAAGAGTTCGAGGTGCTCGAAGTCGGGCGTGCTGACCTCCCGGTATCCCCACCTGCGGGCCGCTTCCCGCATCCGCACCTCGATCAGCCGCCGCCGTTCCATCTCGTCGGGTAAAAAGTCCCGTGTTCCCCGTGGTTTCTGAAGCATTCGGTATTCTCCTGAACTAAAGTCTCTTGCGCGAACCCTTATCTTTTGTGCGCTCCGCCCTGCCGAAGAACCGCTCGCCGGCGCCTTCACCGTGCCAGACGTTCTCCCGGTCGACCCGGCCCTGGAGGTAGAGGGCTAAAAGGACCAGGCCGAGACCGAGGTACTCCCACGCTTCGGCATACGCGGTGACGAAGAAACCCAGCAGTGCGAGCGCCGTATAGGGAACGCCCCGATAGGCCGCCGTCCGGTAGCCGGGAAGGCCCGTCCGGTAGAAGATCCGCAGGTCGCGAAGCCACAGGAAAGCGGTGACGGCAACGCCGAACCCTGCGACGTAGGCAAGATAGGACATGAGATGAAGTAATATTATACTTCCACCCCTATTTTTGTTACCGAACTATGCTGCCGAATGCCACCATCAGGGACATCCTCCGGATGTATCGTAACGGCGAGGTATCTGAGGACGAGGCGACCGGCGCACTCGAAGGGCTCCGCATCGAGGTGATCGACGGCATGGCCCGGATCGACGCCGGGCGGAGCGTGCGCTGCGGGATGCCCGAGACGGTGCTCGCCGAGGGAAAGGGGCCGGGGGCCTTTGCAGAGATCATGCTCGCGCAGGTGAAGGCGGCGGGCCGGTGCGTCGCGACGAGGGTCTCGCCGGAGCACCTCGAAGCCCTGCGGGCCCGGCTGCCGCCGGAGGTCCGGATGGAGCACCGGGAAGCGGCACGGGCCGTCGTCCTCTCGACGGGAGATGCGCCTGACCGCCGGGCGGGGACCGTCGCCATCCTCACCGCAGGGACGTCCGACATCCCCGTCGCCGAAGAGGCGAGGCTGATCGCCGAGGAGATGGGATGCGAGGTCAGGACCGCATACGACGTCGGGGTGGCGGGGATCCACCGTCTCTTCTCGGCGCTCAGAGACCTGATACCGGCGGACGTCTTCATCGTGGCCGCCGGGCGGGAGGGGACGCTTCCCGCGATTGTCGCGGGGCTGGTCGACCGCCCGGTGATCGGCGTCCCGGTGAGCACCGGTTACGGCTACATGGGCGGCGGCGAGGCGGCACTTGCGAGCATGCTCCAGGCATGCTCGGTGCTCGCGGTCGTGAACATCGATGCCGGGTTCACGGCAGGCGCGTTTGCCGCGCAGATCGCACACGGGGGCAGGCGAACATGAGCAGGGGGTTCTACGTCGGGCGGTTCCAGCCTTACCACAACGGGCACCAGTCGGTGCTGGAGAGAATAGCCCGCTCTGCCGACGAGATCGTAATAGGGGTGGGGAGCGCCCAGCTCTCCCACACCGTGGCGAACCCCTTCGCGGCAGGAGAACGGGTGCTGATGCTCACCAGGTCGCTTGCCGACCTCGAATGCCCGTTCTACGTCATCCCGATCGAGGACGTCCAGCGCAACGCCCTCTGGGTCGCCCATGTCCGGTCGATGACACCGCCGTTCGATATGGTCTACTCGAGCAACCCCTTAGTCATGCAGCTCTTCGCCGAGGCGGGGGTGGACGTCCAGTCGCCCGATATGTACGAGCGCCTGACGCACTCCGGCACTGCCATCAGGCAGCGGATGCTCGACGGCGAACCCTGGGAGCACCTCGTCCCCCCCGCCGTGGTGGACGTCATCCGGGAGATCCGCGGTGTGGAACGGCTGCAGCGGATTGCAGGGAGTGACTGAGAGGCGGAAGCCTGATGGGGACAGCAGTCATAATCGGGGGAATCATGTTTAAGCAACTACGAGACATCTTTCGGCGAACCGAACCGGTGGAAGAGAACCTGGAACTCTCTTTTGACGACCTCCCGGAATGGCTGGATGCCCGCGAGGAGGAGATCGGACGCGAACTCTCCGGTGCGACGGCTCCGTCCCGGGAGGCGATCAGCGGCACCCTCGACCATCTCAGGGAGGCGGTCGCCCGTATGGAAACCGCCGAGGGTGACAAGGAGGTTCACCCCCGGCTCCGGGATATCTCCAGAAAGGCGCTTCCGGGGTTCACGAAGTCCATGGCCCAGATCCTCTCCCGCGAGCCTTCCGGCGACCCGGAGACCTTCTACGCAACCGCCAGCGAGACCCTGAAGAGCGCGCTCAAGGCACTGAAAGGGCAGGGGAAGTACCTCTCCTCTTCCTACCCGGATGAGATGAAGGAGGTGCGCACCGCCGTCAGGGACCTCGGGAGAGAGATAAATTCCATGACGGAGGCGGTCGCCCGGGCGCGGACAGACCGGCAGCAGGTAAAAGATGTCCGGGAGTCGTACGAATCGCTCTCCCGGACTCGTGAGGAGTATATCGCCGTCACCGGCCAGGTGCAGGACCTTGGGGCGGCGCTTGCGGAGGCGGAGAATGGGATCCGGGAGGCCGAACAGGACATTGCCGCCCTCAAACTGCGCCCGGATTACGCCCGCCAGCAGGAGATCGAGGAGAGGATCCGGGAACTTGATGCCGCGGACGAAGAGGCCGGGCGAGAGCTCGCAGCTCTACGGACCCCTGCCGTCCATGTCTTCCGGAAGGCCGGGAAGGTGGCCGAAAAGGCAGGAGATGGCGTAGCGGCCGCGGCAATCGGCCGGGTCCTCGATGCGTACACGGGCAGCCTCCCGGACGGCGGGGAGGACCCGGTCGGCCTGACCGAAGCGGTGATGCCGGCAACGCTTGCCATGATCCGCCGGGGCGACCTTGCCCTCAAGAACCAGGATGAGGTCCGCCTCTTCTCGGACCCCGATACCCTGCCCGCCGGGATGAAACGGGTCCTGCACCGGCAGAGAGAGGTCCGGGAGCAGCGCGCAACACTGCAGGAGAACCACGCCGTGCTCCCGGGCGTGATCGGGGAGCAGCGTCTCGCGGTCACGCTCGCGGAACTGCGGCGGGAGCGCGAGGCAAAGGCTGCCGCGAAGACCCGGTCGGAGAGCCAGCTGGAGGCGTTGCAGGCTTCGTATGCCAGAGAATGCGAGAACCTCCGCTTCCGCATGGCAGCTCTTGCCGGCCGGGATGTGGAGGTCGGCGCGCCCGACCTTCCGCCTCCGGCCTCCTGACCGGGAGGAAGCCGCTCTCCCCGGCAAATGCGACGGGTCATCAGAGCCGGAGCAAAAGCACCGTCAGGTGCGAGTTGCGATGGTTCGCCAGAGCCGGAGCACGAGCACTCGAAGAGTGCAAAGAGAAACCCTGTTTATGCCTGTGCACAAACTATTCCTGAGCATAGTCGATGAAGACAAACACCACCACGTCCGGATTTAAATCACGCCTCTGGATAGCGGTTCCTGCAGTCTCGTTCGGGGGAATCGGCATTGAGTTGCTGCTCTCCCCTGTTGGCTTCCCGTACGCCGCCTGGCCGGGCATCGCAGGATGTGTAGCCGCCTCGTGCATCCTCTGTTACCAGGCTTACCTCAAGCCGCGGCGGGATCTCGTCTCGCTGTTCACGCCGCTCTTTGCGTTTCTCATCTTTATCATGCCCAACGATCTCAGCTCGGGCGTGATTATGCAGACGATCTTCGCGGCGACGATCTCCCTCCTCGCGGTTCGGGTAGAAAAATTGTTTAATGCACCGAAAGTAGAGAAGAAGACAATGAAGCAGATACTCAACGAATACACCGACCGGATCGAGCCGACCCTCGCCCTGATCGACGAGGAGACCGGGCACCTGGTCGCACAGTCCCTGCTGACATATAAGTTCGGGCTCTACCAGAACGCGGCAGAGAAGAGCACGGAGGCGCTTGCCCGGCTCGACGCGATCACCCCGCGCCCCGGTGCGCTGGAGCGCGCCCTCCTGATCCTCCGGGAGCGTGCCGGCGGCTTCGCCGAGTCCCGGGTGACGGCCAACCCCGAGCACTCCTTCACGGAGGCGGACTACGACAATCTCGCCATCCGTCTCCGCCCGGACCAGATCGAAGACCCTGCGGCGCTCGACCTCGACAACGCGCTGGTCCTGCTCTACGCCGTCGGGATCGAAACCTCCCCCGACGACGAGCAGGCGCTGGAAGAGCACCAGCGCTTTATCACCCAGATCCTGGAATCGTATAAAGATAAACTGGCTGCATGACCGAGCTGACCGAAGGCGACCTCTTCCGGGGCCTCATAGCGGTAGCCGCGCCGATCGTGGCCGGGAACGTGCTGCAGAGCGGCCTCGAGCTGGTCGACCTTTTCTTCGTCGGCCGGCTTGGAGCGGAGGCTATCGCCGGTGTCGCCATGAGCACCTCGATCGTCATGGTCCTCATGACCGTCATAATCGGTATCGTCACCGCAAATACCGCCTTCGTCTCGCGCCATTACGGGGCAAAGAACCTTGATATGGTGGCAAAGGGGGTCTCGCACACCCTGATCCTCGGGCTCGTATTCTCGTTGGTCCTCAGTGTCGCGGGCATCCTCTTTGCCGAGGACATGCTTCTCCTCCTCGGCGCCGAACCACCTGTGGCGCTGCTCGGGGCATCCTACCTGGCGGTCCTCTTTACCGGCAGCGTGACGCTGGTCGAGCTCTGGGTGATCAACTCTTCGTTCCAGAGCTGCGGCGATGCCACCACGCCGATGCTCCTCGTGGTTCTCGCGAACGTCCTCAACATCGTCCTTGACCCGCTCCTGATCTTCGGCTACGGGGCGGTCCCCGCCTGCGGCGTTGCCGGGGCGGCATACGCCACCATCATATCCCGGAGCGTGGCATTCACCATAGCGTTTGCCCTGCTCCTCTCGGGAAGGACGCCGATCCCCTTCTCGTTCCGGACGAAGTTTGAGTTCCCGCTCGCCTGGAGGCTGATCAGGGTCGCCGTTCCGAACTCCGTCCAGTCCGGGCTCCGGAGCGTGACGTTCCTTGCGATGATGGCGATCGTGGCGGTCTTCGGCACGGCAGCCCTCTCCGCCTACGGCATCGTGGGCAGGCTCGAGCTCGTCGCGCTCATGCCGGGGTTCGGGGTCGCGACCGCCACCGCCGTGATCGTCGGCCAGAACCTCGGCGCCAAAAAGCCCGATCGGGCGGAGGAGGGCGTCCGGCTCTCCGCGCTCATGAACGGGGGGTTCATGGCGCTCGTCGGTGCGGTCTTCTACTTCGCCGCGCCCGCGATCGTCGAGGTCTTCGACCCGAGCGGCGCGAGCACGGAGATCGGCGTCTCGTACATGCAGACGGTCGCGCCGTTCTACATCTTCATCGCCGTCGCGATCATCCTCGCGTTCGCACTCAACGGGGCGGGAGACACGAAGAAGCCTATGTACGCCACGCTCATCTCCATGATCCTCTTCCAGGTACCGCTCGCGTGCATCCTCCCTGAATTCCTCGGGATCGGGATTGCCGGGGTCTGGATTGCGGTGGTCTCTGGGGCCATCCTGCAGACGGGTATACTCTTCTCGATGTACCGGCACGGGGGCTGGAAGACGACCGCGATATGAGGGGGGCGGGGATTGTCTCTCCTTTGCTTTTCGTTTGAAACCTTTTCACTCTCCATGCATCGTTCACGCGAAGCCGCGAAGAGGAGCATTAACAACTAGAGGTTGTCCCCCTAAACACTGCTACCGGGAGGGGGACACCCCCTCCCGGACCCTCCCCCGAGTGGCGATATCCAATGGAAAGCCGTTTCACCATCCCTTCTCAGAATATGGTTCAGACGGTAGAACCTCTGGATGAAAGTGCCCCAATCAGCGTGTACCAAAGGTTCAGAGATCATTTTGGGACGAACTCCTATGTAGACTTCGCGCCTTCGCGCCTTCGCGTGAGATATTGCAGGAGACTGCCGCTAAAAGGGGTGTGAGCACCGCCAGATATTAACGCCCTAAGGGCGGGATAGCCGAAGGCCATTGAAGAGAGAGACCCCTCATCGAGAGACCGCCAGGTGGTCAAATGGCCATCTCCGGGAAAAATTATCAGAGCGAGTCGAGGCTGATCCCGCTGAACTCGTCGGCGACCGTGTTGACGTCTTTCACGCCGAACGCGGTCTGGACCGTGGCGAGTTCGATGTCGCGCGCCACGTCGCACATATAATCGATGATATCGACCGAGAGTTCCCGCCTCTGTTTGGACTTGCGGAGCTGGTCCACGAGGAACGTCATCCTCTCGGGAGACTCCATGCGGAGCTTGGCGAGGCTCATCACGCACATGTAGATCCGGGTCAGGTTCCTGTCCGTTCCGGTGATGGTGTCGAAGAAGTTCCGGAGGACCTGCGCCTGGTAGACCTCGCCACTCATAATGATCGAATATTTCTCAATTCCGCATAAAAGCCTGCCGGTTTGTTTCCGCCTATGTGGGCCGCCGGTTCGCCTCCCGGGGCACGGAGGGGAGGGGGCCGGCCCCTGTGTGCCCGAGGCTCACTTCCGGACGCTGACGATCTTGATTATGTCGCCGTTCTTCAATTCGTGGCTGTCCTTGACCCGCATCCCGGTCTTCGCATCGATGGCGTACAGGAACCCCTCGCCGATATCGGTATGGACCTGGTAGGCAAGGTCGCGGGGGGTCGACCCGCGCTTCATGAGGAACGCATCGGGGAGCACCCGGCCCTTGCCGTCGGTGAGTTTGTGCTCGTCCTCGACCGGAAAGACGACGATCCGGTCGAGGAGGTTGTAGACCGCGGCATCCAGCGCCTGCTGGACACCGGTGCCGCCGAACGTCTGCATGAACTCCGCCACCTTCTGCAGCCCGGCACGCTGCGCGGCGCTGAGGTTCGCCTCCGGGCTCTCGGTGAAACTCCGGTCGCCGGGGAGGTAGCGGACGAACTTCCCCTCCGCGGCCATCCGGAGCGCAAGCTCGCCTGCCGCGCTCGCAAAGATGACGTCGTGCTTCGCGAGCCGGTCAAGGCACTCTTTGGGCGCCTGGTCGGCCTTGTTCCCGACGATCAGCATCGGTTTGCTGATCGTCATCAGCTCCCGGCAGAACCGGATCAGGTCCTCCTCCCCGGCGGTCCGCAGTTCCACCCCGACCGCCTCGCCGGCATCGCGGACGTGCTCGAACGTTATGCCGAGACCGCCGAAGACCTCGGCGATCGCCTCCTGGAGAGAGAAGTCTCTCCCCTGGGCCTGCCGCACGAGCTTCGCCCAGTTTCGCGAGAGGATGCCGTACATCCACATCGACATCTCGTACTGGAGGAACTCGATATCCTTCACCGGGTCGCGCGAGCCGATATCGACCGGGTTCCCTTCGGCGTCCGTCGCCCCGCTGGCATCGACGATCTGGAGGATCGCGTCCGCCTGCCGGAGATTGTCGAGGAACTGGTTCCCGAGCCCCCGCCCCATGTGCGCCTCGGGGACGAGGCCCGCCACGTCGATCAGCCCGACCGGGACAAACCTGACCCCGTCCCGGCAGTTCTCGCACGGGACGTGCATCTCCTGGCAGGGGCAGGTTGTCCGGACATACGCGACGCCGTGGTTGGCGTCGATGGTCGTGAACGGGTAATTGGCGATCTCTGCCTGGGCCAGGGTCGCCGCCCTGAAAAATGTCGATTTCCCACAGTTGGGTTTTCCTGCAATGGCCAGTGTGATCATGAGCAACTCCTATACCGCACCGTTCGGTTGAGAGTAGTGTTGGGTCATACACCATTTATCACCTTCTTTCTCCGGTAGTGCGGCCCGGGCTGTGCCGTTGTGCCTGCTGCCGCCGGTACGCCGGGCTCGCGGTCACGATCCTGCGCTCCATCCCGTCTCCCCGGAAATCCCCCTGCCGCCGGAACGGGGGATTCAATTAGGAGCAAAGACAACATGACTGCATGGGCTTCGTAACCCGGAATACCTATTATTTCGATGCCCCGGGCGCAGGGAACACTTCCGACGCCGCCCGGTTCGCCGTCGAGCGGGCGCGGGAACTCGGCGTCAAAAAGATCGTAGTCGCGAGCACCAGCGGCCGGACGGCACTTGCCTTCCGGGACGCCATGTTGGGGACGGACCTTGAATTGATCGTCGTTACCCACGCGGTCGGTTTCTCAAGACCCGGCGAGTGGGAGTTCGCAGAGGAGGCGGCCGAGACCCTCCGGGCAGAGGGTGCAAAGATAGTCACCGGGACGCACGCGCTCTCCGGGCTCGAGCGCGCGATCTCCCGCTCGCCGAAACTCGGCGGGAGTTCCCGCACGGAAGCGATCGCCGAGGCGTTGCGGCGCACCGTCGCGGTCGGCCTGAAGGTCGCGGTGGAATGCGTCCTCATCGCGGCGGACCAGGGTGCGGTCGGCGTCGACGAGGAGGTGATCGCGGTGGGGGGTACCGCAACCGGTGCCGATACCGTCTGTGTCATCCGTCCGGCGCATACCGCGGCGTTCTTCGACCTGCAGGTGCGCGAGATCGTCGCCATGCCGAGGAACCGGTGAGCATGACGCTCGAATCGGTCGCCAGTGCCGCCGCACTCCTCCGGCAGCACCCCGTCCTCTGGTCGGTCGGCCTCGTCATGGGCGCTCTCGCAGTCCTCGATCTCATCATCCCCGTATACGGCGGGGCCTTCTACGCAGAGTCCCTGGTACTCCTGCACGCCCTCGTGATACCGTTCCTGGCCGGCGGCGTCTACGGCACAATCAGGGCGGAGACGTTCTCCGCCGGGGAGTTCGTGCAATCGGGCAAGACCTACTACTTCCGGATACTCCTGCCCGCGCTGGTCATCTTCTTCGGGGTTGTCCTGACGGTCTTTTTGCTCGCGATCCCGGTCGCGCTCCTGGGCGCCGATGCCGCCGCAAACATGGCCCCGCTCCTCTTCGGGGTGCTCATCTCGATCGCCTTCTTCACGTTCTTCTACGATACCGCGGCGGTCTTTGAAGAGACGAACGTCTTTGAGTCGATCCGGCGGAGTATCGAGTTCGTCATGAACAACCTCGGCGCCGTCCTCGTCTTCTACCTGGTAAACATCGTCGTTCTCGCGGTGCTCGGGTTCGCGGCCCTCTTTGCCTGGTCCGCCCTGCTCGTGGACAAACTCGAGCCGGTCACCCGCATGAGCCCCACCGAACTCCAGACGGTGATGCCGGAGGATATCCTCGCCCTCATCGGGACCGAGGGGATATGGATCACCGCAGTCGTCTATGCGGTCGTGATCGTGCTCTTCTCGGCGTTCCTGTACGCCTACAAGGCGAGTTTCTTCCGAAACCACGCAGGCGCGCCGCAGATGCAGCAGGGCGAGTACGACGAGAAGGGCCGGTGGTATAAGTATTGACAGGTGTCCGGCGGACACTACATTCCTTTTTTCGTGCCCTGTTCGAGTGATTAAGTTCTCCTGGAACACTGGTTATCTCACCACGGGCATAGATCCTATTGAGTTCTGCAGTTCGCACCTTCGCCCTGGCGCAACTCGCACTTCTGGTGTTCGTATTCCGTTCCGTCCGGGGGTATTACTGTAGGAGAGCAGTGCGGGTTCCCCCGGCTCGCCCGTATACCGGACCGTGGGATTATCGCCACGCGGGGGAGGGACCGGGAGGGGGACACCCCCTCCCGGTTACAAGGTGACATTCTTAAACTTCCCCCTGCGAACCCACCCCGCCCGCGCTTCGCGCTCCTCCTCCGCACCTGCGGTGCTCATGCTCCGGCCCTATGGTCCATCGCAACTCGCACCTGCGATGCTCAAACTCCCGCCGTTCGCTACGCTCCGGCAGTCGTTCCCCGCCCCTAGGGCGGGGGCAGTGCGTGGCGATATGCGACGTTCCGACAGGAACGGAGCACGAGCACCGGAGGTGCGTAGTCCGATGGTAATCCGTGCATGGGGTTGAGCGACGTCTCAAAGGACGGTACTTTGCGAGAACTGAGTTCAAAATATAGAAGATGTAACGTTTTGGTCGTGCCTATGCCCGTCATGGCTTCATAGGTTTTTAGAGATATGGCATTCTGCTCCATGACCCCGCACGGAAACCTGCCAGTCGACCCGGCCGGTAATCTTCTCAAAAAAACCACAGCGAATCCCGTGCGCCCCTCACCCAAGCATATAGATCAGCATCCCCGAGACCCCGCCCGAGAACGTAGCGACCAGGTTCGTGCCGGAATTTCCGATCCTGCCGCTGTTCTCGAGCGTTGCGCCCACGAGGCTGTCGATGTTGGTGCCTATGAAACCGGCGGCGACCGTGACGACGACCATCCAGGGGTCGGCAACGCCCATGATCCAGGCGACGGCGGCGACGAGGACGGCGGCGACGATGGATGCCGCCTCACCCCGCAGGGTCACCCCGCCGTTCGTCCCCCGGGGCACCGGCCTGAGCGTCGTGATCAGGTACGGCGTCTTCCCCGTGACCCCGATCTCGCTTGCGGCGGTATCGGCGGCGGCAGAGGCAACGCTCCCCATGAAGAGCACCACGAAGGCCGCCTGGCCGGTTATGCCATAGAGGATGGCGGCGCCGGTCGCCACCAGGCCGTTCGCAAAGACGTTGAAGTAGCCGCGCACGCCCCCGTGCTCCTGGGCGACCCCGATCTTCTCCTTCTCGGCGTAGCGGTACCGGGTAGCCCCGGCACCGATGATAAAGAAGGCGAGCATGATCAGGAACCACCGGACGTCCGCGAAGACGATGAGGATGATCCCGATCATGGCAGCCGAGAAGAGGCCGCTGATATCGGCCACCCGGAACCGGTAGGAGGCGTATCCGAACCCGAACGCTATCGCGGCCGCCGCGACGAGGATGGTCAGGTCGACCTCGAAGTTGAGCTCTTCGAAGAGGAACATGGTCATCGCGACACCGAGCGCTTCGATCATCAGGGCATCGTCCCTGCCGCGGAGAGCCGCCCGGAGCAGCACCGCGGCGACCACGCCCATCACGACGACGAGCGGCGCGGTATATCTGAGGTAGAGCATCACCGCAACTGAAATGCCGATGGCGGCAACCAGGTGGTAGAGATACGACGCGTGCTTCCCTCCGGTGAGGCGGAATGCCACTTCCCCGATCACGACGATGCCGAGCGTGCAGGTGAAGACGAACGTCGAGAGCCAGCCGAGCCCGTAGAGCAGGGCAAGTGCGATGATCGAGAGCGACACGTACCGGGTATCCCTGATGAGGAAGAGGACGAGCGAGAACGGAATGAGGAAGAGCGTGAGCAGCCATGCCGGCTGGAGCAGGGGGGCAAGGCCTATAAAGGCGAGGGTGAGGACCGATGCCAGAACCAACCCCTGCGGCTTTGTCATTCATATATAATGGGCAATGCAGGAAGAAAGCCTTTAGGGTTGGAACGCCCGTGTCCGCTGGTGAACGTCCCGGCAGATCCGCTGTTGGGCCTGCAGTATCGCGTCCTGCACGGGCTACCCAGATAGGGGAAAGCCCCGTCGAACAATATATTTCACTGGGAAGAGAGAGATTATACGCTGAAAATGTCGCCGTCACATCAACTACCCAAAAACTACGATATCGAAGAAGTGGAGAGGCGCTGGCAGAGTACCTGGCGGGATGAGGACAACTATTTCGACCCCGACTCGCAAAAGCCACGGTTCATCATCGACACGCCGCCGCCGTACCCCACCGGCAACTTCCATATCGGGAACGCCCTGAACTGGTGCTACATCGACTTCATCGCGCGGTACAAGCGTATGCGCGGTTACAACGTCATGTTCCCGCAGGGGTGGGACTGCCACGGCCTCCCCACCGAGGTGAAGGTCGAGGAGACTTACGGGATCACCAAAAACGATGTACCGAGGGAGGAGTTCCGGGAGATGTGCCGCGACCTTACGCTTTCGAACATCGAGAGGATGCGGGCGACCATGCGGCGGCTCGGGTTCTCCACCGACTGGAGCCACGAGTACGTCACCATGCTCCCGGATTACTACAGAAAGACCCAGGCGTCGTTTCTGCAGATGCTCAAAGCCGGCGACATCTACCAGAGCGAGCATCCGGTGAACTTCTGCACCCGGTGCGAGACGGCCATCGCGTTTGCCGAGGTCAACTACGCCCCCCGCACCACCAAACTCAACTATTTCGACTTCGACGGCATCGAGATCGCCACCACCCGGCCGGAACTGCTCGCGGCCTGCGTTGCGGTGGCGGTTCACCCCGATGACGAGCGGTATCGCGGCATGAAGGGGAAGAAACTCACGGTCCCCATCTTCGGGCACCAGGTGCCGGTCATCGAGGACGTCGTGGTCGACCCGGGTTTCGGCAGCGGTGCGGTGATGATCTGTACGTTCGGGGACAAGACGGACGTCTACTGGTGGAAGCAGCACGACCTGGACCTCCGGAAGGCGATCGACCGGCAGGGCATGATGACCGCGACCGCGGCCCCTTACGCGGGGATGTCGTCGGAGGCCTGTAGGGAGGCGATCCTCCGCGATATGGAAGAAGCGGGGATCCTGAAGCGGCAGGAGGTACTCGAGCAGCGGGTGGGGACCTGCTGGCGGTGCAAGACCCCGATTGAGATCCTCTCGGAGCGGCAGTGGTTTGTCCGGGTCCACCAGGACGAGATCCTGGATGCGGCGCGGAGGGTTTCCTGGACGCCGGAGCACATGTTTACCCGGATGGAGAACTGGGCGAACTCCATGGAGTGGGACTGGTGCATCTCCCGGCAGCGGATCTTCGCGACCCCGATCCCGGTCTGGTTCTGTACCGCCTGCGGCGAGACGGTCCTCCCGGCCGAGGAAGACCTCCCGATCGACCCGACCGTCGATAAGCCGAAAAATCCCTGTCCGCGGTGCGGCGGGTCGGACTTCACCGGCGAGACGGACGTGCTCGACACCTGGATGGACTCGTCGATATCGGTGCTCCAGGTCACCGGGTGGGACGGGACCGGCAAACCACCGTTCTTCCCGGCGCAGATCCGCCCCCAGGGCCACGACATCATACGGACGTGGGCGTTCTACACGATCCTCCGTGCGAACGCCCTGGTCGGCGGTCATCCCTGGGACGAGATCCTTGTTAACGGCATGGTGCTCGGGGAAGACGGGTTCAAGATGAGCAAGAGCCGCAACAACATCATCTCCCCCGAGGAGATCGTCGTGACCTACGGCGCGGACGCGCTACGGCAGTGGGGAGCGGGAGGCGCGGCGACCGGTTCGGATATCATGTTCAACTGGAACGACGTCGTCGCGGCGTCCCGGTTCCAGACCAAACTCTGGAACATCTTCCGGTTCGTCATGGGGCACCTGGACTCCGGAACGGAGAGTCCGGCACCGGTGACGGAACTCACCGACCGGTGGCTGCTCGTCCGGCTCTCCGAGACCGTCGCGGAGGTCACCGCCGCGATGGAAGGCTACCAGTTCGACCGGGCGCTCAGGGCGATCCGGGAGTTCGCCTGGAACACGCTCGCCGACGACTACATCGAGATCGCGAAGGGCCGCCTGTACGCGGAGGACAGCAGCAGGGCCAGCGCCTGCAGCGCACTTCGGACGACCGTGGACGTTCTCTGCCGCCTCCTCGCCCCGATCATCCCGCACTTTGCCGAGGAATGCTACCACAACCTGACCGGGAGGAGTGTGCATGAAGAGGCCTGGCCGGACTTTGCGTATGCCGACGATCCGGCGCGGCGCCACGGCGACCTTCTCGTGAAGACGGTCGCAGAACTCCGGCGCTACAAGCACGACCGGGGCATGGCGCTGAACGCGCCGCTCGGCCACGTGATGATCTACGCGCCTGAGCCGGTCGACGACGCCGGCGACGCCGGGCGTGCGCTCGCCGCCGATGCCCGGTGGAGCACCGGCACGCCCCGGCTCGAGGAGGTCACGAGCGGCGTGAATTTCAACATGGCGGTCATCGGGCCAACGTTGCGCAAGCAGGCCCGCGGGTTCATGGAGGCCGTGCAGGCGCTCCCGCCGGAGCAGCTCAAAAACCCGCCCGCAACCGTCACGGTCGACGGCGAGGAGATCCCGGTGCCGCCCGGCTCATTCACGCCGAAGGTCGCCTACCAGGTGGCGGGAGAAGAGGTGGACGTCCTCACGCTCGGGGACGTGGTCGTGACGATCGGACATTCGTCCTGATCTCGTCGGCGATGAACCGGGCGACCTCCTCTTTTTGGAGCAGCGCATCGACGACGACAAACCGCGCAGGGTCGGTTGCCGCAAGGTCCAGGTAGTTCTCCTGCACCCGCGCGAGGATTCCGGCGTTCTCGAAATATTCTCTTTTCTTCTCAGGATCGAGCCTTGAGACGGCATCCTTGATGGGCAGGACCAGGAGGAACGTCCGATCGGGCCGGATCGACCATCCCTCATGGATCCGGCGGAGCCAGAGGAGCGGGTCGGGGAGGACGCCGTCGAGGACGACCGGCTGGTAAGCGAACCGCGAGTCGGCGTAACGGTCGGAGATGACGAGTTTCCCCTCGTCAAGCGCAGGCCGGATCACCGTATCGACGTGCGCGGCGTGGTCGGCGCAGAAGAGCAGTGCCTCGGTGATCGGGTCCATCCGCTCCGCAACCGCCCGCCGCACCGAGTCGCCGACCCAGGTGGCCCCGGGCTCGCGGGTGAAGAGGGGGTCGAGGCCGGCGAGCAGTTCCCGGAGACGGGATAGAAGCGTGCTCTTGCCGCTCCCGTCGATGCCCTCGATGGTGATCAGCATGTGTGTCCCCTCCGGACCCATTCGAGCGGCACCGTGCCGTGGTGAACGGCGGTCGCGACGATCGCCCCGTCGAACCCTGCGTCGGCGAGGAGACGGATGTCGTCGATCCCGGCGACCCCGCCCCCGTAGAGGAGGCGGCCGGGGTAGCAAGCCCGCATCTCTTCGAGGTCCTGCCGGACGAGGCCGCGCTCGGTCCCGACGGCGCCGATGTTGAGGATGATGCACCCCTCAAACGGGAGCGCTGACGCGTGGCGCAGCATCTCCGCCGGCCGGATGCCCCAGGGGAGCACCCGGTCTCCTTTGATGTCGATGCTCAGGTAGCCGGTCCGGTAGGCCGCAAGGTCTTCGATCGCTGCTGCGGCCGTCTCGGTGCCGACGACCGGCGTCACCCCGGCGACCGCGGTGCACTCACCCGGCGACCGACAGCCCCGGTCGAGGTAGCACCGCTCGACCAGAGCGGCGCAGCGCCGGACGAGCTCGTCCTGTGGTGTTCCGCCCTGGATGCTCTCGAGATCCGCGATGTACAGAAACCGGGGCTGCAGGGCGGATAAGTAGGCCTCCGGCTCGGCCGAGGGGGCGATCCCCCAGGTCAGCGGCCGGTAGCCGGCACGGTCTCCGGACTTCCCGTGCACAACCAGACCGCCTGCCAGATCGACTGCAAGAATCAGTTCCATGTCCTCAACGCAATCACTATTAGGGTGAAGGATCATTAATTTCTATGCAATTGCTCGTCAGTCCAAGCAGCATTGAGGAGGCAAGAAGCTCGCTTTCCGCTGACATTATTGATGTAAAGAAACCCTCAGAGGGCTCGCTGGGTGCGAATTTTCCCTGGGTCATCCGGGATATCAAGACCCTCGCCGGCAAAAAGCCTGTCAGCGCTGCAATCGGGGACAATGAGTATAAGCCAGGAACTGCGGCTCTTTCGGCCTACGGTGCCGCGCATGCTGGTGCTGATTTTATCAAGGTCGGCCTGATGTTCGACGGTGTCGACCGTGCCCGTGACGTCATCGAAGCGGTGACCACGGCGGTGAAGCGGGATTTTCCCGAGAAATACGTCGTTATCGCCGCCTATGCCGATTTTGAGAGAATGGGTACGATCTCACCGCTCGCCATCAGTTCGCTGGTTGCGGCTGTCGGTGCCGACGTTGCCATGATCGACACCGGTATTAAAGATGGGAAGAGTCTCTTTGAGTTCATGGACGAGGAGACACTGACCAGGTTTGTCGGGCAGAACCGGGAACTCGGGTTGCAGACGGCCCTTGCCGGTTCACTGAAGTTCGGAGACCTCGATGCCTTAAAGCGGATCGACCCGGAGATCATCGGCGTCCGGGGGATGGTCTGCGGGGGCGACCGGTCAACCACGGTCAGGACCGAACTGGTGGAGAAAGCAATGATGATGCTCAGGTGATGTATGTATATCGAGAAGATGGAGATGGAAACGACATTTACATTCGACGACGTGCTGCTTGAGCCCGCCGAATCTTGGGTCGAGCCCGACGAGGCCGACGTCAGGTCGCGATTCTCGCGGAACATTCCCCTGAATATCCCTCTCGTGAGCGCCGCCATGGATACGGTGACCGAGTCGGTGATGGCGATAACCATAGCCCGGGAAGGCGGCATCGGCGTCATCCACCGGAACATGACCCCGGACCGCGAGGTCGCCGAGGTCCGGGTCGTCAAACAGGCCGAGGACCTGATCGAGCGCGAGGTCGTGGCGGTCGGTCCCGAGGCCACGGTCACCGATGTGGAACGGGTCATGAGGCAGTACGGTATCGGCGGCGTGCCCGTTATCGAGGACGACAGAGTGATCGGTATCGTCAGCCGCAGGGATATCAGGGCGATCCTGCCCAAACGGGGCGAGGCGAAGATCACCGGCTACATGACCAAGAAGTTGATCACGGCCTCCGAGGACATCACGGCGGAGAATGCGCTCGAGACCATGTATGCGAACAAAGTCGAGCGCCTTCCGGTTGTGGACGCGGAGGGGTGCCTCGTCGGTATCATCACAATGCGGGATATCCTCGAAAAAAGGCAGTACCCCCGCGCGAATCGCGATGCGAACGGGAAACTCCGGGCCGCCGCCGCGGTGGGCCCCTTCGACTTCAACCGGGCGATGATGCTCGTCGAGGCGGGCGTCGACGCCCTGGTGGTGGATTGCGCTCACGGCCACAACATGAACGTTGTAAACGCTGTCAGGGAGATCAAGGCAAGCGTAGCCGTCGATGTGGTGGCCGGGAACATTGCGACAAAGCAGGCGGCCCTGACCCTGGTCGACACCGTCGACGGGCTGAAGGTGGGCATCGGGCCGGGCTCCATCTGTACAACAAGGATCGTCGCGGGTGTGGGCGTGCCGCAGGTCTCTGCGATAGCAAACGTCGCGGAGGTGGCGCACGAGGCCGGTGTCCCGGTGATCGCCGACGGCGGCATCCGTTTCTCCGGGGATATCGCGAAGGCGATCGCCGCAGGCGCGGACTGTACCATGGCGGGCAGCCTCTTTGCCGGCACCGACGAGGCGCCTGGGAGGGTTACGACGATCAAGGGCCGACGCTATAAGCAGTATCGCGGAATGGGGTCGCTCGGTGTCATGAGCAGCGGCGAGTCGAGCGACCGCTACTTCCAGAAGAAGGAGATCGGCCGGACCAAGTTTGTTCCCGAGGGCGTCGAAGGGGTCACCCCCTACGTCGGCCGGGTGTCGGATGTCATCTACCAGCTCGTCGGCGGCCTGAAGTCCGCGATGGGCTACACGGGATCGAAGACGATTGCGGATCTGAAGAAGAACGGCAGGTTCCTCAGGATCACGCCCGCAGGCTATGGCGAGAGCCACCCGCATAATATTATGATCACCGATGAGGCGCCGAACTACCGCCTCTTCGAGTAACCCTTTTTATAGTCGAACCACTAACGTTTAGTAAACATGCTTGAGGGCAGCGAGGTTTCCCGTCTCCTCGATATCCTGGGAAACCGGAACAGGCGGCGAATAATAGAACTGCTGAGGCAGAAACCGTGTTTCGTGACCGAGATCTCCGAACGCCTGGTACTCAGTCCGAAAGCGGTGATAGAACACCTGCAGTTGATGGAGCGCGAGCAACTCCTCATTTCGTGCCAGGACGAGCGCAGGCGAAAGTATTACTACCTCTCGCATGACATCAATGTCATCGTAAACCTGCAGAAGCAGGACGGGGTTACGCTTCCCTCCGTTGAAGAGAACCAGAGAACACGATTTACAAGAAACCTTGAGGCATTCAGGAGAATGGTCAGGGCTCGTGACGAACTTCTGGATAGCCTCGAACAACTGGAGCGGGAGATCGAATCGAGGTTCGCCGAGGTCATACGCATGCGGGGGGGCTTCGTCACGGATGACGGGGATCTGGGGATCATCCTCGCCCTCTCCCACGCTGATCTGGCCTTCGCGGAACTCGAAGAAGTGAGCAGCCTGTCCACGGATGAGCTGAAACAGAGACTGGGCAACCTCATACACGTGGGGATTGTCGAGCGCATCAACGACCGATACAGGATACGTGGTACACATGGCGAATAATCCATACGACGAAATGTTTAGAGATATCGCGCGGCTGATGGAGAGGATCTTGAGCGAGATGCCCCTCCAGGACCCCAGGATCATCGGGTTCACCATCATCAGCGGATCGCCCGAAGGGACGCCCTACCTCGATCTCTCCGAAGATGAGGATGGAGAGTCCGATGTTGAGGTGGTCGAGGGGGATGACTGCATCTACATCACCGCGGTGGCGGATGCCCGGGCGGACGGCGCCCCATACGTCACGTTCCAGGAAGACTCCGTGACCCTCTGCACCGGGGGTGACGAGGAGACGGTCATCGATCTCGAATGCGAGATTGATGTCCTGCACAGTTTCTACAACGTGCAGCACGGCGTGATCGATGCTGTCTGCCCGAAGAAGAGCGCGCTTGGCGAGATTGCCGGGTTCTGAACCGGCTTCCCACTTTTCTGCAGCGGGTCGCACCTTCGGTGCTTGAACTCCGGTCCTTCGGCCCATCGTTTTTCGCGGCTTCGCGTTCTTCGCGTGAGGCTCTATCATTGTCCCTGTACTTTACCTCACGCGAAGCCGCGAAGAACGCGAAGAACGGTTGGTTGTTGTGGCAGTTCCCTTCGCACCTCGCACCTTCGGTGCTCGAACTCCGTTCCTCTAGGAACGTCGTTCCTACCGGTGCTCACGCGCCCCCCTTTGAGGAGGCCGCACTTCGGGGAAGTCGCAAGTCGAAGACCTTCGGTCTTCTCGAACTCCTTCCCCTTTCCCCTTCGGGGAAGTCGTTCTTCGCGTGAGGCCACAACACCAACCTCTGTTGGTAACCGGGTGTTATCTGGAGGTTGTGGAAAGCATTTCAACAGGGCCGAAAAAAAGGGATGCTTCACTCCTGATACTCTTCAAGAGCAAGCTGGTACATCCAGTCGAGGAGGAGCGCGCACTCTTCCGGGGTGCACTCCTGATCGCAGCCGATGCACGGGAGAACCTCTCCTCCCGCAAGGATGACGCAAGGATCGATCGCCCGCTTCTTCGCCCGCAGAAGGTAGGTCTTGATGCCGTCACTGCGGAACTCGATACGTTCGATCAACCCGGCATCCAGCAGGCGCTTCACAATCCTTGAGCACTTCCTGCTGTCGATCTCGAGGAGTTTCCAGAGCTCGCTCTGGAGGACTCCCTGACGGTGGGACTGGATTACCTTGAGTGCTTCTTCCTCCTGGTCGGACATGGCTATCAGAGCAGAGGTGCAATGGTCAGGATATTATTGCCGCGGATGACGACGGTCCCGAGGGTGCGGCCCCGCTGCTCTCCGGTATACTCGGTGGTTTCATCCATATGCAGATTCAGGTGTTCATCCACCGCCACGAGCCGTCCCTGGAGTTTCCTGCCGTCATCCTTGATCTCAACGATGACTTTAGAGTCTACGAGCGAAAAAACCTTCTTTACAGGGAGTACGATGCCGTTAACCATCTGTTCTTATGTGGTTATATTCATGCATTAAGTTTTCCTATAGGCGACCAGTGAGCGCCGCAGCACCATCAGGTGCTGCTGGCGATCAGTGGGAGCCGGGGCACCGCCAGGTGCCGTGAGCAACCGCCCGGTAGCACCACAACATCATAGCCAAGCCCGGCACCGGCCTGCCGGTCGATCCGAAAAGAAGGGAGGGTTACTCGGGAAGGTCTTCCCAGCGGTCCTTGAACTGCTTCTCGACGCCCGGGAGGGTGGTATACTCCATCTCCTCGAGCGAGAGGCGGTGCGGTTCAAATGGCCCGTGGGCCCGAAGTACGTCGGAGAGCTCGCAGCACCGGTCGCGGACGCGGTTGAACGCCGGGTCGTCGAACATGTCTGCAGGCCCGATCAGCTTCCCGTTGCTGACCTGGAACCCGAGACAGACGACCCGGGGCGGTCCGTCAAACGCGGTGCAGTTTGCGTCGCAGACGCCCACCGGCATGAACGGCCCGTGGTGCGAGCCGCGCATCCAGCCGGCCACGAGGATGGGTGTCCTGAAGGGGTCGATGACTTCACCGACCGACGGGAACCCGCTCTGCGCCCTGATGACCATGACCGGGTCGTCCTTGCCGACGTACCGGCCGGCCATCAGGTTCAGCCGCTGGGTGCTTGTGGATGCCGCAATTTCGCCGTTCCTCTTCCAGATGTACTTGATCACATAGCGGCTCGGTGCTCCGATATAGGCAAGGAGGCTGTAGGACTCTTCGGGTGTGTTGAAGAGGATCCTCCGCTTCTCCATGACGTCGTGGACCTCGAAGGTGAATCCGTCATGCATCGACGGGTCGATGACGAGGCCGGACGTGCTGAAGGGGTCGGCGAAGATCCTGTAGAGGAAGTAGTTCCATGCTCCCGGCTCGGTCTTATCGGCCATGAAGACCAGGACCGGGTCGGAGCCGCGCTCTTCAAACTCCATCTCGGCAACACCGGGTCCCATCCCCTTGACGTTGCCGCTGAACGCATCTCCGAGCAGGTCCTGACCGGCGCCGTAGAGTTTCATCTCCTTGGCGAGCCCGGCGCATTCCATGAAGATATCCCACGCCAGCTTGTGGATCTCTTCATTGTCCTCACCCTTGGTGTGCGTCATGATCAGCTCGAGATCGTCACCGCAGTGGGTGACGTACGAGTCGATGATGGTGCTGCCTTCTACTTCCTTGAGTCTCCGGGCGGCCACCTCAAGGATCTTCGGGTGGGTGCGGGAATGCCCCGGAAAACTGCCTACATCTGCTTTAATTACGGACACGGTGGTCTTAACCATATAATCACCACTACCTGGACGGGCGTAGCCCTTACGACTAGTAGATAGGTATTACTGTATATGTAGGTGTTGTCGCCTTGAAAAAAGGTTGGCTGCGGCAACCAATTTTCGGGATCGTCCTTCTTGACTATCCTTCACGTCACATGTGCCCGACAGTAACGTCGAGACTGTTATACTGCCGTTTAGCCTTTTTATTGTTTTAACCGGGCCTGACGGCGGTAGGAGTGTCGCCGGGAGCAGCATTTCAGGGGGATCGCGTGTGGTGACCCCGATGGCGGTCGCGCGTTCTCTCCGGGAGGTATCGTCCTGGTGTCGCCGGGAGGAGGGCTGGAAAGAATGGGATACAGAAAGAAAGGGTATGTTTTTTGCGGCCTCCCGCCCGGTACCTGCCGGTCTGCTCGCTGGCGGATACCGCTATCGGCGAAAAGTATTGTGGCCCTGCCGGGTTTGGGCCGGCAGACGCTTTGTCGTTTCAGTCGATCCTGATCGACTTGCCCCGGGAGAATTTGACCTCCAGGACACCGTGCTTGTAGTTCGACTGCATGGAATCGGCATCCACGGCCGGCACCTCCACCGAGGTCAGCTGGTTGCCGCCTGCGATGATCGTCAGCGTACCGTTGATGAGTGACAGGTGAATATCCTCCTTAGCGACACCCGGGAGATCGATCGCCACCGTCACGTCGTCATCGGTCGTATACATCTCTGCTATCGGCTCGATGGTCCCCTCGGAGGAGGGTTCTTTCGGCTCCGCTGCGGGAACCGCTTCTTCCGCCGGGGTCTCCGTCTTGCCGGCGTCATGGAGGACGATCTTGAATCCGTAGGCAAACGGCCTGTTCTGATCTCCCTGCTCTTTGAGCCCCTGCTCCATGAGGCGTTTCATCAGTTCGTTGAGTTGCTGGAAGATGTCTGCTGGGCTGTCACTCATGTGCATCACGTAGTTTCTGTCTCTGCTGATGAGAGGGTCGCATTACCCCTCCTGGGGGGAGCGCCCCATGGGGGGCACTCCCGTCAGAACGCCGTAGCCGCCTGTGGCAGCGGGCGTTCTATCCTGGTCTTCAACTCCTTTGTGAGGCGCTTGATCTCGCCGAAGTCTTTCTTTCTCTGGTAGACCGCATCTTTCAGGGCCTTTGTGAGATCCTTGACTTCCTGCTCGATTTTCCCTGTCTCCCGCATCCCTGCACGGTTGATGGTCGAGACGGCATCTTCGAGTGCCGACCGCTGCTCCTGGTTGTAGAGAATCTGCCAGGAGTGGCGTTCGTTCTCTTCCAGCCGGTCGATATCGAGCGTGCCTCTCACGCGGGTGAGAGCATCCTCGAAGTGCTTTTTGGTGATCCGTACGTTGCCGATCGCCTGGCGCCGTTCTTCCTCGGTCTTCCCCCCCATCGCAGCGATGAACTCGCGCATGGCGGATATCTTTGCTTCGCGGACCAGTGCCTCGATATCGGCTCCGACGTACCCCTCGGTCCTGTCGACCAGTTCCTCGATGTTCACGTCGTTTGCAAGGATCTCTTTGTTTTTGAGGTACACTTCGAAGATCTTCTTTCTGCCTTCCCGGTCAGGCGGGGGAACGTAGATGATCCGGTCCAATCTGCCGGGGCGAAGCAGCGCCTCGTCCAACATGTCCGGGCGGTTGGTAGCGCCGAGAACCACGACATTGTTGAGCTCTTCGAGGCCGTCGAGCTCTGTCAGGATCTGGCTTACCACACTTTCAGTTACGTGCGACGATCCTATATAAGATCCGCGTTTAGGTATAAGCGCATCAATCTCGTCGAAAAAGATAATCGACGGCGCTGCTTGCCTGGCTTTCCTGAACACCTGGCGAACGCCGCGTTCGGACTCTCCAACCCATTTCGAGAGTAGTTCCGGGCCCTTTACGGAGATGAAATTGCTTTCGCTCTCGTTTGCGACCGCCTTTGCAAGGAGCGTCTTGCCCGTCCCGGGGGGGCCGAAGAGCAGGATGCCACGGGGGGGTTCGGTGTCCAGGGAGGCAAATATCTCCGGATATTTGAGCGGCCACTCAACGGCCTCGGCCAGTTCGGCCTTTACATCTTCGAGACCTCCGACGTCCTCCCATTTGACATCGGGGATCTCTACGAGCACCTCTCGCATCGCGCTCGGCTCGACGTGCTTATGCGCTTCGATGAAGTCTTCGTTCGTCACGCGAAGCTGGTCGATGATCTCGGCGGGGATCTCCTCCTCGATCTTGATCTGCGGTATGATCCCGCGAAGCGCGTGCATCGCCGCCTCTTTTGCAAGCAATGCGATGTCGGCGCCGACGAAACCGTGCGTGGAGCGGGCGTAGTCGTCGAGGTTCACGTCATCGGCAAGCGGCATGCCCCGCGTGTGGATCTGAAAGATCTGCTGTCTCCCTTTGGTGTCCGGGATGCCGATCTCGATCTCGCGGTCGAACCGGCCGCCGCGCCGGAGGGCAGGATCGATTATGTCCGGGAGGTTCGTTGCGGCGATCACCACCACCTGGCCCCGGGTCTTCAACCCGTCCATCAGGGCGAGTAACTGGGCGACGATCCGGCGCTCGACCTCGCCTTTTACCTCTTCACGTTTGGGCGCGATCGAGTCGATCTCGTCGATGAAGACGATCGAGGGCGCGTTCTCCTGCGCTTCCTCAAAGACCTCCCGCAGGCGCTCTTCGGACTCGCCGTAGTACTTGCTCATGATCTCGGGGCCCGAGAGCGTGATGAAGTGAGCGTCCACCTCGTTTGCCACCGCTTTTGCGATCAGTGTCTTCCCCGTTCCGGGCGGGCCGTAGAGCAGGACGCCTTTCGGGGGCTCGACGCCGAGGCGTTCGAAGAGTTCGGGGTGCCGGAGCGGGAGCTCGATCATCTCGCGGACGAGCTGCAGCTCGCGGTCTAGGCCGCCGATGTCCTCGTAGTGGACGTCGGTCGCCGCCTCGCGCCGCCCTTCAGTGGGTTCGTACGGGGTCTCTTTCAGCTCGATCTCGGTGCTGTCGGTGACGATGGCGATGCCTTTCGGGGCCACTTTGGCGATCGCGAACGTGAGCGGGTTGCCGAGGATGCTGACCCGGATGAGTTGTCCTTGGGTGACCGGCCTGCCGCGGAGAATCCTCCCCAGATACTGCTCGCCGCCCACCAGGCGGATGGGCTGGGTAGGCTGGACGGTCACCTTCTTTGCGTATCCTGCCTCGGTCTTCCTGATCCGGACGTTGTCGTCGATCCCTGCCCCGACGTTGCTCCGGGTGCTGCCGTCGATGCGCAGAATCGCCTTGCCGGTGTCCTGCGGGAACCCGGGCCATATGAGCGTCGCCGCCTTCTGGCGTCCCTCGATCTCGACAACGTCGCCGCTGACGAGGCCGAGAGCCTTCATGGTGTCGATGCTCAGTCTGGCGATTCCCCGGCCGGCGTCTTCGTGAGCCGCCTCCTTGATGGTTACCTCAACGGATTCGGTATTGGCCATGTGAACAATCTCCTCCTGTAGGTTTACCATAGGTAAGTGCAAAATAGTATTTATACCTTTTCCTGGCTCTCTCTCCCGTTGTGCTGGATAATCCCCTTTTCTGTAACGATGTAATCCATCTTCACATCGTTATCGTCGGCAGGAATGCTCTGTGCCCGCTGGCAGGAGAACGCGATGCCGATCTTCTGCGGGTGCGGGTAGCGGCAGAGGAAGCGGTCGTAGTACCCCGCACCGTAGCCGAGCCGGTTTCCTTCGGCGTCGAAGGCGAGCATCGGTATGACGACCGCCTGGACGTCCTCGGGCCGGGCCGGGAGTTCGTGGCCGATCGGTTCGGGCACGTTGAACGTGCTCGGGACGAGGACCGCGGGGTCCGGGAGGTAGGAGAGGCGGAGGCTGCAGGTCTCCCGTTCGATGATGGGCACGACGACCCGCACTCCGCGGCGGTTCAGGTCCGCGATCAGGCCTCTGGTCTCGGCCTCCGGAGGTTTTGAGACGTAGACCATGACGGTCGTAAAACCGTTGAGGAGGCCGAGGAGTCTCTGTTCGATGATCGCGCTATTCTCCGTGATCTGCGAGGGTGAGAGAAGGGATCGGGCCTCCTTTGCCTGCCGGCGGAGGGCCGCCTTTGTCTGGCTCATTGCATGAGTGTTTGGCTCAATCAGACCATAAAGTATGCATGCCCACGGGGTGGGGGCGGCCTACTTCTCCGTCCCCTACCCCTCGTCGCAGACCTCCCGGAACCGGCGGAGGGAGGAGGCAAGGACCCTGGTCTTCCCGATCATGGCGGGATCAGGAGAACATCGAGGATCTCGTCGCGGGACGCGCCTTCCTTCAGGGCAGCCCCCATGTGGACCTTCAGGCAGCTGTCCGCACCGGCTCCGGCGGCGGCCGCAACGGCGACCAGTTCCGCGGTCTTTGCGTCGAGCGAGTCGGGCCGGGAGATCCGGTAATCGGCGATGGTGGAGAGTGCGAAGGCGTCGGGCCGGTCCCGGAGGATGGGGAAGATGAACGGCACGACGCCGAGCATCCCCCCTACGTCCTCCGTGATGTCGTCGCCGAGGTCGTCGGCGTGGGCGAGGAAGTCGTCTATGAGTTTTTCGTTTTCGGGTTTCATTGGGCTGTCCTCTTATGTGGAATGTGGATGGCGAGGAGGATAATGGTGCGGTTTTTCCTTCGCGCTCTTCACCTGATGCTCTATCGCTTCCTGTAATGAAAACTCACGCGAAGACGCGAAGCCCGCGAAGTTCGGCAGGAAAGTGTTGCAGTCCCCTTCGCGGGCTTCGCGTCTTCGCGTGAGAATAAGTTGTCTGCGTTGTAAAAGAAAGGTGAGAACCCGGGGAGCGTCCCGCTGGACCCCCGATTCTCTCCCTATCAGAAATTAAAGTGACGGCCGACGATCTTCAACGCGCAATAGTCCCCGCACATCGTGCAGCCATCGGTATCGGCCGGCATCCGCTCGGTCCGGATCGCCCGGGCGCGCTCGGGGTTGATTGCGACCGCAAACTGCCGCTCCCAGTCGAGGTCCCGGCGGGCGTGCCCCATCTCGAGATCGGCATCCCGCTTCTTGAGTTTGATCATATCCCCGACGTGAGCGGCGATCCTCGAACTGATGACGCCCTCGTAGACCTCCTCGGGGGTGGGGAGCGCCAGGTGCTCCGCCGGCGTCACGTAGCAGATGAAGTCCGCGCCGTAGGAGGAGGAGAGCGCGGCCCCGATGGCGGCCACCCGGTCGTCGTAGCCGGGCGCGATGTCGGTGACGAGCGGGCCGAGCATGTAGAACGGTTTCCGGTTCGTGACCCTTTTTTGCAGGACGACGTTGGTCTGGATCTCGTCGACCGGGATATGCCCCGGCCCCTCGACGATGGCCTGAACGCCCTCGGCATGCGCCTTGTCGGCGAGTTCCGCGTTGATGAGCAGCTCCTGGATCTGGGCACGGTCGGTCGCGTCGTGGACCGCACCCGCCCGCATCCCGTTGCCGAAGGAGAGGGTGACCTCGTGCTCCTTGAGGATCTCGACCAGGTAGTCGAACTCCGAATAAAGCGGGTTCTCTTTCTCGTTGTGGAGCATCCACGCGGTCATGAAGGCCCCGCCACGGGAGACGAGCCCGCCGTGCCGCCCCTGGTTCTGCAGGCGCTTCATCGTCTCGTAGTTGATCCCGGTGTGGATCGCCATGAAGTTGGTCCCGAGCTTCGCCTGCTCCGCCGTGATCCGGAAGAGGTCGTCCTCTTCCATGTTGACGACCGCCCCGTGCTTCCGGGCGGCCTCGATGAACGCCTGGTAGAGCGGGACCGACCCGACCGAGAGGGTGGTCGCCTCGACGACCCGGCGCCGGATCTCCGCAAAGTCGCCGCCGGTGGAGAGCTCCATCAGCGTATCGGCACCGGCGAGCTCGGCCTGCCGGACCTTCTCGATCTCCATATCGACATCGACGATATCCGACGACGTGCCGATGCTCGCGTTGACCTTCGTGCGGAGCCCTTCGCCGATACCGCAGATCTTCACCTTCCGGTAGGGGGAGACCGGGATGACGATGTGGCCCTCGGCCACGCCGCGCCTGACGAACTCTTCGGATACACCTTCATCTGCTGCAACGATCCGCATCTCTTCGGTGACGACGCCGCGCCGGGCGTCTTCTATGAGACCCATGGCCCTATATTTGAGGAAAAGAATTGATAAAGGCTTGTTTTTGGAATCCCGGCTAAAATAAGATTGTTCTCTCAACAAGTAAACTTGACTTGCCCTTATTCAGATCTTTTTTCGTAGCCGGAAAGCCAAGGCTTACAAGAAATAAGGGAGCACCTCTTTACCGCCTGGTGATTATTTGTACGTCAATTTCGGAGGTTTTGTCCCGATCAGCACCGTCGACTGGCGGGGACGGGCGGCCTGCACCGTCTTCTTCAGGGGGTGCCCCGCGCGCTGCTTTTACTGTCATAACATCGCCATCCAGGACGGCGAGGACTTTCGCGATACGGACGAGATCCTCGCGATGATCCGGGATTCCCGCACGGTTGCAGGCGCCGTGGTATTCTCGGGCGGGGAGCCGACCCTGCAGGGGCCGGCGCTCATCCATCTCGCCGCCGCCGCCCGGGAAATGGGATTTTCCGTCGGCCTGCACACGAACGGCATCTTTCCCCGCGTGCTCGAAGACCTGACCGGCCGGCACCTGGTGGACATGATCGCGCTCGATATCAAGACGACGTGGGAGCGTTACGACGACCTCCTGGAACTTGCTGCCGCCGGTGCGGTGAAGCAGTCGCTCGCCGTCTGCAAACGGGCGAAGGCCGACGGCAGCCTTGAGACCTGCGAGATCGTGGTCACCCTCTTCCGGGGCCGCGAGGGCGATCTCCCGTCCATCGCGGAGGCGACCCGCGGGCTGGACCTCGTACTCCAGCAGGGGGTGGCCCCGGGGTTCGTTCCCCTGACCCGGCAGGAACTCGAGGCCGCAGCGGCACCGCTCGGGCGGAGAGTCCGGATACGGACCCGGGAGGGCGGCGAGGTCGGGTACGATCCGGAGCAGTAACCGTTCCGGTGACGTTAAGCATAATATCGTCGGGAACGCACGTTTATGAAGACGTTTGTGGCGGCCGCCGCAACCTGCACCGCCGGGACCCTGCAGCCGGTCTCTCGCCGGCACGGCCCGCTGTTCTGGATATAAATGGAGGAACCAGATGAAGGTCATTGGAATCGTTGGTATGCCGGCAAGCGGGAAAGGAGAGGTGTCACGGATCGCCCGGGACCTCGGGATTCCGGTCGTGGTCATGGGGGATGCGATACGGGAACGGGTGAAAGAGGCCGGGCTCCTCCCGACAGATGCGAACTGTGGCGCGATCGCGGGGAAGTTGCGCGCGGACCTCGGCATGGACGCCATCGCCCGGATCACCATCCCGGCCATCGAGGCCCGGGCCGCTCAGGTGGTCCTGGTGGACGGTATTCGGGGGGACTACGAGGTGGCGGCGTTTAAGGAGCACTTCCCCGACTTCACGCTCATCGGGATCGTCTCGTCGTTTGAGACGCGTTACCGGCGGCTCGCGAACCGGGGCCGGTCCGACGACTCCCTCACCGCCGAAGAACTCCGGGTCCGCGACGAGCGGGAACTCGGGTGGGGGCTCGGCCGGGCCCTCGCTCTCGCGGACTGCCGGGTCGTGAACGAGGGAACGCTCGAGGAGTTTGCCGTAGAGGTCCGTGCCCTGCTCTGCCGCCAGGGAGGGATAGAAGAATGAGTCTTGCCCCGTACTTTTCATCCTCATCAAAAGTCTGGGAATCCCGGGACTGGGTCTTCGGGCTCGAGGAACTCGGGTATACCGGCTGGGAGATCGTTGCCGACGGGAAGTACCGCCTGGACAACCCCGAGAACTTCGCCGCTGTCCGGGAGAACCTCGAGAGCACCGGCCTTCTCGCGACCGTGCACGCGCCCTATAGCGATTTGAACCTTGCATCGTTAAACTACCCGATCTGGCGCGAGTCCATCCGCCAGACCTGCTGCTGCATCCGTTACGCTGCCGAACTGACCGACCGGGTGACGGTCCACCCCGGGTTCGTCTCCCCCGTGGGAAGACTCGTCCCCGAGAAGGTCTGGGAGATGCAGAAGACCGCGCTCGTCGAGATCGGGAAATACGCGGAGGACCACGGCGTCCTTGCGTGCGTCGAGAACATGATCAGCATCAGGGACTTCCTCTGCCGTTACCCCGAGGAGATCCTCGGCCTCACGGAAGGGATAGTAGGGATCGGGGTCACGCTGGATGTCGGGCATGCCAACACCAACGGTCAGGTCGATGCGTTCCTTGCGCATGTTCGGGAGATCAGCCACCTGCACATCCACGATAACCACGGGCAGTCGGACGAGCACCTTGCGCTCGGCGACGGCACCATCGCCTGGGAGAAGGTCGGGCGGGTCATCGCCCGCGACTACTCCGGCCCGGCCGTTATCGAGGGCCGGACGCTCGAAGAGGCAAAGCGGAGCCTCGCGGCATTCAGGAAGTGGTTCGTATAGCCGGCGAGACCCTGCACGTCCACTTCCTCGGCACGGCGGGAGCGCTCCCCTCGCCGCAGCGCAACCCCTCCTCGGTCCTGATCCGGCGGGGCTCCGATACCCTGCTCTTCGACTGCGGGGAGGGCGCCCAGCAGCAGATGATGCGTGCCCGAACCGGGTTTACGGTGAACGCCGTCTTCATCACCCACTGGCACGCCGACCACTTCCTCGGCGTCTTCGGGCTCGTCGAGACGCTCGCGTTCATGGGAAGGACCGACCCGCTCCCGATCTACGGCCCGCCCTGGGTCGGTGAGTTCGTCGACCTCGTGCATAAGATTAGCCGCCACACCCGGGGTTTCTCCGTCACCGCCCACGCACTCGAGCACGGCTCGGTCGTGCCCTTCAACGGCTACACCGTCAGAGCGTTTGCCACGCTCCATGGTATTCCCGGGCTCGGCTACGTGATGGAGGAGGACGAGCGGCCGGGAAGGTTCAACCGCGAGCAGGCAATCGAGCTCGGCGTCCCGCCTGGCCCGCTCTTCGGGCGGCTGCAGCGCGGGGAGTTGGTCCGCGTCGTCCGCGACGGCGTCGAGACCGACGTCCGTCCTGCCGATGTTATGGGCGAGCCTCGCCCGGGGAGGAAGGTCGTCTATACCGGAGACACCCGGCCGCTCCAGAACCAGCCCGAGATCGCGGCGGTGATCCGGGATGCGGATCTCCTGATCCACGACGCCACGTTCGACGACCAGGAGAGCACCCGCGCCCGGGAGGTCCTGCACTCCACCGCCGGGGAGGCCGGCGAGGCGGCGGCGGCCTTAAACGCCCGTATGCTTGCCCTGATGCACATAAGCTCCCGGTATACGAGCACAGTAAACCATATACGCGATGCAAAGCGACATTATGAGGGAGACGTGATTCTGCCGGCCGATCTGGCGGTGCTGGAGATCCCGTATCGGAGTTGATCGTTATGGACGGTGATGGTGATGGAGCAGGGCCTATCCAGCCGGAGCCGCCTGATCCTGACCGGTCTCGGCGCCCTGCTCGCCAGTGCCGCGGTCTCGAGCATCACGGGCATCTATCTTGGTTCCGTACGTGAAGTGCTCGCGCTGATCCCCGGCTTGCTGGTGCTCCTGCCCTCAGCCATCCATATGCGGGGGAGCATCGCCGGTGTTTTTGCCTCCCGCCTCTCCTCGTCGATGCACCTCGGGGAGTTCTCCATCGACTTTGAGGAAGGCTCCGTCCTCGGCGACAACATCCGCGCCTCGTTCATGATAACCGTTCTCACGGCATTCGCCCTCGGCATCTTCGCATACATGACGAGTCGCGTCTTCGGATATCCCGTGATAGGCGTCACCGATCTCGTGCTGATCTCGGTCACGAGCGGCGTTGTCGCAGGGCTTGTGGTGACGGGGATCACCCTGGTCGTCTCCCTTGCCAGCTACCGTTACGGCCTCGACCTCGACATGATCGCCGCCCCGACCGTCACCACCTTCGGGGATATCGTCACGCTCCCCATCCTCGTGCTCTCTGCGGTCTCCGTCATGCTCCTCTCCCCCTGGGCACGTCTGGTGCTCGGTGCGGTCGTGGTCGCCACCGCCGTCGTCGTCGTCGTCTACACCCGGCGCCGGCCGGAAGGGATCGGGCCGATCGTCCGGGAGAACCTCCTCCTCCTCATCCCGCTCAGCGTCCTCGGCACGCTGGCAGGTCTGATCTACTCGCTCAACCTCGACCGTCTGGTGGCGCTCGCGGTCTTTCTCGTCCTGATACCGCCGTTCATGGGCGGTCTCGGGTCGATTGGCGGCATCCTCGGATCGCGCCTCTCGACGGGGATGCACACCGGCGAGCTCAACCCTTCGTTCCTCCCCGAGCGCGGCGTTGTGCATCATTTTATTATTTCCTATCTCTATACGTTGATACTGCTTCCACTGCTGGCGCTCATCGCGCATGGTGCGGCGATGCTCATGGGGTTGAGCAGCCCCGGCCTCGGGGTGCTGGTCACGATCAGCCTTGCGGCGGGTCTGGTTGTCATGACACTGGTGAACGGCGTGGCGTACGTCACTGCGAGCCTTTCATTCAGGTACGGTCTCGATCCCGACAACTTCGGAATCCCTATCGTCACAAGCCTGATCGACCTGATCGGTGCAGCGGCGCTCGTGGCAGTGATAGACCTGCTGTTGTAGTGAAAGAACATGAGAACGACGGTTACTAAACCATGATGGAACATGAATACCAGCCGATCAGCTTCAAAGACGTCCTGATCGAGATGAAGGACGTCTCCGAGCTGATGGTTGATCTCTCTTACTCCGCGATACTCTTCGACAGTAAAGAGATAGCCCTCGAGGTGATCAATCTCGAGGAGAGTATGAATAAGCTGGTCTATCAGGCCAGAATTCAGAGCGTTCTTGCCGCGAGAAGGATCGAAGAGGCGGAGGCGATGAGCGGCATGCTCCAGGTGGCCGAGGCCGCAGAGAGAATTGCGAACTCGGCTTCGGATATAGCAAAACTCATCCTGAAAGACATCCGATTTCCGGCAAAACTCAAGCGCGTCTTCCCTGAGGCCGAAGAGATCGTCACCCGGGTTATCGTCAGCCAGGGAAGCGAGCTTGCCGGCCACACGCTCGGCGACCTCAAAGTCCAGAGCACGACGGGTATGCAGGTGATTGCCATCCGGCGTGGAAAGGGCTGGATCTACGATCCCGACAAGACCACCCGGGTGGAGAGCGGGGATATCCTGATATCGCGGGGTCCGGAGGCCGGAGAGGATATCCTCTCCCTGATGGCAGGGTCGGCGGAGCGCCCCCGGGGCGAACCCTCGCACGCGGGTGAGGTCGACGACCTTGACCGGGCGGTTCAACTGATCATCGAGATGAAGAACCTCTCGGAGCTCTCCGTCGGGCTGGCGTACACCTCCCTCCTTTTCAACAACAAGGAGGTTGCGCACGAGGTGGTCGCCCTTGATTCGACGCTTGATGATATGCGCTACGACCTGGACCTCTGGATCCTCGAGGCGGCACGAAAGATCGACGATGTGCGCTACCTCCGGGGCCTTCTGTACATGTCCTCGTTTGCACAGGCGATCAGCGATTCGGCTCATGCTATCGTGGACGTCCTGCTGCGCGACATCGAGATCCCGCCGGTCTTCAAGAAGATTGTCCGGGAGTCGGATGAGATCATCACGCGGATACCCGTGGCGGAGTCGTCACCGCTTGTGGGGAGGACCCTCAAGGAGGCGTCGCTCGGGACGGTGACCGGGATGGTTGTGCTCGCCATCAAGCACGGCGACCGGTGGGTCTACCGCCCGGGAAAGGGTGTCCGACTGGAGAACAGCGATATTATCATAGCAAAGGGCAGGCGGGATGGTGAATGCCGGCTGTATGAACTCGCCGGATACGCCGTCGAGATGCCCGAAGAATAATTGGGAGAATTACTATGGGAGATACGGAAGATACAATCGTTTACCGCCTCGCGGCGAACTGCGATCTCGACGAGGTGGAGGAAGGAAAGACCTATCTGGGGCGGGTGCAGGGTTTTGCCCCGTTCGGCGTCTTTGTCCAGCTAAACGACCGGGTCAAGGGGCTCGTTCATAAGAGCAACGTGAAGGTGCAGCATACCGAGCGCGATCCGATCATCGTTCACGTCCTCCAGATCAGGAGCAACGGCAATATCGACCTCGAGGAGGTCACGCCGACCGTCTACCAGACGGAGAACGTGACCAAGAAGACGACGAGCGTGCTTATTGCCGATATCGGGAAGAAGATCGGCAGGACGGTGCTGATCGAGGGCGAGGTCGCCCAGATCAAGCAGACGTCGGGGCCGACGATCTTTACGATCGTGGACGAGTCGGGCACCGCGAACGCGGCCGCGTTCATCGAGGCGGGCGTCCGTGCCTATCCTTCGGTCGAACTCGGGGATATCGTCGCCCTCACGGGTGAGGTGATGCAGCGCAACAACCAGCTCCAGATCGAGGTCGCGTCCATGACGGTCATGGAACCGGAGGATGCGGCGCGGGTCAGGGAGCGTATCGATGCGGCGCTCGATGAGCGGGCGGAACCGGTCGACCTCCCGTTCCTCGTGGAGAGCGAGGTTCTTGAAGCCTTGAGACCGCAGATGCGCCGGGTGGCAAAGGAGATCCGGAAAGCGGTCCTGACGGCGCGGCCGATCATCCTCCGGCACCACGCGGATGCGGACGGCATATGCGCAGCCGTCGCTGTCGAGCAGGCGGTGACCGCGCTGCTCCGGGAGAGCGGCGGGGACTTCGACGCGGAGTATTTCCTCTTCAAGCGGTCTCCGTCCAAGGCTCCGTTCTATGAGATCGAGGATATCACGCGCGATCTCGACTTCGCCCTCAAGGACAACGTCCGCTACGGGCAGAAGATGCCGATGATCCTCCTGATGGACAACGGGTCCACCGAGGAGGATATGCCGTCGCTGAAGGTGACCCGGATCTACGGTCTCCCGGTGATGGTCGTGGACCACCACCATCCCGACGAGGTCGTGGACGAGTACCTGATCGGGCACGTCAACCCCTACCACGTGGGCGGCGATTACGGGATCACGGCCGGGATGCTGGGGACGGAGGTCGCCCGCATGGTCAATCCGGCGGTCGAGAACCAGATCCGGCACCTGCCGGCGATCGCGGGGGTCGGCGACCGGAGCGAAGCGCCGGAGCGTGCCCGCTACCTCGCGGTGGCCGCGCCCGAGTACTCGGAGGACGACTGCCGCGACATCGCGCTGGCGCTCGACTACGAGCAGTTCTGGCTCCGGTTCAGCGACGGAAGGGAGATCGTCAAGGATATCCTGAACCTCTCCGGCGATCCCGAACGCCATGAGCGGTTCGTCGACCTGCTGGTCGAAGAGGCGAACCGGGCGATCGAGGAGCAGATCGAGACCAACATGCCCCACGTCGAGAGCCGGATGCTCCAGAACGGCGCTCACCTCTTCATGCTCGACGTGGAACTGTTCGCCCACCGGTTCACGTTCCCGCCGCCCGGCAAGACCTCGGGGGAGGTGCACGACCGTCTGGTCCGGCAGCACCCGGGAGAGCCGGTCGTCACGATCGGGTTCGGGCCGGACTTTGCCGTCCTGCGTTCCCGGGGCGTCATGATGAACATACCCCGGATGGTGCGTGAACTCCATAGCGAGATCGTCGGCGGCGGGGTGAGCGGCGGCGGTCATCTTGTCGTCGGGAGCATCAAGTTCGTGGAAGGGATGCGCGATGTGGTGCTCGACAACCTGATCCGGAAGATTGGTGAAGCACCAATCTGATCGCTACTTCTTTCTCGCCGGTATTACGGCTGGGTTACTGTCTGTTTGAGGACCGCAGGCGGGGATCCGCGCCCCGGCCCGGCCACGGTAAAGGGCCTTCCGGGTGCCGAGGTGGAACCGCCGTATCGTTTTTGGATGTTTGCCGCTGTGTAACGTGTATGGCACCGCCACATTGTGAGGCAGTACCAGGTAATTTACCGATGGTACGATTTTGACAACGACCGAAATATAAAAATACAGTTATGCCAAATCGGAGTCCTCATGGTAGGAAACCGATGGACATGGAGAGGACTTCTGGTCGTGCTGCTTGTGGCGGCAGCGGCCAGTGCGTTCCCCGTAGCGGCCCAGAGCGCGGCATCTGCGGAACCCCTGACCTGGACCCTCCCTCCGACACCCGACGAGACCCCTGAGGAGACTCCGGAAGAGACCCTGACGGAGACCCCTGTGGAGACCCTGGAGGACGAAAACCCTGTGGAAACCCTGGAGGACGAAACCCCGGTAGAGACCCTGAACGAAACTACCAACGAAACGACTAACGAGACTATCAACGAGACAACTAATGAGAGTATCAACGAGACAACTAACGAGACGGCCAACGAGACAACTAACGAGACCGCCCCTCCCGTCGTAATCGGGACGGATGAGGTGACGGCCGAGGCGACAACGGCTGGTCTGCCGACGTTCACGCCGATACAGGCAGCCCAGGTTAACGCAAGCCCGACACCGGCAGCCCCTCTCTCGCTCATCGGCGTCATCCTGGCCGTTGCAGTCGCCGGGCTCCTTGTCGTGATCCGGAGGAGCAGGAAGTGATGGTGGGACAGCGGGCGACCCCGACAGAAGCGGTGAGAGCAGCAACCGGAGCATGAGGCCGGCCCCCACACCGGGCGGCGACGGGGGACATCGGGGGTGGCCCCCTATCTCCCCGGTATCTGCGCTGGACATGACCGTTCACGCTGTCCGGGTTGCAGATCATGCTCCTCACCCTACCGATCGAAACGCCGATGCCCATTTATATACAACGATTTGTATACTCCTCGTACGATTATACAGTTGCAAATGGGCAGGTTTATATATTGATCTGGACAAAAAGCACTTGCTCACGAGGGAATCAGTCGATGTCGACAAAGGACCGTATCAAAGAGAAATATAGCGATACCCAGCGAAAGATCCTGTACCACCTCAAATCCGGGTTGAGAGCGGGCAAATCCTACTTCAAATCCAAGTATATCGCAACCGATCTTGGCCTTTCCGCGAAAGAGGTCGGTATCAACCTTGCCATCCTCTCGGAGATCTGCGATGAACTGGATATCAGGCGCTGGAGTTACTCGAACAGTACGACGTGGCGCGTCACCTCCCGTGCATCATAATTTTATCCTGGAACGCTCTATTTTACGGCATGAAGATCATCGAGTTCGAAGCACCCGTCGAGTTTGTGGCCACCATCAACGACCACAAAGACTGCCTCATGTCCCAGGACAAGAGCCATGAGAATCCGGATGTGCTCTGGTTCAACATCGATGTCCCCAAGGGGCATGGCGTACGGGCCGGAGATCGGGTCAGGGTCACCGTCGAAAAGATCTGAATCCGGGATCGTCGTGGCCGGCCCGGGTCGTGGGGGAGGGGATCGGCCACCGGAGCAGCATCACACCACGGTCGCTTGCACAGGGCATGCCCGCGGCTTCAGTCGAGGGGAGTCGACAGGTACCCGGGGAGCGTCTCCAGGGTGATACGATATGAATCGATCTCATCCACGCTGACGATGAGGTAGAAGTCCTTTCCTCCCCTCTCGACGTTTTTGACGATGCTGCCCGGATAGCGCAGGTCGGCCCCCTCCACGATAGTTCCGCTCTCCAGCTCCACAAGTGCCATCCGAAAGTGCGCCGCCTCGGGCCTTATCGTTGCAGAGACACTGCAGTTAAGCCTCCATACCGCGTACGGCACGTGGAATGCCTCGGTGATGCCTCCTCGTCCCTCCTCGATGTAGGCGAACGGGATGATGCCCCGGGTCTCCTGCCAGGGCGGGTCGGAACCTCCGTAGAGCGTGAGGTTGGCAGGGAGGCGACAGCAGGGGTAATCCCAGATATTGGTCACATAGGAGAGCCTGGCGGGTTCGAGCGGCACGGGCGATGTCGGGACGGGGGCAGCGGTGATGGGAGGTGTCGGGGCGGGGCTCTCCGGAATCTCCGGCCCGGCCTCCGTTACGGGCGGACGAAATACCAGTGCTATTACGGAGACAATGATCAGGGCGGCAAGAATGGTGAAGACGTCGCCTTTATCCACAGTTTTAGAGGGATTTACAAGGTAAAAAGTCCTTCGGGTTTGACTTCGTATTCCCGCCCGCAGACAGTCGAAGATCGCCGTCCGGGGTCTGAGTTACCCCAGTTTCTGCGCGTTTCCCCTCTCAGGTGAGATTCTAAAACGGAACCGTTAATATGAAGCCGGGACCACCGTCCTGATGAGAGCATGGAAATCACTGAGGTGCGCACGTGGGTGATGTTTTATCTTCTCTCGTTCGTGGTGCTCCTTGTAGCGATCTTCATCACAACCCAGAACGACAGCCAGCTCTGGATCAGTCTCATGCTCATCATCATCGTCGTCGGCGTAAACTTCTACCTGCTCTTCTCCGAGTTGAAGCGCTACCAGGCCAGGAAGGCCTTCATGCGCCGGATGTCGAAGTTCGACGACACCGAGACGGATACGGACTCTTCCGGCTACCGCTGGTAACATTCAATCGGTACGCCCGCGTTGCGCGGCCTTCCGCAGTATCTTCTGCATGACGTTGTACGACGTAAAGAGGTGCTCCACTTCTCTTGCCAGGTACTCGGTCTTGCCCATGACATAGTAGCCGTCGACGGCAAGTGCAGAGTAAAAAAGGTGCGTAAGATCGTTCTTCTGCTTCTCGGTAAAGTAAATGGTGACGTTTCGGCAGGTGACGGCGTCGAGGTACCGCGCCGCGGGAATGCCCGACATCAGGTCGTGCTGCCGAAACTTAACGAGTTCCTTGATGTGGGGGCGGACCTCGAAGGTACCGTCATCGTGGCTGATGAAGTGCTTCCGGATTCTCTTCTCGTCCACATTCTCGAGCGCCTTTCTGTCATAGATCCCGGCTATGGCTTTCTGCAGCACCACGGCGTCGATATCGGTCGCGTATATCGTTACGCGGACATTTTTATGGAGCGTCATCAGTTCATGCACGAGGATGGCGATCGAGTAGGGTTCTTCACCCGTGGCGCAGCCGGCACACCAGATCCTGATCGACCCCCTGCGACGGGCGAGATCCGGCAGTATCTCCCGCCGTATCACTTCGAAGACTTCCGGGTCCCGGAAAAATTTGGTGACGTTGATGGTGAGAGCGTTGCGGAGCAGGTCGAGTTCCTGTGGATTTGCGAGGAGATACTTATGGTAAGCCTCGAAATCTTCGGTGTTTGTCAGGCGCATCCGGGAGAGGATGCGACGTTTGATGTAGTCCTCCTTGTAGTTTGAGCACTTGATCCGGACCAGTTTCTCGATGGTCTTCTGGAGCGATATAAATTCGTCCATGGGATAATCTACTCTCGCCGGAGTTGATTTACTGGGTGTTCTGGTAGTATCCGAGGTCGCTGATCACTTTCTGGATGTCGAGCCAGATGATAAGGGTCTTTGTTTTCTCGTCTTCTTCGTCCCCTATCTTGATGATCGCTTTGACGTAACCGCTGATGGATGACGTGATATCGTCACTGATACGTTCGATCTGCTCGTTATTGATTGAAATAACGCTGTGGACGTCATCCACGATAATCCCTACGTTCGACCCGCTTGCCACATCCGGCATCAAAACGACGATCTTCCTGTTCTCGGCCTCCGCGGATGCAGGGAGCCCGAGGAGGTCCCTGAGGTCGATGATGTTCGTGATCTCGCCTCGCAGGTTGATGATGCCCGCGAGGTATTCGGGAGCACGAGGAAGGGGAGTGATCGGCATCATCTCCACGATCTCCCGTGCTATCTGGATGTCCAGTGCGTAGTGCTCCTCCCCGAGCTGGAACTCTACCACGTCTACGGATGCTGCCATCGTCTCCTCCTTTTAGTTGATCTTGAACTGCTTCATTACCGACTGGAGCTGTTCGGCCATACCTGCCAGTTCGTGAGATGCGCTACCGACCTCTTCGGTCGATGCGCTGACCTCTTCCGCGAGTGCCGCCATATCCTCGGTGCGGTCCAGGCTCTCCTTGGTCATGTGGGTGGACTCGTCCATCTTCTGCATGACGTTGTTGGTGGAGCCTGCCTGGTCCTCGGTGGCCTTTGTTATCTCGGTGATACCGTGGGCGACCACTTCCACACTGCTGACGATCCGGTTTAAGCCCACGATGACCTTGTTGACGCTCTCGATGCCCGCCTGGATCTCCTGGTGGGACGCCTGCATCGAGCCTGTGGTCTTTTCGGTGCTTGCCTGGATCGTCCGGATCAGGTCTTCGATATCCTGGCTCGCCCGTTTGGATTCCCCGGCAAGGTTTCTGATCTCGCCTGCGACCACGGCAAACCCGCGGCCGTGCTCCCCGGCACGGGCGGCCTCGATTGCGGCGTTCAGCGCAAGGAGGTTGGTCTGGTTCGCGATGTCGGCGATCAACTTGACGATGTTGTTGATCTCCCGCATCTGGTTGTTGAGGGTGCTGATCTCATCCACGGTCTGTTTGGAGATCTCCTCGACGAGCTGCATCTTTTTCGCCGCGACTTCGCCGAGCGAGGCCGCATCGTTCCCTTCCTTCGACGCCTTCGAGGCCTGCTCCATGACCTCCTGCGATGTGCTTGCGATCTCCTCGATGGATGCCGAGAGGTCGTTGACATCCGTCCCGATCTCCTCGATCTTCTCGAGCTGGTGTCGTGCATCCTCCGACGACTGCTGCGTCGAGGCGGCGACCTGCTCCGTGGCCCTGATGATCTCTTCGGTACTCTTGCTGACCTCTTTCGTCGTCATATCCACCTGGTGGGCCGCTTTTGCCACGTCGGCGAGGAGCGTGCGGATGGCGGTCAGCGAGACGTTGTAATCGCTCTTCACCTTCTGGAGAGGATCGCTGGTCTCTGCGTCCACGAACGCCGTCAGGTCGCCCTTTGCCATGGCGGCGAGTGCGGTTCCGAGTTCTTCGGCGCTTTGGGCAAGTCTCTCGCCCTCCTGCTTTGCGGTCTCCATCAGGTCCCGGATCTGGTCCTCCCTCTCCCGCTGCTCGGTCCAGTCGTTCCAGACGTAAAAGGCCATTTCGATATCGCCGTTTGCATCCAGGATCGGGATGGCGTTCAAGGTGAGATACTTCCTTACGCCATCGGGCCACTTGACCATGACATCGGTTCGTGCGAGTTTCTTCGTCTCGTAGCAGGCGTAGAAGTGGTCGCCCTCAAGGATGGTGATGTCGTAGTCGTAGAGTTTCTTCGCGAGTGTCTCTTCGCGGGTCCCCCGCCACATCCGGGCATACTCGTCGTTGATGTCGATCCGGCTCTTGTCGGGGCGGAGGGTTGCGATCGCGAGCGGGTTCTGCTCGATCATCGCGTCAACCCGGTGCTCGGTCTTCTCGACCTCCTCCTTCTCCTTCTGGAGGTCGGTCCAGTCGTTCCAGACGTAGAAAGCCATCTCGATATCGCCGTTTGCGTCCAGGATCGGGATGGCGTTCAAGGTGAGGTACTTCCTCACGCCGTCCGGCCACTTGACCATGACATCGGTTCGTGCGAGCTTCTTCGTCTCGTAGCAGGCGTAGAAGTGGTCGCCGCCGATGACCGTGATATCGTAGTC
>JAENYE010000003.1:64496-315220 GCA_016841955.1 Methanobacteriota archaeon
TCGTCTCGTAGCAGGCGTAGAAGTGGTCGCCGCCGATGACCGTGATATCGTAGTCGTAGAGTTTCTTCGCAAGGGTCTCTTCGCGGGTCCCCCGCCACATCCGGGCATACTCGTCATTGATGTTGATACGGCTCTTGTCGGGGCGGAGGGTTGCGATCGCGAGCGGGTTCTGCTCGATCATCGCGTCAACCCGGTGCTCGGTCTTCTCGACCTCCTCCTTCTCCTTCTGGAGGTCGGTCCAGTCGTTCCAGACGTAGAAAGCCATCTCGATATCGCCGTTTGCGTCCAGGATCGGGATGGCGTTCAAGGTGAGGTACTTCCTCACGCCGTCCGGCCACTTGACCATGACATCGGTTCGTGCGAGCTTCTTCGTCTCGTAGCAGGCGTAGAAGTGGTCGCCGCCGATGACCGTGATATCGTAGTCATAGAGTTTCTTCGCAAGGGTCTCTTCACGGGTTCCCCGCCACATCCGGGCATACTCTTCGTTGATGTCGATCCGGCTCTTGTCGGGGCGGAGGATTGCGATCGCGAGCGGGTTCTGCTCGATCATCGTGTCGATACGGTGCTGCATCCTCCGGATCTCGTCTTCCTCTTTCCGTTTTTCAGTGACGTTGTTATAGACGTTCAGGATCCCTGTCAGTTCGTTCTTCTCGTTTAAGAGCGGGATCCCGTACTGTTCCAGGATGTAGGTGCCGGTGGGGAACTCAACCGTCACTTCGCCGGAAACCCGTACCTTCTCGGTGAGCACCTTCTTGATCCCGTCTCCTTTCTGAGCGAGGACCTTGAAGTCCCGCAGGGTCATCGTGGCGATCCGCGACCGATCGATGCCGGTCAGTTCGAGGTATGCATCGTTGGCCGTGGTGATCTTCATTGCGGGATCGACGACCAGCATGGGCATCGGGTTCTTCTGGACGATCGTCTCGGACTGACGCTGCAGTTCGGCGATATTCTCCATCTGGGTTCGGATCTCTTCCTCCCCTTCGCGCTGCTTGGTGAGATCGTTATAGACGATGAGGATGCTCTCGACCGCATCCTCATTGTCAAGCAGCGGGATGCCGTACTGCTCGAGGATATGGGTGCCCGAGGGCAGTTCGACGACGACTTCCGCATACACACGCTTCTTCTCCTGGATCGCCTGCCGGAGACCCGAACCCTTCTGCGATGCGATCTTGAAGTCTCTCAGGCTCCTGCCGAGCACCTGGTCCATCGGGATCCCGCTCATCTCGGCATAGGCGGTGTTTGCCACGGTTACTTTGAACTGCGGATCGACGACCAGCATGGGCATCGGGTTCTGCTGGATGATCGTATCGGCTCCCTTCAGAAGCATTTTGGCCTCCTCCAGCCGGCGCCTGAGGGCCCGCTTCTCCTCCTGTTTCTTCTCGAGCAGCGCGTTGATCGAGACGGCCAGGGGCCGGAACGCCTCAGAAACTCCAGCAAGGTCGATCGTCGCGGCGTCGCCGCCGTCGATCCCTGCATGGAGTGCGGCCTCGATCGCCTCGGGCAGTACCATCGCCCCCTGCTCCTGTGCCTGTCCTGTCGTACCCGGCACAACCGGCCCGGTAAATAGTGCTTTTCTTCCAGGTTTATCGATCATTGATTACACATCCTCATCATGTTTCGCGTCCCGTTCCAGAAGCGCAGTGGTTATTGCCCGGTATTCCCTGCCGGCATCGCTCTCGGGTGCATAGTGGGAGATTGGAATTCCCTGTTGCTGTGTTTCGTAGATTGCAGGGGAGTATGGGACCGTGAATACCTGCCTGAACGCTTTTCTAACCTCGGACTCAAACGCCTTCAGCCGCTCCCTCTCCCGCTCATCTTCTGCGGAGGAGGCGGGTGAGAAGATCCGTTTCAGGAAGAGTGCAAGGCCGCCCGTTCCGGCCGCCGGGTCGCCCGACCCCCTCCAGCGGGTCAGAATAGCGAAATCTGTGGCGACGTCCTCCCCGAGCATCTCCCTGATGTCGCCAAAGACCGTTGACAGGGCTTCCATGCCTCTGAGGGCAAAGGTGCCGGGATCGAGGGTGACGATGGTGTGATCCGCTGCGACGAGGCCGTTGATGACGAACTGGCCCATGCTTGGGGGCGTATCGATCAGGATGAAGTCGTAGGTATCCTTCACCCGGTCGAGCGCCTCCTTGAGCACCCCTGCCCGGTCCTCGATACCGTAGAGATAGGGCTCAACCCCCACAAGATCCAGGGCTGCCGGAGCAAGATCAATCCCTGATGCCGTGGGAACGATCACATCACTGATCCCGACGTCGGGAAAACCTTCAAAGACGGTCATGAAGACGTCATACATGCTCAGTTCAAGGGTTTCGGGGTTGACCCCGAGTCCCGTGGTGGCATTGGCCTGCGGATCGCAGTCTACTACCAGAACGCTCTTCCCGTCTTTCTGGAGGTAGCCTGCAACATTGAGGCACGATGTCGTCTTTCCGGTGCCACCTTTGTGGTGGGCGAACGCTACAATCGTAATATCCAGCACCCCTCAATACCACTATTTGAAACGATGGTTATTTAAACCTATTTTTATGACGCGGTGCAAATTCTGAGTGTGTCACGCTTTTGAAGTGCCCTGAAAACTTTGATGATAAATTCTGCCTGTATTTGCCGTTGCGTCTACCACGGTATCAGAGGAGTAGATGTGGGATTTCCTATTGGTCATTGCTCGTCGTCCCGGGCTTCTGCGTATGAGGGAAGAGCAGGCGTCAGCGGGAGAGGCCGCTCTCCGTGCGGTGTGCAGCCGGGCCCCCGTCCCGGGGACCTGCTCTGTCCCGGACTCTCTGCACACGTTCGGAGATAGATGGGCGGTAGTCGGGTTCGGAACGGAAGAGTCCGGAGATCACTCCCTTGCGGCGTGGGGCCGACGCACCGGCCGTTAGGCCGGAGAGGAGGTTCTGGAGAAGTGCTCCGGGGTCCCCGATCCGGTAGCAGTACCTCATTGCATCCGCCGCGTACCGGTCGGCGGTGAACTCCTCGTCGTACATGCGGCAATAGTATGTCCGGTAGGCGAAGAAGACGGTCAGGAGGAGGAGGGCGATGAAGACCAACTTTGTGACGGGAAGACCCCCCGCCTGCAGGGACGGATGCCCGAGGAACATAAGGCACAGGAGAACCGGGAGGGCCGGGAGGGCGGAGAGGAGGGAGGAGCCCTTTCTCGCGTGCCCCTCTTCGTGGAGCAGCAAGAACCGGAGTATGTCGTCGCTTGCCCGGGAGAGGTTTCTTTCGTAGAACGAACGCCGGTAGCGGATGCAGTTGAGCGCCGGGCATCCCCGCATGGAGGGCGTGAAGGTGCATCTCACCAGCCTTCTCCTGCGGTCGATCAATCCTTTCTCCTGCAACTCCTGAAATATCCGGTACAGGCGACAGTCCCGGTCTGCCCCACGCATTCAAACTAAATTATAATAATTAACATATATTAAACATTGCTCCGGATCGGAACGCCGGTTAATCCGTAATTTACCGATTTTATTCGCATCAGTCCCGCGACTGCGGGTTCTTCCCGACGGAGTGCCGGCCAGGCCCATTGCAGCCTGGCCTCCCTGTTCGGGCCGTCATACGGTGCATCCCGGGTGCCCGGCCCCTGCCGATCGGCCGGTCCTCACACCCCGGAAGTGAACGGGGTGCTCTGAGGGGGACGAATCCGTGCGGGCGCCCGCACCAGTACGACGCGACCCACGGGAATCCCATATCCTGCCTTCAGGTATCGGGCCCGGAATCCGAAACATTTGCAATGCCCGTTTTTTTCACAATATTTTAATAATAGCAACCAAAATTGTGAATGAATAGAGTGGAGGTGAATTTATAGGACCGGAGGGTTCATGTGGCCCGTGCTCGCGCCGGCACGGCATGCGGGTCTCCGGTCCTCTGAGCGAATGTCCAGCAAATACGTGAGTCTTCTGATACTGGCCCTTGCCGTCCTCGCCGGGGCTGCCGGGTGTCTCTCCACGGCATTTGGGGAGGTGACCTATAGCGGCGACGCCCTGCAGGTCCATGTGGAGCAAACCGGTGAGCCCGTTGAGAACGCCGTGCTCCAGGTAACGATCATGGAGGTGAGCGCACTTGAACAGCACGAGGCCTTCTCCGAAGCGCGGTATATCAATCTCGACCGGGGAGGGAACGAATACACAATCCCGGTAGACCTGCAGCCCGGTTCATACAAGGTCTTTCTGACCATATTCGTCGGCGACGAACGGAGGGCATCCATCATCCGCGACCTGGAGGTAGCAGCCTGATCCCGACGGGACTCGCGGCGGCGCGGGGGCTTGAACCGGCGGACGCCGTCTTCTCCGGCGCCGAGGTCTTCAACCCGTTTGCGTGCGCCTGGGAACGCGTGGACTTCGCGGTGAAGGACGGCTACGTCGTCGGCCTCGGGGACTATCAGGGGAGGCGGGAGTACGATCTTTCAGGTGCTTTCGTGGTGCCCGGATTGATCGACGCCCACGTCCACATCGAGAGTTCTCTCCTCGCGCCGGCGGAGTATGCCCGGCTCGTCCTTGCGCACGGTACGACGACCGTGATCGCCGACCCCCACGAGATTGCCAACGTCTGCGGGGCGCCGGGGATCGAGTACCTGCTCGCCGAGGGCATGGAAACACCGCTCGATATCCTGGTCATGCTTCCCTCCTGTGTCCCGGCAACACCCCTTGATGCGGGCGGCGCCGTGCTCGCAGCCGCCGACCTCGCCCGGTTCCGGGGGCGGGAAGGGGTCATCGGGCTTGCCGAGGTGATGAACGTACCCGGCGTCCTCGCCGGCGACGAGGACCTCCGGGCGAAGATGGACCTTTTCGAGGTGATCGACGGCCATGCACCGTTCCTCTCCGGGAAAGACCTGAACGCCTACATCTACGCCGGAGTCCAGAGCGACCACGAGTGCACGACGTTCGCGGAGGCAAGGGAGAAACTCCTCCGGGGGATGTACATCATGATCCGGGAAGGCTCGACGGAGCACAACCTCCGGGACCTCCTGCCGCTCGTGAACGCCTGCACGGCGCCGCGGTGCTGCTTTGCCACCGACGACCGGCATGCCGACATGCTTGCCGGGGAGGGGCATATCGACGACTGTGTCCGGAAAGCGGTAGCGTGCGGTCTCGAGGTCGAACAGGCGCTCCGTATGGCCACGCTCTCCGCTGCCGGGCGGTTCGGGCTCCACGACCGGGGCGCCCTCGCGCCCGGGAGGCTTGCCGACTTCTGCGTCGTCGAAGACCCCGGCCGCTTTAAGGTCCTGCGGACGTTCAAGCGCGGCGTCGAGGTCGCCGATGCCGGCTACCGCCAGCCGGCCTGTCCCGCGGCCCCCCTGCACGCCCGCGTGCCGGAGCCCCGCGATATCCGGGTCGCCGGCCGGGGAGAGGCGCGGGTGATCGGGATCGTGCCCGGGCAGATCGCGACCCGGGACCTGCGCTATTCGGTGGACGGCGCCGATATCCCTGATGTCGGCCGCGACATCCTCAAAGCGGTCGTCACCGACCGCTACCGGGCGAGCGGCTCCGGCGTCGGGCTCGTCCACGGTTTCGGCCTGCAGGAAGGGGCGCTCGCCGGGTCGGTCTCCCACGACTCACACAACATCGTCGCCGTCGGGGTCGGTGACGCCGATATCGTCCGTGCCGTCGGCGAGGTGGTCCGGCTCGGGGGGGGGCTCGCGGTGGTCTCCGGCGATGACGTGACCGCGCTCCCCCTCGAGTGCGCCGGGCTGATGTCGGCGCTCCCCCACGACGAGGTCGTGCGGCGCCTCATGGCCCTTGAGGAGCATGCCCGGCGCTTGGGCGCAATCGAGAACCCCTTCATGTACCTCTCGTTCCTCGCCCTGACCGTCATCCCCGAGGTGCGGGTCACGGAGCGGGGGGTCTTCGACGTCGGGGCGTTTTCGGACGTTCCGTTGTTCTGTGAGTGAGGGGCGATTGGGGGTGCCCCCCTGCTTTTTTCGGTTGTGTTCTGGTTGATGGGATTTCACGCGAAGCCGCGAAGCCGCGAAGGTGGTGTGGTTGCGAACAGTTCTCTTCGCGCCCTTCGCGGCTTCGCGTGAGCTGATAACATCACCAAAACCCCGTCACCGCCCCCGGCGCGAGAACCGCGACCAGGAGCAGGATGAGGGGCTGGTGCAGGAAGTAGATGACGAGCGAGTGCCGGCCCAGGAACTCGAGCGGCCGGGAAAATGCCGGCCGCGCCGCCGGGAGCGAAAAACTCCGTTTCCCGTCCGGGTAGAAGAGAGACCCGCAGGCCATGCCGACGAGGACGAGACCGAACCAGGGGAGGAGCGGCACGTAATCGAGGCTCGCGAAGGACTCCGGGTGGATGCCGATCCAGAGAAGGGGCCAGGGACCTGAAACGGCGTTCGTGACGTAGCCCGCGATGAGGCAGGCGATGCTCGCGAGGATGAGGTTTTGTGCGTTAAACCGCACGAACAGCGGTGCCAGCAGGATTGCGACCCCGATGAAGTGCAGGATGCCGAAGACGACGTAGACGGACGGCAGGAAGAGCCAGGTAACGGCGGTGATGACGAGGCCGTAGCCGAAGATCTTAAGGCCGCGCCGGACGTACTTGAGCGCGAGGTCACGCCCGGCAAGCCTTCGTTCGGCCCGGGCGTAGCTGATGGTGAAGGAGACCCCGACGAGGAAGATGAACGTCGATGCGGTCAGGTAGGCGAGCATCCGGAGGAACCCGCCGGAGACGTTCAGCGGCAGGACGGCGAAGAAGTTGAGGTCGAAGACCGAGTGAAAGAGGATCATCGTCACGACGGCGATGCCCCGGGCGAGATCGATCTCCCAGTAGCGCTCTCCCGGCATGGTTTCCGCCGTCAGAAAAACCTTCTCCGGACGGGGGCGCCGCAGGCAGGACAGGTCTTCGTATCGGCGATCTCACGGCTCTGCTCCTCGGTGGGCTCGTTATACATCCGGGAGAAGCCGCACTGCCGGCTGCACTCGAGCACGACGAACGGGCTACAGATCCGGCCCACGTCTCCTCACCCCGCCTTCCTGCTGTGGACTCTGCAGAAGTGCTTTACATGCCTCTGGAATCCCACGCGAAGCCGCGAAGAACGCGAAGGGGACTGCCAACAACTCTCCAGATTTCGCGTCTTCGCGTCTTCGCGCGAAGCAACAAGACCTCCCCGAAGGTTTCCCTGTTGTCGATGGACACAGTAGGTTGTATGGCCTCAGCGAGAGGTTTTCTATAGAGCCCTGCTGTAAGCGTATCATGGATTGTCTACATTGTCATGGAAGAGTTATCTGATAAGCGTTTACCCGGGACCGGGAGAGGCACCATTATTCCTCCACCCACCCTACTCTCTCCATGAACGACCGTGACGAGCATATCATAGAGGCCGCCGGCAGATGCCGGGTCGTGGTCCGGAACGGCCGGGTGGTCAAGGTCGGGACGCCGCAGATACAGGACTGCCCGCTGGCGCGGCGGTTTGCCTGCCCGGTCAGGGAGATGACGGCTGAAGCGATACGCGAGAACATCGAAGGAAGGATCCGGTCCTTCGGGATGTGCACGCCAAAGCGCGAGGTCCTCGCCGGGCCGGACTTCGTCCTCTTCGGGGCGTCGGAACTCCTGAGCAGCGCCGTCCGCCGGGGAGACCTCGACGTTGCGGTGACCGCCTCCGACGGGGCCGGGACACTGGTCGCGAAGAACCCCGCTCTCATCCAGGGGATCGGCGGCCGGATGTCGGGGCTCGTGAAGACGAGCCCGATCCCGGAGGTTATCGCACGGATCGAGGAGAACGGTGGCGTTGTCCTCGACCCAAAGACCGCCGTCATCGACCAGGCCGCCGGCGTCGCCCTGGCGACAACGCTCGGCTGCCGGCGGATCGCCGTGACCACCGCCGTTGCCGCCGAGGCGGCGGCTATCCGGGAACGGTTCCCCGATGCCGTGATCGTCGGCGTCCACCTGACCGGGATCTCGCGGGAGGACGCGGTCCTGATGGCCGGTGCGGCCGATCTGGTCACCGCCTGTGCATCGCAGCACGTCCGGGAGGAGGCGGCGAAGACCGCGCTCCTGCAGGCGGGGACGTCTATCCCGGTCTTCGCGATGACCCCGGCGGGAAAAGCAGTCATTCTCGGGAAGGTCGCGGAGACCGACCAGCCGGTCATCGTCCACGGAGCGCGCCTCCCGGTGCCGGGGTCGCAGTCTCCCTCGCCGCTCTGCTGACAGTCTACCGGTCCGGTATACCCACGTGACCGGGGAGTTCGGAGAACTCGCGAAGGACGATATCGGCCTCTACGTCCGCGACGCTGCTCCGGCGCCAGTCGCCGTAGGCGGCAAACGCGGTCACCATCCCGAGGTGCCTCCCGGGAGCAATGTCGCGGATCAGGCTGTCGCCCACCATCATCCCCTTCGCCGGAGCCGTATCGAGCCGCCGGAGGGCGTAAAGGAGGGAGTCGGGCTCCGGTTTCCGTCTTCCCGAGACCTCGGGGGTCACCACGACCTCGAAGAAATCGATGAGCCCGGTCTTCTCGAGCCGCCGGCGTGCCTGGAACGACTCCGCGTCGGTGGCGACCGCGAGCCCGATCCCGGCGTCCTGCAGGCACCGGAGCGTCTCCTCGACGCCCGGGTAAGCCTCGACCAGGTCGAGTTTCACATCCTCGTAGGTGCGGCAGCAGACCTCGAACGTCCTCTGCTCGTATACCCCGAGTCCGTCAAGGTAGTCGCGGATGTTCCTGTGATCCTCGAACCCGTGAACTCCGCGGAGAAACTGCGAAAAAAGCGTTTCGGAGTCTCCTGTCCCGAGGTAATCGACCACGCACCGGCATGCCTCCCGCTTCGCTCCGACAAGGTCAAAGAGGGTGTTGTCCATGTCGCAGAGGACCGCCTCTACCTTGTTATGCCGAGTGCCGCGAGTTGTCTGCATATCTCCAGTTCCCTTGTGAATGCACGGCAGGCCTCGTCGTCCCCGAAACGCACCTTCAGTTCGTCGAGATCGCTGCCCTTCCCGCCGTACTCCCCGAAGATCGTGGTGCCGTTGCAGCCTATGAACCCGAAGACGGCGGCGAGGTTGAAGAGCAGCCGGCGGAATGCCGGCGCCGTGCAGGTTGTTGCCGCGAGTAGGTATGGGCGGTCAAAGTAGAAGTACTCAAGCCCCTCGGCCATGCAGAGGTCTGCCATGTAGATGTCGGCGGTCAGGAGGACCGGGAGAGCATACCGCTCCTCTTCGAACTTCCGGAGCGCCCGCACAATGTTGCGGTCGTTCTCCTCCGAGAGGTGCGTGTGCGGGTCCGGCGACGCGATCTCCGTCGCCCGGTCGCGGATGGTGCGGTACTCTTTCAGCGCGAGGTATGCTGCTTTCCGGGACCGTTTCATCCGCTTGTTCTCGAGTTCACCGATGAACTCACGGCAGCGGGGTGCATGCGCCGTCATCTCCTCGATCATCTTTGCCGGGTACTTGCGGTTGATGGCGTACGCGATCTCGTCCCGGACGGTATCGACGATCAGGTAGGAGGCGTGATCGATCTCCGGGTTGTTCGATGCAAAACCGTGGTAGAAGAGGTTCGTATCCAGGCCGAAGAAGACGGCCTTTTTGAGCTGCCCGTAGGATGTGCGCATCGCATCAAAGGCGGCCTGGTTCACGTAGCCGGTGGTTCCGCTTGCAAGCATGCACTCCAGGAGGTCGGCGTATGAGGGGAGTTCACCGGCGATCGGCTCGTACCCGGCAAGCCAGTCCCGGAAGGTCTCGCGTGTTGCAGGCAGTTCGAGCGAATAGCCGGTCCCTTCAGGGCGTGCGACCAGGATCTCCCCCTCGTAGAGCGGGTACGAGACGCGGACCGCATCAAGGCTGTTGAGGAGAACCTGCAACTCGTCCTCCCGGATGATCGCATCGTTCATGGCCTCACCCCCGCATCCTCCATGACATCCCGGATCCTCTGGATCCGGTGCGGGATCATCATGTACGGCTTTGCGACGTCGTCGGTGTTCTGCATGGCGAGGTAGTAGATGTGCCGGACATCAAGCCCCGCGAGCGAGACCGCGATGAGCGCCCCGGCGACCGTGACCTTCCTGCCCGAGGTGATATCGATCGCCACGCGGAACCCCTGCCGGATAAGGTCTCCGGCAAGCGAGCGGATCGTCTGTCCGGCCCGTATGAAGTCCGCTTCAGGCAGGACATCCACTCCAATTGCGGGAACGAACCCGTATCCCTTCGAGACTATCCGAACCGCCTCGGCTGCGGTTGATGCATCTCCTGCGTAGGGTTCTTCGGTGACGATAAAGACCCGTTCGGGGCGCAACCCCTTCTCCCGCAGGACTGCATGATAAGCGTTGACGAGCGCCCATGTTGAACGTCCGAGAAGTGTTATGTAAGCATCGCCGGAGGCGGGTGTCACGAGGAAATCACTGCTCAAGACTCACCCTGCTCCTATATAGGCTTTGTCGGAGACCTTCTCCCGGGAACGCAGTTCGTGGCAGGCGATCTGAGGCATATTATTTGCTATTTTTTGATTATTCGCCCCATATTCGCTTCCCTGGACACTGCATCCGGCACCTTGCCGGATTATGGCTGCATTTCACCCCCGGGGTTCTGAGAATACGCCTTTAGCGCGAAAGAAATCGCAAAATCTCGCAAGATATTTGGTAAATCTTTTATGATCGGTATCCCCATAGTGGTATAGAAGAGCGCGAAATTACCCGGAGAGATATGGTTCATGGAGATGAAAAGATTACGATTACGGACACCTGCAGACACCTGGGGACTGGCGGACCCGGAGCAACAGAGTAAGGCCCGGCAGGATGCTATCGATGACGGGGATCTGATCGAGATCACCCGGATGGGGAGGGACATGGGCATCACCTTTCCCCTCGCGGTCTCGGCACGGGCCGCGCAGAGTATGGTGCCGTTCCCGAACATCCCGCAGGAGACCGTTACGGAGAATTTATGGGACACCCTTCACGCGTTCAGGGATAAAGCCCGTACGACGGCCGAAGAGGAGTTCGAGTTCCAGGTCAGCCTTTACCAGAACGGCCTCGTCCCCACCCTCACCTTCAAGGCCGCAGTCTCCCCGGGAGACGACGGCGAACCGGTCATCACCATCATGCTGCCGGACGAGGACTGGGAGACGATCGGGTGCGGCCACCACCACAGCGCAGGCGACGCGATGCTCACCGTCGACGACGTTGCCTCGACCCTGAATTTCACCCCCGGCCGGATCCGGGAGTTCATCCGGGAAGAGCGGATCCCTGCGGTCAAGTGCGGGGGGTCCTGGCGGATCAAGCGCTCGGAGCTCAACCGGATCATGAACGAAGGGTTCTGACCGGCTGCTCCGGGTTGGCCGCAGGCCCGGATCGGCCGGAAGATGAGGGGTAATACAACAGAGGAGCAAAACTCCCCTGGAGGCTTCTGCCCGTGCCGATACCGTCCGTCTGGATATACTGGGTGATCAGTCTCACCGTTGCGGCGTATGCGGGTGCCGCCGTCGTCGGGCGGTATCCCGGGTACGGCTTGCCACACTCACCGCCCTGTATATCATCGACCTTGGCGCCTCACAGATCATCGCGGCCCGGTTTATGAGTTCGATATCGGGATCGCCACATTCATTGCCCCTGCTTCTGTCTTCATTTACCCGTTTGTCGCGCAGGCGATCGATATGATCAACGAGGTCTACGGCAGACCAGTGACCCGGGTCGCCATCGCCATTGCCCTCCTCTCGCAGATCCTTCTCGCCGTCCTCATCGCCGTAACGAACTCCCTGATTCCGGCACCGGTCTTCGCGTTCGAGGCGGCGTGGCAGAGCATCTTCACTCAGGGGTTGTTGATCCTTCTCGCGCCGTGAGTTTCGTTCCTGGTCAGCCAGAACCTCGACTGTTGCGTCTTCGACCGGCCGAAGCGCGCCTGCTCCGATGTCGCCGACCCGACCCTCGACAGCGTCATCTTCGTGAGCATCGCCTTCTTCAGCGCCGGTGTCCCCCTGCTTCCCCTGATCGCCGGTCGGATCGTCAGCAAGGGCATCATCGGAGTTCTCGATACGCCCTGGTTCGTCCGGTACAAGCGTTACCCCGGGCCACGGGACCGGGAGTGAACGGCGATCTCCAGGAATAAATGTTACTTAAATATTATCTTATTGATGTGGCACGGAAAACAAACATATTTAATTTTTAGATGTAGAGTTCTCATGATGTGCGCCGAGCCCTCACGAGCAGTACTGAATAGTCTTTTCGCCGATTCCATAGCGAGATTCGGCTATCTGGCAGAAAAACAGCTGAATCGTGGGGATGGGCGCTTGTCCGGGCCTGATGGCGATTGCGCACCTTCTCCGATGTCGCGTGCCCTGATATGTGCAATCTTCGGGACCGCGTGTCTTCTTCTCCTTCTGCTCGGTGCAGGGGTACCGGGTATGCCGGCGATGCCGACGGTTGAAGCCGTATGTCCCATCGTAGCCCTTCCCGGGCTCTTTGGGCCGAACGGTTCTTCGTTCCTCAGGCACTGGATGAGGAGGAGTGCTGAAGAGAGCGGCAGGGAGAACGACGCGGGAGCCTCCTCGCCCGTTGAGCCACCCCCGAGCAAGCGTGCCCCACCCGATGACGGGACGAGCGTCTTCGAGAGGCTCGAGAGGATCCCCGACGCCCTCCAGCAGTTCGACGGTCTCGTCGCACCGGGCGGGGCGAGTGCAGCCCTCCCCTCCGAAGAGCCGGAAGAGGTCGGCCCCCTCCCGGACAGCTCGGGCGACGAAGTCTCCGGCGATTCGGACGAACTTCCGGAACTTCTTCCGGATGACCCGCCTGCCCCGCATTCGGGGTTCCCCACCGACGATGAACTCATGCAGATGTTCGGGTTCGACGACGGAGGTGTTGAACCCACTCCGGAGGTTGTCGAATTCGATGTCTGCCTGCCGGAGGACGAGCCGTCGGCTCTCGCCTGTACCCCCACTCCTGTCCGTGAAGGTGCCGTGGACGAGGAGCGCCCGGTGGAGTCGCTCATCGACGACCTCGGCAGTAACGATGCCGGAATCCGCGGACATGCCGTGGATGCCGTCGCAGGGCGTGGAGCCGACGCCGTCACTCCCCTGATCCGGGCCCTCGCTCGTGCAGACGACGGGAGACGGTGGTGCATCGCCGAAGCCCTCGCGTTGATCGGTAAAGATTCGATCCCGGCGCTGATCGCTGCGCTCGGGGACGATGCGACAAAGATCGGGGCGGCTGCCACGCTTGTGCGTATCGGGGGTCCCGCCGTGCCGCCACTCATCGAAGCGCTCGCCCGCGATGACGGCGAGGTGCAGTTCGGCGCTCTCTACGCGCTCCGGGAGATCGGCGACGAGGCGATCCCCTCCCTTGTGGGGGCCCTTGATGCGCCCGAGGGGAGCATCCGAAGGTCTGCCGCTTCCGTTCTCCGGGACCTCGGGTGGAAAGCGTCCGATGACGCCGGGGCGATACGCTACCTCATTGCCAGCGAGGCGTGGCTTGATGTCGCGGATTACGGCCAGGCCGCAGTCGGCCCCCTCATCGGCGTCCTGAAGTCTCCGGATAAGGAGATATGGTGGAATGCCGCCCGGACCCTTGGAGAAGTCGGCGGGGCCGCAGTCGCCCCCCTGGTCAATCTCCTGCACGAAGCGGACGATGAGGTCCGGCCGCTGGCGGCCATGGCGCTCGCGGAAATTGGTCTTCCTGCGGTCGATCCGCTCATCGGGCTGCTTTCCGTCCCCTCTCTCCGCGGCACGGCAGCGGCGACCCTGGTTAAGATCGGGGAGCCTGTGACGGAGGCATGCATCCGGGGCCTGGACAGCACGGACGGCGAGGTGCAGGAAGCGCTCCGGGAGATCCTCGGTGCGCTCGGGGAGGGGGCGGTCCCGTCCCTGATCCAGGCGCTGACGTCCGGCCGGTCCCGGATCCGCGCCCGGGTCGCCGATATCCTGGGCGAGACGGGCTGGGAACCCTGGAGCGACGCCGAGCGGGCATGGTACCTGATTGCCCGGGAGGAGTGGATGGAACTTGCCCTGATGGGCACGCCGGCGGTCGAACCCCTGATCCGGACACTCAACGGCGACGACGACCGCATCCGTTGCGAGGCTGCGGCAACACTCGGCGAGATCGGCGATCCGGTGGCTGTAGGGCCGCTCGTGGATGCCCTCGCCGATGATGCTGTTGCCCCGGTGGCTGCGGATGCGCTCGTTGCTACCGGGGAGCCGGCCGTAGCCCCCGTCCTCGGGCTGCTTGAAGGGGAGACCGGGGCCGCCCGGGAGAACGCCGTCGAGGTCCTGGGCAGGCTCGGGGCGCCCGAGGCGGTCCCGGCCATCGTCGAACTCGTCAGGAGCGGCGGCGACCGCCTTCACCGGAAGGCCGTCGACGCCCTGGTCGGCATCGGTGCGCCTGCGATAGGCGCCCTCATCCCCCTCCTCGGCGAGGACGGCGACGGACACGCGGGAGCGGCGGCGGCACTCACCGGGATCGGCGACGCGGCACTCGCACCGCTTGCCGAAGCACTCGGCGATGAGAACTCCCTGACCCGCATGGGGGCCGCCACGGTCCTCGAGAGGCTTGGCTGGGCGCCCACGGAGGTAGAGGAGCAGGCCGTCTACCTGATCGCGTTGCAGCGGTGGTCGGAGCTCGTCGACCTCGGAGCCCCCGCCGCCAACCTCCTGGCGGCGCGGCTCGGCGATCCGGATACGGGAGTGCAGGCCGGGGCCGCAGAATCGCTGGCCTGCCTCGGGGCCCCTGCGGTTCCCCCCCTGATCCGCCTGCTTGGCAGAAAGAGCCTCCGCGGTCCGGCGGAAGAGACGCTGGTGCGGATCGGGGAAGCGGCAGTGGAACCGCTGATCCACGCCCTGGACAAGGTCCGGCTCCGCAAAACGGCCGCCGGGGTGCTGGGCCGGATCGGGCGTCCTGCCGCCGGTGCGCTCGTCCCGGTTCTCGGGCGTCCTGATGCCGGGCAGACTGCAGCCGAGATCCTTGAGGCGATGGGAGAGCCTGCTCTCGATGTGCTGGTCGAGGCGCTCGGGAACGACGATCCCGGGATCCGGCAGCGGGCCGGGGACGTGCTCGTCGGCCTTGGGGATGCGGCCGTCGCCCCGCTCATCGTGGCACTGGGGCACCCGGACGACGTCATCCGCCTGGAGGCGATCGATACGCTCACCCGGGCCGGCAGACCGGCCGTCGCCGATCTTACGGAGGCGCTTTTAGACGAGCGATACCTTGTGCGGCTGGGTGCGGCGGAGGTTCTCGGGAGAGCCGGATGGGCGCCGGAGACCGAAGGCGAGACTGTCTGCTACCTGATTGCAAAGGAGCAGTGGGCCTCTGTTGCCGAGCTTGGGGCCGGTGCTGTCGAGCCGCTGATCCGGACGCTCAACGACCCCGACACTGCGATCCAGATGGGTGCGGCACGGGCGCTCGGGATGATCGGGGCGCCTGCAGTCAGGAGACTGATTCATGAACTCCGCACCGAGCAGGACGGCGGGCAGAGAAAGGCGGTCGAGGCGCTCAAGATGATCGGGGAGCCGGCGGTCGTACCGCTCATCGACGCTCTCCAGGACCGCGACTGGCATATACGCCTCGGAGCGGCACGAGCACTCGTCGGCATCGGGGATCCCGCCGTCGAACCGCTGGTCCGGGCTCTCCGCGGCGCCCCCCCGGCGATCCGGATGGGAGCGGCGGCAACGCTCGGCAAGATCGGAAACCCAGGCGCAATCGAGCCGCTCACGGACGCGCTCCTGCAGGAAGACTGGCGTCTGGGGCGTGTCGTGGTGCGGGCGCTCGGCATGATGGGCGAGGCGGCGGTCAGACCGCTCCTGGGTGTCCTCAGGGAAGGGAACGATACGGCCCGGAAGGGTGCGGTGACGGCTCTCGTGCTGATCGGTGATGCTGCGGCACGGCTGCTCCCCGGTGCGCTCACCGATGCGCATTTCCGTGTCCGTGCCGGGGCTGCGGACGCCCTCGACCGCCTGGACTGGTCGCCGGAACCGGGGGAAGAGACGGTCCACTACCTGATCGCGAAGGAACGGTGGGGCGATCTTGCCCGGATGGGCCCGCCTGCGGTCGAACCGCTGGTGCGGATGCTCGACGACCGCGACGACAGCATCCGGCGGCGGGCGACGAAGGTCCTCGGCGAGGTGCGCGACCCACGCCCGGTCCCGGCGCTGATGGACCTCCTCCACGACGACTACTACAGCGTCCGTCGGGAGGCTGCGGCTGCGCTCGTCTCCATAGGCACCCCGGCGACGGAGCCGGTCGTATCCGCGCTCGGCGACCCGGACGGCGACGTCCGGAAGCGTGCGGCGGACGTGCTGGCCGAGATCGGGGATGAACGGGCGATCGAGGGCCTTGAGGGCATCCTCGACGACGAGGACTGGTACGCCCGGAGGGCCGCCGAGAACGCGGTGGAGAGGATCCGGGAACGGATCGGGAAAGGGCCGGGAGACTTATAGATCACCTTCACCGGTTCGTCTCTTCTCGTCCTCTCGGTTTCTCTTGCGAACCTCCGGCCGGAGATCTTCGTTTAACTGGGCCCACGCTCTTTAGACCGTGTAAGGGCCTGTTCGTATGTGGCGATTCTTAAAAACGATACGGGATGCTGGAAGCGCATCATAACCCTGCCTATGCATCCACATCAATTCCCGAGATATACGCCACGCCCAGTTTCGCCCGCCTGATCCGGGTGCTGTCCTTGAGGTGCCTCATATCGACGAACTCGCCGTCGCTCACGATCCTTTCGATCTGCCGACCGAGGTCGAGCGCGGCATCCCACGGCACCCCCCGGAAGATGACGCCGTGATCGTGGAGCTGCACCCGTTCTCCTCCCGCATGACCCGGGTCGATGAGGGCTGCGACGTGCTCGTCGTTGCAGGCGGAACAATCGATCCCGAACCCGAAGCCGACCATCGTATCGCCGCGGTACTTCGGCTCATCGTCCTCTGCGAACCATTCCCGCACGTTCTCTTCCGCGTTGATCGCAAGACCGTTCTTCGGGGCTGATGCGGCAACCGGGGACTTTTTCACCCCTGAACTGCAGACGCCGTCGACGACGGCCCAGATCGCAAGAGCGACGATGCCGGAGAAGTCGCGCCTTTGCTCCCGGGCAAAGTCAAAGATCGTACGGTATAATTCGGAGAGCGTGATGCTGCCGCCGTCCCCGGCGTCGACGGTGACGATCTCGTGAAACGGTCCGTCCAGCGCGACATTATACCCGGAATAGACGTAGAGTTCCCCTGTGTCCCTCATCGGCGTGAAGAAGTCCGGAGTCTCGTTCCCGTCCGTCGGCAGCCATACCGCCGAGCCGTGCAGCGTGATCATCTCTCCGAGGAGCGGGAGCGTGTCCGCCACGCCCTCACCGAGCGCGCCGAGCCCGAGCGAGTACCGGAGTGCCGAAAACGGTATTGCACGGATGTCCTCCTCCGTCAGGCGGGCGTGTAACACCTTATCCAGGCTGCCGGTGACCCTCAGCGTGGATTTTTTGGTAGAGACCGGCTCGAGGGTATAGGCAACGCCGTTCCTGACGACCGGAGTCCGGGCGATCTCGCTGATGACCGAGAGGCTGTCCTGCGGCCTTCTGCAGGCGATGACGGCCTCCTCGACCCCGGAATAGATGGAGAATATCGGTGCCACTCCAGCCATATCGAGAACGTTCTTCGGGTACTCCTGCATTCCGGCAAGGGCCAGGACGCCGTTGCGTTCTTTTAATTGCTTTTTAACGGCGATGAGGACCCGGATGCCCGCGCTGCTCAGGTAGTTCAGCCCTGCAAGGTCGAAGACGACCGAACGGTCGTCGTCCTGCAACGACGCCTGTACGGCATCCGACACCTGTCCCGCGCCATACCCGTCAAGCCTTCCACGAATAACGAACGTCAGAATCCCGTCTTTCCTCTCGGTCTGCAGCTCCATGTGTATCCCGGTACAGGTATCGGACTGTTGCCGGTTAATTTTTCCCAAATCCGTTTTACCACCGGCGTGTCGTGCCGTGGCAGACTCCATTGGGCGCACAAACTTCGTAACCATTATCTCTCCGGTTATGTGATCCTCCTATGATCCGCCGTGAAACCCAACAGAGCCTTAATTGTCATGATCACCCTTTCCATCACAATTTTTTTTGTCGTTTCTGCAGGCTGTACCTCGACCGGCCAGGAATCGCCGGTACCGCCTCCCGCCACCGCGGTTGCCGCACCTGCCTGTGACTGCCCCCCGCTCGTGTTTACGGATCGGGAATTTGCTTTCGAGCTCCAGCGGACACTTGGCGCCTCGTATTCGGGAGAGGCCGATATTGGCGAATGCCTTGCCACTGCGTCCCGGATCAAGGAAGGAGACTTTGAAAGTTGGTACAGCGAATGGAAAAAGACCGCGGACAACTTCAGGACAGCGGGTGACGAGAGTCTCGCAGCCGGGCACGGGGTTACCGCAATGGAAGCATACTACCGGGCCGCAACGTATTACCGCACAGCCGAGTTCTTCCTGCACGGCAACCCCACCGATCCCCGCATCGTGGAGACGTGGGGAAAGAGCCGGGATTCGTTCCGCGATGCACTCTCGCTCGACGTCGTTCCTTACGAGATTGTCGCCATCCCGTACGGGAATACCACGCTGCCGGGTTACTTCTATACGGTCGACAACTCCGGCAAATCCCGGCCGCTACTCATCGTCCAGACCGGCTTTGACGGCTGCCAGGAGGAACTCCATCCGTATGCAATGGAAGGGATCAAACGCGGATACAACGTCCTGACATTCGAGGGGCCGGGCCAGGGCGAAGTGATACGGATCCAGCATATCCCGTTCCGTCCCGATTGGGAGAATGTGATCGGACCTGTCGTGGACTATGCGGTGAGCCGGCCCGACGTCGACGAAGACCGGATTGCACTATGGGGAATTTCACTCGGAGGCTACCTCGCCCCCCGCGGTGCTGCATATGAACCCCGGATCATGGCGCTGGTCGCGGACGCAGGCACCTACGATGTCGGACTGGCTCTCCTGCGGAACCTGCAGGAAGGCGGGGGAGCGGCCGCGAACCTGACGGAAATTGAGCTGCAGGAGTGGTTGCAGACGGATCCTGTTGAGTTCAACGACGCCCTCCGCGACGCCATGGCGCACGATACCGGCACCCGCTTGCTGAACGAGAACGGGATGTTCGTCTTCAATGCGAGCTCGCCGGCACAGTTCTGGGCGAAATGGATGGATTTTTCACTTGTCGGAATTGCCGAAAAGATACGGTGCCCCACGCTGGTCTGTGCCGGTTCGGCCGATCACGTCGACGCGGGCGGGGTGCAGGCAAAGGCACTCTACGACCACCTCACCTGTGAGCGGGAGCTTATGGTGTTCTCCGACGACTACGGCGCCGGGTCACACTGCCAGCTCGGGGCGTTCGCGCAATCGTTTGCCGCCAAGTTCGACTGGCTCGACGATCAGATGGGAATGAGCAAATAAAGGGGCCGGGTCGGGGGATCTCGCCCCTCTTCTTCGGGGCCTCCAGGCACAGTACTTCGCTAATTTTGACATCAGACCTCGATCGGTGCAGCCTCGCGTGACGACTCAACACGGAGTTAGCAGCACCCGGACACCGGACTTCGCGGCTTCGCGTCTTTCGCGTGAGGCTCTATCACCCCCTGTGCTGAAAACTCACGCGAAGCCGCGAAGAACGCGAAGGGAAGTCGGTGGTGTGACCTCCTGGGGACTGTCTCAACAGTTTAGCGAAGTACTGAGGCAGGCTACCGGCGAACACTGTATCCGGCTGCCGTGAGAATATTGATGACGGCGTCGTCCCATTCCGTGCCGCAGAGCCCGTTTAACGTCGGTTGCACCTGTTCCCAGAGCCGGCTGAGTTCGTCATTGTCCGGGACGAAGGTTGTCTGATACATCACACGTCCGGCCCGCTTCCCCTGTGCATCGAGGATGAGAAGGCGCCAGCAGCAGTACTCGCGGCAGATGTCCGGGCGTGTCAGGTGGACCGTACACCATGCCTTCGCCGTCTTCCTGTCAAATCTCAGAAAGGGGCATGCGTCCGGCAGTCCCTCGATGCTGCTCTCATCCTCGAAGAGGGCGATCTTGTCCGGGTCAACCTGCACCTCCTTCACATCCCCGCTGTAGGCGTTATGCACGACAAAGGTGTAGTTGCCACGCTCTTCGATAGTCTCGTGAACGTTCCGCATGTGGCTGCAGCAGCTGCCGCACTGACAGCACTTACACGCCATGGTGACCGCCCCCCTGAACACCGGGCGGTTGGTGAACTGGCATGCTCATTATCCGGTAGTGCTCATCGCATTAATAAGGTACCTGCCGGAAATGCGATCGGGAAGCAGCCAGCCGCGTTGTGAGCGGGTGAGGGCGTCGGAGACCGCCGTTGCTCGTTCTCCCGTCAGTTGCGACTTTAACCACTCTGCGGTCAGGTCGACTTAATCCCAGTCGGAATTCCATTTGAGCGCGTTTGCAGCCTTTATTCTCTCCTCCCTCAGTTCGATTGCCCCTTGCTCACCCTTCTCTCGCCATCATCCCGGAATTCATGATCTGCACCGGATCCTGCTCAGGCGTGTAGCGGGACAGGCTGCGTCCCCATTTTGGCACCCAAGCCTTGGACGATTGTCCGGCCGAGAACGAGAGCGGCGTGCTCGTCGTCCTGCGTGCCCGTGCTGAACCAGACGACAACGGCACCCTTCGCCCTGGAGACGTAGAGACCCTGGCCGCCGACCCCCAGCTTGGCGAAGTCTCCGTCGGGGAAGACGATGTCCCACTGGAACCGGTTCGTCAGTCCGTTAATGTCGGGAAATAGTTCCTGGAGCTGCGTGCCATAGCGGCCCTTCAAGAAGATGTCGGGGTAGCCGCCCGTCTGGATCTCCTTGATGACCGCATCGGGCACGACCTGCTCCTTGCTGACCTTGCTCCAGCTGTATGATATCTTCACCCTGGGCGGCATGCGCCCGGTGGATGATCCGCTGATGCTGTTCTTCTTCGCCTACCCGTTTATCCTGTCGTTTGCAGCGGCCGTCGTATTCGACCCGGTGAAGAGTGCGCTGCGAGGTTCGCCGAGCGGCAGGGGGGCGACTTTCGGTGCGCCGCTCTTCCTGATCTATACGGTGCCGAGCGTTTTTATCACCTTTACGTCGATGAACTACCCGATCGGGTTCTACTTTGAAAACCTCCTCTTCGGCATTGTCGGTTTTCCTCTTATCGGTGTCATCTATGCCACGCTATGGGAGCGACTCCTGTAGCCATTCCCGATCCAAACCCGCTTTTTAACTTCATCGCCCCTATCGCCCCGTTGGGACACTCGCTGATCCCGGCGACGTCCGGCACGAAACGATCTGCCCGGACGAGAATCGTGCGGGCGATCACGGCGTCGAACCTGCCGGGCCGGTCAGGGTTGACCCCCGGCAACTCGAATGCCGCCACAAAACCGCCTCGCAGTCGACATATATACCAGTCCGATCAATGAGAGGAACGAGGATCCCCCTATGACAGCACCTCAACCCTGCACGGCGGAACCGGGGCAGGCCGCACGGAGGAGGACGGAGAATGACGATGTCTGATAGGCTCGCCGATAAGGAATACCTCAGGTTCGTGCTCGTCGCTGCCCTGCTCACTGTTGCGTCCGCCGGAGGGATGATGCTCTTTCTTGCGGTGCAGTACGCGGGAGAGGGACTCCTCTGGCCGGACGTTTCCCCCATTCCCTTCTTCACCCTGATCCTTACGACCGCCGGCGGCATAGTGGTGGGATTGTGCCTGCACGTCTTCGGAGACCACGTGCTGCTGCTCCAGCAGAGCCTCACGGAGTTCCGGAAGACAGGCCGGTTCGAGCCACGGTACCTTCCCGCCGGGCTGCTCACCATCTACCTCTCCCTGGTCTTCGGGGCAAGCCTCGGGCCAGAGGTGGCCGCCATCGATATGGGCGGGAGCATGGGAACCCTGGCAGGCGACCGGCTGCGGAACCGGATACGGACGCTGGCGACCATCGGTATCTTCGGAAGCCTGGCCGGGTTCGGGCTCTACCTCTTTATCAACCGGACAACCGGCGGCGCCCTGTACCCGCTTCCCCCGCTCGGGGAGTTCCTCCCGCTCTACCTGCTCTACGCCGTGATCCTCGGCCTCGCTGGTGCGGCGGCGGGAGTCCTGTTCATTATGTCGTTTCATCTCTTCAGCCGGCTGCTCTCTCCCCTCGCCGGGCGGCACCTGGTCCTGGGGGTGGCCGGGGGCGTGGGGCTCGGGATCGCCGGGACAATCTTCCCGCTCGTGCTCTTTTCAGGCCAGAATGAGTTTAAAACCGTTCTCGATGCGGGTGCGACCACCGGTGCGATCGTGCTGCTGCTGCTTGTCGCGGTGAAGATCCTCGCCAGCACGTGGTGCATGGCAACGCTCTTCAAGGGCGGACCCATCTTTCCCCTGATCTTTGCGGGCGGCACGCTCGGCCTTGCCGTCAGCGCCCTCTTCCCCTTCATTCCACTCACCGTCGCCGTCCCCGCCGTCATGGCAGGGATGATCATCTGCGTGCTGAAGATGCCGGCCGCGGTGATCCCCATCGTGGCGCTCGTCTTCCTGCAGTGGGAGATCCTGATCATCGTCGTCATCGCCGCCCTGGCCGGATATTTCGCCACCCGCAGCGTCACGATGTTTCCGCAGGGCGACGGAGGGGATGGGGGAGGAGCGGAATGAGGGGCGTCGGCAAACGGTATCCGGTCAAGAATGCAGAGGTATCGCTATCGTAAGTGCATCCTTCTCGAAGAGGATGAGATCATTGAGTGTCTTCGTATCGGCAGGATATTGTAGTATCTCGCATCCGGAAGAACAGGCGTTTCTGGACCTCTTCTACCACTCCCCGAATATCTCGAGGTGAAAGACCGAGCCTACGAGACCCTAGCAATACAGAGAACTATTTGTTATGGGTAGACTTCAGAGGGTGAATCACCGGAGATGCAGGTTTCATCATCCGGTGAACGTCTCTCTTTCGATCACCATAAGAGAGTGACAATCAGGCCACACGACAGCCCCTTCACGGTTCAAGGGGACATTCTCGAAGTGAAACTCTTCTTCCGCTGGCTCACCTTGGGGAGAGAAAGACCTCTTCCAGAACATCAAGATCAAGAAGCCCCGCCGGCACCTCCCGGTAGAGCAACTCATCACCCGCGAAGACATCATTCGGCTCGTCGACGCTTGCGACAAGCCACGCGACCGGGCGCTGATCATGCTCATGTGGGACTCCGGCGCCCGGATCGGGGAACTCCTGAGCCTCAACATCGGCCACGTCCAGTTCGACCGCTACGGTGCGGTGGTGATTGTGAACGGCAAGACCGGGATGCGGCGGCTCCGCCTGATCAGCTCCGTGCCGGACATCCAGACCTGGATCAATATGCACCCACTCCGTGCGGATGCAAACGCACCGCTCTTCGTGACCTCCCGGAGATACGGGCATGAGCCCCGGCGCATAAGTGCCCGGACCGTTGAGAACAGACTGAAATACGTCGCCCGGAAACTTGGGATGACAAAACCGATTCACTCGCACGCGATCCGCCATGCCAGGCTCACCGATCTGACCCGGAGCAATGGTAAGAAGCAGGGGCTCTCCGAGATGGAACTCCGGCTCGTCGCCGGCTGGGAGAAGAACAGCGCGATGCCGGAGGTGTATATCCACCTATCCGGTGCAGATGTCGAGCGGAAACTACTGGAGAACGCCGGGTTTATCGATGACACTCCCGATCCGGCGGATACTGCGCTCGAGCCCCGGCAGTGCCCGCGGTGCAAGGCCCTGAACGCTCATGACGCTCTCTACTGTGCGACGTGCTCGATGGCGCTCGTCGAGGAGGCGGCAAGGAAAGTGGACGAGTCGACGGAGGAGGCGAGGAAAAGTGAGGAGTATCTTGAGTTACTAAAGGCATTGAGAACGGATTTGGGGCTATTGTGAAGACCCTTGCGTGTGGTGTGAGTAGGGCATATCGATCACTTTTCGTCGAACGAACCTGCCAGCACAAATTATCATTTGTAGAGTTTGATTAATAAAATAGAAGAAGGCTATTCCTTGTAGAATAGTCTCCCATTTTTAAGGAGAGGGATTAAAACGACAGATTAATATGATCCAAATTAAATGGTTGAATTAAAAAATGTTATGAGATGAGTAAGAAGAGACAGGGATATTCGGTTTAAAAACCAGTCTGTTCATCATTCTCTACATACTTCTAGTGTAATGGAGCGTCAACACTAGAATGCGTGTACGCCATCAGGGATCACATACCAAGTCCTGCCTCCAGAGCATCGAAGATCCTCTAAAGATGAAATAAGGGAAGGGGCTCATAGAGTTGATGCACCCATCTGCCCCGTCTGGCGAAGAAGGAGATAGCAGTACAATGGATGAGACCTTGGTAACTCTCAACTACGAAGACCAAATACAGCAGGTGACCTGGCAAGGTATCAGCATGGCTGACGGGGATTTGTTCGATTCCTTTATGATAAATGACGTGGCTTCTCGTCTCCGTGATGAAGAGGGAGCAAGACAGTTTGAGTCACATATGCGAGGTCTCGCCACCACAGGCTTTGCACAGGAAAACCTCAATGAAATTCTGGCAGCGGAAGTTCCCGAAGAGCGAAATTGGGCCATTGGCGAGGCTATAGCTGAAGCCTATTTAGGGAACCAACACGACATCACTTGGCCTTGGAATATGGAGCGAGATAAAAGAACCCCAAAGGCTAGCCTTCCTGGTGCTGATTTGATCGGTTTCAAGGTCAATGGGAAGAGTGTTCGCCTTGTTCTCGGAGAGGTCAAGACATCCAGCGACGCCAATACACCCCCTGGTGTTATGAATGGTCGGAGTGGCATGAGGCATCAGATCGACGACCTTGCAAGTGATCTTGGGTTGATCAACCAGCTATTGAAGTGGTTGTGGTTTCGCTGTAAAGGTAAGGAATATGAATCCCATTTCAATGCGGCGATCACCGTGTTTCTCGAGTCGGGAAATACAGATGTCGCTCTGTTCGGCGTGCTGATTCGGGACACTCTACCCAACCAACTGGACCTGAAAGCAAGGGGAGAATCCTTGTCGGAAACGCTTCAGCATCCAGCAACGTGTCACTTAATCGGAATATACCTCCCCTGCGCCATTGCACATCTTCCAGATCGTGTAGTAGTAGGGTGTGGGTCATGAGTCACTGGTTGCTTGAGGCATTAGGCGACACAAGGATGCAGGCTCTAAAACAGGCTAGTTATATTCAGATTCATCGCGAGCTCCAAGACGATCCGCTTGATGAAGATGACACAATAATTCGGCGTGCTGCTGAAGCATTGGAGATGGTTGTTCTCGATTTGATACTTGAGGGAATAACAGACGACGAAGGCAAACGAGAAGAATTACGTCTTTCAGCGGCAGATTCCTTCCGACTTCTTCGAGTGTTGCCTAGGCCAGACGAACCCATCGAAGTTGCAACGTTTTTACTACGTGCCAGTGCGCTCGCTGTATTGGGAGATATGGGCGCAGATGCGGCACGAATGTTACGTGAAGAAGAGTGGCCCGAGTTACCACTGGAATCGAGTAACTGGGGCGAACGTACTTGGGGTACCATCCTCGATACTTGGTTGCGCTTGATTCGTAAAAATGGCTGGACTGATCGCGATTTAGTTCTTGAAAGAATTTCCGCATTGCGCGATGCACAGGCAGAATTTGAAAAAGATTACCTTGAGGGCTTAGAGCCTAGGAAGGCTAAATCTTCTGCTTTGGAGTTAATTGGCCTCTATCACTTAGCCAAGGCGGCCGAAATCTTCGCTCTATTTATTACCGAGGGTGTCGTCGACGGGAAATACCAGATCCAAAAAATACTTGAAATACACTTTGACCGTGCTCTTGCCGTATGTGAACAATCCCAAATGTTAGAGTTGGAACCTTTGGCTCGGCTCCTTGCTGCATGTTCGTCCCAAATGGTGGAAAACTGCATTTGGACCGTTACGCGAGCCGTTAACTCACGGGTAACCCAATTTGTCGAGACGCTAGTTGAGCGTGGTCGCGGCGATCGCGCTATTTTTGATGTCCTCCCTCCCCAGCGTCGTGCTCTTGCCGAAAAAGGCTTGCTTGGCTCCAGTCGTCGCGCGGTCGTTGTCAGCTTACCTACATCCAGTGGTAAGACTCTAATCGCAGAGTTCCGTATTCTTCAAGCGCTAAATCAGTTTGAGCCGGAGCGAGGATGGGTGGCCTATCTCGTTCCTACTCGTACACTCGTGAACCAGATTGCGCGAGGATTACGGCGAGATTTTGAGCCTCTTGACATTGTTGTCGAGCAAGTAAGCCCGGCCTTGGAAGTTGACGGCATCGAAGCCGACCTATTACAACAACGTGACCAAACACAGGAGTTCCGCGTACTCGTTACCACACCTGAGAAACTGGATCTGATGCTCCGGCAGGGTTGGGAGAGAAAAATTGGCCGCCCCTTGACGCTCGTTGTCGTGGATGAGGCCCATAATATCCAAAGTGTTCGCCGTGGATTAAAACTCGAACTGCTTCTAGCGACCATCAACAACGAATGCAGTCGAGCGCAGTTCCTATTGCTAACGCCTTTCATCAGTAATGCACGCGAAGTCGCAAGGTGGTTAGGTGGGCTCAACTCAGACGATGTCAGCCTCGCACTCGATTGGCAACCCAATGATCGAGTCATTGGGGTAGTCCAAGCAGAGAAAGGTGAATCCCTGACCAGGCAGAGTTTCGATTATCATCTCCGCATGGAAACCGTTCAAACAACAAGGAATACGCTTTTTGTGGATGATCTGCTAACTATCCCGAAGAACACGGAAATAGCCCCTACATACAGAAAGGTGTCAAATCAAAGTGCCTTGGCCGCCGTAACCGCACAGCGATTGCAAAAGCGCGGTCCGGTAATCGTGATGCATGCAAGGCCGGACTGGGTATGGTCGTTGGCTGAGCAATTTAAAATTGACGCAAACAAATCGCATCAGTCAACAGAAAAAATCAAACTTGTTCAGGACTTTCTTACCCTCGAGTTTGGTAACAGTTTCCCTTTGATTGACCTATTATCCTATGGTGTCGGTGTTCATCATGCGGGGCTATCAGATGATGTCCGAGCCCTGGTAGAATGGCTGTTCGAAGAAAATCAGCTGAAATTTCTAGTTGCGACCACGACTATAGCACAGGGTGTGAACTTCCCTGTAACCGGTGTTGTCATGGCTTCGCATCAATATCCATTCGGCGAGGATATGCCGCCCGAGGATTTCTGGAATATTGCAGGTAGAGCCGGACGAGTTGACCAAGGTCACCTTGGAGTCGTGGCATTAGTTGCAGAAAACGCCCACAAGGCAGAACTCCTTCGTAATTTCATCAATAAGCAAGAAGGTGAGCTCAATTCAGCTCTCCTCATCCTGGCAAGGGAAGCTGGCGATATGTTGGGTGATCTCGGAAAGATCGTTTATATGAAACCAGAATGGTCTACTTTCGTCCAATATATAACTCACTCTTATTACCAAATGGAGGAACCAAAAGAATTTTCGGATGAGATCGAACAGATCATGCGTGGAACTTTCGGATTTGAAAAACTGCGAAGTCAGAGTTCTACTTTGGCAAATCGCCTCCTTGAGGGAATTCACAGGTATACAGAATACCTTCAGGAGCCAGGCCAACCGTTGAAATTGGTTGATAGCACTGGTTTTTCTCTACAAAGTGTTTGCGGAGTGTTATACGCTGCTCATAATGAAGGCATCCGAGATTCGATGTGGAATCCAGAGTCTTTGTTTAGCCAAGACAACCCAGACCTGCAAGGAATGATGGGTGTTTTACTCAGAGTTCCGGAGTTGCGTGAGAATCTCGAAGCAGTAACCGGTGGAAAAAATCCAGATGGCAGGAAACTTGCACTAATTGTCAAGGATTGGGTGAATGGGGCTTCAATTCCAGATATCGCCAGCCGCTATTTTATGAAAGAAGATGGCGATATTACAACAGCGATGACGACATGTGGGCAAAACCTCTTTGGCAGGTTGACACATACTACCGCGTGGGGCTTGGGAGCCTTGCTGTCAATAACCGGGAGCGATCTGCCAGAGGAGCAATTCCAATCCCTTAAAAATTTGCCCTCTCGTGTATATTATGGCGTCAACGACGATGCAGCAATTGTTTTACGGTTGTTGGGTGTGCCCAGAACTGCAGCCCCCCCTCTTGCTGCATCAATGGATGATATTTTTGAACACCCCCTTAAGAGTGTTAGAGCACAACTACGAAGCATGGGGGAAGAAAACTGGACCCAAGCTCTTGGGGAACGCGAAGGTCAGGTCTACCGAAAGGTTTGGCGTGTCTTAGAAGGACTTGATTAGACCAAAAGAAAGATGAGCGTTATCAAAGCGGCCTTAATTTGGCATTCGGGCGAAGAGTCCATTGGATAAAAGTTTTTCAGAGATCTCAGTAGTCAACATCAACTAAACTACATTGATCCCATCTCCGTCATTGGAAATCCCAGCCAAACTGCCGTGCACAGTGTGTGTCAGAATGCATGCTAGACACGCATGAGCAAAAAAGGCTGGCATTGTTGCTCTCGATTGCACCTGTGGTCAAGGATTTACTTATACTCACTTTCACTGAACGCTGTTCTCGCTTATAACCCCCCTCATCCACTTCTTCTACGTGCGGGAATCTGCTCGGGGCCGACAGACCAAACCGCGACATCCCCATTCTCTTCAGCACCGATCACCGTGATCCCCCCGCACAGGGGCAGCTCATGAGAGAGATAACGCAGGAAGTACTCGACCACATCCCGGACCCCATTGCAAAACTCGTCTGGGAGAAGTGGATCGCCGATGGTAAAGCCAGATTGATAACGCCACACAACGAGGGAACGAAATGCAACGCACAGGCAGGATAGACGGCAGCCCACATGATGAAGCGTGCACCAACATCGATTCACACGGGACTGCCAGCAACTCTTCTCCGTTTGGGGGCACCGGACGCCCTCACTCGCTCGATTCTGCTCGCGGCGTGGCGGCTGCTCTCCGCTCAATATCAGTCCTGTGGATCTCGGTCTAGTGCCCACCTCCGCCCGCTCCCTGCGGTCGCTCCGCCCTCCTCCCAGGAGGAGGGCAGTCCGTGGCGATAGTCCATAGCAGGGGTTCCTCTTGCCGATAGAGTCAAGGTGGCAGAGGGAGTGGATCGCAGTTGTTCTATAATCACAGGAAAGATTTATTTCCGAGACACATCGAGGAGTCACTCCCTACCAAATTGACCTAAGAGTCAGCATGTCTTCGCTTATATTGTGAAAGATGTACATATTCCTCAAAAAGGCTATCAATTGTCCCCTCAAGGCCGTCTGCCCAGATTCCAAGACGACGTAGCTCATCCGCAACCTCCTCCAATTCCGTATACGCAGGTTCGGAGATATCATCCTCCGCAGGTATTGATTGCAGTTTCTCGGTATTATTCTTCCAAGAGGCAATTAACTGCTCATATTTACCACAAGCATCTTCAACGCGCCCGGGTATCAAACCAGGATCATATGTGAATAACTGAAGCCAGTTTGACCTGACTTTGGTATTTTCATGCACACAGCTAAGTAATTCTTTCAGCTCCCGTGGTAAAGCAACGAACACGGATTGTAGAGAGTTTAACCCATATGTATAGATAAAGTCAAGACACCAGACCATTAGGTTCTGTGCTTTAATGTCACTAAGATCTCCAAATCTGCTCGAATCTTCGAACATGAGTTGAGCCATGCTGAGGCACCTGTTGACGGTAACGGCTCTATCTTTCATGTCCCAGAGCATCCTCATAAGTTCTTGTGATGGTGGTTGGCTCGGGGTATTGGAGGGTTGATTATCAATCACCTCAATTATACCTTTCATAATTCGGAACATTGCCATTTTAGCAGGCGAATTGTCGGCCTTGAGTTTAAGAGTGAGGTCAGATTCATTCAGTCTTTCTTCAAGAATCTTCTCATCCCAAAATCCCACTTCAGAAGCGAAAGTTTCCCGTTGGTCCCTAAAACTCTGAGCTGCCCCATTAACATATACGTACATGCGCTCGTGTGCATCTCCTTGAGACAGTTCTAGGACCTGTCCTAAGTCGTTCTTTTTCGGTTTCTTTTTTACAGCGACAATGATTTTTTTGCCGTCAGAATCTCGCCTGCATTCGAGATCTATACCTTTCTCGTTAGCAGGATCCTCTCTATGACGCCAGATAACGCTAAAGCCAAGGATCTCAAAATGTAGTTTAAGGATTGCTTGTATTTCTACTTCAGAGAATGATGGCCAGGGTATCCCTTTTGAAATTGGTTTGCCGAGGGACATGTTCAATTTAGCAAATTGTTCATCCCATTCTTGAATGCCTCTCTCGGAACCCCTGAGAATGCTGGTCGTGATATCAAAGAGTGATGTATTAGAAGATTCTCTTGGCTTTGCTTTTTTGGCCTTCTCCATAATGAGAAGGGTGCTTCCTTGATTTAAATCGATTTTGATGAAATGGTTGCTCGTCAAAAAGGCCAGATCGTTTTATATATACATTTTAAAGAATTAGATTGATGCCTTCATTTCCGGATGGAGTTCATAGAGCCATTATTGAAGGTTGTTCTGGTGTTGCAACTTATGCTATTGTTAGTGCGCTATTTTTAGCATCTGGGATGCCACATGCAATTGTCATTTTTAATATATTTTCAATAATCTCAGTAGTCTATCTCTTTGACAAAATGACCTATTGGTCTTTAACCTACATGTTGGGATGGGCATTTGGTCTATTGGTAATTGGGACCCATGTCTTTGGTTTGATAGAACTGCTATTTTATGGTGGAATCACTGGAATTGCTTTGTATATCAAAATTAATAACCGACTATAAACTGTTTATCTCCTATAGACAGAATTGAAATCTTCCAAAAAGGATTGCAAAATTTCGTAAGGCTATAATTAATAGCATTTTTCACTACCAACTATATCCAAATTCCAGATGCGAGGGATGGGATTCGAACCCATGGACCCCTGCGGGAGTGGATCTTAAGTCCACCGCCTTTGGCCGGGCTTGGCTACCCTCGCTCGAAAAGATCCAGTAGTTATTGTCGATGGAACGTATTAAGTCCAACGCCCGGGCAGGTCTTCGGCGAAAACCGGATCCGGCAACCTTTCGCCGTGTCAACCCCCGAGCCCAAAGGTATTTGAGGCCGGGCCCGGAAAGTTGGAAACCGCCATGGAGACGAACCGTAGGCCAGACAGGCCAGAAGTACCTTACTGGCACGTCTGGACCGACGAAGACGGCGTGAGCCGCCAGAACCGCTGCCGGATGGGCAACTTTGAGTTCGCGAGCATATCGAGCGGTGCCGCGCCGTCGTGGATCGGGAAGCCCGGCGACCCGGCTCGCCGCGTGATCGTCCTGGTCCTGCCCGTGGGCTGGGTGGGCGAGTGGCACGAGAACCCGGAGCCGCAATGGATCGTACCCCTCTCGGGCCGCTGGTTCGTGGAGACCATGGACGGCACGCGCGTGGAGATGGGGGCGGGCGAACTCTCGTTCGGCAACGACCAGAGCACCAGGCCCGACGAGCGGGGACAGAGGGGCCACCGCTCGGGGACCGTGGGCGACGAGCCCGCGGTGCTGATGCTCGTGCAGGTGGAGCGGGGGGCCGCCCCCGGCCGGCCCTGCCGGCCAGAATAGGAAGGCGGCGGTGCCTGAGGCTCCGGTCTAGGCCGCCAGCCGCCGCACAACCCGGGCCAGCCGGTGCATCCCCTCCGCGATCTCCTCCTCGCCGGCCGCCGAGAAGTTCAGGCGGATCGTATCCTCCCCGCCACCGCCCACAAAGAACGGCGCACCGGGGAGGACCGCGACGCCTTCTTTGACACCCTCGCGGAAGACCTCCATCGACGAGACGCCGCCCGGCAGGGCCGCGGTCATGAACATCCCGCCCTCGGGATGGGTGTGGGTCATGCCCGGCGGCATCAGGTCGTCGAGGAGGTCGCAGATCAGCCGGCAGTGCTCGCCGTAGACAGCAGAGACCAGGGCAACGTGGGCGTCCAGGTCGTGGGTCGAAAGGTAGCGGTGCAGGATCACCTGGCAGAGGAAGTTCGAGTGGAGGTCGGCCGCCTGCTTCGCGACGTTGAACTCCCGGAGGACCGGTGCCGGTGCGTAGATCCAGCCGATCCGCATCCCCGGGGCGACGATCTTCGAGAACGACCCCGACATCACCGTCTGGTCCGGGAGGTAGCGCTTCACCGGCAGCCGGGGTTTCCCGTCGAAGAAGAGCTCCCCGAAGGCGTCGTCCTCGTAAAAGACCGTATCCGTCCCCTCGAGGATCTCCGCGACGGCCCGCCGCTTCTCCTGCGAGTAGGTCCTCCCCGAGGGGTTCTGCGAGTTCGGGATGCCGTAGAAGAACTTCGGCGCGTGACCACGGATAAGCGACTCAAACGCCGCGAGATCCGGCCCGTCGTCCTCCAGGGGGACTGAGTGGAAGACCGGCTCGTAGAGGGAGAAGGCCTCGATAGCGCCGAGGTAGCCGGGCCGCTCCATCCCGACGGCGTCCCCCGGATCGAGGAAGATCTTCGCGACGAGGTCGAGACACTGCTGGGAGCCGTTCACGATCTGGATCTCGTCGGCGGTCGCCGGGAGGCCGAGGCGTCGCCGGTAGCGGTCGGCGACGAACTCCCGGAGCGGCAGGTAGCCGTCCGTCGTCGTGTACTGCAGCGCCGTCCTCCCCTCTTCGGCAAAGACCTCGCGGGCCGCCTCCCGGATTCCCTCGACGTCGATGTAAGCCGAGCCCGGCAGGCCGCCGGCAAACGATATCACCCCGGGGACCGCCGAGACCCGGAAGAGTTCCTTGAGGAACGACTCCGGGACCCGCCCCATCCGGGAAGAAAACCGGTACTCCATGTAACCAGTATTGAGTGTCTCAAAAGAAAAATGCCGGGTATCCTCCCCTACTGCAGCACGAGGTAGGCGAAGACCGAGAGCAGGAACGCGAGCACGAGGATCATGAAACTGATCGGGGCGATGAACGCGAGCATCGCATTGACGGTGCTCGCGAGCTGCGAGACCCGCTGCGACCCGAAGACGACGATCCCATCGCACGAGGCCGTTGCTGCCCCCACCCGTGCCGGGGCGAGGTCGGCGACCGCCTCACGGATCGCCTGCTCGACGTACGGGACGATCTCCTCCGCCGGTACCGCGTAGCCGACCGGGTTCTTGCCGCTGACGGTATTCACCGTGTGCGTGTCGGTGGTCATGATCTCGCCCTCGTCCACGTGGTCCAGCACCACCGCGAGCAGGCGCTCCCGGACGCCCTGGGCCATGTTGTTCCCGTCGATCAGAACGTAGGCCGCCCGCTTCCCGCCGACCTCCGTCGCCAGCACCTGCACCCCGAGCGACCCGAACCCCTGCTCGCGGGTGAACGGGACCCGGACGTGGGAGACCCCGATCGCGAGCGGCTCCGCGGGGAGGTCCCGCACGACCCGGAACCCCTCGCGTGCGGCGGCGATGTACTCCGTCGCGATCCGCGTCGCCGGGAGGACCGGGGAACCCACACTGGTCATGCAGTTGTGGGCGTCCACGAAGGCGACCTCCGAGAAGGAGCCCCGCCCCTCCGCCATGATCGCCATCCCGATCGAGTAATCGAGGTCCTCCGTCCGTTCCGGGGACCGGGTGCTCACCATCAGGAGGGCGTCCCCGAACCGCTGGCAGAGGATCGCCACCGAGCCCGAGACCACCCGGACCGGGCGGCTCGCGGTGCCGGAGAAGGTGAGCCCGTCCCGGGACGCCTCAACGGCGCGGGCGATCTTTTCTATCTCGCTCTCCGAGACCAGGTTGAAGTCGTGGGTGGCGCACCCGTGGGCGACCAGCGTCTCCTCGGGAAACGTGTCGTGGAGGAGCCGGGGGAGGTTGCCGCCGCCGACGTCGCCCATAGGCCCGGGATGGACGTTCGGGACCGTGAAGAGGACGTCATCCCCCGAGTCGCGGGAGAAGAAGAGCGAGACCTCCGGGACGTAGACCTCCTCGCCGATCTCGCGGAAGAAGTCCTCCATGTTCTTCGAGCCGTCGGTCAGGTGGGCGATGAAGGTGTTGAGGAAGTTGAGCCCGCTGATCTGGAACGCCCGCTTCAGCGGCCGCTCGATCAGCCAGATCAGGAAGAAGAAGACCAGCCCGAAGACCGCCTGGAGGAGGAGGGCGTAGGGGATGAACCCGGGCGTGAAGAACCATGCACCGACCGCTATCCCGGCCGCGCTCTGGAGGAACGCGGGGAGGACCATCCGGGCGATCCGGTAGTCGGCCACGGCAACGAGGACCAGCAGCCTAAGGCCGAAGACCAGGCCGAGAGCGCCCGCATAGAGCGCGGGGAAGAGATCCCTGCCGAAGACCAGGACCGGCGAGAGGCTCAGGATCACTGAGAGAACCGTGCAGGCCAGGGCGAGGAGGGCCGACCGGTTCCAGGTGATATGCCGGCCGGAGATCCCCACCAGCGGCACGGTCAGCAGGAAGGCGACCAGTGCCGGGACCGAGAACCCGAGTGTGCCGGCGAGAAAGAGCTCGTTTCCTGCCCGGTATGTAGCGGCGTCGATGAAAAACCCTAGCACGACGACGATCGCAAGCGACCGCGGCCAGGACGGGGCGGAGAAGATGTACCGGGTGAGCCGCTCGACGCGTACGTCGGGGCCGGACTCCATCAGGCGCCCCCGGGTGCCGCTCTCGGGCCGGGAGCAGATGCCGGCGCCTTCCCGCCGGCTATCAGCGCTTTGCACCCCATAATTCAGACAATTATTTCCCCGGGCTCCCCAAAGACCTTCCGGTAGCGTGCAAGCATCCGGTCCCAGTCAGGGAGGTTCGTCTGGGTGCCCGTCTGCTCGACGACGAAGGACGAGACCACCGCCCCCGCACGGCAGCAGTCGAGCGGAGCGTAGCCCTTCCGGAACGCGGTGAGGAAACCGGCGCGGTAACCGTCGCCGGCGCCGGTGGGGTCGACGGCCGCGACAGTGACGGCCGGGACACGATACTCCTCGCCGTCCATGCTGAGGATGCTCCCCTCCGCCCCCCGGGTCGTGACCGTCATCGGGACCGACGCGACGAGCGCCGGGCGCTCCACCCCCAGCATATCGCACATCCGGTCCATCTCATGGTTGTTCGAGAAGAGGATATCGATGTTCGCGAGGATGATCTCGAGCTGGTCGGGGGTGTAGCGGAGGAGGTCCTGCCCCGGGTCGAAGGAGGCGAAGGTGCTCTTCTGTGCCACCCGGACGTTGAAGTCGGGATCGGCCGTCGCCATGTGGACGAAGTCGAGAGCGGGAGCCTCCACACGGGAGAACGCGGCGGACGCGCCCCACTCGAAGAAAGTCTCCTGGTCGCCGGCGTCGTCCGTAAAGACGTACGCGGTCGCGGTGCGGGCATCTTTTACCAGGGTAAAGTCCTGCACGATCTCGAGGCCGTGCATCCAGAGGTCGTAGTCGCTGCCCGGGAAGTCCCCGCCGACCGATGAGACCAGCCGGCACCGTTCTCCCAGGGTCGCGATCCCGGCCGCGATGTTCGCCGCCCCGCCGCCGAAATAGACCTCGTGGCCGGTGATGTACGTCGAGTTGTGCCTCCCGGGGAGCTTCGGCACCCGGAAGAGGTGGTCGATGGCGGTATGCCCGACGACGGCGATCATAACTCCTGCACTTCCTGGACCTTCAGCGGAACGTCGTGCAGCGCCTTCCCGACGACCGACTTTGCTATCCTGGCCGCGTGTTCGCCTGACTCCGCACGGAAGACCTTCATCTGAAGCACGAGCCCGACGAGGGCGGTATTGGCGACCACCAGGGCGGTGTTCAATTCGCCCTCACAGTAGGGGCAGGCGATCATGCCCGCCTCGATCTCCACGAACTTCGCCGAGGGGTTGAGCCGTTTCCCGGCCTCGCTGATCGCGATGCTCACTGCGTCGTCCATGGACTTGACGTCTTTAATTATCCACGCTGATTCAAGCGTAACCAAATAATCCGGCATAATCTCTCCGAGAATGTTGTATCCTACCAGGTCTCACGGTGTACGTGCTCGTCCACCGGCATCCGCTCCATGGGTTCGAGCGGCGGTGTCCCCCGGCCGACCGCGAGGAGCGCGACGGGGCGGAGATGCTGCGGGAGGCCGAGGACCTCGCGGACCTCACCTTCATCGAACGCCCCGGTCCAGCACGAGTGGAGGCCCTGTGCGTGGGCGGCGAGCATCATGTAGGTGCAGGCGATGGTGGCGTCCTCGAGCGCATAGAGGATCCCCCGCTCCCCGTAGTGCGACATGGACCGGACGTAGTTCGCGCAGACCACGAAGATCGCCGGCGCCTCCCGGATATGCACCTGCTCGAGGGCCGCGGACGCAAGTTCCACCCGGACGTCCTCATCGGTGACGACGACGACGTCCCAGGCCTCGCGGTTGCCGGCGCTCGGCGCCGTACTCGCGCAGGCGAGGATATAATCGATATCCTCCTGGTCGAGCGGCTCCCCGGAGTATTCCCGGACCGACGACCGTGTTTTTAAGAAGCGAAGAAGATCAGAGGAGTTCATGCTCTTTGAGCGTATCCCATGCTGCCTGGGCTGCGGTCGTGACGGCGCTGACGGCTCTGCTCATCCGCTCCGACGCGGCGCCCAGTTCCATACTCTCAGTCAGGCTGATCGCCTCGTTGAGGTGATCGATGGCCTTCTTAAACTCACCGAGTTCCGTATCGCCATAAGCAAACTCAAGCTCCGAGCGGATCGACTCGAGCACCATCACAAGCATCCGCTTTCCGCCGGGCTTCTCCTGGAGCGGAAACTGGATCAGGGCTGTCGTCAGCTGCGACCCGACAATCAGTTCGGATTTCGCCCGTTCGGCAAACTGATAGGTCCTGATGGCGGTTTTAAGATCCATACCACATACTGGAACTCGCTAGTATAAAAAGTATTGAAGAAGAAGAGGGAGACGGCTTATCTCGATTTCTGCTTGGTCCCGAGAGCCGACACCTTGGCGCGCCGCACGCTCCGGCGTACCCGCACGTCCATGGTCGGGGTGCCTCCACCTCGGCGGCCGCCCCGGCCACCGCGCCCGCCGCGCCCGCCGCGCCGGGAGTCCTGTCCTTCCCTGCTCGCCCGCTTCTGGATAGCAGCCATAGACTTGAACCGCTGGTTCGGGCCGGGTTTCTTCACTTCGCCTTCACTTGCAGGGACGAGCCGTATCTGCCCCTTCACGCCCTTGACCTGGGCCCACTGGACACTTCCTGTCTTTCCCATGATAAAACTCCTTTATATTTATGAACTGATCCGGTGATAAAAGTAACCCGGGGCAGGCCCGGGTCCAGGAGCGAGCGTGCCCACTATCAGGAGAGCAACCGCTTGAGCTCGCGCCGGAGGGTCTCGCTGACGACCTTCCCGTCCACGCTCCCCCGGAGTTCCTGCATGACGATCCCCATCAGGGGACCGAGCGCGCCCATACCCTTCTCGCGGGCGAACGCCTGGCGCTCGGCCACGATACGGCGCACGATCGCCTCCACGTCCGCCTGCGAGACGGCGGGCCCCATCTTTTCGATGACCGCATCCACACGGTCCCGGGGTGTTGCGGCACCGCCGCCCGCCGTCCGTGCAAGTTCGGCGAGGAGGTCAGGGATAGCCTCCTTTGCGGCCCGGCCGGCCTCCACGGCGGAGAGGAGGGCGAGGATCTCGTCCTCGCTCACCCGACCGACGTCGACACCGTCGCGAGCGAGCTCCCTGCAGGTGGCAAGGAGCGTCCGGGCCGCAAGGGTGGGACGGACACCGGCGGCGACGGCCTTCTCGAACGTCGGCAGCCGCTCGGAGAACGCCGCCTGCCGCGCCAGCGCCTCGTCAAGGCCGAGCTCCCGGACGAACCGCTCGGCCCGGTCGGTGAGGAGTTCGGGAACCGCGATGCTCTCCCAGAGGGGCTCGTCGATCGCGACGACAAAGACATCGGTCTCGGGATACATCCGGGCGGCTCCCGGGAGCGGGCGCATGTAGGCCGTGCTCCCTTCCTCGAGCATCTTCCGGGTCTCCTCGGGCACGCCGGAGATGGCCATCTCCGCGCGGATCATCACCTGCTCGGCCGCACATCCGGCCCGCTCTCTCCCCGCCGCCACGATGACGACGCAGTCCTCTTCTGCGGCGCCGACAAACTCCCGCAGGTGCGCCACCTCCTCTGCGGTGACGCCGTAGGCGGGGAGCTCGTCGGTGTGGAAGATCCCGCCGACGCCGCACTTCTTCGCGTAGTCCGACATCTCGCTCCCGAGACGCCGCCCGGGCTGGATCTCCCGTCCGACGAGCCCCGCAAACCCGCAGAGCCGGACGGCCAGGATGGACTTCGCCTTCTTTAAGATGGCGGACGCCGTCCCGGAGAAGAGGGCGGTGACGTCGACGACGGTGCGGTCGACACGGGCGCCCCGTTCCCGGAGGGCGTCCCGGATGGAGAGGAGGGCGACCTGCCGCTCGACCTCGCGGCGCACCACCTCGGCGATGAGGTCGAGTTCCTGGACGCCCTTGATCTCCACCCGGGCGCCGTCCGCGATGGAGACATTGACGTCCTGCCGGATCGTCCCGAGGCCGCGCTTCACCCGGCCGGTCGAGCGGAGCACCATCCCGATGTGCCCCGCGACCTGCTGGACGGCCTCGGGGGTGTGCATGCAGGGAGCGGTGGTGATCTCGACGAGCGGGATCCCCAGGCGGTCGAGGGAGAAGGTCTCGTCCTCAACCCGCTGCGCCGCCTCCTCCTCGAGGCAGATCGTCTCGATCCGGCAGCCGTCCGGGAGGGCGCCGGAGAGCGCGACGAGCGCCGTCCGCTGGAACCCGCTGGTGTTCGAACCGTCGATGACGAGTTTCCTCATCGTGTGGACCTGCTCGACGGGGGTCATGCCGAGCATCTTTGCGATCGTGAGGCAGACCTCGAGCGCCTCCGGGTTCATCGGGGCCGGGGGCTCCTCGTCGTGCTCCACCAGGCAGACCGTATCGTAGGTGTAGTAGCAGAACTTCCGGACGAGCCGCATCTCCTCCCGCGCCGCCCGGTCGATCTCCCCGAGCTCGCTCTCCGTCGCACGGAGGTAGCGGTAAAACTCCCCCGTCCGCTCGCTGGTGTCCCGGAGGGTGGTGGGGCACCGGCAGAAGAGTTTCTCGGCGGTGTCGAGCTGCTGGTGGATCTCGATCCCGGCCCTCAGGCCAAGTTCCTTATAGTCCATTCAGACCGACCTCCGCCGGATCTCGCCCGCAAGGTCGGTCTGCATCAGCACGCCCGCCCGTTCGGGGTCCGGCTCGTTCCCGAGCACCCACATCAGTTTGACGAGCGCCGCCTCGGGGAGCATATCCTCGCCCTCGATGACGCCGGCGCGAAGGAGATCTCTTCCCGTGTTGTAGACCCGGTCGCAGACCCGGCCGTGCAGGCACTGCGACGTCATGACGACGGTCGTCCCGTCCTCGATCATCTCCCGGAGTTTCGGGATCCACGCCGTCGCCACGTGCCCGAGCCCCGTCCCCGAGATGACCAGTCCCGCGCAGCCCTCGAAGGCGTCGAGGACGGCGGATGGCATCCCCGGGTAGAATTGGAGGAGGGCGCAACGCTCCTCCAGCGCATCATGGAGCTCGGGTTCCTCCGCTCCCCGCCGGACCGCCTCGTCGGAGAGAGTGACGGAGAGCGAGGGGTAGTCGACGTAGCCGAGCGGCGCCATCCCCATGCTCTGGAATGCGTCGCGCCGGGAGGTGTGCATTTTGCGGACCCTCGTCGCCCGGTGGACGGCGCACCGGTCGTCGTTCGTCGTCGCGTGCATCACCACCGCCACCTCGCCGAGATCGCCGGTTGCAACAGCGGCGCTGCAGAGGGCGTTCATGGCGTTGTCGGAGCTCGGGCGGTCGGCGGACCGCTGCGACCCGACAAAGACGACCGGCACCGGCGTCTTGAGCATGAACCTGACCGCCGCCGCCGAGTAGGCCATCGTGTCGGTGCCGTGGGTGACGATCACCCCGGCTACGCCGTGCCGGATCTCGTCGTAGACCGCCCGGGCGAGTTCCTGCCAGAGTGCCGGAAACATGTTCTCGGAGAGGATGCTTGCGATCTGACGGTCGCGGTAGCGGGCGATCTCCCCGAGTTCCGGGATCGCCCGCAGGATGTCGCTCGCCGAGAACTGGCTCATCACCGCGCCGGTCCGGTAGTCCACCCTGCTTGCGATCGTCCCGCCGGTCGATATGATGGCGAGTTCGGGGAGGTCGGGGTTCTGGACGACGACCCCGGCACCTGCCGGCGGTTGCGGGGCCGGTCGCCCGCTGATCTCGATCTTTTCGGGGGACGTCCCGATGTTGTAGCCGCTGTCCAGTTTGATGACGGCCATCCCATCCCGTTCGGTGATGTAGGTGCCGGTGAGCGCGGTCCCGCCGTTAACGTACCGCACCCGATCTCCGGTCTGAAGTGTCTCCATTATGCTGCCAGCCTCCGTGATTCAAGAATAAGGTCTTCAAGTGCGCAGAGGAGCGCCGCTTCCGTTTCCTCCACCCATGCCGTGTCCCGGGCGAGGAGGTCCTTCTGCTCCGAGCACTGCACCGCGACCGCCGCGGGCGCCGGGCCGCCGACGATGCTTCGCACGGCAACAGCGTGGCGCGGGTCGAGGACGGCGTCTATCTTCTCCGGGGTTATCCCCAGGTCCACGACCGAGAGACCGGCCGCTTCACGGGCGGCGTCCTCGAGCGTGGCGAGGTCGAGCGAGCCGTGCCTGACCGCCCGCCCGACGATCCGGTGGGCGGTGCGGAAGGGAAGTCCGTACTCCCGGACGAGGACGTCGGCAAGTTCCGTGGCGGTGGAAAAGCCCCTGCCCGCCTCTGTGGCCATCCGCTCCGTATCGAAGGTCGCAGAACCGATCATGCCGGCAAGGAGCGGGATGCTCTGCCGGACCGCCTCCACGCCCCGCCAGAGGTGCGGGGTCAGTTCCTGGAGGTCGCGGTTGTAGCTCATGGGGAGGGCCTTTGTGATTGTGACGGCCGCGGCGAGCTCCCCGGCGACCGACCCGGCCTTCGCCCGCATGATCTCGGCGACGTCCGGGTTCTTCTTCTGGGGCATGATCGAGGAGGAGGAGCAGTAGGCGTCGTCCAGCTGGACGAACCCGACGAACGCGGTGCTCCAGAGGACCAGCTCCTCGCAGAGCCGGCTTACCGTCGTCATGCAGGCGGCAGCGTCGGCAAGCACCTCGATAGCGAAGTCCCGGGCGGCGACCGCGTCCATGCTGTTCGGCGCCGGGCGGGCGAACCCGAGGAGCCGGGCGGTGTAGTCGCGGTCGAGCGGAAAGCCGGTCGAGGCGAACGCCGCCGAACCAAGGGGCGATACGTCCACCCGGGCATACGCCTCCCGCAGCCGGGCCGTATCCCGGGAGAAGGCCTGCTCGTAGGCGAGGAGGTAGTGGGCCAGCGTCGTGGGCTGGGCGTGCTGGAGGTGGGTGAAGCCCGGCATCACCGTCTCCGTATGCACGGCAGCAGTCTCGAGCAGGGTCCGCCGCAGGTCGATGAGCGACCGCACGAGAGCGATGATCTCCTCTCTCAACCGTATCCTGATGCAGGTGGCGACCTCGTCGTTCCGGGACCGGCCCATGTGGAGGCGGCCGCCGAAGTCCTCCCCGACCCGGTCGATGAGGTAGGCTTCCTTGCCCGCGTGGACGTCCTCGAACCGCTCGTCGAACGCCTCCTCCGGGAGGCCGTGGTCGTGGAGGTCGAGGAGCGCCGCCATCAGCGCCCGTGCCGGAGCCTCATCGATGATCTCCTGCCGCCGAAGCCCGAGGAGGTGCGCCATATCCACGAGGAGGTCCGCCTTCGCGATCCACCGGTCGGCGTCCATCGACGCAAGAAAGTGCTCGAGATCGCCCGACCGCTCGCCGGCGAGACGGCCCTGCCGAATCTGATCCGTTCGCATCCTATCAACAGTCCTGTCTGTACCGTTTTACCGGGGGAGAGATTAAAACCACGCCCCTGGTGGCCGCACTTCCCGGGGACGGCAGGGTGGGGTGATCGGACTCCCGTCCGTCACACATGCCAGTTCACTCCACGGGGGCATGCCGCATTTCCCGGAACACTGAAAGAATGCAAAGTGCATCCCCGGTGCTCAAACTCTTGCCATGCAATCGGTCACACATCTCTGCCCTCACTTCCCGGATGGATACCCAAAACCTCACCATACGGCCCCCTCCCCGTCGCCCTGACATCCGCATCCGTCATCCTTAGAAGTTTACCCCCGGCCGGCCTCCCGACCTTGCGTCTCATCACCCCTATAAGATAAAAATTAAGACGGTAATTTCTACCAAAGTATAACAATTCACCCGATTTTCGACAAAACTATATACCGACAGCGTGAAGATTACACCGCATACCAATTACAACCCATACGGATGGAGAGACCAATGAGATCATTAACCGCAATTCTTCTGGCCGTGGCCCTGGTCGCGGCGTTCATATTCGTCGCCGGGTGCACGGGCACCGACACCGGCGATGTAACGCACCTGCGCATCGGCTACCAGCCGAGCACCCACCAGATCGCCCACGTCACCGCGATGGAGAAGGGATGGTGGCAGGACGACCTCGCGCCTCTCGGCGTCACCCAGGTGACCGACTACGAATTCGGTACCGGCGCTCCCGAGATGCAGGCGATGCTTGCCGGAGACCTGGATATCGCCTACGTCGGCGCCGCCCCGTTCGTCGCGGCCGTGAGCAGCGGGCTTGACGCCAAGATCGTTGCAGCGGTGCAGACGCAAGGGTCGGACCTGGTCCTCAGGAACGAGGTCGCTTACTCGACCCCCGCCGACCTCGTGGGCAAGAAGATCGCCACCTTCCCGCCGGGAACAATCCAGGACACCATCCTGCGGACCTGGCTCGAGAAGAACGGCGTCGACCCCGCAAACGTCGATATCGTCGCCATGGACCCCGGTGCCGCCACCACCGCCATCTCCGCAGGCCAGGTCGACGGCGTCTTCCTGCCCCACCCGTCTCCGGCCATCATCGCGGCGGAGGGTACGGGAAGAACCGTGGTGCAGTCGGGAGAGATGCTCAAAGATCACGCATGCTGCGTCCTCGTCGCGAGCGGCTCGCTGATCCGTGAGCACCCCGAGATCGTCGAGCAGGTCGTGAAGACGCACATCAAGGCGACGGAGTACAACCTCAATAACACCGACGAGGCCGCGTCCATCTACGCAGGGAAGACCGGACAGAACGTCGAGACCGTGAAGGCATCCTTCAGGGACTGGGACGGCACCTGGACCGCCGACCCGCAGATCATCACGTCGTCGGTGGTCGAGTACACCGAGCTCCAGTACGACCTCGGCTACATCGACAAACCACTCACAGAGGACGACCTCTTCGACCTCACGTTCTACGAGAAGGTCCGGGCATAACCCGGAACCCTACCCGTTTTTTCTCCAAAAGTATCTTTTATGGGCGTGCCGATGAAATATTGGAAGAATCTTTTGAAGCGAACCGGTCCTCATCTCCCTTCGGCAATAATTTAGCAATGGAATAAAGACATGAACCGACAGACACAGAAACGACTACTCGGCATCGCAGCACTCGTCGTCGCGGCAGTAATCTGGCAGATCGTCGCCGAATACGTGGTGGGGCGATCCTTCATCCTCCCGAGCGTCACCGACGTCGCCGGCGCATTCGCGAACCTCCTCGGGTCCGGCACCCTTTTGGCCGACATCGCAGTAAGTCTCGAACATTTCGGGATCGGGCTCCTTGCAGCGTTCTTCCTTGGCGTCCCCATCGGGATCCTCATGGGGTGGTTCCGGGTGGCGGACTTCCTGCTCGACCCGATCATCGAGATCCTCCGTCCCATCCCGCCGCTCGCCTGGATCCCGTTCGCCATCATCTGGTTCGGGCTCACCACCCAGGCGGCGGGCTTCGTCATCTTTGCGGGAGCGTTCTTCCCGATCCTGACCGCGACCTACTCCGGGTTCCGGGACGTCCCGAAGGTCTTTGTCGAGGCGGGCAAGGTCCTCGGGTGCGACACCTCGTTTGAACTGATCCGCTACGTCGCCCTTCCCGCTGCCATCCCCGCGATAGCCTCCGGTATCAGGATCGCCATGGGCGTCGGGTGGATGTGTCTGGTGGCGGCCGAGATGTTCGGCGTCTCCCGGTACGGCCTGGGCTACGAACTCTGGCATAACTACTACCTCCACCAGATGCCCAACGTCGTCGTCTACATGCTGATCCTCGGCTTTGCGGGGCTCATTATCGACCGCATCTTCAGGAACTACGTAGACGGACAGCTCCTGCGATGGCGGGCCGGCGAGGTGGCATAATGCATCGAGGCTTCCTCATTTGCAGGTGTGAGGCCGACCGCCACCTCACGCGAAGACGCGAAGACCGCGAAGGAGATCGCAACAACCATACGGTCTTCGCGCCTTCGCGCCTTCGCGTGAGTCATCTTTGCGTGTGGAACTTTAACTGCACTGGAGTACCAGGATGAGCGGGGTTACGATACGGGACCTCGGCAAGGCCTTCCCGAAGGAGGACGGCACCACCACGCAGGCGCTTGCCGGCGTTAACCTGGAGATCGGCGACGAGGAGTTCGTCTGCCTGGTCGGGCCGTCGGGATGCGGGAAGACGACGCTCCTGCGGATCATCGCCGGGCTCGAGACCACGACCACCGGGGGCGTGACCGTCGACGGGCGCGCAGTTACCGGCCCGGACCCGAAGCGGGGGATGGTTTTTCAGGAGTACTCGCTCTTCCCCTGGCGGAGGGTGATCGACAACGTTGCCTTCGGCCTCGAGATGAAAGGCGTCGCAAAGGAAGAGCGCCGGCGGACGGCGGATTACTACCTTGAACTGGTCGGCCTCTCCCAGTTCCGGGACGCCTACCCCTTCGAGCTCTCCGGCGGGATGCGGCAGCGGGTGGCGATCGCCCGGGCGCTCGCGAACGACCCCGACGTCCTCCTCATGGACGAGCCGTTCGGGGCGCTGGACGCCCAGACCCGGAACCGGATGCAGAAAGAGCTCCTCTCACTCTGGGAGCAGACGAAGAAGACGATCGTCTTCGTCACCCACAGCGTCGACGAAGCGGTCTACCTCTCCGACCGGATCGTCGTCCTCTCCCCGCGGCCGGGGTCGATCCGGGAGATCATCACCATCCCATGGTCGCGGCCGCGAGACCGCACCAGCGCCGAGTTCGCGGAAGTCCGGCGGCGGGTGCTCCGGATGATCGACGAGACCGAAAACACCCAGTAAGGTTTATTAGAGGAGATCTCCATTTTATAAAGCACTCATAGATCGGCAGGAGTTTTTAACAATGGTACGAAAACCAGCGAAGATGTACAGGAATCTCGCAAAGAAAGCATATACACGCAGAGAATACATGGGCGGCGTGCCGGGCAGCAAGATCGTGCAGTTCGATATGGGCAACCTCACCGAGAGTTACCCGGTCGAACTCTCCATCGTCGCCGACGAGACCTGCCAGATACGCCACACGGCCCTTGAAGCCGCCCGTATCGGCATCAACCGGCAACTCGTCAAAGAGGTAGGAAGGGCAAACTTCCACCTGAAGATCCGGACCTACCCGCACCATGTCCTGCGCGAGAACAAGCAGGCAACCGGTGCAGGAGCGGACCGTGTCTCGGAGGGCATGCGCCTCGCCTTCGGGAAGGCCGTCGGCACCGCGGCACGGGTTGAGAAGGGCCAGAAAGTCTTCTCCGTCTGGACAAACCCGCAGCACGTCGAGAAGGCAAAGACTTCCCTCAAGCGCGGCATCTACAAGCTCCCGACTCCCGCCAGGATCGTCGAAGAACGGGCGCCGGCAGCGTAAATTCGCATCCCCTCCCGTCTTTTTTGCGAGGAGCGCCCCCCCAGGCGGCAGATTCGGTACCTGCGGGAATATAGGTTTTTATAGTCGCTTCCCACCAGTATAAATGATGGCTAACCCGGCAGACACGATGCTTTCGGGCGCATTGGCAGACGCCACAGAGAGGGCTCTTGCAGAGGCCGAGATCCGGCTCCCTTCCGACGTGCTCGAGGCGCTCAGGAGGGCGGCGGCGGCCGAGAGGGACGCGATTGCACGGCAGGAACTCTCTAACATTCTGGAGAATATCGCACTCGCCGGGGAGCGGCAGGTGCCGATCTGCCAGGATACCGGCGTGCCCGTGATCTATCTCACCCTGCCTCCCGACATCCCGTTCTCCCCCTCCCTCTTTGAGGGAGTGCGGGAGGGGGTGCGCCGGGCGACGGTCACAATCCCCCTCCGCCCGAACGTCGTCGACCCCCTCACCCGGGAGAACACCGGGGACAACACCGGTGCCGGGATGCCTGCAGTCCACGTGACGCCCGGGGACCGGCTCACCGTAACCGTGCTCCCGAAAGGCGCAGGCTCCGAGAACGCTTCAAGGCTCGGGATGCTCCTCCCCTCGCAGGCGGCGGAGATCCCGAAATTCGTCGCCGAGACGATGCTCCTTGCCGGGGGCAGGCCCTGCCCGCCCGTGATCCTCGGCGTCGGGATCGGCGGAACGTTTGATATGGCCGCGGCGCTTGCAAAGGAAGCCCTGCTCCTCCCGGTCGATACCATGGACGACTACGAGCAGGAACTCTGCGACGCGGTCAATGCCCTCGGCATCGGGCCGATGGGGCTGGGCGGCGACACTACGGCGCTCGCGGTGAAGGTGAAGCGGGCGGACTGTCACACCGCATCCCTCCCGGTGGCGGTGAACATGCAGTGCTGGGCCTGCCGCCGGGCGACCGTGGAGGTGAAGCGTTGAACCTTACGACGCCGCTCGGCGACGAGGTGCTCGACCTCCGGGCGGGCGACCGGGTAACCCTCTCCGGGACGATCTACACCGCCCGGGACGAGGCACACCTGCGGATGATCGCGGAGGGCATCCCCTTCGACCCGAAAGGCGCCGTGGTCTACCACTGCGGTCCGGTGGTGCAGGACGGCCGGCTCGTCGTTGCCGGCCCCACCACATCCGCCCGGATGAACGCGCTCACGGGATTCCTCATCGACGCGGGTGTCCGCGCCCTCATCGGCAAAGGCGGGATGGGGCCCGAGGTGGTCGAGCAACTCCGGGGGCGCGCCGTCTACCTCGCGCTCACGGGCGGGTGCGCCGCGCTCGCGGCCGCCCGCATGCACCTTGCAGGCGTCTATTTCGAAGACCTCGGCATGGCCGAGGCGGTATGGGTCATTGAAGCCGACAGCCTGCCGCTGACGGTCGGGATCGACGCCCACGGCGGCGATCTCTTCGAGGCCGTACGGCAGAAAGCGAAAACACAATTTCACCAGCGATTCAATATCAACAGGATACCGTCTCATGAAACTCGTCATCGATGAAAGCCGCTGCAAAGGATGCAACCTCTGCGTGCTGGTCTGCCCCTATGGGATCTTTGGAGAAGGGACGGAACTCAACAGCCGGGGGATCGTCTCCCCGGTTCTCGACCGCCCCGAACGGTGCACGAACTGCAGGCTGCAGGCCCTCTACGGGCGGATGCTCTGCGGGGTCTGCCACATGATCTGCCCCGACCAGGCTATTGCCTGGGTCGAGGAGAAACCGTTTGAGCCGCACCGGGTGGAGGTGGAGTTTTGAGCAGGGTTGAGTTCATGCAGGGGAATGTCGCCTGTGCGGAGGGCGCGCTCGCCGCCGGATGCCGGTTCTTCGGCGGCTACCCGATCACGCCGTCGACCGAGATAGCCGAGACCATGGCCCGGAGACTCCCGAAGGCCGGCGGGGTCTTCATCTCCATGGAGGACGAACTCGCGAGCATCGCCGCGGTGATCGGCGCCGCCTGGACAGGGGCCCGGGCCATGACCGCCACGAGCGGGCCCGGGTTCTCGCTGATGATGGAGAACATCGGCTACGCGGCCATGACCGAGACGCCGTGCGTCATCGTCAACATCCAGCGGGGCGGCCCGAGCACCGGCCAGCCGACGCGGGCGGCGCAGGGCGACATGCTCCAGTGCCGGTTCGGGTCGCACGGCGACTACAGCACCATCGCGATCACCCCGAACTCCGTCCAGGAGATGTTCGACCTGACGGTGAAGACATTCGACCTCGCCGACCGGTTCAGGGTCCCCACCTTCCTGATGGCCGACGAGATCGTCGGTCACATGCGGGAGCGGGTGACCATCCCCGACGCGGTCGAGGTCGCCCGCTCAAGCCCGCTCGCGGAAGGCGCGCTCCCCTTCGAGGGGGGCGACGACGGCGTCCCCGGGTTCGCACCCTTCGGCTCGGGGAGATCCGTCCACGTGACCGGTCTCACCCACGACGAGCGGGGCTACCCGGACACGACCGACCCTGAGGCGCACGACCGGCTGGTGCGGCGCCTGGTCGCCAAGGTCGAGTCGGCACGCCGCGAGATCGCCGACTACGAGGTCACAAACCTCGACGCCGAGACGGTCTTCGTCACCTACGGCCCGCCGTCCCGGACGGTGCAGCAGGTGATGCGCGACAGTCAGGACGACTCGATCGGCCACCTGCGGCTCAGGGTCGTCTGGCCGTTCCCGGAGTTCGCCCTGCAGGAGTTCCCGAACGCTAAGGTCTTCCTGATGCCGGAACTGAACATGGGCCAGATGGTGCGGGAGGTCCAGCGCCATGTGGACCAGCCGGTCATATCTATCCCGAAGATCGGGGGAGAACTCCACACCCCCGCCGAACTCGTGCAGGCCCTGGAGGCGCACCGATGATCGCGCCCGGCTGGTTCCGGGAGGACCGCCTGCCCCATATCTACTGTACCGGGTGCGGCAACGGGACGGTCATCAACTGCACCCTCGGGGCGGTGGAGGAGATGGGCTGGAAACGGAACGAGACGATCTTTGTCTCCGGGATCGGGTGCTCTTCACGCGCTCCCGGCTATATCCTCACCGACTCGCTCCATACCACCCACGGGCGTGCGCTCGCGTTCGCCACCGGGGTGAAGATGGCACAGCCCGACTTAAACGTCGTCGTCTTCACGGGAGACGGGGACCTTGCCGCCATCGGCGGGAACCACTTCATCCACGCCTGCCGCAGGAACGTGGACATGACCGTGATCTGCATGAACAACCATATCTACGGCATGACCGGCGGGCAGGGGAGCCCGACGACGCCGCCGGGAGCCATCTCGACGACGACGCCTTACGGGGCGAGCGAGCCGGCCTTCGACCTCGCGGAACTCGCCGTGGCGGCGGGCGCAAACTACGTCGCCCGCTGGACGTCCTACCACGTCAAAGAACTCACGAAGGCCGTCGCTGCCGGGATGCAGACGCCTGGGCTCGCCTTTATCGAGGTGAGGACTCAGTGCCCGACCAACTACGGCCGCCACAACAAACTCCGGCGGGTCTCGGACATGATCGAGCACCTCCGGAGCCACGCGATGCTTGTCGATAAGTACAACCGGCTGACTGCCGAAGGGAAACCGGTCCCGGACGGGACCTTCACCGTCGGGGAACTCGTCCGGCGGAACCGGCCGGCGATGGGAGTGAAGCGATGAGGCACGAGGTCAGGTTCTCGGGGTACGGCGGGCAGGGGATCATCCTCTCCGCGGTCATCCTCGGACGGGCGGCGGCGCTCTACGACGGCAAATACGCCGTCCAGACCCAGGTCTACGGCCCTGAGGCCCGGGGCGGGGCCTCGATGGGGCAGGTGGTGATCGACGATGCGCCGATCCTCTATCCCGAGGTGACCGAACCCGACATCTACATCATCATGTCCCAGCAGGGATTCGAGAAGTACGGGGTCCAGGCGCGGGAGGAAGCGACCATGCTTCTCGATTCCGACCTGGTCCGGTCGCGCCCGATCTCGCGCTACTGCGAGGTCCCGGCGACGGCGGAGGCGAAAGGCACTCTCGGCCGGGAGATCGTGGCAAACATCGTGATGATCGGCGCCCTCGTGACCGCAACCGGGGTCGTGAGCAGGGAGGCGATCGAGCGTGCAGTGCTCGACAGCGTCCCCAAAGGCACCGAAAACCTGAATCTAAAGGCATTAAAGAGGGGATTCGAACTCGGAGAGCGAGCGTGTAACCTATGAAACTACTGGAATACGAGGCAAAACGGGTCTTTTCGGGATACGGCATTCCGGTCCCGAAGGGGGTACTTATACGGGGACCGGAAGAGGTCACGGCACACCTGCCGGAGCTCGGCGACGGCGTGGTGCTGAAGGCGCAGGTGGACGTCGGCGGACGCGGAAAGGCCGGCGGCGTCCTCTTCGCCGACGACGCGGCGGCGGTCCGGACCGCCCGGGAACTCTTCTCCCGGGAGATCAAGGGCGTCCCGGTCAGGGAGATCCTCGTGGAGGAGCGCCTCCCGATCGAGCACGAGTACTACGTCAGCATCGCCGTCGACCGGTCGAGCAGACAGCCGGCGGTCCTCTTTGCCGACGCCGGCGGGGTGGAGATCGAGAACAAGGCGTTGGCCGACGAGTCCGCCGTTCGCAAGGTCGTCGTATCCCCTCTCCTCCGGGACATTCCGCCGTTTCTCATGCGGGAACTCCTCGGCGGGGCCCCGAAAGAACTCGCACCCGTCATCAACAGCCTCTACCACGTATTCCAGGAGAAGGATGCCATGCTTGCGGAGATCAACCCGCTCGTGACGACGCCACGGGGCGTCTACGCGGCGGACGCAAAGCTGATCGTCGACGACAACGCCCTCGCCCGCCAGGGAATAGCGGTCAACCGCGACCTCTCGGAGCGCGAGCGCGAGGCCGAGAAGCACGGCTTCTCCTACGTGGAACTGGACGGAAGCATCGGCGTCATCGGCAACGGCGCCGGGCTCACGATGTCGACGCTCGACCTCATCGAGTACTACCGCGGCCGGGCGGCGAACTTCCTCGACGTCGGGGGCGGCGCCGACCAGGAGCGCGTGATGCACGCCGTCCGGCTCGTCGCGAGCATGCCCGAGGTCGCGGTGATCGTGGTCAACCTCCTCGGCGGCATCACCCGGTGCGACGAGGTGGCGAAGGGCATCATCGCCGCCGGCGTCGCGCCGACGGTCATCGTCCGGATGGCCGGGACGAACGAGGAGGAAGGGCGGCGGCTGCTCGCCGAGAGCGGCTACCGGATGCTCGAGAGCATGGATGCGGCCGTGAAAGCGGCGATGGAGGTCGTATCATGATCTACGGTGATCGGAACCTTTCGGTGATCGTGCAGAACATCACCGGCAGGCAGGGCACGTTTCACACCGAACTGATGAACGCCTACGCCCGCGAGGTCGGCGGGCGGGGCGTCGTCGCGGGGGTTGCGCCCGGGAAGGGAGGCCGGGAGGTCCACGGCGTCCCGGTTTACAACACGGTGAAGGAGGCGCTCCGGGAGCACGACGCGACCGCAAGCGTCGTCTTCGTCCCGGGAGCGCACGCCTGTGACTCAATCATGGAAGCGGCGCACGCGGGGATCGAACTTGCGGTCGCCATCACCGAGCACATCCCGGTCCACGACGTCATGTTGGCGATCGCCTACGCGAAACTCCACGACTGCACGGTCATCGGCCCGAACTGCCCGGGGCTCCTCTCGCCGGGAGAGTGCAAACTCGGGATCATGCCGGCCCATCTCGCCACCCGGGGGAACGTCGGCGTCGTCTCCCGGAGCGGCACTCTCACCTACGAGGTGGTCGACGAACTCACCCGTGCCGGCATCGGCCAGAGCACGGTGGTCGGGATCGGCGGCGATCCGGTGATCGGCCAGACGTTCGTGGATGCGCTCGCGCGGTTCGAGGACGATCCCCATACGAAGGCCGTCGTCGTCATCGGCGAGGTGGGGGGTAACCTCGAAGAGGAGGGAGTCCGGTCGACCGATCTTCCGGTCGTCACCTACATCGCCGGCGTGAGCGCCCCGCCCGAAAAAAGGATGGGCCACGCGGGTGCGATCATCGAGGGCGGCGAGGGCGACGCACGATCCAAGGTCCGGCGGCTTGCCGCTCTCGGGATCCCGGTCGCGTCCCGGCCCTCAGAGATACCGGAACTGATCCGGGAGGTGCTATGAACGGCGACCTGATGCTTGTAACCGCCTGTGAGGTGGCGGAGAAGATCGGGGCACTGGCGGTCATCTCGTTCGTCGACCCGATCCCGCTCCCCCCGGACACGCCCGATGTCCCGATCATCCGGGTGCAGGAACTCCAGCTCGATGTCTTGAAAGACCTGACCATGCACGATATCCTGGAGGTGAGCGAGCGGCATATGCTCGATGCCGCAGTCCACCTCTATCTCAGGCGCAACCTGGAGAGCGGCCTCGTCATCGGTGTCTTCCCCTACGCTATCATCATCTACGACATCGAGGAGGGGAAGAACTTCATCAACCTCAAGGACTTCTCCGACATCGTCCCCCGCGAGGTGCTCCACGCGGCCCTCACGCTGGCCCTCGAGATCGCGGTCGAAGGGAGGGAAGGAAGGGCCATCGGCACCGCGTTTATCATAGGAGACCCGGAGGAGATCTTCCGGCACTCCCACCAGGCGATCCTCAACCCCTACCAGGGGCAGCCCGCCGCCCTCCGGGACATCAAGAACCGGGATAACTGGGAGAGCGTCAAAGAATTCGCCCAGCTGGACGGCGTCTTTGTCATCGACAAGAACGGCGAGGTGCGGTCGGCGGGGCGCTACCTGGACGTCACCGGGCGGGACATCTCTCTCCCCGGGGGCCTTGGAGGGAGGCACCGCGCAACCGCGTCCATTACGCACGAGATCCCGGTCATCGGCATCACCGTCTCCGAGAGCGGAGGCATGGTGCGCATCTTCAGGGACGGAAACTGCAAAATCAGCATCCGTTCCGACATCCGCCTCAGGAGTGACGGTTAGAAATGGTTATATGAGTTGCAATCATTTCTCTTATCACACTTTAGAACTACGGTGGATTTGATGACCAGGAACATCAGCGTAGAAGGGCTTGACCAGATCCCGATCGAGAAGCAGCGGATTGAACTGGTGGAGCGCAAGTGCCTCGGGCACCCGGACAGTCTCGCAGACGGTATCGCGGAGTCGATCAGCCAGGCACTCAGCATGTCATACCTGGAGGAGTGCGGCAGCGTCCTGCACCACAACACCGATCAGGGCGAGGTCGTGGCAGGAGAGTCGATCCCGAAGTTCGGCGGCGGCCAGATCACCAAACCGATCTACTTCCTCATATCGGGCCGGGCAACCAAGACCTTCAACGGCGTGAACATCCCCGCAGACGCGATCGCCGTCGAGGCGGCACGGGACTACATCAAGAAGATCCTCCCCACCATCAACATGGACCGCGAAGTCATCGTCGACTGCCGGATGGGAAAGGGGTCGACCGACCTGCAGGACGTCTTCCGGTCCTGCGAAGGGAAAGTCCCGCGGGCGAACGACACCTCGTTCGGTGTCGGACATGCGCCGTTCAGTGAGGCGGAGAGCATTGTCAGGGGCGTTGCCGCGTTCATCGACGGTACGCTCCGCCCGAAGTATCCTGTCATCGGCCAGGACTGCAAGATCATGTGCCTGCGTGACGGCGATGCCATCACCCTCACCATCGCCATGGCGTTCGTGGACCGTTACTGCTCGAGCATCGCCGAATACATTGAGCAGAAGAACTTCCTGACGGAGCAGATCACGGCGGTCGCAAAACAGTTCACCACGAGAGCAGTCAACGTCGCCATCAATACCGCCGACGACCTCGAGGGCGCCAGCGTCTTCCTGACGGTCTCGGGAACCTCGGCCGAGATGGGCGATGACGGGTCTGTCGGCCGCGGCAACCGCGCGAACGGGCTGATCACCCCGAACCGCCCGATGAGCATGGAGGCAACGAGCGGCAAGAACCCGATCAACCACATCGGAAAGATCTACAACCTCCTCGCGACCCAGATCGCACAGGACTGCGTCGCGAGGGTCGACGGCATCGAGGAGATGTACGTCCGTATGCTCTCCCAGATCGGCCACCCGATCGACCAGCCGCACGTGGCAAGCGCCCAGATTCTCACGAAACCGGGTGTCAATATCAACTCTATCAAACCCGATATCGAGGCGATCATCGACGGGTGGCTGGAGAAGACCCCCACCATCACCGAAAAGGTCATCAGGGGAGAACTCTCCACCTTCTGACCTTCCCGGAGTTGTTGTAACCCATGAGTAAACCGTCATCCCGGCAGCCCGGGTCCGGACCCGGGCTCGTTCGTCTCGCCATCCCGAACAAAGGGAGAATTGCCCAGCCCATCAACGAGTTGATCGAGAAGAGCGGGCTCCATCTGGTTGACGGGGGAGAGCGAAGGCTCATCACCCGGACCCGCGACCCGAACGTGGAGATCCTCTTCGCCCGTCCGATCGATATACCGGAGTACGTGGCGAGCGGCGTTGCCGACCTCGGCATTACCGGAAGAGATATGGTCATGGAGCGGGGCTCGGCGGTCGAGCAGGTACTCGACCTGCAGACCGGCAGGGCCACGCTCGTCGTCGCCGTGCCGGAGGAGTCCGGCATCGAGACCGTCGCCGATCTCGGAGGGGCAACGGTGGCGACCGAGTTCCCGGCGATCACCCGCTCGTTCTTTGCCGGGCACGGAGTCGCCGTGACGGTGGTGACCGTCGGGGGGGCATGCGAGGCGACGCCGCACCTCGGGATCGCCGACGCCATCGTCGACCTCTCCTCCTCGGGCACGACCCTCCGGACGAACCATCTCCGCGTCATCGACGAGGTCCTCATCTCCACGACGGTTCTGGTGGCGAACCCCGCCTCTCTCGCGGAGAAGAGGGAGAAGATCGACGAGATCGTCCTTGCCCTCGAGAGCGTCATCCGCGCAAAGGGACAGTGCTACCTGATGATGAACGTCCACCGGAGCGCCCTTGCGGACGTGAGAGAGGTGCTGCCCGGCCTCTCCGGTCCGACGGTGATGGACGTGGCATCCGACGAGAACCTGGTCGCCGTTCACGCTGTCGTGAAAGAGGAACGGGTCTACCAGTTGATCAACCAGTTAAAGCGGGCCGGCGCAAAAGACATATTAGTCATGCCCATCGAACGGATCATACGCTGAGAGCATGGAGATCTATCCTGCAGTTGATATCCTGGACGGGCGGTGCGTGCAGCTTGTGCAGGGGCGGCCGGAGGCGGCGACGGTCTACGGCGACCCGGCCGCCTGGGCACGCCGGTGGCTCGACGAGGGAGCGGACGGCCTCCACGTCGTCAACCTCGACGGGGCGTTCGGCCGGGCGCAGAAGAATGCCGACCTGATCCGGGCCTTCATCGGAGAAACGAGTGCTTTTGTCGAACTCGGCGGCGGCATCAGGAGTGTGGAGGACGCCGCGGGATGGCTTGAAGTCGGCGTCGACCGGGTGATCCTCTCGACCCTGGCCGTCCGGGAGCCGGAGACGGTTCGGACGCTTGCCGACGAGTTCGGAAGCGTTCGGGTCATGCCGGGGATCGACGCCCGGGGAGGCGAGGTGATGATCGAGGGATGGGAGCGCCCTGCCGGAAGTTACCTCTCCTGGGCGGAGCGGTTCGAAGACCTTGGCGCAGGATCGCTCCTCTACACGAACGTGGACGTGGAGGGGCTTCAGCAGGGGATCGCACTCACACCCGTGACGGACCTCCTTGCAAGAGCGAAGATCCCGGTCGTCGTCTCGGGCGGAATATCGAGTCCCGGGGATGTGGCGGCGCTCCGGGAAGCAGGAGCAGCCGGTGCGGTGCTCGGATCGGCCCTTTACGCCGGGAAGGTGCGGCTCTCAGAGGCCAGGGAGGCGGCGCATGCGGCAGAGTGAGGTCCACCGGACCACGAAGGAGACCGATATCACCCTCTCCCTCGACCTCGACGGCACCGGAGCCGGGACCATCGTGACCGGGATACCGTTCTTCGACCACATGCTGACGTCGTTTGCCCGGCACGGCAGGATGGACCTCTCCGTCCGGGCGGCCGGCGACCTTCCGGTGGACGCCCACCACACCATCGAGGATATCGGTATCGTCCTCGGTGCGGCCCTTGCCGATGCGGTCGGGGACGGGAGAGGGATTGTCCGGTTCGCCGACGCCGCCGTCCCGATGGACGAGGCGCTCGCCCGGGTGGCGCTCGATGTGGGCGGCCGGGGATACCTCGTCTTCGAGGGCGCCTTCTCGCCGGCGGGTCCGGGCGGCATCCCCGGCGACCTCATCGAGCACTTCTTCTACAGCCTCTGCACCAACGCCGGAGTCACCGCGCACATCACGGTCACGGGCAGGAACGACCACCATATGTGTGAGGCGGCGTTCAAGGCGTTTGCACGGGCGCTCGCTGCGGCCGTGGCGGTCGACCCCGCGATAGGCGACGTGCCGAGCACCAAAGGCACGCTGTGAGCCCGGGGAGGGGCAACTTTTTTGTCCGGGGCAAGGGCCCGGCTTCTCCGGAAGACGAGAGAGCCATCACCCCGAAACGCGACGCATCGGCCTTTAGAGCCTGCATTTTAGGGGCAGGCGCCCCCACAATGACATGGCAGCGTAACCGGGCTGGAATCGCAGATATGGGCGTCTGACGCCCATTGCCGGCATGGATACGGGGGTGTGTAGCACGGGATGCGTGTAAGCTGCCGGGGATGCTCCGGGCAGGCGGTGTGGTGTGGGAGGGCTACGCGGCTGAAGGGGCAACAGCACCGGGGGTAAGTTATGGGGCGCCGTTCTTTTCGTGCACCCTCATGCCGCTGGTCACTCCGCAGAACCCCCGCATGGCTGAACTCTGCGGTTCCATCAGTTGCCAACCTCGTCTAGGAACAGAGTTCGAGCACCGGAGGTGCGAGGTGCGCAGTTCCCACGGTCCACTGTAACGGATGTTCCTTCGCATCAGTTATCCGGCAGGGCGCTCCCACCCCTCGATCATCACCTCGCCTCCTCGGACAGCAGTCGCGATACCGTCCACAACGAGATCCATAAAAATATCCAGTCACCGGGGCATACGCTGCCGGAGATGGATCAGAGAAGGGGGGCTCGGAGCGCCCCCCGGTAAAGAGAAAGAAAACGGTCGATTTACGCGGACTTAACCGCGAGGTCGACGTCTTCTGCCTTGATCGTCTTGCGTCCCGCGTGCTGGGCAAGCCGGTTGGCTTCCTTGGTCAGCTCGGCGATGTACGCCTCAGCCTTGGTAACCAGTGCGGCAGCAGCGTCACTGCCCACTCTCTCAGCACCATTCTTCTTTGCGATACGAACAACCGCAGCAATAGGTAGATCTGCCATAATCTAATTCCACCTCTAAAAAGAGGTGTATGAGTTAATATTTAAACGTTTCGGGATTATCTCGGGAATTTGCGTTTCTCTTCCCCATTGAGGATGCATCCGGACAGGGCACCCCGATACTCGGCAGGGAATCAACCCGATTGGAAAACGCCAGATATTGACTTGTCTGGGAGATGGGCGCACGATTCAGGGTTTTTTAGACTCCGCCAGTGATTTCGCGAGCATTATTGCATTGGTATAATCTGCTGAGGCGCGCGACGTATCCACGAAAATTTTGTCGATATTCACCACCGGGGCACCATGCCCGGCCCCGGCTCCGAGGAACGTGAGCGTACGGAAGATCAGGTTCCCGGAGACCCCGTCGGGGGCCACGACCATCCCGTACCGCCTCGCTGCCTCCTCGATCAGGATCTCGGTGTGCTCCGCACCGGTCAGGCGGGCGACGAGCTCGGCATCCGCCATCGTCCGGTCGACGACCGGGTGCCGCCCGAGATCCCCGAGCCGTCCTCCCGAGAGGACCGCCACCCCCTCGGCGAGGCCGAAACTCCGGGCGATATCCCGGCCGAATCTGACGAACCGCACCTTTTCCTCGACGGTCCAGCCCTCATCGACCCCGACCGGGGCAAGGAGAAAGAGGTGCCCGTCGGCAGCCTCGAGAAGGGCGATCCGCTCCAGGTGATCGACTCCTGCGGCCGTTTTGAGGGCCTTCAGGGTGGAGGACGCAGGCAGGGTGCCCCTGACGGCGGCATCGATCCTGCCGGCACAGAGAGCCTCGATAAGGGCGACCTCCGGCTCCTCGGCCTCGACGACCGTAACCGCATCACCGAACGAACCGGCAGTCCCCGGGTAGGAAAAAAGGATCAGGTCAACCTCCCGGCCGACCGCCCGGGCGGTCGCCAGGATCTTCGCATCAGGGGATGCCGCACCAAGCCCGACCGTTACCGGCATGCCCCTCCTTCAGTGAAGATCCGCATGATACCGTTCTGGTCCAGGTCAAAGACCTGCGTCTCCCGTCCCAGATATTTGATGGTCAGTTTCCTTCCCCCGTTAATCTCCCCGATGGGGACGGCGGTGATGCCGGCATCGGTAAACCGGCGGCAGACCTCCTCCACGTTCTCCTCTTTTGCGGTCAGGATGAAACCCATGCCGGGATACATGCGCACCCACTGCTCGAAAGGAAGGTCTATCGCTGAGAGATCCGGGCGTGGTATCGCCTCGAGGTCGATCACCGCGCCCTTCCCGCTCACCTCAAGGAGCATGCCGAGGGTCCCGATGACACCCGGGTTGCTGATGTCCTTGCCTGCCGTCACCAGGTGCTCCTTTCCGAGATCCTCCATCACCCGGATCTGGGCCCGCACCTCCTCTGCCGACTTCATCGTGACCGAGTCCCAGTTGAAGCAGCATGACGGGTGTACCCGGCCGTCGAGGTCTATCGCCGCGATCACCCGGTCGCCCTCTTCCGCCGTGTCCGAGAAGATGAGCTGGTCCATCCTGGCCGTCCCGAGGATCGCCACGTCCACAACGCTGTAGGGCGTATTCGGGTGCAGGTGTCCGCCCACGATCGGGACGCCGAACTGCGCGGATGCGGTGACCATGCCCCGGGTCACCTCGTCGCGGATCAGGTCGTCCGTGACGGAGAGGATATCGACCATCGCAACAGGCCTCCCCCCCATGGCAGCGATGTCGTGAACGTTCACGAGCACGGCGCAGTACCCTGCCCAGAACGGGTCCGCCTCCATCAGCTTGCTCCAGATACCGTCCGCCGCAAGCAGCAGCGCGTCCTCTGCGTTATGCCGGATGACCGCGGCGTCCTCACCGAACGAAGCGACAACGTCGGGGTTCTCCATCCGGAGAGACCGGATCATATCCCCGATCACCTTCTTCCGGGTAACGCCCTCGTATTCCCTGACGGCCTGTGCTACCGTATCGGTGGAGCAATCCTTCACCACAAGAACACCAACACTCCACGTTTCTTTATGGTATTCTGCCTCATCAGAGATAATGTATTTGATTCACCGGTATTATGCACTCTGCTCCGGGAACCGATCATGGTAGAGGAGAGCCGGCCGACCCCGATCAGGAAGTGGGCTCCGGCAGGCACCCGGTCGGGGGCGGGCATGGCTCTCTCCCGGCGTGTCCCGGGAACAACTTTTGCATCCGCACCGGGGTGGTATTTTTGATGCACCGCGTCGAATAGATCGGTATGGACTGGGTGGAAAAGTACAGGCCACAGCATCTCCAGGACGTTGTGGGGAACTCCGGCGCCGCCAGGCAGATGTACGAGTGGGCGCGGGACTGGTCGCGGCAGAAGAAGCCGCTGATCCTGTACGGGAAACCCGGTATCGGCAAGACCTCAAGCGCTTACGCCCTTGCAAACGACATGAACTGGGAAGTGGTGGAGCTGAACGCCTCCGACCAGCGGACCAAATCGGCCCTTGAACGGGTGGCCGGCTCGGGTTCCACCACGGCCAGCCTCTCCGGTGCGAGCCGCAAACTCATCCTGCTCGATGAGGCCGACAACCTGCACGGGCAGGCGGACCGGGGGGGAGCAAAGGCGATCGTGGAGATCATCGCGGCGTCTCAGCAGCCGATCATCCTGATCGCAAATGACTACTACTCCCTTTCAAGAGAACTCAAAGCGGTCACGGAGCCGGTGCAGTTCCGGGCGCTCCAGGCCCGCTCGATCGTCCCCCGCCTCCGCCAGATCTGTGCCGCGGAGGGCGTGGCGTGCGATGCCGGCGCGCTCGACGCAATCGCCGAACGCGCCGGCGGGGATATGCGGGCCGCGGTGAACATGCTCTACGCCGCGGCTATCGGGAAGGAGCGCCTCGCGACGGGTGACGTCCACACCTCCGCAAAGGACGAGCGGTCCACCATCTTCGAACTCGTCGGAGGGGTCTTCAAGGGGCGGAGGGACGCCGACCTGCTCCGCATGGCGGTGGAGGTCGAGGATACCCCGGATGCCGTCGAACAGTGGCTCGAGGGGAACCTGGACCATATGCCCGATCCCGCCTCCCGGGCGAAGGGCTACGCCTGCTTATCAAAGGCGGACGAGTACATCGGCCGGACCTACCGGCGGCAGTACTACACCCTCTGGCGGTACGCGAGCGCGGTCATGCTCCTCGGCGTCGCCGACGCCGCCGGCGGGCACGGCATCCACGGCCGCATCATGCCGCCGTCGCGCTGGCAAAAGATGGGGGCGTCGAAGAAGCAGAAGGCGGTCAGGGCCGGTCTCGCCCGGAAACTCAGCGAAATGACACATATTCCACAGGACGCACTGCGCGAGGACTTCTTCACCGCGATCAGCATCCTCGTCGAGCAGGACACGGGAGTATACGTCCGCGAGTTCCAGCTGGACGCCGACGAACTGAACCTCTTCATCCACGACAAGGCCCGGGCCGCGAAGGTGGTCAAAGACGTGGCAAAGGAGGAGAAGGAGAAGGCGAAGAAGGCATCCGGCAAAGAGAAGGCGTCAGGCAAAGTCGGAAAGTCCGGGGACGACGACCCTCCCGGCGATCCCGGGGAGGGGCGGCAGGACCTCCCCCGGGGCCAGGCAACGCTGTTCTAAGGACGGCGGCGGTGGTAGCGGTGGAGGAGGGCAGGGCCGCAGTCCACGACCTCGCCGCCGTCCTCGTAGATCTCGCACCCCAGGTGGTAGACCAGGAGGTCGCTGTCGACCCGGCCGGCAAGCGCGATCAGCGGCGGGACCATCTCCACACCGGGGCGCACGGCGTAGATCAGGTCCGCACCCGCATAAAGCCGGAGATCCGGCTCGAAGATATCGTCGGTCACCACGGCGAGCCCGTCGTGCCGGATGCCGGGCCTGATATCGGTGCAGAGCATAAGAGCGCCGGCAGCCGCGATCAGCCTTGCGGCCTCGGGATTGCTGCCGACACCCACTTCCACGACCCGCCGGTAGTGACCCGCAATATACTCCCCGATACTCCGTTCAATATGTTTATACCGACACATTACCCAGAGATTAGGTAATGGGCATCAATATCCTTTGGGACCAGCAGGCACCGGGAGGTATCGAACTCCCGGTCGTCCGGATGATTGCGATGATCCTCGGGAAGGACCCCGGGCTCGTCGAATATCCGTTCCTCGTCGACGGCTACGACCGGAACCGTAACCAGCACGATGCTCAAAAGATCCTGGACCGCCTGCGGGACACCCTCACGCGCAGGTACGATATTCCCGGCCCCCTGCTGCTCGTCACCTCCCGGGACCTCTACGTCAACGGGTGCGACTTCGTCTTCGGTCTCGCGAGGCCGACATGCGGCGTCGCCGTCGTCTCGACCGCCCGCCTCGGGAACGACTACTACGGCAGGACGCCGGACGACACCGACCTTATCGACCGGACCGCAAAAGAAGGAGCGCACGAACTCGGGCACCTCCTCGGGCTCGACCACTGCAGCAACCCCGAATGCGTCATGTTCCGTCCGCGGACGCTGGATGAACTGGACCGGAAGAGGAAAATGCTCTGTCCGGCCTGCAGGGAGACGCTCGCGTCGTGGGAAGAGGGATGATTTCCCACGGCGCGAGCACCGTGCGGAGCCGGTCAAAGAAAAGTATTAAACACGAGTTACGGGAAACTTAGGAGTGCATTACCATGGGATACTCATCATCCTTGATTCAGCGAAAGTTCAGAGATATCGTCGGGAGGCGCTACGAATCGGTCCTCAAGGAGTACAGTGAGTTCCTTTTGACCGAAGAAGAGGTACTCGTCCCTGAGGTCCGGTCCATCCTGGTGCCGCTCGACTTCTTTGTCCACGACATCACCGACGAAGCCATCGACGTCCTCTCCGCTTACGATGCCACCATCTCGCTTGCCTACATCACCGATGCCGGGGTAGTCGAGCTCCTCGAGCGGGCGCTCAACCAGTCGTCAACGGAGGAATTCCGGGCAAAGAAGGAAGAGTACGGCCGGAGACTCCTCGACCGAACCGCGGCAAAACTCAAAGAACACGGTTTCTCCACCCAGACGCGGATGTTTGTCGGGCATAAGGGTGACGATGTCGTACAGATGGCAAAGAACCACGACATGGTCGCGCTCTGCCGCCGCTATGCCGACGGGGAGTCGACCGACGTTTCGATCAGCCCGATCGTCCTGCGCATCTGCCAGCGGGTGGAGACCCCTGCGCTCATCTACTGACAGGTACATCAATGGAAACAGTTGCACTGATCGCGATAGCGGTCTTTCTCTTCACCTACGCCCTGATCGTAGACGAGCGGATCCACCGGGCGGTGGCCGCCATGCTCGGGGCGGCGATCGTGGTCTTCATCGGGATCGTCCCCTGGGAGGCGCTCCTCGAATACATCGACTTCGGGACGATCTTCCTGCTCCTCGGGATGATGATCATCGTCAATACCGCCCGGGGTAGCGGCCTCTTCGAGTATATCGCTATACGGACGGCAAAACTCGCAAAAGGGAGTCCTATCCGGGTCCTCGTCCTCTTTGCGCTCGTGACCGCGGTGGTGAGCGCCTTCCTCGACAACGTCACCACGGTCCTTCTCCTCACCCCGATGCTCCTCTACATCGCGAAGGTGATGAAACTCAACCCCATCCCGTTCCTGGTTACGGAGATCTTCGCTTCCAACGTCGGCGGGGCGGCGACGCTCATCGGCGACCCCCCGAACATCATGATCGCATCGTCTGCGGGAATCACCTTCAACGAGTTCCTGATCCACCTCGGCCCCATCATGGTCATCGATATGGCGATCCTTCTCCTGATGATGTACCTCATCTACGGCCGGTCCATGAAGGTGAGCCCCGAAAAGCGGCAGGAGATGGTTCGGACGCTCAACGGCCTCGACGAGCGTGCGGCGATCGTCGACCGGTCGCTCTTCAATAAGTCGGTGGCGGTTATCGGGTTCGTGGTCCTGCTCTTCTTCGTCCACAACCGGATCGGAGAGATCCTGCACTTTATCCTGCCGTTCGTCGACCCGGCGATGGGGCTTGAACCCGCGGAGGTGGCCCTCATCGGAGCGGCTATCATCCTCTTCTGGAGCAGGCAGTCCCCGGAGGAGATCTTTGAGAAGATCGAGTGGCCGGCCCTCTTCTTCTTCGGCGGGCTTTTCGTCATCGTCGGCGCTCTCGTCGAGACGGGGATTATCGCAAACATCGCCACGGTCATGGTCGAGAACGTAGGTTCGACCGGCGAAGCGATGTTCATCGTGGCCTGGTTTGCCGCCATCGCCTCGGCGATCGTGGATAACATCCCCCTGACCGCGGCGATGATCCCGCTCATCCATGACCTGGGAGCGACGATGGACGTCTACCCGCTCTGGTGGTCGCTCGCCCTCGGCGCATGCCTCGGCGGCAACGGCACCGCCATCGGGGCGTCGGCAAACGTCGTCGTTATCGGTATCGCCGAGCGTGAGGGGGTCGGTATATCCTTCGTCGACTTCCTGAAGATAGGTATGCTCGTGCTCTTCGTGACGGTGGCGGTAGGTCTCGGAATACTCTGGCTGAAATTTGCGGTGTGAATGACATGAAGATTCTCGTGCTTATCGATGGTTCGAAGTGGAGCCAGAAGGCGGCTCTGCACGCGATTGAACTGGCAAAGCGAAAAGATGCCGAGGTAGTCCTCTTCTCGGTGCTGGATATCAAGGAAGCCAAAGCGATGGCGTTCAACTTCTGCGCCCAGAGCGGCATCTGCGACCAGTTGAAGGACTACGAAGGCCGGATCTGGAAGGACATGCATGACAGCATCGAGGACGATCAAAACAGCATCCTCTCCCGCTACAGGGGTGAGGAGATCCGGTGCTCGTCAAAGATCGTGGAGGGCCGCATCAGGGACGAAGTCCTCAGGGAGGCAAATTCCGGCGAATACGGGCTGGTCGTCATGGGCGCTTTCGGCAGGAGCGGAAAGACCCGAATCAGCACCCTGTTCGAGGAGATCGGCGGCGCGGTCAGACCGCCGCTGCTCGTCGTCCGGTAACCCTCTATTTTTCTGTCCGGGTCACCCCGCGCAGTGTAATTTCATGCTCTAGGGGATTGTGCCCGTAGGGGTGTGCGAGCGAGAGCGAGCACCGTTAGGTGCGAAGTGCGACGGGCCGGAGGGCCGGAGCTTGAGAAGACCGAAGGTCTTCGAAGCCGCGAAGAACAGAGATAAAAAAGAGACCCCTACCGGGCAGGGTCGCTAACAATCTACTTCTCCACCCGTTCGAGGTCGTCCGAGAGGTCTCCCGAGAGGTCGACCGTCCAGAAGTCGCCGCGGAGAGGGAGTGCCATGCTGAAGTTCGTCGTGGTGTCGACCTGCACGCTGCCCTCCGTCACGGTCATATCGAGCAAGTGCCCGCCGGCGGTGCGGTCGCTCGTGATGAAGTGCAGGTGGTATCCGGGGACGTTGATCCCTTCTGCGAGTGCCGGTGTCCAGAACCCGACGGCGGTCCCGGTGACGTTCTCGAACGTAAAGACCGTCTGGTTTGCCACCACGTCGGCGAGCCGCGGGTAGGGCTTCTCCTGGATGGGCACGCTCCGCGTCACCACCCGAGGGAAGGTGCCGTCCATTCTGATCGCGTAGAAGAGGTTCTTTGAGGGGAGTTCTGTCTCCAGGTAGCCCTCGAGGGCGGTCAGGTTCATCGGCTCGTCGATCGTGACCGTCACGTCCGGATCAAAGAAGGTCGCGGCCGCGAACGGTGTCGTGGCGCTTCCGGCGACAGGGTAGGTCCGTCCGTCGGTCCGGACCAGATACCACTCGCCGTCGACGCCGACCAGTTCCCCGTCAAGCCGGTCGCCGCACCCGATCCCGAGATCCCCGTGCGTCGCAAGCTCATCGAACGTTATGCTGCCGTCGTAGACACCCTGGAGGAGCGCATCGATGGTCGAGACCTGAAAGAGCATCTCCCGGTCGATGTCCTCGCCGGGCGCAGGGCCAACGAGGAGGGGAGCGGCCGCAACGCCGATACAGGCCCCGATGAGGAGAGAGGCGACGGCAATGACGGTGTAACGGAGCAATGCGTCTTCAGCCATGGACCGCCTCTCACAACGCCCCGATATCCTCGTACCAGAGGTCGGGGTGCGTCTCGATAAACGCATGCATCATCGTTTTGCAGACATCGAGGTCCAGGTCGAGCACATCGACCCCGTGGGACTCAAGGAACTCCCGTGCTCCAGGGAAATTTGCCGACTCCCCCGCCACGATCTTCCCGATCCCGAACTGGACGGCCGCTCCCGCACAGAGGTAGCAGGGCATCAGCGTGGAGTAGAGCGTGCACTCCGCGTAGTTCCGGATCCTCCCGGCGTTCCTCAGGCAGTCTATCTCCGCGTGGAGTACGGGGTCGTTGTCCTGGACGCGGCGGTTCCGCCCTCGCCCGATGATGCGGCCGTCCTGCACCAGCACCGACCCGATGGGTATTCCGCCTTCTTGCAGGCCGATCTCCGCCTCTTCGATGGCGCACTTCATGAATAAGTCCATAATGTCCTCCCGGGCGCTCAATTTGGTATATAAATCGATCGCAATTTCCAATCAAGTATATGAAGTCGTTCCTTGATTATAAACGCATACGGAATGGAGACGGCAGCCCCGGACCCCGGCAGGGTTGAAACGACTTTGAAAAAGAAGATCTGTACAACGGGAGTCAGCATCCCGTCAGAGGCTCGGGATCTCCCGCTCGGTCCCGATCTCGTCGAGCGCCTGCCGGCCGGCAAGCCTGACGTCACGGTCGGCGTCGCCGAGGAGGCGCACCAGGGGTTCCCTGGCCCGCGGGTTGCCGATCTTCCCGAGCGCCCATGCCGCCATCCCCCGGACCCGGGGTTTCGCATCGTCGAGCAGCCGGATCAGCGGCTCGACGGCCCGGGGATCGCCGATCTTCCCGAGCGCCCACGCTGCGCCTGCCCGGACCCAGGGGCTGTCGTCCTCAAGGCTCCGTATCAGCGGGAGGACAGGTTCGCGTCCATCGAGGAGCCCGAGTGCTTTCGCCGCCTTCCACCGGACATCGACATACTCGTCGTCCAGCGCCTCGATAAGCAGCAGCACCGCCCGACTGTCGCCCAACTCCCCGAGCGCATCCGCGGCCCGCCACCGGGCATTGAGGTCCCCGGACTTCAGCATCGAGAGGTACCTGTGGAGTTTCTTCTCCCTGTCGAGGCCTTCGACCTCTCCTCCCGGTACCGGCGGATCCTCCCCTACCATAGGCCACCCCCCGCCATTTTGGGGCACCTGAGTATAAGGTTTTGCCCCCCGGGGATGCTTCCGGGAGGTGCATTTTTCTACTCTCCCTGCCTTCACCATAGTATGGAGAGTCCGACCGGTATACCGGAGGGTACGACATTTCCCCCGGACCTGGAACGCCTCGGTATCGCCCCGGGAACAAAGATCGATATCAGGGACCTCGATGCGATGGGCAAGCGTCACAACTTCCACGTCTTCCTCTACTTTGAGGAATCCCTGGCAAGGTCTTCCACGCTCCGGGAAGACCTGCAGGAATACAGCGACGTCCCGGACCTGGAGCGCCCGTTCATCAGCCTGGGTGCGTTTCTCCGGTTCGCTACCGAGTCGGACCCCCTCTTCACCCGGCGCCTGGACGAGCTCCCGCTGGTCGTTGAGGTCGTGGCCTACGGGGAACTCAGGACACGGGAGGGGAAACTCGTGCCGTATGTCAAAGGGGTGATGCCGTTCCTGGACGAACTCACGATGGAGGATACCGTCGGCGTATCCTGATCCCTTCTCCCGTGCAGATTATGTACCCGGACGTTTAGGGAGATTTTACGACCTAAAACCATATACCACCCGGGTAAACGCCGGCCGGGCAGGGAACTGCACCACAGAAGGATCGGAAACCTATTTTATCCCGACGTTCCATTCCCCCTATCGCGGGTAGCCGGGAACAACGATCTGCTCGCCCCGACGGGGGGGGTGCGTAGCGGTCCGAACCCGTGAGCGGAATCTTATATTCACGGGAATGTTGCCGCATTGACAGATGGTGATTGCTTCACGGACAAAACGACAGTCCTCTCCAGGCCACCCTGGGGTACCCATGCCTGCCTCGTCTACCGGAACCGGCACGATCTCATCGACACCCTGGTGCCGTATTTTCAGTCGGGGCTGGAGCAGAATGCCTGTTGCGTATGGATCACCGCAGATCCCCTGCAGGCAGGTGCAGCGAGGAAGGTGCTCCGAAGAAGCGTCAAATCCCTTGACCGACGCCTGAAGCGGGGCCAGATCGAGATCCTGGACGCACGCGACTGGTACCTCCAGGACGGCGGCTTCTCGCGCTCCGCTGCATTGAACAGCTGCGTTAAGAAAGGACTTGAGGCACAGGAGAGAGGTTACGAAGGCCTGTTCATCTCCGGCAACGTCTCCTGGCTGACAGGGGCGGAATGGGACGTTTTCATGGAGTACGAGGCAATGGTTAACCGGGCCATCGGGAACAGCCGGATCGCCGCCATCTGTGCCTACCCGCTTGGTGTCTGCGGGGCACGCGAACTGCTGGAGATTGCCTCCACGCACCAGCTGGCTGTCATCAGGCAGGACGGGGTATGGCGGCGGATCACCCTGGCAGAGGAGGCAGCACTCCCGGATGAAGGGAAGAAGTGGGCTATCGGCCAGATTGAAGCGAACATCGAGCAGTTCGCGACCCTTGCCGACCGGATCCGCCACCCCCTTCAGGTGCTCATGGCGATCGCGGATCTGATCGAGAGCGACCAGTCGGATACGATCCGGCAACAGGCGAGAGAGATCGATGCGGTCGTCAGGCAGCTCGACTCCGGCTGGGCGGGATCGAGGGCGGTCAGGGAGTACCTCATGAACCACGACCTTGCCGGAAGCGGCCCGGCACCGTTTACGGAACCCGGAACGTGCCCGCACCCTTCAGAATATCCAGACTCACGTCGAAGTTCCTGACCGTATGGGTGAGCGCACCCATGCTGATGATGTCGACCCCGGTCGCGGCGTACCCGACGGCAGCGTCACCGGCAACCCCTCCCGAGACCTCAAGGGTCACCCGCTCCCGGAGGCCCCGCTCGTTAAGCATCCGGACGGCTTCCCGGACCGCGTCCGGCGCCATGTTGTCGAGCAGGACGATGTCGGCCCCGGCAACTGCAGCCGTGATCGCGTCCTCCGCCGTCTCGACCTCCACCTCGACCGTCCGGTAGAGGCTCTCTTGCTTCGCCCTCCGGATCGCTTCCGGGAGCGGCACCAGCGCGAGGTGATTGTCCTTGATCAGGACCATATCCGAGAGGCAGTAGCGGTGCGGGTCGCCCCCGCCGAGGACCACCGCCTTCTTATCCAGCATCCGCAGCCCCGGGGCCGTCTTCCGGGTCGCGGCAATCCGCACGGCAGGCGAGACCTTACGGACCGCATCGGCCGTCTCCCGGGTCCGGGTCGCAATCCCGCTCATGCGCCCGATAATGTTGAGCGCCGTCCGCTCCAAAAGAAGGATCGCCCTCGCGGGACCGTCGAGTTCGAGGAGGACCGCTCCCGGAGCAACCGTCCTGCCGTCGGCGGAACGCTCACGAACCGTGACCTCGAAGTGCTCGAAGAGCGCCCGTGCCTCCGCAAGGCCCGCGATGGTCCCCGAGTCCTTCGCCCGGATCACCGCCCGGCAGGCGATGTCGGGGACGACCGCTTCAGAGGTGACGTCGCCCCACGGCGCATCCTCGCGGACGAACCGGAGCAGATCCTCAATCGGGATCATTCGCACTCACGCTCCGACGGCGATCATCCGCTCGATGGCCCGCCGTGCCCGGTCCATGATCTCCGGGGCGAGAACGACCTCGTGCTCCTCGCGCTCGAGAGCCCGCCTGAGGTCGGCGAGGGATATCCTCTTCATATCCGCGCAGACAGCCTCCGGTTTCTCGTAAAAGACCCTCCCCGGGTAGAGCACCCGGAGGCGGGAGGCCATCTCCCGTTCGGTGAAGACCCACCAGGGCTCGTCACCGCCGGCGGCGTCCCGGACCATGCCCCCCGTGGAGGCTATCAGGTCGGCCTGCTCCTGGACTTCCGGCAGGCATTCGGGGTGACAGACGACCATCCCCCCCTTCCTCCGGGCCGCTTCGACGTCGGCAAGGGTAAACCCCGTGTGGACGTAGCAGTGGCCGCCGGGCGGCACCGGGACGATCGTCTTCTCCGGGAGCTCCCGCTGGACGTATGCCGCAAGGTTTGCATCCGGCCCGAAGAGGATCGTATCGTGTGGTAGCGACCTAACGACCTGAACTGCGTTTGCAGAGGTGCAGGTGATGTCGGCGAGCGCTTTGCTCTCCGCCGTGCTGTTGACGTAGACCACCACGGCCGCATCGGGATACCGCTCTTTTGCCTCCCGGATCAGGTCCGGGGTCAGGAAGTCGGCGAGGGGGCACCCTGCGTCCTCTACAGGGATGATCACCTTCTTATCAGGGTTGAGGATCTTTGCCGTCTCGGCCATGAACCGGACACCGCAGACGACGATCAGGTCCGCCCCGGTCTCCTTCGCCTTCACCGCGAGCTCGAGGCTGTCGCCTACCACGTCGGCGAGCGCCTGGATCTCCATGGGCTGGTAGTTATGCGCCATGACAACTGCGTTCTTTTCGGCTTTGAGCGCACGAATATCCTTTTCCATTGTTACGTACCCACCACCAGAGGGTTCTCGAGGTTCTTCAAGAGCGTCAGGATGGAGAGGGCGGCCATATAACTCGTCGCCGGGTTATCAGGACTCGGGACGTTCCTGACCCGGACGTAAATATCCCCGAAGTCGCCCTCGACGAATATCTCGTGGATGTTTCTCTCCGCTGCAGGGTCGACCAGGAGTTCCACGTCGGCGTCCCTGCCGGCAGCGAGTCCCAACGCTACTGCGACGTTGATGTTTTTGGGGTATTGCTTTATACAGTCGTGCGCCAGTCCCTTAAATATCTCTGTCCGGGCGGTGGCGGTCATCCCGAGCGATGCGGGGGGCTTTGTCGTCCGCAGGAGGAGTTTTCTCGGCGGCGAGATCTGGCCGATCTTGAGGTTATCGAGTCCGGTGATGGCGCCGCTCGGTATGCGAATCTTCTTTCCCGCCTCCCGTGCCACCTCGACGAGGCGTTCGCGGAACTCATCGTCGGCGAGAGCTCCCCCGGAGAGGACGACGATGTCCCGCCCCGAGCGGAGGACCGCCTCGCCGTAGTACCTGACGGCATCGACCGAGGCGGCTTCCACGACGATCGAGAAGTCCTCCCGCATGAAGGCATCGAAGTCCGTATACGGCCGGGCATGGCAGAGCGCCGCCAGTTCCTCCGCCCGCCCGGGGATGATATCGAAGACGGCGGCAACCCGGATGCTCTCGGCGTGCGTGGCGATGATATGCCCGACGTTGCCGCATCCCAGCAACCCTATTTTAATCATCGAATAAAGAAGTTGTAATAGCAGCGGTTAAGGGTTGTGCTCGGCACGAAACCGACCGGAAGAAGGGTAAAACATCCCCCAAACGATAGAGGAGATCAAGCCGCCGGGATCGGGCCGGCCGCCGACCGCGCGCAGGGAGTCGATTACCATTACTCTGGAAGATCTGCAGGGAAGAGCGATCTACATCGAGAGTTACGGGTGCACCTATAACCACGCCGACACCCGGAGGCTCGCGGCGATACTGGAAGGCCTCGGCTGCAGGCTGACCGGGCCGGACGAGGCGGATGCCGTGATCGTCAATACCTGCACGGTGATCGGCGCGACCGAGCGGAAGATGATGCGGCGTCTTGCGGCGTTTGCCGGTCGGGATCTCTACGTGACCGGGTGCATGCCGCTCGTCCAGATGGAGTTGATCAACTCGGTCTGCACGCCGCACGTCATCCACCCGGACGAGATTCACGAGCGCTACGGCGGCGTCGGCACCCCCGGTCCGGGAGCGGTCGGCGTGGTGCAGGTGGCGAGCGGGTGCGTCGGCCGGTGCAGTTACTGCATCACCCGGCTCGCCCGGGGGCGGCTCAAGAGCGCGCCGCCCGAAGAGATCCTCGATGCCGTCCGGGGCCTTGCCGCGTCGGGCGCCTATGAGATCCAGCTGACCGGGCAGGACGTGGCTGCCTGGGGGCTCGATCGGGGCGAGTCGCTCCCCGACCTCCTGCGGGCGATCGCAGACGTCCCCGGACGGTTCGCCGTCCGGCTGGGGATGATGCACCCGGCCTCGGTGCTCGGGATCCTCGGGCCGCTCGTCGACGCCTGCGGGAGCGATAAGGTCTTCCGGTTCCTCCACCTCCCCGTCCAGTCGGGCTCCGATGCTGTCCTCGAACGGATGCAGCGCGGCTACCGTGCGGCCGACGTCACAAAGATCGTCGATACGTTCCGGGAGCGCTACCCGGATATGATGATCTCGTCCGACTTCATCACCGGGTTTCCCGGGGAGACGGACGAGGAGTTCCGGGAGACGCTCGAACTCCTGCAGCGTGCGGCGTTTGTGAAGGTGAACATCACCCGCTACTCCCGGCGGCCCGGCACGCCTGCCGCCGCCCTGAAAGACCTCCCCGACCGGATACGCAAAGACCGGTCCAGGGCGTTACTTTTCGAGGCGAACCGGATCTACGACCGCTACAACGAGCGCTGGATCGGGCGGGAGACACCGGTCGTTGCGACCGAGAAGAACGCGTCCGGGTCGACCGTCTGCCGCAACCCCTGCTACCTCAATGTCGTCATAGGAGAGGACCTGCCGTTCGGGTTCTCCGGGAGGGCGGTGATCAGCAACAACCGGCGGCACTACGTCACCGGCACCCTGGTCCTATCAGATGCCGGGCACGGGGTTTAGCCCCACCGAAACTTTTTCTTCCGGCGAAGCGTATCCTCTTCCATGCAGGGGATCACCGGGCACGAACTCTCCTCGAAGAAGGCTGAATACCTCAAATACATCTATATGCAGAGCGACGTCGTGAAGACGACCGAGATCGCCACCCACTTCTCGGTCGCGCCCTCGACGGTGACAAAGGCGCTTACGGAGATCGCAAAGGCAGGATACATCAAGCATACGCCCTATCGCGGTGTGAGACTCACAACTCTTGGCACCGACTACGCCCGGTTCCTGATCCGGCGTCACAGGATCGTCGCCCTGATGCTCAGCCACTACGGGCTTGAGCCCGGCGAAGCCTGCAGCGAGGCGAAGAAGATCGAGCAGTGCTTCTCAAAGGACCTCACCAACAGGATGTGTACGTCGCTCGGGCACCCGATAATGAGCGTCTGCGGGGAGATCGAGCACGATCACCGTTGCTGCTGCCCTTCCGGCGACGGGCAGAGGTGACTGCAAAACGTTTTTATCTTCGCATAGAAGAAAATTTAGGCCCATGCCAAGTCTGGAGTGAAGAACGATGGGATCGCAGGATAAAAACAGCACCACCTCTTTCTCGCTCATTGCAGCCGCATTCATAGTCCTCCTGCTGACAGCAGCCACGGCGGGGTGCACCGGGACCGAGCGGCAACAGGACGGACGGGTCGTCGTCGCGGTCACCATACCGCCCGAGCAGGAGTTCGTGGAGCGGGTGGGGGGCGATCACGTCCGTGTTATCCTGCTGGTGCCGCCGGGAGCCGACCCGCACACCTACGAACCTCCGCCGGGAGTCCTCGCCGAAGTCGCGGAGGCGGACATGTATGCCGTGGTGGGTTCGGGGATAGAGTTCGAACTCGCCTGGCAGGAGAAGATCGCCGCCCTGAACCCCGACATGCTGATCGTCGACTGCTCGCACGGCGTCGACCTGATCGCGACCGGGGAAGGCGGCCACCCGGGGACCGACCCCCACATCTGGCTCTCGCCCAAAAACGCGAAGGTAATGGTCGAGAACATCCGCGAGGGGCTCGCAGAGGTCGACCCGGCAAACGCCGACGACTACAACCGGAGCGCCGGGGTATACCAGGAGGACCTCGATGCCCTGGACGCGGAGATCGCCGGGGCGCTCGCCGAATCGGGGGTGAAAAAGGTCATGGTCTACCACTCGTCGTGGGCCTACCTTGCCCGGGACTACGGTCTTGTCGAGGTCCCTATCGAGGACGAGGGGAAAGAGCCCTCCCCACAGAGGATAGAGCACCTCGTCGCGCAGGCGAAAGATGAGCATATCAGGGTGATATTCGCGTCGCCCGAGCACTCCACCCGGAGCGCCGAGGTTATCGCGGACGAGATCGGCGGCACCGTGGTGCTGGTGAGCCCGCTCGCGAAAGACTACCTGGAGAACATGCGGCACGTAGCCTCGGCATTCGCAGAGAGCGGCAGACCATGAGCACCCCCGTGATCGAGGTCGATGATGTCTGGGTCAGGCTGCGCGGCCACACCGTGCTCGAGGGGGTGAGCCTCGTCGTCTACCCGGGCGATTTCTACGCCATTATCGGGCCGAACGGTGGCGGCAAAACGACGCTCCTCCGGGTGATCCTCGGCCTCCTCGCCCCCTCCCGCGGCGTAGTCCGGATCCTCGGCAGCACGGAGGCCCGGATGCGTAAGGACCTCGGCTACGTCCCCCAGTTCCGGACGTTCGACTTCGATTACCCCATCACCGTGCGGGAGATGGTCCTCTCCGGCCGCCTCGGCCACATCGCCCGCAGGCCCCGGCGCTACGACGAAAAAGACCACGCCCGGACGGAAGAGGCGCTCGAGACGATGCACATCGCCGATCTTGCCGACCGGCAGATCAGGGACCTCTCGGGCGGTGAGCAGCAGCGGGCGATCATCGCCCGGGCGCTCGTAGGCGACCCGAAGGTTCTGCTCCTCGACGAACCGACGGTCTACGTGGACGCCCCGACGGCGGCGCAGTTCTACGGGATCCTTGATGGGCTCCGCGACCGGATGGCGATCGTCCTCGTGACCCACGACATCGGGGTGATCCCGGAGCACGTGACCAAGGTCGCCTGCCTGAACCGGCGCCTCTATACGCACGACACGAACGAGCTCACGGCGGATATGCTCGAGGCCGCGTACCACTGCCCGGTGGACCTGATCGCCCACGGGGTTCCGCACCGGGTCTTTTCGGAACACTCAAGGGAGGAGTGAGTCTGCTCGAAATACTCGGGTTTGAGTTCTTCAGGAACGCCCTGATCGCCGGGGTGCTTGCGAGCGTCGCCTGCGGCATCATCGGCACCTATGTCGTGGTGCGGCGGATGGTCTCGGTCAGCGGCGGCATCTCCCACGCAGCCTTCGGGGGGATCGGCCTCGGCTACTTCCTCGGGATCGATCCGCTTCTCGGCGCCGCCGGGTTCACCGTGGCGACAGCACTCGGGATGGGCGCGCTCCAGCTCCGGGCCCGGCAGCAGATGGATACCCTCATCGGGGCGGTCTGGGCGGCCGGGATGGCCATAGGCATCCTCTTCGTCTACTTAACACCGGGGTTCGCCCCCGACCTCTTCTCCTACCTCTTCGGGAACATCCTCCTCGTGCCGCGGGGGGACATCCTGCTGATGGCGGTCCTCGTCGTCATCATCGTCGCCGTCGTGGCCTGCCTCTACAGGGAGCTCCAGGCGATCACCTTCGACCCGGATTACGCAACGGTCATGAACCTGCCGGTCGAGCGGCTCTCGCTCCTCCTCCTCGTGCTGATTGCCCTCACGGTGGTGATGCTGATCCGGGTGGTGGGGATCATCCTGGTGATCGCGCTCCTCACGCTCCCGGCGGCGATCAGCCGCCTCTACACAACCCGGATCAGGAGCATGATGCTTCTCGCCGTCGCCCTAGGCATCATCTTTTCCATGACGGGGATCTGGCTCTCCTACCTTTTGAACGTCCCGTCGGGGGCTACGATCATTCTCGTGAGCACGCTCGCGTATGCGGGCGCCCTCGGGGTCGAACGCCTCCGGCAGGGCGATTGACAACAATCTACGCGAGAGGACAACGGGGCCTCACGCGAAGGACGCGAAGCCGCGAAGACTGCCTGTATCCATCCACTGAATTTCGCGTTCTTCGCGGCTTCGCGTGAGTTTGAGTATCAATGGACAAACCGGTGCGCTTATGCCGGCGTACGCAAGAGGTGAGTGAGCAATGGATCCGATCATCGAAGAGGGATACGCCCGGCTCCTCGAGACCCTCGGGGACCTGCAGGCGAAGAAGGAAGAGTCGGCCTCGGAACTCCGGGGTAACGTAGGAGCCCTCCTTGCGCGGATGGCTGCCGATACGGCGCCGGTCGTGAAGCAGATCGGCCTGGAGATGCTCCGGCGCGCAAAGAGGGAGGCATCCGGGGAGCTCTACGACCAGGAGTTCTACGAGAAGAAGATGATCGCCCTCGGGAAGGCTGAACCGCTCCCGTACCGCCCGGACGACCCGAGCAAGCCCGTCGATGCGCAGATATGCGTCCTCGACGAAGACGGGGCCTTCCACGAGCTGATGTACACCACCACCGAGATCCGGACCGATTCGTATCTAAGCCCCCTGACACCGGAGGAGGCGTTCGACGTCTACGGCTACGACCTCGTCTTCATGCTCTACCGGGCGCTTTATGAGTATGCAAAGAAGGAGGAGGAACTGATGGCCGCGCTCGCGCGGACGCTCGAGTATCTCGGCTCCTGAAAATCTTTTTTCTGAAGATGGTCCCCGGATTTCGAGGGGGCGCCGGGTGCAGCGGGCATCCCTGGAGGTTTTGAGTCACTGCATGCGTGTTGCCATAAAAGGACGGGCTGGACTCGATCAAAAGCCCGGTGCAGTGGACCGTGGGAGTATCACACCTCCGGTGCTCGAACTCCGCCTCCCCCTCCGGGGCACGCGTCGTTTATCGCCATTGGGGGGGCGGGGACAGGGGAAGGGGTCTCCCCCCTCCCCTCACGGCGATACTCACTGGAAACCCGTGCACGGGTTCGTGGTGTCCCGAAGAGCAATGGGTGGGACACCCCGAGGTTGGGAAGTCGCAGGACCTCAGAGAGCGCCCGGCAGGGACAGGACACCGTGGTCAACACGACGGCCTCCGACCTGCCTTCTCGCATCCCTGTCTCCTCACCGGCGCCCGAAGATCGGAAACATCGGTTCCAGGAGGTCACGCCCGGCTCCGAGCGCCGTGAGCGGATACGACCGCGTAAACTGCCGGCCGTCGTCATCCTCGTAAGTGACGACCGCTTTTGCCTCAACGACCATAGAAGCGAGGCCAAAGCCGGATTCCTCGTCCGGGTCAAGCGAAGCGATCTCGAAATCGATGTCGAGCGGGACGAGGGCGACGCGGATGTTCTGCGCCCTTGCGGTGCCCGTATTGGTGACGATGATCTCCCGCGCATCTTTCGAGAGATCCACAGTGACGAGCGGGTAGTTGCCGGCATCCCCCATGATGCGGAAGCTCATCAGGAGAACGAGCACAAAGACCAGCGCGATGAGGGCGAAGAAAACGTTGATGAAGAGCAGCCCGAGCGTGATGAGGGCGCCCATCACCAGAACGATCTTCTGGTTCTTTTCCATGCTAGATGAGTTGGTTCGCCTGAAATTATAAGAGTAGGTTTCGGGGGGAGAAGGCAGGACGTGATCAGGGCACAGTCCGGGGGATCACCTGCACTCATCCCGCAGAAGGGCAACATGACCATATACCGTCATGGCGAAGTACGTACAGAGACAGTATGCTTGAGTTGAAGTTCGTTCGTGCACACCCCGAGATCGTCAGGGCAGACCTCACGAAGAGGGGAGATACCGAGAAACTGGCCTGGGTCGACGAGGTGCTGGAGATGGACCGGAGGGCACGGGAACTCACCGTGAAGATCGGAGACCTGCGCAACCGGAGAAACGTTATATCCCGCGAGATCAGCCAGGCGAGAAAGGCGGGAAAGGATATCGCGGGGCTTCTTGCCGAGGCAGCGGACCTCCCCGCGCGGGTCAAGGAGGCGGAGGCGGAGCGCGATACGCTCACCGAAGCGGTGAGGTACCGCCTGATGCGGCTCCCGAACATCCTGCACGAGAGCGTGCCCGTCGGCAAGGACGATACCGAGAACGTCGAGGTCCGGCGGTGGGGTGAACCGAAAATTCCCGCGTTCGACCTGAAGAACCACGGCGCGCTCGCCGTCGAGCATGACTGGGCGGACTTCGAACGCGCGGCAAAGATTGCCGGATCCGGGTTTTACTTCTTGAAGGGCAGGCTCGCCCTGCTTGACATGGCTCTGCAGCGGTTTTCGATGGATCTCCTCGTCAAGCGCGGATATACCCCGGTGATTCCTCCCTACATGCTGAACCGGGCCGCGTACGAGGGCGTGACCGACCTCGCCGACTTCGAGAACGTCATGTACAAGATCGACGGCGAGGACGAGTACCTCATCGCGACGAGCGAGCACCCGATGGCCGCGATGTATAGCGACGAGATCTTCGAGGAGAAGGATCTGCCGCTCCGGCTTGCAGGGCTGAGCCCGTGTTTCCGGCGCGAGATCGGGGCGCACGGGATCGATACGAAAGGCCTCTTCCGAGTCCACCAGTTCCACAAAGTGGAGCAGTTCGTCTATGCCACGCCGGAGCAGTCCTGGGACCTCCACGAAGAACTGATGGCGAACGCCGAGGAGGTCTTCCAGCAGCTCGGCCTCCCCTACCGGGTCGTCTCGATCTGCACGGGGGATATCGGGACCGTCGCCGCAAAGAAGTACGACCTCGAGGTCTGGATGCCGCGCGAGGAGCGCTACCGCGAAGCGGTATCGTGCTCGAACTGCACGGCCTACCAGGCGGTCAGGCTGAACATCAAGGTGCGCGACCCCGTCGAATTCACCTCGAAGCGCTACGTGCACACCCTCAACAGCACTGCGATCGCAACGTCGCGCGCGATCCGGGCGATCCTCGAGAACTACCAGAACGAGGACGGCTCGGTCACGGTCCCCGAAGCCCTCAGGCCGTACCTCTACGGCGAGGAGATGCTGTAGGCTGCCCGGGGCCGTGAGAGGCCGATAACATTCTTTTTTGGTTCGGCTGGAACGTGGCGGCCTGTCACGAGGCAGGGGCCAGAAGGTACTACGCCCCGGGCACGGATTCCCACCGGGATGCTATACCCGGTGGAGGAAACCCCTTCCAGCAGGCCGGCCCCGCACCTTATGGGATCGTCCGGACGATCCGCTCCTTCGTCACCTTCCCGGCGATGACGCGGGCAAGGGCAAGGAGCCCGATCCCGACTGCCGCGAGGACCGCCTCCGTCATCACCGAGATGCCCGGCCCGCCAGATACGATTCCCTGGAGCCCGGCGATCAGGAAGATGAACCCGAATATGAAGATGAACCCGAGGATCTGGTTCTCCCGCATCCCGAGTGCGAGCTGGGCCGCGCCGATGAGCCCGGCCGCGGCGGCGATCCAGACCGGGACGACGGCCGCGATGTGAAGGAGGAGCAGGGGTTCGGCGGCGACAGGAGTCCCCGAAAGGGTGGAGACCGCCGCGATGGTCACTGCGGCCGAGAGGAGGGTCGTCAGGTACGCCGGCACGGCAACCCCGAGCGCCTTCCCCTCCCAGAGACCGTGGAGGGAGACCGGAGCGCAGAGGAGCGTCTCGATGGTGCCGTCCCGCTTTTCACGGAGGAAGGCGTCGGCGCAGAAGAGATAGCCCATAAAGACCCCGACAGGGAGGATGATCGCGGCGATGGCGCCGGCAACGGCCGCAGCGTCTCCACCGGCGCCCGCAGCGATCCCGAGGGCCGACATGACCGGGAACCAGACGGAGAAGATGAGCGCGGTGATGACGATGCTCCTGTTCCGGAGGGCGAGCCGCATCTCGCGGCCGGCTATGACGCCGAGGGTGTTCATGCCCCGCCCTCCGCCTGGCCGACGTGTTCGAGGTAGATCTCCTCAAGCGACCGGGACGACCGGCGGACCTCCTCGATGCGGAACCCGGCACCGACGAGGGCCGTGACGAGGTCCGGGGTCGCACCCGGGTCGGCGAGGGTGCAGAGGAGACCGTCGCCGTTCACGTCGCACCCCATAACATACGGCAGTCCCCCGACGGTCTCGCACGCGCGGGCACGGTCGCCCGGGTCGGCAAGGGAGACCGTCACGGCCGGGCGGCCGGAAGCCGCGGTGAGGTTTGCCACCGAATCGAAGGCCCGGATCCTGCCCCCGGCGAGGATCGCGACGGTGGAGCAGACCCGCTGGACTTCGTCGAGGTGGTGGGAGTTTAAAAAGACGGTCATCTCCTCCCGGCGGGAGAGTTCGACGATGAGGTCGCGGACCATCCTCTGCGCACCGGGGTCGAGACCGGAGGAGGGTTCGTCGAGGAATACGACCTCCGGCCGGTGGAGGATGGCCCGGGCGATCCCGAGTTTCCGCTTCATGCCGGTCGAGAACGTCCCGACCAGGTCGTCTCGCCGGTCGGCGAGACCGACGAGCGCGAGGAGTTCGTCGATCCTCTCCGCGGGATCGTCGACGCCGTAGAGCCCGGCGTAGTAGGCCAGGTTGCCGACGGCGCTCATCCGGTCGGCAAGACCGTTGTTCTCGAAGAGTACCCCGACTCTCGCGCGTGCATCGTCGTCGGCGGCGAGGTCCCGCCCGAGAACCCGGACCTCGCCCGCATCGGAGGCGAGCAGGCCGAGCAGGATCCGGATGGTCGTGGTCTTCCCGGCGCCGTTCGGGCCGAGATAGCCGAATATCTCGCCGTGCCCGACGGTGAACGAGACGTCGCGGAGGATCTCGCGGCCGTCGAAGGACCGCGAGAGGCCCCGGACCTCGACGGCGTTCACGCCCGCCTCCTCCTCCGGCACCGCACGGCGCAGGGGTGAGAGAGGGCGGGACGGGTAACGAGGGTTATGCGGATGTCTTCAGCCGCATGACCGGTGAGAAACATAGGGATAGATCTTCTCGCGGGACGTAAAAAGAGTGACTTTTCCGTGAAGGGCAGGGACGGGAAACCCTGTCTTTACGGGGGACTGCGTCGCCCTTTGCGCACAGGAAGACCCGCTGCCCGGCCCGGCGACGGTGCTCCAGATCGGCATCCCCACGACCCCGGTACCCGGAAAGACCTGGAACGGCTCCGCTTCCAGAACAACCACATCGAAGTCGATCAGTCTAAAAGCATCGAGAACATCAAACGGGTGCTGAAGCATATCCGTCGAGGCCATCGGCAAGCACTCATCGCCATGGTCACCGTCGACCACCCTGCAAGAACCAGGATACAGAACAGATATCGTACTATGCTCACCATCTGCCACCTCGTGTGCTTCATCGCCCCTGTACCGGCATGCAGGACTGTTTGCGGAGGCTGCCCTCGTGTGTGCGAGGATATAAATTGGTCTGCTATGCCGGGCTGACCGCAAAGTTCCGGTGTGAGCACCCGCGGCCATCCCGTAAGGGGAGGGAGGGTCCGATCCCTGCCGACGCGGGGCGAGTCCCTAGTGTTCAGTTTTTGCAGGCTTCGCCACAGCGACCGGGCGGGTAATTCCGGCCACCAGGATATAGCGCCAGAGGACAGCGGCCAGAACGGCGCCGATGATGGGTGCGACCCAGAAGAGCCAGAGCTGCATGAGCGCTTCGCCGCCGACAAAGACTGCAGGCCCCAGGCTCCGCGCCGGGTTGACGGAAGCGTTGGTCACCGGAATCATGACGATATGCACCATCGACAGCGCCAGGCCGATGGGCAGAGCGGCAAATGTCTTCAGTTCCTCAATGCCGGTCACAGCCAGAATCACGAAGACAAACAGGAGCGTCATCACTACCTCAACCAGGAACCCGGATGCAAGCGAGTAGCCGCCCGGCGACAACGCACCGTATCCGTTCTGACCGAGCCCGTCCACGGCGAGCGAGTAGGATGGGTTTCCCACCGCAATGGCAAGAATCACTCCAGCAGCGATGACGGCCCCGATGCACTGGACAACGATGTAGATGAGCGCTTCCCGCGCCGGCATCTTGCCCGCCGTCAGCACTCCCACGGTGACAGCGGGGTTGACATGGCACCCGGAAACGTTGCCGATGGCATAGACCATCGCAAGAAGAACAAGTCCAAAAGCCAATGCTACACCGAGATTTCCGACCACCGGCCCGGCGAGCACTGCACTTCCGACCCCGATAAGAACCAGTGCAAAGGTCCCGAACATTTCAGCAGCGTACTTGTTCATCCCATTTGCAGCCATTTGCATTCATCTCCACGATAATAGTAGGCATCCGGAATCCTCCTCCCGAAGGGTGACTTCCCTGGATGAGGGGAGTGCATACGCCTGTGCTGGAGAGTGGCTGTTAGAGCGACCAGCACACGGAACTATTGCGTGCAGATGTTGTTGCATAGATGCCATGGAGTGCGGAAAGTCGCCTGATAGGATATATATTTAGTGCTCAAGTTACGCCGTCAATCGGCCCTGCGGAAGAAGCGGAAGAGAGTATGTATCGTGCCGTGTCACCCCCGCAAGTTAAACAGATAGCGAAATACAAAAGGGAATAAAGCCTGCAATAGCTCTGTTTCACCAAACAGGGCAAAAGTAGAGTGGGCCCGATGCGATTCGAACGCATGACCTCCCGGTTATCAGCCGGGTGCACCACCAGCTATGCTACGGGCCCTCATACACTCATATTAGTGCCTATAAATGTTGTACAATCTTCAATTTAAAGGTTGTGCAAGGACTCTGCTCCTGAATCGTCTGAGAATGGCACCGCTGAAGAACAGGCAGGGGCGACAGCGCAGGGACGAGATCACAGATGATTACCCTCTCAGAAATGAGGCCGTCGCACATGACTGCATCCAGGCGAGCATCGACTTTGCGACCGCCGCCGCCTCGCTCCGCCCGTTCCGGCGCGCATGGCGGTCTCCCCACGACGCGCCGTCTCCGCGACCACCGGTGCCGGAGTCTGCCCGGTGGAACTACCCTGCAATACCTGGCATTTCAGCACCGAATTAATTTGGACAGGCATCCAAAGCGCTATGTTGAAACCCGATGATAGAAGTATAGTTGTGTGGAACAATGGCAGTACGATACCTACTCGGGAACGAGGGCATCGCTCACGCGTGCCTGGAGGCAAACGTCGATTTTGCCGCCGGCTACCCGGGAACGCCGTCCTCTGAAGTGATCGACATCCTCCGGGTGCAGGAGGAGCGCCTCTTCACCGTGGAGTGGTCCACGAACGAGAAGGTCGCTTTCGAGAACGCTCTCGCCGCCGCCTGGTGCGGCCTCCGCGCACTCTGCACCATGAAGCACGTCGGGCTGAACGTGGCGGCCGATCCCCTGATGACGAGCGCATACACCGGAGTGACCGGCGGGTTCGTCGTCCTCTCTGCAGACGATCCGTTTGCGCACAGCTCCCAGAACGAGCAGGACACCCGCCGTTACGCGCACTTCGCACGGCTCCCCTGCCTCGACCCGGCGTCGGTCCAGGAGGCGCACGATATGATACGGGACGCCTTCGGCCTCTCCGAAGAACTCGGTCTGCCGGTGATCTTCCGGCCCACCACCCGGATCTGCCACTCGAAGGGCGATGTCGACCTCGGAGAGGTCGGCAAGGAGCACCGGACCGCCGCCTTCCGCCGCGACCCGAAGCAGTACGTGGTCATCCCCGCGCACACCCGGGTGCTGCATAAGGTCCTGAACGAAAAACAGCCGGCGCTAAAAGAGCGGCTGGTCGAACTCGGCTACAACCGCCACACCGTCCGGGGCAGCACCGCCGTCGTCGCGAGCGGTGTCGCCGCCGCCTACGTCCGCGAGGTGCTCCCCGACGACGTCTCGCTCGCGGTCGTCGGCGCCTACCCCATCGACGAGGAGTGGCTCCGGGACTTCGTCGACCGGCACGAGAAGGTCCTCGTCGTCGAAGAGCTCGACCCGGTCGTCGAGGAGGCGGTGCGCCAGGTGGCGACGAAGACGGAGGTCTTCGGCAAGATGACCGGCACGATCCCGTACGAAGGGGAGTTCACCCCGGCGACCGTTGCCGCCGCCCTGCAGAAGGCGGGCATTACCCCCACGGTGACCTTCCCGGCGGCCGCCCCGGCCCAGGGGGTGCCGCCCCGCCCGCCGATCCTCTGCGCAGGGTGCATGCACCGGCCGACGTTTTATGCGATGCGGAAGGTCTTCCGCGACGGCATCTTCCCGAGCGACATCGGGTGCTACACCCTCGGGCTCCAGCTCGGGGCGGTGGATACCACCATCTGCATGGGCGCCTCGATCACCGTCGGGAGCGGCATCGCCCGGTCGGGGGAGGAGCGCCCCGTGATCTGCACCATAGGCGACTCGACGTTCCTGCACACGGGAATGCCGGGGCTCCTGAACGCCGTCTACAACGGCGCCGATATGGTCGTCGTCATCCTGGACAACCGGATCACCGCCATGACCGGCCATCAGCCGAACCCCAACACCGGTGTGACGGCCACGGGCGTCGAGAGCACCCCGATATCGCTCGACGCCATCTGTCGGTCGTGCGGGGTCTCCTGGGTCGAGACGGTCGACCCCTATGACCTCCCGGTGCTCCTCGACACCTTCCGCAAGGCAAAGGAGCGCAAGGGTGTCCGGGTGATCATCGCGAAGCAGCCCTGTGTCATCACCGCACGGCGGAGCGGGATCCGGCGCAAGGCCTACACGGTCGATCCCGAGCAGTGCATGGGCTGCGGCGCCTGCCGGTCGTTCGGCTGCCCGGCGATCGCCTTTGCCGGTAAGAACGCGATGATAACCGATCTCTGCGCCGGGTGCGGCGTCTGTGCTGACATTTGCCCATCGGGTGCGATCGGCATGGAGGGACGGCAATGAAACCCTCGTTCGATATCCTGATCGTCGGGATCGGCGGCCAGGGGACAGTGCTGGCTTCAAACGTCCTCGGCGAGGCGTGCATCATCGAGAACCGGACCGTCCGGAGCGCCGAGACCCACGGCATGGCGCAGCGCGGCGGGTCGGTGGAGAGCCACATCCGCATCGACGGAGAGTTCGGCTCCCTGATCGTGCCGGGAACGGCCGACCTTCTCGTCGCCTTCGACCTCCTCGAGGCCCTCCGCTACCGCCATTACCTCCCGGACGGGGGGAGGCTCGTGGTGAACCGGCACCTGGTCGTTCCCACGTCGGTCTACCAGCAGGACCTCGACGTGCCCGACGAGGAGAGCATCCTCGCCGCGCTCGCCGACCTCGACGTCGCCTGCATCGACGCCGCGAGCCTCGCCGAGGAGGCGGGGAGCATCCTCTCGCAGAACATCGTGATGCTCGGGGCCGCGTCGGGCGATATCCCGCTCCGGCCCGAGACCCTCGAAGAGGCGGTGCGGCGGTGCGTCCCGAAAAAGACCGTCGACGTCAACGCCAGGGCCTTCCGGCTCGGGCGAGATGCGGCTGAGCGGGGTCGCGGCACACCCTGAGTGAGCGGGCGCGAGCCCCCCCGGTACCACCTGTTTTTACTGCACAGCGAGACGCCGCAACCTGTATTGCCCACCCCGCCGAGCTGGTATGCCATGAGCGAGCGGGATACCGTTGCAGCACTCAAGCGCCTTGCGGGCGCAAAGCCCGAGTTCCGGCTCTCTGAACTGGAAAAAGACATGGGAGAAGAGGAGTCGCTCGAACGCCTCGCCGGGGAGATCCGCCCGCATCTCGACGATCTCGGCCTCACCCTCAGGCCCGCCGGCGACGATTACGTGATCGGCCGCCGCCCGGGAGGAGCGCTCACGGTCGGCGCCGCCGGGCGCGAACGGCAGCTCGCGTTCTTCGAAAGGCCGGAGGTGCCGGACTACATCCAGCGGCTGGTTGAGTCCTACATCGAAAAGAAGACCGCCAAGCCGTGGGACGACCCGGTCGTGCTCGACCGGATGGCGAACGCCATCCTTGCCCAGAAGAGCCGGTACTGGAAAGAGCAGCGGGTGAGTTACCGGAAGGCATACCCGGTCCTCGGTTACCTGGCCTACCATGCGCCCGTCTACCTGGTGCAGTTCGAGCACATCTTCTGGCAGGTCATCAGCCGGGGACTTGCAAAACCTCACATGCGCATCCTTGATCTGGGCACCGGGCCGGGAGTCGTGCCGCTCGCCGTCATCGACCTTCTCGGACGGATCGGGAGCGGATCGGCCGAGGTCTACGCCGTCGAGCGCTCCGAAGAGCACCTCGAGGCCTACAACGCCCTCGTCCCGGCAGCGGCCGGGGCGCAGGGGAACGCCGTGCAGGTGCATAAGCCCATCCGCGGCGATATCGAAGCGCTCGCCGCCGGGGACCTGCCCGACCGGATAGATCTTATGGTCTTCTCGAACGTCCTAAACGAGCTCCGCCACCTCGATATCGACCGGCGCGCCGACCTCGTCGCCGGTCTCGCCGAACGGCTCGCGCCCGACGGGACGATCGTCGTCGTGGAGCCGGCGGACCTTGCCAATTCTACCGCCATGCGCAGGACCGTACGCGCGATCGCGGACCGGGGCCTTGCCGTCCACAGCCCCTGCTCGTTCATCTGGGGCACCGCCTGCAATCCCGAGCGGTGCTGGACCTTCGAGCAGAAGAGCAATATTCGCCCGACGCGGCTGATGGAGCGCCTCGCAGGGGAGACGAACGCCTACCGGTTCATCAACGTCGACATCAAGTACTCCTCCGCGCTCCTGCGCAAGGATGCGAAGACGCAGCATACCTACCGGGTCCCGCCGGGAGCAAAGTTCGCCCGCCTCTCCCACCTCCGCCGGCACCGCGACAAGAAGATCAACGTCGTCGCCGCACTGATGTCCGGCAACCTCGGCAACAGCCGGACGAAGGTCTACAAGGTCTGCGACGGGACGCCTGCAAACCCGGTCTACGCCGTGATCCCGGCGACCCTCCGCGGCACGAACCGCGACGCGCTCGAGGGTCTCGCCTACGGCGACATCGTCCGGTTCTACGGAGCCCTCGTCCGCTTCAACCGGGACCACGATGCCTACAACCTGGTAGTCCTGCCGGGAACCCGGATCGAGCCGGTCGGGTGTCCGGGGGGAGAAGGAGGCGGGATGGAGAGGGTGTAAGGCTGGAGTTGTTCCTTCTGCCGGCATTCAGGTATAGTTCCCGTCATCTTACCATATACGAGAAGGGAAAACGGGAGCCGGTTGCAGATCGGGCTCTTCGATAGCACCTCAGAACAGTAAAAACTCGGGAAAAACCCGATCTACTGGACCGTGGTGGCTATCGCGACTGGGGGGTGGGGACAATGGGGAGTGTGAGCGTAGCGAGCATGAGAAACCCGGAGGGTTTCGAGGGGGGCACGCCCCCCTCCCCACCTGACGGTGGTCGAGCTCCGGTTCTACGAACCGTCGCACTCCCCGTCAGCCCCTTCCCCCAGTCGCGATATCCCCTCGAAATCCGTGCATGAGAGTTGTGACCGGCTACCTGACTCTCATCTCCACCTGATCAAGCTGTAAAACCTCCGATCAGGTTCTCGGCAGGGGCAGGAGTAAGTGTCCTGCCCCCCACAAACCCGCCGGAAAATGAGACTACGCCCCTCCCCCGCCTGCACGGAACGGGCAGAAACTCCTGAGTGCGTAGAGCAGCCCCCCGTAGCCGAGGCTGACCGCGATGATCTGGACAATTGCCCCAAGCAGCGGGATGAAGATGAGGATCTGCAGGATCACGAACCCCAGGACGAAGATCCACGAACGCCCCGGCTTCCATCCCGCCCGGGAGGCGATGACGTCCCCGAGGGCGTATGCGACAAAGAGCGACGAGAGCATCAGGGCGACGATGAAGAGCAGCCCGCCGACGAGCGCGAGGGGAAGACCGATGATCGTGATTGCGACGATGAAGAGGATGACCGCCGATACGATGATCGCAAAGAACCCCACGATCGCGAGAACGACCGGGCTCCTCTCGACCTGCCGGACCACCGCCGCGAACGCATCAGGGAATATCCTGATGAGAAGGAGCCCGAGGATGAGGAACCCGATGGCGGCGAGCACCGACAAGAGGCCGGGTAGCAGCGTTCCCGGCTCCTCCGGCTCCTCGTAGGTCACGTTCCCCGCCGTGCCGGTGTTGCTGAACGTCTCGCTCAAGACCGTCAGGTTGCGGAGAACCGATCCTGCGTTGGTGACCTCTCCCGCGCTGATCACCGCGTCGCGCTCGATGACGGCATCCTCCCCGATCCGGACCGTGCCCCCGGTGACGAGAGCGTTCGTCGCGTTCCCGTTCAGTTCGATCTCGCCCCCGGCGGCGAGCACCTTCCCGCCGACGTCGCCGTTGATGATCAGGGTTCCTCCCGCGGCGATGATGTCGCCCCGGACCGGCGCATCCACCGTCACCACGCCCCCGGCAACCGTCAGGCTGTCGACGGGGGCACGGACGGTCACGGATCCGCCCGAGGCGACCACGTCGTCGGGGATGGGGGTATCGATCACCGGCTGGTCCCCGCCGAGGAAGGTGAGGGCCTGGACTCCGGACGGGATGAGCAGCAGACCGAGGATGATCATTGCCAGATGCTTCATGCTGCGGGGATGGATCGCTCCCCTCAAAAAGGTTCGTGCGGGAGGAGAGAGAGTGATGCTGGAGAGGCGTTGTTCGCGGTCGGTATGGAAACCGTCCTGGGATGCGCAAACGGTGAGGCGGCAGCCGGGAACAGCCCGGCGGGCTTCCCGGCATTATTAAATAGAGGCGTAACGAATCTGCGCCCGCTACACCAGATTCGTAAGCCGGCTCTTGAGTTCGGCGATCGCCTCGTCTTTCCCGGCAATATCCGACTCCTGGAGCGAACGGATGTTATCCTCGACCGATGTAGCGAGCCACTCATTCGGGACGCCGGATGCCGGGAAGAGCTCCTTCCACTCGTCGGTTCCGAACGGGATTACCTTGACCAGTTTTCCAAGGATGTTCCATTCGACGACCCGGTAGTCCTCACCGGTACTGGTATCCGCGACCTGTATCGACCGGTCCTCATTGCACTCGATGACCCGGGCGTGGATGACGTAGACACTCACCTCATTCTTGTCGGTGAAGGTGATCTGGACTACGTCGCCCGGCTGCGGGCTCTCGGGCACCATATAGAGGACGATATCGCCCGGGTACATCAGGCCCGGTTCGTACCGGTCTGCGATACCGATGTACCCGGTATCGGAGACATAGAGCCGGAGATATTCCTGGTAAAATTTCCGGACGATCCAGTAGACTGCTCCCGGGTGCGTCTCCGCCAGTTTCAGGAGGAGATTGTGGATGGCGCTCGGTATACTCTCCGGCCTATCCAGCACCTCACGGGCCAGCCTCTCGTACGCTTCTACGACCCCGGCCTCTGTCTGCGTTGCCTCTGCCATATCAACAACCCCGGTGCATAATACCGGTAGTAGGATAAAAGTATTCCTCCGGGTATTTGCGGTGCATCGTCCTGCCCGGGTCCCGTGCCCATCCTCTCACCGTCCCCGGAGGAGAGAAACCGCCGGTCACTACCGGGTTCGGATGCGACTACCGGGGGGAGAGAACTATAATGCTTATATTCGACCGTGACCATACAGTAAAGCAGAGGTTATTGATATGGGTGGCATAAAGGATTCTACGTATCTTGATGTCCAGAAGACCCTCGCCCGGCGGTTCTCTCCCCAGGAAGGGTGGCAGTTTGCATGGTCTCCCGCCGGCAGTGTGCAGCCGGAATGCGTGCTCTCCCGCCGGGTCGCCGGCAGGACGGAGCGGGTGCTCGTGAACGTGAAGATGGCCTCCGAGGTCCCGGCGGGTGCCGTCGAGGCGCTCCAGGCTGCCGCAAGCGCCGGTAAGGTCGATAAGGCAGTCCTGGTCGTACCCGGCGGGGCGAACGTTTCCGGGGTCCCCGAGGGGATCGACGTTCTGGAGATGGGCAACTGGCAGGTCGTCGGCGGCCGCATCGCCTGGTCGAAGAACATCGAGCGCGGTGCGTTCCTCCAGGAGGAGCGTGCGAAAAGGGGTCTCGCGTAAAGCGGCCCTTCACAACACTTTTACAACGACGTTTTGGCTGATCCTCTACCTAGAAGAGAGGAGCGCTGCAGTTTCGAGATTTGAGCCACCGTCTCGTCCGGCCGGGGCGATCCCCGGGCAGAGTAGACGACGCTCACACGCATAGATGAGAGTGTTTACTCACGATCCGTCCAGGAACCGGACCATCACCTGCCATGCGGGTTCTTCATCGTTCGCGCGGCTCCACTTCCCGTCTCGTAACGCCCGTTTTCGGGCAGAGGGCCGATCAGGCAGATCCAACGTGTAGACGCGTGTCACAGAAAGGGTATATACCGGAGCGTTGAGCTCTCCAGCGTGGATGTCAGAACAGGCATCTCACAGTGCGCGGGGGCCGCCCTGCTGATGCACCGGCAGAGCCAGCTCACGTCCTGGCCGGAAGCCGTCAAGGCGGCCATCATGGCGGGAGCGATCCACAACATCGAAGGTGCCAGCAGGTTGAGCGACCGCGACGGTGCAGGCGGAATCGACTGTTCGATCGCCGACGACACCATCGCGAACAACCGCTGGTGGGCGAACACCGTGACCTACGGCGACTTCCCGAAGACCTACGTCCTGAGCGGCATCCCCGCCGGGAAGAAGGTCAGGGTCGTCGCCGCGTGGGACTCGCATCCCCCGGATTCGCACCCGCCTTACGGCACGATTAACGATCCGCTGCAATCCGACTTCGACCTGATAGTCTACGATCCGAACGGCGAGCAGGTTGAAGTCTCGTCATCCTACGACAACAACTACGAGATCGGCCAGTTCACGACTGAGATGAGTGGGAACTATCAGGCGAAAGTTGTCAAATACCGGTTCGAAGGCGCATCCGAGCGTCTCGCGCTGGCTTACAGCATCAGCGACCCCTGAACCTACTTATTTTTGTATACACATCAACGGAGGGGCTGCAATGAAATTGCACATTTACTCATGCATCGCAACGATAATCCTCGTCGTCCTTGCCAGCGCCGGGTGCCTGGGACCGGCCGATACCGCCGTAAACGTCACGCCAGAACCGACACCGGAGCCCTGCGAGACATGCACCGTCCCCGAGGGGTTCTGCGGACCGCCAGCGGTCTGCCCGGGGGAACCGGTGAACAGTGTCTACGCCTTCACGGACAGGAACGTCTACCGGATCGGGGAGGTGGTGGAGTTCGGCATCGTCAACTGCGGCGATGAGCCGGTGGAGTTCGGCAGCCCACGCCCATGGTGGATTGACAGGTGTGTCGCGAACGCATCCGGATGCATGCCGGGCAGTTGCACCGACGGCACGTGGGAGCCCATAGCCGATGGGGGATGTGCTCCGGCCGTGATGTGCTTCCTCGACCCCGGAGAAAACTGGACTACACAGTGGAATACTACAAACTGGTGGGATACTGCAGAGGCGAGTGGAAGTCCTGTATGTCCATATGATATTCGGATTCACGGCGACCCCCTTACTCCCGGGACATACCGGGTACGGTATGAGCCCAACTTCACCAAGGAGTTCGAATTCGTATGAAGGGGGGGGGAGAAGCAGGCAACGCCCGTCGACCGGGCTACGCTACCACCGGTTCGGGGAAGACCTGGCCAAACAGTCACATCCCGAAATCGAAGAGCGTCGTCCGTGACGGGTCGACGTCGTGCCAGTCCCACCCGAGCGGCTCGATGATCCGCGAGAGAGGGCCCTTGAGCGTCTTTTCGAGCATCGTCTCCCAGTCGACGACGAACTCCGGCGGCACCTGGTCGGCGTACTCGAAGCAGACCACGTCCGTACGCGGGTACTTTGCCGTGACGGTCTTGATGTAGACCCGTTTGGGTTTGCTGCCCCGCTTGAAGTCAGTCCCAAGGTACGTGTTCGAGTACTTGGCGCCCCGGATATGGGCGTCGTCGTTCTCGTAGCTCTCCAGGCTCTTTCCGATACCGCCGGGAATACCGGCCTCATCGAGGGAGTACTCCCCGCGGCGGTACTTCCTGATGACGTCACGCAGGTACGCCTGCACGTCCGCGAACGCGTCCCCGCGAAGGATCATCTCGATGACGGCGCGCTGCACTTCCCGCGTGATCTGCGGCGAGTCGCTCCGCCGGATCTCGAACCCGACGACATCCACCTCGTCGACGTCCTTGCCCTCCTTCCAGACCAGGTGCCCGGCGTAGCGCTTCTTCTTGCCGGCCTGGAAGAAGCGGCGGTAGACCTTCTCGAACTTTATGGAGAAGTAGTGCGTATCGGCGGCGAGCTCGGCTTTAGCGAAGTCACCGTAGCTCGCGTTCAGCCGTGCCTCGATTGCCCTCGCCCGCGCAATGGTCTCCTCGAGATCGCCCGGCGGGACCTGCACCATGCAGGAGTCGGTGTCGCCGTAGAGGACCGTGTAGCCGAGACCGGTGATGATGTCGCGGGTGTGCCGGATGATCGCCCGGCCGACCGAGGTGACCGCCGACCCGATCTCGCGGTCGTAGAGCCTGAACCGGGTGTAGCCAGAGACCCCGTAGTAGGAGTTCATGATCACCTTCAGGACGTTCTGCTGGAGGTCGTAGAGGACGTACTCCGGCGATCCGAAGGAATACTGGTTGCGCAGGCGTTTGCGCGCGTCCCGCTCCTCGAGAAGTTCGGCGAGGATGCTCCGCGTCAGCCCGTCCGGCTCCCGGGAGAACCGGATGCCGTTCGGGGCCCGCAGTTCGCCGTCCGGGTTCTTCGTCTCGGGTGAGGCGTTGATCGTCATCATCGCCATCGGGTAGAGCGATTTCAGGTCGAGGACCACCACGTTCTCCCGGAGGCCTGTAGCGGGCTCAAAGACGGTCGCCCCCTCGAACTCGTCCCCGGCGGCGATCCCCTTCGAGGGGAGGACGAACGTGCCCGACGCCTTCCGGAGGACGTAGATGTCGATGACGTTTGACGAGTTCAGCGTCCGGTCGAGCGGGCACCCGACGTACCGGGCGATCTCCCGGTAAAACTCGATGATGTTGTTCTTCCTGTCGATCCCGACGCAGAGCTCGACGTCACGGCAGTTGTACTCCACGAGCCGTGCCGGGTCGGACCGCCAGAGCGAGGTGATCGTCCCGCTGTAGCGGACCTTCGTCACCCCGAGCTCCTCCCCGGCTATCGCATCGAGCCGGTAGGACTCCTTCTGGGCCTGGTGCATCTTCCGGTAGGCGGAAAGAAGGTCGAAGACCGCCCTCCCGCGGACGGCGTTCCGTTCGGTCTGCCCCGGCAGGCGCGCGAGGTCCTCAGGCCGGAGGCCGAGCGTCGCCATCCTTTTGAGGATGTAGGGAATATCGAACTCCACGAAGTTCCAGCCCGAGAGGATGTCGGGGTCGCGCTCCCTGAAGTAGGCGATAAGTCCGCGGAGCATCGAGACCTCGTCCGGGTATCGGACGACCCGGTGCTGCTCGTTGATACAGAGGTCGGGCACGTCGCCCGCCGCCTCGCCGGGCTGCCAGAGGAGTGTCGTGTAGTCGTCGTCGAACGAGTCCCAGCAGGTGACGCAGATGATCGGGTCCCGCTCGGGTTCGGGGAACCCCTGCTCGTCCACGCACTCGATATCCATGATGCAGGTGCGGGCGGGAGCCGCAACGTCGGACGGTGCGAGTTCGCGGTAGTCGATCACGGAAGCGCCGGCGGGGAGCTCCACGCCGGCACGGAGACCGCAGTCTATCATGAACCGGGTGGCGAACGGGATATCGGCCTCGTAGTGCGGCTTAAAATCATCACGGGCGTCACGGACGTCGCCGGGGCGCCGGGTGTAGAGGCGGCGGAGCGGCTCGCCGCGGATGGAGCGGTAGGTCGTCCCGGGCTCCGGTTCGACCACCTGCGGGAGAGATCTGCCGTCCACCTGATCGGCGGGCGCATAGAAGTAGGGCCGAAATCCGGTCACGTCGATCCTGACCGCTCTCCCTGCGGCGTCCCGGCCGAAGATGTGGATGACCGGGATATCGACGCCGACGCTGTACTCCACCTGGTGGATGCCGACCCGGACCTTCCCGAAGTCTTCCAGGGTTGCCGCGGTGCTTATGCGGGACGCCAGCACCTGATCAGACATCGAATCTCCTGCAGAGAGCCTGCACGAACGCTCCCGCCTCCGCCATCTTCGCCTCTTCCCAGGCATCGAGTTTCCACTCCTCGATGCCGAGGATTCCCTCGCGGCCGATCCGGGCAGGGACACCGAGCGAGCAGCCGGTTAGATCGTATTCGCCGTCAAGTACGCATGAACAGGGGAGCACCTCGCGCCGGTCGTCGAGGACCGCGCGGATCAGCATGGCGATGTGATATGCGGGGCCGAAGACAGTACCGCCCTTGCCGCTGATCACCTCCATGCTCGCCCCCCGCATCCGGGAGAGGATTGCTTCGCGCTCTTCGAGGCCGACATCGGCGCCGGTCTTCGAGAAGAGCGGTACCTGGTGCTCGCCGTGCTCGCCGAGCACCCAGGCGGGCCCCGTGACCCCCGCCTCGCCGAGGAAGCGGGCAAAGCGGGCGCTGTCGAGCTGGCCGCCGAAACCGATGCACCGTTGCCGGTCGATACCCATCATCTTCCAGAGGCCGTAGTTGTTTGCATCCATGGGGTTGGTGACGGTGATGACGATTCCGGGGAACCCTCGCAGGAGCTCGCTGCAACGCTTTGCCACGGGGATATTGGCCTCGAGGAGGTCCGCCCGGGTTTTGATCCCGGGCGTCCTCGGGGTGCCTGCCGCAAAGACGAAGATATCGGCATCCCGCATCGCCGCAGTATCGGTGGATATCGTGACATCGATGCCCGTGTGCTGCAGGTCGAGCACCTGTGCCCGGAGGATGGGTTCGTATACGTCGTAGGCGACGATCTCGTCGACGAGACCGAGCGCGGCAGAGAGAAATGCCGTCTCGCCCCCCACCTTCCCTACACCTAAGATTGCGAGCGAGGTCATGGTATCGGTCCTATGTGGATAACGGTAAATATTGTGCGCGTGAAGGTGCCCTGCTGCACGGAGAATAACGATCCGGCAAGGGAAAAGGACGTCTCGCCTCATTCCATACCGGAATCCGGGCTCCGGAGAGCGGAGCTCACTCGTTCTTCACCAGTACACTTGGCGCGAGAGTATAATAATACTCTACTCCCACCTTTTTTCAATGGTTGCGCTTTATCCAGGCCCCATCGAGGTCGGGGGCATCCGGTTGAAGAACCATCTTCTGCTGGCGGCCGGCATCCTCGGAACCACCGGGGCGTCGCTCGCGCGTCTCCTGCACAACGGTGCAGGCGGCGTGGTCACGAAATCCATCGGCCCGAGCCCGAAAGAGGGGCACCCGGGACCCTGCCTGATCGTCGTCGACGGCGGTATCATCAACGCCATGGGCCTGCCGAACCCCTCGGCCGCGTTCGCGGACGAACTGGCCGCCCTGCAGGGGGAGCCGGTGATCGTCAGCATCTTCGGGGGAACGCCGGAGGAGTTCCGGACGGTCGCCGGATGGTTTGCCGGCACGGCCTCCGGGCTCGAGCTGAACCTCTCCTGCCCCCACGCGGAGGGGTACGGGGCGGCGATCGGGAGCGACCCGGCTCTCGTGGAGGAATGCACGAGGGCGGCGGCCTCCCTCGGGGTCCCGACCTGGGTGAAACTCACACCGAACGTCGCCGATATCGGCGAGATCGGGGCGGCCGCGGAGCGCGGCGGGGCGGATGCGATCGTTGCGGTCAACACCCTTAAGGCAATGCGGATCTCGACGGCTCTCCGCCGGCCGGTGCTCGGGAACCGGTTCGGCGGGCTCTCCGGGAAGGCCATCTTCCCCGTCGCGGTCCGGTGCGTCTACGACCTCTACGAGGCGTGCTCCATCCCGGTCATCGGGTGCGGCGGGGTCTCCACCGCCGACAATGTCGTCGAGATGATGATGGCGGGAGCAAGCGCCGTCGAGATCGGGAGCGCCGTCATCGACGATATCGATATCTTTGCAGCAATTGCAAAAGACCTCTACAGCCACGACGGCATCGACGCACGCGAGATCGTGGGGTGCGCTCATGCATGAGCAGATGCCTGCCGGGGTTACGATAACGGAGATCGTAGAGGAGACGCCGTCGATCAGGACGTTCGTCTTCGACCGCGAGATCGCCGCGCGGCCGGGCCAGTTCGTGATGGTCTGGGTGCCGGGCGTGGACGAGATCCCGATGGCCCTCTCCTCACCGTCCTCGATCACCGTCCAGAAGGTCGGGGACGCGACCGCCGCCCTCTTTGCTATGCGCGAGGGCGACCGGATCGGTATCCGCGGCCCGTACGGGAACGGGTTTACCGTATCCGGGCGGACGCTTGCCGTCGCCGGCGGCGTCGGGGCCTCCCCGCTGCTGCCGCTCATCACGACCGGGCAGGTAGACACCTTCCTCCTCGGTGCGCGGACGGCCTCCGAGCTCCTCTTCGCCGACAGGATACGGGAATCGGCAACACTGATGATCGCGACCGATGACGGCACCGCCGGCCATCACGGGTTCGTGACCCAGCTCATGTCAAGGGTGGACCTCGCCGACTTCAGCCATGTCTGCGTCTGCGGCCCAGAAGTCATGATGGCGGCGGTGCTCACCGTCCTCGACCGGGAAGGGTGCGCGGAGCGGGGACAGTTCTCCCTGCACCGCTACATGAAGTGCGGAGTCGGCCTCTGCGGATCGTGCTGCACCGACCCGCACGGCCTGCGGGTCTGCAGGGACGGGCCCGTCTTCTCCGGCGACGTCCTGCTCGGGAGCGAGTTCGGGCGCTACGCGCGCGACGCGAGCGGAAGCAGGCACCGGGTCTAGTGCCCTGCCCCTGTCAAAAAAGAAGGGTCAGGCAAGGAAGTCTTCCTGGGGCTCAAAGAGGAGGGAGACGATGTTCTCCACCCACCCGAGCACCCGCGAGGTGATCGGAACTTCCTCGGCCCTGGCCCGGGCGTTCGTTTCCACCGCTGTACCCGTGCTGTCGTTTGAAGGCGACGGGGAAACGGTCACGTCGCTCGCGGTCTGGTTCAGGGGTTCTATATCGTCTATCACCGCTGCCGTCGGATCCCGGCTCTCGATCAGGGTCGCATCATCCGTGAAGAGACGGATGGACCGGTCGCCGTCCCCGCTCCCGACGACGAGGAACGAACCGTCGGGGGTCACGGCAACGGACTCCGCACGACCGCCGAGGGTGATCTTCTGGAGCTCGCCTCCCGTACGGTCGAGGACATAGACCGCCCTGCCGGATGCGGCGAAGACCTTGCTTGCCTCGTTTGTCAGGGCCGTCGAGAGGACGGCATTTTCCGTGGGGTATTTCCAGAGGTGCTCACCCTCCCCCGTGGAGAGGTAGACGCACCGGTCAAGCGATCCGGCTGCCACGAACCGCCCGTCGAGGGTGAGAGCAATACCTTCCACGCATTTGCCGGTCCCGTAACTCCAGGACTCCCCCTCCCTGCTGTTGAGGTAGTAGACCCCCTGGTCGTCGCAGCCGATCGCGATCTTACGGCCGTTCTCCGATATTGCAATGTCATAACTGTCGGTCCCCATATCGTAGTCCCAGAGTTCCTTCTTGTTCCGATCGAAGATGTAAACCGCACCATTGTCGCAACCGGTGGCAACATACATGCCGTTTGACGAGAGCGCCACACTCCGGTAGACAAAGGTCGTCTTCTCCGCCCAGAGCAGGTTTCCTTCCCTGTCAAAGAGATAGAGTTTGTCTGCAGCGACGCCGATGCGCGACCCTTCGGGCGATATACCGACGCCGTTCACCCGGGACCCGACAGCGTTCTTCCAGAGGACATCCCCCTGCTGGTCCAGAAGGTATACCACCGAGCCCGCACCGGCAACGATCATGGAGCCGTCCTGCACCACTGCCACGGAACTGACGGCATCGTTTGCCCCCAGCTCCCAGAGAGGAGCATACCCCCCCTCATCAGCGGAGGCGACCCCGCACAGGGCAGCGATAAGGCAGCAGAACAGAAGTAGCGGCGTTATGATGCGACCGGCTCGAGATAGCCGGGTTACACGGCAGGAATGCGCTGCCTGCACGATCCCGGGATTAGCCCGATCTTCGGCAATAGAATTGGATGAAGTCACTTCCCCCGATGACATCAGGCCCTGACTTCTCGGAGATCCCATATAAATGTTGTGGAGGGCGTACCTGCCTCGTTCTCCGGGACGGTTCGCCGGCTCCTGCTCAACCCCAACCAGGGGCGGGACGGGGCTGCCGGGGTTTCGGGGATACGCGTGGAGTTTTTAGAGGATTCGGGGAAGCCAGGAGTTGGGGGACCCATCGGCCGGGCAAGAAAAACAGGTGATGCCCGGCCAGGAATGCTCCCGCCCGCCTACGGGTTGGGGTCTCGCTCGAAGATGAGCGTGGAGCATCAGTAGGGCGCGGGCGCATCGTCCCGGCCCCGCCCTGCCGACGGGTCGATCGACTCCAGGTCTTCCAGGTTGTTGATGTTCGTAAACGTCATCAGGTCCGGATCGATCTCACGGATCTTCTCCACGCGCACGTACCGGGTATCAAGGCTCCGCACCATCGCACGGAGCGAGAGCGACTCGTGCTCCTCCAGGTAGCCGAGCAGTGCGCTCGTCCGGTAGACCGCGTGGAGCGGCTCGAGCATATCAGCGTTCCAGCTAGGAATGGCGGCATCGTACCCGGCAGCGGCGTCAAAGAGCAGCCGGACCACCCCCGGATGAATGCAGGGCATATCGCAGGCGGCAACGAAGACGTATTCACCGTGCACCGCGAGCGCCCCCGCGTGCAGGCCGCCGATGGGCCCGAGATCCCTCCTGATATCCGGTATGCACCTGACATCGTTGAGGTGGACGAACCGTTCGCACTGTCCGGGATCCCGTGCGACTACCACAGTCTCGTCGACCACCTCTCTCAGGGTATCGATGAGACGGTCGATGAAGGTCTTTCCCCGGAACGTAAAGAAGTACTTCTCCCGCCCGCCGGCACGCCGTGCCGCTCCGCCAACGAGGACAATCGCAGACCGCATACTCCTCTCTCCGGCCGTCAGAGCCGCTCCCGGAAACGGATCAGTTCGGCGATGCAGGTGTTATAAGGTGCGTCGATACCGTGTTTTTGGGCGAGCGCCGCCACCGCACCGTTCATGAAGTCGATCTCGGTCTTCCGCCCCAGAGTAAGGTCCTGGAGCATCGACGAATGGTGGGCGGCCGTCGCCGGGAGTTGCTCGGTCCGGAGATACTCCAGGTACGCCTCCGGCGTCTCCCAGGGGAGGGCAACGCCCTCGGCCTCCACCACCCGGCAGGCCTCCCGGACGATCGCGGTGACGATCGCCCAGGCATGCGGATCGGTGAGCGCGCCGTAGGGGACGTTCACGAGGGCACCGAGCGGGTTCAACGCGCAGTTGTAGAGAGTCTTTGACCAGAGGTCGGTCCTGATCTCCCCGGTCGCCTCCACCCGGATGCCGGCCTTCCGGATGAGGGCCACGAGACGTCCGACCGCGTCGTCCATGCCGGATGGGAACCTCCCGAGTTTCATGGGCGACGCCTCCACCGAGACATGGACCGATGCATCGCCACGCCACTCGAACCCGGTGATGATCATCCCGCCGATGACCCGGTCGGTGAACCGCCCGATGATCTCCTCGTTCCCGATGCCGTTCTGGAGGCTCACCACCTCCCGCCCCCTGATGGCGTCGGCGAACTGGCGGCAGACCGCCTCCGTGTCGGTGGACTTTGCGGCGACGATGTAGTAATCGGCCTCCCGCCACGCGTCGGGGAGGTCCTCGGAGCAGCTGAAACGGTATGTGCCTTCCCCCCATATGCCGGTCATCAGAAAACCCCGTTTCCGCACCGCGTCCGCATGCCGCTTCCGGGCAACAGCATGAACGTCCGCGACGCGGGACAACTTTGCGGCGACGGTCAGGCCGACCGCCCCGGCACCCAGGACCACGATCTTCATTTCGGATGTACTGTATGGCGGAGTTACCTGTTAACTCCTCTCTTTTCCGGCGTGCAGGGTCCGGGCACACGACGTTCCATGGCGAGCAGGCCCTCCTTGATCGCGAGATCGGGGGAGAAACCCCCCAAGCCGGTCTTCGCGACGACCCGGTGGCAGGGTACCACGATCGGGGTCGGGTTCCGGGCCATCGCCGAGCCGACCGCCCGGGGCGCGGTCCCGATCATCCGGGCAACCTCGCCGTAGGTGACTGTCTCCCCGCAGGGGACCGCACGGACCGCGCGGTAGATCCCGGCAGAGGTCGATTCTCCCTCGGTTGCGATACTCCGGAGGGAGGCGAGGTCCGCCGGCCGCCCGGCACAATAACGCAGGATCTCCTCCGGGACCGGCCCGGAGAGTGCCTCACGCGCGAAACGTACCCGGTAGACGAGGTCGTCCTGCCACGTCACGTGGACGTGCCAGAGGCCGAACCGGCACGACCCGGTTACGATCGCCATTTTTCAGCCTCCTTTTTGAAGATATCGGCGGTGCATTTGGCCATCTCCTCCTGCATCCACGGCGGCAGCCCGGCATGGACCCTGGGCTCCAGGAACCGCCGATCCCCGAGGACAAGCATCCCCCGGTCTTCGGGCGTCCGGAGCACCCTCCCTAACGCCTGCAGGGCGCGGTTGACCGCCGGAAGGGTGTAACTGATGAACTCCCCCTCCTCACCGAACTTCATCCGGAAGTAGTCGATCACCATCCTGCGGACGCGGTTGAACGGCGCGAGCGGGAGACCGATGACGAGCGCTCCCGCGAGCATCTCGCCCCGGTAGTCCAGGCCCTCGCTCCACTTGCCGCCGCAGACTGCAAAGAGGAGGCCTGAGCGGCCTGTTCCCGGGAGGGCCATAAACTCCCGGAGCATCGTGGCTGCGGCCGAGGTATCCTTGGACTCGATGTAGATCTGCTTCTTTCTAATCCGGGGGGCGCATCGCTCCGCAAAGGTGTTGAGCAGGTCGTAGGAGGGGAAGTAGACCGCGAGGTTCCCCGGGAGGCGGGCAAACGTGGTGATGTAGTCCTCGGTTCGCGCGAGGTTCTGTGCGTCCCGGCGCATCGAGTAGGCAGTGGTGATGTCGCTCGCGCAGAAGATGCGGCGGTTCTCCGGGGGGAAGGAGTTCGGGAGCGAGACCGTGGTGACCGGAAGGTCGCCGAAGTAGTAGCGGCGGTAACTCTCGATGGGGGAGAGCGTCCCGGATATCAGGACGCAGCATGCATGCGCCCGGGCGATATCCTGGAGTTTGGTGCTCGGGTCGATGTTCCTTACCTCGAGCGCCACCGTGCCGTCGTCCTCCTTCCGGTAGACGGTCAGGTACGCCGGATCGGCCGCTGACCGGAAGATCCGGTAGAAGAACTCGGTCAGCCGCTCGATCGCGCTCTCCCGGAACTCGCCCGCCTGCATGTTCTTCTCGCGGAGCCCCTCGCTGATCTTGAGGAGGTCGTCCACGATCTCCTCCATGCTCCGGTAGAGCGTGCCTGCGAGGATCATCCGCTGGAAGATGGCCGGGTCGAACCAGTCCTCAACCTCGTGCGAGGCCTTGAGCGCTTCCATGAACCGGGTGATCTGCGGCAGGATCTGGACGATGGCATCAGCCTGCTGCGACCGCCGGCGCCCGGAGAGTTCGTGCCCGGCCTGCACGATGTCGCGTTCCTCGATCGTCACGCTCTCGATGCTCTGGACGACATCGCCGCAGTTGTGGGCCTCGTCGATGAGCAGCAGGGCGTCATGCCCCTCGATCCCGAGCGACTGGTAGAGCTGCTCCCGGATCATGTCGTCGAAGAGGTGGTAGAAGTTCACGAGCACCACGTCGGCGTCCCGGGCGGCGTGCATCATCGTGTCGTAGGGGCAGATGTCGCCACAGAACCCGGCGAGCTGGTCGGGCCAGATCAGCTCGGTGCTCACCCGCTCGGCCCGGACGCGCAGGGCCGCCGACGGGATCATCTTCAGCCCCGCGTCCTCGGGCTCCACGAAGGATTTGCCGTGGATGAAGTAGGGGCAGATGAGCGGGTGGTCCGGGTCCATCTTCCGGATCTGCTGCTTGATCTGGCGGTCGTTTGCCGGGACGAGCGATCCCTTCTGCGCCCGCTCCCGCATCAGCGCCGCCGAGAAGGCCTTGACGCCCTCGCACCGCCGGTAGACATCCCCTTCGCCGCCGAGCGGACACATGCTGGACTTGCCGATGAGGTAAGCGAACTTGAGATCGCCGCGCTTCTCCCGGACGAGCTGGAGCTCGCGCATGAACGTGGCAAGCTGGCTGATGGTCCGGACGGCGACGAGCACTTTCCGTCCCCGGCTCTCTGCGAGGAGCGCGGAGACCACGCTCGACTTGCCGCTCCCGGTCGGCGCATCGATCATGGCGATACCGCCTTCGCGTGCGACGGATGCGGCCAGATCCAGCATCTCCCGCTGGTTGGGCCGGTATGCACGGTACGGGAACCAGTCGTCGAGGGTATCCATTGCTTATAGGTCGACGGCTGATGTCAATGTAGTTTGGGTGTCCGGGGCGAAAGTGAAGGGAGGCCGGGCGAGGCGGATCGGAGGGAGGGGCACAGACGCCCGCGCATACGCTCCCTCTGCAGGAAGGCCCACCCCACAAGGGGCCGTCCCCGGAGTGCTCATGGCGGAACTAATATATACAACACCGCGCACTGCTCACCGGTGAAGATATGTCACTCAGGACTGAGGTCATAGAAAATATATCCGCTCTTCTCACGGCTGCATTCGGCCTGATCGCCGCTCTTGCATGGAACGGCGCTATTCAGGAGCTCTTCGCGATCATCTTCGGAGAGCAGAGCACGTTCGTTGCGATGCTGGTGTATGCCATTGTCGTGACGATCGTCGCGGTGATCGTGGTTATCCTGATCGCCCGCGTCGCAGCGAAGGCAAAGGGAGAGGAAGAAGCATCGCAGGGGAGAGCAAAGGGGTAGTCGGGATACCCCGTAAACACACCCTTTCCGGAAGTTGTAATGCCTGGTGCAACCCCCTCTCCGCACGGCCGCCCTCAGGAAAGAGTGAAATACAGGGGTCCGATGCCGGTTGATGAAGGCGCGCCCGACTCAGGATGCACTTCGACCGGACTGCCGGTCACGACGGATAGCCGGCATACCGGGAGACCCCGGAATGGTAGTCTGCAAGGAAGCGGAGCCCGATGACGGACGGCCCGGGCATGCAGGATTTTGAGCCTCCCGGCGGGGACCGGTCGCCGGAAGGGGCCGTGGAACGGCGGACGGAGATCACGAGGCATGCGATCACGTTCACTCTGCTGGCGATCCTCACGGGCTCCTTCTGGCTCGTGGCCCTGATCTACCCGGAAGTCTCCCTGGTAAGGCTCACTCTGTCGCTTTTCTCGATCCTGATCATCTTCTCCGTTTACTCCGTCATCCGGATCATCGCCGTCCGACAGATCCGGGGTAGAGAGACACGCTACTCATTCCGGCGGGCGGCCTCGATCCTGTACTTCGTCACTGTCATCATCGTCCTGCTCCGCATCTGGGTCGACACGAACTACATCTTCGTCGCCTACGGGATCATCGGGGCCGGCATCGCCATCGCCCTGCAGGATCTCTTCAAGAACTTCGTCGGCGGGATCCTGATCATCTTCGCCCGCACCTACCAGGTCGGGGACCGTATCGAGATCAGCGAGACGATGGGCGACGTGATCGATATCGGGATCCTCACGACGAGAATCCTCGAGATTCACGCCCGGGATGTGAAAGGCGACCAGGCGACGGGCAGGATCGCCGTCGTCCCGAACGGTGACGTGATATCGTCGCGGGTCTTCAACTACACGATGGACCACAGTTTCGTCTGGGATGAGATATCCATCCCCGTCACCTACGGATCGGACTGGCAGCGGGCCGTCTCCCTCTTCCTCGACATCGTGCGCCGGGAGACCGCGGTGACGGCCGGACAGGCCGAGCGGGAGATAGAAAAGATCGGCGAGCGCTACTACCTGCCGAAGAGAGATGTGGAGCCGTCCGTCTACCTGACCCTCACCGACAACTGGATCGCCTTCGATATCAGGTACGTGACCGAGGTCCGGAAAAAACGGGTCACAAAAGACGACCTCTCCCGCAAACTCCTGGATGCGGTTGAAGCGACCGATGGTATCACCATCGCCACCGAGAACATCATCGTCTACGACGGCGGCCCGACCGGGGAGGCTGCATGACCGACACTGCCCGCGCACGACCGGTCACCGTCACGGTCATCGATTACGACGAGTCCCGCTTCGACGAGCGGACCTGCACCCGGCCCGGGGAGATCCGGACCCCTGCCCTCCGCCCGGCGGTCACCTGGATCGACGTCGACGGCGTCCACGATATCGGGATGGTCCAGGCAGTCGGGGACGCTGTCGGGATCCATCCGCTGACCCTGGAGGACATCGCGAATACCGGCCAGCGGCCGAAGATCGAGGACTACCGCGATTACCTCTACGTTGCAGTCCGGATGCTCGCTCCCGACGACAACGGTGAGTTCCGGAGCGAGCAGGTCAGCCTGGTGCTCGGGAGAGGCTACGTCGTATCCTTTCAGGAAGAGCCGGGCGACGCCTTCGAGCGCATCCGGGAGCACCTGCGTGCGGGAGCCGGGCGGCTCCGGCGCGAGGGGGCGGATTACCTCTTCTACGCCCTGCTGGATGCGATTGTCGACGGCTACTTTTCCGTGATCGAGGTCTTCGGGGAGCGTATCGAGGCGGTCGAGGAGGAGGTGGTGGCAGACCCGGACCGCGAGACCCTGCAGGCGATCTACGCTTTAAAGCGGTCCCTGGTTGCGCTCCGGCGGTCGGTCTGGCCGCTCCGCGACGTGGTGGCGGAACTCGAGCGGGGCGACTCGCCCCTGATCCTTGAGTCGACGCTCGTCTACCTCCGGGACGTCTACGACCACACCATCCAGGCCGCCGAGACCGTGGAGACCTACCGGGATATGATGTCCGGGACCCTCGACGTCTACCTATCGAGCCAGAGCAGCCGGATGAACGAGATCATGAAGGTCCTCACCATCATCGCCACCATCTTCATCCCGCTCACCTTCATCGCCGGGCTCTACGGCATGAACTTCGCATATATGCCCGAAATCAGGCATCCCTGGGGGTATCCCGCGGTCCTCGCTTCGATGGCGGTCGTCGCAGGCATCATGCTCCTCTACTTCAAAAAGAAGGGGTGGATAGGGCGGTGATCCCGGACGGGTTCCACCGGCAGGCAACACATTTTGCCGGAGAGCCCTGGAAACCGCGCTGCTGCTGCCCTGCACTGAAACAATGTCTTATGCCGTGCGAAGAGTACCACCCGCTGAAGGCACCATGAAAAACAGACTCACGGACTCTCTTGATGCGGCGATAGAACGCGGCCGCGCCAGTCTCGACGCGAGGATGTGGGCACTCGCCGGGAAACTCGCCTACGCGGATACGGCATACGCCCTCCCCGTGACCTGCGCCGTCAACCGGAATTGCCGTGCGGGACGCGGACGGAGCGCGTGAAGCGTACCGGCAGTCCGGCAACAACCTCCTCGTCGCCTGCGAGTGCCTGATGACCGGCGAAGGCCGGAGATCCTCCTGATCGTGAGCGAACCCGGGGCCCGCGGGATGCGGACCGCCGGCAGTATCCGGGACCTCGCGGAGTCGCTCGGCCTCTCGCGGGAGGATGATCTTCCTCGTCGTCAACCGGGACCGGGGTGGTGCCGCCGCAACAGGCGATCTCCCCCTCATCACCCGTATCCCGGAAGACCCGGCGGTCGAGGAGGCGGAGGACATCACGAGCGCGGCACCGTTCGCGACGGAGTCGACAACAGGAAGGCCCGGTAATGCCGCCGGATCCGGCAGCGATCTGATATCCAGCCCGGGGCGCCCACCGGCACGCCACGACCCTTTTTTGTAGCGGGAATGCCAACACTTCTCCATTATGGCAATCCATCCCATCGACTACCGGTACGGCACCCCCGAGATGCGTGCCGTCTGGAGTGAGGAGAATCGGTTCCGGGCGATCGTCATGGCCGAAGTGGCGCTGGCCCGTGCCGAGGCCGTGCACGGGATGATTCCCCGCGAGGATGCGGAGACGATCGCGATCTCTGCGCCGGAAGCAAGCCTCGAACGGGCGAAGGAGATCGAGGCCGAGATCAACCACGACATGATGGCGATCGTCAAGGCCGTCACCGAGGTCTGCGGCGACGCGGGCCGGTGGATCCACTACGGCGCGACCTCGAACGATATCCTGGACACGGCGACCGCCCTGCAGGTCCGTGACAGCCTCGCGCTCATCGAGGAGAAACTGGGCAAACTTCTCTGCGTGCTCCTCACCCGGAGCGCCGAGACCAAGACCCTTGTCTGCGCCGGCCGCACCCACGGGCAGATCGGGGTCCCGACCACCTACGGCCTCCGGTTCGCGATCTGGGCGAGCGAAGTCTCCCGCCACATCGAGCGGCTCCGCCAGATGCGCTCACGGGTCGTCGTCGGGCAGCTCACGGGAGCGGTGGGGACCCAGGCAGCGCTCGGGGATGCCGGTATCGAGATCCAGAAGACGATGATGGAGTTCCTCGGGATCCGGTCGGTGGACGTCTCGAACCAGATCATCTCGCGGGACAGTTATGCGGAGTACTTCATGTTCCTCGCAAACGTCGCGACAACGCTCGACAAGATCGGGCTCGAGGTCCGGCTGATGCAGCGCTCGGAGATCGGAGAACTTGCGGAAGCGTTCGGGAAGAAGCAGGTGGGCTCGAGCACCATGCCCCACAAGCGCAACCCGATCAAGAGCGAGCAGGTCTGCGGGCTCTCCCGGATCGTGCGTTCCGCGGTCGAGCCGGCCCTGTCGAACAACGTCCTCTGGGACGAGCGCGACCTGACGAACTCCTCGCCCGAGCGGGTGCTCTTCCCCGAGGCGTCGGTGCTGACCGACCACATCCTCAAAGTGATGATCGATGTGATGGAAGGCCTCGAGTTCAATAAAACAAACATCCGGAAGAACCTGATGATGCTCAGAGGGGTGAATCTCGCCGAGTCAGTGATGATCGACCTGACGAAGCGGGGCATGAACAGGCAGGAAGCCCACGAGGTGATGCGGACGGCGAGCATGCAGGCCCTCGCCGAAGACCGGGACCTTGCCGAGGTGCTCGCCGAACGGCCGGAGGTCACCCGGTTCGTCACCCGCGACGACCTCGACGCCCTCCTCGACCCGGACGCCTACATCGGGACTGCGGTTCGGCAGGTGGAACGCCTGGTCGAGAAACTCCTGCCGCTCTGCCGGTGAAGGGGTTTTAGGCGGGGTGCGCCATTGCGTCCCGCAGGAACCCGCCGGCCCTCATAATTTGAACCGGGGAGCGGTATCGAAGAGTTTCCGGTACAGCGAGCTGAAGAGTGCGGTGTACTCCCCGGCCCTCTCGGTGGATATGTATCTGGTCTTATCCCCCTCGGCCACTTCAACGAGATACTCTTTCGCCACAAGAAACCCGAGATACTCCTGGCCGGTCTTCGAGTTCAGGTCGCACCGGTTGATGATGCCGGTAAACGACTGCGGCGTTCTGCAGAAGACCAGGATCTCCCAGTAGATCTCAAAAGCCGTCCTGCGCCCGCTCATCTCCGATCCCGCTCCAGCGTTTCTTTCAGGAGAGCCTCGGACTCTTCGATCTTGCCGATCCGCTCGTCCCAGACCTTTGCAAACCGGGAGAAGTAGCACGAGGAAGTAAGGCTGACAAGGGCGACCCCGAGCGCGAGGAGCATGAAAGGGATGACCAGGTAATTGTTCAGGGTGAAGACGATGCCATCTGTTGAGACGGACAGGAATTCAAGGCTGCCGAGGATCCCGAGGAGAAATGAACTGACGCCGCCGAGCGTGCAGACAACGATCATGGTGCGGATGATTGCGCGGTTGTCGCGGTAATGGGAGAGCATACGTACGATGAGGCGGGTGAGAGCCTCGTCCGAGACCTCCCTTCCCTTCTCATCCAGGTCGTCCTTGATCGTCTTGATTCCTTCAAAAACCCTGACGCCGGTGAGAAGCCAGCTGAATCCCGTAAGGGCGGCAACAAGTGCGATGAGCAGGATGACCGGCGAATAGATCACGTACAACGCGGTAGAGAAGGTCTCGTACATGGAGACTGCCTGCCCGACGAGCACGCTGATGCCGAACGCCATCACAAGTGCGGCAAAGACGATGTTCGCGACTGCAATCAGATAGAAGTGCCGGATCTCGCTTCTGAACTGGACGAGTGCTGATTCGTGCATGTGGTATTCACCGGTCTATCTATCTATTCACGTTCTGCAAATAAAGGGCATGAAACTAAGATACGTATCTTGCGCAGGTACCGGCACCGATCTTCGGGGATCGATGCACCGGCTCCCCGCCGACACCGATATGACCGGTGAAGAGACAGAATTCAGGATAGAGGGAGAGGAGCGGGATATCCCGGCAGCCGCCGCCTCCCGGCCGCCTTCATCGCGGGCGCATAGGAATCGGGGTCGCGTGCCCAGCCGAAATTGCTGGAACAGCGTGCATTTTGCGCCGAATAGCGTGAATATATTTATAGTTATTCAGTGCAAACACTGACAGTGATCCGTTTTTTGAGAGGTCTGGGTTACCGGCCCTCTCATGGCAATAACTTGCCGGATTACAGGATACACCGACCATGAACCTGAAGGGCTGGATAGAATGTGACGGGGTGCGGCTCTCCCCTGCCGACGTGGATTGGATGCTCGGAGAGGGGCCGGAGGCCCTCGCCCGGTGCGGCGGCGAGTTCCTGCTCGTCCGGGACGATTGTATCGCCCGCGACGCCTTCGGCATCATGCCCGGCCCGATCCCCCCCGGAACCGTTCATTGCGGCGGGCGCGAGGTGGCCCGGATAGCCCCCGATCCCCCCTCCTGCACCCTCGAGGATGCGATCGTCACCGCGGTCGATTTACGGAGCGACGAGGGCGTGGTGGCGTTCTCCGGCGGGGTGGACTCGGGCCTCGTCGCCGGGCTCGCCCGGCTCCCCTGCGTGACGGTGGGGGTCGAGGGGTCGCACGACATCGCATGGGCGGCGAAGGCCGCCCGGACGATGGGGCTTGACCTCACAATCGTCTCCCCGACACAAGACGAGGTCGCGGAAGCGCTCGCCCGGGTGATCCGGGTGATCCCCGATCCGACGAACCCGGTCGAGGCCTCGATTGCAACGACCCTCTTCTTTGCCGCCGCCTGGGCGGGGGAGCAGGGGCATACCCGGATCCTCGCCGGGCAGGGGGCGGACGAGCTCTTCGGCGGCTACGCGCGTTACCTCACCTCCCCTAACCTCGCGGCGGAACTCGAGCGGGACTTTGCAGACCTCGGCCGCCAGGGGGTGCGGGACCAGGCGGTGGCGGCGCTCCACGGGGCATACCTATCGATGCCCTACCTCGACGTCCGGGTGGTGCGCGCCGCACAGGCGATCCCGGCGAGAGAGAGGGTGCGCGGGGGGGTGAGAAAATATCCCCTGCGTGTGGTCGCAGAACGTCACATTCCCATTGAAATTGCCCGGGCCGAGAAGAAAGCGATGCAATACGGGAGCGGGATCTGGCGGATAATACAACGGCTCGCACGTACGAACGGTTATAAAAAGTCGGTACAAGGGTACTTAACGGAGATCAGTAGGGCTGAATATGGTATCTGAAAGCGATATTGAGCATATAGCAGAACTTGCGGATATCGGCATATCGAAAGACGAGGTGCCGGAGTTCACCACCCAGTTCAACGCAATCCTCGACTATTTTGAGGTTCTCGACACCGTACAGGGCGAAAGCGCTCCTGCTGCCGGGATCACGAACGTCTTCCGGGAGGATGAGCCCCGGCCCTGTCTCTCGCAGGAGGCGGCCCTCGCGAACGCGGGGTCGACCGAGAATGGATTTATCAAGGCGCCGAGGGTGATGTAAGTGGCGGGAACCCTGGACTTCTCGCCTGACGACCGGTACAACGCATTCATCACCACCTGCCTTGAAGTGCCGTTCGGTGACGGTGCGCTCGCCGGCACCGCCGTCGCGGTCAAGGACAACATCTCCACGACGGGTATCAGGACCACCTGCGGGTCCCGGATCCTTGAGGACTACGTCCCGCCGTACGATGCCCATGTCGTGGAACTCCTCCGAGAGAAGGGGGCCGCCATCGTCGGCAAGACCAATATGGACGAGTTCGGCATGGGCACCACCACCGAGACAAGCGCGTTCGGCCCCGTCAGGAACCCGGTGGACCCGACGAGGGTGCCCGGCGGGTCGTCCGGCGGGAGCGCCGCCGCGGTCGCTGCAGGCTTCGTCCCGATGGCGCTCGGCACCGATACCGGCGGCTCGATCCGGTGCCCTGCAGCGTTCTGCGGGATCGTGGGGCTCAAGCCCACCTACGGCCGGGTCTCCCGCTACGGCCTCGTTGCCTACGCAAACTCCCTCGAACAGATCGGGCCGATGGCACGGACGGTGGAGGACGCTTCAAGGCTGATGTCGGTGATCGCGAGGTATGACCCCCGCGACTCGACGATGCTTGATAGGCCGTACGACCACCGGCCTTCGGCAGATATCGCGGGCCTCCGGATAGGAATACCGGAGGAGTACTTCGGCGAAGGCGTGGACCCCCGCGTCGCGGAGACGGTCCGTGACGCTATCGGGATCCTCGAAGGGCTCGGGGCCGATACGGTCCCGGTGAGCATCCCCGGCATGCGGCACGCGCTTGCAGCCTACTACGTCATCTGCACGAGCGAGGCCTCATCGAACCTCGCCCGGTTCGACGGCGTCCGCTACGGCCCGGCGGTCGATACCAGGAAGACCTGGCACGAGGCCTACCAGGAACTCCGGCATGAGAGGTTCGGGGCCGAGGTCCGGCGCCGCATCATGCTCGGCACCTTCGCCCTCTCGGCGGGCTACGCCGGCAGGTACTACGCGAAGGCGCAGGTGGCCCGCCGGAACATCAGGCAGGACTTCGAACGGGCCCTCCGCGACGCAGACATCATCGCCGGCCCGACGATGCCGACCGTGGCCTTCCGCCTCGGCGAGAAGACCGACCCGCTCTCGATGTACCTCTCGGACATCCTCACGGTGCCCGCGAACCTCGCCGGAATCCCGGCGATATCGGTCCCGTGCGGCAGGGTGGACGGCCTTCCCGTGGGCCTCCAGTTGATGGGAAGGCAGTTCGAGGACGAGCGCGTCGTCGACGCTGCCTTCGCCTACGAGCAGGAGGTGGGGGCATGAAGACGATCGTCGGGCTTGAGATCCACGTCCAGCTCGCGACGGCGACGAAGCTCTTCTGCGGGTGCTCGACGGACTACCGGGACGACGAGCCCAATACCCACTGTTGTCCGGTCTGTCTCGGGCTTCCCGGGGCGCTTCCGCGCCTGAACAGAAAAGCGGTCGAGTACGGCCTCCGGGTGGCAAAGGCCCTTGAAATGGAGGTGCCGGAAGAATCGGAGTTCGCCCGGAAGAACTACTTCTACCCCGACCTCCCGAAGGCCTACCAGATCACCCAATACGACAAGCCGCTCGCGATCGCGGGCACGGTCGAGATCGAGGACGACGAGGGGCACGAGAAGAACGTCCGGATCACACGGGTGCACCTCGAAGAGGATCCGGGAAGGCTCGTTCACGTCGCGGGCGGTTCGAAGTACTCGCTCGTCGACTACAACCGGTCGGGCATACCGCTCCTTGAGATCGTCACCGAACCGGATATGCGATCCCCGCAGGAGGCCCGCCGGTTCCTCAACAAGCTCCGGACGATCCTCGAATACCTCGGGGTCTTCGACGGCGACCGCGAGGGCTCTCTCCGTGTCGATGCAAACATATCGCTTGAAGGCTCCGAGCGGGTCGAGGTCAAGAACATCTCCTCCTACAAGGGCGTCGAGAAGGCCCTCACCTTCGAGGTGACCCGGCAGAAGAACCTGCTCCGGCGCGGGCAGACGGTGACGAGAGAGACCCGGCACTTCATGGAAGGGCGCGGGATTACCACCTCCGCCCGCGGCAAGGAGGAGGAGCACGACTACCGCTACTTCCCGGAGCCCGATCTGAGGCCGCTCCGCGTCGCGGGCTGGGTGGCGGAGATCGATCTTCCCGAACTTCCCGTCGCCCGGAAGAACCGGTTCATGGTGCAGTACGGCATATCGCTCAACCACGCCCGGACCCTGACCGGCGACCCGAAACTCGCCGACTTCTATGAGGAGGTCGCCCATGTCGACCCGGTTCTCGCCGCCACGTGGGTGGCCGATACCCTTCTCGGGGAGCTCAACTACCGCGACATGAGCATCGCCGCCGTCCCGGCCGACCGCATCGCGGAACTCCTCGCCCTCCTCGGGTCGGAGACCATCACCGACAAGGCCGGCGTCCAGGTGCTCAGAGAGATGCTGGATGCCTGCGCGCGAGGCAGGCCCTGCGAGAGGCCCGCCGCGATCGTGGAGCGTGAGGGGCTCGCCAGGGCCACGGGAGGCGAGTTCACGCAAGTCGTGCAGACGGTGATCGCCGCGAACCCGCAGGCGGTGGAAGATTACCGGACCGGCAAGAAGGGAGCCTTAAATTTCCTCGTAGGGCAGGTGATGAAGGAGACCCGCGGCCGGGCGGACCCGCGGGAACTCGGGAGAATCGTATCCGAGTGTCTCGAGACAGGGGGGGTGTAATCCGCAGTGCACCTGATCATAGCAGAGAAGAACATCTCGGCAAACCGTATCGCGCAGATCCTCGCCGGCAACGAGAAGGTGAGGGCGGCAAAGGACGGAAAGGTATCTACCTACTCCTTTGACACCAAGACGGTGGTCGGCCTCAAAGGGCACGTTGTAGAGGTGGACTTCGAGCCCGGCTACACGAACTGGCGAAGCGAAACACACACCCCGCGAAGTCTCATCGATGCGGGCACCGTCAAGAAGCCGACCGAGAAGAAGATCGTCAACCTCATCCAGAAACTGTCAAAGAAGGCCGACCTCGTCACCATCGCCACCGATTACGATACCGAAGGGGAACTGATCGGGAAGGAAGCCTACGAACTCGTCCGTGCGGTGAACCCCAATGTCAGGATCAACCGGGCCCGGTTTTCCGCGATAACCCCGGCTGAGATACGGTCCGCCTTTGGGAACCTGACCGACCTCGACTTCGCGCTCGCGGCTGCCGGCGAAGCCCGCCAGGCGGTCGACCTGATGTGGGGGGCTTCGCTGACCCGGTTCATCAGCCTCGCTGCACGGCGGGGCGGCAAGAACATCCTCTCCGTCGGCCGTGTCCAGAGCCCGACGCTTGCCATGATCGTTGAGAGGGAACGCGAGATCGAGAACTTCGTCCCCCAGACCTACTGGATGCTCTCGCTCATCACCGAAAAAGACGGCATGCCGGTGGAGGCGCGGCACACCGCCGGGCGGTTCACCGACCACGACGCAGCCCTCGCCGCCGAGGCGGGGACAAAGGAGCCGCTCGTGGTCACGGACGTAAAAGAGGGGCAGAAGACCGACCGGGCGCCGGCGCCGTTCGACACCACGACCTTCATCGTCGCGGCGAGCCGCCTGGGCCTCTCGGCGGCGAACGCGATGCGGATCGCCGAAGACCTCTACATGAACGGGTACATCTCCTATCCGAGGACCGACAACACGGTCTACCCGAAGTCCCTGAACCTGAACGGGATCCTTGAGACGCTCAAAGGAGGGGTGTTCGGCGCGGACGTCGCCTGGGTGCAGCAGCACCGGCGTCCGGTCCCGACCCGGGGCAAGAAGGAGAGCACCGACCACCCGCCGATCCACCCGACGGGAGCGGCGACGCGCGAGGCTCTCGGGCAGGACAGGTGGAAGGTCTACGAACTCATTGTCCGGCGGTTCCTTGCGACCCTCTCTCCCGACGCGACGTGGGCGACCACCAAATGCCTCTTCGATGCGTCCGGCGAGCCCTACACGGCCACGGGCGGCCGGCTCCTCTCCGCCGGATGGCGCCGGGTCTACCCCTACTCGGAGGCAAAGGAGAATATCCTCCCGGTGTTTTCTCCGGGCGAACGCCTGCCGATCAAGAACGTGAACCTCGAGGAGAAGCAGACGCAGCCGCCGGCGCGCTACTCCCAGAGCCGGCTCATCCAGGTGATGGAGGAGCTCGGCCTCGGCACGAAGAGCACCCGGCACGAGGTGATCGGGAAACTCGTCTCCCGCCGCTACGTGGAGGGAAACCCGCTCCGCCCGACGCTCGTCGGGAGAGCCGTCACGGACGCGCTCGACAACCACGCGGAAACGATCACGGAGCCCGAGATGACCCGGACGCTTGAAGAGCACATGCAGCTCATCAAGCAGAGCCAGCGCTCCCGCGACGACGTCGTCACCGAGTCCCGGGAGATGCTGCATCGGGTTTTCGACAAACTCGAGGCGCACAAGGCGGAGATCGGCAGCGAGATCATGGAGCAGACCGCAGAGGAGCATACCGTCGGCCCCTGCCCCGTCTGCGGCCACGACCTCCGGATCCGGCACCTGGGCGTCTCCCAGTTCATCGGCTGCACCGGCTACCCGGAGTGCCGGTTCAACATCAGCCTGCCCGGCAGCACCTGGGGGCGGGCAATCCGGATCGAGGAGACCTGCGAGAAGCACGGGCTCTCCCATGTCCGCCTGATCCGGAAGGGCTCCCGGCCGTGGACGATCGGCTGCCCGCTCTGCAGCCATATCGCCTCGAACGTCGAGGCGCTCCGAATGATGCCCTCGATGACCGACGACCTCGTGCAGCGCCTGCACGCGCACCATATCTACACGGTCTCCGAGATCGCGGGCACGCCGCCCGAAGAACTCGCCCGAACCGTCGGCATCGGGAGCCCGGAGGCCGAGCAGCTCATAGATGAGGCAGGGGGCGCGCTCGAAGTCCTCCGGCGCCGCTCGGAACTCAGGAAGTTCATCCGGAAGATCGTCCCGCCCCGCAAGGGCCGGAGCCACGCGAAGATCACCAGAAGTCTCCTCGAACAGGGAATAGGAGATATCCACGCGCTTTCCCGGGCCGACCCCGCGGCGCTGAAGAAGGCCGGCATCGGCGAGGCGGCCGCAGCAGAACTCCTGGCGGCAGCCCGCGGCCTCTGCAACGAGCGCGCCCTCCGGGAGGCCGGGGTTCCCGCGGTCAGCCTGAAGAAGTACCAGGCAGGGGGTGTCGCGAGCCCCGACGACTTCTGTTACCTTCCCATCCCCTACCTCTCGAGCAAAACCGGCATTAATCCGGAAACCGTATATAAACATGTGGATCTGGTCTGCAGGCACCTCGGGCGCCCCACCCCGCCGAAAGTCTCAAAGGCGATGCTTGAGCGCGGGCGAAAAGAACTCCTGGAAGTTCCCGGCATCGGCGAGGCGACCGTGGACAGGCTCTACCTGGCAGGCATCTATGACGCCGCCACGCTGCGGGAGGCCGACCCGGCAGAGGTCTCCTCCATCACCGGCATCCCGAAAGCCAGACTCCACGACTACATCGGCCATCTGAAGTGACACCATGCACGCGAACTGGAAGACCTGGGCACACGTGACGAAACTGGACCCCGACAAACGCCTCTCGCGAGGCGCCGTCGAGGAGATCGTGACGAGCGGGACCGACGCCCTGATGCTCTCGGGCACCCTGAACGTGACGCGGGAGAACCTCTGCGAACTCCTGGATCTGGTCTCCGCCTACGGGCTGCCGCTGGTGGTGGAACCGGCGAGCCCCGACTGCGCCATATTCGACGGGGCGGTCGACCACCTCTTCGTGCCGAGCGTGATGAACACGAACGACGTCCGCTGGATCGTCGGGAAGCACTACGCCTGGCTACGCCACGCGAGCAGCGTCGACTGGGAGATGGTGGTGCCTGAGGCCTACATCGTCCTCAACCCGAACTCCGCCGTCGGGCGGGTGACTGGGGCGGACTGCACCCTTTCGGCCGAGGATGTGGCCGCGTTCGCGGAGGTGGCAGACCGGTACTTCCGGTTCCCGATCGTCTACATCGAGTACAGCGGAACCTATGGGGACCCTTGCATAGTGCAGGCGGCGTCCGAAGCGATCGAGCACGCCACCCTCTACTACGGCGGCGGGATCCGCTCGGCGGAGCAGGCGGCGGAGATGGGCCGCATCGCCGACACGATCGTCGTGGGCAACGCGGTCTACGAGGAAGGGATCGATGTGCTCCGGGCAACGGTCCGGGCGGTACAGTGAGGCATGCCTGAGATTTCAATCGTCCTGATCGAACCCCTCTACGAGGGGAACGTCGGGTTTACCGCCCGGGTGATGAAGAACTTCGGGTTTACCCGGCTCATACTGGTCAACCCCTGCCCGCTCGGCGACGACGCCATCATGCGCGCCTCCCACGCCCGCGACGTCCTGGAGGGCGCCCGCCGGATGACGGTCGACGAGGTCTACCGGGAGTTCGACTTCGTGGTCGCGACGACCGGCGAGGTGAGCAAATCGGTCTGCACCCCGATGCGGATGCCCTACTACGCGCCGGCGGAGGTCCGGGAGATTGTCGCCGACATCGACGGGACGGTCGCGCTCCTCTTCGGGCGGGAGAACTGGGGACTCGCGAACACCGAACTGAAGCGCGCGAACCTCATCTGCACCATCCCGACCTCGGAGGTGTATCCGATCCTCAACCTCTCCCACGCAGTGGGCATCCTCTGCTACGAACTTGCGAACCTGCCGCGCGGGACCTACCCCCTGGCAGGGCAGATCGAGATGGAGTCGCTCTACCGGCACATCGACGCATTTCTCGACCGGATCGACCACCCGGACTTCAAGCGTGAGAACACGATGACCCTCATCCGCCGGGTGCTCGGCCGGACGAAACTGACCATCCGCGAGGCGAGCACTCTTCACGGGTTGATGCGCCGCACGGAGTGGCATCTCGAAAACAAAGAATAGTTTGCGGGAGAGATCTAGTAGAATGATTCTTGTCGACTGGCAGATAGAAGACCGCATCAGGCGCGGGTATATCAAGGTAGACCCCTTCGAACCAGGCCTGATCCAGCCAAACTCCCTGGACATCAGGCTCGGTTCCCACTTCGTCTGGTACGTTCCGGGGGACACCGTGATCGACCCCTACGAGGAGGAGAGCGTCTGCTTGAACACCGAGGAGAAGGTGGCCGACTCGATCGTCCTTGCGCCGGGACAGTTCCTCCTCGCCGAGACCCTGGAATCGATCGAACTCCCCGACGACGTCGTGGCGAGCATCGAGGGGAAGAGCAGCATCGCCCGCCTGGGGGTCGAACTTCACCAGACGGGAGGCTGGATCGACGCGGGGTTCCGGGGGACGATCACGCTCGAGATGTGCAACGTGAACTCCCGGCCGGTCCGGGTCTACGCGGGGATGCCGATCGGGCAGCTGGTATTCTACCGCACGGATCGCGCCGCGTACCCGTACAACATGAAGCGGGACGCGAAGTACATGGACCAGCGGCAGGCGACCCTCTCCCGCTACCATGAGAATGCGCGCCGCGCGTGATCCGTGCCGCCGGCAACCGGGCAAAGGCGCGCACCCCGCCGCCCGGTGGGGGAGGAGGCAGGCGGGACGCCATGTGCTCCCACCCGAAGAGCGTTATGCACTATATAGCAGGAAAACAGATATTGAACGATTCAACTGGGGATACCAATGCGACTTCTTCTGATCCACTCTGATCATATCGAATACGAGGCCCGGAAGAAGACGAAGGTCGCCGAAGAGGACGCCGTCCCAAAGGACGCCCTCGATGAGGCGCTCGCCGTCTTCTGCGCGGTTGAGTCTGTCGACGAGGAGAACATCGAGGATGCCGTCAGGCAGGCGGCAGACGAGATCGTCGCCACCGCCAGGCAGCTCGGCACCACCAATATCATGATTTACCCCTATGCCCACCTCTCCTCCGATCTTGCATCGCCGGAAGCGGCGGTGAGCGCTCTCAGGGGCATCGAAGCGGCCCTCGCCGGGACGGACGGCTTCGTCGTGAAGCGGGCGCCGTTCGGCTGGTACAAGGCATTCTCGCTCTCCTGCAAGGGGCACCCGCTCTCGGAGCTCTCCCGGACGATCGTACCCGGCGAAGGGCCGGCAGGCGAGAAGAAAGAGATCCAGCACGAGTTCTTCGTCTTCACTCCCGAGGGGGAGCGCAAAGACGCGGCCGACTACGCGGAGGAGAAGACGCCCTTCGCCTCCCTGGTCAGGAAGGAACTCGGGTACCCGGGGCCTGACGGGGTCGAGCCGGTTCACGTCGACCTGATGCGGGCCAAGGAACTCGTCGAGTACGAGCCGCGCTCGGACGTCGGGCACCACCGCTGGATGCCCCGGGGCAAGCTGATCCGGGACCTCCTCAGCGATTACGTTCTTGCACGGGTGCTCGAGTACGGCGGGATGCCGGTAGAGACCCCGGTGATGTACGACCTCGGCGATAAGGCGATCGCAGAGCACGCCGCCAAGTTCGGGGAACGGCAGTACCGGTTCAAGAGCGGCAACCGCGATATGATGCTCCGGTTCGCGGCGTGTTTCGGGATGTTCTCCATCATGCACGATATGCACATCTCCCCAAACACCCTCCCGATGAAACTCTACGAGCTCTCGACCTACTCGTTCCGGCACGAGCAGAAGGGCGAAGTGATCGGGTTGAAGCGCCTCCGCGCTTTCACGATGCCCGATATGCACACCCTCTGCCGGGACGTGGACGGCGCGCTTGCGGCGTTCGAGGAGCAGCTCGCCATAGGCTGGAAGAGCGGCGAGGATCTCGAGACCCCGCTCGTGGGCGTCTTCCGGTGCACCCGGGACTTTTTCGACCAGTATGAACTCTGGGTGAAGGGGATCGTCACGAAGTCGGGCGTGCCGATGCTGATCGAGGTCCTCTCGGAGCGGAGCCACTACTGGATCGCTAAAGTAGACCTCGCGGCGATCGATGCACAGGGCAGGCCGATCGAGAACCCGACGGTCCAGATCGACGTCGAGAGCGCCGACCGGTTCGACATCAAGTACTACACCCCGGACGGGACGGAGGTCCACCCCCCGATCCTCCACTGCTCGCCGACGGGCTCGATCGAGCGGGTGATCTGCGCGATGCTTGAGAACACCGCGGCCCAGGAGGTCCCCTCGTTCCCGACCTGGCTCGCCCCGACCCAGGTCAGGCTGGTGCCGGTGGCGGAGCGGCACGTCTGTTTTGCCGAGGAGATCGGTGCCCGGCTGACCGCAGCCTGTATCCGGGCGGACGTCGACGACCGGGACGAGAGCGTGAACAAGAAGGTCCGCGAGGCCGGGATGGACTGGGTGCCCTACGTCGCGGTGATCGGCGACCAGGAGGCCGAGACCGGCCGACTCATGGTCACCATCCGGAAGCTCTCGGAGAGGAAGAAACCCTACAAGGAGACGATGACCGAGAACGAGCTCATCCAGGCAGTGAATCTGGAGACCGCCGGAAAGCCCTTCCGGCCGCTCTACACCCCGAAGTTACTCTCCCGGAAACCCCGGTTTATCTGATCTCTTTTTTTCGCGAAGACCTTCGCGGCGCGACGGCTCTTAAAACTGGAGCGTAGTCACCGTCAGGTGTGAGCGACGGCTTCCCTGAAAGGGAGGGAGTTCGAAGAGACTGCGGGGCTCCGATTTGCGGCAAACAAGGCGACCGAGTCGAGGGAAAATCCGGGTGCAGTGGACCGTGGGAGTATCGCCACGGGGGGTGGGGACAGGGGAGGGGGGTCTCCCCGTCAGCCCCTCGCACCTAACGGTGCTCGTGCTCGTGCTCGTGCTCGAAGCCTGACGGCTTCTCAAGCTCCGGACGTTGTCCGTCGCACCCTTCGGCCAGTCGCACTCCCCCAGACGCGATACCCCTCGAAATCCGTGCCCGGGTGTAACCGAAGGGCTGTCATGTACGAGGTACGATCAACTCTCTAATGCATATCACGATCACACTTCAATCAGCCGAGCCTCTTCTCTCCTGTCTCCAACTCGCACCTATCGGTGCTCGAACTCCTGTCCTACGGACAGTCGTTCCCTGAACCCGCCCCTTCGGCCCTCACCGTGGCCACCACCGCGATCACTCGCCGGCCGGTCCAACACGATACCAGAGCCTGCCCCCAACAAGATTTAAAAGCCCCGGATGCTACTGTCCCACCGGTGCATGAAGTCATGGACGCCGAAGAGTACCGTTCCATCATATTGAATGCCATCGACCGGGAGATCGAGGCCTACACCTTCTACCGCACGGTCAGGGAGAAGGTCACGGACGAAAATTTAAAAGACCTCTTCAACGAACTCGCCGGGGAGGAGAGCATCCACAGAAAGACCCTCGAGGGCTTTCTCCTGAAAGAACCTTCAAAACTCGGGTTCGACACGAAGCGGGACTACAAAGTCGCCGACGTCCTGGAGAGCCCGCCGCTCTCGGCCGACTTAAAACCGCTCGACGGCCTCGTTATCGCGATCCGAAAGGAGCTCGACGCAATGCAGATGTACACCCAGCTTGCGGGCCTGAGCGACGACCCGGAACAGAAGGAGTTATTCCAGAGCCTCGCCTCGATGGAGCGCGGCCACAAGGCGCGCCTCGAGGACATCTACACCAACATGGCGTTTCCGGAAGCCTGGTGAGAGACGAGACGCCCCGGGGGGCCAATCGCCCATCCGCCCGTACCGACAGGGTATGCCGGACCCCGGGGTTTCCTTTACCCGGGCCGATCCCTTCTGCATGCATCATTGGCGCAGTATGCACCCTTGAAGGACCGCCGGGAGAGCCCTCCCTGCACGAACTCTGCCACCGGCCATACGTCACTCTTGCTCAAGGTACAGGATGCCTGCCGCAACCTCCGCCGATGCCTGCCGCAACCTGGTGAGGTCGGCCGCCGCTTCGTCCATCCGCTCTTTCCTCTTCTGGTAGCCGGCGGCGATCGCCCCCCTGGTGGCGTCAGCGGCCTCCGCCAGATCAGCATCCAGCTCCCGGGAGAACTGCCGGAACGTTGCATCGATGTTCTGGAGTGTTGCCCACCGGAGGTTCTCGGCGTTCCTGACCACGAGATAGGAGATCTGCTTCTCGAGCCGCCCCCTGATCCGCTTCTCCCGCATCGAGCGCGGCAGCGCCCGGTCGAGGAGATCGTTCGTGACCGGGCTGAAGGTGCTCTCCCAGCCCTTCCGGGAGACCCAGTACGGCTCCTGCTGCATCTCGATCTTCCGGTCGCTCTCCGGAGCATGGTAGGGGATCTCGAAAAGATCTGCGGCGGCGATCCGGATCGACCCAACGAGGCCGCCGGCCTGCTGCCGGTGAACCTGCAGGAGCGCGGTCACCTTTTGCTCGACCGCTGCAGTCATTTCGCCGAGTTCGTGCTCGTAGAGCGGTGGGATGGCGGCGGCCACGGCGTTCTGCGCCGCCGCCTCGTCCGGCCCCGCGGGGCCGACGAGCGCATCCTCCGCGACCGCCCGGAGGTGCGCCAGCGACCGCTCCCGGAGCGCCTGCACCTGTTCTTCGAGCCAGGCCACCGCCCGTTTATGGTCGCCTTCCAGGATGTCGGCGGCATGCCGCCGCTGGAGCTCCGCCTCCCGGATCTTCACCTCAAATACCTGCATTCGTTCCTCGAGTTCGTCAAGCGGCATCTCCAGTGCCCGGCGGGAGAGTTCGAGCCGGAGCGCGACGTTGTTCAGCAGGTCGAGACCCTTCTTCCGGACCGCATCCCGGAGCACGGCGTTCTTCTCCCCGGCAAGGAACTCGATCAGGTGCTCCGCGACCGCCCCCATCCCGCTCGACTCCCAGAGGCCGGCATCGCCGGTCGTTTTGGCGGTAAGCGCCCGTTTCGCCGAGACCGGGAAGACGGTGATCGGCCCTTCGATACCTGCCCGTTCCCGGAGCACCGTCTCGAAGAACGCGAGCACCGTCTCTCGTTCGTCGTCGCTGAGGTAGTCCACTTTGTTGAGGACGAAGAAGACCTTTGTGACCGCATCGCGGATTGTCCGGAGGAACTCGACCTCCACCTCGGTGATCGGCGGGTCGGCTGAAACCAGAAAGAGCGCGGCGTCGCACTGGGCGAGGAAATTCAGGGTCATCTCGGTGTTGTGCTGGTGGATAGACCCGATCCCGGGAGTATCTATCAGAACGACACCCTTCGAGAGGAGAGGTGCGGGGTGGGTCACCTCTACCTGCAGGACGCCTTGTTCGTTCCTCGGGTTGAACTCTTCCGAAACGTAGTGAAGGAGCGCCCGGTACAGGTCGTGGTTAGTCTCGCTCTCGACGACCTCGTCGTCGCGGTCGCCCTGGAACCGGATACGAACGCCCCGTCGGTCATCGTGGGCGATCAGCGTGGGGATGGCGGTCAGCGGGATCACCGAGCTCGGGAGGAGGGCTTCGCCGAGGAGCGCGTTGATCAGCGTACTCTTCCCCCGCTTGAACTGGCCGAGCACGGCAAGGTGGAACCGGCCGGAATCAAGCCGGTTCGCCAGCGTCCGGAGCTGGTCGGCGTACGGCGCATACTCGGGACCGAACGATTGGATGCGGTCGGCTTCGCGGGCAAGGATCTCGGGTAGATGCCGGGTGTGGCTGCTCATAGGGTATCTCCTTGACAATCAGCATGAATCGGGCGGGTACATCATGTGCGTATCCGCCGGACGGATAGTAGGAGTTATCAGCCACAAAAGCGGTTAGAGGTGAACTCCATCACCTGAATATAACTTCTTTCTCACCGAATGGTTAATTAATCCTTTGTTCCCGGGTGGTTCCGCGTCTATGCAGGTATCCTCCCCTCACCGGCGCGGCAGGGCAGAACTTCTCCGCCAGGGAGCACCGGGGCACGGTCCCGATATTCCCCGCAAGATGGAAACGGGTGTCTCCCGAGACAGCCACGGCTCCGGTTCGCAGGCATCTCCGGCATGCCGGAGAGCGTCGCCATCCCCCTCGCCGGGCAGCGCCTTCTCTGCACGGCGGAACGCTGTCCTGTTCGCATCCGGCCCGGTTGCGGTGGCAGGGCGGGCAAGAGGACCCGCATGTTGCTCGCAGTAGGGCTCCCGTCCGGATCGGACGGCACGACTCAGTCGATCTTATCGAACAAACCCGCTCCGCCCGGCGTACCGGGCTGCATCCCCGGCCGCCTCTTCGATCCGGATGAGCTGGTTGTACTTCTCCACCCGCTCGCCCCGGGCCGGTGCGCCGGTCTTGAGATGACCCGTCCGCATTGCGACGGTGAAATCGGCGATGAACGTATCGACGGTCTCGCCGCTCCGGTGGGAGACCATCGCGCCCCAGTTCTGCTGCTGCGCCAGGTGCACCGCGGCGATCGTCTCGGTCACGGTCCCGATCTGGTTGGGCTTGATCAGGACGGCATTGGCAGTACCTTCCCGGATACCTCGCTCAATCCGTTGCACATTGGTGACGAAGAGGTCGTCGCCGACCAACTCCACCCGGTCCCCGAGCGTCTCCGTCAGCAGGCGCCACCCATCCCAGTCGTCCTCCGCAAGGCCGTCTTCGATGACGATGATGGGGTATGCCGCCGCCAGGTCGCGGTAACGATCCACCATCCCGGCGGCGGTCAGGGTCAGCCCTTCGGTCCTGAGGTGGTAGGCGCCGTCCGTATAGAACGCGCTCGATGCCGGGTCGAGGGCGATGCCGATCTCCCTGCCGGGCGCGTAGCCGGCCCTCTCGATCGCTTCCACGATCAGGTCCAGCGGTTCGGTGTTCGAGGATACTACAGGGGCAAACCCGCCTTCGTCGCCGACACCGGTTGTGTAACCCTGCGCCTTGAGGATACCTTTGAGCGCATGGTAGGTCTCGCTCCCCCACCTGACCGCTTCCGCGATGCTCGCCGCACCGTAGGGTGCGATCATGTACTCCTGGAAATCGGGGCCCTGCCAGTTGGCATGAACCCCGCCGTTGAGGATGTTCATCATGGGGACCGGGAGGAGGGGGCTCCCTGCTCCGCCGAGGTACTCCCAGAGTTGGGACCCCTCGGCAAGAGCGGCTGCCCGGGCGACGGCCATGGAGACGGCAAGCGTGGAATTCGCGCCCAGATTCTGCTTGTTCGGCGTTCCGTCCAGCCTGCAGAGGGCCTCGTCCACTGCCGCCTGGTCGCGGGCGTCCATACCCCTCAGGCTGCCGGCGATTTCACCGTTGATCAGGTTGACGGGTCTCTGTACTCCCTTGCCGCCGTAACGGTCCCGCAGGCCGTCCCGGAGCTCGACGGCCTCGTGGATGCCGGTCGATGCGCCGGAGGGCGATGCGGCGCGTCCGCACACCCCGTGGGCGAGTGTAACATCCGCTTCGATGGTAGGGTTTCCCCGGGAGTCCAGTATCTCACGGGCATGGATCGATCTGATCCTTGTATCAGCTTCAGTCATAGGTATCACCATCCGTATCACAGGCATTCTCCAGGCGTGCGAGCACCCGGATTGCCGGCCAGGTATTCTCGAGCGTCGATATGCCCCCGAAGGTCGAGCGGGAATAGCCGCCGTTTGCATTCCTGCACCGCCGGATGAACTCCCGACACGCCTCAGGGAACCGGGGCGGAACCCCGGCGAGCATGGCGCATTCCACCCCGGCGGCAGCGTGCTCGAGGAACGACGGCGTCGATCCCGGAATGCCGAGGTAGCCGAAGTCGGGGTGTTCGCATCGCCGGAGGAACCGGGCGACACGGAACGGGGAATGCGGCTCTCCGATCCGGTCGAGGATCGCAAGAGCATGCCAGGTCTCGATCATCGTCGAACGTTTGTGTCCGAACCCACCGTCGGGATGATGGAAAGAGCGAACGAGGGAGAGCACCTCCTCGCGGAGGGGTTCGGCGATGCCAACCCCAAGCAGACGGTAGAGGTCGAGAGAGAACCATGTCCGCTCGAAGATGGAGGCCGACTCGACCGACCGCTCCGCTCCACGGGGTATCGGATCGAACGACCGGGCCCAGGGGCCCGGGTCGAAGGGCGGTTGCAGTCCGAGGATTGCGCAGCTCCGGAGGGCGTACACTCCGGTATGGAACGTACCGAATCCGTCGTCGTCATGTTGCATCCGCATCAGGAAGGCCCCGGTGACCGGGTCATGCTCGATAGCACCAAGGAGCCGGAGGGTATCGAGCGCGAAAAAGGTATCGGCAGCGCCGGGCTCGTCCAGCCGGTAGTGGCAGTATCCACCGTTTTCGCACCGCCGCTCAGCGATAAACCGAATTGTCCGTTCTCGTTCGTCGTCGGAGATCATAGGAGGCGTAAGGTAGAAGTCATCAGCCGGGTCGGCGGTTCGAGGCGGACTTCATCGCCTGCATCTGATCGTACGACGCTCGGGAAGAGTATGCGAGGCTCGTGGATAAAAGTATTCTGCCGTGCGTCCGTGCAGACCGTGCGTCCGTGCAGAGTAAGTTCCAAGCAGGGAAGGGCAAGATCCCGGAGCCCGTTGAATCATGGGGCATGGCGCTCCGCCCTGAAATGGAGGGCGGAGGTATCTACCAAACCGTCTTCATACCCCCGGGCGGATTCGAACCGCCGTCGCCGGATCCAAAGTCCTGCATGATTGACCACTACACTACGGGGGTGCGATCTGCTGCGCTCACAGAGTCCCAGTATATATGTCTCTCCTCTATTATCAAGGCATGCTCGCCCGGGATGAGAGCGGAGATTTAGGAGGACGCAACCTCCCCGATCTCGTTGATCTGCTCCTGGTAGCGCCCGAGATCGCCCTCCGAGAGGGCCTGCTGCGCGGCCTCATAGAGCTCGGCAATCCGGGCGAGCCGCTCCGCGAGATCCCCGGTGGGCACGGGCACCTCTCCGGGCGGCGGAACCTCCTCCTCGATCCCGAAGATAACCGCCAGCGACTGGTTGAGGGTCTCCTGCATGGTCAGGCTGTCCCCGTAGGCGACGATCACCCGCTGGAGCTGCGGGAGCGTTCCCCGCTCGGTGGCCTCGAGGTAGAGCGGCTCGACGTAGATGATGGAGTTCTCGATCGGGATGACGAGCGTGTTGCCCCGCAGGACGTCCGACCCCGCCTGCGACCAGAGGGTGATCGCCTCCGAGATCTCCGGATTCTGATCGATCCTGGCCTCGACCTGCATGGGGCCGTAGGTCAGCTCCTGCTTGGAGAACTGGAATACCACCAGCTCCCCGTAATTCGGCGCATCGGCCCGTGCCGCCATCCAGCCAATCATGTTCTCCTTGTTCCGGGGGGTGAAGGGGAGCATCAGGATGAACTCCTCCTCCGTCTCGCCCGGAAGCCGCAGGATGACGTAGTAGGGAACCATCTGCTGCCGGGATCCCCGGTAGATCTCATCCGGGATCACCCAGGCGTCCTCTTTGTTGTAGAAGACCAGCGGGTCCTGCATGTGGTAGATGGCGTAGACGTTGGCCTGGACATCGAAGATCCCCTGCGGGTAGCGTATATGTTCGCGGAGGCCTGCAGGCATCTCCTCGATCCCACGGAAGAGCCCGGGGAAGATATTTGCGTAGGCTGCGACCAGCGGGTCGTCGGGATCGACGACGTAGTAGGTGACGTCGCCGTCGTAGGCGTCGACGACGACCTTGACGCTGTTCCGGATATAGTTCAGCCGCTGGCCTACGCCGACTGTCGGCTCGGAGTAGGGGTACTGCGTGGTGGTCGTATACGCATCGATGATCCAGTAGATCTTCCCCCCGTCGACCACGACGTAGGGATCGGCGTCGTAGGAGAGGAAGGGCGCGATGGTCGCCGCCCGCTCGGCCGCGTTCCGGTAGAGGAGGATCCTGCTCTCCGGGGTGATCGAGCCCGAGACCAGGAGCTCGACCGAGCCGAACCTGACCGCGTAGACCAGCCTCCGGAGCCAGTCCCCGAGCGGAACGCCGCCGGAGCCGTCGTAGGTCGCGTAGACGTTCTGGTCGCCCGAGGGGTAGTCGAACTCGGCCGTGGTGGTCTCTGTCACCACGTAGTTCCCCGTCTCCTCGCCGTAGTAGATCGCGGGCTCCGCGAGGGTGAGGTTCGGAAACTGCGTTGCCGGCGGGATGTTCTGCAGGTAAAAGACCGGGAGCCCCTCGGAGGTCACCTGGTCGACGGGGTTCATCACCGCCCCGTAGCCGTGGGTGAAGATCAGGTGGCGGTTGACCCAGGTCTGCGCCTGCGGGGGGAGGAGCCCGACGTCCAGCTCCCGTGCCGAGACCAGCACCTCCTTGTACTGGCCGTCGAGGGTGTAGCGGTCGACGTCGACGTCATAGAAGTCGTAGTAGGTCCTGAAGAGCTGCAGCTGCGAGTAGGTGGCCTGCAGCGGGCGCCAGTCCCAGAGCCTGATGTTCCGGATGGTGGCGTCGTTCTCCCGGATGTCTTCGGCGGTGAGGTTCAGCTCGACCGGGAAGAACCGCTCGTCCGCCTCGTCGAGGTCGTAGGCAGCTCGCGTCAGCCGGATATTGTAGCCGAGGTACTCCTCCTCGAGGTTGTACTCGTTCGGGGCCACCACCAGCCCCTGCACGGCGGCGGCGGCGACGAACCCGATGAAGGCGACGGCCGCAAACGCTGCGATGCCGTAGCCTATCACGTTGAGCCGCTTGAAGACCTCGTTGACCAGAAACCCGATCCCGACGACGAGCGCGAGGACCGCTAATATCGTCAGCACCGGAAGGGTGACGTTGACCGCCGTGTACCCGGCACCATAGACGGTCCCGGTCGTCGAGAAGAGGATGCCGTACCGTGCCAGCCAGAGCCTGGCGGCGAGTGCTATGAATGTCAGGAAGAGGAGGACGGAGATGTGCGGGAGGAGCCGCCGGGCGTACTGCCGCCACCCGAGCGGCTCGACGGTCACCGAGGGCTGCACCCCCGGTTCGAACTCGATCCCCAGCGCCCGGATCAGGAACGAGGCTGCGGCGAGCAGGGCCGAGAAGAGGAAGAGCCACAGCAGGAAATTTACGACGAGCGTGTAGAACGGGAGCGAGAAGACATAGAACCCGATATCCATGCCGAAGATCGGATCCTCCACACCGAACGGCGTTTGATTCAGGTAGAGAAGCACCGTCTCCCAGGCGCCCGCAAGCACGAGTCCCGCGATCAGCCCCCCTGCGGCCGCGACGAGCCCTGCAACGAGCGGCGGCTTCGGCTCCGCCGCAAAGACCCGCGCCGCGGTCCGGGCGGCATAGGCGGCATTCACGTACGAGAACCCGAAGAAGACCAGGAACCCCAACGTCCCTAGACCGACCCGTGCCACTAATACGGTCAGGTAGACCGACTCGTAGCCGACCGCTCCAAACCAGAACCAGTCGGCGAGAATCCCGATAGCGATGGCGATGGCGACCACCACCGCCGCTGCGAGGATGAGGATCACGGTGCGGGATCGAGGCATCACTCCCATGATGCCGACCATCGGTAAAAAGGCATTGGCGATCCTACTAAGATGCTCGACTTTTCAGCAGGCGGCTAATGTATTTTATTTCGCATGAAAGAAATTTAATACTCATCGGGATGATTGTCTCACTAATAAGTGCATAATTGCCCGATCCTTTTAGCGACGAGAGTGTCTTGAATAAAAATGAGAGGATTTATGCCCGCTCGAAATCATCCTCGAATCTTACAATATCATCCTCTCCCGTATACTCCCCGATCTGGACCTCGATCAGTTCGAGCGGCAGGAGGCCGGGGTTCGCGAGCCGGTGGACCGTTCCCGCCGGGACGAAGGTGGACTCGCCGTTCCGGAGGAGGGAGGTTTCATTGCCGATCGTCACCTCGGCACACCCTGTGACGACCACCCAGTGCTCGGAGCGGTGGTGGTGCATCTGGAGGGAGAGGCGACGGCTGGGGGGGACGGTGACCCGCTTGATCTTATAGGACCGCCCCTCCTCGAGGTTCGTGTAGGAGCCCCAGGGGCGGTGGACCTGCGTGTGGAAGAGGGCACGGGAGTCCCCCTTCTCGCGGAGGGCCTTTGCGATCTCACCCACACGCTGGGCCTCGTCCCGGGCGGCGACCAGGATCGCGTCCTTCGTCTCGACGATGGCAAGGTCGCGAACGCCGACGGTGGCGATCAGGCGATCCGCAATGATCAGGTTCTCGGAAGAGTCGATCCCGATATGCTCGCCCCTGACCGCGTTGCCGCTCCCGCTCTTCGGGAGGGCGACATAAAGTGCGTCGAAGTTCCCCACGTCGCTCCAGTCGGATTCAAGCGGCACGACCGCCGCCCGCCGGGTCTTCTCCATGATGCCGTAGTCGATGGAGAGGGCTGGGGTTGCGTCGTATGCCTCCTCGAGGGGGTGCTCGAACGCCCGGGCCACCTCCGGTGCGCACGCCTCGCACTCGGCGAGGAAGAGACCGGCATCAAAGCAGAACATGCCGGAGTTCCAGAAGTAGCCGTCGGCGACATACCTCCCGGCAGTCTCGAGATCGGGCTTCTCCACGAAGGCGTCCACGAGCGAACCGTCCCCGAGAGGCTCGCCGGGGCGGATATAGCCGTAGCCGGTGTGGGGCGAGGTCGGACGCACCCCGAAGACCACAAGGTAGTCCCTTGCAAGCCGCTCCGCCTGGCGGAAAGCCTCCTGGAACGGCCCGGTTGCGGTGATCAGGTGGTCCGAGGGGAGAATCGCGACCGTATCGGGCCCGTCCTCCCGGGTGACCTCACGGACGCCATAGTAGATCGCCGGCAGTGTGTTCCTGCCCACCGGCTCCACGAGGACCCGGCAGTCACACCCGATGGCGGCGAGCTGGTCCCGGACCAGGAACCTGTGGTCCGTGTTGGTGACGATCACGATCTCATGCGGGGAAGAGAAGAGGAGCGACCTCTTCACGGTCTTCTGGAAGAGAGACTCGTCATCGATCAGCGGGATGAACTGTTTCGGGTAGTGTTCCCTTGAGAGCGGGAAGAGACGGGTACCGCTCCCGCCTGCGAGTATGAGCGTCTTCATGGGATCGACTCCGTGCCGGAGGGCACTCGATTGTACAACTCTATTGCGGTAAGGGGGATAAAAACATAAGGTTCTCCGGGTGGTTCGGGCGAACCCGGCGATCTCGCGGTGTTGACAGGCCGATCCGGGGCGGCCGGATAGGGGTGCATGCGGGACCGGAACGTAAAGCGACCTGTATCGCACCCCGGGGTGTATCGACCCTCGGCCACAGGGAGGCCGGCCGACGTGGAGGCCTGCCGGCTGCTTCATCCGGTTCCCGAAAAAATGAGCATTGCTGCTCAAGCCCTGGTCATCGTCGAATTTCCGGGGTAGAGTGACCTGGCCTGCGGATCGAGGTCCTCTGCCACCGCAAGGACCCGTTCGGCCTCCTGGTAATTCCCAAGCCTGCCGAGCACCATGCCGTAGGTAACCCAGGCGAAGATGCACGACCGGTCGATCGCGAGCGCCTGCCTGCACGCAAGCACCGCTTCCTGGGGGCGGTCGAGCAGGGTGAGGATCACTGCCCGGTTGTTCCAGGCGTAGACATCATCGTTGTCGGAGAGTATCGCCGCACTGAACACAGCCAGCGCTTCCTCGTAACGGCCCTGCCTCTCAAGCGCCACACCCCTGTTGTTCAGGGTAGCCGAGTCATGCAGGTCCTCTACGATGACGTCGTTGTACGCCCGTGATGCATCCCTGTCATCACCCTTACGGGGTATCTCCGGTGTAACCAATCGGGGCATACGTCTTGCACCTCGCACTCCTTACTGCGGGGCGACGATATATAAGTTCCTGCACCCGTCACGCCCGGGAGCGGGGCGACCCGGGATCGGCCGGCAGGGTGCCCGGAGCGGGTCCCGGACCCGGGGAGCAGTTCACCTGCCGCCATCCCGGAACCACACTACCGTCTCGCGGAGCCCTTCATCAAGCGTGCAGCGGGGAGAAAACCCGAAGGCATCGTGGGCCCGGGATATGTCGGCGAGCGAGTCACGCACATCCCCCGACCGCGGCGGCTCATAAACCGGCCTATGGTGTATGTCGGTGATCGCCGAGAGACTCCCGGCAAGTTGATTGAGGCTGAGCCTGCTTCCCCCGGCGATATTGAAGACGCCCGAGGCGTCGCTCTCCATCGCCTGGATGTTCGCCCGGACGACATCCGCAACGAAGATGAAGTCCCGGGTCTGCTCCCCGTCGCCGTAGATGATCGGCGGCTTTCCGTCGAGCAGCCGGGTGATGAACTTCGGGATCACCGCCGCATACTCGGAACTCGGGTCCTGCCGGGGGCCGAAGACGTTGAAGTAGCGGAGAAAGACCGTCCGGATACCGTAGAGATCGGCAAAAACCCTCCCGTAGTACTCGCCCGCGAGTTTCGAGACCGCATAGGGCGAGAGCGGTCTCGGCGCCATCGTCTCGCGTTTGGGGAAAATCGGGTCGTCGCCGTAGATCGCCGAGGTGGAAGCCGCCACGACCGCCGGAACGCCGCACTCCTTTGCGGCCCAGAGAACGTTCAGCGTTCCGGTCACGTTCACCTCGTTCGTCTCCAGGGGGTTTGCCACGGAACGGGGGACCGAGGCGACGGCCGCCTGGTGGAAGATACCGTCCGCCCCGGCACAGGCATCGGTGAGCAGGGCGGGGTCGGTGACGCTCCCCTCGATGAACATCACCCGGGGGTGGCCGGCGAGATGCTCGATATTCTCACGCCGCCCGGCGGAAACGTCGTCGACGATCACGACTTCGTGGCCGTCGCGTGCCAGTCGCTCTGCAAGGTTGGACCCAATAAATCCCGCCCCACCCGTGACGATGTAACGCATACGGATAGGATAGGCACTCCAGTGATTTGAGCGTTGCCTGAGGGGACAGGGCAGGCTGGGGATCAAGGCACAGGAACAGCATACCGGGCGGGCAGTCATACCATAGAATCCGGAGCAGGCCGCACTAGACAACAATGCCGGGAGGGACTCAGAAATGCCTCATCGCCAGCCCTGGAGCAAAATCCGGCACCGCCGGGGGCAGCAGGGGAGGGTGTGACCAGGGAGACCCCATCCGGTATAGCATCATGCAGTTTATTCGGTATCGTCCGATCGGCCCGATCGCTCCCCCCCGTTCCCGTTTGAAAGCGGGAAATACTGCTGGTAGACGCGTTTGCGCTCATCGATGTCGGTATGCAGGTAGATCTCGGTCGTCTTGATGGAGGAATGTCCCAGGTTCTCCTGCACGACACGGAGGTTCTTCGACCGGCGGTAGAGCTCGCTCGCGTAGGAATGCCGGATTTTATGCGGCGTAATCCCGGCAGGGGCGTATCGCTTGAAGAGATGCTGGACGGTTCGCGGGGAGATATGGTTGCCCTGCTGGCCTGAAAAGAGCGGCCCCTCGATTGTATTGCCGATAAACCGGTTAATTCCTTCAAGCGTCTCTTCGTCGATGAAGACGGTCCGGATCTTGTCGCCTTTTCCCTTCACCCGCATCGTATGCTCCTCGAAATCGATATCCCCGACGTTTATCGCGCAAAGTTCCGAAACCCGGACGCCGGTGGCGTAGATAAGGCGAACGATCAACCGGTCCCGCTCGTTTTCGATGGTGTTGATCAGGCGGATCACCTGGCTGTGTTTGAGGTATTTCAGTTCCTGATTCTTGATCCGGGGCCGCTCCACCCCGAGCATCGGGTCGGCGATCACGACCCCCTGCACGTAGAGGTACCGGTAAAACGAGGAGAGCGTCGATATCATCCGGTGGAGGGTCTTGGGCTTGTAGTCCTGCCTCTCCGAGAGATAGGAGAAGAAATCGGTGACGAGGGCCGCAGAGACGTTGACATCCGCATCCAGCGAAGCGTTCTCGAATGCGGCGTCATCGAACGAGATCGCGTCCGGATCAGAATGCTGCCGGAGCCAGGCGTACCGGGCAAAACGCCGGACGGTCTGCACGTATTTTTCGATGGTCCGGGGCGAGTAGTTCCGCATTCGGAGGTAGCTGCTGAAGCGATCGAGCCATTCCGAGAAAGGGGCGTTTTCCATCGTATAAATAATTGAATAACGGAGCATATCAAAATTGCGGTAAATGCCTATTCCCCGCAATAGATCATATACCCGGAGGACTCCTGCCAGGCCCAACCAAGGCTGCCAGCGATGATCGCAGGGCTCCACGCCAAAAAACCCGTTACAGGAGGGGGCATATCCCACCCGACCCACCCCCCGCGAGTACAGCGCCCGGAATCCATTGAAGCCACGATGCGAGCATTATGGGCACGATTTATCAAACTGAACCTGAAAATTGACTCTACCAAATCCATGACGTCAGGCAATTCCCCGATTGCCCGGCGAATCAGGGTCTGGCCCGCCCTTCGGAGGAAAAAGCAGAGAGACAGGCCAATTTCGTCCCGGACCCCAAAAAGGATATTTCCGGTGATGCAGGAGATATCGGCGTTAGGAGGTATGGGGCTGCCATCCCGGGTGGACGGGGACAGACCCTGTTGAATACGTCCTCTTCCGAGTATATGAACCCCTTACCGCGCGGGGAGAAAGTGAACGAGCCGGAAGCACCACCGGTGCCACGCGGCCTGCAGATCCCGCCCACATATAAAGGACTCACACAGATGGCTGCAGACGCCCGATCGGCCCCGCCAGCAACCATTCCCATAGGAAGACCTGTGATCCCTGCTCAAAAACGCGATATGGAGGTCCCGAATCTCGAACAACCCGCCCGGCAGGGCGTCACGGCCGCAGCAGGTGCCGGCGCACCAATCCTGTTAAAATGCTTCGCACAACCCCGAACCGGTGCAAGTGCGCCGGATCCCGCAGAAAAACCCATAAGAGACCATACACCCGCGCCCTCATCGACAGCAGGGCAACATCCCGGGGAAACTGCCAGCCGACCACATATGGCGCAACTTTACCCCGATAGGCTGGCGTTTGTGCCCCTTTCGAAAATCCGTCGCAATTCGACCTTAACCGGTACCGTGCTGCTTCGCACCCCGGTGAGGTCCAGCGCCCGCCCCCCCCGCATCGCCAGGCAAATGCGGCCCCTCGATATGCGATACCACCACAATATGTCCCGATAGGGGCAGAACCCGATCTAAAGACCCCGATACCCATCCAGAACACGGGAACAAAGAGGCAGGCATAAACCACATGTTGCTATACATAACATGGGACACGAGGGCACCACAGGTCCCGCGGGGCCTGACCGCAACCGGACCCCGCGGCGCACCCCATCGCACCTTCGGGACTCCTGCTCGAAACCCATCGGGTTTCTCGCGCTCCGGCCCTTCGGCTCGTCGCGGCTCGAAGCCTGACGGCTTCTCAAATTCCGGGCTGTCCGTCGCATCCTACGGACGGTCGTCACTCGCACCTTCGGTGCTCGAACTCCGCTCCTGGCGGAGCATCGTTCCCTCAATCGCCATCCCGGCCGCCCGGGGCACCGTCGTTCAACCAGCCCTATTGAAATATCAAAACCAACAAGAGGATAGATGAAATGGAAGAGCCTGACAGCATCAAAGACCCAAACAAGTACCAGAAATTCAAGAAGGTGGATGGTGCCGCCTACCAGCGGGTCAACCAGTTCCTGCGCAAGCACACCCATATCACCGCCCGCGAGTGGGCGATCGCACGCCTCTGTGCAGATTTCAAGACCACCAGCGGTTCGGAGATGACGTTCATCGGTGAAAACCTCCCTGAACTCTGTCCATTCATGGTCGACTCCTACACCCCGCAGGCAGTCAACCAGGCGAGGAGCTCGTTCAAGAAGAAGGTGAAGAAGGCAGGAGCCACGTTCTTCTACGGGGCCATGTGCGGCTTTTTTACCGCAGAAGAACTCGATGAGATCCTCTTCGAGGCGAGCGAGGTCGCCCGGTTCCTGCTGGAGGTGGAAGGGACGAGCCTGAACCTCGACGACGAGATCGACGTCGAGGACCGGATCACCGAGGTGATGCGGGGCGTAGCCGAGGCGGCGTCGGTCATCCTGAAGTCCAGGCCCGGCCAGGAGGAAGAGAGCCGGAACGAAGAAGAGGGGGACGCATGAAGATCGTTCAGGTTGTCGGCCGCTCAAACGCCGGGAAGACCACATTCATAAAGAACCTGATCGGAGCGCTCTCCACACGCGGGACCGTCGGAGCGGTCAAGCATCTGGGGCACCACGGCTTTTTGCTCGAGCCCGGAAAAGACACCACCATATACCATGAATCGCATGCTGCTATATCCGGCGGCGTCGACGAAGAGAAGTCGGTCCTCGTCAGGCGCGAGAACGACCTCGACTCCACCCTGGAGATCCTCTGCAATGCCGGAGTCGAGTACGCCATACTCGAGGGGTTCAAGTCCCGGCCGTTCCCGAGGGTAGTGATAGGCGACCTAGAAAGCGAGAACGTTGTGCTCCGGGACCCCACCGTCGACGAGACGATCGCCGCACTTGCCCGGTTCGAGGATTACTATACCATCGAAGGGTTGGTCCGGGAGTTGAGACGCGAGTGCGGCGTCTCGCATGCCGGGGCCGTCCTCACGTTCAACGGGCTCGTCAGGGAATGGACCGGCACCGAGCGGACCGAATATCTGGAGTTCGACGAGACCGTCGATGCCCTGACGGAGAGTATCCTGCAGGAGATGGAAGCGGTCCCCGGGATCATCGGTGCACGGTTCCACCACCGGAAAGGACGGCTCTATGCCGGAGAAGATATAACCTATCTTGCTATACTTGCAGAGCATAGGCAGGAGGCGTTCGCCGCCGCCAGCAATGCTATCGATCGGCTGAAGCAGGAATTACACGACGTGGAGAAGTGACAGAGATGCGAAACGGCAAACGGATGTTTGGAACGAACGGCGTGCGGGGCGTGATCGGAGAGATGATGACACCCGGTCTCGTCCTCAAGATCGGCGCCGCGCTCGGATCGATGAGGAAGGGCACCATCGCGGTCGGCAGGGACACACGGACGTCCGGCGAAGCCCTCACCCACGCCCTCAAGGCCGGGCTCCTGATGACCGGGTGCGACGTGGTTGACGTGGGCATCCTCCCCACGCCGGCCCTGCAGTATATCATAAAGACCAACCGGTTTGCCGGCGGCGCGATGATCACCGCATCCCATAACCCGCCCGAGTACAACGGCGTGAAGATCATCGAGGCCGACGGCACCGAGATGTCCGACGACGAGATCATCCGGCTCGAGGACCGGTTCTTTGCAGGTGTGTTCGACGCTGCCCCCTGGGACGGCGTCGGCACGGAGACCGCCGCACCCGACCGGATCGAGGAGTACATCGAGGCCGTCGTGAGCTACTTCCCGGCGGGCATCGGCGAGGGCATGACCGTCGTCGTCGATCCGGGTTCCGGCCCCGCGGCGCTCACGACCCCGTGCATCCTCTCAAGGATGGGCTGCCGGGTCCATACCATCAACGCCCGGCTCGACGGCACCTTCCCGGGCCGGATGCCCGAGCCGACCCCCGAAGGGCTGCAGCCCCTCTCGGAGATGGTCATCGCCACGGGTGCGGACTTCGGGGTGGCACATGACGGCGATGCCGACCGGGCGGTCTTCGTCGATACCAAAGGACGCTATATAGAAGAGAACTACGAGTTCGGCCTGGTCGAGGACTACGTCTGCGGCAGGAACAGCGGCGGGCTCGTCGTCACCCCGGTCGCCACATCCCGGCTGATCCGGGATATCGCAGAGAAACACGGCTGCACCGTCGACTATACCCCCGTAGGGAGCATCTATGTCGCAAGGAGGATGATCGAACTGATAGGCGAGGGAAAGAAAGTCTCCTTCGGGGGGGAAGGAAACGGCGGCCTGATCTATCCCGACCACCAGTTCTGCCGGGACGGGGGCATGACCGCCGCCATGATGGTGGCGGTTCTCGCAAGCCATAACGGCAGAAAACTTTCGGATATCCTCGACGAACTCCCTGCATACCACCTGGTCAAGGAGAAACACCACACTGGTGACCCGCCCGCGCTGGTCCGCGCCGTCGAAGAGGCATTCTCGGGAGAGACCGTCGAAAAGATCGACGGCATCAAGATCGCCAGGGACGACGTCTGGGCTCTTGTGCGGGCATCGGGCACGGAACCGATGATCAGAATCATGATCGAGGCAAAGGATCCGGGCGTCGCGGATGCCATGTACCGGGAGATCATGCAGGTTGTGACGGACGGAACGTCCGGAGCATGAGAAAACGCGAAGCGTTTTCGAGTGCGACGCTCCTATAGGAACGGAGCAGGAGCACTGCAGGTGCAGGTGGTCAGGCAGGCATGATCGCATCATCCCTCACAACGGGATCGACCCTTCATGAGACATTCGACTCGGAGTGCTCCAGAGGACTCCTATCGTCCACCATATCCTCAATATTTTCGGGGATCTCTCTGAATTCTACTGAAAAACATTCTTGTGAGAGGGGGGCAATCTATATATCTGATCATGGATATGCATGATGCAGTACCCACGGGAGAGCGCTGATCAAAATGGATGGAAAATTACAGATGAAACAGAAGATAAACTCCGCTATCTCTTCTGGCGATCTGCGTGAGCTTGAAAAGGTAGTTTCAGACATATCGGAGACCCAGACGCGGAAGGAGAAGAAATCACTCTACGAGCAGATGAACGCCGCCCTGGTTGAAGCGGCGTTCGGCGAAGGCCAGCCCGAACTCTTAAGCCAGCTCGTCGAACCGACCAAAGAAGAGATATTCGCCCTCGCCAGGCGTGCTGCCGTCAGATATAGTGAGAACAAGGATGAAGCATGGTTCTACGCAATATTTACCCTGGTCGACAAACTCGACCGTAAGAGCCACCAGTCCGATATCCTCGCCGGGATCTCCCGTGATCTGGTCCAGGCCGGGGTCGATACCGGGGACATCCACTATATCGAGAAAGGAGGAGAAGCCTTCGATAAGATCAGCATCCGTAAATACCGCTCAGCAATCCTCTCCGAGATCATCCCGCTCTTCATCCGGTACGGTCAAAAACACCAAAACATCGATATCATGCAGTATGCTCTCCAGATGCTCCCCGAGATCGGCGACATATCAAGACAATCGCAACTCCATGCCGACGTGGCCCGGGCGATCGCCGGTTCCGGCATCGAGTCAGGTGACATCAACCTTGTGATCAGCGGGCTTTCGAGCGCTACCGAGATCAACCAGAAGATCCGGCGCACCAACTCGATCGCCGACATCGTGGATGCCACCTGGAAATCCTCGTTGAAGAAGGAGATCTCCGACGTCGAGCATATCATAGACTCCCTCCCGGATATCCCCGAAGAGCGGCTCACCGAAGTCCTCGCAACCCTGACCGAGCAACTCCTCGACCGCCAGCGGGACAAGAAGCAGATATACACCAAACTGCTCAGGATCGACGACGAAAAGGCGTGGGCAGGACAGACCCTCGTCCTTGAACTCCTGAAGAAGGCAGAGCGGAGCGGAGAACGCTGGTTCCTCGAGAAGGCGTTCGAGTTCAATGCCCGGGGCGTGGGGGAGACCCAGCTCCCCATCGAGGAGATTGTCCTCTCCGGGATTGCAGTCGTCGAGAAGAGCGGCAACCCGACCATCCTCCTCGACATCACACCACTGATCGACGAGTCCTGCGACGCAGCGAAGGCGGCCCAGCTCTACCGGCAGATCACCGACGCGCTCTCCCGGATGGGCGACTTCTACCACGCGATCGAGGTCATGAAGAAGGCCAGCGCCAGTACGCAGAGGATCAACGCCCAATTTTTCGATACCAGTGTCCGCCTGATCAAGGAGGGGGTCCGGCGCGACGAGATCAAACTCGTCCGTGAGAATATCCTCGCCACACTGGATACCGATATTGCCGACTCGCTGGTACACCAGGCGGTGACCGACTTCTGCAAGGAGTACGACTTTGACGAAGTCATCAGGCACATACCGGCCATAAAGGAACTTGCGGGGTCGCACCACGCACAGGACCCCCTGCTCCTCGAGTGCAACACCATCCTGATCGACCGGGGGTTCGTCCGCCAGAAAGACCCGTCGGCTCTCGTGGACCTGGTGAGCCAGATCGGAGAGCAGGCCCTCCGCGAACAGGCAATCTCGACCATCGCCGTCGAGATGGCACGGATCGGCGTCGCCCGGAAAGATCGGGATCTCCTCCGGCATGCGACCGGACTCACCTGCGAGATCATGGACCAGCGGGCACGGGCCGAGGCGATGGGGGGCATCGTGGATCAGGCGGCCGTGCTCGCCGTCGAGGACGGCGACCTCGACCTGCTCCACGGGATGCGGGTCCTCTCCACATCCCTGCTGGAGCGGGACTACTGCCTCTTTGCGATGGGCAAGGTTATCCACGGCCTGATCATGTACGGGATCGAGCAGCTCTCGCTCCGGGCGCTGGATGAGGCGGGCCAGATCCTCAACCAGATCAGCGACCCGTCCCTGCAGCGGCAGCTGGCCGACCCCCTCATCGAGGGCTACGTCCGGGTCGGGAGCCTGCAGGCGGCAGACCAGCTCTCCCGGGGGAAGGCCCAGATCTTCGAAGGCATGATGGAGCCGTTCGAGATCGCGCTTGCCCTCCTCCAGACCAGCACCCCGCACGAGGAGATCTCGATCAAGATAGCAAGCTACGTCGACATCATGCTCGAGTACACGCAGGTCTATGCAAGCCCGATCTTCGCGGTCCCCATGACGCTCTTCTCCCTGGAGATCGAGGGGGATTACGAGCGGACCGCCATGATCCAGAGGATCCTCACCTTCTTCACCAGCTACACGAAAGAGTTCGACTCGGCCGATCCCTATGAAGTGACGGCCTACCTGCTCGAGGGGATCGAGGGAGGAGCGGCGGCACAGCCGGTCCTCGAGTTGATGTACCGCCTCTTCGAGCACACCGGCGACGTCTATGCGCGCTACTCCGGGATGTACCGGATCGTGAGCGCCTACTCGGTCCTCGGCAACGAAGACCGGGCCGAGACGATCATCCGGAGGCTCCATGAGACCATCGGCACCATCTCCGATCCGTCCGTCCGTGCGATCATGCTCTCCGACCTCGCCGGACTCATGGCCGGGATCGACCACAGCGCAGCCAGAGGCTACCTTGCCGAGGCGCAGGGGACGCTTGAGTTCGTGGGGCAGGAACGGGAGGCATTCGTCAGGAAGAACCTGATCTACGCCGCAAGAAGCCTCAGCACCGTAAGCAAGCAGGAGAAGGACGTCGACTGGGCGATTGAGCAGGTCGGCAGGATCGAGGACCCGGTCGAGTACGTGGATGCCCTGGCAGCGGTCTTCGACATGGTCAGCGAGCCTGCACAGAGAAAGGAGATCCTCTCGGCCATGTGCCATACCGTCGTGAGCATCCCCTCTCCCTACATCCGGCTCTCGATGCTCTTTGACGTGGCGCAGTTCGCCGAGACCTATGGAGATGAAGAGGAGATCGACGAACTGCTGGACGGCATGGAGAGAACCGCCGGCTACGTCCAGATCCCGTTCATCACCGCCATGACGCAGCAGCGGATGGCCCAGATGCTCTTCTCGTTCTACCGGGCGAGCGGGAAGCCGGCCGCCCAGCAGCGGGCTGCCGATATCGTCTCCACAATCGACGACGACAGGATCCGGTACAGCCTGATGGTCCAGCTCGAGCAGGCCGTGCCACAGTCATGGAAGAACACGGTCTACGGCAGGATCCTGGATTGCCGGGACAAGATCCGGAGCGGCGATTATACCACAAAGGACATGGTCACGCTTGATAGGGCGATACGGACGGCACCTGACCGGGCAAAGCGGGCGACTTACTACACCGAACTCTACCTCATCGCCAGAAACGCAGGGCAGCACGAGGTCGCGGATAGGATGCTGCTCTGCGCGCTCGAAGAGGCGCGGATCATCAGGCCACTCTCGCGGCGGGCTTTTGTGCTCGGCGATATGGCGTGCCGGATCTACGCAGAGCGCTACGAAGACCGCTCAAGGGAGGTCCTCGACATGGCCGTGAGCGAGGCCCTCAACATCCGCGATTCGACGATCCGGGACGAAGTATACGACGAACTGGATATGTCCCTGCGGATCATCCAGGAGCACTGGCTGTGAAGACGATCGAGATCAGGATAGCAGGACGGGTGCAGGGCGTCGGGTTTCGGGCATGCATCAAAAGGATCGCCACCAACCTCGGCGTCGGCGGCGAGGCGATGAACCTCCCTGACGGGAGGGTGCTCATCACCGCAACCGCCGAACCCGTCATCCTCGACAAGTTCGTCTCCATGCTTTATGGGTGCCCCCGGGTCGTCATCAGGGACCTTACCCAGCAGGAGATCCCTCCTGCCGCCTACCCCGAGTTCACCATCCAGCGGGGCAGTTACCAGTACAGCACGTGAAATTCGGCGTTCGCAAGGAGCGCATCCCGCAGGATGCGTACCTGGGCATCGATACGGGACTGGTCGATTGAATCGCGGAGCGCCGCGACCAGCCGGGCCGAGAGGTTCCCATCAAGGTAGCACCTCTTTTCACCGCATTCGTAATCCCCGTCCAGGACTTCGTCCCGGGCAAACCGGATGACGGCACGATCCACCATCACCGCTTTCTGCGGTTCGATGAGGTCGTGGACGAAGCTTCCGGCCCCCTCGTGAAGCATGCCGAGGTCGGGGTCGAGGTGGGCACCGACCAGTGCGACGCAACAGTTGCCATAAAGCATCGCGTATCCGAGCGAGAACATGGCGTTGACGGGATCGAGGTAAGGGCGGCTCGTCCTGCGCCGGAACCCGAGTTCCGGCGGGAGTGCGCGGGAGAGGATCTCGTAGTACATATCGGCGGTCAGGCGGGAGAGTCTCCGCAGTTCTTCCATGGTTACCGAGACCGCGAGTTCCTCCCTGGCCTGGTAGAGGAAATCAAGTTCTCCGGCGTAGAAGATATCCTGTCCGGCGCGGTCGTAGAGTTCCTCGAGGAGGAGGAGCCTCGACTGAAGGCCGGCCGTCGCGAGCGGCTGTGCGAACCGGTGGGGGGCGGCCCGTTCCTGGGCGAGGCGCACCGCCTCGTTCGGCCGGTAGCCGTAGGGATAGAGGTACCCGACGGGCGTGCCGTCGATATCAAAGAAGGTGATGGCAGCGCCGGCTTTGAGGAGGTTTGTCACCGCCGAGGTGTGCAGGGTATGGCCGCCGACGACCAGGAGGTGCTTCACCGCCTGGAGGGGATAACGCCGGGTATCGCTCCCGTGCGCGATGATCAGTTCCCGTGTCGTCGCCTTGATGTGCCCCCCGTAGCCGAAGACGGGAAGCCAGGGTTCCGTCGCTGTCATCCAATCACTCTGGAAAAGAATATTGGGCGGTTTTTGGTGATTAATGCATCGAACCGCCGGGATACAAAGAGAACGCACCGTCACCGGCAGGCAGGGGGTTCGACCGGCCGAGCGCCTACGCCGTCACCATTTCCGCAAACGCGGCCTGTCCTGATGATGCGCGGATGCTTGTGGACATTATTCCGGACGCGTTCCGCGAAGAGGGGGCCGGATGGCCAGTCCCGGTGGGAGGGGGACCGAAGGCTGCCACGGCGTACCATGCCACGCATTGACAAACCTTTTCCGCACCGGCCACCCACATAAACGTAGAGTATGCCCGGCGGTGCGGCTCTGGCAGGTCATCGGACGACCACCGGGAGTACCGCAACCGGATAACGGATGCCGGGCAGTATGCGGCCGGGGATGGTGGACACTCTCTCCGGCCGGCGAAACACCGATGGGATACTATGTTCTGGAACAGAGCGATGGAGACGATCCGGCCTGGTGAACTCGCGGATCTTCAACTGGAGCGGCTGAAATGGTCGCTGCATCAGGCACTGAAAGTAGGGCTATACCAGAGAAAGTTTAAGGAAGCGGGCGTCTCGCCGGACGAGATCAGGACGCTCGACGACGTGGAAAAACTCCCCTTTACCTACAAAAAGGAACTCCGGGCCGGATACCCGTTCGGCCTCTTTGCGACCCCCTTGAAAGAGATCGTCCGGATCCACACCACCTCCGGCACCACCGGTAAGCCGACCGTCGTCGGCTACACCCGGCAGGACCTGGAGAACTGGTCGGAGCTGATCGCGCGAAACATGACGATGATCGGCCTTGGAGAGGATGATATCTTTCAGAACGCGGTCAACTACGGCCTCTTCACCGGAGGACTCGGGTTCCACTACGGCGCCGAGAAGATCGGGATGACCGTGATCCCGAGCGCAACGGGCAACACCCGCCGCCAGATCGAGATGATCGAGGACTTCGGGGTAACCGTCATCCACTGCACGCCAAGCTACGCGCTACACCTCGCCGAGGTGGCCGAATCGATGGGAAAAACGCTGGACACCCTCAAGACCGGGATATTCGGGGCCGAACCCTGGTCGGAGAGCATGCGCACGGAACTCGAACGGCGTCTCGGCGTGAAGGCCTACGACAGTTACGGGCTCTCGGAGATGTACGGCCCCGGGGTGGCGTTCGAGTGCCCGGAGAGGAACGGGCTCCACATCTGGCACGACTGCTACCTTGTAGAGATCATCGACCCCGAGACGGGGGAGAGGCTCGCTCCCGGAGAGCGCGGCGAACTCGTCATCACGCCGCTCGTCAAGGAGGCCCTGCCGCTCGTCCGCTACCGCACCGGCGACGTGACACGGCTGATGGATGGCGAATGCGCCTGCGGGCGCGGGCTGAAGATTGAGCGGATCACGGGCCGCAGCGACGATATGCTGGTCATCCGGGGGATCAACGTATTCCCGTCGCAGATCGAGCACGTGCTGCGCGCCCTCCCGGAGGTCGGGGAGCAGTTCATCGTATATATCGATCGCGTCAAACATCTTGATGAAATGACCATCGAAGTGGAGATGAGCAGAGCGGGGTTCTCCGGAGAACTGCAGGACCTTGCCCGTATGCAGAAGAAAATTACCGGCGAACTCCATAACACGCTCGGGCTCCGGACCGCGGTGAAACTGGTGGAACCGGGGTCGCTGCCCCGGTTCGAGGGGAAGGCGAAACGCGTCACCGACCGGCGGGGAGCGATCTGATGGCGCCCTGGAACCCGCGCATGGAGGAGATGCCGCCCGAAGAGTTGCGGCGGCTCCAGTTCAAGCTCGTAAAATCCCTGGTATACCGGCTCTACAGCTTTAACGACTTCTACCGGCGCCGGATGAAGGAGCAGGAGGTTCACCCCGACGACATCAGGACGCTTGAGGATGTCGCGAAACTCCCGTTCATGTACAAGAGGGACCTGCGGGACGGCTACCCGGACAGGATCTTCTCCGCCGAGCAGAACGAACTGGTCAGGTACCATGTCTCCTCCGGGACGACGGGGAAACCGACGGTCGTGGGGTATACGGAGCGCGATATCGAGAACTGGAGCGAGTCCCTGGCACGGGGGTTCTCCTCCTGCGGCCTCGCCCGGGGGGACGTGATCCAGGTGAGTTACGGTTACGGCCTCTTCACCGGTGGCCTCGGCGCCCACTACGGCGCCGAGCGTGTCGGCGCAACCGTCCTCCCTACAAGCGTCGGGAACACCGAGCGACAGGTCGAGCTCATGCAGGACCTCCACGTCACCGCCATCGCCTGCACCCCCTCCTACCTCCTCCACATGGGGGAGGTGGCGGAGAAGATGGGCGTCTCGATCAAGAACGATACCGACCTTCGCATGGGCTTCCTCGGTGCCGAACCCTGGTCGGAGCAGATGCGGACCCGGATGGAGGACTGGCTCGGGATCCGCGCCTACGACATCTACGGGACAAGCGAGCTCTCCGGGCCGATGTTCACCGAGTGCACCGAGCAGCAGGGGATCCACGTCTGGGGCGACCTCGCGCTCGTGGAGATCGTGGACCCCGCGACCGGCGAAGTGCTCCAGCCCGGGGAACAGGGCGAGCTGACCATCACCATGCTGCAGAAAGAGGCCCTCCCCATGGTCCGGTACAGGATAGGGGACCTCACCGCCGTCGAGGAGGGGGCCTGCGCCTGTGGCCGGACCCATCCGCGCATCGGGCGGATCCGTGGAAGGGTGGACGACATGCTGATTATCCGGGGTATCAACGTCTTCCCGTCGCAGGTGGAGCATGCGCTGCTTGAGATCCCGGAGGTCGGCAGGCACTTCCAGATCGTCGTCGACCGGAAAGGCGCGCTCGATTCCATGCTTGTGCGGGTGGAGGTGAGCGAGGAGGCGTTCTCCGACAAGATCACCGATCTCATGGTGATCAAGAGGGCGGTGGAGCACCGCCTGCGGGGTTCGCTGAACGTGAGCGTGGACGTCGAACTGGTCGAACCGGGCTCTCTGCCGCGGTTTGAAGGCAAGTCGAAGAAGGTTGTTGACAGGAGGTCATTGTAATGGAGAAGTCGTATATCGTCAAACAGATCTCGATCTTTTCGGAGAATCGCCCGGGGCGCCTCGCGGCGATCGCCGGTGCGTTGCGGGATGCGGGAATCAACATATTTGCGTTCAGTATCGCCGAGGCGGACGGGTTCGGGGTAGTCCGCGCGCTCGTCGACCGGCCTGACGATGCCCACCGGACGCTGACCGATCTCGGGTTCCGCGTCTCGTTCACCGATGTCATCGGCGTGAAGATGCGTGATGAGCCCGGCGGCCTCTCGGATATCGCGTCGATCCTCGGGGATGCCGGGATCAACATCGAGTATGCCTATGCCTACTCAGGCAAGGACGGGGCGGTCCTGATCCTGCGCGTGGACCAGGTCGAGGACGCCATCCGCCAGATCCTCGGCCGCGGCGGAGAACTCCTCAAGGCATCCCTCTCGCGATAACCCCGGGTCAGACCGGAGCCCGGGGCTCTCCCGGGTCCTCGTGCTCTCCGGCCTCGTCTTTGCGGAACATGTGAACCCTTCCCGTGACGCGCCGGATCGGGAGGACAAAAGCCAGGCCCATCCCCGGTTGGTCCAGTTCTGCGGCGGCGACGATCGCCTCAAGCACCGCATCGGTTCGGGCGGCGGCGACGACCGTCAGGATGATCTCTTTCTCGGGCTCAATGGCGATCCCGAGAAGGGTCTTTACCTCATGAATACCGGTCCCGCGGCCGAGAAGGATGGTCCCTCCCTCGGCCCCGGCGCCGCGGGCCGCCGTAAGCACCGGCTCGGACCAGCCCCGTTTTACAATCGTGACAATCAGTTCGTTATCGTACCCGTTACTCACGTATCTTCACCTCGTGTTCTCCGGTAGAGGATGCCGAGCATCAGCACCGAGAGGATGGGTGCAAGCGCTATCAGCGCGATCAGCCCGAAACCGTCCACGACGGGGTTGCGGCCCTCGATCCCCGCCGCAACCCCGACGGCAAGGGAGAGGAGGAAGGTGACCGCCATCGGGCCGGTGGCGACACCTCCTGAGTCGAACGCTACCCCGACAAACTCTCCGTCCGAGAAGTTGAGCAGGATGATGGCAAGGAGATAGCCGGGGATGAGGAAGTACAGCAGCGGGATCCCGTAGACGAGGCGGGCCATCCCGAGTGCTACGGAGACGGCGACACCAAGGGAGAGGCTGTAGAGGATCAGGGATTCCCCGATGGAACCGCCCGACGACTCCTCGACCTGATAACAGAGAATCCGGACGGCAGGCTCCGCGTAGGTGGCAAGAAATCCCAGGAAAAATCCGAATGGAATCAGCAGCCACTGCTGGTCGAATGTAGCGACGGCCTCCCCGATCTCCCGGCCCGCCGGGAGGAACGCGACATTGACGCCCTGGAGAAGGAGGACCATGCCGAGGAACGCAAACAGGATGCCTCTGACCAGGTTCACGATGTAGACCCGGGGGAGTTTCAGGTAGAAGAACTGGAACACCAGGAAGAAGGCCAGCAGGGGGAGGAGCGCCAGTGAGACCTCGATGATGATCCTGTCCACGCCGTCGAGGAGCGCCATCGCGATCAGGAGTAAATCACCCCCATCACCATGACGCCGAGGATGGGCCCGATCGAAGCGAGGCCGATCAGCCCGAAGCCGTCCGTGAGGGCCGAACGCCCGGCAAGAACCTTACTGACACCGGCCCCGAGCGCCAGGATGACCGGGACCGTCAGCGGTCCGGTCGTCACGCCACCTGCATCGAACGCGACGGCAAGGAAATCCGGGGGAGTAAAAAGTGCAAGGAGGAGGACGGCTCCGTATCCGGCTGCAAAGAGATAGGCGATCGGGACGCCGAAGATGATCCGGAGGACGGCCACGACGGCAAAGAACCCGACACCGACACCGATAACGATGATCAGGGGTTCCTGCGTGATGCCGCCTCCGGAGACGATATCGACCATGCCTGAAAGGACACGGACGTCGGGTTCCGCCACGGTGGCAAAGAACCCGAAGAGGAACACTCCGAGGACGACCAGAGCGAGCGAGCCCCGGGCGGGGAGTTCGGACCCTATAGCCTCGCCGATGGGGAGGAGACCGGATTTTACGCCGGAGAGAAAGAGCGCGATCCCGAGAACGACCATACCGCTGCCGAGCAGGAACTGGAGGACGGCAGATGGCGGGGATCCGAGGACGCCGATCTCCAGGGCGACAATGACGAGGATGATGGGGAGGACTGCCCGAAGAACATCGAAGATCGTTTCTCTGATATGCTGCATCCGGATACGCTCCTCCCCGGATGCCGGGGATCAGTTACTCTGTCGCAAACGCAGATAAAGACAGGTGCCCGCCGGTCAGTGCCGTTTCTCCCATTTCAGGAGTTCCGAGACCTCCGAGAGCGTTCGACCGCGCCGGATCTCCTCGCGGAGCCGTTCTTCGGTCTTTTTGACCTCCGTCGCCCGGCGTGCGACCTCGTAGGCCCGCTCCCGGGGGACCACCACGACACCGCTCTCGTCGGCGACAATCCAGTCTCCCGGCCGCACCTCCTGTCCGCAGCAGACGATCTCGGTGTTGATCTCCCCAAGACCCTTGGGCTCCCCGGCGTTCGGGACGGTCGCCGTAGCGAAGACCGGAAACCCCATCTCCCGGATATCGTCCACATCCCGGGCCGCTCCGTCGATCACGACGCCCGCGACCCCCCGGTTCCGGGCGGAATGCGTGGCAAGTTCCCCCCAGGGCGCGATGTCACTCCTCCCGTCGTTGCTGATGACGAGGACGTCTCCCGGCCCGGCAACGTCAATCGCCTCGACGGGTTTTGCCCAGTCTCCGGCGACGGTCCGGACCGTCACCGCCGGGCCGACCGCCTTGACCCGGCCGCAGAGGGAAACAATGCCTGTCATCGCCCCTTTCCGGTGCATGGCGTCGGTGACGTTCGGTGCGGAGACCGCCTCGAAGAGGCGGCGGGTGATGGCGTTCGGGCTCTCCTCCTCCCGCGGCCGGACTTCCGGCCGGTCGATAGCGTCCCTGACCCGCCGTGCCGCCCCGGTCACGTCGGCGGCCTTGACGATGTTGCCCCCAACAATGACGATCGAAGCCCCGGCGGCGACCGCCTCGGATGCGGTCTCTGCGTCGAGCCCACCCGCGACGGCGATCGGGATGCCTACCTCCCCGGCAAGGCGGCGGAGGAGGTCGAGCGAAGACCTGCCGATCATCTGCTGGTCGATGCCTACGTGGGCGTTGATGTAGTCGATGCCGAGCGCCGCAAGTTCCCGCGACCGGGAGACGGGGTCGCCGACGTTGATGAGGTCGGCCATGATGCGGACGCCGTACTTGCGGCCCGAGCGAACCGCCTCGGCGATCACGGCATCATCGGCATCGGCGAGGATGCAGACGATGCCGGCACCGGACTTCGCCGCCATCTCCACCTCGACTGCCCCGGTGTCGGCGATTTTCATGTCCGCCACGATCTCGTGCCCGGGGAAGCGTTCCCGGAGCATCCGCACGGCCTGCATCCCCTCGCTCTTGATCAGGGGCGTCCCGGCCTCAATCCAGTCCGCACCGCCACGGACCGCCTCATCTGCGATCTCAACCGCACGATCGAGCTCGAGGAGATCGAGCGCCACCTGGAGAGTAGGCGTTGCCATACAGTACAGTATGGCAAGGATTATATTTATGGGGTGCCGGGCTGGGGAAACTTATATGCCATGAGATGCTCGAAGTGACCGGCGCCTACGCCTGCCCGTATCATGCCCCGGGAAAGGGCGGGAAACAGGCGGCCGTATCGGCGGCACGGATGTGATGATGGATGGTCGAAATTGGCTATAAGCTGGCCTGCGAGGAGCACGGCCCTCTTGACCTGGTCTGCAACGCCCGCCTGGCGGAGGATGCCGGCTTTGCGTTTGCCATGATATCGGATCACTACCACCCCTGGACGACCCGGCAGGGGCAGAGCCCGTTCGTCTGGAGCGTGATCGGCGGCATCTCCCAGGCGACGGCGGACCTCCGGCTGGTGACGGGTGTCACCTGCCCGACGATACGGATACACCCCGGCATCATCGCCCAGGCTGCGGCAACCGCCGCCGTGATGATGCCGGGACGGTTTGTCCTGGGCCTCGGGTCGGGCGAGAACCTTAACGAGCACATTTTCGGTGACCGCTGGCCCCCGGCGCCGGTACGGATAGAGATGCTCGAGGAGGCGGTGGAGGTGATCAGGCTGCTCTGGAAGGGCGGCATGCAGGACTACTACGGTTCCTTCTACACCCTGGAGAACGCGCAGGTCTTCTCGCTCCCGGAAAAACTCCCCCCGATTTATATCGCGTCCGAAGGCCCGATCAGCGCTTCCATGGCCGCGCGGGCCGGTGACGGGTTCATCAACCCGGGCAGCAACGCGGAGGAGAACCTCATCATCTTCCGGGACTCCGGGGGCGGCGATAAACCGGCATACGTCGAGACTTCGGTCTGCTGGGCGGAGACCGAGGAAGTTGGGCAGGCGACCGCCTACGAGCAATGGCCCACCGCAGCAAACAAAGGGGAACTCAACAGGCTTCTTCCCACACCGACACACTGCGAGCAGGTGGCGAAGATGGTGACACCGGAGGATGTGGCGAAGCACGTAGTCTGCGGTCCGGACCCGGAGGCGCATATTAAAAAGATCGAAGAGGGGATCCGAATGGGATTCGATCACATTGTTATTCACCAGATCGGGCATCAGCAGCAGGACTTCATGGAGTTCTATAGAGACGAAATTCTACCGGGTTTCATGGACTGATGGGAGCCTTGAAGATACGCACACGACAATAAGAGTTGAGAGCGGCCTCGTTTCCGGGTGCAGGAGGGGCTTGAGAATACCCCGGCTGGCGAAAGAGATCCGCCTCTTGGATACGCACTCACCGACCGCTTTCACTCCCGGATCGCCGGGCAGGGAGCGCAAAATCGAGGCCGCTGCGCCTCGCGACCGCAGTGCAGCCCTGCTGCGAACCGATCAGAAGGATGAGGTTCGCGCCGCCCTTGTAAAAAGCATCAGGTTGCTGTCGACCCCACGAAGACCCGGGGCGGGAAAAAGAGGGTTATTCATCGGCAGGCTCGAACTCGTCGATCCGCACCTTACCCATGGTCTCGATCGGAACGACGAAGATCCTGCCGTCGCCTGGCCTGCCGGTCCGTCCGTGCTCGCGAATCGTTCTGATGACCTTCGCGGTATCGCCGTTCGGCACCACCATCTCGATCTTGATCTTGGGGATGAGGTCGACCGGCATGGCTCTTCCCCGGAACTGCAGGGCAATGCCCTTCTGTTCCCCTCGACCCTTCACCTCGGTGACGGTCATTCCGACGACCCCTTCGACTTCAAGGGCTTTTTTTACGAGTTCAAACTTTTCCGGCCTGATCACTGCAATTACCAACTTCATAGGTGCATCCCTAGACCTGAATGGACTCACCGTGCTGGGAGATGTCCAGCCCGACATACTCTTCGTCTTCGCTCACCCGGAGACCCATCAGCGCATCGACACATCTTGCTATGATGTACGTCCCCGCAAACGAGAAGACCATGACGGTTACGGCGCCGAACGCCTGCAGAAGGAACTGCTCTCCGACTCCTGCGATGAGGCCGCTCACACCACCTATGGAAGCGATCGCAAAAATACCAATCGAAAGCGTTCCCCAGAAACCTCCCACGCCGTGGATTGCCCAGGCGTCCAGGCTCTCGTCCAGGCCCTTCCGCATCCGGAAGAGCAGGGCGTAGTAACAGAGCACGCCGGACACCATGCCGATCACGATCGCCGCCAGGGGCCCGACAAATCCTGCCGCCGGGGTGATCGCTCCGAGTCCGGCAATGGCACCGCTGATCATGCCGAGCGAGCTCGGTTTGCCCCGTACCCATGACGCTCCCATCCATGCCAGCGCCCCGGACGCGGCGGAGATGTTGGTCACGACAAAGGCATTGACCGCAAGCCCGTTGGCCGCCAGCGCGCTGCCGGCGTTGAACCCGAACCACCCGAACCACAGGAGCGCTCCTCCGAGCAAGGTCATCGGGATGTTGTGGGGATCCATGCTGTACTGTCCGAATCCGACGCGCTTGCCGATGACGAGTGCAAGTGCGAGCGCCGAGAAACCCGCTGAGATATGGACGACGATGCCGCCCGCAAAGTCAACGATGCCCAGCTGTGCTGCCCAGCCCCCGCCCCATATCCAGTGGGCGATCGGATCGTAGATCAGCGTCGTCCAGAGCAGGCCAAAGACGATGAACGCACTCAGCTTCACCCGTTCGGCGACCGCCGACGTGACGATGGCAAGGGTAACCGCAGCGAAGACCAGCTGGAAGACCATGAAGAGCAGGTCCGGGATGCCGTCGCCGGTTGTTCCGACACCCTCCAGCCCGATGAACATGAACGACCCGATGATCCCGGATATATCGGGCCCGAAGGCAAGGCTGTACCCGAAGAAAACCCATTGAAGCGTAACAATTGAGAATACAACGAACGAGAGGGCAACCATCGATATCAGGTTCTTTCGCCGAACCAGTCCGCCGTAGAAGAACCCCACTCCCGGCGTCATCAACATAACCAATGCTGTACAGATCAGAATAAACGCTGTATCGCCACTATCAAGCGCCATGCTCCTTCCTCCTGATGACAGATGGCATCCGCTACCGGCTTTGCTGTGCCTTTTTCGGGACATCTCGAACTCTTCACAAATCGGGACGAGACAAACGGCCTTGTCTCTTCACCCGGCTGGTGATCGCACAAGATGTCTCTACTGGACCTCGAACGGACGGCTCTCCTGTGCGACAGTATACGGGGACGCTATACCGCCATCTGTTAGAAGGAAGTTGCCTTCCACATGATTTAAGCATTTCTAATACTCAGACTCGCTCGTCGAGGGTGAAAAAGACTTGAGGGCGCTGGCAGCTCCAAAAGGCAGGGAGTAAAGGCCCCTGTCCGCACCAGGCGGCACGCCTGAGAGAGTGCGGGGCGGCCCACCTGCGGCGCCGGCTCGCATCAGATCAGGAGCGGAGTCTGTTGGGAGGTAAGGAGGAGAGGATTATTGGTCGACCAGATCGATCTCATCGGTCCGCACCTTGCACATGGTCTCGATGGGCATCACGAAGATCCGGCCATCCCCGAATTTTCCGGTCCGCCCATTCTCCCGGATGATCCGGATGACCTCATCCACCTCTGCACTCCTGACCACCATTTCGATCTTCATCTTGGGGATGAGATCGACCGGCACCGTCTTGCCCCTGAACTGGAGCGAGATCCCCTTCTGTGCCCCACGTCCCCGCACTTCGCTGATAGTCATACCATAGATACCGCTTGCCTCAAGGGCCAACTTTACCGAATCAAACATCTCAGGCCTGATAATTGCCGTAACCATCTTCATGCCAATCACCTCACATCAGGGTCGATTCTCCATGCTGGGCGATATCCAGCCCGACATACTCTTCTTCCTCGCTCACCCGGAGCCCCAGTGCCGCGTCGACGACTTTGGCGAGCACGAAGGTCACGACGAAGGCATAGAGAACGACGATAGACGCATCAGCCAGCTGGATGACGAACTGACCGGGGTTTCCATAGAGCAGGCCGTCGACACCGCCGACTGCCGCAACCGCAAAGACACCGGTCGCCAGAGCGCCCCAGAAACCACCGACGCCGTGGATTGCCCAGGCGTCCAGGCTCTCATCCAGGCCCTTCCGCATCCGGAAGAGCAGGGCCCCGTAGCAGATGATGCCCGCGACCGCACCGATCGCAATTGAAGCCATTGGGTCGACGAACCCGGCCGCCGGAGTGATGGCGACAAGTCCGGCGATGGCACCGCTGATCATGCCGAGCGAGCTCGGCTTGCCGCGGACCCAGGAGGCGAATAGCCAGGCGAGAGCCCCTGCGGCCGCGGCGATCATGGTCACCACGAAGGCGTTGGCTGCCAGGCCGTTGGCCGCCAGCGCGCTGCCGGCATTGAACCCGAACCACCCGAACCACAGGAGCGCTCCTCCGAGCAAGGTCATCGGGATGTTGTGGGCCTCCATGCTGTAAGAGCCGAATCCGACGCGCTTGCCGATGACGAGCGCGAGTGCGAGCGCCGAGAATCCGGAACTGATATGGACGACCGTCCCACCCGCGAAGTCGAGGGCTCCAAGCTGTGCTGCCCAGCCCCCGCCCCACGCCCAGTGGGCGAGCGGATCGTACACCAGCGTCGTCCAGAGCAGGCCGAAGATGATGAACGAACTCAGCTTCACCCGTTCGGCGACCGCCGACGTGACGATGGCCAGAGTCAGCCCGGCAAAGACCAGCTGGAAGACCATGAAGAGCAGGTCCGGGATGCCGTCGCCGTCCATGCCGACGCCATGCAGGAAGACGTACTCGAGGTTTCCTATCAGCCCGCCGATATCAGACCCGAAGGCCAGGCTGTAACCGAAGATCACCCACTGGAGGGTGACGACGGCAAATGCAATGAACGCCAGCGCGATCATGGAGATGAAGTTCTTTCGTCGCACGAGCCCGCCGTAGAAGAGCCCAACTCCCGGCGTCATCAGCATAACCAGTGCTGTACAGATAAGGATAAACGCCGTAGCGCCGGTATCAATCATGCCCCGGCCTCCGGCTCACCCGCAAGTTGTTCTCGCCATTCATCGGAAGGAAGTTGCCTTCCTACGCTTATAAACATTTCCAAATGCAACGTACACAGGGGGAGGACTGATACATCCTGCGATCAAAGATCATCTGCGTGGTGCAATGAGCCCGGGGAAAGACGAGACGAATACCCGCCGGGTCTGCGCCCGCCTGCGGTCGGCAAAGACCCGGGCGGAACTTGCAGATATCCTCTACCGCGAGGTCTCGGGCTACTCGCTCTTCGACCTCCAGGCGATGCGGGGAAGGGTGGAGCAGGACCTCCGGTCCGTCCCCGCCGGGTACCGGCGGCGTCTCTATCCCCGGGTGATGGAGCAGATCTTTGAGACGCACCATGCCCTCGTCTCCGCCGTCCGCCGGGGCGGCCAGGACATACAGGACGAGCCGCTCCCGGAGGAATTCCAGGAATTCTCTCGAATGGTCGAGAGGACGTGCATTGCCGGAAATGAGGAGGAGCAGCACCTCGAACTCCTCTACTTCCTCCTTGCCGCCTTCAATCTCTTCGTCCTCGACCGCCCCGCCCACCCGGTGGGCACGCCGTTTCCCGGCGGGCTCGAGGTCGAGGTCAGGGACGGGGAGTACCTCTGCCCGGTCAGGGAGAAGGCCGATGATGTCGATAACGCCCTCTGTCCATACTGCCCGGCAAAGCAGAGCGACATATAAGAGGGGCCGGATCGGGGACCCGGGAGCGTGGGGCGAGACAGAGAAGGGCCCGGGCGTTAAAAATAAAAAAGGGCTCTGTTGAAACCCCGTTCTGATCTTCATCCTTACCCTGATGAGGCTGGTGCCGGACCAGGCTTGTCCCTGGGACGACCTTTTTCTCGGGCATGTCCTCATGCAGTGGACCGTGGTGGCTATCGCCATTGGGGGTGGGGCTGACGGGGAGGGGGCCTCCCCCTCCCCTGTCTCCACCTCGCTACGAGCCACACATCTCATCAGCCCCACCCCACCCGCGCTTCGCGCTCCTCCCCCGCCCCAGGGGCGGGGGCAGTCATGGCGATACCCGGTGGAAAGCCGTGCCCCGGAGCACCTACCCCCGATTGCGGCCATCTGGAGCAAGCAAGTGGGGTTTCAACAAAGCCAAAAAAAAGATACCTTTGCGGTCTGTCCGCCTACACTTCTTCTTCATAACGCTCGAAGAACGTGACCTCGTCGACGATCTTCTTCTTCGCGATCTGGATCTCCTCGGGGTATCCCGCGGGCACGAGGGATACAAGCGTGTATTCGCCCGGAACGTTGAGGAGTTTCCGGACATCCTCGGCATAATCCTTCTTCTCTCCCGCGACCCAGCAGGACCCGACCCCCCATGCCTGGAGCGCGAGGAGGAGTTGCATCGTCGCTGCACAGCAGTCTTCGAGGTAATACTTCGCATCCCTCTTCCCGAAGACGGCGAAACAGGTGGGCGCATCGGCGATGAACCTGGCGTTCTCGGCCAGGTCCGCGATCGCCCGCAACGTATCGCGGTTCTGGATGGCCCCAAAGAGCCAGGGCTGCTCGTTTCTCGCAGTCGGGGCAAGGCGCGCGCAGTCAAGGGCGTCTTTGACGATCTTAGCCTCGACGGGGCTGTCCTTGTACTTCCGCACGCTGTGCCTGCTCCGTATCACGGTGACACCGAGATTCACCGTTCCACCAATCGGACTCATGCAACGATGATGGGCACTCCAGGCCTAAATACCTTGGGGAAACAGAGGTGTGAATGCCCCCGACAGGGATGCGGGCCTAGAAGAGGCCCTGTATCATCTGCAGCATGTTCGAGAAGCCGTCGACGATGACCACGGCCGGATCGATCCCGAGGACCGGGAAGATGAATATGAAGTAGGCGACTGTCCCGAGCGTGCTCCCGACGTTCGCGAGAGCTGCAACCAGCACAACCCGGAAGAGCGGGATCTTCCGCATCTCCGAGAAGGTCTCCGCCTCGATGATCTGCCGCAACTCACCGGCGGCGGGCTTGCGGATCTTCGCCTCGACGATGGCCGCAAACCATCCCGCCGCAAGCAGCGGGTTGAGGGACGTCATCCAGGAGACGGCAAACGCCGTGACGGCCGAGAGAGGGTGCCCGCCGGCGAGCAGCGTGAATGCGGCGCTTAAGACACCGTTGACTAGGACCCAGTAAAGGAGGGCGGTCAGCAGGACGTCGAACCCCAAACCCGAGAAGGCTATGGCGGCGATCAGGAGGAGGAAGAGGACGGTGACGGCCGCCCCGAGGATCTTCGCCCACGGCAGGCCCTTCACCCCGGCGGTCAGGGCCGGGAGCGGCGGCAGCGTCTCCGGTGCGTCGAGGTAGCGCTGCACCCCCCGGATGTGTCCGGCACCGACGACCGCCAGCACCCGCTCGTACCGGCTCCCGAGCATCAGGATCTGGTGAGCAAGATATGCATCCCGTTCGTCGATCAGGGCCTGAGCACCCTGGGGAGAGAACTTCCGGAACTCCTCCATCGCGGCACTCACCACGTCCTGGTTCGTGAACTCGTCAACGTCAATCTCCTGGCCCTCGACACTCACGAGCGAGTAGATCAGGGCCCCGATGAGCTTGATCTTCTCCCAGATCCCCATCATGCCCCAGAACCGGGCAAGCGTGATCCGGATATCCCGGTCGATGAGCGCCACGGGCTTCTGGTGTGCTTCAGCCTCCTCGATGGCGACCAGCATCTCGGCACCGGGTTTCACGCCGGTCTCGGCGCCGATCCGCTGCTGGATGTAGGTGAGCACCCACTGGACGAGGAGCCTGCCGAAGTTCCCGCTTTTCAGGATCTCAGTGACCGAGGGCTCGGCCGCCTCCTCTGTGAGCGATATGAACCGGCCCTGGTCGAGTTCGACGCCGACGATGTCAGGCTGGAACTCCTCGATCGCGGACCGGACTTCCTCAACGCTCTTCTGCGAGACATGGGCCGTCCCGACGAGACGAATCTCAGTCATGGAGCACCTTCACGCCTTCGCTGTCGATCACGACGCGTTTTCCCGGCGGCACCGTCGCTCTCCGGTAGACGGCGCGGATGCCGGCCTCCTCTGCCGCCTCGGCGGCCTGCCGGCCGAGGAGTTCTGCTGCCGCAGCATGCGCGCAACGGCGGGAGAGGGGCGTGCCGAGGCCGGGACATTCCGAGACCAGCAGATCGTCGTCCGCCAGCATAAACGGGTAGGTGCGGCAGATCCAGGGACGGTGAGCGTAGACGGAGCACCGCCCGTCCCGGAGGAATATGCAGGCATCAACCGTCCGCCTGATGCACCAGGCAAGGGTGTACTCCCCGCCGCTCCCGGCGCTGATGAAATCAGGATAGGGCTCGGCAACCTCGTCCCAGGCCATCCCGGTAGCCGTCATGATTGCCCGGACCTCGGCAGGGCTCACGATCACGAGGTTTGAGTCCTCCGCAACCCGCCGGCAGCAGGCACCGCACTCCCGGCAGCGGAACCCGAAAGACCCGACCCGGCTCGCAACGTCGTCTACTCCGAGCATATCCTGTCAAAATTCTCAAAGAGAAGCCGCCCGTTAACGGTATGGCTGACCTCCGGGTGCCACTGGATGCCGTAGAGGCGCTCATCGGGAGATGCCATCGCCTCCACACCGCAGATGGCCGACTCTGCAAGCCGGACAAATCCTTCCGGAACCACCGAGACCTCATCCGCATGCGACGCCCATACCCGCATCCGGTCAGGGTAGCCCTGGAGGAGGGCGTTCCGTTCGAGGATTTCAACCTCGACCGCACCGAACCCCCCGCTCGCACCCCGACGGATCGCGCCGCCGCGGGCCGTCGCTATGATGTGCAGTCCAAGACAGATGCCGAGGACAGGGAGGCCGAGGTCAAGGTATGCGGGAGCGACCCCGGCGCGGTCGAGGGTCGGGCCGCCGCCGAGAATGATGCCCCGGCAGCCCCGGGCGACCTCGGCCGGCGGCGTAACGTTCGGGATCATCGTGGTCTCGATATCCATATCACGGAGCGTCCTCAAGATCAGGTGGTTGAACTGTCCGTAATTGTTGACCACATAAAGTGGAAGCATTGTTTATAGGTTGGTGTAAAAAGGTATAGTCCTTCCCTCAGGCATACTTCCTGACGAAATCAAAGACTTTCCGGGTGATCTCCTCCGGCTCGTGGCCCATCAGGTAGGCGAGCGTCAGGGCCCCGCCGGCGCCCATCCCTTCTTTGACCTCGCCGATGCAGTAGCGGGCGAGCCCGACGTGCCCGATGCCGGCGAAGTTCGGATCGACGAAGTACGCGGTGGTGCCGACGTCGGCGACCGACCGGGCGAACCCGGCCGAGGGGTCGTCCCTGACGTAGACCGTCGTCGCGAGATGCGGCACCCTCCTCCCGAGCGCCTTTAAGGTAGCCGCCACGGCAAGCATCTGGGTCCCGCCGGCGAAGAGGATGTCGCCGGAATAAGCGCTCGCGATCCCTGCCGCCACCGGCATCATGGGATCGCCCGCTGCGCGGAGGATATCCAGAGGCTCTCTCGCGCCCGTCTCATCTATCCGGGCGAGCACATCCCTGCAGACGGCATCCTTCAGGCCCATCGGGTTCTCGACGAAGGCACTGCTGACCGAGGCATCGTAGCCGAGCGCCCGGAGGACGCAGAGGGCGGTGGTCGTCCCGCCGGGAACGCACTCCCCGAGCATCAGGAAGTCGCTGTACTGTGCAAGAAGCCTGCCGACCGCTTCCCCCCGCTCAAAGAGGAGCGCCGCCTGCGGTACCGCGTCCCCCTTCCTCGGGTCGCCCCCGGGGTTCCCGTAGACGTCCAGGCAGGGGACGGTGGGAGTATGGGCAAGCCCCGCATTGATGAGGACGGGAGCAAGGCCGGTCAGTTCCACCATGGACCGGGTGATGGTCGCCGGCGTCGGGCACCCGGTGGGCGTGTTCGGCCGGGCCGGCACGCTCGTGATCGCGCCGGTCGTAACGAGCTCCGCATCCAGGACTGGCGTGAGCAGGGTCTTTTCCGGGGTCGGCCCGGCGCCCGATATGCCGGGGACGGTGGAGAGCATGGTATTGCCGAGGACCAGCGCCATCATCGGACGCTCGGGTCTGATCAGTGGGTCTTGTGAGAGGAACGGGTGAGACATCGGGTACAGGGTAGGTGCTGCGGGATAGAAGATGTTGCTGTCGGGGGCCAGAACGGGGTGAGTTCGCAGCCCGCGCTCTTCGAGCGCTCGAACTCCAGAGATCCCTGCAAAAGCGTGATCTCATGCGAAGGCACAGTGAGAGAGATGGTGCTCAATCTCACGCGAAGCCGCGAAGTCGGTGTGAGTATTGATAGTTTCCTTCGCGTTCTTCGCGGCTTCGCGTGAGCCTATGCCACGTCGCACCTGACGGTGCTTGAGCTCCAGTCCTACGAACGGTCGCACTCGAAAACGCTTCGCGTTTTCTCGAACTCCGGCCCTTCGGCCCGTCGTTAAATACAAACTCCAAAATACCTCCCGGCCCCAATAGTTGAACAATGTTCGAGATAGAGCGCAGGCTGGAAGAGAAGGGCATCGCAAGGAGAGACATTGTCGCCTCCGCGATGGAACTCTACGTCCCCCACGGGATCGGGGCGGACAAGGCCGCGAGCAGGCTGGATGAGAAGATCGGGAAGGCCCTCATGGACCCCAACGTATCGTCGCTCCTCCTCGGCGCCGTCCTGCTCGAGGACGAACTCTACCTGAAGCGGAAGAACTCCGAGATCGCCGACGACCCGGTCTTCCTCCTCTCCGACGAGATCATCGGGATGGCCATCGCCGAGGTGATCGGGGGGACCTACGCACGGTTCGAGTTCACCCGTTACGACCAGAAGAAGCCGGGGATCCTGAGTAAACTCGGGCCGTTCCTCGACGACGCCGTCGCCGGGCTGATCGCGGGCTGCACGTCGCGTCTCTACAGCGAGTCGATGGGATCGATGTGAAGTCCGTCATTGCTCTCCTGCAGTTCTGCACCTCGCTCCCCCTCGGGAGACCGGTCGACTTCGAGCACCTCGCCCGCCGCTCCTACCTCTACCCGCTCGCCGGGTACGTCGTCGGCGGGATAGCGGCCGGCATCGCCTGCTGGATAGCATCCCCCGTGGTGGGTGCGGCCGTCGCCCTCGCGACGGTGCTCGTTCTCTCCGGGTGCAACCACTTCGACGGCCTGCTGGACTTCGGTGACGGGCTCATGGCCCACGGGAGCCGGGAGAAGCGGATCGCGGCCATGACCGACCGGACCACCGGGGCCGGCGCCGTCGCGGCGGGCATCATCGTCACGCTCCTCGCATTTGCCGGGCTCCAGAGCACCGCGCACCTCCCGGCGGCCATCCTCACCGCCGAGGTCTGCGCGAAGGTCGCGATGTCCTGGCTCACCACGCTCGGCGTGCCGTTCCGGGAGGGGATCCACTCCTACCTTCACGGGTTTGCAAAACCGTGGTTCCTCGCCCCAGCAACCCTGCTCGCGCTGCCTCTCTTCCTGCTGCCGGTGCCCCGGGTGAGTATCGCGCTCGCCCTCACGGCCACGGCGGTCATCGTCGCACTGATGCTGCTCCTCTCCCGGCGGCTCTTCGGCGGCGTCAACGGCGACGTCGTCGGCGCCGCAAACGAGATCGTCCGGGCGGGGGTCATCCTCCTCCTTGCCCTCCTTTAATCACCTTTTTTATCCCGGCGGCCGCTACTACTGTAGAATGATACAAGATCATACCCTCTACTCCCGGGGAGGGATCATCACCGAGCGGAACGCAGACTACGCGACGATACGGCTGCGAGTTCCGGCAGGGGTTCTCTCCGCGGCCCAGGTCAAGCAGCTGGCGAAGATCAGCGAGAAGTACGGGGACGGCTCACTCCACCTCACCATGCGCCAGGCGGTGGAGATCCCGCACGTAAACCCAGAGAACCTCAAGAAAATTGCCAAGGCCCTCGAGAAGAACGGGACACCTATAGGGGCGGAGCAGAACGAAGTCGTCAACATCATGGCCTGCCCGGGCACGGAACGGTGTAAGTACGCCAACTGCGAGACGATCGACCTCGCCCGGAAGGTCGACGAACGGGTCTTCGGGAAGGAACTCCCGATACGGCTCCGCATCGCCATATCCGGCTGCACCTACATGTGCAACAGCCCGCTCTTGAACGACATCGGGATCATCGGCAGGATCAGGCCGCTGCGCATTCCGGGACTCTGCACGGGGTGCGGTACCTGCGTGGAGTACTGCAAACAGTGTGCCATCGCGCTGAAGAACGGTGCATCGATCCTCGACGAGAGCAAATGCGTCCAGTGCGGCATCTGCATCCACTCATGCCCCTATAATCTCCTGAAATCCGAGTATGCCCACTACCAGATCACGGTCGGCGGCCGTCGCGGAGCCTCTCCCGCCGCAGGAAGGGAAATCGTCACCGTCGAGACCGAAGAGGAGGTCGTCGAGGTTGTCGACCGCATCGTCTACTGGGTCTACCGCAACGCCTGGAGCGGCCGGCCTCTCGCCGACCAGATGGACGAGATCGGGTATGACAAGTTCGCGGAGGGGATCCGAAAAGAGTTCGGGCCGAAAGTACCGGTGGCGGAGTAGTAAAGATAAAACTCCGGTACACCGGTGGTGGGGGCGGCCACAGGCCGATAGCCGCCCCCTGCAGAACCAGCACCGCCATCTAGCGACGGTACATTGAAGAGAACCCTTCGCCAGCGTCGTCCTCGCACTCGATGGCGGTGCCGTCCCGGACGAGGGTGTTGAACATGACGGCGGCGTTCAGCAAATTCTCGTCCTGGTTTGCGCCCTGCCGGATACCGGAGAGAGCCTGCCGCTGGGGTGTCGGGATCGTCCGCCTGCCCACCCGGACACCCGCACAGTGCCTGCAGTAACCACAGTGGGAGTGGACCGACACCTCACGATCTGCGCATGCTACCGTCACCCGGTCCTTCGTATCATCGCGGTGAAACTCAAGTATCTTCATGGTACGAGGAACGTAGATTTCCGGAGAATAAGATTCTGTCGATTACCCGGGGCATTTAGGGAATGCACGCTATTGGCGCGCATAGAAATGCTTTATATGGAGGACGTCATACGTATAAGTTACTCGCATAAGCAGGCTGTTCGAGCTGACAGGCCTATTTGAGTGGAGGATACTATCTATGGCAGTTGAAAAGCCCCACATGAATTTAGCAGTAATCGGACACATCGACCACGGGAAGTCTACCACCGTGGGTCGGTTGCTCTTTGAGACCGGAGCCGTAGCGCCCCACATCATCGAGTCGTACAGGAAGGAGGCCGAATCCAAGGGTAAGGGCTCGTTCGAGTTCGCCTGGGTTATGGACAGCCTCAAGGAAGAGCGTGAGCGTGGTATCACCATCGATATCGCCCACAAGCGGTTCGACACCGACAAGTTCTACTTTACCGTCGTGGACTGCCCCGGTCACCGCGACTTCGTCAAGAACATGATCACGGGCGCATCCCAGGCAGACGCCGCGCTGCTGGTCGTCGCCGCACCTGACGGCGTGATGGAGCAGACCAAGGAGCACGTCTTCCTGTCCCGTACGCTCGGCATCAACCAGCTGATCATCGGCATCAACAAGATGGATGCCGCCAAGTACGACGAGAAGCGCTACAACGAGGTCAAGGAACAGCTCTCCCAGCTGCTCAAGATGGTCGGCTACAAGCCCGACGACATCAGCTTCATCCCGATGAGCGCGTTCGTTGGGGACAACATCACCAAGCTCAGTGAGAACACCCCCTGGTACAAGGGACCAACGGTACTCGCTGCACTCAACGCTCTCACCGAGCCCGAGAAGCCCACAACCCTGCCCATGCGTCTCCCCATCCAGGACGTCTACTCCATCTCCGGTATCGGGACCGTGCCTGTGGGTCGTGTCGAGACCGGTGTGATGAAGAAGGGAATGAAGGTCAGCTTCATGCCCGCGAACAAAGAGGGTGAGATCAAGTCCATCGAGATGCACCACGAAGAGATCCCGCAGGCGCTCCCGGGCGACAACGTCGGGTTCAACGTCCGTGGTATCGGCAAGGGCGACATCCGCCGCGGTGACGTCTGCGGTCCCGCCGACGTGCCCCCGACCGTTGCAGAAGAGTTCATCGCGCAGGTCGTCGTGCTCCACCACCCCAGCGCTCTGACCGTCGGTTACACCCCGGTCTTCCACTGCCACACAGCCCAGATCGCATGCTCCTTCGTCGAGCTCCAGAAGAAGCTCGACCCCCGTACCGGTCAGGTTAAGGAAGAGAACCCCACGTTCCTCAAGACCGGCGATGCCGCTATCGTCAAGATCAGGCCAACCCAGCCCATGGTCATCGAGAAGGTCAAAGAGATCCCGCAGCTCGGACGGTTCGCTGTCCGTGATATGGGATCCACCATTGCGGCAGGCGTGTGCATGGACATCACGCCCAAGCAGATGAGATAAGAAGGTACCTATAATTTTTTGGTGGTTAAACATGCAGAAAGCCAGAATACGTCTTTCCGGAACCGACTTCGAGAAACTCGAGATGGTCTGTGACAGGATCAAAGAGATAGCAGAGCGTACCGGCGTCAATCTGGCAGGTCCGATCCCGCTGCCCACGAAGAAACTCGTGGTGCCCACCAGGAAGAGCCCTGACGGCGAAGGTACCGCAACCTGGGATCGCTGGCAGATGCGGGTGCACAAGAGACTCATCGACATCGATGCCGACGAGCGTGCACTGCGCCAGCTGATGCGCATTCAGGTTCCAAAAGACATCGGCATTGAGATTGTGCTGGAGAGTTGAGGTGAGTGCGGCGTGAAGGCCGCCGTGTTCGCGGCACGGGGCCGCGAACGACTCGCATTCGAGGGGCTTTTTCTCCTCATACTTCTGGTCACAATTGCCCTCCGTTTTTACGCCCTCGACTTAAAGTTATTTCACCACGACGAAGCAATTCATGCGTGGTTCTCGTACAAACTCCTGACCGAGGGAACCTACACCTACGACCCCATGTACCACGGGCCGTTCCTCTACTACGTGACGGCCGGAATCTTCTCGCTCCTCGGCGACTCCGATCTCGTGGGCAGGCTCATCCCGGCGCTGCTCGGCACCCTGCTCGTCCCGCTGCTCTACCCGATCTACCAACTCGGCTATCTCAACAAAAAGCAGACCCTTGTAGCGGCGCTCTTCCTCGCGGTGTCCCCGAACATGGTCTACTTCTCGCGGTTTCTGCGGAACGACATATTCATCGCCTTCTTCACGATGGTGCTCCTCGTCGCCCTCCTCTACTACTTCGAGCGGCACAAGATGCAGTACGCGCTCATCGCCGGGGCGGCGATCGGTTTAGGGATGTCTGCGAAGGAGAACATGCCGATCATCGTCCTGATCTTCGGGGCGTACCTCCTCTACCTGGTCTGGACGAGGAAGGTTCGGCTCCCGGCCCGCTGGATCCGGGACCTCGCGCTCGGGGCCCTCGTCACAATCGGGATCATGGCGATCCTCTACTCTTCGTTCGGCGCACACCCCGAGGTGCTCATGGACGGGTGGCTCCGGGCTATCGAGCACTGGACTTCGATGCACCAGGCACAGCGCCTCGGGGGGCCGCCGTACTTCTACATCCTGCTCTTCCTCCTCTACGAGGTGCCGATCCTGATCCTCGCCGTGGTCGGGACCCTGCAGTTCGTCGACATCCCCGGCATCGTCTCCCGCTGGAGGAAGGGGAAGATGGATCACGTGGAGAGCCCCAGGGGAGTAGAAGGGGCTGAAGGAGATGAAGAGGAGAGGGCGGCGGTTGCAGCCGCCCCCATAGGAACGGCGCAGGGCTGGAAAGACCGGCTCCGTGAGATCCTTTCGGGTACCGGAGAGGTCCGGCCGATCGACCGGCAGAAGGAGTTTGCACGGTTTGCCATCTTCTGGCTGCTTCTCTCGCTTGTGGCCTACGCCTACATCGGCGAGAAGGTGCCGTGGCTGATCCTCCACCAGCTCCTGCCCATGATCTTCGTCGCGGTCTATCTGATGACCACGAAGAAGGCGGCCATCGCTGTCGTGGCAAGTATCTTCCTGGTCGCCATGACGTTCCACGTGGTTTTCACCCCGGCAGACATCAACGAACCCATCGTGCAGGTGCAGAACTCCGAAGACCTGCGGGAGGTCTTCGCGAAGATCGATGCCGCGGACAAGGTGGCGGTCGCGACCGACTCCTACTGGCCGCTGCCCTGGTACTACCGGGGCGACCGCGCCTCAAAACTCGCCTACTACAGCCAGAAGGTGAGCGAACCGACAATATACGGGGGAAATTTCGACCTCGTGATCACCCACGACGGCGATACCTACCCGACCCTGGAGGGCTACGTGAAGGAGACGAGCCGGCTGAACTACTGGTTCTCGTACGAGGAGAACAAAGAGAGGCTGCTCGAGTACTACTTCCTGCGGGACGGGGAGATGGGAAGCAGAAACCTCGAGGTCTTCTCGAGGGTTCCCACGGGGACGACCACCTGATACTCGCGAGGCCGCCAGCAGCCCGGGAGGTTGCACCGGCATCACTGACGGTGCAAGTCCCAACCACCTAAGTGTAGATTTCAGGTGTGCCCTCACCCTGCTGATGCCCTCCACTCTTCTTCATGGTTCGCGTGAGAATTCGTCACCATCCAGAGACGGGTAAGTCACGCTCACGCGAAGGCGCGAAGTTCGTGTGGCTATAGGCAACCTATTTCCAGGACCTGCGGTCTTCGGGTGGGGTGATAGGGGGTGCAATTGACCGCAGGACAGAAACTCGAGTAACCAGGAGTGCAGATTGCGAGCGAGTTTGATTACCAAAGGTGCGAGAGAGGTGCGATACAGGGCTGGCCCTCCAGAAAGACTTCAGGATGACCTCAACAACAATCGAGCGCGCGCCAGAAGTCAACCAGAATATGCAGGCATCCTCCGGGAGACGCTGGTGAAAGATTTGGAACCAGGGGTGGTGTGAAAAAGAGGGACTTCCCCGGGTGTTATCCGAGTTCGTCCCAGCCGGTCTTCTTCCGGTAGAAAACAACGCCCACGACAATGAGGACAAGGACGACCCCGACACCGATGTAGAGGAGGAGGTCCCCGCCGAGGTTAAATCCCTCGCCGATCCTCTCCTTCAGGGCATTCGCATCGGCCAGGGCCTCGTTTGCCTTACTCAGGCCGTCAGCCGCCTTCGAGCGCGCCAGCTGATAGTTCTCGGCATTCAGGTTATCCTGTGCCTGGGAGTAGAACTGGACGGCGCTCTCGCGCTTGGTCATGATGGCGACCACCTGCGGGTCGCTGTTCATGGAGCGGTTCTCGACGAAGTAGGTGATCATCCCGTCGAGGGACTCGATTGCCGCGCCGGTATCGGCGACCGCCTTCTCGGTCCATGCCTTATCAAGGAGCGAAATTGCCTCGTCTATATCCTTCTTGGCGGTGGCAACGTAACTCGACGCCTGTGCCGGACCTGCCGACGCGGCGCTGGTGAGCGCCTGGCTGGCGGCGTTGTACTTGGCCTGGGCAGCGGTGACATCCACGCCCTGTGCGGCCTTGTCGTCAATGTCGGCCTTCAGGTCCTTGAGGCGCTGCTGCTGGGCGGAGAGAGAACCCTCGACCTGAGCCGCGTTCACGACATCGCGGCTCACGGAGTAGGTGTCCTTCACATCCTCACCGCGCAGGTGCTCGATCTTGGTCACCAGAACCTTCGAGCTCGTGCTGGAGGGGACGATGCCGCGCAACTGCGCGTCCAGTTCGACATCTTCATCACCATAGTCGATCTCGAACTCCGTCAGGGTCGGGTAGAATCCGGTCTTTTTGGTCGTATAGATGGCAACCCCGTCGCGGTAGACAATGAAGTCCCAAACGGGGTTCTGCAGTCCGGTGCTGAACTCGAACGTCTCGTCGTTCCCGCCGTCGGTGGTCATATCGTAGGTAAGCACGTAACGAGCGGTCACCTGCTGACCGGGTTCGAGAGCGCCGCTCGCGGGGTTGACGGTCTCGGTCTTGATGTCGAACGCCGATGCCACCTGCACGACACAGACCAGTGCCAGCAGGAGAACGATCCATCTGCTGATGTTTGCCTTCATAACGTCCCCTCACTCGAACAGCGGCTCTATGCCGTCATCGAACATGTTCGAACGCTTTTCCTTCGATTTAAGGACATCTTCCTTTGTGGACTTTGCAATCTCGAGAAGATCGGTGATCCGGGGAGCGTTCCCGATCGTCGCAAGAACCACCACCGCAGCAATGTAATCGCTCTGCACCGGGTAATCCCCGCCACGCACCTCGACGCCGGCGATGTTCTCTTCCACCCAGCTCTTCGACTTCTCCACGCCCTTGCGGTCCATCTCCTCCGGCGGCCCCGCGAGGAGGACAAGCCCCCGCTCCGCCGTCGAGTAGTCGCACGGCAGGGTGAGGCGCCCGAGCATGGCACGCCTGACGAGAGCAATGATCTTCGCCGACTTGTCCTCCCCGGTCAGCACTTCCTCGGTCTTCTCCTTCTTCCGCATCAGGCCGGAGAGAAGCCCCTGATTCTGCTTCGTGCGCGGACTGACCTTCTCGCTGATGGCGTATCCGACGGTGCTGATGCCGCCGCCGCGCAGGGTGTTGATGACCTCGCTCGAGTCCACGACCATCTCGCCGACGCCCGCCTTGCCGACCTCGCCTGCACGGAAGAGCACGCCGAACCGGCGGACGATCTCGTCATTCAGCCGGCTATAGGCATCTTTGACGCTCTCTCCTTCATTCTTCCAGGCACTGTTATCAAAAATGAAGGTGTTATCCGCCTCGTTCACCAGGGTGCTCAGGGAACGGGCTGCGTTGTACGAATAGAGCCGGCCCTCCTCAGGGGCAGGCAGGATGCCGATCGCGTAGACCGGTTCCCGGTAGATGCGCTTCAAGTGCCGGGCCAGGACCGGCGAACCCCCGGAACCTGTTCCGCCGCCGAGACCGGCGATGATGACGAAGGCATCGACATCGTGCGTGCCCCTCGAGTCGATGGCATTGATGATGCTGTCAATCTCATCGGCGGTCACCCGCGCCCCGGTTACGTTATCGGTCCCGACACCGTGGCCTTTGACCACAGTCTGACCGATAAGAAGCCGGTCCTTCAACTCGATGCTTTTAAGCCCCATCAGGTCAGTGCGCGCCGTGTTTACTGCGATTCCCCTGAAACTCTGGGCCTGCATCCGTTTGTCCTGTTCGACGAACATATCGACAATTTTGCCCCCAGCCTGACCGAATCCTATGAAGAAGACCCTCATTCAGCTTCACACCCTCATATTGACTAATTAATTATATCGACGCTTATGTATAAAGACGTTGTATACATTATAACCCAAAAGTGTTCTTATAATTTTCAGACATAGTGGTGAACGATGAAGGTCTGCATTGTGGGGGGAGGTCTATCCGGCCTGGTCTCGGCGCTCGAACTTGCCGGAGCACACCAGGTAGATCTCTTCGAGCGAAGGCCCGTTCCGGGCGGCTGCCTCGGTTCGTACCAGATCGGCGATTACTGGATCGAGGAATACTATCACCATTGTTTTGCCGGCGATACCAGCCTGCTCAACCTCTTTGATACATTGCAGGTGACCGATCGGCTGGAATGGCTCAAGGGCACCACCGGCTACTACGTCGACGGGACCATCCACCCGCTCACCACCCCGACCGAGATCCTGCGCTACCCCCACCTCACGCTCATCGAGAAGGCCCGCCTCGGCCTGCTGACCCTGCGCTCCCGGCGGCTCGACGCGGCGGCACTCGACGGGATCACCGCGAAGGACTTCATCCTCGACAACCTCGGCCCCGGCATCTACGCCTCGTTCTTCGAACCGCTCTTAAAGAGCAAGTTCGGAGACCGCGCTGGCGAAGTCTCCGCAGCATGGCTCATATCCCGTATCGCCATCCGGTCGGACCGGGGCGCCGGGGGCGAGCGCCTGGGCTACCTGAAAGGGGGATTCCGGCACTTCATCGCGCGGCTCGAGGAAGAGGCGGCTAGACGGGGCGCCTCGATCATGCCGGACTCTCCCGTCGAGGAGATCCGGCGGGAGGGCAGCGGCTGGCTCGTCAACGGGAAGACTTACGACCGTGTCGTATCGACGCTCCCCCCGCAGGTGACCGCCGACCTTGCCCATATCGATATCGCCCCGGTGCCCTACCAGGGCGCCGCCTGCATGACCCTCGCGCTCGACCGGGACGTGACCGACGGCATATACTGGCTGAACATGAAGGATGCGGCCCCCTACGGTGCAGTGGTCTCGCACACCAACTTCACCCCGCTTGAGTGGTACGGCGAGCATCTCGTCTACCTCGCGTCGTACTTCACCGGCCGGCTCCCGGAGGGGTTCGAGCAGTCGATGCTCAGCGATTTCTGCAGGCGGTTTTGTGTCGGCGAAGACGAGGTGCACTGGCACCGGCTCGCCGTCGACCCGTATGCGGGCCCGGTCTACACGACCGGGCTCCGGAATCGCCTGCCCGCCTACGAAGAGCACGGGCTCTTCCTCGCCGGGATGTTCAGCCCGCCGAACTACCCGGAACGGAGCATGAACGGTTCGGTCGTCGCCGGGCAGGAAGTGGCGAAACGGGTTCTCGCGAGGTTTCCGGATGCGTGAGATCGAGGTGAGCGCCGTCCTGCCGGTCTACAACGACCTTGCGGCGCTCAAGACCGCCATACCGCGGTCACTTGAGACACTCGAGGCGATCGCGCCCGGGAGGTTCGAACTGATCGTCGCCGAGGACGGGAGCACCGACGGGAGCACCGAATTCGTCAGGGGCTACGAGGCCAAAGACCCCCGGGTCCGCCTGCTGCATAGCGACGAGCGGCTCGGGCGGGGCCGGGCACTCAACCGCGCGTTTGCCGGGGCAGAGGGATCGATCGTCTGCTACTACGATGTCGACCTCGCCACCGACATGCAACACCTCGCCGAACTGGTTGGGGCCGTCCGGGACGGCTGTGATGTCGCAACAGGCTCCCGCCTTCTCCCCGAAAGCGTTATCGTCCGTAGCGGCGGGCGGGAGATCGCGAGCCGCGGCTACAACACCCTGGTAAGGACGATCCTCAAAAGCTCGCTTTACGACCACCAGTGCGGGTTCAAGGCGTTCCGGCGTGACCGCCTTCTCGACCTGCTCCCGTCTGTGACCGCAGACCACTGGTTCTGGGACACCGAGGTGCTGGTGCGGGCACAGAAGAACGGCTACCGGATACGGGAGTTCCCCGTGCGATGGCGGCAGGGCGAGGGGACAACCGTGCGTAGAGGCGACGTAGTTGAGATGGGATCGGCAATCGTGCATCTCTGGTGGCGGCTCCATGTGGAAAAAGGCTAGCGCGGTCGTCATCCCCACCCTGATCGCGGTCGGGATCGTCGCCTACATGCTCTATCGCGTATGGGACGACCTCCTGCTGACGCTCGAGCATGCCGTGATACCCTTCCTCTTTGCCGCCGTCGGGATCTGCGTTGTTGCCTGGATCCTCCGGGGGTACCGGTACCAGTTCATCCTGCAGGGGCTTGACATCAGAAAGAACCTCTGGTTCGCGACCGCCTGCATCTTTATCTCCCAGACGGCAAACCTCATCGTTCCCGCACGCCTCGGTGACTTTGTGCGGATGCTCATCCTGAAGCACGAGGACGACGCCACCTACTCGCAGGGGTTCTCGTCCCTGGTCATCGAGCGCGTCTTCGACATCCTGATGATCGCGGTGCTCGGTGCCTTCGCGCTCCCGTTCGTCCTCGCGGTCCTCGACGTCCCCGACTGGTTCATCACGGTCATCATCGTCCCCCTCGCCGCAGGCGGCATCTTCTTCGCCGTGCTCCTCTGGTCGGGCAGGATGGAGTCCGAGAACCGGATCGTCGTTGCCGTCCAGAGGATGCTCGATGAAGTGAAGCGGGCCTCCCTCAACCCCCGGGCCCTCGTTACGCTCAGCGGCTCATCGCTCGTCATATGGCTCGTCGACGTGCTGGTCTGCTACGCAGTCGTCCTGATGTTCCAGGAGCCGGTCCCGTTCGGCATCGTCGTCCTCGCGATCGTCATCGGCAACCTCGTCAAGGCGGTCCCGATCACCCCGGGAGGGGTGGGCACCTACGAACTGGCACTCGCGCTGACCTTCGGGCTCGCGGGAACGCCGGCGGTCACGGCAACGCTGATCGCGGTCATCGACCACCTGATCAAGAACCTGGTCACGCTCATCGGGGGCGTCGGGTCGATCTACTACTTCGGCGACTGGTCGATGGACCTCTTAAAGAAGGCCTTTTCCAGGGAGATCGAGAAGGAGGATACGTTTGGCGGTTGAATTCATCGTTCCCGTACTCCTCTGGCTTGCGGTCGTCAAGGTGCTCCACCTCGGCACCTGGCCGGCGCTCAACCGCACCCTCGGCAACCTCTCGGCCGCCGCCGCATACCCGGCTTCGGTTCTCCTCTTCACGCTCGCGTCATGGTACTGCGGTCTTTCGGGCCTTCCGATCTCGCTCGCCCTCCTGCCCTTCGTTGGCGCGATCGTCTATATGGGGTCGCGGCGGTTCTACACGAGGGAGCGGTTGCAGTCCGCGCTCTCCTGGGATCTCGCCTTCCTGGTCCCCTTCCTCTTCATGCTCGAGGTGCGCTGGATCAACCCGACCATCTCCTACGCCGAGAAGTTCATGGACCACGCCATCCTCGCGTCGATCATGCGGCAACCAATCGTCCCGCCGCTCGACCCCTGGTACGCAGGGGGGACGCTGGACGTCTACTACTACCTCGGCTACTGGATGAACGGGGTGCTCGGGCTCGTATCCGGCGTGCCTTCGGCGGTCACGTTCAACCTCGCCCTCCCGACCGTGCTCGGCCTTGCCGTCGTCTCGCTCTATGCCCTCGGGCATCTCCTCCTCGATCGCTACCGGTGGCTCCCGGTGCTTGCGCTCTTCATTCCGAACCCCTCCGCAATCTACCACATCCTGATCGGGAATACCTGGTTCGACGTCCTCTGGGGGAGCACACGGACGATCGTGAACACCATCAACGAGTATCCGATCTTTTCGATGCTCTGGGGCGACGTGCACCCGCACGTCATGAGTTTCTTCAACCAGGGGTTCCTGCTCTTTCTCCTGGTCTTTGCCTACATGCGGTGGGGGACCCTCTCCATGCGGGGGCGGGCAATCCTCTGCGGGCTTGCCGCTCTCTCCCTCGGGTCCATGCCCGGGTTCAACTCCTGGGACGTGCTGGTTTATGCTCCGGTCACGCTGGTCTTCGGCCTCCTGGTCTGGCAGCGCTACGGTAACCTTGCGTGGGACAGAGAGAAGTCCTGGATGATGCTTGCGGCAGTGCCGCCGCTCGCGATCATAACGTATCTCCCGTTTTACCTGCAGCTCAACAGCCCCGGTATCGGGGGGATCGGGATCGTCCCGACACCCTCCGAACCGGTGGAGTTCCTGCTGGTCCACGGGTTCTTCCTCGCGGTGCTGGTCGCCTATTGCGCCCCCGATATCAGGAAGCGCCCCTACCTCCTGCTCGCCGCGGTTCCGTTCGTGCTCGCCGGCTACCCGGCCGCAGCCATCGCCGCCGTCCCGCTGGCCTACCTCCTTGCCCGCCGCCGGTTCTCGGCCACCGACACGCTTGCCATTCTCGGGCTCGTGATCATCCTCGCTACCGAACTCATCTACCTCGTGGACAACATGGGGGAGACCTACTTCCGGATGAACACGGTCTTCAAGTTCTACCTTCCGGCGTGGTTCCTGATGGGGACGGCAAGCCTCGCCGTCATCGGGGAGTGGCTCCGGAGCGCCGGAATCGGCCGGCGCATGCCTGCCGGGACAGGCAAGGTGTTGCCGGCGCTGGCCGCCGTAATTCTCCTCGCCGCACCCTTCGCGATCAACGTCGACTTCGGCTACGGGAGCCACACCCTCGACGGGGCGGCATACCTCGAAGGCTCGCACCCGGGGGACGCGGCGGCGATCGCGTTCCTCCGGAACCTCCCGGGCGACCACATCATCGTCGAGGCGGAGGACGGAGACTACACCTACTACTCAAGGGTATCGTCGTTCACCGGAATCCCGGCCGTCATCGGGATGCCGTTCCACGAGTACATGTGGCGGGGGGACGAGGGACGCATAAGCGAGCGGAGCGCCGACGTGCAGGCGATCTATGAGCAGCCGACGCGGACCGCCGACCTTGCGCGGGCGTACAACGCCACCATACTGTACGTGGGTGCCGAAGAGCGCGATCACTATACCGTCTCGATCCCGACGGAGGAACTCGAACTCATCTACGATGCTCTGGGAGTCCGGATCTACCGGATCCCCGCATAAACCATCAGTGGCCACGTTCATGCGGGCAGGCGGGAAAATAGCGGAACTGCACCCCGCAAAGCGGGGCAGAATGACAAACCTTTATCACTCCTCTTATTGACATAATACAGCGCATTCGATCAGCTACGCTACTGATGAATGATGACGGAGCAGCAGAGGGCTGCCCCCGAAAGAGGTGAGTTATGGCAAAGGCATATGTAAAATTCGAGATTCCGGAAGAGATCCAGAATAAGGCCCTTGAGGCTCTTGAGATTGCAAGAGATACCGGTAAGGTGAAGAAAGGGTCCAACGAGGCAACGAAAGCAGTCGAGCGGAACATCGCCCAGCTGGTTCTCATCGGTTCGGACGTTGAGCCTGAAGAAATTGTGATGCATCTGCCGCCGCTCTGCGAGGAGAAGCAGATTCCTTTCGTCTACATCACGAAGCAGAACGACATCGGTTCTGCGAGCGGCCTTGAGGTCGGCTCGGCAGCCGCCGCGATCGTCAAGTCCGGCAAGGCAAAGGACCTCGTCGAAGAGATAGCAAAGCAGATTGCTGCACTGAGAGAGTGAGGGGTAAGTCATGGCAAACGACGGAACGCCCGCAGAAGTTATCGAGATCATCGGCATGACCGGTATGCATGGCGAAGCCCAGCAAGTGAAGTGCCGGGTTCTCGATGGCCCGAACAAGGGGCGGATCATCACCCGCAACACCGTGGGCCCTATCAGGGAGGGGGACATCCTCTCGCTTCTCGAGACCGAACGTGAGGCCAAGAAACTCTCGAGGCGGTAACCATGGTCGATAAGTACGTCTGCAGTTTCTGCGGAGAGACCCTGGAGCCCGGCACCGGCAAGATGTTCGTCAAGAAGGACGGGACCATCTACTACTTCTGCAGCACCAAGTGCCAGAACAACTACAGGCTCGGCCGGGTGCCGCGCCGTGTCGAGTGGACCGCGGCCGGGCGGAAGGCCCGCGGCAAAGAGTGATCGGCATGGACCGCACCTTTGTGATGGTCAAGCCCGACGGCGTCCAGCGCGGGCTCGTCGGGGAGATCGTCTCCCGGTTCGAAGCGAAGGGACTCAAACTCGCAGGGGCGAAACTCGAGATCCTCCCCGAGGAACGGGTCGTCGAGCAGTACCGGGAACACCTGGAGAAGCCCTTCTTCCCGGGTCTCGCGGCCTACATCATGAGCGGCCCCTGTTTCCTCATGGCCTGGGAAGGCAAGGGTGCTGTCGCGGTCGTCCGCAGGATGGTCGGCGCCACAAACCCTGCGGAGGCTGCCCCGGGCTCCATCCGCGGCGACTTCGCGCTCGACATCGGGCGGAACGTGATCCACGCGTCCGACTCCCCCGAGAGCGCCGCCCGCGAGCTCGGCATCCACTTCGCGTCCGGCGAGCAGGTCGACTACTCCCGGATCGACGAACCCGTTCTCTACGAGTGAACAGTAGCGGAAAAACCGCTTACACTTTTTTAAAGCCTTTGACCGTACAGCAGCGCCTGGCACACTCCGGACGTGCCGTCCGTCGCCGCTCGAAAACACTGTGGGTTTTCTCATGCTCCGTTCCTTCGCACCTTCGGTGCTCACGCTCCGGTTCTAACGAACCGTCGCGCTTCGGAACGTCGCACAAACCACAAGTGCTAATATCGGACCTGCCGCATACCTGATCACGAATGGCGGACCTCCTGAGTTTTGCGCTGCTGAGTTTCTCTTCGATCATCATCGTAGTGAACCCGCTCGCGGCCACCCTGATCTTCGTCTCCCTCACCGGCACGATGGACCAGACAGCAAAACTCAGGGTCGCACGTGAAGCAACCCGGTTCGCCCTGATCATCCTGCTGATATTCACCGTCGCAGGCGGCTGGATCCTGCAACTCTTCGGCATCTCCATCGAGGCCTTCCGTATCGCCGGCGGCCTCCTCCTCTTCGGCATAGGCATGGACATGGTCTATGCAAAGACTTCCCGGACGAAGATGACCGCTACCGAGAAGTACGAAGGGCAGGACGCGGACGACATCGCCGTCATGCCGCTGGCAATCCCGATGATCACGGGGCCCGGCGCCATCACCTCAGCTATCGTGCTGATGAACGAGGCGATAGGCATGAGCGTCGTCGCGATTGCCGTCGTGCCGCTCGCCGCTGTTGCGGCCATCGGGATCACCTACGCCATGATGCAGCGTTCCGACGTTATCGTCCGGCGCATCGGCCAGCGGGAGTACCGCGCCGTCAACCGGCTGATGGGTATGCTCCTCATCGCGATTGCGGTCCAGTTCATCCTCATCGGCATCAGAACCGCGTTTCCCATACTCACCGGAGGTTCAGCATGACACACAACCTTACGCTTCCCGGAGCGGCCCTGATCAGCATCTGCATCATTGCAGGCGGGATCCTGATCGGGGCGCAGACGTTCGCAGTCGTTATCCCGTTCGCCCCGTACGTCATGGTGGCACTCGCCGTCCTCGTCGTTCTCGGCGCCGCAATGCTCGTTCTCTCCTGCAGGAGCCGGGACACAAGCCCGTCCCGATGATGACGAAGATAGCGCTTGCCCAGGTTGCCGGCGGCCGGGACAGCCCGGCCGGGATGCTCGATGCGGCCGGCCGGATGGCTGAGGAGGCCGCAGCAGCCGAGGCGTCGCTCATCTGTTTTCCCGAGCAGTTCGTGACCGGATGGTCCCCGGAGATCCCCCCGGGATCCGGCGAGCCCCTGGACGGCCCGCTCACTGCCGCATTCGGCCGAATAGCGCAAAGAAGCGGCATCGCGGTCGCAGGATCGATCGTCGAGGCGGGAGAGGGACGCCTTCCTAAAAACACCGTCGTGGTGCTCGATGCAGGCGGTGAACTCCTCGCCGCCTATGCAAAGATTCATCTCTTCTCCCCCGACGGGGAGGACCGTGCCTACACTGCGGGTGACCGGATCGCCACGTTTGCCGTCGACGGGACGACGTTCGGGCTTGCCGTCTGCTACGACCTCCGGTTCCCGGAGCTCTTCCGCATCTACGCGCTCGCGGGGGTGGAGTGCGTGCTGGTGCCGGCCGCATGGCCCTGCTGCCGGCTGAGCCACTGGGAGACCCTGCTCCCCGCACGGGCTCTCGAGAACCGGTACTACGTGGCCGGGGTCAACACGGCCGGCGGGCCGGGCGGGGTCTACTGCGGAGGGTCGCTCGCCGCCGACCCTGACGGCACCGTCATCGGCCGGTGCGGGGCCGGCGAAGAAGTCCTCTCCGTCGAAGTCGACACGGCGGCGGTTCATGAGGGCCAATCAAGGCTCCCTTCACTTTCGGACCGCAGAAGTGACCTTTATCACAGACTGCTCTCTAAATTGTAGAGATATCCCATGCGGGGTGACCAGCACGTATCACTCAGTCTCGCCACGGCAGGGCTCCTTATCGCTCCCTCTCTCCCCGTCCTCGACCCGGTCCTGATCGCCGTCCTCCTCTTCGGCGTCTTCGTCGGATCGCTTGCGCCGGACGCGGATGCCGTCGACGCGGCGATATTCAACGGCCGGATCGGCGGGGCGAAAGGGAAGAGAGGACAGGTCGTAAACGGCCTTGCAGTGGTGCTTCCAATCTTCGGCTATACCATCAGGTACCTCATCTACTACCCGCTCTCCCTCGTATTCATGCTGCTTCTCCGGAAGAGCTACCGGCACCGGCACCGCGGGCTGCTCCACTCGTTCGCGGGTGTCGGGCTGACCTCCCTGGTCCTCTCCGGCTACCTGGCGCTCATCCTCACCTGGCTCGGCGGACCTCTCGCGCTCCTCCCGATCTACGGGTGCGCATTCTTTGCAGGATGCGTCCTCCACCTCATGGAGGACACCTGCACCCCGGCCGGCGTCGCCTGGCTCTACCCCTTCTCCCGGCGGCGGATGGCAGGCCGCGTCAAGACGCAGGGGAGCTTTGAGGTGCGTCCGACAGCCTTCGCCATCGTGCTCGCGGCAGCGGCGGCCGGGATGCTCGTCGCACCGTTCGTGACCGGCGCCTCCCCGGAGGAACTCTGGTACCTTGCGCTCGTCGGCACTCCCGTCCTCTGGCTGCTCTTCATGCTCGTCTCCCGCGTCAGGCGCGAGCGGCAGGACCAGTGAAGCGATCGGTCCCGATCCCCGATACCATATCTATACGTATCCGGGCGATCAACGATTTTCTATGTACCGTCTCGTCTGCGTTCATTGTGGTGCAACCTACACACCGGACCAGATCATCTATACGTGCGACCGCTGCGGACACCTGCTGACCGTCGATTACGACCTGGACGGCATCGACGTCTCCCGGGACGAATGGGACCGGCGCCCCCTCTCGGTCTGGCGCTACCGCGAGGTCCTCCCGGTCCGGGGCGAACCGATCTCCCTCCAGGAAGGGGGCACCCCGCTCTACCACTTAAAGAACATCGGCAGGGAACTGGGTCTTTCCGAACTCTACGCCAAACACGAGGGGATGAACCCGACCGGCTCGTTCAAGGACCGCGGCATGACCGTGGGCGTCAGCATGGCCCGCGAACTCGGGATGACGACCGTCGCCTGCGCGAGCACCGGGAACACCTCCGCAAGCCTCGCTGCCTACGCCGCGAAGGGCGGCATCCCCTGCGTCGTCCTCCTGCCTGCGGGAAAGGTAGCCCTCGGCAAGGTCGCGCAGGCGCTGATGCACGGTGCGCGGGTCATCTCCATCCGCGGCAACTTCGATAAAGCGCTCGAGATGGTACACGAGCTCTGCATCAGCCAGGGCCTCTATCTCCTAAATTCGGTCAACCCCTACCGCCTGGAGGGGCAGAAGACGATCGGGTTCGAGGCGATCGACCAGCTCGGCGGCGAGGTGCCCGACCGGATGGTCCTCCCCGTCGGAAACGCGGGCAACATCTCCGCGGTCTACAAAGGGCTCCGGGAGCTCGAGGCCCTCGGGTTCATCGACCGACTGCCGATGATGACCGGCATCCAGGCGGCCGGCTCACAGCCGGTGGTGAGGGCGATAGAGCAGAACCTCGACGTGCTGGTCCCGGAGTCCGCGCCCGAGACCGTTGCGACCGCGATAAGGATCGGCGCCCCGGTGAACGCAGAGAAGGCGCTCGTCGCCATCCGCGCGACCGGCGGGACAGCGGCGGCCGTGACCGACGAGGAGATCCTTGCCATGCAGCGGGATCTCGCGAGAAAAGAGGGAATCGGGGTCGAGCCCGCCTCGGCGGCCTCGGTCGCCGGAATACGGAAACTTGCCGAACTCGGCCTGATCGATAAAGATGAGCGGATCGTCTGCGTGGTGACCGGTCATCTCTTAAAAGATCCCGAAACAGTGGTACGACAATGCGAGCCTCCCCTCGAGATCGACGCGGACCTGCACTCGTTGCTCTCTGCCTTGCGCTGATACTGATCTGCGCCCCGGCGGCGGCCGAAGAGGCCGTCATCCGGGTGCTCCCCGGCGGCACCGCCTACGAGGCATCGGTCCAGGTCACGGGGAGCGAGCACGCCTTCTGGACCCCGGGGCTGATGGGGGAGCGGGTCCCGCTCCAGGTCGAGGACCTCAAGGTGCTCGGTTCTTCGGGCCCGGTCGAGTACCGGGAGACAGGAAGGGGCGTCATCGCCTTCCCGGAGGGGAACTACACAATCACCTACCGGGCCCCCGTGAGAGACAACCACCTTGTCGCAGCCTTCGATACGCCGTATGCCGTAACCGTCGCTCTCCCCGAGGGTGTTGACGTCAGAAACCCGCTCATCGGCATGGTCAGCCCCGGCGGGGCCGTCTCGTCCGGGCCGAACGGGACCACGGAGATCGCCTGGGACCGGACGGCAGTCGTGGAGGTCCGCTTCTACACCCCGGATCGCGAGATCCTGCTTACCACGTTCGGCACCATCTGGCTGGCGATCGCGCTCGTCCTGATCCTCCCCCTCCTTATCTCGCGGAGGAGGGGCGGCGAATGATCGAAATCATCGCCGCATCCTTCCTGATCGGGTTCTCCGGGGCCGCCTCGCCCGGGCCCATGACCGCCTCGGTCCTCGGCCTCGGGTCACGGCAACCCGGGCGGTTCGTCGCGGGGCTGATAGCGGGGCACGGCATCCCCGAAGCCGTCATGGTCGCAGCCATAGCCTGCGGTGTGCGCGACATCCCGTACATCAACATCGTCGCCCTCCTCGGATCGGGTGTCCTGATCGCGCTCGGCATCGGGCAGTTTCTCCACGCGGGAGACGCCGTCGTCGTGAACGAGGAGACCAGGATGCCGGTAGCCTTCGGGGCGGCCTGCACGCTCGGCAACCCTTACTGGTGGGTCTGGTGGCTCACCTTCGGCGTCGGATTCCTCGCACTCCACCCGTCGTTTGCCGAATTCTACGTCGGGCACATCGGTGCGGACATCGTCTGGCTCGGGCTCCCTGGCCTTTGCGGTCTCACGCGGGGCGAACGTTCTCGGCCCCCATTACAAAAAAGTGGTGCAGGCGAGCGGACTCGCCATGGTTCTCTTCGGGCTGTACTTTATTCTGACGATTCTTTCTTCTTGATGTCGATGCCGAACCGCTCCGCGTTGGCATCGGCGACCGCCTGGATATTCGCGATCACATCGTCCCGCCGGGCGGGCTTGAAGAGGTGCCGGAAGCGCTTCTGCTTCGCGAGGTACTCCTCGACGGGTTTGCGCCTCACCTTCTTCGCCTTCTCCACCCGGCCGTCGACCATCTCGTAGTTCACCCAGAGGCCGGTCTCGATGGCGAGTTTGGCCATGGAGAGCGTCTCGCCGGACTCAAAGCCCCACCCCGTGCAGCAGGGGGTGTGCACCTGGATGTAGCAGGGTCCGGGGGTGTTGATGGCCCGCTCGACCTTCTGCACGAAGTCGTTCGGGTAGGCGATCGAGGCGGTCGCGACGTACGGCGCACCGTGGGCAGCGAGGATCCCGGGCATGTCCTTCTTCGGGTGCAGGTTGCCGAGCGAGCACGACCCCGCCGGGCTCGTCGTGGTGCTCGCGCCGTAGGGCGTCGCGCCCGACCGCTGGATGCCCGTGTTCATGTAGGCCTCGTTGTCGTAGCAGATGTAGGTGATGTCGTGGCCCCGCTCGAAGGCGCCGCTGATGCAGAGCACCCCGATATCGAACGTAGCCCCGTCGCCGCAGACGCAGAGGACCTTCTCGCTGCGTCCCTGCTTCTTCAGCGACGCCTCGATGCCGGAAGCAACCGCCGCAGCGTTCTCGAAGAGCGAGTGGATCCAGGGAACTCCCCACGCGGTCTCCGGATAGGGCGTGGAGAAGACCTCCATGCACCCTGTCGAGGCGACCAGGATCGCGTTCTTTCCGGTCGCCTTGAGGAGGAGCCGGGCCGCAAGCGCCGGGCCGCATCCACCGCATGCCCGGTGTCCGGCCGAGAAGAGCTCGCATCCCTGTTCTACCTCAGCCATTCAGAGCACCTCCGTCCGTAATCCATAGAACATATCTCCTTTCCCCTTCTCGGCGAGGTCGACGACCGCGGCGATATCCCTCTTTCTCACGTCGCGCCCGCCGAGAGCGATGATATAGTCGTATACGGCCGCACCGGAACCGTAGAGCGCCGATTTCACCTCGGTGCCGACCGCCCCGCCGTTGCCGAGCGAGATGTTCTTGTCGAGCACCGCCACCGTCGAGACGCCTTTGAGTGCATCCACGATCTCCGGGGCAGGGAACGGCCGGTAGGTCCGGATCTTCAAAAGCCCGACCTTCCGTCCGTGCTCGCGCATCTCGTCGATGGCGTCCTTTGCGGTGCCGCAGATGGAGCCCATGGCAACGAGCGCGGTATCGGCGTCCTCGAGGCGGTAACCCTCGACGAGTGCGGAGTAGTCCCTGCCGAACTGTTCGCCGAACTCGCGCCCGGCTCTCGCGAACGCATCTTTGGCGCGGTACAGTGCCCGGTCGATCTCGTACCGGAACTCCGTGTAGTACTCGGGCGTCGCATACATCCCAAAACTCAGTGGATTTGCGGCGTCCAACCGCTGGTACGGCGTAAAGGCTGGCAGGTAGGCATCCACCTCCTCCTGGGAGGGGAGGGCGACCGGTTCGTAGGTGTGCGAGAGGATGAACCCGTCGAAACAGACGAACGCCGGGAGGAGGATGTCGTGGTCTTCGCAGACCCTGTAAGCGATCATATGAAGATCGGCAGCCTCCTGGTTGTCCTCCGCGTAGAACTGCAGCCACCCGGAGTCACGCAGGGATATCGAGTCCTGTTGATCGTTCCAGATCGAGAGCGGCGCACCGAGAGAGCGGTTCGCGATCGTCATCACGATCGGCTGGCGCATCCCCGCCGCGTTGAAGCAGACCTCAAACATCAGGGCGAGGCCCTGGGACGTCGTTGCCGAATAGACCCGGGAACCTGCCGCACTCGCACCGAGGCATGCGGAGAGGGCCGAGAACTCGCTCTCGACCGTGATGTACTCGGCATCGATCTCACAGTTCGCCACCATCTGGGCAAGGTCTTCGACGATGTGCGTCTGCGGCGTGATGGGATAGGCTGCGATCACCTGCGGGCGGCAGCGTTTTACGATCTCGGCCACTGCATGCGACCCTTCCATAAACTCCAGCATTATTTCTCCTCCTTCTCCATCCGGATGCCTTTCTTCGGGCAGATCTCCACGCAGATGCCGCAGCCCTTGCAGTAGTCGAGATCGGGCTCGAACGTGCCCTCCTCCGTCTCGCGGACGCACCCTTCCGGACATACCATGGCGCACATGCCGCATTTCGTGCATTTTTCAGGCTCAAAAACCGGTTTGAAGACACGCCAGGCGCCGGTCTTATTCTCGAGAGCCCTGCCCGGAGCCGCGGCGCAGCCGACCCGCAGCGCCATTATGCGGCACCTCCGATCTGGTTGTACGCGCGCTCTGCTGCCTTGACGTTCTTATCGGCCATGCTTCCGGAGAACCGGTTGCGCAGTGCATGCTCCAGCGGTTCCAGCTTGATCTCGCCGGTGGCTGCGGCGAAAGCACCCATCAGGGTCGTATTGGTGATGGGCACACCAAGTTCTTCGAGTGCGATGGTGGTCGCATCGATGGCGTAGACCTTCACGCCCTTCGGAACCCGGGCATCGAAGTCGGGCTTCTCGGTGTTGACGATGGCGATGCCACCTGCTTCCATGCCCATAAAGACATCCACATCCCCAATCAGGGTCGGGTCCTGCACGATGATATAATCCGGTTCGTATATCTGGCTGCGCAGCCGGATCTTTTCGTCGCTGAAGCGGACGAACGCCTGAACCGGGGCCCCTCGCCGCTCCACGCCGAAGGCCGGGAATGCCTGGGCATACACGCCGCCCTCAAATGCTGCGAAAGCAATGAGTTCTGCGGCGGTCACGGAACCCTGGCCCCCCCTGCCATGAATGCGTAACTCTCTCAAACAAAAACCCCCTTTAAATCTTAATGATTAATAATATAAATACTCCGGCACCCAACAGGACCCACCGGAGTCACGGGTGTGCCGGAACACCTGTTGCCCGCGAGACAACTTAATTTTTGCCGGTGCCGGGTTGCCCCCGCCTACTGGACGTTCGCAAGCCGGCTCCTGAGCTCCTCGGGGGTGCAGTGCCGCACCTCCATCAGGGCGGAGACGACCGCGTCGGAGAAGACCAGCGCCGCGGTCTCAAAAAGTGTCCCGAGAGGGGCGAAAGACCCGGAAATCGACCGGTACTGCCCGGTGAGCTGACGGATCTCAAAGTCGCGCGGGAGATCCGTATCCTTGAGCCGGTCGTTCCCGATCTCGACGATGCAGTCGGCCATGCGCCCGATATGTGAGTCGGATGTCGATGTAATGAGACAGATCTTCCCCCCGATCTCCCTGGCGGTTTCGCACGCGTCCACGACGGACTGGGTCTCTCCCGAACCCGAGAACGCGACAAGCACGTCTTCCGGCCCGAACGCGGGCGTGATCGTCTCGCCGATGACGTAACTCTCAAACCCCAGATGCATCAGCCGCTGGGCAAACGCTCGCGCGACGAGGCCCGATCGCCCGGCGCCGGCCAGATAGATCCGCTTTGCGCCGAGGATCTCATCGAGAAACTGGCCCGCACTCTCCTGGTCCATGGCGCGTGCCGTCTCTTCGAGACGCGACGTCATCAGGAGCATGAGATCGGCGATACTGGGGCAGTCCGACTGCATGTTTCCGGTCCCTCCTCGTTTCAATTCACTATACTACCCGCCACCACATAAAAGAGTACGAAACCGGAAGGCCGATTCCTCCGGTTTGCCCGGGTGGAGGCTACCGCTCCACCGCGAGCCCGAGGATCCCGGTTGCTCCCGAGAAGACATCGCGGGCGATCCGGGCAAGCCCCCGGGCGGCGCACCACTCGTCGTAGACGTCGACCTTCCGGGTGAGGAGCGCCTCCACCCCCGGTGCGATGGCAGGCGCCATGGAACCGGCGAGGGCGACCTTCGCGCCGGGGTTTATCAGCAGCATCGCGGCGCATTCCATCGCGGCAAACATGGCCATCGTCTCCACCCTGAGTTCAGGAGGCACCGTATAGTTCAGACCCGCATGGAGGAAGGCGTCGTTCGCCGTGGACTCGCCCCGGTCGATCCGGCGGATGGCATCCACATCGAGAGCGCCGTGCCGGGTACCGGGCGCGAAGACACAGGCGTCGAACGCGCCGGTGATCCGGCCGCCGGTCACGAGGAGGGTGACGGTGTTCGAGCTCGCGTCGCAGACCACGACATCGTTCCCGAGGTCGTGTACGACCTCATACAGGATCCCGATCTTCTCGGGGCTCGCCTGGTGGGAGTAGGCCTTGAACCGCGGATCGGTCGGGGATCCGCGGTGCAGCCCGGGGATCACGACGGCGGGTAGATCGCTCTCTCTAATCTCGTCGTAGACCCGGGTGCCGCCGCCGATGTGCTTGCCGGCACCCTCCCGGGAGATGACGCCGCGGTTTTCGACCTTCTCTATATCGGTTACGGCCGAGATGCCGTCGCCCATCGAGTAGCAGACGGCAATACCCTCGATCTCGTCGAGAGGGGAGAGACGGGCAAGATCGCCGGCCGAGAAGTGCCTGGCCTCTTCGCGGGAGATCTTGAATTCCGCTTCACCTGTGGAGAAGCGCATCGCGGTGGTGCCGTGGTCGATGCCGATGAACATGATATATCTCGTTGCACCTTCGGGAGGAAGTAAGTTTTCGGATCGCCCCGTGGAAAGAGGCGGGAATCAGGGCAGCATGGCCTGATAGCGCCTCTTCGCGTATTCCACCGCGCCGACGACGACGAGACCGGCAAGGAAGAAGACCCAGCCGCCCGTCACCATGTCCCCGGCAGCGGCTCCCTTCTCCCAGAGCATCCTCGCCGAGCCGAGCATCAGCCCGGTGAGCAGGGCGAGCATCGTCCCGTGGTAGGTCGCGAGGAGGTACTTGAGAGCTCTCGTGAAGAGGAGAAGCCCTGCAACACCGCCGGCCGCATAGGCGAGGATTTCGGGGAGAGAGAGGGTCCGGAGCGCCGCAAGCATGAACTCGTACTGGTTGAGAACGAGGGTTATGTAGGCTCCCGAGATCCCGGGGAGAACCATGGCACAGAGCGCCGCCATCCCGGTGAGGAAGAGGACCGGCAAAGAGTGGCCGAAGTCGAAGTGCCCGAGGCCTCCGAGGAGGTAACCGGCGCCGGTTCCGGCCGCGAGGTAGGCGAGGGTGGCCGCGCCGGGGGAGCGGATCTCGAGGAATATAACGGCTGCAGAGGCGAGGATAAGGCCGAGGAAGAAGGAATAGGTCTCTACAGCGTGGTTGGCGAGGAGAGACAGGATCACCCCGGACATCAGAATGAAGGCGGTGCCGATCCCGGCAATGAGAACCACGAGGAACGGAAGGTCGATCTTTTCGAGGTCTGCCCGGAGGGACCCGAAGTCGCCCTTAACGAGGTCTTTTGCCGAGGCAGGGTCGACACTGCCGATGGCTCCGACCAGCCGCTCATAGATCCCGGTGATGAGGGCAATCGTCCCCCCCGAGACGCCGGGGACGATGTCACAGGCTCCCATCATCAGGCCGCGCAGGTAGATCCCGGCGTGTTCCCGCAGATCCGGGCGCAGGCTCATGGCCCGGCTCCGTGGCAGGCATCGGTGAACCCTGGAATCCGGATCTGCAGACGGGTTATATCGTCCCCGGACAGGGCAAGCGCCTGCGCGGGTCCAGGGGATTCCTGCAGGTAGACGGTGATCGGTGCGGCAGCGGGGACCGGAGACCGGCCGGCTCTGCCATGGATGCATGCCTCACTCAATTGGACAACTCCTTGTGATCTATCATAAATAGGGGGCAATAGTGTAAAATATGCCCCGATGGAAACTATCGGATCGTGGAATGAACCATATGCAGGCATTAACCTTTCCCCATGCCGCCGCATCGTCGCTCTCCCGGGGACAACAGAGGAACAACTCCGACGAAGACTCGTGGCGGGCCGTCCCGAACTCTCCCTCTCGTGCCGGATGAGGGGGCTTTTCCCTGCTTCCACCCATAAGTAAATCCTATAGCGTGAGAGGGACATTACTCTATGATGTTCTGTATCGTAACGGGCGGTGCCGGTTTCATCGGTTCGCACGTCGTCGATGCCCTGGCCGCGGCGGGAGACGACGTCCTGGTCATCGATGACTGCAGTGCGGGCACCGAGAGGAACCTCGCACACCACGCGGCGGGCGGGCAGGTCGCCTTCATCAGGCATAACCTGCTCGATGACGGCTGGCAGATGCACCTGAAGGAGGCCGACCGGGTCTACCACATTGCTGCAGACCCCGATGTCCGGCAGAGCGCCGTGACCCCGGACTCCCAGATCAGGAACAATGTCGTCGCCACGCACCGGGTGCTCGAGGCGATGCGGGCGCACGCTGTGCCCGAACTCGTCTTCACATCGACCTCGACCGTCTACGGCGATGCCGCCGTCATCCCGACGCCGGAGACCTATACCCCGCTCGAACCGATATCCGTCTACGGTGCAACGAAACTTGCCTGCGAGGCGCTCATATCGTCGTACTGCCACTCGTTCGGTATGACGTCCTGGGTCTACCGGTTTGCAAACATCATCGGTGAGAGGAGCGGACACGGCGTCATCCCCGACTTCATCCGGAAACTCCGGCAAAACCCGCAGGAACTCGAGATCCTCGGCGACGGCAGGCAGACAAAGTCGTACCTGGAGGTCGGGGAGTGCGTCCGCGCCGTGCAGTTCGGGATCGAGCACTCCCGCGACCCGGTGAACACCTTCAACATCGGCTCCGAAGACTGGATCGACGTCGTCACGATCGCCGACATCGTCGCGGAAGAGATGGATCTCTCCGGCGTCCGCTACCGGTTCACCGGCGGCGCACGCGGCTGGGTCGGCGACGTGCCGAGGATGCAGCTCTCGGTCGGGAAACTCAAGGGTCTCGGCTGGCGGTGCCGGACCACCTCGGAAGAGAGCGTGCGCACGGCGGTCCGCGCCATGCTCGGGTAAGGACGCACATCCAGGGAATTGCAGCCGGGTCGGTGTTTCGGGCGCTGTTGGACCACTGCACTTAAAATTTCACGCAACGTCGCCTCACGCGAAGAACGCGAAGCCGCGAAGACTATGAGCGCTACCCAAACCCTCCTTTCGCGTCCTTCGCGGCTTCGCGTGAGATGGCAGTCCCCCACGTACCAGGACCAACAAAATAGGTGAAACAGTTCACTATCGGGACTCACAAGGATTCACATGAAGTACGTCATCATTCTCGGAGACGGCATGGCGGACGAGCCGCTTGCCGAACTGGGGGGCAGGACACCCCTCGAGTACGCAGAGATACCGAATATGGACAGGATCGCACGGGAAGGTCGGTGCGGGATGCTCCGGACCGTGCCGGACGGGTTTGAGCCGGGGAGCGACATCGCGAACCTCTCCATCCTGGGCTACGACCCCCGCACCTCCTATACCGGAAGGGGACCGCTCGAAGCAGCCAGCATGGGAGTCGCCCTCCGGGACGGGGAGATGGCTTACCGGTGCAACCTAGTCACGGTCCGGGACGGGGTGATGGAGGACTTCAACGCCGGGCACATCTCCAGCGCCGAGGGTGCCGAACTCCTCCGCGACCTGGACGCTGCGCTCGGCAGGGTCCGGGTCTACCCGGGGATCAGCTACCGGAACCTGATGGTCGTTCCCGGGGCGCGCGGCGCCGTCACCACCCCGCCCCACGACATCGTCGGCCAGCCGGTCGCGGAGTTCCTCCCGCGCGGAGACGACGCCGACATCCTCCTCGACTGCATGGAGCGGTCCCGGGAGGTCTTTGCCGACCACCCGGTCAACCTGCGCCGCCTGCAGGAGGGTAAGACCCCGGCAACCGAAATCTGGCCATGGAGCGGCGGGAGGAAGCCGTCGCTTACACCCTTCCGCGAGAAGTACGGCCTCTCCGGCGGAGTGATCTCCGCAGTCGACCTCCTGAGCGGCATCGCCCGCCTTGCCGGGATGGAGGTGATCCGCGTCCCGGGCGCCACCGGGTTCCTGGACACCGATTACGAGGCGAAGGCGCGGTATGCGGTCGACGCCCTCGACCGTCTCGACTTCGTCTACATGCACGTCGAGGCTCCCGACGAGGCCGGGCACATGGGGAGCGTGGAGGAGAAGGTGCGGGCGATCGAGCGGCTCGACAAGGCGATCGGGATCGTCCTGGACCGGCCGGACACGACCGTCGCGGTCCTCCCCGACCACCCGACGCCGATACGGCTCAAGACCCACACCGCGGACCCGATACCGTTTGCGGTGCTCGGGAAAGGAAGGGACGACGTTCGGGCATTTTCCGAGCGCGAGGCGGCAGAGGGGTCGTTCGGGCTCATGCAGGCACCCGACCTCCTCTCCCTGCTCTTTTCACGGTGAACCGGGCTGGAACGGGGCGGAATTTCCCGGCACCACCTTTTTGTAGTCTCCGTACACATCACCTATTCAGGTATGGAACCCCTGACGGCAGACAGGATCGTCGAGAAGATACGGGAGATCGAGCAGGGCGTAGGAAAGCTCTCCCCGATGCAGAAGGTCCTCATCGGGACCGACGGATCGGTGACCAACCTGCTTGAGATGGCTACGGGCCATCCCGTCACCATCACCACCCGCGTTCAGGACGTTATCGGCGCCGACCCCGGGACCGCGGCGGCACTTGATATCGAGCCGGGCGACGAGGTCAACTACCGTGTGGTGGAGTTGAAGGATAGCGTAACGGGGGAAGTCCTCATCCATGCGGTCTCCTGCACCCCGCTCCGGCGGCTCGCGCCGGAGTTCAGGCAGGACCTCATGCGGGCGGATATCCCGATAGGCAGGATCCTCTGCCGCCACCGGATAGAGTCGCGCCGGGAGATCACCGATGCCCGCGTCATCCGCGCCGGTACGGACCTGGCCCGGACGTTCAACGTCCACCGGTGCGAACCGATGCTCTCCCGGAAATACCGGATCATCCACCACGAGGAGCCGCTGATCGCCATCGAGGAGGTCTTCCCCTGCACGGCGTTTGCGGACGAGATCAGGGTGCTGGTCGATGCCCCGTCACGGATCCACATAACCCTGCTCGATATGAACGGCGCCTCGGGCAGGGTGGACGGCGGGGTCGGGGTCACCCTCGACGAGCCCGGGTGCGTCCTGGATGCGCGGAAAGGTACGGGGATCGAGGTGCGCGGCGGCGACGAGGAAGCCCGCCGCAGGGTTGCCGAAGCGGCCCGCGTGGTGACGGAAGGGCTCGGACTGCCGGGAGGTGCGGAGATCGCCCTCCATACCACCGCACGGCAGCATGCCGGGCTCGGGAGCGGGACGCAGATTGCGCTCGCCACGGCCGCCGCCCTCTGCCGGCTCTACGACCGGGACGTCCGGGTATCCGACCTTGCGAGGGTCGTCGGCCGCGGCGGGACCTCCGGCATCGGCACGGCGGCGTTCGAGCAGGGCGGGTTCATCCTGGACGGCGGACACCGGTTCGGAACTCCCGGGGCCAAACAGGATTTCCGTCCGTCGGCGGCATCGAGGGGCATCACGCCGCCGCCGGTTCTCGCCCGGCACAGTTTCCCGGATGACTGGCGCATCCTGCTTGTGACGCCGAACACCGGTGCTGGGGCGCACGGGGAAGGAGAGGTCGATATCTTCCGCACGCACTGCCCGGTGCCGCTCGATGAGGTGCGGGAGCTCTGCCACGAGGTGCTCATGCGGATGATCCCGGGCCTTGTCGAGCACGACCTCGACCTCTTCGGCTCGGCGATCAATAGGACACAAGCCCTCGGGTTCAAGAAGGTCGAGGTGGCCATGCAGCACCCGGTCGTTCCCTCGCTCCTCGAGGCGACGGTGCAGGCCGGCGCCGCCGGTGCGGGCCTGAGTTCGTTCGGGCCGACGGTCTACGCCGTCGGGGATTCCGGGATGGCGGATGTGGCCCGGGCGGCGACGGAGATCCTGGGTGACCGGGAAGGGTCGGTGCTCCTGACGCAGGCGAGGAACTGCGGGGCGATCGTGCGGACAGAGTGACGCCTCGCCCGGCCGCATTTCATAAGAACAGGTCAAGTATCCAGCATTTCCAGCCCTGGCGGCAGGAACAGGCTTCGTTTTGACACTGTAGAACCTGCTACATTCCGCCCCCGATATATTTTAATAGTTTTATAATACTGCAGGCATGGATGCTCGCCAGCACTGCTGATCCCCGATCCGCAGGCAGGAGCCACACCGGGATTTGTTTGAGGCAAAGACCGGCCGGTTTCTGCAATCCAACCAGAGCACCCGCATCAATCCGGGGAATGCCCTGAAGTACCTCGTAGAGGGATCTAAAAAATCGAGGGATGAGATGGTGTTATCTGGTGTTTCAGTCGTTATCCCTCTCTACAACAAAGGTCCCTACATCGCCCGTGCCTTAAACTCGGTCCTCGCCCAGACCGTCCGGGACTTCGAGGTGATCGTGGTGGACGACGGTTCCACCGACGACGGGGCGGAGGTCGTCAGGGGGTTTGCCGACCCCCGGATCCGGCTGATCCGGCAGGAGAACCGGGGGGTGTCGGCGGCGAGAAACAGGGGGATTGAGGCGGCCCGGGGGGAACTGGTTGCGTTCCTGGATGCTGACGATGAATGGATGCCGGGGCATCTTGAAGCCCTGTTGAGACTGCGGGACAAGTACCCTCGCGCCGGGGCATACGGGACAGCCTACCTTTTAAAAGAGAAGGATTCGGCGCCCCAGGGCCCACGATTCAGTGCCGACATACCCCCGGAACCATGGGAAGGCTTGCTCCCCAACTATTACAGGGACGCCATCCGTGGCACCCCACCGATCTCGTCGTCGATAGTTGCCGTCCCAAAATGTATCTTACATGAGATGGGAGGGTTCGATACCGGTGCATGGTACGGGGAGGATGTGGACCTATGGGGACGAATTGCTCTGAAGTATCCTATCGCTTTCTGCTGGGACGGCATGGGGATCTATCATAAAGAAGCTGCAAATAGGGCATGTAATAAGAAAGAGCCGATCCGAGAGCATATCTTCGTGACCTCCGCGCGAAGTGCACTGCAGGCCGGAGAGGTGCCGCCGGAGTTGAAAGAAGATCTGCTGGAATATGTCGCATCCAGGCAGATCCAGATCGCATGCCGTAATTTGGAGGCAGGCAGGCCCGATCTCGCAAGGAACAATTTAAAAGGTTGTAAGACACGGCGCCTATGGAGATCTAAGTATTCGGCCCTGTTCAGAACGTATATTCCTTCCGGGGCATATCTTGCGTTACGTAACTGGAGATCGAAAATAAAAGGGATATCGGCAATGAAACCGGGGTTTAAAACTCAAGATAGCGGTGCCCCCAAATAAGCGGGGCGCCGCCCAACGGCGTTATGGGTATTCAGGGACATTTTTGCGAATAGGTCTTCCGGATCCACTCCCGCAGGTCACCCGATACAACGAAGAAACAGACGTGCTTGTCCCTCCCGGACCTATGCTTCAGATCGACCCAAAACCGGCTACTTTCCAACCCGTATGCTCAGAACGGCATTCCTTCCGCTCATCCGGGGGCTCTCCAAAAAAAAAACGGCGGATACAGTTGCCCGGGCTCATGCAGAACATTGTCACCGGTGTTCTGGAACCGGGGGCAGTCGTGCGGGAAAGGGCCGGCAGGCGTTACGGCGTTCCGGACGCGGGGCAAAAGACCGCTGTAATGCGCCCCGACCGTCTGACGCCGCTCCGGTCGAAGATCCTCCGCCATGACCCGGTATCCGTTTGCTGTGAAAAGGGGAGGGGGACAGCCAAGAGATCTCAGTACTCCGGAAGATCTTCCGGATCACGCAGACAACGGTGACCGGGATCATGACCTTCTGTCACTTCGTCGAACTGAACTTCACCTGTCACGGTATGCAATGGTGAAGACTCCTGTCTGAAGGATGGGCTCGATCTCGGGTTCTTCGACGCGCCCATAATCTCTACCAGGGCATTGAGAATCAGACCGGATGAGATCAGGAGCATTCCCATGACGAGGGTGAGAGCGCTGACCATCGAGAGCGCAAATGGAAATTTTGCTGTAATGTAGTAATCCGAAAAGGCCATGAACCCCGCAAAAACTCCGGATGTGGTTAATAATAGTCCGGGCATGCCGAAGAACCAGATCGGTTTTTTACAACTGGCGAATTTAACGATCGCATTGAGAACAGATAATCCATGAATCAGCGGATTTTGTGATGAAGAATTCTCAATATCGTAACGGACCCGGATCGGTTCCTCCGCAACTTTAAGATTGTGAGCGCCGATCTGAATGAGAATCTCGGAACCTGCCGACATATCGTTGCCGCCGAGTTGAATCGTTTGGATCGCTCGTTTCCCGTATGCCCGGAATCCACTCTGTGAATCAGTAATAGTCAGATCACTTGCATATTGTGTAGCAGTATCAAGGACTTTCATCCCGACCTTCCGATAGGCCGGGATGTCTCCACTTGCGCCCTTGATGAACCGGGAGCCTATAACAACATCGTTCCCCTCGCGAAGTTTCCTCAGGAGGCTTTCGATGTCCCTGGGATCGTGCTGACCATCAGAATCCATGATGACAAGCTCGTCTGCCTCGATCTTCCGTGCCGTGTTGAAGATCGTCTGGAGAGCCCCGCCATAGCCCCGATTGACCTCATGCTGTACGACGAGGGCACCAAGTGCCCTGGCGATCGGTACCGTGTCGTCTTTAGATCCATCATCGACCACGAGGACGATATCGGCATACTGCCGGGCCCCCATAACAGTCTTGGCAATATAGCCTTCTTCATTGTAGGCCGGCATGGCCACAACAGTGCGGATGGAAGAGAGTTTCGCCGGAGTACCGGCAGGGTCTTGTGGCTGAAAACGATTTCGCTCAACGGTCCAAGCGGGTGCAGGCGATGAACTCATCGGAAAGCCTCCTTAAAACAGGGTTGATCACCGGTCAGGTGTACCGGGAATAGAAGACCGTAGTGGGGGGGCATATCCGGTCCTCTATGTTGTATCCGTGTATGGGGAGTACCTCGAGGGTAAAAACGACCGTCACCCTGAATAATACCCCTCATTCGCTCCTGTGAACTGCTTCTTAAAGAGCATCTGCAGCCAATGTGTTCGTGATTGGAGGGGCAACTCTCTTTGAAGGTTCCCTTGCAATTAGAGGCAGAGTTGACATCAATCGACGTTAAGCGATACATAATAAGCAGCCCCCCCAGCATGCTACTGTATAGTATTGAGCCGTTTTCTCAAGTTTACCAAATCTCGGAAATTGGTACCCTCATGCATAACCATTGCTTTGAACAGGTATTCCATCAATCCCTTGACGGTAGAAGCCATACGGTTTCATGCATATATACCTTTTGGAGGATAGAACGATCCTGAAAGCCCCGCTGTCCACCCAAATCAAGGGTTGGCCAAAGACAATGGAGCGATCATCGCATTCGGGGAATAGGGCAGGCACTACTGCAAGATCAATGACCATTACAGATTATATACGGATATCCCGGATGGAAAAGCAAGACGAAGCAACCGGAGGAGATGCTTATTCATGCGGTATCCCACGCATCGATCAAAGCTGATACCGTAGTTCAGAGTGCCTATCAGGCAGTTCTCTCCTCTTTCTGCACCTTTGCTTCCAGGCAACCGCCAGATACTGCCACCAAACCTCCTGTAACAAAGGCACTCCCCCCCGAACTGCCGCACCATCCGGGGAGGATCCTTCACTCATCAGGTGTGGCCCGGATATCCGGAAGGGCATATGGCAAGGGAAAATGGGTAATGATTGCCCGTATTCCGGATATACGTTAAATAAAAAGCCCTATCGATGAAAAACCGCATTTGGGGTATCAGATCACCGAAAAAGCAATATGGTTACAGTAAACCACATCGCCCAAATGAATATATAAACATTTCCCAAACTGAATCCTCTAAGAGAATAAAGGATTATCCCAAAAACTAGGAAATTATCCATCCATATCAAGATATATAAGACATAAACCACGATATCAATAAAGAATGAAATAAATAGAAGGGGCAAAGAACGTAATACTGAGGGACTACCCTCGACGAATCCTCTGGAGGCAGATGCAGCCTCCAGAGGGAATTCTAAGGAGATGATGCATGAAAAAAACCCAATTTCTGGTACTGACATTGTCCGTGATGCTTGCTATGGTCGCACCAGCACTGGCAGCCCAGGACCAGGAGACCTCCCAGGGTTCGTATGATGTCGTCGTATACATCGACGGTACGACGATCCTTGCGGAAAACGGTAACGGCCAGATTATCAGCGACGGAACAGCAGGAATCGATGACAGTAAAGTCATACAGGCCGCAGTGAAGGCTGTCAGCAACGGCACCGTGGTCATTCAGGCCGGAACCTATGCCCTGAACAGTCCCATCGAAGTCGGGGTATCCAATCCTACCTCAACCCCGACACCTACGCCGACTCCCTCCGGGAAGCCGGACCTTGTGGTGACTGATATCTCCTGGAAACCGCCAAACCCGGAGATCGGGAGTGCAGTGACGCTGAAAGCCACGATCAAGAACCAGGGTGACGCCCCCACGCCTGCGGGCACAAAGCACGGTGTCCTCTTCATGTTCGATGACGGGGCCGCCGGGTCCGGTGTCTGGTCCGACACCTACACCGCGTCGATTGCTCCGGGTGCATGGGTTACGCTGACCGCGAACGGCGGCTCGGCCGGTGCAACCTGGACGGCCGTCGAGGGCACCCACACCGTGAAGGCCACCGTGGACGATGTCAACCGGATCGCCGAAAGCGACGAGACGAACAACGTCCGCACCGAGAAGATCACAGTCTCGAAGGCCGCATCGACACCCACCCCGACTCAGACACCGACTCCCACGCCAACTGAAGATCCTTCCGACGTGCAGGAGCCCTACAAGGCCCATGCGGTGCCCGGTCGGATCAACTTTGTTGACTTCGACTTCGGAGGCGAAGACGTTGCGTATCACGATACCGAGACAGGCAACCAGGGCGGCTATTCGTACCGCACCGACAACGCCGACGTGGATATCGGTGAGCGAAGCGGCGTCAACGTGCCGGTCGTCTCCCACACCTACGCCGAGGAATGGATCACATTCTCCGGAGTACAGGTAGCCGAATCGGGCACCTATGCTGCCACGTTCTACACCAGCACTACAGAAGACGGGAAGTCCTTCTCGGTTCTGGTAGACGGGACGCAGGTCGCTACGGTCAATGCCCCGAATACCGGCAGCTGGTATACGTTTGCTCCCACCACGGTGCAGATACCACTCACCGGCGGTGAGCACACGGTGCAGATAGCCATGGATACCGGGTGGGTCGACATGGCGTACGTCGAGTTTGCAACTGCAGCACCGACGCCCACGCCCACAGCGACGCCGACCGTGACGCCGACGCCCACTGCAACGGCGACACCAAGGCCGACCCAGACTCCGGTACCGACACCCAGCGATGATGTTTACGGAGCGGATGCAAACCCGACCGGAAACCCCATCGGTGGAGGTAACGGCTATAACGACATCATCAGCCGGGACGACCCCCGTGTGAAGTTCATCGTCGACACGCGGAGCGAGCTCCTCTCGGCCCTGCAGAGCGCACGCTCCGGGGATGTCGTTTACATTGAAGGCAACGCAAACATCGACATGAGCGGCTACTTCAACGTCCGGGTACCGGCCGGGGTGACCGTTGCAAGCAATCGGGGTGAGGATGGAGCTGCAGGAGGACGGATCTTCCAGACCAGGCTCACCAATGACAATCGCCCCTCCGAGTACTGGCCGCCCTTATTCAAGCCCTCCGGGGCAGGGACGAGGTTCACCGGTCTGCGTATTGAAGGACCGGATAAGACCACGAGCGCTCCGGATTTAAGATGCGGGATCCAGACCAACTACCAGATGGAAGTGGACAACTGTGAGATCTGGGGCTGGAGCGGTGCCGGGATTGCTGTCTACGGCACCGGAGGTGGGTCCGACATGAAGAGCGGCGGGTACTTCCACCACAACAACATCCACCACTGCCAGAGATCTGGTATCGGGTATGGTATCGTTGTGGCCAATGGCGCAGTATCCCTGATCGAAGCTAACTACTTCGACTACTGTCGGCATGCCATCGCCGGTGACGGACACGTCGAGAACGGGTATGAAGTGCGATACAACGTGTTCGGCTACAACTTCCCGGAGAGCAACAATGCCCACAGGATCGACATGCACGGAGTCAGCACGGCATCCGGGAATGTCGCCGGCGACAGGCTGATCATCCATCACAACACGTTCGAAGCCATCAGCACGACCGATTACTGTATTGCCATCCGTGGGATCCCCAGAACAGGGGCATACATCGACCACAACTGGATCAAGTACACCGGCGATCCGATCGGACGAACCGGCGTTACCACCAGCCAGCTCAACACACGCATGTACATCGGTGAGAACAAGGGGCCGAATGGGCAGACCCTGTCAACCCTTAGCCAGCGTATCATTTCGACCAGTCTGTCGTAACTCCACTCATCTTTTTTTGTCGTGTCGCGGTCCGGAACCCGCACCCATCCATGCGCCAGTAACAGGCATAGCGTGAGGAACAGCATCCATAGCGGAACACTTTCTCGCAAACCCTCATAGTATCTTGGCCTTGACATTTGTCCGACCACAAGCCCCAGGGCAAAAATGTTTTTCACAACAGAGGGTATAAGGCACAAGATGGATGCATCACAAAGAAGCTGTCCTCGTTCTGACCCTGTTCAGCATAGCACTGCTCACCCAGTTAGCGGTAGGAGATTATCATCACGCATCTGTGAAGAGCGGAGAACGCGGAACCCTGGAGTCGAGAAACTTTCCTTTTAATCTCTTCGATGCTCGAGAAAATATACTACTCACGGATATTGGGGAGCGGTTCAGCGACGCATCGCTTTTTTTTGGACCAGCAGAGACAGGCATCGTGAATTTCTTCTCTCCCCCACCCTTCAGGGCCAACCCAGCATTGATATCTCAAGCGCTCACCCAACAGCCGGCCTTTGGAGCTGAATCAAATCCCACCGGCAGTTCCATCGGCGGGGGCTATGCCTATCATGATATAGTCACACCGACAGATTCAGCGGTGAACTATACTGTCACAACCGCAGATGAGTTGCTCACTGCCCTTCAGAGCGCAGGGCAAGGAGATGTGGTATACATCGATGAAATGGCTAACATCAATCTTACAGACACCCCCGAAGTTGTCATCCCTGCCGGCGTGACTCTTGCCAGCAACAGGGGGGCCAGAAGTACGGTTGGATCGGCAGTGTATTCATTTAACATCGGTAAACAGGGAGATTATGTCCTCTGGGGTCTTGCATCTGCACCCCAGGAGAACGGCAAATCCTTCTGGGTTTCAGTGGATGGAGAGGAGAGTCGGCATTGGAACCTCGAAAGGGGTTCAAATTGGAGCTGGAATCGGGAAGGAAGCCACAACCTGTCTTCCGGACAACACACCCTAGTCATCCGGTGGCGGGAGAATGAATCGAAACTCGACAGACTCTTCATTACAGCAGATTCAGGCCTTGTCCCTGACGCTGCCATAAAAGAACACGCAGAAGGGGACCGCATCTGGTTGGAAGCGGAATCTGGTGTAACATCATCTCCAATGAGGAAGATTTCAGACCCTACGGCATCGGGCGGAATGTGTATCTCAGTCCTCGAAAGCTCCCGCATGGATGAAACTCCAATTTCCCCCGGCGGGAGAATTTTTCTGATGAGAGCGAACAACTCACGTTATCCGACCGCGCTCATCGCAGGCGGGGAGAATATCAGGATCACGGGGATCCGTCTGGAAGGGCCGGACATAACAACCGAGAGTGTGAATCCACCGGCTCTTGGGATCTATGCCTCCTATCGGATGGAAGTGGACAACTGTGAGATCTGGGGCTGGAGCGGTGCAGGAATTGGGGTATATCGCACAGGAGGCGGGTCCGACATGAAGAGCGGCGGGTACTTCCACCACAACAATATCCACCACTGCCAGATGAACGGTCTCGGATATGGCATCATTGTGGCCAATGGTTCGGTATCCCTGATCGAAGCGAACTACTTCGACTATTGTCGGCATGCCATCGCCGGTGACGGGCATGTCGAGAACGGGTATGAAGTGCGATACAACGTGTTCGGCTACAACTTCCCGGAGAGCAACAATGCCCACAGGATCGACATGCACGGAGTCAGCACGGCATCCGGGAATGTCGCCGGCGACAGGCTGATCATCCATCACAACACGTTCGAAGCCATCAGCACGACCGATTACTGTATTGCCATCCGTGGGATCCCCAGAACAGGGGCATACATCGACCACAACTGGATCAAGTACACCGGCGATCCGATCGGACGAACCGGCGTTACCACCAGCCAGCTCAACACACGCATGTACATCGGTGAGAACAAGGGGCCGAATGGGCAGACCCTGTCAACCCTTAGCCAGCGTATCATTTCGACCAGTCTGTCGTAACTCCACTCATCTTTTTTGTCGTGTCGCGGTTCGGAACCCGCACCCGTCCATGCGCCAGTGACAGGAGCGCAGTGAGCACTCACTCTTAGGCCGTTCCATCCGGTGTGAATGGATAAAAGCCGGTGTGTTGCAAGATGAACTCTGTCGCCCAACACTTTGCGCCGCAGAACCGGCATACTGACAATGGATAAAAGGACCGGTGACGACTCAAACTATATATAGAGCAGGTGAAATGGTCTGTCGATGAATGTCATCGTCCTAGACGAACACCCTCCAGAAGACGGGCGAGTTGGTCGGCACATAAGATATCTACTGCAGAATACCGAGCACGTCTTTCGCCTGCATTTCAGCCTCTTCGATCCTACCCTGGAGTCAGGTCACTTCTCCCTCTACGGCGAGAAAGGTTTCAGGATCTGCCCCCCATCCTCCCATATGCGTCCGTTGAACTTCTGTGTATTCAATACGAAATATCTCCTCCCCTTCTGCTTTTATTCCAGGATAAAATGGACACTGAAAGAACTGGATGTGAATCTAACTGCCCCGGCGGTACTACACGTCCACGATCCCTGTCTCCTGAAGGTTGCAACTATGATGAAGAGAAAACTTTTCCGGAGCGCAAGGATTGTGTACGATAGACACGAGTTCTACGAAGTATTCAATAAGAAAACTCAATTGCCCACTCTAACACTCCACAGATTTTACGAACTTTTAGCAGAGGATGCGGTCGACGGGGTCGCTCATGCCAGTTTGGGAGGAAAATCCGATCCTAGATCGCTCTTTCCAAGGGCAAAACACGCCCATATTCCAAATTTTCCTCTTGCTGATACATACAATGAGGCACATATTCGTGAGAAGGTCCTCTTGTCTGAGAATAACTCTACGATCAATCTTCTTTATATCGGCTCTCTCAACCCACATGACCGGGACGTCCGGCTCATGCTGAAGATCGCCTCAGATATACTGGCCCACATCCCAAAGACCACATTCTTCATCGGCGGACCATCCTATGGTCACGATGAAGAGTTACAGCAGATGATGATACCATTGCAGGAAGAATACGGCGCACGGTTCCGCTTCCATCTTGGATACGTGACCAGAAGTATGACCCAGAAATTCACTGAGAACTGTCACATTGGTCTTCACTTTATTAATCCGGAGACCACGTACTGGATCGAGGGTTCCTCAAACAAGATTTACGAGTATCTCCGTTGCGGTGCAATTCCAGTAGTGCGAGCATCCGTGGAGTCATCCGAGAGTCTTTCTTCATGCTCCCTCCTGTTTGACCGGCATACTCCCAAAGAGAAGATCATTTCGGACATTCGACAACTAATCAGCGATCAGGACAGATGCAGGAGAATGATGAGAGAGGCACTCTCTCTTAGCACTCAATTCACATTTAACGCTGTAGGTCCAAATTACCTCAAACTGTACGATCAGATCTGGAACAGTCACCTGCCGCCTCAGTAATTCCCGCATAAAACCCACTCAAAAAGTCCAGATAACTGATAAAGGCAATATTCAGGGCACGCATGATCGTCAGGTATTGTTAGAGAGCCATATCACAACTGCAGCCAGTGCTGGTTTTGCAAACTTCAAGTCTGCAGTGTGCAGAAGGACCCTCATATCACTGCCAGAACCCGCTCGTTTTAATTCCATAGGTGCGTCACCTGGCCTCAAGAATTGCCGCAACACCCGCGCCTGCAGTTATGGCGTGCACCGGTCCCGGTCCATTGCAGATGACCTGAACGATCCGCTTTGGCTCTAACGATTTCACATCCGTTCAGAAACACACAGAATTGCACATTAAGTGCAAGCAGCATTTGCGACCCGGGCAGCCTTTTTCCAGGATCGGCCTGCAAGCCTTCGATAAGGGGGGAAGAGACCTTGCACATCATGACTTCGGTTGCTGGCACAGCGCCACGCACATCTTTAAACCGTTGAAAGGTCTTCTACGGTGTGAACATCCGATCCCCGAACAATAGGCACGCAATAGCGAGCGGCAAGCTCGATCCAAAGGTCTTCCGGGACCGCATACTTCCTGTTGCTTTCAAGAGCAATATCCCTTTTTGCCATTTCTTTTAGGATCGCGACAATTTCGCTCTCCATGAGTGCCAGATTGAAACGGTTTAAAAAAGCGCCAGGATGAGCCCAGGTATTCACATGCGCGCTCCGAAAACAGGCGATCAGAGAGTGGATGTAGAGTTTAATATCGCAGGGAAACGCGTGAAAAGATACAATTGGATAGTCCACCTCCCGCAAGATCCATTCCGGGACGTTCAACCCCCCCCCAGGGAGAATGCCGGCCTCACACCCGGACAGTATGATGAGATCAAATGTATCCCGGGCTTCTTCGATATCGGCAAGAAAGGCGTTGAAGTCGTAATCGAGATCCCTTCGAACATGTTCGGTAAACGCGATAAGCGGCACACCCAGATCCGTTGCCTTCTGGCAGTACTCCTCGATCGTATTATGTCCGTCGGTGTACCGCGTATGGATATGCCATTCTCCGACCCCGAGAAGTTCCCGATACCGCTTCCATGTCTTCATAGAATTCCAGTTTGTTTCCCCTGCCGCACACCAAGTCCTCCCCAGTACCGCAGGATCCAGGTATCCCATCGGATCTCAAAATCAGGTACCTCTTCTCCGAGCGCCAGTTTTACTGCACCATAAATGATGTTTGCTCCGGAAAACGTGGACAGCACCATGGTTCCCTGCACCCGGGGATTGGACTCGAGCAGTTTTGGCACGTTGTTCTGATCGCACTTGAACTGAAAGCCAAAGGCATATTTCAGCCCGATGTTCCTGGTGAGTGCCGTCGAATGATCGATGAGATCCCGGCGCTCCTCCGTCACTCCGGAGAAGGTAATTCCAGAAAGGATTCGTTCCCGCCTTCTTGGCACGGCGACGAACGTATCCGGACCATTGAGGAGATCCACGGTGTACTCCGGGCCGGGAAGATACTCCATGACCAGCAGATCCGGAAAAGAATCTCCGATGACACCCATAAGGGCGCTCATCGGCATCAGGACGGTGGTTGGTTTCTCAGCATAGAACTGCTCCCGCAGATTGACCCTTTCATCAATGATTCTGAAACCTCTCATTCCATTTGAGACAGGGGGCTTTACGACCACCCTCTCCTCCGGCCATCCCAACCTCTCCGCAGACTTCTGCAGGTCCTCCGCAGTGTTGACGCAGAGAGATTCCGGGCAGGGAATGCCAATCGCTGCCGCCTGGCGCAGGAGCCGCTGCTTGTTGTTTGCCGTCTCGATTGGCCTGCTTCCGGAGACGGCGACTGCCGTCCCGATCCCGGCGAACTCCCCCGCATGCTCGGCCAGCACCGGTAACTCAGCGGTGTTCTGCGGGATCACGACGTCAACGTGCTCTATAGCGCAGATTTTTTGCAGATCCGTGAGATAACTCTCCTCCGTCGGCCGGGCAATCCGGTAAAACTTGTCGCACAGACATCTGCCTACTGCGTTCCGGTTTATGTCTGTACCAATGGTTCTGATCTGCCGTTGATCAAAGTTATTCTTCAGGGAGTGGAGGGTCCCACCGATCCCCGGGGCTCCCGATCCAGTGACCAGTACGGTCAGAGCACCCATCGAACCACCTCGAATGCCTCCGCATACTCAGCATTACACTGGACGCCCCGCGTCTTGGCAAGGCCATAGATATACTCCTCGGAAAAATAATTTTTCTTGTTCATGAGCTGGGATTTATAGTGCTGCAACACTTCGCATTTTTTTACGAGGTGTGATCTCTGCAGTTTTACGAACAGTTGCGTGTCAAACGTCACGTGATTCCAGGGGAGTTCGTACGAGATGATGCTTGCTGCAGATTTAAAGGCCCGAATCATCTCGTGTGCGACCACCTGATGGTCCTGATGATAATCGTTTTTGGAGGGGCCTATGACAAGATCGGGTCGAAACTGATCCTTGATACGTATTAACTCTTCCAGGATCTCCTGCCTGTGCCGATCCAGGTTTCTCACCTGATAATTGAAGACTCTCGATTGCCCGTTTTCCAGCTGGTAACTGGCTAGCACGTCCCTAAACTCGTTCAACAGGCTATCCTTGGGCAAGGGAGCTGGCAGGGACTCCTCAGCCGTTGAGAATACCACCCAGAAAACCTCATGCCCTTCCTGCAGAAACTTTGTCACCCCTCCCCCGCACCCCAGCTCGACATCATCGGTGTGAGGTGACAACAGCAGTATCTTCATTCGAGTGCCTCCCGTTCCTGCTCCAGAGTGCTGTATTGACTTATCCTCGGGTCCTCCTGGGCATTCGTGTCTACCCAGATGAACTCGGATCGGATCCGCGGTCCAGCGCTAAATGACCTGCGTAAGGTGTATATAAATCTATGCACGTCGGATCATTGCCTCATCAACTTCCTCCCCCATATCTCTGCGGCGCACTCCCGGTCATCTGAACACTGCCACCCGAGCACCGACCTACCCGGGTGACATTTATTATGTTTGACTGCTGAAGGCGCCACCATCTAAAGAGAGGAACAGGGTCTGGAATGAAGATTCAGCTACTGGAGAAAACGGCCTGTTTTTTTCCATATCTGGTGTTGTTTGCCTACATCGTAGGGGCAATCTCCTGCTACGTGCTCGACATGATAGGCTACCTGATCAACGGTTCAATTATGGCAATACCAGTATTCATCGCATCTGTTGCATTCGTTCTCATTAAAAAAAACGATATCAACCTCTTAACAAAGGTGACGTTATTCCCCTATTCCTCTTCGATGTCCGTAACGCTTTTTTTACTAGCCTATACGTTTTCCATCCTGCTCCTCTTCGCTGTCCCGGTCGAACCAAAATTGAGCCTTGCAGCGGTGCTTATCCCGTATGCTATAATATTCATCCAGATTTTATCCCGGAGGATACTTCCTGCGGCTGTGCTCTTTGAGATCATGCTCATCCTTGCAGTCACGATCTATAGTTATACACTCCGGTCAGCCCTGTACTTCGGGGCTACGGATATAATGCAACATATCCATATGTCCACCGTGACCTCCCTGTCAGGGCATGTTCTCTCGGGAGAACTCGGCGATTACGCCCACTTCCCCCTGTATCATATATTTATGGCCCTCTCCTCAAACATTCTGGGTCTGGACATCCAGACCGCTCTGTTCATCACCACCTGCCTGATCTACATCACAACAGTATTACTCCTGTATCTCCTGGTCAATGGCATCTTCCAAAACGAACAGATCTCCCTTATGATCGTTCTCGTATACGCTATGAATGCCGATGTTATATACTACGGCACATACATGGTGACCAGAACCCTGGCCTATGTCGGATTTCTTATCCTCCTATATCTGCTCTACTCCCTGGCAAACCCAAAGACTAACCCAAAACACGCCGTCGCGAGGCCCACGGCACAGAGATTTTGTGTTGTGATCACATCGGTCTTCATCCTGCTGGCCCACCAGATCTCCACCCCGATGATCATTGCCATGCTCGGGCTTCTCTTTGGCCTCGAACTGTTCATCCGTGATAGAAGGCATGTAAACCTGACTTTCTTGATGGTACTCATCACCTTATTTGCCTGTTACTGGACCTTCACTGCCTATTCCTTTGTCGAGCAGATACTTCCACGCGCCAATCTGGCGCTGTATCAGAATATGATCTTATCCAAGGTGGTAAATCTGGGTCTCAGTTTTCTAGTGGACAACCTCGATACGTTGCTTGTTGTGTTTTTTGGGGTGATTGGGATGCTTTATCTCATATGGAAGCAGCAACCAAGATCCTCAATAATATTCGGGATGTTCGGACTGATAGCAATCCTCCTGAACGTTCCGAACGTCCTTTCCGTGGTATTCCAGTTCATGCAAATACTCCGAATCGACAGGTTTGCAATTTTGTTTCTGCCGTTTCTTGCCATAGTCGTGGGTGTTGGGATATACATCCTCATCAGACATCTCTCTACCATGAATGTGCCGTTAAAACTGGTTGGGACGCTGCTGATTGCTCTGGTTGTTCTCTACGGCATCGGTTCCCTGGGGCTTGTCAAGCATGAGCCGTCCTACCAACGATACTCCTTCGAACAGGATGAGATGACCGGATTCAATCACGTACTGGAGACGGTACCCAGTGACTCTTCCCTGTTCTCGGATTACTATACGAGCCGATTCTTCACCAGACAGAGGAGTTACGAGCCGGAAAGCTCGGGGTTGCCTTATTACACCCTTCACTGGATGCAGGATAACCTGACGGTATCGGGAGAGAGCGGATACATCGTTATCCCGTATGAGCAGTTCCGAAAAGGCGGGTTACTCTACGGGAAGGGTGACGAATTTGATCCGGAGAATTATCAGCCTTACCTCCCGACAGAGGAAAACGTCCGGTATATCGCGCTTCAACTTTCCTCTAAGGATAAAATTTACTCGAATGAGGGCATCGATCTATATCGCTTCATGCGCTGAAGTATGCAGAAGAGACGCGTCTTTTCGATTTTCTCAACGCACCTGTCAAGCCGCAATCCAGATCTAGCATCGATGCATCATTGCCCAGAGATTTTCAAGACAGGGAGCCGGACGCCGCCGGGGCATCAGTCCTTACTATACAGGGCAACCTATGCAAAAAGCCGGTCACCCCATTCGGGCGCATTCCGTAATGGCAGATTGCTCATCACGAAAAAGGCTACGCTTAACCCTGTTCCATAACTCTCTATCCGGAAGGCTCAAAAAAATTGAACCTACGGACATCCCACGCCCTGCTTCGCCGGAAGACATAGAAAAACCAACCGGAGAATAGACCCGCTTTGGAGAGCAAGGGGCCCGCTTCCGCGTAAAAGCGCACCCTGCGAAAGGTATATATCCTCCTGCCAATATGCCAATGTAATCCAATGGATGCCTCCCCGACATTATGTGGTCTCTTCGCATTACATCGCGGTGAAATTGCGGTTTTATGAGGTGAAGGAGAAATGATATTATTGTGGCTCTTTGTAATCATCGGCGTGTCAGCGTTGTTGATCTGGCAGTTTGTAGGATATCCCCTGTTAATGGCAACCATTGCTCTTCGGGCAAAACCCAAGGCAATGGATTATACATATCAGCCGTTTGTCTCGATCTTGGTTCCTACATATAACGAAGAGACCGTTATTGCAAAGCGAATAGAGAACCTTTTGAATCTTAATTATCCCGGGAATAAATACGAGATCATTGTGGTTGATTCCGGTTCTCTCGACAGAACCGTCAGCATCGCGCAAGATCTCCTGCAAAGTTATGGGAATCATAATCCGTCGGTGAAAGTCATTCAGGAAAGGGAGAGGCGTGGGAAAGCGTCCGCGATCAACTTCGGGAAGAGGGCTGCAAGAGGAGATTTCGTCTTGGTGACAGATGCGAATGCGACCTTTGACCCGAACGTACTCCGAGAAATCATGCCGCATTTTAAGGATCCAGAAGTAGGCGCCGTCGGGGGAAAATACTGTGTTGCAAATCCAGAAGATTCTCTTGGGGCCTCTACCTCGTTTTACTGGGATCTTGAGTACATGATGCGGGTCGGTGAGTCTGCGCTGGACTCGGCATGTACCTTCCACGGGGAGATCAACGCATGGAGGAAGGATCTCGTCGATGCTGATGTCCAGATGCTTACTGAAGATTTAGACATGTGTCTCTCCATCAAAGAAAAAGGCTATAAAATTGTTTACGAGCCCGACGCGATCGTATACGAACCCGCTCCCACTACATCGAAGGATCAGATCAAACAAAGGAAGCGGACGAGCATCGGGACAATCCAGATTCTGTTTAAACATGGAAAATTCCTGATATCCGCGAAAGACTGGTATGGGAGATTAATATTCCCCTCGCATAAGGCACTGACCATGGTTTCTCCCTTCATGCTCCTAACTATCCCAATTCTCTATCTGGCCATAGGGGATCTTCAGGTTGCACTGGTTCACTGTATCTTCACCTTAGCTCTCTCTGCAGGTCTTTTTGCTGCACTTCTTCTTGTGAGAACCCGGTTGCTCGGGAAGAAAGATGAAACATCTTTCTCGCTGGCTTCAATTCCCAAAATTGTACACTATGTATTGTTGAACGAATATCTCATACTCTTAGCCTGGAAGGATTTTCTCTTTGGGAGGTACTCAGTCCTATGGGAAAAAGCAACGACAACTCGTTGAAGGTTTCGATACCGATACCGGCCTCAAATCCGGCACCACCACATCCCGGGATTACGAAATCCATTCTTGATGAGGCATACCAAAACAGGAGATCACCATGTGCCGGGAGTATCGGCAAAGGGCTCTGGAAGGAGTCCATTGCCCTTGATACCTCCCCTGGAAGCGCCAACGCGGCCCAGGACAGGACGCTCAAGGGAAAGAGGATCGTCAAGAGCACCAGCGGATGCTACTGCATCCGCTGGAAAAGGGCTATCGTAGCAGCCGGGGGGGTTGACGCCCGTCTCCCCATCAACGAGGACACCGAACTGAACTCACGGCTCCAGCAGCTCGACGCGCTCGTATACACGCCGGAAGCCATCGCCCACCACCATACCCGTGGGGCCTTTCTTAGGGCAGGTGTCCTCCGCATTCGAGTTTTGAAAAGGCACACTTGAAACCATCCCGGGGACGGTTACACGATGAGAATCTATCTTCCGAACCTTCCATGTTTTTCTCGTTTCGAGAGGAGCGCACGATGGCAGGAACAGAAACAGGTAACCAGAAATCTCAACGGAATCCATCTAACGGGGATAGGGCCATTCACAGTAGTACTTCTTGAATTCGTGCTTCGGGAGTGCAAGGGCGAGCCAATATCATACCCTCGAAGGGTTTCCCATCCCCCTGTTCCAAAACGGTCTATCGGCCAAATTTCCGGTCAATATCCAATAAACGAACAGTTTATTGAATGTAATCATCCTCGCCATCCGGTCGGAGATCACTAAGATGTCCCCGATCATCCGAGCGTGTGATGCCCGGGGTGAAGATCGCTTCATCCATCACACCGAACTGCACCATGCCCATGAGATGAACCGGACTTTCTTTGAGGATCTTGACCTCAGCCGGAGTAAAACCTCGTATTTCCGGGATCGGAGTTGGCACAATTCAGACATGGACCCTTGCCCCTGCGGCATACCATCGGTTCAGGCACCAAGGACGTGAGATCCGTGAAAATTGTCTTGCTCCGGTCTAATCCCATCGATCCTGATGTAAGGCTAGAGAAAGAAGCGAAAACATTGACAGACGCGGGTCATGATGTGACGTTGCTTGGATGGCAAAGATTCGGTGATGCACCGGTTCAAGAGAAACGGCACCATTATACCGTTAGACGCCTGAAATTCAGAGCACCCGTTGAAAAAAGGGTAATCCTATATTTACCCATCTGGTGGGTCCTTGCGTTCTTCTGGTTGCTAAAGGAAGATTGGGATGTTGTCCATGCTGCAGATCTCGACACATACGTCCCTGCCATCATTGCAGCCAAACTTAAGGGAAAGCAACTGGTCTACGATATCTTTGACTTTTATGCCGATCTGGTGATGTTGCCTCCACATGTCAGGCACTGTGTGGCGGCGTTTGATATTTACTTAATGAGATTTGCAGACGCAGTTATTGTAGTGGATCCCAGCCGATTGAGGCAGATCGGAAAAGACGGGGATTCCAGTATCAACATCATTTATAATTCCCCCGAGGATTCCCTGACCTCATCAATGACGGATCTGCGGAAAGAACAGTGGAATTCGTTTAAGATCTTCTATGCCGGAATACTGGGAGAAGGTAGAGACTTCGAATCGGTTATCCACGCAGCAAAAGAGATTGGGGATGTTCTGGTCGAATTTGCCGGATTTGGATACTATGCAGAGTATTTACGATCTATAAGCGAACAAGAGTCCCATGTCGCGTTCGTCGGAACAATTCCTTATAATGATGTCATTTTGAGGACGCTACAGTCAGATTTGCTGTTCGCTCTCTACGATCCCAGTGTCCCAAATAATCGCTATGCTAGCCCCAACAAGTTATTTGAAGCGATGATGTGCGGGAAACCGATCCTGATAAGTGACGGGACAGCAATGGCTGAGATTGTGAGGGAAGAAGACTGTGGCTTTGTCGTGCCGTATGGGGACCCTGGCGCGATCAAGCATGCAATCCTTACGCTCAAAGAAAATCCTTCCCTGTGCAGGCGCCTTGGCAAGAATGGCCGGGAAGCCTATGAGAAAAAGTACAACTGGGGCATCATGGAGGAGCGGTTGCTGAAGGTTTATGAAGGCTTACAGAGAAATAAGCCCTAGAATAGTTCTTCTCCGGTACGGGGTATTATCGGGATCTGCCGATCCAAAGAAGATTTGCTCAGAAGATCATTTCATGTAGGATCCTACCTTTGAATCGAATGACCAGATGTTTTCGACACAGCACCTTGATGGTAAGTATTATGCCGGTATCCGGTAAGGTGCCACCATATGGCATACACCATTGAAGCATTGCCAGAGAAGAATATTCAACTGGGGCAAAATTTTAACTGCCAATCCAGGAGAGGAAAACCAATTCACAGTGTTACACTGAAGATCATAAAAGATGTACTAAAACTGAAATCAAGGCATTTTCTCGTCTTTGAAGGACAGGAGATTGTTGGCAGATGTCCGTTTGCCGAAGAATCAATGAGACATTTCCGGGGCGCCGAGGGGTACGATTCTTCAACCGGCGAGGTGTCCTGAATGGGAAAAGTAGAAGTGAGAAGACTGGAGGACAATGAATTATCTGCATGGGACGAGTTAGTCGCCGGGTCCGACCAGGGAACAATTTTCCATACGAGCGACTGGTTACTCAAGACTGCTTCATCCCTGAATCTGACACTGCTCATACTTGGGTGCTACGAAGACGAGGGATTGATCGGGGGCTGCCCCCTTCTCCTGTCAAACCAATATAATTTGCTTAAAATCGCTTCTTCTACAGTAGAGTTAACCTCCTACGGGGGGATGGTGATAGCCAACATAGAGAGTACAAAACGAAGAGAAAGAGAATTACATAACAATAAAGTCATTGCAGCCGTTCGTGAATGTATTGTTCAGCAGAGATTTGACTATGTGAACCTGGTAAATTCCCCGGGATTGCAAGATATTCGGGCGTTCACCCAGAATGGATGGGATTCAAAGGTGTACTATACCTATATACTCCCAATCAGCGGGGATATATTTGACTGGATCTCAAAAAATGCACGAAGGAGTGTTCGTAAAGCCCAAAAACTTGGTATGTATGCAACACAGCATTTCGACACCGAGATGTACTGGGATCTCACCGTTGAGACCTTCAGTAAACACAACTCCCGGCCGTCCTCTTCTAAAGAGCATCTCGTGAATATGTTACATATGATCAAGGATAAGGGCATGGGCGAGATGTGGGTCGCCAGGACTTCTTCAGGAGAGATTGCTGCGGCGGAAGTCATCCTTAGAGATTCGAAGAATGTGCATCGTTGGTCTGCTGCCTCTTCGGAAGAGCATCTGAATTCGGGGGCTACTTCACTTCTACTCTGTGAAATATTCAATGACATAAAGAATCGCAATTATACATCGATCAATTTGATGGCAGGAAACTTCGCGCATCTGAGTGCTTTCATAACAAGTTTCAATCCCAATCTTGTCCCTTACTACGGTGTCGAACTTCATAACAACAAGTATAAACTTCTAAAAGGGCTGAAAACGAGATTGACCCGATAGATTTGTCTAAATGAGAACATCACAATTGTATGTAATCCCCTTCGGCGCGTCTGACCGAGTGAACTCGAAGAGACAATCATTGCCGTGATACTCAAGATCGTCGCAGCCATGCACCCGTTTGGGCTTCGGTGAGACGGGGAATTTGGGGTCGAGCCCTCAACCCGGTTTCACAGTCGTTTTAGGATGAGCCCGGTGTATGGTGTACATCCTTTTTCGCTCGTCGAGGGATGTTTCCTGCCGTGTTCGGCAAAAGAGGGTGGCCTTGCCGCACCCATCCACCATGGGCAGAGACGGTCACCAATCTGAAGTGCAGAAGCAGTGGAAGAAGTCAGAGATCAGTCCGTTTCAGCCAGGCTTCCCTCCAGAAAAGCAAGCAGGACCTGTCACACCCATGGTGCCTCTTCCCATCACAGTAGACTCCTTCGAGAAAGACGGTCGGACTTTTTAATATCCTGACCTCACCGTTAGATTCAAGGGTGATTGAACGGACTTTTTTAAACACCCGACATTTCTTTCCGCAAAAGTCTTCCATCTCAGGCATGAAAAGCAGGCCTTTATACTTACCGTTTTCATCAAGCGTGGCGCGGATCTCATCTAAAGACCGGACCTGGACATACTCACCAGGTTGCAGATCGAGTACCTCATTCACAGGCATAACTCCTTTTTGGACAATGGTTGGTCGATCTCTGTTGCAACCAGCGTTACCTGCATCGTTACCCGCAGGTGAAATCACCGGCCGAACCTGCCGCCACAATGGAACGACATACGGGACCTGCTTAACAACAGGCACCAAAGGAGCCTTGATCGACTCATTCCACAACTTCTGCGTTAGAAACTCGTACGATGGCCGCGTAAATCCGTATACCTCCTGAGCCATGAAGGTACAGGGTGTTGCCTGGTTGTCCATAATTACCCCCTTACTTTTTACCGACAGACCAACTTTCAGATACCTCTTGACCAGCAGTTACCCATCCGAGTATATCTATTGCAGTCATCAGGGATTCTGTCATTACGCATTAGATGATACCTTAGAGCGCTGCAAGATTCAACCATACACTCATTACCCCCCTCTCGATCGTATGACAGGCACAGGCTCCTGATGTGCCAAGTGTCACGACATTATATCATATAAACATTTTGTCGGGGGCATGGATTCCCATACAGAGAGACGAGCATAGATCCCGGGAGCTTGTCTATAGCGTCAGGTGCAAAACTGCAGGTTAACGTAACCATAGGGAGGCGATCTCCAGCAGATGCACGGCTTACTGATCTTGCACTGAAGTCGGGTGCAGATGAACGGTGCACTTTTCCAGGAGCACCCGACCAACGCTCCGGGACTTCTCGGGGATAGGCGAGGTCTCGTCCGATAGAGAGGATACACGGACAGGCAGGATATCTGAACTGAAATACCAGATCAGCTGGAATTAGGGCAGAGATTCGCCTGAATACGTTGTTGAAAGAATCTGCACAGTCCAATTTCAGCCGAATAAAAACAGCAGCCATCCGAAAAGGGGTTCGGTGAAATATAGTATCAGCAACTCAAGAAAGCGTCATTCACGAGTTGCAGAGCAGTACGGAGGCGATGCCCGGCGCAGGAGAACCAGCAAAGATTATCCTGGCCCGATTATGACGTACACTGAAGAAGATCCGGATACACCCAACGAGGGGATTAAATTCATCACTATTGATTACTACCCACGATGCGCTGAATAGAGAGTCTTTTTTATACGTGGAAAAGCAAGGAGCCTCCATGGGCTATTCCATACAAGAACTGTCGGAGGAAAACGCAGGGGCCTGGGACGAGTTTAACAAACGATGCCCCGAAGGAACATTTTTCCATAGTATAAAGTGGAAGAAATTACTGGAGAACGCACTCAACATCGACTTGAAGTACTGGATGGTCCTGAGCGGACAGAAAGTAGTCGGCATCTTTCCATTAAAATGTCGCTCAAAAGTTCTTTTAAAGGGCCTGGATGCAATCCCCCATTCAGAATTCAACAGCATCCTGCTGGATGACGATTTCAATCTTCAGGATCTGAATGAGATACTCGCCCAGTTCGCGTCAAACTACTCGTTTATTTCCCTCAATATGAATAAACAGACACTGTTGGACCATATAGAATACAATCATTATCCATCCGATAATGTGGGGAATATGATATTGAACCTGAAACAGAAACCGCCGGACAGCATCTGGGAAAATTTCCCCGCTAGGAAAGGACAGAGAAAATTTATTCGCAGATTCGACGAGAAGGGGTTCGAAGTCCATGAAATCCGTCAAGAGAGGGAAATGAGAACATTTCATCAGTACTACGCCGAAAACCTTCGACGCATAAACGCAGACATTCTGCCACTCACTTTTTTCCAGAAGCTTCTGGAAACATTCTCACAGGATGAGATGCGTGTAACACTAATATCGAAAGGGGATATCTACGCGGGGGGCTTGCTCACTCTCATGCATCCAGCCGGCAAAACAGCATACTTCCAGTATCTCTCGCTGAATAGAAGCCTCCCCAATACATACCACCCCACCTATTTCCTCTTCTGGGAGGGGCTTAATTGGGCGTGGGACAATGGATACGAAAAGGTATCCTTTGGCCGGCAAAAGATGGACCCCAACAATGCACGTTTTCGAATAAAAACAGATTTTGGTGCGGGATACGTGCCGATTCATTCAAGGATTGTTCTGCTCTCGAAAACAGCGTCGTTACTCTACCGGGTCAAAAAATACACCCTGGATGCCCGGCATGAACGGAACTCCTCCACAATCAGAGGCTCCTGAATGTCCTGATAAGAAACAGCGACACGCAAAAGCGGTGAACCAAACATTTTGGGACACCGGTCTCCAGTTCCGTCCAGAGCACGGTTCTCCGGACAGGCAACTGTTGACCCAAAGACCAAAGTCGTTCGAAAACCCTCTACCGGTAAGGGGCTGACCTCCTAACCACCCATGCGATAATAGCGGGGCAGAAGCCGCACGTCGCCATCAGGCACCTTGTGCGGATCCGCCTCCCCGATACGGTGCAGACGGGTACGTCGACCGAGAGAGAACAACACCTCCCCGATACTTTATCAGGAGATCGATTTGAAAACGGAAATAGAAGCCGGAGAACGGTTTTCGTCAAGTGAGCCCGTAACCCGCAAGGACTTGATGATCGTTTTGGGCTGTGCTCATCGGCAGAGAGAAGATCGAAGATTGGACTCGGGACATAATGTCAAAGGCATTTTACAATATCTTTTCGTTTTAGAGAGTAAAGGGGGAAAAGCATAATATCTCCCGCTCCAAGTATGCGGGAGGGGGCCGGCTGCAGAGAATGGATCTGCTCAAGCAGGACAGTGAGATCTGGGAGTTGTTTACCAGGGAGGAAGAGTATGATGGGTGCAGTCGTGACCGGTACGACCGGTTCCCTTACTACAGGAGTCGCCACCGGGACATATCCGTGCCCCGGGCATCACAGGTGCTGATAGAGAAGGGCTATTATTGCGAATACCCGGAATCACAGCCTTTTGCAATCTGCCTGACACATGATATTGACACCGTGTACAAACCCTTCCACTCCAAGGGTTTTGAGATCCTAAGTGCGCTGAAGAACGGAGATCTCGCCCATGCCAGCCGCATCGTTCCACAACTGCACTCGAAGAAACGTCCGGAATGGAACTTCAACGAGATCGCCGATCTCGAAGAATCCTACGGGGCATGCTCCAGTTTCTATTTCCTGGCCCTTGAAGATGGGGACAGGAACTACGCATACGCGATCGAGGATCTGGAGCAGGAGATGTGCACACTCCGGGACGGGGGATGGGAGATCGGCCTGCACGGGGGGTGCGACGCCTACCGTGACCTTGAGCAGCTGCAGAGAGAGAAGCGGCACCTAGAAAAGGTTCTGAATCAGACAGTAAACGGATATCGGAACCATTTTCTCAAGTTCCGGGTACCGGACACCTGGGAACTGCTGGAGCAAGCGGGGTTTCGGTACGACACCACCCTCGGATACCCGGACTGCACCGGGTTTCGGAACGGGATGTGCCACCCGTTCCGGCCGTTCAACATAAATACCAACCAGGAAATGGAGATCCTGGAGATCCCGCTCGCAATAATGGACAGGACACTGCTCTCATACATGCGGTTGAGCATGGAGCAGGCCTGGACTCAGACAGAGCGCCTTCTCGATGCTGTCGAACGGCATAACGGTGTGCTCGCCATCCTCTGGCATAACACATTCATGACCGGTACGTCGCTTCAGTTCTACCGGAAGATCCTGGATTATGGTCATGAGAAGGGCGCCTGGATGACAAGCTGCAAAGAGATTGAGACGTGGTGGCAGAAGGGCGGAATGCAGCCCCCTTGACTCTATGAGGAGCCTGGCCTTAACACCCCCGGGCGCCCTTCACCCGATGATCCCCGGCAACCCCTCCGATTGATCCCGGGACAATTTTCACCAATCCCGTTATCGAAAGAGACCTAACCGCTCCATCCAATCGATGTGCTTTGGGGGAATCGAACCCTGGATCATCCCCATGAGTTCGCTACGAAGCAGGGGGTCTGTAAAGAAGATCACGAGGTAGTAGGCAACCGCGGTTATTCCTGCGATCCCAAACAGGAGTGGGAGCGAGAGCCCTGAGTACACCCCGAGCACAAGGGGGAGGGAGACGATGCCGCTTAGCAGCAGATGCCGGGTCAGACTGAGCATGCTGCCCCGGTATCCGGCCCCGGACTCCCGCATGAGGTAGACGCTCTTCGACCCCCATATGAGCATGCCGCCAATGGAGAAGAGAGCGAGGGTTAAGAGGGGGTTGCCGGAGGTGCCACCGACATAGAAGACAAGTACCCATGTGCACAGTGTCACGAACTCGAAAAAGGAAAGAACCCTCTGTTTCTCAAGCACACTAAACAGGGTTGTAATCGGTGAGACGATAAAAACTGCGAAGAGCCAGGGGGCGAGGATTCTTGCATAGGTGCCGGCGGTAAGCCAGTTTGCCCCAAAGACAAAGGTAAAGAGATCCTCGGCAAGGATGATAAAGATGATAAAAGGGAAGATACCGACGGCGATGAGCCGCGTATGGACCTCCTGGACGACGGTCTTCACACCCCCGGTTTGATTCATCTCCTCGCTCGCTTTCTGGTAAAACACCTGTGAGATGGCCGTCCCCACCATCGCCATCGGCATCTTTACCGCCATTATAGCAAGGGCATAGTAGCCGAGAATGGTGGAGTTGAAGAAGTAGGCGAGCATGAAGGCAGGCAGTTCCCAGGACATGCTGTTTGCAAGGGCTCCGGGATTCCCGTAGATCGGGAACTCTTTGTACCGGACGGCAAGCTCTTTCATCCGTTCCGTCGTAACAGTTTTTAAGAGTCCAACATCCTCTTTTAACCCCCGGAACATGAAGACGTTGGCAAGGGCCAGCCCCATCACTGAACCGAGAATAAGTCCCAGGGGAGAAGTCATGAACAGCCCACTTCCAATCTGAAACATCCGTGTTGAGACTGAATTCATAACAATACCCCTGGAGAGGATGCCGTACTTCACCTTCCGGGAGAGCCATCCATTCAGGAGCATGAAGAGACTGCTAAAGATGACGAAGATCGGGAGCCATATGAGATAATCAGCAATCATCGGTGTTTCGAAGACCGCTCCGAACCAATCTGCAAACCTGATGATAACGGCGCCGGTTACAGCAGAGGTGCCCAGTATACAGACTATACATAGTATGAAGACGTTCATAGAGTCTTCATCCTTCTCCGGCAGCATGATGACGTAATTGTAGGAGAGAGAGGAGATGACCACGAGCACCGCGGCAATGGAGAGGAAGAGCTGGGCAACCCCGAAGAATTCCGGCGAGTAAATTCGTGTAACAACTGGAATGAGGATAATGCCAGTCATCTGGGCGATCATGGTGCCCGTCGTCAGTTTGAAAAGATTGCTGATGAAGCTCGCCATAGAACCATCCAGTATCCTACGCCCGAAGACGATGATCGATGATATATGTTTTGCTCGATCATCGATGGATCGGCATAGAGCATTGCTGACGTTTTACGCTACCGGTTCGTTTTGATCAGGCAGCAGATAATCGCAAACGGCTGAAAGCAAGCTGCCGAATGCTGACCATCGCACCTGCCGGTTCCCCAAGGCACCCGGAAACTTCATCGGAAAGCAGTTATCCTCCTCCGGAGGTCGCACAGTCGTGATGCGCATTACCAGTCACTGAAATACGAGGTGAACGCTGTCCCGCTTCCCGGTGCCCCAACCTGTTGCGGTGCCCGGGAATAAGAGAGGGTTGCAACGTGGGTGAGAGGATGCGATACGCATAGCGGGGCCACCCTCAAACCCGCAGACCATCCCGGGGATCTGCTCAGGTCACCGAAGGAAATATATGCAATACGCACGAGTTCAGGCATGTTACAGCGATGCATAAAAAAGAGGTTGCGTCAATCGCTCTAATGGTCTGGATGCTCACCGTGAGCAACCTTATGGGTGTACCCTACGATTCGGACTTAAAATTTTTCATAGCTGTCACTCTTGTGGGATTCTTCATTATCGTCTACCTAATCCACCCGGTGTTCTCAAAACCGGCGTACATCCGCAACGTCTACCGCATGGGAATAGTTTGTACGGCGCTTTTCGGTCTGATCATTTTCCTGAGAGTACTGGAGCTGATCGAATACTTGAGTTGACCAGCGTGCAAGGGATGTTCCACTCCCTATCCGACAGATTCCGCTTGGATGATAGGCATGAAAATGAACGGGTATAACCACTACAGAATCGGCTCATACTTCCTTATCGGCTTTGCACCTCTGCTCATCCTTGCAGCCTTGCTCACGGATCCGCAAGGGTACCTGCAAAGCCCCTTCCTCATGCTGAGCGCGACCAGCTTCATCGGGGGAGGATTCCTATTCGCTCTCAGCGCAGAAAAATCCATAGATGCATGGCTTGCCGGCCGGCTCTCCATGCAGGGCATCCCCACCCTGTGCCACATCATCCGTGACCTGGGCGGCTACGGAGCCGCGGTCTTTCTTCCGCCGGAGAGCGAAGACGGGAGAATCATGCAGTTCGTTCCAACCCGGCCCAACCGCAGACCCTTCCTGCGAGACGGAGGAGGATTAGCGTATCACGACAGGAACACAGGAACTCTGAGCCCTCCTCTGGCAGGCCCCCTCCTCGATGATCTGAAGCGTGACAATGACCTCATCCTTCCCCAGGATTACAGCCTGTTGATGGGGGCAATCCGGGAGGTGTGTGAGGATCTCCTTTCGGTCGCCGACCGGGTGGACGTTTGGAGGGAGGGCGACACGGTGACCTTTGACCTGCACAACTATCTGCTACTCTCCGGCTGTATTTCTCTCCGGGAGGCGTCCCCGGAGTTCTGCGCCCTCTGCCCCTGCTCGATCTGCAGCCTGATCGCGTGCATGATCGCGGAGGGGCTCAAGTGTGAGGTTAGCCTGGACCGAGTGGCCCTGGACGATACCAGTCGCTCACCCAGTATGAGAATTCATTATATCCTTAGGACAGGAACCGACATACCGGACCAAAGGGATCCGACCGGGCCAATGTGAGCATCCATCACCACCTCACGCTACAAAGGCAGCGCCAGGATCTTCCCTCTTCAAGACCGTTGCGGCCGGGGAGCCCCGCGAACGGGGTCGTGGGAGGAATCGGTCACCTTTCGCCCGCAGGGCATGGGTATATGCATTGGGGCCACCATGGGCGTAGCCTCATGCTTTATCGTTCCCACGGCGCTGTTACAGAAAGCCAGGCAGACAAAGGTCCAGAGGTTACCCTAAACCTGCGCAAAGCCGCACCGGCATCACAGTGATCCGGATGCTCTGCCGGCAGGTTGTGACCGCAGCGACCCGTTCACTATTGATGGCGACCGTACCGGCGTGGCGTCTTCATGAAAACGACGGTTATGGTTACCCGAAGAAGAAGACAGCCAGATTCGGGGCAAAGGGACGCAAAACGGTGCCTGGAGCATGAGTGCTCTCCCCGTGGGACAGCGGCATCAGTCCCCTGCTTCATCACCGGTCAGTGGGGGTAACTCTCATCATCTGCCGCCTGACGGTCCAGGTATCTACTCGACGTAAAGGCAGTTAATGGTTCGGGCGACGCGGGTTCCGGCGCCACTCGGTGGCCCACCCGGAGAGCCGGAGTCCCCGGAACCACCGTATGCGCCGGGGTCGCTTGCCGGTGGCCGTAATCGGGGCAAAATATATATTGTCACACTACCTGTCTGGAACTCAACGCTTCGAGGGAGGGAAGTCGGAATTCCAGATCATCCGTACATGAAGGTTTTTCTCGCGGGCGGCGATAGAGCTCCATCACCGCGACTTAAGAGAGTCGGAGCCTGCAGGTCGATGATGAAGACGAGCGAAGAGTCTGCCGGGGGAGGAGTATGACATCGATGCGGTTGCGGGCCGTCGGGGACGTGCTGCTCTGGATCAGGAACGGTAATGAACCGTTTGCCCAGGTCCAGCACGAACTCCGGCAGAAAGACCTGCTCTTCGGGAACCTGGAGACGGTCCTCTCCGAGAGCGGCACCGAGAGCAGGAAACGCTGGGTCAATACAACCCCGCCGGAGGCAGGTGAGTTCCTCAAAGGCGCCGGGTTCGATATCCTCAGCATGGCAAACAACCACACGCTCGACATGGGGCGGGAGGGGTTCGAGAAGACCCTCGAAGGTCTGGAAACCCGTGGCATAGCCTACATCGGAGGGGCACGGGGTGACGACCCCCCGGGAGGGGTGGTCGTCGAGCACAACGGGATCCGGCTTGGCTTCCTCGGTTATACGAGCGGGAGGTTCCGGTCACCGCCGGGCGTCACGGTGTCCAGACTGAAGAAGAAGGCTATCATCAACGACATCAGGGCACTCAAGGACCGGTGCGACCATATCGTCGTCTCCCTGCACTGGGGGATCGAGAACACCTACTATCCCTCCCCCGACCAGGTCAGACTCGCCCATAGCCTCATCGATGCGGGGGCGACCCTGGTTCTCGGGCACCACTCACATACCATCCAGGGGCTGGAACGGTATAAGGACGGCCTGATCGCCTACTCCCTCGGGAACTTCCAGTTCGATACCGAGATCTTCAAGGAGAAGATCAACAGCACCATGATCCTCTCGGTAGACTTCGACCGGCACGGCATCCGGGACTACACGGTCATTCCCTGCGTCATCAACAGTGACTTCCAGCCCGAGGTGGCGGAAGGGCGGACCCGGGAACTGGTGCAGCGCTGGATCATGAGGTGTTCGGACAGGGTCCAGAACGGGGGAGTCACCCGGCAGTGGTGGTTCGAGGAGATTGGCGAGGATTACCTGGTGTACAACCTGGAGAGTTACCGCTACCGGATCCGGCAGCACGGGCTCGCGCCCCTGGTCGAATGCGGGGTCTGGTTGATGACGCCGTTCTGCCTGAACTGCTATGCGGGTGTGATCCGGAAACGGCTGAGACACGGGATATAGGAGGACGTGCATGAAGATATTACAGGTCACCCCGTTCTTCAAACCGCTCTGGGAGTCGGGTGGGGTGGCACGGGTAGCATACGACATCTCTCATAGCCTTCATAAGAACGGACACGACGTCACGGTCTATACGACGAACAGGAGCATCTATCCAAACGACCTGCCGACGAACCGCCCGACCCCCGTCGACGGGATGAATGTTTATTACTTTGAGAATTTACGAAGATACGCCCGGGGCGCGATCCTGCCGGTGATGCCTTACCGTATGCCGGCGGTCGCGAGAAGGGAGATCGCGCAGTTCGATGTGATCCACATCCACGACCACCGCACCATGCTCACCGTCATCGCCTCGCACTACGCGAGGAAGTACGGCGTACCCTATGTGCTCCAGGCGCACGGGGCGCTCCCGCAGGATACGGGGTCCAGGCGGATGAAGCGGTTGTTCGACCAGTTCTGGTCGAAGAAGGTGATCCTCGGCGCCGCAGGGGTGATCGCGCTCAACGAGACGGAGGCTGAGTGCTATCGCGATCTGGGCGTCGCCGAAGAGCGGATCGGGATCATCCCGAACGGCATCGATCTCGCCGAGTACCCCGACCTCCCGGCCCACGGCAGGTTCCGTGCAGCGTGGGGCATCGACGACGCCACGAAGGTCGTGCTCTACCTCGGACGGCTCGACCCGACGAAGGGGATCGACCTTCTGATCCGCTCGTTTGCAGGGGTCGCACGGGAGTTCGACGACGCCGTTCTCATGCTGGTGGGAGGGGACATGGGCCACAACGACGAGTTCAGGCAGCGGGTCCGGTCGCTCGGCCTCGACGACCGGGTGATCTTCACGGGGTTCGTGAGCAATGAGGACAAGATGGCTGCGTACACCGACGCCGACGTCTTCGTGACGCCGAGTTTCACCGGGTTCCCGGTCACGTTCCTCGAAGCATGCCTCTGCGGAACGCCCATCGTGACGACGGGCCAGGGGGACCTGCTCGGATGGCTCGACAACACCGCCGGGTTCAATACCGGATACACGCCGGAGGCGCTCGCCGACGCCATCGATCGCCTGCTCGCCGACGACGCCTTACGGGCCAGGTTCGGGGAGCAGGCAAAGGAGCTCGTCCGGACCACGTACAACTGGCGGGCAATCGTCCACGAGATCGAGACCTTCTACGCGAAAGTTGCCGGCATCCCGGAAGGGAACGCACTGGTGGGGTTCTCAAGAGGGGCGACCCCGGAGGCTCCGGATACTTTTTGAGGTGCACCCGGCCGGAGGCGGGTGCATGAGAAACTCGGAGAGTTTCGATGGTGCTGACCCGCCGTTCCGCCGGAATCGCACAGCGAAGGCCTGCGGCCTTCTCGAACTCCGGACGTTCCGTCCGTCGTTACTCGCACCTAACGGTGCTCATGCACCCGCCGTTCCGCCGGGTGCAAAACCAAAAAAGATTGGGGTCGGGCCCGGACCGGGCCCGATAGTATCGGCTGGTTTACTCGCCGGCAGGCGCAACCTTCATGCCCGCAGTCTGGACATTCTCTCCGCCTTCGACCAGGAATGCCTTTGCAGAGTCGGAGGTTACCTCTCCTGTGTACTGGACGTTCTGGTTGTTTTTCGCCCAGACCAGCGTCTCGACCAGGTCTCCGGAGGCGTGGATGTCCACTTCGGCGTTGCCGAACTGGCCGTTCGTGCCGCCGAGGCTTGCACCCTTGCCGTCGATCCCGGCCGGGTTCACGAGCTCGAAGTTCCTGATCTGAATGTTGCTCGCAAGATCGACCTGGAGGCCGTAGCCGTGCGAGTCGGTGCTCGTGCAGTTCTCCAGCACCAGGGCGGGATCGGTCGAGCGGCACGGGATGCTGTAATAGCCGGCCGGCTTCCGGTAGGTGTAGTCGGTCTTCCCGGCACCGGTGTCCTTATCGACACAGTCGTAGAGCTTGCCGCCGTTCGTCGCATAGAACCCATACAGGGAGTTGCTCTCCGCGGTGCAGTTCTTGAACGTCACGTCGCAGTTTGGGGCGTAGTAGCCGCACCCGAAGTAGTGGGTCGACATGTCGCTCTGCTTGTAGGACACCGTCGGGTAGGGTTTCTGTCCGTTGTTGCGGCTCACGCAGTTCTCGAGGACCGCGTCCGTCACCGTGGGGTCGAACTCGAAGTGGAACCCGGACTCCAGGTTGCCCTCCGCAAGACAGTTCGTCACCCGGAGGCCTTCCATGTCGTTGAGTTCCGCAAAGTCGAACCCGGTGATCCAGGGATTGAACGCGCCTTCGCTCCCGCAGTTGATCGCAGCGCAGTTCTCGTAGCGGACGTCTTTGATCACCTTGTTGGACGATCCCCAGGCGTTGTGGAGGAAACCGTAGGTCCCGGTATCCACGGCCTTGCAGTTGACGAACTCGATGTCCTCGAGGGTCGGCGCATAGACGGCCGGATCGTGAATCAGGAGGTAGACCGCCTGGATGCTTGCATCCGCAGTTCCCGTGACGTTGTGGATCTTCGCGTGGCTTGCCCGGACGGTCATCACGCCGAGCCACTTGACGCCGCTGCTGTAGCCGGTCCCCTCGATGTGGAACCCGTCCAGCGTGATGGACTCCTGGTCGACGCTGATGCGCCCGTCGTTGGTGAACACAAGGTTCGTCGCTTCCGGACCCTGGCCCTTGAGCGTCGTGCCTGCCGCCGGCGCGATGACACCGGCACAGTTGAACGTACCTTCGGTCAGGACGACCGTACCGCCGTCCGGCAGTGCGGCGAGCGCCGCCTGGATCTCGGCCTGGTCGTCGACTCCATCACAGACATAGTCTGCCTGGTTCTTCGACAGTTCGGTGCAATCGTTTGCAGCCACGGTGAGCGTGGCCGGAGTTGCAGACTCGGCCGCACTTACCGGAGAGAATGCCGGGATAAGGCAGCACGCCAGAAGTACTGCAGCCAGTCCTAGTATATTTCGCCTGTCTGTCATGCCATTCAGCCTCTCTGTGAGGTATCACTACCGTCTTTTAATCGCAATATAAATATTTTATTCAAAAAATAAAATTTCAGAAATCATTTATTCCCGGATATGAGCCGTCAACATGCAGTTAGTCCGGGAAAAAGCGTGATATATCGGATATCGATTTGTGCAAAAACATATTATATAATTATCAAAATTAAAATCAAAAGTTATAAGTATTCGCGCCTTCCTTCGCCGATCGGCCGGAACGACCTTTCCTGAAACGCTTTCATGCAGAGCGAATGTGGATTCGGCTCCATGCGCCGGTACGCCACGGGGGCTCCGGCCCTCACAACCAGGCAGCGGTATGAAACGACGCAGGCACCATCCCGCCGGCCCGGATCCGGGGTCAGAAGGCGCGGATGCCGCAGGGAGGGGGACGGAAAATGCCCGAAGAGGAGACGCCGGCAGGGAGGGATCTGCCGGACTCATACGCTCCTGTCCGTCGTCATCGGACCGAATGGCGTTCCCCGGCGCAATGTCTATATAGGGTCTCCTCACAGAGAGTGCCCCTATGCGAGTGGCATGCCTGACCTTCTGGTTCTACGACTACACCATTCAGATGGCAAACGAACTTGCCCGGCATACCGATGTGCTGCTGCTGCTCCCTGACTACAGGTCGGAGGAGTACCTGGAGAGCATCGACCCGAAGGTGAAAGTCCACATCTTCGGCTACTCCAGGTACGCCGGGAGGTTCGGTCCGTCGTGCTACCCGATGCTCCGGGAGATCGTCGCCGCAATCAACGGCTTTGCCCCCGACGTCGTTCACTTCCAGGTGAACAACCCCATGCTCTGCCCGCTCCTCCCCATGCTCCGGGGGTATCCGCTGGTGGCGACGTTTCATGACATTGAGCCGCACCCCGGCGAAGACCGCCTCCTGGATATAGGCTCGCTGCTCTACCGGCTCACCCTCTTCGTATCAAGGGTCCTGCCCGACGGGATCTTCGTTCACGGGAAAGCGCTCCGGGATATCCTGGTGGAGAACTACCGCATCCCGGGGCGGAAGGTGCACGTCATCCCGATCGGCGAGCACGAAGTGGCGCCGTTCGTGAAGTTCGAGCAGGTTGGTATGGAGCCAGACGGCCTCCGTGTCCTCTTCTTCGGCCGCATCCACCGCTACAAAGGGCTCGATTACCTGATCCAGGCAGAACCGCTCATCACCCGGGAAGTCCCGGACGCCCGGATCGTCATCGCCGGGACGGGCGAGGACTTCGGCAGGTACGAGGAGGCGATGGCAGGCCGGGACGCATTCGAGGTCCACAACTACAGGATACCCTACGAAGAGGGCGCCCGGCTCTTCCAGCAGGCGAGCGTCGTGGCGCTCCCGTATGTCGAAGCATCACAGAGCGGCGTCATACCGACCGCATACGGGTTCCGGCGGCCGGTAGTGGTCACGGACGTGGGGAGCCTGCCGGAGGTCGTCGATGACGGGAAAACCGGATACGTCGTGCCCCCCCGCGACCCGGCCGCGCTCGCCGGCGTGATCGTGAGCCTGCTGAAGGATCCGGCCGCGTGCCGGCGCATGGGAGAGCAGGGCTACACAAAACTGAAGACGGACATGGCCTGGTCCACGATTGCACGATCGCTCCTCGCGGTCTATAGCGAGCTGGCATCCACTCCGGGGAAGGGAAAAACCCATGCGGACGAGGCCTTCGTCGAGACGGCCCCCGCCGCCGGGAAAGAGCGATGACCTCCCGGCCGGAACACCTGCACGGGGACGGGGCCGTTCCCGCAAAAAGGCCCGGCCTGACGCAACACATTAATAGGTTGACCGGAGAGTAGGTGCATCGATGCGGCAGGCGGCCTGCCAGGTGCCACCGAAGGGAAAGGATACGTTGTCAATGCACATAGCCGACCAGAGGCAGAACAAGGGATACAATGCACCTGCTCAACCCGTTCCGGATGAACGACTGGGATAACAAGACATTTTTCCGGGTATTCCAGGCGATCCAGCTCGTCTTCGTCGGGGTAGTCTGCCTCGGCCTCGTCGGGTATCACATACCGATCGCACGAGAGGCCCTGGCCTTTCTTTACCTCACCTTCCTGCCCGGGATGCTCGTGCTGAAGGCACTCAGGCTTCATGACCTCGGCACGATCGAGACGGTGCTCTACTCCGTCGGGCTGAGCCTTGCGGTCCTCATGCTTACCGGCCTTGCCGCCGACATCGCCTACCCGCTGCTCGGGTATGCACAACCGTTCTCGTTTGCGATCCTCTTTATTACGGTCGTCGCCGTCGTGCAGGTTCTGCTCTTCCTCGCACTTACCAGGGACCGGAGGCACGCCGGCGCGAGCCCAAAGATAGACATTCCTCCCTCCCCGGCAGTACCGCTCCTGATGCTGTTTCCGTTCATCGCGATCATCGGGACGTACATACGCGACGATTACCACATGGTCACGCTCCTCTTCCTGCTCCTCGTCCTGATAGCGATCGTCGGCCTCGCCGTCGGGTTTGACCGTCTCATCCCGGCTTCCTGTTATCCGCTCGCGATCTACACCATCGCGCTCTCGCTCCTCTACCATACCTCGCTGATATCGGAGTATGTCTGGGGCTACGATATCCACCACGAGCTCCACCTCGCAAACAGCGTGCTGATACCGGGGCTCTGGGACATGACCCTCCCGTACAACACGAACGGGATGCTCTCCGTCGTCGCGCTCGTCCCCATCTACTCGCTCATCTCCGATCTGGACCCCGTCTGGGTCTTCAAGATCCTCTACCCTCTCCTCTTCGCGCTCGTGCCGCTCGGGCTCTACCGGGCGGTCGAGAAACAGACGGACGCGAAGATCGGGTTCCTCTCGATCTTCTTCTTCTTCTCGTTCTTCACGTTCTATACGGAGATGATCTCTCTCGCCCGCCAGCAGATCGCGGAACTCTTTCTCGCGCTGACAATCCTCGTTATGATCGACAAGACCATGGACCGCAACAGGCAGGCGTTCTTCATGGTCACCTTCGCCTTTGCCATGATCGTATCGCATTACGGCCTCTCGTACATCTACTTCTTCTCGCTCGTTCCGGCATGGCTGCTGCTCGTCATTCCCGAGCGCCTGCATTCCTGGCTGCCGAAGCGGCTCACCCGAAGCCCGGGCTTCCTGAAGCCCGACCTGATCGCTCCGTCGGGGACCGACGGGGGGGTGCCGATCAGGACGCTCGTCCTCCCCTACATCCTCATCTTTGCCGCCCTCGCCTACCTCTGGTACTCGACGGTGGCCGAGGGCACGGCGCTTGCTACCGTCACCGGCATCGGGGACAAGATATGGAGTACCCTCTTTACGAACTCCTTCGACCCGGCAACCACCCAGGGGATGCATATCCTCACCAGCCAGTCGACGACACCCCTGCACGGCCTGGCAAAGGTCGTCCATATCGCCACCCAGGGGCTCATCGCAGTGGGACTGCTTGCAACCCTCTTGAAGCGCGAGCGGTGGCGCATCGAGCCCGAATACCTTGCAGTCTCGCTCGTCTTCCTCCTCATCAACGTAGCCGGCATCGTCGTCCCGTTCTTCGCAAGCTCGCTCAACACCAGCCGGCTCTACCACATCACCCTGATCTTCCTTGCCCCGTTCGCGATCATCGGCGGCATAGCGCTCTACGAGGCGGTAATCGGGAGGATACGCGCGATCAGGGTCGCTCCCTTCATGGGAACGGCTTATCAGGCGTTATCGGCATTCTTCGTTATCTTCTTCCTTTTCAACAGCGGGCTCCTCTACCAGGTCGTGAACGACAGCCCTACATCGATGGCACTCGAGACTACCGGGGACAAACCGGTCTTCAACGGCAAAGAGGTGCAGGGAGCCAGATGGATCTTCTCGGAAGGAAACGAGCGCCCCATCTACGTCGACGGCACACGCTGGTGGCTCCTGCAGGGGTTCGACCCGGACCGTCAGCGATACATTCCGGCAAATGCGTCGCTCGTGGAGCCCAACACCTACCTCTACTTCGGCACGTACAACCTTGTCCGGGACAGCGTCCGGCTCGAGGCGCAGGCGCACGCGGTCACTACGGCAGCCTATACCGATGCAGGGTGGTTCACCCGGAACCAGCATAAGGTCTATGACAACGCCGGTTCCGCCATCTACTACCGGTGAAGAGCGGGCGGTGGCCCCTGTAGCAACGCCCAAAACGGTTATAGCCACCCTTTCTTCTTCAGGACGATGCCGACGAGGAGCGTTCCTGCCACATACGTGGCGAGCCACGCATACCCCATGCCGATGAGGCCGAACCGGTTCATCAGGGCATAACCGAGCCCGAGCAGGGCAACGCTGATGAAACCGCTGAGGATGATGAGGCTCCGGATATCGTTTCTGACTTTTGCGATGGATATGAAGGTCTGGCAGACGGAGACGAACAGGGCAGATAGTGCGAGCACCCGGAGCAGGGCCATCCCTTCGACGTAGTCCTTGCCGATCAGGTTGAGGATCTGCTCCCCGAAGAGGGAGAGCCCGATGATCGCAGGTATGAGCAGGGCGAACATGCTCGCGAGCGTCCGGAGCACGCTCTTCTTCATCTCCCCACCGTGGCTTCCCTCGACAAAGAGCGAGGTCGTGAACGCGTACGGGATCATGAAGAGGATCGAGACGATTGCATAGGTGATGTAGTAGTTGGCGGTGCTCTCCGCCCCCAGCACGTGGAGCACCATGATCGGGATGACCATGTTCGGCGCGGACATCAGTATCCCGGCGATGTACGCACCGGCAGAGAACTGCCATGCCTCCCGCAGGAAGACCCGGTCCACACACGGTGCCGGCCACACGGAGCACCGGGCGATGAGGGCGAGGGCGAGGATGAGCCCGAGGACGAACGAGAGGCCGAAAGCGCTGAAGATGCCCGTCGCTCCGAGGAATACCAGGGGGACGAGGAAGAGGATCCTCGTCCCGTAGAGCAGGTTCAGGGTGAAGTAGTGCTCGGACTTCCGCAGGGCGTTGAACGCACCCTCGAGAACCCAGGTGCTGGAGTAGGCCCCGAGGATGATGAGGTAGAGCGGTGCGATCGACCTGACGATCACGAGTTCGGGAGATACGGCGCCCACCACGGCGATGAAGATCAGCCCCGCACCGAGCGCCACCGTTGTCGGGACGAGGATGGCGGTTCCGAGCACCCTGTTCTTGTCGCGCTGGGGAAAGAACCGGATCACCGACTGGTCCAGGCCGAGCCGGGAGATGAGGATGAGGAGCCCCATGGACGACATCAGCGCGGTTGCGATACCCACGTCGGCCTGTGAGTAGAACCGGGCTGCAATCATCCAGAAAAAGAACCCAAACCCCGCAGCGGCGAACGATGACGCCATGATGAAGAACGAATTCCGGATAAGCGGCTCCTGCAGGTGCTGCCTGACCTCGCTGAAGTTTTTAGGGAGTGCTACTGCCATTCGGTCGCCAGTATCGGGTAGCACCTATATAGATGTATCCACCGCTCCGACCCTCCCGGAGTTGCAGGGCCGGCGTGAGAAATTCTTCCGGGCAGTACTGCCCGGCACGGCCCACGGTGGTGTTCGCCGGACACGGGAGGAATTCTCGGTAGAGGGTTTCTCGAAGGAAATCTTCGAAACAGGGTTTCTACAGGCCATACCGCCGGAATGCAGGATGGCGGAGGTTAAAATAAAGAGGGAGGGAGGCGAATTGCCGCGACTCCCGGTACAGACATTACAGGGAAGACGTCCTGCCGAAGAAGAAGTCGGCAAGCTCGGCAACATCTTTCCAGTCCACGGTGCCGTTTCCATCGATATCGGCAGCATCATCGGACTGGGTGGTTCCCTGCGCCATCCCGGCGGCGATCGTCACGTCGGCCCAGTCAACGTTGCCGTCTCCGTTAAGGTCTCCCCTGACGGGAGCAGGCTGGGTTCCGGCGACGATCTCTTTGCTCATAACGTTGTTCGCTTCGTTGCTCTCGGCGATCCGGTTGACATCGTCCACGTTGGCCTTCACGGTGTGGGTGCCCTCGATGGCCTTCCAGGTTGCACCGGAAGAGCCGCCGTTCGCGGTCAGGGTGACCGATGCACCCGCGGCGATAGCCGTGGTGTAGGTGTCGGACCAGACTCCAGGACCGGCAGCCCCGTCATCGAACGTGAAGAGGACGCCGTGCTTTGTGCCCGCAGGCGTGGGGGCGGTCCCCTGATTTTTGATCGTGGCAGAGAGGGTCACCGCGCTCCCGGTAGCCGGGCTTGCCGGTGCCCAGGAGATGTCGGTCACCACAAGGTCCGGCTTCCCGGAGGGAGCCGGCGTGGTGGGGGTAGGGGTCGGGGTAGACCCCGACACGGTCTTTGCGACCGCAATCTGTTCGCTCTTGACGTTGTTCGCTTCGTTGCTCTCGGCGATCCGGTTGACGTCGTCCACGTTGGCCTTCACGGTGTGGGTGCCCTCGACAGCCTTCCAGGTTGCACCAGCCGAGCCGCCGTTCGCGGTCAGCGTAACCCACTCACCCGGAGCAATCGATGCGGTGTGGGTATCGGACCAGACGCCGGACCCGGCGGCCCCGTCATCGAACGTGAAGAGGACGCCGTGCTTCGCGCCCGCAGGCGTGGGGGCGTCACCCTGGTTCTTGATCGTGGCCTTCAGCGTCACCGCGCTCCCGGTAGCCGGGCTTGCCGGCGCCCAGGAGATGTCGGTCACCACGAGGTCAGGCTTCCCTGAGGAAGCCGGCGGAGTGGTGGGGGTCGGGGTCGGCGTCGGTACCGGCGACCCGGTGGACGTCACCTTCACGTTCTGGAGGGTCACTTGACCGGCCGGAACCGTGCTCACGATGGTCACACCGGAGGAGCCGGCCGGGAGGGTCTTGGAGACGATCTCCATGTCCTTCACGAGGACGTTCCGCGTGCCGTAGCCCTCGATCACGAACGGCTTTGCGGCATCGGAGACGATCTGCCCGGAGAAGACGGTGTTCTCGTTCTCCTTCGCCCAGACCAGCGTCTCCACACGGTTGCCCGATGCGTAGATGCTCACCTCGGCGTTGTCGAACTGGCCGTTCGTGCCGCCGAGGCTCGAACCCTTGCCGTTGTACCCGATCGGATCGACCAGGTGGAAGTTCCGGATCTTCACGTTGTTCGCGAGGTCGACCTGGAGGCCGTAGCCGTTCGAGTTGATGCTCGTGCAGTTCTCCAGCACCAGGGCGGGGTTGACCGAGCGGCTCGGGATACTGTAGTAGCCAGCGGGCACCCGGTAGGAGAAGTCGGTCCTCCCGGTACCGGTGTCTCTCTCAACGCAGTTGTAGAGTTTGCCGCCGTTCGTCGTATAGAACCCGTTCATGGAGTTGCCCTCTGCGATGCAGTTGATGAACGTCGCGTCGCAGTTCGGCGCGTAGTAGCCGCACCCGAAGTAGTGCGTCGACATGTCGTTCGGGTTGTAGGCCTTTGTCGGGAAAGCTTTCTGCCCGTTGTTCCGGCTCACGCAGTTCTCGAGGACCGCATTCGTCACCTTCGGGTCGAACTCGAAGTGGAACCCGGACTCCAGGTTGCCTTCCGCGAGGCAGTCGGTCACCCGGAGGCCGTCCATGTCGTTGAGCTCCGCAAAGTCGAACCCGGTGATCCAGGGGTTGAACGCCCCGTACTTGCCGCAGTTGATCGCGGCGCAGTTCTCGTAGCGGACGTTCTTGATCACCATGTTCGTCGAACCCCAGGCGTTGTGCAGGAACCCGTAGGTCCCGGTGTCCACGGCCTTGCAGTTGACGAACTCGACATCCTGCAGGGTGGGGGCGTATACTGTCGGATCGTGAATCAGGAGGTAGACCGCCTGGATGCTTGCATCCGCGGTGCCCGTGACGTTGTGGATCTTCGCGTGGCTTGCCCGGACGGTCATCACGCCGAGCCACTTGACGCCGCTGCTGTAACCGGTTCCCTTGATGTGGAACCCGTCCAGAGTCACGTACTCGCGGTCGACGTTGATCCGTCCATCGCGGGTGAACACGAGGTTTGTCTCCGATTCACCTTCCCCCATGAGAGTGGAGCCTGCTTTGGGAGCAATGATTCCCGCACAGTTGTATGTTCCGCTGGTGAGGAGGACAACACCGCCGGATGAGGGCAGGGCGTTCAGTGCTGCCTGGATCTCCACATGGTCGTTGACCCCGTCACAGACGTAGGCAGCCGATGCCTTATCGGCCGCACTGCTGTCGCTTGCCGCGACAATCGTGTTGGGAGTCGCTTCGAGCGCCCCGACAATCGGGACGAGCCCGACGATCAGGAACGCTACGATTAGAAGCTTCGTTGTCCGTCTATCTCGCATTATCTCACCTCTTGGGAGATACTGCATTATCTGATGACCGTAATTTAAAATGTTTTTTAAATTGATTGGACGATCTAGATTATTTTAAATCACAAAAGAGCAACTTATTTCAGTGATAATCGTTTGTTTTTGTTATTTCCAAAACTCGCGGGTAAAGAGAAATAAATAAATACAGGATTAAACTTTAGCGCATGTGACCCTGTGAATACCCGCCCTGACCGGAGGCCCGGGCGGGTATTCCGGAAGGGTGAACGGACCCCGAATACAGAATATAATCCAATAAATTTTATAAAAATCCCGAGAATTCAAAGATCTCCATCCTCAACCAACCGCGACGGCAGCCACCCCCCCGCCGCACCCCGGCCGCAACGGGATCAGCCGGAGAAGAACGTCACTCATCCGATTTTGGGCCGGATTCGGCGACACGCCGCCCGCCAGGGCATCCGTCAGGATACCGGGGCCACGCAGGTGCCGTCACGGCACCCCGGAGGTGACCGCCACGTTCTCAAAAGTCACCGCTCCGGCGGGCACCGTGTTTGTGAGGATCACACCGTTGGTGAACGGCGCGAGGCTTGCGGAGACGATCTCCATATCCTTGATCCGGACGTTTTTAGTGCGATCGCCCTCGATCACGAACGGTTTTGCCGTGTCCGAGACAATACGGCCAGAGTATTCGACATTTTCGTTATTCCTCGCCCATATCAGCGTTTCAGCCCGGTCGCCCGAAGCATAGATATTCACCACGGAATTGGCGAGCGGTCCCCCCTGCGATCCTCCGAGGTTTGTCGCCTTTCCATCGATCCCTGCCGGGTTCTCCAGGCGGAAGTTCTTAATCCAGACGTCGCTTGCGAGGTCGATATTGAGGCCGTAGCCGTGCGAATCGATGCTCGAGCAGTTCTCGAGCACCAGGGACGGGGCTATCGACCGGGTCGGAGCAGCGTAGAACGATGCCGGCTGGATGATCTGGTAATCGGTCTTTCCGGCGCCGACGTTTCGGTCGACGCAACTGTAGAGCTTGCCGCCGTTGGTGGCGTAGAACCCGTGCCGGCTGTTCCCCTCAGAGTAACAGCTGATGAAGGTGATGTCGCCCCTGGGGGCGTAGTAACCGCACCCGAAGTAGTGCGTCGAGGTATCGTCCTCCCGGTAGGACTTCACCGGGTAGGCTTTCTGCCCGTTATTCTTGCTGATGCAGTTCTCGAGGATGCAGTCCCGCTTCTCGGGGTCCCACTCGAAGTGGAACCCGGACTCCAGGTTGCCTTCGGCGAGGCAGTTCGTCACGCGGAGGCCCTCGATGTCGTTCTGCTCCGCAAAGTCGAACCCGGTCACCCAGGGGTTGAACGCCCCGTACCTGCCGCAGTTGATCGCGGCGCAGTTCTCGTAGCGGATGTCCCTGATCGTCGTGTTCGTCGTTCCCCAGGCGTTGTGGAGGAAGCCGTAGGTCCCGGTGTCCACGGCCTTGCAGTTGACGAACTCGACGTCCTCAAGGGTCGGCGCATAGACGTCCGGGTCGTGCAGCAGGAGGAAGACCGCCTGGGTGCTCGCATCGGCGGTCCCCTCGACGGCCAGGACCTTCGCGTGGCTCGCATAGATAGTGACGACGCCGAGCCAGGGATCGGTCCCGGTCTTCGGGTATCCGGTGCCCCGGACGTGGAAGTTATAGAGCGTGACGGATTCGCTGGAGACGTGGAGCCGCCCGTTCCGGCTGAACTCGAGGAACGTCGCGTTGGGCCCCTCCCCGCGAAGCATGGAGTTCGCACAGGGGTAGATGCTCCCGGCGCAATCGAACGTGCCTTCGGAGAGAGCGACCGTGCCGCCCGACGACGGCAGCGCATCGAACGCCTCCTGGATGTCGTGTTGATCGTCGGTACCGTCACAGATGTAGTCTGCCTGTGCCTTCGCCACAGGGCTGCTGTCGCTTGCGGCGACTACGACCGTCGGCCCGGGGACCTCCGGGGGCACTACCGGTGTCGTGGGAATCGGGGTGATCGGCGGGGGCGGAGGGGGCGGGGGCACCGGGACCGGCGGGTAAAAGTGGATGACCAGCACGACGGCGCCGATCACCGTCAGTATGATCGCGATGGCGATGAGGATGTGTCTGCCTCTGGCCCCCAGATGTAGTCTTGCCGACATGGGACTATGACCTGTCCGTTACTTTTTCGACGTCGCCAGGGTATTCATTGGACCGTCAGGACACGGGATCGAGAGAGCCCGCAAAGCCTTCTGCCCGGCTCATACCCCTATGGCACAGAAGTACCATTTAAGGATTTACCTGACCCGCTGCCACCGAAGGGTCCGGCTCGGAAGCCGGGGGAGGCAACGGCAGGGTTTGCGTCCCGGGACAGGTAAAGATTCCAAACGTGCTGGTTTTCAGCACAGGGGCATCCCGGATACCCCCGATCCCTATGCCGTGCTGCTGGCCGGCAGCACCTCCAGATCGGTCAGGTCCGCACCGCCCGGCAGGGTCCACTCGACCACCACCGGCCGGGCGGCATCGGAGACGACCCGCCCGGAATACGTGACGTTTCTGTTGTTCACGATGTACACCAGTGTCTGCGGACGGTCTCCCGATGCGGCAAGGTCGATGGTCGAGTTGGAGACGCCCGCATCGATCGTCGAGTTCACCGGGAGTTCGCCGGAGGGGCACCCCAGTATCGCCCCGATACCGTCGATGCCTGCCGGATTGACCATGGTGAAGTCCCTGATGAGCGCGTTATTCGTGCCGCAGACGAAGAGGGCCCAACCGTTCGAATCGAGACTCCGGCAGTGGTCCATCACGACGGAAGGGTTCTCCGAGACAGGCAGAGACTGGAGGATACAGTAAGAAATGGGTTTTGCGCTGGCCGAAACACGCCCGGTGCCGCTCTCGGTACAGTTGTAGAGGAGCATGCCGTCCGGGTTGATGACGAAGAACCCGAACGCACCGTTCCCCTCGGCCCGGCAGTCTACCAGGGATACCTGCCCTCCCGGGAGGTAGAAGCCCGACCCGAAGAAGTCCGGGTCGCCCAGCAGATAGTCCTCGGGACAGGGTTTCTGCCCGTTGTCCCTGCTCGAGCAGTTGATAAAGACGCAGTCCCGCTTCGCCGGGTTCCACTCGAAATGGAACCCGGACTCCAGGCTGCCTTCGGCGAGGCAGTCCGTCACGCGGAGGCCCTCGATGTCGTTCTGCTCCGCAAAGTCGAACCCGGTCACCCAGGGGTTGAACGCCCCGTACCTGCCGCAGTTGATCGCGGCGCAGTTCTCGTAGCGGATGTCCCTGATCGTCGTGTTCGTCGTTCCCCAGGCGTTGTGGAGGAAGCCGTAGGTCCCGGTGTCCACGGCCCGGCAGTTGACGAACTCCACGTCTTCGAGGATGGGGGCGTAGATGTTCGGGTTGTGGAGCAGGAGGAAGACCGCCTGGATGCTCGCGTCGGCGGTACCCGTGACGTTGTGGACCCGGGTGCCGCTCGCATAGACGGTAAGCACGCCAAGCCACTGGCTGAGATCGAGGGTCGTATTCGTACTCGCATTCACGTAGCCGGACCCCGCGATATGAAACCCGTCCAGGGTAACGTGCTCCTCCGAGACGTTGAGCATCCCGTTCCGGCTGAACTCGAGAGACGTTTTTTCCGGACCCTGGCCCTTGAGCGTCGCTCCCGCCGCCGGGGCGATGCTCCCCGAACAGTTGAACGTGCCCTCTGAGAGAACGACCGTGCCGCCGTCCGGCAGTGCGGCGAGCGCCGCCTGGATCTCGGCCTGGTCGTCGAGACCGTCACAGGTGTAGTTCGCCTGTGCCTTCGCCACAGGGCTGCTGTCGCCTGCCGCCACAACGAGCGACGCCACAGGTGCTGCAGCAACACCCTGGACAAGCAGGAAGCTGATAACCACGCCGACCAGCAGGTCCGTGCCGGTCGGGCGTGTGCGGGGCGGGTCTGCCGGTTTTTCATGCAGGCGGGTAGTCATCACGCTCCTCGGGCATACCTATCTGGAACTCCACCCCTCGTATAGTTACAGGGATATAAAAATCAATGGGAGAGGAAATGGCCATATACCCGCGAGGCTCCAGGTTTCAGACAAAACGTGCACCAGACCGCACGGGAACCGGCCCGGATACCCGGGATAAACCCCCGCATCTCCCGGACCGACAATTGGGGGCCGGGGCCGCTCTCAATGCAGGAGGCGGAGAAACATGGCCGGGCCGGCCGAATAGCGAGGGGATGCGGGTCGCCGGTGGAATTGTATATAATGGAATACAATATTTACTGGAATATATGTCCAGCAAGAAGGAAGTCACCATCGGGATCACCATCAACCTCGAGAACTATGAAAACCTCCGCCTCGAGGTCGAGGGCGATGTAGAGACCCGTGAGGATGTGGACGACCTTATCACGTTCCTCGACGGGATCCTTGCCCGGCTCGGGCGCGGCGATCCGGCGACCGCCGAGCGCGTGGATGCATACCGGCGGCGCGTTCTCGCGACCCGGCCTGCAAAGCCGCAGGCACCGGCCCGGGAGGAGAAGACTGCCGCGCCGGCGCCACCGGCAGCCCCGGTGACGGAACCGGCACACCGGGAGGAAGAGAAAGCCTGCCCTTCGCCCGACGTCATCGAGAGAGCGATCCCGGCTGCGCCGGAGCACCCGGAGCCGCCCCGGATTCCCAAACCACCCGCAAAACCTGAGGAGAAGGTTCCGGCACAGCCGGAGGCGGCCCCGGAACAGGCCCCACCGGTGCAGGAACCGGTCACGGCAAAGCCGCCCGCCGCCCCGGCGGAGGATGTCTGCGAGATGTGTGGAGCAGAAGTGACAAAATCACAGGCAAAGCTCTCTCAGCTCTTCATGAACAAAACCCTCTGCAAGAAGTGCATGGAACAGCCGTAAGTCCTGCAGGGTCCGCGCGATGAAGGAAAAGCAACCTGGAGGATATAAATACTACTGTACCCGAGGATTGTATAATGAAGAAGAACCTGCTCATGTGGGACGAGACGCTTTTTCGGGACCCTGAAGTCTTCGAGATCGACTACGTCCCCGAGCAGTTCAACCACCGTGACGCCCAGATCACGGAGCTCGCGTTCCAGGTCAAGCCGGGCATGCGGGGAGCGAGGCCGCTCAACACCATCTGCCGGGGCCTCCCGGGGACGGGGAAGACGACGAGCGTCAGGAAAGTCCTCGCCGAGATCGAGGAGGCCACGAAGAAACTCGTCCCCGTCTACATCAACTGCCAGATCGACAACACCAAGTTCGCTATCTTCTCGCAGATCTACCGCCGGGTCACCGGGCACCCGCCGCCGGCGTCAGGCACGTCGTTCAAGCAGGTCTTCGACGCCATAGCCCGGGTCCTGCAGCGGGAGGAGCAGGTGCTCCTTGTGGCGCTCGACGACGCAAACTACCTTCTCTACGAGAACGAGATCAACCAGGTGCTCTATCCGCTGCTGCGCTCCCACGAGGCCTACCCGGGCGTCCGGATCGGCGTGATTGCCATCGTCAGCGACATGTCCGTCACCCTGCAGAGCGAGGTGGACGCCCGGGTGGCATCGGTCTTCCGACCCACCGAGATCTACTTCCCTCCCTACTCGGAGGAGGAGGTTCACGGCATTCTGGAGGAGCGGGTCCTGCAGGGGCTCTACCCGAACGTCCTCCGGCCCGATACGCTGGACCTCGTGGTGGAGCAGACGATGAAGAGCGGCGACCTCCGCGTCGGCATCGACCTCCTCAAGCGTGCGGCCCTGAACGCCGAGAAGGGGGCACGCCGCTCCGTCGAGCGGGAGGACGTCTGCAAGGCGTACGAGGTTTCCCGCTATCTGCACCTCGCGTTCTCGCTTCGGGCGCTCAAGGCGGAGGAGCGGGAGGTGTTAGCCGGGATCGCGGAGATGTCGGCCCGCGACGACCGGGAGATGAACGCCGGCGACGTCTACCGTTTCGTCAAAGAGCAGGTGGGAGTCAGCTACACCAAGTATTACGAGATGATCCAGAAGTTTGATTCGATGCGGCTCTTGAACCTCCACTACCGCCAGGGGAGGGGGCGGACCCGGCTGATCAGTCTCCGTTACGACCCCGGACGCGTGCTGGAGCACCTGCGGCCGGAGCAGACGATTTGATAATCCTTATCTGTTCCCCCACCGTTTGTATTCTGATGAGGTTTTCCACATGCTCAGCGTGAACGAACTGGCACTGGATATTTTTGAGGAGCTCTTCGAATACGCCGAGGAACTTCATGCCGTCCCGCACGAGCTCGACAACGGCGCACGCATCGTTGACTGCGGCGTCAGTACGACCGGCGGGTACCTGACGGGAAGACGGTTCACCGAGATCTGCATGGGCGGGCTCGGCGAGGTCGACATCACCATGGGCCGGATCAGGGACATCCCGATCCCGTTCATCGAGGTCAGCACCGATTTCCCGTCCATTGCATGCCTCGGCGCCCAGAAGGCGGGTTGGACGGTCAGCGTCAACAAGTACTTCGCCATGGGCAGCGGCCCCGCACGGGCGCTCTCCTTAAAGCCCAAGCACACCTACGAGGTCATCGACTACGAGGATGAATTCGATTACGCGGTCATCTGCCTCGAGAGCGACCACCTCCCGAACGCCGGCGTGATGGAGAATATCGCCGAAGCCTGCAACGTGGACGTGGCGAACACCTGCGCGGTCGTCGCCCCCACGGCATCGCTCGTCGGCTCGATCCAGGTCGCGGGCCGTTGCGTCGAGACCGCGATCTACAAGCTGAACGAACTCGGATTCGACACGAGGAAGATCACCGCGGGTATCGGCCACGCCCCGATCGCCCCCGTCAAGAAGGACGGCACGAAGGCGATGGGCTGCACCAACGACGCCACGATCTACCACGGCAGCATCATGCTGACGATGAACGCCCCGGAGATCAAGGACTACCTGGATCGGATCCCGAGCAACAAGTCCAAGGGGTACGGAAAACCGTTCTACGATATCTTCAAGGAAGCCAACTTCGACTTCTACCAGATCGACACCTCGCTCTTCTCCCCGGCCGAGGTGGTCATCAACGAGCTCTCCGAGGGTGCCGTCTACCACGTGGGAGCCGTCAACCCCGAAGTGACGCTGAAGTCCTTCGGGTTTATCTGAACTCTTTTTTTGCAAGACCCCTTCGATGGTCGGTCCCGGCAGGCTCCCTTCCCGGAGATTCCGATGAGCGTGCGGGTGAGTGCGAACCAAGAAGGGCGGGGTGAGAGATCCCGTGAAGGGCGATAGGGGCCGGTTTGCGGTGGCGGACCGGGAGGTTCCCCGGTCCCGGGGAGCCGGACACCTGCCCGGGGATATACGATGCGGTTCTCCGGAACCTCTTTTCGAGGAGTGCTTCGAGCCCCGGAATTCCCGGCAGACAACACGTTTATCCGTCACGGTGCAAAACACTATAAGGCATCCGCGGGGCTTGTGGTCTAGCTGGTTATGACGTCGCCCTTACACGGCGAAGATCGCCGGTTCGAATCCGGCCAGGCCCATTGCAGTACGGCACTGCAGGCGGCGTCGCTCCCCTACCTGCCCTCTTCTTCGTCCCGGACTACCCACCAACAGCGACAGGCGGCATTGCCGGCACTCCCGCGCAAGCGGGAGGAATGCGTACGGCTGCAGGAGAATTTCGAAGATCGAAACCTATATAATACAGGTCGTTTAACCACCGTCGCGGTGTACCATGAAGTTAAGTGCAAGAAACCAACTCCCGGGAAAAGTAACGAAGATTGAGACAGGGATGGTCACCGCAGAGGTCGTCATCGAGCTGGACGGCGGCGGGGAGCTCATCGCGGTCATCACGAAAAAGTCCGTGGAGAACCTCGGGATTGCCGTCGGCAAGAAAGTCTACGCCGTGGTCAAGTCGACCGAGGTCATGGTCGCCATCGACTGAGAAAAACTCATCTTTTTTACCCCCGCGGCAGGCAGCAACGCATAAATACGCCGGCAACCGTTTTGCCGACATGCCCCCGCGGGAACGCCGAGATACCGGCACCATGGTACAGGAATACTCCCCCCTGCTGATCGCAGTCCTCATCTGCGTCGTGCTCACCGGCACCATCATCGTCTACGGCCTCCTCATGGACTGGGGCCCACCGCCTCCAAAACAGCCTACCCCGCCTCCGGCCCCGACCGCAACGCCGGGAACACCGGTCACGACGGGGGCTCCGGTGCCGACCGCTCCCCGCTCGTTCTCCATCAGCGTCACGCCCGGAACTGCCACGGCCCGGCCCGGCGATACGGTCAGGTTCACCCTCATGGTACACCCCGAAGGCGGCTTTGCCGCACCTGTCGAGGTCAAGGTCTTCGCTACGGCGCTCGGGGGCGTGTTCCGCGACAACCATGACCTCGGCACGGTCACCCCACCCTACCCGCCGCTCACGTACGAGGTCGTGGCGCCCGACCTCCCGCCCCTCGTCTCCACCGCAACCGTGGACGCCACGGTGACGGCAACCGGAGGGGGGATCGTGCGGACAGAGCGGGTGCAACTGGTCATCCTGCGATAAACGCCGGCACGGTATACCGACCGGCACGGCCTTTGCAGGCGGATCCCGGGATGTTCCGGGCCATATCCCCGCGATCATGCCCCCGCATTCCGGATGCCCCGGCGCGATCTCCCGAAATTGTCCTCGAATCCCTGAAGATCTTCCAAATTGAAGGGCATTTCCGAGCGCTCCGCACGGCCGGCAGGACGGTTTCAGGGGTCGGCTGACATTACGGGCGATCGAGAGAATCTCTATGATCTGGAGAGATTATCGCAAACCCCTTGATTTCCACTGGAGATCCAGGCGCACCCCCTGTAGTGGCCCGGAGGGACCGGGACGCTGCCTTCACCGGCAGTTCCTGATACCGGCAAACGCCGTATCTCCCCCAGAAGCAATCGCAATTAGACGGTGCCGGGGGAGCGAACCGCCGCGGCTCCGGGCGTTACGGTGATGAGAACATGACGGTATGCCGTATGAACGCTGCAAAATACCTTCATTGAGCGCCAGAGGATGAAGGCCGGGAGAAGTAAGAGGGATTTTGCAGGCAAAGAGAAGTTACCCCTCTTCCTCCACCGCATCGAACCAGACAGGGTCGGGGCAGTCGGGCCGGCCGCCGTAGTTGATGGTGATCTCCTCGTCTCTCCGGATGGCACGGTGCGCAGAGATACGGATCTCGCCCCGGAGAACGTCGCAGACGTGGTCCGCGTTCGCGTGGTAGGAATGGTTGTAGAGCGACCCGTAGCCCAGCGCCACTGCGGCGAGCTCCCCCCATCCGAAGTAGTAGTCGAAGAGGCCCGTCTTATCAAGGAGTTCCTGCTCGCCCGCTCCCCCGAGCACGATCACCGGGCAGACCTCGATCACCTCGCCGGCCGCGAGATCCCTGCGGGCGAACACGCCCCGCCCACGGCTATCCGTCGAACCGACATACACGGTCTTTGGAGGGCAGACGACCCTCCCCGTCTCCACAGCAGTATCGGTCATGGTATCGCTGCAACTTACAGTGGTGGGCTCTGTCCGGGCAAAAAGGATACGACAGGATGCCCGACCAGACGGAAATTCCGGCCGGATCCTCCGGAAAAGGCGGCATGCAGCCGCCTGCGCGGAGGAAGGGGTCCGCCCCTCCCGGAGCGGGACGGGCAAGCGAAAGAATGTTGTATTCGCACGACCCCACTGACTCATCAGGAGGAACAAACAATCGGAGATGTCATCGTAGCACGCGACCTGGAGAAGCGGTTCGAGGACCTCGTCGCGGTCGACCTTATCGCCTTCCGGGTCAGGGAAGGAGAGGTATTCGGGTTTCTCGGACCGAACGGGGCGGGGAAAACGACGACCATGAAGATGATCCAGTGCGTCTCCCCAAAGACCGGCGGCACCCTGGAGGTCCTCGGCATGGACGTGGAGACCCACCAGCGGGAGATCAAGAGCCATCTCGGCGTGGTGCCGCAGGAGACCAACCTCGACCCGGATTTTTCAACCTACCGGAACCTGCTGGTCTACGCCCGCTACTTCGGCATCCCGCAGCGGGAAGCGGAGAAGCGGGCGGAAGAACTTCTCGCGTTCATGCAACTCGAGGAGAAACGGGACGTCCTGATCGACAAACTCTCGGGCGGAATGAAACGGCGGCTGATCATCGCCCGGGCCCTGATCAACACGCCGGAGCTGCTCATCCTCGACGAGCCCACCATCGGGCTCGACCCTCAGGCGCGGCACCTGATCTGGGAGAAACTCCGGAGCCTCCAGGCCGAAGGAAACACCCTCGTCCTCACCACGCACTACCTCGAAGAAGCGGAACGTCTCTGCGACCGGCTGGTGATCATGGATCACGGGAAGATCCTCGTCGAGGGCACCCCGGCAGACCTCATCCGGGAGCATGCCGGAAGCGACATCGTCGAGGTCGAGCGGACGCCGAAGGTGATCGCCCGCCTCGACGAGCTCGGCGTGAACTACGATCTCGCCGGTGATGTGCTCCAGATATTCACGGACCGTCCCCACGACGTGGCACGCGAACTGCTCGAGGTCTGCCGGCACGAGGCGGCGGTGACGGTTCGCCCGGCAACCCTCGAGGACGTCTTTCTGCGGCTGACCGGCCGGAGCCTGCGGGAGTGATCGAGCGATGGTCGATATTACCGGCAGGGTGCAGAGCGTCTGGCGGAGGAACTGGGACGCCTTCCTCAGGACCTACCGGGTAAACTTCATCCCGCCCTTCGTCGAGCCGGTCCTCTACCTCCTGGCCCTGGGGTTCGGGCTCGGGACGTATATCGAGTCGGTCGACGGGATACCCTATCCAGTCTTCATCGCACCGGCCCTCGTCTCGATATCGGTGATGTACTCGTCCTTCTTCGAGTGCACCTACTCGTCGTTCGTCCGGATGTACTACCAGAAGACGTTCGACGCGATCATCGCGACACCGGTCAGCATCGACGAAGTGATCGCCGGGGAGATGCTCTGGGGCGCCACCCGGGGGATGATCTACGCGGCGCTGATGCTCCCGGTGCTCCTCCTCTTCGGCGTCGTGGCCATGCCGTCCTCCCTGCTCCTCATCCCCTTCGCGTACCTTGCCGGTCTCCTCTTTGCAGGCATCGCGATGTGCTTCACGGCGATAACGCCGAGCATCGACGCGCTGAACTATCCATCGTTTCTCTTCATCACCCCGATGTTCCTCTTCTCGGGGACGTTCTTCCCCCTCGACCTGCTTCCGCAGCCGATCCAGTACTTCGCCCTAGCCGCCCTCCCGCTCACGCACGTCGTCGCCATCAACCGGGCTATCACGCTCTCGGCTTTTTCGCCGACGAACCTCCTCAACCTCGCCTGGATCGCGGTGGCGACCATATTCTTCTTCGTCCTCGCCATCAGGCTGATGCGAAGGCGGCTTATCGTGTGACCGGTCCGTGGAGCAGAAGGCGCGTACAGCCGGCGCTATGGGCAATACGACCGGGAAGCGCACCCTGCGTGCAAAAAAAGGTTAGAATCTGGGTTTTCTGTACTTCGGAAGGCAGTCACGGCAGTAGACAGGCCTGCCCTCGGTCGGCTTGAAAGGAACTTCACACTCTTTGCCGCAGTCGGAACAGACTGCCTTGTGGAACTCGCGGGGACGGTCCTGGAACGATCTGGGGCCCCTGCGCGGATATCTCTCTTCCATCGGAATTTCACTCACTTTTGAAACTTTATTCGCACGAACGACTCAATACCGGGGTTTCCTGTGCTTCGGGAGGCAGTCGAGGCAGTAGATCGGCCGACCCTCCGTTGGCTTGAAAGGAACTTCGCACTCCTTGCCGCAGTCGGAACAGACTGCCTTATGAAACTCGCGGGGACGGTCCTGGAACGAACGGGGGCCCCTGCGCGGATATCTCTCTTCCATTTACTTCAACCATGCAGATAGTCTGCACATACACAACTACCTGCCTGCATATAATAGGTGCGCCCCACCGATCCCGGGAAAGCAGACCCTGCCCGGACCGCCCGCCTACCCCGGCTCCCGCCACGCACCGGACAGTGCACCACCTTGCCTCCCCGGTGCGTGCCCGGGTCTCCGGGGGGGAGAAATACCCCTGCCATGCGGCCGTTTACCGCCGCAGTGAGAGCTGTGACACAACGCTTTTATCGATACTATCCTACCGAATGATCATCCAACCATGGCACACGATAACCGACCTCTTTTGCAACAAGACATAACGCCGGTTTTATCCCGGAAACGGGACCGGGGGAGTGACCCGGCATGACCGACGAGATCCACACGGACGATCCCCCCGATAGCAGACGCAAGGGAAGACGCCGGGACAGGAGGACAATCGGTCCGGTCCCGAACCTTGAAGAGCACGTGAAGTCCGACTGGTGGAGAGGCATCTTCAACCGACTCTACTTAAAGACCGACGGCGATGTCGTCGACGACCGGCAGATCACCGAAAGAGAGATCGACCGGATCGCCCGGGTCCTGCACCTCCAGCCTGATGAGAAGATCCTCGACCTCTGCTGCGGCCAGGGAAGGCACACCCTCGAACTCGTGCGCCGGGGCTACAACGCCGAAGGCCTCGACCAGTCGCACTACCTGATCCAGCGGGCCCGTTCGACCGCGAAGAAGGAGGGGCTCTCGGTCCGGTTCCGGGAGGGAGACGCACGCCGGCTCCCGTACCGCACCGACGCCTACGATGTCGTCCTCGTCCTCGGGAACAGCTTCGGTTACTTTGATTCCGTCGAGGAAGACCTGCGGGTCCTCACCGAACTCCGGCGCATCCTCAAACCCTGGGGGCGGGTGCTCCTGGATGTCGCCGACGGCGAGTACTTAAAAGAGCACTTCCAGGCGAGGTCGTGGGAGTGGATTGATGACGCGATGTTCGTCTGCCGCGAGAGGTCCCTCTCGCTCGACGAACAGCGCCTGATATCCCGCGAGGTGATCACCGACGTCGACCGGGGCGTCGTGGCCGACCAGTTTTATGCCGAACGCCTCTACACTCCCGAGGCGCTCCGGCGGCTCCTGGAACGGGCGGGCTTCTCCGGCATCGCCTTCCACGAGATCGCCACCGAGTCGCAGCGGAACCAGGACCTCGGCATGATGGAGCGCCGCCACATCGTCACCGCGGTCGTCAGGAAGGAATGGTCGACGACGAAGGCGAGAGGCCGGGAGAGAGCAAAACACGTCGCGGTGATGCTCGGCGACCCGGCCAAGCCCGATGCCTTGAAACCCTCCTGCGCCTTCGACGACGACGACTTCTACACCATCGACCAGATGAAGGCGGCCCTCCGGGAACTGCAGGGCTACCGGTTCACCTTCCTGTGCAAACACGACACGCTGATCCAGGACCTCCCGAGACTGAAGGGAAAGGTGGACTACGTCTTCAACCTCTGCGACGAGGGGTTCAACAACGACCCGAGGAAAGAACTCCACGTGCCGGCGCTTCTGGAGATGTTCGAGATCCCGTACACGGGGTCCGGGCCGCAGTCGCTTGCATTCTGTTACGACAAATCGCTCGTGCGCGGCATCGCGAAAGAGATGGGGATCCCGGTGCCCGACGCCTGCTTCATCACCCCGGGCGACCGCACCTACGACGTCGGGATGAAACTCCCGGCGATCGTCAAGCCGAACGCAGGCGACTCCTCCTACGGCATCACGCAAAGGAGCATCGCTCACACCATCGAAGAACTCTCCGACGTCATCAACTCTCTGCGGACGACGCTCGGGTACGACCGCTCGCTCCTTGTCGAGGAGTTCCTCACGGGAAAAGACATCAGCGTCGGCATCATCGGGAACCCGTCGGGATACAGCACGGTGCTTCCCATCATCGAGGAGGACTACTCCGCGCTGCCCCCGGAGTTCCCCCGTATCTGCGGCTACGAAGCGAAGTGGCTCCCGGACTCGCCGTACTGGAAGATCGTATCGAGGCCGGCGGATCTCCCCGAAGAGACCGAGAAGGTGATCGTGCGGTGCTGCCTCGCCCTCTTCGAGCGCCTCGAGTGCCGCGACTACTGCCGGTTCGACTGGCGCCTGGACGAGCACGGCAACCCGAAACTCCTCGAGGTCAACCCGAACCCCGGCTGGTGCTGGGACGGCCACCTCGCAAAGATGGCGAAGTACGCGGGCCTAACGTACGCCGAGATGCTCAGGCGGATCCTCAAAGCCGCGGAGGAGCGGTTCGGTATGGAGCCGGAGAGGGATGCGCGGGAGACCGGGAAAGAACCCCTCCCGTTCGACCTCACCCGGCAGACGGCCTGACCCGTCCACTTTTTGCGTGGAGCGGGAATGGTCCGATCCTCGCGAATGCATTTATTCCCGAAAGGCCATTGTCTCCCGCAGATGGTGGTGCCGGAGAGAGATCCTGCCTTCGCGAGGTACGCCCGGGAGGCCGGGGCGCTCGCAAGAGACGTGGAAGACGAGATCGCACGCGAAGAGCAGCGGCAGTCAGCCCTCCTCGCCTGTGACGCCCGGCTCCACGTCACAGGGCTCTTCATCCTCGCCGCGGTCCTCGTGAACCTCATCTTCCTGCTCTTCCTCCCCCGATACATGCTCTACTGGATCGCATCGAGCTTCGTCCTCTACATGGTGAATCCCTTCATCCTGATGATCCCGACCGGGGGCCCAGGGACGGCCCTCCCGGACTGGAAGGCCATCAGGGAGTTCTTCGGGTCTATCCGGGAGAGAGACGGAGTTCCCAATCTGGCGTCCGGAGATGCGAGGACGTTCTGGAAGGTGCTCTGGGATACCTTCTTCATCAACTGTCAGCCCCTCGCCGCGGGGTTCGGGCTGATATTCGGTATCAACGTCTTCTTCGCACTCTTCAGCGGGTACGTAACGGGATCCCTCAAGCCGGGAGCGGCGGCACTGATCGCGCTTCAGTCCCTTGCGATCATCTTCTTCTACGCCGGCATCCTGTACGTCAAGCCCTATACAACGAGTTTCTTCCTCTCGCTCGACGGCATGTGGACGAACCTGCAGGAGAAGGTCCGGGCCGGGTGGCGGGCGGCGATGCGGGTCATCCTCCTCGTCGCCGCCCTGGGGGCCGCGAGCGGGGGTCTCGCCGTATCGGCGATGCTTCTCCCGGGGATGACGTTCTCGACGTTCCTCGCCTCGGTCGACCTCGCCCTCGGATGGGACCTCCTGCCGCTCGCTCTCATATTCGCCTCGCAGGTCGTCATCGTCCGGTACCTGCAGGGGGCGTACAGCCGGGAACTCTTCCTGCAGGTGGGCGACTACAAGGTCCACGTCTGGCGGGACGGGATCCTGCGCCGGCTCGCCGCGCTCCCGAGAACCCCGGAGGAGATCCCGACCCCGGGACGCCTCGCGGACCTCGTGACGGATCTGTCTCAGATGCACAGCGACTACCGGCGGATGAAAGCATATACCTCGGAATACCACAGCCTCTTCGGCTTCTTCCCGGTCTACCTCGTACTGCCCGACGTCAGCCTTATCCTTGACCGGAACCGCGATACGCCCCGCAAATCCGGGCAGGAACCCGGCGGCCAGGTGCGTACGGAACCGGCCGACCGAACCACGGGATATACATGAGTGCCGCCGGTACCCATCAGTATATAACATCCTCTGGCGCATAGATCATGTTATATGGCCGACGAGTATCGGACCGCGACGGTCCAGGGCAGGGAGGTCCCCTACGATCCGGAGCAGTTACGCAAGATCAGCGAGCACCCCTGCTACTCCGATAAAGCGTGCCACGCCTTCGGGCGGTGTCACCTACCCGTCGCTCCGAAGTGCAACATCCAGTGCAATTACTGCATACGGGACTTCGACTGCGTGAACGAGAGCCGGCCGGGTGTGACGAGCAGGGTCCTCCGGCCGGAGGAGGGGCTCGATCTCGTCAGGAATGTCGTCAAGGAGTACCCGTTCGTGAAGGTGGTCGGCATCGCGGGGCCGGGCGAACCGCTCGCAAACCCCGAGACGTTTGAGGCGCTCAGGCTGGTCCACGAGGAGTTCCCGCACCTGATCATGTGTATCAGCACGAACGGCCTCGCGCTCCCGGAGTCGATCGAGGAACTGGCGAAGTACGATGTCGGGAACGTTACGGTCACACTCAACGCCGTCGACCCCGCGATCGGGGAGAAGATCTACTCCTGGGTCGAGTACGACGGGAAGAAGTACCACGGGCGCGAGGCGGCGGAACTCCTGCTCTCCCAGCAGCTGAAAGGGATCGAGATGGCTGTTGCAAAGAAGATGTTCGTCAAGATAAACACCGTCTACATCCCCGGGATCAACGACGAGCACATCCCCGAGATCGCAAAGAAGGTCGGGGAGATGGGAGCGTTCACCTTCAACGTCATCCCCCTCATCCCGCAGTACAGGTTCGCCGGGATCACCCCTCCCACCCAGAAGGACAAGCGGGAGATGCAGGACCGGTGCGCCCCGTATATCAAGCAGATGCGCCACTGCGCACGCTGCCGGGCGGACGCGATCGGGAAACTCGGCCAGGACGTTCAGTCCTGCGTCTACCAGCAGATGAAGGATGAAAAGGCAGAATAACCGACTCTTTTTTACCTGCCGGTGCCGCCGGCCATGAAGACGATCGCGCTCCAATCGGACCAGCCGTTCGACCTCGACCGGACACTCTCCTGCGGGCAGGCCTTCCGCTGGGAGAAGGCGGAGGGGTGGTGGCAGGGCGTCGTCGAAGGCCGGGCCGTCTGGATACGGCAGGATGCAAGCCATCTCACATTTGCCGGGGCGGACGCGGGGTTCGTCCGCGACTACTTCCGGCTCGACCAGGACCTTCCCGCCATCCTCGCGTCCATCGACCGCGACCCGACGATCGGCGCCGCGATCCGGGAGTGCAGGGGTCTGCGTCTCGTCAGGCAACCACCGTGGGAGTGCCTGGTCTCGTATCTCTGCGCCACGAACACGAATATCCCGGCGGTGAAACGGCGGGTCGCGCTCATGGCTGAGCGCTACGGGAGGCCGATAGACGGACCCTTCGGGAGGACGTATGCGTTCCCGGAGCCGGAGGCGCTCGCGGCGGCTTCCCGGGCGGACCTGTGGGACTGCAAACTCGGCTACCGGACGGATTATGTCCGTGAAGCCGCCGATTATGTGGCGGAGCACCCGGACTGGGCGGAGCGGATCGCCGCTCTTCCCTTCGAGGATGCACGGCAGGCGCTGATGCGCTTTAAGGGCGTCGGGCCGAAGGCGGCGGACTGTGTGCTGCTCTTTGCGTTCGGGTTCTTTGAGGCGTTCCCGGTGGACGTCTGGATACGCCGGATCGTGGGGGAGACCTACCTCTCCGACCTCGACGGGAGGAGTTGCACCCCGGCGGAGTACGAGCGGATCCGGCGGTTTGCACGGGACTACTTCGGAGAATATGCCGGGTATGCGCAGGAGTACCTCTACTGCGTGCGGGACGGGAACGGGCAGGAGTGAAAGAACCGGCAGAGGACTTCGGGTTGCGCCCCTGAAACCTTCACCCCCCGGCAAAACTCGCTATAAACCCGTTCTCCCGCATCCCGAGCACCTCCTCCGGCGTCCCGTCGGCAACCACCCTCCCCTCCTCGAGGAGGCAGAGGCGGTCCCCGAGTTCGAGGGCGTCACGGAGGTTGTGGGTGACGACGATGCAGGGGATGCCGGCGTTCCGGATCCGGTCGCGGAGCTCTTTCCGCATCGCAGCCTGAGCCCGCATATCGACGGCGGCGAGCGGTTCGTCGAGGAGGAGGAGTTCCGGGTCGAGCACCAGCGCCCGGGCGAGGGCAACCCGTTGCCGCTGCCCCCCCGAGAGCCGGCCGACGTTGACGTCCGCGAGATCGGAGAGGTGCATCGCGGCGAGCTGCTTCGCCACGGTGAAGGCAACCTCCGGCCGCGGGACCCTACGGCACCGGAGGCCGAACGCCACGTTCTCGGAGACGGTCATGTGCGGGAAAAGGGCGTAGGACTGGAAGAGGTGGCCAATGCTCCGGCTCTCGGCAGGGACGTCGATCCGTTCCCCGCTCGAAAAGAGCGTCCTCTCCGCCAGGGTGATCTCGCCGCGGTCGGGCGGGAGGATGCCGGAGATCAGGTTCAGCACCGTGGACTTGCCCGCCCCGTTCTCCCCGACCAGGACGAGGGTCTCCCCCCGCCCGACCGAGAGCGTGACGTCGAGGACGAAATCCCGGAGTCTTCTAGCGGCATGAACGGAGAGCATCAGAGTCTCCTCCGGGTGACGACCTTCACCACAGCGATCACCGCAAACGATATCGCGACAAGGATGATCGCGAGGCTGATCGCGGCATCGAGGTCGCCCTGCATGGTCGTATAGATCGCAAGCGGCATCGTCTGGGTCCGGCCCTGGAAGTTCCCGGCAAACATGATCGTGGCGCCGAACTCCCCGAGCGCCCGGGCAAACGAGATTATCGCCCCGGAGACGAGCCCGCTCCACGCAAGCGGGACGGTGATCCGGAGGGCGACGGCCACAGGGGATGCTCCGAGGGTCCGTGCCGCATCCTCGTAGAGGCGGTCGACCGCCTCGAAACTCGCCCTCGCCTGCCGGATGTAGAACGGCGAGGCGACAAAGACCTGGGCCAGGACCACCGCGACCGTGGTGAAGGCGATGGAGATACCGAACCCGTCGAGGTACTGCCCGACCACGCCCCGGCGGCCGAAAGCCATCAGCAGTGCTATGCCTGCAACCGCCGGCGGGAGGACGATGGGAAGGTCGGTGAGGGTATCGACAAGCGCCCTGCCCGGGTAGTCGCGCCGGGCGTTCACCAGGGCAAGCGGCGTCCCGAAGAGGACGACGATCGCCGTGCTCACCGTCGCGGTGACGAGCGAGAGGGAGAGAGCATCGAGCACCACCGGTTCGGCAAGCGAGCGGAGGAACGCCTCCGGCGATATGCGCAGGAAGAGCGAAGCGACCGGCAGCGTGACGAAGAGGAGGAAGAGCGCGAGAAGGACGGCGATGAGAAGGGTGAGGGGCGCCCTCCCTAACCGCGTCCGGCTACCATGCCGGAGAACCTCACGCTCCTGCCGAAACCGGGTCGAATCCATATTCCGTCAGGATGGCGCTGCCGTCCGGACCCCGGACGAATGCTATGAACGACTCTGCCTCAGCCTTTTGCGACGACTCCGCAAGGATGCCGAGGGGATACGTGGCCATGACGTTGTACTCAGCCGGGATGTCGATCCGTGTCACTTTATCCAGGTCGTCCTTCGAGACGTCCGACTTATAGACGAACGCCGCATCCGCCTCGCCGAGCGTCAGTTTCGGCACCACGGAGCTCACCGCCGTCTCCTCGGAGATGACGTTCTTCATCACTGCCTCCCGGTACGCCTCGCCGTACGCGGGATCGGCAGCCAGTCTGTCGAGCACCTGGCGGGTGTAGGCCCCGAACGGAACGTCTTTGGTACCGATGACGATCTTTATGCCCGGGTTTGCCAGGTCGGCGAGACTGGTGATCGCGGCCGGATTGTCGACCGGGACGATCAGGGCCATGCTGTTCCCGAGGAACACCGCCACGGTGTCGTTGTCCATGAACCCGGCGTCCTGGAGGGCCTGCATGTGCTTTGTGCTCGCGGAGACGAAGACATCGGGACTTGCTCCCTGCTCGATCTGGGTGCGGAGGGCCTGCGAACCGTCGAAAACCAGGTCGACCTTGACGTTTTCGTTCGCTGCCTCGTAGGCTTTGCCGATATCCGTGAAGGCTCCCGTGAGCGATGCGGCCGTAAAGACGGTCAGGGTTGTCTGCTCGGGGGCCTGCTGGGTGGTCGTGCATCCGGTAACGAGGAGACCGGCGATGATCAGAAGACTTACTGCAACAAAGGTTGCCGCGGTTGATGCTTTCATAATGACACCTTGCTCATAGGGGATTGCGGCTCGGTATATTTAATTTAGCTTATTTTTAGCTCAAATCAAGGATATTTGATTTACAATCCCGGCAAGTATAAAAACATGTGGTGCTACCGGGACACCGACCGGGCGGGTGACCCGATCCACAGGCAGGCTGCCGGTTGCCGGAACGGACGAAAAAAGGAGTTTGAAAAGACTCTTCACGCCTATCGACCACGAATGAAATCAGGTCTCCACCCCCCAGCCTGAGGGGCGGCCATACCCGGGATCGGCTCTCTTCCGAAGGGCCCGCCGGGATAGTTCTTACGTAGAATGGCAGATCGACGAAGATGCTTCTGCCTCGGCCTGTGACGATTGCGCGCAGGTTGGGTAGTGATAAGTCAAGATCAGGCACGCCGCCGCTTCACTTCGTCCAGGAGCTCGCGACGGACGCCCTCGATCCGCTCGTTCACCATCCGGGCGAGGGGTTCTTCCCCAACATCGTATTGCAAAGTCTCCCGGCGCCGCACCTCCTCAAGCGTCCTTGCCTTCGTCAGTTCCCCGATGACGGACTGGGCCATATTCGAGTACTCGCCGCTGTCGACCTTCTCCTTCAGCCACCGGTAGAGATGACCCGGCAGCCGCACACCCACCTGCTTGCTTGAGACGTTATCGGGAGACTCCATCTTCCTATTCAGGTATTCCGGCAGGACAATTATATCATACCGTTTTTATTTTTCCGATAAGATACCTCATGGTATCAATAGGTATCATTAAGCGGTCGGGGCACCCATAAAGGTGCATGAGACAGAGCGGAGTGGTTGACCCGCGCCAGCCGGAAAGCATACTGAAGGCACGAAAGGGATGGGATAGCACCTTCCCGGAGAGGAACAAACCCGCCGGGAACAGGGGGGCTGGTGAGTGCGCGTGTTAGACAGGACCCGGAAGACAACGCGCCGATCAGGAGACGCCAGTGATGCCGGAGGGGACGCACCTACTCCCTGCCCATTCTGCGGGTGCCGGGACCACATCAAGGACATCATTGCCGCCAACCCGCGGATTCATACTGTCCATCAATGTCTCGAATGCGGCCGCTGGTTTGACGACCTGGGGCCGGCATGCCCCCGGTGCGGCTCCCCGGGGGAACTCCTGGGGTATGTCGATGCTCCCGGGTGCGGCATGTATACGCAGTACCGCTGCTGTGAATGCGGCCACGGGTTCATAGTGCGAATGAATCGTGATGGAGACGCCTGACAGTCCTGACGGCGCATCGGTCCCGGCCTCTCCGTTTCTTCCCGCTCCGGATCTTGCGCAGGAACTCACGTTGCGGTGAAAAAAGAGGGGGGCCTTTACGTCCCGATCGTCCAGCTGCTCATGTAGGTCTCCTGCTCGGGCGTCAGCCGGTCAATCGAGAGGCCGAGCGCGGCGAGTTTCAGCCGTGCCACCTCCTCGTCGATGGCGGACGGGACGTCGTGCACGCCGGGAGCGAGTTCGCGGCCGTGCTTAGCAATGAACTCGGCAGAGAGCGCCTGGACGGCGAAACTCAGGTCCATGACCTCGACGGGGTGGCCCATGCCTTTGGGCGTCGCAAGGTTCACGAGCCTTCCTTCGGCGAGGACATGGACGGTCTTCCCGTCGAGCATGTAGGTGTCGATGCCGTCCCGGTGGAGGGTGGAGTCCGCGTGCGACGCGAGCCATTCGACGTCGATCTCCACGTTGAAGTGCCCGGCGTTGGCGAGGATGGCCCCGTCCTTCAGGTTCGGGAAGTGCCTCTCCGTGATGATGCTCGTGTTCCCCGTGGTGGTGACGAAGATGTCGCCCAGCGGTGCCGCCTGATCCATCGTCATGATATCGAACCCGTCCATGTGCGCCTGCAAGGCCCTCCTGGGATCGACCTCGGTCACGATGACGCGGGCGCCGATGCTCCGTGCCTTCTGTGCGAGCCCCCGGCCGGAGTAGCCGTAGCCGGCAACGACGAACCGCTTGCCTGCGATGAGGACGTTCGTCGTGATCATGATCGATGCCAGCGAACTCTCCCCGGTGCCGTGGACGTTGTCGAAGAAGTGCTTCATCGGGGTATCGTTGACGGCGACGACCGGGAACGCGAGCGCCCCGTCCCGCGCCATCGCGCGGAGCCGGTGGATACCGGTCGTGGTCTCCTCGCACCCGCCGATGACCGAGTCCAGCAACTCCCGCCGTTCGGTGTGGATGCGGTAGATCAGGTCCATGCCGTCATCGATGGTGATCGCAGGGCGGGCGTCGAGCACCCGGTCGATGGCCGCGTAGTACTCCTCGACGCTGGCGCCCCGCCGGGCATAGGAGTGAATCCCTTCCCGGGCGTCGAGCGCCATCGAGACGTCATCCTGGGTCGAGAGGGGGTTGCATCCCGTGATGTGCACCTCGGCGCCGCCTGCCGCCAGGGTCTCGACCAGCACCGCAGTCTTTGCCTCGACGTGGAGGGCCATGCCGACAGTCATGCCGGAGAACGGCTTCTCCTCGACAAAACGCTTCCGAATGGACGAGAGTACCGGCATGTACTGCCGCGCCCACGCAATTTTTAGATCTCCAGACTCCATAAAAACCACCAGACCGGTTATCCCGCCCGGATCTTCCTCCGGTTTGTCTGTAAAGGTACCTTTCCGGAGTACTTAAACCTGAGGGGAGTGGCACGGGCCTCCGAGGATCGGGTTCGCCCACGTGTATGTGCAACCTCTATTGACGGATATCCTCCGGGAGCATTCCCGGAGTGTTCAGCCATTTGCAAAGGCCGTGCTTTAGCAGTTTTTCACCTAATGCGCTCACGGGTGTTGTAGCGCACGAACTGGACACGGATTTTCCCCTAATATCGCCACGAGGGGGGAGGGGACAGGGGAGTGGGGATGTTCCCCCCTCCCCGTCAGCCCCCCCCCCCAAAGGCAGAACCCCACGGCACCCTGCCCCGGGGTACTTCATTGTTCGGCCGGATTGTCCCCCACCCAACTAAAGGCTTCCGGTTTTCGCGATACAAGACAGTGGGTTCCCGACCGGTTTTCGGTGCCCTTGCCACAACCTTGACTTTTCGACC
>JAENYE010000001.1:0-322014 GCA_016841955.1 Methanobacteriota archaeon
ACAGGGGAGGGGGGATGCTCCCCCCTCCCCGTCAGCCCCACCCCCAATGGCGATACCCCCACGGTCCACTGCACCGGGTTACTTCATGGTTCGGCTGTAGTAGGCTCCACCCAGCTAAAGGCTTCTGGTTTACGCGATACAGAACAGTGGGTTCCAGACAGTTTTGCGTTCACCTGGCCACATCTTGGACTTTGCGACCCTCACGCCCACCGCCAGGTTCCCCAAGCAGCCGCAAGCCAACCCTGCTCACAAGAACAGAGGAGTTCTCATAGGCAAACCCTCATCACCCACCACCCCCCAATCATTACCCATGGTTCTGACGAAGCGAATCATCCCCTGCCTGGACCTCAAGGATGGGCGGGTAGTCAAGGGCACGCACTTCGTCGGCCTGCGCGACGCGGGCGATCCCGTCGAGCTGGCCCAGCGCTACAACGAGCAGGGCGCCGATGAGGTGGTGTTCCTCGATATCACCGCCACCCGGGAAGACCGGGGAACCATCATCGACGTCGTGCAGCGGGCGGCCGACGAACTCTTCCTCCCGCTCACCGTCGGCGGCGGCATCCGGACAATCGACGACATGAAGCAGATCCTCCGGGCGGGCGCAGACAAGGTGAGCATCAACTCGAGCGCCGTCCAGAACCCGGAACTGATCTCGCAGGGCGCAGAGCGGTTCGGCACCCAGTGCATCGTCGTCGCCATGGATGTCCGGCGAAACTACGCAATGGAGCAGGGATTGACCCCCATCACCCTCGTCGACGGTCGGGAGTGCTGGTACGAGGTCGTGACCCACGGCGGGAGCAGGCCGACGGGAATTGACGCCGTCGCCTGGGCGGCAGAGGCCGAAGAGCGCGGAGCCGGCGAAGTCCTGCTCACCAGCATGGAGACCGACGGGACGAAGGAGGGGTTCGATATCCCGATCACCGCGGCGATCTCGGCGGCGGTCGGGGTCCCGGTGATCGCGAGCGGCGGCGTGGGCACGCTCGAGCACTTCTACGACGGATTTACAGAAGGGAAGGCCGACGCCTGCCTCGCGGCAAGCGTCTTCCACTACGGTGAGTTCACCGTCCGCCAGGTCAAGGAGTACCTGGCGGGACGGGGTATCCCGGTACGGCTGTAAGGTCGAGGGCCAGCGCCGCCACCGGGTGCTCGAGGTCGAACGCGGTCAGGACGGCCGGGTGGATCTCCCCGAACACCCCGACTTTTCTTCCATCAACGATGATATCCCCGCGGCGGCCGTCGAGAAACGCGGGGTCGTCCGATTCCGTGACCGTGTACGGGAGCGAGAGTTCGCGGCAGAGGACGTCGGCCGCCGCGTATGCCTCCGAGAAGTCGGCCGCCGGGTGGATGCTGACCGCGGCGACCTGCTGGGAGGTGACGCAGGCCTCGACCACGTCGCCCACCGCAAAGAGCCGTTGCGGGAGCTCGCGGTGCTTGTTCGAAAGAAGCATCTCCATGAGCAGAGGGAGGAGGTCGGTCCGCACCACGGTCTGCTCCTCGCTGATCGGGTGGAGCAGCCGCAGGGTTCCCGGGGAAGGCTCACGCTGCATGTTCGCGTAGAGCACCCGCTCGTTCGTGAGGGTGAACGGCATCATCTCGAGGTAGCCGAGGCCGGTCATCACCGACCGGACCGCTCCCGCAATGGCGGGGATCGGGTGCTCCTGCGCGACGGTCGATGTGGCCGGGAGGGCGGCATCGAAGTTCTCGAAGCCGTAAGCGATCGCCACGTCCTCAAAGACGTCCCAGTCGTGGAGGATATCCGCCCGGTAGCAGGGAACGAGGACCCGGACCCGTGAGTCCCCGTCGGGCTCGGCCCCGAACCGCATCCGGGCAAGGAGCCGCGCCATCTCCTGCACCGTGAGGGGAAGGCCGAGGAGGGAGGCGCACTCCCCGACCGAGACCACCCGTTCTGCCGGCGCAAGCGTGGGCATCTCCTGCCCGTCGACGGTCACCGTCTCGACCGTCGCCCCGGCCTCGATAAGCGCCGTGCAGATGATGTTCACCGCCGTCATCACCGCTTTTTTGTCGGTGCCGGTGCAGTCGAGCAGGATGTTCTTCGTCGCCGTCGTGACCCTTGTCAACTCGCCGTTGATGATGGGCGGGAAGGAGAGCACTTGATCGTCGGCATCGACGATCAGCGGGAACCGGGGGAAGTTCTCCACGAGGCGGGCGTAATCCCGGCCCTTCGGGTGGTCGGTGAGGATCTCATCGAGGGTCATCTCCTGCTCGAAGTCCAGCGGGACGAAAGAGCGGTCGCGGGGGGAGGCGATGTAGCGGAAGGGCGGCGTGACCGCGTCGAGGTCATGGACGCCGATCGCCACCTTGCCCCGCCCGCGCCCGACCGCCCAGTGGAGGGCCTCCTGGAGGCTCATCAGGCTCTCGATCGCTTCTTCGTCGAGGTCGACGTTCCGGATCACCGCCGAACCGAGGTAAGGCCGGATATCGGCAAGGCCCGGGTCGACCGAGAAGGTGATCCCGGAGGGGCGGACGGTATAGACCGGGAGCCCCTCCTCGATCCCGAGGAACCCGCGCATCGCCCGGGCGACGCCCTCGGGGGAGTAGAGGTCCGGCCGGTCCGGGAAAAACTCGACGTCCACGTGGTCTTCCTCGATCCGTTCGATGTCGGCCCCGATCATCGGGACGCGATCGATGATCGTCTGCCGGTCGGTCCCGGTCAGCCGTTCCAGGTACCGGTAGGGTAACGTGATTATCGCCATCTCATCGCCTCCCACCGTAGGTGGGCGTCTCCCGGATCCACTCGACGTCGCTCCGGTAGAGCTGCCGCAGGTCCCGGAGCCCGAGCCTCAGCATCGCCACCCGGCTGATCCCGAGGCCCCACGCGAGCACCGGGTGCTCGATACCGAAGGGCGCCGTCACCTCCTGCCGGAAGATGCCCGCTCCGCCGAGTTCCACCCAGCCGAGCCCGTCGACGTAGACCTCCGGCTCCACGCTCGGCTCGGTGTAGGGGAAGTAGCCGGGGCGGAACCTGACCTTCTCAAAGCCCATCTTCCCGTAGAACTCCTTCAAGAAGCCGAGGAGGTGGCGGAAATTGACCCCTTCGTCCATCACGATCCCCTCGAGCTGCTCGAACTCCGCGAGGTGGGTAGGGTCGATCGCCTCCCGCCGGTAGACCCGGCCGATGCAGAACGCCTTCACCGGGGGTTTGGGGTGCTCGGCCAGGTGCTGGATCGAGAGGCTCGTCGTGTGGGTCCGGAGCACGCACTGCTCCGCCTTTGCAGCGCTCCAGGTCCCTCCCCACCCTGTGGAAGAGGTCTCGCCGCCGTGCTCGTGCATGTCGCGGACACGCTCATACCCTGCCGGGAGCGGCCAGCGTTCGCCGAGGAAGAAGGTGTCCTGCATCTCCCGTGCCGGGTGGTCCTGCGGCTGGAAGAGGGCGTCGAAGTTCCAGAACGAGCTCTGCACGATCCCGCCCGCCATCTCCGTAAACCCCATGTCGAGGAGAACGCGGCGCATCTCGTCGATGAGGCGTTGGTAGGGGTGGGTTTTCCCCGGGTAGGCACGCTTCGGGAGTTTTCCGACGTCATAGCGCCGGAGAGGGAGGTCCTTCCACGCGCCGGAGAGGATCTGCTCGCGGGTGAGCGTGCCTGCCTCCTCCTGCAGGTCGAGCCCTCCGGCGAGGAGTTCGCGGCCGCGAGGCGTGATCGAGACGGTATAGGTGACGGTCTCCTCCTCCTGCACGAGCCCACGCCTCGCGAGGTCGGCAACTCCTTCGCCGTCGGCGATCGCACCGCTCTCGCCGAACCGGGCAAACGCGGCTTCGTCGGGGCCGAAAGCGGCGTTGCCGGTCTTCTGCACGACCCCGTCCCGGATGGCGATCCAGCCCTTCTTCCGCATCCAGCCGATCCCGATCTTTGCGAGCGGGTGGCTCTGGAGGTCCCGCATCGGGATCGTCTCCTCGAAACTCTCGAGCACCTGCCGCTCGGGGAGGCCCTTCCCGATGTAGGCCCGCCCTTCTTCCGTCGGGGCATACCGCCGGGAGACGTGCTTCTCCACGTCCACAAGCCCCCGTTCCCCGGCGAGGTTCGCGTACTGCACCACCGCCTCCCGGCGGGTGTCCATCTTCTCCGCAAGGGCGGCCGCGTCGGCCGATCCCATCGGTCCCAGAACGACCAGGAGCTTCTTCTCGTTCAGCGTCAGTTCCACTATCACACTTCCTCTGCAAGATGCTCGACCGCATCCATCTTGTCCCGCAACTCCGCGAGGAACGCCTGCACGCGCTCATTCGTCTCTTTCTTGCACTGCCCGCAGGTGAGCTCGCCGCTCTCGCACCGCCGCCGCACATCGGCGAGTTCCACGTCGTCCTCGAGCATATGGAAGAGGTTCAAGAGGTAGACCGAGCAGCGGTCGGGCTCCCCCCCGAGACGTTTCTGCTCCTCGAGCGTCATCCGCCCGCCGGTCAGCGCAGCCATGACCTTCTTCCTGATCGATTTGTCGGACTCGTAGAACCCGAACGAACTCTCGGGCACGCTGCTCGACATCTTCCCGCCCTGGAGCCCGGGCATGAAGATGTGGTAGGTCGACGAGGGCAGGTAGAACCCGAACCCACCGTGGGCGATCTCGATCCCCCGGACGGCGTCCTCCACCCGCCCCATCGGAAGACCTCTGACGTCCACGTGGCCCGCGTACTTCTTTGAGCCGGGGAATGCACGGTGCACGGCTTCGAGAGCCGCTTCCGGGGCGTTCTTCGACCGGACGCTGATATGGTCGCCGCGGTCCTCGACCGTGAACATCCTGAGCTTGTAGGCCACGTCCCGGGTGAGCCGGAGGTGCGGATCCTGGTCGAGGCCGACCGGAACGATCGTAGGAGCCGGGCCGGCGTCGAGCTGCGGGAAGAGGATGTCAGCCACCTGGGTGATGACGCTCATGGCATGGGAGAGCGAGGTCTCGGGCCCGAACCCGTAGATCGCCGTCATCTCGGAGAAGTTCACCTTCGTGGACGCCTCGAACGCGAGATCTTTCAAGCGTTCGTTCCTGCTCTGGTAGTAGGTCGTGCCCTCGAACCCGAGGGCGTAGAGGGCCTTGAGGTACTCCTTTCCGTACTCGCGGCACTTCTCCCACGAGATGCCGCGGACCGCGTGCGCCTCCCGATCAGCGATGGCGACGTAGCCGTTTCCACCCTGCTGGACGTGCCAGACCACCTCCTTCATGACCATCAGGTGCCCGAGGTGCGGGAGGCCTGAGGGCATGAACCCGGTCAGCACATGAAACGGGGTTTTGTTCCGGATGGCGTCGACGACCAGGTGGTAGTCCCGGTGTCCGACCACGATACCCCTGCGTATAAACGGCGGTACCACGGGAAGCCTTCGTGCAACCTCACCGATCGGCTCGATGCCGAACTCGGCAAAGAGTCGATCCACATCGACGGTCTGGTTATTCGACCACGGGTTCATCTCGGAATGCATGTACTGACGCTCACAGTTTCATTCGGGCGAATTCGACGTACCTGATATCGGTATTGTATATGCAGGCAAACAACATCTTCTTTTTGACGCTGTGAGCAAGCCTGACCGAGCGGGAGACGGCGCTCATAGGCGTGGAGGTCCCGGACGGAACGGCGTGGACGAGCATCTCGGAGTGGCTCTTCTTCCCGGAGTAGACGCGGAAGTGGTGCCCGAACTTGTACCCCGTTCTCGGAATGTAGCCCTTCTCCCGGAGGTCGGAGAAGACCCGCTCTTTCTCCCGGATCTCGACGTCCTTCTCCGCCGCTGCATCGAGGAACTGCTCTGCGGTCATCGGTTCTCCGTCCCGCGTGATTGCGAGGCACTCCCGGCGCATGAGAAAGATCGACTCGACCGGGCGGAGCAGCAGCCGCTGCGCATCAAGCCTCTTGCCGTACCAGTCCTCCTCAAGCGGGTTTCCCGGCGGGAGGTGAGCCAGCGCGTAGGTCCCGAAGAGGGAGGCCTCCACCGGCGTGCTGCACCCGGCCGGCTCCCCGACCCCCGGGAGGTCCTGCACCCGCACCTCGTAGTAGGTCAACTCGTCCTCGTCGTCCACGACCGCGAGGAGGTACTGTTTGCGCATGTTGACCGCAGCGAGCACGTCCTGGCTCAGCTGGTCGAAGTCGACGAGGTCCCGCTCGGAGAGGACCCGGACCAGGTACCGGGACTTTCCGACCCCGGGCTTGTGGCCGCGACGGAAGACACGGAAGTCGTGCGGGCCGGGCTGAACCACGTATCCCCGCTCGCGGATGTCACGGTAGACGAGATACCTGCGGACAAAGTTCGGCTGGCCGGCGAAGAGACCGAGCAGGGTGTCAAAGCCGAAGTCCTTCACGTCGATCTTGTTCCGTTCCATGAGGTAGAGCGCCTCTTCGGGAGAGAGGCGGAGACCGGTTTCCTCAAGTCTCCCGTAGCCGCCCTGCTCGTAGAGCGTGCGTCCTTCGCTCTTAAGGCGCACCCAGGTTCCGTCGAATATCGCCAACACGTGCTAGAACTATAGGGAGTTCACGTTCATTAATGGATTGTCGTCCGCCGGTTCACCGGCACGACCCCCGGTCGGGGGGGCTAACCACTACGCTTTTTGCGTGCCGCACCGCACCAGTGATCGATTCCATGACGAAAAGTTACCGAGACTTCTGGCAGCCGGGGATGATCCTGGCGGCACTGCTCATCGCGGTGGTGCTGCCGGCAGGAATCGTCTCTGCGAGCGAGACCGCTCCGGCGGTCGCCTGGAACGTGACGTTCTCGCCGGAGGAGAACAGCAAATTCGATGCCGTTGCGCCGACCGCGGACGGCGGCTTCATCGCTCTCGGCTCTGCCCTTACTGAGGTCTACGGGGGCAGGGAAGACCTGCTGCTCGTAAAGACCGACGGCCAGGGGAACGAAGCATGGACAACGAGATTCCCCGAAATTGCGCCGGCCGCCGTTGCCGAGACCACCGGCGGGGGCTACATCGTCGGCGGCTACAACGTCTCAATAACCGGGACCGATGAGAACGCCGCCTACCAGGGCACCTCGTCCCTGATCAGGACGGATGCTGCCGGGGAGGAGGAGTGGCGGCAGGTCCTGCCGGGCATGAAGGTCTCGTCCGTCGCAGAGACCGCTGACGGCGGGTACGTCGCCATCGGGTGGCTCTGGGAACCGCCCGGGTCGGCTAACGACACGACGGCGGCCATCGTGAAGACCGACGGCAACGGCACGCCCGTCTGGAACCGGACGTTCCCCGGCACCGCGGCAAACACCGGGATCGTGACCGCCGACGGGGGGTATGTCATCGGGGGCACGAAGTCGCCCTTCAACAACGACATAGGCGACGCCTTCCTCATCCGCCTCGACGCCGACGGCAACACGCTCTGGCACAAGAATTACCAGGCTCCGGTCATCTTCGACGTCGAGGAGACCGATGAGAGCGGGTTCGTCTACTCGGCGAACTACTGGTACGGCCTCGTCGACGCGGAAGGAGAGGAGATCTGGCTCCGGAATATGGAGGGCCTGAGCGGATACGCCGTCGCCCTGCGATCTTCCGGCGGGTATATGGTTGCGGGCACGGACGCGAGGATCGGAGAGGGCTTCGCCTTCGGGACCGATGCGGACGGGACGATCCAGTGGAACACGACGTTCCCCGCTACAGGGATCTACGCGGCCGCCAGCGCTCCCGGTGGTGGCTACACCCTTGCGGGCATCCAGTACCTCTCGCCCGATACCAGCACCGCCTGGCTGGCCGGCCTCGCGGAGACGGCAGGACCGGCCCCAACGGCAGCACCGGGATTCGGTGCTATCGGTGCCGGGACGGCGCTCCTACTCCTGCTCGCAGGAAGGAAGCGGAGAGGGTAACCCCCTCTCTCATGCATATTTCTGCTCATTCGAAACGTTTCAGGAGTTCCCCTTCCGGTAGTAGAGGAACGCCCCCGCCCCCACGATGATGAGGGCAAGCAGGCCGGGGATGAGGTGCGCATACGGGAGGTCCGGCACGGCCCCGGGCTGCGGGCCGGTTTCGGCCGCGACCACCTGCGCCGCGCCGCTCCCGGGCACTTCGACAAAGAGCGCGTATGGGCTGAAGTGCGAGACAACGGTTGTGACGCTCCGGACTCCCTGGTGGACGGTGGTGGGAACCTCCTCCCAGGCGTCCGCCGACCGGTTGTACCGCTGCACCACGAGCCCGCCCTGCCCGCTGCTGTAGACGGCATCCCACTGCTCCTCCGTGAAGTTGAACGCCAGGGTCACCGGCGGTGAGAAGGTGGCTCCCTCCGGCCCGGCGATCCAGGCATACCCGGTAAACGCGTACGCGCCCACGCCGGGCACCGGGGGTACGTCGGCCGGGTCGAGAGGCGCAAGGGTCACCGCCGCAAGCGGATTCCCGGCGGCATCGACCGCCCTGACGCCCTCCGCAATGGCGAGGCTCGCGATGCCGTCGGAAGAACCGAGCAGGACAACCCGTTTCACGAGGCCGGTCTCCCCGAGGTGCAGCCGGCCGGGCTCAGCGTCCCCGGGGACGGCGGTCGGCGTCGGGGTCGGGGTGGGGGCGGGTGTCGGCGTGTTCCAACCCGGGTTTACCCAGGCAAAGCCGCCGCCCCCTCCTCCTCCTCCGCCGCCACCGCCGCCTGTCGACTTCGGAGTCGGTGTGGTCGTTGCCGGGGCGGGGCGGACGGATATGTACTCGGTTTTCACCGCGGTGCTGCTCCCGGCGGCGTTCCCTGCGGTCAGGTTGACGGTATAGTTCCCGGCAGCGGCGTAGGTGTGCGAGGGATGCCGGTCGGTCGAGGTCTTCCCATCACCGAAACTCCAGAGCCAGGAGGAGAGCTCACCGGTGGAAGTATCGGTGAACGTGACCTTGAGAGGCGCCGTTCCGTTGAGGGGCACGGCATGGAACCCCGCGGTCGGCGGGCCGAAGGTGCGGATTTGCATGGTTTTTGTGGAGTGATCGCTGCCGCCGGAGACTGTCAGACTGACGGTATAAGTTCCGGGTTTTTCGAATACGTGGACCGGGTTCGGCACGGCAGAGGTCTTTGTGTCGCCGAAGTTCCAGGACCACGAAACGGGCTTCCCCGCAGACGCATCCGCAAACCCGACGGTGAGCGGGGCGGCCCCGACGGTCACGTTGGCGGTGAACCCGGCGGTCAGCGGTTCGAGGACCGTGATATAACCGGCCCGAACCGTTGTGTTCTCTCCCCCATCTTTTGCTACGGTCAGGGAGACGGTATAGGTGCCGGCGGTGAGGTAGGTGTGCTCCGGGTTCTGCTCGGAGGAGATCCCGCCGTCACCGAAGTCCCAGAGCCAGGTAGCGGGGCTGTTCGTCGATTCGTCCGTGAACTGCACGACGAGAGGCGCACCACCCGACACCGGCGCGGCGGAGAAACCGGCGACCGGCGGTTCGGGCAACTCTACGCTAATGAGATCGGTCTTCGTGACGGTATCAGCCCCGAACCGGTTGCTCACCGTGAGCGAGACGGTGTAGTCTCCCGGTGCCTCGTAGGTGTACTCCGGGTTCCGTAAGGTCGAGGCATTCCCGTCACCGAAGTCCCACTCCCACGATTCCGGGTCGCCGGTCGACAGGTCGGTGAACCGGACGGTGAACGGCACTCCTCCATCGGTCGGGTCAGCCGAGAACTCCGCCACCGGCAGCGATCCGCCGGCGTAAGTGAAGGCATAGATGTCCGATCCCTCGTCACGACCGTTCTGCCAGACGACCAGGTCACCGCTGACGGCAGGGTAGAGCTGCTCCTGGCCGGACGAATTAACGGGCATTTGGACCTCCTTCCCCAGGGAGAGGTCGCAGATGTAGATGTTCCACACCTCGCTCCGCTTGTCCTCCCAGGCAACGAGTTCCCCATCGATCGCCGGGGAGACCTGCCAGGCAGGGTCGTCGGTGATCCTCTGCTCTCCACCGGACGGGTTGTCGAGATCGAAGAGGTAGATGTCGGGATCTTCGTTCCGGTAGTCCTCCCAGACGATCCGGCTCCCCGATATCGCCGGATACGTCTGCCGTACACCGTTCCAGGTGATCCGTTGCTTCTCTTCGGCCAGGATATCGTACACCCAGATGTCGCCGCCCCCGGTGCTCTCCTCCCAGACGACGTACTCGTCCGAGAGCGCAGGCTTCCACTCGGTTACCGGCGAGCAGGAGAGGAAGGTCTCACTGCCGGTCTCGATGTCGTGAAGGCAGATATCCACACTCCCTTTCCGGGTATCGTACCAGACGACATGCCTCCCGTGGACTACGGGCAGCCACTGGTCCGCCGGATCGTCGGCGAGTGCTATCGTGCCCATCAAGCGCCCAAAGAGGTAGATGTCCGGGCTCACGTTTCGGTTGTCCTCCCAGACGATGTAGTCACCCGAGACGGACGGTCTCGAAGGCGAGGCGGAGTCGCCCGTTATCCGTTCACCGGGACCGTGACTGCTCGCCGAGTAGATGTCCTCATCCCCGTTCCGGCCGTCTTCCCAGACGACCACACCGCCGTCGATATCGGGGTGCTCCTGCGATCCGCCGGCGGTACAGAAAAGCACCGTATCCCCCGGAGCCGCTTCCACCGCCAGAACAGGCGGCACCAACAGTCCGGCGACGATGACGGTGCAGATTAACATCAGCACGTTATGTTCGGCCATCCTCTGATCACCACGATGAGAACGCCCCCTTTCGTCTCACACGATGGTGCCTGCAGGCACGACGGAGAAGAAGCCCCTCCCCGCCGGCGTGCAAACAGAGATCCTGCGGGGTGCCGGAGAATCACCGGGATTCCACAGGATAAAGGGTTCGTGAGTTGCAGGATAGTAGTATAAATATAAATCTCTTGCTATGAACGGCAACCAGGGGAAGCGTTCAGGATTATTATAAAAATTAGAGAATACTAGTTGGATCAGGCGCCGCCGCACCATCACCGGCAACACGGCCTTGCCGGAGGTGACGCCCGGGGGCGCTCACGCCCCTGCAAGTTCACGGACCTTCGCGATATTCCCAATATCGTCCCGCCGCTCGTCCACCGGCGTCTCGCAGATGAGGGGGAGGCTCCGGATAACGGGGTGGCGGAGAATATGCCGGAATCCTTCCTCCCCGATGGACCCGAGCCCGATATGCTCGTGCCGGTCAAGCCCGCTCCCGAGAGCGCCCTTGCAGTCGTTGAGGTGGACGACCCGCAGGTGTGCAAGGCCGATCCGGTCGTCGAGCTCCGAAAAGACCGCATCGACCCCCTCCTCGGTCCGGAGGTCGTAGCCGGCGGCGAACGCGTGGCAGGTATCGAAACAGATCCCGACTCTTCCTTCCGCATCGATCCCGTTCATGATCCGGCAAAGGTCCTCGACGGTCGTCCCCACGCTGTTCTTCTCCCCGGCGGTATTCTCGAGGAGCAGCATCACGTCGGACTCCCCGGCATCCGCAAACGCCCGGTTTATGGCGGCGATAACCCGTTCCTGCCCCGCCTCTGTTCCGGCACCGCGGTGGTGCCCGAGGTGGGTCACGAGGTAGGGGACCCCGAGAAGGCCGCACCGCCCGAGCTCCCCGGCGAGTGCCGCGACCGATTTTTCATAGATCTCGGCATCGGGCGAGGCCGGGTTCGGGAGGTAGGGCATGTGGTCTACGACCGGGCCGAGCCCCGATGCACTCAGTGCCGCCCTGAAGGCTTCGACCGAGCCTAACTCGAGGTCCTTTGCCCTCCATCCCCGGGGGTTCCGGGAGAAGATCTGAAACGTGTCGCAGCCCCGTTCACGCGCTCTCCCGACCGCGAGGTCGATCGAGCCGGCGATGGAGACGTGGCATCCCACCAGCACCATAGCGTAACCCTCGACTCTGAAGCGTTTAGGCCTTCCCCTGCCCGACCTCGCGGAGCACCGCCGCCCCGAACTCCCGGGTGCCGGCGGCACCGCCGAGGTCGGGGGTCCGGATGCCCGCGTGAAGCACCCGGTGGACGGCCTCCTCAACGGCCGCCGCCGATGCAGGGTCGCCGAGGTGGGAGAGCAGCATCGCGGCGCTCCTGATGGCCGCGACGGGGTTTGCAACGTTCTTCCCCGCGATGTCGGGAGCGCTCCCGTGCACGGGCTCAAAGAGGGCGTGCCGCTCCCCGATGTTGGCGCTCGGGAGCATCCCGAGCCCCCCCACCAGGTAGGCGGCGGCGTCGGAGAGGATGTCCCCGAACATGTTGGTCGTCACGACCACGTCGTACCGGTCCGGGTGCATCAGGAGGTCGAGGCAGAGCGCGTCGATGTAGCGGGCCGTGCAGGGAACTCCCGCCCGGGCAGCCTCCTCCGTGCAGACCTCGACGAAGAGGCAGTCGGATTTCAGCACGTTCGCCTTGTTGCCGACGGTGAGGTGGCGGCGGGACTTCGCGAGGGTGCAGGCGTACCGGGCGATCCGCTCGCTCCCCCGCCGGGAGACGACCCGGACGGTGCAGGCCCGGTCGGACTCCGTCCACTCGATGCCGGAGTAGAGCCCCTCGGTGTTCTCCCGCACGATGACGACGTCGACCCCCTCGCCCCGGATCGGGCGGACGTTCGCGTAGAGGTCGAGAGCACGGCGGATCTGCACAAGAACGCTCCGGTAGCCGGGGTCCGGCGGCGTCGTGACGGCCCCGAAGAGGATGGCGTCCGCCGACCCCAGATCGGCCATCGTCTCCTCCCCGCAGGCGCTCCCCGTCCGCTCCCACCGGCCGTATCCCACCTCGACGTCGAAGAACTCGAAGTCCGGGCGTACGGCTGCGAGGATCTCGCGGGCGACCGGGACGACCTCGCGCCCGATGCCGTCGCCCTCAACGACCGCTACCTTCGTCATCCTGTTCCCTCCATGCGGCCGCGACCTGCCGCACCGCCTCTGCAATATCCCACGACGACGCCCCCCAGTGGACTACGGCGCCGAACAGGCCGTTCCAGCGCCCGAGACCCGCCCGCTCGCTCCGGCAGCACCGGGCAATGAAAGGCTCGCCCGCCACCGTCTCGAGCGGGCAGATGTTCTCCACCGCAACCCCTTCCCCGTAGCACTCTCGCAACAGTTCCCGTGCCGTCAGGCACCCCGCAACCCGGTCGCCGGGGCGGAGCGGGTCCGCGTCGACGGTGCGGGGGAAACCGGCCGCACGGCAGGGGTAGACGTCGGCCCCGATCTCCCTGATATCCCGGACATGGTGCTCGAAGACGACCTCGAGGTCGCCAAAGAGTCCGGTTCTCTCAAGGTCGGCAAGCGTGGCCGAGAGGTGGGGGCGGGGCGGGGTGATGTCGTAGACGTGGATGCGGAGGAATCCCGAGAGGTCCGGATCGAGCACGAACGTGGTCTGCTCGCCATGGCCGGTGAATATGGTGCAGCGGTACCCGGACCGCATCGCCTCCTCTACTAAGAATGTTCGATCCTGAACGTTCACGCGATCCGGGTAGCGGTAGACATCGTCGCCGCCGGCGAGCACCCGGGTTGAGAGTACTTTTCGCATCAACCCGGTCTCGTTCGGGTCGGTCTCCACCTCGAGGACCTCCGTGCCTTCGTGGGTCTCCCGGACCAGATAGCGCGAGAGGAAGTAAGCCTTATCGCCGCACGGGGTGCCGTTCGCGGATCCGACAAACTTGCAGTGAGGGGGGAAGATCACCGGCACGACCTCCAGTAGGGGACCAGCCCTCCGGCCCGGAGGATGGCGACCATCTTCTCCGAGAGCGGACGGGCGGGGTGCCGCTCCCCGTCAACCTCCACCCATCCCGCATCGAGGTCGAAGGCGACGTGAGCGCCGTCGGTGCAGGAGACCGGGGCCTCGATCACCGGCAGGCCGACGTTGACGGCGTTCCGGAAGAATATACGGGCGAAAGACGGGGCGACGACCCCGACCACCCCGGCCTCCCTGAGGGCGACCACCGCCTGCTCCCGCGACGACCCGCACCCCATGTTCCTCCCGGCGACGATGACCGCGCCCCCAAGACGGCCGGCGAGCGTCGGGTCCAGATCCTCGAAGGCGTGCTCCGCCCAGACCGAGCGGTCCTTCGTCCGGAGGTAGCGCCCAGCGATGATGATGTCGGTGTCGATATCGTTCCCGAGGCAGATCGCCGGCCCAACTCCCTGCATCATACCCCCTCCGGCACGGCGATTACGCCCGCGAGCGCGCTCACGGCGGCGGTGGCGACCGACGAGAGGTAGATCTCGCCGCCCACGCCCATCCGGTTCCTGAAGTTCCGGTTGGCGGTGGAGAGGCAGACCTCGCCCTCCCCGAGCACGCCGGCGTGCGCCCCGAGGCACGGCCCGCACCCGGGCGGCGCAACCATGCACCCGGCGTCCACAATATCGGCAAGGACGCCGGTGGCGATCGCCCGGGTGAGCACCGTCCGCGAGGCGGGGACGACCAGGGTGCGGACAGCGACCTTCCTCCCCCGGACGATGCGGGCGAACCGGGCAAGGTCCTCGTAACGGCCGTTCGTGCAGGTCCCGACGAAGACCTGGTCGAGGTGCGTGCCCGCGACCTCCTCGGCCTCGCGGACGGTGTCCACCCGGTGCGGGACCGCGACGAGGGGCACGATATCGGAGAGATCGATCTCGACGGTCCGTTCGTAGCGGCAGTCCTCCGGCATCTGGGGCGATGCCGCGAGGCCGTACTCCGCGAGGTAGCGGACGGTGGCCGCATCGGCGTAGAAGATCCCCGCCTTCGCCCCGGTCTCGACCGCCATGTTGGAGAGGGTCAGCCGCCCGTCCATGGAGAGCCCCGCCGCCCCGTCGCCCGCGAACTCCAGCGCCCGGTAGGTCGCTCCTTCCATCCCGAGTTTCGCGACGTAGGCGAGGGCGACGTCTTTTGGCTCCGCGGCACAGGAGAGCCTGCCGGAGAGGTTGACCGCGATCGTCTCCGGGACCCGGAACCACGTGGCCCCCGAGGCCCAGACCGCCGCCGTGTCGGTCGCTCCCATCCCGGTGGCAAACGCGCCGAAGGCGCCGAGGGTGCAGGTATGGGAGTCGGCGCCCACGACCACCATGCCGGGCCGGACGACCCCTTCGCTCATCACCTGGTGGCAGATCCCCCCTCCGGCGTCCGAGAGTGCTATCCCCGAGGACCGGGCATACCCGCGGAGCTCGGCCTGGAGCGTTGCCGTCGTGCCGGTGTTCGCCGGGACAATGTGGTCGAAGATCAGGCGCAGGCGCTCGGGATGGGGGAGCCGCTCCACCCCCATCTCCCGGAGCGCCTCCCGGGCGAGGACGCCGGTCCCGTCATGGGCAAAGGCGATATCGACCTCGCGGTCCACGTATGCCCCCGCCGGTGCGCCGAGGATCCGCTCCGAGAGCGTGCTCACTGGACGATCCCCTCCTTTGCCTTACGGAGGAGCCCGCAGAGCACCTCGCGGGTTACGGTGCACTTCCCTTCGCTCTTCTGTTTGACCTGATCGAGCACCCACCGCGCCTCCTCATCAGAGAGGTCGAACCCGTAGGCCTTCGCGACATGCTCAAGCGCCTTTTTCCCCGTATGTTTCCCGAGGATGAACCGCCGTTCGCCGCCCACCAGCTCCGGGGGGATGTACTCGTAGGTCGAAGGGTCACCAAGGATAGCGGCGATGTGGATCCCGCTCTCGTGGGCGAAGGCGTTCTCGCCGACGACCGGCCGGGTACGCTCCGGGGCCACGCCTGAGCACCGGGCGACCAGGCTCGAGGTATCCTGCAGGCGGGAGAGGTCGTAGCGGTCGACGCCGCCCTTCATCCGCAGGGCGACGAGCACCTGCTCGAGCGCCGCGTTCCCGGCACGCTCGCCGATGCCGTTGACGGTGGTGTGGAGCTGGAACGCCCCGGCGGCTGCTGCCGTGATGGTGTTTGCGGATGCAAACCCGAGGTCGTTGTGGCAGTGGATGCAGAGCGGGAGGGGAGCCGCATCGAGGATCCCCGAGACGACCGCGTGGGTCTCAAGCGGCGTGAGGCACCCGACCGTATCCGCGAAACTGACGAGATCGGCACCGCACTCGACGCCCCGGGTATACATCTCCACCAGAAACGCCGGGTCGGTCCGCGAGGCGTCCTCGGCAGCGAACCGGACCTGCACGCCGTGGTCGGTGGCGAACTCCACCATATCGAGGGCGTCCTCAAGCACCTCCCCGCGGGACTTCCGGTACTTGTGCCGGATGTGGAGGTCCGAGGTCGCGATAAAGATGCTGACCATGTCCACGTCGCAGTCGAGGGCCGCCTCGATGTCGGGCTGCAACGCCCGGGCCAGGCAGCAGACGCGTGCGTCCAGACCGCTCCCGGCAATGGCGGCGACACATTCCTTCTCCGCCGCCGATACCACCGGGAACCCGGCCTCGATCACCTCCACGCCGATCTCGTCGAGTGATCGGGCGATCGCCATCTTCTCATCATAAGTAAACGAGACGCCGGGAGTCTGCTCCCCGTCTCGCAGCGTTACATCACAGATCTCGATATGCCACGGTAACATGTCGTCCACCCTCCGGGCAGGCGCCTTCGATCACCACCGTCCGGGGCCCTCCCTCGCGGGGGGCGAGGGCCCGGCGAAGCGCCGCGTTGTCGTCTGCGCCGCAGACGACCGGGTTCGCCCAGGCGATGTAGCGAAGTATATCGGGGACGGGGTGACCGCCGGTCATCCCCATCCGGTTGTTCGCGAGGACGATACAGAGGAGCGGGAGTCGACGCTCGTAGACGTCGATGAGGGCGTTTAGCCCTGAGTGCAGGAGCGCGTAGTCGCCGGTGAGCGCGACGCCCGTGCCGGTCGCCGCCACGGCAACCGACGAGCCGAGGCCGTAGGTGGCGATGCCGACCCGGTAGGGCGGGTTCATCGCGAGGATTGCGCACCCGGCGTCGCAGACCGCCCGCATCCCGCGCTCGGAGAGGATGGCAAGCGCCGGGTGGAACGGGCAGTCCCGGCAGAACGTCCGGCAGTAGCCCCTGGAGGAGAACCGTTCCGGCTCCCCGGCAGGGTCGGGATGGGTGAGCAGCCGGTGCTCCCGGAGGAAGGGGCGGCCGACCTCACGGGTCGGGGCGAGCGCGTCCGGGTCTGCCGGGGGCGGGTAGACGATGAGGGCACGGCGTTCACCGCCGGAGAGCCGGTTCAGCGGCGAGGACCGCGACCAGGCAAACATCGCCGCGGTCCGGCGTTCTGCCGCCGCCGCCCGTCCGGCCATCGTGAGCCCCGGGTCCGCGAGGCTCCCCTCCAGGTCGCTCCGGGGAGAGGAGGGGGACGGGACATCCGCGTCCAGGAGGTCGGGCGTGACCCTGACGATGGCAACGCGGGAGAAGGTCTCCGAAGCCTCGAACGCCGCTTCGACCGCCGTGCCGAGCGTCTCGCCGTCGGGTTCGAGAACCGGGACCCGGGCCACCTCGCCGTAGTAGCGGGAGTCCTGCACGACGTCCGATGCGACCGCACACACGTCGTCGCCGACGACGACCACGACGCCTGCCCGGAGACCCTGAGCGGTAGCGTGCACGAGCGGGTCCGCACAGGCGTTGAGGCCGACGTGCTTGACCACCACGGCGGCCCTCCGCCCGGAAAGCGAGTCGCCGAGAGCGTACTCGAGCGCCACCTTCTCGTTTACGGTGATCACGGCCCCGGCCCGGGCGGCAAGCCCCGATACCGGGTAGCCGGGGACTGTGTAGCAGCGGTCGGCAGACCGGAGGATGGCCAGAGCGAGTGCCTCGGTGCCCTTCATGTGTCCCTCCCCGGCACCAGGTCGCACCCGGTGCACGCCGCACACATCGTCAGTGCCCGGCGGGGGTCGAGCCCGGCCAGGCGGAGGATACGCTCGTGGATCCCGCAGAGCCTGATCAGCCGTTCGGCGGACGGGCGGGGCCGTCCGGCGAGAGACGCCGCCGGGGTGAGCGGGCGGAGAACAGGGATAACCCCGGTCGCGGCGAGGTCTGCCATGACCCGCTCCAGGTCTTCGTCGGTCTCCCCGAGGCCGACGATGACGTTCGAGTAGACCCTGTCCCGCCCGAAGAGCGCCACGGAGGACGAGAGCGCCTCCCAGACCGCGTTCCACGCAAGATCGGGGCACATCTCAGCAAAGAGCGCCTCCGTCGCCGCCTCGATGTTGAATTTCACTTCCACGACGCCGAGGGCACGGAGCCGGGCCGGGGTTTGTGGTCCCGGGTAGATCGAGACCCCGATGGGGAGGCCGAACGGCAGGAGCGCCGCCACGACGTCGAGGACGTACGCCTCCTCCTCCTCGATCGAGGAGGCGACACCGCTCGTGATCGCGATGGCATCGCTCCGGTCGGCCACGTTCCCGACCATCCGGACGATCTCTTCGATCTCTTTCCGCCGGCCGGGAAGGCCCGGCACCGGGCAGTAGCGGCAGTGGAAGATGCACGTCCCGCTGACAGTGATGTAGGCCTGGCGGGGGCAGTGGAGGGCGGCGGGCTCCAGACGGCCGGAGACCACATCGCCGTCGATGAAGAGGTCCGCCCCGCCTCCTCCCCGGTGGACGACCTCGATGGGGCTTGCCTTGCCGATACCGGCCCGGACCCGCCGGCCACCGCCGACGGAGAAGAAGAGCGAGCCGGAGGTCCCGGCCGAGGGGCCGGCGGCGGAACGGGATACGTACGGCTCTGCAGGTTCGCCTGAGAGGCGAACCGAACCAGCCTCAAGCAGCCGGGCCTTTAGCCGATTCCATTCCATAACGCCAGCGCCTCCTCATACCGCGTGGAGAACGGGATCGCCGCAACCGCCCCGATCGCGCCCCGGCCGTCCATGATGACGGAGAGCCGCCGGTCGTCGAGGGCGGCAAGGTCGTCGGCCGAGACCTCGCCCCGTTTCACGCGCCCGCCGAACTCCTCGAGCGGCGACGGGTCGAACCCGCGCCAGACCGCCATCCCGGTCTCCTCCGAGAGCGTGTACTCCTCCAGGTAGTCGCGGTAGTGCCGGACCAGTCCAACGGGATCGGAGGTGGCGAACTCGCAGGCGATGGCGACGCAGTTCTTGGTCCGGTAGGGGACGGGATAGAGCTGCACGATGGTGTGGGAGAGGTAGCGGGAACGGTCGTCCTCGACGGCCCGTGCGATGTTGTGGGCCAGCGTCCAGGTGGCGCCCTCTTCCGGGGTATCGGTGTCGTCGACCCCGACGATCACTCGCTCACGCCGGGGGAGCCAGATCGTCGATCCTGCGAGGCGGCCCCCTCCGGCAGGATCGCTCTCGTGGCGGGCGACGCCCGCGGCCCCGGCACGGCAGATGGATGCCCCCACGCCCCCGCCGCCGAGGCCCCGGTAGGTGACGGCGATCTCGTCTCCTTCGACGGCGACACCGGCTATCCCCGCCGGAAAGACCGAACCCTCAAGCGCGAGGTCGGCGCTGCCGGTCGAAAGAAGGTAGCGGTTGGTCGCCCCCACGGTGCGGACGGCGCGGACGAGCGGGCTCTGCGCATAGTGGCGCTTCACCCACATCGCACCGCCGGTGCAGTCGAAGAACTCGATGAGCTCCACCTGCCCGGCGCTATCGTCGGCCACCGCCACGATCTGTGGATACCGTATCGTATACGGATCAGAGAGTCTCTCCATACAGCCCAGCCGCCTCAACGCCTTTGTTCCCCCAGAGAACGGCGCCCAGTGCTCCTATCCGCCCTTTCCGTGCGTTCGAGTCGATGAACCGGACGCCCATCCGGGCGGCCTCCGCCTCCGCGTCATCGACCGTCAGGATCTCGGTCTTGACCCGTTTTAAGTAGGGGGACTCCTCCGCAAACGCAATCCCCCGGTGGACGGCGATACCGGTGTCGTTGCTGACCGCTTCCGACTCGATGAAGTCGCGGACGTACTCGAGGAGCGCATCCACCCTCCCGGGGCGGACCGCGAAGTTCAGGGCGGACCCGACGCAGTTGGTGGTCTTCTTCGGGACCGCGGGATTCAGCTGCACGAGGCGCATGTCCAGGTACTCGACCCCGGGGATCGTGCAGGCCTCGGCGCATTGGAGCGCAAGCACCCACGTGGCGCCTTCCTCGCGGGTGTCGGTGTCGTCGATCCCGATCGTCACCTTCTCATACAGCGGTGATGCGATCCGGACCCGGCAGACCCGGGCGCCGCCGATCTTGAGATCGTCTTCGGAGGGGTACTCGGCCCGGGTCACCCCCGGCGCCTGGGTCAGGCAGGCGGCGACGCCGACGCCCGCTCCCGCGATCCCGGACCAGGTCGTCACCACTTCGTCTCCGGCGACCTCGACCCCCTCGAGCGCCTGCCCGCCGATCTCCTGGCCGGCAGCCCCGAACTTCGCCGGGGATACACCCAGCCGGGCGAGCATCGTCATCGTCGTGCCCTCGACGTGGCAGGACTGGATTGCACCTTTCGCCCGCACCCGGTTCGCCGCATCCCACTCGATGGTCCCTCGGGCCCGGCAATGCTCGCGGATCTCCGCAAGACCGGCGTTCTGGTCGACCATGGCGAGATACTTCATCGAGAACAACGGCCCGAACCGGGCCCTGACTTCGTCGGGCGTGAGCGTAATCATGATGTCACCGGAATTATCGTTAACAAAATTATCGTTGATAACGGTATTTAAGAGGATCGATCAGGATAAGAGGGGCGGCGGGGACCGGGCTCCGGCGAAGGGGTGGCGGGTGAGGGAGGCTCTTATACGTGCATGGGTCCCTCGCCGCAGGCGTGGGTAACGATGATGCACGGGGGGCGGTTCTTTCATGAGGGAGGGAAGCCCGAATCGAGGGAAAAACCCGGTACAGTGGACCGTGGGAATATCGCCATAGGGGGAGGGGCTGACGGGGAGGGGGGAGCATCCCCCCTCCCCTGTCTCTACTCTGTACGCGGACACCTGTAACCCCCACCCCACCCGGCCTCCGGCCTCCTCCCCCGCCCCTGAGGGGCGGGGGCAGTTTGTGGCGATATCCAGTGGAAATCCGTGTCATTGGTTTGCGGCTGACCAATGGTGCAACGGACAGCGTATACAAAATTCGAATCGTTTCAAGAGGTCAACTCTTCGCCATCAGACTAGGAGACTCCACCAATCACCAGCCCCACGGCCCCCGCCAACAGGATCAACCAGACAGCAGCCCAAAGAGCCACAGCAACAAAAAAAAGAGAGTTAAAGATACTCGGCCAGGACATCCTTCAGCTCGAACTTGAACGGCCCGAGACTGCCGCCGAAGTTTCCGGCGCTGATGAACTTCACGCCCGGCACCTTGGATGCCGCACGGATACCCTCGGCCATCGCGGTCTTGATCGAGTCCTCGTCGACACCGTCGATGACGATCTCGTAGACCGCCTTGACACCCTCGGGGACCTTGCTGCCCTCGACCTTCTCTCTCAGCGTCGGGCAGTAGGCCTCGTTCGTGCTTGCGCCCATAAACTTGTACTTGTTGCTCCCGACCTTCGAGCCGCTCGCGACGATGCCGCCCGGGAAGGGCGTGATGACACCGCAGACGCCGCTGATGGCGTCGACCGCCGCCTGGGCGGCCGTAAGGGCGGCCATCTGGTTCTCGCCCATGATGAAGAAGTTACCGCCGGCAACGCCCTTGACGGCGCCGAACTCCTCCTCACCGATATACTCGCCCTCCATGATCGGGATAGCCCATACCGTCCTGCCGCCGACCTCGCGCTTCTCCTCGAACCCGTCGCCGAAGAAGTGGAGTTTGACCGGGAGCTTCTCCGGGACCTCGGCGACGACGTCCGCGAGACCGTCGAAGACCGCCGTCGTCGGGGCGGTGAGGATGCACTCGGCGAGGCGCTCAACGACCTGCTCTTTGAGCTTCTTCTTGCTCGCACAGATCATGATTGCATAGCCGGGGCGGCCGTCGGGGGTCTCGTCGGCGGAGACGAAGCAGTCGATACCTGCCTCTGCCGGACACCCGATGGTGGAGGTGGCAAAGCCGACGGCCTCCACTGCTGCCTTGTATGCCCACTCCTCGGTGACGGCGGTGATAATGGGCCGTGCCACCCAGGTCGGGAACGCCTCTGCATAGGTATCGTCAATAGTAACGCCATTCAATTCCATGGACAGAATACACCTCGTTTGCTACAATGTTACGATGTGGACAGAATAAGGTTTCTTTTTTTCCCGGCGGCGCAGCGGGCTGGTGCCGGGGAATCATGGGGGTCCAAACCGCGCGGTCTCCCTGCGGCCCCGTCCACCCACCGATATCCGCCTTCCCGGCAGGTAAATGTAAAAGGAACCGGGAAAGAGGATCCCGGGACATCCCTGGGTTCCTCCGTTGCACCTTCCAGGCGCGGAACGGCCATGTATCCCACACCTGCAGCAGGGACCGGGTTAAGCACGCCCCAGGGAGGCAGACCCGCCCGGCGGCGCTATCCCGGATGCGGCAGCGGGATCGCGGGCGCAGGATCCGGGCGGGTCCTTCCGGGCGAGCTCGGGCATTCGTCACGGAGGGAGAAGAATCAATGGATACAGAAACGGTTACTACTCAAACCGCGCAACGGCCGATGGCCCCCCACCGGCAGGCGGGAAGGGATTATACCCGGCTCGCGAGGTAATCCGGCCTGATCTTAACGCTGCCGGCCCAAATCGGCCACCGATTTTCATCAAGAACCCCCATTTACAATTTAAGGTTTTGCTTTTCCCGTCAGCCCCGGAAGTGCATTTGACGACGAGATTTTGAACATCGGATTAACATAACAACCGTTTTAATTTATAAAATTTGACGGATAATCATAGTTCTGGAATATAAGACTGCCGGATTTCAGAAAGTTTATGTATATTCTTTGACAATTCTTTTTATATCGATTTTTAATCGATCAGATCTGGTGCGTGATACCATGGCATTTGCATTGCACATCAATATGGAACGATGTACAGGCTGCAATAACTGCGTGGTGGCATGTCCGGTCGACGCTCTCGAGCTCTACACCGAAGATCCGGTGACAAAGGAGAAGATCTACAAGGTCAAAGACGGCAAAGCCGTCATCCTTGATTTCAACTCCGAGCTCTGCGCCGGTTGCGGCGTATGCGTCCAGGCATGCCCCTATGGGGTTATCAAGCTTGCAGGACCGTGGGAGAGCCGGGCTAAGGCCCGAAAAGTGGAAGCCTAGGAGTGATACTAGAATATGGCATTGTTTCCAAAGTATTCCAAAACGCGGGAAGGACAGAACGTCATCATGGAGCAGAGGCTCCTGAAGGCGGTCAACAACCTGATCCTTAACGCAGAGACGTGCACTGGCTGCGGCATCTGTGTCGACGCCTGCCCCGAAGAGGCAATCGTGCTCGGACCTGTCGGTGCGACACGCCGCGGGGCAATCGACTACGCAGAACCTGTCGATGTCAACCCTGAGAAGTGTTCGTACTGTGGTGTCTGTGTCATCATGTGCCCCTTCAATGCGATGACGCTCAAGATTGACGGGGAGGAGAGGCTCCCGATTCTTGAGAAGGAGGGATTCCCCACCTACGACATGGTCACCGTAATCGACGAGGAGAAGTGCGACCTTTGCACCATCTGTGAAGAAGCCTGCCCGAGGGACGCCATCGTACGCGATGTCCCCGCATTCGAGGGCAGCGACGAAGCCGGCAAACCGCGTCAGGCTGCACTGCAGACCAAGACCACGTTTGCCGTCGACACCGAGAAGTGCGACGTCTGCGGCATCTGCGGCGAGCTCTGCCCGAGCGTCACCGTCGTCCGCAACGCCCCTGACCCCGAGACCGGCAAGATCGAAGGGGAAGTCAAGTGGGAAGAGAGCACCTGCGACGGCTGCATGATCTGCGTCGAGGCCTGCCCCCAGGAGTGCATCACCCTCGAACGCGAAATCATCAGCGACAAGCTGCCCGGCAAGGTCAGTATCGAGCAGGACAACTGCTGCACCTGTACCTGGTGCGTCGAGACCTGCCCCCAGGAGGCAGTCACCGTCGAGAAGATCTTCGAGGGAGACATCGAGATCAACCCCGAGAAGTGCCCCGGCGGCTGTTCGACCTGTGTTGAGGTCTGCCCCTGCAACGCGCTCTACCTGCCCACCCCCCTCCCGGCAAAGGAGATGAAAGGACAGGTCGAGGCCAACATCGCCATCAACAAGGACTTCTGTATCCTCTGCGGCGCCTGCGTCAACGCCTGCCCGAGCGAGGATGCGATCATCCTGCGGCGGACGGGTATCCGGATGAAGGATAAGGAGACGGAACTCTTCAAGCAGATCAAGGAGAAGCTGCTCGCCCCGAGGACGTCGAAGGTCAAAGAGACCGCCCCCGGAGAGGTCGAGATCAAAGTTCTGGGAGAAGCAGAAGAGGCATGAGGGATAGCCAATGGCAGTGAAAAAAGACTATAAGGACCAGCAACTCGCTGAGAAACTCCGGGACAGGAAGTACTACATTCCTGACAGCAACCCCGAGTTTATCAAAGACGTGGAGAAGATCGGGCAGACGGCCGCCCACATGTGCTACCAGTGCGGCACCTGCACCGGTTCGTGCCCCTCGGCACCCCGGAGTTCGTACCGTATCCGGCTGTTCATGCGCAAGGCAGTCCTCGGTCTCGAGGAAGAGTGCCTCACCGACCCGGACCTCTGGCTCTGCACCACCTGTTACAGCTGCACCGACCGGTGCCCCCGGAACCTCGCGCCGACCGACGCGATCATGGCGATGCGGAACCTGGCGTTCAAGCGGGACATCATTCCGCGCAACTTCCTCCAGACCGTCCAGCTGATCTACAAGAGCGGTCACGGCGTCCCCAACAACGACGCGAACCGCGCCGCACGGAAGAAACTCGGCCTCGAGGAGGAGCCTGAGACGACGCTCAAGTACCCCGAGTACCTGCCCGGCATCAGGAAGATCCTCGACCACTACAGGCTGAAAGAGAACGCGGACAGGATCCTCGCGGAGGGAGAGTGAAACCATGAGCGGAAACAATCACCAGTATGCATTCTTCCTCGGGTGCATCGCCCCGAACCGGTACCCCGGCATCGAGGCGGCGGCCATTCGGACCAGCAAGAACGTCGGCATCGACCTTCTCCCCCTGAAGGGCGCAAGCTGCTGCCCGGCACCGGGTGCGTTCGGTTCGATCGACTTAAACGTCTGGTACGCGATGGCGGCCCGGAACGTCGTGCTCGCCGAGCAGATGGGCATGGATATCGCCCTGGTCTGCAACGGGTGCTACAAGTCGATCTACGAAGTCAACCACAAACTGAAGCACAACGACGAACTCCGCGACGGAGTCAACGAGGTGCTCAAAGAGATCGACATGGAGTTCAAGGGGAGCGTCGACGTCTGGCACCTTGCCGAGCTCTACTACGACCCCAAGATCGTAGGCGTCAAGAAGATCGCCGACAGCATCAAGCGCCCCCTGACCGGTGCGAAGATCGCCGTCCACTACGGCTGCCACCTGATGAAGCCGAGCAAAGAGCGGCACTTCGGGGACACCGAGAACCCGATGTGGATCGAGGAACTCGTCGCCGCTCTCGGCGCCGAGCCGGTCCAGTACCGCAACAAGATGCAGTGCTGTGGTGCCGGCGGCGGTGTCCGCGGATACGACCTGGCACATGCGCTCGATATCACGAACGAGAAGATGATCAATATGCAGGACGTAGGCGTCGATGCAGTCACCGAAGTCTGTCCGTTCTGTCAGCTCCAGTTCGACCGCGGCCAGATCGAGATCAAGGAGAAGTTCGGTGTCGAATACGGCATCCCCGTCCTGCACTACAACGAACTCCTGGGACTGGCACAGGGCATGAGCCCGGACGAGCTTGCACTCGACCTCCATGCCATCGATGTTGAGCCGTTCCTGAAGAAGATCCTGTGAGGTGCAAATACATGGCAGAAGTCAAAAAGAACGAAGAGCCAAGAATTGGCGTTTTTGTGTGCCACTGTGGTACCAATATTGCGGGCTCCATCGACGTCAAGGCGGTAATGGAATACGCCAGGACGCTCCCGAACGTCGCCATCGCCGACGACTACCAGTACATGTGCTCGACCCCCGGCCAGAACAAGATCGCGGAGGCCATCGCCGAGCAGAAACTGACCGGAGTCGTCGTGGCGGCCTGTTCTCCCCGTCTGCACGAGCCCACGTTCCGTAACGCAACCAAGGCAGGCGGCTTAAACCCCTTCCGGTTCGAGATGGCAAACATCCGCGAGCAGAACTCGTGGGTGCACATGCACCAGCCCGAAGAGGCCACCGCAAAGGCAAAGGACGCAGTCCGGATCGCCGTAGCAAAGGCCTCCCTGCTTGAAGACCTCGTCCCGAAGAGCGTCCCCGTAGAGAAGGCGGCCATGGTCGTCGGCGGCGGTGTCGGCGGCATGCAGGCAGCGCTCGACCTTGCGAACGCAGGCATCAAGACCTACCTCGTGGAGAAGAGCCCCACGATCGGCGGCAGGATGTCCCAGCTCGACAAGACTTTCCCGACACTGGACTGCTCGCAGTGTATCCTTACACCGAAGATGGTGGACGTTTACCGGAACGAGGGCATCGAGCTCCTCACCTACACCGAGGTCGAACAGGTCGAGGGGTATATCGGCAACTTCGATGTGACCCTCCGGAAGAAGGCACGCGGTGTCATCACCCCCGCAGAGGCGGAAGCCCGCGGCATCGTCGGCGGCGGCTGTACCGGCTGCGGCGACTGTGTCGACGTCTGTCCGGTCATCAAGCCGAACCCGTTCGAGCTCGGCATGGCGCCGAGAAAGGCGATCTACATCTACCACCCGCAGGTCTCCCCGCTGATCTTCACCGTCGACTTCGACGCCTGCGTCAAGTGCGGCCTCTGTGTCGAGGCATGCGGTGAAAAGAAAGCGGTCGACCTCGAGATGAAGGACGAACTCATGACCGTCAAGGTCGGGACCGTCGTCCTCGCTCTGGGATACGACATCTTCCCCATCGAGAAGAAGTTCGAGTGGGGTTACAAGAACTACGACAACGTCATCACGTCGCTCGAGTTCGAGCGCCTGATCTGTGCGTCCGGCCCGACCGGCGGTCACCTCATCCGCCCGAGCGACGGCGAAACCCCGAAGAGGGTCGCGTTCGTCCTCTGTGCGGGTTCCCGTGACTCGACCGGCGTAGGCAAGCCCTACTGCTCGCGGTTCTGCTGCATGTACTCGCTCAAGCACGCCCACCAGATCATCGAGAAGATCCCCGGCGTGGTGCCCTACATCTTCTACATGGACATACGGTCCTTCGGGAAGATGTACGAGGAGTTCTACTACCGCATCCAGGACGAGGGTGCAAAGTTCATCCGCGGCCGTGTTGCAAACATCCTCGAAGACCCGGTGACCAAGAACCTTCACGTCAACGCAGAGGACACGCTCCTCGGCCGGCCCATCGACATGGAAGTCGACCTGGTCGTGCTCGCGGCCGCTATCCAGCCCTCCGCCGAGACCGAGAAGACACGGAGACTCTTCGGCGTCTCCTGCTCGCAGGACGGCTGGCTCCTCGAGGCCCACCCGAAGCTGAACCCGTGCGGAACCACCACTGCCGGTGTCTACCTCGCCGGTGTCTGCCAGGGACCCAAGGACATTCCCGACACGGTCGCTCAGGCCGAAGGTGCGGCATCCGCGGCGTCCATCCCGATCCACAGGGGAGAGGTGGAACTCGAGCCCTACTTCGCCCAGTGCATGGAGGAGAAGTGCGCCGGATGCGGACTGTGTGTCAACCAGTGCCCCTACGGCGCCCTCGCGCTCGTCGAGAAGGACGGTCGCACGGTCATGCAGGTCACTGAAGCCAAGTGCAAAGGCTGCGGCACCTGCGGCGGGTTCTGCCCCGGCGGTGCAATCTGGATGCAGCACTTCGCAACCCCGCAGATCGTCGCACAGATCGATGCATTCCTCCTGGGAGGTGAACAGTAAATGGCAGACGAGAACTGGAAACCCAAGATCATCGCCATCATCTGCAACTGGTGCTCCTACGCAGGTGCAGACCTTGCCGGCGGCGCCCGTATTCAGTACCCGCCCGACATCCGTGCCATCCGTGTGATGTGCACGGGTCGGATCGATCCCCTCTTCATCCTGAAGGCATTCCAGGACGGGGCGGACGGCGTGCTGGTCTCCGGCTGTCACTTCGGCGACTGCCACTACCTTGAGGGCAACTTTAAGGCGGCCAAGAGGATGTTCCTCTTGAAGAGTGTCCTCAAGAACATAGGCCTTGACGACAAGCGTCTCAGGATGACCTTCGTCTCTGCATCCGAGGGTGCAAAGTGGGGATCGGTCATGGAAGACGTCGTCAAGACCATCAACGAGCTCGGTCCAAGCCCGCTCAAAGAGTTTGCCAGATAATACCTAGACAGGGGATGAATAACAATGGCAATCAGAGTGAATTTGATCACGGGTCGCACCATCCAGCAGGGGGTGTCAATGGAGGCGGGGAAGGAAAAACCCGCCTACACCGCCGCCTGCGGGATTATCGAGCTCGACCCGGCGGACTTTAAAAAGCTGGGAGCTTTCCGCAGCACGAACGTACGCGTCACCAGCAACCATGGCAGTGTTGTCGTCAAGGCGATCGAGGCAACCCAGGGCCCTCACCCCGGTGTAGCATATATACCGATGGGGCCCTGGGCAAACATGGTGGTCAACCCGAACACCTACTCAACCGGTATGCCGACCTTTAAAGGTACGCCGGTTGAGGTGGAGGTTGCCAAGACCGAATCCGTCCTCGGCTCGCTTGAACTGGTGCGCAAGGGGTGCAGGGGTGAACTAGCATGACCAAGACTGTAACCGACGTTATCTGTCCGTTCTGCGGAACGCTCTGCGATGACCTCGAGGTCGTCGTCAGTGATGACGGAAAAGAGCTCTTCGAGGTCTACAACGCGTGCGCCATCGGCGCCGAGAAGTTCCTCCACTCCCAGGCAAAGGACCGTATCACCCGCCCCCGCATGCGGCAGGAAGACGGCTCCTGGAAAGAGATCTCCTATGATGAGGCAATCGAGTATACCGCCCGGATGCTCGCCGACGCAAAGAAGCCCCTGATGTACGGCTGGAGCTCCACAAACTGTGAGGCCCAGGCCGTCGGGTCCGAGATCGGCGAGGCCGTCGGAGCGGTCATGGACAACACGGCGACCGTCTGCCATGGAACATCCCTTATCGCGGTTCAGGATATCGGGATCCCGAGCTGCACGCTGGGTGAGGTCAAGAACCGTGCCGACCGCATCCTCTTCTGGGGATGCAACCCGGCACACGCCCATCCGCGGCACATGTCCCGCTACTCGATCTTCCCCCGTGGATTCTTCACCGGCAAGGGTCATGCGGGCCGCAAGATGATCGTCGTCGACCCGCGTCCCACCGACACCGCCAGTCTGGCGGACATCCACCTGCAGATTGAGCAGGGGCACGACTACGAGCTCCTCGACGCGCTCCGTGTGGCGTTCAAGGGCGAGCAACTCCCCGACTTCGTCGGCGGAATCCCGAAAGCGAAGATCTACGAGGTCGCCGAGACGCTCAAGAGCGGCCGTTTCGCGATCATCTTCTTCGGCATGGGTGTGACCCAGTCGATCGGGAAGAACCACAACATCGATGCGGCCATCGCGGTCACCCGTGACCTGAACGAGTACACGAAAGCCGCCATCATGCCGATGCGCGGGCACTACAACGTCACCGGCTCCGGCCAGGTCTGGGGCTGGCTGTTCGGGTTCCCCTATGCGGTGGACCTCTCCCGCGGATTCGCCCGCTACAACCCCGGCGAGACGACCTCCAACGACCTGCTCCGCAGGGACGAGGTGGACGCCGTCTTCGTTCTCGGAAGCGATCCCGGTGCGCACTTCCCCTTCAGTTCGGTGAAGAAGATCTACAACCTCCCATCGGTCGCCATCGACCCGCATGAGACCCCGACCACCGAGGTCTGCAAGGTCCATGTCCCGGTCGCCTTCGTGGGCGTCGAGGTGGGCGGATGTGCATACCGGATGGACAACGTGCCGATTGAGACCAGAAAGGTCGTCGAGGCCCCGGAGGGCATGATGACCGACGAAGAATTCCTCAGCCGCGTCCTTGCACGCGTCAAGGAGATCAAGGGGGTTTAAGCGATGGCAGAGTATCTCATTAAAAACGGTTTCGTCTTCGACCCGGTTCTCGGGATCAAGGGAGATGCAGCCGATATCGCCATCAAGGACGGCAAGATCGTCGAGACCAGCGCGGTCAAGAACCCGAAGGTCATCGATGCCGCGGGTAAGACCGTCATGGCCGGCGGTGTCGACGTCCACGCCCATGTTGCCGGCCCGAAGGTGAACATCGGCCGGAACTTCCGCCCGGAGGACAAACTCTTCGGCTACAAACCCAAAAACGGCATCGAGCGGATGCAGGGCGGGTTCTCGGTGCCGACGACGATCCGGACCGGCTACGACTATGCCCGCATGGGCTACACCACGGTGATGGAAGCGGCCATGCCGCCGCTCTACGCCCGGCACACCCACGAGGAGATGCGTGATACGCCGATCCTCGACCAGGGGGCCTACCCGGTCTTCGGGAACAACTGGTTCGTGCTCGAGTACCTCAAGAACCATGAGATCGAGAACACCGCCGCCTACATCGCATGGCTCCTGCGGGCCACGAAAGGCTACGCGGTCAAGGTAGTCAACCCCGGCGGCACGGAAGCATGGGCCTGGGGCCTGAACTGTGAGAACATTCACGACCCGGTCCCCTACTTCGACATCACCCCGGCCCAGATCGTCAAGGGCCTCATCGAGGCGAACGAGTACCTTGGTCTGCCGCACTCGATGCACATTCACGCGAACAACCTCGGAACCCCCGGCAACTACCAGACCACGCTCGACACGTTCAAGCTCTCCGAGGGCATCAAGCCGAACAGCAAATTCGGCCGCGACCAGGTGATGCACCACACGCACGTCCAGTTCCACTCCTACGGCGGCGAAGGATTCAACTTTGAGTCCAAGGCTCCGGAGATCATGGACTACGTGAACACTCACGACAACATCACCATCGATCTCGGTTGCGTCACCCTGGACGAGACAACGACGATGACCGCGGACGGTCCCTTCGAGCACCACCTGACCGAGCTGAACCACCTGAAGTGGGCAAACGCCGACGTGGAACTCGAGACCGCCGCGGGTGTCGTGCCGTTCGTCTACAGCGCCAACAACAAGGCAAACGCTGTCCAGTGGTGTATCGGTCTCGAACTCGCACTGCTCGCAAAGGATTTCACACGGGTCTTCCTGACCACCGACCACCCGAACGCCGGGCCGTTCATCCGCTACCCGCGGATCATGAAGTGGCTCATGAGCGAGGAGGCACGGAAGCAGCAGTTCGACGCCTTCAAGCACAAGGACAAGGTCATCGATGCGACCAACCTCGCCGGCATCGACCGCGAACTCGACCTCTACGAGATCGCGCAGATGACCCGTGCAGGACCGGCAAAATCGCTCGGCCTCGCGCACATGTACGGCGGGCTTGCGCCCGGCCTCGAAGCGGATGTTGCTGTCTTTGACTTCAACCCGAACGAGCCCTACGCACCCGACGACATCGAGAAGGCGTTCTCGAACGCAGAGCACCTCTTCAAGGCCGGCGTGCAGGTCGTTCGCGACCACAATATCGCGAGCAACGGCAACAAGCGGACGCTCTGGGTGAACGCCAAGGTCAACGAGAACCCGCAGGTGATGCGTGACGTCAAGGAGAAGTTCCTCCGCTACTACACCGTCACCCTGAACAACTACGAGGTTACCGGGCACTATCTCCCGAACCCGTACGTGATTGAGGTTGATGCCACACAGTGAGGTGAGAGAAGGATGGAAACCGTTACACTCACCATAAAGAACCAGCCCGAACTGTATCTTGAGGCTGACAACATCACCCCCGATGCGTTCGCCGGGAAGAAGGCGGAAGAGATCGCCGCCCTCCACGTATACATCGGAAGAGAGCAGCACCAGCTCGGAGACTTCTTCGAGGTCTCCGGCGGGGCCGGAGCAACCCCGGAAGAGACGAAGGTCGTCGTCAACGGCGACCTCTCCCGGGTCAAGTACATCGGCATGAAGATGACCGGGGGCGAGGTCGTCGTCAACAGCAACGCCGATATGTATGTCGGAGCCTGGATGCAGGGCGGCAAGATCACCGTCAACGGGAACGTCGACGCGTTTGCCGGAACCGGCATGAAAGGCGGCGAGATCGTCGTCAACGGCAACGCCGGGAACTATCTCGGTGCTGCATACCGTGGAGACTGGCGCGGCATGGCCGACGGGAAGATCACCGTCGCGGGCAACGCCGGGAGCGATCTCGGCACCTTCATGAACGGCGGCGAGATCGTCATCGGCGGTGATGTCGACGTCCACGTTGCCACCCATGCCGAGGGTGGAAAGATCGTCATCAAGGGCAATGCGAAGAGCCGTCTGGGCGGCCAGATGGTGGGAGGCGAGATCTACGTCCTTGGCAACATCGACGTCATGATGCCCGGCTTTGCATACCGTGAGGATGTCGATATCGAGATGGACGGCATCAAAGGACGGTTTGCTCTCTACGAGGGCGACCTCGGGGAGCGCCACCGGAAGAGGAAAGGTCAGCTGATCTACGCTAAACTCTACCAGCAGATCGGGGCCTGAACCCCTCTTTTTTTTGCCGCGCATAGAAAGCGGTGCCGATGGCCGGAGATCGGATGCAATCGGTAGAACGATTGTAACACGAAGTAGCACAATTTTGTATAATTCATGCCACCCGGGAGGGGGGGTGATACATTTGCTATCCTGTGCGATCGACAATTATTCGGCGGATATTTAATATTGCTCTTCAGATATATATCCAATCATAGGCATAAATAGCAATGCTTATATCATCAGAGAAGGTTATTACCTTTTGTCCCACGAGGACGTGCAGTAGTCACCGTCAGCCACAGTCAGCGATACTTTTAGCGTTCAGTTCACAGTTCCGGAATGTATGCACTTAAAGAGGGTAATGGAGGAAAATTATGGCAAAATACAAGGAAACTATTGACCTGTACGATGATGCAGGCAAGCTGTTGAAGAGCGGTGTGACGCTTGAGAAGATCAGCCCGCTGGTCAACCCGGCAACCCGGAAACTCATCGACCTGACCAAGAGGACGGTTGCAGTCAACCTCGGAGGCGTTCAGGAAGGCCTGAAGGCCGGAAAGGTAGCGAAGGGACAGGTCCTCGGGCGTGAGATGAACCTCGACATCGTCGGCAACAAGGACGCCATCATCGCCAAGATAAAGGAGATGGTCCAGGTCGAGGAAGGCGACGACACCAACATCCGTGAGTTCGGCGGCGGCAAACTGATCCTCGTCGAGGTTCCCAAGACTCGTCTCGAGGCGGCATCCACGTACGATGCAGCAATCACCTCGGTCGCATCCGCGGCAACCTACGCGATCATCGAGCAGTTCGACGTCGGCATGTTCGATGCGGCCATGGTCAAGGCTGCACTCTGGGGTTCCTACCCACACACCATGGACCTGACCGGTGCCAACGTCACGTCCATCCTGTCGATCCCCCAGAACAACGAAGGCCTCGGCTATGCGCTCCGGAACATCCCGGTCAACCACGCCGTGATGATCACAAACAAGAACGCGATGCAGGGCGCCGCACTCTCGTCCACCTTCGAGCAGGCAGGAATGTTTGAGATGGGTAACGCCATCGGACCGTTCGAGCGCGCCCATCTGCTCACCTACGCCTACCAGGGCCTGAACGCGAACAACCTGGTCTACGACCTGGTCAAGAAGAACGGAGCAACCGGAACCATCGGTACGGTCGTCCAGAGCCTGGTCGAGCGCGCCGTTGAGGACAAGGTCATCACCCCCGGCAAGAAGGGCGGGTACTTCCAGTTCTACGACACGAAGGACCCCATGCTCTGGAACGCCTACGCCGCTGCGGGAACCATGGCGGCCACTATCGTCAACTGTGGTGCCGGACGGTTCGCCCAGGCGGTCTCCGCGACACTCCTGTACTTCAACGACCTGCTTGAGCACGAGACCGGTCTCCCGAGCACCGACTACGGCCGTGTGATGGGTACCGCTGTCGGGTTCTCGTTCTTCAGCCACTCGATCTACGGCGGTGGCGGCCCCGGTATCTTCAACGGCAACCACGTCGTGACCCGCCACGCAAACGGTGTGGCTATCCCGTGCGTGGTCGCTGCGGCAGCACTCGACGCCGGAACCCAGATGTTCTCGCCCGAGAGCACTTCCAAGGTCTACGGCGACACCTTCGGCAAGGTCGACGTCTTCAACAAGCCGATCCAGCAGATCGCACAGGGTGTGTAAATAACACAGGATACCAATGACTGAAGCCATATACCCTCAGGTTCGAATCGTTTCTGCGCGATTCCTCAGACCCGACACTGCGGAACAACTCCTGAACAGGCTTGTTCAGGTCGGCGGGATTCGCCGGATGTCCATCAACGGACCGAGCATTCCCGCCACCGTTCCCTACGGCCCGGCACGGGGGCAACCCAACCCCCACCCGGATCGTAAGGTCATCCATGTCGGAGACCAGGACGTCCAGCTCCAGGTACAGGTCGGAACAATCATCCTGGAGCTCGAGGACGAGTCGTGCATTTCGGCTATCTGTGAAGCAGTCGACGAAGTCTTTGCCGATAAGGACTTCTCCTGCACCGTCCAGCAGGGGCGGTACATGAAGACTCAGCCGACGATGTCCGACTACGCTAAATACGGACCTGACGCCGACAAAGAGATCCTCGGGCTTGTCGATCCACGAAAGAAAGGCGGCCCAATTATCATTCAGGGAACCAAGTGACATGCCTATCGGAAGAGTAACCCAGGTTGTCGATTGCCGCGAGAGCATGGGGATGGGAAAAGGAGGTGGGCTTGCCCAGCGGGGCACCATCTCTGAGGCCAGGTCCCCGGATGTGATCGTGATCGGAATGTCCCCCGGCCGCAGGCACGTAACAAAACCCGTCTGCGACATCACCTCCGGTCTCCGGAGGGAAGGGACGGAGTTCTCCGTGACTACGCTCGTCCTCAACGCAGGGAGCGGGGTTCCGGCAGATTCTCCTGTCACGGGTCACGTTCTCGGAGCCTATTTCGGGCTGACGGAGAAAGAGATCGCCCAGATCGAGCAGCACAAGGTCGCCATCCTGCATCACGGGAACGTCCGCTCCCATGTGGTGCAGAAGGTCCGGTTTATCCTTGAGCACGCTAACATCAGGGCAATCGTCGTCTCCCAGGTCCCGATCGACTTCGAAGATCTCGCAAAAGAGGGAATCAGGACTGCGGTGGTCATGCCGCCGCCCGACCGGGTGAGAACGAAAGGCATTGTGATGGATATCGTCAGCGGTGTGACACGTGGTCAGACGCCAGGCAGAGGGAAATTGGCAGAGGTCATTCGTGCCGTTATGAAAGTGCTAAAAAGCCCAACATGAGGTGAAAGAAAACATGGCATACAAGCCCCAATACGGACCGGGTACATCCAAGGTCGCCGAGAACCGGCGCAAGCAGATGAACCCCAGCCAGAAGCTTGAAAAGATGCGTGATGTGACAGATGAGGACATCGTGCTGATTCTCGGCCACAGGGCGCCGGGAGCCGCCTATCCGACGGCCCACCCGCCGCTCGCCGAGCAGCAGGAGCCCGACTGCCCCATCAGGAAGATTGTAACTCCGACAGACGGTGCCAAGGCCGGCGACCGCGTCCGCTACATCCAGTTCGCGGACTCGATGTTCTTCGCCCCCTGCCACCCCTACCAGCGGACCTACACCGAGTGCTACCGCTTCCGCGGTATCGACCCCGGTACGCTCTCCGGCCGTCAGATCGTCGAGTGCCGCGAGCGTGACCTCGAGAAGTACTCCAAGGAACTCGTCGAGACCGAGCTCCTCGACGCGGCCCGCACCGGCATCCGCGGTGCGACCGTGCACGGTCACTCGCTCCGTCTTGCCGAGAACGGCATGATGTTCGACATGCTCCAGAGGAGCGTCCTTGGCGAGGACGGCATCGTCCGTTACGTCAAGAACCAGATCGGCGAGCCCCTCGACCGTGCGGTTGCCATCGGCAAGCCGCTCGACGAGAAATGGCTCAAGGCCCACACGACGATCTTCCACTCCCTTGGCGGCACCCCCTACCGTGACGACGCGGAGTACATCGAATACGTACAGCGCATCCACTCGCTGCGGACAAAGTACGGATTCATGCCCAAGGAGTGATTGAATTATGGCAAAGATTGAGAGAACCCAGAAGCTGTTCCTGCAAGCCCTCAAGGAGAAGTTCCAGGGACAGGATGTCCAGTCCGAAACGGCTGAGTACTACAAGTTCAACGGTTACCACCAATCCCCCCGCAAGGAGGAGTTCGTAAAGGCGAGCCGTGCCGTCGAGATGGACCGCGGCATCTCCATGTACAACCCCGTACGCTGCCACCTGGGCGGTATCCCGCTCGGCCAGCGCCAGCTGATGACCTACGAGGTCTCCGGCACCGGCGTCTTCGTGGAGGGTGACGACCTGCACTTCGTCAACAACTCTGCGATGCAGCAGATGTGGGACGACATCAGGAGGACGGTCATCGTCAACATGGACCTCGCCCACCAGACCCTGCAGAAGCGTCTGGGCAAGGAAGTCACCCCCGAGACGATCAACGAGTACCTCCACGTGCTGAACCACGCCATGCCCGGCGCGGCCGTCGTTCAGGAGCACATGGTCGAGACCCACCCCGGCCTCGTCGACGACTGTTACGTCAAGGTCTTCACCGGCGACCAGGAACTCGCCGACGACCTCGAGCCCCAGTTCGTCCTCGACGTCGAGAAGCTCTTCCCCGCGAAGCAGGCCGAGGCGCTCTCCGCTGCCGTAGGAAAGTCCCTCTGGCAGGCGATCCACATCCCGACCACGGTCTCCCGGACCTGTGACGGTGGAACGACCTCCCGGTGGTCTGCGATGCAGATCGGTATGTCCTTCATCGCCGCCTACCGCATGTGCGCCGGCGAAGCGGCCGTCGCCGACCTCTCCTACGCCGCGAAGCACGCAGGCGTCATCCAGATGGCGTCCCACCTGCCCGCCCGGCGTGCCCGTGGCCCGAACGAGCCCGGTGGCATCATGTTCGGTGTCTTCTCCGATATCATCCAGGCGAACCGGAAGTACCCCAACGACCCCGCAAAGGCCTCCCTTGAGGTCGTCGGCGCCGGAACCATGCTGTTCGACCAGATCTGGCTCGGCTCCTACATGTCCGGCGGTGTCGGCTTCACGCAGTACGCGACCGCGGCCTACACCGACAACATCCTCGACGAGTTCACCTACTACGGCATGGACTACGCCAAGGACAAGTACAAGGTCGACTGGAAGAACCCGAGCCCGGGCGACAAGGTCAAGCCGACCCAGGAGATCGTCAACGATCTCGCCACCGAGGTCACCCTCAACGCCATGGAGCAGTACGAGCAGTACCCGACCATGATGGAGGACCACTTCGGCGGGTCCCAGCGTGCCGGTGTCATCGCCGCCGCGTCCGGTCTCACGACCTCCATCACGACCGGCAACTCCAACGCCGGTCTGAATGCCTGGTACCTCTCCATGCTCCTGCACAAGGACGGATGGTCGCGTCTCGGCTTCTTCGGCTACGACCTGCAGGACCAGTGCGGTTCCGCGAACTCGCTCTCCATGGTGTCCGACCGTGGTCTGATGGGAGAACTGCGTGGCCCGAACTACCCGAACTACGCGATGAACGTCGGTCACCAGGGCGAGTACGCCGCCATCGTCGGCAGTTCTCACTACGGACGCGGCGACGCGTTCTGCTACAGCCCGCTGGTGAAGGTCTGCTTCGCCGACCCGAGCCTGAAGTTCGACTTCGCCGAGCCCCGCCGCGAGTTCGCGAAGGGTGCAATCCGCGAGTTCATGCCCGCCGGCGAGCGTTCGCTCATCATTCCGGCCCGGTAATCCCAACTCAATTTTTTTTTCCCTAGCGTAACCCAACATGCCTAAAAAGGGTATTTTAGCCGATTTTTTACGTTTCGTTGCGATAACGGCGTAACTTTTCGAAACCTTTAATTAAGTCATAAACAACTGTTAAATGAACCAAAAAGGTTTTGAACCCATACTCCGGTGCCATGAGCACCGGAGGAGGATGCTGAATGGAAGAGATCGTATTTGGCATCGGCATTACCGCATTGGCAGGTGCTCTTGCAACCGTCGCCGGCGCTGCGGAAGACACTGAGTCTGATATCGGATCACAGGGTGACCCGAACTCTCAGGTTCAGCTGGCTCCGCAGATGGGATATATTCACCGCATCTTTAACAAGGCAGTTGCCGGTGAACCCCCCGCATACGGCCTATGGGTTGCTCTGGGTGCAGGCCTTGCCTGGGCATTCATGGCGATGCAGATAAACCCGATACTTGCAATCGTTCTCGGGAGCGCTCTCGCGGTCTTCGTGCAGGGCGTCTATGCGACAACCGCATATCTCGGCCGTACTGCAAGTCTCGCCAAATTTGGACAGCCGGTCTACATCGATATCTTGAAGTCGATGACGACCGTGACCATGGCACACGCGTTCGTAGCAATCTTCACCACCGTCGCGATGTGTCACCTCATGATCAGCGCACTCGGCCACCCCTTCCCGCTCCCGCTGCTGGGCCTCGTATGGGGTATCGCGCTCGGTGCAGCCGGGTCTGCAACCGGTAACCCGTTCTACGGAAAGGAGCGGCAGTACCAGGAGCAGAAGTTCGGAGCAGGCGTTCCGATCTCCGCGTCCGGAAACATCGTCCGCTACGCCGAGGCCGGCCAGCGGAACTCGCTCGACAACGGTTTCTTCAGCGCCAAACTCGGCGGCCCCGCGTCCGGGATCTGTTTTGGCCTGATCGTCTTCTTCGAACTCTGGCGTACCGTGGTCTTTGAAGAGCTCAACATCTGGGGACCGATCATCGTCGGTATCATCGTGATCCTGGTCTTTGCCATCATCGACCGCTACATCGAGGTCTGGGCAAGGAAGACCTTCGGGCCCTACACGGCTCCTGAGGAGGCATCATCATGAGCGCACTCGGTGGACCAGCACAGACTGGAGGCGTCCAGCCCCCGACGGGGATGGGCCTCGTTCTCAGCATTGTTCTTATCATCGTCGCGCTTGCGCTCGCCTTCTTCCTCGTGCAGATGGCCGGATTGATCGCTCTCGTCGGCATCATCGTCGGCGGCGTCCTGATCGCGTTCGGCGTCCACTTCGTCCCGGTCGGCGGTGCCCCCGCTGCAATGGGACAGGCACCCGGTATCGCGACCGGTGTCGCGATGCTCGCCGCCGGTGCCGGCCTTGCCGGTCTCTTCGGTGGCGCATGGGCCGCTCCGTTCGGATTCGCTGTCGCTCTCGCCGGCGGTGCCGTCGGCGGCGGGCTGCTGATGGCAATCACCTGTACGATGGTCAACGTCATCTACGTCTTCGGCATGGGTATCCCGGCAGCATCCGGTAAGGTCGCAAAGGACCCGATCACCGGCGACACCTTCCCCGAGTACAAGAGCCAGGGTACCGAGGGGCACGGCCTCCCGTTCATCTCCTGGGTCGGCGGTGTCATCGGCGGCGCACTCGGTGGTCTCGGCGGAACGCTCATCTACCTCGAGCTTCTTGACATCTACCAGGCGCAGCTGCCCGTAATCCTGAACGTAACGGTCGAGCAGATCGCGTCCGTCGCCATCTCGCTTGCCGGTATCTTCGCGGTCGGAATGTTCCTGATGAACGCCGTGCTTGCCGCGTACAACATCACCGGTACGATCGAAGGGCCGCACGACCCCAAGTTCAAGAGATTCCCGAGAGCAGTCATCGCAGCCGCTGCGGCATCCGCAGTTGCAGGCATCTTCGCGATCGCGCTGCTCGGACTGGTGGGGGTATTCTAAATGTCGGTAAAAATTGAAGTCGGAGCAGGCGGCATCCCGCACAACCAGATCCTGATCTACGGACTCGTGGGATCGCTCGTCCTCATCTACCTGACATACCTGAACACAATCACCGGCACCCAGTACTTCGCGTTCTTCGGCGGGCTTGCCGCCGTGGTCGCACTCCTCTGGGGTACCGACACGATCAAGCACCTCTGCAGCTACGGTCTCGGTACCGGTGTCCCGTCGGCGGGTATGATCGCGCTCGGGTCCGGTGTCGTCGGCGCGCTCTTCGGAGCCACGACCGGTATCCTCGCACCCATCGTTGCGATCATCGTCGCCGCGATCATCGGTGCGGTCGCCGGGCTGATGGCGAACAACGTCGTCCGGATGGACATCCCGGTCATGATCGTCTCGCTGATCGAGCTTGCAATCGTCGGTGCGATGACGGTGCTCGGCCTCGCAGCCATGGCCTGCGGAACGTTCGAATTCCTCGGCATGATCACCGGTACGGTCGTCATCCTCGGATTCGCCGTACAGACCTACGAAGCCTCCGTCATCGGCGGCAGCATCATCGCCGTGATCTTCATGCTCGGCGCCATCGCCATCCAGCACTCCTTCAACGCCTGTCTCGGGCCGGGGGAGCAGCAGGACCGGACACTCATGCTCGCCGCAGAGTGCGGGTTCCTGAGCATGATCCCCGTTGCGATCATCTCGTTCGCGTTCATCGCGTTCCTTCCCGCTCTCGTCGCGCTGCTGGTCTCCGTCATCGGGTGGATCTACACCTACGTGCAGTACATCGCGCTCTCGAAGCGCGACGCCTACGCATGGCTCGACGCAAAGCCGATCCTGGAGCCCAAGGGAGGTGCCTAAATGGCATACGTTCAGGTACTGCCTGAGTACGGACTGGTCGTCGACCCGATGGTCGGCATCGTCACCACTGCCGGTGTCTCGTACACCCCCGTGCTCGAGCAGGTAGCGGAACTCGAGAAGATTACCGACGACCTGGTCGGCATGCTCTCCGGAGAGGGCAGCTTCCTGGCATCGTTCCCGAACAGGGAGGGAGTTCTCAACGTCGCCGGAGGCGTGAACGCATTCTGGTATGGCATGGCAGTCGGCCTTCTGGTTGCCGGTGTCATAGTATTAGGACTGCTGTGAGGTGAAGAACATGGTTGAGAAGAAATCACCGGCCAGTGGATGGCCGATTGCTAAAGGCGACTTCCACACGGGAGATGCACAGAGCTGCGTCGCCGTCATCACCATGGGATCCCACCTCGATGAGCAGGGCATCTGCGATGCCGGAGCGGCAATCGCCGGGTCCTGTAAGACCGAGAACCTCGGCCTCGAGAAGGTCATCGCGAACGTCATCTCCAACCCCAACATCAGGTTCATCCTCTGCTGTGGTACGGAGGTTAAGGGACATCTCTCCGGTCAGAGCTTCATAGCGCTGCATGCCGGCGGTGTCTCCGGCGGTAAGATCGTCGGAGCCCAGGGAGCCATCCCGTTCATCGAGAACCTCTCCGATGAGGCGATCAAACGCTTCCAGGACCAGGTCGAGATTGTCAACATCATGGAAAGCGAGGACATGGGGACCATCAAGGCCAAGATCGATGAACTCAAGGCCAGAGATCCCGGTGCGTTCGCTGCAGAACCCATGATCGTCGAGGTCAAGGAAGCAGGCGGTGCGGCAGAGGAAGCGACTGGCGAAGTACAGCCGCTCACTGGCGAACTGGCACTGATACACGCACGGATGAAGGTTATCGAGCGGATGGTCACCGACATCGGCTACCGCAACAAGTTTGCCGCCGGCGTTTACTCGGGCAAGATCGAGGGCCTCATGATCGGCCTGATCGTCTCGTTCGTGATCCTGGGGTTCATTTTGCTGGGGTGAGATAGATGGCAGAAGAAAGTACACAGGCAGCAGGCCCCATCCGGATGACCTCGATCAACAGAATGATGGACGCCATCCGGTACAAGGCACAGATCCTTGCCCGCACGACCAAACTCGAGTCAGGCATCATGGGCATGGGACTCATCGGGTTCGCAGTCGGACTCGGTATCGTCATGCTCTGCGTCGTGGTTCCGGCTCTGATGCTGGGGGCGATCTAACATGGTTGAGAAGAAATCACCGGCCAGTGGATGGCCGATTGCTAAAGGCGACTTCCACACGGGAGATGCACAGAGCTGCGTCGCCGTCATCACCATGGGATCCCACCTCGATGAGCAGGGCATCTGCGATGCCGGAGCGGCAATCGCCGGGTCCTGTAAGACCGAGAACCTCGGCCTCGAGAAGGTCATCGCGAACGTCATCTCCAACCCCAACATCAGGTTCATCCTCTGCTGTGGTACGGAGGTTAAGGGACATCTCTCCGGTCAGAGCTTCATAGCGCTGCATGCCGGCGGTGTCTCCGGCGGTAAGATCGTCGGAGCCCAGGGAGCCATCCCGTTCATCGAGAACCTCTCCGATGAGGCGATCAAACGCTTCCAGGACCAGGTCGAGATTGTCAACATCATGGAAAGCGAGGACATGGGGACCATCAAGGCCAAGATCGATGAACTCAAGGCCAGAGATCCCGGTGCGTTCGCTGCAGAACCCATGATCGTCGAGGTCAAGGAAGCAGGCGGTGCGGCGGAAGTTGCCGCTGCAGGCGCAAACCCGCAGTTCCTTGAGATCGAGGAGCGGCTCAACGCTATCGAGGAGAGGATCGAGTTCGTCGATGCAGAGATAGCCCAGCGCGTCGGAAGAAAAGTCGGGCGCGATATCGGCATCCTGTATGGACTGGTTGCAGGTTTGATTGTATTCATGATGTTGTTGGTATTACTGCCCAAATTGATTGGGTACCTGTAAGGAGGATTGACGAATATGTTCAAATTCGAAAAAGAGCAGACGGTACACGACTTCAACGGTACCATGATCGGCGGGCAGCCTGGAGAGTACCCGACCGTGCTCGGTGCATCCATCTTCTACAACAAGCACGAAGTAGTTCTGGATGACCACACCGGAAAGATCGACAAGCTAAAAGCAGAGGGGCTCTGGAACCGCTGCCAGGAACTCTCGGATATCACCGGCATTCCGCACTTCATTCAGATCATCGGGGAGTTCGGCGAGGCCTTCGAGAGTTACATCGACTGGTTCTGCAGCATCGACGACAAGACCGCGTTCCTGATGGACTCGTCCGTCCCGACGGCGCTCGCCCATGCGTGCGAGTACGTCACCCAGTCGGGCACCGCCGACCGTGCGATCTACAACTCGATCAACGGTTCGATCGGACCGGAGAACATCGAGGCGCTGGCAAAGAGCGATGTGAACGCAGCCATCGTCCTCGCCTTCAACCCCGCCGACCCGTCGGTCGCCGGCCGTGAGAAGGTTCTGGTCGAGGGTGGCGTCGCCGGACAGGAGATGGGTATGCTCGAGATCGCAGAGAAGTGCGGCATCACCCGCCCGATCCTCGATACCGCAGCAACCCCGCTCGGTCTCGGCTCCGGTGGTTCATACCGTGAGATCCTCGCCTGCAAGGCGATTCACGGTCTGCCGACCGGTGGTGCCTACCACAACATGACTGTCTCCTGGACCTGGCTGAAGCGGTGGAAGGGAACGAAGAAAACCCCCTCACAGCAGCTGGCTGGCCTCGAGGGCAAGGATGCCCTCGTCGAGCAGCTCACGCACCACTACCTCGGTGGCACTGACGGTATGCGCCAGGCAGCCTGGTCTGCACCCGATATCGGCTGCAACATGATTGCAAGCACGCTCGGTGCCGACCTGATCATGTACGGCCCAATCGAGAATGTCGAGGCGATGATCACCGCACAGGCCTACACCGACATCGTTGTGCTGGAAGCGGCACGCGACTTCGGTGTCGAGCCCCTGGTGGACACTCACCCGCTCTTCAAACTCGTCTAAACCCCTTTTTTTTTATTCGCCTGCTTCTTCCATCGTTCCTCCGGAACGTCGCACTCGAAGCCCTATGGGTTTCTCAAAGGGTTCCGAACTGGAGCACCGATAGATGCGAGTGCAGCTGTCCACGGCATAGGAACTCCATCAGCCAGAGCACTCAAAAAAGAAGAGTATATTATCCGGAAGACGGGAACTTTCCCGCCCCCCGCTCAGGGCAGCTCAATACGCCCGGCGATCCGGAGTTTCCCGCCCTCGAGGTAGTGAAGCACCGCCGCATCGCCGGGGAGGTAGACGAGGTCTTTCTCCAGCGCAAGCGTGAGCGTCGGTTGCCGCCAGTCTCCGTCGTCCCGCACCGCCTCCACCCGCGCCGGGATGAACTGCATCCAGTGGCCGAGGTGGAGCACCGTCCCTGCCGTGAGCGGTGCCGGCCAGTACCTGACCAGGGTCGCCCGTGCCTCGAGGTTCGTCCGGGTCCTGATCGCGGGATCGTCGGAGAGGACAAAGCCGCGGTCGAGGTCGTCCGACTCGATGTTCTTGAGCGCGAGCCCCACGCGGTCGCCCTCGGCGGCCCAGTCGAAGTCGTCGTCGTGCTTCTGGATGGACCGCACCGTGATCGCCTTCTCACCCGGGTAGACCTTCAGGGTATCGTGCTTCCTGATACCGCCCCGCACGACGCCGCCGAGGATGACCGTCCCGATGCCGCGGACGTTGAAGTGGTGATCGATGGGAACCGTCCCCACGGCACCGGCGCCGGGCTGGGTGGAGGACCGTGCATGCGCCTCGCGAAGCAGACGGTCGCGCAGCGCGATCGGGTCAACGTCTACGAACTCGTAGCGCTCGAGCACCGTCCCGCGCAGGAGCGGCGCGACCTCATCGGGGGTTACGTAGTTTTTGAGGACGATGTAGCCCTGCTCCACCCCGACCTCATCGAGCATCAGCACCCATTCCCCGAACGTCGGGGTGATCTCGCTCACCACGATGAGAACCGCATCCGCCATCGATGCGGCATAAAAGAGCGGGGCCAGCCGCTCGGGATACCGTGTCGGCTCGATGATGGTGACGGTATCGTCGCCCTTCTTCAGGTTATAGAAGGTTATATCGGATTCCGTGCCCTTCTTCCCGAGGTCCTTCGCGTAACCGGCGGGTCCCAGCACGGCAACATTCAGATTGCCCATATGCCAGATCTCTTGGTTATCAGAGAGTATGAGGTTTACTCCGCGCTACCCGGGAGAACGCGCCCGGTTTCAGGCCACCTCCGACTTCACCGGAACCCTGCCGGCGTATGCCGTACCGGCAACACAGACATATTTTAATAAAGTAAAATTGATTTTATTTAGAACTCATGAGGAGAACGGCGTTCATCACAATTCCGGCACTCGCCTGCACACTTCTCGTCAGTGTGGCCTGTGCGGCCGCTCTCGGACCGACCGGTATCTCCCCCGGATCCCTGCTTTCGTTGCCGAACGCGTGGACGATCATCTGGGATGTCAGGCTGCCGAGGGTTATCGCCGCGGCACTGGTCGGGTGTGCGCTTGCCGTGGCAGGCACGGCCATGCAGGGACTGTTCAGGAACCCGATGGCAGATCCCCACATCATCGGCACCTCGTCGGGCGGCGCCCTCGGGGCCACAATCGCGATCGTCCTGTTTGCCGGCGCAGGACGACCGGTGTTCGCGTTCGCCGGGGCGATGGCCGCCACTTTCGCCGTCTACTTCATCTCCCGCAAGCGAGGTAAGATCCCGGTCGAAACGCTCCTGCTCTCCGGCATCGCCCTTTCAACGCTTCTTGCGGCACTCCTCTCTTTCCTCATGTATACCGCAGGGCGGAGCCTGCACCAGATCATGTTCTGGCTGATGGGAGGGCTCTGGAACGTATCGTGGGACGATGTCATCGTTGCCCTTCCCATTCTGGTCGGGTGCGCGGGCATCTACCTCTTCGCACGCGACGTCAACATACTCTCCCTGAGCGAAGAGGACGCAACCCATCTCGGGGTGAACGTCGAGGGGTTGAAACGGATCCTCCTCGTCCTGAGCGCGTTAGTGGCGGGAATAGCCGTTGCGGTAGCCGGATCGATAGGGTTCATCGGCCTGATCACCCCGCATGTGATGCGGCTGATCGTCGGACCCGACCACCGCCTTCTCTTCCCCGCAGCTGCTCTTGCAGGCGCTATCCTCCTCGTCTGGTCGGATACGCTCACAAGGACCTTCACGAACGACATGCCGGTCGGGATCATAACCGCCTGCTTCGGCGCACCGTTCTTCATTTACCTTCTCCGGAGCCGGATGAAAACATGAAACCGGTTGAAATCATCGATATCGACGTCTCCTACGGCGCAAAGAAGATCCTCGAGGCGATCACGTTCCATGCAGACGCGGGCGAGATCCTCGGGATCATCGGGCCGAACGGGTCAGGGAAGACGACCCTCTTGAAAGCGATGAGCCGGGTCGTCGCCCGGGATAGCGGAGAGATCCGGCTCGATAGCCGGAATCTGGATACGCTCGGGTACCGCGAGCTTGCGCGTCAGGTCGCGGTAGTTCCGCAGGACATCTCAATCGGCTTCGACTACACGGTGCGCGACATCGTCATGATGGGAAGACACCCCTACATCGGGAGGCTTGCTTCCGAGACGCTCCGGGACGTGGAGATCTGCGACCACGCCATGCATCTTACAAACGTCGCCCACCTCACCGGGATGTCGATACACGATATCAGCGGCGGGGAACGCCAGCGGGTGCTCATAGCGCGGGCGCTCGCGCAGGAACCGAAAATCCTGCTGCTGGACGAAGCAACTTCGAATCTCGACGTCAGCCACCAGGTCGAGATCCTCAACATCATCAGGGATCTTACCGGGAAGATCACGGTGGTAAGCGTCTTTCATGACCTGAACCTGGCCGCATACTACTGTGATCGGCTCCTGCTCCTCAAAGACCGGAAGGTCTACGCCACAGGGACACCCGAAGAAGTCCTGACCTACGAGAACATCCGCGAGATCTTTCAGATGGAGACACTCGTCAAACCACATCCGCTTACGGGGAGACCGTATATCCTGCCCGTGTATACGCACCAGTCGGGTGTTGGGACGAACCGGAGGGTGCATGTCGTCTGCGGCGGGGGGACGGGGTCCGATATCCTCCAGCTGCTCCATGCTGCGGGTTTTACAGTCACCTGCGGCATCCTGAACGTCCTGGATACGGATTACGGGACGGCCATGCACCTCGGTCTTCCCTGCGTTGCGGAACCTCCGTTTCACGGCATCACCCCCGAATCGCTCTCAGGCCTCCGCGAGTGCCTGGACGATGCAGACGCCATCGTCGTTACGGCCATGCCGATCGGCCGGGGGAATCTCGACAACCTCCGGGTGCTGCTCGACTACAGGACAAAGCCCATAATCCTCTACTCAAGGAACAGCAACTCCCCGATGGAGGACTATACCGGGGGCGAAGCGGCTGCGGTGCTGGCCGACCTGGAGACGCGCGGGGCTCTCCGGGTCGAGGAGGCGGAGGAACTCCTTGCCCGCCTGTCGCAGGGATACTCCGGTCGGAGCTGACTCCCGATTCCCCCGCCCGGAGCGTTAAACCCGGCAGTATGCGTGGGATCGCTTCCTACCGGGGACGCGGAAGGCGACGCCCGGCAAACACCGCGGTGCCGTAGCATGATGTCAATTTGTAAACTGTTATTACCGTAACGCAAGTGTACCTATAGTAATGCGAACCACGCGCCTGATACTCTCTGTTTCGTCGATCATCGTGCTCCTTCTGCTTGCCGGTACGGCAGGTGCGACACCCGTCGTTACGGGTGAGGCCGGACGATGCGTGACGGTGACCGACGATCTCGGGGAGACCGTCGTCATTCGGGGAACGCCGCAGCGAATAGTCTCGCTCGCACCCTCGAACACCGAGATCCTGTATACCCTGGGCCTTGAGGACCGGATCGTCGGTGTCACCGATTACTGCGACTATCCGCCTGGGGCTGCCGATAAACCGAAAGTCGGCGGATACAGCAGCGTCAACATCGAAAAGGTGATCGCGGCGGAACCGGACCTGATCTTCGCCGCACGCAACACCGAAGAAGTTGCCGACCGCCTGCGAACCCTCGGGATGACCGTCGTCTCCCTCAACCCGCAGACGGTCGACGACGTCCTGCGGGACATCGAACTTGTCGGAACGGCGACCGGGCAGGAAGAGCAGGCATCAGCATGCATCGAGGAACTCCGGAAGCGCATCCGGGCAGTGACCGGAAAGGTGGAAAACCTGGCCGAACGACCATCAGTCGCGCATATCGTCTGGTACGACCCGATCAGGGTCAGTGGCAGGGGAACGTTCCAGGACGAGGTGATCAGGATGGCCGGGGGGACCAACGCATTCGGTGCTGTCGAGGAATGGAGCATCGTCAGCCTTGAAGAGTTCATCACCACGGATCCCGAGTATATCCTGGTCAGTTCGGGCACCGGCATGAACAGAGACGGGTATGATGCCATCTACGATTACATCATGAACGAGCCCCGCCTGCAGAGACTCGATGCGGTCAGGAACGGCCGTGTTTACGTCATTGACTCCGATATCGTCAGCCGTGGGAGCCCGCGGATCGTGGATGCGCTGGAAGAGGTGGCAGGAGACCTCCACCCGGACGTCTTCGGGACAGGCACCCCGAAGGCAACAGAGGCGGTCCAGTCACCGGGTTTCGGTGCGATCCCGCTCATCTGTACCTTCTTCGCCGTATTCCTGGCCTGGAGGAAGAGGTAGAGCCGGTGCTGTGCAGAGTGCGGCTGAACTTCTTCCGGTAAGGAGCAGTAATCCGGGAACCCATGCCCGCGGCAGATCGTACCCGGTACGACGGCTGCTGCAGTCGGGACGACCATCGGCATCCGGCGGGGAGATACCGATCTCAGCCATGTAATGTCTCAAGGGCCGGCGGGCCGCCCGATCAGCCGTTCCACCGCCGCGCGGAACTCGCGGAACTGCTTCGAGACCTCGGGGCCGCGGGAGCCCGGGTAGGCGTTTGCACCCCGCACGACGATATTGTGCCCGTCTATCTCCATCCGCAGGTGCCAGTAGGTAACGTCGCAGCAGGAGTGGGCGGAGACGTACTCCGGCTCCCACTCCCGGACACCGAGCCGGTCGACGGTCTCCCGGAACCGAGCCCACTCCTCCTCTGCGGGCGACGCCTCCATCACCACTCCGGAGTAGCCGCCGGCACTCGCCCATTCGTAGAGGAGCCGGCCGTCTACGAGCCTGACGTAGAGGGACGGCCCGACGCTCCCGCCCAGGTAGAACTCAAACGCCGTCGGAGGCGCACCGCCGCACATATCAGGTTATACGACCAGCACGGCCAAATACCCTGCGACTAGAAGGCCCATGCAGCAGATCCCGGCGACGTCGGCCCTGCCCGGCACGAGGTCACGCATCGGTGTCCGCCTGCCGGAGCGGTATCCCCGGAGGTCGATGGTCAGCCCGAGGACCGTGGCTTTCCCGAGGGAGTTCGAGACCAGCGGGATGATGATGGGGAAGAGGCCCCGGATCTTCCCGGCAAGGCCTCTCCCGGGGTTATAGGCACGGGCAAGCTGCGCCTCGTGGATCCGCTTCCCCTCGAGCTGCAGGCTCGGGATGAACCGGAGCGCAATCAGGAACATGAGCGTGTAGTCCACAGGCATCCTGAGGCGGTCCATGACATGGACGAGGTCGCGCGGCTGGGTGGATATGACCAGGAGCTGGAACGCAAACAGCATCGCCGCGAACCGGAGCGACATCGCGAGCGCAAGGGCGATCGCCCCCGCCGTGACGGGGAAAGCACCGCCGATGACCGGGACCGCCGGAGGGACCAGGTAGCAGAGGATATCCCCGCTCCGGATGGTGAGGACGGTAAGGGCGAGCAGGCTCACCGCGAGCGAGAGCAGCAGGGGAACCTGGCGAAGAAGGTCGCGGGCAAGCCCGCTCGCTACCGCCACGGCTACGACCGTCCCGGAAAGGACCGCGAGCATCACGGTATCGCTCGTCAGCACCGCAAGGGCCACGACGACGGCTGCAAAGATCAGTTTGGTGAGCGGGTGGAGGCGGTGAAAGGCGCTCTCCCGGGTGACATACTGCATAATCTCGGACATGGTTCCTCCTCATAAGTTCTTCCGTCGTAGACGATCCTTCCCTGCTCCATCCTGACGATACGATCCGCATACACCTCCCCGAGATGCATATCGTGCGTCACCATGACGATCGTGTGACCGCTCTGCCGCAGGCGCCCGAGGATCTCCATGACCCTTCCTGACTCCCGGGCGTCGAGCCCGGTCGTGGGCTCGTCGAGCACGATCACGTTCGGCTTCATGGCGATGACACAGGCGATGGCCAGGCGTTGCCGCTCGCCCCGCGAGAGCGAACGCGGGTAGGCTGCCTTCCGGTGGAGGAGGCCGACCTCGCGAAGGGCCGCGTCGACCGGCTGCCCCGGGTCACCGGGGTCGATGTTTTTGAGGCCGAATGCCACTTCGTCCTCCACGGTCTCTGCAAAGAGCATGGTGTCCGGGTTCTGGAAGACGAGACCCACATGGCGTGCGAGTTCCGCTATCGGGACCGTCGCGGCGTCGAGTCCGTCGACGGTGACGGTGCCTTCGGTGGGGCGGAGCAGCCCGTTGAAGTGCTTGACGAGCGTCGTCTTCCCGGACCCGTTCTCCCCGACCACGGCCACGATCTCACCGGGAGCGACCTCGAGGTCGAGACCCCCGACGGCCATTACCCCGTCGTAGCGGTGGACGAGCCCACGGACCGATATGATGGGGGGTGCCTCGCTCCGTGGGGCTGCCGCCGGTGCAGGGGACCGGACGCCGCCGCCCGCCGGGTGTTGCAGGAGGTCGTCCTGCAGCATCTGTGCGGGAGACCCTTCCGCAACGATCGCTCCGCCTTCGACGAGGACCATCCGGTCCGCGATGGCGGCGAGCTCGCCGAGCTTCTGCTCGACGATGAGCACGGCCGTACCCTCCCCAGAAAGCCGGCGGAGGAGCGCGGATACCGCACCGGTCGCTTCCGCATCCAGTTCGGCGGTCGGTTCGTCCAGGACGAGGATCTCTGTCCCAAGGGCGAGGGTTGCGGCGATGGCAACCCGCTGCTTCTGCCCCCCGGAGAGAGTATGCGGTGCCCGGTCCGCGAGGTCGGCGATCCCGGTCGCCTCCATCACCTGGCGGAGCCTCTGCCGCATCTCCTCCCGGGAGAGCCCGAGATTCTCAAGCCCGGAGGCCACCTCCTCCTCGACGGTCGTGAAGATGAGCTGGGCGTCGGCGTCGTCGAAGACCACCCCGACGTTTCTCCCGATCTCGGCCATGCTCCGGTAGTCCCGGACGCTCTTCCCGAGGATGGTGATCGCACCCTCGAGCGTGCCGCCGTACTCGTGATGGAGAATGCCGGACGCCGCAAGGCAGAGGGTCGTCTTCCCGGCCCCGGTGGGGCCGGTGACGAAGACGATCTCCCCTCTCCCGATAGCAAGGTCGATCCCGTCGAGTGCCGGCGTCCCGGACCCGGGGTAGGTGTAGGTGACGCCTCGAAGAGAGAGGGCGGTCTCCCGGCCGACCTCAGGATTCATCTGCCGGCCTCGCGTCCCGTGCCGGGGCCGCACGCGGGGCCCCCCGCATCAATGCCCGCGACGCCGGCACCTCGAGCGCCTGCGCAACGACGGCATTGACCGCCGCCGTCATGAGTACGATCGGCACGGTGACCGCGAGGAACGCACCGACGGTCCCGAACGTGCCAAGAACCGTCGGGGCCACGGCGAGGAGCGCGATGAGGATGAAGGAGAACCCGCTCGCGAGGGTGGCAACGAGCGTCGTCACCGCCGGGGCGAGAACGAACCGGTCTCTCAGCACCAGGTAGGTCCCGAGACAGACGACCGCCCCGATAGGTTCGCTGATCAGGTTTGCGGGCGGGAAGATCGAGTGGCTGAGAAGGGCACAGACGACGCCCGCCACGACGCCGATCCCGAGCGCCTCCCGGAACGTGGGCACGATGAGGATGATGGCGAGGCTATAGAAGGCGATCACGAGGTTCGATACGATGGGACCGGGGATCAGGAGGGACATGTACCTGATGATGGCCCCTATGGCAAGGAGTATGCCGACAATTGCAATATCTCTCGATTTCATGGTATCAATTTCATGGTATGGAATTCGACAAACGATCGAACAGGATATTTGCGGAAATCAGTACGGACGCCAGCATAGCCGGGACTGAGGCCAGAAGAGTCCTCCGGGGACGTTCCCGGAGGCGACGGACAGGGCCGAATGCCCCGGCGATATACTGCACATTGTTGTACAGAATAGTACATCTGTGCATATATATTTTCCGGGACCCGGATCCCGGGCGGGTCACCGCCGCGAGAGCAGGAGCGCCGCAACAAGCACCGCGCCGGACGTCACAAGGACGGCTGCAGGCGCCGCTGCCGTCGGCGTGGCCGAAGGTGTGGCCGTCGGCATCGCCGTGGTCTCCGGTTCCGTGGGCGTCGCGGTGGGCACAGCAGCGGTCGGCGTCACCAGGGTTCCCGGGGGTGTCCCGAGGGTAACGGGAATGGTAGTGTAACCGTAGCCGGAGAGGTTCGACCGGTCGACAGGTGCTTCCACGGCGTAGACGGTGTAGGTCCCGGGATCGAGCCCGGCCTCACCAGTTCTCCAACGGTAGGTCCAGCGGTCGTCGGCACCGACCGTCACCGTCGTGAAACTGGCCGGGTCCCCGGACCGGACGGGTGTATGCGGGTCTTCAAGCCGTCCGCCGTTGGGGGGGAGGTTCGGGCCGGTCACGAAGAGGTAGACGGTGTCGCTCCCCGTGCTCGTCCCTCCGAGCACGACCTCGCTGCCCGGGTACACCGTGACAGCGGAGGCGGACGGAGCGATGACGAGGGCGACGAGGAGAAGGACACCCGCGATGATCAGGGTTCGATCAGGCATATGGGTCACCGTCCTCGGGTCGACCGGGGAGATGATGAATCTGATCCCGGCACAGGGGGACGGCATGCCTGCCGCCTGCATACGCCTCCACGAGCAGCCGGGTGCTCGCCTTCGCCTCACCGCCGCCGGGTAGAGGGCGCGCGCCGTCGAGGGCGGCCACTATCGCTCCGACGGCGTTTGCGTGCGACCGCCCGTAGCCCCCTTCGAGCACGAGGGCGAGGGCCGCGGGACTCGCGTCCGCCAGCATCCCGGTCAGGGCTCCGAAGTCGTCGGGCTGAAGTTGCATCAAACCGAGCGGGTCGTCGGAGAGCGTATCCTGGCCCGCCGAGACCACCACGAGGTCCGGCTTGAGGCGCCGGAGCGCCGGGATGAAGACCTCCCGGAAGACCAGGGCGTAGTCGGCGCCGGTCGAGCCTGCCGCAAGCGGGGCGTTGACGGTATACCCGACGCCCGGGCCGGCACCCTGCTCCTCCGGCCAGCCGGTCCCGGGGAAGATCCCCGCCTGGTGGATCGAGCAGTAGAGCACCCGGTCTGAGGTGTAGAACGCCTTCTCTGTCCCGTTCCCGTGGTGCAGGTCCCAGTCCACGATCGCCACCCGGTCGACCTCGCGGAGCGCCCGGGCTGTCGCGACGGCAACGTTGTTGAAGAGACAGAATCCCATGGCCCGGTCAGGCACGGCATGGTGCCCCGGCGGACGGACCAGGGCGAAACAGTGCTCGCCGTCGAGCGCCCGCTCCACAGCCTGCCATGCGGCCCCCGCCGCGTACAGGGCCGCATCGAACGACTGCCGGGTGACGTAGGTATCGGGGTCGAGGTAGCAGGCCCGGCCGGGGGGACACTCCCTGCAGAACGAACGGACGGCGGCGATGTGCCGGTGCGTGTGCACCCGTGCCAGGTCCCCGGGCGTCGCCTGTTCGGGGGCAATGCGACGGGCGTCGGCCGGCACCCCGGCAAGGGCGGCCTCGAGGCGTGCCTGCGACTCGGGATGGGCGGGATCGTCGTGGGCACGGAAGACATCCCCCGTAACGACCGAGTACGCCATTGTGATCGTTGGTGGGTTGTCGGCGCAGGATATGAATCTTGTCTGCCACCCCCACGGGTGTGCATTTATGAGAGAGCATGAACATGACACTATTGTTGTGGTGATCTCTCCCTCGTACATCTATGCCTGCACCCGGTTCCGGGTCCGGAGAACTACACTCCTCCCCCGTGAAGAGTACATGCGGATCATGCGGATGAGCATACCGGAGGTCGTCGCCCACCTCGGCCGGCGGGAGTACGGGCAGGAGATCATGGATCTCGCGCACGACTTCGCCGGCGCCCAGCTCATCGAAGAGGCGGTAAACCGCAACCTGGCGCAGTCGTTCCGGCACGCCATGGCGATTGCTCCCGGGGACCTGCGGACCCTGACCGGAGAATACCTCAACCGGTGGGACATCGCAAACATCATGGCGATCCTGCGGAGCACGGTCCACGACGTACCCCGGCGGCAGGTCCGCGACCTCCTCATCCCGGCAGGCGAGGTCGACAGCGCGCTCCTCGCCCGCCTCCTCGAGGTTACGACCTGCGAGGAGGTCCTCGAGGCCCTCCAGGACTGGCGGCTCTACCCGGTCCTTGCAGAATACTACCGGATCTGCGGGGAGCAGGGAGTCTTTGCCCGGATCGAGAACGAGCTCTACCGGCAGTACTACGCCGGGCTGCTCGCCCTCGGCACGTCCGGGTGCAGCGGGTGCCAGGAGTTGATCGGCTATCTCCGGTTCGAGATCGACATCACCAATGTGAGGAACCTCCTCCGGCTCCACTGCGCAGAAGAAGCGTGCGATATCACGGTCATCGACCAGACCATGATCCCGGGCGGCCGTATCCCCATCGACCTCTTCCGGCGGCTCTACGGCATCGAGACCGAGGTAGAGTTCGTCAGCGTCTTTCTGGCGACCGATGTCGTCCCTGTTCTGGCCCAGGCGGTGCGCGAGCTCCGGCAGGACCCGAACTTTTCGAGCGAGGACGCCGCGGAACTGGTCTGGCAGCGGTGGCACCAGCGTCGGCGTCCCGTTCACGAGATCGAGATCGCAGTCACCCGCGTCAGGCTCCACCAGTTAGAGTCTCTCTCCCGGCGTCACCCGTTCTCGGTCCTGCCGGTGCTCGCGTACCTCGAGCGGAAGAAGTACGAAATCGCGAACCTGCGGGCAATCGCGCGGGGAAAAGCATTCGGTCTGCCGCCCGAGCGAATATGGCAGTATATTATCCTGTAGGAGAGGTAGCATGCCAGTCGACGATATCAAACCCACCCGGTCCGGTCTCCTGCTCGTCAGGCGACGGATGGCGCTCGCGGAGCGGATACACCGGCTTTTATCGATGAAACTGGACGGCATGATGCTGGAACTGGTCAAACTCACCGACCAGACTGCCCTGAAACGCAGGGAACTTAACGAGAAATACGGCAGGGCACGGGAGATGGTGGCGGTCGCCGCCATGATGGAAGGGGCTACGGGAGTGCTCCTTGCAGCGCTCTCGGTGGAGACATCCCCCACCTACACGACCGGGCACAGGAACGCCTTTGGGGTCCGGCTCCCGGAACTCGAGCCGGTGATGGTGAAGAAGACGCTCGATCAACGGGGATACGGTATCCTCGGGACGTCATCGGTCATCGATGACGCTGCCGACGCCTACGAGGACCTTCTTGAGGCGATCATCGCGAGCGCCGAACTCGAAGGGGGGGTCAAGCAGCTGCTCGACGATATCGAACGGACCCGGCGGCGGGTGAACGCGCTGGAGTTCAGGATCATCCCGGAGCTCACGGAGGCCCGCCGGTTCATCGAGAATCAGCGCGACGAGATGGAGCGGCAGGAATGGACACGGCTCCGTCGCATCAAAAAGATAAAGGCAAAGAGGGCAAGGAAGTTCTAGAGGGCGTCGGCCTGCTGCCGCAGGCACGCGATTGCGGTATCCACAATCGCGCCGAGAGCGTCAACGCCGAAGGTCTCGGACGAGAGGACGATATCGTACGCCGAGAGGTCGTCGATCTCGATACCGTAGTAGTTCCGGTAGCGGGTGGCTTCCGAGCGCTGCCGGTTCTCGGTGTAGGCCCGGGCCTCTTCTTCGTCCATCCCGTCACGACCCGCGATCCGCTTTGCCCGGCAGGAGAGCGACGCAGAGAGCCAGATCCGGAGATCGGCGTTCCCGATCATCCGGCCCGAGAGCCTGCCCTCGACGATGATATTTGCGGCGCTCTCGCCGATCTCTTTCTGCCGGGCATCGATCATCCTATCGACCGAGGGATCGTTCTCTGCGAACCTTCCGAACTCGGCGAGGTCCATGCCGTGCTCCCGGGCGAGCTGGCGGAAGACCTCTCCCGCGGAGATGAGGTCGAGCCCGTACTTCCCGGCGAGATACCGGGCGAGCGATGTGGTGCCGCTCCCCGGCGGGCCGCTGATGGTGATCCGCATCAGAGCCCTCCGATGTTGAGGGCCTTCCTGATCACCTGGCTGATAGTCAGCGAGCAGAGCATGTACCAGAGGATCCAGGCCGGCACGATCCAGAACGCGAAACCCGAGAGGGTGACGGCTCCGAGGAAGGGCATCACGATGCCGCTCTCAAAGGTAGTCGGCGCGCCGACCACCGGAAGCCGCAGGAGGAGCCAGAAGAAGATCGGCACCGACAGCAGGAGGATGATCGCCATCGGGGTAAACTGCTGCCGGGAGATGTCGAGCTGGTCCTGCATCATCCGGTCCTGCTTCCCCTGGAGTTTCTTGACCCGCTTTTCATCCCCGGAGAGCTGGGCCTCCCGGAACTCCTTCTGGAACACCCGCATCTTCGCCTGCGTCTCCTGCATCTTCTCGTAATCGATGGTGTACTTCTGGACAAGCGACGAGTACAGGCCCGTCATACCGGAGAGGATCATGATCATGACGAAAAACGGCACGCCGAGCGTATCGATGAAGGGGCCCAGCACTACATTCATCGCCGAACCGACCGTCACCCGTATCCACGGGACGCTGTACGAGAGCATCACGAGCATGGTAAAAATGAGGGCGATCGTCGGCCCGTGCTTCTTCAGGTCCACCATGTCAGGTTACCTCAGCACACTCACCAGGTCGTCGATGCCCTGTTCGAGCAGGAAGTTTTCGTTCCGGACGATCTTGATGGTGCAGCCGGTGTACATCGCATACGCCGCGGAAACGGCGCGGTTGAACTCCTGGTGCTCGGCGATCGCCCGGGACCCTTCCATGTCGCGGACTCTCGACTCGTCACCGAGCCGGCGCATCAGGATCTGGTCCGGGTCGGTCTCCACCAGCACGACCATATCGGGCATCAGTTCGCGGAGCACCCATTCGGGCAGCCCCGCGAGGAAACCCGTCGGGGTCTTGACGCTGCTGTGGGTATCGACGATGATATTCGCATCTCCGCTCATGGCGGCGATCCCCGAGGCAGCAGCCTGCTGGAGGCGTTTCTGGACATCTTTTCCGAGCTTGCGCATCTCATCGCGATTCGAGACCAGGTTCTCTTTTTTGGCCACGTCAAACATGAACGTGCCGAAGTTGACGGCCGTGTAGGTAACACCCTCGGCCGCCAGTCTCTCCATCGCACCGTTGATGACGGTGGTCTTCCCAACGCCGGGAACCCCCGTCACGACGACTTTCTTCCCCAACTTTATCACTCCATTTAGAATATAGTTCCCATTTAGAATATAGTTCCCTGCAAAATAAATCCGCGCCTGAAAAGTAATTCCTTTCGGAATCACTCCGGGCCTGAACGATCGCCAGGATCTTTCAGGGTAAAAACGGATGATGTGCGGTTTTGGGAAAAGGAGAGTCAGATGGGCTCACTCCGGGGGAGTGGACCTTCGGACTTATTCTTAGTCGAAAAAGGTGCTGACGCACCTTTTTCTCCAAGAGTAACTTCTCCGGCCCCGCCGGGGGCGGGGCCTCCGAACTCACCCTTGGTCGAAGCGAACGCTGATGCGTCGCTTCTCCAAGAATGACCCCTTCGGGCTCATTCTTTCCCAAAGAATCCACGCATGAACGGATACATCTCCATGATCTGCTGGCTTGCGACCTCTTCGTAGAGGCGGTAGGTGATGCTCACCGCAAGCAGCAGCCCTGTTCCCCCGACCGCACCGATCACACCGAAGAGGTTCGCGACGACCGAGAGGAGGCCGATGAAGACACCGCCGATGACGGTGATCCGCGGGATATAGCGGTCGAGGTACTTCTCAAGCACCTGGATGTTACGCCGGTATCCAGGGATATGCATCCCGCTCCTCTGGATCTGCTGTGCCACATCCTTTGAGTCGAGGCCCGCGGTCTTGACCCAGAAGAGCGCGAAGATCGCGCCTCCGACCACCATGACGGCGATATCGATGCCCATACGCAGGAGGATCTCCCAGGGGGCGTGCCCGAGGTCGGAGAGCCACCACATCCAGTCCTGCGGCTGGTTGATGGGAGCAATATACCACATGAGGCCGTTGACCGGCCGTTGCCCCTGGAACACGCCGAGGATCGTTATCCCGGCGTTGGAGAGGAACATCCCGATCATCTGGATGTTCGCCTGCAGCACCCGGACCAGGATCATCGGCAGAACACTCGCGTAGATGAGCTTCACCGGGAAACGCGCACGAGCGCCACGGACAGCAGTATGCGCGAGCGGGATCTCGATACGGGTCGACTCCACGTAGACGATAATCATGAAGATGGCGACCGTTGTGACGAGGGCAAGCAGATCCGTGCCGAAGTACTCGAGGAAGTTTGCCCCCGAGGTCCCTATGGCGAACAGTCGCGGGAAGAACCCGATCGGGAAGGGATCGGTGCCCGTCTGCCAGTTCAGGAAGCCGTTTACGAGACCCTGCGAGACTCCAGCGACGATGAAGAGCCCCACACCCGAACCGACGCCCCACTTGGTGACGACCTCGTCCATCAGCACCACCAGGAGGCCGCCGATGCAGAGCTGGATGAAGATCAGGAGCGAGACCGTGAGCGTACTGCCGCCGAAGAACTGCGTTGCCACCGACGGATCGGGCATCATCAGCCCGCTCGCGACCATGGGGAACGCTTCGACGATGATCATCACGAAGATGAGCAGCTTCTGCAGGCCCATGTACATGACCTGCCCGCGTGCTTCGCTGGTATCGATCTGCAGGAGTCCGGCACCCTTGAGCAGCTGCAGCACGATCGATGCGGTGACGATCGGCCCGATACCGAGATGCAGGAGCGAACCGCTTGCACCGGCAAGCAGGGCACGATATATTCCGAAAATATCCTGTGACTCCGGAGAGAGCCCAAAGATACTGATGTTGGTCAATGAGAAGTAGAGGAGCAGAATCGCAACCGTCCACATGAGTTTGTTCTTGAAGTGGACATGCCCCTCCGGACTTCTGACTGCAGGCATCGCTGCAAGGATGGGTTCAAATCTATCCAGCAGATCTCCCATGGTTTCACCTTAAAAGAAGATCAGACGGTCGTTGCCTGACCGCCCATCTCCTCAATCTTTGCCCGGGCCCGTTCTGAAAATCCGCGGGCGGAGATACTCAGTTTGTGGGTGACTCTTCCGCCACCAAGTACCTTCTCAATGCCGATCTCGGCAGCATCGAGAGTAATAAGGTCTCCTTCCTGGCTCGCAAGCCCTTCATGAAGCAGTGCTTCGGCCATCTGGTCGATCTCCCCTACGTCAAGAGCGGATACCTGCACGGAGGTCTTGTTGATGAAACCGTGCTTGCCGTTGGATATCTCACCCTTCAGGTAGAAGTGGGAGAAGCGGTGATCGCGCTGCCCGGCTCTACCTCGTCCACCCCTGTTGCCGGCGCCACGCCGGTTCTTGTGCGTACCGCCGCCACAGGTCCGTGAACCCCTATATTTGGATCTCTTGTTTACGGGCATCAATCTCACCTCATCTTGTAGAGGAGATCGTTGATCTGGGGGCCATAGTAGCCGAGAGCTCCACCCTGCTGAAAGGTTCGCTTGATGGTTTTATAGCCCTTTCGTGGGGGGTGCAGCCTCAGCACCGGCTTGATCTCAACCAGATCGCGGAAACTGGTCTCGCCGTTGCAGAGCGCTGCCGCGAATTCGTCGATGTCGGCATACGGGGTATGCGCACGGACGTAATCGTCGGTCAGCTTCTCGTCGCCGGTCAGTCTGCCCCGGGTGCGCAGGAGGGTGGCCAGGGTCTCCCGGTCCACCTCGCCGTACGCCACGAAGTCCTTCACCTTGCGGATCATGCCCAGATACGCAGGCGTATCGGGCACGAGGACGCAGTGGTTGACATGGTGCAGGCGGAGCATCTTCAAGGTGTCCTTGATCTCGCGGTTGGTCTTGACCACGCCGCGCACCTGTACTACCGCATACATCACTCCGTCCCTCCAATCCTGACTATGTTCGTCTGCTTCAGCGCCTCGAAGGTCGCCTTGGCATAGTTGATAGTCGTCCGGGTCTGTCCCCGGTTGAAGGCCCAGACATCCTTGATACCTGCAAGCATCAGGACCTTCTTCGGGATCTCCCCGGTCACGAGGCCGATACCCTGCGGGGCGGGCTTCAGCGTCACCCGGACGCTGCCTGCCTTCCCGGTCACTTCGATCGGGATCGAGTGGCCGGTGTCGCAACCGCACTCCCAGCTCCCGCATCCCCGGGAAACCTTGATCAGATTCAGTTTTGCGTTTACGATTGCCTTCTGGATCGCGTTGCCGACCTGGACATCCTTCCCCTGGCCGAACCCGACGTAGCCGTTCCTGTTGCCGACCACCACGACGGTGCGGAACTTCACACGGCGACCCGAGTCCGTCATCCGCTGGACCATGTTGATGTCCAGCACCTCGTCCTCCAGGTCGGGCAGGAGGAGATCGACGATCTGGGGCTCCTTGATCGGCCTGCCGCTCGCGAGCACCTCATCGATACTGGTGATCTCGCCTGCGGCGACCATGCGCCCGAGACCGGTGAGCGGAATCCATTCTTCCTGTACGTATGCCATGTCACACCAGCTCCTTCTTGATGGCCAGAGCCACAGCCTCTACATTCGCTACCAGGTTGCCTGCCCGCTCGGGAGCATACCCGGCGATGTGGGCACCCTTGAGCCGCTCCTCATCGGGGAGGATCGACTCCCCATAGGGGACGTCGAGACCCGCATCCACTGCCCCCTTGAGGGCGGCAAAGACACGCGCTCCGGGTTTTGCCCGGGCAAGCCCGATATCCAGGATGCCCTCCTCATACCCCGCATTCAATGCCTTGACCGCAAACAGCATCCCGGTCAGGTAGGCGGCCGGGGTGCTCGCGGTCGATCCCTCGTAGCCATAGTCGGCAAGTTCAGCCGAGTATGCAGCCACCAGGGTGCGGTCCCCTTCAACCTCGGGGACGACCAGCTGCACGATGATCTGCCGGTTCGTCCTTCGGACGACCATCCTCGGGCTTCCCGACGACAGGAGCGACATCCGCTTGTAGTAATCAGTTTTGCCCTCGTGCCGCCTGCGGAAGGGCACGAAGTATCTTGGGCCGGTTGCCATTATTTCATCCTCCCTGCCATCGTCTCAACATGAGCCGCAAGGTGCGACACACTCCGGAACTGGCCTCCGGAAGCCCGCCGGTACATAACGCGGTAGAGACTCCGGTCGATGGTACCTTCTTCACGCATCTCGCGCAGAGAGCGTCGCTGCGCCCGGATTTTGCGTATCCATGCCCGCTTGCTGGAGCCGCGTGCTCCAGCGGCACCCTTCCTCCGCCCCGGTCCCTTCCGGTGGCCGTAGGAACGCTTCGCCATCCGTGCCCGGGCTCTGCCGCGGCTGTTCCCCTTTACGGGGTGCGCCCTGATCGCGCCTTCTCCGACGAGATCGCGCAGGTCGTTTCTGGAGATAGCCGCCTCGATATCAGCCTGGCGCTCGGGATCGAACCAGACACGGTTGATCCCGCACTTGAGAATGGCGGCCGCCATTCGCTTCTGGCTGGCGAGATCACTCATCCTCGTTCACCTCTTCTTCTTCGCTTCCGGCAGGTATTTCGGCCGCACGGGTGAGGTCTTTTGCGTTCAGCACCTTGAGCCCCAGTTCCAGGGCCCGCGTCTGAATCGCTTCACGCTTCCTGTTGCCTACGGATCCGCCGATCCGGACGGCCTGGGTCTCCGGGTTCAGTCCCGCAAGTTCTGCCGGTGTAAATACCCGTACGTCCTCGTAGCCGCTCGGGTGCATGCCGCGGATTGCGGCAGGGCTCCCGTATCCCGGCCGGGGAAGGGCGCCCTTTGCGCTGAACTGTCGTCTCTGCTTGTTGTGCAGACCACGCGGACGCCGCCAGACATCTGCCAGCTTCGCTTTGCGATGAATTCCCCGCCTCTTGAAGGCGGGCTTGTTGTGCCGGGTGCGGACGCGGATCAATCTTCTTGTTTCATCCATCGGTTTCACGCCCTCTCGGTGATGTAAATGCCGTCCTGGAACACCCGGGGGTCACGCTTCGTGATCCTGGTCGCGTGCTCGATGTTTGCGGCCGTGTTGCCCACCTTCTCCTTATCGATACCGGTGAGAGTCACCTCGTCGTTTCCGATCCTGACGGTGACGCCCTCGATGATCTTTGCGATCCGGGACTGTTTCTCGCCAAGGAAGTTGTTGATCTCGAGGCGGTTGCCCTGCAGCTTGAGCTGGATCGGGAAGTGGCTGTAGACCACCTTCATGCGATACTCGTAGCCGTCGACAACACCCCGGATCATGTTCTTCACATGAGCCTCGAGCGTGCCGGTCATGGCAAGGATCCGCTTCTTGTCGGATGCCGTGGAGACGACGACCTCGCCGTCTTCAACCTTGAGGTCGATCTGCGGGAAGCGCATGTCACGGACCAGTGTGCCCTTCGGTCCGGAGACCGTGAACACGCTGCCTTCGAGCGTGACGTCCACACCGGGAGGGATCTCGACCTGTCGTGTAATTCCCATACTCTCGCCCTCCTTCAGTAGACATATCCCAGCAGCTGCCCGCCGACACCCTCGTTCCGGGCCTGCTCGTGGGAGATGACTCCCTTCGAGGTCGAGACGATCAGGATGCCGAAGTTCTTTGCGGGGAGGTACTGCGACTCCCAGTATTCCATATCAGCCATCGCCACCGGGAACCGGGGGTTGATGGCGCCACACTTATTGATCGTTCCGGAGAGTTGAACCCGGAACTGGCCGCCACGGCCGTCGTCGATGAACTCGAAGCCGCCGATAAAGCCGTTTTCCTGCATAACGCGGAGCATTGCGCCTAAAAGCTTGCTGGCGGGTTCGACAATAACCTCGCTCTTTCCAGCGTCGCCGGCATTCTTGATCGTGCTCATCGCGTCAGCGATTGGATTCAGTCGTGCCATATTCTCTACCCCTAGTTCATCTTCTTGAAGCCCATCTTGCTCGCCCACTCACGGAAGCACTGGCGGCAGAAGTAGATGCCGTATTTACGCACAAGGCCCTGCTTCCGACCGCAGATGCGACACTCGTTGGCGCCACGGCCGAATTTCCTTACGTTCTCACCTGAAGCAGGTGCTCCTGACTCTTCCGCCATTTCTTACACCTCCACCTGGTAGCGCTCGCGCATGAATGCGATGGCTTCCTCTTTGCTCACTTTCTGGTCCTCCGGCAGTTTCCTGCGCTCGACACTCCTGCGTGCGATCCGCACGCCTTTGTGCTCGAGCACCACGTTGATATCCATGCCGTAGATCCCGATCGTCGGGTCGTAGGACATGCCCGGGAAGTCGGTATGCTCTTCGATGCCGAAGGAGACGTTGCCGGTCCGGTCGAACTGCGAGGTTGCGAGCTGCCGCTCGACGATGTTGAGCGCAGTCGTGATGAACTTCTCGGCGTTCTCCCGGCGCAGGGTGACCTTGCACCCGATGGGTGCGCCCTTCCGGATACCGAACGCCGGCTGGGTCCGCTTTGCGATGGTGCGGACGGGTTTCTGGCCGGTGATCTGCCTCACGAGATCCTCGGCCTTGACCAGCCGCTCACCGCTCTCTCCGACGCCCATGTGCACGACGACCTTGTCGATGTAGACATCCTTCATCGCGCTCATGCCGAACCCTCCAGTTCAGGTGCAATCGCGGAGCGGCCGACCATGAAGATGTACTCATCGATGGTCTCGAACCGCTCGGCGGCCGAATCGTCCACGAGGATGACGCGGTTCGGGACGGAACTCGCGGTCGTGATGATCTCGACGATCCTGCCGACCTTCCCGGAGTGCTTCCCGCCGACGACCATGGCCACGTTGCCTTCCGCGAAGGGGAAGTGGTCGACGATCTGGAACCGGCCTTCATCGGTCTTTCCATCGCCGAGGGTAACCACGACGGAGTCTCTTGCCTTGTAGGTGTTGTCGGCAAGGATGTTTGCGCCGAACGCAAGGTTCAGCTGCACCCTGCCGCCCCGGATCGTGGTCTTGTTCCGGATCTTGCAGAGCCGGGTCGTTGCCGACTCCGCCGGGATCTCGACGGCGACCAGGTTGCCCCGCATGTCCAGCTGGATGCGGTAGTGCTTCCCGAGCTTCGGGATCGAGACGATATCAAAGACACCGAGGCCCATCTGGGGGTTCCTGCAGGCCCGCCCGTTGACGATGATGTCGCGCTGGTGCAGGATCTTCCGGACCTCGCTTGCATTCTGCGCGAGACCGATATGCTCACGGAGCCAGACACCGACCGGCAGAGCGCCGGCGTTGTGGGGGCCCGGGGCGGTCTTCATGACGAATTTCTGTACTTTCTTCGGGATATGCCAGGACCCTGGCGCTACCAGCCGCTTGAGATACTTGGACATTATGCTCCGCCTCCGAGTCTCTCCTCACGTAGTTTGTCTTTCAGGTTGAGCTTCGTGATCTGCACGTTCGAGGGATCGACCGGCCGGGGAACCTCGGTTCCGTCCGCCTTCGTCACCATCACGCCGTGCACGACCAGCCGGCACATCTTCATGTCTACCGCATCGACGACGCCTTCGTCGCCGGCGAAGTCTCCACGGAGCACCTTGACGGTGTCGCCCTTGACCACACGGGCCCTCCGGGCGTTGTACTTCCCGCGGAGCTCGGGGGCAAGCGATGCGGAGAGGAACCGGCCCCGGGTGTGGTTCGGTGCGTTGTAACGCGCCTTACGCTGTTTTCTCGGCTGTTTGCTTACTATGCGTACCATTCTTTACCACACCTTACACGATTATCGTCGCCATGGAGGCGATCTTCGGGAACCGCTCGGCGATCTCGCGGGGCACGGCACCTTTGATCTCCGTTCCCTTCGGCTCGCCGCGCTCGTTGATGAGCACCATGGCGTTGTCCTCGAACGAGAGACGGATGCCGTTCGGGCGCCGGATCTCCTTCTTCTGCCGGATGACCACCGCTTTCTCGAGTTTCCTCCGCATATCGGGGGTACCCTTCTTGACGCTCACGGTCGCAACGTCGCCGACGCCCATGCAGGGCTGCCGACGCCTGACGCCGTGGTAGCGGTCGACCGAGACGACTTGCACAAGCCGTGCGCCGGTGTTGTCGGAACAGACCATCCGGGAGCCGGTGGCGAGGGCGCGCGGAATGGTCGACTGCATCGCCTTCATTCCTTCATCACCTCGACCACTACGAAGTTCTTTGTCTTGGAGAGCGGTCTGCACTCCGCGATCCGGACCACATCGCCAACGCCCGCGTTGATGCAGGGCGTGCTGTGGGCGTGGTACCGGGATCTGCGTTTCTCGTACCGCTTGTATTTCTTGACGTAGTGGAGGAACTCACGCTCCACGACGACGGTACCGTTCATACGGTCGCTCACGACTTTGCCGGTAATCACCTGGCCGCGTACCGGCAAAGTGCCGTGAAACGGACAATTTGCGTCCTCACATTCCGTTTCCGGAACGGGAACGTCCAACCCAATGTTTCGTGCCATTATTCATCCTCATTTATCTGATGCGCATGCTGATCCGGCGTTCCGGCTGTGTCTCCAGGCTCGACCCGTCGACATCGACGGTCGTGCCGTCGGGGAGCCGGAGTCGGAACACACTGAACCGCTTTGGTATCTGCTTTTCTCCCCGCCCGGTCAGGATGACCAGGGTATTTCTGGTCTCATCGACGATGCGACCCGATACCCCGGCATGACCCGGGTTGCTCGCACGAACTACCAGAACGTCCAGGCCGATCAACTCGTGCCGCAGGACGTTCTGGGGAGAGATCATGCGTTCCTCCGTGCGTTCTTCTCGGTTTGGATGCGCGCAATCGTCCTTTTTACCTCACGGATCCTCCCGGGGTTCTCGGTGGCACCGCCGGCGCTGACTTTCCCACGCTCCTGGATCAGTTCGAGGGAGAGTTTCTGCTCCTGCTCGAGGAGTTCGGTGTCGGAGAGTTGTTTCACTTCCTGTGCGCGAAAGATTGCCATTTACCTCTCCTCCTCCACGTACTCCTCACCGGAGGTCTCTTCGAACTCTTCCTCGAACACATCGTCGCCGACTTCTTCAGGCTCGATGGGCTCCGCCGGGGCCTTCTTCGGCTCGGGTTCAAGGACATCGAAGGTGTCGGGCAGCCGTGCATCCGGCGGGACGATCTTGACCTGGACGCCGATGGTCCCGAGTTTCTTGATCGCAAGTGCGTAGCCCTTCTCGACGATCGTCTCGCTGGGCTCACCGCAGTGCTTGACGTAGCCCTCGGTGAACTTCTGGGTCCGCGACCGGGCACCGGTCAGTTTCCCGGCAACGATGACCTCGCAGCCGAGCGCACCGGATTCCATCACCCGGCGGATCGTGCTCTGGCCGGCCTTCCTGAAGTACCAGCCGCGTTCAAGGGCATTCGCCAATCTCTCCGCCATGATCTGGGCATTGAAATTGGGGTTCTGGACCTGCTGGACCTCCACCTGCGGGGACTCGATATCGTAGTCGGTGGCGAGGTCCTGAGTGAGCTGACGGACCTGCTTGCCGCCTTTCCCGATCACGATACCGGGTTTCTCCGCAAAGATGGTCACCTGGGTGCCGAGCGGCGTCCTGGTGATGTCCATGCCGCCGTATCCTGCCCGCTTGAGTTCCTTCGTGAGGAACTTTTCGACGCGGACGTTGCGCACGCCGTCCGTGATAAACTTCTTCTCGATTGCCATTACGCCACCTCGGTCACGACGATCTCGATGTTCACAGTCTCCCTGCGCTTCGGGGTGGCGCGACCCATCGCACGCGGGAAGAATGCCCGGAGGCCACGGCCCGTGTTGGCGGCAACGTGGTCGATCCGGAGGTTTTCGGTATCAAGGCCGATGTACTCGGCGTTCTTCTCGACGGACTCGAGCAGCCTGATGTAGGCCTCTGCAGCCTTGACCGGGTACCGGCCGGCCGCCCACTTCTGAAGACCGCGCTTGTGGGCGACGTTCCGGTTGAACCGCTTGAAGGGGATGGCCTTCTTGAGTTCCACCACGTCGGCGAGGTACGCCTTTGCCTCGGCGGTGGTCATCTTCCGGATGAACCTGGCAATCTCGATCGAGTGCTTGGGAGAGACAGGAAGCTCGTTCGCCTTTGCGCGAGCGACGTTCTCGCCCTCGATCTTTGCTGAATAATCTGTTCTCGCCATAGCCATCACTTCAGCGGTACGTACTTACTCGACCGGGTTGCACCGATACCTGCGCTGCCGTGGGAGACCCTTCTGCGGGTCAGTGCAAACTCTCCAAGGTAGTGGAAGACCGCCTCAGGCTGAATCTCCACCGTCTGGAACTCTTTCCCGTTGTGAATCTCAAACGTCCTGCCGACCATCTCGGGCATGACAATCATGTCACGCAGATGGGTGCGGATGTTCGCGTCTCCCGCCCGGAGATCGGCAAGGAGTTTCTCGTGTTCCCGGGAGAGACCCCGGTCGAACTTCCTGCGTACCCGGGCCGGCATGAGCGGCAGCAGCTCGGAGAGAGCCATCTGCTGCAGGGCCTCAACGGTGTGGCCGCGGTAGGTGAACTCCTCACGCCGCCGCGGCATTCGCTTCTGTGTCTTCTTTGCCATGCTTCACCCCTCACTTCTTCCACTTGCCGGTTCTCCGGGCGGCAACATGCCCGACCTTCCTGCCGGGAGACGTGCCGCGGGCTACGGTCTTGGGCCGTCCGCAGTGCTGGTGCCCACCGCCACCGAACGGGTGGTCGATGACGTTCATGCAGACACCCTTGACGCGGGGCCATCTCTCGGAAGAGGACCGGACGTGGAAGTGCTTCTTTCCTGCCTTGACGAACGGTTTTTCGCCCCGTCCGCCGCCGGCAACGATACCGACGGTTGCCATGCAGGCACCGTTGAACCACTTGTTCTTGCCGCTCGGCATCCTGACACCGACTCTGCCGTCCTCGGCCTTGCCGATGACGAGGGCCTGGACACCGCTCGAGCGGACGAACTTGCCGCCGTCGTTTGGTCGGGCCTCGATGTTGCAGACGTATGCACCGACCGGGATCTCCCGGAGCGGCAGTGTGTTTCCGTTCTTCACCGCGCCTCCCGTGCCCCAGGAGACCGTATCTCCGACACCGAGTCCTTCGGTGGCGAGGATGTAGACCTTCTCGCCGTTCTCGAGCTGGGTGAGAGCGATCGGTGCATGGCGGGCCGGGTCGTGCTCGATATCGACGACGTTGCCGGATACCAGAGCGCCGTTCTTCCCTGCATGCCGCAGTTCCGCCTTATACCGGTGCGACGGTGCACGGTAGGACGGGCCGCCTTTTCCACGGCTCTGTGCTATAATTCTGTGTGCCATCGTCACTCACCTTACATTATTCCCAGCCGGCTGAGGATCTCTTCAGCCGCCTTGGCATCCGAAAACTTTACAATGGCCTTCTTTTCGCCTTTCATGGTCATCATCGTGCGGACCTCGGCCACTTCCTGCTCGAAAGCCGACTCCAGCTCGCGCTTGATGTCCTGCTTGGTGGCATTCCTCTGCACGATAAACTGGAGTTTGCTCTCGCCTTCGAGCATCATCGTTGCTTTTTCAGTAACGAACGGGTGTTTCAGTATCATGAGAACTCCTCCAGTCTTCGGATTGCAGATTCCGTCCAGATCGTCAGGCGTCCTGCCTGCGTGCCGGGTGCCAGCAGTTCGGTGTTGAGCTGGCTGACCGTCACGGCATCGACGCCGGCAAGGTTCCGGGCCGCCCGGAGCGGTTCGTCCCCGGTGACGATGAGGACGCTCTTGCGCTGCTTGTAGCGGCGGCCACGCATGGTGCCCCGCCCGGCACGGACTTTCTTGCTGCTCTTCGCCCGCTCGACGTCGGCATAGACACCGAGCGCAGAGAGTGCGGAGATGACATCGCCCGTCCGGGTGATCTCTTCGAACCGGTCCTCGAAGACCAGCGGGAGGTCGCCCTCAAAGAGGTGCCCGCGTCCCCGGACAAGGTCCTGGTATGTGCTGGCTGCGACGGCAGACCGGAGAGCCTTCTGCTTCTCCTTCCGGTTGATCTCCTTGACGAGGATCTTTTCGACCTTCGGAGGATGCGCTGCACGCCCGCCGGTTGCCTGCGGCACCCTGGCCACCCTGCTGCCGTTTTTCAGGCGGGGGACCTGGGCAACACCACGGCCGCTGCCCCAGGACTCTGCCGAGGTGCGCATGCCGGCATAGGGGTTTGTCCCATGCGGCTGGAACCGGGTGCTCTGGAGCGCGAGGACAGCCCGCTTAATCAGGTCGGGCCTGTATTCTTCGTTAAAGATTGCCGGGAGATCGATCTCGTGAGCGATCTCGCCTGTCAGTGTTCGAACCTGTGCCTTCATCGCTGCTCACCCCTGCTGGCTCTGCGCGCTGACGAAACTGATCGTCGGCGTGCGGACGGTGTGTTCACCCTGCCGTATCGCGGACCGTATCCGGACCAGCCGCTTGTTCGGTCCCGGGACGGAGCCCTTGATCAGCACGTAGGGACCGCGCACAAGGCCGTAGTGCAGGAACCCGCCTGCCGGCGTCACCTCGTCGCCGTCGGTGCCGACCTTTAAGATGCGCTTGTTGAACTCGGTGCGCTGCTGGTAGCCCATCTGCCCCATCTGGGGCACCTGCCACCGAACATGGTGCGGGTGCCACGGACCGAGGTTGCCGATGTGGCGCTTCTTGCCGCCGCGGGAGTGTTTCCGCTTCCGGACCTGGACGCCCCAGCGCTTGACGGGGCCTTCCGTGCCCTTGCCGGTGGTAACGGCGGTCACGTCGACGTACTCGCCGACCTCGAGGTTGCCGGAGATCGTAATCTCCTTCCCGAGAATTTCGGCGGCGTAGGCGATCTGGTCGTCAAGGCTTCCGCCGGCGATCCGCATCTCCATCAGGTCGGGGACCTTCTTCGGGACGCCGGTGAGCTCCATGGGCCGGGTGTAGGCCAGGGCGTAGAGTTCCACGACCTTGCCTTCGCCGATTGCGGTTTTGATGGCATCAAGGGCGGTGGCGGTGTCGTGGTTCTTCGGGACGTTGACGCGGCGGGACAACTCCTCGGCGAGGTCGGTCGTCCATGCCTCGGTCAGCGCATGCTTTCCGTAGGTATCCTCGCTGTATGCGCGCACGCCTGCCACCCGCATGGGCGGGACCTCAACCACGGTCACCGGCACCATCACATCCTTGCCTTCGGTGGGGCTGCTCTTGTGGTCATCGACCATGATGACGTGGGTCATTCCCACCTTGTACCCTGCAAATCCCTGCACAGCCGGGGCTCCCGTGTACTCCGGCCATGAGCCGTACCGGGGAACCGGACTTTTTGCCCGTTTTCTCGGGCTGTACGCGAGGGAACCTCTGCGTGGTCTGTTAATCTTCGGCATGTTTCAATCAACCCTTCGTGCGTTGTAGCGTGATGCATCGACTGCAGGTCTGCTGCAGAGCGATGCGTGCGCCGGGCCCCGTGCCGGACGTGCCGGCACGATCGCCCTTCTGGCGAACCCGTACGGGGCGGGACATCGAACGCCACGCCATTTTGCCATGGCGTAAGGGAAACAGTTGATGGAGGCAGCGGAGCGCGAGGGGCACAGAGACACCCGTCTCTGCGCGTTTCGATCGCACTCTTTGCTGCCGTCCCGGTGTGCACCGGGTGCATTCCAGTCGTCGCCAACAGATCCTGACTCTTCGACGCTTCCGGGAACACTCTTCCCGGAACCGGGCGCGCTGCACTGGCGTTGGCCCAGCGTCTCGATCAGATCCAGCTCCTGTCATCCCGTTGTGACGAGCACAACTCCATATCGACATCGGCCCTCCGTGAGGAGGGTTCGACCTTGTGTCTTGTACCTTCTGCGCCATCCGCCGCGTGTCCCTGATCCGCATATGTTGCGGAACCGTTGAGATCCGGGCAATCAGAGGCACGTGAGGTGCCGGCTGCCCCCCGGATCCGGGCGGAATTGTGCAGAGCGGTTTCTTAAACATTACTTAAAATGGGATATAAACCTTGTTATCGGATTTCTCGGGAATTTACGCAAAAAAACTATCTGCTGCAGGTGCAGCATCAGTTCGGTGAACTGAACGGTCGGGAGGACGAATGAAGGGCTGCAAAGACCACGTTCGCAGCATACAACCGGGAAGTGTCCTCCCGCAGGGCTCCCGCTCCGGCACGGGGCCTGTGCGCGCCCCGGGGGAACCGCATCATCCGAAGTACAGATCGCCGTCTTTGTTGATATAGATCTCAACATCCTCGCGGACCTGCCTCCCCCTGAACCGCTCGGGGTTCGCGTCCCTGAGCCTATTAATAAGCGATATCGTGTCGTATTTGACCTTCAATCCCTTCTTCTCGGCTTCGGCGTAAATGATCTCGGGGGCCTTGAGCAGGTCGAGGCCGCTCTGAAGCGTGCAGAGATGTACGGCGTCAAGGGTGTAGAGGAACTCGAGCGTCTCACGCGCACGCGAGATGTTCTCAAGAGCAGCTTTCTCGATGGTGCAGACGTTTGCCTTTGAGGTATGGATGATCTCTGCGATCTGTTGCTGCGTCAGTCCCTTTTTCCGGTAGCGCAGCACTTCTTTCTGGCGATCGGTAAGCAGACCCTGTTTCATCAGATATATATGGACGGTGTAAATTTAAACACTTTTCCTTAACCCCCTCCTGCTCAGGACGGGATTTACGGGGCATTTCAAAACGTTTATATGAGAACTTGGTGATACTATCGTGTTCTCAAATTTTGAGAGGTGTTAAAGTGGTTGTTAAAGTAGGAATTGCGAAACTGGGAAATATCGCCAGTGGTGTAATGGGCGAACTTCTTCTCGACGAGCGCGCAGACCGTGAGGACATCATCACCTTTATGGCGACCTCCGGTACGAAGCTGCAGCCCGAGGACATCGACCGTGTGGTCAGCAATATGAAGGCATGGGGCCCGGACTTCTGTATCGTCGTCTCACCGAACGGCGTCCTCCCCGGACCCACCCAGGCCCGCGAAGACCTCGCAGCGGCCGGAATTCCCTGCGTCGTCATCACCGACGATGTCACCACCAAGAAGGAGCAGTTCGAAGCGCTCAAGGCGAGCAACTTCGGCTACATCATCATGAAGGCCGACGCCATGATCGGCGCCCGCCGTGAGTTCCTCGACCCCATCGAGATGGCGGACTACAACGGAAACCTCGTCAAGGTGCTCGCACTCACCGGCGCGTTCCGCAAGATGCAGATGGAGCTCGACAAGGTGATCGACCAGGTGAAGGCAGGCAAGAAGGGCGCAGACCTCGCGCTCCCCAAGGTCGTCATGACCTCCGACAAGGCGGTCGAAGGCGAGTTCACCAACCCCTACGCGCTCGCGAAGGCCCGTGCGGCCTACGAGATCGCACAGTCGGTCGCAGGCGTCAACGTCAAGGGCTGCTTCATGACGAAGGAGTGGGAGAAGTACATCCCGATCGTCGCGAGCGCCCACGAGATGATGCGCCAGGCGATGTTCCTCTGCGAGGAGGCCCGCAACCTCGATAAGGGCATGGACGCGGTCATCAGGAAGCCGCACAAGAAGACCGGCGAGATCGTCTCGAAGACAACGCTCGTCAGCAAGCCCGAGTAAATCCAACACCACTTCTTTTTTCGCATCTTCCCGGCCGCAGCAACAGGCGCAGATGAGGCCGCCCGCACGGGTTCTACCGGTAGCAGGTCGCGCTTTCTACGAAGAGAAGACCATCATCCGCTCCTCAGTCATCTCTTCGATCGCATATTTTGGTCCTTCGCGCCCGATGCCCGACCCCCTGACCCCGCCGTAGGGGGCGTGGTCCATCCGGAACGTTGAAACGTCGTTGACCACCAGGCCGCCGACCCGGAGCTCGGCGAACGCCTGCGCGATCCTCCGAGCATCGTGGGTGAAGAGACCCGCCTGCAGCCCGTATTCGGTGTCGTTCGCGAGCGCTATCGCCTCCTCGAAGGTCCCGTAGGGGGTGACCGTCACCACCGGGGCGAAGACCTCGGTCCGGTTCACCTGCATCTCCACTGTCGTGTCGACAAGGACCGTCGGCATAACGAGCGGACCGTCACGGGTTCCTCCCACGAGCACCTTCGCACCCATCCCGATCGCTTCCCGCACCTTCGCAAACGCCGTGCCGGCGGCAACTTCCGAGATCATCGGTCCCACGTCGGTGCCGGGCTCGCGTGGGTCGCCGGCGGCGAGGCCACGGACCCGGTCGACGAGCAGCGCGAGCGCCTCTTCAAAGATCGGCCGGTGGAGATAGACCCGTTGCACCGAGATACAGGTCTGGCCGGCGTTCGAGAACCCGCCGGCAACGATACGGCCGACCGCGAAGGGGATATCGGCGTCCTCGTGGACGATCACGGCCGCGTTGCCGCCAAGTTCCAGCCCGACACGTTTTCGGCCGGCAATTCCCCGGAGGTGCCACCCGACGGCCGGACTTCCGGTGAAACTCACGCACGCGATCCGGTCGTCCCGCACCATCCGCTCGGCGAGGTCGGGGCGGCAGGGAACAACGCTGACCGCTTCCGGGGGGAACCCGGCGTCAAGCGTCATCTGCCCAAGCATCAGCGCGGAGATCGGGGTGGCCGATGCGGGTTTGAGGATGACGGAGTCTCCGGCGGCGACGGCCGGCCCCAGTTTGTGGCAGGCGAGGTTGAGCGGGAAGTTGAACGGCGTGATCGCGAGCACCGGGCCGAGCGGGAACCGGCGGAGGCAGCCGACCCGCCCTTCCCCGGCCGCGCTCCAGTCGAGGGGAAGGATCGTGCCGTCGATCCTGCGTGCTTCCTCGGCGGATACTTCGATGGTCTCTACGGCACGCAAAACCTCGTTTTCGGCGAGAGCCCGGGTCTTTCCCGCTTCGAGGACAATCGTCTCCGCAAGTTCTTCAGACCGTTCCCGGACAAGATCGGCAAGGGCATAGAGGATCTCCGAACGGCGGTGGGCCGGAAGGCGCCGGGTGAGGGAGAAACCGCCCTCTGCGGAACGGAGGGCGTCCTCAATGTCCACGCTTCCGGCGAGGCAGACCCGGCCGACGGTCTCCCCGGTATAGGGGAAACGGACGTCCAGGATCTCATCGCTCGTTCGCCACTCTCCGCCGACCAGGAATCCGTGCGGGCTCGTCATGCTGGGAAGTTAACGCCGGCACGCAATCAACCTTTCTCCCGAAAGAGCACGCCCAGGGCTTCGGGGAGCGTCAGGACGACCGGCTCCAGGTGCAGCCGCTCCATGAACGCCGAGTCGCACATGGAGAGGCTGTTCGGGTTTAACCGTGCGATGAGAGAACAGAAGGCCCGGTGGCCCCGCCCTGCCTTTCCGGGGGCGTCAAAGAAGATCGAGGCGTTGAAGGCGTGGGTGCCGAGACTCCGGTAGAAATCGATGACCCGGAGGATCCCGTCGGTCAGCGGTTCGATATACGGCTCAAGTTCGGCAAGCGTCGATATCGGGAGGATTCCCCGTACCTCCCGCTCACCGAGGGGGACGGGGTTTGCCGACCAGAAGATCTCGTCCTCGAAGCAGAGCCTCTCAGAGCAGCGTTCGCCCTCCACCAGGTCTTCCCAGTAGAGGCGGCCGTGGTCGGCGAGGTACCGGTGACCGGCGGAGATATAGAGGTCCGCGAGGCGGGTGGGCGCCGGGTCGGCGATGCCCTGCAGGTGCGGGTGGACGATGCTCGCACCGGCCGAAGGGAGATAGTTCCAGTTGATGCTCGCATAACCCCGAGACCGGGACAGGGCTTCTGCCGTGCCGGATATGGCGTCGGCGAGACACCTCCGGTCGAATCGGTCGGGCGCGTGATCGGGCGTGATCACCGTGACCACGTGCTGCTCGGCGAACGGGTAGAGATTCGGGAACGTCACGCTCTCCCCGCACCGGAGACGACTGCCGTCCTCGAACGTCGGGGTGGAGATCTCGACGGCGCCGGGGCAGAACGGACAGCCGTCGCGGGAGTCGGGCATGGCAGGGACGGTATCGATCTGCCTCTCAACCCGGACGGGACTGATCCGGCATCGGAGACCGGTGAGCGATTCCCGGCGGTACTGGAGAACCCCCCGCTCAGTCCGGATCTCATGGGTGGTGAACATAACCCTTTATACACCGGTTGGCGCGCCGACCGTATAAAACCCTGTCCGGGTTGGCCGGCGGTGGAGGCCTGAGGCTCGGGCGGAACACACAAATGCCGGAGATCACCGGGAATACCCATGGAGCCGGCCCGCACAGCTATGCGGCGATGCGGTTCAGGAAAAAAAGGTGATGGGTGTTTACCCGCCTCAGACAACGTACTTGCCGAGCAGGCGGATGGAGTTGGTCATGTCGGGGCCGAGCGGCGAGCCGAAGATGATCTGGGTAACTCCAGCCTTTGTGAGGTCTTCGCACTTCTGCTTGACCATGTCGGGGGTTCCGGCGATGGTGAAGGCGTCGATCTCCGCGTCGCCGACGAGTCCGCCGACGGTCTTGAAGTCGAAGCGGCCGAGCGCTTCCTTGATCTTCGCAACGTTGTCCAGGTTGAGGTTGTGGCGCTGAAGGAGCGCTGGCGGGGAGCCGGCGGCGATGAACGCGGCAACAATCTTTGCGGCGTTCCGGGCCTTCTTCTCGCTCATGTCGATGGACATGGCGGTGTAGGCACCGACGTCGAACTTCTTCTTGTCGACTGCTTCCATCGCCTTCTTGATGATCGGGATGGCGACTTCGAAGTCCTTGGGGTTCGAGGCGTTGATCAGGGCGCCGTCACCGATCGTGCCGGCGAGCTCGAGCACCTTGGGACCCTGGGCACCGATGTAGACCGGGATGGCCTTCTTGCCGGGCAGGGTGACGCCGGTCAGCTTGGCGCCGTCGTAGTCGAAGAACTCCATGTTGCCGGTCTTCTTGACCTCCTCACCGGCGAGGAGTTTCCGGATCTGCTCGACGCCCTCTTTCAGGTGGCCGACGGGCTTGACGGGGTCGATCGCGAGCTTCGGGAGGGTCGAGAGGTCACCGGGCCCGATACCGAGGACGGCACGTCCGTCGGAGATCTCGTTTAAGGTAGCCATGAAGGATGCAATGGCTGCCGGGGTGTCGGTGAACGTGTTCATGATACCCGGTCCCATCTTGATCGAGTCGGTGTTTGCCGCGATCATGGCGAGGGTCGGGTACGCGTGACGGTTGTTGTAGTGGTTGGTGATCCAAGCGTAGTCAATATCCTTCGACTCTGCGAGCTTGGTGTAGTTCACCACCTGCTTGACGCTGATTGCTCCGGGCACAAATTCAATTCCATATGTAGTCAAGGCTATGCACCTCATTGAGTAGTTACGTGCAGAGAGTTATATATATTATCATTTTGTGCTCGCCAATCGACACGTACCGCACAGGTAGTGCAAAACGGAGAGGTGTAACGGGTTCCCGAGGACATTCGGTGAATCTTTTCCCTTACCCTGCAGGAGGCTCCAGCGTGGGGAAGCCAAACCGGAATGCTTAAGTATAGGCATTTTGTGCCCGGATGCGTTCCCACCCTCCCGGAGACGTACAGAAATATATATGTCCGTCCGCCCACATATTCATCAGTAGTTTGGGGTGATATGCATGCTTCTTTCGTGGCAAAGGTCACTCCGGTTATGCGAGGGTACCAGGCAGGGAGTATAACGTTATGCGAGTGTTGGCAATCGGGTTTGGTGGCGCCGGGTCGCGGGTTGTGGATAACCTCTACGACCACGACCGGCGAAGCAAAATCTGCTGCATGAGTGCAGTAGCAATCGACGTCGACCCGAACTCCCTGCTGCAACTCAGCCACCTCCCGGACCCCGCGAGGATCTTCTTCCCGCGGATCGATATCGCGGAACGCGCCCGGGTCACGGACGTGATCGATATCGAGGAGGTGATGACCCGGCTCCAGAGTATGGATACGATGGAGATCGATGCCATCCTCCTCTGTTGCGGGCTCGGAGGCAACGTCATCGATATCGTGCCGCTCATCATCGATGAGCTCCGGAAGTCATACGTGGAACCGATCTTCGCTCTCGCCATGCTGCCGTGCCTGGAGGAGGGGAAACGGGTCTCGGCCAAGGCCGCCGACGACCTCGACGTGCTCCAGGAACTCGTCGATGCCGTCATCCTCTTCGACAACGAGACCTGGTCGCATAAGATCAGGGCAGCCATAGCTGCGGCTGAGGCGGAGAACACCGGAGTCATGGGCCAGCTGCGCCAGGCCCCCGCGGCATCCGACCCGAGAACACACTATAATATGCTCAACGAGCGGATTGCCCGGCAGATCGGCCTCCTCCTTCGCGCCGGAGAATTCAACGAATTCGGGCTCGATGTCGCGGAGGTCGTCCTGGATGCCGGTGAGGTCCTCAACACCCTGAAAGGGAACGGTTTCGTCGCGGTCGGTTACGCCGCCGAGCGCCTGCCGACCGGGTGGCTGAACTTCCTCCACCGGCGGCAGTCGCTCAAAGACTTCATCCAGGGTTCGCAGGAGAAGGCCGCCCGGATCATTTCGCTCGCCAAAAAGGCTGTTTACGAAGAGGTATCGGTTCCCTGCGACCTCACGAGCGCCGACAAGGCGCTGGTGCTGATCGCCGGGCCTTCGGCCGAGCTCTCGATGAAGGGGTTTCAGACCGTCCGGAAATGGATTGATCGGAGCATCGCCGGGCTCGAGATGCGGTCCGGCGACTATCCGGTGAAGAACACATCGTTTGTCGGGATCATCATCGTGCTCTCGGGGTTATCCAACATTCCCCGGATCGAGGAGATCCAGGATATCCGAACAGAATACCGGCTTGAATGCGAGGAGGACCGACTGAAAGCCGAGGAGGAGAAGCGGCTGCGCGATGAGGAGGCAGCCCTGGCATCGGGCGCCGGCTCCGGAATTCCGGAGAGGGACGACGCCCCGGGCTTTGCCTCCCCCCTCGAATCGACATTTCTGGAGGAGAGTGGATACATGACGGAACCGTCTACACCAGAGAAAGATGAGATGCTCACGCTCCCGGGCAGCGGCGAGGGCGGCCAAAAGCGCAGGGACGATACCATCGACATACTCCCGAAAGCCGGGAAGAAACAGGACGACGGCGCCGTCATCCTTCCCCCGAAGCAGGGCGGGAAGGAGATCGACATCACAGGGGCCGCCTCGGTCACCTCGTCCGTGCCTGCGCCGAAGAACTCCGCCTTTGGCCTGAAGGGAATCAGCATCGAGAAGACCGCCCCAAAGGATGACGCGGTAACGTACTCCGCAACCATAAAACCCGTGCAGCGCCCGAAGGACGGGGCGTTCACCGGTGATACGGTCACGTTGAACCGCGGGATGCAGCGGCCGAGCGACGGCATCTTCGGCGAACTCGATCTGCACCTGCGCGGGGCGACCCCCGCACCGAAGGACACCCAGCTGGACCAGACCGGCCGGGGGTTCGCCCGGTCAGGTCCCCGCCCGAAGGAGGTTGACCCCTCGCGCGGGAGGCTCAAGGTGATCGACGAGGCCGCTCGACAGAAGAGCCGGAAAAAAGAGACGAAGAAACCGGACGATGACCCGGACGATGGCCCGGACGACGACGGGATCACCTGGATCCGGTAGCGTCCGCTATTCGTTCGAACGGTGTGGTCCCGGCACCAATCTCGGTCCTGAGGGCATAGCCCTTCTCCATGGCGTTCCCTACCATGTTCATGCCGGAAAAAGCGACGACGGAGAGCCGGTAGGGATGTTTGGGGAGATTGAACTCCCCGATGCCTCCTCCAGCGGGGAAGATGAAACCCCACTCCGTCATCAGGCCGGCGGCCTCCTCCACCAGGTTCGACGCGGCCGCAGGCACCGCACGGACGTTCGCAAGCCCTACACCGGCCCGGGTCGTCACCAGCCGGTTGATCGAGGTGAGTCCGGCGGATATGAAGAGGTTGAGCGGGTCGACCGACGTCCCCCGGTAGCCGATGAGATCGAGGAACCCGGCAGAGCCGTTCTCATCGACGGCAATCCTGCCTGCATACTCGAGCCTCGCCGGGATACCCATCTTCTGGAGGACGCCGTCCAGGGTGACGCTGCAGGCCGTCATGATCCCGACATGGCCGTCGGGTATGCGGGGGTCGGAATCGACGATCCGGTAGGTGTTCAGGAACCCGTAGCCTGCTGTTGCCACCTCGTCGAAGGCTGCCGTAACGGCCGGGAGGTCTTCCTCCCGCACGAAGGAGAGGTTGTAGGCGACGCTCCCTGTCCCGGTCGCCGGGTCGAAGGTGCTCCGGAAGGAGAGTTGCTCGAGCCTCGATATGATGAAGCCGATCCGCTCGTCGACGAGCGCGCGCTCGCTCTCGGCGATCCCCGCCTCGGTGAGGAGGCGGCCCCGGTTCCCGACCTTCTCCGTAAACCCCATCTCGTCGAGGTACTGGAGGTAATACTGGACGGCACGGTCGCTCAAGACGAATCCCCGCTCGGCCATCTTCTCGCTTAACCTCTTCGCGCCCAGCGGTTCGTGCGACTCCGCGAGGATCCGCAGGATCTCAAGGTACTTCCGTTCCGAGCGTATCGGCGGGCTCATCGTGTATGCACCGTGCCTTCGCTATCCTGATACCGCCCCTGGTAGAGCCGGTCGCCGTTCAACACTTCCTGCAGGATCATCTGCACGACCCGGTCACCTTCCAGAAGGCGGATTTCTTCCGCGCCGGCGTTCGTCAGGCAGAGCGTCAGCTGGCCGCGGAACCCCGGGTCTACGAATCCACCGCCGAGGAGAACGCCGCGGCGGGCGAGCGAGGAACGGCACCTGAGGGTTGCCGCGAGGTCTCTGGGGAGTTCCACCCGCTCGATCGAGGGAACGAGGGTGCATGCGCCGCGCGGAAGCACGGTCTCTTCGGCTACACGGAGATCGTAGGATGCGGGCTGCTGGGATGCACCGTGGTACGGCTCGATGACGAGATCGCCGTCATGGAGCCGGCGAACGATTTCACTGGACGAGATGATCATTGTATAGAGTACTGACACAAAAACGCTTAATAACTTATGATAGAAACCCATGAGGGGACCCATGGGGTAGAGGACATCCTTTTGGGCTTCGAACCCAAGGACGCGGGTTCAATTCCCGCTGGGTCCGTTGTTTTTCCGGGTGCACGAAGCACGCCCGGAGATTGTTACGCGAGCCGGATATACGCCGTACGGCGTTTTCCGGCCCGGATCGGGTGCACCGTCCGCAGGAGGGCGCCCGACTCTGCGAAGCGATTACTGGAGCCTGATGTAATCTTTCTGCCCGTTTCCGACATGGACTGAACAGGTATCCCAGGCATCCGGGGCATCGGGCGCGGTGGCATAGACCCTGACCATGTAGTCACCCGGGGGGAGAGCCCGGGCGTCCAGAGAGGTTTCCATCGGGCTCACACCGGGCAAGGACGTCAGGGTATCGAACCGGACCCACGTGTACCCGCCGTCGCCCGAGTAGGAGACCTGCTGCACGGCCTCGGACTTCCCGGTGTAGTTCAGGTCCCAGGCGAGAGAGGGGAACTCGGTGACCGGCGACGTGCAGGCAAGACCGGAGACGGTGAGCGAACCGACATCCACGGTGGTGTTCTCCTCGCCGAACGCCGTTATGTAGACGCGGGGCAGCGGCACCCGGTCGCGGTCGTTGAACATGATGGTCGCCCCGTTCCCGAAGAGACCGATCGTGCCTTCGGCAAGGACCCGGAGCCGGAAGGTCGCCTCCCAGGTCTGGTTGAGGCGAATGGTGCCGGCATCGAAGTGCAGTGTCCGGTTGTCCTGCCATGCGGCGGTGTCGTCCCGGGTGTACGCGGGAATGAACTCCATCGTGCTGTTGTAACTCCGTATCAGCGTGGACGCTCCCTCTTCGTAGACGTAGTCGAAGACCTGGTCGCCGGCGACCGGGTCGCTGTCCACTTCCACGTTCTCGAAGGCGACGTCTACGGTGGTGTTGACGCCTGCTTCGGTCTTGAGGTCGCCGGCGATCTGGCGGTAGACTTCGACGAGGTCGGAGGGTGTCTGCGCGATGTAGTGTTTCCCTCCCGAGTCCGTAGCGAGGATACGCATGGTCTCGTTGCAGTCGGTCGAGACGGCGGACGAGAAGGTGATGGTGTAGATCTGGATATCGTTGTTCCGGGCATATACCGCCATGTTCTCTTCTCCGTCGGGAAGGCCGAAGGGATACCAGTTATTGGTCCGCTGCCCGAACTGCTCGGGGTCCTTTGTATCGAGGTAGGATCCCGAACGGGCGAGGGGATCCCCGTACCAGTCGTAGTCCCCGTCGATGAGGAAGACCAGCGCCTTCACTGCTCCCGGCCTGCCGTTCTCCTTCAACTCGGTGATTCCCTCGTACAGCGCCTTGCGCACCGGGTTTCCGCCGCTCGGGATGAGGGTGCTGATGCCGGCCCGCACGTCGCCGAAGTTGTTCGCCCCCGGGGAACTGTCCCCGGGCAGCGGGACGTCCAGGGTGGCGTGGCCGGCGTAGTCGTTCCGGTGGTTGCCGTCGCCGGGGTAGTTGGCGTCGATGTAGTCGGCATCATCCTTGCCGTCCTGATCGATCCCGACGTCCTGGATCTTTGAGATCGTCAGTTCCTGGTTGCTGTCCGTCGGATTGATGGACGCAAGCCCGTTGTAGCCGAACGAGAGCAGGCCGATCCGGTCCCACCCGGGGATCATGTGGTCGATGAAGACAGGAGCGGCCTCCATAACCGTGACCATGTGGTCGGGGTAATCGCTGACCATTGTATCAGCGCGGTCGATGCAGAGGACCACATCGATCGGGTCCGGTTTCATCGCCCAGCCGTCGCCCCGGAGGCGGATGGTGACGTCGACCGTCTCGTTCACCGTGACCGTCTCGGGGGCGACATGCGTCTCGACGGAGAGGTAGGGATAGTTCATCCAGGTGAGGGTGACGGGCCGCTCGATACCGTTCCACTTCGCGACAACTTCACAGGTGCCGGTTGCGGTCGGGCTGTAGTCGGGGGCGCCGTATTCGATGGTGAACGCACCCGGGAGGAATTCTACAGATGCAATGCCGAACGCGTCGGTGGTAGCGCTCGCCGCAGAGAGTGACGGGGGTGCGGTCTGGTTGTAGGGCTCGACGGCGACATTTAGTATCGAGAACGAGACCACCTCGCCCGCGACCGGGTTGCTGTACTGGTCGACGACCTTCGCCCGTATGACCGCCGGGGTAGAACCGGGCACGTCACGGCTCGGCATCGTCTCGGGGCAGGTGGAAAGGAGGAGGTTCGTCGCTTCGCTGCTGACGAACGCGAGGTCCCGCGAGCAGGTGACTGAGGTGTTGTCGACGGCGGTCGCTGTGACCGTGACACCGCCGATCGTCTCCCGCGGGCCGTAACTGACCTGCACCTGTCCGTGTACGTTCGTCGTGACCAGCGTCTCCCCCTCGCCGCTCACGTTCGTGGTGATCGCGAGCACTCGCCCGCAGGACGGATTCCCGTACCCGTCCAGGAGCGTGTAGGTGAGGAGGAACCTGCTCGTTCCGTCCGCGATCACGCTCGCAGGCTGCACGTCGACCTCGATCGCACAGGGCCCTCCGTTTGTCACGCCGGAGATCGTCAGGTAGCGGTCGGGCAACGGTTCGGGCGGGCTGACCAGGACGATGTTCTCGCCCGGCAGCGTGTCGACCCGGAGCGTCACGGTGGCGTTCCCGGCCGCATCCACAGTGACTTCGGCGCCATCGAGCGTCGCGTTCCCCGAGGGGGAACCTACCATGAAGCCCACGGTTTCGGCAATCCTTCGATCATCCACCGCATTCCCGTAGCGATCGACCATCCCGACGACGATCTCCGTCGTCTCCCCGACGGTCACTTCCGGCGAGTACCAGATGTTTGCGATCCGGTACGGCGCCGCGTGGTCGATCTGCTGCTCGAACGTCTTCGTCTGCACCGTCTCAGTCTCACCGTCGTTGTACGAGACGGTCACCGTGATCGGCGCGGTCCCACTGGCGGTTTTGGGGGTGAAGACCGCCGTCGCCATGCCGGTGGCGTCCGTCTTGGTGACGGCGGGCGTGATGCTCCCAAAGGCACTGTCCACCGTGAACTCAACGGCGCCCCCCCCGAAGTTGGTGTTGCCGGTGGCGCTGTCTGAGACCTGCACCGTGATGATCGCGGTCTCGCTGCCCCCCGCCGTCAGCCACTCGCTGCTCGTGTCGATCTCAACCTTATCGGGTACCAGGGCACCAGCCGGGGCCACAAGGAGGAGCAGCCCGGCAATGACTATGTATGCACATATCCATCCCTTCATACGCATCGAGAGGGACATTTGATTGAACATATATATAAAAATAACGTATTACGAAAAATAGATCTTTAGCTAAATTACGTGATTTGATCGCTAAAAATTAGCTCTTTGTAAAAATTGTTTGAATTTCAGACAGTCATTCCGAACAAACCTTGCAGCAGGGTTCGGCACACGGGGGGATTCGTTTCCTCGCAGGGAAAGAACTGTTCCAGGGCTCACGGGAGGCCGGTTGCAGGAGGGGTTAACACGGGGAGGGGTTAGCAGTCCGTAGCCCGGGGCGTCGCCCGGGATACACACGGCCATGGTTCAACCGGTGGCAGGACCGGCATGCGTGACGCACGGGACGCTAAAAAAGAGGGGGAGTTCACCCGATCTGGATGTAGGCACGCGATGCGTTCCCGATAGGAACCGGAGCATTAGCCTTATCCGTGGCCTCGGGGGCATCGAGGGCCGAAGCGACCAGCCGGATGCAGTACTCGCCGGCAGGCAGGCCCCTGACGTCCATCAGGGTTTCGCCTTGCGTCGTCGAGCGATCCACCGTCTTCGTCCAGAAGACGGTCCATGACCGTCCGTTGTCGTTCGAGTAGGCAAGGGCTTCGTCGATATCCCGGGTGCCGTTGTAGGTGACGGTCCAGGTCAGCGGGACGGTGTCGGTGAATGCATCCTGCCCGGCAGGAAGGGCCGGGTCGGCAAGGTCCACCTCGAGCCAGCGGTTGGTAATCCCCGTGTTGTTCAGGTCGGGGATGGCCGTGATGAAGGTGTCGGGGAGTTCCAGCGTTTCGGTGCCGTTGTTGAACGTGATGGTCGAGCCGGGGCCGAAGACGTTGATGTTGCCGTCGGTGAGCACTTTCAGGCGGAAGGTCGTCTCCCAGGTCTGGCCGAGGCGCACGGTGCCGATGTCGAAACTCAGGTTCTGGTCGGCGTTCCAGTCGCCGGTCTGGTCGATGGTGGTAAAGGGGGTGATTTCATAGTGTCCCGTCTCGTTGTCGACCCAGCTCTCGACGGTGGTCGATGCCCCGTACTCGTAGACGTAGTCAAACACGTCGGCCCCGGACACGAACGCCTCGTTCACTTCGACGTTCTCAAAGACGACGTCCAGTTCGGTGTCGACGCTGGCCTCGGTCTTGAGAGAGCCTGCGATGTCGGTGTAGACTCCGGCAAGCTCCTCAGCGGTGTCTGCATGATAGTGTTTGCCGCCGGTCTCGTCTGCAAGAGTGTCCATCGTCTTCCAAGTAGAACTCTCATTGGTAATGTCTTCTGAGAACGATATCATGTACAACCGGATGTTGTTATCCTTCGCGTAGGTGGACAATCTCTGCTCGTTCCCAAGACGTGTATAGTCCAGCTGGGGACTCCGCCAATCATACTTATGGTCCCACCCATTGCCCCGGGCAAGCGGGTCGCCATAATAGTTGTACTCGCCATCGGACATCAGGATCACGGCGTGCACGGCATCGGGATTCGGACTTTTATTAGCGATCATCTCCTGGATAGCGAGATACAACGCTTTCCGCGTACCCGTATATAAGACAGTTCCAAACCCATCGATAGTGCTGTTTACTTCCGAATAATCATAAGTCAATGGCAGATCGCATGAGGCGTCAGTGCTATACGAAACCAGACCAATCTTATCCCGGAGGGGGTTCATCTCCCCAACAAAACTTTTTGCGGCGGCCTTTGCCGCCTCTATTCTCGTCACCGTGCCCCCATCCTTACTGGTCATACTCCACGACTTGTCGATCACCAGCACCACGTCGATCGGGTCCGGCTGCAGCGCCCAGCCGTCACCCTTCAGCCGTATCGTGACGTTGACCGTCTCGTTCACCGCAACCGTCTCGGGGGAGACCGCCGTCTCCACGGAGAGGTAGGGGTAGTTCTTCCAGGTCAGGGGGATCGTCCGGGTGGTGCCGTTCCACGTCGCCCGGACGGTCGCCGTGCCGGTCGCTGTCGGGCTGTAGCCCGGCGCATCCGGATCGGTCGTGAACGCACCCGGGTGGAACACGACGACGGCATACCCGTTTGCATCGGTCCCGGCAGATGCCGCATCAAGATACGGCGCCTCGGTCTGGTTATACGCACCGACATCGACCGATCCGGAAACGATCTCGAACGTCACCGTCTCGCCCTCGACCGGGTTCCCCTTGACATCCATCACCTTGGCCCGGATCTGCGAGACGGTATCGGATTTGACATCCCGGCTCGGCATCGACTGCGGGTTTGCGGAGAGGAGCATGTTCACCGGATCGGTGCTGGTGAACTCCACCTCCTGCGATACGCTCACGTTCGGGTTCGCGGCTGCCGTGGCAGTGAGGGTCACGATGCCGACGGAGTCCTCGGGCCCGTAGGTGACCATCACCTGTCCGCGGGAGTTGGAGTACAGGAGAGCGTTCTCCTGCTCTGCCGGTCGGCCTTCACGCTGTATCGAGGCATTCACCCAGAGACCCTGCCCGGCGACGAGGTTTCCGTACCCGTCAAGCAGGGTGTAGGTGAACTCGACCACCTTATCCCCGTCGGCCGGGACGGAAGCACCGGGAGGGTCGAGCACCTGCGTGATGCTGGACGGCACACCGTTCGCTACGCCGGTGATAGAGATATAGCCGCTCCTGACCGGCGCCGGCGGCAGGACCATGACAAGATTCTCTCCTGCCGCCGTATCAACCCGGAGCAGTGCCGTAGCATTTCCGGCCGCATTCACCGGCACCGCGACCTCGTCCGGCACGACGGCACCGACGAACGTCGCGTTCCCGGTGGGGGAGCCCACCATGAAGTATACGGTCTCGGGAGTGCTATTCAGGGCGTCCTCCCGCCTGCTGTCCACCGGGTTTCCATACCGGTCCGCCACCCTGACGGCGATTGCCGTCGTCTCCCCGACCGTCACCTCCGGCTCGTACAGGACATCGGCAATAACGTACGGGGCTGCATGGTCAACCCGGCAGACAGTAGCGTTGCTTACCTCCTGGCCCTGGGAGGAGAACCGTGCCGTGATCGCCACGTCTCCGCTGCGCTGGGCGGGCCTGAAGACCGCCGTCGCCGTACCGGCACTGTCGGTCAGTGCCGAGGCAGGCGAAATACTGCCATATGTGCTATCCACTGCAAAATCGATGGCAACCCCCCCAAACGAGGTATTGCCGGAAGTGCTGTTCGAGACCTGCACCGTGACGGTCGCGGCATCGCTACTACTCCCCGCCGTCAGCCACTGCGCTGTTGTGTCGATTGTAATAGTATCGGGTACCAGCGCACCGGCCGGGGCCGCCAGCAGAAGCAGCCCGACGGCCAGGCACACATACATCCATCCATTCATACTCCACCGTATGTGTTCCTGACACACCATTGCATATAAAGGTTGCCACCAAGGAGGGGGGCTCAGAGGGGTCCTTTTTCGGATAGAACAATAATATCCACGCAAATTGAACAAATTTTCGACAGGGAGGGTACCCGGACGAAAAAAAGATATTCCCGGACCTCCAGCCAAAAAATATCATTTCTCCCCGGAGTAAATTCCGTCGTCTGACTCCGGGACAATTGTACTACCCGGGACCCCGCCTCTAAAAAAGCAATATCGGGAAGCCTACAGGCTGTCCCGGCCGCCTGACCTGCCCCGATTCCGTCTGGAACGCCTGTGCCGCACGATAGCGACCGCCGCGAGGAGGACCGCAGCAACAACCCCGACGCCGGCCACGAGCATCCAGACGTTGATATCCTGTTCCATGACGAGCGGGACAGTAAACTCGGTCGTGCCGAGCGGGATCTCGGCGTCGACCGAGATGTTCCGGTAGCCGTCACAGGCAGCAGTGACGGCATACACCTTGTTCGTAACGAGCGCCGTGTTGAGGCGTCCCTGGCTGTCGGTCACCCCGACAACCCGACCGTCGATAACAATGACCGCATCGGTCACCGCTTTCCGGTCGGGACCTTCCGCGCGGATGGTCACGCTCGCCCGGTCGTAACCAAGTTCGGCGACGATATCCTCTCCCTGCCCGGAGATCTGGTGCGTCTCGCTCCAGTCCTGGTAGCCGGATGCCCGCACCACAATCTCGTAGGTGCCTGCATTGATGTCGGAGAGCATGAACCGACCATACTGGCTGGTCTTGCCCTTGAGCGTCCCGTTGAGGTAGACCTCAGCCCCGTCGATCGGTTTCGTCGCCTCGTTGAAGGCTGTTATCGAGACCGGGTATGCAGACTTCGAGAGGTCCACCGTGAAGAGGACGTCGTCCACCTCGAGATAGCGGCTTTCCTGGTAGGCCTGGTAGTCGGGCGCCGTGACCCTGAAGGAATACCTCTTCGCCCGCTCCAGGTGGAGCGGCAGCCTGCCGTCGGCGTCGGTCACCCCGGTGCGCGTGTTGTCGATGTACACCTCCGCGCCTTTGAGGGGAGCAAGGGTCCCGGCGTCCCGGACCTGGATCGCCAGGAGGTCGTTACTAAAGAGCCAGTACTGGACGACCCTGTCGCTGTTCTCCATCTGCACGGTCTTTGAGAGGTCGTAGTAACCCGACGCACGTATCTCGACGTTGTATAACTCACCTGCCTTCACCGGGAAGTTCACGAGCCCGCTGCTGCCGGTGACCTCCGAGTCGGAGTAGTCCGTGCCCTCGACGCGCACCACGGCACCGACGACCGGTTTCAGGGTCGCCGCATCGTAGAGCTCGAACGTGAGGGTCTCGTCCTCCCGGGCCATATCGACCTCAACACGGGTCGCGTCGTAATCGACGTATTCCACCCAGTTCCGGTAGCCTTTCCGGACGACCTTCAGGTACAGGTCCTTCTTCCCGGAATGAACGTAGGAGTAGGTGCCGTCCGATGCGGTGCTTCCCACGTAGTCCCCGTCGACGTATATAGAGGCATCGACGAGCGCGTCATCGGTCTGCTCGTCGACCACGCTGATGCGCAGGGTGACCGCCTGCGCCGTGCAGCAGAGGAAGAGGCAGGAGACGAGAAGAGCTATGATGAGACGACGATTCTTCATGCAGGAGTATACTGCGGTCAAAAATTTGAGTGCTTCGGTTTACACCCAGCGCTCCGGAGGAATACGTTCAAGTACCATGCCTTCCACAAGCACCGGCATCAGCGTCCGGCCGACCTCGATCGCACGCTCAAGCCGCCATTCCCGCTCTGCGAAGATGGTGAAGATGGGGTCGCCCTTCTTGACCCGGGTTCCCTTCTTTGCGTGGATCTTGAGCCCCGCGCCGTGATCGTAGGGTGAGCCCGCGAGCCGGGCGAGCGTGACGAGGGCGCTGTTGTTCAACTCGATGACGTAGCCGTCCTGCGGCGCCCTCACGTCGAACCGGTACTCCCCGGGGGCGAGATCCGCGGCCTTCACGGTCGGATCGCCGCCCTGGATCTCGATGATCTGCCGCATCTTTTCGAGCGCCTTGCCGCTCTGGAGGATCTCTGCGGCCACCTGGGACCCCTGCCCCTGTGCGGCCTTCCCGGCCATCTCGAGCGCGATCCCGGCGAGGGAGAGGCTTTTCTGGATCAGGGAGTTCGGCTCGGTCGCCCCTTCGAGAACGGCGAGCGCCTCGTGCACCTCGAGGTTCGGGCCGATGGTGTGACCGACGAGCGACTCACCGTAACTCAGCGCGCACTCGACCCGCATGCCGAGCCGCTCGCCGAGTTCGATGAACTCCCGGGCGAGTTTCCGGCCCTCCTGGGCCGTCGCGATCTTGGTGTTCCGGCCGACCGGGATATCGATGACCACGAGGTCGGCGCCGACAGCGAACTTCTTGGCCATGACACTCGCCATCATCTGGCCTCGGGCGTCGATGCGAAGTGGATACTCGTAGGTGATGATCTTGTCGTCGGCGGGGGCGATGTTCGTGGCACCGCCCCAGACGATGACGCCGCCGACCTTCTGGGTCATCTGCTGCACCTCGAGCGCCGGGAACGAGACGGGCGCGAGAACCTCCATGAGGTCTGCGGTCCCGCCGGCGCCGGTGATGGCGCGGGAGCTGGTCTTGGGGATCATGAGACCGCTCGCGGCGATGATCGGCGCGATCAGGAGGGTGATCTTGTTCCCGGGCACGCCCCCGATGGAGTGTTTGTCGACGACGGGGTGCCGGGTGAAGCGGAGGCGGTCCCCGGTCTCGACCGTGGCTCTCGTCAGGTACTCCACCTCGTCCATATCGAGGCCGTTGATGTAGGATGCGGTGACGTAGGCGGTGATCTCGCCCGGCGAGAGGATGTCGCTGACGAGATCCCTGACGATATCCAGGGTCTCGTCCTTGGTAAACCGACCGCCGTCCATCTTCTTCTTGATGTGCGAGAGGGATGCCGGCCGCTCGGCGCCGCGGACCTCGACGGGAGTCCCCTCGTCGACGGCAAGCGTGGCGTTCAGCGGCCGGTAGACGCCGATGACGCCCGGCTCGATGAGCGACCCGGTGGTGTCGACGTGGGCCTGGGCGGTCTTCCCCGTCGCTTCGTCGACGACCTGGACGCGGTCGCCGTCGCGGACCCGCATGTTCCGTGCGTCGGTGCTGTGGAGGAGAACCCCCCGGTTTGCGATGTCGAGCAGTTTCACGGTCAGTTTCATGTGAGTAACCCCATCCTGTCTGAAATTGCGGTGTCGTACTACTTAAGGACGGCTGATCGGGTGAGTGGAACCCCAGGGGCAACCCCAGGTCAGCCAGTGGCGGTGTAAAAGGTCGTCACACCACGGGGGATGCTGCACAAGCGCGTGCTCGACAACCCTATCACGGGAAACGTTAATGCGCAAGCGTCCCCATCTAGAACATACAGAACTTCCGGGCACGCCCCGGGGTGAGAACGATGGAAAGGAACGTCTGGCATGCACTTGAGCGGCTCAGGGGCGTCGAGGGTTTCGAGAAGGTCCGCTTCATCATCCTCTACGGCTCCGTTGCCGAAGGGCGGGCGAGGACAGGGTCTGATGTCGATCTCTGCATCTACTACGACGGGCCCGCCGAGGAGGCTGGCCGGTTCAGGTTTGCGGCACTTTCAGAACTCTCCGACGACCGCTACGACATCCAGATCTTCACTCATCTGCCGCTTTACGTCCGAAGGGAGGTCCTGCGCGGACGGGTCCTCTACTGTCCCGACGAGCGGTTCCTCTACGACGTCGCGTACCAGACGATCCGCGATTTCGATGACTTCAAACACCGGCTGTACGATTATATCGGCAAGGAGGCAATGGCGTGACGGATGAGATCCGGGACACTGCAATCCGCATCAAACTCCAGGAGATGACGGAGAGTGTCGATATGGCCAAAAAACACCTCCCCAATTCGGCTGATTCGTTCAGACAGCTCGGCATTGTAAAGGACGGCATCTACAAGCGCATCGAGTATGCCGTCGAGAACGTCTTTGATATATGCGCCGTCCTGAATACCGACCTCCATCTAGGCGTCCCCGGCACCGATGAGGATATTCTCGAGAACCTTGTGCAGCACGGGGTGCTCGCTCCGGAGATGCGGCAGAACTTAAAGGCGATGAAGGGATTCCGGAATATCGTCGTGCACCGGTACGGGGCAATCGACGATGTTCTTGCCTTTTCGATTCTAAAAGATCATATAGGCGACTTTTCTCTTTTCAGGCAGGAGGTTGAACGCTTCCTGCAATCTGCGGGTTGACATTCTGCTCCATAAGGACTGTGTAACGGGGACGAGTACCTGGCAATCAATCTCTCCTGTGGAGAGTTGCCCATGCCACTATAATGGAGTTATGTCAGTCAATCTCCATCCATAAGCGCACTCTACAGACTGTCCGGTGGAATTCTCACTGCAGGGAAGGACCGTCGGACAGAAGTCCGGGAGCCCGTCCCGTATTCAAAAATGCTCAACAAAACCGACTGAAAGAAAAATAGGGTTAGTTAGGGTTTAGTCCCGACGCAGGACCAGGAAGGCAACCGCACCAAGGCCGGCCAGAGCAATGAGTGCTCCGAATCCGGGGGCCTGGGTCGGGGTTGCCGCGGTGGTCGCGGTGGCGGTCGGGGTGACCTCGCCGGTCACAGTCGCGGTCGGGGTAGCCTGAGTTGTCGGGACTGCCTCGACTACGTTGAAGGTCGCGGTCGCGGTCGTGTCGGTGTCGATGGACTCGACCGTAACGATGTACTGGTCGGGCTTGAAGTTGGACCCGTCGACCTCGTAGGACCAGGTGTTCACGCCGTCACCCTGCTGGACGGTTACAACGCCAGCAACTGAGCCGAAGCCGGAGGCCTCGCTCTTGGTGGTCGGCTGGAACGCAGCGGAGGTGACCTCGACGTTCAGCGCGTCACCGACAGCGAGGTTGGTCGTGCCGGTGATCGTGAACGTGCTGCCCGCAGCCTTGTCGCCGATCGCGTCGATGAAGATGTTCGCCTCTTCGACGACGAAGGTGAGCTTCACGTAGGTGTCGTCGATGTTCGGGGAGTCGAGGGCGGTGATCAGCGCGGTCGCTGCATCGGAGGCCTGGAGCCTGCCGATCTCCACCGGACTAAAGCCAGAGGCAGGCGTGCCGTTGATCCAGCCCGTGGCACCGGAGTACACGTCGAACACCTTGTTCATCATCGGGTGCTGGATGACCACGAAGTACTGGCCTGCGGAGAAGGTATCGGTGTTCTTGAGTTCGTACTCGAAGCTGCCGTCATCCTCAACAGTGGCGGACTCAGTAAGTAACTGCTTGTTCTTCCCGAAGATCCAGACATGGACGCTATCGGGGTCGCCCTGTGCGGTTCCAGTGAGCGTCAGGTCGTCACCCTTCGCGACGACTGCACCGCTCGTGGTCGCGGTGATGAACCCGGACCGGAGCTGGATGGAGGTCGTGGCGTACTTGGCGTCGGAGAGGCTGCTCTTATCCAGAGGCTTCGAGACAGCGTAGATCGTGTAGCCGCCGGCATCAAGAGATTTCGTGATGTCGCCGGTGTTCCACTTGAACGACCAGGTGTCGTCAGCCAGAACGTCTGCCGTGGAGAACGAAGCGGTATCGTTGTTCGTCACCGCAGTTATGGTTTCGAGATTGACACCGTTGGAATCGAGGTTCGGACCGGTCATGAAGAGGTGGACCGTTGTCGCGTTGTCGGTGCAGGTACCGGAGAGTGTGACTTCCTCGCCGATGTAGTAGACACCGGTGCCGGACGCCGTGACGGTGACGTCGCCCTGCTCAACTTTCACCTTGACTTCGTCGTAGGTGCCGGACGGGTCGGTAAAGGACTCGACGCGGATGGTGTACTGCTGGTCTTTGGTGCTCGTGTTGGTGTTGAACTGGACAGACCGCGTGCCGCCGGCGTTGGTCTGTACGCTCGCGTTCCGGGACGGGTCACTGGTACCCGCGGTCACGCCGTTCTGGCCGGCTACAATCGCCGGATACTCCACGTCGCTAAGGGTTGTGTCCGGTTTGATGAACAGCCGGTATGTCTCCTTCGACTCGCCGGTGATCGTCACGGTGAAACTGTTGCCGCGGACGACACTGTCCTTGTTGGACACGATGGCAAGCGACTTGGTGAGGACTTCGAAGGTCGCGGCGTTGGAGTCGTAACCCTTGCCGTAGAAGTCAGCGCTGCTGGGCCACTTTGCCTTGGCAGTGTAGGTTCCAGCCGCGGCACCCGACAGGTCGACTGCGCCTATGTACTCAGTCGTGCCGTCAACGGAAATGGGCTTCAGCGTCTGGCCGCCGAACGTGGTCACCACACCGCCACCGGGCAGGGTAACCTCGATGTTCATCGTGGCGCCCGGGATATCGATGTTGTTAGACAACTTGAAGTCCAGCAGGGTGTCCCGGGTGACGGACTTGCCGTTCACGGAATCCTTCTGGGACGTGTTCAGCACAACGTCCAGCGCCACTTCGGGCTCCTGGATGTTGACATACGTCGTGTCGGGCGCTGCCGAGCCGATCGCATAGTAGCTCCCGGTCGGTATGCCGGCAGTTATCTCGGTGATATTCCCTGCTGAATTCACCGTAAAGGACTTGTCAATTGCCTCACCCACTGCGCTGCTGTAGTGCACTAACCGGGTAGTACCAGCGAAGTCGCCAGCGAAGTTAAGGTTCTCTTCGCCTACAAAGACGTTATCGCCATTGTCGCTAATTACTCGTCCCGCAGCAGCCGGTGCAACGACCAGCGCAGCCACGAGGACCATGGCGACCAACATCAGTTTTGTCATACTCTTCATACTATACCTCCATTGTGATGACATGAGGGAATGTGAACGCGAGGTACTCGACAGACGTCGAATACGGGTTCACCACGCTCTATACTCCGAATCACGGAATATGTCACAATATTTGTGGAACACTTAATATATCCTTTGTGGTCGACCGGGGATCTGGCGTCCCTGATAGGCACCACAATGCTGGAAAACGCCCCGAATGCGCCAGGATCACGCTTCATTCCCGGATCACCGGGATTCATAGGTATACGAGGATAAAAATCTTACCCAGGGAAAACACGAGAACTCCCGGCCCTGACGGCACTCCCTCTGCCCCGTAACCGCGTGGCTTTCCCCCTGCACCCATGGTCGCCGCACCACCCCGGCGGGAGCACCGCGGGTGCCCGCCCCACCCGCACCCCGGGCGGCGGCCCCGGCCGGCGTCACCTGCCGGAGCATCTATATATCAGACCCTCCCCAGTGGGGAGCCTTTTCTACCCCGGCCCGCCAACTACTCTCTATGCGGATCATTCGGGCCCCCACGCTCGCACGGGCACACGAACTGGCGGTCAGGACCGTCCTCGAGAAGGGATGGGTGCTGGAGACCGAGAACGACGAGGCGACAATCGAGTGCGAGGAACTCGCGCTCGAGGTGGAGTCGCCGGAGAGCGAGCCGATGGCAAGCCCCGCCTCCCGGTTCCAGCAGCGGTTCCTGAACGCCTACGCCGACAATCTACTGCACGGCTCCGACGCGAAGTTCGAGTACGACTACCACCGGCGGCTCTTCGACTGGGGCGAACAACTCCGAGTCGCGCCTCTGGGGCGACCGGGTCGCTCCGTTCAGGAGGGACTTACCGCAAAGGACGGGGACGCCCACGTCGACCAGATCGCCTACATCGCCCGGAAACTCAGCTCCGCCCCGAACACCCGGCGGGCGGTCGCTGTCACCTGGAACCCGGTCGTCGACGAGAACCTCGACGACTGCCCCTGCCTGCAGCTCGTCCAGTGCCTCCTCCGGGACGGGAAGCTCCAGATGAAGGTCGTCTTCCGGAGCAACGACATCCTGAGCGCCGCCGGTGCGAACATGTATGCGCTCGTCCGCCTCCAGAAGGCTATCGCGGATCGGATCGGCGTGCCCTGCGGGCGCTACACGCATATCGCGCTCGTCCCCCACGTCTACTACCGCCGGGATCTCAACGACATCGAGCCATTTTGCAAATCCGGTACCGAGATCCGGCCCGTTGCCGAGGTCTGCCGGGCCTGCGGGAAGTGCTCCCGGGCATCCGGGGCATGACCCCGGGCCGTCACTTTAATTAAGATTCACAAACAACATTTTAGAGCCCAATAGCCCGGTAGTGTAGCGGTCAATCATGTGAGACTCTGGATCTTGCGACAGCAGTTCGAATCTGCTCCGGGCTACTCGAATCTTTTTCTCCCGACACCTGAAGCGGCATACACCGGAGGGTGGTATATGGCTGGTTACAACCTCGGCTGCACCGTGCGGCTCGACGATGAAAGAACGCTTGCCCTGCTCGAGAAACTCTACGAAGAGGGTGAGATCCGCCATATCCAGGTGCAGGCCGTTCCCCTGCCCCGCTCCATCTTCCGGGAGCGCCTTCGCGGCGTCGTCGAGACCGGCATCCCTGCCGTCGTCCACGCCCCTCACCACGGCCACGGCGTCAACCCCTGCGCCCCCGCCGCCTACGACGACCGGCCGCTCAACGAGATCGAGGCCTACATCGACCTCGCCATGAGCCAGACGCTTGAAGCCGCCGACACCCTCGGCGCGGAGACGATCGTCCTCCACGCGGGGAGGTACAAACCAGGAGGGCGCCCCGCCGCCGTGGAAGTATTCTCCGGGTTCCTCGACCGCCACAACGATAGCCGGTTCGCTCTCGAGAACCTTCCCGCGGTCTACGCCGGCTACCCCCTCCTCGGGAACACCGCAGGGGAACTCACGGCCCTTGCGGGCGGAAGGATTACCCGGTTCTGCCTTGACTTCCCTCACCTCGCCTGCACCGCAAATCACCGCCTCCTCTCGTTCGCCGGGGAACTGGAACTGTTCGAGGGGCTCAATGTGACCCTCCACCACCTCTCGAACATACGACGCGGCTCGATCACCGACGAGCACCTCGAACTCGACCATCCCGACGGCGGCCTCGACCTCGGGGCGGTCTTTGCCCGGCTCCGGCGGCACCCCGATGTGCCGACGACGCTCGAGTACAAGCAGGACTCGGCGGAAGTCTATGCCCGGCAGGTGAAGGTCTTTGCCGCCCTCTGGGAAGGATGATGCTTCCGGGGCGCTGGCAACACGGAACCTGGTGGGCATTTTACCTTATCATGTGGGTCCTGGTGCAGATCGCCACCTCACGCGAAGCCGCGAAGAACGCGAAGACCAGTTTGGTTGTGAGTTACTCCCCTTCGCGGCTTCGCGCTCTTAGCGTGAGACCTCGCCACTGTCCCCATAAACTATCTCACGCGAAGCCGCGAAGAACGCGAAGGGGACTACCACCAGCAATCGACCGAACTTCGCGTTCTTCGCGTGAGGTCTTATCACCATTCATACATCATGGTTCACTCGAAGCCGCGAAGAGGCGAATTCAGCATGATTGTTGGCGATCCGTTTCACGCCTTCTTTGAATGTTCCCGCGCCAAAGTTGATCAGCAGCCCCAGCAGAAGTTGCATCACCCGCAGGTAGGTCAACACCTGCTTGGCATGAACCGGGGCAATTTTTTCCACAGACTTCAACTCAACTACCAGACAACCATCCACCAGCAAATCCACCCGTAGACCGTCGTCGAAATGCATCCCTTCAAAGTCGAACGTCACAGATTTCTGCCGTTCCACTTGCAATCCCCGTCTTTCCAGCATCCGTGCAAGGACTGTTTCATAGACCGATTCGAGCAGTCCGGGCCCCAGGTCTCGGTGCAGGTGATAAGCCGTATCAACAACAACCGACGAGACTTGTTCCACATTCATAACCATTACCTTTCCTTCGCGTCTTCGCGTGAGGCCGTTCCAACGCTCATTGTGTAGATTTGGTGTCCTCACCTTTACAAACGTCCCATTGATGCTCCGAGCGCATTAAGGGGCGCCGGGTGGGGTGAAAGTATGACCCGGAGCCGCAATTCATCCACTGGCTAAAACTCCGGGACTGACATTTGAACCGCTAATAACCCCTACGCGAGAAGCGCCGCGATGATCCCGGTCAGGAATATGCCGTCGAACGTCCCCGCTCCCCCGATGCTCGCCGTCGGCGCCCCCAGTTCCGCGATATGCTGGAGGTTCAAGATGTCCGCCCCGATCAGGGTGCCGAGCGTCCCGCTCACGTAGGCGATGATCACGGCCGCGGCCGGGACGCCGCCCGCGAAGAGCGAGAGGATCAGCGCCGCAAAGAGCGCGGCAAGCGGCGGGATGAAGAACGGCGTTGCGATCCCGAGGCCCGGCACCGGGCGGGAGACGAGTTTCGTCACGACCGTCACGAGCGCGACCCCGATGAGGGCGAGCCCGAAGAGCAGGTAACCCCCGCTGATCGCGACCGATTCATAGAGCAGGTAGAGCGATATCGCCACCGGAATGAGGGCGCCGCCGACGTTGATCGCGAGGACCGTCCGCTGCGCCTGCTGGGGGATGCGGTAGAGCCGCCCGTACATCGCGACGTAGCGGTCGTATGCCGGTGCGGCCGGCCGGCTCGCGAGCGTCCTGACCGGGATGTTGATGAAACTCCCGATAAGCGTCAGGAGGAGGATGAGGAGCGCCTGCCACCAGGAGAACCCGAGTCTCGTGAACGTCGCCCCGATCGCCGTCAGGAAGAGGATCGGAAAGACAATGACGGCGAGCCCGACGAGGATGAGCAGCCCGAAGAAGAGGAGGAGGGCGAGGGGGGAGAACGGGTTGAAGACGACTCGGTCCATGCCGGAAGGTGTTTGCCCATCTATAATATATGCTCTCACCGGCGAGAGCAGATGATCGCGGCGTGGTCCCGGTGGTAGGGCTCGAGCCACCGGACGTCCGTCACGTCGAGGCGCCGCTCAAGACCCGCCCGGGCCTCGGCGAGCACCTCGGCCGGGTCCCGCCGGACGTCCACGCTCCGGGTCTTGAGCATCAGGATGAGATGCCCCCCGGGTTTGAGGAAGACAAGGTTCCGCTCCGCGATCTCGACCTGGTTCGGCTGTGCCACGTCCTGGTAGACCAGGTCCACCGGCTCCATGAACGGCGCATACTCCTCCGGCCTTCCCGCGTCGGCCATGATCGGAACGATGTTCTTCCTCCGGCGGGCCACCTCGAGGAGGTCCTGCATCGGCCGGGGCGCAAACTCCACCGCGTAGACGGTCTCGACGTAGTCGGCGACGTGCGAGACCGTGGTCCCGTTCGCCGCACCGAGGTAGAGCACACGCATGTCGGGGGTAAGTTCCACCCCGCCGCCGAGGGTGTAGAGCGCCGCCAGCTTGCTCCGGTAGGGGTCCCAGACCCGATAGCCGTCGAGCGTCCGCTCCCCGTAGACCCCGCCCTCGCCGGGCGAGACCAGAACGTTCCCAAGCCAGATCATGCCGCGACCCCCGCCTCGTCGATCCGCGCCTGGGCATCCCTGAGGAACTCCGGCACCGCTTCTCCCCGGTAGTAGTCGAGCCGGGCGGCGATGGCGAGCTTCGCCGCGAGCACCCGGGCCACCCGTCCCCGGACGCTTTTGGGCGCGTTGTGGACCCGCCGGTGCTGGAAGATGATCCCGTGCTTCGGCGGCGGCGTCCCGCCCCGGAGGTGCGAGAAGAGCGCCCGCTCCGAGCCGAGAACCTGGATGGTGCTCCCGGGCATCCTCGCAAGCGCAGGGAGCCCCCCGGCCCGGGAGAGGAGCCGGGCCGCGACCAGCCCGCCGATGAGGGCGCTCACATTCGGCAGCACCTCGTCGGCCCGGGCCGAGACCTCCCGCATCAGGCGGCTCCTCGTCCCGGCGAGCCGCTCGATCTCTTCGGCAGCGTCGGAGAGACCGCCCCGGGCCCCTTTCCGAATGATCCCGAGCATTTTCTTCGCCGGGAGGGAGCGGTACTTCCGGGAGAACGACGGGTTCGTGACCTGGTACCACTCCGCGGCACGCTCCTGGAGAAGATTGATGACGTTGTCGAGCTCGTCGAGCATCCTGACCATCTGGAGGAGTTCGACGTCCCGACCCTGGTAGGAGAGGGCGATCTTTTTCCGGGCAAGGGTGGTGCAGACCGCACGGAGCAGGTCGACGTACTCCTCCCGGGTCCGGACGACCCCGCAGCCCCGGGCAACCTCCCAGTCGATGGGGACGAAGGAATCCATACCGGTGCGGATCGCTGTCGCCCGATCTGCGAGCGCGGCCGGATCGGTGCCGGCGGCCCGGCACCCCTCCTCGTCGACGTCTCCGAACCAGTAGCGCTGTAGCATGGTACGGTATTGGGGCTTGACCGATATAAGGGTGAACCGAACGGCAACTGATATCCGGGAGCCGCCACATATCCTGCAACCATGCCCTCGCAGGTAGCCGCCTCCCTCCCGGAGTTCTTCGTCGGCATCCTCCTCCTCGTCAAGGGAGCCGACTTCTTCGTCGGTGGAGGGAGCGGGCTTGCCGCCCGGTACCGGGTCTCACCGGCGCTGATCGGGTTCACCGTCATCGCGTTAGGGACATCCCTCCCGGAACTCCTGGTTAACCTCCAGGCCGCCGCTGCAGCGGAACCCGACCTCGCGCTCGGGAATATCCTCGGGAGCACCGTCGCCAACATCGCCCTCGTCCTCGCCGTCGTGGCCGTCGTCAACCCGGGGGCGCTCCGGGAAGAGGGGGCGCAGGCCGGGCAGGTCGCCATGATGTTTGCGGCAGCCGCCTTCTTTTCGCTCCTCGCCCTCCGCGGGGTCTTCGACCTCCCCGCCGGTATTGCCATGCTCGGGGTCTTTGCCCTTGCCATGGCAGTGTTGTGGCGGCAGGGCGTGGCCACGGAGGAGACGTTCGAGAGCAGGGGCATCCGCGACTACCTCCTCACCGGCGGAGGGCTTATTGCGGTCATCCTCGGCTCCCGGCTGCTGGTCGAATCTGCAACCCGGGTCGCCGTCGCCTTCGGGATCAGCCCGTTCGTCATCGGCGTCAGCCTGGTCGCCGTGGGCACATCGCTCCCGGAACTCGCCACATCCCTCGTGGCTGCAGTGCGGGGTGCAGGCGGAATATCGGTCGGGAACGTCGTCGGCAGCAACACCTTCAACCTCCTCTTCGTGATGGGATGCGCAGCGATCGTCCTGCCGGTCACGGTGGGCTCGTACGCCGACATCCTCGTCATGCTGGGGTTTGTCGCCGCCATCCTGCCGTTCTTCTCCTCCCGGGCGCGGGTGCGGCGGGGGTGGGGGCTCGCGATGCTCCTCGCGTACGCCGGGTATATCGGCCTGCTCTTCGGCCTTATATGATCCCGAAGGAGTAGGCCATCACGGGAACCATGATCGCACCCATGCAGTAGACCCGGCGGATATTGACCAGGGAGGGGACGTAGCCGACCGCCGTTGCCAGGAGGAGGACGAGACCCCCGAACGGGCCGCAGAGAAAGAGAGAGAGAAGGACGACGAAGGCGATGACGCCGTAGTTCAGCGCCGTGACGTTCACGCCGCCGAACCATCCCGCCGTCGGCGAGAGGAGGACGGTCAGGAGGTAAGCGCCGACCGCGGCTATCGCGCCCGAAAGGAGGATGGCGGTGACCGGCGGCATCTCCTCGGCCGCCGCGAGCGCCGCCATCACCCCGTTCCGTGTCCGGGATACGGCGTAGAGCGCCGCAAGCCCGAGGAAGGCGTTCACGGTGTTCGCGGCACTGGTCGCAAGAATATATTCCCGCGGGTTGGAGTCGTAACCGATGACCGAGGTCAGGAGAGCGTTGGCCGTGGCGTTCGAGAGCCCGGGGAGCCAGCCGACGAGAGCGCCGGCGACGGAGCCGAGGAGGGAGCCCCGCCGGACGGCACCCCGGGAGAGGTCGATCCCCGAAAAGTGCTGTACGGACATGACCCCGTGCGACGCACGGAGGAGGACCGCGATCCCGAAGAGCCCGGAGAGGAGGGGCATCAGCACCCCGGACTCGCCGCCCGCCGGCCAGGCGAGGAAGGAATAGCCGAGGGAGAAGAGCCCGAGCGCCCCCGAGACCGAAAAGACCGCCAGCGCCCACCCCGGCGACTCGGAAACGACGATGAGGTAGCCCGCCACCGCGAGGATGACGAGGCCGATCCCCCAGTCGATCCCCGGCTGGAGTGCGGGGAGCGCCAGGACGAAGGCCAGCGCGAGCGGGAGGGAGAGGGCGACGCCGGTGGCGCTCCCGAGCGCCGATATCCGGACGGCCTCCTCCCCCCTTCCTTCGAGGCAGAGGGCGTGCGCGGGAAGAACCGCAAGCGATGTGTCGGCGTCGGGGATGCCGAGGAACGTGCTCGGGACGCAGTCGAGAAACGTGTGCGTAACGAGGGTGGAAAACATCGCAGACGCGACGACCACCGGGTCGAACCAGGCAAGCAGGAGCGCCTGGAGCGAGAGGAGGACCCCTGCCATGGTGTTCGCATGAATGCCGGGGATGAGGCCGCTCACAACGCCGCAGCCGATGCCGACCGCGGCCCCGAGCACGATACTGAAGAGCACGTCAACTACCGGTCGGAACGGCCGGGGATAAACCAACCGAATCGCGTCCCACGATACAGTCATATTCCACCGGGACGAACGTTGTGGCAATGAAGATCGCCATCACCCGGCTCGAGAACAAGGCGGCGGGAGACCGCGCCCTCTGCGCTTCCTACGGCCACGATTGCTACACGGTCTCGCCGCTCCGGGCGGAGCTGCGGCCCGAGCGGGTCGACACGTTCGTCGAAGCCGTCCACCGCGGCGAGTTCGACTGCCTCTTCTTCTCAAGCGCCCTCCCCGCCGCCATCGTCGGGCCGAGGCTTGAGCGATGGCCCCGGGTGATCGCGATCGGGCCGAAGACTGCCGAGGTCCTCCGGGAGTCCGCGATCGAGGCGGAGGTCCTCCCTTCGTTCTACTCCCGGGACTTCGTCCCCTACCTCGGGGACTGGCTCCGGGGACGGACGGTCGGGATCCCGCGGGCCGACGTCCCGAACCCGGGCCTCCTCGACGCGATCGCCGCTGCTGGAGGGACGGTCCGGGAGGAACGGGTCTACGCGCTCGTCCCCACGGGAGCCAAACTCGCGCTTGAATCCGCCGACGCCGTCCTTTTCACGAGCGCCATGTCCTACCGGGAAGCCCGGTGGCGGCCCCGCGACGCCCTCCTCCTCGTCGCCATCGGCGATATCACCGCCGACGCGATGCGGGCCGGCGGGCACGCCCCGGCGGTCGTCGGGGACGGGTCGCTCGCAGGAACGCTCGAGGCTCTGAACCGCTACCGGGAAGGCCGGGAAGGCCGGGACCGGTGAGACGATGACCGGCCAGGAAAACTATTCCGTCCCGGAATCCGGGATCGTCGTCGTCGACAAACCCCGGGGGCCGAGCAGCCACCAGGTGACCGCCTGGGTCGGGGATATCCTCGGGCGGCGGGTGGGCCACGCCGGGACGCTCGACCCGCAGGTTTCCGGGGTGCTCATCGTCATGTTCGGCGGCGCCGTCCGGCTCGCCCCCATCCTCCTCTCGCACAACAAGGAGTATGTCTGCTTAATGAGGCTCCACGGCGACGCGTCCCGGGAGGCCGTAGACCGGGTGGCGGCGGAGTTCACCGGTCGGATCTACCAGCGGCCGCCCAAAAAGAGCGCGGTGAAGAGGAGCCTCCGGATCAGGAAGATCCAGGAGATCGAGGTCCTGGATATGGAAGGCAGGCTCGTCCTCTTCCGGGTTCGGTGCGATGCCGGGACCTACATCCGGACGCTCTGCGTCCACATGGGCTACGCGCTCGGTGTCTGCGCCCATATGGAGGAACTCCGGAGGATACGGTCGGGATCGTTTGACGAGACCGTCGCCGTCTCGCTTCACGAGCTCGCCGATGCCGCTGCAGCGGCCCGGGAGGGCGACCCTGAACCCCTACGGGGGATGCTCCTCCCACCGGAGGCCGCCGTCGCCGATCTGGCGAAGGTCGTCGTCCGCGACACCGCGGTCGACGCCGTCTGCCACGGCGCGGTGCTCGCCGGGGTGGGGGTCACCGGGAAAGAGGGCGGATTCGGGAAAGGCGAGACGGTCGCGATCGTGACGCAACGCGGCGAGCTCGTGGGCCTCGGGAAGGCCCTCGTCGCCTCGCCGGCGCTGAAACCCGGTGAACCCGGGTTCGTCGTCGCCCCCACCACCGTCCTGATGCGGCCCGGCACCTACCCCCGCGGCTGGAAGGCACACGCGGGGGCGTAAGGAGGGGCTTCCGGCCCGCCCCGGGAGATATTATTAATAGAATATGCCGCCAACTAATGATGCACATTCCGTGCTGAGGTAGTCTAGACCGGTAAGGCGCGGGCCTGGAAAGCCCGTGGGGCGTTGAGCCCCTCGGGAGTTCAAATCTCCCCCTCAGCGTTTTAAAACAAGGTCGATTCTTTTACCAGATCTTTCACGGAGGCTGCTTTGCAGCTTCCTGTCACAACCCTTTGGGTTGTGCCGTATCCTTTCCACCCTTTAGCGTGAGGACTCCCCGGTCCGCCCCCCACAGGTTAACATGCAGAAAAGCTACCGTGAAGAATGATACCATGAAGATCCAGGTGAGCAGGAATGGTCCATACATCGTGACCGGGAGTGTCCCGCTCATGGTAATGGAGATCTCCAACGACGCCGAGGGCTACTGCCGTTCATGGCAGAAGGTACGGGAGTATCCTCTGCGGGAACAGTATGCCGTATGCCGGTGCGGACATTCGAAGGACAAACCCTTTTGCGACGGGACGCATGCGGAGATCCACTTTGACGGTACCGAAACCGCCAGGGATGAACCGTATCTCCAGAACCCGACCATCATCAGAGGACCGGAACTGGAACTGACCGATTATGAAGGGCTCTGTGCGCACGCACGGTTCTGCATGCGGGCCGGAGGGATCTGGAACCTCACGAAACAGTCTGACATCACGGATGCCCGGGACACGGCGATAGACGAAGCGTGTAACTGTCCCTCCGGCCGGCTCGTCCTCCGTGACCGCAAGACTGGTGAGACGGTCGAGCCCGTTCTTGAAAAATCCATCGTCGTGATCGAAAATCCTGCCAGGGGTGAACACGGGCCGCTCTGGGTCCGTGGCGGGATCCCTGTCGAGTCCGCTGACGGAAGACCTTACACAGTCAGGAACCGGGTTACCCTCTGCGGGTGCGGGAGATCGCGGAATAAACCGTTCTGCGACGGGAGTCATATTGAAGATTGAGACCCGGAACGTGGCTATGGAACATCACTGAAAAGCGGGTCCCCCTGATCCCCTCAAATTGGCTCCGTTGAAATCCCCCGGCGGACGGATCACCTCCGGATTATCCATACATCCCCGACTCACGCGAAGACGCGAACAACGCGAAGTCTGGATGGGTGTCGGCAGTCTTCTTCGCGACTTCGCGTCTTCGCGTGAAGCCACACCACCGACCTCTATCGGTAACCGGGCTGTTATCCCGGGGTTGTGGAAAGCATTTCAACAGAGCCCTCAAATCGATATTCCGGCCATCAGCAGGAAGAAGAGCACCAGGTCGTAGACAGTGTGGGTGATCGCCGACGTCGTGGTGTTCGAATACCTGCGGATATAGGCGAAGACGATTCCCGCAAGGAAGACCGAGATGAGGCCGTCCCAGCTGTACTGGAACGCGTGGAGCGATGCGAAGAGGAGCGCCGGGAGGAGGATGCCGAACCGGGGCTGGAGCAGGCCGCGGATGCTCACCTCTTCGCCGAAACCCGCCGCGATGGACGCCACGATGATCCCGGGCAGGGTGAGCATTCCTGCAAAGAGCAGGTTGACGGCATCGACGTCGGTGACCGGGAGGCCGAGCCAGCCCACAAGTGCGGCGAGCGCCGGGTCGATGACGTGGAACACGAGCACGAGCGCGAGAGCCCCGGCAACGGCGAGAACGACCTCCCTCCCCGTCGGCCGGACGAGCCCCAGGCGCTCCAGGGTCTCGCGGGGTGTCCGCCGGACGTATGCCCCGGCGATGAAGAACGAGCCTACGAGCGTCCAGAAGAGGGTGTAGGCATTCAGCGTGACCGTATCCGCGAGGAGATCCCCGGACTCAAGCAGGAGGTCGAGGAACTGCGGCGAGAGATAGGGCGGAATCCCCGTCACCAGGAGCGGCACGGGCGGGATGAGGGTCATGGCGAGGATGACCACGAGCGCAACCGTATGGAGGAGCGAGTCCGGGTCGAACGGGAGGTACCGGGCGAGCCATACCCTGAACCGGCGGGAGAACCCGACGAGGCTTGCAAGCCCGGCTGCAAGGACGCCGAGGAGGAGAAAGACAACCTCTGCGGCCAGGGCAAGGTCGACCGTTTCCGGGTCGAACTCCGCCGGCAGGATCGCTATGACCCCGAACCCTGCCGTGGCGGCCGCAAGCCCGCCGACGACGACAAGGAGCCAGAAGACGGCGACCCACCGGAACGCAGGGTGCCGGTTGTTGGCGAGAGAGACGAGCATTGCAAGGACGACGAAGAGCGCAACGTCGAGCGCCGAGGTGAGGAACGCCCCCGCCTCCCCCCCGACGCCCCCGAAAGCCGCGACCAGGACGATGAGACCGAAGAAGGCGATCAGCAGTTCGGGGGCATGGCGACGGCAGAATTCTAACAACATGGTTTCCTCGGTCCGGTGGTAGGATATGCGACACCAGTTGGCCCGGCGGCACGAAGAACGCAGCTCACCGCCACCCAAGCCTCCCGATGATCAACAGGCCCAGAGTCCCCATAACCCCGAGGACCGCCGCCTGCAGCAGGAATATCGCCGGCAGCGGCCACCGGGCCGCGATGGCGGCTCCCGCGAACGGCCCGGCCGAGAGCCCGACGGAGAAGAAGGTATTGTACAGGCCGTAGGCGGCGCCCTGCGAGCCCCGGCCCCGGTAGATGCCGGCGAGGATCGGCATCGTCGGCACCAGAGCGCAGCTCAGCGCGGCCCCCAGCGCGAAGACGGCGGCGGTGGCAAGCATGAGGGTCTCTGCCTGCATGGCGGCGAGGGTCGCAACCCCCGAGAGGAGAAGCCCGCCGCCGATGAGGTAGCGGCTGCCACCGTACCGGTCGTAGATCCTTCCTGCGGCCGGCTGAACAAGGATAGCCGCAACCGCCAGCACCGCAAAGACGAGGCCGATCGTTGCCGGGGACGCCGAGAAGGCGGCGTGCAGGTAGACCGGGAGGTAGGGATCCACGACGCCGTAGGTCCCGGAGACCGCGATGATCGCGGCCGCACAGGCGGCGAGCGGGAGGAAAGCCCCGGAGGGCAGCATTTTCGGCCATCCCGGACTGCCCTCCTGCCTGCAGGTGCGCACCGGGACGGCGAGGACGAGCAGGCCGACGGAGGCTACCACCACCGCCGGGACGAGAAAGGTCGCCATGTAGCCCACGTACTCGAAGAGCAGCCCTCCGACGACCGGGCCGAGGACGGCCCCGAGCCAGACCGCCGAGAGCGCGATGCCCATCTTCTCCCCGAGCCGGGAGGGATCGCAGGTATCGGCGAGGAGCGCAAGCCCCGCTGACCAGGTGGCCGCGGCCGATACCCCCTGGACGGTCCGGGCGACGACCAGGTGCGTGACCGTGGTCGAGAAGCCGAAGAGAGCCGTCGCGAGGGCCAGGAGGAGCATCCCGACCACGATGAGGGGGCGGCGCCCCACCCGGTCGGAGAGGAGGCCCATCGGGATGGAGAAGAGGAGGAGCATGGCGGCATAGATCCCGAAGACGGCCCCGATGACCGATTCGTCCACCCCGAGCCGGGGGGCGTACTGCGGGAAGACCGGGATGAGGAGGCCGTAGATCGTCATGTCCATGAAGATGACGAGCACGACCAGCACGAGGATTGCGTCCGGAGATGCGGCGATGCGGTCCCGGACGGTGCGGAACCGGTGCGGTTCCCTGGTTGTCATGACGATTCATCTCCCGCGGCGAGCCGCTCTCTCCCCGTAGGTTGGCGCCGCCGGCATATATCGATAACAGAAGAGAGATTCTGCCGGGGCCGCCTCACCAGAATCCCCGGTAGTACGCGAGCTCGCGGGCATAGGGGCGGAACGCTTCGACGAGCGCCGCCGCTTCGTCGTCGGGCAAAGGGCCGCTCCGCCCGGCGGCGGCAAGTGCCTGCACCTCCGCGGGCGTCGAGCAGCCGACGATCGCGACGGAGACGTCCTGGGCGAGGGCGTACCGGACGAGGATCTCCGCGGTCACTCCTGCGTCGTGGATGAGGTAGTTCGACCCGCCGAGCACCTTCATCCCGATGACCGCGACCCCCTGCTCTCTCGCGGTTTGGAGCGTCGAGGAGAGGAAACCCCCGAGCGCCCCCTCCACGGGGTTGACGGGCATCATCACGGCGTCGACCGGCCAGTTCTCCACCGCGTGCGAGAGGACGTCAGGGTCGTGGTGTCCCGTCACCCCGATATGCCGGACGACGCCGGACTCCCGCGCCTCGACGAACGCCGCCAGGGCGCCGTCCGCCCCCTCGATCTCCCGGATGTCGGGGAAGGTCCGGACGTCGTGGATCTGCCAGAGGTCGAGGGTCTCGACACCCATCCTCTGGAAGGTCTCCTGGAGGTCCGTCTCGGCGTCCGCGTGGAGCCGGCTCGCCGACTTGCTTGCCTGGAACACCGGCGCCCTAAGATCGGGGCGACTCCGCCAGACCTCGCCGTAGTAGTCCTCGCTCCCCGCGTAGGCCTTCGCCGAGTCGAAGTAGGCGATCCCCTGATTGAGCGCTTCCTGGATGACGGCTTTCGCCTCCGCGTGCCGTCCGTAAGTCCTGAGGACCCCCTCTCCCCCGAGCCCCACCAGGGTGACCTCCCGTCCGGTCTTCCCGAACCTGCGCCTGCCCGGTGCCGTCATGGACCACCCTATCCGTCCCCGGCTATAAATACCTTTTAGCCGAGCGGGGGAAACCGTTATGCGTCGCGGCCACCACCGGGGGCCTGAGGTATGCATGTGCCGACGATTGTCTGGTTCAACGTTCCCGCCGCCGAGACCGACCGGGCGCGGGCGTTCTATGAGAAGGTCTTTGCCTGGACGACGGAGCCTTTTTCGGGGATGGAGGGGGCCTTCGAGATAGCGACAGGCGGGATGGGCGGCGAGATCCTCCCGCGGACCTACCCCGGGGAGCCGATAACGGTCTTCGTCGGCGTCCCCTCCGTCGAGGAGTACGCGGCCCGGGTCGAGGGGGCCGGAGGAAGGGTCGTGGTTCCGAAGATGCCGGTGCCCGGGAGGGGCTACTTTGTCATCTGCGAAGATACCGAGCAGAACCGGCTCGGTCTCTGGGAGGATGACCCTTCGGCGGGCTGACCGGACACTGACCGGCCCCCGCCGGTGCGGCGCCCTCTACGCCGAGTTCTTCGCGGCGTTCGAGGACGAAACCACCACGCTGCTCCTCCCCGACCCCACCGGGGTCCGGGGGTCCACCCGGGACGGGCGACCCGGCCGGGGCTCTCCGATGCGGACGCATCACCCTCTCTCCCGGTGACAAGAAGCAGATGCGGACGATTCTCGATTGAAGAGGCCTCAAGACCCGCCCTATGGCAGGATAGCGAGGCATAACCCTGCGGTGCGGAAGTTTAGCCCGGCACTTAGGTTTTCCAACAGAGGGCAAAGTTTATTTACCCCAAAAAGCATCGTCCACCGCATGAAGAGAATGTTTGGTATCCTTGCCCTCATGGTGATCGCAAGCATCATGATCGCAGGGTGCGTGCAGCCTACGGGTAACGAGACGGCGACCCCGGGTACAACACCGGGAGTTACCGAGACGCCGATGGCAACGGAGACCCCGATGGTAACAGAGACCATGATGGCGAATGAAACCGCAACAGAGACCATGATGGCGAACGAAACCGCAACAGAGACCATGATGGCGAATGAAACCGCAACAGAGACCATGATGGCGAACGAAACCGTAACAGAGACCATGATGGCGAACGAAACCGTAACAGAGACCCCGCCGGGAACGCCGACAGCACTCATCGCTGACGAGATCGTCTCCATCACCGACAGCGGGTATGTGCCGGACACGCTCACCGTCCCCGTGGGCACCACGGTGGGATGGACCAACGACGCCTCGACGACCCAGACTGTATCGGCGACCGGGGCAGCCGGATTCTTCGACTCCGGGATGCTTCAGCCGGGGGACTCGTACAGTTACACCTTCAACGGCGCGGGCAACTATACCTACCAGTCGTTGACGACCGGGCTTGAAGGTGAAGTCATCGTCGCCGCCTAATCCTCCTTTTTCCCGCCGGCGGCCGTAAGGGAGCCCGTTAAATCCCTTACGCCCGCCGGTATGCCCCGGCAGCCCGCACCAGTGTTTCGGCGAACCCCGCCGGGAAGTAGGCGTGGGTGTACTGCCCGACCGCGTTCTGCGCGGCAAGTCCGTCCCGGCCACCGTCGATCCCCCGGCCCCGGAGGAGTTCCAGGACAAACCGTGCATCAGGAGCGCAGTCGAGGCGTGAATAGTGGAACTCGTGGCCCCGGAAGACGGAGCCCGGCGCAAGGACCGATGCAGCGCCGACAACCCGGGCCTCCACGTAGCCAAGGCCCTGGATGCGGCCCGCCATCTCCGTCGTCGCGGGGAGGACGCCCGCCATCGGATAGTCGCCATCATCGGTCACAAGCCTTTCCGTGAGGTAGGCGAGCCCGCCGCACTCGCCGTAGACCGGCATGCCGTCGTCGACCACCCGGCGCACGTCCTCCCGGCACCGGGAGGCTCCGAGCGCCTCCGCGTGGAGCTCCGGGTAGCCTCCCCCGAGGTAGAGGGCGTCCACGTCCGGGAGCCGGTCCGTCATCGGCGAGAAGAAGACCGGTTCCGCCCCGGCCCGCGCGAGCCGGTCGAGGTTGTCGGCATAGTAGAAGCAGAACGCCGCATCGCGGGCGACGCCGACACGGACCCCCGCCTCCGGCCGGTCGGGGGCCTCCGCCGGCGCCGGGAGGGGCGGGGCTGAGCGTGCGAGGTCCACGATACCGGCTAGGTCGCACGTCTCCTCCACCACCGCACCGAACCCTGCCATCGCCCCGGTCTCGGCCGCCATCGCAAGCCCGAGGTGGCGGCTCCCGACTGCAAGGTCTTTCCGACGGGGAACCCCCCCGTAGACCGGGAGGCTCTCCGTGGCCTCGATCATGGCCAGGTGGCGGGGACTCCCGATCCTGTTGAAGATGGTCCCGGCGACCCGGACGCCCGGGTCGAACCCCGCGTAGCCCCGGACCATGGCGTGGACGCTCCGTGACGCACCCCCTGCGTCCACCACGAGAAGGACCGGGGCGTCGAGGATCTTTGCGACGTGCGCCGTACTCGCGGTATCGGTCCCTTCGAGCCCGTCGAAGAGCCCCATCACGCCCTCGACGACGGCGATGTCGGCCCCGGCGCAGGCCCGGACGAACGTCTCCTGCACACCTGCTTCTCCCATCATGAACGGGTCGAGGTTGCGCGAGGTCCGGCCGCAGATGGCCGAGTGGTGTGTGGGATCGATGAAGTCCGGGCCTACCTTGAACGGCTGGACGGCGAGCCCCCGGGCGGCAAGCGCCGCCATCAGGCCGCTTGCAAGCGTGGTCTTGCCGCAGCCGCTGTGGGTTCCGGCGACGATTACTCGTGGGATCTGGCGCATAACGTTCCTGTAGTGTTGAATACCGAAGAAGATAAATATGACCGGGGATAACTACGATACATCAAATTAATTTACATTAAATCAACTTAAATTGACTGGCCGCCGACACGGCGGCAATTCACGGGTGATATCATGCACATCATGGAAGGATTCTTACCAAGCCCCTGGTGGGAGATCTGGTTCCTCATCTCCCTACCCTTCATCGTTATCGGACTGTACCAGCTCAACAGACTCGTACAGGAGAAACGGGAGGCCCTGCCGCTCCTTGCTGTCGCAGGCGCCTTCGTCTTCGTCCTCTCCTCGCTCAAACTCCCATCGTTCAACGGGAGCTGTTCCCACCCCACGGGGACCGGGCTTGGGGCCATCCTCTTCGGCCCCTTCATCGCCGCCGTCCTCGGCCTGATCGTCCTCGTCTTCCAGGCGGTCTTCCTCGCGCACGGCGGGATCACCACCCTCGGGGCGAACGTCTTCTCGATGGGGATCGCGGGACCCGCCGTCGCCTACCTCATCTACAGGGCCGGGACCCGGGCGGGCGCGAACACCTATGCCACGGTCTTTGTCGCCGCAGCCCTTGCCGACCTCGTCACCTACGTCGTCACCTCGGTCCAGCTCGCCCTCGCCTTCCCGGGTACCGCCGGGTTCCTCGGGGCGTTCTCGGCCTTCGCCGCGATCTTCGCCGTCACCCAGGTTCCCCTCGCCATCATCGAGGGTGCGGTTATCGCGCTGGTCTTCAAGTACATCGTCCAGCTCAAACCCGAGATCCTCACCCGCTTGAACCTCCTCTCCGAGAGCACCGTCGATAAACTCCGGGAGGCCGCGGCATGAAGTACGGCATGGAGATCGCGGTCGCCGCGCTCATCATCGTCTTTGCCGCCGTCTTCCTATACCAGAACGCCGCCATTCAGGCCAGCCTCAGCGACGGGGAGGAGGCCTGGGGCGGGGCCGACGGCGAGGCCGCAGGTATCATCGAGGCCTCCGGCTACGAGCCCTGGATCGAGCCCTTCTGGGAGCCCCCGAGCGGCGAGATCGAGTCGCTCCTCTTTGCCCTTCAGGCCGCCATCGGCGCGATAGTCATCGGTTACATCTTCGGCTACTGGCAGGGCAGCAGAAAAACCGCCTGATTTTTTTGGTAATCCGGCAAACCTGGTGAGAGAATGTACGAGGTGCTCGAAGACTTTGCCCAGACAAACAGGCTCCGGGAGACAAGCCCGGGCCTCAAACTCTTCCTCGGGCTCTCGAGCATCCTTCTCTGCGTCTCGTCGCCCGGTCCCGTCGCCCCCCTGCTGGTCGCGGCCACGATGAGCGCCGCCATCCTCGCCCTCGCGAAGATCCCGGCGCGGTTCTACGCCCGGCTCCTCCTCGTCCCGGTCTCGTTTGCGGTGATGAGCATCGCTGTTGTCCTCTTCATCACCGGGAGCGGGGCGGTCCTCTTCGAGGTCCCCGGCCTCCCCCTCGCAATCACGGCCGGCGGTGCGAACCTCGCCCTCCTTCTCCTCGCCAGGGTCTTCGGGGGCATGTGCTCGCTCTACTTCATCGCGCTCACGACGCCGATGACCGAGGTCTTCGATATCCTCCGGAGGCTCCGGGTGCCCGCCGTCCTCATCGATCTCGCCATGCTCACCTACCGGTTCATCTTCATCCTCATCGAGGAGGCCGGCCAGATCTACCGCTCGCAGGTGATGCGCCTCGGCTACGGCCGGTTCCGGGAGTCGGTCAGGTCATTCGGGATGCTTGCGGGAGCGCTCTTCATCCGGACCTGGGAGAGCGGCGAGGCTCTGGTCCTTGCGATGGACGCACGCTGCTACGACGGCAGACTCGGCATCCCCGGCGAAGCCCGGCCGGTCTCCGCCCTCGCGCTCGCAACGACCCTGCTCTACCTCGGGGCCGTTTTCGGCGTCTCGCTTTCCACCGGAGGTCTGGTGATCATATGACAACACCGCTGCTTGAAACCGACAACGTCACCTACACCTACCCGAACGGTCCCGCCGCCCTCACCGGGGTGAGCGTCCTGATCGACGCCGGGTCAAAGACCGCCCTCGTCGGCCCGAACGGTGCCGGTAAGTCGACGCTTCTTCTGATGCTCAACGGCATGCTCCGGCCCGCCTCGGGCGAGGTCCGTTTTGACGGCCGGCCGCTCGCCTACGACAACAGGAGTCTCCGCGACCTCCGCCGCCGGGTCGGGTTCGTCTTCCAGAACCCCGACGTCCAGATCATCGCCCCGACCGTCGAGCAGGACGTGGCCTTCGGGCCGGTGAACCTCGGCCTCCCCCTCGACGCCGTCAGGCGGGTGGTCCGGGACGCGCTCGGCTACGTCGGGCTCCGGGGCTACGAGAAACGGCCGCCCCACCACCTCTCCGGCGGCGAGAAGAAACGGGTCGCCATCGCCGGCATCCTCGCGATGGAACCGGCGGTCCTCGTCTTCGACGAACCGACGAACACACTCGACCCGGCAAGCTCGGAGGAGGTGATGGAACTCCTCGACGAACTCGCCTCCGGCGGCCGGACGGTGCTCATATCCACGCACGACGTCGAACTCGCCTACCGCTGGGCCGATTCGGTCATCCTCATGGAACGGGGGAGCGTCCTCGCCCGGGGTCCGCCGGAGGAGGTCTTCTCGAACCACGGCCTCCTCGCGGCCGCCAGGCTGAAACCGCCCGCCCTCCTCGACCTCTATAACGAGCTCGGTCTCCGGGGCGTCATCGACCGGGGCGTCCCCCCAAAAAGCGTGCTCGAGTTCACCGACCGGATCGAGCGGGAGATGCACGGTCACGCCCCGGCCCGGGACGGGGCCGGGAAGATCTACCTCTGCAACGCCGATCGGACCGGCGGCGACGAGCTGCGGGCGCTCGTGGAGCAGGGAGCGGTCGGACACGTCGGGGCTATGGGCACCCGCGCCAAGGAGTTCGCCAACCGGGAGCGGATCCTCCTCGACTACACCTACGGCGTCATCGACAAGTGCATCTTAAAAGCCCTCATCGGGGAAAGCTCGCTCATCATCACCACCGGGGGCATGGTCGAGCATGTCCATCGCCGTATCGGCGAGTACAGCGCCGAGAGCGGGCGGGCGCTCGCGGTGACCCCGGTGCGGGAGCCGGTGAGCCCCGGACCCGGCCGGGAGAGCGTCCCGGAGTGATAGAGGGGTATATCCCCCTGATTGGACACGTAGACGCTGCACACTCGTTTTTCCGGCGGCCATCGACCCCCCGGGCGAAGGTTAATCCGATGCCGGTACCCGAAGGGTACCCCATGATGCTCGAAGAGGCGCTGCAGCAGATATCGGAGCAGGTGAAACGGAAGCGGATGAGCCTGCCCGACCACAAAACAAAGATTGTCTGTACCATCGGGCCCTCATCACGCTCCCGGGAGGCGCTCGCCCGGATGATCCTCGCCGGCATGAACGTCGCCCGGCTCAATCTCTCCCACGGATCGTTCGACGAGCACCGGGAGAGCATCCGGAACATCAGGGCCGCTGCGGAGGATGCGGATCTCCCGGTCACGATCCTGCTCGACCTCCCGGGGCCGAAGATCCGGGTCGGCACCCTCGCAGAAGAACCGATGATGCTCCGGAAGGGCGAGACCGTCACCCTTGTGTCCGCCCAGGCGTCGGACGACCCCTCCCTGATCCCCGTCGACTTCAAGCAGTTCCCACAGCTGGTCTCGCCGGGGAGCACCATCTACCTCAGCGACGGGTTCCTCCAGATCCGTGTCGACGAGGTCGGCGAGAGCGATGTCCGGGCGACGGTGGTCGTCGGCGGCCCCCTCCTCTCGCGCAAGGGGATGAGTCTCATCGGCGGCGGGGGGATCCTCGCGGTCAGCGCCCTGACCGAGCGGGACCTCGAGTGCATCGAGTTCGGGCTTGCCGAAGGGCTCGACACCTTCAGCATATCCTTCATCGAACGGGCGGAGGATATCCGGAAGGCCCGGGAGTATGCCGCCCGGTCCGGGAAGTCCATCCGGGTGATCGCAAAGATCGAGCGGCAGGAGGCGCTCGCAAACCTCGACGAGATCCTCCAGGAGGCCGACGGGGTCATGATTGCCCGGGGCGACCTCGGGGTCCAGACCCCCATCGAGGAGGTCCCTGCGGTGCAGAAGCGGATCATCCAGAAGGCCAACGTCCTCGGCCGGCCGGCGATCACCGCCACCCAGATGCTGATGTCGATGACCGACAACATCCGGCCCACCCGGGCGGAGGTGACCGACGTCGCGAACGCCATCCTCGACGGGACGGATGCCGTCATGCTCTCCGAGGAGACGTCCATCGGGAAGTACCCGGTCGAGACGGTCGCGATGATGGCGAAGATCGCCCGCTCGACCGAGGAGAAACGCACAAGCGTCGGGGCAGGGTGCGGCCCGCTCGACTACTTCCGGCGAGGGAAGGGGCGGGAGAAGATCACCGTCAACGACGTCGTCTCTTTGAACGTCATCGAGGCGCTGGATGCGCTCGGCATCCGGTTCGTGCTGACGCCCACCCGCTCCGGGAGCACCCCCCGGAACATCTCCCGGTTCAAGCCCGAGGCCTGGATCCTCGCGTTCACCCGGAACCCGAGCACCCTCAAGTTCCTGGCGTTCTCCTACGGGGTCTGCCCGTTCCTGATCCGGAGCGAGAAGGAGTACTGGCACGGGGCGATCCTCGACTCGATCCGGGACTCGGGGCTTATCGAGCCCGGGGAGCGTGTGGTGCTGACCGAGGGGGTATCACCCGGGCGCGAAGGGACCGACTCGCTCATCATCCTGACCGTCGATTGAAGGAGGGCTGCGACGGCCTCCGGGATCCTACGGCCCTTCTCCCTTCGGGAGGATGCCCTCCGGGATCCTACGGCCCTTCTCCCTTCGGGAGGATGCCCTCCGGGACACAAACCCTATCCCGGTGGAGAGCGAACACTCATTAGTCATGGGAATGGTCATTCCGGGAGAGCGGGGCGCTCCCGGCCAGGATGGCGCGCTGAAAGAGAAGACCGCACGCCTCTCGGTCGCCTCGAACACGCTTCTCGTCGTGACGAAACTGGTTGTCGGAGTTTCCATCGGCTCGGTCGGCATCATATCCGAGGCGATCCACTCCGGCATCGACCTGATAGCCGCGGTCATCGCCTACTTCTCGGTCAGGCAGTCGGCCCGGCCCCCCGACGAGTGCCACACCTTCGGCCATGGGAAGTATGAGAGCATATCGGGGCTCCTTGAGGCGGTCCTGATCCTCGTAGCCGCCGCCCTGATCATCAACGAGGCGATGAAAAACCTTCTCGGCGGGGAGGGGGCGCTGAACGTCGAGGGGCTCGGGATCGGCGTCGCCGTCATGCTGCTTTCGGCCGGGGTAAACATCTATGTCTCCTCCCGGCTGATGGCGGTGGCAAAGCAGACCGAGTCGATCGCGCTCGAGAGCGACGCCTGGCACCTCCGGACGGACGTCTACACCTCCGCCGGGGTCGTGGTCGGGCTCGTCCTGATCCGGCTGACCGGCCTCGTAGTGCTCGACTCACTTGTCGCACTCGCGGTCGCCGCCATCATTCTCCGGGCGGCGTTCGACCTTATCCGGCGCTCGTTCGAGGACCTCGTCGACCGGAGTCTCCCGCCGGAGGAGGAGGGGCGCATCCGGGAGATCATCAGCGGGCATTGCACGGACGTCATCAATTTCCACCGGCTCCGGACCCGCCGGTCGGGGCCGAACCGGTTCGTGGACCTCCACCTGGTCGTCCCGAGGACCGCGACCCTCGAAGAGGCGTACGGGGTCGTGAAGCGCGTGGAGGACGATGTCCGGCGGGAGTTCCCCCGGACGAGCGTCACGATCCGGGTCCAGCCCTGCACCGGCGAGGACTGCTCCGCCTGTGGGGTCTTCACCACCTGCCCGGAGTGCGATCGGATGATGTTCTGCACAGAAGAGCCGAAGTAACGGTAAAAAAAGGGTTCCGGCGATCTCTATAGCCAGCCGAGAAGGCCCCGGTTCTGTAGTTCCCCTCCCGCGAGGGCCGCGAGGCGCTCCTGCTCCTGCTCTATCGTCCGGACCTGCTCCCGGAGCATCGTCCGGGTCTCTTCGTCGCAGGTGCAGTTCTCGATCAAGCGCCGGAGTTCCGTGGCCCGCTCCCGGTTCTGCTGCGTTTCTTCCTCGATCAGTCGGGCGGCTTCCGCATCACCCCCGAAGAGGAACCGCATGAAACCGTGCCGGGCCCGGATCTGCTCCTCGGCCTCGAGCGTCTTCCGGACCGAGTTGTTGACCTCCCGGGCGATGGCGGAAACGTTCTGTCCTATGCCCCCGGTCCGGTTCTCAACGCCGAGCAGGGCGTGCACGGCGAGCCGGACCCGGTTCAGGTCAGGGGCGAACTCTTCGCCCCGGAGGGTTGTATTATCCGCGACCCGCTGCTGCACCCTGTCCCCTGAAGTCTCGTTCTCCTCCGTCCTCATCCGTTGCCGGTCAGGGACGAACTCTCCCCCCTGGAGTGTTGTATTATCCGCGACCCGCTGCTGCACCCGGTCTCCGGAAGTCTCGTTCTCCTCTGTCCTCACCAGCTGCCGGTCCCCGGCGGCCGGATTCTCCTCTCCGTTGCCGGTCTGCTCTCCCCCGGGAGCGGCGGCCGCGAACCCCGGGAGGACGAGGAAGACGATCATGACTGCTGCAATGATGCGTTTCATCGATCTTCACCTCTGTTAAAGATAAATCGGGACGACTCTTTATACATTAATCGAACCGGGCGGTTCAACGCCCTCAGAGCAGCAGCACAAGAACGAGGCAGGCCACGACCGGGACGACGAGGTTGTCGTCCACGGGGCTCACCAGTTCGGCGAGGGCCGTGACCGCGGCCGTCGTGAGGGCTATCGCCGGCGGGACGAGAAGACAGAGAGCGATCGCCGTCGCCGCGACCCCGGCGAGCGTGCCCTCAAGGGACTTATGGTTGTAGATCCGGGTCCTGCCGAACCGGACGCCGACGAGGGTGGTGACGCTGTCGAGGAGTGCGAGCACCACGAGCCCGATGAAGGCGACCTCTTTATCGAAGAAGACCAGGCAGAAGAGGGCTCCGAGCGCAAAGAAGAGCGCTCCCTTGCCCGGGGCGGCGTCCCGCCGCTCAAGGCTCGCGAGGATCCCCGAGACGACCGGAATGGTGTAGCCCCGGGAGATGGCGTCGGAGAGGATGAATCCCACAAAGAGAGCGAGCATGAGGACGGAGAGGGCGAGGTCGCGGTCGAAGAGGAGGACAAAACCCGCGATCCCGAGACCGAATATGAGGTGGACGACCTGCCGGAGCGACTCGTTCATCACACCTGAGGTTGGTGCCGAACCGGTTAAACCCTCTGCAGGTGAGGCAGGGGAAGAGCGGAGGCGAATCACGCCGATTAAGTATTCTCGGAGCCCACGCATCCTACGGGAACCGACCGATGGAACCATTCACTCATACCGGAGATAACGCCGCCGAAGCCAGGGATATGGACGCCGTCGCACGGTTTTATGTCAAATGCGTGCTCTGGCTTGGGGTGCACGACCCGAACTTCGTGGACGCTTACTTCGGTCCGGCGGCGGTGCGGGAGGAGGCGCTCACGGTCACGGTCCCGCCGGACCGCATCGCCGGGTACGCGGCCGACCTCCTCGCCACCCTGGACAGGATCGACCCCGACCGGCTGGAGGACGCCGGACGCGTGCGCCACGCCTACCTCCGGGGCATGGTCCGGGCGCTCGAGGCCCGCGCCGGAGTCCTCGCGGGGAAGAGCCTTGCCTTCGACGCCGAGGCGGAGGCGCTCTTCGGGGTCACGGCGCCGGAGGACGACCCGGCCTGGTACGAGGAACTCCACGCAACGCTCGATGCCCGTCTTCCCGGAACCGGCGACCTTGCCGGGCGCTACCGGGCGTTCATGGACTCGTTCGTCATCCCGCCCGACCGGCTGGAACGGGTCTTTGCGGCCGCATTTGCCGAAAGCCGCCGCCGGGCTGCGGAGCACCTGCCGCTCCCGGCGGGAGAGCGTCTCGAGGTCGCATACGTCACCGGGAAGCCCTGGGAGGCCTATAACCGCTACCTCGGCGGCGGGGCGAGCCTCGTCCAGGTGAACGCCGACCTGCCGGTCACCATCGACCGGCCCCTCACCCACGCCTGCCGCGAGGGCTACCCCGGCCACCACACGATGTGGACGATCCGGGAGGCGGGCCTCGTCCGTGCCCGGGGCTGGATCGAGCACTCGGTCGTCCCGCTCGCGACGGTCGCAGAAGGTGCCGCCCGGCTCGGTGAGGAGATGATCTTTCCCGGTCCTGAGCGGGTGCGGTTCCGGGAGGAGGTCCTCTTCCCGCTGGCCGGGTTCGACCCGGCAGAGGCCGCTCTCGTCGATGCCGTCAGCACCGCGGCCACGGACCTGATCCTCTCGGGGAATACCCGGGTGGCCCGGGGTTTGCTCGACGGTGCGCTGTCGCGTGAGGACGCGTGCGTGCTCCTCCGGGACGTCCTGCTCCTCGACCCGGGGACGGTGGAGACCCACCTCCGGTTCATCGAGGAGTGCCGGGCCTACCCGGTGGCCCTGAGCGAGGGGTACCGGCTCGTCCGTGGCTACGTCGGGAGCGGGGCGGACCGGTGGGAACGCTTCGCCCGCGTCCTCGCCGAGCCGGTACTGCCCGGCGATCTCACCGTGAACGGCAGTCCCGGATGAACGCCCGGGCCTCTTCGTCGGTGATCGCGTAAGCCGCCTGGGCATCGAACGCGACCACCCGGAGGATCACCGCGACCTCGTCGAGGCGGCGCTTGTGGTCGCCACGGACATGCTTTCTCACCTCGTGCAGGGTTTCGAGCGCGATCCCGACGTTTGCGATCGTACATAGAGCGCTCTCCCGGGTGCCGGTATCGACGACGGGGAGGGTGCGGGGCGGTCGGGTAACAGGAACGGGAACCATGCACCCTATCCTCGCGCTGCATGAACTTGAACCTGCTGGAACCTGCGCAGATAACGTATTTATCCGGGAACCCCAAACCTGAACTGAGGGTCTCCCGCCCGGAGATCGACCCATGAGCACGGACAATACGACCAATATACCCGAACCGGAGGGCTGGAAGGCCCTCCTCGCAAACCCCTACCTTGCCGGCTCCATAAAATTCGTCCTGCCGCTCGCCATCATCCCGGCCGTCCTCGGGACGCTCTACCTGATCGAGCCCTACCAGCAGTTCCTCATCATCTCCGGTCTGCTCGCCGCCTACTTCGTCCCCCCGGCCGGGAAGGAGTCGATTATTCCCATCGCGATCGTGATGGGCTACCCCTGGTGGCTCGTCACGCTCGCGATCTTCCTCCTCGACGTGGCCGTCTCTCTCTTCGTCGTCTGGAACTTCGACCTGGCGCTGAAGATCCCGCTCGTCGGCCGGCTGCTCGAGAGCGGGATGACAATAGGCCGGAACTACACCGAGACCCAGCCCTGGCTCCGGCGGTTCTCGACGGTCGGGCTCGTCCTCTTCGTCTTCTTCCCGCTCCAGGGGACCGGGGCGATGAACGGGGCGATCGTCGGCCGGCTGCTGGGGCTGGAGAAGGCCCGGGTCTTTGGTTGCGTCTGCGCCGGGTCGCTCGCCTCCAGTCTCATCATAGCCCTCGGAGCCGACGTGATCCTGGACGTCTACCGGCGGGACCCGGTCCTCGGGATCGGCATCCTGGTCGCGGTCGTCGTCGCCGTCCTGGCCGCCGTCGTGGGATGGCGGCTGTATAAGGGGCGGCTCCGAGAACGGACTCCCCGATAACGGCACGCCTGCCGCTGTTTCCTGCAATGGAACGGCGGCAATTTCGCATGCCTTAAATCCTCCGGCCTCCTTTTTTCCCTATCGAGGGATTTAGATGAGTTCTCAACTGTACCCGTGGATCGTCGCCGCTCTGGCGGTCCTGGTCGCCGCCGGCGCCGGTTTTGCGGCGCTGAACCAGCCGGCGCCGCCGCCCGTCTCCGCGACCGACGAAGATGCTGCGGCGCTCCTTGTTCGCCTGCAGTCCGACATCACCACGGCGCTCGAGGCCCTGGACGGCCGCCTGGCGTACGCGGCGTTCGATCTCGGGGCTACAGGCCTCAACGACGCCGCCGCCCACGCGATCCTCGCGAACCTCTCCGCCACCGACCCTTCGATCGTCGACTGCACGGTCAGTGACGCGGGCGGCACGATCGTCGCCGCCGAGCCGGCTGCGTATCACGGTGTCGAGGGCGCGGACATCTGGGGCCAGGCCCACGTCCGGCACGTCCTCGCGACGAAGCGGCCGATCATGAGCGAGGTGATCACGGTCGCGGAAGGCTTCCCGGCGGCGGTCATCACGGCGCCCGTCTTTACGAACGAGAGCCGGTTTGTCGGGTTCGCCTCCATCGTCTTCCGGCCGGAGGACCTGATCGCCGGCGTCGCCGGCCCGGCGGCGAACGGCACCCCCTACCAGGTGATGGTCGTCCAGACGGACGGACGGGTGCTCTACGACACAGACCCGGCCCAGGTCGGGAAGATGACGTTCGAGGACCCGCTCTACGCGGATTACCCGGACCTGCTTGAAGCGGCCCGCCGGGTCGCCGACGAGCGCTACGGCACCGCGATCTACGGGTTTGCCGCCGCCGGCGGGCAGGCAGTGCAGAAGGAGATTGCCTGGACGACTGCCGGGCTCCACGGGACCGAGTGGCGCGTGGCGGTGATCCGGGCGGTTTGAGGGGAGGAGAGTCCCCCCCTCCACACCCCCTCACGAATCCGCTCTTTCTTCTCCCCCGGTCACCCCGGCACCGCATCCGCTTTCCGGAGCAGGAATGAGAACGCCGCTCCTCCTTCGGAATGGCCCGGCACCCGGTCCTCCACCCAGATCCTGCCGCCGTAGCGGTCGATGAGGATCTGCACCAGGTAGAGCCCGAGCCCCTCGCCCACGCCCCGCTGCTTCCTCTCGTAGCGGTGGAAGATCTCCTCTTTCTGGTCGTCCGGGACGCCCCGGCCGGTATCCGCGACCGTCACCCGGACGAACCCGTCCTCTTCTTCCGTCCGGACGGTTACGGTGACGCCGGGACCCCCATGCTTTACGGCGTTGCCGATCAGGTTCGTGAAGACCTCGGGCAGGAGGTCGTCGGCAAGGACCTGCCGCGGTGCGTCCTCGTAGCGGATGGGGATCTCCGGGAAGTGGTCGATCTCCGCCCAGATGACCGCATCGAGATCCGTCGGCCGGAGGAGAGGAGGGCCGGCGTGAATCCGCCGGATCTTCGAGACGGTCCCGAGGATCTCGATGCTCTTTGCTATGCTCCGCCTCAGGTTCGCCAGGTACCCGGCTGCCTCCCCCTCCAGGGAGTCGATGAGCAGTTCGGCATACAGGTTCGAGACGTTCTCGGTGTTGCCGATGTCGTGGGTCAGGATATCGAGGTAGAGGTTCGCCTCGCGGTGGGCGGATTCGAGGTCCCGGTGAATCCGGGAGAACTCGATGGCGTGGCGCCGGATCTCCTCCTCTGTACGCCTTCGCTCGGTGATATCGCGGACGATGCCGCCCCGGAAGAGCGGCCGGCCATCCGGGTCGAGAGTCACCGTGAAGTGGTCTTCGAGCCAGAGGTATTCACCACGTTTCGACAGGAACCGGTATACAAGGAGCCCCCTGCCCGAGGCGGCAGCAGCGTTCAGTTCAGCTTCAATCCGCGGGCTGTCGTCTGGATGGACGCGGCCCATGACCTCGTCACGGTTCATCGCAGCCATCTCCTCCGGGGTGAAGCCGAGGATCTCCTCGATGACCGGACTCACGTAATCGTAGCGGTCCGCCTGCAGGTTGCGCCGGTAGGCCGCGTCGAGCGAGTTCTCAAGCACCGCCCGGAACCGTTCCTCGCTCTCCCGGAGAGCCTCCTCCGCCCGCTTGCGCTCCGAATCGTCGTAGACGTAACCCTGGGTCTCGAGCAGTTCGCCGTCCGCGCTGAAACGCCCGACCATGTTCTCCACGACATGGATACGGGTCCCGTCCCGGCGCTTCCGGGTCCGGCCCTCGTTCTCCACCTTTCCCTCCCTCCGAAGACGCGCGAGGAGCGCATCCCGGTCCCCGGGGTCTTCGTAGAGATCCCGGATATTGGTGTTCAGCGCTTCTTCTACGGAGGCAAACCCGAATATCCTGACGAACGCCGGGTTGCAGGCAAGTATCCGGCCATCAGCGGCGGTGAGGAAGTCCCCGGTGAGATCGTCCTCAAAGAGCCGCCGGCACCGCGCCTCGCTCTCCTGCAGGGCATCCTTTACAGACTGCAGTGAGGCGTTCTCACGCCGGAGCACCTCGCTCTCGGCCAGGAGTTCCGCCACGCGTTCATGGGCCGGCCGCTCTCCCGCTGCGAGGGGCCGCTGCTCCCTCTCTCCCGCTCCGGTGCGGGACGAACTCTCCGATTCTCCTGAATGTGCCGCCATCCGAACTCCCGGGGCTGATTGCTGGTGGTTAGCTTGGGTTTGCCTGAAACGTATTAATGCTACCTCCCGGCAGGCGGGGATGCAGGTCGGATCCGGCCGCATGCAGACGCCCGCCGGGGCCGTAGCGGAGAGGCAGCCAGCCTCGCAGGCATGGGGTGCATCTCGCGTTCCGGGCCCGCACGAACCGGGCGAGGAGCCACAATCACAACGGGTATCTTATGTTCGTACAGCCAACGTGATGTACGTTGCAGCCCGCAGGTTTCGCAACCGCGTTATGCCGCAGGGGAAAACCATGAGGTTCGAGGAGGTCGACGGCAACATCTTCTACAACGGCGACTGTATCGTGGGGGCAAGAGCGCATATCCCCGACGACTCGGTGGACCTGATCGTCACCGATCCCCCGTACGGCATCAACGGCGACCGGTTGCACCACCACTACAACCGGGACGAGAGGTTCGTCGTCGGAGGCTACGTCGAGGTTCCCGCATCCGCTTACGGAGAATTCAGCCTGAGGTGGATCCGGGAGGCCGAACGAATATTAAGGCCGGGCGGGTCGATCTACATCGTCTCGGGCTACACGAACCTCTACCACATACTCCATGCCCTGCGGCAGACGGGGCTTCGCGAGGTCAACCATATCGTCTGGCGGTACAATTTCGGCGTCTACACCAGCCGGAAGTACGTCTCCTCCCATTACCACATCCTCTTCTACGAAAAACCGGGCGGCGAGAGGACGTTCAACCTGGAGTCACGCTACGGGGCCGGGGAGAGAGGGCCGGACAACGGGTCGCTGAACTACCGGGACCGTGAAGACGTCTGGTGCATCAATCGCGAATACAAACCGGGGCAGGCGAAGAACAAGAACGAACTGCCGGCGGAGCTGCTTACAAAGATGATCCAGTACAGCAGCAACGAGGGCGACCTCGTCTGCGATATGTTCCTCGGCGGTTTCTCGACCGCAAAGGTTGCCGTCGGCCTCAACCGCCGGGCGACCGGGTTTGAGGTCTCGAGCCGGGTATTCGACCTGAAGATCGAAGAGTTGCGGGATACCGGGAAGGGATGCCTGCTGCCGTCGTTAAGAACTCCGCGGACCGGGGAGCCGGAGAACCGGGGCAGGCCCTGGACCGACACCGACCGCAAAACCCTGGTTTCCCGGTTCTCCGGGCTCATCGAGTCCGGCGAGACCAAGAAAAGGGCCGTCGAGACGCTGGGAAGAGAACTCGGCCGGGGCCGGTGGTCCATCGAGAAGATGCTGAAGCAACAGGGCGTTCGGACCGGCGGCAGGCGGGGCGGGCCTCCACGGGGCGACGGAGCCTGAACCCGGTCCGAGAGCGGTAACAGAGAGCACGGTCGCAGGACACAGGCAACGCTAACGTGTTTCAAAACAAATTTTTGTCGATACCGCGAAGCATTCACGTCGGATGGTAGAGACCGATGGCAACACCCACCGCACGACCGTTCCTCAAGTGGGCAGGCGGAAAGGCGCAACTGCTCGATGCGTTCACCGGAAGAGTCCCGGGGGAACTCGCCGAGGGAACCCTCCCGGTCTTTGTCGAACCGTTCATGGGCGGCGGAGCGGTCTATTTTCACTTCAACAGCATCTTCAGGTTCAGGGAGTGCCACCTCTTCGATATCAACGAGGAACTGGTCCTCGCCTACAGCGTTGTCAAGAATGACGTCTCCGGCCTCATCGAATACCTGGCCGACGTCTCGGACGAGTTTCTGGCAAAAGACGAGCCCGGGCGAAAAGAGTACTACTACGCCGTGCGGGATGCGTTCAACCGCGAGCGGGAGAGGATCGATTTCGGGCAGTACGGTGAGGAGTGGGTGGAGCGGGCAGGCCGGTTCATCTTCCTCAACAGGACATGCTTCAACGGCCTCTACCGGGTAAACTCCCGGGGCGGGTTCAACGTCCCGTTCGGCAGGTACCAAAACCCGCGGATCCTGCACGAAGAAGTGCTCCGGGCCGATTCTGTTGCGCTCCGGAATACGACCATCCACCTCGGCGATTTCACGCAGTCGGAGCCCTACATCTCACAGGACACCTTCGTCTACTTCGACCCGCCGTACCGGCCCCTGAACCGGACGTCGTCGTTCACGCAGTACTCGAAGAACAGGTTTTCCGACGAGGAACAGAGGCGCCTTTCGGCATTTTACGCCCGGTGCGACGCCAGCGGTGCCAGGCTGATGCTGAGCAACTCGGACCCGAAGAACATCGACCCGGACGACGGGTTCTTCGACGACCTCTACGCCGGCTACCACATAGACCGGGTTCCGGCGAGGAGAGCGATCAACTGCGACGGGACGAAACGGGGAGAGATCCGCGAGATCATCGTCACGAACTACAGCCCCGGAGAATAATAGCACCCCGATACGGGTTTTGGGGAACCCGAACTCGCGGATCGGGATCATCCCAAAACTATAAGTTCTCCCGGAGACCTGCAAAATCCATGGCATTCCGGGAGATCGACGATGACCTCTGGGAGATCGTCCGGAGACACCTCCCACCCCAAAAACCCCACATCGGCAGGCCCCGCCGTGACCCCCGGCACCTCTTCAACGGGGTCCTGTACGTCCTCTCCAACGGGTGCACCTGGAGCGATGTGCCGGCGAAGTACGGGACGAAATCGACGGTGCACCGCTACCACCTCGAGCTCTGCGAGCGGGGGGCGTACCAGGCTATCCTCCTCGACCTCCTCCGGTCGGGCTACGAGTTCCGGAAGGGGGAGCCGGGCCGGTGTGCTGTGGAGGCCACGGTGGTGCCGGGGCGGCGCTGATGGCCGGGGGTATGACTGTCACATACCCGTCACGAAAGACGTATATACCACAGCCTCACGCGAAGCCGCGAAGAATAGTTGGTTGGTGGTGATAGTCCCCTTCGCGGCTTCGCGTTCTTCGCGTGAGGCTCTATCACTATCCCCATACTTGACCTCACGCGAAGCCGTGAAGAACGCGAAGTTCGGTCGATTGCTGGTGGTAGTCCCCTTCGCACCTGACGGTGCTCGAACTCCGGCCCTTCGGCCCGTCGTTCTTCGCGGCTTCGCGGCTTTCGCGTGAGTTACCATTACAGAGAGGTGATACCTCAATTCGTCCAACCAAGAACGACCACCCCAACCCACAGAGCCGGAGGCGACCCACACACCGCTTATTTTGAATCGACAGCCGTTTAGAGTTCCTGCCTATAAGGGGAGCCTCGGAGGAGGCAGGCATGGGGATCTGCGTGACTGACCATTCCAGAGCACAGGGCCCACCGGAGTTGGAATGTTTGGAAGCCGCCTTCTCGAACCGAGAGGAGGCAACCCGGCATAGCGAACGTCGCCGCCTCTAAAATTTCCCCGCCACCACCACGAAGAGGTCGCCCCGGGGCACCGGGGGCTCCGCCGCCGTCCCGGTAGCGATCCTTTCTGCCGGGTAGCCGAGATCCTCGCAGACGGCAAGCCGGGTCTCCGGCGGGAGGGCTGCCGCGAGCGTCCCGACGTCGAAGGCCGGGTCGGCGATGAGAAAGACGACCCGGCCCGCGAGGACCTCCTCCCGGGCTTCGGCGACCGCCCGGGCATGGTCCTTCCCGTGGGCCGAGACGACCGCCGCCTTCGTCAGCGGGACCTTCAGGCGGGCGAAGGCAACCTGGAGGGAGGAGATCCCGGGGACCACCTCGCCCTGGAGGTAGCCGAGCCCCGCAAGCATCGGGTCACCCGTCGAGAGGACGACCGCGTGGGCCGGGAGGGACCGGAGGTTCCGGTAATCCGCGATCTCGTGCACCTCGCACCCCGGCGGGATGGCGTCCCGCGCAAGCGCGATCGCCCGGGCCGAACCGTAGACGAGCGACGCACCCGCGATGGCACTCGCCGCCTCCGCGGTCAGCATACCGGGGCCGCAGCCCACACCGACGACCTTCATGGCGACTCCCCGATGACCCGGCCGTCGCGGTCGACGATCACGACCCGGACGCGGGGGTAGCGGGCCCGGAACGCCGCAAATTCCCGGTGGGCCACCTCCTTCCAGAGCGGGGTCGCCGAGAGTTCCTCCACCGTCGCGCACCCGGTCCCCTCGAGGACGTCCGGGTTCATGAACTTCAGGATCAGGCCGGGGAGCCCGCAGATCACCGCGTCGCCGTCGGCCGCCCGGAGCGCCTCGTGGAGTTTACTTCCCACGAGGATCGCCTCGTGCTCCGGGAAGAGAAGCCGGGAGGAGCGCAGGCCAAGCCGCCCGGTCGTCAGCACGACCCCTCCGGGAGCCCGGGCGATACGGTCGAGCACCCCCTCCGTCATGTGATCGTCCCAGGGCTCCACGAGCCCGGTCGTCCCGAGGACCGATATCCCACCCTGGACCCCGATCTTCGGGTTCAGCGTCTTCTGCGCCACCTCCGCCCCCCGGGGGACCGTGAGGATGACCGTCGTCCCGGATAGATCCGCCTCCTCCACCGCCTCGTCGATCGACCGCCGGATGCAGTCGAGCGCGGGGGCGCTGATCGCCGGCGTCCCCTGCAGGTGGCGAAGGGTATTGCGGCCGAAACTCCCGATACCCTCGCCGGGGACGAACTGGACCCCTCCCGAGAGGGAAGGGACCGCGGTCGCGACGAACTCAAGCCCCGCGGTCACGTCCGAGGGGTAGTCCCCGGCGTCCTTCCGGCACGACGCCCGCCCCCGGTAGGCGTCCGTCGGGATCCGGACGGCGATGCCGCAGGGGAGGGTGACACCCACCTCCTCCACGGTATCGAGAGAGAGCGAGAGTACCGCCGCCTTACAGGCCGCGGCCGCCGTCGTCCCCGTCGTGAACCCCCGGCGGAGGACCGATCCCGACGCCGTCAGGACCGCGAGACCCCGACGGACGTCGGGGAGGAGGCCGGGGGAGCGGCAGGCCGCCACCCACGCCTCGGGGTACTCGAAATCAGTAACCGGGTCCCGCATGGCCTGCACGCTCGGCGAGGATCGTGATGATCTCGTTTGTCGCCGCCACCGCAACCGGTGTTCCGCCCCGGGTGCCGGCGTTCGTGACCGACGGCACGTCGAGAGCGCGGAGCGCCTCCTTCGACTCCGCCGCGTTCACGAACCCCACCGGGGTCCCGACGACCAGCGCCGGGCGGACCCCGGCACGGACCATATCGCAGACGACCAGGAGCGCCGACGGGGCGTTCCCGATGACCACGATCGCGCCCCCGATGCGGTCGCGCAGGGCAAGAAACCCGGCAGAGGTCCGGGTGATCCCGCGCTCGCGGGCGATATCCTCGCCGAAGTCGAGGGCGCAGACGACCTCGCTTGCGTGCCCGCGTTTCAGGATGCCCGCCTGCACCATCCGGATATCGGTGACGATCGGCGCCCGCCGCCCGAGCGCGGCAAGCCCGGCCTCGACAGGGTCGCCGCAAAACCGCATCAGGTCGGCCATCGCAAAGTCGCCGACCGCAACCGAGCACCGCTGCCGGATCCGGTCCTCGGGGGTGGCGTCTCCCACCCGTTCCCGGGCCAGGTTCCGGCTCGCGCTCGCTATCGCGTAGGCCTCCGGCGTGACCGCCGCAAGGTCAGTATACGTATTTCCGGTGGTATCCCCGGGGCGTGATGATTCCTCTCGCATCAGTCTTATCCCTCCAGATCCTCGTCTCTTCTCCGCCGACAAAGACGATCGAGTGCATATCCACGAAGGCGAAGTGGTCTGCAAACTCCTCAAGCGTCGTGATCAACCGCTCCTCTCCCTCCCGGTAGGCGTTCCTGACCACCCCGACCGGGGTTCTATCCGGGAGGTGGCGACGGGCGATCCCGACCGCCGCGTCCAGGTTGTGCGGCCTCCCCCGGGACCGGGGGTTGTAGAGGACGACCGGCACCCGCATCCGGAACGCGAGGTCGAGCCTCCGCTCGATCTCCTCCCAGGGTGTCAGGAGGTCCGAGAGGCTCATCGTGACGTAGTCGCCCGAGAGCGGCGAGCCGAGGAGCGCCGCCGCCGAGACCGCGGCCGTGATGCCGGGGATGACCTCGACGGGGACGGTCGAGCCCGACCGTTCGGCCACCTCGAGGACGATGCTCGCCATCCCGTAGACCCCGGCATCGCCGCCGCTCACCATCGCGACGATGCGGTCCTGTGCGAGAGCGAGCGCCTTTGCCGCCCGGTCCACTTCCCGGCCCATGCTGCTCCGGATGACCTCCTTTCCCGCCAGCATCGGCTCGACCAGGTCGAGATAGAACCCGTTGCCGATGACGCAGTCGGCCTCGCCGAGGGCTTTCAACGCCCGGGGCGTCATCTGCAGCAGGTCGCCGGGGCCGGTGCCGACGATATACAGTCTTCCTCCACTATCGTGCGATTGCAACGGTAACACTCCCATAGGTCTGCTTGGCAAGCACCAGTTCCTTCCGCTTCGAGGCCGCGAGAGCCGAGGGCTCCGCGACCCCGGCAAGCCCGATCAGGGAGGCCCGCGAGGGCGATGGGGCCTCCTCTGCGTTCAACGTCTCATCGTCCAGGAAGACAAGGTTGCCGCCCATCTCCTCAACGGCAGAAAGAAGCCCCGTCTCCCCGCGCTTTTTCGCGGTCGTCGCGTAGACGAGGACCTCGCCGGGGGCGACCCCGGCCTCCCGGAGGGCCTCCCGGAGAGCTTCTGCCACGTCGGCAGCCGGGACGCCCTTCCGGCACCCGACGCCGACGACGTACTCACCCTTCCGGACGAGGAGGGAGACCCCCGGTCCCGCGACGACGATCCCGGGTCCGGCGACCGCGTAGATGGGCACGTCAGCGTCCAGCACCGCGGCGTTCACCGCCCGGGTGGAGTCGCGGTTCACGATATCGCGCCCCAACCGGGCGGCTAGCCCCTCGACCGATTCCCGGCCGCGGGTCTCGGTCGCGGTCGTGATCACCGGTTCGATCCCGAGAGCGGCGAGTTCACGGGCAAGGTCGTTTGCGCCGTGGTGCCCGCCGACGACCGGGACGGCGTAGCGCAGGTCCGGGCCGACCACCACCACCGCCGGGTCCCGCCACTTGTCGGCGAGAAGGGGGGCGACGCCCCGGACCGCGATCCCGGCCGACATCAGGGCGACGATCCGGTCGTAGCCGGCAAACGCCGCCCGGAAGGCACCCGGGCCGTAGGGAACGACCTCGGCCCGGAGGACGCCCGCTATCCGGCGGGCGTCGGGGAGGAACCGCTCGAGCGCGATCACGACTGTCCCGGTCATGAGTAGAGGACCGACCTCCCGAACCCCGATGTTGCCCCCTCGACCGCCTTCCCGATGACGATCAGTGCCGTCCGCTCGATCCCGGCCGCCCGGGCCTTTGCCGCGATATCGGCCACCGTCCCCAGGACGACCTTCTGGTCGGGCCAGGAGGCGTGGTATACGACCGCCGCCGGGGTCCCGGGCGGACACTCCACGCGGGCGAGGACCTCCTCCATCCGCTCGGTCCCGAGGAAGACCACCATCGTCTGCCCGAGCCGGGAGAACTCGGGGATCAGGTCCGCTTCAAGCGTCGCACCCGCAGGACGGGTGACGATCAGGCTCTCGGAGACGTCGCGGAGCGTGAACTGGGTCCGGAGAGCCGCCGCTGCCGCAAAGAGCGACGAGACCCCGGGGACGATCTCGGCCTCGATACCACGCCGGGAAAGCTCCGCCATCTGCTCGACGATCGCCCCATAAAGCGCCGGGTCGCCGGAGTGGAGCCGGACGACGAGTTCTCCGGCCCTGACGTGCTCCTCGATCGCGCCGACGATCTCCTCGAGCGCCATCCCCCAGCTGTCGAGTTTCAGCCCCGCACCGGACTCCTCCACGAGCGCGGGGTTCACGAGCGAACCCGCGTAGATGAGGACGTCCGCCCGCCGGAGGAGGTCCATCCCCCGGACGGTGATGAGGTCGGGCGCCCCGGGCCCCGCACCCACGATGTAGAACTTATGCATGCGACCGCCTCGCAAAGAGGATCGAGAAGTAGTCGCTCTCCTCGGGGAGTTCGTCCCCCCGGTAGACCCGCTGTTCGGGGAGGAACATCCGCTCCACGAGGACGAACTCCGAGTAGCCCTCGCCCTTCAGGTCGGCCGCGAGCGCCGCCGGCCGCCGGACCTTCATGAAGATCCGGGACTCCGGTCCGTTCCCGTCCGATACGAAAAATCCGCCAGCCACCGGGACGTTTGCCACGGAGGCGAACGCGGTGATGGAACTGATCCCGGGCTCGGTCGCAAACGCGACTTCCGGGTAGCGCCCGGCGATCACCTCGCAGAGCCGGGAGAAGGTCGAGTAGAAGTTCGGGTCCCCGATGATCCCGAAGACCGCCAGACCGTCCAAAGCCCACGGCGCAATCCGGTCGGCGTTCTCTTCGAGGCACTCCCGGATGTAGGCTTCGTCGCTCGTCATCGGGAAGTTGAGGACGACGGCATCGGGCCGGTAAGGCCGCACCAGGTCGTAGGCGAGGTTCCCGGGGACGAAGACCGTAGCGGCTTCGCCAAGGAGCCTGACCGCCCGCAGGGTCAGGAGTTCCGGGTCGCCGGGCCCGAGCCCCACTCCTACGAGCATCCGGCACCCCCGACGACGATGTATACGGGGTTTATGGGCTTGAACATCACCCCGTCGGCGATCCCGGCGGACCGGGAGACCTGCAGGTGGACGGCCTCCACGAAGATCCCGAGGCGCTGCATGCTCGCTATCGCCTCATGGAGCGTCCCGACCATAACCGCGTTCACGACGATCCTTCCCTGCACGCTGTCGGCAAGGAGGTCGAGGACCTCCGGCAGGCGGCGGGAGCCCCCGACAAAGGCAGCGTCGAGCGGCCCTAGATCCGGGAGGACGTCCACCGCGTCGCCCTCGAAAAATTCAACGTTCCCGGCACCGGCGGCAACCGCCTCCTGCCGGGCATAGGCAACCGCCTCAGGCCGTTTATCGATTGCGTAGATGCGTTCTGCCACCCTTGAAGCGGCGATGGCGATCTTCCCGGTCCCGCACCCGACATCGGCCATCCGGTCACCCGGGCGGATGCCGAGTTTCGCGAGCGAGACAGCCATGATTTCGTCCTGCGTGGGTCCACCCTTCAGTCCCATAGCATCCCCATTTCCCAAATTTATTTGTGCTAACTTCTATTAAATAGACCAGTGAGGCACTCCGGTGCCCGGGCTCGGGCGGCACGGGATGACGGCCCGTCGATCCCCTGTCGGGACGGAGATTTTGGTGCAGCAACTGAAGCGAGGAACATAAAGGTTTTTGCGAGACAGACGACAATATGGTGAGTACAATGCTCAGGATAAACCGAGACAAGTGTGGATACTGCGGCACCTGCGTTGCAGTCTGCCCCGAGGATGCGCTCGAGTTGATCGACGCCTACCTCAGCCTTGAGCGGGAGTGCATCGCCTGCGGGATCTGCGCGCGGGCGTGCCCGTTCGGAGCACTGGAGGTCGTCCATGAAGAGTAACTACGACATTCTCGTCATCGGGGGCGGCCCCGCGGGGGCTCTGGCCGCGAGAACGGCGGCGGAAGCCGGGAACTCGGTCTGCCTCATCGAGAAGCGTCCCGCCATCGGCACACCGGTCCGGTGCGCGGAGGGGATCGGCAAAGAACTCTTGAAGGAATACATCAAGCCCGACCCCCGCTGGATATCCGCAGAGATCGAGCGTGCCCGGCTCATCGCCCCGAACGGCACCAGCATCAGCCTTGAGCAGGACCGGGCGGGAAACGAGGTCGGCTACGTCCTCGACCGGAAGGTCTTTGACCGGGAGCTCGTCTGGCAGGCGGCCGAGGCCGGGACGGACGTGGTCGTCAAGACCCGGGCGACCGCGCCGATCATGGAGAACGGGGCCGTCCGGGGCGCGAAGGTGCTCTCGGTCGGCACGCCGGCCGATATCCGGGCCGAGGTGGTCATCGCCGCCGACGGCACGGAGGCGCAGTTCGCCCGCTGGGCCGGGCTCGACACCACCGTACCCCTCCGGGAGATGATGAGCTGCGCCCAGTACCTGATGACCGACATCGATATCGACGCGGGCTCGACGGACTTTTACCTGGGCAACGAGATCGCGCCCGAAGGCTATCTCTGGGCCTTCCCGAAAGGCGATCGGACGGCCAACGTAGGGATCGGCATCTCCGGCCGCAAAAGCCGCGACGGGGCCCGGGCGAAGGACTACCTGGACCGATTTGTCGCGAAGAACTTCCCGCACGGCAAGACAATCGAGGCGATCGCGGGCGGTGTCCCGGTCTGCCGGCCGCTCGCCTGCACGGTCGCCGACGGCCTTATGGTCATCGGCGACGCGGCAAGGGTCGTCGACCCCCTCACCGGCGGCGGGATCGGCAACGCCATGTTCACCGGGAGGCTCGCCGCCCGGGTAGCCTCAGGGTGCATCGAGGCAGGCAACTGCTCAAAGGAGGCGCTGATGCCCTACGACACGGAATGGCGCGCGTCCCGGATGGGCACGTTCCTCGAGCGGAACTACAAGGTCAAGGAGTACTTCATCACCCTCGACGATACAAAACTCAACGCCCTCGCGGACTCGATCGCCAGTATCAGCCTCAAGGAGTTCTCGGTCTCGGCTCTCATCAAGGAACTGATCAAGCGGAACCCGAAGATGCTCTTCGAACTTAAAGCGCTCAAAGATACTCTAGCCTGACCGTATCAACTGTTTGTTGAGGGTCTTTAGCGTCTCCCCTTCCGCTTCCTTTTTTGTAAAGACCGTGATGATGTCACCCGGTCGGATACGGACGGTACCGCTCGGGATGATGAGGTCGCCCCCGGCACGCCGGATGGCGATGAAGACGAAGTCCCGGACATCGAGGTCCCGGATCTCGTGGTCGACGATGGGCGCGCCCTCATCGGCGACGATCTCGAAGATGGTGCCGCCGGGGATCGAGGCGACCTGCTGGAGGTTCGGGCTCTTCGCCCAATAGTAGAGCCGGGTCGCCACCAGCTCGTCTGGATTCTCGCTGATCCTCACCCCGACCTCGTTGAAGAGGTCGGAATGCTCCTTCTGGTTGACGATCGAGACGACGTTTCCGACGTCGTAGCGTTTCGCGAGCCAGCAGGTCATCAGGTTTACGGCGTCGTCGCTCGTGGTGGCGACCAGGGCGTCGGCCCGGTCGATCCCCGCGTCCTGCAGCACCGACTTGTCGGTCGCGTTCCCGGTGATGGCGAGAACGTCGTAGTGCTCCAGAATATCGCTCGCACGTTCCTCGTCCTGGTCGATCACCACCACGGAGTCACCGGCGTTCACGGCGATCGCAGTCAGGTTCCGGCCGATTCCGCCCAGGCCGACGATGATCGTGTACATCCATCTGGATTCAATCGTCAGGATTGAAATACCTTGCGAATAAACCAGAGGATGTGATCTGCGGGGTGGACGAAGCGGGGAAGGGCTCGGTCCTCGGTCCGATGGTAGTCGCCGCCGTCGGGTGCCGGGCGACCGAGGACCTTGCGCCCCTCCCCATCCGGGACTCTAAGGTCCTCCGGCCGAAACAGCGCGAGGCGCTCTACGAGATCCTCTTCCGCGACTTCTCGATAGCGATCGTCACCATCGATGCCGCCGGGATCGACGAAGCCCGGAGCAGGGTGAACATGAACGGGTGCGTGGCCGAGCTCCACGCCGAGGCGCTCACGGGGCTACGGCCGGAGTATGCCTACGTGGACGCCTGCGACGTGAACGCGGAGCGCTACGGCCGGACGGTCGCCGCCCACCTCGACTTCCCCTGCGAGATCGTCGCCGAGCACCGGGCGGACGCCCGGCACAAGATCGTCGGCGCGGCGAGCGTCGTCGCGAAAGTCACCCGGGACCGGGCGATCCGGGAGCTCGAGCAGCAGTACGGGAAGATCGGGAGCGGCTACCCCTCCGACCCGACAACCATCGAGTTCCTCCGGGGCTACATCCGGGACTATGGGAACCCGCCGCCCTGCGCCCGCCGGACCTGGAAGACGGTGACGAACCTCTACCAGACGACGATGCGGGATTTCTCATAACCCGGAAGATTTTATGCCTCCCGCGCGCCAACCGTGAGTGATGAGCTGGCTCCAGATACTCCTCCTTCTCGTCGCGGCATACGCGTTGATAGCCTTTTACATCCGTGACAGGGGGCTGTTTCGCGATCACGTCATGTTCTTCGGCCCCATCCTCGCGATCAAGACCGAACGGGTCGGCTTCTTCGACTGGTTCCGGAGGTTTAAGACGCTGCTCCGGGCCTACGCGACGCTCGGAGTCGTCATGGTCGTGGTGGTCTCGGCCTTCATGACGCTCGCCCTGGTCCTCGCGGTTCCCCAGTATCTGGTGCATACCCCGGAGCCGACCGGGATCTACGACCCCCGGAATATCCTCGCGATACCCGGGGTCAACCAGGCGATACCGATCACCGCGGCCGTCATCATCGGCCTTCTGCTCACGATCGTCATCCACGAGTTCGGCCACGCGATCCTCGCCCGGGTCGAGGATATGCGGGTGCGGAGCATGGGCCTTCTCATCGCCGTCGTCCCGATAGGGGCGTTCGTCGAGCCCGACGAGGAAGACGTGGCAGCGGCGAAGGGCATGTCGAAGATACGGATGTTCGGCGCCGGGATCACGAACAACATCGTCATGGGGCTGCTCTGCTTTGCGGCGATGTTCCTTCTCGTGGGGATGGCGACGCCCCTTGCGGTCCCGCTCGTCCAGGGGGTCTACCAGGACTACCCTGCGGCCGACGCGGGGCTCCCCGGCTACTCGGTGATCACGGGCATCAACGGCGTCCCGGTGGCGAGCCAGGAGGAGGTCTCGGCGATCATGGAGGGAACACGGCCGGGGGAGACGGTCACGGTGACGGCCGCAAAAGACGGGGTCGAGACCACGTACACCCTCACCCTGACCGAGTGGCCGGAGGTGCTCGACGGCGGCCGGGACTCCGGGTTCATGGGGGTCTACTACTACAATGCGCCCGCGGTGAAGGAGCACATCGGGAACATCGCGAACCTCGGGCCCCTCGCGCCGCTCTACCTGACGATAGCCCCGATCGACGCCTTCATCCAGGGCAACACCCAGCAGCTCGCGATCCTGCTCACCGACACCCCCGAGCAGATGGCCTGGGAGGAGCCGTTCCCCTTCTTCTGGGGCACGGTCCACCTCTTCTTCTGGACCGGGTGGTTCAACCTGCTGGTCGGTATGTTCAACGCCATCCCGATCGTCCCGCTCGACGGCGGCTATATGATGAAGGAAGGGGTGGAACGATTCTTCGAGCGGCGGGGCTGGTCCCGGTACGCGCAGCGGGTCGTCGCCTCGATCAGCGGGTTCGTCACGGTGATGCTGATCCTCCTCATCACGATGCCGATGATCGTCGCGGCGATACGGTTCGTGCTGACGATGGGATAACTACCCTCTATTTTCCCGTCAGGGCGGCGACATTATCGCAACTGGCCATGGACCATTGACAGGACAATTCAGGTCAGGTAAAAAAAGGGTGAGATCCGGCCGATAGCAGCCGGGAGGACGACTGCCCGGGTGTGACCGGCCGAATGTGCGACGGATCATCAGAACCGGAGCTCGAGGAGGCCTGAAGATCTTTGAATGCAGGAACGTGAGCACCGTCAGGCAGGAGTGCAGGAGGTTCGAGGCCTTATAGCCCCTCTCCCTCTCCCCCTCCCTCTCCCCTCCCGATCAGATCCCGCGACTTCTTCTGCATCTCCACATCGATATCGGTCTCGATGCTCTTTACCGCCTCCACCGCAGTCTGGACCACTTCCCGGCCCGGGATCTCCCCGAGGATATCCTCAGAGGGCAGTTCGGCGCCTTCGGGAACCTCCGGGGCCTCGGCCGTGGCGCCGAGGTACTCGGCAGCCTGCTTGACGACGCTCGAGAGCTCGAACGGGAATATGATCTTCGTCGCCTGGCCCTCGGCCATTTGCTTCAGGGCGTCGAGCGAGAGCACCGTGATCGCCCGCCGGTCCAGCGGCCGGGCGCCGACCGCGAGGATGCGCAGCCCCTGCGCCTCGCCCTGCGCCTGCAGGATCCTTGATAGCCGTTCGCCCTCGGCCCGCAGGATCTTGCTCTGCCGCTCGCCCTCGGCCTCCAGGATGATGCTCTGCCGGCTCCCCTCGGCCCGCAGGATCGCCGCACGCTTCTCGCCGTCGGCACGGAGGATCGCCGCACGCCGCTCCCGCTCGGCCGCGGTCTGCTCGGTCATCGCCTGCTTGACCGCACCTACCGGATCGACCTCCTTCATCTCCACTCGCTCGACCTTCACGCCCCAGGCGTCGGTCTCCCGGTCCAGGATGTCCCGGAGGCGGGCATTGATGACGTCCCGGTTGTAGAGAACCTCGTCGAGTTCCATGTCGCCGATGATCCCGCGCAGGCTCGTCTGCGCCAGCGCCACCGTCGCCGCCCGGTAGTTCATCACCTCAAAGTAGGCCTTCTCGGGGTCGATCACCCGGACGTAGACGATCGCGTCCACGTTCGTCGGGGAGTTGTCCTTCGTGATCACCTCCTGCCGCGGGACGTCCATCACCTCCGTCCTGAGGTCGAGTTTCCTGACCACCGTGATCAGCGGGACCACCCACCGGAACCCGGGGTTCATCCTCCCGACGTACCGCCCCAGGCGGATCTGGAGCCCCTGCTCGTACGGCTGCACAATCACCACGCCACGGGCGAAGATGATGATGATGACGATGATGAGAAAAACCGTGATCAACCCGGTCCACGGGATCTGTCCTGTTAAAAGCATTTTACACAACCTCCTTCACGACGACGTGCACCCCTTCGGAGCGTACGACGATAACCCTTCTCCCGGTCGGTATGCCCCCGGACTCGGAACGCGCGCTCCACTCCATGCTCCCGAGCCGCACCTTCCCCGCGAGCGTCTCGGCATCGACCGGCGCGACCACCGTTCCCTCGAGGCCGACGACCGAGTCACGGGAGAGGGTCGTCGGCGGTTCCCGACCGGGCGTGAGACGACTGTAGAGCCAGACGGTGACCGAGGCCGCACCGATTGCCGCAAGAACCCCGACGATGAGGCCGGTGGGGGAAGTGAGGATATCGACGCCGAGGAGGAGAAGGATCCCGAGGATGATCAGGACTGTCGCAGGGACGGCGATGAAGAACCCGGGCTGGTAGACCTCGACCAGGAGCAGCACCGCCCCGAGCACGATCATCACCCAGCCGAGAGCGATCCCCTCTGCAAGCATGGGGGTGAATCGGCTTTCCGCTATAAAAGCCTGCTGAAGGACGGTTTCAGCTGAGATCCATCACCGGCGTGGTCCGGGGCGGCACGGTCCGTTCGACCGTGAGCGGGACGCCGCCGGGCGGGGTGATGCTGATCCGGAACCATTCCCCGGGCACAAGCGGCCGGGAGGGGTAGACGAGCAGGTCGAACTGTTCCCCGGGTTCAAGGAGGATATCGTCGTCCGCCTGCCGGAAAGGAACGATGTGCCCCGTCCGGACGATCGTCCAGTTCCCGGGCCGCACCGGCGCCTCCGCGGTCCTCGCGAGGCGTTCGGTCCCGTCCCGGGTGGCGATCTCGACCGTGGTCCGGCTCATATCGACGCTCCCCATATCGCCGATGAAGAGGCTGACGGTGCAGGAGATCGACCCCATCCTTGATTGGTCGGGATGATCGCACCAGAGGTCGGCGCCGTCGACGCTCCCACTCGCGAGCGCGTAGCCGTAGACGTTGCCGGAGACCATCAGGCATCCCCCGGTCTCCTCGAGGGCCGAGTAGACGAGGCCTGCCGGAGGCCCCGGAGGAGGGGCCAGGGCGTGAAGCAGAAGTGCGGCGAGCAGGACCGTCACGACGCCGAGGATCGCCCCCTCGAGCACCGTGAGGCCGCCGTCCGCCGAATCCATACAGGATCCTCGCCCGCAGGAGATATATACCCTGTCTTATGCCCCGCCCGGGACCGGGTTGTACCGGGCAAAGACCGCCGGAGCGCCGAACGAGACCCAGGCGCCGGCAACGGCGGCCCGGAGGTACTGGAGGATGTAAGCAGCCGGAACAGGGTCCGACGGGACGAGGAGCCCGAGCCCGAACCAGATCGCCCCGGTCACGGCGATCCCGAAGATATAGCGGAGCAGGCGGACGGACCCCTTCCCGGCGACGCACATGCTTCCACGGTGACGCTCTGCCGCCGCACCGGCCGCGAACCCGAATAAGAGCCCGGATGCCGTGACGGCGTCCCGGAGGAAGAGCGGGTGGATAGGCTCCCCGGACCGCTCGAGCGCCCCCGCCGCCCAGGACGCGGGGACCTGCCAGTCCCCGAGGGCCGCGAGGGCGGCAAACGAGGTCAGCGCCAGGACGAGAGAGCCCGCGAACGCGACGAGGACCTGCCGGGAGAGCGGGAGGGCGGCGACCCGGCGGCCCACCGGCTCCTCAAGAGCGAGGAACCCGAGGAGAACGACGGCGCCGACCGCCCAGCCCGCGATGACGTCGGTCGGGAAGTGGACCCCGAGGACGACCCTTGACGCGCCGATGAGGAAGGCCATCACGGCTGCGAAGGCCCAGAACCACCTGCGCCGGGCGTCGACGGCGAGCAGCCCCCAGAACGCCACCGCTCCCTGGGCATGCGCCGACGGCAGCCCGAACGACGGGTAACTCCCGAGTGCCCTGACCTCGGGGCTCACCCAGTAGGGACGGGGGAGGTGGAACGCGACCTTGAGGGCCCCGTTGAGCCCGCCCGATATCCCCATGAGGAGCCCGAGACGGAGCCCGAGGCGCGGATCCCAGCACCAGTAGAGGATCGGGATGACGAGCAGGTAGAACTCCGGCTCCCCGAGGAACGAAAAGAACTGCATCGGGACCGCGAGCCACGCTGCCCGGGTCTGGAGTGCCTGGATGAAGCCGATCTGGATATCGGTCATACCCGCCACCCGGTGTCAACGTTCGCGAGCAGCCGGGGCATCGCCTCCGCGATCCCGCTGATTATGAACCGGACGGCGATCGCAAGGACGATGATCGTCATCAGTTTCGGAACGACCCCGAGCCCCCCCTCCCCGATAAGGATCAGGATCCGCGGGCTATAGAGCATCCCGATATAGGAGAGGCTGAGGGACGCGGCGATGCCGACGAACCCGGCGACCTCCGCCATCAGGTCCATCCCGGATCACCGCACACCGGTACCATGAGGCCCCATGGGACCGGGACGCATACGTACTTTATGGTTTTCCTGCCGTGCCCGCTCCGGGCACGTGGACCGCGGGGAACGCGTCGAGGAGTTCCCGCGTCAGTTCAGCCCCAATCGACGGCTGGACAGACTCGAGCCAGAGGAAGAACCCGGCCATGTGTGGCGTGCGCCGGCTCTCGAACTTGAACCCGCCTGCCTTGCTCGGCACCATCTTGAGATACTCCTTCTTGTTGCGTGTCCGCAGGTAGATGATCGGCCGGTACTCCGGGATGTTCACCGCCAGGATGACCTTCGAGAACTGCTTCTGGATCGTATCCGGGTCGTAGGTCTTCCCCTTGATGCGGATGGGATACCGGGCATCAAGCATCCGGAGGGCGGAGGGATAGAGCCCGCCGAAGAGGACTTTCTTCACGATCGGCGGGATCTCGTCCGGGGTGCCGAGTTCCCCGATGCCTTTCCTGGAGGTGACGGCGGCGATGATGCTCTGCATCCGCTCGTCGTGCAGTTTCTTGTAGTCGAACGGCCGCCGCGGGGGAATATCGGATATCGAGACCAGTTTCTTGTGCCGGATCTGGCGGGCCGGGCTCCGCTTCAGGTCCCGGGGGCGGATCAGGGCCTTTAAGTCTTCACAGGTGGGGGTGGTGAGGAGGGCGTTGTCGGGTTCCTTGAGGAGACGGCGAACGACGGCCGTCCGGGATATGTCGACCGAGGAGATGAGGAGGAACGGCACGGTCGGCTGCCCGTAGAGATAGCCGAAGAGCTGTTTTTTGTAGCGAATCTCCGCCTCGAACTCTTTTAAGTCGGCAGGAGAGGTGATGATCTCGCCGAACGTCAGTGCCCCGGTGTGGTCGACGAGCATCATGTCGACTTCCGCGAGGTCCTGGCCGTTTCCCCGGACCTTGATATCCCCGATGTTCGAGTAGAAGAGCCCGTTCTGACCGAGTTGCGCACGCCGGACCTTCGCCGGCCCGTCGGCTCCCCGGGCCACGACGGAGAGGATGAGGTCGGTCTGGAGCGAGAGGTCGAGGATCATCTCGTAGACGATCGCCTCAAACCACCGCCCTTCGGCGGTTCGCATCTCGGGAATATCCTCCGAGAAGAGTTTTTTTCGATCCGCAGGGCGCAGGTGGCGCAGCGCTCTCATGATGACCGCCCGCGTCGGCTGGAGCGAGCTGAAGTTTTTGTCGAGCCACGTAATCATCTGTAACATTCGTTCCACACAACTTGGGTATTGCTATCGTATTGGGGACCGGATGGGGGTCGGAGCACTCCCTGACAGGGAAGTCTATCATCCTATAAGTGCTCATAGAGTTTCCGGTCTCCTGCACTATGAAATTACGCATGGTCTCATCGCCGCGGCCACCCTCGCGACGGACCCGGAGAGGGGTACCGGGAGTCGTGCCCGGGCCCGACGCGGCAGCCCTGTCGGGCGGAGAAACGGCAGCGTTCCGGGAGAACGCCGACGTGAGCCACGCGGTGATCCCGCAGGGCAGGAAAATAGTGGGGTGCCGGTGCCGTGCACCGCCCCGATCAGATCGTCTTGATCGCCTCTTCGAGCGGCATTGCCGGTGCGACGTGGGCAACCCCGTACGAGCTGAACGGCGCGGTGATCTTCAGGATGGAGCGCTCGTCCGGCGCTTCAAAGATGGCAACCGACATGTGCCTCCCGATGAGGAGGTAGCGGTGATGGATCTTCACATCGGAGGGGAACTGGAAGTGTTTCCAGAGTTCCAGGACATGATAGGCATGCTCCGGTTCGAACTTGTACCACAGGACAAACAGCATCGTCTTCACCGGCTCCCCCATAGCACCTCAGGTATAAAAAGCCTGCACCGGGGGTGCGACCTCCTCACCCCCGGACCGCCCCCGGTAAAAGCCCGTCATTCGTAACGGAGCGCCTCGATGGGGTTTAATTGCGCCGCCTTCCACGCAGGGTAGAACCCGGCGACGATGCTGGTCGCTGTCCCGAACGCCATCGCAAAGGCGACGTAGCCGATCACCACGGAAACGGGGATCCCGGCCCCTCCCGACATGGCGAAGTCGGTGAAGAACTCCGCTACCGAGGCGCTGACGTAGTAGCCGACCGCTATGCTGACGATCCCGCCGACGAGGCTGCCTGCGATCCCGAGAATCAGGCTCTCGTAGAGGAACATAACGAGTACCTCCCTCCTTCGCGCCCCGATGCTCCGCATCAGCCCGATCTCCCCCGTCCGCTCCGTGACCGATATGATCATGACATTCAGGATGCTCACGCTGGCGACGAGAAGCGATACGGCACCTATGCCGAGGAGGAAGATGTTGATGGCGTCGGAGGTCTCGTAGTAGATCTCCAGGATCTCGCGCGAGTCCAGGACGTCCACGACCTCTTTTCTGCGGTTGATCTGCTGGTCGATGGCGGCCTTCACACCCTCGATCTCCGAGAGATCGCTGACCTTCACGACGACCCGGCTGTAGTCCTGGTCCCCGTGCCGCTCCGTGTACCAGTCCTCAGTGACGATGAGGGCATAGTCGGGGTTGATATCGATGCCCATTCCCCGTTCCGCCGCGATCCCCGTGACCCGGACGCTCTCGCCCCCTACCTCGATGCGGCTCCCGGGGTGCAGGTCGAGTTCGTCGGCAAGGAGCGAGCCCACCATCACCCCCGAAGACCTTCCCTGCGGGTAGATCCCGGCCTCATTCTCCAGCAGGAAGGGGATATCGTCTGCGGGCATGGCATACACCGTCACGTAGCCCCCCACGTCCCGAACCTGCAACCGCTCTGAGGCGAGGATCATGGGGATGGCGCGGTGCTGCCCGGCAGCCTTCTCTATCAGCCCCAGGTTTCTCTCAGAGATGCGTGCGGCAAGGGTGTTCCGGGGGTCGAACGGGTCGCCGCTTGATGCCGCGAGATGTGGGGTGACGAGCACGGTGTCGCTCACGTCGGAGACCAGCCCCCCCATGAGCACCGAGAGGCTGTTCCCCACGATGCCGAGGGAGGCGATGGCTATCACGCCGATGATGATACCGACTGCTGCGAGGACCGAGCGGACTTTGTGCCGCTTGAGGTTCCGCACCGCGATATCAAAGAAGATCATGTCCCGTCACACCTCTCCTTCATTTCTGCCGCATCGCATCGACCGGGGCCAGTTGAGAGGCAATCCATGCCGGGTAGAACCCGGCGGCGATGCTGGTTGCGATGCCGAACGCCATTCCGAAGGCTATGAACCCGACCGCGCTCTGGTCGAAGACCGTGAAGTTCTCGCCGAAGGTCGTCCCGGCCGTGAAGACCTCGACCGCGGCGAGGCTGATCAGGTAGCCGGAGACGGCGCTCGCGATGCCGCCGATGATGCTTCCGATGAGCCCGAGGATCGTCGCCTCATAGAGGAACATCCGGAGAACCTCCCGCCGCAGCGCCCCGAGGCTGCGCATGACCCCGATCTCCCGGATGCGCTCGGTCACCGAGATGTACATGACGTTGAGGATGTTGACGGCGGCGACGATGAGGGATATCCCTCCGATCCCGACAAGAAACGCCGTGATCTGCTGGTAGATCTCCTCGTACTGTCGGAGCATGTCGCGCGAATCGAATACGTCCACAATATCCTCGCGCCGGTTAATCCGGTTCTCGATCGCATCCTTCACCGCGTCGATCTGCTCCACGTCGCCGACCCGGACGATGACCATCGGGTAGGCATCGTTGGCCCCGAAGTGGCTCTCGTACCAGTCGTCGGGGACGACGATCGCGTAGTCGGGGTTGATATCGGCGGCAAACCCGCGCTCCGCAAGCACGCCGGCCACCCGGATGCTCTCGTTCCCGATCGTGATCTTCGAACCCGGGGCTATGTCGTACTCCGCGGCAAGGTAGGTCCCGACGAGCGCGCCCGGCTGGTTCTGCCGTGGGTACTGCCCTTCCGCGAGTTCGAGCAGGATAGGGATATCGTCCGATGCAAGCCCGATGATCTGGGTATACCCGCTCTCGCCGCGGCCGAACTCCACCTCGTCGGCTCCCTGGAGCACCGGGATCGTGCGGTGCGGGTTTGCCGCCCGCCGGATCTCCTCGACCTCGCGGGCGGGGATGGCGGCGTCCACCGCCGTCCGCGGGTCTCCGGCGAAGGTCCCGCCGATCGCGGTGTGCGGCGTGATCACGACGGTGTCGCCGACGTCGGTGATGATGTTCGCGACAAGGAGGTTGATGCTGTTGCCCATGATGCCGAGAGAGGCGATGGCGATCACCCCGATGACGATCCCGATGATCGAGAGCGCCGAGCGTATCCAGTGCCTTCGCAGGTTCCTGACCGCGAACGAGAAGAACATCATGCCACCCTCCCGTCGACGAGGCGGATGGTGCGGTCGGCGTAGTCGGTCATGCGGGGGTCGTGGGTGACCATGACGACGGTCTTGCCCTCCTCGCGGTTCATCCGGTCGAGGAGGTCCATGATGGCGGTTCCGGTCTTGGAGTCCAGGTTGCCGGTCGGCTCGTCGCAGAGGAGGAAGTCGGGGTCGTTGGCGAGCGCCCGGGCGATCGCCACGCGCTGCTGCTGCCCGCCGGAGAGTTCGCCCGGCTTGTGGCTGAAGTGCGTTTCAGCAATCCCCACCGCTTCGAGGACCTCCTCGGCCCGTTCCCGGGACCCGTTCTGCCGGGCTTTCAGGATGAGCGGGTATTCGACGTTTTCGACCACCGAAAGCAGCGGGATCAGGTTGAACTGCTGGAAGACGAACCCGATGTGGTCCCGCCGGAGCAGGGTCAGGTCATCGTCGTCCATCCCGCTGATCCGGTTTCCGGCGATGGTGACCTCCCCGGAGGTCGGGACGTCGAGTGAGCCCATGATGTTCAAGAGCGTCGACTTCCCCGACCCCGAGGGTCCCATGACCAGGATGAACTCGCCCGCCTCGATGGCGATATCGACGGCGTCGAGCGCCACGACGTCGCCGGCGGGGAGCGGGTAGACCTTGCTCACGTGCTCGAAACTGATGACCGGCATCGTCGTTACGTCCGTCTCCAGGAGTAATAGATTGCCCCGGCGATCCCGAGCGCGACCAGCGCGACGACGACGATCCCGGCGACCGGGAGGCCGCCGTCCCGCTCTTCGAGGGGCGCCGCGGCGCTGTCGATCCCGACCAGCGTCGTTGCGGTGTAGCGGTTGCCGTCGTCGTCCCGGTACTCGACGACGACCGGGACCTCGGTCACGCCCGCGTCGGCCTTAAACGTCACCTCGAACGTTGAGATGTCGTCGGGGTCGAGGGTCCCGACGACGTAGACCCGGAACGGGTCGGTGGGGGTCGCGGGCGCGCCGGGGGTGACGAGCACCGACCGGGCGGACTCGAGGCCCGCGTTCATGACGTCGCCCACGATCCGGTACCCGCCGGCGATGGGCGTGACCTCGACGTTGGTGATGACGGGGTCGGCCTGCCGCTTGTCCTCGCCGAAGACGATCGGGAGCGCGAGGTCGGCGGTGTGGGTGTTGATCCCGTTGCGCCAGACCACCTGGAAGGTGGCGGTCGTCTCGGCGGTCGGGGTCAGGTTGAAGACGACGGTCCCGGACCCGTCGGCGGCGAGAGCGCCGATGAAGGCGCTGGTCGGAGTGACGGTGAAATTCGTCCCCTGCGGGATGACCTGGACGCCGGAAGCGGCGTTCGGGCGGGGGTTGCCGACCCGGACGGTGATGTCGGCCGTCCTGCCTGCGGCGAAGGCATCCGGTTTTTCGATCACCGACGCGCTGAGCGGGGTGTTCTCGACCTGGACCGGGACCGGGTAGCGGAGGCTGCCGGCACCGTCGCGGAAGTCAAGCACGAATATGGGGTAGAACGTCCCCTCGCCCCCGTCCGCCCGGACGGTGAAGGTGAACGTCTTGCTGTTCCCGGCGCCGATCTCCCCGACCGACGCGTAGGATTCGCTCAAGGGGACGACCCCGCTGCCGTAGAGCCGGGCGCTCCGGATGGCAACGGTCTCGGCACCGTTGTTCTGGATCGCGACCGTCAGCGTCCCGGTGTCGCCCTTCATCAGGACCGGGGGGTCGAGCGAGGAGGACGTCACGGTGATGTCCGCAGGGCCGGCGCTGACGGCAGGCGCGAGAATGCAGAGCGCAGTAAGCAGTCCCAGCAGGACCACCAGGCAGGAGTATCCCTTCCTGCCTTCTCCGGACAGGCATTTGCCGACCATTATTTCATTCCCTCCGTTATCGTCAGTCCGTTATAGCCGTTTGGATCCCGTGCAGCCGGCTCCTCCCCCACCGAAGGCCCTCCCGCTGTGGCAGCCGGTTCTCGTGCGATTCCCATACAGATTGGTACGGAGAGCCCGGGAGTTCAAGATTCTCCCGTATATGTACGGGATTTATAGGGAACGGGGTTCCACGCGAAGTATGCGCAAGATGACCGTCGAGGTCTGCCCGAAGGACCCGCTGATGGACATTCCTGCAGATGCAGAGGACCTCAACCAGGCGATGAACCGGTTCATGAACAGGGTCGAATCCTTGAGACTCATCGAGATGCTCAGAGTAGACTTCGAGCGGGGGGAGGAGACGCTGGTCGCCGAGATCACGATGAAAGAGGGATACACCATCGGCGATCTCGAGTTCCCGGAAGTCCTGGGGTCTATCGAGGTGCTCAGTGCCGACGGCAGAACCTACACCTGTTTTATCCGGTGCGTCGTCCGGGACGAGTTCCTGCGGGAGAAGATGCGCGAGTTCGACCTGGACATTATCTGGACTTCTCCCATATACAAATCCCGCGACCTGTTCGTCTACACCTGCATCGGCGATGGCGAGAACCTGAACCGGGTCCTCCGCCTCATGTCCACCTACGGGGAGGTCCAAAACGTCATCTTCGAGGAGGCCTCCTTCTCCGGGAACGATCCGCTCTCACGGCTCACTCCCCGGCAGAAGGACCTGCTGATCGCGGCAAAACAGCATGGCTACTACGAGTACCCCCGCAGGATCAACAGCCAGCAGCTGGCAGAGAAAGTGGGTATCAGCAAGGCCACCGCGATCGAGCACCTGCGAAAGGCAGAGGCGCGGCTCATCTCCATGCTCCTCGCCGGCTACTGACGGCAGGCGCCGCCTTGTTCCGGTAAACTGTTCACGTCCGCGGGCGTTCAGGGCGCGGATCGATCGGGAGCATCTTCGCGGTGCTCCCGGCCGCGAATGAAAAACGTCATATCAGTCTCCCGTCCACGATCCGGATTATGCGGCGGGCATATGCGGCGACCCCGGGGTCGTGGGTGACCATGACGATCGTCTTCCCTTCGCGGTTCTCTGCGGCGAGCAGGTCCATGATGGCGGTCCCGGTCTTCGAGTCCAGGTTGCCGGTCGGCTCGTCGCAGAGGAGGAGATCGGGGTCGTTGGCGAGCGCCCGGGCGATCGCCACCCGCTGCTGCTCACCCCCCGAGAGCTCGCCCGGCCTGTGAGAGAAGAGGCGGTCGTCAAGGTGCATCATCCGCAGGACCTCGATCGCCCGCCGCCGGCTCTCCTCCCTGCCGGTGGTGAGGACGATGGGAAACTCGACGTTCTCGATCGCCGAGAGGAGCGGGATCAGGTTGAACTGCTGGAAGACGAACCCGATGCGGTCCCGCCGGAGCCGGGTGAGGTCGTCGTCGCTCATTCTCGAGATCTCCTGCCCGGAGAGGTAGATCTTCCCGGCGGTCGGGACGTCGAGACAGCCCATCATGTTCAAGAGCGTCGACTTCCCGGAGCCCGAGGGCCCCATCACGGCGATGAACTCGCCCGCGTCAACGGTGAGGGAGACATGGTCGAGTGCCACGACGTCGCCGGCGGGGAGGGGATAGATCTTGGTGACCTCCTCGAACAGGAGGATGGGTTCGCCGTTCATCGCCGCCGTCTCCTGACGTACCAGAGAACCGCCAGTGCGGCGGCGATTACCAGCACTCCAACGACGACTGCCGGGACCGGCACTCCGGCAGCGGGGGTCTCTTCTCCGGTGCGGTTCTCGAGCGAGATCGGCCGTGCAGCAGTGTAGAGGTTGCCGTCGTCGTCCCGGTACTCGACGACGAGCGGGACCTCGGTCACGTCCGCGTCGGCCCGGAACGTCACCTCGAACGTTGAGATGTCGTCGGGGTCGAGGGTCCCGACGACGTAGACCCGGAAGGGGTCGGTGGGCGTCGCGGGCGCGCCGGGGGTGATGAGCACCGACCGCGCGGGCTCGAGGCCTGCGTTCATGACGTCGCCCGTCGCCCGGTAGATGCCCCCCTCCGCGGCGACCTCGACATTGGTGATGACGGGGTCCGCCTGCCGCTTGTCGTCACTGAAGGCGACCGGCAGCACCAGGTCGGCGGTGTGGGTGTTGATCCCGTTGCGCCAGACCACCTGGAACGTGACGTTCGTCTCGGCGGTCGGGGTCAGGTTGAAGAGAACGGTCCCGGACCCGTCAGGTTCCAGGCCGCCGAGGAACCCGCTCGAGGGGGTGACGGTGAAATTCGTCCCCTGCGGGATCACCTGGACACCGGAGGCGGCGTTCGGGCGAGGGTTGCCGACCAGGATGGTGATGGCGGCCTCCCTCCCGGCGGCGAAGGCGTCAGGCCTTTGGGCCACCGATGCCTTGAGCGGGGTGCCGTCGACCCTGACCGGGACCGGGTGGCTGAGGGTCCCGTTCTCCCGGAGGTCGAGGGAGAAACGCGGGTAGTAGGTCCCGTTGGGAGCGTCCGCCCGGACGGCGAAGGTGAACGTCCGGTTGAGGCCCGCCCCGATATCCCCAACCGAAAGGTAAGGTTCGCTTGCCGGGACGACACCGTCCTCGTAGAGGCGGGCCCCGCCGAGCGGGACGGTCGAGGGGCCGGTATTCTGCACGGCGACCGTGACGGTCCCCGCGTCGCCCGGCATCAGGACCGCCGGGTCGACCGCAGCGGACGTCACCGTCATGTCTCCCGGGGCCGCGACGGCGGGGGAGACGAGGAGGCATACCAGGATGAGCAGGGCCGGGACGGGCCCGGGACGATCGGTTCCCACACGGGAGAATGGAGAGAGCCTCTACTTCAACGTTACCCCCGCACGGCCCGGGGGCCGGCATAAAACCTTTGACGGCAGAGAGCGATACCTCTGGAGACAACCGTTCCCCGCCGGGGATCCGAGGAGAGCATGGGACAGAACAAGATCGTTATCATCGGCCACAGGCAACCCGACACCGACAGCATCTGCAGCGTCATCGGCTACGCCGAACTCTTGAACCACGCCGAACCGGGGAAGTACGTCCCCGCCCGGTGCGGGGAGGTGAGCCCGGAGACGAGGTTTGCGCTCGAAACGTTCAACGCCGAGGCGCCGGTCTACATAGCAAGCGTCGAGCCCACCGTATCGGATATACCGCTTGATACCCGGAGCGTCCGGCAGGACGTCCCGACGGTCGACGTCGCCGCCCTGATGGACACCTACGACATGCGGAACATGCCGATCACGGACGGGAACGATACCCTGGTCGGCCTCGTCAGCGAGTACGGTCTCGCCCGGGCCTATGTCCGGAAGAACCCCCGGGAGCAGCTCTCGCTCATCCCGATGCCGCTCGAGACCCTCGCCCGCATCCTCGACGCCCGGACGGTCGTGCCGGCGCGCGAGACGCTCGGTGAAGGCCGGGTCTACACCGTCATCGACGCCCTGCACGTCACCCTCTCCCGGATGACGCCCGAAGATATCGCGATCGTCGGGGACAACGAGCCGGCCCAGCTCGCCCTGATATCGGCAGGGGTCGCCGCGCTCATCATCGCCGAAGGGGCGCCGGTGGGCGAGCGGGTGATCGACGCCGCCAGGACGAGAGGGGCCTCGGTGCTCGCGACGACCCTCGACGCCTTCAGCGTCGGCAAGATGATCAGCCTCTCCCTCCCGGCGAGCATGATCATGGAGACCGACGTTCCCACGGTCCGGATGGAGGACTCGCTCGAGTACGCGAAAAGCGTCGTCTCGAACTCAAAGTTCAGGACGGCCTGCGTCGTCGGGGAAGGGCGGCAGCACATCGGGCTCATATCCCGGACGACGCTGATGCAGGACGTCCAGAAGTCGGTGATCCTCCTCGACCACAACGAGTACTCCCAGGCCGTGGACGGGATCGAGCAGGCGGATATCCTCGAGATCATCGACCATCACCGCCTCGGCGCGATCTCCACCCTCAAGCCGGTGAAGTTCCTCAACGACCCCGTGGGGTCGACCTCGACGATTGTCGCCAACAAATTCATCGAGGCCTGCGTGGAGCCCACGCCGTCGACCGCCGGGCTCCTCCTCGCGGGGATCCTCTCGGACACGATGGTGATGAAACTCTCGACGACCACGCCCGCGGATATCCGGGCGGCGGACTACCTCGCGGAGATCGCCGGGGTCGACCCGGCCGAGTTCGGGCCGGAACTGATCCAAAAAGGCATGGATCTCGACGCCCTCCCGAAGGAAGAACTCCTCACCCGGGACATGAAGCGCTACAACCTCTTCGGGCGGAGCATCATGGTCTCGCAGGTGATGACATCGTCGTTTGTGTTCGCAGAGACCCATGCTGGCGAAATCCGGGCCGAACTCGACCACCTGCGGGCGACGATGGGAGTCGACTGCTTCTTCGCCCTCTTCACGAACGTCTTCGCGAACGCCAGCGACCTCTTCGCCGCCGGGGACGAGGCCTGCATCACCAAACTGGACCTGCGGGACCAGCCCGTCCGGCTCGAGGGCGTCATGTCCCGGAAAAAGGATTTTATCCCGAAGTTCGGGCAGATGTTCCGGCAGCTCTAGAGCCGCCGGGGCATCCAGGTATTTAGGGCGCCCAATATTCCCCACCCCTTCGCGTTCTTCGCGGCTTCGCGTGAGTTTTTGGTACAGAGGGGCACTACAGCCTCACGCGAAGAGCGCGAAGCCGCGAAGTCCGTGTGGTTACCACTTCTCCGCTTCGTGGCTCCGAAGACCGGAGGTCTTCTCAAGCATGAGAACTCTCACTCGTTCTTCTTTTTGAGCATCCCGGCAGCATAGCGGGCGAGCCCGTAGACGCCGTCGGTCGAGGGATGGACCTCGACGATGTCGTCGAAGTCGCCGACGGTGATGCCCCGCTTCATCAGGTAGCTGATGTAGGAGAGGAGGACCGATGCCCCGGGAACGCCGGCGGCGGCCCCGATGAGCCGGCCGCTCCCGGGATCGACCCGGACCTGCGCAAGTCCCGCCCACCCGCCGGCGACGTCCCAGAACGAGCCGGGGCCGGCGGGGGCCGGGGCCGAGAGGGTGACGCCGCCTTCGGCGCCGACCGTAGCGAAAGCGTAGTCGTAGCGGAGGCTCATCGCCTGGGGGATGCCCTCATAGTCCATGACGGTGTCGTGGCCGAGGATGTTCTCGGCCGCCACCACGCCCTCCCGGCGGGCCGCGGGAGTAAGGTAGGGCGGGCCGATGACATCGCCGGCGGCGTAGACACCCTCTGCACTCGTGCGCATCCGCCGGTCCACGATGACGGCACCGTCCGGGCCCTTCTTGAGCCCCTGGAGCGACTCAGACCGGGGAACGAGCCCGGTGGCGAGCAGGACGGCATCGGCCTCGAGTTCATCGCCGTCGGCGAGCAGGACCGATCGGACCCTCCCCGCGCCCTCGATGCTTGCGACTGCGGCCTGCTCGCGGATGCCGACCCCGGCCAGGTCGCGCAGCGCGGCGGAGCGCATCTTCGCATCGAGGTCCCCAAGAAGCCCGTGCCGGGCGACGATCTCGACCCCGGACCCGAACGCCCGGAATATGTGGGCGAACTCCGCCGCCACCACCCCGCCGCCGATGATGACCATGCGGCGCGGGAGGTCGGGCATCGCGGGGAGCGTCTGGTAGGTGTAGACGCCGGAAAGATCGGTGCCGGGGATGTCGGGGATTGCCGGGCGCGACCCGGTGGCCGCGAGGACCGCGTCGGCCCGAACCTCCTCATCGTCGATGAAGACCCGGTCCCCCTCCAGCCGGCCTTCGGCGCCGTAGACCACCTCGACCCCGGCCCGGCGGGTCTCGACATCGAGGACCGAGGAGAGTTTCTCCTGGACCTCGCAGACCCTTCTCCGGATCGCCGGGTAGGAGACGGTCGGGACCGAGTCGAGGATACCGAGGTCCTTCTGGGTCCGGGCGTACTCGACGAGCCGGGCGACGTCGTTTAAGGCGCAAATTGTCATGCACCGCTCGTGTAGGCACTGTCCGCCGATGCTGCGCTGCTCGATGAGCCGAACCTCCGCCCCGGCCTGTGCGAGGTGCATCGCCCCGAGCCTTCCCGCGGGTCCGCCGCCGATGACGACAATCATGGTTTACCTACAGCAGTTCTACGCCCTCGTCCATCGGCATTGAGAGAACCTCGCCGGTGAACCCGTTGACCTCGACGATCTTGCTCCCGCCCCGCACCTGCCAGACCGGCACGTAGACGGTCTCGAGGTCGACCCTGACGTTGTTCCGGTCGGGTTTGAGGGTCTTCTCCTCGTAGAAGATTGCGTCGCCCTTCTCGTAGCGGAACCGCACCCGCTGGGTGAGCCGGTCGACGACATCCCGGACGAGCTGCTCCTCAACATCCTCCCGCACGAGCCGGGCGGGCACAATCTCGGAGCCGAACGGGACCGGTCCCCGCTCGACGGTGTCGGGGTCGATCTCCATCTTCATGCCGTTGATGGCGTTGATGGCTCCGGCTCCTTCGGCGTCGAAGGAGATCAGTCGGTCCTTCACCTCGCGCTCGCCGGTGCTCACGTAGCGGTAGTTCCAGTACGGGATGAACCGGCACTTCGCCGACCCGTGCAGCCCGGCGATGCCGCAGGCACGCTTCTCGGCGACCTGCACCGGGAGGTGGGGCAACTCCGGCCCCTCTTCCGGCTCTTCCTCCACCGCCGCGGGGACGGTCTCCACCGGTTCGCGCCGGGTCGCCGGGGCCGGGCAGCCGAAGTCCAGGACCAGATTCTGCCCGAGCACCTCCGCAAGCACGGTCCGGCCCGCGTAGCGGACGAACTCATCCGCGCCCCACTGGATGCAGTCCTCCGTCTGCACCCCGGGCACGAGGGTGAAGAGCAGTTTACTGCAGACCAGATCTTCGTCGCCGGTGCGCAGGTGATAGGTCATCGAATCGAAATCTTCAATCGTCTCCGGGTCGTTCGAGCAGAGGACCAGCAGGGCGTCTTCGCTCCCGACTGCGGAGAGATCCAGCGGCTCGCCGACCTCCTCGACGTCGTAGCAGGCCGCTTCGAGGATCCGCTTCAGCACGTTCCGGGCTTTTTCCCGAGTCCCACTCTCCATTCACCGTACAATACCACAGGTAGGTAGAACAAGTTTTCCCTTCCCCGGCCTGCCCGGCCGGGGGACAGGCCCCGGGAGTCCGCCGGGTGGGGGGCGGTAATACCCCGGGCTCGCGACTGCAACCCCGGGGATCCCCTTTCGAAGGCAACACTTTTTCCCCTGCCGTGCAAGAGATCTGATAATGCACGTCCCCCTGAAGTTCACCAATCACCGTATCGAGGAGTACGCGCTCAGGGTGACCTACCGCCCGGAGGAGGACGCGGGGAAGATCATCTACAACCTCTCGCTCATCGATAGCCGCGACCTCGAGTTCGCGCTTTCCATCATGAAAGAGGCCCACAAAGCGGGCATCACCATCAGCGACCGGATCCTGGTCGCCGGGCCGGGGAAGCAGATCGGCGGCTACACCGTGCCGGATGGCCGGCACGCTGTCTGCACGATGTGCAGCATCACGCTCGACGCCCTCCTCCTCCAGCGCGGCATCCCGATCAACCCGATCGGTGGCGGGATCGTTGAGGTCGAAGGAAGAGTTCCGCGGCGGTTCACGAGCATGATCCTCTACCGCGATACCACACTCGACCCCCTTGAGGTCCTGATCTCCCAGGAAGCCACATCAATTCTCGACGTCATGCACAGCAGGAACGGCAACATCCTCGCAAACATCCGGGAGTGCCACATGGAGGCCGAACCGCTCATGGGTACGGTGCTCGACGAACTGACGGCCATCGGGTTCTCCGGCATCCTTGATATCGGCGCCCCGAACGTCCCCCTGCTCGGGGTCCCGGTGAGCCCGCAGTACGTGGGCGTGGCGATGGTCGGGGGCACCAACGCGATGGCGGCCGTCAGGGAGGCAGGGAGGCCGGTGGTGACCCAGGCGCTCAAAGGGCTGATCGATATCCGGGAGATGGGCTACCTGGAGGATTACTGAACCGTAGCCCTCGCCCATTCCGTGACGGTGGTGATATGCCGCCGCACAAACAGGACGAGCCCCGCAGACTCCGAGTAGAGGGCCGAGGGCTGCCCGTCGACCCCCTCCATCCAGAGCAGCGCCCGCGCATCGTCCACCAGAAAGACGCCGGACCTCTCGTACGGCAGCAGTTTCTCCGTCGGAAGATGAGTCTCGCGTAGCGTTGCAAAGGGAATGACGTTGATCCGGAACCGGGAGGGGTGCTCGCCCTCCCAACGCTCGGTGAAGATGTCGACCGGCACGGAGTCGGGGACGGGATCGAGCAGCGGGAGCACGCCCTCCCGGAGGAGAGGCCATGTCGCCAGCACCTCCACGCTCCGCTCCGCGCTGCGGAACATAACGGCAAGGCGGGTCCTGATGTTCTCCTCCCCGTAGATGGTCCAGACCAGTTCCTGGTCGCCCCGGCCTTCCGGCCCCTTCTCCCGGTAGAGGGCGTCGAGGGCCGTCCGGGCGCTCTCCGCGTCGCTCTCGATCCGGCGCATCAGGTTCTCGACGCCCTGGTCGGGAGGAACTGCATCAAACCGCTTGGGCGTCGTGTGGGAGACACTGACCAGCTCCTTCTGGACGAGCCGGTCGAGGACAGGGTAGACGGACGCGCGCGGCACGCCGGAGATCTCGTGGACCTCCGTCGCGGTCGCACCTGCCGTCCTGAGGAGCCCGATATATACGAGGGCTTCGTACTTCGTGAGACCCAGTGATTTCAGAGATTCGAGGAGGGCGTTTGGAACATCCCGGGGAGCCTTCATTCCATTATGTATATATACTGTTCATCAATAAATGTTGTTGCCACTATAACAACAAGGTGAAGAGATGCGTTGGCAATACTTACCGGTACTGATGCTCCTGCTGGCACTCCTGGCTGCGCCGGGGGCGGCGCAAGGCACCAAGTACCTCTATGGAAGTCCGGATCTGTCGGCAACGATTTCCGGCACCAATGAGTTCGCACCGGGTGCCGAGACCCAACTTGCGGTCATCATATCCAATAGCGGTCTGAATACCCACAAGATCGTCGGTTCGACGCTCATCACCCCCGATGACCAGCCGAACACCGCGAAACTGGTTACCGTAGCGCTCAAGGGCACCGATACGCCGTTTACCATCAAGACGGACCCCCAGTTCTTAAGCGACATTGTGGGCGGCGCCGCCGCGACCGCCACGTTCGAGGTGAAGGTGGCGGACTCCGCGGAGCCGGGCACCTACGTGCTGCCGCTCGAGGTGACCTACACTTACCTTGCGGATGCGGAAGAGTACGGGAGCGATCTCCTCCGCTACAACTACCAGAAGAAGACCGAAACCCTGCCGCTCACCGTGCGGGTCACGCCCGACCTCCAGGTTGAGGTTCTTGACGTGCGGTCCGAGTCGCTGAACGTCGGCACGGAGGGTTACGTTTACCTGACCCTGAAGAACATCGGGCACGACACGGCGAACAATGCCATTGCGAAGATCACGAGAAACGGCGCGAGCCCGCTCATCCCCACCGACGGCAGCGCCTACGTCGGGACGTTCGAGCCGGGTGAGACGGTGGACGTGAAGTTCAAAGTCTCGGTCGCCGACAGCGCCGAGCCCCAGTCGTACCCGCTGGACGTCGCGGTTACCTACGAGGACTACGAGGGGACGTCGGTAACCTCGCGGCCGACAACGATCGGTCTTCCCGTCGGCGGCAAGATCGCCTTTGAGGTCGTCTCGCCGACGTCAACGCTCAACCTTGGCGAGAAGAGCATCCTCGAGGTCGTGTACCGGAATACCGGGGCGGCGACGGTCTACAACACCCAGGCACGGATCAGCGCCGTCGACCCCTTCACCAGCAGCGACGACACCGCCTTCCTCGGCGACCTTGCCCCGGGCCAGACCGCGACGGCACGGTTCGAGGTGAACGTCGACGGCGACGGCACCGAGAAGGAGTACGGGATCGACTCCGAGATCCGCTACCGCGACGACCTCGACAACAGCAAGATATCGGATACCATGAAAATACAGGTCGCGCTCGAGAGGAGACAGGGCGCTTTCTTCACCAATCCGGTCTTCCTCGTCGCCGTTCTAGCCGTCATCGTCGGAGCAGGGTATTATATATTCGTGTACCGTAAGAAAAGGTGATGAACGGGTACTGGGACGGACCTAAACCGGAGCCACAGGAAAGGACAATCGAGGAGATGCGGGAGGTTCTCGCAGATCCCGGCTGCACCTCCGATCAGCCCCTCTATTTTATGTACCGGGATCTCGCCCGGAACGAGAGCGACCGGGACTGGCTCCGGCAGCACCACGTCCGCTACGACATCACCGTCATTCCCGCCCGAACCCTCTGCGGGGAGTACGTCAAGACAAAGGGGCACTACCACACCGTCAACCCGGCAGGAGTACTCTACCCGGAGATCTACGAGGTGCTCGAGGGGACGGGGCACTACCTCCTTCAGACCGAGAACGCCGAGGACGTGGTGATGATCGAGGGCACCGCCGGCGACAAGATCCTGATCCCGCCGGGGTACGGCCACGTGACCATCAACCCCGCACGGGAGGATCTCGTGATGGCAAATCTCGTCTCGTCGGAGTTCTCCAGCAACTACGGCCCCTACGTAGACCTGCGGGGCGCCGCCTACTACGAGATGGAAGGCGGGGCGCTGGTGAAGAATCCGCGCTACCCCGCTGCCCCGCCGGTGCGCTACTGCGACCCGGTGGAGATTCCTGATATCGGGATCGAGAAAGAAGTCGGGCTCTACGACCTGATTGGGCGGCCCCGGTCGGTCGCGTTCTTAAACCACCCCGAACAGTTCATGGAGATCTTCGCCGACTTGACGGGCGGATGCCTGGTGATGCGGTAAGGCTTGCTGAGCGGTGTTCCTGGGGGGCCCCTGACCCTCCTCAAGCGCCAGCCCAGCATCGTGTACCGTTGTCTCACGCGAAGAAGGCTGCCAACACTCATCTGCTGAACTTCGCGTTCTTCGCGGCTTCGCGTGAGCTAACAGGTGCAGATAACGATACAGTCTCGCGCGAAGAACGCGAAGCCGCGAAGGGGACTACCACCAGCAATCGACCGAACTTCGCGTTCTTCTCGGCTTCGCGTGAGATAATTTATGGGGACAGTGGCGAGGTCTCACGCGAAGAGCGCGAAGCCGCGAAGGAGAGTTGCAGCATCCTCCTACCTAACTTCGCGTGAGACATACACCTTCAGGCTCCCCGCCGCATCTCATCGAGGATCTGGCACGTCCGGCAAGTCCTCCCGCACGGCTCCCCGCACCGCTCGCAGACCCTCAACCCCTCCTCCTGCGGCTTCTCCGGGTTCCGGAGGGTCTCGCCCAGGTTGACGAGAGAGTACTTCGTCGCCGGGTGGCGGTAGGTGTAGTCGTCGAGGATGCCCCGGACATCCCCCCGCAGGGCGTCGGCCGCGTAGGGACAGCCCGCAAGGTCGAACCCCTCGACGTGGAGGAAGGCATACAGCGCCACCTCGCGCTCCGGGATGTACATGAACGGCTTGATCCGGGGGACCATTCCCGCCACCTCCCGAATGGGGCGGGTGAGGCGCTCCGGGTCGCCCCGGAGGACGTTCATCAGCACCGACTGGGCCTCGTCGTCCAGGTTGAACCCGTAAGCGAACTTCGTGACGCCCTCCTCGCGGGCGATCCGGTTCATCAGCGCCCGCCGCAGCACCCCGCAGTAGGAGCAGGAGAGCCCCGTTCCCTTCCGTGCCACGATCTCATCGAGCGTGATCCCGTATTCGTCGGCGAACGAGGCCGTCACCCAGGGGACGCCGATCGCGTCGGCGACCGATCTCGCCTGCTCCGGGTCGCGGTAGCCGGAGATCCCCTCGTCCACGGTGATCGCCATCAGCCGGACGTCCCGGCGCTCGTGGAGGAGCCGGTGGAGGAAGAAGAGGACAGCGCTTGAGTCCTTGCCCCCCGAGAGCGCCACCGCCACCGTATCCCCCGACTCGATCCAGCGGTGCTCCCGGATCGCCCGCTTCGCCTTCGCCTCGAAATCCCGGTTGAAGTGCTGCTCGCAGAGGTGCAGCCCCGAGTATCGCTGGTAGATGACCGCATCGCGGCGGCACTTGCTGCACTGCATGCTTGCTCGATCATCCTTTTATCACCGAGCCACATAAATTGTGTAGAAGATGCCTGTTCCTGCAGAATACGTGCGATCCCTGCACGCCTACGAACTCCGGATCCTGCTCGCCCTCGAACGCCTCATGCGCCGGTACCGGTGGGTGCCGCTCGAGGTGCTCAAGTCTGCCACCAAGTTTTCGGAGTCCGAGCTCTCCTACCGCCTGGGCAGGCTGATGGCCATGGACATGGTCAGGTACGAGAAGGTCCCCTACGAGGGTTACGCCCTCGTCTTCAACGGCTACGACAGCCTGGCCCTCCACACTCTCACCCGCCGGGGCACCATCCAGGCGCTCGGGACCCTGATCGGCGTCGGGAAGGAGTCGGAGGTCTACGAGGCGATGGGGCTCGGGGTCGTGGTGCTGAAGTTCCACCGGGTCGGACAGCGGTCGTTCCAGTCCGCCCGCGTCAAAAGGGGCTACATGCCGGAGGCCGGGCACTGCCCCTGGATATTCGCCTCGAGCAACTCGGCGAAGATGGAGTACGACGCCTTGAAGACTCTCCACCCCGCCGTCTCGGTTCCGCTCCCCATCGACCAGAACCGGCACGTCGTGGCGATGTCGTTCGTCCCCGGGGTCAACCTCTCGCGGGCGGCCCTTGCGGAGCCGGAGCCGATCCTTGATCAGATCCTCGATAACGTCCGGGAGGCCTACCGCCTCGGCATCGTCCACGGCGACTTAAGCGAGTTCAACGTCATGGTCGACGAGGGGCAGTGCTGGCTGATCGACTGGCCCCAGTGGGTGGAGACCGCCCACCCCAACGCCGGCGAGATCCTCACACGGGATATCGCGAACATCCTCCAGTACTTCAAACGAAAATACGCTCTCGTATACCCCTTCGACGAAGCACTGGCAAGGGTGGTCGGGTGAAGGTCTTCGGGATCGACATCATCAAAGGCTCGGTCCGTTCCCGTACCCGGCGGCCCGTCTACGCCCTCTGCCGGGTGGAAGACGGCGAGATCCTGGGGGTCGAGGAGGTCACCGGATTCCGGCTCCAGCGCCTCCTCGCTGCCGAGCAGCCCGACATTCTCGCGGTGGACAGCCTCCAGGAGATTGCTGCCGACCAGCACGAACTTTATGCCTTTCTGCAGGCGCTCCCGCCCTCGACGAAACTCGTGCAGGTGACCGGCGGCGAGAAGAAAGAGAGTCTCGGGAAAGTCGCCGCCCGCTACAACATCAGTTTCAACAAGTTCGACCCCTACGCCGAGGCCCGGACCACCGCCCGGGTGGCCTCCCTCGGGGCGGGCGTCGAGGTGATCGCGTTCGAGAACACTACCGACATCGTGGTGAGCAGGCACCGCTCGCCGGGGCGGGGGGGGTGGAGCCAGAACCGCTATGCCCGGAAGATCCACGGCGGGGTGATGCAGAAGGCCCGGGAGATCGAGGCCCGGCTCCGGGGCGCCGGCCTCGACTACGAGAAGAAGGAGACAAAGGCCTTCGGCGGGTTCTCGCGGGTCGCCTTCCGGGTCATCGCCCCCCGGGACATGGTCCCGGTCCACTCCTCCCGGGGCGCCGACGTCCAGGTCCGGGTGACGGGCAGGCAACTCGACCGGATACGGTTCGAACCGCTCTCCAGCCGTCCCCGTTACCTGATCGTCGGGCTTGACCCGGGAACGACCACCGGGATCGCCGCTGTGGACCTCGACGGGAACCTGGTCCTTCTCTCGAGTTCCCGGCAGATGACGATGTCCGATATCGTCGAGGAACTCTACCGTGCCGGGAAACCGCTCATCGTCGCTTCCGATGTCCAGCAGATGCCATACTCGGTCGAGAAGATCCGGCGGGCGTTCAACGCCATCCCCTACACCCCGAAGCAGTCGCTCTCGGTGGAGGCGAAGTACGACCTGACCGCACCGTTCTCTTACACGAACGACCACGAGCGCGACGCTCTCTCGGCGGCGCTGGACGCCTACCGGAGCCTCCAGAACAAGTTCCGCAACATCGCGAAGAGGGTGGGGCCGGGATTCGACCTCGACGAGGTGCGGGCGCGGGTGCTCCGGGGCCAGCCGCTCGATACGGTTCTTGCGGACCTGCAGGGAGTTCCGGCGGCGAAAAAGGAGGCCGAACCGGCGGTGCCCGCCCCGGAGCGGCCGGTCGAGGACGAGCGGGTGATGGCGCTCGACGGGATGGTCAAACGGCTCCGCAGTTACGTGCAGGAACTGCAGGAAGACCTCCGGGAACGCGACCGGGAGGTGGAGCGGCTGCGGCAGGGCCTGCGGCGGGCACGCTCCGCGACCGAGCGGAAGGTCCGGCGGGACGCGGAGCTGGCGACGAAAGACGCGACCATCGAGAGCCTGCGCGAGCAGCTCCGGGGCGAGCGGCGGCGGTCACGGCGGCTGAAGAAGCGCCTGGAGCGGATGCAGACCGTCGCGAAGATCGAGGTCTCCGAGGACTACACCCCGCTCAAGGTGCTCGACTCCCTCACCCGGGAGGGGGTGCGGAGCCTCCAGGAGGGGATCGGTATCGCCGAAGGAGACGTCCTTTACGTCCCGCAGGCTCACGGCTGGGGCCGGGGCGTGGTGAAGGACCTCGCGGAGACGGGGGTCAGGGCGCTGGTGGTCGACGGGGAGCCCCCCGACCCGCACCTGGTCCGGGTCGCCCGGGAGGCCGGTCTCCCGCTCCTCCCCGCAGACACCGTCAGGCCGGATATCCGGGGCAGGACCGGGGCGGCAAAGACCGGGGCTGTCGAAGAGGCGATCGGAGAGTGGGAGGAGGAGCAGAAGGAGTTCCGGCGCGAGCAGGAGGCCGAGCGGGTCGAGTACCTCTTCAAGGAGTACCGGAGCGAGCGGGAGAAGGAGGTGCGTCGCGGTGGATGAACGGGGGCTGCACCGGCTGATCGGGACGATCATCGCCCCGGAACGGCTCGCGGACGACTGCGCCGTCATCCCCTGCGGCGACCTCGCGATGGTCGCGAGCACCGATATGCTCCACGAGACGACCGATTTTCCCGCCGGGATGACCGACTGGCAGGTGGGCTGGATGGCGACGGCGGTCACGCTCTCGGACATCGCGAGCATGGGGGCGGCGCCGGGGCAGGTGCTCCTCGCGGTCGGCCTCGACCGGCCGGAACGCCTCCCGGGGATCATGGAGGGCGCCCGGGACTGCTGCACGGCGTTCGGCGCGGAACTCGTGGGAGGGGACCTCGACGCTCACCGGGAACTGACGCTCGTGAGCACGGGGCTCGGGACCGTCGAGCCGGAGCACCTCGTCCGGCGGCGGGGGGCACGGCCGGGAGACGTCATCGCGGTCACCGGGCCGCTCGGGGAGGCCCAGGCCGCCCTGAACGGCTATGACCGGCACAGGAAGGAGCTTCTCGAGCCGCAACCCCGCGTAAAGGAGGGGCAGGCGCTCGGCCGTGCCGGAGTCTCGGCGATGATGGACATCTCCGACGGCCTTGCTCTCTCCCTCTACGACCTTCTTCTAGTGAACGACTGCGGCTTTTCCGTCGATACCGCCCGTCTCCCGCTCCCGGCCGGCGTGCCGGAGGACGAGGGGCGGGAACTCGCGCTCTACGGCGGGGGGGACTTCGAACTCCTCTTCTGCGCTCCCCCAGGCCTTCTCCCGGTCCCGGGTGTCGAGGCGCACGTCATCGGGGAGGTCATAGTGGAGCGGGCGGTCCTCGCGGACGGAGAGCCGCTCGAGCGCCGGGGCTACCTGCACGAGTGGACCGGCTAGGAGGCGGCTCGCGCCCCCATCCGCCGCCACTCCCAGAGGATATACGCGAAGCCGAGCGCCGCAAAGACAAATATCACCGCCTCGGTCACCAGGAGCCCCTGCGTCTGGGCGAGATAGACGGCTGCGGCGTCCACGGCGGCGTGCCAGAGAACCGCGAGGACGAGGAGCGCCTTTCTGCCGTAGACGACGGCGGCGAGCACCATCAGCGACCAGGCGATATGCAGGACGATCGTCATCATCCGCTCGGCGAGACCGGGCAGGATGTCGAGCGGCGTGATGGCCCGGAGGGCTTCGACCTGCGCCTGGACGGCGGGGTCGTCGGGGATGAAGAGCATCGACCCGTTGCTCGTGACGACGATGTAGGAGACCATGCTCGAAAGGACGAGGAGCGCGACGATCATGCTCTCGATGCCACCCCACCCGGCCCCGAACTGGAGGCCGTTCTCCCGGGTGAGGGGGATCTCCTGCCGCCGGAAGAGGTAGCGGTAGACGAGGTAGCGGCCGACCTCCTCGAAGAGCCCGGCGAGAAGGCCGAGGTAGACGGCGAGGACCGCGACGGCCGCCATCGTGCCCATCGGCAGGACGGCGAGGTAGAGCGGGGCCTGGGTTACGAGGACGAGCGGGGTGTGGACGACCTGCACGGCGATGAAGGAGAGGGCGCCGAGCACGAAGACCCGCCACGGGGCGCCGAACTTTTTGACGATCCAGTAGCCGAGCGCGACCGGAACGATGATCTCGAGCAGGGCGACGACGGCGAACGTGGCGACAACCAGCGGGTCCATACGGGAGAGTATTTGACTAATTATTTATCAATTGTCACTGTACAGTGAGGAAAGGATCCCGATAGCCATGAAAAAAGAGCACCCGGGAGCAGCCCCGGAAGGCGGGAGCATTTCGGGGGGTCGGTTCTCGAACAACTTCGACTTCCTGCGGTTCGCGGCGGCGGTGGTGATCGTCGTCACGCACGCCTACGCGCTCAGGCTCGGCTACGTCGGGATAGGGATGTACGACCCGGTCATACTCATAGGGCAGGCAGCGCTTGCCGCCCTCCTCGTCACCAGCGGTTACCTGATCGCTGCGAGCTGGGAATCGACCGCATCCCCACTCCGGTTCGCCTGGAAACGGGTTCTCCGGGTCGTTCCGGCCCTCGCCCTCGCGATCCTCGTCACGCTCTTCGTCATCGGTCCGCTCATGACGTCCCTCTCCCCGGCCGAGTACTTCGGCGCCCTCTTCTCCCCGGCAGGGCTCGCCACCGTTCCGTTCTTTGAGAACGGGTCGGCGATAGGTCTCTTCCAGGAGAACCCATGGACCTACGTCAACGGCTCGCTCTGGACGATACCCGTCGAGGTGCTGATGTACGGGGTCGTCGCGGCCCTCGGGATCGCCGGGCTCCTGTGGCGCAGGTCGGCCCTCCTCGGCGTCGCCGCCATAAACGTGCTGCTCTGGATGATCTGGTTCGACGATCCCCGGATGGCGAAGGTCCGGTTCACCCTCTACTTCATCGTCGGGGCCTACCTCTACCTCCACCGCCAAAGCATCGCCTACCGGCCGGTCGTCGCCGGGGCGCTGCTCCTGCTGCTCGGGCTCTCGGCCCTGACACCCTACGTGACCGTCGCCGGGGTGATCTGCATTCCCTACCTCGTCATCTATGCCGCGCACCTCCCGGTTCCGTTCCTGAACACCTTCGGGAGACCGGGGGACTTCTCCTACGGCATCTATATCTACCATTACCCGGTCCAGCAGGTGCTGATCCAGGTCACGGGGAACGAGCTCCTCCTCCCGGCGCTCTGCGGGCTTTCGTTCCTGGCAACGTTTGCTCTTGCGTTCCTCTCCTGGCACGCCGTCGAGCGGCGGGCGCTGGCGGCAAAGAGTCTCGGCACCGCCGACCTGCGGCGGGTGCTCGGGATTCCGTCCCTGCCCACACCCCTCACCGCATGGTGGGTCGCCCGGAAGTGACGGATGCGAGAACCTCTTCGAGGATCTCGACCGCGCCCCGGACGTACCGGGGGCAGAGGGTCCGGGTGAGGTTCTGCTCCCGGGCCCGGGCGAGCCCTTCATCGGTCGAGAGGTCGCACCCGAGGAGTTCGGTGCAGGAGACGGTGCCGAATCTTTGGGCAAACCGGGTGATGAACTCCCGGGTGAGGGCGTAGGTCAGATCCTTCGCCTCTTTTTCGTCGGGACCGGTGCTCCCGAAGGAGAGCCCGATGACGAGGACCGCACCTGAGGCGGCTCCGCAGGCGCCCCCGGTATGTCCCACCCCGCCGCCGAACCCCGTGGCCGCACGGAAGATGACCTCTTCGGGCACCCCGGTATCGCCGGCGAATACCGAGCTGACTGCCTGTGCACAGTTGTAGCCCCGCATGAAGCGGGAGACCGCTTCTTCCGCCCTGTTCTCCATGTGATTCACCTGACTGGTTGATTGTGCGCCCGGAACCTTCAAGTTTGCGCGGCAGGGCCCGGTGCCGGAATAATTTAAGAGCCCGGCCGAGAAAGTAGACGTATTCCGGGAATACTCTCCCGGTGAGGGGACAGCCATGAAAAGAACAGCACTGATCGTCGCCCTGATCGTCGCCCTGGTTCCGGCGGCGGCCGGGGCGGAGGCCTCCTACCACGGCGTATCGACGGGGAGCATCGCCAACGACGTTGCGATCACCGCCGACGGAAAGTATATGGTCGCGGGGACGGGAAGCGGAAGCATCGTATGCCTGCAGCGGGACGGCACCGTCCCCTGGAACGTGAGCGCCCCAAATGCGGTAACTGCGGTTGCCGTCGCGGATGCCGGGGACTACGTCGCCGCCGGGACCGACGGGGGCGATGTGCTCCTCTTCGACGGGAACGGCGGCCGCTACTGGACGAAGAGCGTCTCAGGAGCCGTCCGTGACCTCGCTTTATCAGGGGGCGGACAGTACCTCGCGGTGGGGGGCGACCGTATCACTCTCTTTAACTACCGGGGCGATGAGGAGTGGGACCTCGCCATGCAGCGGGGTGCCCGCTCCGGCGGCACACCACCGTACGTTACGTCCGTTGCTTTCACCAACGACGGCAACTACATCGTCGCCGGGAGCAGTAACGGCGACATTCTTTTCATGAACAGGCAGGGGAACCTCATCTGGGAGGGGCTTGCCCGCGGCGCCGTCACCGCGGTAGATGCCTCCCGTGACGGGTCGGTCGTCGCCGCAGGGAGCCGGGACCGCGCCCTCCAGATCTACGGCCGGGCAGGGGGGCTCCCCTGGGCGATGCCCACCGGGGCGCCGATCCTCGCGCTCGCCCTCGCAGGGGATGGACGGTTCGTGGTCGTCGGCAAGGAAGGCGGCGACGTGGAGTGCTACCGGCCGAACGACGACCTGCTCTGGAAGAACCGGACGGGAAGCGATGTCCTCACCGTGGACATATCCCGGCGGGGCGGGACCGTCGCGGCCGGGACCGCCGATGGGGGCGTGCATCTCTGGAACAACAACGGAGATGCGCTCTGGTCGTTTGACGCCGGTGCAGCCGTAAACGGGGTCGCCCTCTCGGACGGCGGCGACTACCTCGCCGCGGGTGCGGGAGAGCGGGCCTTCATCTTCCGGACGGCCGATGCGCCGGTGACGGGAGAAGACGCGGAGGATACCACGCCCGCGACGACCCCGACCCAGGCCGGAGGGGCAGGTGCGCTCATCGGGCTTCTCGCCATTGCGGCCGCGGGCCGTATCATGCGTCGGTGACCCGGGAGAACGGAGGAGTCCCCGTTCTCCTCCAGACTTTTACGTATCCGGGCGGAGCGCTGTCCCGGGGGTCGCGCGCTGTGGTCGCCACACGGATGTCGCCCGGATTGACGTTTGCCGACCGAAGGGGCTCCGCTTTCCGAACCGAAGGGGCTCCGCCCCTTTCGAAACCCCCGGCGACCTGCGGTCGCCCAGAAACACAGAAAGGACTCAGTGGAAAGGTATGCCAAAACTTCAGTGGGAAAACAGTCATGGACCCGGCGGGATTTGAACCCGCGGCCTCTACGTTGCGAACGTAGCGATCTACCCCTGATCTACGAGCCCGAAGATATGAGATCAGAGTATGATCTCGATATCTAATTTTTCTGCCAGTTCCTTATATCTGTTCCTGATCGTGACCTCGGTTACGCCTGCAACCTCGGCGACCTCGCGCTGGGTGCGCCGCTCGCCGCCGAGGATCGAGGAGATGTAAATGGCGGCCGCAGCGACGCCCGTCGGGCCTCGCCCGCTCGTAAGTTCGCGCTCGCCGGCCTGCCGGAGGATCTCGACCGCCCGGCTCTGGACCTCACCCTTCAGGTTCAGGCCCGAGCAGAAGCGCGGGACGTAGTCGATCGGCGACGTCGGCAGGAGTTTCAGACCGAGCTCACGGGAGATGAAACGGTAGGTGCGCCCGATCTCCTTCCTCGATACCCGGGAGACCTCCGCGATCTCATCAAGCGTCCTCGGCACGCTGCACTGGCGGCATGCCGCATACAGCGCTGCTGCCGCGACCCCCTCGATACTCCGGCCGCGGATCAGGTTCTTGTCCACGGCGTCACGGTAGACCACCGCTGCGGTCTCGCGCACGTTCCGGGGCAGGCCGAGCGCAGACGCCATCCGGTCCAGTTCCGAGAGCGCAAACGCCAGGTTCCGCTCGGTCGCGTTCGAGACGCGGATACGCCGCTGCCACTTCCGGAGCCGGTAGAGCTGGGCGCGGTTCTTGCTCGAGATCGCACGGCCGTAGGAGTCACGGTTCCTCCAGTCGATCATCGTCGAGAGACCCTTGTCGTGGATCGTGAACGTCATCGGTGCGCCGACACGGGAGCGCTTCATGCGCTGGTCGTGGTCGAACGCACGCCACTCGGGACCGCGGTCGATGAACTCCTCATCGAGGACAAGACCACAGTTCTGGCATACGAGTTCGGCACGCTCGTAGTCGTGAACGAGCTGACGGCTGCCGCACTCGGGGCAGACGGACTGAACGCTCTCCTCGGTGCGCTTCTTCTCCGTCTCTTTGACTTTCTGCTCCCCCCGCTTCTTCAGGGCCTCACGCTGCAACTGCAGCTGTTTCAGTTTTTCTACTTCTGCCATCGATTATTCACCTATTTTGCAAATATCTTCTCGCCAACCTGCACGGAGCAGTCATTGTAGCAGAGGACTACGGCATAGGGAGATGATATATTTCCAAAGATGTCAACTACCTTCCCTACGGGTTTTAACCGGCGATCCACAGCCTCCCCGTAGAGGCGGGGCAACTGTGCAGCATCACATCGCAAGATTAACAAGCGATTGCCGCAAACATTTACAGAACGTCCGATTAACCGCAAACTGCAACCTCTAGGGGATACTATAGCTGAGAGTATTTAGTAACATATATATGTTGGCGGTTTGAATATAAAAACGTTTTGCCAAATTATAAATACCATGTCTCACTTCTGAAGAAGCCGATTTATATCCACAGAGAGAACTTCCCGGGATTCGGCCTCCGTCAACCCGGCGCCGAGAGCGACTGCCCACCGTGCCTCCTTTGACATCAGATCGGACGGTGCATGCGTATCGGAATCGACCACAAGCCGGCACCCGGCCTCCCGCGCCACCCGCACCACATGGCCGTTGGTGCGGTTGTGCCCCGCCCGGGAGGTTATCTCGAGCGCAATCCCACGCTCCGCGGCTGCGCGGGCATCTTCGATCCCTATGAGCCCCGGGTGGGCGAGCACGTCCACGTACTCGCACGTGCAGGCAGCATGGTTGGTCCCGGGGGCGACCGGCTCCACCACCGTCTCACCGTGGACCAAGATGATATCGGCACCGATCCGTTTTGCGTCGCGCGCAAATGCCGGGATCAGGGACGGCGGGACGTGGGTGAGTTCCACCCCGACGAGCAGGTCCATGCCGTAACACCGTGCCGATTCCCGGCATTTGCCCGCCGCCTCCACCAGGTGCGCGAGGTTGGAGGCGTCCGCGTGGTCGGTGATGGCGAGGGTGCCGTAGCCGAGCACGGCGGCCCGGCGGACCAGCTCCGTCGGGAGGAGTTCGCCGTCGGAGAGGATGGTATGGGTGTGCAGGTCGTACATCACGTCACTTCCGGCCGGCAAGACCGCCGGCAACCTTCCGGATCAGGTCTTCCTTGCTCCCTTCCCATTCCGCCACGATCCGGCCTTCGCGCTCCGCCCACCGGGCGGGGTGGTGGTGCTCTTCCACCCGGTGCGGGACCTTCATCTTCCGCAGGACGGCCTCGATGGCGGGAAGATCCGGCGACTTTACGCCGAGATTTTTTGCGACGCGACGCCCCTCCCGCCGTTGCAGCGTGACGTCGAAGTAACAGGGGTACAGGATGCGTTCAACGCTCATGGTTGTACAATCTGGGTGGTTAACCTATAAACAGATCATGATCACAGTACGTACCATGCATCATATCGACGTCCATGTGGAGAAGGACATCTACGACGTCAACAACCGCATTGCAGACGCCAACGCAAACCTCCTCAAGGACCACGGCATCCGGGCGTTCGACCTCCTGGGCGCCATCGGGTCCGGGAAGACCGCCACGATCGAGTGGCTCGTGCCGCTGCTCCGGGATCGAGGCCTCCGCGTCGGTGCCATCGCCGGGGACGTCTACGGGGACGACGATTTCAGGCGGATCGTCGCCCTCAACGTCCCGGCCTACAACGCGAACACCGGGAAGGAGTGCCACCTTGACGCCCACCTGGTGGAGCACGCCATCGAGCACCTCCCGCTCGACGAGATTGACATCCTCTTCATCGAGAACGTCGGCAACATGGTCTGCCCGACCGATTTCCGGCTGGGCGCCGAGAAGAGGATCGTCGTCGTCAGTTCGACGGAAGGGGACGACGTGGTGAACAAGCACCCGATGATGTTTCGCAGCAGCAACATCGGCGTCATCAACAAGGTCGACCTCGCCCCGTTCGTCGGCGCCAACCTCGACCGGATGGAAGAGGATATGCACCGCTACAACCCGGAGATGAAGGTCTTCCGGACGAACATGAAGACCGGGGAAGGATTAGACGAACTGCTGGACGCGATCCTCGCGTGATCAGCAGAGTTAAATATCCAGGTCTCGAACAGTTATAGCACTTTAACGAGAGATTGCTACCCCTGAAGGGTATCGCGTCCTCAACAGAGTATTTCGGTGGTCACATGCAGTGGCAAGGAAGATCAGTACGGAAGCCGTCGGGCGGACGCTACCACACCTCCCAGGGCAAGAAGAGATCGGAGATCGGAAGAGCTCCGGCAGAGACGCACATCGGTGAAGAACGCAGGAAGATTGTCCGCACCTACGGGGGTAACCAGAAGGTCCGGGCACTCCGGATAGACTACGCGACGGTCGCGAACCCCGCAACCGGCGAGACCCGGAAGGCGAAGATCGAGACGGTCGAGGCAAACAGCGCCAACCCGAACTATGTCCGGCGAAACCTCCTGACCAAAGGCGCCATCATCAAGACCGATATCGGGCGCGCGCGGATCATCAGCAGACCGAGCCAGGACGGCGTCGTCAACGCCGTTCTGCTCGCATAAGATACCTTTTTTACGGCCGGATGTAGTACCAGCTCCACGATGCCTGACGGGACGGTCTCCACGTAGCCGGGGAGGTTCTCCGCGGTTAAATTCCGGGAGCCCAGCGTCTGCTCGCAGACGACGAGCCGGACGCCGCGTCCCGCGAGCAGGTCCATGAGGCCGGCGTTCGGGCCGCCGGCACGGATCCCCTCCACGCCGTCTGCGTGGACCACCACCTCGACCTCGACCCCTTCGAGATCGGTGACGAGGTTTTTCACGTTCCGGAGGGCCAGCGCCGCCTTCTCGCGCTCATCCAGGTGGATGACGACCCGCGGGGAGGACGTCATATCGCCGTCACGCTCCCGCGGAGATCGGCGCTGACGGGCCCTCCCGCCAGGTAGCGTTCGAGCGCCTCGACCGCCCGGATATCGAGGTCCTCCCGGTTCTTCCCGTAGGCCGGCGGCACGCCCTGGCCGGTGACGAACGCGGCCTTGTAGACAGCGTCCGGATCGAGCCGCTTTCCGGCTGCAAAGAACTCCTGGATCCGGAGACCGGGCGGGTTCTCGATCTTGCAGTAGAGGTTAACCCCCGCACAGCGCTTCACGTAGCCGCCCATCTGGTCGTAGGGGTTCCGCGCAAAGGTCCGCTCCAGGTTCTCCTCCATCATCACCCGGAGTTCCCGGCCCGTGATCTCGACCGTCGAGACCGGGGGGTTGACCGGGATGATGTTCCAGAGGTCGTTTGCCGTGACCGGGCCGGGCGGTACCGGGGCGCCGTAGCGCCAGCCGTTCGAGAACGCCATCCGGGCGCCTGTGGCGTCGATGAGCGCCTGTAAGAGGAGGTTGTCCATCGTGGATTCAAGGACCGTGTTCCGGTTGAGCCCCGTCCGGGTCTCCCCGACGACCCGGGAGAGGCGCTCGCGGTGGGGGTCCATGACCTTCCCGACCATCTCCTCGACCCCGGGATCGGGCCGGATCTCCTCGCCGACGACGATGAGGTCGTGGTCGAACCGTTTCACCCGCCGGTTCTCGACCGTAAGGTCGAGCCGCCCGAGGAAGGAGCCGTGGCAGCCGGACTGGATGATGACGGTGTCGTTGACGACGGCCGGCTCAAAGAGGCGGTTGTGGGTGTGCCCCGAGAGGAGGACGTCGATCCCGTCCACCTCCCGGGCAAGTTTCACCTCCTGGGGAAAACCGAGGTGCGATATCACCACGACGAGATCCACCCCCTCTTCGTCGCGGAGATGAGCGATGTACCCGGGGAGTTCGGCGTTGCCGAGGGAGAAGTGGATCCCCTCCGAGAAGGAATCCGGCATCACCTTGTCGACGATTGTAGCGGCGATGCCGATGACGCCCACCTGCAGCCCGTCGGTCTCGCAGATCGTATACGGGGGAAAGACCAGGTCTCCGGTCGCGTCGTCGTAGCAGTTGTCGGCCAGGACCGGGTAGTCGAGCCTCTCGGCCACCTTCCGGAACTGCTCCGGCCCGTAGGCGAACTCCCAGTGGGCGGTCATGGCATCGAACCCGAGGGCGTTCAGGACCGGGACGAGTGCCTCGCCCTTCGATTGGACGGCAGGGTAGGTCCCGTGGATGGTGTCGCCGCAGTCGAACGCGAGCACCCCCTCCTGCCGCGCACCGCGGATCTCCTCAAGGAGCGCGGCTATCCGGGCATACCCCCCTGCCGTCCGGTACCGGGGCGGCCCGCCGGCATAGAAGAGTTCCGGGTGCGGCTCCAGATACCCGTGCGAGTCGTTCATCTGCAGGAGCGTGAGGTGGTCCGTCATGGGTGCAGGGAGGGAGGGGTGTGCCAAAAACTTTTGTGCCTCCGGCGGGATCACATCCTTTTTACGTTCCGCAGACCTCCATTCTAGTGATGCGCAGGATATACCATCGTTTCCCCCAATCCATCGACCTCGACTTTGAACTCGTCCGGCCGTTCCGGGAGGTCCTTGCCTGTATAGTCCGGATGAACGACACCCACACGACCGTACGGGGACCCGACGGCCTCATCAAGGAACGGATCCTCGTCCAGGTCGCGGACGGGCGGACGCAGTTCCTTGACCTCGACGCCCTGGTGCCGCTCGCCGAGAAGGTCACCGAGGTGGCGGACTTCCGGATCGACCTGCAGAGGACGCTGCTTACCCCTGAAAAAAGGTTGCCGGTCTCGGAGAACGTCTTCTTTCTCCGGATCGTCGACAAGGGTCCGGTGACGGAGTGCTACGTCGCGAAGGATGGCCGCCTCGGTGACATGGACGCGATGGACCTGCGAAAGATGCTCAAGGGTGCCTGCGAGTGAGTGTCAAGATTGCGGTTGCCGCACCGTTCAAGCATATGCGCAAGGAGCGACTGCAGAGGAGCGAGTTCGTCTTCTACATCGCCATCGACCGGAAGTGGATGAACAAGGAGCAGGCGAACCAGCTCCTGGAGAGGGCGATGTCTGAGGGGCTCGTCGAGGTGGACGGAGGATCCATCCGGCCGCTCTTCGACGTCGCGGAGGTCTCGATACCGCTCGGGTTCAAGCCCACTTCCGACGTCCTCGCGGCGGCCGAGAGCCCCTACGAGGAGCTGATCGGGCGGATCGCCGCAGCGACCGGGACGCCGCCGCAGGAGGTCGTCGCCGAGCTCCACCGGGTCGTCACCGACCGCTTCGACGGCAACCTCCGGGTGGAGGCGGCGGTGGTCATCCTCGCGAGGAAATACGGGGTGGCGTTCGAGGACAAACTGCCCGCCCTGGAAAAGTCGGTCGCAAAGAAGCGGTAGGATCTTCCTCACTTTTCTCGCATACCGGAAGAACTCACGCAAACACTCCGGTACCTTTCGCGACCCTTTGCACGGCGATCACATGAACAATCCACTTCTGTTTGTCCCTGCCCCCGCCGGGTCAGCGTCCCAAAGATTATCGTGCATGCATAGCCAGGGAACTGTATGAGAGATCTCGAGTCCTGCCGCCTCTGCGAGTGGGGGTGCGGTGTCGACCGCCTGCGGGGAGAGCGGGGGGTATGCCGCACCGGCCGTGCGGAGGTGGCGGCGACGATGTGCTCGGGGTCGCTCGCAAGTTACATCGTCACCCTGCTCGGGTGCTGTTACCGCTGCCTCCACTGCAACGCCTACCGGATCTCGCAGTACCCCGATCCCGGCTGGCAGTACGCCGGTCATGTGCCGGCGGCGGTGCTGGTGGCCGAAGCCCGGAGGCAGATTGCCGCCTACAGGGGCCCCCGTATCCGAACGATTGGTTTTACGGGCGGAGATCCGATCATTCACCTCCCCTACATCGAAGAGGTGGCGACCGAGGTGAAGCGGCAGGGGCTCGATCTGGGGATCGGGATCTCGACCGGCGGCTTTGCAACGGAGGCGACGATGACAAGGATCGTCGACCTCTGCCCGGTGATCACCCTCGAGATCAAGGCATGGTCGGATCCGGTCCATCGTGCCCTCACGGGAGCACCCGTAGGTCCGGTGCTCAGGAACGCGGAGTACCTCGTGCACGAGGGGAGAGACCGCATCAGGGTCTTCCGAACGGTGGTGATCCCCGGCATGACCGACGGGGAGGTGGGTGCCGTCGCGGCGTTCATCGCCTCGCTCGACCCGAGCGTGCCCTACCGGCTCATCGGCTTTAGGCCGAACAACGTCCTCTACTACCACCCGGGCCCGTCGAGGGATCTGATGGAGCACCTCTGCGCGGTCTGCCGCAAGAAGGGACTCGAGGACGTGGCCTGGAGCGGTTACTACCCCGAGGCGGTGCCTGACGAGGTCGCCGTCGAGACAGCACGGCTCACCGCTGCATACGGGGGAGACCCCGCAGCAGCGCTCACCGCCGCGTATGCCGCGGCGTGCGGGTGTCCCACCCACCCCCGCGACTGCGGGGCATGCCCTCTCCGGGATCGCTGCCCGGCCACGCTCAGGGAACCCTGGCGCGGCCGGTAGAACAACTATCCTTTGCGGGGCGGATCGTCCCGGTGCCTCTCCGGAACAACGGATCTCGAGAAAAGATGGGTGCTGATTTATTCAGCAGCCGCCTCGGGCTGGCTAAAGTATTCGGCTAAGGGTTTTGCGCCGCTCTGCGTCACGGCGGCGTTGATCTGGACGAAATCTGCGCTGATCTCACTGCCCCGCACCGATTTCCTGCGGCGCTCCCCGTCCATGGTCGGGTGGAACCCGACGCCCTCGGAGAGGAGAAGCCTTCTCCTTGCCGGTCCGGGAAGGTCGCGGCGTGCGGGGATACCGGTCTTGTCCGTGCCGCCGGTGATCCGGATTGTGTATCCCGCAAAGCCGAGGATGCCCCCGTCGATCTCATCACCGATGCGCTTGCCGATGAGCGCTCCTGCGGCGGGACCGGTCGCATCAACCTTATACGAGCGCCCGGTCTCCGGTTCTGATAGAATGATTTTGAAATCTGCCATGTTGACGACTCCTTCGAAAGTACCTATACAATTTGAGAATATGGTATTAAAAGACTACCTTTGCGGGGTTGAAGGGGAATGTTGGCCGGGAGAAGCCCCCGCTTCGGGGGAACGGTTCACTTCCCCCAGAAGGGGTCTTCCCGGCGCCTGAGAGTGGTGAACTCCTCGAGGGTCTCCCGCAGGCTCGGGCTTAAGTGGTCGATCATCTCCCGCTCGATCACCTTCACGTGCCGCTCCGGGATGTCCACGTAGAGGTCGTCGTCGACATTGATCTGGCGGCCGACCGTCGGCCCCTCGATAGAGATCGCCACCTCCTTGCCCGCCTCCGCTTCCTGGACCGTCTCGTTCTTCGCCTGGATCTGCTTGATGCGGCCCACCTTCTTGCCGCTTGCAAGGGCCAGGTCGACACCGCTCTGGAGCTTTCCCCCGAGGACCCGGACGCCGACCACCGCCGGGTTGCTCTGCCGGAAGACGCAGTTCGGGAGGATCCGGATTTTGGCGGGCATGATCAGTTTCTCGAACTGCTGCCGCTCGAGTTCCTGCTTCTTCGCGTCGCGCCATTCGACGTAGTCGTCGATGAGCTGGTAGATGACCCCGCCCTCGAATATGCTGACATGGGTCATCGAAGTGTCCGCCAGGGTATCGACCGCGTCCGGCAGGACCGGGGTGTTGAAGGCGATGAGCGCGCTGTAGAGGGGGTCTTTGATCGTCCCCGCCTCGATGACGTCGTGGCGGGTGACCGGCCCGACGGTGGCCCGCATCACCTGGATCTGGTGGCTTTCGAGTTCTTTCGAGAGCGCTTCGAGGGCGCCGATGGTGTCCGCCCGGATGATGACGCCGACATCGGAGAGGTTCACCTCAATGTCCTGGACCTCGTGCCGGACCCGCTCGATCATCTCCTCCCGGTTGCCGCCCCGGATGACCCGGAGGGGGGAGCCCGCGATGACCCCGTCGAGTTTCGGGGCGGCGACCTTGATACCTGCAGCGGCGGTGACGGACTTGACCCGCTCGAACCGCTCCTCGATCAAAATCTCGCTCATGGGGCGGGGCTTTAAGAGAGAGCGCACTTTTGCCTCGATGATCTGGTCGTTTCCCGCGACGACGATCTCGTCCCCGACCTTGAGGGTTCCGTCGTAGAGGATCACGTCGAGCGTCATCCCGAGTCCCCGCTCCTCCTTCACCTCGAGCACGGTGCCGGCGCCGGGGCCGTCGGCGCTTACTTTGAGGCTCTCGGTCATGTAGCGCTGGGCAAGCCCGATCAGCACCATGAGGATGTCGGGGACGCCTTCTCCGGTGAGGGCGCTCGTCGGCACGATGCAGATGTTCCGCGCAAAGTCCGAGACCCGGTCGAACCGCTCGGAGTTGAACCCGAGGTCGGAGAGTTTGCCGACGAGTTCGTAGACCTTCGTCTCGACCACGCCCTGGACGCGCTCGTTCTGCTGCGCAAATGTCTTATTGAACGGCTGGCCCTCCTGGACGCGCCAGCCGTGGATGCGGTCGACCTTGTTCGCCGCGATGACGAACGGCGTCTTGTAGTTGCGCAGGATCTGGAGCGCCTCGATCGTCTGGGGGCGGAAGCCCTCGTTGATGTCCACCACGACGATTGCCATATCGGCGAGCGCCCCGCCGCGCGCACGGAGGGTGGTGAAGGCGTGGTGCCCGGGTGTGTCGATGAAGAGAAGGCCCGGGACGTTGACGCTGATTTTGCTCAGGGCTCCGCCCATCCGGGTGATCGCGTCGATGGGGACGAGCGTGGCGCCGATGTGCTGCGTAATCGCGCCCTCCTCGGTCGATACCACGGAAGAGCCCCGGATCCGGTCCAGGAGCGATGTCTTGCCGTGGTCTACGTGGCCCATCACGCAGACGATGGGAGTCCTGATCGTTGATTCCTTTGCCATGATACTCACCTTCCGGTATATGATGTATGGACGAATAAACCCGAAAATCTGGAATATTGGCCGCTTTTTCCCGAATCACGCCATTGTCTGGGCGATTCCCCTACCCCCGGGGCGTCGCTCGGCGCCCGGAACACTGGTACGTTATAGAACATGGAGTCTATTAATAATTCACCTCGCCGCTCGAAGACCTTCAGTCTTCTCATGCTCTGTTCCCTTCGGAACGTCGCGACTCGAAAACGCTTTCGCGTTTTCTCACGCTCCCTCCCCTTCGGGGAGGTCGCGGATCGCGGGGCCGCCGGCGATCCCGGCCGGGCGTGCGTCCGCGATACCCGGGAAGGTGTTTGATGCGGGCGTGACGGAGAGATACCTTAATCAAATCCGACTGCCAACTATAATGAGTACCTTGCCAGGGTGGGGTAGTCGGTTATCCTAAGGGACTGTGGATCCCTCGACCCGGGTTCGAATCTCGGCCCTGGCCTTCGTTCTTTTACGTTCGATCTTATTCAGATCATTCCCGAATACCCTTGAGACCCTCCGGACGCCGGAGCAGTTCGAGGCCCTGGGGGCGTTTGTCGAGCCCGCAAAGGTCTTTGAGAATATTCGCATCTCCGCGGACCCAAAAGAGCATGTCCGGTGGCTCAGGACCGATATCGAGCTCGAGTTCAGCCATCTCTGCCTCCACAACATGAACAGGGGCCAGGCGGAGTTCACCGAGGACTTCGGGCGCGAAGTTCTCCCCGCGGTTGCCTAGGGGTGACCGAGTGCAGAAGGAAGGTTCCGGATCCGCCGCTGATTACGCCGTCACCGGAAACCTCAGGACGGCGGCGCTCGTCGGGCTGGGCGTTCGATCGATTGGTGCTGTTTCGCTTACCTTGATTAGGCAAGGGTCTCTGCCCCACCGCTTGATGCTCGGATCGGCGACAGGTTCCAGATCTCGGTCTTCGAGACCGAGATCTGGCGGCAGCGGCATTTAAGGACCCCACGTCCTCAAGACCCAGTTCTTCGGCGAGGTGGGGACGCTCGTGGTGACCGACCTGATGCCGCTTCTCGGGAACAATGAGGGACGCGGAGGCTCGCTCGCCCCGCCTGGTAGAATAGGAATGTTATTAACTAGCAGATTCGCGCATAACGAGTGACGCAATCTATTTATAGTCTGAAGTTCCGATGTATGCCATCGTTGAATCTCTAAACGATCTCAGTTCGAAAACGAGTGTAGAGGAAGTATCTCTACAACCGCCCAACTCACAGTGGATATTTTGTCAGAGCAATGGTTAGAATATTCTTAAATATTATTGTGTATTACAACGCATTTGTTACAGACTTTTCCTCCAGTGAGGCGAGCTGGGTAATGGGAGTGGATTGTATATGCCCCAGGTAAACAATCGAAGAGGGAGAAGAGGCACTTTAGAAAGAACAGATCGAAGCATAAAAGTAACAGTGCGAACAGTTGTTGAGCCAAGCATAGATGAGATTTGTGATGAACTTGTACGTTTATCCAAACCATCCGTCATTGAGAGGGGGGAAAAAATGAACAAGAAGTTCAGTAACATACCAATAGAAGACTTGCTGAAACCATTTACAGTTTGAACGATCAACCACACGTGACAAATAATGGGAGACAAACAACCCCAATACTTAGTGTCTTCTTTTGACTCTTGGACAGAGCAACTTCAGGAGTCAAATGTTGGCAACTATTTGCACGGGTATCTAAGTTACTTGAAGGCAAAAAGTGCTCTATTTGAAGAGAAATACATCGACAAAGACTTTCTGATCGACTATTCAAACTATTATGCTCGTTCATTCAAAAATTACAATAAATTTACAAATAGGCTCCACTTTTTTTCGGAATCCTTCTCTGAAGAGGAAATTAAAAACCTGATTGAGACAGGGAACGCCAAAACATATGAAAAACTGTCTAGGTCATATCTTGGTTTTATTGTGCTGAAACCCATCGAAGATCGCAACGGTTGCCGACTGATTGGCCGTACCATCTTAAAAACATATCCGACGCCCGATGGAGGCGACACAAGGTTCTTTGTCACAGTAAAAAACAAAATCTCACTATTTGGAATGCCACTTGAAATCGAATCTCTCCCTTTTCAGACACAGGATGGAGGAGTTGGAGCGTGTGCATCTACAGCTTGTTGGATTTGCCAGTACCCATTGGGTGAAAAATTTGGAGTACCCCGATACTCTCTATATGAGGTCACAAATAAGTCGATAGTATTCCCGAATACGAACCGCAATTTCCCTTCAAGCGGCTTAACTATGTGGCAAATAAAGGCTTACTATAACTCAATAGGTCTGGATACAGAGTTCATTGATCTTGACGACGTCCAAACAATTCCCAGCGACATTGTTGCCGATGCTGTGAAGGCGTATTCAAACATGAAACTGCCAATCATTGCAGGATTAAACATCAAAGATGGGGATAAAACATTTGGCTTCCATGCAGCCGTAATTAGCGGATATCGGCATAAAGACGGCTCTATAAAAGAGTTATATGTTCATGACGATCAAATAGGGACATACAGCAGAGTCAGTCCAGGACACAGTGGGAAATTTAATAAATGGGTGAATGAATGGACAACAAAATATGGGAAAACCGAACTTATTGTAGAAAAACTGATGGTTCCAATCTATCCAAAAATACGACTTAAGTTCGGAACCATTTACTCGACATTTTTAGAATCAAAAGCACATGCACAGGACTTAACAGAGAGGTTGGGCATTGAAATCCACTCGGACATGTTGTTATTTGAGTTAAATGATTACAAGCAATATCTTTGGAACCAAAATTTTGAATATAAATCAGATATTCTCTGTGACTCTCTCCCTCGTTTTTTATGGGTGATCAGGCTTCAGCATAGGAATCTACCCATTATCGACACAGTTTATGATGGAACGTCTATCCATGCCAAAAGTCCCCAACATATCATAAAGTTCCAAGTATAGAATAAACAGATGATATAGACCTAGTTCTGATGAACGTCTAAGTGCATTTTAGTATGCGGAATAACCTCATGTTGCGGAAAGGACTAATAGCAGAGGCACATCCGAGAGTGTATCGCCCTCTCACTACTTAGGGGTCACTCCCAAGTTCAACCCGTTTCCATAGGCAGACCAAACATGTGCCAGATAGATCTCTCCCGTCCTGAATCACAAGGACACTGGCACCGCAAGCAGCATAGAGGATATATACGCAAAACCCCCTATAGCAATAGCCTCTGACGAAAATGAGCCTTTCAAGGTGCATTGCCTGCTCCTACAAGGGCCCCCTTCCTGCGGCAGACGCAAGACTGCGAAAAAATTCGTCGTCAACGCTAGGCATAATTATCCGGCACGCCATACCGCACACCATGGACAGAAACGTTATCAGTCTGCTGATCCTGGCATCACTCGTCGCGCTCGGCAGCATCGCCGCGGGATGCACCGACATGCCGGGGACGACATCTGCTGATTCCGCCCCTCCCGCCGGGCAGGAGATGCCGGATAACCGGACGGCACCGGACGGCAGCGTGGTTGCGGGGAACAGCCGGTTTGCGTTCGACCTCTACCGGCACCTCGCGAACGATCCACAGTATGCGGGCCAGAACCTCTTCTTCTCGCCCTACAGCATCTCGTCGGCCCTTGCGATCACCTACGAGGGCGCCCGCGGCACGACCGCCGACGAGATCCGGTCGGTGCTGCACCTCCCGGAGAACGATACCCTCCGGCAAGAAGGGTTTGCCGGGATCGACGCCGGCGCCAAGCGCGGGAGCGACAACTACACCCTCCGCACGGCAAACGCCCTCTGGGCGGAGGAGACGTACCCGTTCCTCCTGGAGTATATTGAGACCGCCAGGCGGTGGTATTCGGCAAACGCCACGAACCTCGACTTCATCAACAACCCTGAGGCTTCGCGGCAGGCGATTAACCGCTGGGTGGAGGAGCGGACCGAAGATAAGATTCGAGACCTCCTCCCGGCCGGTTCGATCAACCCGCTGACCCGGCTCGTGATCACGAACGCGATCTACTTCAAGGGCACCTGGGTCAAGCAGTTCGACGCAAACGAGACAACGGAGGAGGTTTTCCGGGTCGCGCCGAACGAGACCGTGCAGGTCCAGATGATGCAGCGGACTGACGAGGATGCCGTCTACGGGTATGCGGAGACCGGGACCCTCCAGGTGCTCGAGATGCCGTATGCGCATGGAGACGGAGCGGAACTTTCGATGCTGGTCCTGCTTCCGAAGGAAGATAACCTGACGGCTGCAGAGGAGGCGCTGGACGCGGAGACGGTCGCGAACCTCCGGGAGTCGCTGGTGCGCGAGCGCGTCAGGGTCTTCTTCCCGAAGTTCACGCTTGAAACGGAGTACAGCCTCCCTCCGACGCTTGCAGCGATGGGGATGCCGACGGCGTTCTCCGGTGACGCCGACCTCTCGGGAATGGACGGCACAGATATGCTCTTCATCAGCAAGGTCGTTCATAAGGCGTTTGTCGACGTCAACGAAGAGGGCACCGAGGCCGCGGCGGCGACCGGGGTCGTTGTGAACTTAAAGAGCGCACCCGTGGAGGATACCGTGCCCGAGTTCCGGGCGGACCACCCGTTCGTCTTCCTCATCGTCGAGAAGGATTCCGGGACGATTCTCTTTGCAGGAAGGGTCGTCAATCCGGAGGGGTCGTAAGGAGGCGGCGACGGCCGGCCGCCCCCTCATGCCTCAGTGAGCCGCTCGACGATCGTCTTCTGCAGGTAACCGATGATCGGCATATCCGAGCCGATCACCGCGTGCCGCTCGGACCCCGCGGTGGCAATGGCGAGGAAGTCCCGGCCGTCGGCCAGGATCGCACACTCTTCCAGCCTCACGCCGTCCGGCCCGGACTCTTTCACCGGCCGGGCGTCCAGGAGGTCGATGACGGTCCCTTCGGCCTCGTAGATGGGAAGGTTGATGTCTGCATAGTCGTCCTTCTTCTTCACGACCACGTAGAGGTCGACCTTCCGCTCGAGCGGCTTGATGGCCGTTTGATATCTCCGGAGAAACTCGGGGTTGTAGCAGAGGATCACCATGTTCTTCTTCACCCGCCGGAAGAGCGCGGAGATATGGTTCTCGATCGCCCAGCCGCTCCGGAGGATGAAGAACGAGACAGGAGGAAGACGCGGTTTGACCGAGAGGCTCTTCAAAGCCTCGCGGGTCTCGTCAAGGGAACGAATGTAGTCGTCTTTGAGCCGGTCGAAGATCACGTCGATGTCGAGCACGTAATAGGATGCCGGGGAACCCTCTTCCACCCCGATGAACCCCCGGCGGCCCAGGTCGTTTAAGATCTCGTAGATCCTTCCCCGGGGAACTCCGCTCACTTCATGGATGTCCCGCGCGGTCGCTTTCTGCAGCCCGACGAGCGTGGAGTAGACGCTTGCCTCGTACTCGTTCATCCCGAGAGCCCGGAGCCCGGGGAGTATCTCAGCAGTCATTGCACCCCTATTGAGTTGCAACACACTTATGGCTTCCGGAGAGAGACAGATAGAACGGCGAGAGAGGATTCATCTCTCGCCAGACGTCCCCCGGAGCAACCGTCCGCCAGAGGCCAGGCGTACACCGCAAGCCGGAACGCCGGGCCGGGCATACCCACCTTCGAGGAAGGCTGCTCCGGCAAGGACCGATGAGAGCAGAACGCAAGAGCGATACCACCTGAACCAGATGATGCCCGGATGCATCACCCTCCGAAAACCGGAAGATCCGTCATCAACATGCCCTGGAACGTATCCGGCGGCAACGGCGGCGGGCCCGGGCGTGGCCGGGCAGCCGCCCGCACCGCTACCTCCCGATGACGCTTCTACGGCAGCAAAGGCATCATGCCGGGACGGGCGGCGTCTGCCGCCAGTAGCCGGCGAGGATCGTGGAGATGAGCCGTGCCTCACCCCTGCGCAGGTGCTCGATTCCGGTGGCCTTGCTGGTGCCCGGTTTCCCGGCCGGCTGTTGATCCTGCGGGGGCACTCATAGTAGCCGTCTACTGTTTTGCCGCGATCGGCAGGTTCCTCTGCCTCACGGTGAGCCGTGAGAGCGGATCGTTCCTCGACGATCATCTTGCCCGCATCTCGTGCGGAGCCCCGTCCCGTATATGTACGGGAGAATCTTGAACTCCCGGGTTCTCCAGTACTGATCGGTATGGGAAGTGCACGAGGACATGCTGCAGAGAACCCTGTCCGGACACCGGACTCCGATACCTGTCCGCGCCCGGGTTGCAGCAGGTTCATATCCTGTCCCTCAAAAACACTACTCCCAGCAGATGAGCCACTTATAACGAGGAGAGACGTGAACTGCGCAACCACCTGTAGCACCGGATCCCGCCGGGGTTCCGAAGAAACCCCGTGCCGGAGGCCGGCCCACCGTAAAGCACTCTATAACGAGCTTTTCTTTGAGGAGACCGGCCAGGTCTGGACCGAGGCCGGATTCCTCCCCCCGGCGGACTACCGGCGAGCCGTGGCCCTGCTCCACCGTCTCGCCATGGACGAGGAGGCCACGGCATCCATGCTCTCGTCCGTTCTCACGGTAACGGCGAGATCCGGCGAGACGGGGCGCGGCTACCGGATCCTCGACCCCGCAAAACTCCGGCGTACCGCCGAGGAGTACGGGATCGAGCCCGCCGGCAGGAACGACGGTGAGATTGCCCACGCGGTGACACTCGCAATCATCGGCGAGTACGGGGCGAGCACGCAGGAGGAACGCCGATGAAGAACCCGTACGAGTGGCTCGCCGCCGCCATCAACAACCACACCTGGACTGTCGCCGGGATCGCTGCAGCCATCTTCATCGTGGCGTTCTTCGGGCTCTCGATGGTGACGATGCAGACCGGCGACGAAACCTACGTCGACAAGGCCACCCCCCGCGGTGCGCTCCTGAACCACTACACCGAGACCTACGGCTCCGACGCGATCATGCTCATCTACGAGGCGGACAGCGTCCGGAGCCCCGACGCCCTCAGGTACATCGACCGCCTCCAGGAAGACCTCAGGAACGAACGCTACGTCGCCGGGGTATCCGGCGTCGTCGACCTCCTCAAACAGGCCAACGGCGGCACTCTGCCGTCGTCCAAAGCGGAGATCGACGGGATCATCGGGCAGGCCCCGCCGGAGCTCGTCGAGAGGATGCTGCCCTCGGACCTGATGACGATCAGCGTCATCGCCCTTGAGCCGGGCGTCTCCCAGGAGGCCCAGGAGCAGGTCCTCGGGAACATCGAGTCCGCCATCCGCATATCGGAGCCTCCGCCGGGCCTCGCGGTCACGGTATCCGGAACCCCGGCGTTCTCGAAGGAGATGGGCGAGGCGATGGGGGCACAGATGGGCATGCTGATCCTTGCGGCCATGCTCCTGATGGTCCTCGCGGTGATGCTCCTCTTCTCCCACGTCCGCTACCGCCTCCTCCCTGTCGGGATCGTGGCCGTCGGGCTGATCATGACCTTCGGGTTCATGGGCCTCTTCGGGATCCCGGTCAGCATGACGGTGATCGCGGCGTTCCCGGTGCTCATCGGGATCGGGATCGACTACGCGATCCAGTTCCATGCCCGGTTCGACGAGGAGATCAGGCACAGGACAATTCCAGAGGCCATACGGACCACGGTCGCGAACCTCGGCCCCTCGGTCCTGATCGCGATGTCGGCGACGGCGCTCGGGTTCATCGCGATGTTCTTTGCGCCGGTGCCGATGGTGGCCGACTTCGGGCTCGTCTGCACCATCGGGGTCGTCTCCTGTTACACCGCGGCGCTCATCATCGTCCCGGTCTTTGCAATCGTCACCCGCTACCGGCCCAAAAAGGAGACCGGAGCCTCCAGCCCCGCCCCGGAACACGGGAATTCTTTCATCGAGCAGTATGACCGCTTCCTCGGACGGCTGGCCTATACCGTCGCAAAACACCCGATCTCGATCATCCTGCTCTTTGCGGTGGTCGCGGCAGGGGGTTACTACCTCGACCAGAGCGTCCCCATCAGCGCGGACGAGAAGACCTTCGTTCCCGACGATATGCCGGCCCTCCGGGATATGGAGAAACTCACCCGGACCATGGGGTCAACGAGCACCGTCCCGATCGTCGTGACCGCGGACGACGTCCGGAGCCCGGAGACGCTTGCCTGGATCGAGCAGTTCGGGGTCTACGAGCAGGAGAACAACGATAAGATAACCGGGGTAACGAGCATCGCGACCCTGATCCGGGAGTATAACGACGGGGTGATGCCTTCGACCGGGAGAGAGATCGACGAGGTCACCGCCCGGATCCCTGAGGCGACCCTGAAACGCTACCTCAACGGGAATATGGAGGCGGTGCTCGAGTTCTCGACGGTCGACATGGAGATGAGCGTCGCCCGCGACCTCGTGGGGAGGATGCAGAGCGATGCGGTGTGGAACAACCCGCCGGCCGGCGTGACGGTGAAGATCACCGGCAGCATGGAGATGTTCGCCGCGGTCATGGACGACATCAGCGATTCGAGGACGTACATGACCATGCTCGGGTTCGCCTTCATCCTCGGGTTCCTGATCCTGGTCTACCGGAAATTCGGCGCCGTCTCGCCGGTCATCCCGATCGTCTTCATCGTGGGCTGGAACGGGGCGATCATGTACCTCCTCGGCCTGGACTATACACCGCTGACCGCAGTCCTCGGGTCGATGACGATCGGGGTCGCGTCCGAGTACACCATCCTGATCATGGAGCGGTGCGAGGAGGAGCTTGCCCGGGGCATGGAGTTCCTTGACGCCATCCAGACAGCCGTGCAGAAGATCGGGACGGCCGTCACGGTATCCGGGCTGACGACGGTCTTCGGGTTCTCGGCGCTCACCCTCTCGACGTTCAACATCATCAGCAACTTCGGGATCGTGACGGTCATATCGGTCGGGTTCTCGCTCGTGGGCGCGATCGTCGTGATGCCGGCGGTCCTCGCGCTGATGTACCGCTACACCGGGCACTCCCGGGTCCCGGCGGTGGCCGGGATCGCGGAGTAACCCCCTGAACTTATCGGTGCGGCAGGGGCTCCGGCAACGGAGCCCTCGCATCCCGGTGTGCGGCAGACATCAACATTTATATAGTACCTGCCGGATCCTTTCCCCGGTGGTATACCGTGGCAAATGGAGACCTCACGGCGCAAGTTTTGGCGCCATTTGAGCCGGTTCAGGAACTGGCCCGTAACGTCATTCTGTTTCTGCCCAACATCATTGCAGCGATCATCATCCTCATCATCGGCTGGATCCTCGGGCGCATCCTCGGAAGAGTCGTTGCCGAGGTTCTCGACCGGATCGGCGTCGACGACGCGCTTCGGAAGACATCATTCGGCCAGCAGATCGAACGGTCCAGGATGAGCATAAGTCACCTCTTCGACCTTATCGTCCGCTGGTTCATCTACCTCATCGCGATCCTCGCAGCGGTCAGCGTCCTCCAGATCCAGACCCTGACAACGGCGGTCGCGGTTATCGTGGCCTACATCCCGAACATCGTCGCGTTCATCCTGATCCTCATCGTCGGGATCATCCTGATCGACTGGCTGATGGACGCCCTCCAGGGCGTGGGAGAAACGCGGGGGGTCCAGGGTTTCGGGTTGGTCACGATGTTGTTGCGAGTGTTCCTCTACTTCGTCGTCATCATCCTCGCGCTCGAACAGCTCCTGATCGACCTCTCGATCATCTACGTCTTCGTCATCCCGCTCGCCTGGGGGGCTGCGCTCGGCATCGGTGCGGCAATCGCCATCATCGTCGGGTTCGGCCTCCGCGACCGGGCCCCGGAGATAATGGACCAGTGGATGGGCAAGGTGAAACGAGAATAACTTTTTTTTTGAGCGGGCTTACCGTCCGCCGTACTTCCGCACGTGTTCCCGGGCCCGGCGGTAGCGCGGATCCTCGCCACCCGCGGGGAGGTTCTCCCGGCCGTAGTACCGCCGGTCCTCCCCCACCGGGCAGACCTTGATGCAGATGCCGCAGGGGGAGATGTGGCGCCGGTTCAGTTCGGCGCTGTTTTCGGCGCAGGCCGCCTTGTCGGTGAGGCCTTCGGGGTAGTCCCGCTCATCAAGCGCGCCCACGGGACAGGCGCTGACGCACAACATGCACCGGGTGCAGAGGTCCTCCGCGAGCAGGGGGTCGGGCGGGAGGTCCGCGGCGGTGAGGACCGAGCCGAACCGGACCCGGGGGCCGTACTCCGGCGTGAGAAGGGTGTTGTTCACGCCGAAGGTCCCGAGCCCGGCGAGGAGCGCGGCGTGGCGGTGCGAGAAGAAGGCGACGGGGTTCTTCCGGAGCACCTCGATGCTCCCGTAGCCGTCCCGGGGAACGAAGACCGACGGGTAGCCCTCGTCGTTGAGGAAGGAGGCGAGCCGGTAGGTGTACTGGTCGAGCAGGGTGTTGACGGTCTTGTACAGCTCGTGGTAGTAGATGGAGGGGGAGGTCTCGAGCACCGGGAGGTGGACCGGGAGGCCGATGACGATCACCGACCGGGCCTCCGGGAAGATCGACCGGGGGTAGAACTCTTCCGGCATCCAGGGCTGGAACGGGGGGTTTTCCCACCGGTCCGTCCCCGCGACCCCGACGAGCGGGATCTCCATCCTCCGGCACCGCCTAAGGACGGCTGCCTTCAGGTCGTCGTTCATGTGTATCGATCTCTTGTGCCCGGCGGGAAAAAGGTTCACCTCCCGGATCCTATCCCGACAGGAGACGGGTACAGTCCGCCGGGCCGGGAACAACCTCCGCGGCTCAGAAAGCCAGGCGGACGAACCCCACTGCCGCCGCCATGACCGCGATGCCTGCAATCACCCATCCGGCGATCATGCAGAGGAGAGAGGTGATCCGCGGGTACTGGAAGAGCCACGCGACGACGGGGGCCCCGTAGAGAGCGATCCCGGGGATCCATATGATCAGGACGAGCATCAGGGGGCCGTAGCGCTTCAGGTAATCGATCCTTCCCGTCTTTTCGTCGATTTTCCTGAGAAGCCCCTGGACCATCCGGGAGCGTCCGGCGAAGAGGTCGCAGACCTCAAGGATGCCGATCATAACGGCGACCGCCACCGATGTCAGGAAGACAAGCACGACAGCAGGGTGCAACCCGAGCCCCAGGCCGACGACGGCTGCGGCTGCCTGGAGGAGGAGGGTCGATCCGATGAGGGCGAGGGTCGCCGGCGGAGGCAAGCCGAAGGCGTGACCGAGAAGGAGCGGAATCACCAGGATAAAGAGGAGCACGAACGCGGTGGCTCGTGCGATCCGGAATCGGCAGGTGCCCGGGGAGAGAGCCCGCTCGCATGCCTCGACGGCAGCAACCCTGACCATTGTCCTTCTCTGTACCCCCGGAGGAGAAGAACCTGCGCACCGGGACTGTCCCGGTCAACCCCGGTGGAGATGAAAAATTTACTTACGCTCAATGTTTAGCGATTATGCTTTCTGTTCCCGGTGCGGGTGCGGGTTTACCGGCACCACCCGGGGTTGACCGCCGGGCCGGTGACCGACCGGATAGCAGGAGAGGCGATGTAAAAGAGCCAGGTTTTTATCCCGGGCAGACCTACACCCACGCTTATGAGCGAGACTGAAGGTCGCTTCGAGCGGGGGCGGTGGGTCGTTGATCCTGCCCCCGCACCAGAGGAAGAGCCGGCACCGGCCCCCCCTACCGTTGATGAACATATGCACGAGGCATCCCACTCGGTCCGGAAGGCGGTCAACGATATGGTGAACGCAGGCCACCACCTCTTCGGGACACCCGAAGGGCACGAGCGTATCGAGCAGGCGGCACGGAAGGCCGGGGAGGATCTTGAGAAGGGAATCAACGCCTGGGCGGAGTCCGCACGGCAGGCCTTACGGAGACGGTGAGGGGGTGACCCGGCCCGAGAGGTACTCCGTGACGCGGGCGACGACCTCGGGATTCCTCGGCAACATGGTGTGGCAGTAGTGCTCCGGGTGCCGGGCCAGGTTCCCGGGGTCTGCCGGAAGCACGTCCACCCCCGCCCCGGGGAGGTATGAGTCGGTGTGGGGGACGATGCCGTCGCCGGCGTACGTCGTCCGCCATCCTCCGTCCGGGGCGATCTCCCAGGTCCTGCCGCCGAAGGCCGGGAAGAACGCCGGCGTCGCGGTGAGGTTCGCGGCGAGAACTATCCGGTACGCGATATCGTCGCGGGTCCCGGCGTCCCGGAGCGCCGCAACGGTCCTGCTCCCGGGGCGGAACTCCTGGACGATGGTATCCTCCCCGGGGTCGTAGTCCTGCGGCACGAAGACACCGGCAAGCCGCCGGATCACCTCCGGGCCCCGCTCGGGGTCGTTGAAGAGTTCGGCCATGGCCGAGCCGTTGTTCGGCGGGCCGATCCCGACCAGGAGCCGGACCTGCTCCTCCCGTTCGTCGCCGTCGAGGACTTCGAGGAGGTACCGGGCGATGCACGTCCCCATCGAGTGGCAGACGATGTCGACCGGGCCGCCGTACCCGGTCTCCTCCCGCTTCGCGTGGATATAGTCCTGGAGAGCAAGGGCGATCGTCTCCGTCCCGGCGCCCTGCATCGCCGTGTGGTCGAAACTCCAGAAGGGCACCGCGGCCTCCGAGAGCCCCGGGGCGAGGCGGTTCCAGATGCCGGGATGGCTCCGCCACCCGTGGACCAGGACGGCCGGGCATTTCCGGTTCGTCAGGATGGTATCACGCCTCCTCCCGGCAAGCAACGGTTCATCTATCCATGATCTGATGCGATCTGCGATGTAGGTTTCGGCGGGGCGCTATCCTGCCACCATCTTATTTGCTTTCAGGAAGAAGCCCGGCGGCATCGGGTGGTCGAGTTCCCAGGTTATACTCATCGGTCGGCTCCCCTCGTGGGAGACGTACCGGGCGGTCCCGAGGAAGATGTAGGGCTGTGTGACGCCGTCGACCCGGTTGTACTCGCGGACAAAGAGGAGGACCTTATTTCCCCGCTGTTCATGTTCGATGTAGCGCCGGCCGGTCGGTGAAGACGCCGATGTGGTGCTCTGGGACTGCCAGTGGAACAACTGCTCGTTGACCGCGTAGTCCTTGTACATCGTTGTGGGCGAGTAGTGCTCCTCGGTCTTATTCAGGGTGACCAAGAATACGTCGGCCTTCTTATCTTCCAGATACACAACCCCTTCCCGGCTGCCCCCTGCCGGTTTACGGGTCAGGGTATAGTGGCCGAGTGCAGCAAAAGCCTGGGCCCGGGTGTAAGTAGAGTGGAGTTCGAGGGCGTTCTCGAAACCAAGGTCGACAGTTTTTGGGAGGAACTCGATATGTGCCTCGTTATACTCCAGAAGGTCACAGATCTCGCGCTGGATCTCATCATGCGCGAAGATGTCCGAAAAAATCTCCTCGACATCTGCATCCTCGCCACGAAGAGGTACATCGTTGAGCGAGTAGTAGAAGAGCGCAAGCATGCTCTTCTCGTGGTTCGAGAGGGCCGTTGGGGAGTAATGGCAGGGGTCAGAGAGCATCGCCCTGATGAGGCGGATCGTTTCCGGCGAATCCAGAGTAGCCAGCCTGAGTGCAGCAGTCTTCGAGAAGAATTGCTCATCCGCGTAGACCTCCGGGTATACGCCCGCGAGAGCAGCCAACGAACAGAACGTACCCCTCCGGTAAATATCGAGGGGGCGCAGGCTGTAGCGGTGGAGGAATCTCCGGAAACTGAGGGGTTCGCCGGTCTCGGTCTCAAACAAGCGGATCTTACGGATGAGCGTGGCTCTGTTTGTTATGTTTGCCCTGATGTTCGCAAGAACCCTCTCCTGGGCCTTCTCCTCGAAGTGGATATAGCAGCCCTTCGGGAGCGAGTAGGAGTCCCTCGCGACCTGCTCGACCAGGGTCCTCCCCCCGGGTGAGAGGAGTGCTGCAATTCTCTCACCGAACGGGAAGTTTTTGTTATGGTTCCCGACGAAGTCAAGGACCGTCAGGCACTCCTTCCCGTCCGAGAGGCGGAGCCCCCGTCCAAACTGCTGAATAAAGACCGTGAGACTCTCGGTGGGACGCAGGAAGAGGATGGTATTCACCTCCGGGATATCGACGCCTTCGTTGTAGAGATCGATGACGAAGATGAAGTGGATCTTCCGGGCAACCAGTCGCTTCTGGATGGTGGAACGTTCTTCCCGGGAACTTCCACTATGAAGGCAGGCCGCAGGGACACCCGCCTCCTGGAACGCTGCGGCCATGTATTCGGCGTGCTCCACGGAGACGCAGAACCCGAGCCCGATGATGTCGTGGAGATCGGTCGTGTAGTCCTGCACGGCCCTGATGATCAGGTCCGCCCGTTCCCGGTTGCCGGTGTAGATCTTGGAGAGCTCGGCGGGGTCGTAGGTTCCCCGCTTCCAGGGCACGGTATCGAGGTCGACAACATCGGTGACGCCGAAGTAGTGGAATGGGGCGAGCAGTTTCCGGTTGATCGCCTCGGGGAGCCGGATCTCGGCAGAGATCTTTTCGTCGAAGTACTCGAGGAGGTCCAGATTGTCCATACGTTCCGGCGTTGCAGTGAGCCCCAGGAGGACCTTCGGGGTGTAGTAGGTGAGCAACCTCTGGTATGAGGGCGCAGCGGCATGGTGGAACTCGTCGACTATGATCACGTCGTAGTAATCCGGAGGTGTGATGTCCGGGAGATTCTTGCTGTTCAGGCTCTGGATTGATGTGAAGAGATGCTCGATCTGCGCAGGCTCGCTTCCCCCAACGAGGAGATCCCCGAAGTTCTGGTCTTTAAGGATCGCCCGGAAGACCCGAATGCTCTGTTTCAGGATCTCCTCGCGGTGAGCAACGAAAAGCAGCCGGGGGTATTCCCTCGGCCTCTTGATGAGGCCTTTGTAGTCGAATGCCGATATGACCGTCTTCCCCGTCCCGGTGGCGGCGACGATGAGGTTCTTGTAGTTGTTGCGCAGCTCCCGCTCCGCCTTCAGCCGCTCGAGGATCTCTTTCTGGTAGTAGTAGGGCCTGATATCAAAGACCGGGCGGAGGTCTAACTCGCCCCGTTTCTCCTTTGAGAGGGCACGCAGCAACCGTTCCCGGCTCTCCGGCGTGTACGCGACGAACTCCGGGTCGTTCCAGTAGGTCTCAAACGTTTCGTCGATCCTTTTGATGATGTCGCATGAGTCCTGCTCGGTGACCTTGATGTTCCACTCAAGGCCGCTCGTTATCGCGGGATTTGAGAGGTTTGACGACCCGATGTAGGAGGTGGAGAAACCGTTGTTCCTGTGGAAGGAGTAGGTCTTTGCATGCAGCCGGGTTCTGTCGGTGTCGTAGGATATCCGAACGATGGTGTTCTGGAGGGCTGCAAGGGCCTCGACCGCCTTGATATCGGTTGCCCCGGTGTAGGAGGTCGTGATCACCCGCAACTTGCCACGCTGGACAAACTCCTTTAAGTCGTCGAGTATCAGCCGGAGCCCGCTCCACTTGATGAACGAGACGAGGAGGTCGATGCGGTCGGCGGATCGGATCTCCTTCCTGAGTTCATCCACGAGCCCGGGTTCCCTGGGTGACCCGGTGAAGAGACTGCTCTGCGCGATAGAGGTCTCGGGACGAGTGAGTGCAGCAACCTTGAGCGCAGAGAGGTGACTGCGCTCTGCGAGGGCGAGCAAGACCTCTGCGTCGGGCGTGATTTTACACAGATCGAGGGTCTCATCCTGTAGTTCAGCACCGAGGTGATCGATGAGGCGGTTGCAAATCCGGACCTGCTCCTCAAGTGAGATTCCCGCCTCATCAGTAGACAGGAGAGCCTTTCTGAGGATTCCAGCGAGGTATCGTGAGAGGACTGTCTGGGGGTCGAAGCGTGCAAGGGGATCTTTAAGAACTCTTCCTTCTTTTTCGGGGCCGGAGAGTTTGGATGCAAGGTATTCGCTGATGATCTGTTCGTAGATCCCCGGGAGCAGTTCCATACTTCCCATTTGGGGGAGGGATTAAAAATGGCTCTGGTATGCTTCGGCTTCATCGTAGCGGAGTGGGTCTCTAGACACCCTGCTATTTGGGCTGGAGGTCCGGTTCAGGAAGAAGCCCCTCCCGCCGGAGGCGCCGGCTAACTCACTTCAATATTGTATTGATACGTCCTGCCAACGTCCCCGTCTAACGTGAGGCTAACCCGCTTCGCCTCACCCGAGGGGACGAATACCTGCGCCGAGACCTGATCACGCGTAAATCCTTTCTCTTCATCGATCAATTTTGCCGTTACGGTGACGTCCCCGTCGCTCTCGATCTCCCGGCAGGTGTCCTCCCACCCGGTACCTCGACCGGACCCTCACCGGGAGGATGCTCTGCCGGAAGGCCTGCTCGAAGTAGCGGTCTGTCATACCGGCGATGAAGTCCCTCGCGAGCTCCGCCGGTGCCGCGGCATCGATGTATTCGCGGGACGCCCACGACGCATTGATGAGATCTTCATAGATCAGCGAGTCTCCGCGTTCATTCTCAATATCATCAAGGATGTGGTCGAAGAGGTACCGGAACATGAACCCTATCCTCTCCCTGTTCGCGAGGAGCCTCTCATTCTCGTAGATGTGGTGCTTGTTGAACCCTTTGAAGGCCGCGACACACGCCGACGCTTCCGCCGAGAAGGCGATGCAGTCGGCGTCGTAGCTGTTCGTGACGATGTCCTTGATGAGGACGTCGAGGACCCTCCGGTTGATATTCCCGAACGCCTCCTTCCCCCTCCCGGTGATGCCGAAGAGGGCCATGCAGTTCTCCGGGAAGTCCTGCAGGTCCTCTTCACCGATCACCTCGACCTCGAGGGCGTCCTGGAGGTCGCGGCCGAGATAGGAGATGCTGTCGGCGCACCTGACGACGCACCCCTCGGCGGTGAGGGGGAGCGCGTCGCCTCCACCCTCGATCCTTTGCAGTTTCTCCTCGAACGAATCCCACCCGGCCTCGCCCTCGACCGTGAGGCTCCGGTCGTGGGCCTCGCCGTTGTGGCAGAGGATCCCGTCCAGCACCTGCACGGTGAGGTCGCAGTCCTCGACGGTGTCGAGGAACCGGACGCTCTGGACGTTGTGCCGGAACCCCCCGAGCCCGTGCCCCCTGCAGAGTTCGTCGAGGAACTTCTCCCCGAGGTGCCCGTAGGGCACGTGGCCGATGTCGTGCCCGAGGGCGATCGCCTCGATCAGGTCCTCGTTCAGGCCGAGGGCCCTTCCGATCGTCCTCCCGATCTTCGAGACCAGCTGGACGTGGAGGACGCGATGGGTGATGTGGTCGTTCTCGACAAGGTAGAAGACCTGGGTCTTGTCGATGTAGCGCGAGTAGGCCTTCGAGTGGACGATCCGGTCGGCGTCCCGGAAGAACGGCGGCCGGATGACCGGCTCCTCGATCTTGTGGCCGGACCGCCTCAGGTAGGCGGCGTTCCTGGTCGCCCATGGCGAGAGGAGCGATTCCCGGCGGGCCATGCTCCAGGCCATCCGGTCAAAGATGCTCTGCGGGATCTCCATCGGGTATCCTCCGGGACGGTGCTCCTGCCCTGGGACCGTCTGGTAAGGAGTTCTCGGCCGGGAGAGGGGATAGGGTTTTCTCTTCCGGCCGGGCCGTGGCCGGCCGGACGGATCCGTGCGTGTTATATCCCGGGCGTTCGTAATCTCCCGGCATGTATCCGGAAGTCGTCATCCACAACAGCGTGAGCCCGGACCACGCAGTAAGGGGCTTTGACGTCGACCTCGGCATGCACTACGGCGCTCTCCTGACCCTCGAGCCGGGGGCGCTCCTCGCGGGTTCGGCTACGGCAAAGTCCGGGATCGAGCTGTTTATGGACCTCACTCAGCCGGGAGATCGTGTACAGAAAGTTGTCTCGTACCTTTTTCGAGGACCGGCTTCGCCGCATCGAGCCGCCTTTTCACAGCACCGACAGGAAATCCTCGCAGACTCGCCGTTCTCTTGAGTAGAAATCAAGGACAACGGTTTACGCACCGGATCCTTTCTCCACGGCCTTATGGTGGGTGTATTGCCTGTAGCGAAACCCCCGTGATGAACAAGATGATACATCAGGCTTCGCCGGATCCTGCTGTTGGTGACCAGGTCGATGTTCACGGAACCGACACTGAACCACTCACCCGCAAGCAGGCCGGGATTTCTCGATCTATGTGAAGCGTATACGTTTTTATAGTGTCAGTGAACACGTCGCATGGTAATATTATGGTTAACGTAGAGTTAGGTGCCGGCTCCCCTGAGTCCGGCTCTGTTGCGGCTTCGTCACGCTGGTTCGTGCTGCTTCTCGGCACTCTCGCGATCCTCTTCGGCGTTCTCTTCTTTGTCTACCCCATCCAGACGCTGACCCTCCTTGTCACAGTCCTCGGCTTCTACTGGCTGTTCAACGGTATCGTCGTGCTCATCAGCCTATTTACGGATAAAACAAGATGGGGGTGGAAACTGCTGGTCAGTACCCTCGGGATCCTTGCAGGAATCCTCGTGCTCGCCTATCCGTTCTACAGCGCCGTTCTCATCCCGACCGTCTTTGCCATCATCATCGGAGTGGAGGGGCTTATCATCGGGGCGGTCTACCTGGTGCAGGGATTCTCCGGCGAGGGATGGGGAACAACGATTCTCGGCATCCTGAGCATCATCTTCGGACTGATCCTGATCGCAAACCCGTTCATCGCCGCCGTCGGCCTGGTGCTGCTCCTTGCGGGACTTGCCATCATCGGCGGAATCGCGGCCATTATCATTGCTCTGCGGATGCCGGGATGAAGGAGCGATCCTGAGCGGGACCGTCCGGGTTCCGGGTGCAGAGACACCACCTCCCTCTTTTCTTTGCTCATAAAGAAGCGTATTTTTGCATGTTGTTCTCGCCGGCACGATGGGGTACGAGAGTGCCTTTGCTTAACAGCCCGGAGCGCCGGCCCCTCGGATCGACGTCAGGCATCACGATAGTTTAATATAACCTTCCTTATCACCCGGCCCCGAGCAATCATTCTGCTCGGGAGGGAGGTATGAAAACGTGGATACTTTTCGTCTCGGTGATCCTCATCCTGGCCTGTGCCGGTGCCGGGTGTGTCCAGCCGTCCGAGGAAGAGGCGGAGGCGCAGCTCTGTCAGGACCTTGAAGATCTCGGAGTAGCGCTTCAGAATATGGAGAACATCAGCGTGAGCTCTTCCGTGGGAGATATTCGGGATGCACAGGATCAGGTGCAGTCCGCCATGGAGAGTGTCAGAAGTTCTGCAGATCAGGTCGCTAACATCCGGGTCGACGAGCTCAACGCGGCGTATGAAGACCTCGACCAGGCCGTGCAGGGCCTTCCTGACGATGCGACCGTCGTTGAGGCCATACAGACCATCCGTCCGGAGATACAGGCCGTCCGGGATGCACGCCAGAACCTCACGGCGGAGCTGAACTGCACGGGGCAGTGAGCGCCGGGAAGATTGGTTTGCAGCAAAAAACGTGAAGAGATGCCTGGCGGGTATCAGAAGGAACGGTGTCCGGGGCGACGGGTGTCGATTCCCATACCCGCCGGATGCACATATTATGGCCGCATCTTTATATCTTAGTGAGAATACTCACGTTCTTGCCCCGTAGCAGCATCCAATCGGATCCGCGTGGGGAACCGGGAGAGAAGATACATGCCAAAGGGAGATCCACGGACCTTCTGGGTCGGAGTGGTTGTCGGGCTCATTGTCGCACTCATCATCACGTATCTGATAGCGATCGGCGGTGCGTTTGTCGGTGGTATTGTTGCTGGCTGGGTCGCCGGGGGAGGAAGGAAAACCAGAGAGATCGGAGGAAGAGCCGGTGTATACACCGGCCTCCTGGATGCACTTGCCCTGGCGGCGGTCATTGCGGTGCTGGGCATCGAAGCCGCTCCGGGCGATCTCGTCCTTCTTCGCTTCCTCGGCTCGACGTTCCTCATCACGCTGATGCTCTTCCCGATCCTCGGCTTCGTCGGCTACCTGGGAGGAGTGCTGGGAGGTGCCCTGAAGGAGCGCTGAATGCGGACAACCGTTCGAGGGTGTGGGGGATTCCGTTCGATTGCCGTGAAATGCGTCATAGACGGTTCGCAGGAGGCGGGCCCCACGGCAATGGTGCGGAGAGAACTTCTCGTATTCATGCCGGCGCGCAGGTGAGGAATGATGGCCGCCCGCGATGAGAGCCCGAAGAGATCCGGTCGAAACCGCCTGACCGCCTTTCTTCCCACCGATCGGCTGAATGCGTTTGCCGACTGGTCTTCGCGATCGTCATCACGCTGCTCATCCTCGAACTCCCCGTGCCGGGGGCTACCGAAGACCTGCTGTTGGCGCTTCTCGCAGAATGGCCCGACTTCCTCGCCTACGCCATCAGTTTCATTTTCATCGGCGGGCTCTGGATCACGCACTCGCCTATCACCCAGCGGACGGAACAGGAAGAGATCTTCAACCTGCGGCGTGACCCGTTCGAGCGCGCCGACGAGAATGCAAACTCTTACTGGAACCGGGTCATGGAACATGCCTTCGTGATCTATCCCATGCAGGCGCTCGCAGCCGAGCAGAGTCAGTCGTTCAGAGAGTTCCCGCCACGCCAGAAGCCTGCGGCCTTCAACCTCGATCGGGTTCTTGAAAAAATGCAGGAATCATCAGGCGGCGGCCTGCATTGAAACCGCTTGTACCCCGGTGAACCTCGGGAGAAATCCCGCCGTCCATCGCGGTGGGATCACTCTCATTTCTTGTTTTGGAACCGCCAGTGATTCATCGAAATAGAGAGAAGGGACCCATCACCTTTATACATCGAGGGAGCAGTGAAGCAGACGATCATGGACAGAACGCGGAGAAAGTGGGAGATTTCGCTCCAATTCCCGACATCTCCGATCACCGTACGAAAACGGAGTTAATCAATGAGCGGATCTGATAGCGAGAGTCCCCTCGCCTTCCATGTCATGGCAAAACCGACCGGCGCACGGTGCAATCTTGACTGTGCCTACTGTTTTTTCCTGAAGAAGGAGGAGCTGTACCCGGATAGCGCTTTTCGGATGACCGACGAGGTGATGGAGAAGTACATCCGCCAGACCATCGAAGGGCATCGCGTGCCCGAGGTGACGATTGCCTGGCAGGGAGGGGAGCCGACCCTGATGGGGCTGGAGTTCTTCCGGCGCTCTGTTAAGGTGCAGAAGAAGTATGCGAAGCCCGGAACCCGTATCGAGAACACGTTCCAGACAAACGGCATTCTCCTCGATGACGAATGGTGCCGGTTCTTCCACGACAACAATTTTCTGGTCGGTCTCTCCATGGACGGCCCGGGGGAACTCCATGACGCCTACCGGAGAGACAGGCGGGGCCGGGGCACGTTTGACCGGGTTCTCAAAGCCGCCCGCCTGCTCCAGAAGCACCATGTCGAATTCAACATCCTCTGTGCAGTCAACAGCACGAACGCCGACCGTCCGCTGGAGGTGTACCGGTTCTTCCGCGACGAGCTCATAGCGCAGTATATCCAGTTCATCCCCATCGTGGAGCGGGAGAACGAGACGGGATTCCAGGAAGGGAATACGGTCACCGACAGATCCGTCCGGCCGGAGCAATGGGGACGGTTCCTGGTCGCGATCTTCGATGAGTGGATTAAAGGGGACGTCGGCCGGATGTTTGTCCTGAACTTCGACGCGGCGCTCGCGGGCTGGCTCGGGATGGCAGGGACGGTCTGCGTCTTCGGGCCCACCTGCGGCCTTGGAGTGGCACTCGAGCATAACGGAGATCTCTACTCCTGCGATCACTTCGTCGAACCGGACCACTTCCTCGGCAACATCCTCGAAACACCGCTGATCGAGCTTGTGAGCTCGGAGAAGCAGCGGCGGTTCGGGATGGCCAAGCGTGATACGCTTCCCCGGTACTGCCGGGCATGCGAATTCCTTGCCATCTGCAACGGGGAATGCCCAAAGAACCGGTTTGTCATGACACCGGACGGGGAGGCGGGCCTAAACTACCTCTGTGAAGGCTACCGGGGGTTTTTCTCCCATGCCGACCGCCCGATGCGGATGATGGCCGACCTGCTTCGACAGAGGCGGTCTGCAGACGAGGTGATGCCGATGCTCGCTGCGGAAGAGAGAGGACCTTATAAACAGGCCAAGGTAGGCCGGAACACCCTCTGCCCGTGCGGGAGCGGTCTGAAGTACAAAAAATGCTGCGGGAGCAGGAGCCGATAACGGTGCAATGAAACGGCAGATCGCCTCCCCATCAGGTCTAAAACATATTTTTTGGCGAAAATATTGTACTATCCATTCTCCATCAGGCGTACGTTCCCGGATTCATATAACGGAAGATGCTAGGCCTGGCCGACAGTCCCGAAGACCGGATCGGCAGCCCACAGGAGAAAATTCTCGCTGTTTGAGCGGCTTATCACTATTTTTCTCATCGTTTTCGCAACAGTCTGATCCTCACGATCCGAACCGTGATCACAAGGTTCTTCGCTGACGGATGGGCGATCGTGAGGATAGCACCTGGAGGATGCGAAGGCATCTAAGGCCAGACCAGCAAATTTCGACCAGTTTCTCTGGCTTTTATCACATGTTTATTTTTATATATAAGAATGGATTATATTGCCTCATCCCTTTCCGCGTTGTGTCCGCTACCCACAGACATTGCCAGGGCATCAATGATACCAGAATGGTCACCTCAAGCGACCTCCTCTCCGATTATACCGACTCTCCGGCAGATGCGGGAGGTGTCTAGCGGGACTCAGTCCTGCTTCAATCGGAGGTATACCATGGCAAACCGGAAGATTGTCCACGACGCCGAGTACTACATCCTCTACGACCAGCACGGAGAACGCTGGGAGGTTGAGGACAAAGAAATCGGATCCAAACTCGAGGAATTACGAAAGAAGTTCGGAACCCCGCCGAATATCATTCACATCATGTGGGATGACATGCCCTTCGGCGACGCAGGAATCCCGGCCATCAATAAGATCCGTGGCTTCGAGACGCCGAACTGCAACCGTATGACCGAAGAGGGCATCCTGTTTACGCGTTTCTACACCGAGCCTGCCTGCACGCCGAGCCGGGCGGCGGTGATCACGGGACGGCACCCCGTGCGCCACGGGATGCACACCGTCGCCTTCCCGATCGAGAACGGGGGTCTGAGGGGCGAGGAGGTCACCACGGCCGAGGTGCTCTCGAAGGCCGGGTATGTAACAGCCTTCTTCGGAAAATGGCACCTCGGCGACATCGAAGAGAGCTACCCCCACAACCAGGGCTTCGATGAGACGCTCTTCACGCCCTACAACCAGGTGATGAGTCTCTGGAACCCGCAGGGCGAGGGGGCGAACGCCGCACTCGGCCTCGTTGAGGAGAACCTCCGGAGGGATCCCTACCAGCTCGATGATCAATTCCTCCCCGAAGGCTGGATTCTGACCATCGAGGGGAGGAAGGGCGAACCGGGCCGTGAGTGGCGGGGAACCAGCCTCGAGGACTACAAAGCGATCGACCCGGAATGCGAGAAGAGAACGATCGAATTCATCCGCAAAAATGCCAAGGCCGAAAAGTCCTTCTACGTGGCCTACTGGCCGCTGATGATCCCGCTCATGCCGGACCCGAAGAAGGAGACCGTCGCCAGAAGCCTGCTCTCCGAGGGATTCAAAAAGGTTGACGCCTTTCTCGGTACGGTGATGGAGGAACTCAAAAACCTCGGCATCGCCGAGAACACGCTGCTCGTCGCCCATGCCGACAACGGCCCCATGACTCACAATCCCCCGCCGGGAATGGGCATGGCGGAGACGATCTTCCGCGGCGGCAAGAGCGACTACTGGGAGGGCGGCATCCGGGTGGCTGCGTTTGCCTGGTGGCCGGGGATGATTCCGGCGGGGGAGATCGTCGGCGACATGATCCACGAGACCGACCTCTACACCACCTTCGCACGGCTCGGCGGCGGCATGGAGCAGATCCCCGGCGACCGCGTCGTGGACGGCCTCGACCAGACGGCGCTGCTGATCAACGGGGATACTCACGGCCGGCGCGATTACAACTTCGTCTATACAGGGCCGGTGCTCGCCGCAACCATCAAGGGGCGGTGGAAACGTGTCTGGGTCGGCGACCACCCCGGGCTTTCGGGCGCCGCATTCTACGATCTCTACCTCGATCATAGGGAGCAGTTCCCGGTCCTTATCCCGCTGCTGCACACGGACCTGGCATTCAAGCGGATGCGGACGCGGCACGAGATCTGGAAGAAGAAGTACCCCGACAAGCCCGAAAAGCGGGGGGTGCCGTTTACGGGGCTTGCCAATCCCCGGCCGGAGACGGAGAGGCTCGCAAAACCGCTGGTGCGGGACCGCAGCAAACTGCCCTTCGACCCGCTGGAGTACATCGACTACGAGCCTCCCTGGGACGACTTCGACCGGGATATGCCTGGTGGGTGATACCTGGCCAGTACCCGGGCACCATCCCCCCTCAATCCGAGTATTCGGTCAGTGCGGAGAGAAACGCTCCAAGGGCGATACCGAGGGGTCCGATATGCACCTCCAGGAAATTACAGATTTTCCCCATCGCGGGCCGTTCCAGCCCCTGCCTGTGCGTGAGAGGGAAACCGGCAACACTACACCAGCCCACCGGCTAAATTATTCTGGGGAAAATATAATTACCACTAGATTCATGGTCAGGCATCCACTCACGGATCCGATGGGGGGAGAAGATATGCCTGAAGAATGGAAAGGTGTCATTAATGTCGATGTCCGGGACTCGGTTGCCGACTGGACACCGTATGAAGAGCCAAAGGCGCCCGAAGGTGCCCCGAATGTCCTGATGATCGTCCTCGACGATGTCGGGTTCTCAGCCATGTCCTGTTATGGCGGACTGGTAGAAACACCGAACATCGACCGCCTGGCAGAAAACGGCCTGTTGTATACCCAGTGGCACACAACGGCACTCTGCTCGCCGACCAGGGCCTGCCTGCTGACAGGCAGGAACCATACCACCGTCGGGATGGCCTGCATAGCAGAAGCTACCACCGGGTTCCCGAACTCGAACGGCCACATCCCGTTCGAGTGCGCCACCCTCGCAGAGGTGCTGGTCGAGCAGGGCTACAACACCTACATGCTGGGGAAGTGGCACCTCTGCCCGCAGGAAGAGATGCACATGGCCTCGAACAAGCGAAATTGGCCGGGCGGTCGGGGATTCGAACGGTATTACGGTTTCCTGGGCGGCGAGACGAACCAGTACTATCCTGCCCTGGTCTACGACAATCACCCGGTCAAGCAGCCGACGATGCCCGAAGAAGGCTACCACCTGACCGAAGACCTGACCGACACGGCGATTGAATTCATCCGGGACGCCAGGCAGATCAACCCGGCAAAGCCCTTCTTCATGTACTACTGCCCCGGCGCCACCCACGCTCCGCACCATGCTCCGAAGGAGTGGATCGAGAAGTACCGGGGCAGGTTCGACATGGGCTATGAGCGCTACCGCGAGCTGGTGCTTGCACGGCAGAAGCAGATGGGGATCGTTCCCGAGAATACCGAGCTGCCGCCGATCAACCCCATCGGCACACCGGAGACACGGACGGGTCCCGACGGGAAGCCATACCCGGAACTGGACAGCGTCAGACCCTGGGACTCGCTCTCCGATGCTGAAAAGAGACTCTTCACCCGGATGGCGGAGGTCTACGCCGGGTTCCTCTCCCACACCGACGCCCAGATCGGCCGGGTCATCGACTTCCTCGAAGAGAGCGGCGAACTCGACAACACCCTGATCGTGCTCGTCTCCGACAACGGCGCCAGCGCCGAAGGCGGGCCGAACGGCTCGGTCAACGAGAACAAGTTCTTCAACGGCATTCCGGATTCTCTCGAAGAGAACCTGCAGATGCTCGACGACCTCGGGAGCCCGAAGACCTACAACCACTACTGCTCGGGGTGGGCGATGGCGTTCAACACCCCATTCAAGATGTGGAAGCGCTACTGCTACGCCGGCGGCATCGCGGACGCCTGCATATTCCACTGGCCGCAGGGCATTCGGGCAAAGGGAGAGAATCGCCACCATTACCACCATGCCATCGACGTTGCACCCACCATCCTGGAATGCATCGGCATCACGATGCCCGATACCGTGAAGGGGTACACCCAGTGGCCCGTCGAGGGCATCAGCATGCGCTATACCTTCGCAAAGAGCGATGCTCCCACAGAGCGGCAAACCCAGTTCTACTCAATGCTCGGTTCCCGCGGCATCTGGCACGACGGCTGGAAGGCGGTCACCACCCATCCGACCATCGCCGGATGGGGCCACTTCACCGAGGACACCTGGGAGCTCTACCACATCGAGGAGGATCGCTCGGAGACCCGCAATCTGGCCGATCAGCAGCCGCGCAAGCTCCTCGAAATGATCGCGCGCTGGTGGCACGAGGCCGGGAAGTACCAGGGGCTGCCGCTCGAAGATCGCACAGCACCGGAAGTTCTGACCTCACCACGGCCCCAGCCCGCGCCGCAACGCAACCTCTTCGTCTACTATCCGAACACCGCCCCGATCCCTGAAGGCGTGGCGGTGAATATCCGCAACCGGTCCTATACCATCGCCGCCGACGTCGAGATACCGGGTGGCGGTGCGGAAGGAGTCCTCTTCACCATGGGGAGCAGGTTCGGGGGCCATGCTTTCTACATCAAGGATAACCGACCCCGGTATGTCTACAACTTCGTCGGTGCCGAGCAGGTGATCGCCTCGGACGCCGAGGTCCCTGCCGGCAGGGCCACGCTCTCCGTTGCGTTCACCAAGGAGAGCGAGGAGCCGGAGGGCACCGCACACGGGACGGTCGCGCTCTACATCAACGACCAAAAAGTGGGCGAGGGACGGATCAAGACCCAGCCCGCGTACTTCGATCTCGCCGGCAAAGGGCTTTCCGTCGGACTGAGCCAGGGAGATGCCGTGACCGACGACTATCCCGGCGAGCGGCCGTGGGCGTTTACCGGGACGGTTCATAAGATCATGGTGGATGTCACCGGGGAGCCGTACGCTCACCTCGAGAAAGAAGCGGCCGCGATGATGGCCCGGGAGTAACGGGCCTGAGTGTTTCTGTGAGGTGGAGAAGATGAGAGGAAGAAGAGCAGAAGGCGGTCTGCGGGCTCGCGAAGAGGCCGGCGGCGCACACCGGTATAAAATGCGCGAAAAACTCGTCTCGATAGGGGACGACTACTGGATCGAGGACGCAGCGGGAGAGCGGGCGTTCAAGGTGGACGGAAAAGCGCTCCGCGTCAGGAATACCCTGATCATCCAGAGCAGGGAGGGGCAGGACCTCTACAAGATCCAGGAGCGGATGCTCCATATCAAAGACACCATGGAGATCGAACGGGGGGGCGGTGGGACGGCGGCGACAATCAAGAAGGCTCTGATCACGCCGGTCCGTGATCGTTGGACGGTAAGTATCCCCGGGGAGCAGGACTGGGATGTGCAGGGCAACATCCTTGACCACGAGTACCATATCGATGCCGGGCGGGAGCGTGTCGCCGAGGTTTCGAAGAAATGGTTCCGGGTCCGGGACACGTACGGCGTGGAAGTGGAGCCGGGGCATGACGATGCGCTCATCCTCGCCGTTACGGCGGCGATCGACCAGATGTCGCACGATTAGGCCGCTATTGGAGAAGAACAGAACGACAGGCAATCAACGGATCCGTAGAGACAGCCCGGCATTGAAGTGTCGGAAGGGCATGGGTAGGCCGGGCTCTTAAATCGGTGCGTTTTCAGAAGTTTGGAGTCCCCTGATTCCTATACTCGATTTTTTATACTAGTTCGCCCATCGTGGTTCGGACCCGCCTCCGGTGTGCACACTTTCGGAGAGAAGTACGAAAGATCGCAGGCAGAAGCACTCTGCCGGTGCATTCGTATTGCAGCACGAGAGCAGTGAATCGCTGGGTGCGGGCAAGCAACCTATGAATTTTGTTAAGGGGGAATACAGGAATGGCAGAAGTGATGTATGGTCCGATGCAGCTCCTGGTCATCGGATTCAAGAACCCGGATTTCCATGGTCAGATTCGGCAGGCGCTCGAGCCGGCAATGGAGACGGGTGTTATCAGGTTGATCGATCTCCGGTTCGTGTACAAGGATGCGGACGGAAACGTCAGCGCCATGGAGGCCTCGCAGCTCGACGAGGCGGAGCGGCAGCGCTTCGGCGCCGCCGTCGGAGCGCTCATCGGCCTCGGCGCCGGCGGGGAAGAAGGAGCACGGAGAGGCGTAGAGACCGGCGCCATGGCGGCTGCCCAGCATACCTTTGGTATGACCGAGGAGAACGTCCAGCGAATCTCCGACGCCATCCCGAACGACAGCGCTGCCGCGGTTTTCCTCATCGAGCACCTCTGGGCAAAGGACCTCAAGCAGGCACTCCGCGATACCAACGCACAACTCATTGCCCAGGGCATGGTCACCCCGGAAGCGCTCGTGATGGCCGGAGCAGCACTCCGGGACGCGGTCGAAGCCGCTGAAATGGAGGAGAAGAAGCCGATGGCGGCACCGGCACGCTAAGCGGTGCCGGGCCGGACCCGGTCTCTTTTTTGTCGGGGTAGGTATCGATGGGGATAAACTCCCCCACGGCGGGTCTCAGAAACCTCTTCAGTTCGGGATGAGTGGCAGCCCGTCTTCCCCGCAGTATCCCCGTCCAGCCGGATACGGCAGGGTACCGGAATACCTCAACATTTATCGTTCCACTCTTCCAAGATACCCGTACAGGCGAGAGAGCGGCAGGGGGTGATGAGCGGTGATCAATATCAAACGGCAATACATCGTAACCGACAACGACAGAAAGATCGGGGTCGTTCTCGACATTGAGACCTTCGAGAAGATTGAGGAACTCCTCAAAGACTGCGGGCTTGCGCTCTCTATGGAAGAGGTCGAGGAGGAAGAATCCCTCTCGCTCACTGAGGCACAGCGGTGCTATGCGCATATGAAGAACCGATAGCATGGTCCTTTGCCGCTATAAGAAGACGTTTTTGAAGGATCTGGCAACTCCACGGGCTCTTCGCTATGAATACATGAGGCTGCATTGTCCATCTTTTGAATTGCCTTATATGAGTGATTCATTGAAGGAATATAGGACAGTTTCCGGGTTGTATCGCTATTCACTGATACCTATATGAAGGTATCAGTGATAGTGTGTCGGGACGCGAGCCGCACCCACAGGAACTTCCGCACCGCTTTTTGTCATTGCTCGTGACTGTCCCGCAGAGCGTGACCGGGAAAAACACCCGGCCCGGCAGGGGTTGCCGGTCGGCCGGAGAACACCGTTTCACTCCTTCTTTGCGGCCGCAAAGCCAGCGAGAAGCACCCCGAGGACGCAGAAGATCAGGCCGAGGGTCCCGGTGCTGAGCCCCGTCGGCGGGGAGCCGATGAAGTAGTAGGGTGCTGCCGAGAAGTGCAGCACGAACGCGATGCCGAGGAGGGAGATGGTGATTGCGAGGGTGCCGATGTCGTTTGCCATGGTTGCGGAAGAGGGGTGGATGTGGATGTGTTATCCGTTTTTTTGGATTGTTTGTTGTTTGAGGATGAACCCTTTCGAACTTAATACAGTAGATAATCGCTTTCTTAACCAATTTAGAGCAAAAGAAGTTTCGAAACATATATATTCACTCAGTTAATTCCTTTAAATGGTTCAACAATGTTAAAGCGATGCCTGCTTCTTTTCAGCGGGGGGATTGATTCTACTGCTTGTTTGCACTATTTTTTATCAGCGGGCTTTGCCGTTACACCTCTATATGTTGATTTTGGACAGAGTGCACTTGAAAACGAACTGGAAAGTATTTCGTCAATTTCAGATTGGTATCACGTGAGCCCACAGATAGTACATTACTCATGCTCGATCGCTCATGGAGCCGGAGAAATCTGTGGAAGGAATGCCTTCTTGATATTTGCAGCACTAATGGCAAATCCAAACTTTTGCGGATCGCTCGCCATGGGTTTGCATGCTGGAACTCCATATTACGATTGTTCAGAGAGGTTCGCAAACGACATCCAAAGGGTGCTGGAAGGTTACAGTAACGGCCAAGTTGTTTTCGAAGCGCCATTTCTGAAATGGAACAAAAAAATGGTGTTACAGTACTGCCTGGACAATGCCGTTCCAGTTGATATGACATACAGTTGTGAAAAGGGGGGGGATGAGCCCTGCGGTGTATGTTCGTCCTGTCTCGATAGGAGGGCACTGTTATGTTGACACGGACCCTAGACATTACTTTTGAGGGGTTCATTGCTGCTTCAACGCCTCTGCTGATTCCGTCCTTTTCGAGCCGTGCAGCTATACCTCTTCGACTCAACGCGACTATCGAAATAATGTCTGACATCATTACTGATGTCTCCCTGATCAGCGCGTATGATATCTACTACTCCGAAAAACCCTTCCCAAAAATTGAATCGCAAAATCTGATATTCATCGATAGCGGCGGGTATGAATGCACCATTGACAACAACTTAACCGACATTGGATTCTATAAGCCCTCCCCTAACGAGTGGGATATTCAAAAATATATTGAAGTGATAAATGCATTCTCCACCCCTGTTCCATTGGTACTGATAAGTTATGATCATCCTCAGCAAAGATGCTCTATAGATGAACAAATCCGATTGGCAGAATGTCTATTTGCTGGAAGAGATGATGTTTTAAAGGAACTACTGCTCAAATCAGTTGATCACCACCCGATTGATATCGGGCAAATTTCACAAAACATTGAATCTTTACATGAATTCGATTTACTAGGTGTGACCGAGAAAGAACTCGGTGAAACATTACTCACGCGCATGAAAAACATTGCGCATCTGCGTCTGGAAATGGAAAAAAGGGGACTTGAAATCCCCATACAGGTTTTCGGAGGTCTGGATCCGATTGCGTCGCCCCTGTACTATCTGTCCGGCGCAGACATTCTTGATGGTCTGTCCTGGCTACGGTATTCATACGGAGAAGGTGAATTGCATTATATCAACTGTAAAGGGATCGTGAGTAAAGGAATTGAGATAGAGCAAAGAATGATGTGGGCAGAGATTTGCCAAGATAACTACTATGCTCTCAAAGAATTAGAAAAGAAACTCAAATTGGTTCACGACAAACAGGACATTAGTGTCCTGGGCTATCAAAGAGACTTCTTTGCATCGGCGTATGAAAAACTAAACAATGAATTTGGAGGTGTTTTGTAATGGGTGGTGGAGGAGGTTATTCAGGTTCGTCTGATAATTATAAAGACCATCTTAGACGATCAAGGAGTACCTCAGAAGATGCGTCCTTTGAGTCGGATGTAAACAGGATGATGAATGATAGGCTGAAATCCTACAATGATAGAGATTCTGATCAGTACAAAACTCATCTGGATGACATCAAGGATATTATTGAAGCCAGATTTGAGGGAGCAATAAAACTTAGATTCGGTGGATCAGTTAGTAAGCATACATATGTTGATGGACTGAGCGATGCTGATATCCTGATGCTCATCAACAATTCCGAATTAGCCGATTACCCTCCGGATAAGATCCTCTCTTATGTAAAAAGAGAACTTTCTGGGAGATTACATAACGTCGAGGAAATTAAAACCGGATCCATGGCTGTTACAATCAAGTTCAGAGACGGGTGCGAGATCCAGCTGATTCCTGCAGTTAGTACGCCAACTGGATATAAAGTACCAAAAAAGGATTCTAACGAATGGTCTAAAGTTGTTCATCCCGACAGGTTCGCCCAAAAATTAACCGAAGTAAATCAGTCGTGCGGTGGAAAAGTAATCCCCGTAATCAAGCTCGCGAAGGGTGTCATCGCGAACCTTCCCGAAGGTCAAAGACTGACCGGATATCATGTCGAGTCTCTGGCCATCGAAGTGTTCAAGGCATATCCAAAGGACATGCCCAACACTCCAAAGGTGATGCTCAAGTACTTCTTCGAACAGGCATCGAGGCGGGTCACAACTCCTATCACTGATAGTTCGGGACAATCAGTACGTACTGATGATTATCTGGAGGGGGCTAACTCACCTGACAGATTAAGAGCACAAAGGACACTTCAACGGATTCATACGAGTATGCAGAATGCTGACAATATAAGATCGCGTGATGCTTGGGACAAAATCCTCGGTGAGATCCAATGAGGCATCCATTATTGACAAAATACCTTTTTGCAAAAACGATTGTTACTGACGAAGGCTACTCTGACGAGATCCGATGGCAGGATGAATTGCATTTCGAGGATGTCGATGAGAGTACATTCCTGAAAGAGCTCGGGTGGGTCATCCTCACATCGGGTATGAAGACCGAGGTGATCTCGAACAGATTCTGCAGAATATCAGACTGTTTTTATAACTGGGTTTCCGCGAGGAAAATTTGGGAAAACTCCCAATCGTGCCTGAATAGGGCATTGCGATTCTTTAACCATAGGTTGAAGATCACGGCAATCATAAGCGCTGCAGAACAAGTTGCTAAAATTGGATTCGCAAAGTTAAAGCAGGCAATTGAAAAGGATCCTATCAATACTCTTCGTATGTTCAAATTCATCGGACCCGCCACCGCATTTCATTTAGCAAAAAATATCGGGATTCCAATTGCGAAACCGGATCGTCACCTTCAACGAATCGCACATCTCGAAGGCTACGATGATGTGCAGGAGTTTTGCCGAGATATTTCAGAAATGAGTGGCGATAAAATCCAGGTTGTGGATGTTGTGCTCTGGCGTTATGCAACGATAGAGCCGAATTACCTGAGGATCTTTTCAATCATTAATTGCAATTGAGAGGGGTTCCAATGGGTGGGAAAACAGTAGAGGACTGCATTAAGGAGGTTAAAAATTTAGAGGACAAGGCCAGTTTATCCAGGGAAATCAGTGCATACCAGTATAAAAAGTATAAATGGATATTTTTTCTCTTATCCCTTGCAGTCCTAGTATCTTCAACATCTATTGCCCTTTTAAGTATTGCAGATCCTGCGATCCTACGTTCATTGTCTTTTCTCCCTTCGGATCAGCAGGATATGAGAAATATCATTGCATTTTTGGGGTTCATAATACTGATAATTTCATTTTCCGATAAAATACTGGGCCTGACCGAGTCAATGAATAAGAGCGAACAGGGAGTAAAACTCCTTACAGACTTTATAAGAGATTGTCATACTTTCAGAGATGTCGAGTCAAAAGATTGCGATGAAACCATGGCTGGCCTGAAATTGGAATCAGTAAAGGAGCAGTATAACTATCTTAACCAGATATTGTCTCTCAACACAGTATCAAATATGACGTTCCTGAGAATTAAAAAAGCATATAAGCAGAAGGTGAAGGTTAGCAAAATGCTCGATAAAGATCCAGATATCAACTTAAAAGAGCACTATTTGATGAGTCTAAAGGACTGGTTTTTCTGGAGGTCACCCCACCAATCGGATTTATCAACGACTGATGAAAAGATAGACGAATCAATGACCCATCAGAAGACTCAATAAATGCTTGGGGTGAACGCACCATATTCCCTAGCGGTGAATCTAAACTCTTTTTTTATAATATCAGCAATATTTCGGTGATTATTGGTAGAAAGTTGCTTGAAAATAGGTTTCTTCCGATGCTCGAATAAGTAATGTCATACAACCTGTTTACAGGTTTCAAACAGGTCTTGAACTGAGTGATAATATGTTTCAAACATTTTTTGATTCGCGCTTTTCGAAATCTCAATCACAGGTGATTGTGCATTGCGAACTCCATACAGATAGTGAGAGATTAAAGCTCGCCCATTATCTGTTGAAGGATCAACAAATTGAATAGAATAACAGGGCAGATGGGAGTACACGTAAACGCTAAAAGTCCCCACGTATTCTGCCTTAGCAAACTCCATTTTTAACTTCTTAAACTCTTCAATAGTACATTTTATTTTATCCCTTCGATCAGGTTCATTCCGATCATTTTCATACATTACTGCGATGGCTGAATCTGGGTCAAGTAGTACGAACTTGAAATTTACACCCTTTCTTAATTGTTCAATGACATGATCTTTAAATTCCACAGGGGACCTGCTATGGAAGTAACTTGCTAAAGTAACCAGAGAAATTCCAACTTCAAGATATTCACTCTCAGCTCGATTGAGATGTTCTACTTTTTGCCTTAATTCTAGCCTCCCGCCTTCATAAATAGTTGGTAGATTACTTTTCAGGGAATAATCAGATAATTTTTTATCTAGTACATCCTTCAAGTCGCTTAGAAAAAATTGACGTTCAATTTCTTTGATAATAATATCATATATCAGAGAGACTGCGATAACAGCGGAAAGAAAAATCCCTAACTCTCCAATGAACCTCGAAAACGTGGGATCTGGCACTATCGGTGAGATAAAAGAGATTATTAAACCAATAATTATCAGCATTATCGCAATGACAAAATAGTACTTTCGCGACATGCCTCTTGCAAAATGTTTCCACCCACTCTGACCATTATTCTCCATTTTTTCACCAAAAGTCATTTACTTAGCAGACCTATGACTCATTCACTCTATTAATCCAAATATGAATTCGGGGGAATCATAATGATGTGTAATTGTCAAAAGGGTCTGATAATTGTTTTGTTTTCAGTCGCCTGTAGGAGATCTCTCGTAGAAGCAAAAATCCGGATAAAATCACCCTATATTAGCCAGCTTACAGCGACCACACTAAGTACATTCATCTGAGAGATCAAACACCTGTACATCATCAATAACAGGCTCCAGACGTACGCCCGCTTTATCATAACTCTATATTAGATGTTGGGATACCAGAGAGACGAACAAGACTTGGGAGAGTATACTATTTTGACGGATTGAATATACAACTACACGTGGAAAACAAGTAGATCTAGAAACAGGGTTTTCGAAAAAGAGGCTAAGCCGCTGGGGGGACTTGAACCCCCGACCTGCTGATTACGAATCAGCCGCTATACCGCTAAGCCACAGCGGCAACTGCCTTAGAATATTACACGTCCGGAATTAAAAAGGTATCACCTGCCGGGAACCCGCCGGTCCGGTCCCGTTCAGGAGTAACCCCGGATGGTGACGTTGCTCTCCTGGTGCGGGGCAGCCTCCGGGGTGGTGATCTTGCCGAACTTCTGCTCGTAGTCGGCGACGCTCTTCGCGAGCACCTCGACCAGGTTCTTCGCGTGGCGGGGGCTGATCGAGACGATCGCCTTTCCTCGCGCCTGGTTCATGCCGGGGATTTCGTGCAGGAAGAGGAACGTGAACTCGTCCTCCTTGTAGGCGATCTGGATCCGGTTGGAGTAGACCGGGTCGAGGTCGCCGGGGATGTTGACCGCTATCTCTCGGTTAGCCATACCCATCATCTGTGATCCCCTCCGGCATAAGGGTTGGTCCTGAACGCACCCATCCGGCCCCGGGAAGACCGGGACCCTGCGCCGGTGCGGAGCGTATCCCGCTAAATAGCGGGAGGGCATACCTCTTGTCAAACGGGACCACGCTATCCATGACTGATTACATCCCGGTATCCGGCGTCGTCGCCTGCCACATCTGCCCCCGGCGCTACTACTTCGAGCGGTCGGAGGAGCGCGAAGAGTCGCCCCGCTACACCGTCTGCAAACAGGTCTCCACGCACCTCGGGGAACTCCTCGAGACGGAGCAGATCTGGCGAGAGGTCCTCTGCGTCCTCCCCGACGCCTCCGAAGAGACCCGGGAGCTCCTCGACGAGTGCGTCGCCGCCTGCAGCGAGACCGCCTGGCAGCGGCCGGTCCAGGCCGACCTCGCCGTCGAGTCCGACACCCTCGGCATCCGCGGAAGGGTGGACAAGGTCTTCGAGGACGGCACGTTCGCCGTCGCCCGGTCGAGCACCGCCCCGAAGGCCGGGGTCTACGGCACCGACCGGCTCCGGGTCGCCTGCTACGCCGCCTGCCTCAGAGAGACCCTCGGGCGTCCCGTCGCCGGCGGCTACGTCGAGTACGTCGCGAGCGGCGTCTGCCGGTTCGTCGAGCCCCAGCCCCGGGACCGGCGGGAGATGATCAAGGCGATCCGGGCGGCAAAGAGGGTCGTCGCGGGAGATATCCCGCCGCGGCCCCTCCGGGCCCCCTGCGAGGGGTGCCCTCACTTCGAGCGGTGCACCGCCGGGCCGCGGCGGCTCTCGGACCTCTTCTGAAATTAGCCGAAGTTCAAAGGGTGCAAAGACAGGCCCCGGTACTCGAACCCTGGCGATACGTTCTCACGCGAAGGGCGCGAAGCCGCGAAGGAGCATTCGAGGTGACGATACCGAACTTCGCGTTCTTCGCGGCTTCGCGTGTGAGCCTGTCGTCACCCCTGCATTGCTGACTCACGCGAAGCCGCGTAGAGGACCGTCAACAGCCCCCTGTCTCCGCTTTCTTTGGGTGAGTTGACGATGGGATGCCCGGGAGTATCACTACCCCGAGTTCTCAAGCAGCGTCTTCGAGACGATGTACTCGCCCTTCGCCTCGCGGGTCGTGCCGACGATCAGCCACCGCTCGTCGCCGTGCTCCTCCACGACACCCCGAGCCTCGATGACCTCCCCCGCGAGCGCCTGCCCCGAGTAGGTGTGGGTGAAGGAGAGGACCCGGGCAATCTCGTCGTGGTCAACGGCATAGACCGCCGGGCTGTCGAAAGAGAGGGAGGCGTCGGTGACCGTGGCCTCGATCGTCGCCCGGCCGACCACCTTCCCCGCACCGGCGGGGACCGCGTCCAGGTTCCCGTAGGCCCGGGTGTAGAGGAGGTCGAAGTAGGTCCCCTCGAACTCCCCCCGGTTCCACTTCCGCTGCTCGTGCAGGACGAAGGCGTCGAACGGTATCTCCGGCACCCTCTTGTCGTAGACCTTGCGCCACATCGCGGCGCTCATCCCCGGGATCACCCCGGCCTTCACCAGGTGCCGGAGCTGGCGCTGTGCGGCAAACCAGGCGTCGCCGTAGACCACCAGGTCGATATCGGAAGCGGCGTTCTCCAGGCCGCAGAGGAGCGAACCCGTGCACCCGAACGAGCCCGGCGGGAGGTCGAAGTGGGAGAGGAGCCTTTCTACCCGGGCGTTCCGGGCCGTCACCTTCCCGATCTCCTCCTCCGGCTTGTAGACCCGGACCACGTCGCAGCAGGGCACCCGGTGGACCGCATCCAGGTACGCCGGCTTATGCTCCCGGATCCAGTCGAAGGCCTCGGCAAAATCGTATTTCCGGTACCGCCGGCCGGAGAGGTTCGTCCGCTCCCCGTCCGGATCGGGGACGTAGCGGAGGATGCACCCGATCCGGTCGGCGTTGTCGTAGTTCGAGACCGCATAAAGGCAGCCCTCAGGGTCCTCGATGAAGTCACGGAGTCGTATCGATCGCATGGATCACCGCAGAGTCTCCAGGAACGCTTCCACTGCTTCCCATTCCGCACCCTTCCGCAGGATACGCCGGGCGGTCAGGTCCACCACCGTGCTCGGCGTCCCGGGGAGTTGCCCGCCGTCGACCAGGTAGTCGTGGGGGACCGAGACCTCATCGGGCCGGGTCGGCGGGATATCGTCCGACATATTCGCGCTGGTGGCCGTGATGGGGGCATCGAGCCGGGCGATGATCGCGAGCGCGACCTCGTTGTCGGGCCACCGGATGCCGACAAGACCGGTGCCGCCCGTGAGGACCGCCGGCAGGCACGACTTCGCCGGGAGGATCACCGTCACCGGGCCGGGCAGGAACCGCTCGATGAAGGCCCGTGCGGCGTCGTCCACCACCGCGATGGCGGCGAGCATCTCCATATCCGAGACGGCAACCGATATCGGTTTCCCGACCGGCCGGTTCTTGGCTTCGTACACCCGCATCACCGCATCCTCCGAGAGGGCGTCCGCCCCGAGGCCGTAGACCGTCTCGGTGGGATAGACGACGAGTCCGTCCCTCTGCAGCACCCTGACAGCCATATCGATGGAATTCATATCAGAATTCACGCCCACGCACGCGGTTGATATCGAAGACCGCCTTGCCGCTGACGTGCATCACGGCAAAGACCCCGGCCTGGATGGGGTCGGTCACGACCAGGTCGGCATGCTGCTGGACGCTCCCGGCCATCTTGAGGGCGATCACCGGGATGCCCGCCTCCCGGACCCGGTCCACCGCCCGCGAGATTTCGCCGCCCATCAGCGACCCGGCGAGCACCAGGATGGACGCCCGGGGAAGCCGGGCCACCGCATCCACGGCGAGCGCGAGGGTCTTCTCGCCGACGAGGGGAATCGTGTCCACCGATATCCGCTCGCCGCGGATGTTGTGGCGGTCCGCCTCGTTCACAGCGCCGAGCGCCACCTGGGCCACCTGCGCACCTCCGCCGATGATGATCACCCTTGAGCCGAATATCCGCGAGAACGGCGGGTAGATGGTGACGTCGACGACGGACGGCACCCTTGCTAAGTCGGCGATGAGCTCCGGGTGGTTCCCGCACTCCTCGAACTCGAAGTAGAGGTAAGCCTTCCCGGTGTTCGGGCCGTCGGTGATGATCGACTGCTGGATCATCTGGATGTTGGCCCGGTAATCCGCCATCACCGTGGCCACGTCGCGTAGCACGCCGGCCCTGTTCTCGGTGATGATACTCAGGGCATACATATCGGTATCGGTGGTCATGACCCTCCCCGGCCGGAGATCCGAATGTCCTCCGATCGTTTCACGAACAGGGAATTTTTCGTCATATCCGCGTTAATTGATAGATTTTGGTTTCATAAGGGTTATAGGTTTTCGGTGGGATCCCCGCCGCTCCTCTCCCTCGCGGCAAGAGCGGCCGCGAGGAGACCGAGGGGGATGTTGAGGAAGTAGAGGATCAGCCGCCAGAGCACGACGAGGAGACCGAGGAGATAGGTGGGCACGATCCGGCGATAAAGCGTGGCAGCGCCAAGCTCCGCGATCCCGGCCGAGCCCGGGACGAGCGGAACGGCTGCGATCATCTGGAGAACCCCCTGGAAGAGGAACGACTCCGGGAGGGACGGCGGCAGCCCGAGAGCGACGAGCAGCGCCGATGCCGTGGAGAAGAAGAAGACCCAGTCAAGGATGCTGAGCAGGAGCGCGCCGCCGACGGCCCGGCGGCCGGCCCTCGCAAACCGGGAAGAACCTGCAGCAAAGGTCTCGAACTCGCGCTCGATCCTCTCCGCGAGGGGTCCCGCACCCTCCGCACCCGGGCAGAACCGGAGCCAGCGCCGGCTCCGGCCGCACCGGTAGAGCACCCGGACGGCAACGCTGCCGAGCACCCGCTTCGTGAAAGACGGGCGGCGGACCAGGACGACGAGCGTGAGCAGGAGGACGAGGACGAGAAGGAGGAAGGCCGCCACGGGGTAGAAGACGGTGGCGGCAAGGTAACTCCAGAGGTGCCGGACGGCGAGAAGGGCGGCGAGGGTGAGGGAGACGAAGACGGCGAGGTCGAGCACCCGCTCCGTGACGACGACGGCGACGGCGTCCCCGACGGCGAGCCCGGAACGCGAGAGCCGGTGGATCCGGACGGGCTCGCCGCCCACCTGGCCGGGGGTGATCGACCCGGCGAAGAGCGAGAGGAACTGAGTGACCGTGAGACTCCGGAACGGCACGGTGTAGCCGAGACCGCGGCAGAGAACCCCGATCCGCGCCACCCGGCAGAGGATCGATCCGGCCCGGAGCCCGAGGGCGAGGAGGAGAGCGGCGATGCCGACCTCCCCGAGGTAGGCCCGTGTCTCGGGGGTGAAGGTCGTTGCGAACAATCCAGTGAGAGCCGCGCCGCTGATGAGGAGCGAGAGCGCGATCCAGCGCCGGCTCCTCATGTCCGTTTCTCTCCCCACAGAACGCTCGTCCCGTTTAGCACCACGGCAGGTAGGTATCGCTCATCACGATTACATCTTCCCCCGGAGCGGGGTTCGGGAGTCCTCCTGATCCGACGACCCGGAAGGCATCGCCGCAGGAGCACCCGTCAGGCCGGCGAGGGTCCGGAACGCGGGAGAGCGCTCTCCGGGGGCAGGGCACCGCCGTTCGAGAGGCCTTATGGGCGATGAGCAATAGATCTCCCTTCCATGGATGGCAAACACCGGGCGGCCTACACCGTGATCGTCCTCTTTGGTGTAGTGAGCCTTTTCGGCGATATCATCTACGAAGGGGCGCGGAGCGTCTCCGGGCCGTACCTCTACCTCCTCGGCGCCGGTGCCCTCGCCGTCGGCGTGGTCGCGGGCCTCGGCGAGTTCCTCGGCTACGCCCTCCGCCTGGTTTCCGGGTACCTGGCCGACACCACGCGGCACTACTGGGCGATCACGTTCATCGGCTACGGGATGCTCGCCGCGGTCCCGCTCCTCGTGCTCGCCGGATCCTGGGAGGGCGCCGCGCTTCTCCTCGTCCTCGAACGGATGGGGAAGGGCATCCGGGTGCCCGCACGGGACGCTATCCTCGCGAACGCCACGACGACAGTCGGGCGGGGCTGGGGGTTTGCCGTGCACGAAGCCCTCGACCAGGTCGGGGCGATCATCGGGCCGCTGATCTTCACCGCCGTCTTCCTCGCGCAGGGAGACTACCGGAACGGGTTTGCCCTCCTCGCCATCCCGTTCGCGCTGATGATCCTCGCTCTCCTCTTCGCCCGGCACCGGGCACCCGAACCGGCGTCGCTTGAGGGAGGCGGCCCCGCCTCCAGGGTAACCACCCTCCCGGGCTCCTTGCTCCCCTACGGCGCCTTCACCGCGCTCACCATGGCCGGGTTCGCGGCGTTCCCGGTCATCGCCTATCACTTCGCCATCACCGGCACGGTCTCCGAAGCAGAGATCCCACTCTTCTACGCCGTCGCCATGGGCGTCGACGCCGTCGCGGCTCTCGCGATCGGCCGGGCATATGACCGGTTCGGGCTCGTCACCCTCCTCTCCGTGCCGCTCCTCGCGATTGGCATCCCCATCCTCGCATTCGGGACGGATTACGTCCTCGCATTTGCCGCCGTGGTGCTCTGGGGCGCGGCGATGGGTGCGCAGGAGACAATCCTCCGCGCCGCCGTCGCGGACTATACCCATATCAGCAAGCGCGGGACGGCCTACGGGATATTCAATACCATCTACGGGGCGGCCTGGTTCGCCGGAAGCGCCTTCATCGGCTGGGCCTACACGGTCGCCGTCCCGCTCGTCGTCGGATTCCTGGTAGTGATGCAGGCCGGGGCGCTCTTCGCGTTCGCCTGGGTGAGGCACGGGTTTGCCGCACCGGCGCGACCCGGAGTATAAAAAAGGTGGGGACCGCCGGATGAGTATCCGGTAGTGTCGAAGGGGCAAGGGTCCCGGCGTCACCGGGAAGCCAGCGTGCGCGTTCTACTCCGGCATCCTCCGGGCGCTCTTCTCCCGCCACTACGGGCGGCCGGCGACGGCGGTCGAGACCCGGTGCTACTCGATGAGGTTCGACCACTGCCGGTTTGAGGTGGTGCCGGGGGAGGGCGGGGGACGGGTGTAACGGCGCCGGGTGATGCCCGGACGGCTCAAGAGACCCGCAGGCGTCGTCTGCGCGGGTGCCGTTGTGCGGCGAAAAAACGCTGAACGTGCCCGCAGAAGGAACAGTTCCGGAACAACCAGATAAAATGCGCGAAAATCGGAATGCCGATGCGATAGCCGGGAATCGAACCCGGGCTAGAGGCTTGGGAAGCCCCTGTCCTACCGCTAGACTACTATCGCACTGGTACCAGTACATGTTGGCCCGTGAGCAGATAAATATTCGGCTCACCCACTCCCTGCCGCCGGAAGGCAACGCGGCAGGGTGAACGTGACGGCGGCCCCCTCCCCCGGGTTGCCGGGGATCCGATCGCCTGCCCTGACGCTCCCCCCGTAGCGCTCCACAAGCATCCTGACGATGAAGAGGCCGAGACCCTTCCCGCTCTTCTTCGTCGCCCCACGCTGGTTGCGCTCGAACAGGCGCGGCTTGAGGTCGTCGGGGATCCCGGGGCCGGTGTCGGCAACCGTCACCGCAACCCTGCCCTCCCCCTCCTCCCTGACGCTGATGGTAATCTCGACGGCCGGCCCGCCGAACTTGATGGCGTTGCCGATCAGGTTTGCAAAGACCTCGCTGATGAGATCATCGGCGAGGACCGCTGCATCAGCTCCGTCATAGACGATGCGGGCATCCGTGTGGTAGCTGCAGATCCCCCGGATCACCGGCTCAAGTCTCACCAGCTCGAGTTCGCCTGATCCGGATTTGAGCTTGCGAAGCGTCAGGACGTTCCGGATGATCTCGTTGCTCTGGTAGACGGCCGCAAGCGACTTTCCGACGAGCACCCCGTCCGACTCGGCGGCGGACTCGAGAAACATCTGCAGATAGCCCATTGCTGCCGTGTTCGCGTTGTTGATGTCGTGGGTGAGGATGTCCACATAAAGGTTGACCTCGGCGGCCGCGGCATTCGCCTCCTCAAGGTAGCGGTTGGCAGATGCGAGCGCCGCCTCCAGATCCTCCTGGAGCATCCCCTTCACGACCGCGTTGCCGAGTTCTTTGCCTATGGCAAAAAGGATCCCGCGCTCGCCCCGCGTGATCGTCTTCCTGACCCTGCTCCCGACCCCGATCCACCCCACCGGGCCGTCATCGCCGGGGATGGGCACCACGGCGAGAACCCGGACCCCGGACCCGGGATACTTCGCGGGGAAATCCTCGATGCAGTGCACCGCGCCGGCCCGAACAAAGTCCAGATAGAAGGGATCGTCCCGGCGCACCACTGCCGGCAGGGTCCCGCCCGTCCCTTCCTGGGCACGAAGGACCGCCGTATCGCTCCCGGGACGCATCAGGTAGACCGCCCCGTGATCGAACCCGAGCAGGGCGACGATCTTTGCGAGCGAGACCCGGAGAAGGTCTTCCAGCCCGTGGGATGCAGCCGCGGCAGCGACGACCTCGTTGACGACCGAGAGGCGCAGATACTCTTCCCGCATCGCCTCTTCCGCCTGACGCCGTTCGGTGATATCCCGGAGGGAGAGGACCAGCCGTCCCGGGGCGGCACCGTCCTGCGCGAAGCGGATGATCGAGATCTCCGCAGGCCATTCGGTACCGTCGAGCCTGAGAAACGTGCACTCTCCCGACGCAGGCCCCTCACCGCGCAGGGCCAGTTTCCGGTAAGCCCGGGCGGCCTCCCGGTCTCTTTCGGCAATCAGGTCGTACGGGTTCCGCCCGACCAGATCCTCCCGTCCGGTCCCGCCGAAGAGCCGGACCGCGGCCGTATTCGCCTCCACGACCCGCCTGCCCGGGTCGGTGAGGAGGATCCCGACGTCGGTGGTGTTGAGGATGACCCGGAGCGTCTCCTCAGAACGACGGAGCCGGTTCTCCATCTGCTTCAGTTCCGCTGTCCCGGTGACCGCCACGCAGCCCTCTCGTCGGCCGGGGAGAAGGCTTGCCGAGAGGAGCACCGGGCAGGGCGTCCCGTCCCTGGCGGCGAGGTTGCAGTCCAGGCCTTCGATCCTGCCCTCCTCGAGGGCTCCGGCAAGTCCGGGATAGCCTGGCCAGATCGCGGGCACCTCCGGGAACGGAACCTCACATTCGGAATACCCGAGCATTGCGGAGCACTCCCGGTTCATCTCCCCGATCTTCCCCGTATCAGGCGAGAAGAGAAAGATTCCCGCTCCGGATGTCTCGAAGATCCCCCGGTACCGGCTCTCCCGCGCCTGCAGGCTGCCGGAAAGATTCGATACGACGACGGCAACAACGAAGAACATCGCAATACGAAGCAGGGCGTTTGCAATCTCCAATCCGTTGCCGGGGGAGAAGAAAAATACCTCCGCGAGGTAGCAGGCGGCAAGCGCACCGGCAAACGCAACACCGCGCTCCGGATAACGATAGGCCGCAAGGATGATCGGGATATAGAAGAGATGGGAGAAGACGATGAATATTCCAGTGGAGAGACAGAATGTTGTGGCGCCGAACGCGATGAGGGTAGAGACAGCGATGCCAAAGATGAGAAGGCGCTCCCTTGTGAACGCGTCAGAGAAATGGTGTTCCGGGTGCCCTTCCTTCACGCATTGGAAGTCGCTGCGAACCATAATAAATCCCCACGAATTGCTTCCCGCTCCGGAACAGGGGACCCGCCCGATACTCTTAAGACGCTTCCCGGAGAATATGATGCAGCACGATATGTGCTGGCTATGGTAAGTCCGACGTGCTCCCGGAAGCACTGCCCGCAAGGGCTCGGGATTACAGAGATTAGTCAGTTAAAGGACTCTTTTCTGGACTTAGCATAGTATATCTAACGGAGGTGTATGAATGGCAAGAATGTACGCTCGGCGCCGCGGAACCAGCAGTTCCGTCCGACCCTACCGGAAGGAAGCACCTGAGTGGTCCAACACGGACGTAGCGGAGATCGAGAAGATCATCGTCGATCTCCGCAAAGACGGCATGTCGACCAGCCAGATCGGCCTTGCGCTGCGGGACAGGTACGCCGTCCCCGACGTCAAGCTCGTCACCGGCAAGCGCGTGAACGAGATCCTCCGCGAGAAGGGCCTTGAATCCGAGATCCCCGAAGATCTCCGGAACCTGATGCAGAAGGCGCTCGGGATAAGGAAGCACCTTGCGGAGAACAAGAAGGACGTGCACAACACCCGGCAGCTGCAGATTGCCGAGTCCAAGGTACGCAGACTGGTCAAGTACTACGTCAGGTCCGGACGGATGCCGAAAGGCTGGACTTACAAACCGGAGACTGCGGAGATCCTGCTTACCCGCTGATGATCCATGTCGCTTGACGCCGCTGCTGCAAGCCTGGCCGACCACCTGCTAAAGCAGGAGTTTGTGGAGGTGCTGGCGCACCACGATGCGGACGGTATAGCCGCCGCATCCATCCTCTGCCACGCCATGTTCCGCAAGGGCGGACGGTTCCGGCTGAGGATCCGCTCAGGCATCACCACGGCCGACCTCCCCGGCGACGGCAGCGTACTCCTCTGCGACTTCGGATCGGCACTCTCGGACCTCCCCGGCGACGTGATGGTGGTGGACCACCACCTGCCCCACTTCGAGGGCGACTACCACGTCAACCCGCATCTCGCCGGGATCGACGGCGACCGGAGCCTCTCGGCGGCCGGTGCGGCCTACCTCGTCGCCCAGCGCATGGGGGACAACCGGGACCTCGCGGGGCTCGCGCTCCTCGGGATCATCGGGGACGGCCAGGCCCTCGAGGGGCCGAACCGGGAGATCACGAGCGAGGGCATCGCGAACGGGTTCATCGCACCCCGCCGCGGCCTCCGCCTCCCGGGGAGGGGCCTCATCGAGCAGCTCGCGCTCGCCGTCAACCCCTACCTCGCCGGGTTCTCGGGCGTTCCCGATACCGCCCGGGCACTGGTCGCGCAGGTCACCGACGAGGACGACGTGGACATCGAGTCCCTCCTCTCCCGGGTCGTCCTTGCGGCCGCCCCGAAAACATCGCTCTCCGCGCTCTGCGGGATCTGGGGGACCACCTACAGCCTCGGCCGGGAGGTGATCGACGAGGCCGCGAACCTCGCCGCCGTCGTCGACGCCTGCGGCAAGGCCGGGTCCGGAGACATCGGCGCATCGCTCTGCCTCCGCTCGACCCACGCGCTCCAGGAAGCCTGGGAGATCACCGCCAGCTACCGGCAGGCGGTCATCGCCGGGATCCGCGGGGCGCGCCGTCTCGACGAGCGTGTCGCCCTCTTTGCGGTGGACGACGGAGGGGTAGCAAGCGACGTCGCGGACGCGCTCGCAAACGACCTCGTCCAGAGCGGCCCGGTCTTCGTCATCGGAGAGAGCGGGGACCGTTACGCCGTATCGGCACGCTGCCCGCCGGGCATCGACCTCGATCTCGAGGCGCTGATGCGGAGGCTCGCGGAGGCGTGCGGCGGCCAGGGCGGCGGACATCGCCGGAGGGCCGGCGCCCGGATCGGCGCCGACCAGGTGGACCGGTTCAGGCAGGAACTCCTGGAGGCGATACCCGCATGATCCGGATCGAGGGCACCATCGAGACGCCGCACAGCCGTCCCGGATGCGTTGCGGCGGCACTCGAGCCCGACAACCTCACCCTGATCAGGACCTGCCCGGTCGAGGGAGGGGTGCGGGCCGAGATCGACGGGACCAGGCTCCGGTCGATCATCGCTTCGGTGGACGACTACCTCATGAACCTGGCGATAGCGGAAGATATATGCACCTCTGCCTCACGGTGACGGCAGAGAGGATCGAGGAGTTCCAGAGTGAATTCAGGCTCCAATGGGATTGAAAAATCGACATAACAGAGAGAAGTGATACCATGGCAAGGAAGAAACAGGTTGGAAGAAGGCTGGAAGGCTGGAAGGCCAAGAAGTGGTACCGTGTCTACGTACCCGACGCCTTCGGCAAAGCTGAGATCGGCGACGCCATCTCGGCCGACCCCGAGAACATGGTCGGCCGCATCATGACCGCGACGCTCGGCGAAGTTGTGCAGGACTACTCGAAGTCCCACATCAAGATGAGGTTCAAGATCAACAACGTGGCCGGCGACGCCGCGTACACCGAGTTCGTCGGGCACGAAGTGACCCGGGACTACCTCCGGTCGATGGTCAAGCGGCGGGCATCCCGCATCGACACCATCCACCCGGTCGTCAGCAAGGACAAGAAACTCCTCCGGGTGACGGTCGTCTGTCTCACCCTATCGAGGGCCGATCAGAGTCAGGTCCACGCCGTACGGCAGGCGATCTCGCAGGCCCTCTCCGCCCGGGCGGCGGAAAGCGACTTTGAGACCCTGGTCAAGGATATCGTCTCCGGCGACATGGCCCGGGATGTCTTCAAGGTCGTAAAGACGATCTACCCGATCCGTCGGGTCGAGATCACCAAGTCCAAACTTGAGCAGGTCGCGGCCGTATAAGGCCGGCTGCTCACCCCGCTTTTACCGTTTTTTGTATCTTCACCGATCCCACGATCCCGGTGGCGGAGACGACACAAAGGGTATATGCCCTATGACCGGATATACCTCCGCCGGAGCGTGGCAAGGAGGTGATCATGGTGCCGGCCCAGGGGCAGCATGCAGGTCCGCGGCGGGCAAACCGGGTTCTGCTCGATCAGCGACCCCTCGACGAACAGCAGACGATAGCCAGGGAGATCATCAGGAGGATGCTCGTCCAGTTCCACCGGGAGTGGACCGACCTCCAGGGCAGGGAGAGCGGCGCGGCCCGGGTTCTCGCCTCAAACGCGCTGCTCGACCGGTATTCGCACCAGCTCTACGACACCATATGCGACATGGAGGCGATCCTCGGTGAAGACCTCGCCGTGGAGATCCGGTGCCTCACGGCCGATATGATCAAGACGACCAACATCCTCATCATGCTCGGCTGCGGGGAGGAGTGTCGTGAGGAGAGCGACGCCCTCGCGAAGGAGGCGCTCCGCCAGGTCGAACGGTGCCTGGAACTTGTCCTGAAGAGAGGGGGCGGTCTGGCGACCCGGGTCTTCGTCGTCCACCGGGAAGAGTAATCAGGTTTTGGATCGCACCTGTTCTCGATGATTGCTCACAAGGTGCTATTCCTGGTGCTGGACGGGATCTCCGACCGTCCCTGTGAAGCGCTGGACGGACTGACCCCTCTTAGCGCCGCACGGACCCCGGTTCTCGACCGGATCGCGGGCGAGGGCGTATGCGGGATCATGGACCCCATCGCGCCCGGCATACGCCCCGGGTCCGACACCTCCCACCTTGCCCTGCTCGGCTACCCGCCGCAGGAGTACTACACCGGCCGGGGCCCGCTCGAGGCCGAAGGGACCGGCATCCACATGACCGCCGGGATGATCGGCTTTAGGTGCAACTTCGCCACCGTGGACGCGGACGGTCTCATCACCGACCGCCGGGCGGGGCGGATATCCGGGACAGAGCCCCTATCTGAGGCGATTCGGGACGGCGTGGACCTCTCGCCGCTCGGTATCGGGTTCATGTTCGAGTCGGGCGCCGGCCACCGGGCGGCCCTCGCCCTCACCGGGGAAGGGCTCGGGGACCGGGTCTCCTCAAACGATCCCAAGAAGGAGGGGGTACAACCGCTCACCATCCGGCCCTACACCGATGACGCGGCGGACAGAACGACCGCCGAAGCGTGCAACGAGTTCATCCGCCAATCCTCGAAGATTCTTTTCGACCACCCGCTCAACGTCCGGCGGATGGAGGAAGGGCTCGCGCCCGCAAACCTCCTCCTGATCCGGGGTGCAGGGAAGATGGGCGCTTTCCCCCAGTTCTCCGAGCGCTACGGGCTCTCCGGAAGCGTCATCTCCGCAGCCACCCTCATCTCCGGGATCGGGAAGGTCGTGGGGCTCGAGCATATCCCGGTGCCGGGGACGACGGGGTCGGTCGACTCCGATCTCGACGCCAAGGTGAAGGCGGCCATAGGGGAACTCGAACGGAAGGAGTTCGTGCTGATGAACATCAAGGGCGCGGACGAAGCCGGCCACGACGGGAAAAGCATCCAGAAACGGGACTTCATCGAGGTGATCGACGCGGCGCTCGAGCCGCTGCTCGGTCTTTCCGACACCCTGCTCGTCGTCTGCGCCGACCACAGCACCCCCTGCTCGGTCAAGGACCACAGCGCCGACCCGGTGCCGGTCGTCATCAGGGGCGCCGGAGTCAGGGTGGACCGGACGGCCCGGTTCGACGAGGTCTCGTGTGCGGAGGGCGGCCTCCACCGTATCCGCGGCTGCGATCTCATGCCGATCGCCCTGGATCTAATTAATAAGAGTCATAAGTATGGCGCATGAAGATTATACCAGGTAAATGGAACCAACGGGAGACCACGACTGGATCAGGGCCTGCACCCTCCCCGACCACACAGAACTCCAGGAGAGGACGCTCAAGACCGAGCTGGACATCGTCATCGGTGAGAGGTGCCGGATCGATTACGGCCTCTTCGGAAACGATGTCGTGGTCTGTGAATTCAGCAAAATCAACGGCAACATCGTTGCGGGCGGCGACGCCAGAATAGATAACTGGTGCGAGATCAACGGAGACGTCGTCGTGGAGGAGGACGCATACCTCGGCGAGGGGGTGAAGATCCAGGGGAAGCTGGTCGTCAAAGGCGACCTCGATATCGGAGACAACGTCCAGATCGAACGCGGATTTGAGGCAAAGGGCTGGATCTCCATCCGCAACCCGATGCCGGTCATCATCTACATCATGATGTACCTGGTGGCCGTCCTCGGGATCGAGAAGGAGGAGGAACTGAGCTCCGTTCTCCAGAAACTCTTCGGCGACGACGAGGGCCCCGGCGCCACGCCGCTGATGATCCCGGCCGGCGCCGTCCTCGATATGCAGACCTTCTCGGTCCCGGAGGGGATGGCCGTCGGGACGGGATGCCGGCTGCACGGGAACATCCGTGCCGGTTCGATCGCGGTCCGGGAGGAGACGACGATCTTCGGGAGCCTGCATGCGCGCCAAGGCGCGAGCATCGCCAGAGGATCGGTCGTCCACGGCGACGTCCAGAGCAACGGCGACGTGGTGGTCGAGCAGGAGGTGCACGTCCTCGGGAACGTCTCCTGCCGGGGGCTCACCCTGCACGAGGACGCCCGCGTGGACGGGGTCATCCGGGCACCGGGAGGCCTGAAGATCGAGAGGCGGGCGGCATGAAGGTTGCGGATATCCTTGAGGTCGACGGGTGCCGGCTGGTTGAACCATCGTTTGCGGAACTGACGGCAGATGCCTGTACGGCCCTGCTGCTCCGGGCGAAACCGGACGAGGCCCGCCTCCTGGTCGACGAAGAGGAGGAGCCGCTCGCGCTCGCGCTCCACGACGAGGGGTGGCACGCCGCCTCGTTCCTCTTCAGGGACCCGACACTCGCCGCCATCGAATGCTTCGAGGCCGTCGGCGGCGAGATCTACCAGGAGAGCCGGGAGACGTGGCTCTCGGCGGTCCGCGAGTACTACAGCATGGAGCTCTGTGCAACCATCATCCCTGCCCTCGAAGACCTGCGCCCCGACCGGACGGAGATGATCCGCGACCTCCTCGACGAAGTCTGGGGCGACCGTGCGGGAACGCCCTGCCTCGACTGCTGCTGCGGGTCCGGGGTCGGCACCGCGGCCCTCCGGGCCGGCGGGGTGCGGGCGCTCGCCTACGACAACGACCCGTCGCTCCTCGCGCTCGGCCTCTCGAAAGGCCGCCTCGTGCCCTCCGATACCATGTGCATCGACGCCCGGGAAGCGTCCCGCTACATCGCGCCGGTGCCCCTCGGCGCCGCGTTCATGGCCGGGGAGATCTACTCCTACAACACGGCCCTCTGGGAGTCGGTCGTCACCGGGCTCCTCGCCCTCACCGATGAGACGCTGATCACCGTCGGCACGGAGGCCGAGGCGACCAGGGTGGAAGGGTGGTGCACCGGGCAGGGGCGGGACGCCGAAGTCTTCGAGAACCGGCGCGACCCGCTCTACGACAGGTGGTGCTGCGTCGCACGGCGGGCGTGAACCCGGCCGGCGACCCAATATATAAGGTGCAGTATCGCCAACTTTTTTCTCGCAATTGTGAAATAACGGCCGCAGACCGGGCTCTGCGGCTTTGATCCCTATCAGGTGCAACCTGCATGAATACCGCCAAGCGCATCTATAACGTCCTATTCATCTCCGTCTTCGCCACAATGCTCGGGCTCGGTGTTGTCAGCCCGCTGCTCCCCATCTACGCGGAGAACCTCGGAGCAACCGGCATCTGGCTCGGCATCATCTTCTCGGCCTTTGCGCTCTCCCGGTCGGTCTTCATGCCCATCATCGGGCGGATATCGGACCGGCGGGGGAGGAAATGGATCATCCTCATCGGCATGTTCGCCTACGCGGTTATGTCGCTCGCCTACGTCATCGCCGATAGTGTCTACTCCCTCACGGCCGTCCGCTTCGCTCACGGGATTGCGTCGGCCATGGTAGTCCCGATAGCCATGGCCTACATCGCGGACCTCTCGGAGAGGGGTAAGGAGGGAAGCCATATGGGAAACTTCTCCATCTCGATGTTCCTCGGCATGGGGGCGGGGCCGCTCCTCGGGGGGTTCCTGAACGATGCATTCGGGTTGCCATCGGTCTTCTACGTCATGGCCGCCCTCTCGGCGTTCGCCACACTCCTCGTCGGCATCTCCCTCCCCGAGGCAAAGCCGGGTTCGTTCACAGTCACGGACGGAAAACCCGTCCCGATGAGTTCGGTCCTCACGCTCCCGAGCATGCGGGGAATCATCGTCTTCACCTTCATCAACGCTCTCGGCCGCGGGGGCATGATGGTCTTCATCCCGGTCTTCGCCCCGCTGATAGCGATCAGCCCCTTCGAGGTGGGCATCGTCCTCTCCGTCAACACCTTCCTGATGGCGCTCCTTCAGGTGCCGATCGGGAGGCTCACCGACACCGGGAACAAGGTGGCCCTGATCGTCGCGGGGTCGGCCACAGCAGCGGTAGCGCTCGCCGCAATCCCCTTCTCCGGGTCGTTCTGGCCCTTGCTCGCGGCCACCTCCGTCATCGGCGTCGGGGGCGCCATACAGCAGCCGGCGATCATGGCCCTGACGGTCGATGCGGGTCGGACCATCGGGATGGGAACCTCGATGGGTGCCTATAACACGGTCTTTGGGATCGGCATGATCGTCGCGCCGCTGATCGGGGGAATCTTCATGGACTTCATCAGCGTCGACGCCGTCTTCTACGTGGGCGGGGCGATAAGCCTCCTCGGAACCGGGGTCTTCGCCGTGATGATGCAGAGAAACGCCCGGGAAAGCGCCGGCAGAGAGATTCCAGGGCCCGAATAGGCCATCTTCCCCTCACGGCCCTCCCCCCGGTGCCGCCGGAGGAAAGACCGACATACCCCTTCTGATGCCCGGGCGCGTCCTCTCTTATGACCGAAAAAGAGGTATTCTGACCGTAAACTTCTCCCCCACATGGGAAACTATTATATACTCAATCCACTATCATGGGAACGATGGCGCGCGGATGGAAAACGCGCCGGAATCGCCACGATAGACACCTGCAGGGCGACCGGATGACCTCCCGGACACACCCCGCCGCAGGCCACGGGTGGATACCTGCCCGGCACAAGTAACACAGTACGACAGCATGCCCCCCTGCAAGAACGCACCGCTGCTCCCGGCCGCCCCCCCCGCGGCCCCATTTACGCTTCGTGCCCGCGGTCCCGCCCCCCTCCTCGCGCTCGCCTTCCCGCCCGACCTTCCGGGGGATATCTGGACCTCACCGGGCGTCCTGCTCCTCGAACTCCTCCTCGTCGGCATCTCCTTCGGGCTGCTCGGTATCTGGCTCAAGGAACGGGAAGTGGCCGCCCGCATCGCCGGCATGGATGCGAGCTTCGAGGGCATCCAGACAGCGAACAGTCTCCCGCCCCGCTTCCCCGCAATCGGGGGCGACCCGGTCTCGCGGTTTGTCGACGAGGTCAACCTGATGCTCGACGAGCTGGAACGCTCCCGGCAGGAACTCCAGGAGAGCAGGGACCGCTACCGTCTCCTCTTCGACAGCGGGAACGACTTCCTGCTCGTATGCGCAGTAGGGAGGGAGGGGACGCCCTACCGGATACTGGATGCAAACGCGCTCGCCTGCCGGTGTCTCGGGTACGCCCGGGAAGAACTCTTCGCCCTTGCTCCCCGGTCGGTTATCCTCATCAGGAGCGACTTCAAGAGAGACGACCACCGCCTCCACAGCGCCGACCTGCTCCCCCGGGAGGGCGAGCGGATCCCCGTCGAGGCGAGCATCCACCGCATCACCCTCGGTGGTACGCCGGCCATCCTCGTCATCGCCCGGGACGTGACTGAGAGGCGGCGGGCCGAGAAGGAACTGATGGACTACCGCTACCGCCTGGAGGAACTGGTGACGCAACGGACCGACGAACTCCGGGCGGCAAACGAGAGTCTCAGGCGCGAGATAAGGGAGCGGGAAAGGATTGAGCGGGAGAGAATGGAGGCATACCGCCAGATCGAGAGGAACATCGAACAGTTCGCGGTCCTGACCGACCACATCCGAAACCCCCTCCAGGTCGTCCAGGGGATGGCCGACCTCATCGAAGACGAGCGGGCGGAGAAGATCCGGGAGCAGGTCAGGCAGATCAAGGCGATCCTCCGGCAGCTCGACGAAGGGTGGGTGGAGTCGGAGAAGGTGCGGGAGTACCTGGAAAGGTATCGGTGAAGGGGAGGTTGGGCTACAGTCGCGGGATGTGAGGGACTGGCACCTCTAAAACCCGTGGTCATTTGCGCTCTTCAATTTCCTGTGGTCACCGGGTTCATGATTAGGAACGCTGCAAATCCCATGCACGGATTTCAAGTGGCTATCGCGTCTGGGGGAAGGGGCTGACGGGGAGGGGGGTATGCCCCCCTCCCCTGTCCCCTCCCCCCTATGGCGATATTCCCACGGTCCACTATCTCGGGATTTGTTCTCGTCCAAACTGTTCGGTCAGCAAATGACCATGTTTGTGGTGCCCAACCGTCACTCGAAACCAGATGACTGTTCACGCCCTTTAGACCTTTAGAGGCACCCCTCCTCTCCGGGCGAGTTCCCCGACAATCCTGAAGGAAAAAAACCTACGGCGCCTTCTCCTCGGCGCACTCGAGTTCCGCGACGATCTCGGCCGCATCGTCCATCCGCCGGACCAGGTCCTTGATCTCAATCAGGCGCTCGGCGCCGATGAAGTGCTCGGCCATCACCCGGGCCATATCGGTGAGTTCGATACGCCCGGCCCGCCGCCGGACCAGTCCGTAGTCGAGGAGCGTGGGCAGGGCTGGCTCCAGCGCCCCGACCATCGTGCGGGTCATCTTGATGACCTGCTGCTCGTCGCCGCCGCAGACCACGGCGTTCGCGACGAACTCCTCCGAGCTCTGCTCCAGATCGTACTCGGGAGCGACCTCCTCCATCTCGCCCCGCAGGAGACCGACGGCGACCTCCTCCTCGGTCTTCCCGGACGTCCGGGAGTACGACCCCCCGGGTTCCGCCATGATGACCACCCGGCCGAGGTCATGGAAGTCCGGCCGGCCCGCCCGGCCCATCATCTGGTGGAACTCCTGCACGGTGAGCCACTGGATGCCCATCGCAAGGGCGTCGAAGATCACCTGGGACGCCGGGAAATCGACGCCGGCGGCAAGCGCCGCCGTGGTCACGACGGCAGAGATCTCCCCGTTCGCGAACCGCCGCTCAACGTCCCGGCGTTCCTGGGAGGTCAGCCCCGCATGGTAGGGAGCGGCCTTCTTGCCGAGGGCATCGGCGATGACGTGGCAGCGGGCCCGGGAGTTGGTGAAGACGATCGTCTGGCCCCGGTAGCCTTTCGACGACCGCACCTTGTACTCCTCGACGACCATCTGCTTGATGAACCCGATCTTCTTCGACCGCTCCACGAAGATGAGGTGCCGCTCGAGCGGGACCGGCCGGTCCGCGTAGCGGACCAGGTTCGCCCGGAGCTTCTCCGCAAGCAGCCCGGGGAGCCCGATCGTGGCCGAGAGGTAGAGGAACTGGGCATCGGGAGCGACGTGCTTGAGCCGGGCGATCAGCCCGTCGAGACGGTGACCCCGCTCCGGGTCCTCGAGCATCTGGACCTCGTCGATGACGACGGTCCCGATGTCCTTTAAGGACCGCCCGGTCCGGAGAGCGTGGTCGATCCCCTCGTAGGTCCCCACCACCACGGGAGCGTTGACGTCCCGGTCCCCCGCCGGGCGGGTCTCGGGGAGGTTGAGGCGGCTCATCCCGACCTGCAGGGTGACCCTCACCAGGTGGCCGTAGCGGTCACGGAACCGCTGGTATTTCTGGTTCGCGAGGGCGACCAGCGGGACCAGGAAGAGCACCCTTCCCCGCCCTTCGAGGAAGTTCTTCATCCCGGCCATCTCCCCGATGAAGGTCTTGCCGCTCGCGGTGGCCGAGACGACGAGGAGGTGCTGCCCCTCAAGGAGCCCGTCCTGGACGGCGAGTTGCTGGACGGGCATCAGGTATTCGATCCCGGCGGCCTTCGCAAACGCGGGAGGCAGCGCCAGATCGGTGATATGGGCCGTCTTCTGGACCTCGTGCGCCTCAAGCCGGTCAAAGAGGGTCCGCGCCCGGTCGGGATGGTCGGGCCCCACCGACGCCAGCACCCGGTCGAGGTCCCGGACCTGGCCGAGGAGTTTCTCGAGATGGACGAGCACCGAGCCGCCGAACTTTCCCATGTAGCCGAGTTCCCGCCGCATCTCGCGCTTTGCGCACTCCATGCAGATCCACTCTCCGCCGTACCTAACACCGGTCGCCTTATCGACGGGTACAAACCGGTCCTCGAGCTGGCAGAACCGGCAGATGTTGATCCGTGACGACGGGATCTGGAGGTCGGCAAGGAACGACTCAAACTCCGGGCTCTTCGCCGCAAGGTGTACTGAAGACCGGCGCAACAGGGTGATCAGGTCCCGGGTCGGGGTGGGCTTGAGTTGTTTGCCCCGCCGGCGCATCTTGAAGTTTTTGGGCCGCTGGCCCTTCGGGGTCGCGATCAGGTCGACGAATCCGGAGCCTTCGACGCGGCCGCTTTCGACAAACAGCAGTTTATACGTGCCTTTCTGGGGCTGGACGATAACCTTCATGGCGGAATCAGGTCGTGGATCGTGTAGGCGAGCCCCACCGTCTCCAGACGCTTGAGGAAATCGGTAAACTCCTCATCGACGATAAGAATTGCGCATTCCCGGCCGTGGAACGCCGCCTCGATGACCCCCTCCCGGGAGCCGAAGAACATGTCCGGCTCGATATCCGCCCTCCTGAGGGCCACGTATGACTCGAGGCCGACGGCGCCCACCATCTCCGCATCCTGGATGGCGTCCCGGAGGAGGTCCGTGGAGACCTGCCGGGACCCGCCCCGCTCCACCCGCGGCACCTTGCAGACGTGGATGAGCCCTTCCTCGTGCTTGATGATGCCGTTTAACTGGGCGACCCCGAGATCTTCCCCGGCCTGGGCGTCCATGGTCGCGAGGCCGGTGGCGCTCTGCTCTTCTTTCGTCGCATAGAGCCACCCGTTCCGCATGAAGACACCGACAACGTCTCCCTTCCGGATCTCGTCCCGTGCGATAGCCGTCCAGACCGCCACCTGCTGGATGATGTCCCGGTTGATGTGGCGGGCATAGGACTCGAGCGCCTCGGCGTGCCGCAGGACCCACTCGATCCCGCTCTTCGTCACCTCGTACCGGCCCCGGCCGTGAGCGGTGACCAGCCCTTCATCCACCAGTTCACGGATGTACTCGGAGACGGCCTGGGGCGTCACGCCGAGTTTCCCTGCGATCTCCTGCTGGCGGACGGCCGGCTGGTGTTCGGCGATCTCCACCAGGATCTGGAACCGCGTGGCCTCCCGTTTGCTGCGCAGGATGACGTAAAGGGGATCGTCAATGAATTCGGTCAAGCAACACCATTCCCTGCCCTTTCACGTCGAGACCGGGGATCCTTTTCGCCAGTCCCTTGATGAAGATTGGACTAACCCCATATTTTCGGGAGATATCGCCGATGGAAGTGGTCCCGGCCACGATCTCCTGTTCGACCGAGTCCACGATTGTACGGAGACTCTCGTCGTTCGATACGGCGATATGCAGCAGGTCCCCGATATCGCCCATAGAACACTGAAAATTAGCCCTGAATTTGCTGTATGTCGCCCGGTATTCTTTCGTCGGCTTCTCTCCGGGCTTCGGCATCCGCCACTGCTCTTCGATCAGGTTTCCCTTCTTGAGGATAGAGAGGCACTCAGTCACCGTCGAGGTCCCGGCGTACGCCTCAAGATCCTCCTCGGTCAGCCAGGCCTTGTTTAAGAGTTCGTAGATTCTTTTATAGTCAGCATTATTGAACGTTATAAGAAGAGGAACCAGTTCCACCGGATCGTTAAGAATTTTAATATGTCCCGTCACTGCGATACCCTATTGTTATATCGTTGTATAACTCCATAAATTTTTGCTGAAATTTCAATGCGTACACGTGGCACTATCATCATCCGGGGCATCGTTCAGGGGGTCGGATTTCGTCCCTTTGTCTATGCAAAGGCGCGGGAATTCGGGATCACCGGGACCGTCAAAAACCTCGGGAGCGAGGTGGAGATTCATGCATTCGGGGACCGCTTCGAGGATTTCCTGGAGGCTGTTTCCCAGGGGACGCCGTTATCTCACATAGATTCCGTAGATGTCCAGAATCTGCGCGGCAACCCACCCGATAGATTTACCATCCTCGAGAGTGGTTCCGGGAGTCTCTCGGGATTCATCCCGACCGACGTCGCCACCTGTGACGACTGCATCGCCGACATCTTCACACCGAGCGGACGATACGAGGGTTATTGGGCTACGTCCTGCGTCAACTGCGGCCCGCGGTACAGCATCATCAACACCATCCCCTACGACCGGGAACGGACTTCGATGGCGGAATTCCCGGTCTGCACCGCCTGCGGGAGCGAGTATACCGACCCGTCGTGCCGGCGCCACCACGCCCAGACGATCGCCTGTGCGGCCTGCGGACCGCACCTCGCCCTCTTTAGGGCCGACGGGACGCCTGTGACGGCAGCGGACCCCATCCGGGAAGCGGCAGCCCTCCTCGACGCCGGCTCGATCGTCGCCATCCGGGGGATCGGGGGGTTCCATATCGCCTGCACCGAAGAGGCTGCCGGGGAGTTGAAACGCCGCCTGGGCCGGACGGAGCAGCCTCTCGCGGTGATGGCGACTCCGGAAGAGGTGGAGCGGATCGCGGTCGTATCGGACGCAGAGCGGCGGATCCTCCGCTCCCGGGAACGGCCGATCGTGGTGCTTGCAAAAAGGGATCCCGTATCCCACCCGGCGATCTCGGGCCTCCACACCATCGGGTGCATGCTCCCCTACACCGGGCTGCATCACCTCCTCTTCGCGAACCTCGCCCACCCGCTCCTCGTGATGACGAGCGCGAACCTGCCGGGCTACCCGATGATCACCGATCTCGCGGTCTCCCTCAGGCGCCTTTCGGGGCAGGTGGACTACGTCCTCACCCATGACCGCCGGATCGTCAACCGGTGCGACGACTCCGTCGTCAGGGACGGCTACATCATCCGCCTCTCGCGTGGCCTCGCCCCGAAGCGGACGGCGATCGACCTCGGCGACGGGTGCATCCTCGGCGTCGGTCCGGAACTGAACGCAAACATCTCCATCTACAAAAAGGGCTTCTGCATCACCTCTCCACACGTCGGGAACGTCCGGAACCCCCAGACTCTCGCCTACCTGCAGGAGACGGCGGAGAGACTCGGCGGGCTCACCGGCGCCCGGTACGACCGGGTCGTCCACGATCTCCACCCGCAGTTCCTCTCGACTCGCTACGCGAGGGAGGTTGCCGAAGAGACCGGGGCGGAACTCCTCGCCGTCCAGCACCACCGGGCGCATATCGCCGCCACGACGCGGGAGGAGTGCGTCGGGATTGCGATCGACGGCGTGGGCTACGGCGACGACGGGACGGTCTGGGGCGGCGAGGTCTTTGCCGGGCAGGTCCCCCGCCTCGACCGGGTTGCCCACCTCGAGGTCGTCCCGATGCCGGGCGGCGACCTCGCCACCCGGTTCCCGGAGCGGATGCTCTACGGCATCCTGCCGACGCCCGGGGTCCGGGACATCCTGGCATCGAGAGGCTGGAGCGATATCGAACTCGCGGTTCTCGTCCGGCAGGTGGAGCGTGGGCTGAACGTTGCCGCCACCTCCAGCACCGGCCGGGTCCTCGACGCCGCCGCGGCCCTCCTCGGGATCTGCCGGGAGCGGACCTACGACGGCGAACCGGCGATGAAACTCGAGTCGGCGGCATACGCCGGGAAGCACTCGGCCTGGGACCTCGACTTTCTGCGCGATGATGACGGCTGCGAGGTCCTCTCGACCCGCTCGCTCCTCGCGGAGGCCTACCGGCGGTCCGCCGCCGGCGAGCGGGCCGGGGATGTCGCTGCATCGTTCCAGTACAACCTCTCGCGGGGCGTCGCCGCGATGGCTGTCCGGGCGGCCGAGGAGCGGGGGATCCCCCGGGTGGCGCTCTCGGGCGGCGTGGCCTACAACCGGGCGATCCGCGAGACGATCCGGGCCGAGGTGCTGGCCGCCGGGCTCGAGTTCGTCATCAACCGGGACTATCCCCTTGGCGACGGGTGCATCAGCTTCGGGCAGGTGGTCTACGGGGGGAGCGTGGAGGAGTGAGCGGGGGTCATAACCCTTCCAAGATTACCCGACATCATCTTTGTCCATACCCTCCTTCAGGCCCCTGACCCCATTCATGATCCTCCAACTTGGGTTCATCACGAGGTTTTACTGAGTTTTGGGATATCGCCCTCCAGTCGTCATTCGTTCATCACTACTGTTGAATATAGATGGAACGAAGACCCCTGAGCGTCACTCAATTCACCGGATTGAATCAAAAATACTCCTTGCGGACACCACCTTTCGGCTAGAAGTACTTTTGGTTCAATCTTTTGTCACTTTTGTCGTCTGATGCAATACGATGCAGTGTGCTGCAATGTGATACAATATGATGCAATGACAGTTAGAAATTACATAAAATCCAACCTTAATTTAACAAAAAAAGACAGAATATTTGAGATCATTTCTACAATCTTCTACAATCCTTTCAACAATCATGTATCATGTAACTGATCAGGAACAAGAAACCACTTTGCAGCCTTAGTCCTCCCGATAGGTATTATTGTCCCATCTTTGCGCATCTCCTGAAGCAGATCCCTGACGAAATGATGCTTCTGTTCCTCATTCAGAGCATCTGAGACCTTGTCCAGTAGCAGATCTTCAATCTCCGCTCTATTTGCCTCATGATAGGTCTCCAGGTATGCAATCACTAGGCTCTTGAAATGCGCCCTGTCAAACGACCGCTTTCTTATATAATCAGCTCGTGTATCGATCTCAGCTGCGACGCTCTCAGAAACGTACAGATTCGGGGATCGTCCTTCAATGAGTTTCTTTTTCCGCAGGGCACTTCGTTCCTCCGGCGTGATGAGATAGCCCTTCTGTACCTTATCGAGGGCGATCACGTCCATCAGCGTCAGATCTTTTCGTTTGATGAGCATCCGGGTATACTTCTCATCGATCACCCGGCCGGGAATCGTGACCCTCACCACCCCAGCTTCACCAAAGTCATAATCAGGCATCGGAAAATTGCGATCCCGCTGTATCTTAAACATCCGTTTGATTCCACTGCCGATTGTGTCGATCATGTTCAACTCGACCATCGCACTGGCAAGGAGGGGGTTTCGGTATCTGTCCGGAGGCATGTCACGCTCGATTATGCTCTGGACCGTTCCGGGAATGAAGTCACCACGGTTGGTAAACATCAGGGAACCCGGCCTTTCAGTCACCGTGATGCGGGCAGATTGCCGATAGTCCTGGTGTGCGATACAGTTGTGCAACGCTTCACGGATCACCCAGGGGTCGTATTGCGTCACTTCAAAGGGGAACAGCGTCTCCCCTGAAATATGGCGGACGGTGAGGTTTCGGACCTTATCAAAAACCTTATCGACGGTGAGGACCAGCGGTAGTCCGAAATGAGCATAATCAACTTCCACCTCGTCTCCGTCCCTGAGAACCCAGACAATATGTGCGATTGCAGGTGAGAGAAGATGTGCTGCCTCGTTCTTTCCCAGGAGAAGGATTGCGGCATTCGTAATCCGGCCCTCACTGCAGATTTTTGCCCTGGCAAGGAACGAGATTTCGTCCCAGTCATCGACCTCCTCTGCGAGATCCTTATGCTTCTCTTTGTATTTTTCCCGTGCAAAGGCGATCGCCTCAGGATCGAGATCCGCAAGGGTGGCACCCCTACAGACCTTCGTCGACCAGTCGTCCTGGGGCCCCTGCCTGCGTATCTCTTCGATCTCATGGAGACCAAGAGGTCCGAGGGACTCGTGGATACGGCCATACACAACACTTTTCCATGTAGTCGGAATGCCGCGTGCGGCCGGAGGGATTTTAAACATGACCACCCGTTTCCCATCGACCGTGAGTTCGTGGACGGCGGCAAATGTCATCTGGTGGTTGGTATACCGTGCAATCTCCTCTTTGAGACGATCAAGGCCAGGCGAGCTAAGGCGGTAGTTTGAGCCGACAACCTCTCTGGGCGATCCATCGGTGACACCAAAGATCAGCAAGCCTGCCGGCCTCCCGTTCAGGTTGGCTTCATTGCTCAACGCAGAGAAGTATTTTCCGATTTTATCGAAACTATAATCATTTTTTGCCTCCTTGAACTCGATCCATTCGGTCTCGGTCGGAAGAAGCATGATTTCTCGCAGTTGAGCATCCATATCTCCAGACATTACCCCAATCTCGCCGATCACGTTACGCTGCAAAATTCCAACCTGTTTTGTGGATTGCCGGGGGATATATCCGGTGAGGAGGTCCTGTTCAGTCGATGAATTCCTATCAACACCCTCATCCGCTATTCACTCCCTATAAGGTTGGTGAATACCAATAGGTGGTCCTTGACCGAAATAAACTCTTGGATTGGCATTTCTGAAGGGCTGCCCCGGGCGGAGGTGTAATGATCAGTACAGGAAAGATTCACCCGACATTCTCAACCAATGTCACCTGCACGAACCTTTTCCCGACGCTTTTTCGGAACAGATCGCCTAAGCGAGCCACTCCCCGTAGCCTGCGAGTTCCGGGAGACCTGCCAAAGGAGATACCGCTCAAGGAGTGACTACCGTGACATGGGGATCGATAAAGTACCGGCAACTACCGGCGAAAGAAAAAAAGTTTAGCCGAAGAGGGCACCGAGACCGGCCATGCCGCTCTCTTCTTCCTCTTCCTTCTTGGACTCTTCCTCGGGCTCTTCCTCGGCTGCGGGCGCGGCGGCGGCTGCAGGGGCAGCGGCTGCGGGTGCAGCGGCGACGGGCGCGACGGCGGCCTTGCTGATGGCCTCCTCGATGTTCACGTCCTCGAGTGCGGCGACGAGGGCCTTCACGCGGGCATCCTGGACGGCGACACCGGCCGCGTTCAGGACAGCAGTCACATTCTCCTCAGTTACATCCTTGCCTGCGTTGTGCAGGAGCAGTGCAGCGTAGATATACTCCATAGTTCATTCACCTCTGTTTTTTGAAATGTATTTAGCCGAAGAGGGCACCGAGACCGGCCATGCCTCTCTCTTCCCCCTCTTCCTTCTTCTCCTCTTCCGTCTCTTCTTCCTCGGGCTTTTCCTCGACTGCCGCCTCTGCTGCAGGGGGTGCCGCAGCGGTCGCAGCCGATGCGGCCTTCAGGGTCGCCTCATCGAGCTCGAAGCCGTGGCCCTGTGCCGCGAGCGCGACGACCAGCATCTCGCGCTGTGCCCGTCCGATGATCAGGTCGACGATATCCTTCTCGTAGATGCTCGCCTCGACACCCACGTTCCGGGCTTCGCGCACCGCCTTGCCGATGATGGCGCCGACGGTCAGCGGGGTCGGGATGACGGCATTGACCGAGAGGTTGAACGCCTGCTGGGCCGCAAGCACGATGTTGCTGGCGTAGGCTTCCTCATCGATAGCGAGGAGGTCCGGCGTGAAGATGGTCTCCCGATAGAATGCGGCCTGCAGGATGAGGCCGACGTCCATCGGCTTGACACCGAGCTTCACGAGGGCATCGGCAACCTTCTTGTTGATGACCTCGCCCTTCTTCACGACCGTCTTCGTCTCGCGAATCTTGACCTTTCCACCCTCGATGGCTGCGGGAATACCCACCTGCTGGAGCTCGCCCACGATCGGGCCGGGCTTGAAGCTGGTCGGACCCTTCGGGATGACGATATCCTCCGGCGCAGTCTCGCCGGGCTTCGCCGCCATCTTCGTCTTGGTCTGTTCAAGCAGCTTGAAGAGCTTGAACGGGTTCTCGTTCGTGAAGATCAGGGCGCTCTGGCCTTCGGCGTGATCGTTCAGAGTCGCAACGCTGCCGCCGAGCTCGTTTAATGCATGCTCGATCAGCGTGTTGCGGGCCATCTTCACTCTCGCCGTGCCGCGGAGGTTCCGCCGGATATGCTGCACCTGTGAGGCGGGAATGCCGTACATGTCCACAACGCCGACGAGCGTGTGCTCCTCGATGCCGCGCTTGATCTCTTCTACTTCTTCCTTCTTCCACCGGGGCAGGTGGTGCGTATAGAGTGCCATCAGATCACCCTCACTGCCGGCCCCATGGTCGTCTTCACGTAGACCGAGTGGATGTTCATCGTCCCGCTCTCCAGGACGGACTCAACCCTCCGGAGAACGGCGTCGATGTTCTCGGCGATCTCCGCAGGCTCCATTCCGGAGGTTCCGACCTTTGTGTGGAAGACCTTCTTGTCCTTCGTCCGGATCTTCACGGAACTGCGCAGACGCTGAACGACGGGCCGGATATCCATTCCCTGCGGAACCGGCATCGGCATCCGCCCACGCGGACCGAGCCTGACACCGAGATAACGGCCGACGAGAGGCATCATTGCCGTCTCGGCAAGGAAGAACCGGTAATCTTCCGCCACCTTACGCGCTTCCCGGGGTTCTCCCCCGAGCCGCTCGATCTCCTCAGGTCCGATGATGAGGTCCACATTCACCTCTTTTGCCTGTGTGACAATGTCGCCCTTCCCGAGAACGGCGATCTTGACGTTGTCAAAACCGTTCGGGAGGAGAATCGTCTCATCGATACGATTCTTGGGCTGGGACATGTCGATATTCCTGAGGTTGACGGTGATATCCACGCTCTCCTTGAACTTCCGTTCCGGAGCCTTCTCCAGTGCCGCCTTCACGGCATCCTGTATACTGGTTTTATCAACCATCCTTTGCCTCCATAGTACACGACCTCACGATCTTCTATGGTTGTCTGACATCTATGCGACGAGTACGCCGTCGTACTCCCCGTCATTGATGGCCAGGATCATCTCGCGGGGTTTCTTACCCTCGACGGTGACGCCGACGCTCATGCACGTTCCAACGACCTCTTTGACCGCGGATTTCAGATCGTACGAGAGCATGCCATCAAATTTCATACGGGCGATACGGACAGCGGCCTCCAGCGGCAGGTCTCCCGCCACCAAAGCACCCGGCTCTGCCGAGCCCTTCCCGATACCGGCCTCTTTCATTACGAGAGCCGTCGTGGGTGGAATACCCACCTCAATCGTGAAGTTCCGCTTGTCGTCGACCGTGACCGTCACCGGCACCTGCATGCCGTTGAAGTCGGCTGTCTTTTTGTTGATCTCGTCGACGACAGCCTTCACGTTGATACCGAGAGGTCCGAGCGCAGGGCCCAGAGGCGGACCTGCTGTTGCCTTGCCGCCGGGTACCAATACCTCGACCGTTTCTGCCATACAAATTCACCAGCTTGTTATTCCTCAGGGGAATAGTTGCCTGGGTTATCTAAGGTCAACGTGAGAGGATTTAAAGTATGGCACCCGGGTGCCGCCCGGACCCCGCACGAACGGGCGCGCCCGGCCGATGGAAATAGCATCGCCGGCGGTGCAAAGAACCCGGGCCCGGGTAAAAAAGAAGAGGAGAGTGATATTCTTCAGCTGGCGTCTTCCGACCGCTCCACGACGCGGACTGAATCGCCGCGGACCGTGATCGGGATGGGCACCATACTCTCGTACAATTCGACCGTGATCTCTTCCTTTCCGGAATCGATACGCTTGACGACCGCCTTCTCACCCTTGAAGGGGCCGGCGATGATCTCGACGATGGTGCCCTCGGTGATGCCGCTGACCACCGGTTTCGGCACCAGGAAGTGCTCTACCTCGGAGAGAGCGGTCGATCCCTGCACCACCGCGCGCGCATGGGGGATCAACTCCACCAGCTGCTCTATCCGGGCGATGGAGTCGGGACTCTCCACAAGGACGTAGCCCTTCAGTTCCTCGGGAACCATGACGGCCATCACGTGGATGTCTTTCTGCTCCCGGGTCACCTTCTCAATATTGTCGGCTACCGTCCGCTCCTGCTTCGCGGTCGTCTTGATCGCATATACTCTGTTTGCGCTCTCAGCCATATCCATCATTTGGGCAATACCAGCAGGATCTCGTATATAATAAAGCCGACAAGGCCGATGAGCATGATCCCGGCCGCCGCCACGATGGCGATCTTGGAGAACTCGTCGCGCGTCGGCGTCCGTGCCAGCTTCAGCACGCGCCAGTACTTCTTGAAGAGTTCCTCCTCGATCTTGAACGACTTTACTTCCTCCAACGTTTCTTTATAGTCCATCATATCGGCTCACTTCAGGAAGTCGATCTCAAATTGTTTCATCGTACGTGGCATACTCTTTTCGTTTCTCCCATATATTTGTGGTGACCGTACACCGGTGACCACGAGCAGCGTCCGCATCTTGCCCTGCATGTCGGGATCGACCTGGGCCCCCCAGATGATGCGGGCATCGGGATCGATGCGGTCGTAGACCTCCTGAATAACGCCTTCGGCCTCGGCCATCGTCATATCGGGTCCGCCGACCACGTTGACGAGCGCTGCCGTCGCCCCGGAGATATCGACATCGAGCAGCGGGGAGCGCAACGCCTTCTTGACCGAGTCGGCGGCTTTGTCCTCACTGTCACTCTCGCCCATCCCGATCATCGCGACGCCTCCCCGCTCCATGACGGTCCGGACATCGGCGAAGTCGAGGTTCACGAGCCCGGGCATCGTAATCAGCTCGGTGATGCCCTTGACCGCCCGCATCAGCACCTCGTCCGAGACCTTGAAGGCGGCGTGGAGCGGGAGGCGGGGCACGACCTCGAGCAGGCGGTCGTTCGGCACGACGATGACGGTATCCGCCACTTCGCGGAGCCTCTCAAGGCCTGCCTCGGCGTTCTGCCCCCGGATAGCGCCTTCGGCCGTGAACGGCAGGGTGACCACGGCGATGGTCAGGGCGCCCTCTTCCCGTGCGGACTTCGCGACCACGGGTGCGGAGCCGGTGCCGGTGCCGCCCCCGAGGCCGGTGGTGATGAAGACCATGTCGCACCCCTCGACGGACCGCTTGATGTCGTCCTCGTTCTCAAGGGCCGCCTCCTCGCCGACCTGGGGGATCGAGCCTGCACCAAGGCCGCGGGTCCTCTGTCTCCCGATAAGGATACGGGTCTCGGCCCGTGTCCGGATAAGGTGTTGGGCATCGGTGTTGAGAGCGATCAGCCGCGCCCCGTTGATGCCTTCCTCCGCCATCCGGGTGACCGTGTTCGAACCGCCGCCTCCGCACCCGACGACTGCGATCTCAGTCCGGAGCTCCATGAGGACATCCTCAAGATCCTTGTCGACCTCTATGGGCTCAGCAAAGCGCTGCTCCTCTCGTGCCCTTGAAAGTGCCTCTTCTACGATGGATTTCATATGTATCTCTCCAATCCCGGGATATGTATCCGCTTTACGCTGGTTGTCTGCACTGTATCGGGTGTGATCCTCCGTCCCTCGATCTCAACCGTTTTCCCGCCGGCAAGCATGGCGAAGAGCGGCCCTTTCGGAACCCCGTGTCTGCGCGCCTTCTCAGGGTCGAACCGCACTTTCCGGAGGACGAGGTGATCACCGTCGATAACAGCATTTTCACAGATAAGTAAGAGTTTTACACACAGGGTAGTTATATCACTTGCGAGTCGGGACGACCCGTTTTCAAAGCAGATGAACGTCGGTAAAACTTCCGTGGATCCCTTCGAGAGATGAACGACCGGTAATCCGTCGAGGCCGTTGAGAAACCCGGTTTTATCATTTTTTACCGTCTCTTCGATCAGATCGGGGATTATCCGCACCGCAACGGGGGTTCCCTCTCCCCGAAGATCGTGGTTACGGATGCGTGACCCGGGGGCGATCTCTTCGGCGAGAGCCCTGACCCCGAGGTAGGTGGCCCACTCCAGCTCGGAAGCCTCCAGGATCTCCGACTCGGAGAGCGGGAGGAACCCGGCTTCGTCAAGCATCCGCTCGATCCGCCCGACCTCATCGGTGGGGAGCGATTTTCTGTCGATATAGGCTGCCACGGCACTGCTCGCCTCCTGCATCGTCCGGAGAATACCGGGGTTGACGGCGCCGATCTGCCGGGTCGGTACGATGTGGCCGAAGGCACCCCGGGAGGAGAGGGCGATCCCGGTCTGCCGCACGGCGTAGTGGGTCCCGCCAAAGCCGATGAGGTTGATCGTCTCCCCCGGCGCCGCGGAGAGGATGCTCTCCGCCACCGCTCTCCCGGCGGCCGGATCGGCCCATTCCGTGGCGGTGGACCCGATCTCGACGAAAAGCGACGGTGTGGAGAGCGCCGTCGGTCCGTGGTGCGTCACCTCGTAGGAGACCCGGTAACCCTCCGGGGCCCGGGCGGCGAGGTTTTGCAGGATGGCGTGCATCCACGCGGGGGCTGCCGGCGCGAGCATTCCCGGCTCCCCGCCGAGGTCGGCGGTCTCGTAGTTGCCGGTAATGTGCACGGTCAGGGCGGGCGTCGGCTGCGCACTCGAGTGCCGGGAGATGAAGATGATGAGGTCGGCATCGACCTCCTCGTCGATCCGGTCCTGGTAGATCAGCCTCCCTGCGACCTCATGGAACGTCAGCACATGACGTTCCGCAAGCGGCCACCGCCCGCCTGCCTCGAGCAGGGTTCGGAGATGATGCCGGATGTTTACCCCCGCAACGTCCTGTTTTGAATTGATCAGCGCGATCCGCATCGGATATACGTGGGTCGGCTGCATGCTAAATGATAGTGCTTGACCGGCGCGATAGTAAATCCTATCTTCCTGCAGACAGACCATGTGGGTACTATGGATGAAGATAAGATACGGAAAGCATTCGAGGCATACGGCATAACGGACGAGATCACCTGCCCGCAGGCATTCGAGATCTCGGAGGAGTACGATATCCCGAAGATGGATATCGCCCGGTACTGCAACCAGCACGAACCGAGAATTAAGATCCGGGGCTGTCAGCTGGGCTGTTTCAGATGAGCCTCTTCCTTGAGGTCGTATCCGTCAGCGAGGCCGTGGAGACGGTCCGGAAGATCGCGCCCCCGCCCGGGTGCGAGGAGGTCCCGCTCGAAGACGCCCTCCACCGGGTCCTCGCGAGGGACGTCGGTGCCGATATCGACATCCCTGGATTCGACAGGTCTACGGTCGACGGCTACGCGGTCGCCGCGGCCGAGACCACCGGGGCCGCCGAGGCCATCCCGGCGATGCTCCAGTGCCGGGGCCGGGTCGGGATGGGAAGCGCGGATGCGGGGATCGTCTCCCGGGGATCGTGCCTGTACGTCCCCACCGGCGGCGCCCTGCCCGTGGGCGCGGACGCGGTGGTGATGATCGAGCACGCCGAGCAGATCGGGGACGACGTCCTGGTGCACCGCCCGGTGGCGCCCGGCGAGAACGTGGTCTTCCGGGGCGAGGATTTCGGGGCAGGGAAGGCGGTCCTGGAACGGGGCCGCGTGCTTTCGCCCCGGGAGATCGGCGTCGCCGCGGCTGTCGGCGCCGACCGGGTGTGTGTGGTGACGATGCCGAAGATCGGGATCATATCCACGGGGAACGAACTCGTCCCCGTCGTCGAGACCCCGGGGCCGGGCGAGGTCCGGGACGCGAACTCCTACCTCGCCGGCGCCTTCGTGACGGAGCGGGGCTGCCACCCGGTCTACTTCGGGATCGTCAGGGATGAGCGGGCGGTGCTGAAGCGAGCGGTCGCTTCGGCGCTTGAGAGGTGCGACGCGGTTCTGATCTCGGGAGGATCTTCGAAGGACGAACGGGACAACACCGCAGCGGTCATCGCGGAGCTCGGCGAGGTGCTGGTGCACGGGATCGCCCTCGCGCCAGGAAAACCCACCATCATCGGGACGGCGCGGGGAAAACCGGTCATCGGGCTCCCCGGGCACCCGGCCTCGGCCTTCGTCGTGCTCGTCGCCGTCGTCGACCACCTGCTCGCGGCGATGCGGCAGACCGGCGTCTCCCGGCGGACCATCCGCGCAAGGCTGACGCAGAACGTCCCCTCCACCCGCGGGCGGGAGGACTATGTCCGGGTCAGCGTCAGCGATGGGGAGGCGACGCCGGTCTTCGGGAAGTCGGGGCTCCTCAACACCCTGGTGCAGAGCGAGGGGCTGGTGCGGATCCCGGCGTCGAGCGAGGGGTTCGAGGTCGGCGAGGAGGTGGAGGTGATCCTGTGGTGAAGCGCTACCTCTCGGTTATAACGCTTGCAGAGGCGCTGGCGCTCGTGGAGCTCTCATTCCCGGCTGTTCCGGGGGTCGCCCGGGTCCCGGTGGCCGCCGGGTCGGTGGGGAGGATCACCGCCGTACCCATATTCGCCCGGTTCTCGGTCCCTGCCATCCACATCTCGGCGATGGACGGGATCGCGGTCAGGAGCGCCGATACCATCGGGGCAAGCGAGCAGCACCCGGTGATCCTCCCGGATGCGGCGAGAGTCAACACGGGAAACATCGTCCCGCCCGGCTACGACGCGGTGATCATGATCGAGGATGTCTGGGTCGGGTCGAAGTCTGACGACTTCTCCCGCTCCGCTCCCACGGAACGTCGCGACGGCGAGACCTATACCATCAGAAAGCCGGTCAGCCCCTGGCAGCACGTCCGTCCGGTCGGCGAGGATATCGGGGAGTCGGAGATGATCCTCCCGAGGGGCCACCGTATTCGGCCGCACGATGTGGGGGCGCTCGCGAACTACGGGGTCACGGAGGTTGCGGTCTTAAACGTCCGGGCGGGCCTGATTCCCACCGGGAGCGAACTGGTGCCGGCAGGCGTAGTGCCCCCGCCCGGGAAGGTGGTGGAGAGCAACACCCTGATGGCCGCGGCCGTCCTCGCGGAGGCCGGTGCGGAGACGCACCGTTACCCGATTGTCCCGGACGACTACGATCTGATCCGGGACGCCGTCCGCCTCGGCGTCGCCGAGAACGATATCCTGCTCATCTCGGCCGGCTCGTCCGCCGGGACCCGCGACTACACCGCAGATATCGTCCGGGACCTCGGCGAAGTGCTGGCGCACGGGGTCGCCATCAAGCCCGGAAAACCGGTGATCATCGGCAGGATCGAGGGGAAGCCGGTGATCGGTCTCCCCGGCTACCCGCTCGCGGCGGCAACCGTGCTCCGCGAGATCGTGCTGCCGCTCGTCGCCCGCTACGGCCTCCCGGCCCGCGAGCCGGAGCGCGTCGACGCCCGGCTGACCACGAGCCTGCAGTCGGATATCGGAACCGACGAGTTCGTCCTCCTCTCGGTGGGGAGGATCGGCGACCGCTGGGTGGCGGTGCCCCAGTCACGGGGCGCGGGAGTCCAGATGAGCGCGGTACGGGCGAACGGCTACATGCAGATCCCGGCGCAGAAAGAGGGTGCCGAGGCAGGGGAGACTGTGGACGTCCGGCTCACCGTCCCCCGCGCGGAGGCGGAGGAGGCGGTGCTCGTTACCGGCAGCCACGACCCGGCCCTCGACTACCTGGCCGACCGGGCGAGACCCCGCGGCGTCGATATCCATTCCACCCATGTCGGGAGCATGGGCGGGGTGATCGCGCTGAAGAAGCAGGAGTGCCACGCGGCCCCCATGCATCTCCTCGCCCCCGACGGAACCTACAACACCCATTACCTGGAGCGCTATATGCCCGGCGCCGACCTCGCCCTCCTCTGCGTGGCACAACGCCAGCAGGGGGTCATCTCACGCGACGGGCTCGGGTTCGACGACCTGCCCGGACGGACGTTCGTCAACCGGCAGAAGGGGTCCGGGACCAGGATGCTCCTTGACCACCATCTCGCGGAGCGCAGCATCGACCCGGCGTCCATCCCCGGCTACGAACACGAGGCGACGACGCACCTTGCGGTGGCCCTTGCGGTCCGGACCGGGGAGGCGGATGCGGGGATGGGGGTCTACAGCGCCGCAAAGGCACTCGATCTCGCGTTCGTCCCGGTAGCGACGGAGCGCTACGAACTCGTGATGCACCGCTCGATGCTCGACGACCCCCGGATCGCGACCCTCGTCGAGACCGTCTCGTCCGAGGCGTTCAAGCAGATTCTCCGGGACCTCGGGGGCTACGAGACGGACGAGACAGGCGTCCTGCGCGAACTGCGAGGATGACCGCCTCCTCGGGCGTGGCGCAGGCCATCACCCCCTCTATCTTCCAGGTCGCAAGACCGAAAACCGGTTTTCCCGCCTTGAGCGCGACAGCGATCTCCGAGAGCGTGCCGTAGCCTCCCCCGACGGCGATCACCGCGTCCGCCGAGTGAACGAGGACGACGTTCCTCGCGTGGCCCATGCCGGTGCGGACCACCACGTCGAGGTAGGCGTTCCCGTCCCCGGTGTCCGGGAGGATGCCGACGGTCGTCCCGCCGGCCTCTTTTGCGCCCCTGCAGACGGCTTCCATCACCCCGCCGAGACCGCCGCAGCAGACGGTCTCGCGGTTGCCGGCGATGAGATAGCCGATGGTCTCTGCCGCCTCATACTCTTCGTCGGAGCAGTTCCCTCTCCCGATGACTGCGATCTGCATGGGGGAGAAGTCGGGTGGTCCGGGTATAAAAGTTGAGCACGGGGAGCTGCGGGCCGCAGGCATTTCGCACGAGACTGCATCGCGGTTCCCATATCACCAACTCACGCGAAGCCGCGAAGGGGTACGTTTATTACAAACTTCGCGCCTTCGCGGCTTCGCGTGAGCCCATGTCGCCGCCCATACTCCCGGTGCTTGAGGCTCCTGCTCGAAGACGCGGAAGCGTCTTCTTAAGCTCCGGGCGTGCCGCCCATCGCAAGTCGCACCTTCGGTGCTCCCACTCCTGTCGTTCCGACAGTCGTGCACACAAACACTTTGTCCCCCGAGGACAAACGGTACACCAGAGTGCTGAATATGAGGGATCTGAGGTGAAAGAAGTCACCAGCAGTTATAACCCGCGCGAGATCGAGACGGGAGTCCAGGACTACTGGAAGAGCGAAAATACCTATGCACGCGTCCAGGACCTGCGGAAGGATGGAAAAGCGTTCTTTTTCGTCGACGGGCCACCATATACCACGGGCCACATCCACCTCGGCACCGCCTGGAACAAGATCATAAAAGACGCCATCCTTCGCTACCACCGGATGCGGGGCGCGAACGTCATCGAGCGGGCCGGCTATGATATGCACGGCCTCCCCATCGAGGTGAAGGTGGAGCACCAGCTCGGGTTCACCTCCAAGAAGGACATCGAGGAGTACGGCATCGCCGCGTTCATCGAACAGTGCCGGACGTTTGCAGTGACGCACATGGAGATCATGAGCGACCAGTTCCGGCAGCTCGGCGTCTGGCTCGACTTCGACAACCCCTACCAGACCATCGACGAGGGCTACATCGAGTCCGCGTGGTGGGCGATCCAGCGTGCGGACGAGCGCGGGCTCCTCGAGCGCGGCCACCGGGTCGTGAACTGGTGCCCCCGGTGCGAGACGGCGATCGCCGACTCGGAGGTGGAGTACTGGGACGAGACCGACCCCTCCATCTTCGTCAAGTTCCCGATCGTCGAGCGCGAGAACGAGTACCTGGTGATCTGGACGACGACGCCCTGGACGCTTCCGGCGAACGTGGCGGTGGCGGTCAACCCCGCGTTCACCTACGCGCGGGTGCGGGCGAAGAAGGACGGCGGCGAAGAGACCCTCTGGATCGCCGACGAACTCGTCGAGTCCGTCCTGAAGATGGGCCGGTACCAGGACTACACGGTCCTTGAGAGGGTCAGCGGGAACGACCTCATCGGGATGGAGTACACTTCGCCGCTCGCCGGCCACGTGCCGCGCCAGGCGGAGATCCGGCACCGGATCGTTGCGGCCGACTACGTCACGCTCGAGAACACCGGCCTCGTCCACATCGCCCCCGGGCACGGGTGGGACGATTACCTGGTCGGCATCCGGGAAGGGCTTGAGGTATTCTGCCCGGTCGACGCCGGCGGGTGTTTCACCCCGGCGGCCGGGGCGTTTGCGGACATGTACGTCCGGGACGCAAACGATCTCGTCATCGACGCGCTCGGCGGCTACCTCCTCGCCCGGCGGACGATCACCCACCGCTACGGTCACTGCTGGCGGTGCAAGACCCCCATCATCTACCGGGCGACGGCACAGTGGTTCCTGAAGGCCACCGAGATCCGCGACCCGATGCTTGACGAGATCGCGAAGGTGAAGTGGTATCCCGAGTGGGCAGGGAGCGCCCGGTTCCACGATTTCGTCAAGGACTCCCGCGACTGGTGCATCTCACGGCAGCGCTACTGGGGCATCCCCATTCCCATCTGGCAGTGCGAGCAGTGCGGCGGATACACCGTCATCGGCACCGTCGCCGAACTCGAGGAGCGATCGGGGGTGAAGGTCGCCGACCCGCACCGCCCCTACGTGGACGCGGTCACCATCCCGTGCTCCTGCGGCGGGGAGATGCACCGGGTCGCCGATATCTTCGACGTCTGGTTCGACTCGGCGGTCGCGTCCTGGGCGACCCTCGGGTTCCCCAGAGAGCGCGAGGCCTTCGACCGCTACTGGCCGGCGGACTTCATCACCGAGGGGCAGGACCAGACCCGGGGCTGGTTCTACTCCCAGCTCGGGGCGAGCACCGTGGCGTTCGGCCGCGCCCCATATAAGAGCGTCCTGATGCACGGGTTCGCTCTCGACGCCGAAGGGCGCAAGATGAGCAAGAGCTTCGGAAACGTGGTGACGCCTGAGGAGGTGATGAACCAGTTCGGCGTCGACGTCCTCAGGTTCTACGTCCTCTGGGCGAACGCCCCCTGGGACGACCTGAAGTTCAACTGGGACAGCGTAAAGACCATTCACCGGACGCTCAACATCCTCTGGAACGTCTACCGGTTCCCGCTCCCGTACATGGTCCTGGACTCCTTCAGGCCGGCATCCGGGGACGCCGATCGGTGGGACGCGTCGTTCGTCCGGACCCATATCCGGGACATGCCGGAAGAGGACCGCTGGATCATCTCCCGGATAAACTCACTCGCGCGGACTACTGCCGAGGATATGCGGGAGTACCAGCTCCATAAGGTGACGCGGGCGCTCGCCGCCTTCATCCTCGAGGACCTCTCCCGCTGGTACGTGCAGCTCGTCCGGCCGAGGATGTGGCTTGAAGAGGATTCGCCGGAGAAGCGGTACGCCTACGAGACCTCCTACTACGTAATGCGCCGCTTGATGGCGCTCCTCGCGCCGTTTACCCCCCACATCGCCGAGGAAATCTACCAAAACCTCCGCGAGGGAGGTGACCCGGAGAGCGTCCATATGCTCGACTGGCCCGAGGTGGACGACCTCCTGGTCGACCGGCACCTTGAGGCAGATATGGAGGTCATCCGGTCGTTCGACGACGCCGTCGCCACCGCCCGGCAGGCCGGGAGACGGAAGCTCCGCTGGCCGGTTGCCCAGACCGTGGTCGTCACCGGAAGCGTTGACGTGAAGGCGGCTCTCGAAGGTCTGAACGCCCTTGCCCTGAACCGGGCGAACGCCCGGACGGTCAGGGTCGTCACAGGGACATGGGACCGGATCCTCTGGCAGGCCGAACCGGTGATGCGGGCGATCGGCCCGGAGTTCGGCAGGGAAGGGCCGAAGGTCAAAGCGCTGATCGAGCAGGCGGACGGCACCGCCCTGAAGGCCGCCATCGAGCGGGAAGGAAAGGCCGAACTCGACGGCTACGAGATCACCGCGCGCCACGTCACCTTCGCGGAGGGCCTCCCCGAGGGCGTCTTTGCCGCCCCCATGAAGGATGCGACGGTCTACGTGGACGTCACCCTCACGCCGGCGCTGGAGGCCGAGGGCTATGCCCGCGAGGTGATCCGGCGGATACAGGAGATGCGTCGCCAGCTGGACCTGAACGTCGACGACTTCATCGTCGCGGCCGTGGGCGTCGCCGATGAGCGGGTGGCCTCGCTCATCGCAGAAGAGGAGTGGCAGAAGGAGATCGCCGGCGAGGTGCGGGCGGCAGCCCTCACCGTCCGCCAAACCAACGGAGAGAGGCCGGCGGAACCCTTTGCACTCGAGAAGGACTGGGACGTGGAAGGCGTGCAGATGCAGATCGGCATCTCACGCGCCGGTGAGTGACCGGATCAGGGCCGCCCCCTCATCTGTTGAGAAGAGGGGCGTCTCCTCCGGTTCCCGGATGCAGGTCCGCATCGTCTGCACGGTCTCCCCCGTCAGGGGGTTATACCCCTCTTTTATGCACTCTTCCCGGTAGAGCAACGTCCCCCGCCGCTGCCAGGCCGGCGTTGCCGCCAGGTTGACGCCCCTCTCAAACATCATCTCGTGCATCGCGTCGGACTGCAGCCCCCGGAGCGCGGCGGCGGCCTCCCGGGGACTCATCCCCTCCTCGACCAGCGCGCTCTGGCAGTAGGCGTTGATGTGGTTCCGCCACGCCTCGTTCTGCCGCGATACGAGATACTCGACCGCAAACTCCCCCGTTGCGGGGATGGTCCGGGCATCGAACGCAAGGGGTTGTGCACACCCAAGCTCGATCGTCAGCACGCTCGCCGCAACCGCGGCGGTCACGGAGTCGAGTTTCTCCACCCGCCCGGAGAACGGCAGCGTCCGGAAGTAGAGGCTGATCTCGTCGGAGAAGGTGTAGGCGAACGTGGGGGTAAGGCCGCTCCCGGTGAGGAGGTAGCGGCAGACCGACCGCATGTTCGCGCAAAATGAGGGATCGAACGGCTTTTTGAGATCGAGCACACGGGCCAGACGGTGAAAGGCCCGCCCGTCGAGCCTGACAAAAACAGGGGGGAAGATGGTGAGATTCGAGAAGATCTCACGGTCTCTGGTATCCATATTCTATCGGCAGGGAGACCCGGACAGGCCGGACATCGCGGTTAATCTTCTTTTGCCGGCGACCTGAAGATCCCGGGGACGTGGCGGACGATGACGATATCTCCGATACTCTTCACGATGCGGAAGGGGATCTGCATTCCTGAGTAGCCCTTTACCTCTCCGATCTCGGGGTTGAGCTCGCCGACTGCAAGGGAGTCGATCTTCTTCTGGTCCACGTCGAGCACGACGTCGTCAACGCTCCCGATATAGACGGCCCTGTCCGTATAGACGCGCAGTCCGAACATCTCTGTGATCTGTGTTCTCATCGGTATCCTCTGAAGGTATATTACTATAAATGATAAAAAGATACTCCTTTTCATGGAAGCGTCGCTACAGATCGGAAGGCTGGCCGGAATCCCGGTCAAACTGCACTGGAGTTTCCTCCTGGTGATCCCCCTCTTTGCATGGATCATCGGGAGCCAGATCCTGCTCACGACCGAGTTGATCGCGGTTCTCTTCGGTGTTCCCATCGACGTGACGCTGATTACGGCGGGGTTCAACCCCTACATCCTCGGGACCGTCGTCGCGCTCGGCCTCTTTGTCGGCGTCTTCATCCACGAACTGGCCCACTCGCTCATCGCGAGAGCGAAGGGAATCAAGATCCAAAGCATCACGCTCCTCATCCTCGGGGGTGTCTCCCAGATGGAAGAGACGATGCCGGACCCGAAGGTGGAACTTCCCATGGCGCTTGCTGGTCCGCTCACGAGCCTTGCTCTCGGCCTGATCAGCGGTGCCCTGGTCTACGTATTTTACGCCGTCGTCCCGGACCCGGGCGTCGCCGGAGTTCTGATCTTCACCTTCGGCTACCTCAGTCTCTTGAACCTCCTGCTCTTCGGGTTCAACCTCCTCCCGGCGTTCCCCATGGACGGGGGACGCGTGCTGCGGGCATGGCTCGCCCGACGGATGCCGCTCTCCCGGGCGACCCGGATCGCCGCCGATGTAGGGAAGGCGTTTGCCGTCGTCTTCGGGATCGTCGGGCTTCTGCTCTTGAACCCCATCCTGATCATCATCGCCTTCTTCATCTACATCGGCGCGAACCAGGAGGCCACGTACCTCCGCTACAACATCCTGTTGCAGGACGTCACGGTGGCGGACGCGATGAGCGCTCCGGTCGTCACCGTAGAACCGACGATGCCGCTGCCCCGGGTGGTGGAGATGATGTACGAGACGAAGCACCTCGGGTTCCCGGTGGTGGATCGGGGGGCGCTCGTGGGGATAGTCGCCCTCGCCGACGTCCACAAGATCTCGCCGGCCGACCGGGAAGCCATGCAGGTGCGGGACGTCATGACCCGGAACCCGACCACCCTCTCACCGTCGGCGCCGCTCATCGATGCACTGAGAATAATATCGGGCATGAACATCGGGAGGATCCCGGTGGTCGCGGACGGTACCCTGGTCGGGATCGTGACCCGGACGGACGTGCTCCGGGTGATGGAACTGCGGGAGGAGGAGTGATCGGGCGACTTTCATCCGGAACGGAGCTTGAGCACCGAAGGTGCGGTTGGCGACTGGCCGAAGGGTAAGGGCTCGATAAGGCCGGAGTTCTTCGACTTTGAGCGTCGCACACCAATCCATGGATTTCCACCAGACCTGCCGGAAGATGAGGCATAGTTGAAAATACTCATTCAAGGCTACAAAGACCTGAGTAACCTACTCGATGGAAAAGCCCGGTACACTGGACCGTGGGGATATCGCCACGGGGGGAGGGGATCGGGGAGGGGGTCTCCCCCTCCCCGCAAAGGGACACCCGTACCCCCCCACCACCCGCGCTTCGCGCTCCTCCCGCCCCCCCTAAGGGGGGCGGGCAGTGCGTGGCGATAAGCGACGGTTCGGAGAACCGGAGCTAGAGCACCGAAGGTGCGAAGCCAGTGGAAATCCGTGGATGGGATTATGCGATGTTTCGGTCGGGACGGATTTCGAGCACTGATGGTTCTAGGTGCATAGTTCCAGTTGCTCAGGATCGAGGTCTCCAGCACCAGTTGAACCTATTCCCACGAGCACAGGACGGGAAGACCGGAGTTCAAGCACCACCAGGTGCAAACGCGACTCCCAAAAGAAACAACAGCCAGCACAGGGCGCCCCTGAACTAAAACACCATCACACCCTCAATCCCCGTCTCCCCCACGGCCTCCCGGAACTCCTCGAGGTCCCGGAACGGCCGGCGGGCGGCGATGGTCGCCGCCTTCTTCTTCCCGACGCCCGGGATCCACCGGAGCGCCGCTACAGGCAGGGTATTGACCTCCACCGGGCAGGGGAGGGCCGTCACCGACCGCATCCCCCAGTCCACCACGACGGCGTCGAGCACCGTCCTCGCCGGGAGTTCGAGGGGGATCCCGACAAGGATGGGGTACGAGCCCATCTGCCGCCCGAACGACGGCTTCCCGTGAACCTCGATGACGACGTCCAAAAGGACGGTGCCGGCGGGGAAGACCCGCCGGAGCATCGGCTCGTCGAACTCTCTCCGGGCCCACTCCTTGAAGGCCCGGAACCGGGCGTCGTGCTTCCCGAGGGTGTTCTCTTCGTAGGCTGCCGTCCCCTCAAACGGCATCAGCTGCCGGATGTTCACCCGCCGCACCATGAGCCCGGCGTCGAGCACCCGCCGGAGAAACGCCTCGTTCGCATCGAAGGTCGCCGGCGTCTCCCCCGCGAGGCCGACGATGAAGTTCAGGCCCGGGAGGAGCTCGGGGACACCCCCGGTCCGCTTTCCCCCGACATCGTTCACGACCTCGATCGCGCGGAAGACGTCGTCCGGCACCGCTTTGAGGTTGTTCGCCGCCACCACCGCCGGATCGGCGGTCTCCATACCGAAGGCCGCGGTGTCGCCGGGGGTGTGGCCGGCCACGATCGCCGCGAGCGCCGCCCGTGCCGCATCCTCGTGCCGGGCGATGGTGCCCGGATTGATGTTGTCGATGTGCAGGGTTTTGAGGTCGGGGGCATTCTCCCTGATGGCCGAGAAGAGTTCCCCGAGCACCTCCGGGCGCGGGACCGGGAACTCCCCGCCGCGGCCCTGGTAGGCGAGGAGGTCCGGCTGCCGGCCGAGCCTGAAGTGGCGGGCGCCAGCCGCACGGAGCGCCGCCACCTCGCTCGCGATCCCCTCGATGCTGCGGTAGCGCGGGAGCCCGTAGAAGGGCTCGGTGCAGAAGGAGCATCCCCCGACCGTCGCCCGGGAGCACCCGGTCGCGGTCTCGAGCTCGCACATCACGTACGGGAATGCCGGGTGCTCGCCGACGATCCCGGCGCCCGCCACGCACCACGGGTCGGTCAGGGAGTAATCGCCCGCCCCGGCAGCCTCGCCGCCCGAGAGCCAGGCATCCAGCGCGACCGCGGGCGACCCCGAGAGCGTGACGTCGAACCCGGCGATTGCCTGCCGGATTGCCTTCCTCCCCCCTCCGGGAGCGTAGCCGAAGGTGATCGGCCCGCCGATAGCGGTAGTCGGCTCCCGGAGCAGGATCCCGAGCTGCTGGACCTCAGTCAGGGTCGCAGGCTTCCCCCCGATGTAGGCGCCGGGCACGGTCATGCCGGCGATCATCACCACGAGATCTCCCCTGCCGGGTGCGGCGGCGAGAGCCGGGTCGGCACGGACCTGGTCGATGGTGACGTAGCGGGGAGCGTAGCCGTGCTCGACCAGGACCCCGGCGACCTCCCGGATGTAGGGGGAGATATAGGGCGCAACGCCGAGGCACGCGGGCTCATCGACGTAGCCGTCGATGATGAGGGCGTTAGTTGACCCCGGCATTTACTACCTCATCCCCCTGGTAGGCTCGCGCGAAAGACGCGAAGCCGCGAAGGGGAGTTTCCAGTCCCCTGACATTGGACTTCGCGCTCTTCGCGGCTCGCACCTGCGGTGCTCAAGCTCACTTCGCTCGCACTTCGCGTGAGGCAACGATGCAAATGTTAGATGCAATGGCTTACTGGAGGTCATAGCCGATCAGGCGGAGGAGAACCCCCGCCCAGTAGAGTTTTCCCCGCTTGACGGGGTCGACGTTTTGGTCGGCGAGGTCGAACCCGATGATCCGGATCCGCGCCGCCCCGAGCTCATCGGCGGCAAAGACCGCCCGGTCGCCGTCGGTGAACCCACCGAAGTTGTGAACGCGGGCGAACGGGGCCGCCTGGGTGGTGGCGACGAGCGGACCCGGGAGGAGAGGGACCCAGTGACGGAGGAGCGGGACGTTGTCGCCGTGGGCGTGCACGACCATCACCGTCCCCTGCCGGGAGAGGTCGATGAAGACGTCGGTCGCCCCGTCAAGGTCGGTGAAGACCGCGTCCGGCCTGATCCCGTGGTCCGCGAGCACCTCGGCTGCCGCATCGGCGGCAAGCACCGTCCCCTCGACCTGATCGAGCTCCTCCGGGAGAGAGGGCGCGTTCCCGCAGACCGTCACCGCCCTGCCCCGGATGAGCGTATCGAGCAGCCCGACGTCGTCCCGGTCTACCAGATCCGCGAGCAGCCGGGCGGCCGCCTCGTCCGCCTCGCGCTCAAACCCGAAATACTCAAGAATTGCGGTATAGTGAGGTTCCCAGTCCGCAAACCTCATTGCTTATCCTCGTTGTCCAGGCCGACGATGCTGGAGAACCTTTTCAGGATCGGGTCGATGATGAGATCGAGCAGGTTCTCCTTCTCCTTCACCATGGAGAAGTAACTGAGCGGTATCATCGCTGCGGCCATCGTGGCATGCCCGCCCGCCTCGCCGATAGGGCCGAACGCCTCGGCCATCACGTTGCCGAGGTGGAGCCTGATATCCTTGTTCCGGGCGGAGATGACGATGTTCTGGTCGCTGATACCGTAGACCAGCGCCGTGTTGACGCCCTCGAGGTGGATCAGCATATCGGCCGCCTGCGGGAGAGCGTCGCGGTTCCTGATGTAGCCGACGTTGGAGAAGAGGTAGCCGCTCTTGAGCCGCCGGTTCCGGATGGCGTTCCCGATGATCTCGACCGTCTCCTGCGATATGGAGGGAGACGTGATCTTGTCGAGGAGATCCGAGTCGGTCAGGGGAAGGAGGAACGCCGCGTAGTTGAGGTCCTGAGGGGTGACGTTCCTCTTGAAGTCCCTCGTATCGGCCCTTATACCATAGAGGAGCGCAGTGGCTACCGATTTATTCACCGGGATATCGAGTTCCATCAGGTACTGGGTCATGATGCTCGCCGTGGCGCCGACCCCCGGCCTGATGTCGATGAAGTCGGCGACGGTGGAGGGATGTTCGCCGTTTTTGTGGTGGTCGATGATGACGTTGACCCGGGTAGACCTGGGGAGCTCGTTGTTCACGCCGGGTCCGGATGAGTCGACCAGGGCGATGTAGTTGCACTCCTCGAGGATCTGGGGGGTGAGCCGCTCCATTTTGATCTCGAGGAGGTTGATGAACGCCCGGTTCTCCTGGTGCCCGATGTCCCCTTCGTAGAGGATGCGGCAGTTGAGTTTGTTGCGGCTCGCGTGCCGCGCGATCATCGAAAGCGCCATGGCGCTCGAGATCGAGTCGGGGTCGGGGTTTAAGTGGGTGACGATGCAGAGCGTCCCCTCCCAGGCGGCAAGCATATCGTAGAGCCGCAGGGCGAGCCTTGACGAGTGGAGCTTCCTGATGTGGTGGATAGCGGTTCTGGCCACCACCTCCTGCGGGTAAAGGACGATGTCGGCGCCTTCCTGCTGGAGGAGGTCGACGCTGACCGGGTCGGTGGCGCGTGCGATGACGTAGGTCGCCGGGTACCGGGTCTTGACGGTCTTGAGCGCGGCGAGGTTGGCGTCCCGGTCGTTGGCGAGGATGAACGCGACCTCCGGCACGGGCAACCCTTCCATGAGGTTCGGGTCCCGGAGGTCGCGAACGAGCGCCTCGTACTTCTGGTCCCGGAGATCCTCTACCCGCTTTTCGTCCTTATCGAGGATGATGAGATCTTCGTTCTCCTGCTCGAGTTCCTCTGCGACGTTATAGCCGGTGCTCCCACAGCCAAAAATCATGTATTTGATACGTTCCTTCGAAACGTTCTGGACCGCCTCAGGCATGCGTACAATGGTGTAACTTCTCATGGTATTAAGGGATTCCATTTCAGCGATTTTCGGGAGGGTTCCACAAGATTTATACCCATTCCCATGTTATGCTATTAGGTCAGATACATGGGCCTGTAGCTTAGTTCGGCAGAGCGACGGACTCTTAATCCGTAGGCCAAGGGTTCAAATCCCTTCAGGCCCGTCGAACTCTCGATTCTTTCCATCGTTTGCACCCGGTGCCGATTCTCCAGTGACGACCGTCCGGAGTAGTTCCTCCATTGCAGGCGGGGCGCCCGGCCGTCCGGTCAACCCCCATCAGCCTTCGCCCGCGCCATTGCTTCTTACGGGAGGCCGGTTGTTGCGACGGTAACGGGGTTCCGAAGGCACATATATGCCGCTGCTATATAAATCCTGCTCTGACGGAAACCGCGGGAGAGCACTGCGCAGCGACCGGAGATCGTTGAAAACGCCCGGTTGCGCACCCGCCCGCCGGCTTCCCTCCGGCGGGTCGAAAAAAGAGAGGCGCGGATCCGCGCCCTTTTGAAGGCGCGTCAACGAACCGATCAGACCTGACCTCTCCGGACGAGGTCGTCGAGGATCGTTTTAATGTCGATCCAGAGGACGAGCCCGGTTCCCTGCTGAGATTTGCCGTCGGCCAGCTTCCGGTCGTCCTCATCCTTTGCAAGTTTGATGATTCCCTTAACGAAAGCATGGACACCGGAGGAGATCCCTTCGTCCATCAACTCGATATCCTCCTCGGCCAGCCTTGCGCTGCCGTTACCCTCCGGACGTATGGCCGGCGGGATCGATACCTGCCGGAGCACCACCGGCATCAACAACCCTCGCCGCATCCCCGGCTTCACCCCTCAAAATCCCCTGCCCCTACGGGGTGAAATCCCGGTAAACGGTCAGAATTTCTATGACGTTTCCATCTTCATCCATGATGGGAGCACTGAAGCGGCTCAGGGTGCGGGCCCCCACAGGAAGGTCTAGAGTGACCTCCTCAACGACTGCCCGTCTTGACCGGACCACATCCGCAATCTTCCGGGCGGTCCGATCAAGAGACTCAAAGTCACGGATACTCATCGACTCTACGAGATCTCTCTCGCAGCCTGTCATCTGCACAAACGCCGTGCTCACTGCCCGGACGTCCATCGCCGGACTCCATGTGACGACAGGCAGGGGATTCCTCCGGGCCATCATCTCCGCTCTCCCTTCCGTGACACGGGCCTCGGCAGGCAGACGCTTCCCTCTGCAGGCATCCCTGACCGATACCAGGAGCACGTCGGAGTCGTCGGTACGAACGGCCACCAGGGCGACCTCCGCATCGAAGTCCGTGCCGTCGGCCCGCCTGCACCGCCATGCAAATTTCCGGGGCCCGCCGTGCATAGCATCCAGGATGCGGGCATGGATTGCTTCTCCGGATTCTCTTCCGTCCGGCTGCCGTGGGGGCGAGAACCAGGAGATCTCCGGTCCGAGGATCTCCTCCCCCCCGGCAACACCGAAGAGTTGTTCGGCAGCGGCATTCCCATCGATGCACCTGCCGTTTTTGACCAGCAGTGCTGCATCAGGCAGAGTATAGAGCACTGCCTGGTACCCTGTTCTCTTCTCTTCCGGTGTAGATCGTTTATGGCACAATTTGCTCACATCCTGCCTCTTTTTTCCGGGAGCGGGCGAAAACCAGGGGGCCGGTCCTCCGTCAGGACTACTTCCGCCGCGATGCGTTCCTGTCCGGTCAGCCCCCTTCCCCGACCCAGATGGAAAAAATATCCTGCCGGCCGTCGTTAACTGCTTTTCTTCAGGAAAACGTTTCAAATGTCTTATTTGCCATGCAAAGGTGCCGTGCAGTATGCGAAGTATTTATCTAGACCTGCAGTAAGTTGGATTGAAAACGGGTGCCGGTACGATTATGGATATGGACCTACTGGAAGTTACGGAGAAAATACGGGCACTCCTCAGGTTGCACCCCGAAGGGTTGAGCATTACGTCGATAGCGTTCCTCTCCGAGATGAACCGGAACACCCTCGTGAAGTACCTGGAGATCATGCAGAGCCAGGGATCGGTAGGCATGCGGCAGGTTGGTGTGGCAAAGGTGTATTACCTGGCGGACCGTATTCCGGTCTCGGCCGTGCGCAGGTTCTGCCGCCATTACATCATCGTTGACCATATCCTCGATCTGGTTGAAACGTCCGCGTCGATACCGGCCTGCCTGGGCATGCCTGCGGGGGAGCGCACCAGCCGTCGGATCTACGATCAGTTCCCCGGCCTGCAGGGGATCCCCGATCTCGAGGCACGGCTGCGCTCCGCGCTTCGGGACGAAGAAGAGACGGTCCGATGGTCGACCGGCAGGCATCAGGGCAACAGGGTTTTTTCGGTCTCTTTCATACCGACCGTGCTCGAGTCCGGGCGCCCGGCGACGTCGTTGGTCCTGGAAGACGTCACGGAGAGTGATCGCAGCGGGGGTGGAGGTGAACTTGATGCGCTGCGGTCCCAGGCACTCTTCGAGGATCAGAGCGAATACATCGTCAGACTCTCCCCGGAGGGGTACGTCCATTGGGCGAACCCCGGCTATTGCAGGATGATGGATCAGACAAAACATGACCTTATCGGGCAGCGGTTCCGGCCTCCCGCCACCGGGGACGAGAGAGAGCAATGGAACCGGCAACTCCGTTCACTCACTGCAGAGCACCCGGTGACGACGATCGAATGCCGTATCAGCGCCCGGAATAATCTTTTTCTGTGGCAACGCTGGACTTTGCGGGCGCTGTATGCTTCGTCCGGAATGCTGCTGGAGTATCAACTTGTGGGTCATGATGCCAGCAAATTCATGGCAACCCGGGGTGAATTCCCGCAATGTAAGGAGGAACTCGAGAAACAGGTTCTGACCCGGGGGGTCGATCTCAAGAAGAGCAAACTCCGGTGTTACGAGGATGTCGAGCGCCGTGAACGGGTTGAGAGCAGGTCGTGGTTTGCCCGGTTTGCTGTGGAGAACAGTACGGACGGGATCTGCTGGATCGACGGACCTGGCCGTATACTCTACGCGAACAGAGCACTGTGCGAGAACCTCGGGTATACGCAGGACGAACTGCAAGCGCTTTATTACCCGGATATCGATACCCGGTGCGACCGGGAATCATTTGAGCAGATGTGGATGGTACTCCGGCGCGAAGGCCGGTACCGCATCGAATCGACGCTACTGAAGATCGACAGAACGCTTCTTCCGGCTGAAATAACTGCAAAATACCTCGAATTAAACGGCACGAGGTACTGTTGCGCTTTTTTCCGGATCTTTTCCGGAGCCGGAAGCGGGGAACTGTTCAGGAAGGCTTTCGACGAATCTCCGACCGCGTTAGCACTCTATGACGGGGAGGGCAACCGGGTCCACGTCAACAAAGCCTTTCAGGAACTGTCCGGCACCTTCCCGTCTTCCGGGGGCAGGGGGATCGATCCGCTCGAGTGCCCCGGCCTCACCCGTGAACAGATCGGAGCGCTGCAGGAGGGGCGCCCGGTCGCATCTTCGCGTTCCATCGGCCTCGAAGGAGGCGAGTCCGGTATCACGTACCTCGAAACCACCGTCACGCCGTTATGCGACCCCGGGAAGCACCCTCCCGGGGGGTACCTGGTCCAGGTGCAGAGCGTCGATGAACAGAGAGCGGGCGAAGCTGCCGCCGGATCATCCGGAGGTCTCCTGGACGAGGTCATCCGGAGTCTCCCCGATGCAGGGTTCGCCATCGATCGCAAGGGTAGGGTCATAGCCTGGAACCGGGCCATGGAAAAGATGACCGGCATCCGAGCGGCGGATATGCTTGGGAAGGGAAACTATGAATATGCACTCCCATTCTACCGGGAGCGGGTGCCCATGCTCGTTGACCGGGCGGCCGGAACCGAGACCGCATTGGGAGACAGATATGCCGGGGAGGAAGGGAATTTTCTCATTGCAGAGAGGGCCATCTCCCTGCCCGACGGATACTCGCGGGTGATCCTGGAGAAAGCACTCCCGGTCTACGTTGATGCAGGGCAGGTCTCCGGTGCGATTGAGTTCGTCCACGATATCACGACCCTGCGCCACACGGAGGAGTTGTTGAAGCGGGAACGGATGTTTAACACTGCTGTCCTTGAGGCGATCGATGCCCTGATCATGATTACGGATGATGACGGCCGCATCGTGTGGTGCAACGAACGATACAGGACGTTGACCGGGTATACAGGGCCCGAGCTGACCGGACGGGCGATTCATGAACTGTCCGGCACGGATCCCGGGGATGCGGGACAGCCGTTCCCCGGGCCCGGACCGGTGAAGGATGGGAAAAGGCTGCCGATCCGGTGGTCGCGCCGGACGTTTATGCAACCGGGCGTGGGAAGATTCGACATTTACACAGGGATATGCCCGGTTACCAGTGAAGTGTGGAAAGATCTGTATGAGCGAACAGAGTGACGCGAGGGCGGCGTGGCAGGAGAGAAGCCGGCCGAACGTGCCCCTGTCCCGGGTCACCGCCCGATCTTCAAGAGCATCTCCTCAAGCGTCGGGTAGTGCGATTCTATCCGCTCGATCATCGCGCCGTCGGCCGCAAGCGTCGCGGTCGTCCGGTTCAACGCCTCGACGGAGTGCGCCTCGGCGAGATACCGGCCTTCGGAGGCGGCGTAGCCGACCGATGTGGCGAAGGCCGCCGGGTCGGGTATCCGGAAGAAGACCTGGTAGGTGATCGAGCCGAAGGTCTCCCTGAGTTCGGGCATGGTGCCTTTCGCCACCACCTTCCCCCGGCGCAGGATCAGCACGAGGTCGCAGGCCTCCTCCACCTGGAAGAGGTTGTGGGCCGAGAAGACCACCGTCTTACCCCGGTCACGCAGGCCTTTGACGTAGTCGAGCACCGACCGCGAGGTCATGGGGTCGAGGCCGGAGGTGGGTTCGTCGTAGATGAGCAGTCCCGGGTCGTGCATCAGCGACCGCGCGATTGCAACCTTCCGCTTCATCCCCTTCGAGAGTTCCCCGATCTTCTTCCCGTCCGGCTCGAGCGCGAGCCCCGCGAGGAGGTCTTCGTGCCGTTCCCGGATGACTGCCTTCGGGAGGCCGTAGATCTCGCCGAAGAACGCGAGATACGCATCCGTGGTCATCGTCTCGTAGAGCCGGGACTCCTCGGGGAGGTAGCCCAGGTTCTGTTTCAGGTCGAGCGGTCTTTTAGCGACATCGATCCCGTCGACGACGAGGCTGCCTTCCGTCGGCGTGATCAGGCCGGCCATGATCTTCAAGAGCGTCGTCTTGCCGGCGCCGTTATGCCCGATCACCCCGAGTATCCGTGCATCGTCGAGATCGAAGGTGACACCGTCGAGGGCCGGGAAGTCGCCGTAGTGCTTGACAAGAGAGCGGGCCGTGATCATCTGGTATCCCCTATGTCTCCGATGCCTACTAATAGGTTGCTGCACAGAGATATGGTTCTCCGACGCCTTCAGGGATTACCATGAGTCTTGCCTCCTCCATCCGGACGATCGCCGTCTGGGAGATGAACCGGTCGATGACCACGATGGGCAGGCACGTCCTGCCGCTCGCGGCAGGACTGCTCGTCCTCCTGATGCTGGTGACGGCGTTTGCCGCCCAGAGCGGCGTCCATATGCAGGACGGCATGTATCGCATCGGCATCGACGACCCCGACGTCGCCCGGGTCGTCGCCTCCGATAACCGCTTTGCCGCCTACCTCGACGACGGCCCGGCCCTCTGGGAGAACCGGTTCGCGTACGATATCGTCATCCTGCGCGGCGAGGTCTACGCTGCAGACACGGATAAAGGGAGGGCGGCCTTAAAAACGCTCGAACGCGACTACGAGGGCTACGTCTCCCACGTGGCCGCCGGAGAGCCCGACCTCTTCGCCGCTTACCCGCTCTGGATCGACCTCCAGTACGTGAAGAGCGAGATCGACTTCCTGGCGACCCAGAGCGGGCAGCAGGTCGGCGCCCCGGCGGATGTCCGGGTGCCTCCCGCCCCCTCCGGCCCGGTCGAGGCGGTGACCCTCCCGCCGTCGGCCATGCCGGTCTCCGAGGACGACCTCAGGGAGCACCTCGCGGAGGCAGGGAGCGACCATCCACTCGAGCGCTACACCGGCATCATCTCAGGCGGCTCCGTGACGGACCGGTTCCGGACGCCGTCGGAACTCTCCCCGCCGCTCCCCTTCGACGCGATCATCCTGGTCTTCGTCTTCATCTTCCCCCTCTACTTCACCTCCCAGTTCTTCATGATGAGCGTGATGAACGAGCGGGTGGGAAGAGCCGGGGAGGCCCTCCTCTCCACCCCCGCCCGGCCGTCGGCGATCGTCATCGGTAAAGCGCTCCCCTACTTCACGATCATGCTCCTCATCGCGGCCGCGATCACACTCTTTGCCGGTGCGCCGGCGACAATCCTCCTCCCGCTCATCCCGGTCATCCTCTTCTTCCTCGCAAACGCCCTGATCATCGGGATGGCCGCCCGGAGTTTCAAGGAACTCTCGTTCGTCTCGATCTTCTTCTCGACCCTCGCCACGTCGTACCTCTTCTTCCCGACGGTCTTTGCGAACACCCACGTCATAAGCATCATCTCCCCCCTCACCCTGGTCGTCCTCGGGATCCAGGGCGACGGGTTCACCGTCGCGGAGTACGTCTACTCGACCGTGCTCTTCTTCGCGACGAGCATCATCCTCTTCTACGCAGGAATCGTGAATTTCCGGGAAGAGCGGCTCTTTTCGGAAAAATCCCTCACATCAAGGCTCGCCGACTTCATCTCGGGCGGTATCGGCCGCGACCACCCGCACCTCTCGCTCTTCCTTCTTGCCGCCTTCACGATACCGTTCGTCTTCATGACCCAGATGCTGACGCTCGTCCTTTTCTTCAACATCCCGATGCCGCTCTCCCTCGTCCTCCTGACCGTTTCCGCCGCGTTCATCGAGGAGTTTGCCAAGTCGATCGGGCTCTATGCGGTAGCAAGGGAGCGCCCCGGGTTCCTGACGCCGAAAAACCTGCTCCTCGGGGCAACAGTCATCGGCCTCGGGTTCCTCGCAGGAGAAAAACTCCTCCTCTTCGCCACGCTCGCCCAGATCACCGAGTCGATCTTCGGGAGCGTCCTCTTCCTCTCCCTCCAGGTGCTCTGGATGCCGCTCCTCCTCCACATCGCCGGGGTGCTGATCACCGGCGGCTTCCTCCTGCTCTGGGGACGGCGCGCCTACGGGCCGGGACTCATCGCGGCGAGCGTGGTGCACAGCCTCTACAACCTTCACTTCCTCATGGGGGCGCTCCTGTGAACGCGCGCCATATCGGTATTGTCGCGAAGAAAGAACTCTTCGGGCTCTCGTCTGAGAAGACGATCGTCTTCGCCATCCTCCTGCAGGTCTTCATCGCGATGTTTTCCTCGTTTCTGATGGTGGGGCTCACCGCCATGTACGACCCGGAGGCGATCGAGGGCTACTCGACGGTCACCTACGGCGTCGGTTACGCCGGGGCGGACTCGCCGCTCATCGATGAGTTCGAGAAAAGGGACGACCTCGTCCTCTACCGGATGGACCTTGCCGGGGCGCTTGCAGCGCTCCGCGATCGAGCGGTTGCGGCAGTGGTCTATGTCCCGGATACGCCGCCGGACGCAGAAGAACCGGTCACGGTCACGCTCTACCTCATCCAGAACGACCTGCAGTCGAGCGTCATCAACGTCAAGGTAAAAGAGGTCCTCCAGGGCTACGAGAGGGAACTCAGGGAGGTCCGGGCCGACCGGATGACCTCCTTTCCCGTCGGGCTGAACTTCCCCGAATCAGGGGGCGGCGAGAACTTCTTCGAGTTCGTCTACGGCCTCCTGATCCCGCTGCTCGTCCTCCTCCCGGCGATCGTCTCGGCGGCCCTGATCATCGACCTCATCACCGAGGAGTACCAGCGGCAGACCCTCGAAACGCTCATCTCGACACCGGTCACGTTCGCGGAGATGGTCTGGGGGAAGATCGTCGCCTGCGAGGTCCTGGTCCCGGTCCAGGCAGGAGTGTGGCTTCTCCTTCTCGGGGCAAACGGCATCGCGGTCGATAACGCCGCCGCGATCCTCCTCCACGCCTCGGCGGGCGGGCTCTTCCTCATCCTGCTCGGGGCGCTCGTCGCGCTCTACTACCGCGAGAGGACGAGCGCCCAGTTCATCTTCTCGACAGCGCTCGTCGTGGTCTTCCTCCTCGTCATGGCCGTCCCCTACAACCCCTTAAACCTCATGGTCCGGCTGGCGGTAAATACCGCCGGTCCCGCCCACTGGCTGATCCTTGCGCTGGTCGCGGGCGCGACGGCGCTCCTCGGATGGGCCACAACAGCCTATGCCCGCCGGATCGGGGAAGCAGCCCCACCAGTCCGGTGAGCTCCTCCGCCACCCCGTCCCCGGGGGTCCCGGCGGAGGGGTTCGGGCATAGCCATCATTTCGCACGATTCTATCCAGAGTAAAATATATATCAATGGTTATGCAATTCAGCCCATCGATGACCCACCTTCGCTACCTCAATACGACCTGTGCTGTCTGCGGCGAATCCTGCCGGTTCACCATCCCCGAGGCCGCAGGCAGCGTCGGGTCGCGCGACCTCGATACCCGGCCCGCCGAACCCCTGCGGTCCACCATCTACGCATGGGTGAAACGGTGCCCGTCCTGCGGCTACTGCGCCCCCGACCCGGGTAAAGCCCCGGGCGGGGCGGCCGAAGTGGTGAAACTCCCGCGCTACCGCTGGCAGCTTGACGCACGGAAGTTCCCGAAGATAGCGAACACCTTCCTCTGCTGGTCGATCATCCAGGAGGATCTCGGCGTCCCGGCCCAGGCGGCGTGGGCATCCCTCCACGCTGCGTGGATCTGCGACGACGAGGGAGAGGATGTGCCCGCACGGATCTGCCGGAAACGTGCCGCCGATCTCCTGCGGCGGGCGTGGGAACAGGGCGAGCGCCTGGCACCCCAGGCAGGGATGGACGAGGCACTCCTCGCGGACCTGCTCCGCAGGGCGGGGAGGCTGCGGGAGGCCCGCGCCGTGGTGAAGAAGACACTGGAGCAGAACCCGCACCCCGTCATCGCCGATATCCTGCGGTTTCAGGTCCGGCTGATCGCCGCATCGGACCGGGGCGCCCACACCGTCGCCGAAGCCCGGCGGTTCAGGCAACCAGCATCGCTCTGACCGGGGGACCGGCAGATCCCCACCATTTGTATACTGCTTTGCCGATATTGTATCATGGAGATCACGATCCTCTCCCCCGGCATCTACACCTACGGCGCCATGCTGATCGGCGGCGTCCTCCGCGACGCGGGCCACCGGGTGACGCTCACCCGGACGCCCGCCGCTCCGGCCGATCCAATCCTGCTCGCGAGCCTCTTCTCGACCCAGCATCTCCTCGACCCCGCGATCCGCGATCTGGTTCGGACCCACCGCGAGCAAGAAGGGACGGTCTACGTCGGGGGACCGGTCTCGGCCGCGCCGGAGATGGTGCTCGGGGAGCTCGCCCCCAATGCGGTGGTCGTCGGCGAGGGCGAGGAGACGGTGGTCCGCCTCGTCGCCGAGGGTGTCTCGGACGCCCTTCCCGGGATCGCCTACCTCGACAGCGGCCGGCCGGTCGTGACACCCCCCGCCCCGCCGGCGCCGATCGACCGGCCGCTCCCCCTGATCCCGGACGACATCGGGACCCAGAGCATCCGGGGCGCGAGTGCCTACATCGAGACCCACCGGGGGTGCATCGGGGGATGCACCTTCTGCCAGGTGCCCCGGTTCTTCGGGAGGACGGTCCGGAGCCGGCCTCTCGCGAGCATCGTCGAGGAGGTGAAAGCTTTTGCAGCACGCGGGGCAACGCGGCTCTCGGTCTCCGGGGGGACCGGGTCGCTCTACGGCTCCCGCGACGGCGAGATGAACCCGGACGCCTTCATCGGCCTCCTCCGCGGGATGGCGGAGGTGATGGGACAGAAGAACGTCTCCTCCCCGGACATCCGCGTGGACTGCATCACCGACGAGATCCTGGACGCCATCCGGCAGTACACCATCGGGTGGGTCTTCTTCGGGATCGAGTCGGGGAGCGACCGGGTGCTCCGGCTGATGGGCAAGGGTGCGACCGTCCGGCAGGTCGAGGAGGCGGTGGAGCGGTGCCGGGAGCACAACCTCCGGGTTGCGGGAAGTTTCATCGTCGGCTACCCGGGGGAGACGGAGCGGGACTACGAGGCGACGAAAGATCTGATCGCCGCCCTCGGCCTCGACGACGTCTTCGTGAGCAGCGCCGAGCCCATCCCGGGGACACCGCTCGCCGACCTCGCGGTCAGGACGCCCCACGACAAAAACCCGGCTTTTGTGCCGCATACGGGGGAGTACCGCACACTCGGTCTCACCGAAAGCGAGGCCCGGTGCTTCGACCTGATGATGCATGCCGATATGTTCCGCCCGCAGCTGCGGCTCGTGACCGACGAGGTCTACGCCGCTTACCTCGCCGAGGCAAAGAAGCAGGGGCGGGATATCAGGGCGGCGACCGAACTCATCCTCAGGTACGCCCGGCCGTAAGGTTCGGGCCGGCAGCCTCCCTCCTCTCTTCGTTGAAATCCCGGATCCCGGCCGGTTCGCCCAAACGGGAAACTCTTAAGTATCCTCGATCCTCTACCCCCCTGCCTTGAAGGGTTACCCTTCGCAGGTAAACGAGTAGGAGGGAGATACGATGGCTGAGAGACAGGCAGGGCCGGTGCTGGAGACCCGGCCGAGACGGGAAGAAATGGTGGACCTGATGCGCGCACACGACATCAGGGATATCAAGGTACGAAACCCCGAGGGAGAGAGCCTCGGCGATATCAGCGATATCGCGATTGACCGCGATAGCGGCTGCATCGCGTATGCCGTGCTCTCTTACGGCGGCATCCTCGGGTTCGGCGAGAAACACTTCGCCATTCCCTGGGAGGCGGTTCTCACCCGCCCGGGGGAGAGTGTCGCCGTCGTGGATGCGGATAAGCGGACACTGGATACTGCTCACGGATTTGCGAGGGACAGGATGCCTCTTGAAGGGGACTGGAGCCTGATCCGGACACCCCCGACCCCGGTAGCGGAGAGAGAAGTCCCGCCTTCACGTGAGACGGAACCGGCGAAATCCACGTTGCTCGGCGAACAGAGGAACGTTCCGGTCCCGCCGCCCGTCCAGACGGTCGCGGGCGGCTGGGGAGGGCAGCCGGTGTCGGAAGCGGAACGTCCCGCGACAACCCCGGGACCGGCTCCCGGGCACCTCTCCGCCGCCGACCTGCAGGGTTACCTCAAGGGCATGGACTACCCGGCGGGCCGACAGGATCTGGTCGCCCACGCCCGGAAGAACAACGCCCCGGAGAGCGTGATCGCGGCGCTCGAGGGGTTAGGTGACCGGACTTACCGGTCCGCCGACGACGTGAGCACGGAGTTCGGCAACATCACGTGAGGAGGGCGGATTCCACCGCTACGGGCGGCAGCCGGGAAACATCCCTCCCGCCCTCCCCCGCATGCTCTTTGTGCGGCGGAGGAACACTCGCCGACGCCCCGGTCCGGGGGCCGGGGAACTCTTAAATAGTCGCAACGCGCATCGCCCGCTCTGCGCGAAGGTAAAGATCGCCTTCGGAAGCATACCAGGGATATGGTGGTTGCAATGGCTGAAACGATTCTTGAACAGCAGATGCGCAGGACGGAGGGGCAGGAGTTCTTCTCATCCGAAGATGTCGTGGGGAAGCGGGTGAAGAACCCGGAGGGCTATGACCTCGGTGAGATCTCAAGCCTCCGGGTCGGCCTGCCCACGGGAAGAGTGGCATACGCGGTGCTCAGGACAGGGGGCATGTTCGGTCTCGGGTCGAAACTCTTCGCGATCCCTATCGAGGCCATGGTCTACCGGCCGGGGGACGACGTCTTTGTGGCGAACATCAGCAAGTATAGACTCGACAACGAGCCCGGGTTCCCGGAGGGTGACTGGCCGAGGGAGGCGAACTGGAGCCTGATCGAGTCGAGACGGCCCATGGGCCCCCCAAGCCAGGAGGAGGCCCGGGCCGTGACACGGACGGAGCCCCCGCCCCGCGAGGTCGTCACGACGGAGCGTGTTGAGGTGCGGGAGAGCGGCGTCCGTGAGGAGATGCCGATAAAAGCCGAGGAGGTGGAGACCCGGCCGGTGACAGAGGCTCATGCTCCGACGCTCGAGTCCATGATGAAGGCCGAGGAGGAGGGAGCAGCGGTTGAACGGCCCGCGACAACCCCGGGACCGGCTCCCGGGTACCTCTCCGCCGCCGACCTGCAGGCCTACCTCAAGGGCATGGACTACCCGGCGGGCAGACAGGACCTGGTCGTCCATGCCCGGAAGAACGAAGCCCCGGAAAACGTGATCGCGGCGCTCGAGCGGTTCGAGGACCGGACCTACCAGTCAGCCGCCGACGTGGGCACGGAGTTCGGGAAAGTCGGATAACCCCCACCATTTTTCAGAAAATCGCGTCCACCCGCACGCTACAGGACAAGCTTCGTCTGCACCGCCTCCCGCCCGCCGAACGTGAGGTGGCGCCCGGCGGCCTTCCCCCCGATACCGGCCCGCGCAAGGTCGGCGAGCCCGGTAAACGGCCGCACTCTCCGCAGCGAGAGGATCCGGTCCGCCCCCTTCGGCCCGATCCCGGGAACCCGGAGGAGGTCGCGGCGCGGGGCAAGGTTGACGTTCACCGGCGCATTACCGTCCGCAAGGACAACTTTCGGGTCGCGGTCGGGAAAGAACCCCTCTTCGTCAAGGGCCGCCCGGAGCTCGTCGGCCGTAACGCCGTACTCACGGAGCAGGTAGTCGGCCTGGTACCACCGCCTCGCCCGCCATGCCGGAGTATCGGGGTGCGACGCCAGGGGGGTTCCCGGCAGGGCGCGGAACGCCGCGAAGTAGACCCGGGATGGCCGGACCCGCCGGTACTGGTCGGCGAGGCAGGAGAGGATCTCCGCGTCGGTCTCGTCCGCCGCCCCGACAACGAGCTGGGTGGTGTGACCGCCGGGTTTCTCCTCCGCCACCCAGGCCTGGCGCTTCAGGATATCCTGCCGGTAGTCCTTCACCCCGGCGATACCCCCAAGGCGGTCGGAGGACGTCGCCTCCAGGTTGATGCTGATCCGGTCCGCCACGCGGGCGGCGCCATGGATGTCCGCCCGGGCTGCGCCGGGGAGGACCTTCAGGTGAAGGTAGCCGTCGTAGCCCCGGCGGCGGAGAATCTCTCCCGTCTCCACGATATCGTGCATCACGCAATCGACGTCCCGGGCGATCCCGGAGCTCAGGAAGAGCCCGCCGACGAGCCCTTCCCGCCAGAGGCCGAGGAAGGTATCGGCGAGTTCTCCCGGGGAGAGCGAGAGACGCTCCCGGTGAAGGCGGACGGCGCAGTAGGCGCAGTCGTATGAGCAGGTGCCGTGGAGGAGCACCTTGAGCATCCGCCCGCACCCCCCTGCCCGGCGGCTGTAGGTGACATGAGACGCTGCCGAGAGGAGCCGGAGGCACTCTCCCGGGCTGCAGAGGTCGAACCGCCCGGCGGCGGTAAGATAGGCGAGTTTCTGCTCCGCGACGGACATACCGGAAGCATCGGTTCGCGGGAAGAAGAGCCTGGCGCGCGGGGGGTGAAAGTGTTTGAGGAGGAGCGGCCTCCTCACTCCGGGGAAAGAAATATGGTATGCGCAGGACCCTATCATCGCGAGGAGAGACTGGGATGAAGAGTCGGCCTGATTACGATGTAGTCATCGTCGGCGGCGGGCCCGCCGGGAGCACCGCCGCCTACTTGCTCGGAGAGGCCGGGCACCGGGTGGCGCTCCTTGAGAAACGGACGTACCCCCGGGACAAGGTCTGCGGCGGCTGCCTCAGCCAGAAATCAGTCCGGTTTCTCGACCGGGTCTTCCGTCTGCCGGTCTCGGCCCTCCGTCATGAGGGGCTGCTCGACTTCGCCGGGACAGGATACGCGCTCTATATCGGGAGCAGCCGCATCCTCGCCGAAGACCTCGCAGAGCCGGTCTACTTCACCCGCCGGGAGTGCTACGACGCCCATCTCGCCCGGATGGCGGCACAGGCCGGGGCGGAGGTCCATACGGGCGCGGAAGTGGCTGCAGTCGACCACGCCCGCCGCACCGTCACGACATCGGACGGCGACCGGTATGCCGCCCGGGTCCTCATCGGGGCCGACGGGATCCACAGCCGGGTCCGGCGCTCCCTCCCGGAGGGCGTCGTCGACCAAAAAAGGTGGCGCAAAAACCTCGGATGGGCGCTGGAACTCGCGATCCCCCGCAAGGAGGCGGAGGCACTCGCAAACGGGAACGGGCCGATCCGCCTGGACGACAACCTCGCAACCCCCCACCTGATCTTTGCCGCATGCCGGTGGGGCTACGGGTGGGTCTTCCCGAACAGGGAGACGATCGTCGTGGGGATAGGGGGGTTGCTGCGGGTGAACGGAAAGGACCTCCCCGAACGCTTCGAAGAGTTCCTGAAGACAATCGGCCTCTCTGCGTTCACCGGCCGGAAGCCGGCAGGGTACCCTCTGCCGCTCGGCAACTACATTCCCTCCCCGGCCCACGAGGGGGCGGTCCTCGTCGGCGATGCGGGCGGGTTCGCGAGCCCGCTCCTCGGCGAGGGGATCTTCTATGCCCACCGGACCGCGGAGCTCGCCGCTCACGCCGTCGACCGCCACCTCACGTGCGCCGCGCCGCTCGCCGTGACCTACACCACCCTCCTCCGGCGCCGCCTCATCCCCGAACTGCAGGCGGAGACGGCGTTGCGGGACTTCCTGCACGGCTGCCTGGACGCCCGGATGCACGTACCCCTCAGGGTCTTCATGAAGGCGACGAGCAACCGGGTCGTCGATGCGGTGCAGGGGTCCCGGTCGTTCCGGGGGTTCCGGCGGGACGACGACCTTCACTCCGCCGTATGGTGAAAACGACTTCCCCGAAGGGGAAGGAGTTCGAGAAAATGCGAAGCATTTTCGAGCAACGACGTTCCGCAGGAACGGAGCTTGAGCACCGCCAGGTGCGAGTAACGACGCTCCGAAGTGCGACGTTCCGCAGGAACGGAGCTCGAGAAAACGCTTCGCGTTTTCGAGTCCGAGGATACCTCTATCCGCCCACACGTCCGAAGGAGCCCCGTCATGAACACCCCCCGTTACCCCTCCCTCTACGAGGTCAACACCCGCGTCCGGCTCCGGCACCTCGCCCGGGAGGCGGGCCACCGTGTCACGCTCGACGATGTCCCGGACGCCTGGCTCGCGGGGCTTGCCGGGTGCGGTTTTTCCTGGGTCTACCTCATGGGGGTCTGGAAGACCGGGGAGACCGGGCGTCGGGTCTCCCGCTCAAACGACCAGTGGGTCACGGAGTACCGGAGCCTGCTCCCCGACCTCAGGGAGGAGGATATCTGCGGGTCCAACTTTGCCGTCGCCGGCTACCGGCTCCACCCCGACCTCGGGGAGCCGGAGGCGCTCACCCGGTTCCGCGACCGCCTGCACCGGCAGGGGCTCCTGCTGATGCTCGACTTCGTCCCGAACCACACCGCCCCCGACCACCCCTGGGTGCGGGACCACCCGGACTACTACGTCCGCGGGACGGAGGAGGATCTCGCCCGTCGGCCGCAGGACTTCGTCCGGGTGGACCTCCCCGGAGAATCGGCCGTCCTCGCCCACGGCCGGGACCCCTACTTCGGCGGCTGGCCCGACACCCTGCAGCTCGACTACGGCAACCCGGCCGTCCAGGAGGCGATGATCGCCGAGGCGCAGAGGATAGCGGGATGGTGCGACGGGGTCCGGTGCGATATGGCGATGCTCGTTCTCCCGGATGTCTTCCGGCAGACATGGGAAAGAGAGATGGAACCGTTCTGGCCCCATGCGATCCGGGAGGTCCAAAGAGAGCATCCCGGGTTTACATTCATGGCGGAGGTGTACTGGGACCTTGAGTGGACGCTCCAGCAGCAGGGGTTCGACTACACCTACGACAAACGGCTCTATGACAGACTCCGGAACGGAGAGGGGCGGCCGGTGCGGGAACACTTCCGGGCGGACCCGGAATACCAGCGAAGATCCGTCCGGTTCCTCGAGAACCATGACGAAGCCCGGGCGGCGGCAGCCTTCCCGCCCGATCGCCACCGGGCCGCCGCCGTCCTTGCCTACCTCTGCCCCGGCCTCCGGTTCTTCCACCAGGGGCAGTTTGCCGGGCGGCGGAAGTTGGTCCCCGTCCACCTCTGCCGGGAACCGGAGGAGCCGACCGATCAGGCCATAGAAATGTTCTACCGGAGGCTTCTCGCGTGCCTGCGCCTTCATGCGTTCCGGGACGGGAAGTGGCGGCTCCTCAACTGCAGCCCCGCCTGGGAGGGAAACCCGTCCCACGACGGCTATATCGCTTTCGCCTGGGATTCGGAGGGGCGGCGCTACCTCGTCGCCGTCAACTACGCGCCGGACCGGGGCCAGTGTTACGTTCCGCTCCCGTGGGCCGATCTCGCGGGGAAAGCGGTCCGGCTCCGGGACCTCATGGGACCGGCACAGTACGACCGGGACGGGGGGAGCCTCCTCTCGCCCGGACTCTACCTGGATATCCAGGGATGGGGGTGCCACGTCTTCGAGGTCGCCGCAGAGGGAGGTGACCGCCCCTCGCCTCAGGCCGACGGGGGAAGGTCCTGCACCGGGAACTGGACCTCGGTCAGGAGTTCGTCCTCCGGCACTAGGCCCGGGTCGTTGAGGTAGAGCTCCCGCGAGGGGCCGGCCGGTGCAAGGCGGTGCTCGCTCATGTAGGCAAAAAGCCGCTCGCAAGCCTTCCCGACCTCGGGGTAGGGACCCGTGTAGAGCACCGAGACGAACCGGCCGCCCGGAAGGGTCCGGACCTCGATGCCGGTCCCATCGAGGTTGACAGACCCGGTGATCGGGATCGCCATCTCGATATCGGCGTCGGTCTCCCGGTACTCCTCGTCGTGGCAGACGAACATGATCGGCCCGGCCACCTTTGCAGCGGGCTGTCGCCCGTCCGTGGGGTAAACATAAGCGCAGAGTTCCCCGATCAGTTTCGGGATCGTCTCCTGGTAAACACCCCGCTCCCTGCGGCTGAGCACCCGCATGGCAGGGACTTCCTTGATAACAGGTTCGGTAACCGACATACGGAATCCTCCGTTGAGCGGATCCTGCGTCCGCAGGACCTCTGCAATCGCATGCAGCCGCCCGACCTCCTGCTCGGCTGCAGCGAGGCGCCGTGCAAAGTGATCCCGGATCGTCCCGGCATCGCCGCATTCACGCGCCTCGAGGATGGCTTCAACCTCGGATAGGTCAAACCCGAGCCAGAGCAGGTGCCGAATATGGATGCCCCGCTCAGCCTGGGCAAAGGTGTAGTAGCGGTACCCTGTGCAGATGTCTCTTGCCGCGGGGACGAGGAGCCCCCGCTCGTCGTAGAGGCGGAGCGCCTTCTTGGAGAGCTGGGTGATCCGCGAGAACGTGCCGATGGGGATCTGATCGACCGGCATGGATTACATCCACCTGTTGACATCGCCGGGTAATAGACGGTCGGAGTCTCCCCCGGGGGAGAGTTCTCGCCCGGCACAACAGTTCCCGGTTGGGCGGCACCCGGCGTCAACCTTCCGGAACAATCCGGGCGGGCCGGGCCCGGAGGAAGGGGCCGGGACCCTCACCACTTCTGGATGAGGGAGAGGAGCATCTTGCGGACCTGGGTGGTCAATTCACAGGAGGGGTTTATCTCAAGCGCCTTGTCGGCGCATGCAAGCGCATGCCGGTACATGCCGAGGTGGTAGAGGACGCTGCACTTCATGCTCCATCCGGCGGCATACTTCGGATCGATCGCGAGCACCTGGTCAAAACATTCGAGAGCTTTGCGGTACTCCCCGAGCGCATACAGGGCACCGCCCTTCAGGCTCCAGACCCGGACGCTCCCGGGATCGTCGGCGATGGCCCTGTCGTAACAGGCGATGGCCTCCTCGTGCCGGTGCCGGAGGAAGTGGGCGTAGCCGAGATCGGTCCAGGCCGCCACGAAATGGGAGTCGATCAAGAGCACCCGCTCGTAGCAGGCGACCGCATCGTCCAGTCGGTGCATCGCGACGAAGATGCCGCTTCGGTTGTACCAGGCGACGGCAGAGTCCGGGTTGAGTTCCAGGGCACGGTCGTAGCAGGCGAGCGCCTCCTCGAGCCGGTTGCGGCGCCGGTGCAGCATTCCCCGCGAGACCCAGGCCGGAGCAAACCCCGGGTCGATCGAGAGTGCTCTCTCCCAGCAGTCCAGCGCATCCTGATCCCTGCCGATGAGATCGAGGAAGACACCCTTGTTATTCCACATCTTCACGTTTGCGGGATCTTCTTCGAGCACCCGGTCAAAACAGCCTATAGCCTCGCCGAATCGTCCCTGCTGGGCGAGGGAGACCGCCTTTCTGCTCACTGTGGTATCGGTGCCGGGACCTTCCCGGTCTTCGGGATCACCCCTGCCGAAGAGCTTTCCTGTAATACTCATTTCGGACATTCCCCCCGTGGTCACGCTACTGGTAGCGGGCATACGATATAACCGTTCCCCCGCTCCTGACGATGGCGGACGGGAGAAGCGGTCTTCAGGAATGTCTCGTCTTCCCGTTAACCGGGGATCGCGTTGACCGGGCGGTGCGGCGCCGTACCGCCGGGAGCACCCGCGCCACCCGTCCGGCCCCTCCTTCCCGGCGGAGCTCGGTATGCACCCGGGCGTGGCAGATGCCGCAGAGGGTAAGCAGGTTGGCCGGGTCGTCGTTCGTGGGATCGCGGTCGAGATGATGGATGTGAAGGTCCCTCTCTCCACCACAGATGGTGCACCGCTGCCCGTCGCGCTCCAGGATTGAGTTCCGTATCGCTTTCCATCCCTGCAGGGCATACTTCTCCCGCGCCCGGATGGGGGTCGCGAACCGTTCGCAGTAGACGACGCCTGCGGTCCTCAAGGCGAACGGGCACTGGTAACAGAGCCGGCGGAAACCGTTCCGGTCGGGGTTATCGTTGCAGAGAGGGTTCTGTAAACGGTCGAATGCGTCCAGGCGCAGCTGGAGGTAGGTGCTCACGATCAAAAGAAGGTAGGTCGCGGGACAGGATAAGGGCTGGGTAACCCCCGTCCCGCGGATCACGGCATTGTCGGGGTGGGTGTCGCGGGGGTCACTGACGTCCTGCTCCGGTGCAGGACCTCGCCGGTGGTGCTCCGGATCTCGATCTCGATCGCAGCGCCGTCCGAGGGATCCTGGCGGAGGATAACGAACTCGATAGGGTTGTCACCGGATATGTTCTCGTAGATCACGTTCTCCCGGGTCTCGATCGTCGTTCCCCAGGAGACATCCTGCTCGATCGTGCAGGTCACGCTGTAGGCTGCCGCCTCATCGGCCTCAGGGATGAAACGGAACACCACGCGGTCGTCGTAGCCCAGCGTCTCTCCCCGGAAGTCCGGACCCGCCGCCTTTCCTGCGTGAGGCTGCTCCGCGCTGGTGCATCCGGCAGAGAGCAGCACCGCCGCGAGGAACAGGCAAACGAGCGATGTGCGTGTCATAGTCGAAGTCATTGTTACCGCTTCCTGTCGGTCCCGCACCCACGGGATACCGGCACCGGAGTGCCTGTGGGTGTGCGTCGTGAACAGAACGGAGTAATGTTGGTTCCGGAACTTTAAAATGAATTTCGCCGGCGTTTCCGCGGATCCCGGGGAAGGGGACGGCGAAACGTCACCCCTTCTTCTCCTCCTCCCGGTAAGGGATCGGGACGTAGGCGACCGATGGGCGGCGGGGCATCGCCTGCGGGAAGAGGTCCATCAACCGGTAGATCCCGGCGGGCATACCGGGGGTGACGGGGAGCCCGAGTTCCCGGGCCTGCTCGAGGGTGATCGGGTAGTCGTGGGTCCATCTCCCCCCCGTGAGCAGGCGTGCCAGGCGGTCCGCCCGCCCGGCGTCCATCCGGTCCCCGAGCAGGGCGGTTACGAACTCCCGCATCTGGTTCTGGGCCTTCGATGCGATGTCGACCAGGATGAAGGTTTCATCCTCGATCTCTTCGGGCGGTTTCAGGTGCGGGACCCGCAGGATCGACGCCGCCGGGTACTCCCCGATCCGGGGGTCGACCGGACCGAGCACGGCGTTCTCGTCCATCGCCACCTCGTCGGCGGCGAGGCAGAGGAGCGTCCCGCCCGACATGGCGTAGTGGGGGACGAATACCGTCACCTTCCCCTTGTGGCGCCGGAGCGCCATCGCGATCTGCTCGGACGAGAGGACCAGGCCGCCGGGGGTGTGGACGATGAAGTCGATCGGCATCTCCGGCGGGGTGAGCCGGATCGCCCGGAGAACATCTTCGGAGTCGTTGATGTCGATATAACGATAGAACGGGATACCCAGAAAGGCGACCCGCTCCTGCCGGTGGATAAGGGCGATGACCCGGGTTCGGCGCTCGCCTTCGAGGTCCCGGATCGCCCGCAGGCGGCGGGCCCGGATCATCTGCTGCTGGATGACCGGCACCGCAAAGATGAGGAGGAGGAAGGCGGCCAGCAGCACGGTCCAGATATCGGGCATACCGGGAGCGTAATGCACACACCACGTAAAGAACGTTCGCCCGGCTCCACCAGCCGCGGAATAATAGCCACAGGATTTGCTGACAATTCCCCTTCAGGGGGAGAGAAACTCGTCGATCAACGCCTGCCGGGTGCGGCCGCCCTCGAGCGCCGATAGCCTGACCCCGAGGAGCCGGACGTCCGTGCCGTTGAGGAACGGCAGGAGCAGGGCGGATGCGGCCCGCCGGATCATCGCGGGGTCCGCGGTGAACCGCTCCAGCGTCCGGGACCGGGTATGCGTCTCAAACCCGCGATACCTGACCTTGACCGTGACGGTACGGCACCGGAGACCGTCGGCGGCAAGCGTCTCCGTGACAACGTCCGCAAGTTCGGCGAGGGTCCCGGAGAGGACGGACGGGTCGGCGGTATCCTCATCGAACGTCGTCTCCCGGGAGATGGATTTGCACCCCTCCCTGCCCTGCACCTCCCCCTCATCGATGCCCCGGGCGAGACGGTGCATCAGGACGCCGGATCTCCCCAACCAGGCGATGATGTCCTGGACGTCGCGGCATGCAAGGTCGCCGATGGTCAGGATGCCCATCCGCCGGAGGTCCTCGCGAGTCTTCTTTCCGACACCGGGCATCTTTCCCACCGGCAGGGGGGCGAGGAACCCCGCGACCTCGTCCGGGCGGACGACCGTCAGTCCGTCGGGTTTACGGTAGTCGGAGGCAATCTTTGCCACGGCCTTGCCCGGGGCGACGCCGACCGAGCAGGTGAGCCCCGCCTCTTCGTGGATCTCCCGCTTGATTGCGGCGGCAAGCGCCCCCGCTGCCGGGAAACTGCCGGCATCGCTGACGTCGAGATAGGCCTCGTCGATGCTCACCTGTTCGAACCGGCCGGCGTGCCGGCGCAGGACTGTCATGATCTCCCCCGAGACCCGGATGTAGAACGAGCGGTCCACCGGGAGGTAGACGCCGTGCGGGCAGAGGTCATACGCCCGGGAGATGGGCATGCCGGAGTGGACTTTGTAGCGACGGGCCTCGTAGGAGCAGGTGCTCACAACCCCCCGGCCCGTTCCTCCCTTCGGGTCGGCGCCCACGATCACCGGCCTCCCGGCAAGAGAGGGGTTGCGGCGGACCTCCACGGAGGCGAAGAAGCTGTCCATATCCACGTGCATGATGATCCGACCGCCGGTCGCCACTCTATGTACTCCTCCCTCCGGTCTCTTGCGGTAGTGTTGGAAGTCCGGCGATATAGGGGGTTTGGTGGGTGTGGGAGATTTTGAAGTGGTACTGAGAGGAGGCAGTTACAGGGGCTGGTGGGAGGTGTGGATATGTCCTGCTATTGACCGATCCTCATAAACAGACCCCCACCGGGCTGCTCACCTGGGGTACTCGTGTCTCTGCTCTTTGGCTAGTCGCATCCCGCAAGCCGCTCTCTGGGACATTGCAACCCCGTCCACGGCTTTCCACCGGATATCGCCATGAGGGGGGTGGGGACAGGGGAGGGGGGATGCTCCCCCCTCCCCGTCAGCCCCTCCCCCCTCATGGCGATATCCCCACGGTCCACTGTACGGGGATTGTCCCTCGCCTCTGAAGTTCCTTCGGTCGCAATCGAAGGGCTTTGAACTTCCTGGACTCGCATTTTACGACAGTCGTCACTTGCGCATTTGGCGGTTTCTCCAACCTCGCTCATCTGGTGGAACACACCCGGGGCACCGTTTCTCAAACTCCATCCCCTCGCGAAGCGCATCGCAACACCGACTTCTCCGACACCCCCCGCGCGCCTCCCGGAGGCCGGGGCGGGCGGCTCAGGGGTGGAAACGCCGGCAGACGCGATAAAACGAGATAAAAACAGCAGACTTTGTGGTACGGATTTACGGCCAGATAATACGTGGGCGAGTGAGAACCACTCGCTCCACCAACTCCAGCTGATCGGCAGGAATGTTTGCGATCACGGATGTGAGGACGTGCAAATAAAAGGGGTTATGGAGGAGTTTACCGGGCCGGTATGATGAGCGAACGCTCGCCGGCGGGCATGAACTCGCGGATTGCACCCTTCGCGAACTCGCGGCGGGGCTCGGCGAAGTCGAACTTCAGGCTCGGGTCGGCGAAGCAGACCTTCACCAGCGGGCTGTAGCAGAACGCGTCGCCGCGTCCGTAGTGAGAACTGCCGACGATGGCGGCGTACTCGCCCTGGTGACCGACGTTCATCGCGTAGTTCGGGTAGTTCGGGCCACGCAGTTCTCCCATCAGACCACGGTCGGACACCATGGAGAGCGAGTTCGCGGAACCGCACTGGTCCTGCAGGTCGTAGCCGAAGAAGCCGAGACGCGACCATCCGTCCTTGTGCAGGAGCATGGAGAGGTACCAGGCATTCAGACCGGCGTTGGAGTTGCCGGTCGTGATGGAGGTCGTGAGACCGGACGCGGCGGCGATGACACCGGCACGCTGGGACCCGCCGAAGTGGTCCTCCATCATGGTCGGGTACTGCTCGTACTGCTCCATGGCGTTGAGGGTGACCTCGGTGGCGAGATCGTTGACGATCTCCTGGGTCGGCTTGACCTTGTCGCCCGGGCTCGGGTTCTTCCAGTCGACCTTGTACTTGTCCTTGGCGTAGTCCATGCCGTAGTAGGTGAACTCGTCGAGGATGTTGTCGGTGTAGGCCGCGGTCGCGTACTGCGTGAAGCCGACACCGCCGGACATGTAGGAGCCGAGCCAGATCTGGTCGAACAGCATGGTTCCGGCGCCGACGACCTCAAGGGAGGCCTTTGCGGGGTCGTTGGGGTACTTCCGGTTCGCCTGGATGATATCGGAGAAGACACCGAACATGATGCCACCGGGCTCGTTCGGGCCACGGGCACGCCGGGCGGGCAGGTGGGACGCCATCTGGATGACGCCTGCGTGCTTCGCGGCGTAGGAGAGGTCGGCGACGGCCGCTTCGCCGGCGCACATGCGGTAGGCGGCGATGAAGGACATACCGATCTGCATCGCAGACCACCGGGAGGTCGTTCCACCGTCACAGGTCCGGGAGACCGTGGTCGGGATGTGGATCGCCTGCCAGAGGGACTTTCCTACGGCAGCGGAGAGCGCCTCGGCCTGCTTCGCGGGGAAGAGCTTCTCGACGTCGAGGACGAACTGGGGCTCGAGGTCGTCGGCGAGTTCCTGGTCGCCGGTGAAGACCTTGACGTAACAGTCGTCGACGAGGCCGGGGTGGGTCTCGACCATGTGCTCCTGGACGACGGCGCCGCCGGGCATGGCGTGGTTCAGGATGTGGAGGTACTCGTTGATCGTCTCGGGGGTGACCTCCTTGCCCAGACGCTTCTGCAGGGTCTGGTGGGCGAGGTCCATCCCGACAATGACGGTCCTCCTGATGTCGTCCCACATCTGCTGCATCGCAGCGTTGTTGACGAAGTGCAGGTCGTCACCCTCGACGAAGACGCCGGTGTTGGAGACCTCGTAGGTCATCAGCTGGCGCTGGCCCATCGGGATGCCGCCCAGGTGGCAGCGCTCGGGGTCATACATGGAGACACCGCGGTCCATCTCGACGGCGCGGCTCGCCTTCATGAACTCCATCTTACGGGGAGACTGGCGGACGCCGTTGAACTTGTAGAACTCGGCGGTCTCTGACTCGACGTCCTGTCCCTGGAACTTCTCCTTGAGCGCCTTCAGGAACAGTTTCTGGGATCTCTCAATCTTTGCCATTGTAATCACTCCTCTTTCGGCATGAAGCCGTATTTCGTTCTCAGCGAGTGGATACGCTGGACGTACTCGACGTACTCGGTGTCGTCGCGGTAGGCGGTTCCTACGAGCGAGTGGTAGATCGTCGTGTGGGCCTTGAGCCACTTCTGGTCCATGGGCTTGCCGACGGCAACCGCACGGTCGAGAGGCTCGCCGATCTGGTTCTTGACGTACTTGACGATGCCGTCCTCCCCGAGGACGTTCCTCTGGAGCATGTCGAACATCATGCCGTCTTCAGCGAGACGGAGCGAGTGGCCGTGTACGGTCGCACCGCGGATGCCGACGAGAGCGGGGTCGAACATCTCGGTCTCGATAAGTTCCTTGGAGTACTTTTCGAGGTCCCGCTCACGGCACTCGACGATCTGACGACCGGAGAGCGTGCCGGGGTCGATGCCGCGGAAGCGGTACATCTCGGTGTAGGTCCGCTGGTAGGGCTGCGAGGGGGCGTTGAACATCGAGTCCGCGAACTGGATGTAGCGGACGCGGTCGCCGGCCTGTGCACCCTCGGTGGGCTTGACGATCTTGCGCATGGGGCAGTCGGGCTCCTGCTGCTCGGCGAGCGGCGGGTGAGCGCTCGGGTATGCCGATCCGGGAGCACGGTGGCCGAGGATCAGCACGATGTCCTCATCCGTTACGGAACGAACCTTCTCAAGCTTCTGGCCTGGGTTCATCTGTTTGCGCCGGTTCTCGGCGACAATCGATGTCCCGGGACCGTACTGGGGCTTGTATGCCATTTTCCATTCACCTCAAAGTGATTGATATCTTATCCATTTCCTGTCTTGAATGAGTTTCAGCCATATTTCCGGAATTCTGCGTGCCTGCGGTCACTGTTCCTTCCGGATGACCACCGGGCCTTCCCCGTTCCGGGGGTCCGCAAGGCCGATGAGCGTTGTATCGGCGTCGGGCCCATACTTCGCGTAGTCCACGAGCGTCGGGGCGGTCTTCATGAACCTGCCCTCCTGGAGCCGGTAGGGGAACTCCACAAAGAAGCCGTCGCAGTGCGACCGGATCTCCTCGATGACGGAAGCGTCCTCGACCTCCAGGATAACCTCACCCACCTGGATCGAGAGCGCGATCTCGGCATCGCCGACGTGGATCGCTCTTCGATCGGAGTGCGGGTTCGGGCTTCCCCGTGCCGGGCCGTATGGGACTTTCTTTGGCAGGCCGGGGCCGTGGATCATCATCCGGCGGATGCCGGCGATGCCGGCAAGCATATTGAGCAGGCGTTCGGCGGTCCGGGGCTTGAGCATCCGTATGGGCACAATCCTGACCTGCGGAAATGCGGCGTTCGTCATTCGAATCTCTGCTCGCTCAGGCTCCGTTCGCGATCTGGTTGATCGGCTTGTTGAAGACGTCGATCTTACCGTACGTTTCGGCGAAGAGCTTGGAGGTGCTCTCGGGCGAGAACATCTGGGTTCCGGCGTCGAGTGCTGCCGCAGCGACCACGCACGGGATAGCCACACCGTTTGCGTGGCGGGTCACGACGTGGTTGCCGTTGAAGATACCGGGGCCGCCACCGCCGTAGATCGAGTGGCTGAAGAACGAGAACCCGACAGCGGTACCCATCACACGGCCGTAGTCGGTGCTCGGGAGACCGGTCTCGTGCTCAAGCAGGTCGTTGAAGTACAGGAGTGTCGCGGAGACCGCCTGGGCGAACCGTCCGGCACCACAGTTGACGATAGTGGCCGCCATGGTTCCCGCAGCGGCGTAGGCGTTCCAGAGCATGGGGTCCTTCGTGTCGTAGAACTGGAAGTACCCGCCCTTCTTGCCGGGGACGATGACCTTGTCCTCGATGGCGCGCTCGACCAGGCTCTGGACGACCGTACCGACGGTTCCGGTCTCGCCATTTGCCTTGACGAGGTCGTAGACCATGTTGTTCGCGTTCAGGCCCTGGTAAGCGTAGGCGAGCAGCTGGGCGCGCTCGAACGGTCCGACGGCGGATCCCATCTCGAAGATACCGGCGGTCTCAAGCGTGGACGAGAGTGCTGCACCCTGCAGGGCGTTCCTGCCGGTCATCATGACGGTGTGGTTAACCGGGATGTTCCGGAGAGCGTAGCCGATACCCTCGTTGTTCTGGGGAATGGTCAGGATCGACGAAACAAGCGCGCCTTCCATATCCTGGGTGTGGGGGTAGCCGCCCCAGCAGGCCGCCTTGACGGTGGATGCGTTGAAGGCGTCGATGTCGAACTGATCGACGATGGAGAAGGTAGTCGCGGCTGCGACCGAGGTGATCGCGGCATCGTAGGTGGCCGCGTTGACCAGACGCTTCGTCGGAATCTGGACGAGCAGGAGCTTTCCACCGTTGAATTCCATGATCTCGGTGTCGTCACCCTCCTCGACCTGGATCATCTCCTTGATCTTGGCGACGATTGCGTCCTTGTTCTCCATGATGGGGAGATCGAGTTCTCTTCCCTTGATCTTGCCCTTTCCAAGCTTGCCAACCTTGAGCGCATCCTGGATGCCGCCAAGGTTTACGCTGATCGTCCTCTTGGTCAGGTCGATGATCTTACCTGTGGCCGGGTTAACCAGCGGGCTGATTCTGTCGAGGGTGACGCCGCTCTTGAGCAGCTTCCCGTCATCAGAATAGAGATCGATTGTTTCCGTGTATTTAGCCATAGTATTTCATCCTTTTACCCTTGTTCAATACGTTCCGTTCATGCAAGAGACCACGGGGCAAACACCAGCTCCGGATCTCTGAAGGCCGCTACTGCACGTCCCAAAAGGGACTATAAGAGTAGAAGGAGAGCTATTAATAAAATTTGCGAAATAAGGCGGACTTTTTTACATAAAGTAATATTTATATCGATTATATTCCCAATCGGATATTTTAAAATCGAGATTGAACGGTTCCAATGGTTGAACGGGATCCTTAAAAAGGATTTCTCTCGGCCACGCTTCCGGGATGGCGGCCCGGGAGAGGCCTGAAGAAGAGCACATATTAAATAATAAATAAGGCTATACTAATAGCAATAATTAAAATTATTATTCCCTGAAGATGGACAACCGTACCCGACTTTATAGGTTGCATCTTAAAATATATAACCCTACCCAATCCGGGCAGGATTCCCCCGGATCCGAATACCGGGACCTCTGTTTCCCAAATTCACACAACAGCAGCCGGGAGTAAATGCGGTGTAGTCATATAGTACGCCCCACAAGCCGGCCGTCGCACCCGGACGTACGGGGCCCGGGAAGGGGGCTGCCTGCACAGACCCCGGATCCGGCGCATCCAAAACGATGGAGGAGGAAGGGCATGCCGGTTTCCTGCCTTCCTTAACCTGCGCCCTATAGCCCCCGGCCGGGACCGGGGGTCCGATACCCTGCAAACCGGCGCCGCTCAGACAAACGTTCTGGAGCCGCTCAACGTTGCAACATTTTTCACAACAGGTCCCGGTTACTCCACAGAGTAAAAAACAATACCTGTAAAACCACCCTATGTCAAGTTGATCATCTTTAAACACTTACAAATCCGGAATGGTTAAATACAAAACATTACAAGTTATGACAAAGCGATCCGCCCGGTGCTCCGCCCGGATGTTTCGTTTCCCTCAGGCGAGCAGACCCTCTGCATTTTGCCCGGTTTTCCGGTGCATCCCGGCCAGCGGGCCCTCGCCGTGTAGGAAGGTCCGGCCTGCCGGGTACGGAATGCCCCGGTAGATCCCCTCGCAACGCAGGGGAGAGCCCGATAAAGGGCCGTAACCGGGAGCACCATACTCTACGGGGCCGATTCGCCGGAGTTTCGGGAGACCGATCCTACCAACCACATTGAGGCAAAACCATGGCGAACAGGATTACATTGAACATGATCACCCAGCGCTCCATCGAAGAAGGCGTTGCGATGGAAAAGGGCAAAACGACCCCGGAATACTTCGAGGCCTGCTCGATCATCGAGATGCACGACGACGACGTCAAAGCGCTCGGCCTGGTCCCGAACCAGCTGGTACGGGTGACGAGTGAATGCGGAAGCGTGGTCGTCAAGGCCGTCAGGGGGCGTCAATCGCTCTACTCCGGCCTTGCGTTCATCCCGCAGGGCGTCTGGGCAAACCAGGTGGTTCCTCCACGGACCCAGGCGACCGGGGAGCCCCAGTACAGCGGCTTTCCCGTGACGGTCGAGCCAGCGAACGGTGAGAAGCGCAAGAGTGCGCTCGAACTCGTCCAGGGAGCCGTCGGCCTGTGGAGAGGTGATCAATAATGCCAAAGAAAGTTGAGAACGTCGGATGCCCTTACTGCGGCGTCTGCTGCGACGACCTTGTCGTGACCGTATCGGACGACGGAAAGAAGATCCTCGAGGTGGAGAATGCCTGTGCCATCGGCAACCAGATCTTCCACCACGCGACAGGTGGCGAGAGGATCCGGCTCCCCCGCCTCCGCCAGCCGGACGGCTCCTACAAGGAGATCTCCTACGATGAGGCGGTCGACTACGCCGCGAAAGTGCTCCACAACGCGAAAAAACCCCTGATCTACGGGTTCGGATCGACCAACTGCGAGGGCATGGCCGCCGCGGCCAAGGTCGCCGAGAAGGCAGGGGCCGTGCTCGACAACTGCGCGTCAATCTGCCACGGGAGCTCGTTCCTCGCTATATTCGACAACGGCTACCCGAGCTGCACCCTCGGTGAGACGAAGAACCGGGCGGACGTCATCGTCTACTGGGGCGCAAACCCGGCACACGCCCATCCAAGGCACATGTCCCGCTACTCGATCTTCCCACGCGGTTTCTTCACCGGCAAGGGCCACAAGAGCCGCAAGATCATCGTCATAGACCCCCGGCACACCGACACCGCCCAGGTGGCGGACATATACCTGCAGGTGAAGCAGGGACACGACTACGAACTCTTCGACGCATTCCGTGCCGTCGTCCGGGGCCACGAGATCCCGGACGTTGTCGCCGGGATCAAGCGGGAGCAGATCCTTGAGGTTGCCAATATCCTGAAGAAGGCCCGGTTCGGCACCATCTTCTACGGCATGGGGCTCTGTCATTCCGACGGCCGGAACCACAACGTGGACATCGCCATCAGCCTGACCCGCGACCTCAACGACTTCACCAAGTGGACGATCATGGCGATGCGGGGCCACTACAACATCACCGGACCGGGCGCGGTCTGGTCATGGCAGTACGGGTACCCCTACTGTCTGGACCTGACGAAAAGGGACATCGCCCACATGAACCCCGGCGAGACGAGCTCCGTCGATCTGGCGATGCGGGACGAGGTGGACGCCTTCTTCAACGTCGGGACCGATGCCGGCGCCCACTTCCCGATCGACGCTGTCAAACACCTCAAAAAGCACCCCTGGATCACCGTCGACCCGAACATCTGCATGGCAAGCGAGATCTCCGACCTCCACATCCCGGTGGGAATCGTCGGGGTCGAGGTCCCGGGCATCGTCTATCGGATGGACAACGTTCCGATCCAGTACCGCAAGGTCATCGACCCGCCCGAGGGGGTCATCAGCGACGAGGAGCTCTTCGAGCGGATCCACAAGAGGCTCTGCGAACTGGAAGCAGAGGAGGCCGCAAAAGGGCAGGTAAAGGCTGCGCCGGAAGGTGTCCGCGCGGAGAGTGAACCATGAGCGAACTGCTGATCAAGAACGGGTTCGTCTTTGACCCCCTGCAGGGGATCAAGGGCGACCGGATGGATATCGGGGTCAAGGACGGCAGGATCGTCGAGGCGGGCGCTCTTGCGAACCCGAAGACGATCGACGCCGCCGGCATGACCGTGATGGCGGGCGGCGTCGATATCCACTCCCACGTGGTCGGGCCGAAGGTGAACGTCGGCCGGCTCTTCCGCCCGGAGGACAAACTCTTCAAGAGTCCCCTGAAACGATGCAACCGCATGGAGATGGGCTTCTCCGTTCCCTCCACGTTCAAGACCGGCTACGACTATGCGCGGATGGGTTACGTCTTCGTCAACGAGGCGGCGATGCCCCCGCTCCACTCCCCGCACGTCCACGAAGAGATCCGGGATACCCCGATCATCGACAACGCCGCGATGCCGGTCTTCGGGAACAACTGGTTCACCCTTGAATACCTCAAGAACAACGAGATCGAGAACAACGCCGCGTATACCGCCTGGCTCCTCCGGGCAACCCGCGGGTTCGGCATCAAGGTCGTCAACCCCGGCGGATCCGAAGCCTGGGGATGGGGGCTGAACTGCGAGCACATCCACGACCCGGTTCCGTACTTCGATATCGCCCCGGCAGAGATCGTGAAGGGCCTCATCGAGACGAACGAATACCTCGGCCTCCCCCACTCGGTGCACCTGCACTGCAACAACCTCGGAAACCCGGGCAACTACACCGACACCCTCGACTCGCTCAGGCTCGCCGAGGGCTACGCCCCGAAGAACGAATTCGGCCGGGAGCAGGTGATGCACGTCACGCACCTCCAGTTCCACGCCTACGGCGGCGACTCCTGGAAAAACGTGGAATCCAGAACAAAAGAGATCATGGATTACGTGAACGCCCACGACAACATCACTGTCGACATGGGCCAGGTGACCCTCGACGAGACCACCACCATGACCGCCGACGGACCGTTCGAGCACCACCTGCGCGCCGGCAACAACCTGAAATGGGCGAACGTGGACGTGGAGCTCGAGACCGCCGCGGGTGTCGTACCCTACGTCTACAGCCCGAAAATCAAGGCCAGCACCGTCCAGTGGGCCGTCGGTCTGGAGATCGCCCTCATGTCCAAAGACCTGATGCGGACGTTCCTCACCACCGACCACCCGAACGCCGGGCCGTTCACCCGCTACCCCCGTGTCATCACCTGGCTGATGAGCCGGGCGGCGCGTGACGCGACCATGAAGACGTTCAAGTGGCTGGATCGGACGATCGAATCCACCTCGATAGACGGTATCGACCGCGAACTCGGCCTCTACGAGATCGCGCAGATGACCCGGGCAGGACCCGCAAAGGCGCTCGGCGTCAGCAACATCTACGGCGGGCTTGCTCCCGGCATGGATGCCGATGTCGCCGTCTACGCTCTCGACCCCGAGAGTATGCCCTCCGACCCGGCAGAGATCGAGAAGGTTTTCGGCCGGTGCGCCTGGCTGGTCAAGGACGGCGTCGTGACCGTCCGGGACGGCGAGGTCGTCGCAGAGCCCGCAAAGCGGACCGTCTGGGTCGACGTGAAGGTCCCGGAGAACGCGCAGGTGCAGAGGGACATCTACGAGCACTTCCTCAGGCACTACAGCGTGAAACTCGACAATTACTCGCTCTTCGAGGAACACCTCCATAACCCGCGGGTGATCGAGGTCGATACGACACAATGAGGTGATAAGAAGCATGAAGACAGTAACCCTCACCCTGACCAACCCCTCCGAACTCTTTCTTGAGGGGCAGAACATCACCCCGGACAACTTCGCAGGCAAAAAGGCCGCCGAGATCGCCGCCCTCGACGTCTGGGAAGGCAAACAGAAGAGCCCGCTCGGGAAGTACTTCTCCGTTGAGGGCGACGGCGGAGCGACAGCGGCCGAGACGAAGATCGTCCTCCGTGGGGACTGCACCCGCACAAAAAGGATCGGTCAGCAGATGACCGCAGGCGAGATCGTCATCGAAGGCAGTGCCGATATGTACATCGGCGGCTGGATGAAGGGCGGGAAGATCCACGTGAAAGGAAACGTCGACTCGTTCTGCGGCATCGGGATGGAAGGCGGCGAGCTGCTCGTCGACGGGAACGCCGGAAGCCACCTGGGCTCATCGCCTCGCGGCGAGTGGCGCGGCATGCAGGGCGGGATGATCCGGGTCGCCGGGAGCGTCGGCAACGATACCGCCACGTTCATCAACGGCGGGACGATCGTCATCGGCGGCGATGCGGACATTCACGTCTCCACCCACGGCGAAGGGGGCACCGTCGTCGTCAAGGGGAACGCCAAGGGCCGTGTCGGCGGGCAGATGGTGAAAGGCGACATCTACGTCTACGGGACGATCGAGAACCCGCTCCCGGGATTCCAGATGGTCGGCGAGGTAGAGCAGGAGGTCGACGGTGAGAAGGCCCGCTTCGTCCACCATATCGGGGACCTCGGCGAACGCCACCCGGTCTCCAGAGGCAAGACGGTGTATGCAAACCTCTACACCAGAATCTAACTTTTTTCTCTGCGCGAGAGTGGCGGGCTCATCGGGAACAGGCGACGAGGCGGGAATAACGCTATGGTGAGGAGACGCCTCGCGTCAAAACCGCTTGCAGAAGTCCGGGAGACGATGCGGTCCACCTTCCCGTGCCCTGACCGGACTATCCGGGTCCCGGTGGCCGGGGCGGCCGGCCGGGTGACGGCGGGGCCCGTTTACTCACCGTTGACGGTCCCGGCAACGGACATCGCAGCACGAGACGGCTTTGCCGTCATGAGCAGCGAGACCCTCGGGGCAGGCAGCAAGACGAGGGTCCCGCTCCGGAACCCTCACCGGGTGAATACCGGGAACGCGATCCCTCCCGGCTGCGATGCGGTCGTCATGATCGAGGACGTCATCGGGAGAGACGGTGCCTGGAGCACCGGGAAGGCCGTGCTGCCCGGAGAATGGATACATCCCGCCGGCACCGAGATCCGGCAGGGAGAGCTGATCCTCCCGGCCGGCCACCCGATACGCCCCTGCGATATCGGGGCGCTCCTCACCTACGGGATCACCGGGGTGGACGTGCGGGATGTGAAGGTCGGCCTCATCCCGACGGGGAGCGAACTGGTCCCGGCGGGCGGGCGCCCGGGGCCCGGGCAGGCGATCGAGAGCAACACCGCCGTTGCGGCGGCACTGCTCGGCGAGGCCGGCGCCGCCTGCACCCGCTACGGAATCGTCCGCGACGACCCACGGCCTCTCAGGCAGGCAATCCGGAGGGGCATCCGGGAGAACGACCTGCTCCTGGTCTCAGCCGGGTCATCGGCAGGCACCCGGGACTTCACCGCGGCCGTCATCGGCGACCTCGGCGAGGTGCTCGTCCACGGCATCGCGATGAAACCCGGAGAACCAGCGATCATAGGCCGGATCGACGGCAAACCAGTCGTCGGGCTCCCGGGCTACCCGATAGCCGCCCTGACGGCCGTACGGGAACTCGCCCTCCCCCTGCTCGCGGCGTGGGGGTTCTGCCCCCGGCCGGCGGAGCGCCTCCGTGCCCGGCTCGCCGGGACGGTCGCGGCAGAGCCCGGCTATGACGAGTTCGTCCTCCTCGCCGTCTCCCGGGCCGGCGACCGGTACATCGCCACCCCCCTGCCCCGGGGAGCACGGACGCAGATGGCGGCGGTGCGTGCAAGCGCCTACCTGCACGTCCCCGCAGGCACCGGCAGCATCCGCGATGGGACGGAGGTCGAAGTCCTGCTGACCGGGCCGCGCTGGATGATCCGGGAGTCGGTTGAAAGTCGCGAACCTGCATCGGGATGCCGGATACGGGAAAGAGAAGCGGCATCCCCGCTGAAAGACGGTTCCTGACGGAGCCTCACTGTCACTCCTCGCTCTCGCAGGTCTTCATCAGGGCGCGGATGCGGGCCTCGAGGTCCGGGAGCTGCTCCTGGTACTCGCGTGCGAGCAGGAACGTCCGAACGGCGTCGCCCATTCCCCGGTGGGCGCCGAGGAAGTGACGGTACTCCCGGGGGACGGAATACCGGAAGTGCGTCGATGCGACGGTGGAGCCGTCGACAGAAAAGTCGATGAGCCGGACAAGACGATCGAGGGAGAGGACCTGTTTCATCTTAAAGTGCCGCCGGATCTCCCGCTGGAGATCGACCAGCATACACCCGTCGAGCGAGACGTTTGCAGTCCGGAAGGCCTTTTTCTCCATAGCCGCAGCAAAGACGACTATCGCCGGGATATCCCCTGCCGAGATGACCGATTCCATGAAGAGCCGGAGACCGGTGAACGCTTTTTGCGCCGTCGCCTCTGCCGCCGGGACCGCGCCGTCGGGGACCCGGAAGGAGTGGTCGTAGATCATCCCATACTCGCCGCGGGCCATGTTCGCCACGGTCGTCGCGACACCGACGGTTTTCCCGCACGCGTCGGTCACCTTCTTCCAGATCTCGACATCGATGTCGTACCGGAACTGCTCCCCGGCGTAGCGGACGCTGTCATCCTCCGGCCGGTGGACGACCGCACCGATCTCGATCGGCATCATAACCGCACGGCAGGTGCCGTAGACGTAACCGAACTCGATGTCCAGGTAGACGTGCCTGCCCGCCTCGCCTGTTGCGGACTGCATTACAAAAGAGTTCTCTCCCCCGACGACGAAAAGGTTTCCCGGCCTCCTCTTTCCGGCAAAGGTTTATCCGGCAGGAAGAAAGCCATTCTATAGAAAAGCGGCAGGAGACCCTGCACCCGAAGACCATGAGACTCTCCACCATCTGGAAAAAACTTTGTAACGGGGCCCCTCTCAGGCAAAAACCCCCCGGACGCCCGGAGCCCGTCGGCCGCGACCGTGAGGCGGAAGTGCGTGCGCTCCTCGCCCGCCCACCGTTCGGGATCCGCGACGTCGCCGATGCCGCCCTCCCCCTCTACGACCGGGCACTAACCCACAGGTCGTACGCGAACAGTGGGGAGTACCCGGTAGAGGTGATCGACGACAACGAGCGGCTCGAGTTTCTCGGGAACTACATCCTTGACTTCATCATCGCCGACCACCTCTACGGCGAGTACGACCTCCCGCCGGGGGAGATGAACCGGAGGCTCCAGGTGACCCGGAACACGAAACTCGCCGAGATCGTGCGCGGGCAGGGCCTCGGCATCGACGGCGTCATCAGGCGGCGGGGACAGGCGCTGACCGACTCGATCATCGCCGACGCTTTCGAGGCCCTGATCGGCGCCATCTATCTCGACCGCGGCCTCACCGTGGCCCGGGAGGTGGTGCTCGCGATCTTTGAAGAAGAGATCGCGGAATGCGACGTCCACCGGAACTACCGGGGACGGCTCCAGGAGTACGTCGCCCGGGAGAACCTCGGCGAACTCGAGTACGCCTTCCGCCAGACCGGACCCGGGAGCTCCCCGGTCTGGGCCGCCCGGGTGGCCGTCGGGGGGACCCCCCTCGGCGAAGGAGAGGGACAGACCAAACAGGGGGCGGCGATGCTCGCGGCAAAAGAGGCGCTCGGCCGCCTCAGGGGGGAGTGAGGTGGTACTGCCGGCCGGCAGGGATACGACCGTCGCGGTCGCCGGGTGCGACGGCTATGGCCGGGACGAGGCCGACGCAGCCGTCCGCCGTGCGGTCGACCTCGCCGGCGGCATCGGGAGGTTCGTCTCGCCGGGACAGCAGGTTTTCCTCAAGCCAAACCTCCTGCAGGGGCAGGAGCCGGAACGGTGCGTCACCACCCACCCGGCGGTCGTCGCTGCCGTCGCCCGGCTCCTCGCGGAACACGGGTGCCGGGTCGTCATCGGCGACAGCCCCGGGGCCGGGATCGTCTACAGCGAGGCGAACCTGCGGCGGGCATACGCACGGTCCGGGTATGCGGCGGTGGCCGAAGAGACCGGCGCCGTCCTGAACTACGATACCGGCTCGCAGCTCGTCCCGTTCCCGGAGGGGGAGGTGATGAAGCAGTTCTCCATCATCACTCCCGCCGCAGAGGCCGACGCGATCGTGGTCGTCTCCAAGGCCAAAACCCATATGTGGACCCGGATGACCGGTGCCACGAAGAACCTCTTCGGGCTCATCCCGGGACTCGAGAAACCGGTCTTCCACTTCCGGTTCCAGGACGAGTACGCCTTCGGGAGGATGCTCGTCGACCTCAACGAGTGCATGAAGCCCCGGCTCCAGGTCGTGGATGCGGTCATGGCGATGGAGGGGGACGGGCCCCAGGCCGGCAGCCCGAAGAAGATCGGGGTGATCCTTGCCGGGAGTGACTGCTCGGCCGTGGACACCGTTCTCGCGCGGCTCATCGGCATGAACCCGCTCGAGATCGGGAGCATCAGGAGCGCGGCCGCGCGCGGACTTCTCGATCCCGCGGAAGTCCGGACGGTCGGCGACGACCCGGCGGACTTCGCGGTCCCGGACTTCCGGAAACCCTCGACCTACGCCGGGGGCAGGACGGGCGTCTGGCGGCGGGTGATGCTCGCCGTCGTCCAGCGGTTCGGGAGGACCTACGCTCCCCGCCCCGGCGTGATCGCTCAATCGTGCATCGGTTGCCGGAAGTGCGAGCGGATCTGCCCCGTGCACGCGATCACCGTCAAGGAAGGCAGGGCGGCGATCGACCTTGCGCGCTGCATCCGGTGCTACTGCTGTCACGAGATGTGCACCGAGCACGCCATCGCCCTCTCCCGTGGCCTCACCGGAAAGCTTCTCGCCCGCCTGCTCGGGTGAGACGGTGAAAGGCTCCGTAGAAGACCTTGTCGGGGATCACACCCTCTCTCCCCACGTCAACTGAGCAGTATTCGGGATTTGGCTGACGCAGTTCTCTTCGGCCGCACACAGATCTCGACTCACGCGAAGACGCGAAAAGACGCGAAGAACAGTTGGTGGGCATTGTATCCCCCTTCGCGGCCTTCGCGTCTTCGCGCGATACCACATTGCTGACCCGACAGAGACCATGCCACTGGCCCTCATCGACAACCAGGTACGCTCCTGGGGTTGGTTGAAGCATTTCTACAGAGGCCGACGAAGCCAAAAGACTCATGAGGGAACAGGGAAAGAGCAGGGGCCATGCCATGCCCGTTCTGCAACCCGGCCCCGGAAGATATCGTGGCGGCAAACGACCTCTGCTACGCCCGCTACGACATCCACCCGGTCAGTCCCGGCCACCTGCTCGTCATACCGTTCCGGCACGTGGCGAGTTACTTCGATACGACCGATGAAGAGAGAATGGCGCTTGCCCGGCTCATCGACGACTGCAGGGCGCTCACCGACCGCGACCTCGCCCCCGACGGCTACAACATCGGCGTCAACGTCGGGGAGGTCGCGGGGCAGAACGTGATGCACGCCCACATCCACTTCATCCCGCGCTACCGGGGCGATCCGGGAGAGCACGGAGGAGGCGTGCGGGGCGTGATACCGTGCAAGCCGGAATAACAGCGAAAACCGGCCTTTGGGCATAATTCCCGATGATGCTGTCGCGCCGGCGGACGCAGGGCAACGGCACCGGCGTCCATCGGCCGATACCCCGTGTGCTCATTTGGAATGATTAATTATGTAAGTAGGGCATAGTTACCTTACGAGGGACTTTAGTGCAGACGCTGCTCTTCCTAATACTATTTCCCATCCTCGTCGCGTGTCTTTTATTGTTCGTGAAACGGACGACATTGCGGTACGCGGTGGTCGCCCTCTCCGCTCTCGTTATCGGCGGGGCATCGATATACCTGCTTATGCAGTATGCGCTCGAGGGCGCGGTCTACTTTGCCGCGCCCTCGGAGGCGGCCAGCCTCGCTATGGTGGCCATCGAGATGGGTCTCGCGCTCTTTATCGTCTACATGGGCGCAAAGTTCAAGAACTACCTGGCAATCGTGCTGGCCGTCGTCCAGGCGGCGCTGGTGGTATACCTCGAGACAACGTTTTCGGGGAACCTTCATGCGGTCAACAACCTCTTCATCGACCAGTTCTCCATCATCATGGCCCTGATCATAGGGATCATCGGGAGCCTCATAGCCGTATACGCGGTCAGGTACATGGAGACGTATCACCGCCACCACCCCGAGGTGCGCGACCGGCAGACGATGTTCTTCTTCGTCACCTTCGCCTTCCTCGCCGCGATGTTCGGCCTGGTCTTCTCCAACAACCTCATGTGGGTCTTCTTCTTCTGGGAGATCACCACCATCACATCGTTCCTGCTGATCGGTTACTCGGAGACCGAAGAGGCGACGAAAAACGCCTTCCTTGCCCTGGTGATGAACCTCCTCGGCGGGGTCGCGTTCGTCGTGGCGCTCATCTTCCTCGCCGCAACCGAACCGGTGAGCGGGGGTATCGATCTCGCCCGGGTGCTCGCTTCAGGGGACGCGGCCATCATCCTGATCCCGGCCGCCCTGATCGGGTTTGCCGGTATCACGAAGGCCGCGCTGATGCCCTTCTCCTCCTGGCTCCTCGGGGCGATGGTGGCCCCGACCCCGGTTTCGGCCCTGCTTCACTCGAGCACCATGGTCAAGGCCGGCGTCTACATTCTGGTCCGGTTCTCGCCGGTCTTTGCCGGGACGTTCACCGGGTTCTCCATCGGCCTCGTCGGCGGAGTGACCTTCGTCGTCGCGTCCGCAATAGCGATATCGCAGAGCAACGCAAAACTGGTCCTCGCCTACTCGACGATAGCGAACCTCGGGCTGATAGCCGCCTGTGCGGGTGTCGGAAATTACATGCTCGTCTGGGCGGCGATCCTGCTGATTGTCTTCCACGCCGTCGCGAAGTCGCTCCTCTTCCTCGGGACCGGGGCAATCGAGCACCGGGTCGGGAGCCGGGACATCGAGGACATGGAGGGCCTGATCGTCCGGATGCCGAAGATGGCGGTGATGATGTTCATCGGGATCGCCGGTATGTTCCTTGCGCCGTTCGGCATGCTGATCTCCAAGTGGGCGGCGATCGAAGCGTTCGTCCAGGTCCCCTTCGGCCTGGTCTTCATCGCCATCCTCGCCTACGGGAGCGCCGTCACCGTCTTTTTCTGGGCGAAGTGGATGGGCAAACTCGTCGCGGTCACCCGGGAGACAGAGCGGGTCGAGAAGGGGTTCTTCGAGGAGCCCTGGGCTCCCCTCTACATCATCACCGGCCTCGTGATAGCGACTGTCCTCCTCTTCCCGGTCATATCCTCGACGCTGATTGAGCCCTACGTCCTTGCCATCTACGGGGTTACGGCACGCCTCGCGCAGGCGAACGTCGGCATCATGCTCCTGATGATAGCCCTGCTCCTGATCCTCCCCGTCTCGTTCCTCCTCTTCCGGAGGAGCGCAAAGCACCTCCCGGCCTATATGGGCGGGAGGCCCGCAACGCCGGACCTGCACTTCGCCGGGTCCCTCGGCCTGACCCGGGAGGTCCAGACGCGGAACTACTACCTCACCGAATACTTCGGCGAGGCAAAACTCTTCCTCCCGGGAGCAGTGGTCTGCACCATCCTGATCCTTGCATCATGGGTCCTCGCAGGGGTGGCCCTATGAACTGGCTCATCGGGGCAGTCCTCTTCCTCATCCTCGCACCCGTCGCCGGCGGCCTCATCGCCGGTATCGACAGAAAGATCACCGCGCGGATGCAGGGGAGAGTCGGGCCGCCGCTCCTGCAGCCCTTCTACGACGTCGGCAAACTCTTCGAGAAGGAGAACGTCGTCGTCACCACGGCGCAGAACTTCTACGTCCTCGTCTACCTGATCTTCATCGCCCTCTCCGGCGCGCTCTTCTTCGCGGGAGGGGACCTGCTCTTAATCGTCTTTGCATTCACGCTCGCCCACGTCTTCCTGGTGCTCGGGGCCTACGCGGTTCACTCGCCCTACAGCCACATCGGAGCCGAGCGAGAGCTGATCCAGCTGATGGCCTACGAGCCGATGGTCATCCTTGCAGCCGTCGGGCTCTACATGGTCACGAACAGTTTCTACGTCGCCGATATCGCCGCCACGACCGTGCCGGCCATCCTCTACCTCCCCGGCGTCTTCCTGGGCTTTGCGACCATCCTGACGATCAAACTCAGGAAGTCTCCCTTCGACATCTCGACGTCGCACCACGCGCACCAGGAGATCGTCAAGGGCATCACGACGGAGTTCTCGGGCTCCACGCTCGCCCAGGTCGAGATCGCCCACTGGTACGAGAACGTCTTCCTCCTCGGGTTCGTCTACCTCTTCTTCAGCTGGAACCCGGTGATCGGGGTTGTTGCGGTCGCGATCACCTACGCAGCCGAGATATTCATCGACAACGTCACTGCGCGGGTGCGGTGGCAGGCAGCACTGAAGAGCGGGTGGCTTGCGGCGGGGATCCTCGGCCTCGGGAACCTGGCGATCCTCTCCTATATGATGCTTGGGGGTGCATGAGTACCATGGCATTCCTGAAGCGATCACCCTGGATCCTTCATTACGATGCGTCCAGCTGCAACGGGTGCGATATCGAGGTGCTTGCGTGCCTGACACCGCTCTACGACGTGGAGCGGTTCGGCATCATCAACACCGGAAACCCGAAGCACGCTGATATCCTGCTGATCACCGGCGGGATCAACGAGTTGAACAAGGCGGTGGTCAGGAACCTCTACGAGCAGATGCCGGAGCCGAAAGTAGTCGTTGCGATCGGCGCCTGCGCCGCGACCGGCGGCATATTCCGGGAGTGCTACAACATCACGGGCGGCGTCGACAAGGTTATCCCCGTCGACGTCTATGTCCCGGGATGCGCGGCGAGGCCGGAACAGATCATCGACGGTGTCGTAACGGCGCTCGGGATCCTCGAAGAGAAACGGATGAAGATGTCGGGGGCAGCGCAGACAAAGGAAGAAACACGGCATGCGGTAGGTGAGAGCACATGACGGTTAACGAAGAGCAGACTACCATCAGCGTCGCGCTGGAGGACCTCGTACGGGAGGTCGAAGGGCTCCATGCCGGCGGATACCGCCTCGTCCAGATCGGGTGCACGGACATCGGCGGGGCCTACGAGGTCAACTACTCGTTCGACAAGGACTACCAGTTCAAAAACCTCCGCCTGACGGTGGGGCCGGAGACGGAGGTCCCGAGCGTCTCCGGGATCTACTGGGGCGCGTTCGTCTACGAGAACGAGATGCACGACCTCTTCGGGATCCCGGTGACCGGGATCAATATCGATTTCAAAGGAACGTTCATCAAGACGGCGGAGAAGTATCCGTTCAGTGTCACGAGGCTGGGAGGTGACCGATGCCGGAACGCATAGTCGTGCCGTTCGGGCCGCAGCACCCGGTGCTGCCGGAGCCGATCCACGTCGACCTCGTCCTCGAGGACGAGAAGGTGGTGGAAGCGATCCCCTCCATCGGCTACATCCACCGGGGGCTCGAACAGCTCGTGCAGAAGCGCGAGTACACCGAGTACGTTTACGTGGCCGAGCGGATCTGCGGGATCTGCAGTTTCATGCACGCCCTCTGCTACAGCCAGGGCGTCGAGCAGATCATGGGGATCGAGGTCCCCGACCGGGCAAAATACCTCCGGACGATCTGGTCGGAGTGCTCGCGTCTCCACTCGCACCTCCTCTGGCTCGGGCTCTTTGCGGACGGGATGGGCTTTGAGAACCTCTTCATGCGGTCCTGGCAGCTCCGGGAGAGCGTGCTCGACGTGCTCGAAGACACCACCGGGGGCAGGGTCATCCAGGGCACCTGCAAGGTCGGCGGGGTCAGGCGCGACATCGGGCAGGAGAAGCTCGACGAGATGCACCACACACTCGATCCCTTCGAGCAGCAGTGCCGGGACCTCGGTGATGTCTTCTTGAATGACGAGACGGTGAAGTACCGCCTCCAGGGGCTCGGGGTCATCGGAAAGGACGAGGCCTATGCCCTCGGCGCGGTCGGGCCGACCGCGAGAGGAAGCGGGGTCCCGGTGGACATCCGGGAGACCGGCTACGCTGCCTATGGAGATCTCGGCTTCAAACCCGTCGTCGAGACCGCCGGGGACTGCTACGCCCGATGCGCCGTCAGGGTCAAGGAGGTCTATGCCTCCATCGACCTGATCCGGCGGGCGATCGACGGGATGCCCGAAGGACCGCTCGACGTGAAGGTGAAGGGGACGCCGGACGGCGAGTACTTCTCCCGCGTGGAGCAGCCCCGGGGCGAGGTCATCCACTACCTGCGGGGCGACGGCACGAAACACCTCGCCCGGGCACGTATCAGGACGCCGACGCTCGCGAACATCCCGATGCTGGTGAAGATGCTCCCCGGCGCCCAGCTTGCGGACGTCCCGGTCGTGGTCCTCTCGATCGACCCCTGCATCAGCTGCACGGAGAGGTGAAGACGGAATGGGAATTTTTCAGATGACAAAGACGGTTCTCCGGAACCTTGCAGGAGGGCCTGTCACCAGGCAGTATCCGGCGGTCCCGGCGCGGACATGCCCCCTCACCCGGGGACACGTCACCATCGACCCGGCCACGTGCCGCTCCTGCGGCCTCTGCTCGCGGCGATGCCCGTGCGAGGCGATCCGCATCGAGAAGGAGGAGAAGGTCTGGGAGATCGACCGCATGCGGTGCATCGCCTGCGGCGACTGCGTCGAGGGGTGCCCGTTCGGGAGCCTCACGATGGAGCAGGAATACCTCCCGCCGGTGGTGGAGCATGTGGTGGAGCGCCACACCATCACCTACGTGAAACCCGAGAAACCCGAGAAGAAACCGAAGGAAGAGAGCGCCGGCGAGAGCGCGTGAGGATGGGGGCCGGGGCCTTGAATCCCCGGCAGGATCCTTTTTCCGAACATTTATAACAGATAGCTCACGCGAAGCCGCGAAGAACGCGAAGGGGAGAAAGTCATTTGTCTTGGACTTGGCGGCTTCGCGGCTTCGCGTGAGACCCACATGGCACGAGGACGCTTCTCACTTCCTTACCAGCGGATGCACCATGTGGATGATGTCGTAGATGCTGCTCGGGTAGGCCCACGGGATCGCGTCCAGCGTCAGGTCGTCCACCGTCAGGTTGTGCCTGATCGCGAGGGCGAAGATATTGATCACCTCCTCGACGTGCGGCCCGATGAGGTGGGCGCCGAGGATCCGGCGGGAGTCCTCGTCGACCAGGAGTTTGTAGCCGACGTGCCTCTGGCCGATGCTCCGGTTCGTGAAGCGTGCCGAGAGGTCGCCGGCGTTGACGACGTACGGTATCCCCTTCTCCTTCGCCGCTTCTTCCGTGAGCCCGACGGACGCGAGGGGTGGAGTCGTGAAGACGGCGCTCGGGACGACGGAGTAGTCCGCGACCCGGGCGTTGCCGCCCAGGATGTTGTCGACCACGATGTGGGCATCCATCACCGCCACCGGCGTCAGCTGCAGGCTTTTCTGGTTCGCATCGCCGGCCACGTAGACGGCAGGGTTTGAAACGCTCCGGAGGTGGTCGTCGACCACGATCCCCCGGCAGTCGGTCTCGACGTTTCCGGCCGCGAGGTCGAGGCCCTCGATCGCGGAGACCCTGCCGGCACCGTTGACGACCATATCGGCATCGAAGGTCTTCTCCTCCCCCTCCCTCCCGGCCCGCACCCGGAGACCGGCGGCGTTCCTCTCGATCGAGACAAGCGGCATATTCACCTGCACGTCGATCCCGATCTCCTCCGACGCCAGCACCAGCCGGTCGACGATATCGGGGTCGAACCCCTTCAAGACCCGCCCGCTCCGCTGGAGGATGGTCACCGCCGACCCGGCTCCGGCGGCAACGTGCGCGAACTCGAACGAGATGTAGCCTCCGCCGACGAAGACGATCCGTTCCGGGAGCGCCTCGAGGTAGAAGAAGTCGTCGCTCGAGGTCATGAGGTCCTCGCCAGGGACGTTCAGGGGGCGGGGGTGCGCGCCGGCGGCGATCACGATGTACCGGGTCGTGAGCGCATTACCGTCGATCGTCAGCCGCTTTTCGCCGGCAAAGCGGGCAAATCCATGGTAGGTGTGAATTCCCGCCTTCCGGAAGCCCTCCTCCTTCCGCCGGGGAACGGGGTCGGTGAAGGTGCGCTCGAAGGCGACCAGCTGCGGCCAGTCGATCGAGACCTTCCCGGAAACCCCGTTCCCCAGCTGGTTACGGACGCGGGCCACCGCCCCGGCGGCGCTGGCGAGCACCCTCTTCGGGACACAGCCCCGCAGGGCGCACGTCCCCCCGTAGTCCCGGTAATCGGTGATCGCTACCCGCATCCCGCCATTCCTGCAGTGCCAGGCGATGTCGGAACCGGCGACCCCGGTCCCGATAACGACGACGTCGTACTCCCGCTCCATAGTGAGGCTCCGGTCGCCACAGACCAGTATAAAGGTTTACCCGGCAGGGAGGGCACGGGGCGCGAGCCTGTGAGGTCGCAGCACGACCGGATGCCGGAGAAAGGCACGGGAGGTCAGAAGTAGAGGAGAGAGACGATGCCGACGGCGACGAGAATGAAGACGACCGTCAGAGCACCCCCCGCCACGAGGTAGTCCCGGGTCCGGTAGTTTCCGGGGCCCATCAGGAGGGCGTTCACCGGGTGTGTCGGGAGAAGGAAGGAATTTGAAGTGCAGATCCCGACGAGGAGCGCAAGCCCGCGGGGATCGAGCCCGAACGAGCCCGCCATCACCAGCACGAGCGGGACGAGCAGTACGGTGGCGGCAACGTTCGACATAACAAGCGAGAAGGCGGTCGCGAGGACCGCAATCGCGATGAGGAGGAGGAGGGTCGGATACCCGGCAACCAGGCCGGTCATCCGGTCGGCGATGAACCGGGCCGTTCCGGTGGTATCCATGGCGATGCCAAGCGGGAGGAGTCCGGCAATCAGCGCGAGCGTCCGCCAGTCGACGGCCCGGTAGACCTCACCGACCGGGATGACCCGGAGGAGGACCATCGCGAGCACCCCCGAAAGAAGGCTTATCGCTATCGAGAGGCCGGTGTAGGTGAGGGCGACAGCGGCAAGAAAGCAGAGCACGGCGGCAGCCGCACCGCGCTCGCGAACCGCTGCCCGCCCCTCGACGGGGGTCACCAGGACGAAGTTCCGGCTCGTGGCGAGCGCCCGGAGCCGTTCCCAGCGGCCAAGGACGACCATCGCGTCCCCCGCCTGCAGGGGCAGGTCGGCAAGGTTCTTCCGTTGCTCTTCTGTCCCTGAGAGGAGGATCAGCACCTCGACGCCGTAGGTCACCCGGAACTCCAGGTCCCGGAGCGTCTTGCCGATGACCGGTGCATACGGCCGGACGATCACCTCCGCAAACCCCACGTTCGGGTCGGCCATGACGTTTGCGGTGCTCTCCCCCGCCCTGACCCACTCGAGCCCGAAATCGTCCACAAATCGCGCAACATCATCATCCTGCCCAAGGATGCCGAGTTCCTGCCCGGCGGCGAACCGGGTATACCGCCACGGTGTGTAGACGACCTCGCCCCCCTCGGCGAGGGAGATGAGGTGGAGGCCGTAGCGCGAGATCATGTGCGCCGCGTCCCGCGTCATCCCGACGAGGAGGCTCCCTGCCGGGATCCGCAGGTAGGATATGCTGCAGGGTGGACGCCAGGTCCGTATAAGCTCCTCCTGAGGGCTCAACCGCGCCTCCTCCCGCCGGGGGAGAACCCGGTCCCCAAAGAAGTAGAAGAAGGCAATCCCGGCAAGCAGGAGCGGCACGCCGACGGGGGTGACGGCAAAGAGCCCGAAGGGCGCATACCCGCGTTGAGAGAGGAGGTCGTTGAGGACGATGAGGGTGCCGGCCCCCACCATGCTGACGGTGCCCCCGAGGATCGCGGCGTAGCCGACGGGCAGGAGAAGGCGCGACGCCGGAACCCCCGTAAGCGACGAGACCCGCAGGAGCGAGGGGAGGAAGACGGCAGTGGCCCCGACGCTCTGCATGAACGCCGAGAGTCCGCCGGCGACGAGGGAGACGGCGGCGATCAACCGCCGCTCGCCGGTCCCGGCAAGCCTGACGATCGAGCGGGCGATGCGGATGGTCACCCCGGTCCAGTCGAGCCCGCGCCCGAGGACCATCACCGAGAGCAGCGCGATGACCGCGCTGCTCGAAAAACCGGAGAGGGCCTGTGCCGGGGTGACGAGCCCGAGCCACGCGAGCGCGAGGGTCACGAGCATGGCGGCGACGTCGACCCTGACGATGCCGGTGGCGAAGAGGACGACGGCGGCGGCCAGCACCAGCAGAGTGAGGAGGACCTCGGTCTCCATCGGGCACCCTGGGTGAGAGGAGCAGAAAAAGGTGCGGGCGGTCCCGGGGGAGGGGAAAGTATCGGACGGATTACCCCGAAAAGGACAGGGCTCCTCTCACCCGTACACGTCGCGGGTGACCCGGTGCGGCGTAAAGCGCCCGCGGTGGAAGACACGGACCTCGACCTCGGCGCCCTTGCGGAAGTCCCGCATCAGGAGATCGTAGGTCCGCCGGACGTAGCGCAGTCCTTCCCGGGCGAAGAGATCCCGGAGGGCTCGCCGGAACCGGATCGCCTGGTCGAGGAATGCCGCTTCGTAAGCCCGGGTCTCCCGGGCAATCCGGGCGCATTCGGCACCGTCGATCGGGGTGTTGTAGCATCCGTGCTCGTTTAAGCCGCTGATCTGCCGCCAGTCGACGGCGCCCGTCTCATCGGCCTCCCGATGGAGCATGTAGGGGTAGACCCGGCAGATGGCAAACCGCCGGTCGTAGATGCCGCACCTGCCGTCCTCGAGGAAGATGCAGGAGCCGTCCGGCTTTGTCCGGAGGGCGTAGCCCGAGACGTAGAACCTACCCTGCTGGTCGCAGGCATCAAAATCGGGTGCCGGGACGACGGAATCGGGCAGAAAAGAGCGGACGCTGTCGGTATCCTCCTCCAGCAAAAAGACGTGGCCGTTGAACTCCCGGGTGCAGCACCGGCCGCAGCAGTCGCAGGAGAACCCCACCTCCCGGATGATCGCGATGAACTCGTCTTCCGGGAACCGGAGAAGTTTTTCGCGTTCCGCTTCAAGGGCAGCAATCTGTTCGTCGAACGTGAACGTAACCGGCAGCCTCCGTCATCCTGCCCCGGCACGAATGTCGGGACTGTTGTCTCAGGTGTTTGACGGGGAGGGGGATATGCTCTTCGGCATCCGCCGTATCACGGCTTCTTCCCTACCGTCGCAACATAGATCAGGAACTGCCCTTCGCCGTCGATGCCGAGGAGCCGGTTCACCGCCGCGTCGTCGAAGGCGCCGATCGCACAGACCCCGCACCCAATGCTCAAAGCCGCCAGGTAGAGGTTCTGGCAGACGTGGCCGGCGTCCAGGTGCAGGTAGCGGTAGCCGCGCTCGCCATAGCGCCACGTCATCCGGTCCGGGACGGCGGTCCAGAGGAAGGTGACGGCGCTCCCGCGGATATGCGGCTGGTCCAGGCACGCTGCCGCCACCTGCGGGGCGATGCCGGGGTCGCGCGATTCTTCGGCAAGGCGGTGCTCCAGCGCCAGGTAGCGGTAGAGCCCGGGGGGAACGTCCCCGACCCGATTGACCAGCAGGTAGGTCTCGAGCGCGTGCCGTGCGCCCGCGGACGGGACCGTGCGGAGGGTGAACGTCCCGTTGACGGCCCGCCTGACCCCCTGGGTGCACCAGAGGAGGAACGCAACTTCCGGGAGCGTAAGCGGTTCCGGGGCATAATTCCTGATGCTCTCCCGCTGCTCGATCGCATCCCATAGATCGATAGCAGGAAGGGTGATGCTTTCAGGGGCGGGCAGCGGGATAACCGTCTTCGCCTTCGTGTACGGGACCTCGAGAGGCGGCGGCGGGCGGCCCAGCATCTGGTCCGAGGGAGGCTGGTTTCCGTACTCAGTCCTCTGCATGAACTCCATTCCTGCCCCGCGCAGGGACCGGGCACCGGGGTTGAACATGGCGGCCCGGTGGATGCAGGAGGTACATAACCTTTTGCCCGCCGCGCACCTCCCCTCTCCCGGCAGCCTCCGGAACCCAAATTCGGAAACGTATTAGCAGACTCCGTCCAATTAATACCACTACTCTCGAGGCATTCCCGTGATCGTGACCTTCATCATATTCGTCGTCGGCACAGCCCTCCTCGTCAAAGGAGCCGACCTCTTCGTGGGCGGCGGAAGCGGCCTTGCCTTCCGGTACAGCATCTCCCCGGCCCTGATCGGGTCCACGATCATCGCGTTCGGCACCTCTCTTCCCGAGCTCGTCGTCAGCACGAACGCCGCAGTCACAGGAAACTCAGGAATTGCGCTCGGAAACGTTATCGGGAGCAACATCGCAAACATCGCCCTGGTCCTGGCCCTCTGCACCTTCATCCGGCCCGGTATGATCGCCGCGTCCGGGACGTCGCGCTCCGCGCTCACCCGGCACACCGTGCTGATGCTCGTTGCGACGGCAGCGTTCGCCCTGCTCGCCGCAAGAGGCACGCTCGACGCCCTTGCCGGAGCGGTCTTCCTCGTCCTCTTCGCAGGTATCCTCTTCGTTCTCCTGCGGGAGGGGCGCGAGGAGGGAGACGTCGAGATCGAATCCCGCGGGTGGGCCGACGCCCTCTACATCGGCCTCGGGATCGTCGCAGTCGTCATCGGTGCCCAGCTGGTCGTCGACAGCGCCGTCACGCTCGCAGAAGTCTTCGGGATCCCGGCCTTCGTCATCGGCGTCTCGGTCGTCGCCGTCGGCACGTCGCTCCCGGAACTCGCGACCTCGGTCGTGGCCGCCATCAGGGGCGAGGGCGCCATCTCCATCGGCAACATCCTCGGGAGCAACATCTTCAACCTCCTCCTTGTCCTCGGGATAAGCCTCCTCCTCGCCCCGGCCGCCGTCGGGTCCATGTTCGACATCATCGTCGTCGTCCTCTTCTCGGTCGCGATCCTCCCCCTGCTGTTTGCCCGCCCGTCCGTCGTCCGGGGCTGGTCGGCCCTCCTGCTCCTCGGCTACGCCGCCTACATCGCCTGGAGCCTCGGGGCAGTGCCCGGGTGAGCGTGTTACGTGGGAAGAATCTAGCATGAGCCCCCGTTGCGGCATGTTTGATTCGGTGTTTTTCCAAGGAATCCCGGTACAGTGGACCGTGGAGACATCACCATTGGGGGGTGGGGACAGGGGAGGGGGGGTCTCCCCCTCCCCGCGAGGCAATAGTCCAGAGAATTCGTGCCCGGGGTGCAGCCAACACAGCGATCAAGCCCGTGAACGCTGGGTCTCATCGACACTTTTGTTATAACCTCTCGACACCGCCTCCCCGAAACCACCTCCGATCCCGCCGGAAGACTTCGAAAATATTCGTAGGTTACGCAAAGATGATGCATCGGCACGTGCATCTCCCTTCATTGGAAGGTGAACGGATATGAGGAACTGGAAACTGGTGGCGGCGGTAGCCCTCGGGTGTCTCGTGATCGCCGCGATCATCGGGACCGCCCTCGCGTCGGAGGACGCCGGGGAGGAGACCTGGGGAGATTTACGGAAATTTGCATCGAAAGAGGAGATCGAGGCGTTCTTGAAGGAGCACGCGCAGGGAGGGCGGAGCGACGGCGGCTACACCTGGGCCCCGGGAGCTACCAGGCAGGAGAACGTCATGGACGCGCCTGCACCGGCAGCGACGTCCGCCCCGACGGCCGCACGCGACTACTCCACCACGAACGTGCAGGTGCAGGGCGTTGACGAGGCCGACTTCCTGAAGAACGACGGGAAGTACATCTACATCATCTCGGGGGAGACGCTCGCGATCCTTGAAGCGTTCCCGGCAGAGGACGCCAGGATCCTCTCTGAGACCCGGATCGACGGGCGTCCGACGGCGCTCTTCCTCGCGGGCGATCGCCTTGTGGTCTTTGCCACCGGAACGGAGGAGCAGATGACCACCCCGGAGGGGAGCGTAACGCCGGTCCCGGTCTGGCGGACGGTGACGCACGCGTACGTCTACGATGTCGGGGACCGGGGAGATCCGGAGCGGGTCAGGACCCTGACCTTCACCGGCGACTACTACGACGCCCGATTGATCGGGGACTACGTCTACACCCTCACGCGGGAGTCCCCCGTCTGGATGCAGGACGAGATCGCCCTCCCCGAGGTGAGGACGGGCAGCGCGCCGCCCCTCCGGCCCGACGTCTATCGCCCCGAAAGCCCCCTGCAGAACTACGTCTTCTACACCGCAAGCGCCTTCTCCGTCCGGAACGATTCGGGCACCCCCGATGCCGAGACGTTCCTCCTCGGCTACGACACCACCCTCTTTGCATCGCAGAAGAACCTCTACATCGGCTACCGAAACACAGGGCCGGCGTATTTCTCCGGGACACCGCCGGACTCCGCCGGCGCCCGGGACCGGACGATCATCCACCGGTTCGCTATCGAGCGGGGGCAGATCGACTATAAGGCCATGGGCGAGATTCCCGGACACCTGTTGAACCAGTTCTCGCTCGACGAGTACGCAGGCAACCTCCGGGTGGCGACGACCATCGAGGGCTGGACGCGGGAGGGAACTCTCCAGTACAACAACGTCTACGTCCTCGATCCGGAGATGGAGACCATCGGGACGCTCGAGCATATCGCGCCGGACGAGCGGATATACGCCGCCCGGTTCGTCGGCGACCGGCTCTACCTGGTGACGTTCAAGCGGATCGACCCTCTCTTCGTCATCGACCTTTCGGACCCAAAACATCCGGGCATCCTCGGGAAACTCAAGATCCCGGGCTACTCCGACTACCTTCACCCATATGACGCGGACCACATCATCGGTGTCGGGAAAGAGACAAGCGAGAACGCCTGGGGCGGCGTCTCGGTGGAGGGGCTCAAGATCGCCCTCTTCGACGTCTCGGACGTGAACAACCCCGTCCCGGTCGATACCGTCGTAATCGGGGAGGCAGGGACCGACTCGGAGGCCCTCCGGGACCACAAGGCCTTCCTCTTCGTAAAGGAAAAGGACCTCCTCGTCATCCCGGTGAGCGAGGTCAAAAGGGTGGAGAACCCCTCGTCGAGCTACCCCGGCTCCTATAGCACCACGACCTGGCAGGGAGCCTACGCCTACTCGGTGAACCCGGAGGAGGGGTTCACCCTGAAAGGCACGGTCGCCCACGCCGAGAGGGGACCCTCCTACTCCTGGAACTCACCCGACGCGGTGCGGCGGTCGCTTTTCATGGACGACACCCTCTACACCGTCTCACAGAGGAGCGTCGTCATGACCAATCTTGACGACGGCAGCCGGATCAACGAGGTCTTCCTCCCCTACCGGTGGGAGGCCTACCCGACCCCCTACCCGGTCTGGTGACGGCGGGACCGGTATCTCCTGACCGCCTTGAAGACCTCCATCGCGACCACGACCAGGGAGGCGAGGGCGAGCAGCGCGAGCCATTCAACCAGGGAGACGGGCTGCACCTGGAGCACGTCCTGGAGAAACGGCACATAGAGCGCGAGGATGTGGATGCCCTGCGCGGCAACGACGCCGGCGAGCAGGAAGTAGTTGCGGCTTATGGGGACGCGGAACGCAGACAGGTACTCCGACCGGCAGTTGAAGGCATGGAAGTTCTCAAAGAGTACCATCAGCAGGACGATCAGGTTCCGGGCAGCGAACTCGTCCCACCCGTTTCCAAGCAGCCAGTACCAGGCACCGAGCGCGACCAGCCCGATGACCGCCCCGGAGAGGAGGGTCTCCTCTATCATCAGCCGATTGAAGATCCCCTCTTCCGGCCTTCGTGGCGGCCGGTTCATAACGCGAGGGTCTCCCCCCTCGAACGCCAGCGCCACGTCCTGGATGCCGTTCGTCACCAGGTTCAGCCAGAGAAGCTGGACCGCAAGGAGGGGCAGCGGAAGGCCCACGACGAGGGCGAGCAGGAAGAGGAGGACCTCTGCAAACCCGGTCGAGATCAGGAGGTAGACGACCTTCCGGACGTTGTCGTAGGCGTACCGGCCCTCCTCGATCCCGGCGACGATCGAGGCGAAGTCGTCGTCGGTGACGATCAGCGACGCCGTATCCTTGGCAACATCGGTCCCGGAGCCCATCGCGACCCCGATATTCGCGCTCCGGAGCGCCGGCGCGTCGTTGACCCCATCCCCGGTGACTGCAACGAACGCCCCGCTTTCCCGGTAAGCCTCGACGATCCGGAGTTTCTGCAGCGGCGTCACCCGGGCAAAGACCCGGGCCCGCTCCACCCGGTCGATGAACTCGGGCAGTGTCGGGATCTCGGAATCTCCCAGGTCGGCGCCGGTGACGACCTCGTCGGGAGAGTCCGTGATCTCAAGTTCCCGCGCGATGGCAAGAGCCGTTGCAGGGTGGTCCCCCGTCACCATCACCACGTCGACGCCGGCATCGCGGCACCGCCGCACGGCATCGGGTACGTCGGGCCGGATGGGGTCGATGAACCCGACCAGGCCGAGGAGTTCGAGGGGGGGCACCTTCGGGTCCTCTGCAGAGAACGATCCTTCCACGCGGCCCCGGGCCACGGCAAGCACCCGAAAACCGCCGGAGGTGAGGGCGTCAAGTTCCTCCTGCACGCGGTCCCGATCGAGGGGCACACCCCGTTCCTGCTCCGCGGCCATCGTCCGGCAGAACGGGAGGACCGTCTCGACGGCCCCCTTGACCGCCACCCGGATCTCTCCGGCCTCCCGGTACCAGACGGCAGCGTACCGCCGCTCGGACTCGAAAGGGATCTCGGCAACGGATGGCGCACCCTCGCGGATACCGGCGGGATCGAGTCCCAGTTTGTAGGTGAGCGCGAGAAACGCCACGTCGATCGCATCGCCCCGGTGCGCCCAGTCCCCCCCATCGGTCCGCTCCAGGACGGCCTCGTTGCTGATCGTTGCTGCCCGGGCCAGACGTTCCAGACGGTCGCGGGCGGAGCCGGATATCGGGGCGCCGCTCCCGTCGAGAACGTCCCCCTCGCCCGCATACCCGGCTCCCGTAACGGAGAACGCCTCGCCCGTCGGCAGGACAACGACCCGGGCGGTCTGCTGGTTCACGGTGAGGGTACCCGTCTTGTCGCTCGCGATCAGCGTGCAGCTCCCGAGACTCTCCACGGCTGCGAGGAACCGGACGATGACGTTCCGCCCGGCCATCCGTGACGTTGCGATCGAGAGCGCGACGGTCAGTGCGATCGGCAGCCCCTCGGGGATCGCCGATACCGCGAGAGCGACGGCAAGGAAGAATACCTCAAGAGGGGGCATCCCCTGCCCGAGGACGATGATCGCAAGCAGCCCTGTTGCGGCAAGGACGGCGATGCTGATCTTCCGCGAGAAGTCTTCCATGCGGATGACGAGCGGAGGTCTGCCCGCCTCCGACGCCGTGACCGTCTCGGCGATCTGCCCGATCTCGGTATGCTGGCCGGTCGCGACCACGACCCCCATGCTGCGGCCGCTCATGACGGTACTGCCGGCATAGAGCATATCCAAGCGGTCGCCCAGGGGCAGGGACGCATCCACGGGATCGGGGTTCTTCCCGACCGCGTGTGACTCGCCGGTCAGGAGCGACTCGTCGACGGTGAGCCTCCGTGCCTTGAGGATGCGGATATCGGCAGGGATGCGGTCGCCCGACTCCAGGATAATGCGGTCGCCGGGAACCAGGTCTTCGGCCGGTACGGTCGCCTCGCGGCCGCCCCGCCTCACCCGAGCACGGATCTTGAGCATCTGCTGCAGGGCCGTCGCGCTCCTCTCCGCCTTCACCTCCTGGAAGGTCCCGATGACGGCGTTGACCAGGATGACGATGAAGATGAAGGCCGCGTCGGTGAGATCGACAAAGAGGACCGAGATGATCCCCGCCACAAAGAGCACGTAGATGAGCGGGCTCGTGAACTGGCGAAGGAACACCTCAAGCGCCGTCGGAGGCCGCTTCTGCGGGAGAGCGTTCTCCCCGAAGATCTCCCTCCGCCGGGCGACCTCCGCATCCGGGAGGCCGCCGTCCGGCGATGCGAGCCGCCCGGCTACGTCGTCCGCCGGAAGGGCGTGCCATGTCGTCGTCCGCGACTCTTCGGGGGAGAGGAGGGTGTCCATGATATCGTCTCATGTACGTCACAGGGTGCGGACGCCCCCAGAAGAACGGGTATACCCAACCATGCCGGACGGCCTGTATCAGAGGAGACGGGGCAGGTTGGTGAAACCGTTCCGCCCGGCGAGGCCCGGGATGCCGTCAGTAACGATCTCCGGGGTATGCCCGGAGAGGGATCTGTCACCGCATATAAAAACCTGCAGGCGGTGACCCGCAGGGATTCTTCTTCCCTGCGGATCACGCGTGGATCATCGTCAGCATCATCTTGAAGCGGGTGACGGCGTGGACCGCATGGGGCTTTTGTGCCGGCATGATGATCAGGTCGCCCGTCTTCATCGGATACTCGGTGCCCGCGATGGTGATCAGCGCCTCCCCGTCGAGGACCTGGAGGACGGCGTCGTAGGGTGCTGTGTGCTCCGAGAGGCCTTCGCCCGCATCGAAGGCGAAGACCGTGATGGTGCCGGACTTTGTGTAGACGAGCATCCGGCTGACGATCGAGCCCTGCTGGTAGGCGACGAGGTCACGGGGGTCGATTATCCGTTCGGTAAGGTTCTCTTTCCCTGCTTCAGGCATACGGGTCGGTTGCTCCTGCAGGGTATTCTGCTTTGCGCCCCGGGGTGATCACGCATCCTCATCTTTTTTTCGCCCGGCATCCTATAGAGTAAGAGACCTTCTGTGTATTATCACCTCATTCTGACCGACAACTGCAACCTCTGCTGCACCTACTGCCGCGGGAAGGCGTTCACCGTCGACCCCCCGGAGCTGCCCGATATCGCCGTCGACGAAGACCTCCCGGTGGACCTCGAGATCGACCTCAATGACCTCTACCGGTTCCTCGCAAAGGACCCCGACGCCGTGCTGACCTTCTACGGCGGGGAGCCCCTGCTCGCCATGGACCTCGTCCGCGAGATCGCCCGCGACGCCCCGGTATCGGCGCTGATGCTGCACACCAACGGCACTCTCCTCGATCGCCTCGAACCCGGGACCGCGAACCGGTTCGATACGATCCTGGTCTCGATCGACGGTCCCGAGGGGCTCACCGACGCTCACCGCGGAGAGGGGACGTTTGCCCGGATCACGCAAAACCTCCGCCACCTCGCAGCGGGTGGATTTCCCGGCGAGGTGATCGCCCGGATGACGGTGACCGAGGATACCGATATCGTGGAGGCCGTCCGCTACCTCACGGAGAACGACCGTTTCCCCTTCCAGGCCGTCCACTGGCAGATGGACGCGAACTTCTGGAGCGACTACCACCTGCGGGGCTACGCCGCGTGGGTAAAGAAGAGTTACAATCCCGGCATCCGGTCGCTCGTCTCGTTCTGGGTGGAGGCGATGCGGACGGAGGGCCGGGTGCTCCGGTGGTACCCTTTCATGGACCCGATGCAGGACATGCTGCTATCGCGGCCGAGCATGCTCCGGTGCGGGTGCGGCCACGTGAACTACAGCATCATGACCGACGGGCATATCGCCCCCTGCCCCATCATGGTCGGGATGAAGGACTACTACGCAGGGCATATCGCCACCGCCGACCCGCTCCGCCTCCCGGTGACCACCGTAGGGAGCCCCTGCCCGGAGTGCGGCCTCCTCGACTTCTGCGGCGGGCGGTGCCTCTACTCGAACATCACCCGCCCCTGGCCGGAAGAAGGGCGGCGGGCCGTCTGCGGGACGGTGGAGAACCTCCATTTGGCGCTCTCGGCGGCGCTCCCGGAGGTCAGGGCACTCATAGGCGCGGGCACGATCCGGATTGAGGACTTCGCCCACCGGAAGTACAACAGCTGCGAGATTATACCATGAGGGTGCCCGGCGACCTCCCTCCGGGGCAACGTTCATCCGGCCGGAGGAAGATCATTCTCCGGGAAACCATGACAACCATCGGCCTCATCCTCTGTAGAATCGGGCTCCACCGGTGGGGCAGGAAACGGGGATACGACGAATACTCGTCAAACGTCATCGAATGGGAGCAACGGTGCGAACGGTGCGGGAAGAGAAAGCGGTGGGTCGAGGTGAAGCGGGACCGGCGGCGGTGAGGGCTCAGGCACCGGCTGCGGCACCGGCGTCCCGGACCCGCCAGCCGCCCTCCGGCACCAGTATCTCGAACCGTGCACCCTTCCCGGGCTCCCCGGTCTCCCGGATGACGAGCCCGGTGGTCGAGAGGATCTCCCGTACGAGGAAGAGCCCGAGGCCGGTGTTCCTGCCGAAACCACGTGCGAATATCTTTTCTTTCTCGCCTGCCGGTATCCCGGAACCGTTGTCCTCGACGACGACGACAAGGCTCCCCCCCTGGCGACGGCACTGAACCCTGACCGTCGGGGCCGGCCCGGCATACCTGACCGCATTCTCAAAGAGGTTGTAGAATGCCTTCTCCAGCATCGGATCGGCGTAGACCTCAAACCCGTCGGCTTCGGTAACGAGGGTGAGGCCCCGGAAACCGAGGCCTTCCGCAGCCCGGGCCACGCACTCACGGAGGTCCTGATACTCCGGAGCCCGGGCCCCCAGGTCCTGGTAATCCTGGGTGAACACAATCTGGCGGTTGATGAACCCGAGAGCCTGCTGCTGCCGGTCCAGGTATCCGAGGAGAACCGGATCGGTTATCCGGTCTCTCGCAAACTCCAGGTTGCCCTGAAGGACGGTCAGCTGGTTGAGGATGTCGTGACGGGTGATGCCGGAGAGCAGGTGCATCTTCCGGTTCGCGGCTATCAGAGCGGCTTGTGCCTGCTTCCGCGCGGTGACATCCCGGACGATGGCCTGAAGCTGGCGCGGGCCTTTCACGTCCAGCCGGCTCGCGCTCATCTCCACATCGTAACGCTTCCCGCTCGGTGTAGCGATCCGCCATTCGAAGAACTGCGGCTGCCCGGCATACGCCGCCCGTATCTTCTCGACAGCGCTTGTAAACGCCGGAAGACCGTCCGGCTGAACGGGGCTGGAGAGTTCCCAGGGTGTCTTCCCGATAAGGAACTCCCGGGTGCACTGAAAGGTCTCGAGGGCCTTGGAGTTGCAGTCGATGAACCGATCTTCCTCAAAGATGAATATCGGATCGTTCGCCCCCTCGAAGAGAGCGCGGTAGCGCTCCTCGGAGTCACGCAGCGCCTGAATAGCCCGCCGGCGCTCCACCGCCTGCACGACCAGGTGCTCAAGCTCGGCAAACTGCGAGCGGGGGTCGCCTCCTTTCTGGATGTAGCCGTCCGCACCGTGGTTGAACGCCTCCACGGCGACCTCCTCGCGGCCGCGCCCGGTAAATAGGATGAACGGGATATCTCCGAAGCGCTGCCGTACCTCCTTGAGGAGTTCGATGCCGTCCATGCCGGGCATCCGGTAGTCGGCAATGACGGCGTCGCAGGTCTGCTCCCCGAGCCGGCCCAGGGCTTCCCGGGCGGAGGGCACGATCTCGATAGCGAGCGCACCCGAGCGTTCGAGGAATATCTCACCTACTTCAAGGAGGGCTGGTTCATCATCGACGTAGAGTACAGAATACTGAACCATCTGCAATGCTTCCAGATCTCAATTATACCCCGGCAACCCTATAATAAATTAACGGAATGTCACAACGGCGTTGAAACGCATATTTCCGAAGTTATACCGCAAAATAAAGGGCCATTTGCCTGTAGCCGCCTTTAAATGCCCCCTTACACCAATCTCTGTGCTATGCGGCGCCGGTCCTGCCGCAGGCGTCCGCCGCACCGGTGTCGATGCAGCCTGCCGGACCTGCGACCACGATGATAACGGAGCCCCGGAGACCGGCTGGGGCTCCAACCAGCCCTCACGATGCCCGAACAGAATGGCTGCGCCCGGCACTATCCGGAGGAGATGCAACGACGGCGAACACGAGGTAGCGCTCAGATCCGAAAAAATGTTACTTCTTGAGTTCTTTCCCCGCAGAGAAGGCCTTCGCGAGCACGCCGCCAAACCCGTAGTACTCCTGCCGCAGCGAGTCGTAGGCGAACGGCCGGATCTTTTCGATATCGGGTTTGCCATCCTCCCCGAGGACGCTCTCGTCCACCTTCACGTCCAGGATCTCCCCGATGAACTGGGTATGCACGCCGATCTCGACCGTCTGGAGGAGCCGGCACTCGAGGGCGACCGGAAACTCCCCGACATATGGAGCGTTCACCAGGTCGCTTTTCACCGGCGTAAGCCCGGTCGCGGCGAACTTGTCCGTATCCCGGCCGGAAACGATGCCGAAGTAGTCCGCTTCCCGGACGTAGTCCGCCGAAGGTATGCTGATCGTGAACTCACGCCGCTCGATCAGGTTCGCGTAGGTCTGCCGGGCCCTCTGGACCGAGACAGCCACTGCCGGCGGGCGGGACGAGCAGATGCCGCCCCATGCAGCGGCCATCACACCCGGCCGGCCGGCCGAATCGTAGGTCCCGATGATCAGGTCCGGGTGGGGGTAGAGAAGTGTCCGTGGGCCGATTGATTGCTTCGTCATGGGACTACGTTTCGTCCTCCGACCCGGATAAACCTTTTCGAATCCCGGTGGTGCGGTGCGATGGCGGGACCGGGCAGACGATCGCCCACGGCAGGAGCCCACGGACCACGAAGACCGCAACGATCAGGCCCCATAAGAGGAACCACCTGCGGGCCTTCTCCCCCATCGTTGCGAGGACATAGGCGTTGATGATGGCGTTATCGAGGCTTGAAACAATTTCGAAGGCACATAGACCCGCCACGGTCAGAATAATCAGCTGCCAGTCCATTTTCTGTGATGTACACTCTGTCGCTGATCGTAGCTGAGAAGAGGCGACCGGGCCGGCCGGCACGGGTTACGTTCATATACCATACCGGCATGAATCAGTCGTCGTCAACGGAGGTAACGATATGGGACTTGTGAAGTGTTGCCGTGAGCAGGTGGTCGCCGTCTCGCCGGATACACCGGCAGTGGAAGTGGCGAAGATCATGGGAGAGAAGAACGTCGGAAGCGTCGTCGTCGTCACCGGCGATAACCGGCCCGCAGGCATACTTACCGACCGCGATCTCGCAGTCCGGGTCATGGCGCAGGAGAAGAATCCGGGCGAGGTCCGGGCGGAGGAGGTCGTGACCCGGGACGTGATCACGTTCCAGGACAGCATGGGGGTCTACGAGGCTATCCAGAAGATGACCGCCGAAGGCATCCGGAGGATGCCGATCGTCGACAACGCCGGAAAGTTGATCGGGATCGTCACCATGGACGATATCGTTCGCATGCTGGGCGAGGAGATGGCTGCTATTGCAAAGAACATCGAGAAACAAAGCCCGCCCATGCAGAAACCGCGCGCGCCCATACCCATGTGAGGGGGGCCGGCACCCCCTTTTTCCGGGTGCAGCCCGCGAGTCCGGCCAACCTATCCGGTGGCGAAGACTACGACCTCCCCGGACTGGTTCAACGACCCCTCCATCGCACGGACCATCTCCTCCCAGGTCGCCCCGGGTGCGAGCGCGAGATCGAGGTCGAGTGCGTACACCCGGAAGAGGTATGCCTCGACCTTCCCGATCTTTGGGCAGGGACCCCGGTAGCCGATGCTGCCGAAGTCGTTCGTGCCCTGTACGGCATGGAGCGGCGACTCCACCACCCTCTCGCCCGGGAAGCCTTCCGGGATCTGCGGGACGGCAGGGAGGTTCCAGAGGACCCACGCCACCCTTGAGGGCCCTTCCTCGGGGCTCGTCGTCGCGAGGATCGCGAGCGACTTGATGTTCGGGAGGATTCCTTCGACCCGGATCGGGGGCGACCGATTCGCCCCCCTGCAGGTGTAGTCCGGAGGGAACTCTTCAAAATCCAGTTTTACTACCAGGTTCGGCATCTTACCAGGCTCCGTCGATACTCTCCTTCCGGAACCAAGATATAAAAAGGGTGCGTGCAGTCACCGGGAGTACATGGCGGCGGTCTCGCCGAACGCGAGAACATGCCCCTGCATCGCACCGATGAGGTCGTGCTTGCCTGCGCCGGCCGGCAGATCGAGCATGGCGTCGAGCCCGTAGACCTTGAAGAGATAGCGGTGTGTCTCTCCCTCGGGAGGACAGGGGCCTCGCCAGCCGGGGGTTCCGTAGTCGTTCGTCCCCTGGACGGCGTCCACCGGGGCCGTCACGACACCCTGCGGCGGGATGCCCTCCGGGATCACGGGTGCCGGCGAGAGGTTCCAGATGATCCAGGTCGTGAAGGAGCACCCGGGTTCGAAGGGGTTCAGCGCAAAGACCGCCATCGACTGCGTCTCCGGGACGAGTCCCCGGATCCCCAGTTCCGGAGAGAGGTCCGGGCCGTCGCAGGTGTTCCAGACGGGAAACTCTGCCGAACGGAGGGAGACGATCAGTTTCGCAACTCCGGAGCCCATGCAGGGATTCTCGACGCAGGGCAATGAAAAAGGTTGCGGAAGCCTCGAGCGCCTCAGGTCCGGGATCCGGTCTGCGACCGGGCGCCGAAGACCTTCCTGCGGTCGTAAACCGCCATCGTCTCGCCGTACCCGGTGGCGGCGGCCGCGAGCGCATCCTCCAGGCGTGACCGGTCGGCACCCGGCGGGAGGTCGAGTTCCCGTGCCAGGCCCCAGACCCGGATGAAGAAGCGGTGCGACGCACCCTTCGGCGGGCAGGGGCCGCTGTAACCGGTCATCCGGAAGTCGTTCGTCCCCTGGACCGCAGGGACCGGACGGGAGACCCGGGGCTCCGGGAGAATGCCCCGGGGGATCTCGCTGGTTGCCGGAATGTTCCAGGCAAGCCAGTGGGTGAACGTGCCTCGCGGAGCATCCGGATCGTCCATGATGACCGCAAGGTAGGGTGCATCCGACCCGAGAACCCTTATCCTCGGGGAGGTGTTCTCTCCGTCACAGGTATGCTCCAGGGGAAACCGGTCGAAACCGACCTCGATCGTCAGGTTCTGCATACTCGTTACCCTCCGGCGCCCGGTGGGGGGAGGTAGCATAAACCTGTTGTGGCGGACGGGCCGTGATGGAAGATCGGGCCTAACATCGGGGCCGGACTTCGGCCGCTCTCCCGTATGCCGCAACGGCCTAGCCGTACTGCCGGATCGTATCTTTCATGGGACGCACGAGAGCAACCCGGTCGGCGCCATCACAGGTATGCTCCGGCGGGAATACGCCAAACCCCGGTATCACCGTTAAGGGCTCCATCGCCATACTCCGCATCCATCAGAAGAGCCCCATGTCCCGTGCCTGGATCAGCAGTTCCTGCACCTCCTGGTCGGTGATGTCGTGCCACCGTTCGTATGCCTGCGCCACCGCGAAGGTGCGGCTGGTCCTGATGTTCAGGCAGATGACGAGGTCCGCCTTCCGGGCGATGAAGTTGACGGCGTTGAGGGATCCGGTGGGAACCGCCACGACGACCTGGCGAGGCGACCCGGCCCTGGCCGCCTCGATTGCGGCAAACATCGTATACCCGGTTGCGAGGCCGTCGTCGATCAGGATCGCGGTCTGGCCCTCGATCCCCGGTTCTTCCCGGCCGCCGGCGAACTTCGCTATCCGCTCTTCCACGTTCTTTCTGGCTTTCGCGATGGCGGCGTTCACTTCGGCTTCCGAGAGGTCGAGAGCGTTCATGAGAGGATGGTTCAGGAAGACTCGCCCGTTCCAGGTCACGGCGCCGAACCCGGCTTCCGGGTTCCAGGGTATCTGCACCTTCCGCACCACCGCCATCCGGAGCGGGGCCTTGAGCGCCCGTGCCACCTCAAGCCCCGGCGGCACCCCCCCGGCAGGGATGGCACAGATCACCGGCTCGGCGGTCGTCTCCAGCTGCGAGAGGGGCGCCGCGAGTTGCCGCCCGGCATCGGTCCGGTCCTCAAAAACGCTCAGCCGGTCCCGCATTGATCTGTCCTCAATGATCCGGCCCGTATCCAGCATATGTTCGCCCTTACTGCACCGGGATATTAACGTCTTCCGGTGGGCGGTCCCTTACCCGGGGGAACGATACCAATAACTCCCAAAAGATCGATTATCAACCGGTAAATGATGCGGAGAGAGAGAGGCCGGAGGGGGCATCGGTGACGGCAGCCGATGCGGTGACGCTGTATACCGATGGCGCATCACGGGGAAACCCCGGAGATGCCGCCTGGGCATACGTGATCGTGCGGGACGGCTCCGTCGTGGCCGGCCGTTCGGGGTTTATCGGGACGGCAACCAACAACGTGGCCGAGTACCACGCCGTCATCAACGGCCTCGAGGCTGCCCGGGCGTTCACCCGCGGCAGGCTCGAAGTCAGGTCGGACTCGGAACTCGTCGTCCGCCAGCTCACCGGCCGGTACCGCATCACCAAAGAGCACCTTGCAGACCTCGCAGGGGAGGTGCGGCAACGGATGCGGAACTTCGCAGAGGTCCGGTTCGAGAGCGTCCCAAGAGAGCACCCCTGCATCCAGGTTGCGGACCGCCTTTGCAACGAGACGCTCGATGCGGAGAGGCGGAGGAGATAGAGGTATGACTGCGATCGAATGCACCCCCATCGGCGTCGTCCGGTCACCCTACCGGGTCCGGGGCGACGCCCCCCGCCAGGGACGGCTGGCGGATACCGTCGCGGAGATTCACGTCCTTGACGCCTACGTTCCCGGACTGGAGGGCGTGGAGCGGAGCAGCCATCTCATTGTGCTCTACTGGCTTGACCGGGCGGAGCGGGGGCAGCTCTATGCAAAGCCACCGGGGGAGACCCGGGAACGAGGCGTCTTTTCGACCCGCTCGCCCGCCCGGCCGAATCCGATTGGTCTGGGGATCGTCGACCTGGTCCGGCGGGAGGGCGGCGTCCTGGTGGTCCGGGGGCTCGATGCCCTGGACGGGACCCCGGTGCTGGACATCAAACCCTACTCCCCCGAGATCGACTGCATCCCCGAAGCGACGGGCGGCTGGCACATCAAAAAGTAGGTCGGGTCACGGTGCGGGAACCGCCTCCTCCCCGATACCAAGGTCGCGGAGCCTCTCCGGTGTGGGACGGCCCTCACGGTCCCATCCCCGGGCCCGGTAGTACTCGTCGAGAAGGGGCTCCCGCTCCCAGACCCGGCCTTTCGGGGCGCCTTCGGCGAGCGGCTCCCGGAGGAGGCGCGGCGGCAGGGTATCGTCCTCCCGGGTGCACCCGGCCTTCAGGTTGAAGACCTTCTGCATGTTCCAGATCCGCTCGCCGATCCGGAGCACCTCGCCGGCATCGATCCCGTAGCCGGTGACCGCCGAGACCATGGCCGCGTAATCCGCCGCCCCAAGCGGGAACGAGGTGAAGAGACAGCTCCCCGACGAGTCGATGAAGGCGGTGAGGTCCTGGAACGTCTTCGTCCAGACCGCTTTCCCGTCGCTCGAGTAGGGGTCGAGTTTCTCCGGCGACCCGAGCACTTCGGGGGCGATCATGTAGCCGTAGACGTGATCGCCGCCCCGAACCGAGGTGGCGTAGGCAAGGCCGTGCCCCTGAAGCCCCCGGGGGTCGTAGGCAGGGAGTTCCTGCCGCTTGACGCTCATGGAGAGTTCGGGGTGCCCGTGCCTCCTCGCGAAGCGGAAGGATCCTTCGGCGAGTTCGTCGCCGATGCCGTCGCGGTAGCCGATCCGGCGGACGAGGTCGACCATCTGCTCCGCGTCGCCGAACCGGATCTCCTCGTCGATATAGCCCTTCTCCGAGAGCTCCATGGCGCAGGCGATCGTCGACCCGGTAGAGATCGTGTCGAGGCCGAGGTCGTTGCAGAGCGTGTTGGCCTCAGAGACGGCGGCAAGGTCGTCGATCCCGCAATCGGGCCCGAACGCCCAGATCGTCTCGTACTCCGGACCCGCCATCTGCTTCCCCCCGACCTCGACATCGCGGCCGCACTGAATGATGCAGGCCTGGCACCCCATCTTTCCGGAGAGGATGGTATCGGCCATCCGCTCCCCCGAGACTTTCTCCGCCGTGGGGAAGTGTGCGCTCTGGAAGTTCCGGACCGGAAGGATGTAGTTCTCGTTGATGATGTTCACGAGGACCGCCGTCCCGAATCGGGGCAGCCCTCCGCCCGAGATGGCGTTCTCCCGGATCTTTTCTGCGATATCCTTTTTAAGGGCAAGGAACCGGTCACGGTCGGCGACGGTGATCCGGCCGTTTCCCCGGGCGGCGACCGCTTTCAGGTTCTTCGACCCCATCACGGCGCCGACGCCACCGCGGCCGGCGGCCCGGGAGGTCTCGTTGATGATGCCGGCGAACCGGACGAGACGTTCACCGGCGGGGCCGATGCAGGCCACGCTGAGGCCGGGGTCGCCGAGATCTTCCTGGATGGCCGCCGCTGTCCTGCTCGTCGTCAGCCCCCACAGAACTGAAGCGTCCCGGACCTCCACATGCCCGTCGTCGAGGAGGAGGTAGACGGGCCTCTCCGCCCGCCCCCGGATAACGACCGCATCGTAGCCGGCACGTTTCATGCTGGTGCCGAACTTCCCGCCGGAGTTCGCGCTGGTCACCGTCCCGGTCAGCGGCGACCTGGTGACGACGTCGTACCGGGATCCCAGGGGAAGACCGCTCCCCGCAATCGGCCCGGTGGCAAATACCAGCACGTTCTCGGCGCCGAGGGGATCGACCCCCGGGTTCACCAAATCCTGGAGGATGCGGACCCCGAGCCCCCTCCCGCCGATGTATGTCCGTCTCCACTCTTCGGGAAACGGTTCCTCCATCGTCTGCTCTCTCGTGAGGTCGACGTGGAGGATCTTCTCTGCGTAACCGTTCATAGGTTATCCACCACACCCGCATGACCTCGTTCGGGGTAATAAGGCTGCTGGATGGAGAGAATGATCAACTTAACCCTCGAGGGAAAGAAATCACATCCGATCCGGGTACCTGGAAGCGATACCAATAAGACCGGACACCCTCCATCAACTGGACGTGCAGGAGGGGGGGGCGGCGGCTCCAGGGGACACAAACAGAGAGGGCACCATAACGGTGAAGGTCAGGGCGTTTGCAACGCTCCGGGAAGTGCGACGGGCCGACGGGCCGACGGGCCGGAGCTCGAGCACCGCCAGGTGCGAATTTCTCCCGGCTGAGCATGATGCGGAGGTCCCCGGCGGATCGACGGTCGGAGATCTACTCACCCTCCTCTCCGCCCGGCACCCCGGGCTCGGCGACGCCCTCTTCACCCCCGCCGGGGATCTCAGGGCCTACGTCAACATCTTGAAGAACGGCAGGAATATCCACTTCAGCGGGGGTCTAAAAACGCCTCTTGAAGACGGCGACACCATCGCCCTCTTCCCCCCCGCCGGCGGAGGATAACCCGTGCATGAAAGTGTATCACGGCGGCTGAGCGGGATAATTTGCCATAAACTATAACTTTTTGTGACGTTTACCGTTAATATATAGTGAATCCAGATCGTCCTTAGAGACGAATACCATACCGTAGAGGATATTTCTTATGACTCAAACGAACGAACCGGATAAAGATACATGCACCGGGAACTGCGCCGGCTGCTCGGCTACGACCAAATGCGACGATCCGAGAAATGCTGACGCCCAAAAGGGCCTCCCCCCGAAGGCCGATGTCAGCGTAAAGCACGTCGTCCTCGTCCTCTCCGGGAAAGGCGGGGTAGGGAAGAGCACGGTCTCGGCAAACCTCGCCTACGCCCTTGCCAACCGCGGCTATAACACGGGTCTCATCGACCTCGACATCCACGGCCCGGACATCCCGAAGATGCTCGGCATCGAGGACGCCCGTCTCCAGTCCTACGACGGGAAGATCATAGAACCGGTCAGGGTCACGGGCAACCTTGCGGTCATCTCCATGGCATTCCTGCTCCCGGAGCGCAACACCCCCGTGATCTGGCGTGGGCCGATGAAGATGACGGTCATCCGGCAGTTCCTGGAAGACGTCAACTGGGGCGACCTCGACTACCTGATCGTCGACCTTCCGCCCGGCACCGGCGACGAGGCCCTCACCGTCGCCCAGCTCGCCCCGAACATCGCCGGAGCGGTCATCGTCACCACCCCGCAGGAGGTCGCGGTCCTCGACTCGAGCAAAGCGGCCGAGTTCATCAAGAAACTCGAACTCCCGGTGCTCGGGATCGTGGAGAATATGAGCGGGTTCGTCTGCCCCCACTGCAAGGAGGAGATCGAGATCTTCGGCAGGGGCGGCGGCAAGAAAGAGGCAGAGGACCTCGGTGTGCCCTTCCTCGGGGCCATCCCGCTCGATCCCGAGATGCGGAAGGCAGCGGACGAAGGAAGGCCCTTCATCATCCGCCATGCCGGGGCCGAGGAGAACTCGACCTGGAAGAGCTTCGATGACATCATGCAGGCCCTGGTAGAAGAGATCGAGGGATAAGATGGATTATTCGAGGATTCTTGCCGGGCAGGGGGATCTCCTCCCGATATTCTCAAGGATTGTCGAGGCGCTCGAAAACTACGAGGAGTTCCCCTTCCTGCTCGAGCCCATCTACCGTGAGGCTTCGGAACTCGAGGACGAAGACCTCGACCGCCTCCGGTTCGGTCTCGTACGCCTGCAGGTCTACGCCGACATCCACCGCTACGAGGACATGGAAACGGCCCAGCGGATGAAGTACGTCTCCACGACACTTGAGAGGGTGCTCTTCGGCAGGCTCCTCCTCGAGGGAGAAGAGGCCGGCGGCAAACAGCAGTGCTGCTAGCCCCGGCGACAGGACTACCGAATACCCCTATTTTTCTCGCGCCCTGCAGGACAGCGTCGCCGTGAGCGGGTTTGCTGTACCGACTTTTGCAATCATCAGATCACATCGTCCTCACCGCGATGCACCTGCACGCTGCTCTGGTCTCACGCGAAGATGTGAAGAGCGACGGGCCGAAGTGCGACGTTCCAACGGAATGCGATGGGCCGAACGCGACTGGCCGAAGGGCCGGAGCAGGAGCACCGTCAGGTGCGAAGGGCCGGAGCAGGAGCACCGT
>JAENYE010000001.1:322024-933802 GCA_016841955.1 Methanobacteriota archaeon
GAAGGGCCGGAGCAGGAGCACCGTCAGGTGCGAAGGGCCGGAGCAGGAGCACCGTCAGGTGCGAAGGGCCGGAGCAGGAGCACCGTTAGGTTGCGAAGAACGCGAAAGGGACCGCTAACACCCGCATCAACTAACTTCGCGGCTTCGCGTTCTTCGCGTGAGTCAAGGGTGCATAGGGACGACGATGTAGTCTCGTGTGAAGCGGCGATGTATGAGCGCCGGGGAGGTCGGGAGCACCCCGACCGGGCCGCTCAGGTGAGACGGGCTGTTCTCGCAACCCGCACCTAACGGTGCTCGAACTCCTGCCCTACGGACAGTCGTTCTCCGGAACATCGCACCCTGCGGCCCGTCGTTAAAAAAAAGAAATTAGTAGGTCGCGAGATAGCGGTCGAGTTCCCAGGGGTGGACGATTGTCCGGTAGGCGTCCCACTCGGCTTCCGTGACGTTCGTGAGTGCCTCGACGACGTGGGACCCGAGCGCCCTGCAGATGAGGTCGTCGGCGAGCAGGGCCCGGTGGGCCTCGGCGAGGTCGCCGGGCAGCATCCCGATCCCGTCGCGCTCCCGCTCGCCGGCCGCCATGTGGTAGATGTTCTTATTGACGCCGGCCGGGGGCTCGACCTCCTCCCGGATGCCCTCCATCCCGGCCGCGAGCATCGCGGCGAAGGCGAGATACGGGTTGCAGGTCGGGTCCGGGCTCCGGAACTCGACCCGGGTGCTGTTGCCGCGCGGTGCCGGAACCCGGACGAGGGTCGACCGGTTGCTCGCGCTCCAACTGACGTAGCAGGGCGCCTCGTACCCGGGGACGAGCCGCTTGTAGGAGTTGATCGTCGGGTTCGCGAGCCGGGTGATGGCCGGCGCGTGCCGGAGCAGCCCGCCGATGAAGTGCATGCAGGTCTTCGAGAGCTGCAACGGGGCGTCCGGGTCGTAGAAGGCGTTCTTGCCGTCTTTCGCGAGCGAACAGTTGGTGTGCATCCCGCTTCCGCAGATGCCGTAGATGGGCTTCGCCATGAACGACGCATGCAGGCCGCGCATCAGCGCCATCGTCTTGGCTGCGAACTTGAAGGTGATGACGTTGTCCGCGGTATGGAGGGCGTCGCTGTACTTGAAGTCGATCTCGTGCTGGCTCTCGGCGACCTCGTGGTGCGACGCCTCGATCTCGAACCCCATCTCGGTGAGGGCGAGGATGATCTCGCGCCGGACGTCCTCCGCGAGGTCGGTCGGCGCGAGGTCGAAGTAGCCCCCGACATCCTGGAACTGCGTCGTCGGTCGGCCATCGAGCATCCTGAAGAGGAAGAACTCCAGTTCCGGCCCGGTGTTGAAGACATACCCGTCCTTCGCCGCGTCCTCCATCGCCCGGCGGAGCACGTGCCGCGGGTCGCCCTCGAAGGCCCGGCCATCAGGTCCGGTTACGTCGCAGACGAACCGGGCGACCGCGTTCTCGTGCGGGCGCCACGGCAGGACGGCGTAGGTCGCGGGGTCAGGTTTTAAGAGCATATCGGACTCTTCGATCCGGGCAAATCCCTCGATCGAGGAACCGTCGAATCCGATACCGTCGGTCAGCGCCTTCTCTGCTTGGTTGACGGGGATCGCGACGTTCTTGGGCAGCCCCAGGAGGTCGGTAAACTGCAGGCGAAGGAATCGGACGTCATCCTGTTCGATGCGCTTGAGCATCTCTGAGATGGTGTCGGGAGACATGTAGAAGGAAACTTCCTTCCATTACTATTTATATCTGGCGATTATACCTGTATAGAGTGTTCTCTCCTCACCCACGGGCATCGGAAACTGCAGGGGTAGAAAGGGAACAGTCAACTTTGTGATGGCGATGTGCGGTATAATTGGCGTAATGGACAGAAAACGCCGGACAATGGATGGTTCCGGCATCAGGCAGGCCCTCTCCATGATGAACGAGCGCGGCAGCGGTGAGGGGGCGGGGTACGTTGCATACGGTGTCTACCCCGACTACCGTGACTGCTACGCACTCCATGTCTTCTTCGACAACGTCCGCGAAAACAAGGATGTTGTGGACGCAACGCTGGAGCAGTGGGGGACAATCGAACACGACGAAGCGATTCCCACCTACGACCAGCCGAACCTCCGGGCAGTCCACACTCCCTGGCGGTACTTCTTTAAGCCCGATCCCTCTCTCGCCCCGGCAAGCACGTCGCCGGAAGACGATATCGTCAGCGCCCTGGTGATGCGGGTCAACACCGCCCGGCGTGGCGCTCTCATATTCTCCTCCGGGAAGAACGTCGGCGTCTTCAAAGCCGGCGGGTGGCCCGAGGAGGTGGCTGACTTTTACCGGATCGAGGACTACGAGGGCTACACCTGGCTTGCGCACAACCGCTACCCGACGAACACCCCCGGCTGGTGGGGCGGCGCGCACCCGTTCAACCTTCTGGGCTGGAGCGTCGTGCACAACGGCGAGATCACCTCCTACGGGACCAACCGGAGGTATATCGAGAGTCTCGGCTACACCTGCACGATGTATACCGACACCGAGGTCGTCGCCTACCTCATCGATCTCCTGGTGCGACGGCACGGCCTTGATCTCGACCTTGCGGTCCGGGCGCTCGCCCCACCCTTCTGGGAGGAGATCGACCGGATGCCGGAGGCCGAACGGGAGTGGAACCGTGCCCTGCGGCTGACCTACGCGCCCGCGATGATGAACGGACCGTTCGCCATCGTGGCCGCAGATGCCGATACGATGGTCGGGTTCACCGATCGGAGCAAACTCCGGCCGATGGTCGTCGGGGAATGCGCCGACCGCCTCTACATCTCAAGTGAAGAGGCGGCGATCCGCGCCATGGAGCCGAAGGTCGAATCGATCACCATGCCGGCTGCAGGCGAGCCGGTGATCGGGAGGGTTGCCCCGTGACGATCGGAAGTCTCCCTTCCCGGTACCGGATCTCGATCGATCCCGTGCGGTGCATGGAGTGCGAGCGATGCATCGAAAACTGCCCCTACGGCGTTTTCCGGCGGGATGGAGACAGGATCCTCGTCAACTCCCGAAACTGCACCGCCTGCCACCGCTGCATAGCCTGCTGTCCTCGCGACGCCATCAGCCTCGAAGAGCACCCCTGTGACTACCGGAGCCACCCAATCTGGACCCGGGAAGCCCGGGAGGCGATCTACAACCAGGCACGGACCGGCAGGATCATCCTCGCGGGGATGGGTAACGCGCTCGATTATCCGGTCATCTTCGACCGCCTGGTGCTGGACGCCTGCCAGGTCACGAACCCCAGCCTCGACCCGCTCCGCGAGCCGATCGAGCTCCGGACCCACATAGGGAAGAAACTGGCAAAGCTGGACCTCCGGCGGCGGGAGAACGGCGACATCGAACTCCGGACGGCGCTCACCCCGAACCTCCGGGTCGAGACCCCGATCATGATCGGGCACATGAGTTACGGTGCGATCAGCCTCAATGCCCAGATGGCCATGGCGCGGGCGGCAAAAGAGACGGGTACGTTCATGGGCACCGGGGAAGGCGGCCTGCACTCCGCCCTATACCCCTACCAGGACCGGATGATCGTCCAGGTGGCTTCCGGACGGTTCGGCGTGAACATCGATTATCTGGAGCGCGGCGCCGCCATCGAGATCAAGATCGGCCAGGGCGCCAAGCCGGGGATCGGCGGGCACCTCCCGGGGGAGAAGGTCTGCGAAGAGGTCTCCCGAACGCGGATGATCCCCCTGGGGAGCGACGCCATCAGTCCCGCACCGCACCACGACATCTACAGCATCGAGGACCTTGCCCAGCTCGTCCGGGCCCTCAAGGAGGCTACGGAGTGGAAAAAACCGGTCTTCGTCAAGATTGCCGCCGTCCATAACGTGGCCGCCATCGCCGCGGGCATCGCCCGGTCTCCGGCCGACGCCGTCGTCATCGACGGGTTCCGGGGCGGGACAGGCGCGGCGCCGCGGGTCTTCCGGGACCACGTCGGCATCCCGATCGAAGCGGCGGTCGCGAGCGTGGACAAAAAACTCCGCGACCAGGGGATCAGAAACGAGGTCTCGGTAATCGCGAGCGGCGGGATCCGGGGAAGCGCCGATGTGGCGAAGACGATCGCCCTCGGCGCGGATGCGGTCTACATCGGCACGGCCGCGCTGGTGGCGATGGGATGCCGGGTCTGCGGGAACTGCTACCGGGGGCTCTGCCCCTGGGGAATCGCCACCCAGCGTCCCGACCTGGTACAGCGCTTAAACCCCGACGCGGCATCCGAACAGGTCGCAAACCTGATTCGTGCATGGACACTGGAACTCGCCGAGCTGCTGGGTGCAGCGGGCATCAACAGCATCGAGAGCCTGCGGGGCAACCGCGACCGGCTTCGGGGCTATATGCTGGACGAAAGCCTGATGCAGGTGCTCGATGTCAGGCAGGTAGGGGCGTGAACACCATGGCAAAACAGGTCGCGATCGATGGAAAAGGAGTGCACTACACCCCTTTGAACCAGCAAATCCGCAAAGCCGTGGCAGACGGCGCCGACGAGATCGTCATCTCAAACATCCTCGGACAGCGGTTCATCGGCGACGGGCTCCGCGGGAACGTCACCATTCAACTCTACGGCGTTCCCGGCGGCGACCTCGCCATGTTCATGAGCGGGCCGACCATCATCGTCCACGGGAACGCGGAGCACGCGCCCGGCAACACGATGGATGCCGGGAAAGTGGTGATCCACGGAAACGCCGGCGATGCGGTGGCGCACAGCATGCGGGGCGGCAAGGTCTTCGTCCGCGGAGACATCGGCTACCGGGGGGGGATCCACATGAAGCAGTATGAGGACCATTACCCCATACTGGTCGTCGGCGGGACCGCACAGGCGTACCTGGGCGAATCCCTGGCAGGCGGACTCCTGCTCGTCCTTGGCCTGAACGGACCCGTACAAGCCCGGGAGATCGGCAGCGGGATCCACGGCGGGGAGATCATCATCCGCGGCGACGTTGACGACGCCTGCCTTGCCACGGGGGCAACGAAGGTGCCGCTCACCGAGGAGGACAGGATGAGGATCGCCCCGGTGATCCGGGAATTTGCAGATGATTTCGGGCTTGATCCGGAACCGCTGACCGGTGCGAAATACACCCGGATCGTCCCCGCGAGCGCAAGGCCCTTTGTGGGGAAGTATACCTGGGAGTGATTGGCATGGTGACAAAGACATTCAAGGATCTGGAATCCGAGGTCTGGGCTACGGATCTCTGTTCCGGGTGCGGGGCATGCGTGGCGGTATGCCCGGCGGACGCTCTCCTGTTCGCGCCGGGGGTGACCGCAATGCCGGTGAACATCGGCTACTGCAAGGCCGATAACGACGGCGTACCCTGCGGGGCATGCTACGCCGCCTGCCCGCGGGTCGACATGGCATCGCAGGGGAAGATGCTCGGGCCGTACCGTGAGATCGTTGCGGCCCGGTCGGTGTTTGCGGTGGAGCAGAGGCAGAGCGGCGGTGCGGTGACGGCGATCCTCGAGAGCGCCCTCGATGAGGGGCTGATCGACGCGGTCGTCACGGTGACCGCCGATCCCTGGACGATGAAGCCGGCGTCGGCGGTGATCACCTCCTCTGAGGTGCTCGTCCGGCACGCCGGGAGCCGCTACTCCTGGTGGGTGCCGCTCCTCGCTTCCCTCAAGGAAGCAGTAGTCACCCGGAAGTACCGGCGGATCGCCGTCGTGGGCGTCCCCTGTGTGGCACGGGCAACGCAGACGATCCGGGCAAGCGACCACGAACTCCTCCGGCCCTACGCAAAGGCGATCAGGCTCGTTGTCGGCCTCTTCTGCACGGAGATCTTCGACTACGCGAACCTGATCGAGGGAAAACTGCAGAACGAGCGCAGGATCGACCCCTGGGAGATCCGTCGTCTGGACATCAAGGGGAGACTGGACGTCTACCTGCAGGACGAGCGGCATATCTCCATCCCGCTCACCGACCTGAAGGAGGCCATCCGACCCGGGTGCCGGGTCTGCACCGACTTTACGGCGGTGAGTGCCGATATTTCGGCCGGGGCAGTCGGGTCGCCGGAGGGGTGCACGACGCTTGTCGTCAGGAACGATACCGGTAGCGGATTCGTCGACAGGGCGATCCGGCGGGGAAAACTTGAGACCGGCGGCAGCGTCGACCTCCCCGCCATCGAGCGCCTGGCCACGAGAAAAGCACAGCGCCGGGCTGAATAAAACCTTTTTTTGCCGCCGGTGCTCGAACTCCGGTTCTAACGAACCATCGCACCCTTCGGCCAGTCGCGTTCTGCCCGTCGTTACTCGAAAACGCTTCGCGTTTTCTCGAACTCCGGCCCTGCGGCCCGTCGTTAAAAAAAAGAAATTAGTAGGTCGCGAGATAGCGGTCGAGTTCCCAGGGGTGGACGATTGTCCGGTAGGCGTCCCACTCGGCTTCCGTGACGTTCGTGAGTGCCTCGACGACGTGGGACCCGAGCGCCCTGCAGATGAGGTCGTCGGCGAGCAGGGCCCGGTGGGCCTCGGCGAGGTCGCCGGGCAGCATCCCGATCCCGTCGCGCTCCCGCTCGCCGGCCGCCATGTGGTAGATGTTCTTATTGACGCCGGCCGGGGGCTCGACCTCCTCCCGGATGCCCTCCATCCCGGCCGCGAGCATCGCGGCGAAGGCGAGATACGGGTTGCAGGTCGGGTCCGGGCTCCGGAACTCGACCCGGGTGCTGTTGCCGCGCGGTGCCGGAACCCGGACGAGGGTCGACCGGTTGCTCGCGCTCCAACTGACGTAGCAGGGCGCCTCGTACCCGGGGACGAGCCGCTTGTAGGAGTTGATCGTCGGGTTCGCGAGCCGGGTGATGGCCGGCGCGTGCCGGAGCAGCCCGCCGATGAAGTGCATGCAGGTCTTCGAGAGCTGCAACGGGGCGTCCGGGTCGTAGAAGGCGTTCTTGCCGTCTTTCGCGAGCGAACAGTTGGTGTGCATCCCGCTTCCGCAGATGCCGTAGATGGGCTTCGCCATGAACGACGCATGCAGGCCGCGCATCAGCGCCATCGTCTTGGCTGCGAACTTGAAGGTGATGACGTTGTCCGCGGTATGGAGGGCGTCGCTGTACTTGAAGTCGATCTCGTGCTGGCTCTCGGCGACCTCGTGGTGCGACGCCTCGATCTCGAACCCCATCTCGGTGAGGGCGAGGATGATCTCGCGCCGGACGTCCTCCGCGAGGTCGGTCGGCGCGAGGTCGAAGTAGCCCCCGACATCCTGGAACTGCGTCGTCGGTCGGCCATCGAGCATCCTGAAGAGGAAGAACTCCAGTTCCGGCCCGGTGTTGAAGACATACCCGTCCTTCGCCGCGTCCTCCATCGCTCGCCGGAGGACATAGCGCGGGTCGCCCTCGAACGGCGTGCCGTTGGCCTTGCAGATGTCGCACACGAAGCGTGCCTCCGCACACTCCTGAGACTGCCAGGGCAGGAGGGTATAGGTGGAGAGGTCGGGCCTGAGCACCATGTCGGACTCCTCGATCCGGACGAACCCCTCGATCGACGACCCGTCAAACCCGATGCCGCCGGTCAGTGCCTTTTCGGCCTGCTTTGCCGGGATCGCGACGTTCTTGGGCAGCCCCAGCAGGTCGGTAAACTGCAGACGAAGGAATCGGACGTTATCCTGTTCGATGCGCTCGAGCATTGCAGAAATGGCATCACGGGACATGTGGATTTCTACTTTTATCCGATGAGATATATACCTATTGAAGTAAATAGGGCCGGACAGGGTTGTTCCCCTGCGCAGTTCCCCAGGCCGGGGACTCATCACCGGAGAAGGGTATTTCACGGACCCTGTGACGCTCACGGCAGAACCGGAGAAAACATCCGGGCGAGAAATTCATATGGTATGATTAATCATATTAGTATGAATAGTACGTATTGTCCGGCAGGTGGAAAGCAATGTACCATGATCGTCACAAAGGCGCACCGGGGCCTGCGCGGAGTGGTGAGGCAATACATGACCACACTCACGCATAATGCCGCGAAACGGATCGACCGGGTTCCGGACCTCTATTTCCGGCTGATGTCGCTCACGATCCGCATCCGGGACCGCATCAGGCCTCCGGAAAGACTGCTTACAGGGATCGGGATCCGGGAGGGCATGACTGTCGTGGATTACGGCTGCGGCCCGGGAAGTTACATCAGAAAAGCGTCCGGGCTTGTCGGTGCGACCGGCACCGTCTACGCGGTGGACGTCCACGAACTTGCCATAGAATCCGTCTCCCGGCGGGTCAAGGATGAGGGGCTCGTAAACGTCGTCCCCGTCCTAGCAACGGGATATGCTTCGGGTCTCCCCGACGCGGCCGCGGACCTCGTCTATGCCTTCGACATGTTCCACATGGTCGACGATCCGAAGGCGTTCCTTGCGGAACTCCGGCGGGTCACAAAACCGGACGGCACCCTGATCCTCGACGACGGGCACCAGCCGCGGGAGAAGACGCGCCGGGCCCTCCGGGCATCTGGGTTATGGACGATCGAAGAGGAAACCGGAGAATACCTGCGGTGCCGACCCCTATAGGCCGGAGACTGAGAACACACCGATAAGGTGACCAGAACCATGTTCCACGACCACCGCTGCCACGACCATGGCGGCAGAAAACACATCTTCGGGACGGTCAAGGTCGGCGAACGCGGCCAGATCGTCATCCCGAAAGAAGCGCGCGAGATCTTCGGTATCACACCCGGCGATACGCTGATGATCCTCGGCGACGAGGGGCACGGACTTGTTATTGTCAAAGCGGATAAGTTCCGCCGGATCGCAGAGGAGATGCTCAGGGTCTTCGAGAAGGCGCCGCAAGAGCCTCCCGAGGAGTAAACGAGGAGCTGCTCGAATGCATACGGATACACCACACCAGGGAACCGGATCCATGCCGGCCATACACGCCACTAACCTGACGAAATCCTTCGACGGCCTCGTCGCCGTCGACGGCATCTCGTTCACCATCGAGAGCGGCGAGATCTTCGGTCTGCTCGGTCCTAACGGAGCGGGGAAGACGACGACCATCTCCATGCTCTCGACGATGCTCAAACCCACCTCGGGCGCGGCGACGGTCAACGGGCACGACATCGTGACACGAGAAGACGATGTCCGCAAGTCCATCGGGATCGTCTTCCAGGACCAGAGCCTGGACGAAGAACTGACGGCATACGAGAACATGGACTTTCACGGGCGTCTCTACCGGATCGGCGGGGAGGAGCGCCGGCAGCGGATCGGCGAACTCCTGGCCCTCGTCGGGCTCGAAGACCGGAAAGACGACCTCGTCAAGACCTACTCGGGCGGCATGCGCCGCCGGCTCGAGATCGCCCGGGGACTGCTCCACGAACCGAAGGTGCTCTTCCTGGACGAGCCCACCCTCGGCCTCGACCCGCAGACGCGCAACCACCTCTGGGAGTACATCGCGCGGCTGAACGACGAGAAAGGCATCACCATCATCCTCACCACCCACTATATGGAGGAGGCCGACCGGCTCTGCGACCGGGTGGCGATCATCGACCGCGGGACGATCGTCGCGCTCGATACCACAGAGAGCCTGAAAGCCTCGATCGGCGGCGACGTCGTCACCATAGCCTCGCCCGAGCCCGGTGCAATCGCCGGCCTCCTGACCGCTCCGTGGGTCTCCGGGATCGAGCGGCACGACGGCTCGGTGACGGTCCGCCTGCAGGACGCCGACCGGCACATCCCCGGGATCGTGACCGCTATCCACCAGAGCGGCATCGGCATCACCTCGCTCTCGGTGAGGAAGCCGACGCTCGAGGACGTCTTCCTGCACTATACGGGGAGGACAATCCGGGAGGAGGAGGCGAGCGGCAAAGAGATGATGCGCATGTTCCACAGGGCAGGGAGGCGCTGAGGATGGATATCGTCTATGCCATCTGGCTGAGGAACGTCAAGCGCTACCTGCGGTCGAAGAGCAGGATCTTCGGCAGCCTCGGGATGCCCCTCTTCTTCATGCTGGTGCTCGGGTTCGGGCTGAACTCGATCGTCAGTATTCCCGGCATGGAAGAGGGGTACATGGAATTCATCATCCCCGGGATCGTGGCCATGAGCGTCCTCTTCACCTCGGTCTTCTCCGGGATCCAGATCATCTGGGACAAACAGTTCGGGTTCCTGAAAGAGACGCTCGTCTCCCCGGTCTCGCGGCTCGAGATCATGATCGGCCAGACGCTCGGGGGAGCGACGACGGCGGTCATCCAGGGGCTGATCATCATGGTGTTTGCGCTCTTCATCGGGCTCCAGCCCACCGGCATTGCAGGGTTCCTGATCGCCGTCGGGTTCATGGCGCTGATCGGCGTGACTTTCACCGCGTTCGGCATCGCCATCGCATCGAGGATGGAGGATATGCACGGCTTCCAGCTCATCATGAACTTCGTGATCTTCCCGATCTTCGGGCTCTCGGGAGCACTCTTCCCCATCAATAGCCTGCCCGCGTGGCTCCGGCCGCTGACGCTCGCCGACCCCCTGACCTACGGCGTCGAGGGGATACGCTACGGCCTCTCCGGGACTGCCCAGATCCACCCGCTCGTCAGCCTCGCTGTCCTCTCCGGCTGCGCCGTGCTCATGACCGTCGTCGGGGCGTACCTCTTCCGGAAGATCCGCACCTGAGGGGGTACCGGGGGTTATCCGGTTCCCCGCACGGCATGCTCGATCGCCGCTCCGATCCCGACCCTCGCGGTCGGGATGGTGAGGTGGCGAAGGCCGATCTGCGCCATATAGGTGCCGGCGTCCATCACCGAAATCCGCCCCTCACAGGCAGAAGACCCAGAGGTTCCAGAAGTTCACCCACCACAGGAGGGCGACGAGGGCGACCGCAACGATCGTGTAATGCACCCGGTCGAGGGTCGTCCAGTACCCCTTCTTCCAGGCAAGCGCCGCAAGCCCGACGGTTGCAAGCGTGAGTGCGGCTGCGATGACCGGCACCGTCAGCACTGCGGCGAGGAGCGGCGGGGCAACCGTGTCATACATATAGGAGTGTACGAGTGCTCCATCGCCGGCGATCCACGGCACCAGGACGAAGACGAACGAAAGAAGGGTGAGCGATGCTCCCCCGGCAATGAGGCGTGCGACGCGGGCGGGCACGGGGGCCGGGGACTCCGGGACCGCGTGGGCACGGCGGAACGCGAAGAGGAGCGGCCAGAGCAGGACGGTCGCGAGCAGGATTCCGGCCGCGACCCTGACGCCTTCGAGGAAGCCGGCCGTCGCATACCACAAAACCCGGTCAAAGACCATGAACGGGAGGTTTGCATGGCAGAAGTAGTCAACCGTGCCGTCGGCCGCTTCGTGGAAGACGATATCCCCGGAGGCCGGGCGTGAGCCGTCGAGCGAGGAGAAGACCCCGGGCCGGACCTCGGCCATCTCGACCGGGTTTTGGCCTGCCTGCAGGAGCAGGGTACCGTTCGGCGTTGCCGCAATCTCCATCCGGGAGCCTGGTGTCAGGAACTTTTCGAACCCGGCGTAGTTGTGACGGTTGCCTTCGTAGGTCCCTGCATACTGCTGTATCCGGGAATTTATCGACGGACCGGGCTCCGGTAATGCCGAAGGCTCCTCAGGGTAGTAGTGGTCCATGAACTCCTCGAAGAGCTCGTCGCGCGCCAGAACCCCTCCGACACTGTTGTAGGAGACGAAGAACCCTGTCTGCTCGCCGGGCAGAAGCACCAGCAGGGAGTGGAACGTGAACGTATCCCCGCCGTGAGCGATCATCCGCCTGCCGTTGAGGTCCCGCTCGTAAAACCCAAGGCACATCCCCGGAACCCGGGGGTCGTTCGCGAACGCCCGGGTATGCATCAGGTCTGCGGTGGATGCCGGAAGCAGGGTCGTGTTCCCGTAGGTGCCGTTCTGCAGGTGCGCAATCATGAATGCCGCCATATCGGGTGCGGTGGAGCTGATGGACCCCGCAGGACCGGTAACGATGACTGCATCGGGAGTGGGATCGTTTTGCATGCCGGCATACGCATACCCCTGTGCAAGTCCGGATGCCAGGTCCGGGGGGAGGTCGTTTTGGATGCTGGTTCGGTTCATCCCGAGCGGCACGAGGATGCGAGAATCCAGATACTGCTCGAACGGCATGCCTGTCACGTCCTCGACGACCACCCCCGCGAGGGTCGTGCCGTAGTTGGAGTAGGAGGAGACGATGCCCGGAGGACGGACCCGGGCGGGCATGTTCCCGGCGCAGTAATCCCGGATGGAGATGAGGTCGCTCGAATCCTCGACCGCCATGTGCCGCTCGGCATCCTCGAACCCGGCAGAATGCGTCATCAGGTGCCGCATCGTCACCGGGTGTCCGGGGTAGGTGTCCGGGACCGTAACGTCCTTTAAGTAGGTGTTGACCTCGGCATCGAGGTCGATCAAGCCCTCGTCCACGAGCTGCATCACCGCGGTCCAGGTGAAGAGTTTCGATATCGAGCCGATGCGGAAGAGTGTCGTGTTCGCGTCGACCGGCGTCTTTTTCTCGATATCAGAGTAGCCGTATCCCTTTGCGACGACGAGACTGCTGTCCTTCACGACGGCAACCGTTGCTCCGGGGACGTTGTATTTCGCGAGATCGGCTGGCATCACCCTGTCGAGAAATACCTCCATCTCGGCGGGGTCGGAGGGATCGGGGGTTCCGGGAAGGATAACGGAGTGGTCCGGCACGGCGACCGGGTCGGGAGCGGCGGATGCCGCAACGGTGAACATGCAGAGGAGCACGAGAATTACGATGGCCCGGATCGGGCTTGAGTGTAAATAGGACCGCATAGATGTCTCGATTATTCTTCCACCGAGACTGCTATAGTCCTGCTGCTTTTTGCGGGTAGGAGGACGTTCCGGCCCGGTCGTTCTCTACCCGGGCAGGGATGGAGCTCCCGGAGCTCCTGCTGGCGGTCTACTCGCCTGGGGAGTCTCGATTGGAAGTGCACCGGGGTGGACGACACGAACCGGGCAGGCTTCACTGTCCCCGAAGAGATCCCAGATCGTCCCCCAAAGAGCTTCGCCGTACGGACCGGCCGGGCCCCTACTTCCCCGTCGTCCTCTTGATCCTCGCGAGCGGCGACGAGCGATCGAGGAACCTGGAGACGAACCCGGCAAACTCCTCGTCCCAGCACTCCGCACCGGCCTTCACCGCCCAGCCCTGCTTCATCGAACGGCGGACGTGCTTCCCGAGCGCGACGTCAAGGAGGGCTTTCGACCGCAGCAGGTCGACGGCCCGGGTGAACCGGCGGGGGAGTTCCACCACGTAGCGGCCGTCCTCGACGTAAGGGCCGGCGAAGACCTCCTCCCGGACGTACTTTGCCAGGAACTTCTCGGCGTTCCCCCTTGATGAGATCGGCGGCCCGATATGCCGGCGCATCGCCGGGACGGTCTCGGCCATCAGTTCGAAGAGGAGCATGCACCGCTCCTTCTGCATGCAGACGTCGATCCGGTTGACCGGAAACCCACTTCGTTCAAGGAGTTCCCGGATCGACTCGGCGGACTTGCGGAGCTGGGGAACCACCGTGTCGGGCGTGTATTCCGGCGTCGCGAACGTCAGGGAGAAGAGGTGCGTCCCCCGCGCGGATAGGAGGCGGGAGAAGACCTCCCGGGTGAGCGGCGGGGAGGGCGGCCGGCAGAAGAACACCTCCGACGGCTCCGCGAGATAACCGCGTGCGAGCTCCACGAACTCGAACATCCGCGAGAGCGAGAGCGCCGCCGCCACGTTCCTCTCCGGGTCGACCGGGTCGATGACGACGAGCGGGTCCTCGAACCTCTTCGTCCCGTGCCCCTCGATATCGACCACCTCCCCCGGCTTCCAGCAGGCTGCGGCCTTGATGAGCGGTTGGAACCCCCCGTAGTGGATAGTCAGGATCTCGCAGAGGTAGCCGGAGAATCCCTCGGTCATGTGGTCCGACCCGTAAACCCCGCCTGCCTTCGCGAACTGCTTGAACAGGAGGACGTCATCGGCGTAGCCGTCGATGTGCGAGAGGATGTAGCGGGTGTGGAACGGGGTGCGGTCCACGGCGCTCTTGATCTCGGTGGCGCTCGATACAGCGTAGCAGGGGACGAGATCGATATCCAGCGAGTCGATCGTTGCATTGACGTAGGGGTGCTCCGCGTACTTCTCGCGCCAGGTCGCGCCGAACTCCTCTGCGATCCGGTGTGCCAGGGAGAGCCCCTGCTCCTGCAACTCCTCCCGGGAGAGGGCGGGGTCGAAGAGCATAAAGACGTCGAGATCCCGGTCGCCCCGGACGAAGGTGTCGCGGGCGACCGACCCCACCATCATCGCCTTCGCCAGCCCCGACCGCTCCACCGCCCCGATCAGGCGCTGCCCGATCGCCCGGATGTAGGTCCGCTCTTCGGGCGTGGGGCGGATCTTTTTGAGCACCTCCTCCTCACAGGGGCACCGGGTCAAAGCGGGACCTCCGCAAGGTCTTCGTAGATCGATCCGCGGGGTGTCAGCGTGCTCTTCTTGAGCCTGATGCTCTCCACCCGGCACGTCCCGAGCGGTTCGCGGTGTGTGGACGCCGCCTGCGAGCACTGCGAGGGGTGGAACGCCTTCACCCGTGCAAGGGTCACGTGGGGGCGGAAGGGGCGGCTCTCCCGGGGAAACCCGAGCGGTGCCAGAAGGTCGTCCACCTGCCGGGCGAGGGCGGCGCTCTCCCCGGCGTCCGTGACGTCGCACCAGATCACCCGCGGCCTCCGTGGGGGATTGCAGACCGCATACCCGACCGTCATCTCGAAGGGGTCGGCCCTGACAGCCCGGAGCGCCTCGATGATCGGCTCGATCAGCGCCGGATCGACCTCCCCGAGAAACTTCACCGTGATGTGGAGGTTCGCAGGGTCGACGATAGCAAGCCGCCCGCCGGATTGTCTCAGGATCTCCTGGGACTCACGGGCCCTCTCGCGGATCTCCTCCGGCAGATCGATTGCAACGAACGTCCTGACCATATTACCGTACTATCGTGCCTCACCCTACAAAATGGTGATTGTCCGGCAGAGGCGCAGCTGGCGGAACGTAGCGGAAGGCGGCGGGGGAGCGAGTCCGGCAGGAATTTTTCCATGGCCCACATCGAGTGTGCGGGACTGCGTACCCGGATGACAAACAGCGGTCCGTATAGAATGAGATCTGTTATAACCGAACAGAACGAAAACGTAATGACCGAATAATCCGGGGGTATTACCATTTCCGATACAGCGCAATTCACCGTATATACACTGGAATTCTGCCCGAATTGCGAAGTACTCAAAGAGTTCCTGGCCTCCAGGGGCGTTCACTTCGTCGAGTGCGACATGGCGTCCGCCGAGGGGCTGACGGAACTCCGCATGAACGGCGTATTCGTCCAGGAAGCGCCGGTGCTGCAGAAGGGCGACGCATTCTATACGTCCGGTGATCTCTTTAGCGGGGGCGCGTTCCAGGAAGACCTTGTCACCGACCTGATCGCGGAGGCATGAGGTTGACGCGCAAGTCGACACAGGCGACTTTATTCGGGGAGTTCGTCCCCACCTTCCCGAAAGTCCGGACCTCGCGGGGTTACCTCCTCGACTGGAACCGGAATCGGATCGTCCGGCAGATCGTGGAGGAGAGCCGCCTCGTGGAGGTTTTCTACGGCTACGAGGGGGCCGACGAGGAGACGGCAAAGGAGATCGCCCGGCGGGTCGAGAGGAAGATCCAGATGCTCGGGTTGCAGTCGCTCTCCGGCCCCCTGATCCGCGAGATCGTCAACATGACGCTCCTTGAGCGCGGGCTTACGTCGTATCGCAACGTCTGCACCCGGGTGGGAACCCCGGTCTTCGACGCACACCTCATCGACGTGGGGAGGGGGTTCGAGGCCCACGACAACGCCAACCTCCAGGAGAACGCCGAGACCTCGCACAAGAAGAAGGCGGACAAGATCAGCAAGGAGCAGTATCTCCTGCAGCTCCCTCCGGACCTTGCAGACCACCACCTCCACGGCGATCTCCACATCCACGACCTGGAGTACTTCGGTACCCGCCCGTTTTGCCAGGATTGGGACCTGCGCTACTTCTTTTACTACGGCCTGATGCCCGACGGCAACGGGACGAAAGCGTCGGTCGCCGGCCCCGCGAAGAGGGCCGAGGTGGCGGTCCTCCATGCGGTCAAGGCGCTCGGCTCCGCCCAGACGAACTTCGCCGGCGGCCAGGGCTACTACAACTTCCTCACGTTCATGGCACCCTTCTTCGAGGGGATGGACTACGAGGAGATCAAGCAGTTGATGCAGATGTTCGTCTACGAGATGACCCAGATGATGGTCGCCCGTGGCGGCCAGGTGGTCTTCTCGTCGGTCCAGCTCTCCCCGGGCGTCCCCACCCTCTGGAAGGATAAACCCTGCGTCTACCGCGGCAAGGTCTGGGACGGGAACCAGGCGCCGCTCCGGACCTATAGCGAGTTCGAGCGGGAGGTCCGGCTCCTCTTCAAGGCGCTGATGGAGGTGATGCTCGAGGGGGACTACTGGGGCAAGCCCTTCTCCTTCCCGAAACCCGAGATCAGCATCGAGCCGGACTTCCTTACCGAAAACGAGGAGTTCAACAGGCAGCACCCGGACATCCCGACTTACCAGGATCTCTACCTGATGACCTTTGAACTCGCGTCCAAGTACGGCACCCCCTACTACGACAACCAGATCCCCGGCTACCGGGGCGCCGGCGAGGGGATATCGTGCTATCAATGTTGCGCATACCAATTTTCGTCGCTCGCCGACGAGGACGACGAGTTCGAGGATAAGCTCTACTTCCGGGAGGGGAAGCATTTCTCGATGGGTTCCTGGCAGGTGATGTCCATCAACTGTCCGCGGGCGGCGTACAAGGCGGAAGGCGACCAGGAACGGCTCTTTGCCGAGTTGAAGTCGTTCATGGACATCGCCGTCGACCTCTACCGGATCAAACGCCGTTGGATGTCCCTGATCCGGACGAACGGGCGGATGCCGTTTGCGATGCAGCGCCCGAAGGATCCGAACACCGGCGAGCGCGGTGCGGTTGCCGTGGACCTCGAAGGGCTCGTCTACACCATCGGCGTGGTCGGCGTCAACGAGATGGTACAGCACTTCACCGGCCACCAGCTCCACGAGTCGAAGGAGGCGTTCCGTCTCGCCGTCCGGGCCATGACCGAACTCGAGATGTACGCCCGCGAACTCTCGAAGAAACACAACATGACGATCGCCCTCGCCCGCACCCCGGCGGAGACGACCGGCCAGCGGTTTGCGGTCGCCGACCTCCTCGACGAGCGGTTCCGGGACCACGCGCTCAAGGTCATCAAGGGCGACGCCGACCAGGCGCTCGATATGCTCGGCACGACGCTCGACCTCCCCATCTACTACACCAACGGGACCCACGTCACCCCGGGAGCCCCGGTCCCGCTCACGAAACGGATCGAGATCGAACATATCTTCTTCCCCATCGTGGACGGCGGGAACATCTTCCACGTATGGCTCGGGGAAGCGCGCCCCGATCCCCGGGGGTTGATGGAGATGGCGATGAACCTCTGCCGGACGACCCAGATTGGCTACTTCGCTTTCACCCGGGACCTGACGGTCTCCCTCAAGGAGTACCGGGAGTTCAAACCGGCGCACCCGGATAAGGCGACGACGGCCGGGGCATCTCCGGCGGCGGACCGGGCAGACGCCTGACCGCGATCATACCTTTTTTGGTTTTGCGGGGAGATTCAGATAGGAACCGCCTGCCATGGGGCAACGGCGGTGCGTGAGGCCATCCATGATCGATCTGACGACGCCACTTCTTGCCATCGATGTCGGCAGGGGCACCCAGGACATCCTGGTCTACGAGCCCGGCCGGTCGATCGAGAACAGCATCAAACTGGTCCTCCCCTCCCCGACCGTGGTGGTGGCGGAGAAGGTCCGGCAGGCAACCCGGGCCGGGCTCCCGATCTTCCTGGACGGGTACCTGATGGGCGGCGGCACGAACACCGGCGCCATACGGGAGCACCTGGCCGCAGGCCTCCCCGTCTACGCCACGCCGGGAGCCGCCGGAACCCTCCACGACGATCTCGCGCGGGTGCGGGCGATGGGTGTTGAGATCCGGGCCGTCCCCCCAGAGGACGCGGTGACCATCCGTACCACCGATTACATGGCGCCGGAACTGCAGAAAGCACTCTCCCTCTTCGGCGTGGATTACCCGAAGAATGTCGCGATTGCAGTCCAGGACCACGGCTACTCCCCGCACCGCAGCAACCGCATCCACCGGTTCGAACTGATGCGGGAGCAGCTGGACGCCGGCGACTGGGACCTCCTCTCGCTCGCTAGCGACCCCCCGCTCGCCGATATGACCCGGATGCAGGCCGTCCGGCGTCAGGTACCGGGCGCGCTCGTCACCGATACCGGGCCGGTCGCCCTCATCGGGGCGCTCTGCGATCCTCTCGTGCGGCGCATGGCTGATACAGGGGTTATCCTCGTCAACGTCGGGAACGGGCACACCCTCTGCTTCACCCTGAAAGGAAGGGAGATCTACGGCCTCTTCGAGCATCATACCGGCGCACTCGACCCCGCAAAACTGCAGCACTACATCTGGCGGCTCGCCGACGGCACGCTGACCTCGGAGGAGATCTTCGACGACGGCGGCCACGGGGCGGCGGTCAGAAAGCCCCTCGTCACCGATGCCGTGGTCGTCACGGGCCCGAACCGGCTCCGGCTGCTGCCGAAGGCATACCAGGCGGCACCCTTCGGGGACATGATGCTCTCGGGGTGCTTCGGGCTCGCGTACCTCTGGAAGAGGTTTAGAGAAGGGTGAGGTCTGTTCGTACTCCTGCTTCCGCACATTACAGTCTCATGCTCTGAGTTTCTCCAGCGGACTGAACAGTCGAAACAATTAAAGAGCCCAGTGCAGTGGACCGTGGGAGTATCGCGTCTGGGGGAGGGGCTGACGGGGAGGGGGAAACCCCCTCCCCTGTCTCCAACTCGCACCTGTGGTGCTCGAACTCCACCTGCCCTCGCACCTAGCGGTGCTCATGCTCCGGACGTCCCGTCCGTCGCACCCTCCGGGGCACGCGTCGCAACTCGAAAACCCTCCGGGTTTTCTCAAGCTCCGGCCCTGCGGCCCGTCGCAACTCGAAAACGCTTCGCGTTTTCTCGAACTCCTTCCCCTACGGGGAAGTCGTTTCCCCAAACAACCCCCGGAAGAACTCCATGATCTGGTCGAACGGCGACGACGAGGACGCGGACCGGTCTCCTTCCCCGGCCCCCCCTTCCCCGGCATAGACTGCCGCTATCTCCTCCATCCCCAGATCGCTTAAGGCCTCAAGGTGCCCGATAGCCCCGGCAACGATCGTGTCGTGGCCGACGCCCCGCGCCCACGCCCCGGCCATCGTCTCCGACGGGCGGAGCGTCGAGTCCGGGATGCCTGCAAGCGTGTAGAGTTCGGGGAGGGAAGACTCCTCTGCCACGCCCGCGTCCCCGTCGGGACGGATGGCGAGCACCGGGTCAGAGACGCCCGTCGAAGGTATCTCCTGGTCGCCGGCAAAAGCGTACGCCCGGAAGGCGAAGACATCCGGGTTCGACGTCAGGTTGGTGACCAGCCGCTCCTCGGGGAGAGTGAGGTTTGCAAGCGTCAGCCTCCCGGTGCGGGTGACGACCGAGAACTCCCAGACGCCGCGTTCCCCGTCCCCGAGACCCGGGGGCTCGCTGGTCCGGGTGATCTCGTAGACTCCGGTCTCGCCCGGCGGCGGCACCAGGACGACATAGGCCGGGTTATCCCCCGTGACCGTCAGGTTCCTTGCCTCGACCGTCACGGTGACGGTGAACGTCTCCCCCTCGAACACCGCCCGCGGGTGCCGGCCGCCGAGACGCATGGCCGGGTCGAGGAGCCAGTCGAGGTTCGCGATCTCCACCCCGCTCCGGGTGAGGGCGACGTCCTCAGGGGTCCGGTCGAGGAGCACCCCGACACCCTTGACGAGCAGGCCGTCGCGCGGCGCGACGGCCCCGGACAGTACCCCGGCCTCGTTCCCCTCAGGCGTGTACGGCGATGCAGGGTTGACGAGCTGGTGGCCGCTCTGGACCAGCGGCCGGTCGTGAGAATAGTGTGCTTTTGCCATCGTCGCGCTCGGCCGTGGGGGGGCATACCGCTCCAGGGTCGGTGTCGGGCTCCCGGTCTCCTCCGTCTCCTCGTCGTCGGAGTCGTCGACGTATGCAGTCTCCGTCGCAGCAGGTTCCGGGGAGGGTGTTGCATTCGGGGACGGCGTGGCCGTCAGCGCCTCCTCCGCCTCCTCATCACCGGCATCGTCGGCGCTCGTGATCTCTGCTCCGGTAAACTCCGACAGGGTTGTTGCGGTCGGGGAAGACGTGGTCTCCCCGGTTATCAGGGAGAGGGGCTCCCTCTCCACTACGACCTTTTCGTCCGTTTCTTCAGGTGTCGGGGTCTCTGCAGACGTGCCCGGCGCCTTCGCAACGGTGGATTTCTCGTCGCCGATCCCTTCGTCCGATGAATTTCCGGTGCCGTTCTCCCCGGCGTCAGGGAGGGCGGACGCGAGGGAGGCGACCATACCGATACAGATCACCAGAACCACGGATGTGAGAAGAAGGTACCTCAACGGCACCGCCTCCGGTATCCGGGAACTCCATGCACCCTGTTCGCCGGTTCTGCTGCAGATGGCGCAGGCTTCACTATCCGGGCGGATCCTCCGTTCATGGGAGTCTCATGGAGCACACACCGATATAAATAATTTCTGGATATGAGCCCGCTCGAAACCTCCCGCGCGGATCAGCCCCGGGAGAACTTTTCCAGAGATCGGTGTACCGTCCCGGAACTACCCATCATCAGGAGAGTTGCAGGATGACTATGACAAAAAAAGAGAACGTTCAGGCAATCTCGTTCGGCGCCAGCTGGACATCGGCGATGTCGTGCTGTCGCTGAGCAAGAACCTTTGCCTTGAAGATATTCTTCCCCGCTTTGCCGATGGCAAGGCCCCGGTCCTCGTCCCGAACCTCAATAAGGGCGACCTGCTGATCCTCCTCGTCGGTGTCGAAGTCGATACCGGTGACCTGAGCAGGGAGGAAGCAGTTCCGGAGGAACTGACTCGGGTCTGCGGAGTATTCCACGACCTCGATCCTTTTGCCCATCACATCGGAAGCCTTCTTGATGCTCGACCCGCTCTTGCCGATGGCGAGTCCCATGTCACCCGGATTGATCACGAAGATGATCCGCTCGTTGCGGTTGTCAACGATACAATCGCGGCTGCCCGCGCCGGTAAGGCTCTCGAACTGGGAGATGAGGCGCATGCACTCCTCAGTCAGCGTGACCTGTGGCATTGTCTACACTCTCGCAGCATTCAGGATATCGGATTCACCTGGCTCGACTACGGCAAGCGCACTGACGACGTACGGCCTACCGCAGGCTTTCCCGAGCTGGACACTCGAGCCTTCGTAGACGTAGACAGGGATATCAGTCTCGTTCACGAGATTTTTGACAGATTCCGGGCTGTTCTTGGCCACCACGACAAGTTTTGCCTTGCCCTCCTCGATGCATTCCCGGGTCTTGTTCTGACCCAGGAACACTGTACCAGTCTTCACGGCTTTACGTAGTGAAGCATTAAAGTCCATAGATGATTCTCCTAGATTTTCAGGTTTATGGGTTTTGCGATGAGTTTCACATCACCGGTACCAAGCTGGATAGGCTGGCCCACGATCACGTTCTCGGTGACGCCGTTCAATTCGTCCACCTCGTTCGCGATTGCAGCATCCAGCAGATGGTTGACCGTTACTTCGAATGCAGCCCGGGAAAGGACACTCTCCTTCTCGCCGGCAATACCGTGCCGGCCGATCTGCTTGACCTCGCCGTCCATGCACATCATATCGGCAACGAGCATGATATGACGGACATCGACGCCGATACCCTGTTCGTTCAGGGTACTTAAGGCCTCATGGATGATCGCGTTCCGACCAGCCTCGATACCGAGCACATCGGCGATCTCGCTGATGTTGTTGCTCCGGGTGCGGGAGGTATCGACTCCTTCGACTTCGAAGACATCTTTTAGGTTGGAGCCCTCAGTATAAAGGATATACTCTCCGCCTTCCTTTCTGACGACTACCCGCTCGATGTCGTCGATACCCTGGACGATGACGTGCCTGACGTGCTCTGCGAGCTGGAAGAGGTTCTGGTAGCTTTCCCGGTTCTTCGGGGTGAACGTGATCGAGACCTTTTTCGGGTCCCCTTCAACCTCAAAGTCACGGAAATGCCGCTTTTCCCGGATCTTCCTCGGGGCGGCTTCAAGGATCTCGTCCACCCCGATCTTCCGCCGGTCACAGACCGCCTTGTTCAGCATGACGAGAACCTGCATGTTCTCCATGTCGATGGTGATATCCCCGAACTCGTGGAGCGGCGCGGCCTCGATCTGCCAGCTCACCTCACGGGCGCGGTCACGGTTGAACGCCCAATCGTTCAGCAGGAAGACCGCCATCGTGGGGGTGCTCGGCTCACGCCGGGCGTCCATGATCTCGATGAGACGGGGAAGGCCGAGGGTAACGTTGATCTCGGCCACACCCGCGTAGTGGAAGGTTCGCATCGTCATCTGGGTGCCGGGCTCGCCGATTGACTGCGCCGCCACGACGCCGACCGCCTCGCAGGGCTCGATCCGGCTCTTTCTGTACTCGGAGAAGACCATTGCGAGGATCCGGTCGAACTCTTCATCAGTGACGTCCCGTTCCGCGAGACTCGCCTTCAGGTCTTCCCGGGTCCGGTAGGGCAGATCGAGGGTATCGATCCGCTGTTCCATATCGCTGTTCATTTGACCTCCTCCTTTAAGACGCTCTCAATGATGCCCTTCACGTCCACCGGGGCGCCGTAACTGCTCCTTCCGGGGTCGGTTCCGTCCTCGCCGTAGCAGAACTGGATGATCCGGCCGCCCGTTGTCCGGACGGTGCCGTCGTATGCCACCTTGAGGTCCTGCAGGGCGTTGATCATCCGCCGCTGGAGGTACCCGCTCTGCGACGTCCGGACCGCAGTGTCCACAAGACCCTCACGCCCACCGATAGCGTGGAAGAAGAACTCGGTGGGGGAGAGGCCGCTCTTGTAACTGTTGGTGATGAACCCGTGCGCCTCTGCACCGCGCTCGTTCCGCCGGAAGTGCGGCAGGGTCCGGTCCTCATAGCCACGCATGATCCGCTCGCCACGAACCGACTGCTGCCCGAGACACCCGGCCATCTGCGTCAGGTTCAGCATCGACCCACGGGCGCCGGAGACCGCCATCACCACAGCGCTGTTGTCCATCCCGAGATGCCGCCCGGCGATCTCACCGGTGCGGTCACGGGCCTTGCCGAGCACCTGCATGATCTGCATCTCGAGCGTCTCCTCGAGCGTCCGGCCCGGCATCGGTTCGAGTTGCCCCTCGTTATAGATCTTTATCCGGCGCTCGACGTCACTGAGGGCGCCGTTGAGCACCTCGTCGATCTGTCCGTACTCGGTCCGGGTCAGGTCTTCGTCGTCGATACCGAACGAGAACCCTTCGAGCATGATACCCCTGATCGAGAGTTTGGTCACGTCGTCGATGAACCGTGCGGCCCGCTTCATGCCGTGCTGCCTGATGATCCGGTGCAGGATCTGGCCGTCGAACGCGCCGATCCCCTTCTTGTCGATGGTGCCGCTGATCAGGTTCCCGTTGACGACCTGGACGAACGCATCGTTCTCGCACATCTCCCGCTTGCAGGTCTCACAGTTCTGGCACGACGAGGCCTGGAAGAGCATGTTCAGATCGTCGGGGAGGACGAGCGAGAAGACCTGCTTGTTGGTCCAGAGGGGGTTCCCGTCGTCATCCAGTCTGTCAGGCTCGGGCAGGTGCTCGATGGACAGGTGCTGGGTGAGGTAGAGCGTCTCTTCCTTGCTGAAGTGACGAACCGTGTGCGTCAAGAGGAAGATGCCCGAGATGTGGTCGTGGATACCCCCGATGATCGGGCCGCCGGTCCTCGGCGAGAGGATGTTCGCCTGCACCGAGACCAGGATCTCGGCCTCGGCCCGCGCCTCCTCGGTCTGCGGGATATGCAGGTTCATCTCGTCGCCGTCGAAGTCGGCGTTGTAGGGCGGACAGACGGCCGGGTTCAGCCGGAACGTCTTCCCGTCCATCACGACGACCCGGTGTGCCATGATGCTCATCCGGTGCAGCGAGGGCTGCCGGTTGAAGAGGACGATATCCACGTCTTTCAGCTGCCGCTCCACCGTCCAGCCCGGCTCGAGCATCTCCGCGACCGTCTCCAGGTTCGCCTCCGACAGACGCATCCTCCTGTTGTCCGGCCGAATAGCGTAGTTTGCACCGCAGGGCGACTTGATGGTGGGGCGCTCGGGGCCGTTCAAGACGTACTGCCGCATCTCCTCGAGGTTGAACGGGGTCACCCGGATGGGAAGCGTCATCTCGTTTGCGATGGCAAGCGGAATCCCGACCTCGCCGATGGAGAGGTTCGGGTCTGGGGAGATCACCGTACGGGCCGAGAAGTTCACGCGCTTGCCCGAGAGCGAGCCGCGGAACCGTCCTTCCTTCCCTTTGAGACGCTGCGACAGGGTCTTTAAGGGCCGGCCGCTCCGGTGCCGGGCGGGCGGGCACCCCGCCACCTCGTTGTCAAGGTAGGTGGTGACGTGGTACTGCAGGAGTTCCCAGAGATCCTCGATGATCAGCTGGGGCGCACCGGCATCCTGGTTCTCCTTGAACCGCTGGTTGATCCTGATGATGTCCACGAGTTTGTGGGTCAGGTCATCCTCGGACCGCTGCCCGTTCTCGAGGATGATCGAGGGACGCATCGTGACCGGCGGGACCGGGAGGACGGTGAGGATCGTCCACTCCGGCCGCGCGACGTCCGGGTTGACCCCCAGAGCCCGCAGGTCGTCGTCCGGGATCCTCTCGAGGCGCGCCCGGATGTCGGCCGGGGTCAGCTTGTGCTCCACCTTCCTCCCGTCCTCCACAAAGACCTCGGAGAAGGTGGTGGGTTTCTCGAAGTTGATCTTGAGCTGCTGCTCCCCGCAGTGCGGGCAGACCCGTTCTTTCTTGATGTCCTTCTCGGAGACGACCTCCGACGCGATTTCGCTGTCCTCGTGGCCGATGATCTTCTCGACCTCTTCCGACGTCATCAGCAGCCGGGAACACGACCTGCAGGTCACCCGGAGGAGTTTCCGGATCAGCCGCGTGTAACCGACGTGGATGACGGGCTTCGCGAGCTCGATGTGTCCGAAGTGCCCCGGACAGTCGGCCGCTTTCTGGTCGCAGGTCTTGCACCGGAGGCCCGGGTCGATGACGCCCAGATTCAGGTCCATCAGGCCCTGCGGGTAGGGAAACCCGTCATCGTCGTAGGTATCCGCCCAGATGATCTTCCGGACGCTCATTTTGCGGATCTCCTTCGGGGAGAAGAGCCCGAACTCGATCCTTCCAACACGTTTTGGACTGGTCATAGTTTGAAACTGCCCCCTCTCTTATACCATATCGTCGAGTCTCAGGCGGGGAGCAATGCCCATGCTCTTCATCTCGTCGAGGAGAAGTTTGAAGGCGTAACTCATCTCGACAGGGTAGATGTCGGTCTCGCCGCCGCAGGCAAGGCACCTCGTGACCTTCCTCTTCCGGTCAAGCATCGCCACCATGCCGCACTTCGCGCAGACCCACTGGGTCACCTTATCCGACTCGTCAAGCAGCCGCTCTTTCAAGGCCATGGCCGCACCGTGACCGATCATCACATCCCGCTCCATCTCACCGAACCGGAGACCACCCTCACGGGCACGCCCTTCGGTCGGCTGGCGGGTGAGCACCTGCACGGGACCGCGCGACCGCGCGTGCATCTTGCTCGATACCATGTGGTAGAGCTTCTGGTAGTAGATGACGCCGATGTAGATGTCTGCCGCAAACTGCCGGCCGGTGATCCCGTCGTACATCACTTCGCGGCCGTTGTGGGCGAACCCGAGTTCCTTGAGCGAACTCCGAAGGTCCGTCTCACGTTCGCCGCGGAACGCTGTCGCGTTGATCCGGTGGCCCTCGAGAGAGCCGACCTTGCCACCCAGCATCTCGAGCATATGCCCGATGGTCATACGGCTCGGGACGGCGTGCGGGTTGATGATCAGGTCGGGCGTCATGCCCGACTCGGTAAACGGCATGTCCGCCGAAGGCTGGATCAGCCCGATAACACCCTTCTGCCCGTGCCGGGAAGCGAACTTGTCGCCCACCTCCGGGACACGGAGATCACGGGTCCGGACTTTGACGAGGCGCGAGGAGTTCTCGCCCTCGGTGATGATGACGGTATCGACGATACCGTGCTCGTTGCTCCGCATCGTGACCGAGGTGTCGCGCCGCTTTTCGACGGCGATCAACTCGCTCGTAGGTTCCTCTAGGAATCTCGGGGGGGAGGTCTTGCCGATCAGCACATCCTTCTCGCGGACGATCGTCTCGGGATTGATGACGCCGTCGACGTCCAGGTTCGCGTAGAACTCGGCGCCGTGCGCGCCGGAGACCTCTTCGTCCGGGATCTCGATCCGGTCGACCTGGCCGCCGGGGTAACGCCGTTCCTCGCCGTCGTAGGTGCGGAAGAAGTGCGAGCGCCCGAGGCCCCGGTCGATGGATGCCTTGTTGATGATCAGCGCATCCTCAATGTTGAACCCCTCGTAGGAGATGATGGCGACGACGAAGTTCTGGCCTGCGGCCCGCTCGTCGGAGCCGATCACGTCGGAGGTCTGGGTGTAGGTGAGCGGTTTCTGGACGTAGTGGAGCATGTGCCCCCGGGTGTCGGGGCGAAGTTTCATGTTCGAAGCACCGAACCCGAGCGCCTGCTTGACCATCCCGGCGCCCATGGTGACACGGGGACTGGCGTTGTGCTCGGGGAACGGGACGTGTGCCGCACCGATACCCAGGATGAGCGAGGGATCGATCTCGAGATGCGTGTGCTCGGGGGTGAGGTCCGCTTCGTTGATGGCGATGAAGAGGTCTTCCTCCTCTTCGGCATCCACAAACTCGATCGAACCCTTTCGCACCACGTCGGCGAAGGTCATCTCGCCGTTTCTGAGGCGTTCGATGTCATCGCCGGCCACCTGGGGTGTGCCGTCCCGGACCACGATCAGGGGGCGGCGTGCTCTGCCGCGATCGGTGTGGACGATGACATCGTTGTTGAACTCCTTGTAAGAGACGTTGACCTCGGAAGGGATCTCGCCGCGCCGGCGCATATCGCGCATCCGCCCGACCAGTTCCCGGGGGTCATCCACGAGCCCGATAAGAGCTCCGTCAACGAAGACACGCGACTGTTTCATGCCGTCTCTCTCCGGAGGGCGATGACGCCCATATCATACAGAATGTTCTTCACTTCCTCTTCGTTGATAACGCCCTTGCTGATCTCGACCATCTGGGCGAAGTTCTTCACCAGTCCACAGTTCGGACCCTCGGGGGTCTCGCTCGGACAGATCCGGCCCCACTGGGTGGGGTGCAGGTCACGAGCCTCGAAGTGAGGCTGCGAGCGGGAGAGCGGGGAGATGACGCGCCGGAGGTGCGAGAGCACCGCCATGTGATCCACCCGGTCCAGGAGCTGCGAGACACCGGTGCGCCCGCCCACCCAGTTGCCGGTGGCAAGCGGATGCAGCAACCGTTCGGTCAGGACATCCGCGCGCACGGCGGTGCCTATCGAGAGGTCGCGGTGGCGCATGCTGGCCCGCTCAAGCTGGTACTTCACGTCCCTCGTTAAGCGGTTGAGCGAGATCCGGAAGAGGTCTTCCATCAGGTCGCCGGCGAGTTTCAGCCGCTTGTTCGCGTAGTGGTCTTTATCGTCGATCCGGCGCCGATCGAGCACCAGGTCGAAACAGGCCTCGGCCATGCGGCCAAGGAAGTGGGCCTTTGCAAGGCGGACGCCCTCGACCGTATGCCGGTATGCTGGGTCTTCCTCTTTTAAGCCCACCGGCATCAGGTAGTTCAGGTGCGGAAGGAGGTAGTTGTCAAGGACGAACTCCGCCCTTTTGCGCTGGTAATCCCTGGTCTGGTTGGGAGCGAGTTTCTTCCCGACGTACATGACGCCATCGTCGACCGTGTCGCACTCGCTCTCTTCCAGGTTCTGCATCATGAAGGTGAGGATCTCTTCATCGGTAGAGACCGCCTCAACGATGTCGTGGTCGCCCTGCAACCCCAGCGCCCGCATCAGGTCGACGAAACGGAGGTGCCCGGCGACCGAGGGGAACGAGACCTCAAGCAGGTTCTTGCGGTTCCGCTCGACGATCACGAGTGCCCGGTAGCCCCGGTACTGCGAGAAGACTTTGGCAACGTAGATCCGCTCGTTGTAGCGCTCGGTGAACTCGGTCATGATCTTGTTCGAGGCGAGGTCTTCGAGCGTCATCAGCACCCGTTCCGTGCCGTTGACGATGAAGTAGCCGCCGGGATCGAGGGGATCTTCGCCGTGTTCGGTCCGCTCGGCGTCACTCATGTTGTAGAGGTTGCAGGCGGCCGAGCCCACCATCACAGGCAGCTGCCCGATGATGGTGACGATCGGATCCTGCGGCTCTTCGCCCTGAACGAGCGTCATCTCGAGTTGAATGGGTGCCGCATACGTGAGGTTCCGGAGGCGCGCCTCACTCGGGAAGAGCTCGGACTGCGACCCGTCCGCCTCGCGGACCCGGGGTTTCTTCACCTCGATCTTGCCCAGTTCAACCCATACGGCCTCTTTTCCCTTCCCACGGGTCTCGATATCGGTCTCGATGATACGTTGTTCGTCAACGACTTTCTGAAGGTTGTACAGGAGAAAGTTATTATAAGAGTCTAACTGGTGGCGCGCTACATGCTCCCGTGAAAAATACGCTCTCGACAAAACACTTCTGTCTAACAGATGGATCAGCTCCCCGGCCTCTGAATTATTTCTTTGGTCTCTTCACGACGAGCCTGTAAGCTTCGGCCCTGCCCGCGGTGCGACTGTCACGAGTAATCCGGATGACGTTCCCGACATCGCCCCCGATAGCCTTTACCGCAGGATCGTCATGATACATTTTTGGCAGTTGCTCTAAAGAGATATGGTACGTCGCAAGGAGGTCCGCGACCTCCTCTTCGCCCATAATCTGATGGTCCGGAACCATCTCATGGTTAAGTACGTCAAGTGAAGTGCCCATCGCTTACACCCCACCGACGAAAAAGTTGTGTATCAGCTGCATCACCTTGTTAAAATCCATAGACATCGCCCATGGCAACGGGCCCAAGGGGATTTGAACCCCCGACCACCTGGTTAAAAGCCAGGCGCTCTACCTAACTGAGCTATAGACCCCGCACGTACTGCCATCCAGCATTATTACAATGCGAGAATAGTATAAATAATTTACTTGCTGGCGTATCATATAATTCGCAGTCTAACAATATAAACTTTTCAATTCCCCTCCCCCTGCAGACCTACCGGAATGTTTAATGCTCCCCGAATAGCCTGTCCATGTATATATTCTCCCGGAACAGGGTGCCCGCATGATTCCTTCCAAAGACTATGCCCGTACAGCCATATCCGCCATATCCGGGGTAACATTGGGCATATACCTGCTCATCGCCGCCTCGCTCTCCCTGCTCGCGATATTCTCATTCTATGATGTTATCCTGCAGGTGGCGGCGCTCATCCGTGCCGAAGACATGACGCAGGGCGTGCTCAGGGTGCTGCACGCGCTCCTCTTGACCCTCATCATCGTGGAGGTCCTGGAAACCGTGACGGCGTACTTCAGGACCAACAGGGTGCAGGTGACGCCGATCCTGATCGCGGGCATCACCGCAATGGTGCGACGTGTCCTGACCTTCGGGATTGAGCCCGTCGCGCCCCTCGATATCGGGATGACACTCGCAGCAATTCTCGTGCTGACGATCGCGATCGTCTTTATCGGAAAGCAGGAACGCGCGGACAGTTATTAGAGGCAGGAACGCGCAGAAGAGAGAGCCCGGAAGGGGCTGCCCGTGCCGGCAGCCCGCCGGTTTAAGGGGGGGGCCTGCAAAGCGGGGGAACGAGGTCGCTCAACGTGCCTCGAAGAGATCTGCAAACTGGGCCCGGACCTGATCCAGGCGCTCTTCCTGGAGTTTGATGCTCGCCGCCATGCTCTTTATGGCCCTCGTGATATCCTCACCCATTCCCGCCCGGGCGTCCTTGATGCTGTAGGTGGTCTCCAGGATCTTCAGAAGACGTCTGTTGATATCGACGCTTTTCGAGAGGCGTTCATACTCGTCGACGATCCGGGGGTCCACGCCGGCCTCGCGCGCCCGCTCGATGTCGGCAGCGATGGAGTGCCGGCGTGCCAGCACATGCTCGATGGCCTCGTAGAGCTGGTGGTGGGTGGTGGGTTTGAGAATGTAGTCCTCGATGTAGGTGCCGTATTCGTTGGCCTCCTCCGGGGTGAGGGGCTTCGCGGTCAGCATGAGAACGGGGATGTCCCGCGTCGCAGGGTTCTCCTTGATCCTCCCGAGCGTCTCCCAACCGTCCATCGGCTCCATCATGATGTCCAGAAGGACCAGATCCGGGGGGGTCTCATTCAGAACTTCCAGACATTCCTCACCGCTAAAGGCGGTGATCGGCCTGTATCCACCACGCTCCAGCATGGTGACGAAAACGTCGACGATCATGGGGCTATCATCGACAACCAGTATTGTGTACATCATGCCTCCTCTCCGATCCTGACTGCTATGTCCAATAACTGTGTCTGTACTGTTGAGAGATCTGCAGACTTATCTATTACCGCTGTGATCAGGGCAGCCTCCCCAACACTCATAATGAGAATTGTAGCGTCGGCTGCGGTGATGGCGACCATAGACGGCCGCTCTATATTGGCACTGCCGCAAGCTGCCTCCGCCGATGCAAGGACCGTGGCGCACATCACCGCAAAAAGAGACGGCGAAAGGCCCCCTTCCCGGAAGTACTTACCCATAATTGTGCCCTCACTGGATACGAGAGCGCATGCGGCGACACCGGCGACAGACCGGATCTCATCGATGTGTCTCTGGGCATTCTCTTCCATGAAGGGATGACGACTCATCTGATTAACCCCCGATATATCTCAATGAGATATCTGCGTCGCATCATATATGAATATCGAATCGGTATTGCTTCAGACCTGCCTTTACCTCGATTTTTGCCAAGCGTGGCAGACGATTGCCGCCCCTGACGCCGGGTGACGCCGCCTCTGCAGTTCAGAATGTTTTTGCAGCACCCTCACGAAACCGAGTCCGGGTGACATCTTCAGACGCTTATGAGCCGAGTTTGCCCGAGATAAAGTACCTCGAGGCGTTAAAAACGTATTTAGGTCTCGCTGGCAAGAGAGTCAAACAAATAATTTTAAATCTGACAACTACGATCTATCCTTGAGACGGTTTTAGATGATCAGGGCCTACACCATCGCCTCCGGAAAAGGCGGGACCGGGAAGACGACCGTCACCGCAAACCTGGGAACAGCGCTGGCTCAGCACGGCAGGGAGACCTGCATCGTTGATATGGACATGGGTATGGCCAACCTCGCGCTGGTACTGGGGCTCGCAGAGACACCTGTCACGCTCCATGAGGTCCTGGCAGGGGAGGCGCCGATCCGGGAAGCGATATACGAGGGGCCCTACGGCCTCAAAGTCGTGCCGAGCGGCCTCTCGCTCCGGGGTTTTCAGAGCGCGGACCCAGAGCGGCTCAAAGATGTGATGCGGGATCTCACCGATCGTTGCGACTTCCTGCTCCTCGATGCGCCTGCCGGTATCAGCACCGATGCCGTCGTACCCCTCACCGTGGCGGACGAGGTCCTGCTGGTTGTGAACCCCGAGATCTCCTCGCTCGTGGATGCCCTGAAGATCAAGATCCTGACGGAGACGATCGGCGGCACCATCGGCGGGGCTATCATCAACCGGGCGATCCTGGAGGACGCCGATATGAACCGGAGAAAGATCGAGAAGACTCTCGGTGTATCGGTCATCGATACTGTCCCCGAAGACGCAAACGTGCGAAGGGCAGCAGCGGCAAGGACACCGGTCATCGTGAGGTCGCCAGGATCCGAATCATCGAAAGCGTTCCGAAGAATCGCAGCCTCTTTAGCGGGCTTCCCCGTTGAGGAAGAGCCCCGGGAGGTACAGGAAGGGTTTGTCGAGCGGCTTGCCCGCGCACTATTCAGGAGAGAACCATGATGACCGATATGAATGCAATCATGATAGTCTTACTCTCGGTAACCATCATCTGCCTGCTGTTTATTATGTACGTCATGTACGTGCGTATCCAGCAGCTCCTCAAGGAGGTCGATGCATTGACGGGCAGAATGGAGATCACCGGCAGCGAACTGGAGCAGTTGACACGAAGCGTCGAGGAGTATAAGAGTATGCGGGGATAGGGGTTCTATCCAGCCCCAACAAAGCGAAGATATATGTGTAATTCGAGCACATACTATGAGGGAGGGGCCATAGGGTAGCCTGGCCATCCTAGGAGACTGGGGGTCTTCTGACCTGCGTTCAAATCGCAGTGGCCCCATTGCACTATTTTTTCGTTCAACGTATCCAACACATCTGCAGCATGAGGTTTTATTCGGGTTGCACGGACTGCCTGATCTCTCGCGTCGAGTATGAGGGCAGGCTCTGCACCGACGATCCGGAACGCATTCAGGAGATCGTGGATGCGTGCCGGGACCAACTCCGGCGCATCTCCGCAGACCCGGTGCCCGCACCCGTCATCGCGAGCCGGGTGCATCGCCTTGCCTACCGGATGATCGGCGACGCCGACCCCTACCGGCTCCTGAAGAGGGCCAACAACGAGGATGCGGCGGCGGTCTGCCGGAAGGTGCGCGGCGACCTCTCGACGTTCCGCGACCTCGTGCTGGCATCGGTCATCGGCAACACGCTGGACTACGGTTCCAGGGCCCATACCGTCACCGACAACTTCGTTGAGTTCTTCCGCCGCGAGTTTGCGGCGGGACTGACCGTCGACGATACCGAAGCGATGGAGCCTCTCACCTCCCGGGTGGTCTACCTTGCGGACAACTGCGGGGAGATCGTCTTTGACGCTCTTCTCGCCGACCATCTCAAGAAGCGCGGATCGCACGTCACGTTTGCCGTCCGGGGCGCGCCGGTATTAAACGACGCGACAATCGAGGATGCGGTGGCGCTCGGGCTCGACCGCCGGGTCGACCTGCTCGCCACCACCACGGACGGTATCGCCGAACTCGGCCTCAACCGGGAGCTCGTCCCGCCCCCCCTTGCCGATGCCCTTGACCGTGCAACGCTCGTCATCGCCAAGGGCATGGCCAACTACGAGTCGCTCTCCGATGAACGCGACCTCCCGCCCGTGGCTTACCTGATGTCGATCAAATGTGGCCCGATTGGCGCGGATATCGGCATTCCGGTCGGCTCCCGGGTCGCCCTCCTCCACGAGTGACCCCGGCAGGCAGGTGCGGGCGGCGACCCGGGGCAGCGCGGGTACCGGGGTTCTCCCGGATACACCGCCTGACAACCAGCATTACATATAAATACAGTGGTCGGAATTTCCCGGGATTTAATCCGCCCTTCGGGTTAAAAGGAATTTATCAAGACCTCGTTTAGTATTTTGGCCAATATATACGCCGAAATATTTATTAGAAATTATTATATAACGAGCACCATAAATACTGGATCGGGGAAAGACCACACCCAGCAATCACCAGTTACTCAATTCCAGTCAGCAATCACCACACCCCACACCAACACACCTACCAAAGACACAAGGGTTCGGTCAGGGGCAAGCCGGGGCATACGGCGCCCCTGCACCAGTGTTCAGCGACCACAGCGAGATTACACCGGGCCATGAAATCTTCGGGTGTGGCCCCCCACCTCATTCCGTGAGGCCAAACTCCACCTCATTTTTTTTGGACCGACCCGCCAGCCCTGCGGGAACTGCGTTCATGCACAGGACAATTTTAACGAAGAGGACGGCAAGCAGCCGGCCACGGAAAGGTTTTGCGGCGGTCGTTTCCGGCACGATACAGCAGCGTCGGGCGATGCCGGAGAAGAGAACTCTCAAGAGAAGAGACGAGGAGCCTGATGCCCCTCAACCGAAGATCTTCCGGGACATCTCCAGCGCCTCGATGGCAGGCATCTTCTTCCCGGTCAGGAACTCGATCGCCGCCCCTCCGCCGGTGGAGATGTGGGTGAACCTGTCTTCGATACCGAGCCGCTCGATGGCCGCACCGGAGTGCCCGCCGCCCACCACCGAGAACTCCACGGTAGAGGCCGCCTTTAGGAGCTCGAAGGTGCCGACGGCGAACTGTTCCTCCTCAAAGAGCCCGGCCGGCCCGTTCACCACGACCGTTCCGGACCTCGAGATCTCCTGCGAGAGGTGGTTAATCGACTCGCTTCCGATATCCAGCACCTGGGCATCATCCGGGACGGCATCCACCGGGTACTCGACCCGCTCGCCGTCCTCACGGACGGCGACCGAGTGCGGTATATGGATTCGGTCCCGGTAGGTTTCGAGGAGGTCTTTTGCCTTATCGACCTCGCCCCGGTAGCCCAGCTGGTCGATCAGCTGGGCCGACGGCCGCCCGATCTCGTAGCCTGCCGCGAACAGGAAGATGTTTCCGACCACGCCGACCACGATCACCCCATCGGCCGTTCCCCGCTCGAGGACGTTCTCTGCGACCGCGATCGAGTCGTCCACCTTCGTCCCGCCGAGCACGAAGGTGACGGGACGCGGGGCGCCGGAAAAGACCCGGGAGAGGTTCACGACCTCCTTCTCCATCAGGAGGCCGCCCACCGACGGGAGCGCGAGCGGCAGCCCCACGATCGACGGCTGCGACCGGTGCGCCGTACCGAAGGCGTCGTTGACGTAGAAGTCGGCCATCGACGCCAGTCTCCGGACGAGGAGGGTCTTCTTTGCCTCCTCGGGTTTTAAGGTCAGGTTCTCCTCGGCGGCAAACCGGAGGTTCTCGAGCATCAGGACGTCACCCCGTTTTGCATCCCGGATCGCCTCCCGGGCGCACCGCCCGAAGATATCCTCGACGTACGTCACCGGGCGGCCGAGCAGCCGCTCCAGTTTCGCCGCGTGCGCCTCAAGCGTCGTGAAGTCCTTCTTGCCGGGCCTGCTCTGGTGCGTGAGGACGACAAGCCGCGCATCCTCGAGTGCCTGCACCGTCGGCAGGTGCTCCCTGAACCGTTTGTCATCCAGAATCTGGTTTGACGAGGGGTTGATGGGGGAGTTGAAATCCACCCGCAACATCACCGTTCCCGTCAGTTTCCCAGCATCAGCGAGCGTACCGATCTCCACCGGGTATCACCTGTGCCGTTGATCAGGTGCTCCGTGCCTTAATCTTTTTCAGGCGGAAGAGCTCCTCACGTTCCATCTCATCGAGCCGCATCTTGATAAAGTCTCTGGCCTCGGTGAGCTCCGGGATCACCTTGAACTCGAGCGCGTTCACGCGCCGCTTGGTGCTCTCGATCTCATCGAGGAGACGCTTCATGGTCGTCTCGATCTCGGCGGCCTCGATGACGGCCTCGAGCAGGTCCTCAAATGCCTCCGCGGTCTCGTCGATGACGGCGGATGTGCCGAGCATCCCGTAGCCGCGGTCGAGCACGCCCTTCCGTACCGAAGACGCCTCGATCTCCGGGACGACGACGCCCATGATGTTCTTGCTTTTGAGGGAGATCGCGGGGACGTCCGCCGTCGAGAAGGCGGCGGCCTTCACCCCGATCGCACCCTCGACCGTCTCGGCGAGGGCGATCATCTCCATCGCACGCGTATACCGCTCCACCAGTGCGCCGCGGCTGTCTTTAGCCTGCTGCAGCACCTTGAAGAACTCCAGGATCAGCCCATCGCGCTTCATCTTGAGGATGTTGTAGCCGCGCTCCGAGAGCTTGATCCGCCGCTTGACGTTGATCAGTTCGGAGCGAGTCGGCTTGATATCTCGTAGCGCCATGGACACTTACCCCTGTGCCTTCTTCCGGTACTTCGGGTGATACTTGTGGATCAGTTCGCGGTCGATACGCACGAGCTGCTCCTCCGGCAGCGTCGCAAGAAGATCCCAGCCGAGCTCGAGCGTCTCCTCGATCGACCGGTCTTCGTAGAGGCCCTGCCTGACGAACCGGTCCTCGAAGAGGTCTGCGAACTCGAGGAACATCCGGTCGCGCTCCGAGAGCGCATCCTTGCCGACGATGGCCACAAGGCCCCGGAGATCGTTACCCTCGGCATACGCCGCGTAGAGCTGGTCCGAGACCTTCTTGTGGTCCTCGCGGGTGTGCCCCTCTCCGATACCGAGATTCATCAGACGGGAGAGCGAGGGCAGCACGTTGATCGGCGGGTAGATGCCCTTCCGGTGCAGCTCACGGTTGACCACGATCTGTCCTTCGGTGATGTAGCCGGTCAGGTCCGGGATCGGGTGGGTGATATCGTCACCCGGCATCGTCAGGATCGGGATCTGGGTCACCGAGCCCTTGACGCCCTTGATGATACCGGCACGCTCGTAGATGCTTGCAAGGTCCGTGTACATGTATCCCGGGTAGCCGCGCCGCCCGGGCACTTCCTCACGAGCCGCGCCGATCTGACGGAGCGCCTCGCAGTAGTTGGTCATATCAGTCAGGATGACCAGCACGTGGTAGCCGAGGTCGAACGCCAGGTACTCGGCGGTGGTGAGCGCGAGACGCGGCGTGATGGTCCGCTCGACGGCCGGGTCGTCGGCGAGGTTTAAGAAAACGACCGAACGCTCGAGAGCGCCCGTCTTCTCGAAGTCGGCCATGAAGTAGTTGGCCTCTTCCCGGGTGATACCCATGGCCGCAAAGACCACGGCGAACTCTTCCGTCGAGCCGGGCACCTTTGCCTGCCGGGCGATCTGGAGCGCCACGTCGTTGTGGGGCAGACCGGAACCCGAGAAGATCGGGAGTTTCTGACCACGGACAAGGGTGTTGGTCCCGTCGATGGTCGAGATACCCGTCTGGATGAAGTCCTCGGGGGGCGCCCGGGCGTAGGGGTTGATGGCCGCACCGGTGATCTCGAGCCTTTTCTCGGGCACGATATCCGGGCCGCCGTCGATCGGCTTGCCGCCGCCGGAGAGGATACGTCCGAGCATATCCTTGCCCACCGGCATCTTGATCGTCTCGCCGGTGAAGCGGATGCCCGAGTCCCTGCCGATGCCTGCGGTGGTCTCGAAGACCTGGACGACCACGATCTCGTCGCTCGTATCCAGCACCTGGCCGCGCTTGACCGTGCCGTCGGCGGTCACGATGTTGACGAGCTCGCTGTAGCCCACCGGCTCCGTCTTCTCGACGAAGACCAGGGGGCCTGCAATCTGTGCAACCGTTCTGTACTCCTTCATGGTCACACCGCCCTCATCGCGTCAAATTCAGCTTCCATGTCTTTCATAATCTTCTCGAGCGCGGGCTCGTAGTCCTTGATGAACTTGATCTGCGGAAGCTCGTTCTTGCTCGTTATGCCGATGACCTGCTGTGGGGTCGCTCCGCCTGTCTGGGCGGTACGCGCGAGGTCGGCGTAGTGCTTGATCGCATTCATCATGTCGTACTGCTTGGACATCGGGCAGAACGTATCCACCGCGTCGTAGGCGTTCTGCTGCAGGAAGATCTCGCGGATCATCCTCGCCACCTCGATGGTGATCTGCTCCTCGTCGGGCAGTGCGTCGGAACCGACCAGCTGGACGATCTCCTGGAGTTCGGCCTCCTTCTGGAGGACGCCCATCGCCCAGGCCCGGAGAGGGTTCCACTCGGGAGAGACCTCTTTGTCGTACCACTCGTTGAGCGAGTCCAGGTAGAGCGAGTAGGAGTTCAGCCAGTTGATGGCCGGGAAGTGCCGGCGCTGGGAGAGCTTCGCGTCCAGTGCCCAGAAGACCTTGACGATACGCAGGGTGTTCTGGGTGACCGGCTCGGAGAAGTCGCCGCCCGGCGGCGAAACCGCGCCGATGACCGATACGGAACCGCCCATCCCGTTTAAGGCGATGACACGGCCTGCACGCTCGTAGAACTCCGAGAGGCGTGCCGCCAGGTATGCGGGGTACCCCTCTTCGCCGGGCATCTCTTCAAGCCGGCTCGAGATCTCACGCATTGCCTCGGCCCACCGGGAGGTGGAGTCGGCCATCAGGGAGACGTCGTAGCCCATGTCCCGGAAGTACTCGGCGATCGTGATCCCCGTGTAAACGGACGCTTCACGGGCTGCGACAGGCATGTTCGAGGTATTCGCGATCAGCACCGTCCGCTCCATCAGCGGTTTGCCGGTCTTGGGGTCCTCCAGTTCCGGGAACTCGGTCAGCACCTCGGTCATCTCGTTGCCGCGCTCGCCGCAGCCGATGTAGACGACGATCTCGGCATCGGACCACTTCGCAAGCTGCTGCTGGGTGACCGTCTTGCCGCTCCCGAACGGTCCGGGGATGGCCGCCGTTCCGCCCTTCGCGATCGGAAAGAGACCATCCAGGATCCGCTGACCGGTGATCAGCGGGATGTCCGGGTTCAGTTTCGCCTTCACCGGGCGGGGCACACGGACCGGCCAGCGCTGGAGCATCACGATCTCGGTGCCGTCCTCGAGGACACAGATGGTCTCGTCCACCGTGAAACTGCCGCCCGAGATCTCCTTGATCTTGCCGCCCTTCGACCGGGGCGGGACCATGACCTTATGGACGATGTTCGTCTCCTGGACCGTGCCGAGGATATCGCCGGCCTTGACGTCGTCGCCCACCTTCATGGCGGGTACAAACTCCCACTTCTTCTCGTGGGAAAGGCCGGGGGCCGAGACGCCGCGCTCGATGAAGTTGCCCATCCTGTCAACGAGCACCTCGAGCGGCCGCTGGATCCCGTCGTAGATACTGGTCAGCAGACCGGGCCCGAGCTCCACTGCAAGCGAGAGACCGGTATTCTCCACCGGCTCACCGGGCCTGATGCCGGCGGTATCTTCGTAGACCTGGATGATGATGTCTTCACCCTGGATCTTGATGACCTCCCCCATCAGTTCTTCATTGCCGACCTTCACCACGTCGTACATGTGTGCGTCGAGACCGACAGCAGTGACGACCGGCCCTGAAATCCGTTTCAGGGCCCCATGAGCCCTTTTTTCTTTTGCTTTGTCCATTACTTCCACAGATCAACACCCACCGATCTCTTGATTCTCTCTCTCATCGACAGGCCGCCCTCCTCTCCGCCGACGGCGATGACCGTCGGCTTAACGGAGTTCTCGAGGGTGGTGCGAAGCCGCGGGGGGATCCGCTCCATGTCACTTCCCTTCAGGACGAGAATGCCGACATCCTTGTCTTGGAGCACCTGGTTGATGTGCTCGACCAGCCGCTCGTCGGTCTCGGCCGCGTAGGTCTTCCTGACGCCCGCGAGCCTGAAACCGAGGATGAATTCACCGGTACCGACAATTGCGATCTCCATTCTACATCACCAGGTAGCCCTGTAATCGCTCACCCGGAAGACCGGCCTCCTTGCCCCGGGCGAGGGCGCGAAGGTTCGCGACCTCGTACTTCTTCTCCTCCAGGTAGACCATAATGGGAAGGCTCGAGAACGGATACCGCTTCGACATCCGCTCCATCTGGTCCAGCTGGACCCGGGTCAGCGCAACCTCAATCTCGTGGATGGCACCCTTGCCCCGGATTGCCTCGAGCGCGTTCAAGAGCGGGACAGCCCTCACCTGCCTCTTTATGGCGTCGATGAACTCGTCCCGGTCCTCAAGCCCCGAGAGCCGCTGCAGTTCCTCCACCGAGAACGAGCCGCCGGGGATCATCAGTTCCCGCACGTCCTCACGGATGTGCCCGGCCCGGAGGCGGAAGAGGTTCTGGATGTTCCGGGTATCGATCTCGAGTTTGATGGACTTCAGGAATATCTTCCCGCCCTTGATGCCTTCCGTGGCGTCGGCGATGAGCCGTGCGTAGTAGCCCTTGTAGAGTTCGTTCTCCATGTGGGCGAACGACCCGGTCTCCATCGCGCGGGGGAGTTCCTTCTCGAGGACGGGGTAGAACCGCTCGCCCTTGAGTGCCTCGACAACCCGTTCCGGCGACTCTTCAGTGAGAAGACGGTCGAGAGCGACCTTGTCCAGCCTGCCGGCCGGGATCAGAACCTCCTTGAGCTTGCCGGGCTGTACCCCCTGCATCTTACCGCGCAGGATGGTGATGACATTCTGAATGTCCCATCGGCGCAGATAACTGGCGGTGAAGTACTTCAGTTCCCCGGGCACAAGTTCCAGGATGTTCTGGTACTCCTTGGCGAGGTTCCAGCTCAGGGCCTCCTCGACGAGGTTGATGCCGGAGAAGGAGGTGCCGAGTTCATCGATCTCGGACCGGTAGTTGGTCTCGCCGATGAACCGGGTGATCTCAGGCAGGCTCATATTCAGCATCCGGAGATAATCTTCGCGCGGTATCAGCAGCGAACGCCGTACCCGCATGCGGGTGCAGGCGTAGATGTAGTTGGTTGCCAATCCGCTACTTATCTCTGCCATGTATGAACCTCCTCATGCAAACAGGATATCTGACGCATCCTTCAGGGCAGATTCCCAGACTTCGCCCAGGAACGTGCCGTAGCTGTAGTCGATCTGCAGCTCGCCGTCGTTGCTCTCGACGATGACGCCGCCGGGAATGTCGACCGGGTCGCCCACGGTGTAGCCCGAGAGAGTCTTTAACCGGGAGATGATCTCTTCGACAACAGGGCTATCCCGTTTGTTTGCGTGCACGACACCCTTCTTGATCTCCTTTGCCGCTCTCTTCAACAGGTCTGTGAGCGCCTTCTCGTGGAACTCTGCAGGCAGATCACCGACAGCAGCGAGCGAGGCCGAATAGACCTGATCGAGGAGCGTCTTCTGGGCGTTTAAGACCTGCCGCTTGACGACGAGGTTCGCTGCGGAGACTTCCTGGTTGGTGATGTGGGTGGCCGCCCGATCCGCCTCCTCTTCAGCCGAGAGTTTAATCCCGGCGGCGCGGGCCTGTGCATCCCTCAGGATCTCTTCGACTTCGGCCCGGGTCTCTGCCCGGACCGCCTCGACCTCCTTTCGCCCTTTCTCCCGGATCTCGTTGACGACTGCTTCGAGTCCCATGGTTCACTCCATCAGAACAGAAGCAGCAGTGCAACCACAAGACCGAAGATGACAATGGTTTCGGGAATAACCGTGAGCAGCAGTACCAGACCGAACACGTCACGGTTCTCTGCCGTCGCTCCGACGGCTGCAGAACCGATCGCCATCTCGGCGATACCAGATGCAATGCCGGTCAGACCGACTGCGAGGCCTGCGCCGATTGCCTTCATTCCCAACTGCGATGCCTGTATCATTTCAAGAGTCAGTTCTGCTGTGCCAAAATCTACCATTTTCTTATTCCTCCGTAAACTTTGATTTCATACCGAATGGATTGTACTTGATGCCTCCACCTTTGTAGAACTTGGTGAAGAACTCAACATAGTGAAGACGAAGTGAATGCAGACCGCCGCCGAGGATCCCGAGTGCCAGGTTCAGCGTCTGCCCCACCAGGAAGACGAGAATGCCGAAGATGATGATGATCACGCCAACCGGGGTGATCGCTTCAAGCTGGGGCTCTATCAGCATGCCGATCGCGATGAAGTTGATCACCATCGCGATGGCGACCGACGATAAGCCCACCGCCACCAGACGGGCGTAGGACAATACGTGACTGATGATCGTCGGAAGTTCGACTATCTCAAGCGCGTTCTCCTGCGCGATCCCGATAACGCCTGCCACCAGGAGGACGACACCGACCGCGATGGCAACAGGGAAACCTGTCAGGTCGGGCATCATCGGAATGGCGTAGAATGACCAGATCAGGATGAGGATCCCCCACATCGTTCCAAGCCACCCGGCATTGGCGATTACCGCCTTTTTCGCGTGCTTTCCGTGGTGGAACTTCCGGGAATTGACCATGCCGAGGATGCGCCCGAGCGTGATGTGCAGGATACCGATCCAGATCGAAAGGATCATCAGTTCGACTACCTGCGGGCCGTGACCGCCCGCTTCCCCTCCGATGTTGAGGTGCCGGGAGAAGATCAGCGGCGGCCACGGAAGCGCGAACCCGAAGAACTCGCTGTAGAGTATGCCAAAGACAATGCTTGAGATGCTTGCGTAACTGAGCACCTTGAGGAGCATCCTTCCTTCGTCGCCTTTCAGGAACTTGCGCAGCCCGAGGCTCAGGGCGAGCAGGATTGCTCCGTAACCTACGTCACCGAGAATCAGCCCGAAGAAGATGGGAAACACGATGGCCACCATCAGCGTCGGGTCGAGCTCGGAGTACCGCGGCCGTGCGTAGAGGTCAATGAGCACCTGGGTCGGTGAGGCGAACGACGGGTTCTCGTACTCCACCGGGACCCTGGCAGCGTCGTCGACCTCCAGTTCCTCGATGTAGATCCTGCCGTTGGTCACCTTCTCCAACGCCTGGCGGATCCTGTCCGCCCGGTCGTCAGGCACCCATCCTTCGGTGATGAAGGTCTCCTCCGTGGTAGCAAACCGTAACGGGGCTTCCGCCCGCTCTACTTCAGCCGTGAGTAGTTCATCACATGCTACCAGGAAATCGGTGTGCCTCTCCCGGATTCCCGCGATCTTCTCGTTGACCTCAGCGATCTCGGTGCTGGCGCTCTGGGCTTCGGCAATGTGGGCCTTCTGGTTGTCGGCCGGAGACCCGGTCCCTTCCGGGACGGCAATTGCCTGGAACCCGGCGTCGAGAAGAGTCCGCTCGACCTGCTCGCGGTACTCGTTCTGCACCACGACGACGATCATGTTGCCGTCCACCCTGTCGGAAAAATATTTCTCATGGGGGACGTCGATGGAGACGTCGTGCGCGATGTGTCCGGTAAAAACGGTGAACCGCGCGTACCCGTGGTAAAGGTCCAGGTCCAGGGGGACCGCAGCGAACGGTTCAAGCTCTTTCGCGCGCTGCTCATGCTCCTTCTGCCGCGCCTCCAGTCTGGAGCGCGTTGCGACGAGGCCTTTCACCTCCTCGAGGATAGCGGGGAGATCCGTCCGGATCATCTCCCTGACCTTCGATGCGGGGAGTTTCTCTCTGACTTCGACGCTATCCGGGTTTATCCCGCACGCATTTTCAATGGCCCTGACATCGTTGAGCGCCGAGGCCACATCGCTCGCCCCGGGAAGCGGGTGGCCGATCGACAACGCTTCAGCGGACTCGCTCTCCGGCACGAAGTCTTCGATATGATAGACGTTGTGGCGGTAGAGTTCTCCGATGATGGTGTCGATCTCACCCTTCGGGGCCGCGATGAGCAGCCGGCGCATCCGTTCAGGCCTTAACATGCAGCTGCTCCTTAAACCGTGTAACAATAAAGTCTACAGCTTCTGCAAGGTTCTTGTTCCCCGCTGCTTTCAGCGCCTCTGCGCGCGCTTCACCCTCCCTGACAATCTCTGCATATCTGTTCTGCGCCTGGGCCCGTGCCTCTGCAAGGCGCTGATTCCTGTGCTCCCCGGCATCCTTCTGTGCCTTAAGGACCAGGTTTTCAGCCTCCAGTTCGGCATCCGAGAGGCTCTTCTTCCTCTCAGCCTGCGCATCACGGATCATCGCCTGATACTCTTCTTCAGTTTCCCTGATGCTTTTCAGGACATCGGTCTTCATCAAACCCTCCTTCTCACGGCGTATGAATATTTGATGAAATTGGGCATATATTTATTGTTGTTTGTCTGCTGAGGATTTTTCAACATCCAGACATTTCACCTTCACGCCAAGAGGTAAATTTTCTATCGTAACACCCCCGGGAGCCCCTGCAAGCGAGAGCCCGGAGAACTCCGCAGATGAACAGAGCAGGTGCTGCTCGGGATGGGTTCCCCGGCGGATATCGCAGGCGAGGAGGATCTCCGGGGCGACCGAGACGACCATCGATAACCGCTTCGACCCGGGGTGGTCTTTAGGAAGGACAACAAGCGGGATGTGGTAGCGCCGGACCAGCTCGAGCATCATGCGTGCCTGCTCGAGAGGGCCGCCTTCCGGCATGGAGACGGCTACCAGGTCGTCGGGGTCGACCGCGAGGCAGTACTCGTCGTCCGGGGTCTCGATGCAGAGCGTAAACCGTGAACCGGCTTTCGCGACAAGCAGAAAAGAACGTTCTCCCTGGATAAGGAGGGGTTCACCGCCGAGGGGTACGGTCGTCACGCCCGGCCCGGCAGGAGAACCCCCGGAAGCGCCGCCTTCAGACTTCTTCGACATCTTCCGACTGGCAGCTCGGGCACATGGGCCGCTTTCCAACGCCCTTGAACCGCTCGCCGCACTCTTTGCAGCGGTAATTCGTGCCCTTCACCCGCTCATTGAACTCGATATCGACAGGTCCACCGACTGTACACATATGGCATCACCAGGAGAGAGATGGAAGGCAGAGGATAAAACCCTATCGCGGCACTCCCGGGAGAGACAATCATCCCGAAAAGTCCATCCCCCTGTCCGGAAACCGCTCCTCAGATCGCAATCCCGACGAGGTGGAGCAGGACCAGGACCAGGGCGCCCGGCAGTCCTCCGAGGGCGCAGATGAGGATCGTCACCAGGTTGATCTGGATGTCGGGAGCGCCGAACCACGCGAGGACGTTGAAATAATTCAGGAGCCAGAGCGTGATGAGCCCGGCGACGGCGTTGATGACGAGCGTCAGGGCCTTCTTCATGAGATAGTAGAGCGCCGCGGCTATCGCAACCGCGAGAAGGATGGCAAGGATCTCTTCCATCATCTATTTACCAATGATCTGCTGGTTATTTAACCGTATTGATGGAATCGTCAGCCGTCCGACGCGTCTTGTGTCTTTTCCGAGCCCCCCGATCTCCCGGAGCATCTCAAAGACGTTCCCGGAGAACATCGCCGTCCGGATGGGGTCGACGAGGTCCCCCTCCTCCACCCAGAAGGGGTTTGAGATCTCCACCGAGAAATCGCCGGAGAACGGGTTCGCGGTATGGGCGCCCACGACATCGTGGATCCAGACCGCCCGTTCATCGCCGGGGTCCTTCATCCGGGGCCCGTCGACGAAGAGGTTGTGCATCCCGATCCCGGGGCCTTCGCCCCCGGAGCGGACGGCGCTCCCCGTGCTCCCCTCGCCGTAGCGGTAGCCGGTCTTGAGGTCGTAGGCGAACCGCTGGAGCACTCCCTGCTGCACGAAGACCAGGCGCCGGGTGGGGACGCCCTCCGCATCCCAGGCGGTGCTCCCGAGGCCGGGAGCGAACGGGTCGTCGTAGACGGAGAGACGTTCATCAAAGATCTGCTCGCCGATCTTGTCCGCAAGGAACGACCGGCCGGCTTTCACGTTCCGCCCGGAGATGGCCGGGACGAGGACCTGGCCGAGGATGCTTGCCGCCGCTATCGGGGAGAGGACGACGTCGTAGCGCCCGGTCTCGATATCACGCCCCCCGAGGGAGCGTGCGGCAAGCGAGGCCGCCTGTTCCCCGACCGACCGGGCGTCGATATCGGCACGGAACGGGGAGGCGTCGAACTCGTAGCCCGTGGACTGCTCCCGGATCGCTTCGAGGGATACCGCCGCTACCGTCCGGTCCATGCCGTAGAGGACGCCGCTCGTGTTCGCGACCATGAGGTACGACCGGGCGAGGTTCGCGCCACCGCCCACGACCTCCACCGGGTGCTCCGCCGCACCCGAAAGAAGGTCGCCGACCATCCCCGCCGCATCCTCCACAGCGACGATCAGGTCACCGTCCGATGAGGATGCGGTGCTCGTCAGGTTGGCCGGTTTCGGGAACCCTCCCCACTGCTGCGGGGTGGCGATCCGCCCGCTCGCGAGCGCCGCGTCCAGGCACTCCTTCCACCGGTCGGGATCGCCGGTGCTCGAGAACCCTATCCGTCCGTCTTTGACGGTCCGGATAGCCATGCTCCAGGCCTCCGCCTCCTCCGCGGTGCCGATGATGCCCTTCTTGATCTCGGTGCTGACGCTCTCTCCCCGGGCGTAGAAGACCTCGACCTCGTCGGCCCGGCGCTCACCCTCCCGGAGGACTCTCTCGATAAGGTCTTCGCCCTTCATTCGCCCCGCCCCCCGATGGTCGCGTTCTCGAGCAGGAGATGGGGCGCGCCGTCGCTGACCGGCACGCTCTGCCCGCCTTTGCCGCAGTATCCCGGGCTCATCTTCCGGTCGTCCCCGAGCAGGGTGATGTTGTGGAGCGTCGAGAGGATCTCGCCCGAGAGCGAGACATCCCTGACCATATCGGTCGTCTCGCCGCCCTCGATGAGGTAGCCGTACTCCGCGTTGAACTGGAAGACGCCCCGGCCGGGGTCGACCTGGCCGCCCCGGGAACCGATCAGCAGGATACCATCCCTGCACTCGGAAAGGATCTCGGCGTAGGCCGCGTCGCCGTTCTCGATGAAGGTGTTGCTCATCCGGACGATCGGCGGCGCCCCGTGCTCCGCCCGGGCGTGTCCGGGGACTCCGTTCCCGACCGCCGCGAGGGTCTCCCGATTGTGGAGATAGGACGAGAGGATGCCGTCGCGAATTATCTCGGTCCGCTGCACCGCCACCCCCTCGGCGTCCACGGGGATGAACCCGAACTCATGAAGCGTCGGGTCGTCCACGATGACCAGCCCCTCGCACCCGATCCGCTCGCCGATCTTCCCTCCGAGGACCGATGCACCTTCGCGGACGAGGTCGCCCTCGCTCGCGTGGCCGACCGCCTCGTGGGTGAAGACGCCCGCCAGTTCCGGGTCGAGCACGGCCCGTCTCGTCCCGCCCTTCGCGAGTTTGGCATCGAGCAGGGAGACCGCGACCTCGCCCGCCTTCCGTCCGAGGTCCTGCTTGCCCCGGAGGTTGAACCCGGTGATGATGTGGTCGCGTTCGCTCCCCATCTGCATCACCCCGTTTCGGGACGCGATCGCGAGGACCGAGAACCCGGACCGGACCGCCTCGTAGGAGTACTCGTTCCCGTTTGAATCCAGGAACCGGACCGCGTCGATCCCCTCGGTGTAGCGGGCCCGGGTGTTCGCCACCCCTAAAACCCGTGCCGCTCCTTCGATCCCGGCAAGCAGCCGGGTCTTCTCCTCAAGGTCGACATCCCGGGGGTCCTCCTCGAGGGGGGGGACGGGGAGCTCGCCGCGCGGCGCGTCGGCAAGGTCGAGGCGGTCCTCCGTGACGGCCGCGAGGCGTGCTGCCGCCTCGACGAGGCTGTTTGTCTCGCGCTTCGAATCGATATCGACATGGTCGCGGGTGAGAATGCCCCAGCCTTTCGATCCGAGCACCCGGATCACGGCTTTGTCGAAGAATGAGGTGCCTGCGGACTCGACCACCCCGTTGTCGATATCGACCAGGGTGACCTCGCCCCGTACGCACCTGATGTCGTAGTACCTCACTTCAGCCATAAGGCATCAGACCGCAGAGCGCCCGGCGTTCGGGTCGAAGATGCCGGTCGGGTTGACCGCCATCTTCCGGAGCTTCGAGAGGAACCCTTCGCGGTTCTCGGGCACGAGCGCGTTCTGGAGAACCTCCTCGATGTGGTCGACCGGCACCACCTCGACCATCGTGCGGTAGCGGTCCTCGATGAGAACGTCGTCTAAGTTCGACCGCGGGATGATCACCTTCTTGATCCCGGCCTTTGCGGCCGCCTCGATCTTGTAGGTGACCCCGCCGATCGGGAGGACGTCGCCCCGGACCGAGAGCGACCCGGTCATCGCGACGTCCTGGCGCACCGGAATGTTCTCGATGGCGCTGATCACCGCCGTCGCAACGGTCACGGATGCCGAGTCGCCCTCGACGCCGCCGTAGGTGCCGATGAACTGAACGTGGATGTCCATGTTCTTGACATCCTTGCCCGTGAACTTCTTTATGAGAGCGCTGACGTTCGTGATCGACTCCTTGGCGATCTCTTTGAGCATACCGGTCGCGATGACCGTGCCGGTCGCCCCCTGGCTCGGGGTCACCTCGGCCATCACCGGGAGCACCGAGCCGGAGTCGCTCCCCATCACGGCAAGCCCGTTCACCCGTCCGATCTTGGTGCCCTCAACGACGGTGATGTCGTAGTCGCGGCTCCGCCGGATGTACTCGTCGGAGATCTGGTCCTCGATCGAGCGGGACGCCGACTTTGCGGCGAGGACGTGCTTTACCGAGGTGAACTCCGCACTCTCCTGCCGGGCGAGGTCGCCCGCCACCCGGATGAGCCCGCCCATGTCGCGGAGTTTCAGGGTCAGGTGGCCCTTCCGGTTCGAGCGGCGCCGGGCTTCGCGGAGCACCTCGAGCATGGCGTCACGGTCGAAGTGGGGGATCTTTCCGTCGTTTTTGACCTCCTGGGCGATGAACCGGAGAAACTTCTTCCGGTTCTCCGCGGTGTCCTCCATCGTCTCCCGCATGTAGACCTCGTAGCCGTAGCCCCGGATACGCGACCGGAGCGCCGGGTGCATCCCCTGGATGGCGTCGATGTTGCCTGCCGCGATCATCACGAACTGGCAGGGAACCGGCTCGGTCCTGACCATCGCACCGCTCGAACGCTCGCTCTGGCCGGTGATCGGGAAGGTGCCCTCCTGGAGCGCGGTCAGCAGGTTCTGCTGGGAGTGCGGGGTGAGGGTGTTGATCTCGTCGATGAAGAGCACGCCCCCGTGCGCCCGGTGAATGGCCCCGCCCTCGACACGGTCGTGAGAAGGCGTCTCGAGGCCGCCGCTCTGGAAGGGGTCGTGTCTGACGTCGCCGAGCAGGGCGCCCGCGTGCGAGCCCGTGGCGTCGACGAAGGGTGCGGGGGTGTTCGGGTCGTGGGAGATCAGGAGTTTCGGGACCATCGTCTCCTCGCGGGGTGTCGAGTACTTCAGCGCCATGAAGATGAACGCGGCGGCGATGATGCCCATGAGCCACTGGTAGGTGATGATCGCGTAACCGATGATCCCGATGATGAGGAGCATGATGAGGGTGCTCCGCATCTGGATCTTTTTTCTCGCCTCCACCTTGTGGGCATTGACGATCTGTTTGCCGCGGCTCGCCGGCACGGTCCTGATGATGGGGTTGTTGTTATCCTCAGGATTCGGATAGACCAGGATGTCCTGCAGTTCTTCCTTCGGGAGGAGCTCGGCCATAGCCTTCGCCAGCATCGATTTGCCGGTTCCGGGGGTGCCGATCATCATCACATGCCTGCGCTGGACCGCAGCCTTCCGGATCACCTCGACAGCGTGTTCCTGGCCGATGACCTGATCGATGAGACTCGGGGGTACGTCGATATCTGACGATGCGCTCAGCTCAAGACCTGAAAGGACGTCCAGATCCTCCAGTTCGTCATTCGTGAGCTCGATATTGGGGATTTCTTCAGGAGTCGTTGAATCCATCGTCGAGTTTACCTCTTTGCTGCACTGGTACTTATATAATTTATTCATCCTCGTTCAAATACTTTCTAGCAAAGGTGTTCTATGAGAATAATCAGCACGGAACGGTCCCAGGTCCTGGCAGCCCGCATCGCCGAAAAGTTGGGAATACCGGTGGTCGAGACGAAATTCACCAGGTTTCCCGACGGAGAGATGTATCTCCGGTGCGGAGAACTTGACGATGATACTCTGATCGTCAGCAGCGTCGTGGATAACGATATGTTCGTGCAGACCCTCCTCACGATCGACGCCGCCGACGAATCAAGGAACACGCTGGTGGTCCCATATCTCGGCTACTCGCGGCAGGATAAGCGCTTCTTCCCGGGCGAGCCGATCAGCGCCCGGGCGGTCGCACGAGCCCTCTCGTCCGGCATCGACCGGGTCTTCGTCGTCAACATTCACGACCGCGGCGTGCTGGATCACTTCGGCGCTCCGGCAGAAGACGTCACCATCGCCCCGGCCGTCGGGGGATACATCGGCGACCTGCACCTGAAGAACCCCCTGGTCCTCGCTCCGGACGAGGGGGCGATCAATTTTGCGGCCGACGTTGCGGCGGTCGGCGGGTGGGACTGCGACCACCTCGAAAAGACCCGGCTCTCGGGTGAAGAGGTCAGGATCGCCCCGAAAACCATCGATGCCGCCGGGCAGGACGTCGTGATCGTGGACGACATCATATCCACCGGCGGGACCCTCGCGACCGCCGCCTGCATGCTCAGGGAGCAGGGGGCCGCATCCATCCACGCGGCCTGCGTTCACGGGGTGCTCACGAGCGGCGCCTATACGCGCCTGCGGGCAGCGGGGGTCTCCTCGGTCGTCTCCAGCGATACCTACGAGAACGCCTCAAGCTTCATATCGGCCGCGAACACAATCGCTACCGCGATCAGGGAAGATGCTCACCGTTGACGGAACCCATCTGGAGGGAGGGGGGCAGGTCCTCCGCCTGGCGGTCGCTCTATCGGCGATCTCCACAACTCCGGTCGCCGTCACCCGGATCCGGCAGAACCGGCCGAACCCCGGGCTCGCGCCCCAGCACATCGCTGCGGTCCGGGCGGTCGCCGGGGCCTGCGATGCCCAATGCACGGGCATCCAGCCGGGGAGCAGCGAGATCACCTTTACCCCGGGACGGCTCCGGCGGGCCGATCTCCAGATCGACCCCGGAACCGCCGGGAGCATCCCCCTCATCCTCCAGGCGTGGCTCCCGGTCGCCCTCCGTGCCGGCGGGAGCATCACCGTCACGGGCGGGACCGAGGTGGCGTGGAGCCCGACCATCGACTACCTGGACCGCGTCCTCGCGCCGGTGCTCCGCCGCGCCGGGGCTTCGATCGGGATCACGGTACTCGAACGGGGTTACTACCCCCGGGGAGGCGGACGGGTGCATGTCCGGGTGGAACCGGCCCGGCCCGGCCCGATCGTGATCCCGGAGGGGGAGGAGCGCAGATGCGGGCTTGTCTCCTGCTCGGCGGGCCTTCCGGGGCACGTCGTGGAGCGCCAGGCCGCCGCTGCCCGGAACCTCCTCGAGAGCGACCTCGGTCTCTCCTGCACCGCGGCCTTCGACCTCCGGGAGGACGGGCCGGGTGCCGGGAGCTCCGTCACGGTGTGGAGCGGGGCAAAAGGCGCCGTCGCTCTCGGGAAGAGGGGGCTTCCCGCCGAAGAGGTGGGCCGGGCGGCCGCCCGGGCCCTGATCGGGGAGTGCCGCAGCCCCGGCACGGTCGACGTCCACCTCGCCGACCAGCTTCTCGTCTACCTTGCCTGCTACGGCGGGGAGTACAGCACCCACATCCTCTCGATGCACGCGAAGACCGCCTGCCGGCTGCTTGAAGCGTTCGGGTACGAGATCCGGTGCCGGGAGAACGGTATCGTGGAGTTCTCGGCATGACGCTGGTTCTCGACGCCTCGGTCTTCTTCTCGGAGATGCCGGTGGAAGGGCCGGCCTGGACCACTCCCTCGGTGGTGGAGGAACTCGGCGACCTCCATGCGAAGTGCCGCTTTACGGCGCTCGCGGCCACGGGGCTTTCGGTCCGGGAGCCACGCGAGGAAGAACGGGCACGGGTTGACGCGGCCGCACTCCAGACCGGGGACGCCGGGGTGCTCTCCGGGACCGACCGGGATATCCTCGCGCTCGCGCTGGAACTTGAGGCCGTCCTCGTCACCGACGACTTCGCGGTCCAGAACGTCGCGCACCGCCTCGGCGTCCGGAGCCGGAGCATCCGGCAGCGGCCCGCCCGGGCAATTAAGTGGCGCTACCGGTGCAGCGGGTGCGGCCGGTACTGGCGTGAGCCCGGGGAATGTCCGGTCTGCGGCGCAGCAATCAAAAGAAAACTTAAATAGATTACTTGGAGATCTCTTCTCCATGTCCGCCCTTGAAGAGTTGATCACGAAGGCAAAAGCGCTCCAGGCAGAAGGGCACACTCCCGGCCAGATCTCCGACGAGCTGGGCCTCTCGATGGAGACAGTCACCTGGCTGCTCACCCAGCCGAAGGGCATGGAGGCCCCAAAAGACGTCCACATCGACTGGACGGCGATAGGGAGCCATGGGACCCTCCTGAACGACATGGCGATGATGATGCTCAAGCGCTTCCTCTACCTGGCGGAGACGGGGGGCGTGTATCCCGCCGGAGAGATCCCCGATACGGTCGTCGGCATCGCGCTGTCGGGAGTCCCGCTCGCCACCCTCATCGCCGCGGAGGAGGGGCTGAAACTCGCGGTTTACCTCCCGGCGAAACACAGCCGGAGCGAGACCCCCACCGGATCCCTCTCGGGCACCTTCTCCACGATCACCGGGCAGCGCTGCATCATCATCGACGACGTCGTCACGACCGGGACGACGCTCTCGGAGACGATAGCGTTCCTCCGGCGGCACGGAGCCACGCCGATGGCGGTCTGGTCGCTCTTCGACAAGCAGGGTGTCCGGGAGATCGACGGCGTCCCGGTCCACTCGCTCTTCGCGATATCGAGGCTCGGGTGAGGGCTTCTATCTCACGTCTTTTTCGAATACTCCCGGAGCAGGGCGATGCGACCGGTGCGCCCGACAGGGGTAAGAGGCGCGGAACGTCAACCGGAAGGCGATCCGCCCCCGCCGAACGGCGGGGGCGCCCGGGGAAGGTCGGCCCCTATCGATTAATATATATAGAACCTCTGAACAAACCTAACGGACAAAGGAGGATTATACAATGCTTGCTGGACAGCCCATCATTATTTTACGAGAAAATGTTGAGCGCACGCGCGGATTCGAGGCGCAGCGCTCGAATATCATGGCTGCAAAGGCAATTGCGGCCGCCGTTCGGACGACGCTCGGCCCCCGGGGCATGGACAAGATGCTGGTCAGCTCCAGCGGTGATGTGGTGATCACGAACGATGGGGCAACCATCCTGCACGAGATGTCCGTACAGCACCCCGGCGGCAAGCTGGTCGTCGAGGTTGCGGAGGCCCAGGACGGCGAAGTCGGCGACGGCACCACGACCGCGACCGTACTCGTCGGGTCGCTGATGGAAGAGGCGGAGAGACTGCTCGCCCAGGAGGTTCACCCCACAATCATCGCGAACGGCTACCAGCTCGGCATGGAGAAGGCCCTCGCAATCCTCGACGAACTGGCCATCACGGTCGGGTTCGACGACCGCGACGACCTCTTGAAGATCGCCGACACCGCCATGACCGGCAAGTCCATCGAAGCGGTTAAGGGCAAGATCTCCAGCATCGTGGTGGACGCGGTGCGGCAGGTCACCACCGAGACGAGCCCCGGCACCTACGCCGTGGACGAGGACGACGTCAAGATCAAGACGCAGGTCGGCGACTCGATGAATGATGCCGAACTGATCCGGGGCATCGTCATCGACAAGAAGCGTGTCTTCGAGCAGATGCCCTCAAAGGTCAGGGACGCAAAGGTTGCCCTGCTCGCCCTGCCGCTCGAGGTCACGAAGACCCAGGTGAAGTCGAAGATCAAGATCACCTCCTCCGACCAGATGAAGGCGTTCTCCGAGCAGGAGCGCGAGTCCCTCCGGAAACTTGCCGACCAGATCGTTGCCTCCGGCGCAAACGTCGTCCTCTGCCAGAAGGGGATCGCCGACGCGGTGCAGTATTACCTCGCGAAACACGGCATCTACGCCGTCGAAGACGTGAAGGACGAGGACATGAAGTTCGCCGCGAAAGCACTCTGCGGCACCATCGTCAACAAGCCCGAGGAGCTCACCGCGGCGACGCTCGGCCACGCCGAAGCGGCCGGGGAGATGCCCGATGTCGACCTGACGGTCATCTCCGGCTGCGAAAACCCGAAAGCCGTCACGATCCTCCTGCGGGGCACATCCCAGCTGCTGCTGGACGAACTCGAGCGTGCGGTCTACGACGCGGCCCGGGTCGTTCAGGACGCCATCGAGGACGGTAAGTTCGTCGTCGGCGGCGGATCGGTGGAGACCGAACTCCAGATGCACATCCGCGACTACGCCGCAACCGTCGGCGGGCGGGTCCAGCTCGCCATCGAGGCGTTTGCGAACGCTTTCGAGGTCATCCCGAGGACACTCGCGGAGAACTCCGGGTTCGACACGATCGACAAGGTCGTCGCCCTGAGGAAGGCCCACGCCGACGGCGCGAAGTACTCCGGGCTCAACGTCTACAACGGCGAGGTCGTGGACATGCGGGAGGCCGGCGTCATCGAACCCGAGCGGGTGAAGACTCAGGCGATCAAGAGCGCGACCGAGACAGCCATGCTCCTCGTCCGCGTCGACGACATGATGATCACCCAGACCGGAAGGCCGGGCGCACAGTAAGTCACCCACGCGAGGAGGTCAGGAAGATACCGACCTCATCTTCCTCGATTTTTTTATCCTGCGGCAGACTCCTGCCGTGATGAAAGACCAGCGTCGCATCCGGATTGAGCCCGAAGGTGAGGAGAGCCCGTTCGTAGGTATCGCCCGGCCGCCCCTGGTAGATCAGCACGCTGCCGTCCGGGATGAGGGTAAATCTGCAGAGCATTATCTCGATACTATTATAGTCGAAGAACCTAAATACTCTAGGCTGATTCTGTGCCGAGGTAGTCTAGTCCGGGAAGGCGGTGGCCTCGAAAGCCACTGGTGTTCGGCACCTCGGGAGTTCAAATCTCCCCCTCGGCGTTTACCATTTACGTTCAACTTTTGAGCGTCTATAGACCAGAGGCGTTCTCTACCATCTCCGACACCCCGCCTGTCGGGGAAGGTTCCCTTATCACCTTCGACGTCAGTGCAGGGAGAGCGTCCTCGCGTTGATGGCGACGATGACCGTGCTGGCACTCATGAAGATGGCGCCGACCGCCGGGGTGAGCACCAGACCGAACCCATACGCAATCCCTGCCGCCAGGGGTATGGCAAAAGAGTTGTAACCTGTCGCCCAGAGCAGGTTCTGCACCATCTTCGAGTAGGTCTTCCTCGAGAGGAGGAGGATATCCGCCACGTCGCGAGGGTCGTTCTGGACCAGCACGATATCCGCACTCTCCACGGCCACGTCGGTCCCCGCCCCGATCGCGATCCCGACATCCGCCTGCACAAGCGCCGGGGCGTCGTTGACCCCGTCACCCACCATGGCAACCCGGTACTGAGCCTGCACCTCCTTGATCTTCTCCGCTTTCTCGTGCGGCAGCACTTCGGCGAAGTAGGCATCGAGCCCAAGGTCTTCAGCCACCCACTTGGCGACGTACCGGTTGTCCCCGGTCAGCATCATCGGCCGTATCCCCATCTCTTTCAACCGTGCAATTGCATCCCGGGACTCGCTCCGGATGATATCCGCGAGCGCGACCACCCCGAGGGGCGTATCGTCCCGTAGCAGGAAGACCACAGTCTTTCCCTGCTGCTTCAGCCCCTCGACCCGCTCATCTGCAGGCTCGGTTCCCGCTTCTTTCAGGTAGCCCGGACTGACCACCTTCAGGAACTTATCGTCGGCATGCCCTTCGATCCCTTTCCCCGGAATGGCACGGAATCCCGATACCGGAACCAGTTGGAGACCCTTCTCCTCTGCACTCCGCACGATCCCGCGGGCGATCGGGTGCTCGGAGTTGGCCTCCAGGGACGCGGTAAGCCGCAGCACTTCGAGCGGATCGGAGATCGGCCCCAGTGGTAGCAGATCGGTCACCCCGAACCGCCCCTCCGTGAGGGTGCCCGTCTTATCGAAGACCACCGCCTGCACGTCCTTCGCCCGCTCAAACGCCTGCCGCTCCCGGATCAGGAGGCCGGACTGTGCCGCGAGGGCAGTGGAGACCGCGACCACCAGGGGCACGGCGAGGCCGAGGGCGTGCGGGCAGGTGATCACCATCACCGTCGCCGCCCTCTCGATTGCGAACCCGAGCCCCTGCCCGATGAACAGCCATGCGATCAAGGTAATGAATCCGACGGAGAGGGCGATCACGACCAGGTAGAAGGCGGCACGGTTAGCCAGGTCCTGGGCGCGGGATCTGCTCTCCTGCGCTTTACGTACGAGCCCGACCACCTGGTTGAGGTAGGTCTCCTTTCCCGTCTTCTGCACCTTGGCCACCAGCGATCCCTCGCCGTTGATCGAACCGCCGGTAACATTGTCTCCCGGTCCTTTGGAGACCGGTGTCGACTCGCCGGTCAGCATCGCCTCGTTCACGGTGGACGCCCCGTCCACCACCACCCCATCGACCGGCACCTTCTCCCCCGGACGGATCAGGACACGATCCCCCACGCTCAGCGCCTCCACCGCCACATCTTCTGTCGAGCCGTTCTGCAGGCGGTGGGCCTCCGAGGGCATCACCCGGACCAGCTCTTCGAGCGCGCGGGAGGCCCCGAGCACCGACCGCATCTCGATCCAGTGTCCCAGCAGCATGATGTCGATCAGGGTGGCGAGTTCCCAGAAGAAGCCCTCGCCGCCGACCAGCCCGAAGACCGCAGCCGAACTGTAGACGTAAGCAACGGTGATGGCGACCGCGATCAGGGTCATCATGCCGGGCAACCGGACCCGCAGCTCTTCGAAGATGCCGGTCAGAAACGGGTATCCGCCGTAAAAGTAGACAGCGGTAGCCAGGAGGAAGAGGAGAAGGTCGGAGCCGGGAAAGACAAGTGTGAAACCGAAGACCGACTGGATGGTGGAAGAGAGGATGAGGATCGGGACGGTGAGAATCGTCGAGACGATGAACCGTTGCCGGAAGTCTGCCATCGCATGGATATGGACACCCGGGCGGTGCTGTTGTTCCTTGTACTTCTGTCCTTTTTCAGGCGCTTCTTCCTCCATCTCTGCGCCGTGTGCGTGACTGGCGCTTTCGTGTTCCCGATCCATGTTCTTTGCCTCGTGAAGAGGGGATCACCGCAGAACACTTAAACCAGATCCCCGGTCCGCTTTGAGCGCCCGGCGGTGGAAACTGGTCGTTATGATCTTCGGTTCTGCCGCAGGAGCCAGATGATTGCCAGGATTCCGACCACCAGCCAGATCAGGCCAAATACGATGCCGCCGAGCATGGTGACGACCATCATAGCGACCATCCACCAGTGCATTCCTGCCCAGAACTCGCCTTCCATCATGTGAGGATAGACATCAGAATCCGTGTACATCAGGCGGTTCATCATTGTGCTGTAGCCTCCGGTGTTCTGACCGTATCCCACCACAGATCGGACCATTACCGGCAGAGTCCAATTCTCGAGAGTTTTTACCCGCGCTCCTTCCATCGCCGCGGATGTAGGGGGGCTCAAAAAGAACTATGTTCATGAATCATACAGTAACTATCATCAAGTGGCACCCACACTCCAGGGTTCTGGCACACGCCGGCCACGGAGGTCCACAGTGTATCGTTGCTTTGATGAACTGGACGATGCTGTCGTCATTCTTGACCGGGACAACACCGTTGCGCGGCTGAACCGATCGTTTCAGGAGACATTCGGGATCGGCGATGACGCAGCCCACGGCACCGAGATAGGCAGCTTCGTCGCCCACCACCTTGCGCCGCTCATCGAGGAAGAAGATACTGCCGGCCGGGTGCTCGAGGCGCTCCGGTGCCGGCGGGAGGCGGCGCACGCCACCTGCCGGATGCGGACCTCCACCGGTGAGGTGCGCCGGTTCTCCTTCTCGTGCCGGGTGATGTCCGGCGAACCCTACACCGGGATGGTGCTTGCCCGGTTCCGTGACGTCACGCCCGAACGTGACGAGGCGGCGGCGATCAGGCCCGGATCGGTCTATACCAGCATCGGAGAGCTGATTCCCTACGGCACCTGGACCTGCGAGCCGGACGGTGCTGCAATCTACATCTCGCCCTCGTTCCTCGACCTGGTGGGGAGGACGATCGAGGACTGCCGGCGCCAGGGATGGATGGAGTGCATACCGCTCAAGGACGCGGCAGCGGCACGCGCCGACTGGAGACGGTGCCTCGATACCGGGTGCCGGTGGGACCGCGAACTTGAGATTCTTGACCCAGGAGGAGGATTTCACACCATCCTCTCCCGGGGTGCCCCCGTCCGTGACGAGCACGGGAGGATCGTCCTCTGGGCCGGGATCAACCTCGACATCACCGCGAGAAGACAGGCCGAGAGCCTCACCGCCACCCGGGTTGCGCAGCAGAGGGCCGTCGCGGACCTCGGCCGGTTCGCTCTTGGTGGGGCTGAGCCTCCCGAACTGATGAATGCCGTGGTCAGGGCAGTGGCAGAGCACCTCGGGGTCGAGTACGCCAAAGTGCTGCGGTACCTCCCCGGCGAAGACGCATTCCTGCTCGAGGCGGCGGTAGGGTTCGACGGAGCCCCGGTCGGCACGAGAAGGGTGGAGGGGGGAACCGATTCCCAGGCGGGCTACACGCTTCTTTCCCGCGAACCGGTGATCGTCGAAGATCTCAGGACGGAGACGCGGTTCCGCGGCCCGCCCCTCCTCCGGGACGAGGGGATCGTGAGCGGCATCAGCGTCATCATCCGTGGCGACCGTGGGCCGTACGGGGTGCTCGGGGCCCACACACGGACGTGCCGCAGATTCACCCGGGACGACATCAACTTCGTCCGGGCGGCCGCAAACGTTCTGGCACAAGGGATCGAGCGAAAAGCGGCCGAAGAGGCGCTCACGAAGAGCGAGGAGAAGTTCCGCAGTATCGCCCAGCGGAGCTTCGATATGATCTACACCTGCTACGAGGACAGCGGAATCACCTACATGTCCCCGGCCGTGACCCGCATCCTCGGCTATACTCCCGCCGAACTCATCGGCAGGGGGTGCCGCGACTGCATCAGCCGCCTCTCCCTCGCCGCGTGGGAGGAAGGACAGAAGAAGTTAGCCAGGGGCGAGTCGGTCGAGGGGCTCGAGGTCGAGTTCCACCGCAAAGACGGGACGGCGGCGTTCATCGAGCTGAACGAATCCCCGATCGTGGAACGGGGAAAGGTGGTCGGCGTCCAGGCGACCGGCAGGGACATCACCGAGCGGAAACAGGACGAACGCCTCCGGCAGCAGGCGTTCGAGCAGATCGAGCGAAACATCGAACAGTTTGCCGTCCTCGGCGATCACATCCGCCAGCCCCTGCAGGTGACCCTGGGGAGAGCGGACCTGCTGGACGATGCGGAGACGGCGGCGATCATCCGCGAACAGGTCGAGCGGATCAACGGGTACGTCAGGCAGCTTGACCGGGGATGGGTGGAGTCCCGGATGGTCCGCGAGTTCCTCCGGCGGCATGACCTGGACTGACCCGGTGCCCGCACCCGTCATCGCGAGCCGGGTGCATCGCCTTGCCTGCCGGATGATCGGCGACACCGACCCCTACCGGCTCCTGAAGAGCGCCAACAACGAGGATGCGGCCGGCGGTCTGCCGGAAGGTGCGCGGCGACCTCTCGACGTTCCACGACCCTGTGCGGGGATCTATGAATAGGTGAGACTCGCGGATGCCCGACGACCGGCTTTATGCAACTACCGCAGAAACAGATAGGGTACCTATGCCGGGCAACACGACAGAAGGCTCATCGACACGCTTCATGGACGGTGCGATCTCCGCCGGCCTCCTCGCCGCCGTGCGGTCGGAGCGGCCGCTGGTGCACCACATCACGAACAGCGTCACGATCAACGACTGCGCGAACATCACCATCTGCGCCGGGGCCGCCCCGGTGATGGCCGAGGCCCCCGAGGAGGTCGCCGAGATGGTTGCCGCCGCCGGCGCCCTCGTCCTCAACATCGGGACGCTCTCGGCGGCGCAGGTGGATGCCATGCTCATCGCCGGGCGCCGGGCGAACGATCTCGGCATCCCGGTCGTCCTCGACCCGGTCGGTGCGGGAGCGACCCGTTTCCGGACAGAGACCACCCGAAGGCTCCTCGACGCCCTCGACGTTGCTGTCCTGAAAGGGAACGCCGGGGAGATCGGCGTCCTTGCCGGGACCGGCGGGAGCGTCCGGGGAGTGGACTCCGGCGGGGTCGCGGGCGATCCCGTCGAGACGGCGCGGGAGTGCGCCCGGGCGGCCGGGACCGTCGTGGCGATGACCGGGGCGGTCGACGTCGTCACCGACGGGGAGCGGGTATACCGGGTCAGAAACGGCAACCCGGCGATGGACCGGCTCTCCGGGACCGGGTGCATGGCCGCTTCGGTCACCGGGGCGTTCGTCGCGGTCGCGGACGACTACGCGATTGCGTCGGCCGCAGCGCTCGCGGCCTTCGGTCGGGCCGGGGAGCGGGCGGCTGCCGGGACACGCGGCCCCTACTCGTTCCGGACGGCGCTCTTCGACGAACTTGCCGGGCTCGCGCCCGACGACCTTGCCGGGCATGCACGGATCGAGGAGCTGTATGGCGTATGACCTCTACGTGATCACCGACGAGGGGCAGGGCCGCGGCCTCTCCCACGCGGAGCTCGCCCGCCGGGCCGTCGCCGGCGGTGCGGACGTGATCCAGCTCCGCGACAAGAGGCTCTCCGGCCGGGACCTCCTCGCGGCAGCCGTTGCCGTCCGCGATATCACCCTTGATGCCGGAGCGCTCTTCATCGTGAACGACCGCCTGGACGTGGCCCTCGCGGCCGGTGCCGACGGCGTCCACCTCGGCGAGAGCGACCTCCCCGTGGGAGAGGCCCGGCGACTTGCCCCGCCGGGATTCATCATCGGGGCCTCGGTGGGGTCTGTCGCCGCGGCGGTCCGGGCCGGGGCAAAGGGGGCCGACTACGTGGCGCTCAGCCCGACATTCTCGACCACGTCCAAGGACGACGCCGGGGCGGGGCACGGGCTTGCCGTGCTCTCGGCGGTCCGGGCCGCGGTCTCCCTCCCCCTCGTCGCGATCGGCGGGATCACCCCGGGGAATGTCTCCGACGTCATCGCCGCGGGGGCGGACGGGGTTGCGGTGATCTCGGCAGTCGTCGGACAGGACGACATCACCGCCGCCGCACGGGACCTCCGGAGCCGGATCGCCGCCGCGAAGGCAGGCGGGCGCTAGTCCACCGGTCCGGTCACCGGAGAAGCGGGCGTCCGCTGGTGGAAGGCCGCCCGCCACCGGCCGTCGTTCCGGGCATATACGGTCGATACAAAGAGTGTCTGCCCGCCGAGGGAGACGATATACGCGAGGACGGCACTCTCCTCCCCGAGGGGCACGACCTTCGGGTCCGTGATGGTGTACGCTGCCAGTTCGTGGGGGTTCTCCACGATATCCCGGACGATCCCTTCCTTATCCAGAACGCCCAGAGGGCTGATGACGAGGGCTTCCGGCGAGAGGTAATCCCGATAGAACTCCACGTCCCGGGCATCAGCGGCCTCCCAGGCCCGCTTCTCGATATCCAGCAGAACAGTCAAGAGGTCTTTCATAGGGAGCAGGTAGACGCGGGAGTCGATAATAACCGTTTCCCACGGTCTGTCCGGGTGGCTGGCCGCGGCCCCGGAGGACCCCTATACCACTCGCTCGGACGGTCGGTTCTGCTGACCCGGGCGGGCACAGCATTTATCCGTGTCCCGCCCGCAGGGACGACCGATGGAGACCGACGATATCCGGGAAGAACTCGCCTTTGCCGCCGCGGAGACCGCCCTCGCCGACCGGTTCGGCATACCCGCCGATGCGCTTGTCCCTATCCTCTTCTCGCTCCGCTACGGGGGCGACTGGAGCTACGCCTCGGAGGAGATCCGGGCGATATCGGCAGTGAAGAAGACCACGGTCTACGACGAAAAGAGCCGGACCGGCTACTCGCTCGAGGAGATCTACCTCTTCGTCGACCCGGTCCTCCTGCACCGGGAGGGGACGGTCCACCGGCTCGAGAAGTGCGGCAGAGCTCCCGCCCGGCTGCTCGTCAAGCGGCCCTACCGGGTGCGCCTTGCTGCCCGTCGCGTGATCAAAATGACCGTCCACCCGCTCGAGAGGACAATCCTGACCGAAGACCCCGGTGCTGTGGAGATGGAATTCTCGGGCTCCACCGCCTACGGGATCGACCACGAGATGGAGCACCTGGCCGGCGGAGAGATCCGCGGGGAGGAACTCCGGGCCTTCCGGTGGGGGTGAGGGGGCCTGTGCAGCCGGGAGAATAGGACACTATACAACGCTCTCGTGAGACCACACACCCCTAAAAGAGAAGGTGTGTTGTGGGGGTCAAGCCCCGAACCCGCCCCTTACACTTTCCGAAACAGGTTCTTCTCCGCACCGCACCGGGAGCATGCCCAGGTGTCGGGCAGGTCTTCAAACTCTGTGCGGGGCTCGATACCTTGGCCGGGCTCACCAGCCCTGGGGTTGTAGACGTAGCCGCAGAGTCCGCACCGGTATGAATTCATCATCTCCTTCCACCTCACCGCCCCGACCGGCCGCCAGGTCGACAGGGGCACGGCACCCATGTACCCCGGGGGCGATAAGTACTCCGGTCAGGAGCTCGGGGGATGAAGTTTTCTGCCGGCAATCCCGTCGGGGACGAAGGGGGCCATATTCGTCGCCTTTCGGGAAAAAACACAGGTGTAGCGGACGTCCGTCCGGTGAAACGACCGGTAGATCCGTTCTCCCGGGACGCCCTTCACGGGCTCCGCCGCCTGCGGGATCGACCACGAACCGGAGCACCCCGTCTGGCGGAAGAATCAATGGGGAAGAACTCAGGGTCTTCGGGTGCGGGCGGGATGCCCTCGCCTTCACGTTAGAAAGAAGATGATAGAGATCCGAAAGTGTCCACCACTCTCAGACCTTCACAAACCGGCTCTTCGCCGCACCACACCGGGGGCACTTCCAGGTGTCGGGCAGGTCTTCAAAAGCCGTGCCAGGCTTGACGCCGTGGTCGGTGTCGCCAATTGCCGGGTAGTAGACGTAGCCGCACTGGGTACACCGGTATGAATCCATAACTTGTTCACCTCTCCGCCCACCGGCCGCGAGGGCGGCAGGGCATCAGTCTCCTATACTCCCGCGTGAGGATAAGCACTCCGGTCACGACGCCGGGAAGAGAAGTTCCTTCCCCGTGCAGCCGTCGAGGATGATCGAGCGTTCTCCGCGCTCCGATGCGAACCGGATCACGTAGACCGGATAGTAGATCGTGTCGAACCCGACGATCTCCGCCGTCGGCTCAAGCCCCTTCATGATAATCCGGAGAGAGGATTCCGTGACCTTCGCCTCGAGGGGCTCCTCCCGGAGCGGCTCCATCGGGAGTTCGGCCCCCGGCCGGAGGGCAGAGAGCGCCGGGAGCTCCTCTGCAAGCAGGGGCACGTAGACCCTCGTATCACCCACCGTCTTCATCTCCGTGACGAGTTTCGCCTCCGCAAGGCTCTTTATCGCCTTCTTCACCACGGCGGGCGGGAGGTGGGTGTCGGCTTCGATCTCGATAGGTGTCGAGCCGCCGTTCGCGAGCCCTGCAACGATCTTCACCGCGGCCTCATCGAGCCCGAGGAGCTCCGAGAACCCCGGCCTGACCTTCAACCCCCGGTCCACCTCTACGATGCAGCCGGTAAGCGCGTCAATGACGAACGACGCCGTCTTCGTCGCCTTCCGGAGAAGTCCGCCGATGTAGCGGACCTCCACCCGGTGCAGCGGCCGGTAGACCCGCTCTCCCGAGACGATCCGCTCTTCCGGTTCCAGGATCCGGAACCGCCGTTTTCGCTTGGCTTTCGCGATATCGAGCGCCTCCTCGCGGAGCAGCACCGGGACCACCGCATTCGTAGCGGCGGGCGGCACCACCGGCTCTTCCCGGTGGAACTCCTCGCCGCACGGCTCGACCCGGGTTGGTTCAGCCCGGGTTGGTTCGGTCCGGGGCGGCTCGGCCGGCTCGACCGGCTGTGCGGGCACGAGCCGGGGCGTCAGTCCCCGGTGCTCGCACAACCGGGCCCCAAAGCGCATCTTCGTCATCTCCCCCGAGAGTTTGCCCATCACGAAGAACTCCCCGGGCTCGAGATCCGCGAGCTCTCCGGCCTCTTTTCGGGACGAGAAGAAGAGGCTGACCGCTTTCAAGTCGTTCTCGATCGAGAGCTTCCCGAGGATCTGGCTGTTGCACTGCGAGAGGACGTTCTTCGTCACGAGCGACGGCCGCTGGGTCGCGACCAGCAGCCCGAGCCCGCGCTTGCGCCCCCGGCGGGAGATCTCCTCGATCTTTTTGATGGATTCCCCCGACTGGGGAATGAATTTGTCCGCCTCCTCCACAATCAGCAGGAACGGCTGCTTTAACTCGCTCTCAAGGTCGTAGAGGACTTCCGCGAGGTAGGACACCCGTTCCTGCATATTGACCTCCGATACGTCGAAGATCACCGCCGTCCGGGAGCAGATCGCGTTCTGCATCAGTTCCCGGAGGTTTACCTGCCCGATATCCAGGTCGCAGTCCTCGCTGGAGCCGATCCAGAGGAGGGGGAACCGGTCCCTGAGCGAGGAGTACTCCCCCTCCGTATCGATGAGGCAGAACCCCACCCGCGCCTGCAGGAGCTGCTCGCAGAGAACCGCGATGCCCCAGCTCTTCCCGGCACCCGACTGCGCGATGACGCAGGTCCTTCCCGTGACCAGCTCCTGGGCATCGACGGCGACATCGCGGTCGCCGTCCTTTCCGATCACCAGTTCCATCCGTTCAAAGAGATCACAGGACGGCCGGAGTTTTAACGCTTCCTCTTCGTTCCAGGGAGATTATTTCGGAAAGTCCCGCGCCGTTCTTCAACATCTGTTCCTGCGGAGTGAGAGGATGACGCCAAAGCCCGAGAGGACCGCAAAGGCGAGGAATATCAGCCGCACGCTCGTGAGGAACTCCGGGAATATCGCCGGTGTGACGGTCGTCGACCCCATGATGACCGCAAAGACCACGAGGACCGCCCCCATGCTCAGCATCATCCCGAGCGACCGCATCATCGCCACCATCGCCGATGCGCTCCCGAAGAACTGCTTCTCCACGCAGCCCATGATGGCGGTGGTGTTCGGGGACGAGAAGAGCCCGAGTCCCACGCCCAGCAGGACCAGAAGGGCGAGGATTACGGCGATCGGTGTAGTCTCGCCGAGCATGGAGAAGCCCAGGAGCGCCACGGCCGAGAGCCCCATCCCCACCGAGGCTACGTGCCCGGGCTGCACCCGGTCGGCGAGGCGGCCCGCCACCGGGGCGACGAAGACCTGGATGATCGGCTGGACCAGGAGCAGGGTGCCTGCGGCGACGGGCTCGTAGCCCCGGATGTACTGGAGGTAGAGGGATAGGAGGAACGCGACCGCGAACGTGGCGCTGTAGTTGATCAGGGCAGCAGCGTTCGAGGCGGCAAAGACCCGGTTCTTCTCGAGGAGCGAGACAGGGAGGAGGGGACTGGGCTGCCGCCGCTCCACCCGGAAGAAGGCCGCCCCGAGCAGGAGGGACGCCGCAAGGAGGATCGCGCCGGCCGCGGTGGTCGCCGAGGCCAGGCCCAGGAAGAGGCAGAAGATCAGGGCGGAGGAGAGGACCAGCCCCGGGACGTCGAAGCGCTCGCGCTGCCGCTCGTTCAGGAACGCCGGGAATTTTCCGGCGTAGAAGAGGACCGGGACGGCAAGGAGCGCGGTCACGATGAAGATGCTCCGCCAGCCGAGGAACTGGGTCAGGGCGCCCCCGAGAAACGGCCCGAGCGAGAGCCCGGCGTAGACGGCGGTGGTGTTGAGCCCGATCGCGTAGCCCCGCTCGCCGGGCGGATAGAGGTGAGTGATCAGGGCCACGCTGTTTGCGTAGATCATGGCGCCGCCCATCCCCTGCAGGAAGCGGAAGAGGAGGAGAAGGCCAATCGTGGGCGTGAAGATAGTGAGGAGGGACCCGGCGGTGTAGACCACGATCCCGATCATAAAGACGGTGACCCTTCCCCGGGAGTCGCCGAGCCTCCCTGCCGGGAGGAGGAAGATGACCGACGAGAGGAGGTAGGCGCTGGAGATCCAGGCAAGCGTGGCGGCGTCGGCGGAGAACTCGCCACCGATAGCGGGCAGGGCAAGGTTGATCGCTGAGCCGGTGAACGGGTTTAAGAACGTGGCGATGGTGACCAGTATAAGGATGAATCTGCGCGAATACGCTTGGCTGTCTTCCTGCCCCACAGGTATCCCTCATGCCTCCCGGAACAACCCGCTCCCGCCCCGGGTCTGCGTTATGAGAGTATTCGCGGCGAGCGCAGATAAGGGCACTCCCGCCGTCGGTGCAGTACTTAATGAGAACGGCCCCCAAAGACCCTCGGGAATATGCCCGAGCCTTCCCCGGACACCCGGCAGAAGGTCCGCGACCTCTCGATCCGGCTCATCCTGCTGCTCGGCGTGGCAAGTCTCCTGGGGAGCCTGGTCTCGAACGGCGCCCGGAGTGTCACCGGCCCTTACATCCTCCTCCTCGGGGGGAGTGCGGCCCTCGTCGGGCTGGTCGCCGGATCCGGCGAGTTCATAGGGTATGCGTTGCGGTCCGCCACCGGTGCCTACGTCGGCCAGAGCCAACGCTACTGGAAGGTAGCGATAACCGGCTACGGCCTGCTCGCCGCCATCCCGCTCCTGGCGTTCGCCGTCCGCTGGGAGACTGCGGCCGTCCTCATCATCGCCGAGCGGATAGGAAAAGCCGTCCGGACACCGGCGCGGGACACGATCCTCTCCCACGCGACGACGACCGTCGGGAGGGGATGGGGGTTCGGGGTTCACAAGGCGCTCGACCAGGTCGGTGCGGTCATCGGCCCGCTGGTCATGGTCGTCGCCCTGGCCCTCACCGGCGGATACGCCACGGGCTTTATCCTGCTCGGCATTCCTCTCGTCGGCGTTGCGATAGTCCTCTTCCTCGCCCAGTCGGAGGTGCCCAGGCCCGGACGCCTGGAGGCAAACGGGGGAACCAGAGAGGACGGGGGCGATCTGCCCGGGATCATGCCGTACGCCGCGTTCATCTTCCTCGGCATGGCCGGGTTCGTCAACTTTCCGCTCATCTCCTTCCACTTAAAAGCCCAATCGATCATCCCCGATGCCGCCATCCCCCTCTTTTACGCAGCCGCGATGGTGATCTCGGTCGTCGTGGCGCTGCTCGTCGGGCGGGTCTTCGACCGCATCGGCACCCACGTCCTCCTCACCATCCCGGTCCTCAGCACCGCGACGATCCTGCTCGCCTTCTCGCTCAACCCGGGCGTGGCGATCGTGGGATCGCTCGCCTGGGGGGCCGGGATCGGGATCTTCGAGACCGTGCTCCGTGCGTCGATCGCAGAGTCCACGACGGCGGCCCGGAGGGGGAAGGTCTACGGCGCCGTGAGCGCGGTCTTCGGGACGGCGTGGTTCGTGGGGAGCGTCGTGATGGGAGTCCTTTACGACGTATCGATCGGGCATATCGTCGCCTACGTCATCATCGTCGAGACTGCGGCGGTGGTCGCCTACCTCTGGATGTACCGCTCCCGCATCGCCGTAAGGTTCCAGGAGGGGATCGGGGACCTCATGCCCTAACCCTGCGGCGCGACACCATCCACGCCTTCAGCGCCCCGCCGACGGCGGCGCCCACGGCACCGAAGGACCCCATAGTAAAGGGCCAGGGCGAAGAGAAGGACGGCGTTCCTGGGCCCTGTGGGCACCCTCATCGGCCTCGGGATCGCCGTTCGCCCGACGATCGGGCCCGCCACCGGGAAGAACGGGCTGATGAAGAGCATGAAGATGAACCCCACAAGCGTTGAGAGCCAGTATGAACCCCTGTCTTCTGCCAATGCCGCCTCTGGATCGAGAAGAGCCGGGGGGGATCGCCCTCCCCGGTGTTTGCTCCGCGTTACCGTCTTACCGCCGGATCGCTCCGGCGATGGCGCCGCCGATCAGGGAGAGGAGGCCCTGGTAGACGAACGCCATCACGATGATGACGAGCGACGTCCCGAGACCCGCGATGAACCCGAACGCCCCGAGGAGGAGCGTGCCGCCGATGAGAAGCAGCACCGCGATGACGATGGCACCGAGGATCCCGGCAGCCAGCCCGGCCTTTGCGCCGTTTCCTATGCCGCCCCTGACCATCCAGCCCGCGACGAACCCCCCGATCAGGGGTCCGATGACCGGCAGGAAGAAGCCGAGAATGAGCCCCACGAGCCACCCGACGATGACAGCCGTCCAGAAGTTATCCGCCATATCCTTCCATCACCGGCGGGAATTCGGGAATGTAGTATATAAGCGTTGGGGCAGGGCCCCGGTTACGGACGGATCCTGGTCCCGGCCCGCCCGGCGAGGGCTTCCGCGGCCTGCTCGAGCGATGCGATGGTTACACGGCCCCCAGCGGTTTCGAGGAACTCGATGGCCGCCTCGATCTTCGGTCCCATGGTCCCGGGCGGGAACTGTCCCGCCGCGAGATGCTGCTTTGCCTCCACAACCGTCATCTCGCCGACATCCTGCCGGTCCGGCCGCCCGTAGTTCAAGGCAACGCGCTCGACGTCGGTCAGGATCAGCAGGTCGCCGGCACCGACGAGCCGGGCGAGGAGCGCCGCGGTGTAGTCCTTGTCCACCACCGCCTCGACACCCCGGAGGGGGCCCGCCGGATCCGCGACCACCGGGATGCCGCCGCCGCCCGCGGCGATCACGACCGCCCCGGCCGAAAAGAGCCGGACTATCGCCTGCCCCTCCACGAGGGCGACCGGACGCGGCGAGGGGACCACCCGCCGGTAGCCCTGCCCCGGGATCTGCACCATCCGCCAGCCTTTCTCCTCCTGGAGCCGTTTTGCCTGCATCGGCGTGTAGAACGGGCCGATGGGCTTTTCCGGGTTTGCGAACGCCGGATCGCCGCCGTCCACCAGGGTCTGGGTGAGCACCGTCGCGACCGGGCAGTCGAGCCCGACCTCCCGGAGAGCCTCCTGCATCGACTGCTGGAGCAGGTAGCCGATCATCCCCTGGCTCTCCGCCCCGCAGACATCGAGCGGCATCGGCGGAAGGGTATCCTTCGCGATCTCGTTTTTGAGGAGGATGTCCCCCACCTGGGGGCCGTTACCGTGGGTGATGACGACGGCGTAGCCGTCGGCCGCGATCTCTGCGATATGCCGCGAGGCCCTCCGGACGTTCGCCAGCTGCTCTTCTGCCGTTCCCGTCTCCCGGTGTTGCAGGATGGCGTTCCCGCCGAGCGCGACCACCACGGCCTTCCCCGGCATCCCGCTACCCCCGCTCCAGCGTGCAGGTCATGCAGTGGGGGCCGCCGTAGCCTCCCGTCAGGTTCTCGAGGTGAAGCGGGCAGACCTCGATGCCGTGCCGGGAGAACTCCGCCTTGTGCGGGAAGAACCGACCACCGTTGCTGATCCGGCGGTAGTCCTCCTCTGCGTGGCGGAGGAGCCTCCCGTAGCGCTGCGGGTCGCGGGCGGCCTTCCGCTCCAGGTTCAGGAGCACCGTCTGCGTCACCCGCTCCCCCTCCACCGCAAGGATGCTCCCGTCCCGGACGCAGAGGACGTTTGCGGCGTAGGAGAGCTGCTCCAGGATCGAGAGATCGATCACGAGAAATCCCTTCGACCGGATATAGTCGTAGAGGCTCGCAGTCTCGCCCGACGGCTCGTAGCCCCCGTCCGTCCGGTAATAGACGTCGAGGCGCGCCCTCCTGAGGAGGACCCCGGAACCGATCACCACTCCGCTTCCCGCGACGTTGAAGTAGGTGTCGAGGTGCATATCGACCATCGGGTCGGGCCGGTCGCCCGGGATGAGCGGGTGGCCCGGCTGGCGGACGACGCCGATCTCGTCGAACCCCGGGGCACAGCTGAGGAACTGGCATACCCCGGCACGGTTCGTCCGGTCCCCGGTGCCGACGAGGGCGAACTCCCCCATCGGCATGAAGTCGCCGCCCTCGAAGGTCCCCGGCTCCCGGACCGTCCCGGCGACCGGAATGCCGAGGGTCTCCCAGAGGAACCGGGTAATCTCGGGCTCCCGGGACCGCTGCCGCTTTGCCGGCCGTGCGACGACGAGGCCGCAGTCGGTCACCGCCTGCTGGTCGCGCATGAAGTAGAGGTTTGCGAGCGGCTCCTGCCCCATGATCCGGACGTCCACCCCGCGGCGGGAGGGCCCCCTTCCGACCTCGATGACCGGGTTTAGGAGGAGGAGGGTGAAGAAATGCAGCGAGTCCAGGGCGTCGGCGTTCTGCTCCATGCTCCGGCGGGCCTCCGCCACCTCTCTCCTGCCGCCCCGGAGAGTGACGGTTGCGTGCGCCCAATCGACGAGCCGCCGGCGTACCGCCGGGTCGCGGTCGGCGGCATCGAGGACTGTTTCCTTGAGCCGCAGCACCTGGACCCCGAATTCCTCCCGGAGGGTGCGATCGAGACAGTCGTGCTCCCGGCGTGCCTCGTAGCGGCTGAACGCCCGTTCGTAGAGCGCCGCATACGGCTCCAGCAACCCGAAGAACATCTCGATCCCCGGCCGGTGGACCGCCACCTTCCGGAGCCGCTCCCACTCTGCCCGCACTCCCCCTGCCATCCCGCTCACCTCCCCCGCCGGAGAGCGGCGAAGAAGTACGCGATCATCACCCCGGCGGCCGTCGCTATCGCGAGCGTCCAGTTCACCCGCCCGCCGACGATGAAACTGATCCCGGCAAAGACGGCAAACGCCAGCAGACCATAGAGGAGGAGTTTTGCGTATCGATGCATCTATGGGACTTCCTCGCCCGGAGAACGGATAAACCTGTCGCGGGCCGGGTCCAGGGATTCGGGAGTTGGAACCGCCCCCAATTCCGGATCCGACGATATATCATCGTCGGTAACCACCCCCAGGGCGACCGTCCCCCCCGCCCGGAGAGCGAAACCGCAATAATTAATATTCGAGGCAACAACCGACACTCAGGAAAAATCATCCACCCGGCAAGAGGAGGTGTTCACATGAGGATCAGACGCTACAAATCTCCTATCTCGACGACCCCGAAACCATTCAGGATAGTGCGACGACTGCAATGCAACCCGACCTACACCCCGCTCAGGACAGGGCCGTTGGTGAACGCCGCCGTGCTCGCGGCCCTCTCGGCGACATCCTCCATGTCGGGGCTGACCCTCGGGTTCTGCATGCGCCTCGTGGGGCTGTAAGGGCAAACAGCCTGTCAATAGCATCTTTTTTGGGTCCGTCACAGCCCGATGACGTCCATCACCCGGAGCCCGAACCGGACCATTCCCGACCGCAACACGCCGAGGAGGTTGTTACCCTCGATCGTGGTCGTGCCGTTCCGCATCGCCGCCCGGAACGTGTCGAACGGCCGGTCGGAGACCATGACCTCCTCCACCGTCGCGGAATCGGTTGTCACCGTGGCGATCGGATCCGGGCAGCCCTTTGCGTCGAACTGGACGATCTTTTTGTCATGAAAGGTGATCCCGATGACCAGCACGCCGTCGGGGGACGTGACGTAGAGATTGACCATCTCGTCCTCGAACGGCCCGGTCACCCACCCCGGCAGCCGGTCGGCGTACTCGTTGTAGGTCAGGGTATACTCCCGCATCGCAAAGAGGAGCTTCACCTCTGCCGGGGTCAGGTCGGCGTTGTCGACCACGAGCCCGCCTGTCGTCGGCACGAGCGCCAGCGCTACGAGGAGGAGGGCGAGGACCGCCCGGAGGGCCGGGGTCACCGCCGCCCTCCCGCCTGCTCCTCGTGCTCCGGCGCGCCGGTGCCGGGAATGACGCTACGCGCGGATCGGGTCCTCTGAACGCCTCTATGCGTGAACAAGCAGCAGCCGCACATGCCGTTTCCGAGGATGGATGGCAAGTTCTGGTATTTCAGGATATCTATACGGCCCGGCTGCTGAAGGGGTGCCGGGGCGCATTTACCGCCCGGGCCCGCACCCCGGGATGCGACGGGGAGTAGGGGCCGGGGATCGTGTGAGCCTCCGGGCGGTCCGCCGCATCACGTGAGGGAAAGGGAGATATGACAGCACCGTGCATGAGGGTGCAAGAGCGTGGGAGCGGATGGTGATCGATGGAAGGGGTCGATATCATCGAGGTACGGGATCTCGAACATACGTTCGACGGCTTTGCGGCGGTGCGCGGCATCAGTTTCACCGTCCGGAAAGGTGAGATCTTCTCCTTCCTCGGCCCCAACGGCGCGGGAAAGAGCACCACCATCAATATCCTGACATCGCTCCTCCCCCTCCAGAAGGGGACGGTGCGGGTGGCCGGCTACGACGTCGCACGGGAGCCCGGGAAGGTCCGGGAGGCCATCGGCATCGTCTTCCAGGACGACGTGCTCGACCGCGACCTCACTGTCTGGGAGACGATGGAGTTTCACGGGCGGCTCTACACCATCCCCCGGGATGAGCGGCGGCGGCGGATCGACGAACTGCTCCGGGTCGTGGAGCTCGTCCCCAAGCGGGACGAGCGGACGAAGAACCTCTCCGGCGGTATGAAGCGGCGGCTCCAGATCGCACGGGGCCTGATGACCCGGCCGGAGGTTCTCTTTCTGGACGAACCGACGCAGGGGCTCGACCCCCAGACGCGGATGCGGATGTGGGAATACATACGGCAGGTGAACGAGGCCGGGACGACGATCTTTCTGACGACGCACTACATGGAGGAGGCCGATATGCTCTCCGACCGGATCAGCATCATCGATCACGGCAGGATCGTCGTCTCCGGCACCCCGGAGGAACTGAAGAACGCCCTCGGCGAGGACGTCGTCTACCTGGAGACCGAAGACGACGCGAAGGCCCGGGAGACACTCAGGGGGATCGGGGAGATCCGGTCGGTCACGGAGTCGCCCCGCGGCCTCTCGATCACGATCTCGGCCGACGGGAGCCACTGCCTCCCGCAGATCGTCGAGCGGGTGCGTGGCGCCGGGATCGCGATTTCGAGCGTGAACCTCAAGAAACCGACGATGGACGACGTCTTCGTCCACTACACCGGCAGGGAACTGCGGGATGAGGGGGCGTGAGCGCCATGGCATGGGAGTTTCTCACCGTCTACTGGCGGGAGATGATCCGGTTCGTCCGGTTCAGGACGCAACTCCTCTCGTCACTCCTGCAGCCGGCGCTCTGGATGGCGTTCTTCGGCGTCGCGATGTCCTCGAACTTCAACCGGTTCGCCTCCGCCGTCCAGGTCCCGGCGGGCATCGTTCCGGTCGACTACCTCACCTTCATGGCCGCCGGGGTGATCGCGATGACAACTCTCTTTACGAGCCTCTTTGGCGGGATCAGCCTACTCTTCGATAAGAACTGGGGGCTGATGCGGGAGATGCTCGCGAGTCCCATGCCCCGGACCCACATCATGCTGGGGGTCAGCCTCTCGGGGATGACGAAGTCGTTCATCCAGGTGGCCATCATCATGGCGTTCGGACTCCTCCTCGGGGTGCAGTTCTTCCCCGGGTTTTCGGTCACCCGGATCGTCCTCTCGCTCCTCGGTATATTCGCGTTCGTCGGCGTCTTCTCGCTCGGGTTCCTCCTCTTCTCCTCCACCATCTCGATGCGCCTCGAGAGCCCCGAAGGGCTGCAGGGGATCATCACGCTCCTCACCCTGCCGCTCTTCTTCGTCTCGAACGCCCTCTACCCTATCCAGGCGTTTCCGCCGCTCTTACAGGCCCTCTCGATCTACAACCCGCTCACCCACCTGGTCAGCGGGGTCCGCTACTTCGCCCTCGGGAGCGACTTCTTTGCCGTCGGTGCCCGCTACACCTCCACCACGGCCGATGTCCTCGCATCGTTCGCTTACCTCGTGCTCTTTGCGTCGGTGATGTATTTCCTCGCCCGCCGGACGTTTCAACGGGCGGTAGTAACATAAAGGACAACCGAGAGAGAGGGTGACCATGCAGGGAGCCATCTGCGCAGCGTTGGCGCTGCTGGTCCTCCTTACCGTTCTCTCCGGGTGCACCGGGGTGCCGAAACTTGAGGCGACGGAGGAGTTCAACCGGACGGTCACGGTGGAGCCGGGGAGCGAACTGGTCGTGATCAACCGGAACGGGGGCGTGAACGTGAATGTCCGGGAGGGGGAGACCGTCACCGTCAGTGCGGTCAAACGGTCCGCCTACGGCCAGGGCGAACTCGACAAGGTCCGGATAGAGGTGACGGAGCGCGACCCCCTCCGGGTCGAGACAGTGCACACCGGGGCGAACCCACAGGTGAGTGTAAACTACATGATACACCTGCCGCCCACCGTCGTCCTGCAGCGGGTCGAGAGTTCGAACGGCCCTATCGAACTTTTTGGGGTGCGGGTGAACGGAACGGAACTCAGGACGTCGAACGGCCCCGTGCGTGTTGACGGCGCTCCCGGCGGGGATCTCGCGGCTGCCTCCTCGAACGGCGGGATCGAGGTGCGGGGCGTCGAAGGATACGTCACCGCAAGGACCAGCAACGCCGGGATCACTGTGGAGGAGTCCGGGGGAGTCGCGGACCTGGAGACATCGAACGGCCCGGTATCGGCCGATATCCCCGCCGTCAAGGGGGACGTGACGGTATCGTCGAGCAACGGCCCCGTCACGCTCCGGCTCGCGGAGGGCCTGGACGTCCGGGTGGTCGCGACCACCTCGAACGGTAGGATTGCAGCGAACGACCTGCCGCTCCTGCTTGACGAGTCGACGGGAACCCGGGTCTCGGGCACGCTCGGCGACGGAGGGGCGACGATCACCGTCACCACCTCGAACGGGGATATCGACCTCTCCCGGCTCTGACCGACACGGCCCGCCCCAAATTTTCCGGATCGGCAGGCACAATTCTTATCCCTGCAGTTGCGAGATAACTGGAGAAGGAGCAGACGACGATGGCAGACGTCTATTTCGCGAATCTCAGGGCAAGGAGTCACCGGGAGAGCAAAGTCGAGAAGATCCGCCGTCTCTTTGACGCGGCAGGGTTTGGCGAGGCGGTCCGGCCGGGGGACCTTGCGGCCGTCAAACTGCACGCCGGGGAGCGTGGATGCGACACTTACCTGCACCCGGTATTTGCCCGGCAGGTGGTCGATAAGGTGAAGGAACGAGGGGCGCACCCGTTCATCACGGATACCGCCACCCTTTACGCGGGGAGCAGGGGCGACGCCGTCAGGCATACCGTCACCGCCATCGAGCATGGGTTCGACTACGCCGTGGTCGGCGCTCCGGTGATCGTCGCCGACGGCCTCCGGGGCGGCTACTGGGGAGAAGTCGCCGTCGACACGAAGCATTTCCGGAGTGTCCGGATCGCCGGGAGCATCCTCGACGCCGACAGCATGATCGTCCTCTCGCACGTCAAGGGCCACGACCTCGCCGGGTTCGGCGGGGCGATCAAGAACCTGGCGATGGGCTGCGCCCCGCCCTCCGGGAAGGCGGAGCAGCACGCGGGCCGGCCGTTCGTGGAGATCGAGCGGTGCGGGGGGTGCGGAAAGTGTACCACGGTCTGCCCACAGGCGGCGATGACCATCGCAGACGGACGGGCGAAACTCAACCCGGAGCACTGCGTCGGGTGCGGCGACTGCATGCGCTCCTGCCCCACGGGAGCGATCGAGTTCGACTGGACGACGGAGATCCGGCCGTTCCTTGAGAGACTCTGCGAGTACGCTCTCGGCGCAGTCCGCGGTAAATCCGGGAGGGTGGGCTACATCAACTTCCTCCTCGACATCACCCCCGACTGCGACTGTGTTCCCTGGAGCGACGCGGCGATCGTCCCCGACATCGGGATCCTCGCCTCCACCGACCCGGTCGCAATCGACCACGCGAGCCTCGATCTCGTCAACAGCGAGCTCGGGTTTGCCCGGACACTGCTTGCGGAGAACCTCGCTCCCGGTGAAGACAAGTTTAAGGGGGTCTGGGATTACACGGATGGCAGGTACCAGATCGCCTACGCTGCCGGGATCGGGCTTGGCGATGCCTCTTACCGGCTGATCGAGGTGTAAGATGACGACCGGAAAAGTATTGCTGCTCTGCGGGAGTCCCCGGCTCGAGGGGAACACCGCACTGGTGCTCGGGGAATGCGCAAAGGTCCTCGAGCGCGAGGGTATCGAGACCGAGACCATACTGCTGGCAGAGACCCGCATCCTCTCGTGCACCGCCTGCGGACTCTGCACCGGCGGGGAGTGTGCCCTCGATGACGACTTGAACGAGATCATCGCGAAAATCCGGGAGGCTGACGGGTTCATCGTGGGCACCCCCGTCTACTTCGGGACTGCACGGGGCGACGTCATGTCGGCGCTGCAGCGGATCGGGATGGTCTCGATGTCGTCGGATTTGTTCCTCTCCCGGAAGGTGGGCGGGCCTATCGCCGTGGCGCGGCGGGGCGGGCATACCGCCACGCTCCAGGAGATGCTGATGTTCTTCTTGATCAACGATATGATCGTGCCGGGTTCGACCTACTGGAACATGGTCTTCGGGAGAGCGCCGGGGGATGCCCTAAACGACGAAGAAGGAATGAGAACAGTCCGGCGGTTCGCCGAGAACGTGGCATACCTGATTAAGAAGCTGCGCTAGTGCATCAGGGCATCAACTATTCCCTGTATCCTTCGCGAATTTCGCGGCTTCGCGTGAGGCAATTCGCGGTGGAAAACTGGGTCGATCTCACGCGAAGCCGCGAAGACGCGAAGTTCGTGTGATTGCTGCCATCACCATCCTTTCGCGAGCTCCTACGGCTCCCACTCTCCAGATGCTCACGCTCGAAACCTATGGCTTATCAAAGCTCTAAAGAAAGCTGACTCAGTGTGCTAAGAGCGTCGGCGCCGGAGAAGAACCTTTTTCATCCCGCCCGGAGAGGGATCACCATGGATCTTTCGTCTGAGGTGATCAGCCCGGATGTCGCGGATACGGCACCGCTGAACCGGCGGGAGATCGCCGACCTCCTGTCGGAGGTCCCGGACTGGTCGCTCGAAGGCGGGCGTCTCTGTGCCCGGTTCACCTGCAAGGACTTCAGTGATGCCGTGACGTTCTTCCGCGAGATAGCCGGGTTTGCCGCGCGGGAGAACCATCTCCCGGATATCAGCATACACAAAGGCAGGTTCGTGGACGTCGCCTGGTACACCTACGCCATCGGCGGGCTCTCCATGAACGACTTCATCATGGCCGCACGGCTCTCCGAATGGCTCAGGTCCCGGCAGGGGGCGAACCTCTAGCCCGTACCGAAGGCCCGCACGACCCTTGCTTTGATAGCCTCTTTCGGGAACGCACCGACCACCCGGTCGACAAGCATGCCGTTCGAGAAGAGTAGGAGCGTCGGGATCGCGGTTATGCTGAAACCCGCCGCGATAGCAGGGTTCTGGTCGACGTTGCACTTGCCGAAGGTCACCCTGCCGGCGAAATCACGCGCAAGGTCCTCGATGGCCGGGGCCACCATCCGGCAGGGGCCGCACCATTCCGCCCAGACGTCGACGACCAGGGAGGGGTGCTCCCGTACGGTCTCCTGGAATGTGTCGTCGACAATCTCGAGGACACCGCCCGGGGTGCCCTGGATCCGCGCCTCGAGTTCCCGGAGGCGTTCTTCCCGGAGACGCTGCAGGTCGTCGTCCGCCGGTCTCTTCTCTTCCATACAGCGAAAATATGCTGCCCGCCTGTATTAAATGATTGGGAGTGCACCCGGCGGAACGGCGGGTGCACGAGAAAACGCGAAGCGTTTTCGAGTGACGACTGGCGCGAGCATCGCGAGCGGCAGGAGCTCGAGAAAACGCGAAGCGTTTTCGAGTGACGACTGGCGGAACGGCGGGTGCATGAGCACCAGAGAAACAAGTTGCGCCGATTCGGCCCGCGGAAAGTTATATATCATCTGGAAAACAATGGTATATACCTCACAGGTGGGAAGCGAGGTGGGGTAGTCAGGAAATCCCGACGGGCTCATAACCCGTAGATCGATGGTTCAAATCCATCCCTCGCTATGTTCGGTTCTTCAGCGTTTTTGCGAGTTTTTTGCATTTCATATCCACCCTCTGACTCCGGAGGCGTCCGTCCTTCTCCCTCAAGAGTCTTTTCGCCCGCGAATCTGCGCGATCGCGTCCGATAAGCCCGGAAAGAGTTCCGGGCTCCGCGCGCAAGTCCTTTCGGTCATTGATCCGGTCAGGTTGTATAAGGGTAAACCGGTTCCCCGCAAGCCGATGCCTGCAAGCCCCACCCGGGGGGCCGGAGGTCTGAGTTGGGCAGTCCGGTGGAAAGCCGTGCATGATTTTGAATGAGACGTTCCAAAGCGTGACCGGCCGAAGGTGCGGTCGCGGAGCATAGGGAGCCTTCACGCCCCCAGGAAAAAGGAAACCCTCCCCGGCAGGAGCCGCACGGGACAGGGTTATGATGTCCGTCCCTTCCCGGCCCTGAAGGTCGAGAGGTCGGACTGATGGGTGCCGGCCACGTAGTCCACGACGCAGTGGCAACTCTTCTCCCCGTTGATGTCTACCGGGTAGCATCCGGTCAGGCACCCGATGCAGAGATTCCGCTCGCCGCACCCGATCGCCTCCACCAGGTCCTCGAGCGGGATGTAGGTGAGCGAAGTCGCACCGACGCTCTCCCGCACCGCCTCGACCTCCTTGCCGCTCGCGATCAGTTCCGTGCGGGTTGGCATATCCACCCCGAGGTAGCAGGGGGCGATGATCGGCGGGGAGCCGACCCGGAGATGGATCTCACTCGCCCCGGCGTCCCGGATCATGTTCACGATCCGGCGGGAGGTCGTCCCCCGGACGATGCTGTCGTCGATGAGAACCACCCTTTTGTCCTTCAGGTTTCCCCTGACGGTGTTGAGTTTGATCCGGACCGCCCGCTCCCGCTGCTGCTGGTCCGGCATGATGAACGTCCGGCCCATGTAACGGTTTTTCATCAGCCCCTCGACGAACGGGATCCCGGAGCGTTCGGCGTAGCCTGCAGCGTACGCGATCCCCGAGTCGGGGACCGGACAGGCCGTATCCGCCTCGATAGGGCTCGCATCGTAGAGTTTCTGCCCGATCCGGCGCCGCACGTCATAGACAAGCGTCCCGTCCATGACCGAGTCGGCACGGGCGAAGTAGATGTATTCGAAGATGCAGTGCGCCCTCCGGTTCGCGGTCGCGATCTGGACGGAGGAGAGCCCGTTTGCATCGATACGGACGAGTTCTCCCGGCAGCACGTCCCTGATGAACGTGCCGTCCAGTGCATCGATCGCCACGCTCTCCGATGCGACGATGTAGCCGTGGTCGAGCCTGCCGATGCAGAGCGGTTTGATGCCGAGCGGGTCTCGGAAGGCATAGACGGTATCGTTCAGGAGCGCAATGGTGGCGTAGGAGCCCCGTAGCCGCCGCATGCAGAGCCGGACGGCATCCTCCATGCTCTTTGAGGTCCGGAGCGCATCGGCGATGATGTTCCCGATGATCTCGGTGTCGGTCGTGGTGCAGAAGATCTGCCCCCTGCGCTCGTACTCCTCCCGGAGTTCGACCGTATTGACCAGGTTGCCGTTATGGGCGATCGCGAGGTCGAGCCCCCGGTACCTGAAGTTGAACGGCTGAACGTTCTCCGGGATCTTCGACCCGGTTGTCGGGTAGCGGACGTGTCCGATTCCGGCGTTGCCCCGCAGTTCCTGCAGGGTCTGGCTGTTGAAGACTTCGGCAACGAGCCCCTGGGCTTTGTGCGTGTACAGGGTCTTGCCTTCAAAAGTAGAGATCCCCGCGCTCTCCTGCCCCCGGTGCTGGAGAGCGTACAGGGCATAGTACAGCGGAAACGAGACACCGCCAGCATCGACGATGCCAACGATACCACACATGATACAACTCTAATGCGTCGGTACCTTTGCTTTCTTCTCCGTCCAGCGGTAACTGCGGATCCTCCGGCTTCTGCCGAAGCCGCAGGCCGCACAGACCTTGTGCTGTGCGTGGAACGATATCTTGCCGCAACGCCTGCAGGCGATGTGGGTGCGCTTCTGCCGCTTGCCCATCGAGGGTGTGCCTTTTGACATTATCTCTCACCTACTTATTCTACTGAAGGGGTAATGTAGATCACATTGTCACCGCGGACGATCAACGTGCCGAGTTTCTGCGCCGCGCCGTCCACTTCTTCTTCTGCCTTATCCAATACCAGATTCATGTGAACGTCGTATCCCTGGAGGATCCCCCGGATCTCCCTCCCACCCTTGAGGCTGATGATAACGGGCTGACGATTCAGTACCTGATCTAAAATATCCAACGGTCTTGGCGTCATATGATTACCCTGTGCCGTCCTTTCTGGAGTAATATATTTGAGTGAGGAAGCTACTTAAATATAACCGCGATGTTGCGCGAGGGTTAACGCTTCCCCGAGGTCTCGATTACATGCCCAGGATTACCGTAAAAAAACGCCACGTCATCCGTAAGTCACAGATAGCCGATCTCCTGCGCCAGCTTGTCGACGAGATCGGGGCGTCGGCCGACCTCTTTCGGTCCGACCGGATCGAGCGGGTTGAGACGGATACTGCCGTCGGGATCTACCTCGTCGACAAAAAACCGCTTCTGATAGCCACCAACGACTGGGCCTTTCCCAGCCTGCGGGGCCTCGTCGAGCACCCGATCCCCGAGCGCAGGGTGGTGGTCGATGCCGGCGCGGTCAGGTTCGTCGCAAACGGCGCGGATGCCATGCGCCCCGGGATCGTTTCGATCTCGCCGGACGTCCGTGCGGGACACCCCGTGCAGGTCGTGGAGGAGCGCCACGGCAAACCGCTCGCTATCGGAATTGCGCTCTTCGATGCAGCCGATATGGAGCGGCAGGAGAAGGGCAAGTCGGTCAAAAGCATCCACTATGTCGGGGACGATGTCTGGAATCTTGAAATCTAACGGAGAAATTAAAAGATACTATTAAATAAAATTCATTCCTCAATTTTTCTATGGTTAAAAAGCTCTTTGACAGCATCCTCGGTAAAAGTCCAGCACGAAACGAAGAGGACTACATGGAACTCGATCTCGCCTCCTACGAGGGATCGAATGAAGAAGAACCGGCATCCATGTACATCAAGATCGCCACCATCGCCGACCTCAAAGATACCCCCCGCGTCAAAGACGAGGTCTACAACGGCAACATCGTCATCGTCGATATCGGGCGGCTGAAGATGGACAAGGTGACGTTCGAGCGGGTTCTAAAGGACCTCCGTGACGTGGCAAAGGACGTGAACGGCGACATCGTCGGCCTCGGAGAGCAGAAGTACGTTCTCATCACGCCTATGTCCGTCAAGGTCTCCCGCGAGAAGATCGGCGGGGGCCTGTAGTGCGGGAGTCCCATCCGGGAACCTGTCCCGCGTGCGGGGGCGAGATCCGGATCGTCCATCATCGTCTCGATATCCCCCACTTTCCCGACATCCTGCTCGTTGCAATCGCCTGCGACGCCTGCGGCTACCGGCACACCGACACCATCATTCTCGGGGAGGGCGACCCGGTCAGGTGGACGGTGCGGGTGGAGGAGCCCGGCGACCTCGCCATCCGGGTGGCGCGGAGCACGACGGGGATGATCGAGATCCCGGAACTCGGGCTGAAGGTCGAGCCCGGCACCGCCTGCGAAGGATTCGTCACCAATATCGAGGGGATCCTCTCCCGCTTCGAGCAGGCGGTGGAGACGATCCTCGCGAACCCCGAGAGCGAAGACGAACGGGCGGCCGCGCTCCGGATGCAGGAGACGATCGGCGCTGCACGGGAGGTGGCCTTCCCGTTCACGGTCATCCTCGAGGATCCCGCCGGAAACAGCGCGCTCGTCAGTGAAAAAGCCGAAAAGATGCTCCTCACTCAGGGAGAAGCCTGATACTTTTCTTTTGCCTCCCGAGGGTTAACCTAAAGTAGAACCTCCGTCCATACGGCACGCCTTGAGGTGAATGAAGATGGCACGAACGATATCTGTGCTGAAGTGGGAGAGCGAAGTGGAAGTCGAGAACGCCGTCCACGATATCAAGGCGGAGATGGACCGGGAGGGTGGGCTCACCAAGGAGACGGAGCGGGCGATGCAGCACTCGCTCAGGATAGCCGACCCCGACCTTGCGAACCACTTCCTGAAGCGGGTCCGGGAACAGGTCCCCGACGCGCTGCACTACTTCGAGGAGCACGGCGGCGGGGCGTGAACGATCGAAGGGCATGAGTGGCCTGGAGGGTCGGAGCGTAAGCGCCCGGGGGTGTGGGGTGTGACAGATCTACGAACTAGGGCACTCGCACCGTCCGGTGCGAGTGCAAATACCAGCCGGCGGGGGGTTTGAGTGGGACGGAGTTCTTCAGGTGTGACGTCCCCAAATGTGACCACCAAAAAGGAGTATAAACGCTAGGAGACAGTCGAGGCCGGTGGAACAGCGAGGACGAGGAGAAAGCCCCGTACAGTGGACCGTGGTGGCTATCACGTTTGGGGGAGGGGCTGACGGGGAGGGGGGTCTCCCCCCCCCCCTGTCCCCACCCCCCAGTCGCGATATTCCCACGAAATCCGTGCACGGGGTTGAGCAATGTTTCACCAGAACAAAGCATAAGAGACATGAGGCGGCTGACATTTCACCCGCCGGTCACAAAAAATCAGAGAGGGGAGGGAAAAATCCTCTTCACCGGATCTCCACACCCTTCAACCGCACCCCCGGCTCCTCCGTCACCTCGCCGACCACCCGGGCTTCGGGGACGATCGACCGGATCGCGGCCACGCTTTCGGCCGGGACGACGAAGGCGTAGCCCATGCCCATGTTGAAGGTGCGGTACATCTCCGCGTCACCGATCCCGCCGGTCTCCTGCAGCCAGGAAAAGATCTCGGGGACCGGGAGGGGATCGGTGACGGAGAACCCGTACTCCGAGAGCCTCTTGAAGTTCAGGAGGCCGCCGCCGGTGACGTGGCACATCCCGTGAATGGTGCAGGCCTCCGTCACCCGGAGCACTTCGTGGTAGATCCGGGTGGGCGTCAGGAGTTCTTCGCCGAGGGTCTTCCCGTTCGGAAGAAGGGTGTCGTAGGAGGCGTACTCCTCGACGACCCGGCGGGCGAGGGTTAAGCCGTTGCTGTGGACGCCGCTCGAGGGAACCCCGACGATCCGGTCGCCGGGAACGATCCCCTCGCCGGTGACGACCTTCTCCTTCTTCTGGACCCCGAGACAGGTCCCCGCGAGGTCGAGGCCGTTCACGAGCCCCTTGAGGGTCGCGGTCTCGCCGCCGACGATGTTCATGTTCGCGAGCCGCGCCCCAACGTTGAGTCCCTCGCCGATCTGGGCCATCTTCTCGGGCGAGAGCGCGTCGGTCGCTATGTAGTCGACGAATGCCACCGGTTCGAGGTTCATCACGTAGAGGTCGTTCACGTTCATCGCGATGCAGTCGATCCCGACGGTCCGCCAGTCGCAAAGTGCGTCGGCGACGAGCATCTTGGTGCCGACACCGTCGACCGCGAGCGCGAGGACATGGGGGCCGAAATCGATCAGCCCGGCAAAGTGCCCGACCTTCCCGAGCATCGAGAATGCGCCGGTCCTCCGGTAGGTGAGGCTGTCGATCAGCGCCCGCACCGCCCGGGCCTCGAGGTCGATATCGACCCCCGCTTCACGGTAGGTATGTCCTTCAGCACGGCACAACCCTCTGGGTTGTGCCTGGCAGGAAGATGCGAAGGCATCTTCCGTGTCATCTGAGTTCTCCGAGAGACGGAATTCGTCGTGCAATACCTGCAGGGCCCGTTTGCCGTCTCCGGCCGTCACGACGAACGAGACGTTCACCTCGCTTGAACCCTGCGAGATCATCATCATATTGATCCCGGCCCGGCCGAGCGCTGAGAAGATCCGGCCTCCCGTTCCCGGGGTGCCGGCCATCCCCGCACCCACGACGGCGACCGCAGCGACGTCCCGGTCGTAGGTGACCTCGCGCACGATACCCTGCTTCACGATCGGGGTGAGGGCGGCGATCGCGGCATCCAGGTGGGATTCGTCGATGATGAGGGAGATGTTCGCCTCGCTTGAGCCCTGCGAGATCATCATGACGTTCACCTCCCGCTCAGCGAGCGCAGAGAAGATTGTCTTTGCGACGCCGGGGCGGCCGATCATCTGCGCGCCGTTGATATTGACCAGGGCCACCTTCTCGATCAAGGCGATGGCCTTGACCACCCGCTTCTCCTGGTGCTCATCGCGGAGGATGAGGGTTCCGGGGACTTCGGGCCGGAAGGAGTTCTTGACCCGGATCGGGATATCCTTCTGCATCGCGGGTTCGACCGACCGCGGGTGCAGCACCTTCGCGCCGAAGAAGGAGAGTTCCATCACCTCCAGGTAGGAGATGTCGTCGAGCACCCGGGCGTCCTTGATGATCCGGGGGTCGGAGGTCATCACCCCGTCGACGTCGGTCCAGATCCAGACCTCGTCGGCATCGATCCCGGCGCCGACGACGGCGGCCGAGTAGTCGGAACCGCTCCGCCCGAGGGTGGTGATGACGCCCTGCTCGGTCGCCCCCATGAAGCCCATGATCACCGGGACGGTGTCCGTGAGCAGCGGGGTGACCCGGTTCCGGATGTTCTCCTCGCTCGCCGGGAGAGCGCGGGCGTCCCCGTGGTTCGCCGTCGTGACGATCCCGGCCTCGGCACCGTTGAGGAAGATCGAGGAGATGCCGCGCTGACGGAGAGCGGCGCTCACGATCGGGGCGGAGAGCCGCTCCCCGAAGGAGACGATATAGTCGCGGGACCGGGGAGTCAGCTCCTTGAGGGTGTATACTGCGGTGAGGATGTTCTGCAGCCGGGTGAGCCGGTCGTCGATGACCGCCGTCACCTCGTCGGCGTAGTCGGGGGCCGTCTCGCCAAGGAGCCGGGTGTGCCGGGTCCGCATCGCTGCTAGGAGCGTCCCGATCTCCGGCTGCTCCTTGCTTGTTGCGACCTCGTCGGCCACCGCGATGATCTGGTCGGTGACTCCCGAGCATGCCGATACGACCACCGCGACCTCGTCGCCTGCTGCACGGTGCGATTCTACAATGTCTGCGACCCGCCGGATACAGTCTGCCTCACCGACGGAGGTGCCGCCAAATTTCATTAAAAGCCTCATTCTGGCTCACTTGTCCCTGCAATTACTTTATGGTATTATACAACGCACCGACTAATAAGATGCTTGTAGACGAGATTGTGGACGCGCACGTGCTGGTTATCGGAAGCGGGGGCGCCGGGGTACGGGCTGCCATCGAGGCCTCCCGGTACGGCGGCGTGGTCCTGGTCTCCAAGACCATCGCCGGCAAAGGCGGGTGCACGACGATGGCGGAAGGCGGCTTCAACGCCGTGTTGCGGGACCGGGACTCAGTTCTGGTCCACCGCGAGGATACGCTGAAGGGCGGGGCGTACCTCAACGACCCCGCTCTGGTGGACGCACTGACCCGTGAGGCGCCGGAGCGGATGGCGGACCTCGTCCGGTGGGGTGCGGTCTTCGACGTCACGGACGATCGAATGGTGGCGCAGCGGCCGTTCGGCGGGCAGCGGTTCCCCCGGACCTGCTACGCCGGGGACCGGACCGGCCACGAGATGATCATGACCCTCCTCGACCGCCTCGACGCGACCGATACGCACCTCTACCAGGAGGTCTCGGTCGTCGACCTCGTAAAAGACGAGAGCGGTGCCGTCGCCGGCGCCGTCGCTCTCGACCGGGACGGCAGTCTCGTGCTCTTCCGGGCCGACGCCACGGTGCTTGCGACCGGCGGGGGGACGCAGGCTTACGATATATCCACGAACTCCGCCGCCGGGACCGGCGACGGGTTCGCCATGGCCTACCGGGCAGGGGCGGAGCTGATCGACATGGAGATGGTCCAGTTTCACCCGACAGGCGCGGTCTACCCCTACGACGCCCGCGGCCGCCTGGTGACGGAGGCGGTCCGGGGCGAGGGGGGCATTCTCCTGAACGCGCGGCGGGAGCGGTTCATGGAGCGCTACGACCCCGAGCGGATGGAGCTCTCCACCCGGGATGTGGTGGCCCGGGCGATCGCGACCGAGGTGCTGGAGGGCCGGGGGACGAACCGCGGCGGGGTCTATCTGGACGTGACCCATCTCCCCGCGGAGCAGATCGAGGCCCGGCTCCCGGTGATGCTGGAGCAGTTCCTCACATTCGGCGTGGATATCAGGCGGGAGCCGATGGAGGTGGCGCCCACCGCCCACCACATCATGGGCGGGCTCCGGATCACCCCGGAGTGCCGGACGACCATACCCGGCCTCTTCGCCTGCGGCGAGGTGACCGGCGGGGTGCACGGCGCAAACCGCCTCGGCGGGAATGCGCTTGCGGATACGCAGGTATTCGGGAAGCGCGCCGGGGAGTTCGCCGGGAAGGCACCGGAACGGAGCGGCCGGATCGATCCCGCCCGGGTCGATGAGGTAACCCGGATGCTCGACGCCTTCTTCGAGGGGGCGATAAGCCCCGCAGAGGTCAGGAAGGACCTGAAACTCACGATGTGGAACCAGGCCGGGATCTTCCGGAACGCCCCCGACCTCCGGACGGCCCTGACGCATGTCCGTCGGCTGGCCGACCGGCGGCTCTGCGCCGCCTCGACCGCGAACCTTCTCGAGTGCTGCACGGTCCGGAACATGTGCACCACGGCATCCCTGATCGTGCGGTGCGCCCTGCTGCGACCCGAGAACCGGGGGGCTCACGTCCGGCTGGACGCGGAGACCGCCACCACGGACCCGGCGAGGTCGCCGTTCGGCCACACCTATGTCTCGCTCTCCAGGGAAGGGATCGAGCGGCGGGAGGTGCCGGCATGAAGGAGATCACCCTCCGGGTCTCCCGTTACGACCCGGCCAAGGACGCGGAGCCCCGTTTCGAGGCGTATACGGCCCGGGTCAACGAGGGCGCCCGGGTGCTCCACGCCCTCCACGCGGTCCACGACGAGCACGACCCGACGCTCGCCTACCGCTACTGCTGCGGGTCCGGGCAGTGCGGGAGCTGCGCCGTCCGGGTGGACGGGACGCCCGTCCTCGCCTGCACGGCGGAGGCCCGCGACGGTATGACGGTCGAGCCGCTGGACCTCCCGGTCCTGAAAGACCTGACGGTGGATATGAGTCCGGTCATCGCGAAGATCGCCAGGATCTGTCCGGCACCGGATGCGGGGCTGCCGGCAAAAGAGGAGATCGAGACGATCAAGCCGCTCCGGGACTGTATCGAATGCCTCTGCTGCGTATCGGCCTGCCCGGCGCTCCAGGTGACGGAGTTCGCCGGCCCGACGGTGCTCCGGCAGGAGATGCGCCTCGCCCTCGACCCCCGGGACTCGGGGGACCGAATCGGCGACGCCATCGAAAAAGGCCTCTTCTACTGTACGACCTGCAAGCGGTGCACGGAGGTCTGCCCGAAGAAGATCGATGTGCCGGGCAAGGCGATCGAGAAGCTCAGGGAAATCGCGAACCGGCGCGGGCTGACCCTCCCCCGCCACCAGGAGGTGGCGCGGCTGGTGCAGGAGACGGGACGGAGCGTCGAGCGGACGCAGCCGACGTTCCTCGAGCAGGTGCCGGAGGTGATCGAGCCCGACGGCCCCGTCCGCGGCGAGGTGGGGTTCTTCGTCGGGTGCATGTTCAACGGCCGGGTGCCGCAGACGGCGCTCGACGCGATGGAGGTCATGAAGCGCAACGGGATCCGGGTGATCGTCCCCCACGACCAGGTCTGCTGCGGCTCGCCGCTGATCCGGACGGGGCAGACGTCGTTTTTAGAGGATCTGAAGCGCAAAAACATCGAGGCCTTCGCCCGCCGGGGGATCGAGACCGTGATGACGATCTGCGCCGGGTGCGGGGCGACGCTGAAGAACGATTACGAGACGCCGTTTACGGTCAAAGACGTCACGGAGATCCTGACGGAGTACGGGATCGAGCCACCGGCGAAGCTCGACGTCAGGGCGACCTACCACGATCCCTGCCACCTCCTCCGGGGCCAGGGGATCAGCGAGCAGCCGCGGGCTCTCCTCCGCCAGGCGGTCCGGGAGTTCGTCGAGATGCCCTCGCAGTGCTGCGGCGCCGGCGGCGGCGTCCGGTCGGGGGTGCCGGAGGAGGCAAAAGCCCTCGGGGCGAAGCGCGACGAGGCCGTGAAGGCGACCGGCGCGGACGTGGTGGTGACGGTCTGCCCGTTCTGCGAGTTCCACATCGCCGACTGCACGGACGTCCCGGTCAAGAACCTGACGACGATCCTGCTCGAGGGCTACAAAAAGAAGGACGCGGAGCGGAAGGGCTCCGCGTGAACTCCGAAATATTCCTTTTTATCAGTCCAGCGGCCGGTACCAGACGTTCATGCTCTCGAACCCGCCGCAGATGTTGGTGTTGTTGACGAGGGTCCCGGCCCAGGCGTACCCGGCCCGGGCGAACGTGGCGTTGATCGGGTAGGAGAGCGCCCGGGCAATCGTGAAGGCGGTCTTCATCCCGGCAGCCCGCATCTCCTCCTCCATCCGGGAGAGGAGGAATCCCGAGAGGCCCCGGCCCCTGAAACCCGGGTGCACGGCAAAATCGGTCATCTCGACGTTCTCGTCCTGCCGGTAGATCTCCGCCGAGGAGGCCGCCGCGAGCCGGCCGTTTTCGGTGCGGACGACGAAGTAGCGGTAGTCCCCGGCCATCGTCTCCCGCAGGTAGCGGGGGTCGCCGATGGGAAACGGGTAGGTCGCAAAGACCTCCCGGTAGAGCGCGGCAAGGTCGTCGGCGTCGTCCTCCGTTGCCACGGAATACGTCCAGCCCGGCGGCAAGTCGGCCGGGCGTGCATCGCCCGCCTTCGCCCGGACGGCCGCGAGGACCGCGGCGGGATCGGCCAACTCCTGTCGGCGGTCCGGGTCGAGGAACTTTGATGCGAAACAGCCGTCCTCCCTGCCCCGGAAGAACCCCGGAACCCGCGCCTCGACGACGTAGCCGCGGGCGAGGAAGAGAGGGAGGGCGGAGGCGGGCACTTTTGCAAAAATCTTCGTGTAGCCCTCGCGCTGTGCGAGCCCGTCCAGGTCGTCCAGGATGGCGGGGAGGTCGCCGGGAGCGAGGTGCATCACGTAGATGCGGTCGCTCAATCGACCGTGCTGGACGACGGTGTCCCCGATCGTCGTGACGGTATCAGTTGTCATTTCTCCGCTCGAACCGCTCCGTGTGCTCCGGGACGAGCGCTGTCGTCGGGTCCTCGTCGGAGAGGAGTTTTACGATCCCGACCGCCTTGGACTCGTCCGCGCCCTCGAGCCTCAGGTACTGCCCGCAGGTCGCGCACTTGCGGTCGCACCAGATCGGCTCGTAGGAGTCGGGCTCCCGGTAGGTGGTGATCACCCCCTCGAAGTTCCGCAGCACCACCCGGTTCGTGGCCCAGGAGATGAGGTACTGAGGCATCACCGGGATCTTCCCGCCGCCCCCGGGAGCGTCGATGACGTAGGTCGGGACCGAAAACCCGCTGGTATGCCCTATGAGGCTCTCGATTATCTCGATCCCCTTGGAGACCGGGGTGCGGAAGTGGGCGAGCCCCTCGGAGAGGTCGCACTGGTAGAGATAGTAGGGGCGGACCCGGTTCCGCACGAGTTTCTGCACCAGGGTCTTCATGATCCGCGGGCAGTCGTTCACTCCCGCAAGCAGGACGGTCTGGTTGCCGAGCGGGATCCCGGCATCGGCAAGCCTTGCGAGCGCCTTCTGCGACGACGCGGTGATCTCCGCCGGGTGGTTGAAGTGGGTGTTCACCCAGAGCGGGTGGTGGCGGGCAAGCATCGCGACGAGTTCCTCAGTGACCCGGTAGGGGAGGACAACCGGAACCCGGGTGCCGATCCTGACCACCTCGACGTGCTCGATATCGTCGAGTTCGGTCAGGATCCAGTCGAGGTAACCGTCGGGGAGCATGAACGGGTCGCCCCCGGAGAGGAGGACGTCCCGGATACCGGGGTTCTCCCGGATGTAGTCGAGGCTCTTGAGGATCTCGGCCTCCGACGGGATGGAGTCGACGTCCCCGACCTTCCGCTTCCGGGTGCAGTGCCGGCAGTACATGGCGCAGACGTTGCTGACCAAAAAAAGCACCCGGTCGGGGTAGCGGTGGGTGATGCAGGGGGCGGGGTGGTCTGCGTCCTCGGCAAGCGGGTCTTCCATATCGTCGGGCTCTACCTGCAGCTCCGCCGGCGACGGGAAGCACTGCATGAAGATCGGGTCGTTCCAGATATCTTTTGCATCGATGAGCGAGAGGTAGTAGGGCGTTATCCGCAGGGGAAACCTGCTTACGGTCTCCTCCAGCGCCTTCCGTTCGTCCCCCCCGAATGATACGCCGAGCAGCCTCTCAAATGTGGATATATCGGTGATCGCGTGCCGCACCTGCCACTTCCAGTCGCGCCACACTTCGGCGGCGGTGCCTGCATCGATCCTCCTTGCTATCGTCTGTTGATTGTTTGATAAAATGGTCATTTGAAGCTCCTCCGGTTCACAACTGTACCGCCAAGCATATATAACAGGATCGATCTCCCCAAAAAGGGCCCTGAAATCCAAACAGGGCCCTAAAAATCGGGATCGGTGGACGGAGCGCCGTGCCCCGGATGACGTCAGTCCTGCCCTTCGCCGCGTTTTAAGAGCATCATGCTCGTGAAGATGCCGGAAAAGACGACCTGCATCCCGGCGAGGAAGAGGGCCAGCGCCCAGACGGCGTTTGCGATCTGGAAGAGCGGGCCGAACCCGGAAGCGGCCCAGTCCCGGAGGATGCCGAGCCCGACGAGGCCGCCGCCGGCCATCAGCAGGATACCGGCGAGGAGTTCCCACTCGAGGCTGTGGTAGTTCATGAGCCGGGAGACGAACGATCCTGCCTCGCCGTAGCCCTGGACGGCCGAGTAGACGGCGATGTTGACCCCGGCAAAGAGCGCCTGGAGCCCGCCGACGAAGAAGAGGGCGCCGAGGATGAAGGAGTGGATGAACGAGGTCTCGACGTCGCCCCTGAAGAGGAAGATGACCATCAAAAAGAAGCCGAAGATCGCGAAGAGCAGCCCGGGGACGGTGATGAAGGGGATCGGCCGGTAGAGGAGCATGAACCGGACGTGCCGCCACCCATCGGAGAAACTCTGCAGTTTCGAGGGCGTGACCCGGGCGGAGTAGGTGATCGGGACCTCGTCGATCCGGAGCCCGGCCTTCGCCGCCTCGATGATCATCTCGCTTGCAAACTCCATCCCCCCGGTCTTGAGGTTCAGCCGCCCGAGCGCCTCCCGCCGGAACGCCCGGAGACCCGTGTGCGCATCCGATATCCGGATGGAAAAGACCCGGTTGAGGAGCCGGGTGAGCAGGGGGTTGCCCACGTACTGGTGGAGGGCGGGCATGGCTCCGGGCCGGATCTCCCCCCGGAGCCGGGAGCCGAGGACCATGTCGGCGCCGGCATCGAGCGGGGCGAGGAGTTTCGGGATCTCGAGGAAGTCGTAGGTGTTGTCCGCGTCTCCGATGACGATGTACTTCCCCCGGGCGCACGCGAGCCCCGCGAGGTAAGCGTTGCCGTAGCCCCGCTTCTCCGGCCGGATCACGGTGGCCCCGAGGTCCCGGGCGATCGCCGCCGTCCGGTCGTCGGACGAGTCGGCGATGATGATCTCGCCGTCGATCCGAAGGTCGGCAAAGACCGTCCGGATCTTTTGAATGCATTCGCCGATGGTGGCTTCCTCGTTGAGCGCGGGAAGGACGACGGAGAGGGCGGGGGTATCCATAGGATTTCTAAAATAGTATCGGGCTTTAGCGGTATAGAGTGTATCGATTGGGGCGCGGGGTTCGGGAGCCGGCGTCCTTTGCCCCCCGGTAGCGGCGCCGGGCGCTTCCGACCGATGCTGCGGACCCTTCACGGAAATGCTAATAGGGGAAGGGTACAGCTCCCCGCGAAGAGCATTTGAGAGGGGCATGAGCGGGGGGCAGGCCACGTCCGTTCAATAAGGGTGGTCGTTCGATACCTTTATCGCGCCAACGGAGCGATCAATCAGTATGGCTGCCCCCGGCACCGCACGTGAGCACAAACTGCGACTCAAAACCGAGCTCGAGATGTTCGTCGACCGCTGGAGCCGGGACCCTTCGATCAGGAAGATCATTCTCTTCGGTTCGGCTGCCCGGGGCGATGTCCGTTGCGACAGCGATCTCGATCTCGTCGTTGTTCAGGAGACGGATAAGAAGTTTTTATCACGTCTTGAGCCGTTTTATCGCGATGCTCGTATCGCCATGGATATTCTGGTGTATACCCCGGACGAGTTCGCTGCCATGCAGGAAGGGGCTTTTCTTAAGAATGCGTTACAGGACGGTGTTGTACTATATGAAGCAGGAGCCCGAAAAAGAAGGAACCCGATGGCTGAAACAGGCAGAACGTGACCTTGACGATGCGCAGTACGCTTTTTCCGGCGAGAGGTACAACCTGACCTGCTTCCTGGCCCAGCAGGCTGCAGAGAAGGCCATCAAGGCATACCTCTATCTCTCCGGAGAGGAGAGAGTGCTCGGCCATTCCGTCGCGGACCTCCTTAACAGGGCCTCCTCACTCAACAGTGCCTTCGGCACCATCTCGCGGGCAAGGACACTCGACCTTTATTATATCCCGACCCGCTATCCGAACGGGATCCCGGGAGGCCTGCCGTACGAGGCGTTCGACCGGGAGGAGGGCGAGAAGGCCCTGGCTCTCGCCGTCTCCGTTATCGACCTCGTCAAGGAGATGTTCGCGGGCTAGTGCAGTGCAGGCGGGAATGCCTGTGCCCCGGAGATTCGCCGCTTTCGCCTGGAAGTCTTCCCGGGCGACGTATGTTGGCCGGTTGCTTCACGAGGCGTTGGTTCAAATCCGTGCCACATGGAACAGAATGTGTCCGTTAGATCTGGGTACTGTTTCTAACGATCAAGGGTGCTCCACCGGATTGTCTAGATGGTCGCCGCGGCGAGCCGGTCGATCGGGGAGGGGGTCTGCGGCACCCTGGTCCACGCGGGTGGTAGCCGTCCGCGTGGAACGAGCACGTACGCCCCAACACAGCTCTCCGTCGGAAATCCAAACACCCATATTCAAAAACATCGAAGAGTCTGTATCGAATTCCCGGAACGGAGAACACCATGCAGATACTCATTGCCCAGTCCTCCCCCGGAGACGAGGAGAACGACGCCGTCCTCGCCTCCGGCACGATCGCCCAAAGCCAGGTCACCGCCGCATCTGAAGAAGAATTCGCCGCCTATTGCGGCGTCCCGCACACCGTTGCCGTAAATAACGGGACCACCGCCCTCCACGCGGCCCGGGTTGAGCCCGGGGACAAGGTGGTCATCCCGGGCGTAACCGACGAGGCGCGGATCTGCGTCTGCGAGACCATCAACGGGGCGGTCTGATGGACGCAGGCGTCATCGGCACCGGGACGATGGGCAGGAACCACGTCCGGGTCTACTCCGAACTCAAGGAGGTCGGGACGACCTACGTCTACGACCTGAACACAGAGGCCGCAGAGGAAGTCGCCGCGGCCACCGGGGCGGAGGTCTGCGGCTCGATGGAGGAACTCCTCCGGAAGGCCGAGTGCGTCTCGGTGTGTGTGCCGACTCCCTACCACTTCCAGACGGCGGAGCGGTTCATCGCCGCCGGGGTGCACACCCTCGTCGAGAAGCCTCTCTGCCTCACCGTGCGCGAGTGCGAGCATCTGATCGGGCTGATCCCAGACGGGCTGACGGTCGGCGTCGGGCACATCGAGCGGTTCAACCCGGTCGTCACCGAGGTCGCGAAGGTTGCGCGGGACCCCCTCTACGTCGCCTTCCACCGGCACAACCCGGCATCGGCGCGGGTGACCGGCTCCACCGTCGTCGAGGACCTGATGATCCACGACATCGACGTCGCCTTCAACGTCCTCTTCCCGGAGCGGGAGTACGCGATCCACGCGAGCGGCACCGGCGACGTGGCCGCGGCCCTCGCCGCATTCGGGCGGACGCCGGTCTACCTCTCGGCCTCCAGGAAGGCCTCGAAGAAGGTCCGGTCGCTCTACATCGAGGAGGAGGACCGGACGATCGAGGGCGACTTCATGACCCAGGAGGTCTACGTCTACAAAAAACCCGAAGCCTACGGGCAGGAGAACGGCCTCTACCGCCAGGAGAACATCATCGAGAAACTCCTGGTGAACAAGGTCGAGCCCTTGAAGATCGAACTCTCGACGTTCGTGCGGGCCGCACGCGACGGCAAACCCTTCCCGGTGACCCCGGAGCAGGGGCTCGCGAACGTCCGGGTCTGCGAGGCGATCTCGCGGAGTCTTGCGGCGTGAAGGGGCTCTCCGGGATCTCGGCGCGGTACTCTCCAGCGTGGATGCGGGGGTGGTCTTTGCCGGGAATACTCCGGGCTCATATGGGCGGAGGCGTGGCGGATGTGCGGCTGCCCGCACCCGGCGATGGGATAACTAGAAAATAAGGACTCCGGAAGCCTGGATTTAGGCAGGGTTCGTACAAGGGGATCGGGAAGAGAGGAGGAACAAACATCTCTCGAAACAGGATCTTACCACTCTCTCCTGATTCTATTGCAACCCCTTCATGGGGCGCTCGTAGCCGCGTCACAGCAGGATTAAGAAAGCACTAAACCGGGGCACCGGCATAGACTCTTCATGCGTTACATCGTCACCGGCGGCTCAGGCTTCATCGGCTCCAACCTCGCGGACACGCTGGCACAGCACCATGATGTCGTCATCATCGACAACTTCGCCACCGGGCGGCGGGTGAACATCGAGCATCTTATCGGCCATCCCCGGGTGACGTTCGTAGAGGGGAGCATCACCGACCTCAACCTGCTCATGGAGACGTTCCCGGGCGCGGACGGCATCTTCCACCAGGCGGCCATCCCGTCCGTGCCCCGGTCGGTGAAGGACCCGCTCGCCTCGAACGAGGCGAACGTGACCGGCACGCTCAATGTGCTCGTGGCGGCGAAAGACTGCGGGGTGCCTGCCGTGGTTGCCGCCTCGTCCTCCTCGGTCTACGGCGACACTCCGGTCCTCCCCAAGCACGAGGGGATGGCTCCAAACCCGCTCTCCCCCTACGCGGTCACCAAGTTCGCGGACGAGTGCTACGGGAAGGTCTTCTCCGACCTCTACGGTATCCGGACGGTCTTTCTGCGCTACTTCAACGTCTTCGGTCCCCGCCAGGACCCCAAGTCCGAGTATGCGGCGGTGATTCCAAAGTTCGTCACCCGGCTGCTTGCCGGACAGCCGCCGATCATCTACGGTGACGGGGAGCAGACCCGCGACTTCACCTTCGTCGCCGACGTGGTGCAGGCGAATATCAAAGCAATGGAGAGCGACGCCCGCGGGGTCTTCAACATCGCCGGGGGCCGCCGGATCAGCCTCAACGACCTCGTATCCATCCTGATGGAGACCACCTGCACGCGATGCGACCCGGTCTACGAGGCGCCCCGGGCGGGCGATATCCGGGACTCGCTCGCCGACATCACCCGGGCGCGGGAGGCGTTCGGGTACGACCCGCAGTACCCGGTCGAGGAAGGCCTCCGGCAGGCGGTGGCGTGGTTCCGGGAGCGGGCGTAAGAACCCTCGCTTGTAAATTTTTCCGATCCAGGTGGCTAGCGGGCGCACAGGATTGTTGTGAAGCGACCGGATACGTTTCGCCTCCTCCACCTCATCGTGCGCGCCCGGCAGGACGGTCATCACCCGTCGCACGGCCCACCCCAAAAAACTCTTCAGGATACGGCCGGCCTTCTACAATAGGGCTTTCCAGCCTATAATTTCCACTTCAACTTTCCCTATGTCAACGTTAAAAATCATAGTCTTAAAGTAAGACCCGGAGAAATACTTTCCACTATCGGAACTCTCGGGAGACCGTCACTATGGTTCAGGAATCAGTGAAGACTACAACAGTCTGCGTCGTCGGCCTCGGATACGTCGGCTATCCTCTCGCCGATGCGTTCTCCCGTCATCTTAAAACGATCGGCTACGACCTCGATGCGAAGAAGATCGCCCGGATCAATGCCGAGCCGGGGAACAGGGTTCTCGCCACCACGGACCCCTCCATGATCCGCGAGGCGGACGTCGTGATCATCGCCGTTCCCACCCCGGTGACGAAGGCCAAGGACCCCGACATCTCCTACGTGGTCGCGGCCGCCGAGACCGTCGGCCGGAACCTGAAGGACGGCACCATCGTCGTCCTCGAGTCCACCGTCTACCCCGGCCTCACCGAGGAGGTCATGGTCCCGACCCTCGAACGTGTCTCCGGCAAGACCTGCGGGAAGGACTTCTCCGTCGGTTACTCGCCCGAGCGGATCAACCCGGGCGACCTCGACCACACGCTGGAGAGGACCACGAAGATAGTCTCCGGCATGGATCGGGCAACCACGGAGCGCCTCGCAGCGCTCTACGGCCTCGTGACCAACGTCTACGTCGCCCGGAACATCCGGACCGCCGAGGCGGCGAAGGTGATCGAGAACGTCCAGCGGGACCTGAACATCGCCCTGATGAACGAACTCTCAATCATCTTCCGGAAGATGGGTCTCGACACAAAGGCGGTCCTCGAGGCCGCCGGGACCAAGTGGAACTTCCACAACTACCGCCCCGGGCTCGTCGGCGGCCACTGTATCCCGGTGGACCCCTACTATCTGGTCTACAAGGCCGAGGAGCTCGGGTACCACCCGCAGGTGATCCTTGCGGGCCGGGCGATCAACGATTCCATGCCCAAGCACGTGGCTGACATCGCGATCAAGGAGCTGAACCGGGCCGGCAAGGTGATCCGGGACTCGAAGGTTCTCATCCTGGGCCTGACCTACAAGGAGAATGTTCCCGATACGAGGGAGAGCCCGGCCGGGGAGATGGTCCGTGAACTCAAGGAGTTCGATGTGGATGTCTACGGCCACGACCCGCTGCTTGCGGCCGCCGAGATCGAGCGGTTCGGGGCGAAGCCGGTCGCCTCGCTCCAGGGGCTCGGCGCCCCGGTGGACTGTATTATTATCAATTCGCCGCACAGCGTCTTTGAGTCGCTGACGCTGGAGAAGGTACTCGCGATCTGCAACGGGAAACCGATCATCGTGGACGTGACAGGGATGCTACGTAAGAACGATGGGGTGCGGGAGGGGGGTGTGTACTGCACGCTGTAGATATTCGTTATCTCTTGTGGAGTTCCAAGAATTGGTGGTATTATGTTAAATTGTTTCAATTTAAGGGAGCAGAGGCTGGTTGTAAAGAGAACAGAAGGTTCATATTTGCTCTGAGACAAAACAGGTTACCTGCGAATAATTCATCAAATATTATTGAGGCTACCTTCGAAAATACAATTTGCGGTGATAATTCTTGAAAGTTTCAGTATTAGGGTGTGGTTATGTCGGTGCTGTTACGGGGGTGTGCTTTGCTGAGCTTGGGCACGATGTCTTCTTTGTCGATGTAGATCCAGCGAAAGTCGACGCGATCGGTTCAGGGATCTCTCCGATCTATGAGCCTGGACTGGACGAATTGCTTGCAAAAAACCGCATGCGAATTTCGGCCACTGCAGATACCCACCAAGCAATACAGGATACCGAGATCACCTTTGTCTGTGCCGGAACACCCTCGAACAGCGACGGGTCGATCGATCTGACATACATGCAGTCTGCCTGCCGGGATATCGGCCATGTGCTGAAACAGAAGGACGAAAAGCACATCGTCGTTATAAAAAGCACTGTCCTCTCGGGTACGACAGAAGGGGTTGTCCGGCGAATACTTGAAGAAGAGTCAGGTAAGATTGCGCATATCGATTTTGGACTGGCATCAAACCCGGAATTCTTACGGGAGGGGTCTGCTCTTCTCGACTTCTTTTCGCCGGATAGGATCGTCATCGGGGTTGCCGATGAGATCTCTCATCAGGTGCTTGAACGTTTGTATTCCTCGTTCGAGTGCCCGAAGGTGGTTACCACAATCCCAGTCGCTGAGATGATTAAGTACGTGAGCAACGCGTTCCTCGCGACGAAGATAAGTTTCGCAAACGAGATTGGAAACATCTGCAAACAGACTGGTGTCGATACCGCAGAGGTCTTTTGGGGTGTCGGGCTGGATCACCGGATCAACCCGGCATTCTTCCAATCGGGCATAGGGTTCGGGGGGTCCTGCTTTCCGAAGGATGTGAGAGCGTTGATCTCACAGGCGGAATCGGTTGGAGTTGAGCCAAAATTGTTAAAGAATGTCGTAGGAGTGAACGAAAAACAACCGTTAAAACTCGTTGACCTGCTCCAATCACATGTCCCGGATTTAAATAAGCGAAGAATTGGGCTTCTCGGCCTTGCTTTCAAACCGAACACCGACGATATTCGGGAGAGCAGAGCCATTCCGATAGTCGAGAGGTTGCTCAAGGAGGGGGCGAACGTCATTGCCTACGATCCCCTGGCCATGAATAATTTCAGGAAGTTATATCCTCAGATCGAGTACGCATCCTCCGCAGAAGACGCCCTCGATGCAGATGCCATCCTCATTACGACAGAGTGGGAGGAGTTCGAGGAACTGGATTATTCCGGGAAGATCGTCATCGACGGAAGGGGGATCGAGAAGGCAAGGGGCGGAACGGTCTATGAAGGGGTGTGCTGGTGATGACGGTTAAAAAAGCGGTCATTCCGGCGGCAGGGCTTGGAACACGGTTTCTGCCGGTCACCAAATCAATGCCAAAAGAGATGCTTCCCATCATCGATGTCCCTGTTATCCACCATGTCGTGCAGGAAGCCCTTGCCTCGGGAATCGATGATATCATCATCATCACCGGGCGGAGCAAACGGGCGATCGAAGACTACTTCGATGACTCACCCGAACTTGAGATGCATCTTGCAAAGAAACACAATTCGGATCTCCTGGACATGGTGCGGGAGATCTCCTCACTTATCGATATCCACTACATCCGGCAGAAGGAACCACTGGGACTCGGCGACGCGGTTCTGCGGGCTGAGAAGCATATCTGCGACGACCCGTTTGCCGTGCTGCTGGGGGACGATATCATCAAAAATAATACTCCCTGCACCAGGCAACTGATCGACATCTACAATCGCTATCGGTGTTCGGTCCTTGCCGTCGAGAATGTCCCGGAAGAGATGGTCAGCAGTTACGGTATCATCAACGGGAGACCACTTGAGGACATGCTCTACCTGCTTGAAGATATCGTGGAGAAGCCGAAAGTAGAGGACGCACCGTCGACGCTGGGCGCGATCGGCCGCTACGTCTTTACCCCCGAGATCTTCGATCACCTTAAAAGAACTCCACGGGGTGTCGGTGGGGAGATACAGCTGACCGACGGCATCCGATCGCTGAAGAACAGCCAGAACGTCTATGCCTACGAGTTCAGGGGCAGGCGATACGACACCGGGGATCGGATGGGGTATATCGAGGCCATCATCGACTTCGCTCTCGACCAGGATGAACTGCAGGACGATCTGAGGGCATACATGAGGCAGGTGCTGGAAAGATGAAGGCACTCGTCACCGGGTGTGCGGGTTTCATCGGGAGCAGCCTGACCGACCGGCTCCTGAGTGAGGGGTATACCGTCATCGGGATCGACCGGTTCTCGGATTACTATTCCCCGGAGATCAAAGAAGGGAACCTTTCGTCTGCGATGGAGCATTCGCAGTTTTCCCTTCTGGAAGAGGATATCGTCGATATGGAAGTTTTTCCATCCGTCGATTACGTCTTCCACCTCGCGGCTCAGGCGGGTGTACGGGCATCCTGGGGGAAGAACTTCGATGTCTACACTCGCGACAATATCCAGGCAACCCAGCGGCTGCTTGAGTACTGTAAAGATCTGAAGATCAAGAAGTTTGTGTACTCATCCTCCTCCTCGGTGTACGGCGATGTGGAGCTGCCGATGCGTGAGGATCGACCGGTGCAGCCGGTATCTCCCTACGGCGTTTCAAAGCTCGCCGCAGAGCATCTCTGCTACCTTTACTGGAAGAACCACGGGGTGCCGACGATATCGCTCCGGTACTTCACGGTGTATGGTCCCCGGCAACGGCCGGACATGGGGATAAACAAGTTCGTCAACGCTGTTTTGAGGGGCGAAACGATAACCGTTTATGGAGATGGGCGCCAGACACGGGACTTTACGTATATTGACGATGCCGTTGAGGCGAACATCCTTGCCGCGACGAGCAATGTCCGTGGAGAGGCCTTCAATATCGGCGGAGGGAACCGTATCAGTGTCATCGACCTGATCCGGGCGATCGAGGAGGTTACCGGAAAGGCTGCTCTTCTTCAGTATATCGAAGAGCAGAAAGGCGATGTCCGGGATACCCGGGCAGATGCCATGAAGGCAGAGCGGGCGCTTGGATGGCGGGCACAGGTCAAGATCCGGGACGGACTTGAGCGGTATATCGGCTGGATCAACAATACGGCAGAACACCAATGACCGAACAGATCATACATCACGGCTATGGCACCGGGTTGATGAGACGGGTGAGAAAATACCTGAGCAGGAAGGTGGAGCGAATTCAGAGAGCCTTTGGAATCCTCCAATTTTACTCCCGGGGGTTCAAACTGCATCTCTCTGCTCTCGTTGTCTTCAGCATACTGCTCGGGCTGATGGAGACTTTCCAGATTGTGCTCCTCTATCCGATATTGAACGCATCCTTTGATATCCAGGATGCAGGCATTCCGTTCTTCGAACCCCTGTACAACGTTGTACGGAACGTTATCGACCTGCCTGAAGTCGTCACGTTCTGCCTTCTCTTCATCGTCTTCGTATTCCTGACCTTCCTGGCCACGATCACCTACAGGATGATATCACTGAAGTTTACCAGGGCGGTTATCGTCAGGACAAAGGGATCGGTCTTTGACAAGCTGAAAGGCAGCGATTACCGGTATTTCGTGGAGAACAAGCAGGGTGATATACTCTACAATGTGGTCACCTCTCCCGGAAAGATCAAAACGTTTCTGGACTATTCGACACGGATTTTTTCCGACGCTGTCGTCATTTTCACAGTCCTCATAGCGCTCCTCTTTATGAGCCCGACTGCAATGGCGATCCTACTCACAGGCGGCATAGGGTTTATTGTCATTGTGAGAATCATCGGGAACCGGGTATCGTACTTCATCGGGAAGGTACAGTTGCGATCTATCTCGTCGGAGAACGCTGTCATCTCGCAATACGTTCAGGGCCTAAGACAGATTCGGTCCGTCAATGCCGATGACTACTGGAAGAAACAGTATACAGCTGCTCTTCGCAACTATTGGGATAAATATGTCCGCTACAAGTTCACCGAGCAGCTCCCTATGACGCTCCTGAATGCAGTCTTCTTCAGCGCAATAGCCGCGGTCGTGATCGCGCTCTACTACATTCACCAAGACCGGTTCCTCTATGTTATACCGCTCATCGGGACATTCGCCTTCTCCGCGCTGAAGATCCTGCCACGGCTCTCGAACATAGGCTCTCACAACATGACAATGATGGATGCCTATCCAGATCTTGAGCGGATCTATCACTTCCTTAGCGACTCCCGATATAGCACCATCGGGAATGGTACTGTAGAGTTTGACGCGCTCACGACGGATATCGTCTTTGAGAACGTCGGTTTCCGGTATTACGAGGGCCAGAACCTGATCGAAGAGTTGAACCTCACCATTCATAAGAACCGGGTCACCGCACTCGTCGGACATTCGGGATCGGGGAAGTCGACGGTCATCTCGCTGCTCCTCCGGTACTATGACGTATCCAGCGGCAGGATACTGATCAACGGCATCGATATGAGAGAGTACGATATTGCGACGTTCCTCGGGAAGATTGGGTACGTAAGTCAGGACACTTTCATCTACAACGCCTCCATCAGGGAGAACATCGCGTTCGGTGGAGAGTATACCGATAAACAGATCAACGCTGCCGCAGAGAGGGCAAATATCCATACGTTCATCGCAGGCCTTCCGAGAGGCTACGATACCATCGCCGGCGACCAGGGCCTGAAACTCTCCGGGGGCGAGAAGCAGCGGATCGCCATCGCACGGGCACTCGTGAGGGATCCTGAAATACTGGTGCTTGACGAGGCGACGAGCAACCTCGACAACGAGTCGGAAGCGATCGTCCAGGACTCGATCAACCGGGTCTCCGAGACGATCACGACGTTCATCGTCGCCCACCGGCTCTCGACGATCAGACGAGCAGACACGATCTATGTCATGAGCAGGGGCAGGATTGTGGAGAGCGGGAGTCACGACAATCTAATGAATATGAGGGGAAGATACTATGAGTTGTATGAATCGAGTGGGTAATCCTGTAAAGTAGAAAACATCTTACAGCATCCGCTCACAGTTATTGCCCCTTCTATCACAAGTGGATCCACTTGATCGGGCGATGCCGGGATGACCTCAAGAGCAATTTCCGCTAAACTAATCATCCAAAACGTGGATTATAATGATGATGTCCTGCTTCGATGGTAAAACAATCCTCGTAACGGGTGGCACAGGTTCTTTTGGAAAAATGTTTACATCGCTCCTGCTTAAGGAGTGGAACCCGGCCAGTGTCCGCATCTACTCTCGGGGAGAGTTGCTCCAGTGGGAGATGCAGCAAAAAATTCAGGACGAACGCCTCCGTTTCTTCATCGGTGATGTCAGGGATAAGGACCGCCTTTACCGTGCAATGAACGATGTTGACATAGTGGTCCATGCTGCTGCGCTTAAGCAGGTGCCCGCGGCAGAGTATAATCCCATGGAGGCCGTAAAAACGAACATCGATGGGGCAGCCAATGTCATCAACGCGTCCATTGACAATGGCGTCGAAAAAGTCATGGCTTTGAGTACCGATAAGGCGGTGCACCCGGTCAACCTCTATGGGGCAACCAAAATGGTTGCAGAAAAACTTTTTGTACAGGGAAATGCCTACGCCGGTGGAAGGAAAACGCGGTTTGCATGTACCCGCTATGGGAATGTGGTTGGGAGCAGAGGAAGTATCATACCGCTCTTCCTGGAACAGAGAAAGCAGGAACGAGTGACGATAACCGACGAGCGCATGACACGCTTCTGGTTGACGCTCGATCAGGGTGCCCGATTCGTCGCTCAGTGCATCGAGACGATGAAGGGCGGAGAGGTCTTTGTTCCCAGGATCCCCAGTATGAGAATAACCGATCTCGCGAAGGTAATTGCACCTGACTGTGAAGTCGAGGTTATAGGCATTCGCCCGGGCGAAAAACTCCACGAGGTCCTTCTCACCGAAGATGAAGCCCGGCATTCGAAAGATATGGGGGATTACTTCATCATAGAGCCGGAGTTAAAATTCTGGCAGAGGAATAACGGCCATGAGGGTAAGCCGCTGCCTGAGGGATTCCGGTACTCGAGCGAGGGTAATACGGTCTGGCTTAATGCGGATGCACTGACTTCAATGGTGGACATTTCATAGGACGCTTGGCGGTGACGAGATCGATGCGGTTCATCTCATACGGGCATCAATCAATCGACGACGATGATATTCAGTCCGTCATTGAGGTGCTGAAGAGCGACTGGCTCACGACGGGACCGACTGTCGATCAGTTTGAGCAGGAACTTGCCAGATACGTTGGCGCCCGGCAAGCTGTCGCGGTGAACAGCGGTACAAGTGCCCTGGATATCGCAGTCCAGGCCCTCGACCTCCCGAAAGGGAGCGAGATAATTACAACCCCGTTCACGTTTGCCGCCACGAGTAATGCGATCCTGTATAACGGTCACGTCCCGGTCTTTGCGGACATTGATTCCACAACGAGAAATATTCATCCGGATGAGATACGGAGAAAGATCAATTCTAAAACCCGCGCAATAATTTATGTTGACTATGCAGGGCATCCGTGCGCGATCGATGAGATCAGGGAGATCGCCCGGGAACATGACCTCCAGCTTATCGAAGATGCGTGCCACGCACTTGGTGCTTCATATAATGGCCGTCAGATCGGCACATTCGCTGACATGACAATCTTCAGTTTCCACCCGGTAAAGCCGATCACAACTGGTGAAGGCGGGGCGGTGGTAACGGATGACCCTGAACTCGCTGCGCGGCTGAAGCTCCTCAGAAGTCATGGTATCGACCGGAATGTCGGAGATATGTTCGGTGAAGGATCTCAGTGGGCTTATGACATGGTGGACCTCGGGAGAAATTACCGGATGACTGATATTCAGGCCGCACTCGGGGTCTCACAACTAAAGAAAATCGACACCTTCATCAAACGCAGAAATGATCTTGCAGCGGTCTACGAGGAGATGATCGGGGATCTTCCATGGCTTGAAACACCACAGTGTTATGGGGATATCACGCATGGATGGCATCTCTATACAGTGCTGCTCAAAGGTATCAAGAGAAATGACCTGTATCGTCACTTGCACCAGAATAATATCGGCGCAAACGTCCATTATATCCCGATATACTGGTTCACCTATTATCGGAAGCATTTCCAGATCGATCCGCAGGCATTTCCGGTAACAGAGGACGTTTTTGACCGTATCATCACCCTTCCGTTGCATCCGGCGATGACGGAGAGAGACCTCGAATATATTTCTGGAACGCTCAAGAAGGCGGGATCAACCCTTTGAATACTCAGGTGAAAGAATGAAAATTGTGGCGATTGTCCAGGCACGAATGGGAAGCACTCGTCTCCCCGGAAAGGTTATGATGGATCTTCTGGGGGAGCCTGTGCTGGTCAGGGACGTCAACCGGTTACAGCGGTCGCAATTGCTGGATAAGATCGTCATCGCGACAACAGATCTCCCAGCAGACGACCAGATCGTTTCTCTCTGTAAAGAGCGGGGATGGTCATATTCCCGGGGAGATGAAAACGATGTCCTTGATCGGTACTATCAGACAGCACAGGCAAGTAATGCCGATGTGATCGTCCGGATCACATCGGACTGCCCGATGATCGATCCTGAGGTTGTTGATGCGGTCATCAGAGCCTTCTTAAATCTCCCACGTGTTGATTACGTCTCCAACACCCTCCCACCGCGCACTTTCCCCCGCGGCCTTGACACTGAAGTGATGACATTCGAGGCCCTTGAGCGTGCATGGAAAGATGACAAGGATCCAAACCTGCGGGAGCATGTAACGCCCTATATCTATCGGAACCCTGATAAATTCCAGGTTCAGGGTGTAGTCAATGATAGAGATCTCTCGCTTCACCGATGGACTCTGGACACCCCTGAAGACCTCGCGTTTATTCGTGCAGTATACAGACATTTCGAGAATGATCATTTTTCATGGGTTAACGTTCTCGAATTCCTGGATGAACATCCGGAAATCATGAACATTAATCGTGAAATCCGGCAGAAGGAGATGTAGCATGATTGCACCGGGCAATTTCCTGATTCGTGTTGATGCAAGCACATCTATCGGCACAGGCCACGTTGTGCGTTGTCTGACCTTGGCCAATGCTCTGGCCAAAAAAGGTGCCGATGTCTCATTTATCTGCCGCGAGCACGAGGGTCATCTCTGTGACCGGATCCAAGAGCAGGGATTTGCAGTCCACCGCCTTCCCGCACCGGCTGACGGATTTAGAGCCGGAGCAACTCCTTTCCATGCTGTCTGGCTTGGTGCTCCATGGCAGGAGGACGCCGAACAGACCGGTGCTGCCATCAGAACTCTGGGTGTCAAACCAGACTGGCTGGTGGTGGATCATTACGCCCTCGACCATCGCTGGGAACATGCCCTCCGCCCGTTGGTTGGACGTATCTTTGCAATAGACGACCTTGCCGACCGAATTCATGACTGCGACCTGTTGCTTGACCAGAATCTTGTTGCGGATATTTATACCCGCTATATCGGCAAGGTGCCGGCAGACTGCAGCCTGTTACTGGGGCCGGAATATGCCCTGTTGCAGCCAATTTATGCCGAACTGCATGATCGCATCCCTCCTCGGGAAGGACCGATCCGTCGCATCCTCATCTCATTTGGGGGGGCGGATAGCGAGAACCTGACCGGCCGTGCGCTGTCGGCGTTCCTGAGCCTGAATCGCCCCGATATTGATGTCGACGTCGTGATCTCCGATAATAGTCCTTATGCCTCTGAGATCCGGGATCAGGTAGCGGGACATGCCAACATTCACCTGCACGGCAACCTCCCGACCCTGGCGCCGCTGATGGCCAAGGCGGACCTCGCCATTGGGGCAGCCGGGACGACCAGCTGGGAGCGCTTGTGCCTCGGCCTCCCTGCACTTGTCGTAACACTCGCGGAGAACCAACGGCCGATTGCGGATGGACTTCACCGGCAGGGATTGGTGCGCTGGTTGGGGCATAAAGACGAAGTGACTGAGCAGAATATCAGACAGGCTCTGGCAGGATTGATTGAAGTGGGCATTGATGAGGAATGGTCCCTGCGTTGCAAGTCTAGCGTGGATGGCAAAGGTGTGGATCGGATTGGTGCCGTTTTAACTATAACTGCAGACACGCCACTCCTGGTACGTCATGCTCGCCTGTCTGATGAGGCGTTGCTCCTAGATTGGGCTAATGATCCGGAGACACGACAAAATTCCTTCTCACCAGATCCTATCTCTGCAGAGACTCATCGCCGCTGGTTCCACAGTCTACTCAGGGATCTGGACGGCTGCCGTCTCTATGTTGTGGAAACCAAAGAGGGGATTCCCGTGGGGCAGGTGCGGTTTGAGAGACATGATCAGGCATGGGAAATCAGTTATTCGCTTGCACCTCAGTTCCGCAAAAGAGGCATGGGTCGGCCCCTGCTCGAAGCCGCTCTGCTAAAGCTGCGCTCTGAACGCTTGGGTGTACTTGTTCTTGGCAAGGTGAAATCAGACGATCCTCCTTCGTGCAAAGTTTTCGAGTCGCTTGACTTTAGTGCCCGATCTGATGGGGGGGGGATGCGTATCAGCGTGTGCTCTGATACAGATAGCTGGAGCAATACATACATCCCAGAAGTTCTTCTGGATTGGTTGACAGACGGCCATGAGGTGACTTGGACTCATGATGCTGACACATTACCGGAAGGTGACATCTGTTTCTTCCTGAGTTATGGACGAATCGTTAGTGCCGACCTACTGAAGCGACATGGGAATAACTTAGTCGTTCATGCAAGTGATTTGCCCATGGGCAGGGGATGGTCCCCCCTGACATGGCAGATTCTTGAAGGGAAGAACCAGATCCCGGTAACGCTGTTTGAAGCTGCAGAGGCAGTTGATAGCGGGCCGATATACAAACAGGTGATTCTTCGGTTTTCAGGTCTGGAACTGATCGATGAACTCAGGCATACAATGATGCGAGCGACAATAGCTCTATGCAGATCCTTTGTGAGAGAATATCCAGCAGTTATTACAACCGGGACCCCGCAACAGGGTGAGCCGACCTTCTATGCTCGGCGCCGTCCCAAAGACAGCTTCATCGATGTCGACAAACTGGTCCGAGAACAATTTAATCTTCTCCGCGTTGTTGATAATGAACGCTACCCGGCTTGGTTCGAATTCAAAGGGAAGCGTTTCATTCTTCGGATCGAGCAGCGGGATGAGGCTTGCCTACCAGAGATACAAAAGAACAAAAGATGCACATGAAAATCGCACATCAAATCATCGGCCCGGGCTCTCCCCCGTTCATTATCGCAGAGATGTCCGGGAACCACAACCAGTCACTTAAGCGAGCGCTGGAGATCGTTGAAGCAGCAGCAAAAGCAGGCGCCCATGCCCTCAAGCTCCAGACATACACCGCTGAAACCATCACGCTCGACATCAGCGAGGGTGAGTTCTTCATCGACGACGAGCAGAGTCTCTGGCAGGGGTGCAGCCTGCACGACCTCTACAAACGTGCCTCCACACCGTGGGAGTGGCATGCACCGATCATGGAGAGGGCACGGGAGCTCGGCATGATCTGCTTCTCCACGCCCTTCGACGAGAGCGCGGTCGACTTCCTCGAAGAGCTCGACGTGCCGGCCTACAAGATCGCCTCATTCGAGAATGTGCACCTCCCGCTGATCCGAAAAGTGGCAGCTACCGGCAAGCCGATGATCATCTCCACCGGGATGGCCACGCTCGCTGAACTCGATGAGGCGGTACGCACCGCCCGCGAGGCCGGCTGCCGCGACCTGGTACTGCTCAAGTGCACCAGCACCTACCCGGCCACGCCGGAAAACAGCAACGTGGTCACCATCCCACATATGCAGGCGCTCTTTGACTGCGAAGTTGGTTTGTCCGATCATACCATGGGCATCGGAGCAGCGGTGGCGGCGGTCGCTCATGGTGCGACGGTGATCGAGAAGCACCTCACGCTTCGTCGCGCCGACGGTGGAGTAGACAGCGCATTCTCACTGGAACCAGAGGAATTACGCACCCTGGTGGTGGAGACCGGGCGTGCATGGCAGTCGCTAGGCAAAGTTACCTACGAGCTGAATGATGTAGAGAAGAAGTCCCTGATCTTCCGCCGCTCTCTATATGTTGCGCAGGACCTCAAGGCCGGCGACGTGCTCACCCGCGAAAACCTGCGCTGTGTCCGTCCCGGCCTGGGCCTGGCACCGAAGTACTACGAACTGCTACTGGGCAGGAGAGTTAACCAGGATGTGGCGAGGGGGACACCGATGAGTTGGGATTTGGTGAGCTAAAAATAGGTGCTCATATCAACTTAATGTTAAAGAAAATATAACTATAGAGGCGAATTAGATGAATCTATTAATACTGTTCGCTCCGGTATTTCGGGAGTTTGGCTGTGATGTGTCTCACGCGTTAGAAAGAGAGTTAAAAGATGAAATAACAATCCATGGAATATGTACGGGTGGTAGTGGTACTACAGAGCGAGTACGTGAAGGATTGGGATCTCTCGGAGGCAAACTTTGGGATCTTAATGCGGAAGAGAAGGACTGGCTTGAAAACGATACGGATGACGAGATAGTTTTAGATATTCTATTTAGGGTTAACGAACCGGGCGCTTTTGGTAGAATACTCACTTCTGATCGGCGAATAGGACAGGGATTGGTTAGTGGTGGGCACGTTACATCTTCTTTAATGGGTGAGCGTGCACTCTCGAAACCACAGATATATCCCCGTAGGTATGTCATGAACCTTGTTAGCTTCATTGAAAGAGTTTTGGATGAAACGCATCCAGACGCAGTTTTCTGCTACGCTGTTGCTGGAGCCCCTGCTGTCTGCCTCGCGGAGTTGTGTTCTATTCGATCAATTCCCTTTCTTTGCTTAGTATCCGCAAGACTTGGCAACAGATACTTGATTGATACTGACGCACGTGGCCGATTAGAGCCAGTTGCAAAGGTATATATGGCTGCCCAGAACAGTCAAATTGATCTTTCCCCATGGATAAACAGTTCTCGAGAGGAACTCCAAAAATTTCGAGAAAACCCAACTCCTCCCGAATATGAAGCATTCAACAATACTAAAAGAGCTAAAGAAAAATTGTTGCCGGAAATCGGTCGTGCTCTCGTGCGTACCGGAAAAATTATTGTATTTAAGGCAGCGCGGACAGTACTGCGTAGAAGTTCAACAAATGTTCGAAGATATCCATTAAAAGAAGCCTGGAAACGAGTTAGTATCATCTGGCGCCGAAAAAAACTGCAACTGTCATCTCCATTTTCGGATCATGTACCTCGAGAATATCCGTTTATCTATTTCCCACTTCATGTAAACCCAGAAGCATCGACAATGGTCTTATCTCCTTTACATACCGACCAAATCCCTATTATTGAAGCTTTAGCTAAATCAGCACCACCGCATTTCGATATCGTCGTTAAAGAACATGCCCCGATGCTCGGTCTTCGACCAGAAGGTTTCTACAAGAGAATCAAACAGATGCCAAGAGTTACTCTTGTTGGACCGGAACACAATGGTCTGGATCTGATCAGAATGTCGGCATTAACAGCTGTGATTACTGGCACCGCCGCATGGGAAGCGGTCCGTCTTAAGCGACCGGCACTTGTCATAGGTGATTCGCCATATCTTTCAATTGGCGAGGGGATCATACATTCACCGTGCTTAAGCAACCTCCCTATGAAAATAATTGAGGCCTTAAACATGCCACCCGCAAGTGACACAGCGCTCATACTCTACCTTGCTGCCATATACCGAGAGTCTTTTGAGATGAAATCAAGTCTATTATGGGGTAATTATTTGAATCATTCTGAAAGGGAAAGATCTAATGCTTCACGGGTTATTGCCCAAAATATCCTTCACCGAATTAATTCTGCTTGAAAAATTACGGTGATAATACATCACATAACAGGTAATTAAATATTTAACGTCTATATTGAATAGGAAAACAATCATGAAGTCGTTTGTCAAATTAGCAAACCACGTTGGCGTTGTCGCGCTAGATATTGGTGCTCGTGGTGGCCCAAATAACGATTTAGCTGATTTAGCTCCTGCAATAGATATGTATTGTTTTGAGCCGGATGAGGAAGAGTATAATCAAATATCAAATTCGTCGAAAGGGCCATGGAAGAGTATAACCTTCATCCCTTCAGCAGTGGCTGCCCATGAAGAAACATTTTCATTGAATCTTTATCGACAACGGGGCTGTTCCTCAAGGTTTAAAGCGGACTCAGAAATGGCAGCCCTTTTTAATCGTGAAGACTATTACGTACACGATGGATGCGCAACCGTTTCCGCGAAGTCACTCGATCAACTTGTCTCTGAGCATCAGATTGCTAATCCTGCTTTTTTGAAAATTGACGTTCAGGGAATGGAGATTGATTGCTTTTCTGGTGCAAAAAATGTCCTCGCAAATTCTCTCGTTGGAATCCGTTCCGAAGTTTCATTCTTCCCAGTCTACAAGGGAAATCCATTATTTTCGGACGTCGATAAAGCATTAAATCCTTATGGCTTTGTCCCAATGCGATGGTTAGAACTACATGAATGGCGACGTACCACTAGAGCCAAATGGCCGAAAACTTCCCCTGGAAAAATGCCGTACTCTCGAGGTCAGATGATCCATGCCGATGTTCTTTACCTCTTACACCCTGAGAAACTTCCAGATACTACAGATGAAGAGGTGAAACGACTAATCCGCCTTGCCCTCGTTGCCATTTGCTATGAACACTTCGACCATGCACATGCGGTTTTTACTCGTCAACAAGTATATGATTACATTCTAGAGACTGCGGGCTTTGATCCAGTCAACACTCTAGAAGAGTTATCTAAAAGCAAAGCACGATCTCTTTCTGGCCTAAATCGATACTGGAATAGATTGACTAACGCAGATAGGCGATAAGATGAACTCTGGCATAAAGAAAAAACCCCCTATTCGAATATTGTTTCCCTTCGTTGGTGACACCGTTGGTGGAAGTCATTTATCTGCATTGAATTTAATAGGTGCCTTAAACCGGGAAGAATTTGAGCCTATTGTGGCTGTTCATCAGGAAGGCATGTTAATTCAATATCTTCAAGATCGGGGAATGCCCTTTGCTCGTCCACCAGGGACAATACCCCTGGGAAATAATTCAAAAACGAATAAGATCGACATGTTGCGATATATCGTCCGTCTTGCCTTTTTTCTTCGTAAAAATCGGATCAAAATAGTACATACAAACGATGGTAGAATGCATCTGATGTGGGGAATGGCTGCACGGTTGGCTGGAATACGCTTCGTAATGCATCAACGCTCTACGCTTAAATCTGGGACATCAAAAAACTTGCTAACAATCTTACCGCATAAGATACTGACAATCTCAGAATATTGTAAAGCAAGTTTTCCAGAAAAGATGAGACAACGTGCCCAAATCGTGGTGAACCCATTTAACACAACATCACCTCCACCAGATCGCGTGAAAGCTCGGCAGGCTTTCATAGATAAATTGGGTTGCTCTAATGATACAAGAGTTGTAGGATTTGTGTCCAATTTAATCGATCATAAAAGGCCGCAAGTTTTTGTAGAAATGGCTGCTGTTATTTGCAAATCTGGTTATAGTAACATTATTTTCCCCATGTTTGGCGATAAACGAGAGCCAGTAATAGGAAAAATTGAGACCCTAATCGAAAGTCGAGGCCTTCAAAGCAAATGCATTCTTATGGGCCCCCGTTTTCCAATTGAACCATGGATGGCAGCGTGTGATGTTTTGGTTGCACCCGCTGTCAAGGAAGGGTTCGGTCGTACACTTGTTGAGAGTATGCTTGTCGGAACTCCGGTAATTGCAGCGGATAAAGGAGGACACAAAGAGATCATTGAGCATGGGGTGACAGGACTATTGGTTGAGCCCGATGATCCAGATGCCTTTGCTGAAGCGGTTATAAAGATTCTAGAAGACCCCCTATTGTCGAAAACGGTAAGCGAATCTGCAAGACTTTGGGCATTAGATAGATGCTCTGCATCACAACATGCAAATGCAATTCAACAAGTATATTGGGAATTGTTAAGTTAGAAATATACAGATAAGAATATGCCAAATAGTCAATCATGGTTGAGAATAGAGTTTAGAAAAATATGTATATGAATAAATTTTCTTGAATTGAGCCGTTATGATGAGGCAATCAATGAATATTAAAACGCAAAACCAAATAACAATCGGCATAGTTCTCCCATACTTGAAAACGCGTGGTACTGAAAAGCAGGCGCTGGGTTTGACCAAGGGCTTTGTAAATGAGGGTGCGCGAGTCGTACTCTTTGTGGTCCAAGGATGGGGAAACCAAGAGCTGTACCAGGCCTTTACTCAGATTGGCGTGGAGGTCGTGAACGTCGGCACAGCGAATCATGCAGGAGAGAAAAAAGTACGTCTTCTCCGTCTCTTCTCTTTATCTAAACAGGTTAAACAATACCGTTGCGATGTCTTGTTAAGTAGAGCAGGAATGACAAATGAGGTGACCAGTCTTGCAGGTTTGTTCGCCCGCATACCGACTCTAGCTGTCATCTCCGGTGGAGTAAAACGCCAAAAGATAGGGAAGGAAAATCGTATCATGACAAAACTGATTACATTCCGTTTTAAGAAGAATCTTGGTTTTCCCAGTCATATAATCACAGTGTCGAAAGAAGGGCGTGATAATTTAATTTTTAATTACCCATCATTAGCAGATTCGATAACAGCAATCCCAAACGGTGTGGATATCGAGCAGATTTTAGAAATGTCTAAATTACCTTCCACTTATACGTTATCAGATGAGAAATTCAATATTTGTTTTGCAGGAAGTATTGAAATTAACAGGAAGGGCTTGGATGTTCTTATTGAAGCATTAAATCATGTGGTCCATACTCTTGAGCATAAGGACGTTCGATTAACACTTATCGGTACTGGTGATGACATGGCCAAGGTTAAATGTCTGGTTAATCAACATTCTTTGCAAAAATATGTTGGTTTTGCTGGTGAACTTAACAACCCTTACGGAATAATCAAACAGGCTGATGTTTTTGTTCTACCCTCCAGAAGAGAAGGATTACCCAATGCTTTGCTTGAAGCGATGATTCTAGGCGTTTGCTGCATAGCATCCGATTGTGACACAGGACCGAGAGAGATCATTGTAGATGGGAAGAACGGCTTGCTGGTTCCCGTTGGAAGCAGTTCTGCGCTATCTAATGCAATTGTGCGTGTTAAAAGTGATCGGGAGTTGATGAAGCGCCTTGCTGAAAACGGCACCAAGACCGTTGCGTCTTCTTTTTCATATAGCACAATGATTGAGGGTTATTTGGTTCGTTTGAAAACATTGTGCTCAATGCAGAGAAGATGAAAAGGTAAGAGACAAAATGATGCTGAGTAACCTAGTTCTTAAGGCAGGTGAGTTAGGTCTGACCCTTCAGAATTCTGATGGTTCTATGCCTGCGGGTCATAACGGACCTTATGAAGATCCTGAAACACCTGTACGCAATACTGCTCACTGGCTTTTCTTATTTGCAACTCTTTATGAGAAAACCAACAACCCACATTGGAAAGAAGCAGGCGACAAAGCGATTGATTACTTGATGAGTCCTGAAGCCCGGCATTTTGGTAAAACTTTCTACTGCCGTGATAAAACGGGCAAGGACTCGTGTAACGGCTTGGTCGGTCAGGCGTGGGTTATCGAGGCATTGGTGAAAGCGTCTGAAGTTTTCAATAGAGAGGATAGCTATCAGTTAGCTGAAGATGTTTTTCTCCTGCACCCCTGGGACAAGCATACCGGCCTGTGGCAGCGCGTTGAGATTGATGGGAAAATACTGTCTTTCGATGGTACCTTCAATCATCAGTTATGGTTTGCAGCTGCAGGAGCACTGCTACATAAGAACGATGAGATTCAAAATCAGGTTAAGGCATTTATTCGTAAAGTCGCAAGTCGTGTCCAATTGTATCCCAACGGCGTGATATTTCACAACTCCCCTATGGGCAGTTCGTTTAACTATGCTTTTAGGGGTCCAAGTTCTTTCTTCAATGAAGTCTGCTCGCGTTTGACAAAAAAGAAACGATGGGATAAACTTTATTCTAAGTCTGTTGGTTATCATGCCTTCAATCTGTACGCTTTCGCAATATTGAAGCAGGCTTTCCCAAATGAGACAATATGGCACACTATGGGCTTTAAGCATCTAATAACAGCACATAGAAGTGATCAATTTAAAAAAGATTTGGAGAATTCAGAGTTTGGTTTTGGCTACCATTATAATGTGTCCGGGATTGAAACTGCATATGCAGTAGAGACATTTTTCAAAGACAAGGCAGAAGCAAAACTCTGGTTGGAACGTCAATTTAAAATGACTTACATTGACCCGAGCCGGAGTTTGGCAAGGGGTGTAGTTGATGTGAATACTGCGCTCGTCAGAATATATGAGGCAGCCAGGTTTGCTGAAGACTATGATGTGCAGATTGGATAGATTACCCTTTGTGTCAGTAATTATTCCAACTTATCATGATTGGAATAAACTGACCCTTTGTATCGAGGCATTAAAGCAGCAAACCTATCCTCAAGAGCGCTTTGAAGTGCTCGTCGTCAACAACGACCCTGAGGACATGCCATCTAACTTAAGCTTACCTGCAAACTGTAAATTAATTGTTGAAGCAAGACCTGGCTCATATGCAGCTCGAAATGCAGCAATAAGATTATCCAAGGGAGAAATCCTTGCCTTTACAGACTCTGACTGCATCCCCTATCCCAATTGGGTAGAAGAATGCGTAAAACTTCTTGAGTCAAGCCCGGACATAGAAAGAGTGGCAGGAAAAGTAGAATTGTATTTTAAGAGTGACAAATTAAGCTTCGCTGAGATTTACGAGAAAGTTTTTGCCTTCCCACAAAAGCAATATGCATCTAACGGGATTTCAGTTACTGCAAATCTAGCGACATATAGGTCCGTGATGGATAAAGTGGGCCTGTTTAATGATTGCATGATGTCTGGTGGAGATACTGAGTGGTCACGAAGAGCTCAAATTCAAGGATCCAAGATAGTCTATGGAGATAATTGTGTTGTCAAACATCCGGCAAGATATAGTATATCTGAACTCACAGAGAAGGCCAGACGGATTTCAGGGGGTAATTTGGCTTTTGAGAGAGAATCCGGAGAGAGAAGTTATTGGTTGGTGCGGGGTTTGTTGCCCCCAGTTTACGGAGTGATGGAGATCGCAAGATCGCCTTACCTCTCAGTTCGGGAAAAAGTTATTGCTTCTTTGGTGCGCTATTTTCTAAAAGTATACACGACTTGGCACAAGGTGCTACTATGTATCGGTATTAATGAACCACCACGCAAATGATTCTAGTAAGGTCTGGTTAGGGCATCTGAGCACTCTAATTTTTAGGCGCACGGGGGACCGAGCATCTATTCTAGTATGATGGAGTAAATGCGGCTCAGGGATGAAAAAGAGCCCTAAAGGGAGAATTATATCCGTAATGAAAGACCTAATATATAAATACAGGTCGGCATTTAAATATTAGCAGAAGTGGGTGCAATGGGTCCTAAAGTAAGCGTAATAATTCCAACCTATAATCGAGCTCAATCCTTGAATCGGGCAATTCAAAGTGTACTCGATCAGACTTATCAAAATTTCGAGTTAATCGTAGTAGATGATGGATCTAAAGATGATATTGAAACGGTCATCAGGGGCTTCAGCGATAATCGAATCAAGTACTTCCGACATGATGTCAATTTGGGGGGATCGGCTGCCCGAAATACGGGAATCAAGAACTCCACTGGAAAATATCTTGCATTTCTGGATAGTGATGATGAATGGCTGGAAAGGAAGTTAGAACTGCAAGTGCATGCCGTGGAAAATAGGCCATCCGATGCCTGGAGTGGGGTGTATTGTGATTTCATCCTCTATACAAATGGAAAGAGCGAAGTAGTGGAAGCTGTCAAATGTGGGAACCTCAAGAAAGACTTACTAAATCTAGAAGTGAGCTTGTGTGCAGGTTCTACTCTTCTCATTTCTAAATCGGTAACTGATGATATTGGGTTGTTTGATGAAAGCTTTAAGCGACATCAAGATTGGGAATACTTAGTTAGATTTTTTAGGAAATATAATATTCTCTCCGTGAGAGAGCCACTGGTTAAGATAAATGGACACAGTATAATAAAAGGAGCAACAGTCGCAGAGGCCAGAGAGCAATATCTTTCTAAATTTGAAACGGACATTGATGAATTTGGTAGGGATCTGGCGCAAGAAATCCGTGCAAAACACTGGTTAAGGGTGTCTGTGACATTTGCAAAAGAAATGAATTGTTTAGAAAGTTTTAGGTACCTAAAAAGATCCCTGCAATGTAAAGTACTACCATTACGGGCATACTGCAGCATGTTGTATCGAGCCACTTTAAGAAAGATTGTTTTGATGGAGATGGGTAACAAACAAACCGTTCAACGAATGAGGATTTATCCCAAGTGCTCAACATTAGATGTGGAAGATTGATCAGGATGAGATCACCCCAATATCTCCCGATCATGACAATGCATGCCAAGATCAAACCAGATTGATCCTCCTCGCTTCGGATATTTCCGGTTTCTCCAGTTGATCGGGATGTTACTTCGGATTCCCAGTCCTGGTTGTACTGACGAATCTCCCGAACATCGTGGGCAGTGTTCGCCGAGATGATCGTTGGTCGCTCCTCCGTCCTGTAATTTCAAATGCTTTGGGGTAGACAAGTTGCTTTTCTCGCCGAAGCTGGTGGGAGAGAGCATGGGCTCTTCGGGTTCTCCTGGTCAGCCGGTCGACAGGATCTCGGTGGTCGTTCCGTGCGGAGTTGCGTTGACCCGGTCGCACCGCCGGCGGAACTGCCAGTTCACATCTTCAAATGGCATGAAGGTGCTCCCAAGGAGGAAACCCTGTCTCATGTGGCCAATGGAATTCTTGACTTCCCCCTTGGTCAGTGATATTCTCGCACTTTGTGACCGATATCAAGGCAATCCTAGAAAAAAAGGGTTCAACCGGTTATGATGGCTATAAAAAGGTAAAAGACAATAAGCTGAGTGTTCTGCTCATTCAGAGCAGTCTTCCCCTTGTAAGTACCCACGATTTCCAATTCACCTAAAGATCTCATGTAAGGCGTATGTCTCCAATTAAAATGGGGAACCAAAGTCGGGAGCATTTCCCAAAAAAGAATTACTTCCCTGACTGGCAGGATCAATCCTGATGGGTATCAACGGGGAGTGGATCATTGGCAGAAGACATTTGACGATGAAAGAGGGTTGGTCAGGCGCAGAGGCGGAGCTTAGACAAATTACAGAAGATCTGGGACACTGCCACAGATTCCCGCATTGATCGCATTCCTAGAGGCGATGTGACGAGAGAGTATCAACGAAAAGCCGACTGACCAGACGAAGGTGCAGACATTATACCCGACCCAGAAGCTGACCACACTGATCAACCCAGGAAAAACACTGGATAGAGACGCAGTCACCATCTCACGAACTTGAAATCATTGAATAGCCTAGTTCTGCAGTTGATAGTTCAGGAAGGGTTGAGTTCGTGCGAAAGGTGGCCCCGAACCCTTACTGCAGAAGGTTAGGAACCGAGACATTTGACCAAAATTAGGAACCGAGACATTTGACCAAAAATTTCGGCGATTATTCCCTTTGCGCCTCAAACGTCGGTTTGGTTCGCGGCACTAAGAGTCGATAAACAATATACGGTATAAGCAATAAGCGTACCCCCAGTTCAACAGATTCATATAAAAGAAAATATGTGGCAAAATACCGATCTTCGCTGTTGATTAACATTTTGTAAAAGGGAACCAGGTACGCTGAAAAACTAAGTGCATATGTAATTACCAATGCAAAAATGATATAACCGATCTCCTTTTGGTACAAGGACAGTAAAAGAAATGCAAATAGGAAGAGAGACAGTCCATAGGTATAACCAAAAGACAGCAAATTAGATGTACCAGCCTCCCGCCACCTTAACTGTTGCTTAAAAAAACCGCGAATACTACTTGTGCATTTTGTGTACACATATATATCTGGAGCGTAATGTATTTTCAGTCCTTTTCCCTTCCCGCGGTTTATAAAGTCCGATGTTATTGAAGTTTTACCTTCATTAAATCCACCAATTATATCGATAACCCCTTTTTTGAATGCATTATTGACCCCTACCGGTGGGAGGCCCCTTACCCCCCCATACTTAAATTTAGCTAAATAACGAGCATTTTGCGTTTTCTCTAACCAATTTAGGGGTTCTTTGGCATAACACGCACCGATGACTATATCATAATCTTCTAAATGTCCTATCATTCTGGAAATCCAGTCCCTATTAACTGCAGCATCTGCATCTGTGATTAAGATGTACCTGCCCCTCGCAACCCTTAATCCATAGTTCTGGGCACTCGCCTTACCCCCATTTGTTTTGGACACTGCAATAACATTTTGGTACTTCACTTGATAGGAGGTAGCGATTTCATAAGTTCTGTCAGTACTCCCATCATTCACAACTATTATTTCATACTGAGTTTTAGGAAAATCAACTCCAAGAATCGAATTTAAACAATCGTCTAAGACTGTTTCTTCATTGTGTGCGGGGATAATTATTGAAGCGACTATATTTTCTACCTCTGTTTCGACTTTGTTGTGAAACGCATCCAAATACATCACATCCTAAGATATCATCAAATATCTTCTGTCAGATTCTGTTACATGGCCTGGATTTCTTCAAACCCATTGCAATATATGATATTATTGGTTTCATCCTCTCCCTGCAGGCCTACATCGTACGGTCTTACAAGGTATTGTATCTGTATATTGTAGAGATTGTTACTAGATGCAAAGGGTTTTTTTACGAATCTAGATAGCTCATTTAGTGTTTTAGGGAGGGGACTTAGATGAATGTCAAGAGAGCGAGTTCTTTGGGGCTCATATAGAAGTTGATCTAGAGAGTAAGATAGAGGTACCGGATTAGAAGTATAGGCTCCAATATACCTTTGGATTACACCTCCCCCACTAATTGGCTGGTTTTCTGTTTCTTGCTCAATATATTGGGTTAACGAGTATGCAGATTCCTTCATGTAGTTCTTATATCCCTGATCATCGGTATTAGTGTACGACGCATATATGACCCAAGATGAAAACCCGATAACCAATACAAGAATTGTTATGACTAAACACTGCCTTGACAAAGGCTTAAAGAATTCAAGTAGCGAAAGTATGCCGATTGCCGCGAATATGATGAAGAATGGCTGTAATGTCTGGTAAACGTAAAAAGAGTGCCCTAAAAGCGGGATAGATAGAGCAGCAGTACATAACAAAAACCAATCCGTGAATAGTTTAGACGGCTTAAAAACAATCGTTATTAGGCCAATCATGGAGAGAGGTAATAAGATACCTAATCTCGCGGTCATACATATGCACGTGCCTATAAGATAGTGATACCAGGCATCACCTTTGAACATTGCAAAATGATTATAGTCCTGAGCCCATGCATTCTGCATAAAGAAAAATTGCACTATAAATAACGAGATTATTACGACAACGATAAGATAAGGCACATTCTTTGAGCCAAACTTATAATAGTTGTTGTAAATATAGTTTGCCAGGATATATCCAAGAAAAACCAATAATAGCAAAACAAACGTTTTGTGTAATGCAGCTAATGTCAAAAATAACATTCCTAACATCAAACCATACCGATATGATCGATGTTTATGCCACCTAAGCAGGCACCAGACAAATAAAGGAGTTATCATAAATAGTATGCCTCGCGAAGAGGCGGTCCACAACGTAAATCCAATTGTTAGCGGAGCTAATGTAAATAAAAGAGCCACGAGAGATCGGAATGAGAGACTATCGCTGAATTCGCTTGCTAACGAGAATGAGGCAATCACTCCTAATAATCCGAAGATTAATGACGAATAGTAGATCGTCCATTCCATATTTAGATCCGTGGTTAAAGACGTAATAGCCAAAAGATGTGGCAGCCCAGAGGCATATGAATACGGATATAAACCAAAAAACGATAAGGGGGACAATAACCATACTGCATAGTTGTTTGAACATATTGTTTGGGAAAGGGCATGAATGAAGAAAGAATCAGTTCCAAGCTCGTGTGGGGCAATTGGGAATCTTATAACTAGATTTAGAGCCAACAACAAGATTGGAATTAAGAACAATGACGATTTACTCAGACAGATATCCAGTTTCATTATCATTACTCCTTCATTCAGCTTTCAACTAGAACCGATCCTGAAAATCAGGATTTTTCTTAATCACATCAAAACTATGTGGATAATTCTCAATAAACCACGTCATAAACGCTGTAACATCAATCTTATTTCGGATTAAATTCTCTCTCTTCTGGAACCATTCATCTTTGATGCGCTGCTGGTCAATCAGTTCTATAGCCTTCAACAAAACATTGTCCGGATTATGAACATTATATATCAGACCATAATTCCGTTCAAGATCGTTGAAATTACCTAATTCTTGAGATCTAGGATGGCAGATTATAGCAGGGGTTCCAAGGATCGCAGCTTCCGTTACCATGGTCCCAGAATCCGCGATGAATAATGAAGCATGATATAAGACATCATGCATCAGATGGGGAGGTATACATATTGAATATTTATCAAGACCTCCCGGCAGGGGGATCTCCGATGATATAAACACTGCCGCATGCTTCTCCAACTTATCTACCAACTTTAGTTTATTCTCAATGGACAGTCCACTTGTCGCCATATCATGCGATGCATCAAAGGCACTAAATCGTAATAGCACATATTTATCACCCCTCGATAGATTAAGCCATTTAAGTGCGGTTAGATCCGGTTTAAACCAATTAGGGTGGAGATAGGCAAGTTCTTTATAGCTTCTAATGTGAATCTGCTTTCGTCCCAAGTCTTTTGTAAAAACATCAGGTGTGATAATGGCGTCTGTAAATGGCACGGTTAAAGATAAGATTAATTTAGCAGTATCTGTATCCGTAAACGCGATAGAAGGCTTTCCGGTTAGCCAACTCACCTGGGCGGCATAGGGCGATGATACACTCACAAATAGATCGGGGTTAAACTGTTTGGAGATTTTCAAGAGTTTACGATCGTTTTTAAACATCGTAAACATTTTGTGTGCTAATCCCGGTGTATTCTTTTCCAGCTCCTCGTACTTAAAGCCGTACGTTTCAAGGAGTTTCCCAACGATTCCCTCACGCTCTCGTATGCATATCTTTACACTGTGACCATCCGCTTCCAGATTCCTTACAATATATTTAAAAAAATGAACATGCGCCGGATGCCCGATATCAAAGAGAACCTTCGTAATATCACCTTATAGTTACAATTAGCAAAATTTTGAGAACTACTGATAATAACTTATCGCAACAATCCCCACGAACACCAGCTCTATCCCATAGACGAACAGCACCACATCCCGCTCGTAGACCTTCGCTTTCACTTTCTTAAGAACCGCAATCGCCAGGTGGGTCGTATCGTAGATCTTGTCGTAGGGCATCTCCAGACTCCCATCGGGGTTCGGCCTGGCAAAAGCCTCCACATGAAGCCGCTTCCTCAGGGGCAGAAAAAAGTCCAGAATATAGGGGATGAATAACAGCAGGGCAATCTTCTCGAGATCCCCAAGGATCGCCACGCAGGCAATGAGCGCACCGACGGAGTAGGTGAGGGTGTCTCCCGGGAAGATCTGTGCAGGATACCAGTTGAACAGCAGGAAGGCCATGAGTGCGCCGGCCATCCCGAATGCCAGCACCGCGGGGATCGCTTTGTCCCCGAGAAACGCGACAAACCCGAGCACCGAGAGGATGATGACCCCCATCCCGGCCTCGAGCCCGTTGTAACCGGCAAGGATGTTGTAGCCGTTTGAGGCGCACATGATGCCAAGAGGGATGATCAGGAGAGGATAGGCTATCCCCCAGTCAACAGTCCCGATTACGGGAAGCGTCATCGCAGATTGGCCGGCGTTGATCGCCATCATCGGCATTGCGGCCGGGATGGCGAGGAGCGGTTTCTGCCAGTGCGATAGTCCTTTCTTCCAGCCCAGGATATCGTCCATCATACCGATGAGGGCGATGAGCAGGATCGTGCAGAGGCAGGCGAGGATCGGGACGAACCCGTCGCTGCCGTAATAGAATGTTTTAAGGCCGATGTAGAGGAGGATTGCTGTAACAAAGCCGAAGATCACGCAGATGCCGCCCATCTCCGCGACTTCCGGCCTGTCGGGCTTGTTCATGTCCTTCCCGGTAAGGCCCTGGGCATGCGCCTTCCCGATCCATGGCGGAATGATGTAGTACGTGACAAAAAAACTCGCCAGCACGATGCCCGCCAGAAGGACCAGATCCATTGATAAATTATTCACGTAGTGTTTATATCAAGGTAGCGAATTCAGCCCCCCGATTCAGCACGAAATTTGTAGATTTCCGCACCGCTCTCGTACATCGTCTCGTAATTGACGGCGTCAAAGTTCGGGTTTATCTTCGGATAGACGCTGGAATACTCGGAGAACGGCGGGACGTACCCGGGCCGCGAGAGGGAAATATTCGAGACATAGACCACCGTGGGCACATCACCCGCCTCCCGGAGCGCGGCAAGGGTCTTTGCGCTGTTCGGGTCCCGGATCATCTGCTGGATAACCCCGTAGCCATACGGTGTATCCCCGGGCACCAGGCGGGGCCGGGCGACCGGGACCCCGGTGAGGGGGTAGACCCATGCGCCGGTCTCGTCGAGGTTGATGCAGACCATATCCGTCGTGTTCTGCTCCGAGAGCCATGCCATCGCCGCCGCGTCCTCCGGCGGGAGCGCCCAGGCCCCGGCGTAGGTGAAGAGGACCACCGCCATGGCGGCGACACCGGCGGCCGCGAGGAGGAGGGCGAAGACCGGACGCGCCTTCGGCAGGGCCGTGGCCATCGCCGCGAGCGCCGCCGCCCCGAAGATGCTGAAGGGGACGTAGAGTTGCGCGAGGACCCGGTTCGGCGTGGCGACGAAGTCGAGCACCCCGATATCGGAGAAGACGAACATTCCCGCGATGGCGACCATCCAGGCGATGCCGAGCCGGTCGAGCCGGTCGCGGTTGTAGAGGGCGACGACGAACCCGAATACCGAGAGGAGCGCCCAGAACCACTGCGCGACGTACTCGGCCGCGAGCGCCTTGCTGCCGGCGAGGGAGAGAAGAAACGCGGGTTCGTGAACGGGAGCAACGAGCACGACGGCGATAACAACTGCAGCAAAGAGCAGCGGGAGCGTCAGGGGGTACCGCTTCAGGGCCGCGGCGTGATCCCTCAGGTACTCGATCCCGAGCCAGACGACGAAGATCACGGCAAGGTACGCCAGGTACCTCGTGTGGGTAAACGCCATCCCGAGGACGAGCAGGGGGAGGAGCCGCCGCTCCACGACGACGGCAAGGACCGCGGCCACAAGGAGCATCTCGGCGGCCGCGCTCGGGTAGCCGGCCCAGATGAGGTACATGTAGTGCGCGGGGAAGCAGAAGCCGGCGAGGATGAACGCAAAGACGGCGACCTCCCGGCGGCCGAGTTCCCTGACCACCGAGTAGACGAGGACCGGGGTGACGGCAGTGACGAGAACCGGGATGGTCTGCACGAGGTTTAAGACCGGGAAGACCCCGCCCCAGAACGCGGCGAAGAAGTGGAACCCCTTCGGGTAGTAGTCCCAGTAGTCCCCGAAGGGATAGAGGCTGACCGGCACCTCCCCGCCGTCGAGGAGCATGCGGACGATCGAGGCGTGGGCGACGGCATCCCCGGCCATCCACATGGTGATCGCGGAGAAGAAGACGAGGCCGATACCGACGTAGATGACCGACAGGCACCCGACGGCGATGTCCGGGCGGTCGAAGTCCCGGGTGAAGATCGCCCGGTACCGCAGCGAGAGAGCCGCCCCGACGAGCAGGACGGGCAGCTCTCCCACCCACGGGGCCGCCCCGAGAACCCCCGCAAGAATCCCGGCGAGAGAGAGAAGGGCATAGCCGGCCGCAAACGAGAGGGCGAGCTTCGTCATCGGCCGGGCATTCCGGACGAGGCCGAAGGCCAGCGGCGCCCCGGCGAGCAGCGTGCCCGCAACCACGGCAAGGGTGCAGATGATATTCAGCAGCAGGTCCGGGAGCATCGGGCAACCATCTCGGTGATTGCGTCTGTTTCCCATGGTGCATGAACCTTCCCCACCAAATGAGAGTTTGAGTGTTTCATGAAGGTGCGATGGGCGCTTTTCGTACAGGACGGGCAGAAACAGGCCGCAACCATCTCAAAACGATGAAATAGTCTCAACAGAAACTATACCGCGTGCAGATCGAAGAGGCGGCCCTGCTCGGGATCCTGCAGGGAATCGTGGAGTGGCTTCCCATCAGCAGCGAAGGCCAGACCATGGTGGCGATGATCGCCTGGTACGGGATCACCCCGGCCGCCGCCCTCTCCTGCTCGATCTTCCTCCACCTGGGCACCATGGCCGCGGTCCTGGTGAAGTTCAGACGGGAGTTCGCCGGGGTGCTCAGGGCCCTCGACTCGACCCTCGCGCGGACGATCCTCATCGCGACCCTCTGCACCGGCGTCACCGGCCTGCCGCTCTACCTGCTCATGAAGGATACCTTCACCAGCGGCACCCAGGTGACCCTCCTCATCGGCCTCCTCCTGATCGGGACCGGCCTCATCCTCAGGACCGGCCGGCCCGGGATCAAGGACGTCAAGGAGATCACCACCCGGGATATGGTCCTCCTCGGCCTCGTCCAGGGGTTATCCATCCTCCCGGGGATCTCGAGGTCGGGGATCACCACCAGCGCGCTCCTGCTCAGGAACGTGCGCCAGGACGTCGCCCTGATGGTCTCGTTCATGATCAGCGTCCCGGCGGTACTCGGCGCGGTGGTAATCGACCACTCCGCCGCCGCCCTCCCGACGGGTCTCATCGTTACGATGTTTGCCGCTGCGTTCGTCACCGGCTACCTCTCGATGGAGGTGCTGGTAAGAGTCGCAAAGACGCTGGACTTCTCGAAGTTCTGCATCGCACTCGGCCTGATCACGGTGGTGCTGGTGATCGCGCTGTAAGAGAGGGAAAACATGAAGACCGCCTTCAGGCTGCTCATCGGCATCCTCATCATCGCCGCCCTCCTCGTGCTCTTCGACCCCGCCGCGATCTTTTCCGTCATCGTCTCGGCAAGGCCGGAGTATCTCGTCTTGGCGCTCCTGGTCTACGCGTTCACCTACCTGATCCTCACCCTCCGGTGGCGATCCATCCTATCGGCGATGGGGGAGAGCCTTCCCCTGGGCCGCGCATACCAGGCCTTCGTGGGCGGAGTGCTCCTCTCCGATTTGACCCCGGGACGCATCGGGGACTTCTCCCGGCCGTTCCTTGTCCGGGACCAAATCGACCTGAACAAGGGGATCGCTTCGTTTGCCATTGACCGGTATGCCGACCTCCTGACGATAGCGATCCTCGGGTTCGCCGGCCTCGTCCTCCTGTCGGTGCCCGGGGGGAAGGGGTACCTGATCCCGGCGGCATGCCTTCTCGTGCTGGTCCTCCTCCCCTTCACCCTCTTCTGGCTGAAGAGGCCTCTCGTGATCCGGGCAGCCGAACGGCTCGGTTCCGCCCGGATAACCGCGTTCGTCCACACACTCGACGATGCGGCAGGGCAGGTCCCCCACCTCCCGTCGTTGATGGCGCGGTCGGTCCTCCTCACCACGGGCGCCTGGGTCACCCACGCAGCACGGGTCGCCCTGATCGCCGGGGCGGTGGGGTATTCGGTACCCCTCCCGGCACTCACGCTCCTGCAGCCGCTGGTGAGCGCGCTCTCCCTCGTTCCGGTATCGCTCTCCGGGCTGGGTCTGGTAGAGGGAGGCCTCGCAGCGGTCCTTGCCGGGCTCGGCGTGCCCGCAACGGTGGGGGTATCCATTGCGCTCCTCGACCGGGGGATAACCGTGGCTTTCCACCTGCTCGTCGGGGGAAAATATGCGACAAAATTAGTATAGGCTCTGCCGGAGAACCTCAGGGTCCTCCTGCACAAGAATCCAGAAGTGAATCTCGTACGTGGTCGACGGTGAGGAGACGTCCACCGAGACCTTCTGGTAGATGTAGCGGTATTCGGTACTGGTGACCTCCTTCCGGGCGTTGATGGTACCGTGGTCGTTATCGATAGTCCACTCGGTGCGGCTCACGGAATAGCCGGAATCAGTCACCGCGGATGCTGCGTCCTTTGCCGGCGACGTCTGGGCGGGCGAGGTACCCACCTGCGCCACGCTGGTCGTCGTGGTGCTGAAGGTCTCCCGGGTCGCGGGATCGAAGATCAGCCACCCCTCGCGATCGGGGAGGCCGAAGCCGGACAGATCTGTGGGCAGGAGTATCCGGTCCTTCCCTCCCCGGATCTCCAGGGTGCCGTTTGTAGGGACCAGGACCCCGACGGCTCCGTTATAGGTGGTCTGGAGAACAGTGGTCGTCGGTTCCCTTACCTGGACGAGACCGGGCTTATCAGGGGTGAAGATGACGTTGAAGGCCTTCTTCGTGTTCCCCCCGGTCCCGGCCGCCGGTAAGGTGAATGTCCCGGATTGGAGAACCTGGTTGTCGTACCTGACGGTATAGGTATAGGGAGTCTCGGAGAGTTCGTGAGAGACGACCGAGAAGGCAAAAGCCACCGGTTCTCCCACGTCGACCACGCTCGGGAGAACCTTCGGGCTCTCGAAGTAGAGCTCGGAGAAACTCTCCCTCATGGTGTCGGATGTGCCGGTAAAGACCACGAGCGCCCCGATGACGGCAATTCCGAGGACGCAGGCGGCGATGATGGCGTATACGATGGTTTTATCCTCAAAATCCATAGTAATTGATATTCGTTAAATTGCATATAACCGTTGCCAGATGATGCGGGACGGGAGCCGGGGCGGAGAGAAGAACCAAAGAAAAAGCGTTAACGGATCCCGGATCGTATCTATCAATAGTAATGTCGGAACTTCGTGATCTGCTGGCGGTCATTCTCTTCATCCTCGCTGTTGCGGTGGTCATTCTGGTCCCTCCCCTGAGTGAGACACCCCTGCGGGCAATCCTCGGGTTTCCCCTGATCTTCTTTGCCCCCGGGTACGTCTTCGTCGAGGCCCTGTTCCCGGAGCGTGAAGAGTTGACGGGGATAGAACGCCTGACCCTCGGCATCGGGCTCAGCATCTGTATCGCCGTCTTTATCGGTTTCGGGTTGAACTACACTCCCTGGGGAATAAGGCCGGGATCGATCCTCCTTGCGCTTGCCGGATTCACCCTCGTATTCACGGCAATAAGTGCGGTCAGGCGGATACGCTGCCGGGTGGGAGAGGAGATTCACCGGCCGGAGGAAGAAGGGGCTCTGTGATCCAGGGCCCCCTCGTAGTGCTCCTCAACCTTTCTCACAATCTCCTCCCACCGGTACTCCCCGGCCGTCTCGAGACACCCCTCCCGCATCTGCGCCGCCTGATCAAGCGCCGCCAGGATCTTCTCCCCCAGCTCTCCCGCCGAGAGCCCCGAGCGATACCCGTTCACTCCCGGCACGACGAGGTCCCCCGCCGCGTTCCCCGGGTGGTCCGTCGTCACCACGGGGAGACCGCAGGCCATCGCCTCCAGCGCCGCGATCCCGAAACCCTCGCGGGTCGAGGGGAGGGCGAAGACCCTCGACGCCTTCATCGCGGCGATGACCGGGTCGTGGTCCGGCAGGAAGCCGGTGAACGTCACCGCCCCGGCAAGCCCGAGGTCGCGCGCGAGGGCTTCGAGCGCCGGCCGCTCGGGGCCGTCGCCGACGATCAGGGCCCGGAGATCGGGAACCTCCTCCCGGACCGGCACGAGCGCCCGGAGGAGGACGTCGACGTTTTTGTCCCGGATCAGCCGGCCGGTGAAGATGACGTCCGACCCCTCTGCCGCCGGGGCGACCGAGGCGATCCGTTCCATGTCGATCCCGTTCGGGACGACCGGGACGGGGGCCGGGACCCCGAGGGCCTCGAGGGCCCGGGCCGTCGAGGGCGAGACCGCGACCGGGTGATCGGTGAGCCCTGCGGCCATCCGCTCGACGGCCTTCCCGAACGCACCCCGCCTTCCTAAGTAGTCATACCAGTAGTCGCCCCAGACCTCGTGCCAGGTGACGACGAGCGGGAAGCCCCGCCGCACCGACGCCGCCTTCGCCGCAAAGCAGGAGAAGTAGGGGAAGTTCTGGCAGTCGACGACGTCGGCGCCGGAGGAGAGAAGCGGCCGGAGCACAGAACGCCCGAACCGGAGCGCCTGCGGGACCGTCCGCCGGCCGCCGGCATAGAGGGCCTCGGCGGGAGCGACGCCGTGGAGGGTCACCCCGTCCCGCTCGATCACCGCCGGGCCGTCCCAGCAGCGCATCCCGTAGACGTGGACCTCGTGCCCCCGGTCCGCGAGCCGGACCGAGACCTCGCGGATGCGCTTCTCGACCCCACCCTTCACCCAGGGGTAGACGGCGTCGTAGACGTAGGCGATCTTCATCGGCGGAAACCCTGCAGGTGTCTTCGACTGATAGGTTGCCAGAGACCGGGGAAATAAGTATTCATCCGGTGGCGGACCAAACCCCAGCCGTACCACTTAATTACCGGCCGCCCCCAAGATCAACGTACGACCTATGGCTCCCGCTGCACTGAAAGATCATAAAACAACCCTCACCGCCGCCGCGCTGCTCCTCTTCATGCTCGTGGCGGTCCTCCTCCGCGCAATCCCCCACGCCGTGCTCGTCGACGGCTCGTTCACCAGCCTCATCGGCGCCGACGCCTGGTACAACCTCCGCCAGGTCGAGGTGATCGCGGCGAACTATCCCGGCTACGCCTGGTTCGACCCGATGACCGCCTACCCGACCGGGAAGGAGATCGCGTGGGGACCGCTCTTCCCGTTCATCACCGCCACCGCCTGCATCGTCGCCGGGGCGGCATCCCGGCCCGAGATCGTCTACACAGCCGCGTGGGTCCCCCCGCTCCTCGCGGCCGCCGTCGTCCCGGTGGTCTACCTCACCGGAAAGACCCTCGCCGGGAGGAAGACGGGCCTCGTCGCCGCCGGGCTCATCACGATCGTCTCGGCTTCGTTCTTCGCGCGGTCGATCTTCGGGTTCGTCGACCACCACGTCGCCGAGACCCTCTTCTCCACGCTCTTCTGCCTCGCCTACATCGCCGCGCTCGCGTATGCCGCCCGGCACCCCGTAACGCTCGCGGAGACAAAAACCGTCCTCCCCGTCGCGCTCCTCGCCCTCGGCGCCGGGGCAGCGTATCTCCTCGGCCTCCTCGTCATGCCGACGATGATCCTCTTCGCGCTCATCGCCGGAGTCTTCACGATAGCCCAGGCCGCCCGGAACCACCTCGACGGCACCGGGCCGGAAGGGCTCCTCGTCGTCAACGCCGTCGCTTTCGCCGTCCCGGCGGTCTTCCTGCCGCTATCCGGGTTCATGGTCGACTCGATGTCGCTCTCGCTCTACTCCGTCGCCCACGTCTACGCCTACCTCCTCCTGATCGGGGCGACCGTCCTCCTCTCCGGCATCTCGATGGCGCTCAAAGATAAGCGGAACGAGTACCTCGCCGCCCTTGCCGCCCTCGGCGTCGCCGCGGTCGCCTTCCTCACGCTCTCCGACATAGGAAAGGTGATGGCGAACGGCCTTGCGGCGTTCTTCGGCCAGAACATGTCGGCCACCGCCATCCGGGAGATGGGGCCCTGGGACCTCGGACTCGCGTGGCAGAGCTTCAACGTCGGCCTCCTCCTCATCCCCGCCGGGCTTGCCGTGCTCGCCCTCCGGGCCCGGCGGAAGAACCGGCCCGAACTCCTCTTTGCCATCGTCTGGTCGGTCGTCATCCTGATCGCGACCATCCAGCACCTGCGGTTCGAGTACTACCTCGCCGTGAACCTCGCGCTCCTTGCGGCGGTCGTCATCGCGTGGGCGCTCGACTACGGGCTTGAGAAGACAACTGCGTACCTCAGGGAGCCGGAGGGGAAGAAGAAAAAGCAGAAGACACTCCCCGCCGCAGAGGTCGCGGCCGTCGCGGTCGCCGTCCTCCTCGTCGTGGCTCTCGTCGGCGCATCGGCCTCGGAAAACATCGGCTACGCAACAAACGGCGTCCCCCGCACCATGCTCGCCGACGACTGGCGCGACGCCCTCGAGTGGATGAACGCCAACACCCCCGGCCCCGGCGTGGACTACTACGCGATCTACGAGGAGGACGGCTTCACCTACCCCGAAGGGGCATACGGCGTCATGTCCTGGTGGGACTACGGCCACTGGATCACGTTCATTGCACAGCGGATACCGAACACCAACCCCTTCCAGGACAACGTCCGCCGCGCCAGCGGGTTCTTCCTCGCCACCGCCGAAGAGAAGGCCGACGCGGCCCTCGCATCGGCCGGCTCCCGCTACGTCGTCACCGACGGCAGGATGGCCGCCGAAGGGTTCCCGGCCATCGCCTACTGGCAGGACGCAACAGCGGGGACCGATCCCTACGCTACGGCGCTCCTCGTGTCAGTGGGAGAGAACACCTACAGCATCGAGCCGTTCTACAAGGAGGCCTACTACGAGACGATGGCGGTGCGGCTGCAGGCCCTCGACGGGACGGGAGTAGAGCCGGAGAAAGCCCTCTACGTCGAGTACGACACCGCATCGGTCCCGGAGACCGGCTACGCGAGACTTACCGGCAGCCGGGAGATGAGCCCGGCCGAGGCGCAGGCGGCGGTCGACGCCTACGCGGGACCGGGTAAGGCCGCGGTCTTCGGGAGCGATGCCGCGACACCGCCCGGGACCGTCCCGGCGCTCCGGCACTACCGGCTCGTCTACGAGTCCTCTCCCGACGCGGAGACGAGCGTGAAGGTCTTTGAATTCGTCGAAGGCGCCGTGATCCCGGGCGAGGGCGTCATCGAGGTCACGGTCGTCACCAACACCGGGCGGGAGTTCGTCTACCGGCAGCAGAGCGAGAACGGGACCTTCATCGTCCCCTACTCCACGACCGGCAACCCCTACGATGTGAAGACCGCCGGGAACTACCGGATCGTCGGCGGCACGGAAGAGTTCACGGCGACCGAGGAGGCCGTGACGCAGGAAGCGTAGCCCCCCGGACGCAGAGGAGCCGCCGGACCGCGGTGGCGTTCGTCATGACCGCGAGGATGACGAGCGCCGGGAGGACGAACCCGGTGAGCAGCCCGGCGATGACGACCGCGATCCGCTCCGGCCGGGCGAAGAGGCCGGCCCGGCACTCGACCCCGAGCCCCTCGGCCCGGGCCCGGGCGTAGCTGACCATCAGCGACCCGATCGCGGCGGCAAACGCGGCCTCGACGCCCCAGGCCGTCCCCGAACCCGCGTAGTGGACGAGGAGCCCGGCGTAGACCGCAGCCTCCGCGTAGCGGTCCAGGAACGAGTCGAAGAACGCCCCGAAGACCGAGGCGGCACCGGTTGCGCGGGCGAGCGCCCCGTCGAGGGCGTCGAAGACACAGGATGCGGCAACGGCAAGCCCGGCAAAAAAGAACGAACCGGCAGCGCAGAGGACTCCCGCACCCGCCATCCCGAAAAATCCGAACAGGGTGAGGGTGTTCGGGGTCGCCCCCGTCCGGGCGATGAGGGCCGCGATTCGCGTGAGCGCCCCGTTTGTCCTTGCCCGGAGCCGCTCCTCGATCATGGGCCCGTCACCCCGGAGAGTTGATCCGCGAGTGCCCCCGACCGTACCATGGCAGGGAATCGTCGCTGCTGGGAGATAAGGGTGTCTCTGGCAGGGTAATGATGATGCCCATAATAATTATGGATATAATCATTCTGCCGCTCGGTGACAGGGAGCAGGAACTCAGGCTGATGGAGCACCTCTACGCCCGGGCCCCCTCCTGCAGTGTCATCGTGTGACTGTTCCCGCGGGACCCTTCTTGACACGCCGCTCGGGAGAGCAACTGCCCGGTTTCGGGCCGGGGAACGGTTACTCTCTCTGCAGGGCCCGGATATGTTCGGCCAGGAACTGCTCAATGTCGCCGACAGTCTCTCCGAGCAGGTCGTACATCCGGTCGTTATCGATCTCCCAATAGATGCGGATCAACCGGCTCCTGAACCGGGCCATCGTCTGCAGGCGCCCATCCGGGGTCTTTATCGAAGAACCCATGCTCCTGCAGAATACAGAACGTGTCGGCATAGGCATGAGTCGTCCGTCCCGTCACCTCATCAACCCTTTCCGGAATACTGAAGTGGGAGCCGGCTGCAGCGGGCCGTGCAAACCCGCGGAAAGAGCAGCCCGCCAGCAGCGTAACTCCCCGAAGTGCAAAAAAATAGGGACGCGCCTAGTACGTCCCGCCGCAGCCGCAGGTGCAGCCCGCCGGTTTCCTGGCGCCGACCCTGATGCTCACGATACCCTCGCGGAGCGATCTTCTCTCGTCCTCATCGAGGGAGACGCCTTCGAGGATACCGGCAAGAGCCGGCTCGCTCACGATATGCTCGAGCGGGAAGACCGTCTCCCCCTGGACCGTGATCTCCGTAAAGCCCGCATCGGCGATATAGCCGAGGTACTCCGCCTTCGCCAGCGCTCCCGATACACAGCTGCTGTAGAGGAGCCCCGAGTCTCGGATGGAGGCCGGGAGAGGCGCCGCCAGGACGATGTCGGAGACCATGAGCCTGCCGCCGGGGCGGAGGGCCCGGAACGCCTCTGCAAACACCTGCTGTTTATCGGGGGAGAGGTTGATGACGCAGTTTGAGAGGATCACGTCGACCGAGTCGTCCGCCACCGGCAGGTGCTCGATCTCGCCGAGACGGAACTCCACGTTCTTGCGGCCGCCCTTTTTTGCGTTCTCCCGCGCCTTATCAAGCATCTCGGGCGTCATGTCGACGCCGATGACGCGGCCCGTCGGGCCGACCCGCTCCGCCGCAAGGAAGCAGTCGAACCCTCCCCCCGATCCCAGGTCAAGGACGACATCGCCTTCCTGGAGAGAGGCAAGAGCTACGGGGTTGCCGCACCCGAGCCCCATGTTCGCGCCCTCCGGCGCCTGTTCGAGGTCTTGCTCCGAGTAGCCGAGACCGATGCTCACCGATTCGACCGTCCTGCCGGTGCTGCAGCACCCTGTGCCGCACCCGCACCCGTCCTGCCGGGCCACCTGCCCGTACGCACTCCGTACCTGTTTGTGAATATCTTTTTCCTTCATCGTAAGACCCTCCGGTCAGTCATGAGAGAACTCCTCCGCCTTGGGAGAGAGCAGCGCCGTCACCATGCCGTTGAAACAGCTCGCCTTGATCAGCGTGATGCAGCAGACGTCTCCTTCCTTCTCCCAGAAGACGACCGCAAGCCGGTCGCCGGGAGCGATCCCCGCCCGCTCGCGGATATCTTTCGGGAGCACCACCTGCCCCCGTGCGTCGACGCTCACGACCGCTTCGATCGTGTAGGCTCCGGAACAGGAGGGACTCCGCTCATCTCTCGGGGCATCTTCCATACGACTCACCTGATCAGGGTTGTCGGCGGAAGCATATCAATGTTCCGAATATTCAGAATATTCTGAAAAATCGGTATTGCCGAAGGGTGGGCGTTCAGGCCCCGGACCTCGCCCGCGGAGACTTTAAGCGAGCTGCAGCCGTCAGTGGCCTGACCGATCTCCCGGTCGACACCGGCCCGGAACGGCAGCAACCCCTTCATCCTCCGGCCGAAGGAATCCGGGTATAGGCCGGTCTCACGCGGCGAGAACCCGCTCTTTCGCCTCCTCGCTCAGGAGGTACTCGTGCGCCTCGAGCGCTGCCTTCGCCCCCTCGCCGGCGGCGACGATGATCTGCTTGGCCCTGACGCAGGTCGCGTCCCCGGCCGCAAAGACCCCGGGAACGCTCGTGTGATTGTTTTCGTCGACGACGATCTCGCCCTGCTCGTTCAGCGCCACCAGGTCCCCGATGAACCCCGTATTCGGCACGAGCCCGATCGCGAGGAAGAGCCCCGTCACGTCGAGGAGTGTCTCCTTACCGGTATTCCGGTCGCGGATCGTGATCCCGGTCAGGGCCGCTTCACCGTGAAGGGCCGTCACCTCGTGACGGAGGTAGAACCGCACGCCCAGCTCCTCTGCCCGGGCGACGTAGACCTCGTCGCACCGGAGATCGCTCCGGACGATCAGGGCCACGGAACTCGCGATCTTCGTCAACTCGATGGCAGTCTGGATCGCCGCGTTCCCTCCGCCGACGACGGCGATCGGCCTGTCGCGGAAGAACGGGGCGTCGCAGGTCGCGCAGACGGAGACGCCCCTCCCCATCAGCCGGTCCTCGTCCGGGAGCCCCAGGGTCCGGGGCTGCTTCCCGGGAGCAAGAATGACTGTCCGGCAACGGACGGTGTTCTCCGAGACCGTCCGGACGAGGAAGACGTCGCCCTCTTTTTTGATGCCCCGGACGGTGTCGAGCTCGAGGCCGACGTCGAGCTCCCGGACCTGCTCCTCGAACTTCCGGACGAGGTCCTCTCCCGTGATCACCCTAAAGCCCATATAGTTCTCGATCGCCCAGCTCCAGGCCGCCTGGCCGCCGATGTTCTCCGATACCACGATAGTCTTCATGAGTTTCCGGGCACAGTAGACCGCAGCCGTCAGCCCGGCCGGCCCGGCGCCCACGATGACCACATCGTAGACCGCGGCCGCCAATGGCGTCCCGAAGAGCTCCCGGAGCCTCTTCGCATCGAACCCGACGATCACCTCGTCGCCGGAGATCGTGACCGGCACCCCCCGTTGCCCCGAGACCCCGATCATCTCCCGGGCCGCCTCGCGATCCTTCCCGACGTCGACGACCTCGTATTCGACGTCGTACTTCCTGAGGAACGCCTGGACCATCCGGCAGTAGGGGCAGTTCTCCGTCGTGTAGACCTTCACACCTGCCATGGTGGGGTGTATCTCAGGAGCTTTATTTAACATGTGGGAGATGAGGCGGAGCAGACCCCGGGTGCGGGCGCGGCGGCGCCGGGCCGAAAAGAAGGGATATTATTGAATTTCGCGGAACATCCGCGCCGGAACCCCGCAGATCGGGCACTTCTCCGGCGGCGCCCCGAGTTCGACGTTGCCGCAGACCGGGCAGAGATAGACCTTCTCCGCATCGAGGTCTTTCCCTTCCCGGACAGCCTCGAGCGCCTGGAGGTAGAGGTTCGCATGCACCTCCTCTGCCTTCATCGCGTGGGTAAAGACGATCGAGGCCTCGTTCTTCCGCTCCTCCTTCGCCTCGGCGACGAACGCAGGATACATCTTCGTGAACTCGTAGTTCTCTCCCTCCATCGCGCCCTTCAGGTTCTCCTCGGTGCTCCCGACGGCGTTCATGATGAAGAGGAGGCGCTTTGCGTGGACGGCTTCCGCTTCGCTTGCCGCCCGGAAGAGTTTTGCCACCGCCGGGTAACCCTCGGCGGCTGCCTTCTCTGCAAAGACCGAGTACTTCCTGTTCGCCTGGGACTCCCCGGCGTACGCATTCTGAGCGTTCTCGTCAGTCGGCATGGATGGATCATTGCGGGACGCCCTTATTAAACCTTTCACCTTCTTCCCCGGAAACCCTATGCCACCGGAGCACCACTATCAGGAAGTATGCAGAGTGACCGGGTGCAGCGGGTCTTTGTCATCGTCCTTGTCTTAAACCTCGCCGTCGCACTCGCAAAAGCAACCTTCGGCCTCCTTGCCGGGTCGGTGAGCATGGTAGCGGACGCCCTCCACTCGGGGTTCGACTCCTTCTCGAACGTCGTCGGAATAGTCGCCCTCTACTTCGCCGGGAAACCCCCCGACCCGGAGCACCCCTACGGCCACGGCAAGATCGAGACGCTCGGCACCCTGGCCATCGGGGCGATGCTCCTCCTGACCGCTGCCGGGATCCTCTTCGAAGGCTACCGGCGGCTCGTCGAACCCGTCGGTCCCATGATCACCCCGGTCACCGTCGGGGTCATGGTCGGTACGCTCGTCATCAACATCGCCGTCTCCACCTACGAGCGGAGACGCGGTGAAGAGTATCGGAGCCAGATCCTCGTCGCCGACTCCCAGCACACCCGAAGCGACGTCTTCGTCTCCGTCGCCGTCCTCGGGGGGTTCCTCGCCGTCAGGCTCGGCTACAGCGAGGCCGACCCCATCATCGCGTTTGCCATCGGCCTCCTCATCGCGAGGATGGGGATCGGGATTCTCTACGACGCCGCCCAGGTCCTCACCGACACGATGAACCTCCCCTGCGACCCGGCGCTCGTCCGGGCGGTGGTGATGGACACCCCCGGAGTTGCCGGGTACCACGACTTCCGGTGCCGGGGAAAACCGGGCGAGATCTTTGCCGACATCCACATCGTCGTCGACCCGGCCCTCCCGGTCTCCCGGGCTCACGAGATCGCCGACGAGGTGGAGCGGCGGCTCAAAGAGACGGTGCCGGGGCTCGCCGAGGTCGTGGTCCACATCGAGCCCGCCGACTCACCCTAGGAGCCGCCCGAGTTCGTAGCCCTTCCGGTACGCCGCCTCCATCACCTCCGGCCGCGTCCTGATGTCCTGGATGGTGTCCATGTCGTTTCTGAGCACCTCGTCCCAGTACGGGCAGTCGATGATCTCCCCGAACGCCCGGACGGTCATCTTCGCTCCTTCAAAGACGGTGGGCAGATTCATCCCGGCGATCGATATGAAGAGCATCTTGCGCTTTTCTCTCCGCTCGGGAGAGATAAATGACCGCCCGCGGTGGTACTTGGCCATGTAGAAGACCTGGAACCGGTCCATGAACGACTTGAGCCTTCCGGGGATGCCCATCGTCATCACCGGGGTGGCGATGATCAGGCCGTCCATCTCCCGGAACTTCCTGAAGATCTCCGTCATCTCGTCCTGGATCAGGCAGGTTTCGCTCCCCATGCACTGGAAAAACTCCATGCAGGGCAGAACGTCCATGTGCGCGACCTCGATCTTCTCGACCTCGCACCCGGCCTCCTCCGCACCCCGGATAGCCTCGTCGAGGAGGCGGGCGGTGTTCCCGTCGAGGAGGGGGCTCCCAAGCAGCGCGATAACCTTCTTAGGCATGATGCAGGGTAGTACACGACCCTATTAATAAGATACGGGCTCCCCCGGATAACCGGATACCCCGGCCAAACCGGTTCCCTCCAGGGAGGACAACTGCTAAATACCTTGAAAGGACATTACCGACCCGGTGAAATTCTGTGGACGAACCAGAAGCAAAAAAGACAGCGAAAGCCGGTGAGAAGCCGGGCCCCGGCCGGTTCATCTGCATCGACTGCGGCCGGGAGGTCCGGCTCGGCAGCACCGATGAGGACCTCGTCAGGTGCCCGACCTGTGCCTGCGAGATCTACAACTGCCTCCCGATGACCCACATCAGGCCGGACATCAAGACGCCGGAGGATGTCATGCATCCCCCTGAAAGGAAGAAGAAACCGGAGAGCCACTGAGGTGAGAAGAATGGTGAACGTATCGGCAAAAGGGCAGGTCTACCACTGCGAGATCTGCGGAAACGTGGTCCAGGTACTGGAAGCCGGCGGCGGGGAACTGGTCTGCTGCGGCGAACCGATGGTGCTTGAGGAGTGATCGCGATGGAAGAGAAGAAACTGGAAGAGAAGATCGGGAAAGTTCCCGTGATCTTCAAGGAACTCAAAGAGACGGACCCCGATCTTTACGGCAGCGTTATGGGGCTCGACCAGATGATCTGGGCCGACGGCGCCCTCTCGAAACAGACGAAGAAGATCATCGCGATCGCAATCGCCGCCGCGCTCCGGGACGGGCACGCCGTCCGGGCGCAGATGGCAGGTGCCGGGAGCCTCGGCGTATCGAAGGAGGAGATCGAAGAAGGGCTCCGGGTCGCGTTCCTGCTCGCGGGGATGCCCGCCTACGTCCACGGCAAGACCGCCCTCGAAGAGTACCTGGGCAACCGCCCGCGGAAGTAGGTCATGGAGCCGGAAGAGCTGCTTCAGATGCCGGTGCTCGGCGAGAAAGCGCCCGAGTTCGACGCGCTGACCACGGACCCCTGAAACTCTCGGATCTCCGGGGGAAGTGGGTCATCCTCTTCTCCCACCCGGCCGACTTCACGCCGGTCTGCACCACGGAGTTCATGGTGTTTGCCGGGATCGCCGACGAACTCGCGACCCTGAACGTCCAGCTCGTCGGCCTCTCCATCGACAGCGTCCACTCGCACCTTGCCTGGGTCAGGAACATCAAGGAGAAGATGGGCGTCGAGATCCCGTTCCCGATCATCGCCGACCTCGACATGAAGGTCGCCCGGCGCTACGGGATGATCCACCCCGGGCAGAGCAGCACATCCACCATCAGGACGGTCTTTTTTATCGACGATACAGGGGTCATGCGTGCCATGCTCTACCTTTGCGGGGCTCGGCGGCGGCACGCGCGTGAGGGCTCCCTCCGCAAGGGGGGGTGGGAGCGGCGCCCCAACGTCTGGTTCACTTTCACCCCGCACAAGTATTCTTTATGCCGGGGGAGGCCCCACAGGAAAGTATCGTATGCTGCGGGGCTACCGATACCGGCTGTACCCTACGAAGGACCAGAAAGTCCTGATCGCCAAGCACCTCGGGTGTTGCCGGTTCGTGTACAACTGGGCGCTCGCCCGCAAGAACCGGGCCTACCGGGACAACGGGATCAGCCTGTCCGGGTACGACCTCATGAAGGAACTCCCCGGCCTGAAAGAGGACCTCCCCTGGATGAAGGAAGTCAACGCCCAGTCGCTGCAGCAATCGATCCACCACCTTTCTCGTGCGTTCACGAACTTCTTCGCGGGGCGGGCTGAAGAGCCGACGTTCAAGAAGAAGCACAGTCCCGAGCAGGCGTTCACGGTGCCGCAGTCCTACACCGTGGACTTCGAGCGGGGGACTGTCCGGCTTCCGAAGATCGGGGCGGTCAAGGCAGTCTTCCACCGCACCTTCACCGGGACGATGAAGGCCGCGACCGTCACCCGGACCTCTGCGGGTCGCTACACCATCAGCATCCTGGTCGAGGACGGGCAGAAGCCCCCGAAACCCGCCGACCCGATCCCGGCTCAGGCGGTCGGGATCGATATGGGTCTCAAGCACTACGCCATCCTCTCGACCGGGGAGAAGGTTGAGAACCCGAAGTATCTTCGGAACGCCCAGCAGCGGTTAGCCGTGCTCCAGCGTCGGCTCGCCCGCAAGCAGAGGGGTTCAAAGAACCGGAACAAGGCCCGGCTTGCCGTGGCCCGGTGTCACCAGAAAATCGCCGATCAACGGCGGGACTTCCAGCACCAGCTCTCTTCTCGACTGGTTCGCGAAAACCAAGCCCTTGCTGTGGAGTCCCTGGACGTGGAAGGCATGGTGAAAAGCGGGCGTGGCGCAAAGCGCCAGGCACCGCTTGCTGACAACGCACCACAGCGCGTTGTCACGCTGAATCACAAACTGGCCCGGGCGATCAGCGATGCTGGATGGGGGTCTTTCCTCACGAGGTTAGCCTACAAGTGTCGGGCTGCAGGGAAGACACTCCTGATGATCGGGGTCTTCGAACCGTCCTCAAAGACCTGTTCGGTCTGCGGCTACCGGAACGCCGACCTGACCCCGAAGGACCGGGAGTGGACCTGCCCCGAGTGTGGCACGGCCCACGACCGGGACCTTAACGCCGCCGTCAATATCCGAGACTTTGCATTAGCAGGCGCGGAACGCGCCGTTGAGACTGTGGACTCGCTCCCGCTGGGGAGGAGGATGAAGCAGGAAGCCCCGTCCGGAAGGGCGAGGTAGTTCACTACCCGATGTCCAACGGCCGCTTCATGCCCGAGATCCTCAGGCTCACGAAAGCCCTCCAGACCTCGGACGAGCACGGCGTCGCGACGCCGGCGAACTGGCAGCCGGGGGAGAAGGTCATCGTCCCGGCGCCAAAGACCCCCGAAGAGATTGAGAAGAGGATGAAAGAAGGTTACGAGTGCAAAGACTGGTACCTCTGCTTCAAGAAACTCTAAACCCGGCACTTTTTTTGCCTCCGGCCGGACAATATTCCTTGTATGACCCTTGACGTCCTAGCGTTCGCTACCTCGCCCCGGCGCCACGGCAACTCCGAGACCCTCCTCGACTGGATGCTCGCGGCGATGGAGGGGGAGGGGGCTCTCGTCGAGAAGATCGTCGTCCCCGAGGTCGATATCAAGCCCTGCCGCGGGTGCAATCTCTGTGAGACGCTCAACCGGTGTGTCCAGCGGGACTACATGGACTACGTCCACGACCGGATCGTCGCGGCCGACTGCATCGTCCTCGCGTCCCCCATCTACTGCATGGGGCTTGCCGCGCAGGCGAAGGCACTGGTCGACCGGGCCCAGGTCTTCCGCTCCCGGAAGTACGTCCTCCGCCTCCCGGTCGTCCCGCCCGAGCGCAAAGGAAAGCGGATGGGCGTCTTCCTTTCGACCGCCGGGCAGAACTGGGACTACGTCTTCGACGCGACAATCCCGTCGGTGAAGTGCTTCTTCAACGTCGTCGATATCCAGAAGAAGGATATCAGGTACCTGATGGTGAACGGCGTCGACGAGAAGGGCGCGATCGACCGCCACCCCACCGCGAGAGCCGACGCACAGAGCCTGGCAAAAGACGTCGTCGCACGACTGCAGGAGCTCCGGGCGGCATGACCGGACCGGTAAGAGTCCTCGGCATCTCCGGCAGCCCCCGGCGGCATGGGAACACCGAGACGCTGCTCGACGCCGTGCTCGAGGGCGCCCGGGAGGCGGGGGCCGCGGTGGAGAAAGTCGTCCTCCGGCCGCTCGATTACGCCTCGTGCCGGGGGTGCAACGTCTGCCACCGGACCGGGGTCTGCGTCATCAGCGACGAGCTCACGGTGGTGTTTGAGAAGATCGCCGCCGCCGACGTCCTCGTTCTCGCATCCCCCATCTACTCGATGGGGATCACGGCGGAGGCGAAGGGGCTGATCGACCGGGCCCAGTACCTCTGGGCGCGCAAGTTCATCAAAAAGAACCTCTACTACACGGCCGATCATATCCGCCGCCATAAGGGGATCTTCGTCTCGACCGCGGGGCTCGGGTGGGAGAACGTCTTTGACGCGGCGTTTCCCGCGATCACCGCCTTCTTCAACACCATCGGGTTCGAGTACTGGGACAACGTGATCGCAAACGACATGGACCGCTACGGCGGGATCGCGGGACACCCCACCGCACTCGCAGAGGGGCGGGAGAAGGGGCGGGACGTGGTCGGCCTTCTCCGGAAGATGCAGACGGAGGCCTGATTTTTTCCCCGGCCGTGCACGGCCGGCCCCGGGATGCAGGAGTGAATAATAGCCCCCGATCGCCGTTCCGGGCAGGAATACCCTTACCCGGGGCCGGCTGCACGGAACAACAGTCTTTCCCTTCGGCTCACAAACCGGAACAAATTAATACAATTTGATAACCTCCATCTTTTGTAAGCACTCCAGGGATGCTTTTCAGGACCACGGGAGGATCTATACGTGACCCCCACCGAGCCTCCGGAACACCTCTACGGCACGCAGCCGGACTACCGGATACTTGAGGGTATCGAAGACGCGATTCTCGTGGTCGACGGGAACGCCGGCATAATCTGGGCGAACACGGCTTGCCGCCGGGTGCTCGGAGTGCCCGGGAACGAACCCGGGCAGATCGCCGAAGCGCTCGGAGCGATGAGCGATCTTGCCGACAGGGTCCTTGCGGCGCCCGAGGACGGGGACAGGATCACGGAGTTCGAGTGCCGGTTCCCGAACCCGGGCGGAGAACGGCGGTATCGCTGTTCGGCCTCTCTGGCGCCGTCCGGGAAGGGGTGGGTGCTCCGGCTCCGGGAAGTTCCGGATGGAGAGGATTACGAGGCGATCGTCGAGTACACCGGGACGGCGACGATCCTCATCGAGGGCGACGGCACCATCTCGGTGGCGAACACGGAGTTCGAGCGGCTCTCCGGATACCCGCGTCGGGAGATCGTCGGGATAAAGCGACTGACCGATTTCATCGGCTCCGAGGACGAACGCCGGCGGTTAACTAAGTACCATGCCCTCCGGCGGAAGGATCCTGCAGCCGCGCCGAAGAACTACTCCGTCTCGTTCACCGACCGTTCCGGCAACCTTCACGCCGTCGAGGTCACCATCGGCCTGATCCCGGGAACAGCCCGCTCGGTGATGTCGCTCCTTGACGTGACCGAGCGGAGGCGTGCGGAGCGGGCGCTGCGGGAGAGCGAAGAGCGGCTGAGCCTCGCGCTTTCGGCGGCGAACGAAGGGCTGGTCGACTGGGACGTCGACACCGGGGGTGTATTCTACAGTCCCCGGAGTTTCACGATGCTCGGCTACGAACCGGACGCGTTCGTGCCCACAATCCCCACGCTTCTTGCGCTCGTCCATCCTGAGGACCGCGATCGGGTGGAGGCGACGCTCACAGATCTGGCCGCCGGAAAAACCGACCGTTGCGAGATTGAGTCCCGGATGAGGTCCGCCTCCGGAGAGTGGGTCTACGTGCTCGACCGGCTCCGGGTGGTCGGCCGCGACGGCGACGGGACGCCGCTCCGGATCGCGGGGACGCACTCCGACATCACGGAGAGGAAGCGGACGGAGAGAGAACTCCTGATCCGGGAGATGGCGATCGAGTCGTCGCATGCCGTCATCGCCATCGCCGACCTCGACGGATACCTCACGTACGCCAACCGGGCGCTGCTCGCGATGGGCGGGTTCACCGGTCTCGATGAGGTCCTCGGGAAGCATCTCTCGACACCCTGGACCGACCCCGCAAAGGTTGAAGAGGTCCTTTGTACGCTCGCTGAACGGGGGAGAACCACCGGGGAACTGGTCGGCCGGAGGGTTGACGGGACAGAGTTTATCGCCCACGTGACCGCGAACATCGTCACCGACGAGTCCGGTAATCCTGTCTGCATCCTGGCCACCGCCGTCGATATCAGCGAGGAGAGACGCATAGAGCAGGCGCTCCGGGAGAGCGAGGAGCGCTACCGGATGCTTGCAGAGTCGGCACCGGACACCATCATCCTCGTCGGCGTGGAAGGGGATATCCACTACGTGAACAGCACCGGTGGCCGCCTGGTCGGGGTGGAGCCGGAGAGCCTGCAGGGGAAGGACGTCAGGGATATATTTCCGTCCGATGTAGCGAAGAGGTGGCTTGCGATGCTCCGGGCCGCGGCGGATCCGGCCGGGGGGATCCTCACCGAGGAGATCCCGGTGCCCGGGGACGGCGGGGGTGCCTGGCTTGAGACGCGCCTCATCCCGATGGTGGGAAGCGACGGTACCGTCCGGCGCCTGCTCGGGATCTGCCGCGACGTCACCGACCGGAAGCAGGCGGAAGAGCGACTCCGGTTCCAGGCCCGGGTGCTCTCGCAGGTGGACGACGCCGTGATCGCGGTCGACACCGGAGGGCGGATCACCTACATGAACCGGGCCGCAGAACGGCTCTACGGCGTTCCTTCAAGCGAGGCTCTCGGCCGGCTTGAGGCGGAACTCTTCACCTACCAGTGGATCGACCCGGGCGACAAACAGGAGGCGCGGAGTGCCCTCCGGGCTTCAGGGGCCTGGCACGGCGTTACCATCCACCGGAAGAGGAGGGGAGAGATCATGTTCGTCGATACAACCGTCAGCACCTTGAACGACGAGCATGGGACCGTCAACGGGACACTCTGCTCCATCCGCGACATTACCGAGCAGAAACGTGCCGAGCTCGAGCTGCGGATCAAGGATATGGCGATAGCATCGTCGCTCGACGCCATCTGCCTCATCGATCTCGACGGGAGGATCATTTACGTCAACCGTGCCTTCCTCGTCGTGCACGGGTGGGAGCGGGAGGAGGAGATCGTCGGGCAGGCGATCTCAGTGCTCTGGGCCGACCCGAAGGAGGCGAAACGGGTCGAAGCGGAGGTCATCCGGAACGGTGCCTGGTCCGGCGAGGTGGAAGCGCGGCGGAGGGACGGGTCGACCTTCCTCATGCAACTCGCCATCTCAGTCGTTACCGACGAATCGGGCAGACCGGTCTGCACGATGGGCTCGGGGATCGACATTACCAACCAGAAACAGGCCGAGGCGGAGGTCCAGGCCCGTAACCGGGAACTCTCGGTCCTGAACAGGATTATCAGCGCATCGACGTCTGCAACGGGCATCGAGGAGGGCCTGGAGAGGGTGCTCGCGGCGACTCTTGCCCTCCTCGATCTTTCGGGGGGCGGCATCTACCTGCTCGAGCCGGGGAGGCAGAGAGCGCGGCTCGTCTGCGTGCAGGGCCTTCCCGAAGACTTCCCTCCGCAGCCGTGCATCCCGGACATCACCGCACAGCCCTACACAGGGGTGCTGGTGGCAGGGGAGCCCCGCTTCTTCGACGACTACCCCGATCTCCGCTATCCGGGGGAGAGCGAGGGGACACCGCACCCGTGCGCCAGCGTCCCGATCATGGCGCATGGAAGAGTCATCGGGGCCCTGAACGTGGCGTCCGGGAGCGGCAGCCCGTTCACCGACGCCGACCGCTCCCTCCTTACGGCCATCGGGAGGGAGGTCGGCACCTCCGTCGAGCGCAGCATGCTGATCCGGCAACTGGAGGTGGCCGAACGGGAGGCAAACCTCTACCTCGATATCCTCAGCCACGATATCAGGAACGCCGAGAACGTCTCGGGCCTCTACACGGACCTCCTCGTCGATATGCTCGAGGGGGAGACGAGAGACCACGCAGAGAAGCTCAGAAGCAGCCTCAGGAAGAGCGTCGAGATCCTGAGGAACGTCTCGACGATCCGCCGGATCCACCACGAATCGGCCGTGCTCGTGCCGGTCGACCTCGATGGGGTGATCCGGGACGAGATCGATCTCTTTCCGGAGATCAGGATCCGCTACGACGGCACGGATCTCGCGGTCATGGCCGACCCGCTCCTCCCCGAGGTCCTCACCAACCTCATCGGGAACGCCATCAAGTTCGGGGGGCCGGCGGTCGAGGTCACCGTCAGGGTGGAGGAGCGCGGCGACGAAGTCCGGGTCTCGGTCGAAGATACCGGGCCGGGCGTTCCCGACGAGATGAAGGAGGCCGTATTCATGCGGTTCGGGCAGAGCAGAAGCCGGAAGAGCGGCCAGGGGCTCGGGCTCTACATCACCCGGATGCTTATCCAGCGCTATGGTGGCCGGATCCGGGTCGATGACCGGGTGCCGGGCCGTCCGGAACGCGGCGCGGCCTTCCGATTCACCCTGAAGAAGGCCTGAAAAGGGAGAGGGGGCCTCAGAGAAGCGACCAGACGAGGAGCCCGGCGGAGGCGGCCATGAGCACGGCAAAGACGGCCGGGTTCCAGGCGAGAACCTTGCGCCCGTCGAGAACGCTGATCGGGAGCATGTTGAAGGCAGCGATCATCGCGTTGATCCGGAGCCCGACGAGGCCTACGAGGCCGAGGAGCCCGCCGCCGAAGAGCATGAGGGCCGCGAACGGTATGCAGAGGAGGAGGTTCGTGATCGGGCCTGCCGCCGATATCCTCCCGTTCTCGACCCGGTTCGCGTTCCCGTAGACGTAGGTCGCCCCCGGTGCCGCAAAGACGACCCCGACGAGTGCCGCCATCACCACGGCGACGAGGAGCATCTGGTTGTCCTTCTGGAACTCCGCCCAGTAGCCGTAGCGCATGGCGGCAAACTTGTGCGCCAGTTCGTGAAGGACGAAAGCGACCCCCACCGTGACGAGGGACATCACGAAGAAGAAGACGAACCCGGTGAGGTCTATCCCGCCCCGGATGTAGATCAGGGTGAAGGCGATCGAGATGGCAAGCCACGCGATCAGGAGGTCCCGGCGTTCGCGTGGCGGTATTCGTTCCAGCATCCGGTACCAGATTTGTGCCGGCATCATAATATCCTTCGCTTCCCGGGAGCCGGGCCATCAGGTTTATTCCCCGGCCGGAGCCAATCATCTAGTATGTCCCTTGATGCCGTCAGGAACGGAGTCCGGGAGATAGATGAACGGATCATCGACCTGGTTGCAGAGCGGCAGAGATTGGCGGCGCGGATCGCCCGCCTCAAGCAGGAGAACGGTCTTCCCATCCGCGACGAGGAGCAGCGGAGGGCGGTCCTCGACCGGGTCTTCACCTACGCCGTCGAGAGCCGGATCGACCCGGTCGCTGTGCGGAGGCTCTTTGAGATCCTGATCGAGATGAACGAAGAGCGGCAGCGGGAATGCAGCGGCGACGGCAACCTGCCATAGAGGTCATCCCGGAACGTCCACGAGGCCGCGTCGACGAGAGCGTTTTGCGACGACCACCTGAAGAAAAAGTTATCGGGAGAGCATCGTCCCGACGCCCTCGTCGGTGAAGAGCTCGAGGAGCAGGTTGTGCTCCCGGTTGCCGTTCACGACGTGAGCGCTCGTAACACCGTTCCTGACCGCTTTCATGCACCCTTCGAGCTTCGGGATCATCCCGCCGGCGATTATCCCCGCACCGATCATCGCCTCCGCCTCGGTGAGCGTCAGCCGGTGGTAAACCAGGGTCCGGTCGGGGTTCATCACCCCGTCGACGTCTGTGAGGTTGATCAGTTTGAACGCTCCGAGAGCGATCGCGATCTCGGCTGCCGCGGTATCGGCGTTGATGTTCAGGCTCTGACCCTGCCGGTCGATGGCGATCGGGGCCACCACCGGGATGTAGTTCTGGGCGAGGAGGCAATGGAGCACCTCCGGGTCGACCTCCTCGATCTCGCCGACCTGGCCGAGATCCACCTCCTGCATGACCTCACCCACCTTCACCTGCTGGGGATCCATCTTCCGGGCGATGAGGAGGTTGCCGTCGTTGCCGGAGATCCCGACCGCACGGGTGCCGCAGTTTGCGATGAGGGAGACGATCCCGTCGTTGATCTTACCGACGAGGACCATCTGGGCGATCTCCAGGGTCTCGGTGTCCGTGATCCGCAGTCCGCCGACGAACCTGGGCTCCTTGCCCATCGCCTGCATCTTTGTGGTGATCTCGGGCCCCCCACCGTGGACCAGGACAACCTTCATCCCCACGTAGCGGAGGAGGACGGCGTCCCGGATCACCGTCTCGAGGATGTTCTGGTCGACCATCGCGTGGCCGCCGAGCTTGATCACGATCGTCTTGCCGTGAAACTTCTGGATATAGGGGAGTGCCTCCATCAGCACGTCTTCTCGTTTCATGTTGTATACTTCCCGTTGATCTCTACGTACTTCTCGGTGAGGTCGCACCCCCACGCCGTCGCCTTACCCTCGCCTGCGGCAAGGTCGAGGTCGAACGCGACGGTATTGCCGTGCATCGCGGCCTTCGCCTTCGCGAGGTCGGCGACTATCTCGCCGCGGAGTACGAGCGGCGTCCGCCCGGCGCCCTCCCCCACAGAGAGCGAGACCGCGTAGGGGTCGAACTCAGCGCCGGCTCTGCCGGCGGCGGCAACTACCCGGCCCCAGTTCGGGTCTTCGCCGTAGACGGCGGTCTTGACGAGCGGGGAGGCGACGATGGTCCGCGCCACCTCGGCGGCGGAGTCCTCGTCGGCGGCGCCGCGGACAGTCACCTCGAGGAGTTTCGTCGCCCCCTCGCCGTCGCGGGCGATCTGGACGGCAAGATCGCGGCAGACGGCCTCGACGGCCTTCGCGAGTTCGGCTCTGTCCACCCGGCCTGCGGCGCCGGTCGCGGTGCAGAGGGCGACGTCGTTCGTGCTCGTATCCCCGTCGACCACGACCCGGTTGAAGGACCGCCGGGCCGCCTGCCGGAGGACATCCTGCAGAACCGGGGCCTCGACCTCTGCGTCGGTGTAGATGAACGCGAGCATCGTCCCCATGTTCGGGGCGATCATCCCGCTCCCCTTGGTGATCCCGCCGACGGCAAACGACTCCGTCCTAATGAGGGCGTGTTTCGGGAACGTGTCGGTGGTCATGATCGCCTTTGCCGCCGCGTCCTCGGCTTCAACGCTCCGGGCGAGAAGCGGCGCCGCCCGCCCGCACTGGTCCCTGATGAGCGGGAGGTCGAGGTAACGCCCGATCACCCCGGTGCTCGCGACGCCGACCGATTCCGGATCGAGATCGAGGGATGCGGCCGCGATACCGCACATCTCCACCGCGTCGCGGTACCCCCGCTCGCCGGTGTAGGCGTTCGCGCACCCGCTGTTCACGACGATGGCGTCAAGGGCGCCCCGGCGCATCCGGTCCATCATCACCTCGACCGGGGCCGCCCGCATCCTGTTCGACGTAAAGACGCCGGCCGCGGTCCCGCTCGCCCGGATCAGGGCAAGCCCGAACTTTCCTTCCTTGAGCCCCGAGGCACTGACGCCTTCGACCGCACAGATACTTTTCACGATTCCTCCTCCCGGGAAGACGCCCCGATACCCTGGACGATATCGGCCCGGGTGACGATCCCGACCAGTTTCCCGTCGCGGAGCACCGGGAGGCGTGCGATCCCTTCATGGAGCATCAGGGAGGCCGCATCGGCGATATCAGAATCCTCGCCGATGGCGATCACCGGGCTGCTCATCACCTGCCGCACCTCCATATCACCGATATCGGTGAGCGCACGCTTCGTCTTCTCCCAGTTGATGAACTCCCTGACCGGCACCTCGATCACCTCGAGCGGCGACGGGAGCCAGAGGTCGGCGGAGAGGTCGCCGGTATCGAGGAGCGAGAGGATATCGGTCTCGGTAACGATTCCCGCCACCCGCTCCCCGTCCATCACGGGAAGCCCGCCGATATGGTACTTCCGGAGCAGTCCCGCCGCCTCGCGCACCGGCGAGTCGACACGGACGGTCATCGGGTCCGGTGTCATAATATCCTTAACCTGCATCTTCGTCACCTCAGGGGAGCATCCCGGCGCTGCGGAGACCGTCGTCTTCCGCAAACCCGCACATCAGGTTCATGTTCTGGATCGCCTGGCCGCTTGCGCCCTTGACCAGGTTGTCGATCGCCGAGACCGCGACGACCCGGTCGCCCTCGCTCTCCACCGCCACGTCGCAGAAGTTCGTCCCCCGCACGGCGGCGAGGGTCGGTTTCTGGTAGCGGACGAAGAACTCGTTCTCGTAGAATTTCCGGTAGAGCGCCTCGACCTCGTCCTGCTCCATCGGCTCCCGGAGGAGGATGTGAGCCGTCGTGAGGATGCCCCGGTTCACCGGGAGAAGGTGCGGCGTGAAGTAGCACCGGGCGTTTGAGCCGAGCCGGGCGACCTCCTGCTTCATCTCGGCGAGGTGGCGGTGGCTCGTCCACTTGTAGGCACTGAAGTTGTCGCCGACGTTGGGGTAGTGGGTGGTCGCGGAGGGGGTGTTGCCGGCCCCGGTGACCCCGGTCTTCGAGTCGTAGATGATGGTGTGGGCGCGATTCGCGAGCGGTGCCGCCGCGAGCGTCGCCCCGGTCGGGAAGCAGCCCGGGTTCGCGACGAAAGAGGCTTCCTTGACCTCGTCCCGGTGGAGCTCGGGCAGGCCATAGGGGGCCTCGAAGTAGGCCTCGTGGGGCACGCCGTAGGTCTTCTCGTAGACGTCCTTTGCAAGCCTGTAGTCGGCCGAAAGGTCGACGGTCCTGATCCCCCGCTCTGCCAGCGTCCCGGCCACCTTCATCGCCGCCGTGTGCGGCACGGCGAGGAAGGCGAAGTCGGCATCGATATCGCCGGCTTCGGCGTTCCGGAAGACGAGATCGGTCAGTCCCCGGAGGTGGGGGTGGACCGAGGCGACGGGGGTGCCGTCCAGTTTCCGGGATGTCGCAGCGACGACGTCCGCGGACGGGTGGTGCAGCAGGAGCCGCATCAACTCGCCGCCGGTGTATCCGGATGCACCGATAATCGCAATTTCCATAAGAAAGAGGTGTCGTTTATAGAATCTTAAGGCTTTGTGGTGTACCGTTCGTAGAGCCGGGCGGCCGTCGACTCGATCTCGTCCCGTCCTTCGAGCCCGTCGAGGAGATCCGGTGGAAGGGCGGATCTCCCGTATATTGCGCCCGCGTAGGCCCCGCAGATGAGCGCGATGGTGTCGGTGTTCCCCCCGACGTGCGCGGCGGTGGTGAGAAGGACCGTGACGTCCCTGATATGGCTGATCAGGAAGAACGCGAGCGGGACGGTCTGGTAGACGGTCACGTCGTTGCCTATCACCGATAATGCGCTCTCGAGGCTGATTCCCTCGTTTGCCAGGCGGACGGCGTCGCGGATCTTGTTGCCGAGGGCGACGTCTTCGAGGGCGGCATGCTTCCCGGCAAGGGAGAGAGCGTCGGGGCGGCCCCGGACGGCGTAGTGGACGAGCGTCGCGACGGTGACCGCTCCCGCGTGCGCCGCCGGGTGGGTGTGGGTGACGCTGCAGGCCTGGACCACCCGTTCGGTCACGTCGATTGGGTCGCCGTAGGCGAGCCCGAACGGGACGGCGATGCCGGTGCAGCCGGCGGTGTTGGAGGAGACGCCGCCCGGCCTCTCGCCGGAGAGGAGGAGGTGCCGGCACGCGGCGTCCACGGCGCCGTCGGGGAATCGCAGCTCCTCGTTCATGTACATCCGGGCAAGGGCGGCCGCATACCCCTGCTCCGAGTAGGTGCCGTCGGCGAGCATGCCGGCCACGAGGAGCATCATCTGGGTGTCGTCGGTGAACTGCCCGGGCTTCAGTCCCGCGTTCGGGTGCCCCCGCCAGGCCCGGCGGTATCCCTCGTGGGGGCGCTGGAGGTCGGGCGGTGTGCTCTCCCGCGCCATGCCGAGCGCGTCCCCGATGGCGGCCCCGAGAAGGCAGCCCTTGAACTGATCGAGCATTTGAGTAGTATCTCTCTAAGGGTTCCTCTTAAGGGTTGTTGTTCGGCGCGCGGGCCGGCTCCTTCCAGACCCAACGGAACCCACCCCTTTCCTTGGCATCAGTACTTCAGGTACATCCCAAGCACCGCCGATCCGCCATCTGCCGTCGGGATGAGGGACATGACCCTGCTGTACTCGTCCAGCCGCTGCGTCGACGTCCACCGCGTAGCACCGTCCTCATCGAGCCTCTCCACCCGGAGCAGGGCACCGCCGTAGTCGTTTTCGGCAAGGGCCGCCGAGAGGTACCCGCCGTCAGGGGTCCAGGTCACCGGAGCGGAGGCATTGATCGTGTTCTGCCGGAGGATGCTCCCGTCCTCGCCGAGCGAGAACTCCATAACTCCCGCCGGTTCCGCACCCGTGACCCCGGCAAGCAGGCTGTAACCGCCGGTCACGTCCTGCCGCGCCGCCGAGAGGAGGTACCGCTCCCGGGAACCGCCCCGGATCGTCGTGTTCCAGACCTGTGCGCCCCGGTCGTCGAACCTGGCCGCTGTGATGGCTCCGGACGCCCCTGCTGCTTCTCCGGCTATGAGTAACCCTCCCATCGGGTCCGGGACGATGATCGGGATCGAATCCGGACTCACTCCCACGGCAGGCTCCTGCCAGGCGACGCTGCCGTTAGCGTCGATCCTCGCAACCCGGTCGTCACCAGCCGCGATCCAGCCCCCGGCACCCGAGGGTGCGATCGCCCAGTACTCCCCCTCCGCGGCAAGGTCCGTGCGGTGCCGTTCGCTCCCTTCTGTGTCCGTCAGGATAACGAGGCCATGGGAGGCCGCGACGGCGAACCCCTGTGCATCGGCAGGTGCGATCCCCGTCCCGCGGCGATCGTCCGGTGTCGGGTAGGTCGTATCCCATATGATCGCCCCTTCCCGATCCAGGAGGATTACCCTCGGTGTCGGGTGGAACTCGCCTATATCCGAGACCGACCCGGCGACCGCGTAGCCGTCGGGAGCCTCGACGATGGAGAACGCTTCGTCGAACTTCCCGCTGTCGATGACGGTGAGCCACTCCCGGTCCCCGGCATCGTCCAGTTTCAGCACCCAGACGTCCCCCTCCAGCGTGCGGTGGCCCGGCGTCAGCGGCCGGTCGAGGCACCCGGCAGCGACGGTCAGCAGGATGAACATTGCAACCGTCACGAAGGTCCAGAGTCTTTTTTTGGTTTGTGTCATCGCTCATCTCCCCGCTTCGCCTTCACCCGGGCTGGATAGGGAGCCTGCCCAAATTGTACCGATCGTGTCGGATGCACCGCAACAACTCCTATCCCGAGCGAAACCGCCAGGTGCCGCTTTTCTTTTCCCAGATCTCCTATCAGGTTATGAGAACGGACGGCCATGTGAGGGCGAAGGCGATAGCCGGAAAAAAATCACATTCACGATACATCCTTCCCGCTATATCTCCGGACGAGGAAGTATCCCACCGAGAGCACGATCACGGCTCCCAGAGCGCACCCGAGATGCACGGGATTATAGAAGACGCTGAACACACTCTCGGCGCCGCGATACGCCACCGTATCTGCGGGCTTGGCAAGCACGGTCTGCCGGGTGTCCTCCGTACCGGCCTGCGATATTTCACCGCTCATCGGGTTGAACCGCACGTCTTCGCCCGGATCCGTGGCTGCATACGCCACACCGCTGCCTACCAGGATGAAGAGCAGCAGGGCGACGCTGATCAGCCCTCCCCGACCGTTACTGTTCATGAATCGTCTTTCTTCCAGCGATCTTCACCTGCCGGCGCGCTCCGGGATACCGATTCCGGTATTCACGAGGGAAAAGTCAACGTTCTTCTATAAACCTTTTCTGTGACATCCGTCTACACGTCGGGTTGCCTGATCGGTTCCACACTAGAACGTGACGTAGAATGCCGGGGGCCAGGGCCGCGCCGATAATGAAGAATACGGACCGAAGAGCCGGAGCACTGCCCGCTCCTTCAGGGTATCAGAGTTCACCCGGCAGCAGGATCAACGAGAGGCACGGGACTGATCTTCCTGATTGTGGTACGTGCAGATCGAGCGATCTGTAAGATTCACCTTCATCTCGACGGGGAAACCGGGTGGATATCGAGGCGGGTAGTCCCAGGAGCGGAGAACGACCTGTTTCGAATCATTGAGGGAGACCGAATAGATACCCACATATTCTCCATTCGGGCGATATGTGCCATTAAATAACCAGAACCGCACGACAAGAACCTCTTCTGGCTTATCCTCCCCCCAATTCAGGTTTGAAACGGCGATTTCGGTCTCAAACGAGTGGTTGCTGACCGCATCAACCACCTGTTCGTCACGGAGGGCTATCTGCACCAGTTCGATCTCCGACTCGTTGCCCCTGCAGTCAAGAGTTTCCGTCCAGACAACGTCATCGTGTCCCGTTCCGGACCCCTGCATACAGCCGCACGAAAGAATCAAAGAGATGAGGAGGAGGGTCGAAAGACCTCCCCTAACTCCGGTGTAAACCTTTACGGGATCCATGAGTCGATCCTGTATGCCTGCGACCACCAGGGGACGTACATATCCACCATCACCGGAGAGAGGCCCTGGCCATGTGTCTCCTCCGGCAGGTTATCATTCCACCATACAGCAACTTGATCGTTGTAGAGATACGAGTCCCAGAAATATGCAGTAGATACGGGTGTAAAGCTGCTGTTGGTCGCGAAATACTCGTGGTTCTCATCGGGGTTCCCTCTTGTGAATGGTACATGACCGGTGCGAATTACCTGCCCTCCCCATAAAATCATATAGGGGTACCCTTCAGGATCTTGAACACTGCTGACGTAGATCTCGAAGTTGAAATCTTGGTTTCCATTAGTGAAACTGCCATGCGGTTCAAATTGATCTTTCTCCGGGAGTGTACTATCAGTCGTATATATTACAAACTCATCTGGGTCCCCACCAAATGTTTCAGAAAACTTTGCAACTCCGACTTCTATCCAGCAGGGATTCCCCCCGATAGGTTGCCCCAGGTGACTTGTCAGATACTGACAATTTGTACCCGACGAAGAGACTTCCATTCCTCCGGGATGCACAAAACCGTTGATGCCTCGGTAGTTATACTCATCTATCCACATGCGACCATCTTTTTGGGTTAGGCTGCGATCCCCTATTTTCTGTTCTTCGAATTCTTTCGCTTGCGCGTAAACATGTTTAACCCTCTCGGCATCGTCTTCCGACCAGCCCGCGAGATAACTCACCCGGGGAAGTTTTTGAATTTCAGCTGCAATCGCCTTTTCAGCGTCTGCATTTGTACGATATTCCCGAATCAGTGACGAAGATCTTTCGATTAACGTAGCTTCATCGACAACATCTCCGACAACGCATTTTTTCACATCCGCGCTCACCACCGACACCATCACTGCACCCGCCAGCATTACTGCCAGAAGCACAGAGAGTGCCTGCATTCCGGCTTTTCCTTTCATGTGGTCTACCTCCATGTCTGTTTAAAGCCCGGAGGCGGACGGAGCATACATTCAAGTACACAGAATGTGTACATCCCATTGCCTCCGGGCATGTGGGGTTCTTCATCCGGGCGTCAACCGTGGATGGGGGGACCCCGCGCATTTCGGGATACCGATTCCGGTATCCACGATGGAGAAATCAACGTTCTTCTATAAACCGTTTCTGTGACACGCAGCTACACATCGGGTCTCCCAGATCGACTCCGAGCCAAAAACCGCCGCAACGGGCCGGGAACCGGGGCCGCGCAGGAGATCCTTCACCCTGGCAATCACCCGCCGATCGGAACCATGATGCCGGGGACCGTCCAATATTCTGGACATATGTCTAAAATCTTGGACATCCGGGAGGACCATCTCAGGGTCCTCTCCCTCTTCATTCGGGGCTACGACCGCGAGATGTACATCCGGGAGGTCTCCAGGTGCCTTCCGATCAGCCGTGGAACGGCCCAGACGGCCCTCGAATACCTTGAGGCAAAGCAGGTCCTCCGCTCCGCCACCAGAGGCCGGACGCGGTTGTTCTCCCTGCGGCGGGGCGATCACGCACGGGACTTCTGCACCCTGGCAGAGGTCTACCGGAGGATCTGTCTCCGGGAGGAGGAACCCTTCATCACCGGAGTTCTCAGCCGGATCGTCCCCCTTATCGAGGGAAGCGGTGCAGTCTTCGGGAGCCATGCAGAAGGGACCGCGGACGAGGAGTCCGACCTCGACCTTTTCGTTGCCGGAGGATGCCGGGTGGAGGAGATCGAGAGAATCGGAAAGACCTACGGCCTTCCGATCCACCTCACCGTCTACCCGCGGGAGGTCTTTGATCGTGACCTCCGTACGGACCCCTTTCTCCGGGAAGTGCTCCGGAACCATGTCTTGATCAAAGGCACCGAGCACTTCGTCGAGAAAGCGGTGGGATGATGGACGAGCTCGTATGGTGCGGCCGGATCAGGAACGGCATCTCCCTCACCGCCCCAAACGAAAGCCTGGCGTCGGCATACCTGAAGAAGGCCGAAGAGGCCCTTGAGACAATGCAGACGATCACCGCTCACGACTGGAGGATAACGACCGCATACTACGCGATGTACTTCTCCCTCTACGCTGTCCTCACGCGAATCGGGATACGGTGCGAGAACCATTCCTGCACCATCCTGCTTATGGAACGGCTTCTCTCCGATCATTTCACTCCTGCAGAGGCGGCACTCGTGGAAAAGGCAAGGGGAGCACGGGTCGATGCCCAGTACTACGTCTCGCGGGAGATTCCCGACCTCTTCTGCGACGAACTTATCCGGGCCGCTCCCCGGTTCCTGGTGAAATGCACGGGCATCGTCGACGGGATGAGCGAGAAGACCATCGGGGTCCTGAGGGAACGGCTGATGGAGGCGTTGGGAGAAGATGGGTGAGAGCGGCGGAGCCAAGCCGCCCCGGTCACCCCTCACTGACCACCGATGAGGCGACCTTCGTTATCTCACCCTCAGGGAGGCTCCCCGTCATGCAGAAAGCGGCATCGTTCCACTCCCAGCGGAACAGCCAGGGAGAGCCATCTGAACGGTCGTCACCCTCGTAGATCAGATGGCCCATAATGCCGTTACCCTGGACGATCCGTTCCTCATTTCCGGCGACCGCCGGGCCGGGGCACGGCGCGTCCGCGGACGAAAGCCTCGTGATCCGGAGGTCGCCGGCGGTGCTGGTGTAGGTGAGCGTGACGCTGCCGTCGGGGGAGCGGACGGCGTTTTCGAAGGTGTAGCCTTCGGGGAGGTAGGACGGTTCGGGAATATCGGGGCCGAAGACCTCGCGGGCCTCGGCAAGCGTGCCCGCGTGTTCCGGCACGGTCTGCTCCGCACCGGTGCAGCCGGAAGCGGCAAGGAGGCAGCAGAGCAGGAGAAGGGCAGGGAGAATATTCTTCATGATGGTTCTTCGGGATATCCGGTGCGGGAGAAAGATGTGCTCCCCTGCAGGGGGTCGGCTCCGACATCCACACCGGGAGACTTTCGCCCCGGCCCTTATACCTTTTCTGTGTCAAGAAGCTACACGTCGGGCTGATCCGACCGATTCCAGACCTGAAACCTATCACGGCAGGCCGGAAACAGGTTCCGCCGCCAACCACCCGGGCGAAGCGGGGAGGCAGAACAGTAAAGGGGCACCAGCACCCACACCGGGAACCGGCCCCCCATGAATGATACGGTCATGGATTTCCTGCTCGTCGCCGACCAGATCTTCATCCTGGTGCTCCTGATCGCCGCAGGCTACGTCGCCGTCTCCACAAGGATCGTGGACCCCCGGACCACCCGTGGGCTCTCCGGGCTCCTCATCAACATCACCATCCCGGCGCTGATCGTCGCCTCGATGCAGGTGCCCTTCACCCCCGAACGCCTCGCCGGAGCCGAGACCCTGGTCCTCGCGACCGGGGCTCTCTACATCTTCTCGTTCGCCCTCGCCTGGGCCGTCTCAAAAGCCATGCGGGTTCCGCCCGCGGAGGAGGGGGTCCTCCAGTTCGCCATCGTCTTCGGGAACGTGGGGTTCATGGGGTTCCCGGTCGCCCTGACGCTCTTTGGTGAGGAGGCCCTCTTCTACGTCGCCATCTTCAACCTCTTCTTCAACGTCCTCGTCTTCTCGGTCGGGATTGCGATGCTCACCGAGGGGAGGGGTAAGGGGTTCGACCCGCGACTCCTCGCGAACCCGGGAATCGCGGCCTCCGTCGTCGGGCTCGCCCTCTTCCTCGGCTCGGTGGAGATCCCGTCGCCGTTCATCGACTCGATCGAACTCCTCGGCGGGGTGACCACGCCGCTTGCGATGATCATCGTCGGGGCGATGCTCGCGACGTTCCCGGCGCGGGAGATGGTCGGGAACTGGCGGATCTGGGTGGCGAGCGCCGTCCTCCTCCTCGCGGTCCCGGTGGCCTACTACTACCTCTTCTCCCCGGTCTTCCCCGACCCCTTCATCAACGGCATCATGATCACGATGGCCGCGATGCCCGCCGCCGCGAACACCGTCATCTTCGCGGAGCAGTACGGCGCCGACTCCCGGCTTGCGTCGCAGATCGTCTTCGTCTCGACGATCGGCTCGCTTGTTACGATCCCGCTGATCGCGACGGTGCTGTTGTAGGGCGGGAGTTCAGGGCGGTAAAAAAGGGTATATATTCGCCCCGACGAGCCATCCGGCCGGCACTCCCTGCAGACCAGCCACCGATCGTCAGTCAGTTCTCCCCGGCACACGCCGCCGTTCCCAGAGATAGATGATGGGGAAGGAAACAACCCCCACAAGCACGATCCCCTGGAGAAGGGGGAGTACGGGATACCCCAGCACCAGGTAGCGCAGAAGGAGAATCCCGGACACCGTGAGGTAGAAGACAAGAAGACAACCGATCGTGCTAAGGTGATGCGGCGCTCGCCGCCGTCGATGAAGACGATGCGTGCCAGGAGTATGCCGATGACGACAAGGATGGGGAACCAGAAGACCTGGCTGATAGAAGTTGCGAGAGACGCATAGAGATAGATCAGGAGGAACGCCACGACAAGAGCGGCATCGACCGCCTTCTCGACGACGACTCTTCTCTGCTTTTTACTCTCTTCCCCCGACCGGAGGGCATGACGGAGGATGCTCACGGGGCTGGGGTCGGCCTGGTTTTCCTTCCGCCTGTACCAGACCATGACGAAGAAGTGCGCCGCAGTGGGGATCAGCGCCAGGGGGAACGCATAGGATAGCGGTATCGGGAGGTAGCCGCCCAGTATGAGAAGAGCGACGGCAAAAGACGATATCCAGTAGATCGCTCCAATCGAGCGCCAGAGTTCCTCTTTGACGATGAAGTCGATCTTCATTGGAACCCGATACCTCCCTCAATAACCCGGTATTCGACCGGAACCGGCAAAAACCCTGACTCTGTGCTCGAAACGGCCGTATCCACCGTCGCCGTCCAGGTATCGTCTTTGACCAGGTGTTTCATGCCCCCGCCGCCCCGGTACTCAAGGCTGAACGAGACCGGGGCTGCCTCTCCCTGCGGCGGGACGAAGCCGTCGAGGAATACGACGGTGGTGTAGGTCCCGCTCGATAACCGGCTGAACTCGGCGACGGTTGAGTTGTCGGGCGTCGCGAGCACGGGCACGAGCAGCCGCGGCTCTTCTTTCGTCTCAAATTCGCCGAACGGTATGAAAATGTCCGGTGCGTATCCTTCCGTCGTCGTGAACGCGAGCATCTTGCCATACGGCGTCTCCCGGACCGCCGCCTGCCACCCGGAGGGCTGGCGGTCGCCGGCGAGCACCCTCTCCGAGATCGCCGGTTCGCCCTCTGCGTTCGCGGGAATCGGGACCATGACCGTAGCGGTGCCGTTCACGGCAAGACCGGAAAGGCCGGTGATCCTAACCGCGTATGCGTTGTTCGGCAGGGTGGTCTCGACGAGCGCAGGAGCAAGGAGGAGCAGGAGGGTTGCCGCGATGAGGAGAGAGATCGCTGCGAGCGGGATCAGTATGGTTTTTCCGGTTTTTTGATGTTTTTCGTCCATCTTTTCACCAAACAGTGATTGTTCGGTTGACGCATCGCATACTCGACGAGATTCGTATCATCCGACAAAACCGCGAACCCCGCCGCACTTACGGTGCATCCTTCCTGCGATGCTTTCGGATGAGGTAGTACCCCACCGAGAGCACGATCACGGCTCCCAGGGCATACCACAGAAGCACGGGTCTATAGAACACGCTGAACGCACTTCCGGATCCGTGATACGCCACCGTATCTCCCACCTCAGGCTCCTCAAGCACAGTTTGTCGGGTATTTCCCGCATCGGCCGGCGATGCCTCACCATTTGTCGGATTTATCTGCATGCCTTCGCCGGGATACGTGGATGCATGCGCTATGCCGCTGCCGGTCAGGATGAAGAGCAGCAGGGCAATGCAGAACAGCCCTCCACGACCAGCACCATTCATGACTCGCCCGCCTCCAATCGATTCATACAATGACCTGAACGTCGATCTACCTATAAGTTCTGTCCTATTTCTTTACGCGTCCGGGCGATGTTCCCAAAACCGAAGGGAACGATCCCTCCCCGGGAGGGAAAAACACCTGAGATAGCCCTTTTTCGCGGCCGTAAATACGGTTACCGGCTTATGTTCCGCACTTTAAGGCCGAAGTAGATAAACGACAACGTCAACGCCGAGGCATACACCGCTCCGACCAAAAGCCGCGGATCAGGCTCAATCCAGATTTTCATCGAAGAAACGACCATCCACAGGGGGAAGAACGCCAGGACGATGACCGGCACCGACAGGGCTCGTAAGAGTTGATTGGACTTTTCTTCATCCATTAAGGCAACTCCAAAATGCAAGCCGGTGCGAACAGGTATCCATTGGTGAGAGGTCAACGTTCTTCCATATACCTTTTCTGTGACGCGCGTCTCCACGTAGAGCCTGCCGGATCGACTCCGGGGCCAAAAAAACAGCCGCCAGGGGTCAGGAGTGGGTGCCGCGCCGAACAGTAGAAGAAATTACACAGCGGGAATACCAGGGGGCGCCTCACCCCCCAAGCGCCCGCATGAACCGCTCCCGGATCTCGGCCGGGGCGAGCGGGATGTTCGGGACCGGTGCGTTCCCGGGCGCGAGGACGACGTGGATGAAGTTCGGGCCCCGTCCCCGGTTCTCCCAGGCGTCCGCGAGCTCCTCCTCGTCCTGCACCTTGCAGGTCTTTTTGATCCCGGCGGCGAGGGCGAGGAGTTCCATGTCCACCAGACCGGAGGCCGGGGTAGGCTGGTTCCCGGTGCTCCCGAAGGCCCCGTTGTCCAGGCAGACGATCGTGAGGTTCTCCGGGGCTTCCGCCGCCACCACCGGGAGGACGGCGGTCCCGAGCAGGCTCCCGTCGCCGTCGAGGACGACGACGTCCTTATCCGTCGCGAGCGAAAGCCCGAGGCCGATCGGCGTCGCCTGGGTGTAACTCCCGAGCATGTAGAAGTTCAGGTCCCGGTCTCGGGCCGCGTAGAGTTCCTTTGAGGGGACACCGATGTTCGCGACGACCGCCTCGCCGTCGAGGACGGCGGCGATCGCGCGGATCGCGTCGTTCCGGGTCATCACCGGGTCGCGGAACGTCCGCCGGTAGTCCAGCGCCGACTCCCGGGCCCGGGCCGGGAAGACCCGTTCCGGCAGGCAGGCCTCATCCGCCCCCTCCCAGAACGAGGGGAGGATCAGCCCCACGTGCGGCCGCATGGAATCGTAGGCGTCGCGGACAACCGCGTCGATCAGTTCTTCGTCCTCGGGACCGCGGATGACGGTGCAGGGGATCCCGAGCGCCGCGAGCACGTCCGGGACCGCCCGGTTGAACGGCACCTGGGCCGGGATCGCCTCCCGGTAGACGCCCCGCCAGCTCGCGAGGACGGGGAGGGGGAGGCCGAAGGTGACGGTGAGCGACATGATGGCGTTCAGGGAGTTGCCGAGCCCCGAACTCTGCATATGCAGCACCGATCGCGCCCCGGCCATCGCGAGCCCGGCGCAGATCCCGACGCCGTCCTCCTCCCGGGTGAGGTTGACCGAGCGGAACCGCTCCGGGATGAGGGCGCAGAGGTCCTGCGTCCGGTCGCAGGGGAGCGATGCCACGACATCGACCCCGAGAGCGGAGAGGCGGTCGAGGACGCAGCCTTCACGCACGGGCAGCCACCTCCGCCTGCTCCGCGAGCCACGCCGCGACCTCCTGCCGGAGGTTCCCGTCAAAGGCCGCACCGGCCGCTACGCGGAGGAAAGGCTCGACCAAGTAGCGGTCGAGGTCCTCGGCCGCACGCTCGTAGCCCCCACCGGTCACGTTCAGGAGCACCCGCTTCTCCGGGTCGACGAACCCCTCCTCCACCGCCCGGGCGAGCGACGCCACGGCGACGGCGGCGGCCGGGTCGAGGTCGATCTCCTCGGTCTCCGCAAAAAGCCTCCCGGCGCTCCGGGCGTCCTCGTTTGCGACGGCATACATCCTCCCGCCCGAGGCCGCGAGCGCGTCCCGGACCCCGCCCCGGATCCCCCAGGGGGGATGGCGGTTGGTGAGGACGTCGGCGTAGACCCGGGCGATCGAGGCCTCCGCGTCGGGCATGTCCTCGGCCGGGACGATCACGCCCCTCCCTGCCTCCCAGGCCCGGACCATCGGGACGAAGGGGAGGTTCTGGGAGAGGTGGAGTTCCGGGAGGCGGGACCCGAACCGCCCGTCGGCGACCAGCCGCCCGGCCGCCTCCCACGCGGCGATCCCCCCGGTCCCGCTCCCGACCGCCTGGAAGTAGTAGTCGGGAAGCCGGCCGGCGGCAAGCGTCCCGTCCAGCACCACCGTCCCCATCCCGTCCCGGCGGGCGACGTTCTTCGCCCCGCCCTCCGGAACGATCCCGTGGAGGGAGCAGACCTCCCTCCCGAACGTTATGGAGTCGGAGTAGTCCCCGTCGACCGTGATGAGGCAGACGTTTGCCGTCGGGATGGTCGTCCAGAGCCGGCCGGCGGCCGCCGTCGGGACCACCACCACGACCGGGGCCCCGGTCAGGCCCGAGATCTGGCAGAACGCCCGGCCGGTGTTCCCCGCCGACGAGACCTGGAGGACACCGGCCCCTTTCTCCCGGAGGCGGAGGACCGTCGGTTGCGCCTCGAGCTCCTTGAAGGAGCAGGTCTCCATCCCCCCGCCCCGTTCGGGCCAGTAGCCCGAGAAAGTGACGGTGAGGTTTGAGAGACCGAGTTCCCGGGCGAGACCAACGCTCTCGTAGGAGACCGGGCCGGCATCGAGGGGGAGGTGGCCCTCGACCGGGAGCCAGTCCTTGTAGCGGAAGATCCCGGGGAGATTCCGGGGGGTGAGCCGGCGCTCCGCGTAGACCGTCCGGAGCAGGGCGTCGCACCCCGACGGGCAGTCGAGTGTGTAATGGTCCGGGAAGGACCGGCCGCACCCCGGGCACCGGAGGAGGTACTTCTCCCTCACCGCATCGCGCCCCCGGTGAAGGTGAACCGGCGGTCGAGGATCATCTCTTTCAGGTCCCGGCAGAGGTCCTCGGCGAGCGTCCGGCCCGACTGGCGGAGGGTGATCGGGACCTTCCGCCCCCGGACCCGGATCGAGCCTTCCCCCGCCTCGAGGGCGTTGTTCGGGCAGACGGCGAGACAGGCGGTGCAGGCGAGGCAACGGTCCCGGTCGATACCGGTCTCGCGGGAGAACGCGCCGGTGGGGCAGACCGCGGCCGCAACGCAGGCCGAGCACTCCCCGCACCACTCGGGATAGTAAGTCACCTCCCGGTCGGGCTGCTGCCAGACGTCGGCGTAGGTCCCTTCCCCGAGAACGGCACGGGTGTTGATGTCGGCAACCGGGAGGGGGATGCACTCGTCGAGGACGCGGAGGGCCGCGACCTGCCGGTCGTCGAGGACGGGGATCGCGACGCCGAGGCTCGTGATGCACTCCGGCCCGGCGGAGGTCTTGAACCCGCCCATGTAGCGGGGCTGCATCCCGGCCATATCGGCGATGAGCGTGAGGTTCGGCCGGGCCGGGGTGCTCCGGGTCCCTTCGCCGGTCACGAGCCCTACCGAGCCGTTCAGGAGGACCGGTGTCCCATTCCGGATCGCGAGCCTTGCGGGATCGTTCTCGAGCGGGTTGATCTCGCCGCACCCGCTGACCGAGACCTCCCGGCAGGGTCCCTGCAGCCCCTCGATGGAGAAGATCGTCTTCACCCGGGTCGGCCGGGTGTTTACGTAGGCGGTGTAGTTCTTGTAGGCGCTCCGGGTGGTGAAGAGCCGGGCGTAGGAGAAGTCGTCGAGCGTCACCCGCGCCTCGACCGACCGGTCGGCGGCCTCCACCACCACCTCGATCTCGCGGCCCTCGACGATGTCGCGGAAGAGGTGGCCGCCCCCGTAGCCGGCCCCGGCGTGGGCGGTTCCCGAGACGATCAGGTCCAGGAGCCCGAGGCGCTCGTTCGGGCAGGGGCCGGGCATGCAGGGGACCCCGTTCGCCCAGGCTCGCTCCGCGCGTTCGAAGGTCCCCGGCTCCGCCACCGGCACCGAGAGGATCGCCGCGGTCCCCGACATCACCCCGCAGGTCCCGGTGGTGACCACGTCCACGTCCGCGGCCGAAACTCCCGCACCCTCGCGGACGAGGCGCTTGAACTCCGCAGCGGTGTAGACGATCGCCGAACCGTTCCGGATCTTCTCGTCGATCTCTGTTATCGTCTTCATAGCAACCTGATATCCTCCACCCGCACATGGAGACCGCCGGATTGCGCGAGAACCATATTCACGACACCCGTATGCCCGAGGTTCATCATGCAGTAGCCGGGCAGGAACCGCTGCCGCATCCCGAAGACCGGCTCGCGCCGCACCGTCCGGGCAATTCCCTCGAAACCGACGATGTGGTAGGCCTCTACGTCCTTAAACCCTCCGCCACGCGAGGCCTGCGGGCCGACGACCAGACAGGTGAGGAGGCCGCTTGTCCGGCTTGCATGGAGGACCGAGAGGACGTGCTGGACCGGGCAGCCCGCACCGGCCGGCCTCCCGACGACGATATCCCCGGCCGCTATCTCCCACTTCTCCACCAGGTCCGGGCGGAAGGGGAGGACGATCTTCCGGGCCGAGACCTCGCCGGGCAGGGGATCGAGGATGAAGTCGTACTCGCCGCCGAGGATGTCCCGGCCGGTATGAAGGGCCTCGCCCTCGAACCGGGAGGCTGCGGTCCCGGCGGGGTAGAAGACGCAGTCCAAAAGGTCCTTTTCTCCCCGCCGGATCCGTTCGAGGAAGGCCTCGCAGGTCGGGGCGCCGCAGGCCCCGCAGTCCTTCCCCGGAGGGGTCCACGCCACCGGATCAGTCCCCCCGGAAGAGGTAGTCGGCTCCCTCGAGCCTCCGGACGACCCCGAAGTGGTGCTGCCACCCGATCTCCGTCTTCCCGATGCAGACGGTGCAGACCCCGAGCGGCGGCGCACCCCGGAGGACGATTGTATCGGGATCGGTTATCGGCGGGTAGCCCTCGATTGCCCGGAGGAGGTAGCGCATCCCGGTACCCTGGACAGCGTTCGTCTCCACGATATCGAGGTCGGGGTTCACCTCCCGGATCCGCTCCCGGAAGACCTCCTTCTCGGCCTGGGAGACGAGGTCGATCCGGGTCACGACCGCGATATCGGCGAGGGCAAGCATCGCGGCCATCTTCAGGGGCGTATTCGTGCCCGATACGGCGGAGAGGACGACGACCCCGAGCCCCTGCGTCGTGTAGGGAGAGCAGCGCAGGCAGAGCCCGGCACTCTCGACCAGGAGGAGGTCGGCCCCCTCCTCTTCGGCCCAGGCGATAGCGTCCCGCATCACCATCACCCCGGCATGGTCCGGGCAGAGGTCGCCGGAGCAGACCTTCCGCGTCGAGATCGAAAACTCGGCCGCGAGCTCCTCGTCCTCGAACGCCCTGACGACGTCGATCTTTAAGTAGGCGATCCGGTGTCGGTCGCAGAGGGAGCGGACGGTCTGCCGCACGACGGCGGTCTTCCCGGCCGACGGCGGACCGGCGACGACAGCGAGCCTCATGCCCCGACCGGTCCCGTGATCAGGTCGCCCGCCCGGATCTGCTCGCGCATCCGGCGGAGGATGCCGTCGAGGCGGAGGGCCTCCCTGAGGGCTTCGTTTTCGCGATTTCTGGGCTCGATGACCCGCTCGACCGCCCCGTCCCGCATGACGATCCGCCGGGCGGAGAGGAGGGAGACCAGGGGGTCGTGCGTGACGAAGATGACCGCCTTCCCCCCGGCCCGGAGCACCTCGATCACCCGTTCCTTGAAGATCCCGGCGTTCTCCACCTCGTCGAGGAGGAGGACCGGTGCTGCCGCGACGAGGACCGCATCCGCCACCAGGAGCGACCGGGTCTGCCCGCCGGAGAGCGCGGTCATCCGGGCGCAGGATCGGATCTCCTCGCCCGTGAACTCGTTCGCGAGGTCGATCGTCCGGCCGACGATGCCGTCGTCGGCGATCTTCCGGGACCGGACGTGCATCGCAAGGAACTCCGCGACCGTGAGGTCGGCGAGGCACCGGGTGTTCTGGGTGATCAGGGCGACGGGCTTGTGCGCCGGGTCGCGGACGACCTCTTCGGGAGGGTAGGCGCCGTTGACGAGGACCGTGCGCCCCGTCGCGGTGTCGTTCCGGGCGAAGACCTCGATGTCGTTGATGAGGGCGCTCTTCCCCGAGCCGGTGGGGCCGACGATGGATATCGTGTCGCCCGGGCGGATGGTGATTGCGTCGAACCGCTCCGGCTCGCCGTGCCGACTCCGGCCGGGGAGGATCGTGATCTCCCGGATGGATGAGGAGTCCATAGGGGAGGGTTGTCATACGGAGTGATAAGAGTTGTTCTCTGTAGCGCCATACTTCACCATAACAGGAAAATTTTATCCCAAATATAATACTATAGTAGAGCAATGCTGTCGAGAAAGATTTTCGAGACCGACTTTGCCGGGGCGCTCCTGGAGGAACTTGCCCGGCAGGACATGAGCATCCGGGACCTCGCGGATCGGGCCGGGATCCCGCCCGCCACCCTCTACAAACTTACGTCGGGAAAGGCGGACCCGCGCCTCTCGACCGTCAGGCGGATCGTCAATGTCCTCGAGCCCCGGGAGAAGAGCTTCATCGCGGTGATCGCGGCGCGGTTCCTGCTCGACGACCTCGACAACCGCGACCTTCCCATCGGCGAGCGGAAGTTCCGGATCCGGGGTTACTCGGCGGACTCCCTCGACGAGTGCATCATCGCCGCGGTGCGGGCGGACAAGGAGGGGGCGCTCGGGATCATCTGCGCCCCGATCCTCGCGCCGATCGTGGAGAAGATCGTCGACTGCCCGGTGGCGATCATCAAGCCGCAGCAGCAGACGCTGATCGAGGCGATCGAGACGATAGCAAAGAGGGTTTAGGGGACCGTCACAGCCTAACCTTCGAAGAGGTCGATCCGGTAGTAGTTCCCGCGGTACTCCGCGATCTTCCCCCGGTAGCCCCTGGCGATACGCACCGTCTCGTTGTCGGACATCGGCACCTCACTGAAGCCGGTGCGAAGGGTCTCGTTCACCTTGGGGAGGTCGGCGAGATCGGCATCGGTGAGCGGGACGACCTCGTATCCGGCCCTCCGGAAGTCGGCTTCCGTCCAGTCTGCAGGGATTCCGGAATCTTCCAGCTCCCAGTTGCTGATGTTGTCCACCATGAGGAAGCAGCCGCTCAACCCTTTCACGTCGGCAGAGGAGTAGACATAGTGGAGAACTTTCTCCGGGGATTCGGTGTCATACCGTCCCGTGCTCTCCACCCAGTACGCGACGCCGCCGATCTTGAAATAGGCACGAAGAACGTTGCCGCTGATGGTCAGATACGCCTCGCCGTCCCCGGAAAGGGTGCCGGTGAAGGAGTGCCTCCCCGCACTGCGGGCTTCTGGGTCGTGCAGCATCTCCTGCAGATCCGCCGTGCAGGGCCGCCCGGCGATATGCACCGCCAGCGGTTCGCCGCGAAGCAGGCGATCCCGGATTGCCTGCGTATCGTAGACCGCGAGTTCGTAACGCCGGATAGAGGACAGGATATCCACGCCCTCGACCGGGGCATCCCTCTTCTCCGTGAAAAAGTCCACATGGACCAGGGCTTGATCCTCTGCGGCTATCTGCTCCTGCGGGATTATGGTTCCGGTGACCTCCGTGCCGGGCCAGAAGACCACAAACCCTGCCGCCAGCGCCGTGAATGCGGCCGCGAGGAGGAGCGCCGGGATTACCGAGCCTTTCTGTACCATCTCACCACCTCTTCCGGCCGATGAGGAGGAACGCTCCCATGAGCGAGAGAACAGCGAGCGCGGGACCGAACCCCGGAACCGTCCGGCTCGACAGCTCCAGTTCCAGGTCGAGGGTGTTTGTTGGGTTTTCAAAGATGAACTCCTCTCGGAGGGTGGAGTAGCCCTCCTTCTCGACCGTGACCGTCTGCCGGTAACCGGGCGTGTCTACCAGGTAGCCGCCGTCTTTTCCCGTCACGTTCGTCCCCGCAAGGGGTTCGCCGTCGAGCGTAAACACCGACTCGAACCGCACCAGTGCACCGGGGACCGGGTTGCCGCCGGCGTCCGTCACCCTGCCCGAGACAGCGATCGCCGGGGGCGGCGGGATGCCGATGCGGACGGTCACGTTCACGGTCTTCTCGGCCCGGCGTCCGTGGTTGCCTGCCACGATGGTGATCGTGTTCTCCCCGGCGGAGACCGGCACCGAGCAGGCGAACTCGGGCCGGTTCCCGCACGAGACCTCTCCGATTCCGCTCCGCACAACCACGCTGTGCAGACCTGCAGGGGCATGCACCTCCCCGACGACGGCAACGTGCGGCGGAACGACGTCGATCCAGACAGTCTCGCCCTCACGCGGGGAGGTAATGTTGATGGTGATCGGGTCTTCGACGGGCGGCGGACTTTCGTCGATGACGGTGAGGATGAGTTCCCCGGCCTTGCCGAAGACGAAGGTCACGTCACCGCGGGTGTTGACCCGGGAGTCGTTCGGGAGCTGGTGCACCCGGGTGCAGGGCTTCTCGACACCCGCGGGGGTGGGGACTTTCGCGGAGCGTTCGTCGCTGATCGAGAGCAGCTGGTTCCCGTCGCTACCGAAGACCAGTGTCTTTGCGTCGGCAGTATGGACCATGATCGAACCGAACGGTATCCCGGTGGTCACACTCCCGTCCCATGCCGGCTGAAGGCTCAACTCCCTGGAGATGGCGATCGTCTCGATCGACTCGTTCACCTTCAGTTCCGGGATCAGGTGTTGATTGGGACCGGGATCTGCGCCTGCCGCCGGGACAGCCGCGAGCAGCACCGCGAGGAGGAGGGAGAGTGCCCGTGTTCCGGCTTTTTCGTTCATTCTCGATCCCTCACCGTTCAGTCCCGGTAAATCGTCCCGACCCGGTAGTACCGACCCTCGTACTCGAAGTATTTCCGCTTGCCGGTCTCGCTATCGAAGATGTAGGCATCAATCGTCTCCTGGCGGATCTTCTCCGGGTACTCCACGCTCCCCACCAGCCGGATGTCCCCGGGCATATACGGGCCTCCCTCGGCGTTATGCCCCTCACCCCGGAGGAGCGCGTCCAGAACCGGCAGGCTCCTGAACGCATCTTCGTCGAGGGGGATGACGATGCCCTCCCGGGCCGTCTCCTCCGTGACTTCGTAGAGCAGGAGTTCGTCGGGCGGAACGGTCGCGGCGATGTAGGAGGCTACAGCGGTATAGCAGCCGAGCAGGACGATCCCGGCGACCGCGACCGCGATGAGGTATCGCTCCAGCCGGGTGCTCTTCTCAGGGTGAGAGGGAGTCATCGATTCCCCTCAAGAATGACTGCATCTTCATCCGTTTACCCTCCCGGGGTGTTCGGTCCCCCGGTTGACCGCACGGGCGAACCCATGCGGGAGAGGTCGACGTACTCCTATAAACGATTTCTGTGACGATCGTCTACGTATCGAACCGCTTCGAGCCGTTATGCTCCCGGAACGGGCCGCGACGGGTAGAAGAGGGGATGGCGCCCGGGTACGGATCGTGGTAAAAGAAGGGTGTGCCCGGACTCGGGCACGAAGGACGTTCAGAGGTCGTGCACGGGCACGCACCTGTTGCCCGCATACGGCACGACAGGCCCGTGGAGGTCGACATCCAACGCCTCTCTCAGGACGTCCTCGATGGTATCCACGGCCACGAACGCAAGTTCGCGCCGCACGTCCTCGGGCACGTCCACGAGGTCCCGCTCGTTCTCCCTCGGGAGGATGACCGTCTTTATGCCGGCCCGGTGTGCCGCAAGGACCTTCTCCTTGATCCCGCCCACCGGCAGCACGGCGCCGGAAAGCGTCACCTCCCCGGTCATCGCGATCGTCGGGTCGACCGCTTTACCGGTGACGAGGGAGGCGAGAGCCGTAAAGAGGGTCACGCCCGCCGACGGCCCGTCCTTCGGGGTCGCTCCCGCCGGCACGTGGATGTGGATGTCGCTTGCGAAGAAGTCGAACCGGGTTGCGGTGGCTGCCAGCCGCGACCGGATAAGACTGAGCGATATCTGCGCAGACTCCTTCATCACGTCCCCGAGCTGGCCGGTCAGCGTGAGGTTTCCTTTGCCGGGCATGAACGTACCCTCGATGAAAAGGATATCCCCTCCGACCGGCGTCCATGCTAAACCCGTGACGACGCCGGGCGGGTTCTCTTTCCGGGCCACGTCCTGCCGGACCGTCTCTTTGCCGAGGATCTCCTGGAGCATCTCCGCCGTCACCACGTAGGGAAGATCGGCGGTTCCCGAGACGATCTGTGCGGAGACGAACCGTGCGGCTCTGGCGAGCTGCTTCTTGAGCGCCCGGACTCCTGCTTCGCGGGTGTAGCGATCGATGATCGTCACCAGGGCCTCGTCCTCTACCTTAAGCTGATCCGCATCGAGACCGTGCTCCTCCAGGGTCTCCGGCAGCAGGTGGTCTTTCGCGATGGCGAACTTCTCGTTCTTCGTGTAGCCCGAGATCTCGATCAGTTCCATCCGGTCGAGGAGCGGCGCCGGGATTGTCGAAAGGGAGTTCGCGGTCGCGATGAAGAGCACGTCGGAGAGGTCGTAAGGAACCTCCAGGTAGTGATCCGAGAACGTGCTGTTCTGTTCGGGGTCGAGGACCTCGAGGAGGGCGCTTGCCGGGTCTCCCGAGTACGAGACGGCGAGTTTGTCGACCTCGTCGAGGATGAAGACGGGGTTCTTCGTCCCGGCCTTCTTCATCCCCTGGATAATCCGGCCGGGCAGCGACCCGACATAGGTTCGCCGGTGCCCCCGGATCTCCGCCTCGTCCTTGATGCCGCCGAGGCTGATCCGGACGTACTTCCGCCCGAGGGCGTCTGCAATGCTCTTCCCGAGGCTCGTCTTGCCCGTGCCGGGCGGACCCGCGAAGAGGAGGATCGAGCCCTGCTTCTCCTCTTTGAGTTTCATGACCGCCAGGTGCTGGACGATCCGCTCCTTGACCTTCAGAAGTCCGTTATGGTTGCTCTCGAGCACGTGGCGGGCCTCTCCTATATCGATGCTCTTCTTCTCCTCGATCGTCCAGGGGAGGTCGAGCAGGAGGTCCAGGTAGTTCCGGATACCCTGGCTCTCGTGGTGCTGGCTGCCGCCCGTCTCAAGTTTTTTTAGCTCGGCAAGCGCCTTCTTCCGCACCTCATCAGGCATCGTCGAGCGCTCGATCCGCTCCCGGTAGTTCTCCTCGCCGGACGAGCCCTCGCCCCCGTTGAGCTCTTCCTGGATCACCTTCAGCTGCTCCCGGAGCATCGCCTCCCGGTTCGCCTTGCCGACCTTCTCGGAAGCCTTTCTGGCCACCTCGATCCGGAGATCGATGCTCTCTTTCAGGTTCAGCAGGATCTCAAGGAACGCAGCGTAGCGCTGCCGGACGGAGACAACTTCCAGGAGTTTCTGTTTCTCTGCAAGGTCCACCGGCATGAACGGCAGAACAAACCCCATGATCTGGTCGACGGACTCCATCCTGTCGACGGGCCGGGTAAACTGTTCGGAGCCCTGGAAGTTGCCGCTGATCTCGTGAACGGCCCCCTTTACATCCGCCAGCATCTTCGCCCGGGCTTCCTCGTCGAGATCCGGCATGTCCACAAGCGGTTCGCAGACGGCGTAGAACAGCCCGTCTTTTTCGGAGAACGTTACAGCCTTCACCCGGCGGGCCGCCCGCGCAAAGACCAGGTAGCCGTCGTCCGCAGGCTGTACGTGCGCGATCTCAAGAAGGCTCCCTGTCGTATACAGCGCGTCGACCGAGACCTCCGGGGGCTGTATGTCGCTCTTTACGGTCAGTCCGACCGCGGATGCCGACCCGTCGTTCTTCATTGCGGAGATCAGCGCCTCCCCGACGGCTGTGTCGACCTGGAACTTCGTCCGGGTCTCCGGGTAGACCACGGTCTCGAAGAGCGGTATGACAACGTATTCTTTGCTGATATCAGGTTGTGGTGAGTGCATGGTGACTCCAATCATTTAGTTCGCATTTACCTAACATTTATGCCGGCCAAAAAAATTATCCGACCTTTCTCAAGATCTCGACCAGGAGATCCACTTCTTCTTCGTCGAGCGCCCGCATCATCCTCTCGATCATCCGGTTCAGCGCGTCCTGCTCGGCGTTTGCCATCATCCGCCCCTTCTCGGTCAGGCGGATGTACGTGATCCTTCCGTCGTCGGGGGATTTCTGCCGGTAGGCACACTCCATCCGGACGAACCTGTTGATCATCTCCGTGACGGTGGGCTTTGAGTTCCTGGTTATCTCGGCGAGTCTGCTGAACGTCACGTCGCCGTGCTCGTCGATGATCTTCAGGTAAGCGATCTGCTTCACCGTTACGTCCGCGAGCCCGCATTCGGAGAAGATCGCAGAGGAGCATTCGTCTTTGATGGCGAACAGGCGATTAAACACTTCGAACAGATGCTCAACTCTTGCCGCCATAACCGATACCTGGTTAATTAGGTTACCCCTAACTATAAAGGTTGTGGTGGGTCGGGTCTCACCCGAAGGCCGGTTTCGGGAGGGGCGCCAGAAAACAGATTATACCGCCCCGATGTGTAGACGATCGTGACAGAAATCGTTTATAGAGGAACGTTGACTTCTCACGCAGAGTTACAGGATCCGACAGCCGAACCGCGGAACCCGTCCCGGTTCACGTCCAGAATGGTGCAGATATGCCAGGCAACGTCATCATCTCTTTACCCCGGAGCCGGCTACGGCCGGTAATCCCTCCGCTCGTTGCGGTCGTGGCATGTGCAGCCTGGGCGTGTATCGCCGTGACCGTCTCCGGGACACCGGGGCCGGCGCCGCAGTCCGTCCTCCCCGTCTTCGTTATCGTGATCGTCACCCTTGCGGTCGCTGGAGCCGCGACACCCCTCCCGCTCATCGCGGGCGGCGTCCCGGTTCGGAGGCAGAGACAGGCGATGCTCGTCGCCGTTGCAGCCTCGGTTCCGTTCGTCGCCGCCCTGCTGATAAACCCGGATCAATGGGTGGAAGGGTCCACCCCGCTCCTCGCGGACAGGGTGCCGGTCTTCGGGTGGCTCTTCGACGGCATCATGAGCGCCCTGCCGCTCACGGCGGACACACCCGCGTATAGCCTGCTCTTCTCCGCGCTCACGGATCTCGGGTTCTACCTCGAGTGCGTGCTCGCCGCCACGGTACTCTACGCCGCTCTCCGGGTGACCGCCGCCCCGGGCCCGGGGTTCCGGGAAGAAGGGCGGCCGGAGGAGTAGGTATGGCACCTGAAAGAACACTGCTCGCCCTCGCCCTCACCGCGGCGTACTTCATCGCCGTTCCCGTGACCGGGATGTATACCCGGTTCGCTTATGCCGGCCAGTTCGAGTACCGGGTTGCAGACCTCGCACCGGTGCTACTCCTCTTCTGCATCGTCTCCCTTGCAGGAGCGGCGCTTTTTATCGCAGCAATGCGGGAGGAAGGAGGCAGGTGGTGGGCAGCGGGGCCCCTCGCGGCGCTCCTCCTGGTACTCGCCGTCTTCGGGCCGTCGCCCTGGTCCACCGGGCTCGGCCAGGTCGCGACCGTGCTCCTCGCTCCGGCGGTCGTCGTCCTCCTGCTCGGAGCGCTCCCGCTCGAGAAGGGATCGACGGCATGGTTTTCGGCTATCGAGGCAGGGCTCATCAGCCTCCCCGGCCTGCTCTGGGCATACGGCCTCTTCCTCGCCCCAACGCTCCCGGAGAATATCATAATCGACTCGCCGTCGCTCTACGAGTTCGCCGGAACAACCTACATCTACGCCGGGTTCCCGTTCCTCGGCATCCTGCTCCTCGTCCTCGCCTGGCGGCGGAGTGCGGCACAGCGTCGATAAAACTGGCCCTGTTGAAATGCTTTAGACAACCTCCGGATAACACCAGAGTACCAATAGAGGTCAGTGGTGTGACCTCACGCGAAGACGCGAAGACGCGAACTCTGGATGGGTACTGAAGGTCTCCTTCGCGTTCTTCGCGGCTTCGTGTGAGTAGATGATGAATGGATAATCCGGAGATGATTCGTCCTCTGGGAGAGGATTTCAACAAAGCCATAAAACCCCTCTTCCATGACTCCCCGCCCGAGATGCATTTAGAGAGGTATTTCAGAGCGGAGGCTCCATACTCCTCGAACAGCAATGGTCCCGTGGGAGCTCGTATTCGCCATTATTCCCGGCCTGATCCTCTTCTTCTACGGGATAGAGAACTTCTCCCGGGAGATCCTGGCGGTCGCGAAAGGCAGTTTCGCGAGGGGCCTCGGCAGGGTGACGTCGCGGCCGGTCGTCGGCGCACTCCTCGGCGCCGTCGTCACCGCCCTCGTTCAGTCGAGCGCGGCGACCACGATCATCACCATCGGGCTCGTCAACGCCGGGACGCTCTCGTTTCTCCAGAGCCTCGGGATCATCATCGGCTCGAACATCGGCACGACCGTCACCGCCCAGCTCGTCGCCTTCAAGATGACGGCCCTCGGGCAGGTGCTGATCCCGGTCGGCTTCCTCGTCGGGATCTTCGGCCGTCGGTACCGGTTCCTGGGTAAACCTCTCTTCTACTTCGGCCTGGTCTTCTTCAGCTTAAACCTCATCTCCACGGCCCTCGCACCGTTCCAGAACGATCCCGAAATCATCGGACTCGTCACGGAGTTCTCGGCGCTCCCGCTCGCCATCCTGATCGGGTTCCTCTTCACCACCGCGGTGCAGTCGAGCTCCGTAACCACCGGCCTCGTCGTCGTCCTCGCTCAGCAGGGGCTGCTCACCCTCCCGCAGGCGATCCCCATCCTGCTCGGCGCAAACATCGGCTCGACCACGACGACCCTCATCGCCTCCGCCCGGATGAACCTCCACTCCCGGCGGGCGGCAGTAGCCCATTTCGCCTTCAACCTCGGCGGCGTGCTCCTTATCCTGCCGTTCCTCGTGCCGTTCACCGGTCTCGTGACGGCGATCGGCGGGACCGAGGCGCAGATGGTGGCGAACGCCCACCTCATCTTCAACCTGATCGCTGCAGCGGTATTCCTCCTCTTCATCGGGCGGTTCGGTCAGATCGTGGAACGGGCGGTGCCCGGGAGCGAACCCGAGATCCTGATGCGGACGCGCCACCTCGAGGAGGGCATCCCCGACGACACGCACCTCGGGTCCGAGCTGATCCAGAAGGAGCTCAAACACGCCCACGAGGTCACGCTCGACCTCTTCCGGGCGGCGATGACCTACCTCGCCACATCGAAGGAAGCGGACTACCAGATGGTCGAGCGGCTCAAGAGCCTGAACAACTACCTTGACGGGAGGATCGAACAGGCGCTCCGGACGATCTCCGGGAGGCAGCTCTCTGATGGGGAAGCGACCGAGGTGGTCTTCCTTGTCCGGATGTCAAACGAGATCGAGCGGCTCGGCGACCTCGGGGCGGATCTCGGGGAGTTCTTCCGCAGGGCGTCCCGAAACGGAAACGGTGCTCCCGCCGGCCTGGTGAGAAAGACGGAAGGCGTCTACCGGATCCTCGACGAGAACATCGTCGGGCTCGGGCTCCTCTTCCCGAGGATCCTGGATACGACCGTCGCGGAACTCCGCGCCCGGGACGTCGAACTCCAGCGCGCCATCAACGAGCGCTACCGCGAGCAGCTCGTGAGCCTCAAGAGGGAGGGCGCTTTCGCGGACAGCCGTTACCTGGAGGTTCTCTCCATCATCGAGGCGGCGAACGCCAAAGTGCGGGATCTCCGCAAGCTTGCCGAGCAGTACTCCGTCCAGAAAAGGGGCGAGCCGGCGTCAATCGGGGTGGACGACCCTTTTTCGTTGCGCAATCCGGTAGCCGGAAATGACCTGCAGGGAGTCCACGACCTCCCGGTCGAGCGCCGGATCCCCGGAGTCGACGTAGAGGAGGGGTGTTGCGGCGAGCTTCGCGGGCGTGGCGACCACGACCAGGTTCCGTAGCCCCGCCTTCCGGAGGACGCCTGGGCTGATCTGCTGGTTTCCCCGGCCAAGGACGAAGCCCTGGGCACCGATGGGGCTGACGACGATCTTCGCCCGCGGGTATTCGTCGAGGAGGGCAAGGAGTGTTTTTTCGTCGGCATCGCGGGCGACGACCTCCCCGTTCCTGACGGCATCGACCCCGAGCAGCGTCGCCGGGAGGCCGAGCCGCTCCAGGATCCGTGCCGTCGTGCTCCCGGCGCCGACGACATAAAGCGTCTCCGGCAGCATGACCTCGTTGATGAACGCGGCGATATCGTCCTTCGCCCGCTCTTCGTCCTGCTGCTCGAAGACCTGTTTCCCGCCCTGCGTCCGCTCCGGGATGTAGGGGACGCATGCATACCCGTACAGCCGGGCGGCAAGACGGCCCGAGCGGTAGGCCTCCTCGTCGACGTCCATCACCTCGGAGTCCCGGCAGGCGATCCGCCCGGCCTGTCGGATGAGGTCGGCCGCCGCCGCCGGGTTGACCGCAAAGACCGCCGAGTACATCTTCACCCCGGCGGGGATGCCGAGGACCGGCACCTCCCGGCCGACGGCATCAAAGACGTCCCGGGCCGTCCCGTCCCCGCCGCAGAAGACGATCAGGTCGACCCCGGAATCGAGGAACGCCCGGCACGCGGCCCTTGTGTCGGCGGCAGCGGTCGGGTTGCAGGGCCGGTAGAGGACGGTGAAGCGGTCGATCCCGGCGCTCACGAGGGTGTCTTCGCCCATCGGCGCGGCACAGGTATGCCACGAAATATCGTCGCCCCGGAGGAGGGAGAGGGCCCGCACCGCACGATCGGCGGCGTGCGGGACCGCGCCACGGCGGAGAGCCTCCTCCTCCTGCCCGTCCGTCCCCTTCAGCCCCACGGCGCCGCCCATCCCGGCGATCGGGTTGAGCAAAAACCCGACGGTCAGTCTCATCACTCTACTCTTTCCCGCCGGGGTATATCAGGTTCGGGATCGGGGAACAAGCCCGCCCCGCAACGCGATGATCGCCGTCCGGAGCGCTTCGTGCATCGCGGCCTCGTCGTCAATGTGCTCCTCGATCAGCCGGACGAGAGCGCTCCCCACGATGACGCCGTTCGCACCGGCCTCCGCGACGGTCCGGACGTGCTCGGGGCGCGAGACCCCGAACCCGACAGCGAGCGGGAGATCTGTCTTCTCCCGCACCGCACCGACCAGCCCGGCGAGGTTGGGGGGAAGCCGGTCGCGCTCGCCGGTAACCCCCTCGAGCGAGATCAGGTAGACGAACCCGGAGGCCTCCCGGAGGATCGCATGCTGCCGCTCCGGCGACGTCGTCGGGGCGATGAGGGCGATCCGGTCGATGCCGTGCCGGGCGGCGGACGGCGCGACCTCGCCCGACTCCTCGACGGGGAGGTCGACGATGAGGACGCCGTCCGCACCGGCGGCGGCAGCCTCCGCGAAGAACCGGTCGGGCCCCCGGCGGTGGATGATGTTGTAGTAGGTGAAGAGGACGAGGGGTAGCGCCGGCGCGTAATTCCTGACCTGCCGGACGAGGGCGAAGGCGTCGTCCGGGGTGGTGCCTGCCCGGAGAGCACGGGCATGCGCCCGCTCTATGACGGGGCCGTCCGCCACCGGGTCGGAGTAGGGGATGGCGATCTCGAGGAGGTCGACGCCCGCGTCGATCATCGTTTTTGCCACCCGGAATGACGCCTCAATACCGGGGTCTCCGGCGACGGTAAAGCCGATGATGGACGGATTTTCCCGGGCAAAGAGCCCCTCGATCCGGCTCATGGCGCACCACGGGGGAGTTTCGCCACGTCGGCAACGTCTTTGTCACCCCTCCCCGAGAGGTTGATGATGAGGATACCGTCCCGGTCGAGGTTTTCGGCCTCCCGGAAAGCGTAGGCAACCGCATGGGCTGACTCGAGCGCCGGGATGATCCCCTCGGTGCGGGAGAGGTGGCGGAAGGCCGCGAGTGCTTCGGCGTCGGTGACCGCCTCGTAGCGGACCCGTCCCGAGTCCTTCAGCATGGCGTGCTCGGGTCCGACGGAGGGGTGGTCGAGGCCCGCCGCGATGGAGTGCGTCTCGAGCGCCTGGCCGTCGTCGTCCTGGAGGAGGTAGGAGAGCGCCCCCTGGAAGACCCCGACCGAGCCCCGCGAGAGCGAAGCCCCGTGACGGGCGGTATCGAGCCCCTCGCCGCCCGCCTCAACGCCGACCAGCGCCACGTCGTCGTTCACGAACGGGTAGAAGATGCCGATCGCGTTCGAACCGCCGCCGACGCAGGCGACGACGGTATCGGGGAGCCGTCCTTCCCGTTCGAGCACCTGCCGCCGCGCCTCCTCGCCGATGACCGACTGGAAGTCCCGGACGATCCGGGGGAAGGGGTGCGGGCCGACGCAGGAGCCGAGCAGGTAGTGGGTCTCCCGGAGGTTCGCCACCCAGTCGCGCATCGCCGCGTTGATGGCGTCCTTAAGCGTCCGCGACCCCGAAGCGACCGGGATGACCCGGGCCCCGAGGAGTTCCATCCGGAATACGTTGAGCGCCTGGCGCCGGGTATCCACCTCGCCCATATAGACCTCGACGGGCAGACCGAGGGTCGCACCCGCGATCGCCGTCGCCACGCCGTGCTGCCCGGCACCGGTCTCGGCGATGAGCCGGCGCTTACCCATGAACTTCGCCATGAGCGCCTGGCCGAGGGTGTTGTTCAGTTTATGCGCACCGCCGTGGAGGAGGTCCTCCCGCTTTAAGTAGACGCGGCACCCGAGGTCGCGGGAGAGGTTCTCGCAGTAGGTGAGCGGGGTCTCCCGGCCGGCGTACTCGTGCAGGTACCAGCCGAGCCGGCGGGAGAACTCCGGGTCCGTGAGGACCCGGCCGTAGGTCTCCTCAAGCTCGATCAGCGCACTCATCAGTGTCTCGGGCACGTACTGCCCGCCGTATACTCCGTATCGTCCTGCTGTCATGGATCCATCGTCCTGCATATCTTCACGAACGCTCTCACGAGACGCTCGTCCTTGACCCCCGGCGCCGCCTCGACGCCCGAGCAGACGTCGACGGCATACGGCCGCACAGCCCGTATCGCGTCATCCACGTTCCGGGGGGCGAGCCCGCCCGCGAGGATGACCGGCACCGGCGATGATGCCACACATCTTCTCGCGTATTCAGGGTCGAACGCCTGTCCGGTGCCGTGGCTGCCGTCGACGATCACCGCATCGCAGTCGTCCCGCAGGGGGTCGCCGGGCGAGAGCATCCGGATGACCCGGACCCCCGCATCCCGGGGCACGGCAAGATCGCCCGCCACCTGCACCGCGTCCGGCCGCGAGAAGAAGATCGCCGCGAGGTCTTCCGCCCGGTCGGTCGACGTGACGGCGACCGTGGTCACGAACGGCGGGACCGCCGCAAATATCTCCCGCGCCAGATCAGGTGTCACGGACCGCGGCGAGGGGCTCGCAAGCACCACGCCGATCGCGTCGGCTCCGGCCGCTACGGCCAGAAGAGCGTCGCCGACCGAGGTGGTACCGCAGATCTTCACGCGAATACAAATCCCTCCAGTCTTTTCCGCCGGTCCCGGGCCGACATCAGGGCGGACCCGATCAGGAACGCATCGCAGTGCCGGGCGAGGTTCCTGACATCGTAGGGCCAGGCGATGCCGCTCTCCGAGACCACGGTCCTCCCCTCGTCGCGTGCCGCCTCCGCAAGGCGGACGGTTGTCGAGAGATCGATCCTCATCGTCTCAAGGTTACGGTTGTTGATACCGATAAGGTTCGCTTTCGTGTCGAGGGCATGCTCCATCTCGCTTCTATTGTGGACCTCGACGAGCGGCTCAAGGCCGAGCGCGTGCGCCTCGTCGACGAATGCGGAGAGGCGGTCGCCGAGCACCCGGGCGATCAGGAGGACGGCGTCGGCGCCGAGCGTCCGGGTCTCGGCGAGCTGGCGTTCGTCGATGATGAAGTCCTTCCGGAGGATGGGGATGGAGACCTCACGCCGCACCCGGACGAGGAACTCGGTGCTCCCCCCGAAAAAGGTGGGTTCGGTGAGCACCGAGAGACCGGCGGCTCCGGCGGCGACAAACTCCCTCGCGATCGCCTCAGGGGTGCAGCCTTCGTGAATCCTGCCCCTGGACGGGGAGGCGTACTTCACCTCGGCGATGATCGCGTTCTTCCCCCGGCACGCCCGTATAGATTTTTCAAGACTCCGGTGGGGCATCCCAGTGGGATCTAAGGCCTGGAGAGGCCCGAGGCCTGCGAGGCGCTCCCCGGTCGACCTGATGATCTCGTCGAGGATCACACCAAGCCTCCGGTTGCCTCGATCAGCCGGCGGAGCCGGTCGAGCGCCGCCCCCGAGTCGATCGACGTCTCCGCACGGGCGATACCCCCGGCGATGCCGCCGGCCTTCCCGCCGAGGTAGATCGCTGCCCCGGCGTTGAGAAGGACGATATCCCGGGCGGGGCCGCCCTCGCCCGCGAGGATGGCGAGGAGGGTCCGGGCGTTCTCCTTGGGCCCGCCGCCCCGGATGGCGGCGACGGACGAGCACGGGATCCCGAACTCCGTGCAGTCGAGGGTGTAGGAGAGGACCTCGCCGTTCCGGAGCTCCGCAACCGTCGTCGGCCCGGCCGTCGCGATCTCGTCGAGCCCCGCGCCGTGGACCACCATCGCCCGCTCCGCCCCGAGGTCCCCGAGCACCCGGGCGACCGGAACGGCGAGAAGGGGATCGTAGACGCCGAGGAGGTGCGCTCCGGCACCGGCCGGGTTCGTGAGGGGGCCGAGGAGGTTAAAGACCGTCCGGATCCCGATCTCCTGCCGGGCAGACCGGGCGTGCTGCATCGCCGGGTGGTAGGCCGGAGCGAAGAGGAATGCAATCCCGGCGGCCGCGAGGACCTCCGCGACCCGGTCGGGCGGGATCGCGACGGAGACCCCGAGCGCCTCGAGAACGTCGGCAGAGCCGCACCGGCTTGAGACGCCCCGGTTCCCGTGCTTCACGATGGGCACCCCGGCACCGGCCGCAACGAAGGCGGCCGCGGTGCTGATGTTGAAGGTCCCCGCACCGTCGCCCCCGGTCCCGCAGGTATCCACCCGCGCCTCCGGGGCCGGGAGGGAGACCGGGACGGCCGCCGCCCGCATCGCCCGGGCGAACGCCGCGATCTCCGCGACGGTCTCCCCCTTCATCCGCAGCGCCGTGAGGAAACCGCCGATCTGGGCAGGGGTCGCCGTCCCCCGCATGATCTCTTCCATCACCGCTCCCGCCTCGGCCGGGGTGAGGTCCGTGCCCGAGGAGACGCGGGCGATCGCCTCGCGGATCATGCTGCGTCCCCCGTGCCGAAGAGGAAGTTCGCAATCAGCCGGTTCCCCTCGGGGGTGAGGATGCTCTCCGGGTGGAACTGCACCCCCTCGATCGGAAACTCCCGGTGCCGGACGCCCATGACCGCCCCGTCGTCGTCGCTGTGGGCCGTCACTTCGAGGCAGTCCGGGACGGTGGCGGGGTCGATGACGAGCGAGTGGTAGCGGGTCGCGACGAGAGGATCGGGCACCCCCGCGTAGATCCCCGCACCGTCGTGCCGGATCGTCGACCGCTTCCCGTGCATCAGCCGGCCGGCCCGGGCGATGCGGGCCCCGAAGGCGAGGCCGATCGCCTGGTGGCCGAGGCAGACCCCGAGCGTCGGGACGGTCCGGCTGATCGTCCCAAGGACCGCCCGGTAGAGGGCGGAGTCCCGGGGATGCCCCGGCCCGGGCGAGAGGACGACCCGGTCGAAAGATTCGGATCGGATCCGCTCAAACGGCGTATCGCTCTTCACCACGACCGGTTCCGCCCCGAGCATTCCGATCTGCTGGCAGAGGTTGAAGGTGAAACTGTCGTAGCTGTCGATGACGAGCACCCGCATCACTGCACCTCCGCGCCGAGCGCCGCAAGCATCGCCCGCCCTTTGTTGGCGGTCTCGGTCCACTCCCGGCCGGGGTCGGAATCGGCCACGATCCCGGCCCCCACCTGGACGGAAGCGACGCCGTCCTGCACGACGACCGTCCGGATGGCTATCGCAAGGTCCATCGTGCCGGTAAAGCCGATGTAGCCGACGGCCCCGGCGTAGATCCCGCGCCGGAGCCCTTCCACCTCGCCGATGATCTGCATCGCCCGGACCTTCGGGGCTCCCGAGACGGTTCCCGCGGGGAAGCAGGACCTGAGGGCGTCGAACCGGTCGCACCCCGGACGAAGCGTGCCCGAGACCGTGGAGACGATGTGCTGGACGTGCGAGAACCGCTCGACGGTCATGAACCCCTCCACCGAGACGCTCCCGAAGGCGGAGACCGCCCCGACGTCGTTCCTCGCAAGGTCGACGAGCATGATGTGCTCGGCCCGCTCCTTCTCGTCGGCGAGGAGCTCGGCCGCGAGGCTGTCGTCTTCCGCCGGGGTCCGCCCCCGCGGCCGGGTGCCGGCGATCGGGACGGTCGTCACCCGGCCGTTCTCCACCCGGACGAGCATCTCGGGGCTGCTCCCGGCGACCTGGCAGTCCCCGAAGTCCAGGTAGTACATGTAGGGGCTCGGGTTTTTTGCCCGCAGCCGCCGGTAGACACCGAACGGGTCGCCCTCGATACCGCAGGTGAGCCTCCGGGAGAGGACCGCCTGGAAGATATCGCCCGCCGCGATATGCTCCTTGACCCGCATGACCGCTCTCGAGAACTCCTCCGGGGTGCAGGACGACGCCGGAACGCCGGACCTGCCCGGAGCGCCCGGGCGTGCCGGGGCGAGGTCACGTATCCGGGCGATCTTTCCGGCGATCGTCGCCCGGCCCCGGTGGTACTCCTCCTCCGCATCAGCCCCGTCGGTGACGAGCAGGTTCCCGATGACCGCGAGCCGCTCTCTCCGGTGGTCGAGGGCGAGGCAGTCCCGCGCCAGCATGAACCGGGCGACGGGTTCCTCGCGGTCCTCCGCCGTCTCCATCCGGGGCATCGGGTAGATGGAAGAGACGAGGTCGTAGGAGAAGTAGCCGGCAAGCCCTCCCGGGAACCTCTGGAGCGGCGAGGGGGCGACCCGGAACCGGCCCATGAACGAGCGGACGGCATCGACGGCGTCGGCAGCCTCGATGCCGGCGGCAAGCTCGCGGATGCGGGGGTCGCCGGAGGCCGTCATCGTGCCGTCGGAGGCCACGGCGATGATCGCAGCCGGGGCGGTGCAGATGAAGGAGTAACGGGCGGTCTTCTCGCTCCCCTCGAGCGACTCCAGCAGGAACCCGGGTCCTTCGCGGAGAGAGGCGTAGAGGTCGGCCGGTGAAGGCCCGGGGAGCGGGATCTCTCTATACACCGGGACGACGAGAGGCCGGACGCCCGCGTTCGCCGCGGCGACGACCTCTTCGCATCCCGGGTTCAGGTTAGGCTCTCTTAGAGCGCTGTCCAGTCCACCGGCATCACCCCGTCACCGGCAGTCGGGAGAGCGACTCTTTGATCAACTCCACCGGGTATTCGTAGTCGACGAGCTGCCCTGCAAAGTAGGCTTCGTAGGAGGAGAAGTCGAAGTTGCCGTGCCCGGAGTTGTTGAAGAGGATTACCTTCGCGTCACCGGTCTCCCGGCACCGGAGGGCCTCGTCGATCGTGGCTTTCACGGCATGGGCGGCCTCCGGGGCGACGACGATCCCCTCGGTCCTGGCAAACGTCACGGCAGCCTCGAAGACCTCGTTCTGGCGGTAGGCGACGGGTCGGGCCACGCCGTCGTGGGCGAGCCGGGAGACGAGCGGCGACATCCCGTGGTAACGGAGACCCCCGGCGTGGATCGCCGGCGGGACGAAGTCGTGGCCGAGGGTGAACATCCGCATGAGCGGGGTCAGCCCCGCGACATCCCCGAAGTCGTAGGCGTAAAGCCCCTTCGTCAGGGTAGGGCAGGCGGCCGGCTCCACCGCAACGATATCGGTGTCGGGGTGCTTCCCGGTCATCTTATCACCGGCGAACGGGAAGGCGAGCCCTGCGAAATTGCTCCCGCCGCCGACACACCCGATCACTACGTCGGGGTAGGTGTCCTCCATCGCGAGCTGCTGCTTTGTCTCCTGGCCGATGATCGTCTGGTGGAGACAGACGTGGTTGAGAACGGAGCCGAGCGAGTAGTTGGTGTTCTCGTGGCCGGCCGCGTCCTCGACCGCCTCGGATATGGCGATGCCGAGGGAACCGGGAGTCTCGGGGTCGCGGGCGAGCACCGCCTGGCCCGACCGGGTCTTATTCGACGGGCTCGGGATGCATTCGGCGCCGTAGACCTGCATCATGCTCTTGCGGTAGGGCTTCTGGTCGTAGGAGGTTCTGACCATGTAGACGGTGCACTCCATGTCGAAGAGGCTCGTTGCAAACGCGAGCGACGAGCCCCACTGTCCCGCCCCGGTCTCGGTCGCGAGCCGCTCGATCCCTTCCTCGCGGTTGTAGTAGGCCTGGGGGATGGCAGTGTTGGGCTTATGCGAACCCGGCGGGCTTACGCCCTCCCACTTGTAGTAGATCTTCGCCGGAGTCTTCAAGGCCGCCTCGAGCCTTCTCGCCCGGTAAAGAGGGCTCGGCCTCCAGAGGGTGAGAATTTCGCGGACTTCTGCGGGGACATCGATGTAGCGTTCCGTGCTCATCTCCTGCCGGATCAGTTCCATCGGGAAGATGTGGCGGAGGTCGTCGGGGACTGCGGGTTTCCCGGTCGCCGGGTGGAGAACCGGATCCATGGGCGTCGGGAGGTCTGCCTGGATGTTGTACCACCGTTTCGGCATCTCCTCCTCGTCAAGGAGGATCTTCGTCTGCATACACCATGGTAACCTCTGCGCACATATATACATTGTGCATCATCGTTGATCAGCGTGGGATGTATTCGTACACAATAATCACGGAGCTCCCGCCCGCTCCCGGGCAGGGAGGGGCCGGGTATGCCTCCGGGAAAAATGGTATATGGTCGCCTTGCCACTGGACAGCGATGTACTTCCTCGCCCATGCCATGGTCGGTGTCCTCATAGGGGTCATGATCGCGGCGATCGCCGGCGACCGGCGGGTTATCGCGCTCACCGCGCTGGGCGCCGTGCTCCCCGACCTGATCGACAAGCCAATCGGACATATCATCCTCGCCGGGACCGTAGACTACGGCAGAATATACTTCCACGGTCTCACCGTCCTCTTCCTGATCCTCATCGCCGGCCTCCTCCTCTACCACCACCGCCACCGGATCGGTCTCCTCGCGCTTACCGCGGGCATGGCGAGCCACCAGTTCTTCGACGGGATGTGGCGGCACCCCGTCGAGTGGTTCTGGCCGTTCTTCGGCCCTCTCCCCCGGCACGACTACTCAGAAGGTTTCCTCTGGGACGCAATCCGGCAGGGACTCGCCCAGCCGAGCGAGTGGGTCTTCCTCCTCCTGATCGCCGGACTGTTCGCCTACCTCTACCGGCGGGAACTCGAGGCCGCCCTCGCCCGATTTAAGAGCCCCTCTTTCCGCCTGGCGCTCTTCGCGACGCTCGGCCTCGTCATTCTCGCTGCGCTGGCCGTGGGCGGGCGGCTCCTCCTCTGATGCCCCCACCCCCGCTTCCGCCACCGGATCGCGGCGTAGGTCGAAGAACCGGTGAGGGCGAGCCTTTCGTCCCGGAGGACCTCCCGCTGCTCCGGGATCTCCACGCTCATCCGGGGCAGTAGCATCCTCCATAAGCCGGTCGGTCGCCTCACGGGCGTAAGCAGGTATCCATCCGCCTCCGGATAGGCATCCTGCGGCCGCAGGGAAACCCCAACTATTATATACGAGGCCGGAGAGTGGAATACCTGTGGTGAATGGTATGACTGGCGAATCGATGCTCCAGATAACCGTCGATCAACTTGCACGAACACTCTGCGCGAGCGCGGTCCTCGGTGCCCCGATCGAGGCCGGCGAGCGGGTTATCATACCGGTCGCCGAGTTCGGGTTCGGATTCGGCGGCGGGGAAGGTACGGGAGGACGAAAAGAAGGCGAGCAGGGTGGCGGATCCGGAACCGGCGGCGGAGGCGGCATATCGGCCGTAGCCCTGATCATCATCACCAAAGACGTTCCCGGCCCCGAGGGCATCCAGGTGGTGTCGCTGAAGAAGAAGAGCGAGATCGCCGAGGTGATCTCGACGATCGGGGAGACGGTCGGCCCCCACGTCGAGAAGATGCTCGAAAAGGGCTCCGAGATGATGCAGCAGCGCAAGGGTAAAATGCCCGGGGCACCGGGAGGAACAGAGATCCCGGTCAGCGGTGAAGGAGAGGCGTAAGGTTCTCTTCTCCTCTATTCTATGGCCGCGACCCTTCTCTTCTCCATCCTCATTGTCGTCGCCGTCATCCTCCTGCTCGTCCTGCTTGCCCTGTACCTGGTCCCGGTGACCGTCTCGACGGTCGCTGACTGCAGACGGGAGAGTGCACGGGCGACGGCAGCCGTAGCCTGGGGTATCGCGGGAGCGAGGGTCCGGGTCGCCGACGGAGTGCAGGTACTCGAGGTCCTCCTCGCCGGCCGGCCGGTCATGACCAGGGATCTCCGGGAGATGGCGGCAGCAGAGCCGGAGAAAGAGAAGAAGAAGAAGGAGGAGGAGGAGGAGCGAAAACCGGCTCTTTCAGTGAGAGAATACCTCGATGCCGCCGGCGACCTCTGGCCTCATCTCCAGAGGATCCTTGCCGCCTTCGTTCGCTCCCTCTGCCTCGAGACACTCCGGGGGGACTTCACCCTCGGCCTCGAGAGCCCCGCCGACACCGGCATCGTCTACGGCTACTGTACCGCCGTCCGCTACGCCCTCTGGCCGGCTGAGGCGATCGACTTCGTGATGACCCCGGTCTTCGACCGCAAGGTCTTCGAAGGCACCTTCACGCTCCGGATGCAGATACGCCGCCCGCTCCTGATCCTCATCCCTGTAGTGAGGGCTCTTTTACAGAAACAGGTGCGACAGCGGCTCCGCCAGGTATCGGGAAGAGGTGCTCCGGGTGCGTGAAGAGACCGAACTCGTCGTCGGCGGCTCCCGCAGGGTCGGCGACCGGTGCATCATCCCCATCGTCAGGGCGTTCACGATCTGCATGGGGGGAGCCGCCACGGCCAGCCTGACCCCGGTTGCGCTCCTCGTCATCGAAGGGGGGCATGAGTATCTCTCCCTCCTCCCTGGCGCGCCCCCGAAAGCCGCCGAGATCATCGACACGCTTCGTGACGAGATCGAGCGGGAAAAAGAGAAGTGTGCGGGATAGCTCGTCACTCGTGGCGCAACGCCTGGATCGGGTTCAACTGCGCTGCCTTCCAGGCCGGGTAGAGGCCGGAAGCCACGCTCGTGATGACGCCGAACGCCATCCCGAAGACGATGTAGAGGAGGCTCGTCGGGTCGAAGAGATAGTCCGCGTTCCCGACGAAGACCGCCGTCACAACGTACCCGGCGCAGAAACTGAGCGCTCCCCCGATGACGGCACCCGCAAGGCCGAGGAAGAGGGCCTCGTAGATGAACATCCGCATCACCTCGCTCCGGCGGGTGCCGATGCTCCGCAGGACGCCGATCTCCTTGATCCGCTCGGTCACCGACATCAGCATCACGTTCAGGATCGAGACACCGGCGACGATGAGCGATACCGCGCCGATGCCCATCAAAAAGACCGTGATCGAATCGGTGGCCGCAAAGACGCTCTCGAGGATCCCCCTGGTGTCCATGACGGTGACGACGTCCTCCCGCCGGTTCATCCTCTGCTCGATCGACTCCTTGACGGCGTCGAGATCGTTGACGTCCCTGACCTTCACGATCACCTGGTCGTACCCGTCCTCGTCGTAGTGGCTCGAGTACCAGGAGTAGGGCACGACGATGGCGTAGTCGGGGTTGATATCAAACCCCATCCCCCGCTCCTCGAGCACGCCCACGACCCGGAGGGTCTCGTCGCCGATCCTGACCCGGGCGCCGAGTTTCAGGCCGTTCTCCCTGCCGTTCGCGGCAAGCTGGCTCCCGATCAGGCACCCGGCGCCCGTGTCTCTCGGGTAGGCCCCCGACTCCACCTCGAGCAGAGATGGCATATCCCCGGCAGGGATCGCGTAGAGCATCGCGCCGCCCTCCTTTTCGCCCACGGATATCTTATCGGCGGTGCTCGCGAACGGTATGACCAGGTTGGAGCCGACCGCCCGGGTGATATCGTCCACCTGCCGTTCGGTGAGTTTGCCGCCGCCCACACCCGTCGCCGGGGAGACGACGAGGGTGTCGCCGACGTCGGTGACCATGTCGCCGAACATGAGGCCGATGCTGTTGCCCATGATGCCGAGGGTGGCAATCGCGATCACCCCGATGACGATCCCGATGACCGCAAGGACCGACCGGAGCCAGTGGCGGCTGACGTTCCGGCGGGCGAGGTCGAAGAAGGTCATGCCACCCTCCCGTCGACGAGGCGGATGGTGCGGTCGGCGTATTCGGTCATCCGGGGGTCGTGAGTGACCATGACGACGGTCTTGCCCTCCTCGCGGTTCATCCGGTCGAGGAGGTCCATGATGGCGGTTCCGGTCTTGGAGTCCAGGTTGCCGGTCGGCTCGTCGCAGAGGAGGAAGTCGGGGTCGTTGGCGAGCGCCCGGGCGATCGCCACGCGCTGCTGCTGCCCGCCGGAGAGTTCGCCCGGCTTGTGGCTGAAGTGCGTTTCAGCAATCCCCACCGCTTCGAGGACCTCCTCGGCCCGTTCCCGGGACCCGTTCTGCCGGGCTTTCAGGATGAGCGGGTATTCGACGTTTTCGACCACCGAAAGCAGCGGGATCAGGTTGAACTGCTGGAAGACGAACCCGATGTGGTCCCGCCGGAGCAGGGTCAGGTCATCGTCGTCCATCCCGCTGATCCGGTTTCCGGCGATGGTGACCTCCCCGGAGGTCGGGACGTCGAGTGAGCCCATGATGTTCAAGAGCGTCGACTTCCCCGACCCCGAGGGTCCCATGACCAGGATGAACTCGCCCGCCTCGATGGCGATATCGACGGCGTCGAGCGCCACGACGTCGCCGGCGGGGAGCGGGTAGACCTTGCTCACGTGCTCGAAACTGATGACCGGCATCGTCGTTACGTCCGTCTCCAGGAGTAATAGATTGCCCCGGCGATCCCGAGCGCGACCAGCGCGACGACGACGATCCCGGCGACCGGGAGGCCGCCGTCCCGCTCTTCGAGGGGCGCCGCGGCGCTGTCGATCCCGACCAGCGTCGTTGCGGTGTAGCGGTTGCCGTCGTCGTCCCGGTACTCGACGACGACCGGGACCTCGGTCACGCCCGCGTCGGCCTTAAACGTCACCTCGAACGTTGAGATGTCGTCGGGGTCGAGGGTCCCGACGACGTAGACCCGGAACGGGTCGGTGGGGGTCGCGGGCGCGCCGGGGGTGACGAGCACCGACCGGGCGGACTCGAGGCCCGCGTTCATGACGTCGCCCACGATCCGGTACCCGCCGGCGATGGGCGTGACCTCGACGTTGGTGATGACGGGGTCGGCCTGCCGCTTGTCCTCGCCGAAGACGATCGGGAGCGCGAGGTCGGCGGTGTGGGTGTTGATCCCGTTGCGCCAGACCACCTGGAAGGTGGCGGTCGTCTCGGCGGTCGGGGTCAGGTTGAAGACGACGGTCCCGGACCCGTCGGCGGCGAGAGCGCCGATGAAGGCGCTGGTCGGAGTGACGGTGAAATTCGTCCCCTGCGGGATGACCTGGACGCCGGAAGCGGCGTTCGGGCGGGGGTTGCCGACCCGGACGGTGATGTCGGCCGTCCTGCCTGCGGCGAAGGCATCCGGTTTTTCGATCACCGACGCGCTGAGCGGGGTGTTCTCGACCTGGACCGGGACCGGGTAGCGGAGGCTGCCGGCACCGTCGCGGAAGTCAAGCACGAATATGGGGTAGAACGTCCCCTCGCCCCCGTCCGCCCGGACGGTGAAGGTGAACGTCTTGCTGTTCCCGGCGCCGATCTCCCCGACCGACGCGTAGGATTCGCTCAAGGGGACGACCCCGCTGCCGTAGAGCCGGGCGCTCCGGATGGCAACGGTCTCGGCACCGTTGTTCTGGATCGCGACCGTCAGCGTCCCGGTATCCCCTTTCATCAGGACCGTGGGGTCCAGCGAGGACGAGGTCACGGTGATGTCCGCAGGGCCGGCGCTGGCCGGTGCGGCGACCGCAGCGACGGCGCAGAGTAGCGATATGATAAGAAGGTAGAATGGTTTCATGTTACAGCCATCCGGCAAGTGTGACGAGTGTATAAAGGATGAAGAGACCCACGGGTATCCCGACGGTGAGGGCCGCATCCCGCGTGGAGAGGTTCCGTGCGTACTTCATGCCGAAGATCCATATGTTCGCGCTCCAGATCAGGAAGAGGATGCTCGCAAGCCCGGCGATTTGTGCCAGGGGGTCGGTCACCAGAATGCTCGCCAGGTTCTCGGAGATCTCCGCAATCTGTTCTGGGCTTGTTGCAGCCGGGATCGTCAGGCCCGAGAGGATCTGGTAAGAGAAGACCGCCCCGATGATACCCCCGAAGACCTGGGGCAGGAACCCGTAACCCGTGAACTCCAGCGTCCGCTTGAGGTCTCCCTGGCCCTTAAAGACCATCGAGAAGAGGTAAAAGACGAAGCCGTAGACGATCCACGTCAGGAACCCCCCGATGACGGCCCCGACCACGGAGAAGGCCACCATGATCGGCCCGAAGGCCTGCATCTCTGCGGGGAGTATCCCGACGATCAGATTCGCCGCCAGTGCGGCCGAGACCGCGCCGATCAGCCCGATGACAAGCGCGATCAGGGCCGGTATCTTCAGGCTCGGCTCGTCCTGCATGCGCGCTTCAAAGAAACGCCCGGGATTGAGCAACACCCGGAGAAATCCAGTATCCATGGTAAGTAAGCCTCGCGTACTTTTGGCAGATGGGACGAGATAAACCTTTTTCAGGATCGCGGGAGTGAATATGAACTTATATATGAAAATGTCCCCGGATTCTCAGGTAGGACGCTGCCCGAAGCCGGGGGTAAGCCCCACCGGGCTAGAGATGCCCGAGCTCTTTGAGGCTCGCGTAGCCTTTCTTCGTGACGATGATGTGGTCGAGCACCCGGATGCCGAGGATCGACCCGGCCTCGACGAGTTGCCGGGTGATGCCGATATCCTGGGTGGAGGGATCCAGGGTGCCTGACGGGTGGTTGTGGACCAGGATGACCGAGGCGGCGCGGTCGGTGATCGCCTCGGCAAAGACTTCCCGGGGGTGGACGAGGCTCTGGTTCAGGATCCCGACGGTGACGGTCCGGCGCTCGATCACCTCGCCGGCACCGTTGAGTGTTATGCAGAGGAAATACTCCTGCTTCTTGTCCCGCCACTCCGCAACAAGCGGGAGCACGTCCTCGGGAGAGGCGATCCGGTGTCCTGAGACGCCGTCGTCCCCGAGATATCGCCGCCCGAGTTCGAAGCAGGCCATGATCTCGCAGGCTTTCGCCGAGCCGATACCCTCTATCGCAAGGAGTTTGCCATATGACGGGCCGTTTTCGGCATTCTTCAGGTAGCGTTCGACGTCGCCGGCGACCTCTCGGACGTCCCGCCCCCTTGTGCCCCGCCCGAGGAGGAGAGCAATCAGTTCGGCATCGGTGAGCGCCTGCGGTCCCCGTGCTGCCAGTTTCTCGCGCGGGCGATCGCGGTTCGGGGTATCTCGCATCTTCTTCATGCTCATCCGGCCCGATCGGGGTATCCTGATTCCCGGTTTTGATTTCGAAGCATGTATACGTTGCCAATCGATCCGGCGCACCTGACGGATCCGGCTCCCGGGAGGAAGAGTTGCGGGGGGGGGTTTTCCTTCCGGCCGGAGGAATTTCCCGGGACGCAATCGAAACCCTTTTTGCCCGAGGACCGCTATCACTCACAAAATGGAACTCCCCTGGAAGAGCGCCGAGGCCTGGTGCAGGAAGGGACGGGCATACGCCGAGCAGGGGCAGTATGACCGGGCCATCGAGTGCTACGACCAGGCGATCACCCTGAACGCCAACGCCGCCGCCGCCTGGTACCACAAGGGACTTGCCCTCGCTACCGCCCGGCGCCACCGCGAGGCAGCCGAGTGTTTCGACCAGGCCATCAGGATCGACCCGACCTGCGCCCGGCTCTGGCACGCCCGGGGACAGGTGCTGTACGACCTCCGGGAGTACCGGGAGGCGGCCGGCTCCTGCGGCCAGGCGGTGAAACTCGCGCCGGACTCCGTGAGCGCATGGCTCATCCGGGGCCACGCCTTCCGAAAAATCGGGCGAAACCCTGACGCGATAGCCTGCTACGACCGGGTCGTCACGCTCGAGCCGGGCCGGGTCGATGCCTGGCTCGCCCGCGGAACGGCGCTTGCTGCCGAGCGCCGGTACGACGCGGCAATTGACTGTTACGACCGGGTCATCGCGCTCGATCCCGGGAACGCAAACGCCTGGTACGCCAGGGGAACGATCCAGATCCTCCTCTCCCGCTACGAGGACGCGCTCGCCTCCTATGACCGGGCCGTCGCCATCAACCCGAACCACGCCGACACCTGGTACACCCGGGGATGCACGCTTTCGGCGCTTCAGCGCTATGACGAGGCCGTCGGATGCTTCGACCGGGCGCTCGCCCTCCGTCCCGACGACGCCGATACCTGGTACAACCGGGGCCGGGCCCTGCAGAACCTGGAACGCTACGAGGAGACGCTCGACTGCTATGACCGGGCGTTCCGGATCAGCCCCGAGCATCCCGGGATCTGGTTCCAGAAGGCCATGGTGTTGAAGAAGCTGAAGCGCTACGACCTCTCGCTCGCCTGCTTTGACCGGGCGCTCAGGGAAAACGCTGTCGATGCGGAGATCTGGCACCAGAAAGGCCTTCTTTTCTTTGCCATGAAGCGCTACGGGGAGGCGATAGAGTGTTTCGATCAGGCGCTCAGGATCCGGCCCGACCATACGGACGCATGCTACCACCGGGGCGAGGGCTACTACGTCCTCAGGAACTACGGGGCGGCGGTCCCCTGCTACCAGGCCGCGGTTCGGGCGGCCCCCGAGAACATTGCCGCCTGGAACAACTACGGCAACGCACTCTACCAGCTCGAACGCTACGAAGAGGCGCTCGTCTGCTACGAGCGGGCGCTCGAGATCGACCCGGAGAACCGCAAGGTGTGGAACAACAAAGCGAGCGTCCTTTCCGTTCTTTCGCACTACGACAAGGCACTCGTCTGCTATGACCAGGAACTCCGGGCCCACCCGGAGAACGCGGATGCCTGGTGTAATAAAGGCCTTGCGCTCTTCATCCTCGGGCGATACGGCGAAGCCGTCACCTGCTACTCGCACGCGCTCGAGATCGACCCCGCGAGAGCCGAGGTCTGGAACACGAAGGGGAACGCTCTCGTGATCCTGGAACGCTGCGAGGAGGCTCTCGACTGCTATGACCGGGCGCTCGCCGTCAACCCCGATAACGCCGAAGCGCTCAAAGGAAAGGCAATGGCGCTCATCTACCTCGACCGCCCCGCCGAGGCGGCACAATACTACGAGAGGGCGCAACGGCTGCCGGAACGGAACCGGGCTGCGGAACCGGATTTGAGGAGAAGGGAGAGGGTCTAGACCCGCGCAATCCGCCCGACCGCTTTCTCGAGGTTCTCCATCGAGGTCGCGTAGGAGACGCGGAGCCAGCCGGGGGTGTAAAACGCGGTTCCCGGGGTGACCGCCACATGAGCGTCCCGGAGCCATGAGCGGGCAATCGCCATATCGTCGCCGTCGACCTTCACGTAGGCGTAGAAAGCGCCGTCCGCCGGGGCGGTGGCGTAGCCGAGGTCACGGAGCGCCGGGATGAGGTAGTCGCGCCGGCGCTCGAACTCGCGGCGCATCGCTTCGACGCAGTCCTGGCTGCCTCGAAGTGCCGCGACCGCGCCGAACATCGCAAACGTCGTCGGGTGCGATATGGTATGCTGCTGCACCTTCTCCATCTGCCGGACGATCGGCCGGGGAGCGACCGCGTAGCCGATCCGCCACCCCGTCATCGCGTAGGCCTTCGAGAACCCGTTGACGGTGATCGTCCGCTCCGCCATCTCCGGAAGGGAGGCGAGGGATACGTGCTCCTTCCCGTAGACCAGCTTCTCGTAGATCTCGTCGGAGAGTGCAAAGATGTCGTGGTCCCGGCAGATATCGGCGATGAGCCGGAGTGAGTCCGCGTCCAGCACCGCACCGGAGGGGTTCGAGGGGGAGTTGACCACGATCATCTTCGTCCGGGGGCCGACTGTCTCAAGCAGGGTATCGTCGACCTGGAAGGTCGCGGGAGAGAGCGCGTGGTGCCGGACGCCGGCGCCAGTAAATCGGGCGCAGGGTTCGTAGGAGACCCACGCCGGATCGAGGATGAGCACCTCGTCTCCGGGGTTCAGCACGGCCTCCATCGCCTCGTAGATGGCGTCCTTCGCCCCGCAGGTGACGATCACCTCGTCCTGCTGTGCGGCAAAGCCGTTCTCCCGGGTGATCTTCTCCGCGATCGCGTCCGTCAGTGCCGGGATACCGGCGCTCGGGGCGTAATGGGTCTCCCCGCGGCGGAGAGCATCGATGCAGGCATCCTTGATGTGCTCCGGGGTATCGAAGTCCGGCTCCCCGATGGAGAGGCTGATGACGTCGACGCCCTCCTGCGCCATCCGCTTTGCCGCGTTCGAGATCTCGATCGTCGCGGAGGGAGCTATAGCCGCAACCTTCTCCGAGAGGCTCCTCATCCCAATCGCTGGACCATCTTCACGGCCGACTCAACGGCACGCTTGGCGTAGTCGATACGCTCGGTCGCTTCCATCCGGGTCATCCCCGGTCCGGAGATGCCTAAGGCGACGGGCTTCCCAAACTCGAGGGAGAGGTCGATGATCTTTCGCGCGGCATGCTGGACGACGATCTCGTCGTGCTGGGTGGCGCCCTCGATGACGCACCCGATGGTGACGACCGCGTCGACGTTTCCGTCTTTGAGCATCTTTTTGATGGCAAGCGGCATATCGTAGGCGCCGGGGACGTAGAACGTCTCGACAACATCCGCATCGAGGAAACCGGCGTGCTCCCGGGCCTCGATCTCCATCATGTAGGTAATGTCGCGGTTGAACTCCGCGACGACAAATCCAAGTTTCACCGTCATTCCAATCCTTCCTGTGGTACTACTCGCACCGGTTATTGATAATCCTCACTTTTTGTGCTAGGGGCGTGCGGGCCCGACGTCCTCGAACCCCTGCCGCTGGCCGGTCCCGGCGAGCTTCTCGAGCTCCTTCGGGCGGAGGGCGAGCCGGACGGCGTTCGCGGCATGCTCCCGGGTCCGCTGCTCCATCAGCCAGGCCAGTTCCTTTGCGTCCTTCGCCTCGTCCTCGTGGACGAAGACCTCGATGATGTGCCGGTTCGTCAGGAGCTGACAGAGGATGAGGCCCGCCGAGGCCTCGTGGGCGCAGACCTTGTCCTTCTCGGCCCGGCCGGGCATCCCGAGGGCCATCACGAGGTCGCACCCCCGCTCCTCGATCAGCTTCTTGCAGGCCACCGGGAGGTCCTTGATCCCGGGGACGACGTAGCGCTCCAGCCCCACGCTCGCGTGCTTCCGGATCTCGTCGATGGCGATCCTGCCCATGTCCACCCGGGCGAACGTGGTGTCGGCGATCCCGATCTTCATCCGAGAAGCACCCCGGCAGCTGCCTCGACACCGTCGCCGGCCGCAAACCCGGACTTTTTGAGGGCGAACTGGACGGCCGCGAGTGTGGCGAGGATCTCCTGCGCCCCGACGCCGCCCATGGTGCCGATCCGGAAGATTTTGCCCTTAAGGTGGTCCTGGCCGCCGGCGATCTCGATGCCGAACTTCTTGACGGTCCCCCGGAGGTCCTTGTCGGTGATGCCATCGGGGATCCGCATTGCGGTGGCGGTGTTCGAATAGGCGTGGTATGCGTCGAGCCTGGGGAAGAGGTCGACGCCCCATCCCTTCGCCGCGGCGCGGACGGAGTCCGCCATCCGGCGGTGGCGGGCGATCCGGGCGGGGACGCCTTCTTCCTCGATCATCCTGCAGGCCTCGCATAGCGCGAGGAAGAGCGGGACCGCCGGGGTGTAAGGGGTCTCCATCGGGGTGCCGCTCCCGCTCTTGCGGTAGGCGGCCATATCGAGGTAGAAGGGGCGCTTCTCCGAGATCCTGTCCCAGGCACGCTCGCCGACAGCGATGGCGGCGAGGCCCGCCGGGGCGGCGAGGCACTTCTGCGAGCCGACGACGGCGATGTCAACGCCCCACCGGTCCATCTGGACGTCGTCGCCGCCGATGGAGGTAACCCCGTCCATGATGAAGAGCGCATCGTGCTCCCGGGCAAGTTTTCCGACCTCGGGTGCGGCGTTCTTAATCCCGGCGCTCGTCTCGTTGTGGACCATCGTGACTACCTCGGCCCCGGCCTCGAGTTCCCGCTCGAGGGCCTCAAGATCGAGCGGGGTTCCCCACTCGGACTCGAGGACGGTGACGGTGCCGTAACGCCCGCCAATCTTTGCGAAGCGGTCGCCGAACTTGCCGTTTACGAGCGAGACGATCTTCTTGTCCCGCGCGAAGTTCGCGACGCCGGCCTCCATGCCGGCGCTTCCCGAGCCGCTGATGATGTAGAGTTCATTCTCGGTGCCAAAAAGGGTCTTTAGTACCCGGACGCAGTCCGCATACGCGGCCCCGAACTCGGGACCGCGGTGGTTGATGGCCTGCCGCGTCATGGCGGCGCGTACCCGCTGCGGGACGGGTACCGGGCCCGGGATCATCAGGAGTGGTTCTTGTTCCATGAGAGATCAGTCCATATCGTCTCGTCGAGGACAGACGCTGTTCCTGCAAGGAACTTGGATGTGGATTCATATCAACCTCTCCACCGTGCGAGATCGACAGGGAGTCGTTATCAAATGATATCGACAGAGAGAAGAAGAGGCGAGGGCATACCGAAGTGAGATATGGTTGACGTCGCGGTGATCTGCGGTTCCGCCTCGGACGGCCCCGTCGCGGAGAAGGTGTTTGCAGTCCTCAAGGAACACGATGTATCCTACGACTACCGGGTGATCTCGGCGCACCGTGACCCCGACAGACTGGACGAGTACGTGAAGGGAAGCACTGCCCGGGTCTTCATCGCGATCGCCGGGCTCTCGGCAGCCCTCCCGGGAGTGGTCGCCTCGAAGACACACCGGCCGGTGATCGGCGTGCCGGTGAGCGGGAAACTGATGGGCCTCGACGCCCTCCTCTCGATCGTCCAGATGCCCAGAGGAGTCCCCGTGGCCTGCGTCGGCCTGGATAACGGCGAGAACGCCGCCCTGCTCGCGATCCGGATCCTCAACGCAGGGCGCGCCTGACGGAACTTTTTTAGCGGGCCGGGAGTATTCGCCGGAGCCCCTTTTACGGGCCGGAGTTTTCGGGGTGCAACGAAAGGCCCCGGGCTAAAGCCAGCGCGGCGCACCGTCGTGCTTCAGGACGTCTCGCGCGAAGATGGGAGTGTTTGTCACGGACTTCGCGCTCTTCGCGTGAGCTGACGGTGCGTGGGTGGTGCCCCGATCTCGCGCGAAGGCGCGAATTAACGATCCGTGGTCCCGGGCCGGCGCCTCAAAAGTGTCGGGTAACCTTTTTGCGCCCGGCCGCGAGGGGAGGGCATGAAGCAGAGAGTGCTCTTCATCGGCACGAACAACGCCGCCCGGACCCAGATGGCGGAGGGCTACCTCCGCGCCCGATACGGCGACCGCTACGAGGCCTGTTCTGCCGGAATCGCCCCCACCGCCCTCGATCCGGCGGCCGCAAGGGTAATGGACGAGATCGGGGCCGGTATCGCCGGGCAGCGGGCGAAGGATCTCGCCCTCTTCGACGGAAAAGAGATGGACTACGTGGTCGCGCTTTGTGGTGGAGGCGTCTGTCCGATGTTTCCCTGGGCGAAGGAGACGATCCACATCGACTTCCCGGACCCGGCCAGGGCCACCGGGACCACCGACAAGGTGCTTGCGGCCTACCGGCGGAGCAGGGACGCGATAGCCGCCTGGATCGACGGGCGGTTTGGGGAGCGACGGACGGGACGTCCGGAGCTTAAGAAAACGCGAAGCGTTTTCGAGGACGATGTTCGGCCCGCAGGGCCGAACGGAGTTTAAATACCGTCAGGTGCGAGGGAAGCGAGAGGGGGCATTCAGCGCAACCCCTTCACGGATCCAGCCGCTCTTCAGGCGGTGCCTTGAGGATATCCCGCACCATCTTTACGGCGCAGAGGTCGCCGCACATCGAGCAGGTCTCGATCTCCCCGTCCCGCTCGTGGATGCGCCGCGCCTCCTCCGGGACGAGCGCCGCCTCGAACTGCTTCTCCCAGTCGAGCGCCCGGCGCGCCTCCGCCATCCGGATCTCGCGGTTCTTCGTCTTGGCGGCGGCGCGGGAGAGGCTCCCGACGTGCGCGGCAATCCTCGCCACCCTCGTCCCCTCCACGATGTCGCGGAGGTCCGGCAACGCCAGATGTTCGCTCGGGGAGACCATGCAGAGGAAGTCGGCGCCGTGCATGCAGGCGATCACGCCGCCGATCGCCCCCACCACATGGTCGTAGCCCGGCGCCACGTCGGTCACGAGCGGGCCGAGCAGGTAGAGCGGAGCGCCGTCGGTCAGCTCCTTGAGCATCCGGACGTTGTAGCCGATCTGGTCGGCCGGGATATGTCCCGGCCCCTCGATCATCCGCTGCACCCCGGCGGTGAGCGCCCGTTTCGCCAGGTGCCCGAGCGTCAAATACTCGGTCGTCTTCGCGAGGCGGCCGGCATCCACGAACGCGCCCGGTCGCATCCCGTCGCCGAGGCTCACGACCACGTCGTGCTCGGCGAGGATCTCGAGCAGGTAGTCGTACTCGGCATAGAGCGGGTTCTCTTCGCCGGTCGCGGCCATCATCGCCACGTGGAATGCCCCGCCCCGGCTGACGACGCCCATCGTCCGGGGGTCGGCCTGGAGCGACGCGAGAGCGTCCCGGTTCACGCCGCAGTGCAGGGTCAGGAAGTCCACGCCCTGCCGGCAGTGCTCCCGGATCACCTTAAACAGCAGGTCGGCGTCGACGTCCGCGGCAGCCCCCGCCCGCCGGACCGCTTCATAAACCGGGACCGTGCCGACGGGCGCATCGAGTTCGAGGATCCGGCGTCGGATGCGGGCGAGATCGCCCCCTGTCGAGAGGTCCATCAGCGCGTCCGCCCCCTCCCGGAGGGCCGCCTTCGCCTTCTCGACCTCGAGGTCCTCGTCGCACCGGGTACCCGACGTCCCGACGTTCACGTTGACCCGCACCCTGCAGCCCTCCCCGATGGCGCAGAGTCGGTGCGGCCGCACGGGGTTCGCTGGAACGACAATCCGGCCTCGGGCGACGGCTCGCGCGGCACGGTGTCCGACGAGATCCTCCTCCCGGGCGATCGTCTCCACCTCCGGGGGAACCCCGCGCAGGCACGCAGAGATCAGGGTATGCATAAGAACCATTTGCCCGGAAGCCATATTAGTCTGCATGCCAGTCCGGTGGATCGCGAGCGGCACGATCTACGCCAATTCGTTCGTTTACGGAAACATCCTTGTCGACGCGGGCGTTCTTCCGGTGGCGGTGGAACCGTATGCCCCGACGATCGAGACGATCGTCATCACCCACGCCCACTACGATCATATCGCCCATATCAGGGAGATTGCCCGGATCTGCGATGATGCGGCCGTCTGCATCCACGAGGCGGACGCGCCCGGGCTTGCCGACGACACCCGGAGCCTCGCCATGTTCTTCGGCGCCCGGTCGCCCGGGGTCGTCCCCGACGTCTTCCTCCATGACGGCGACCGGATAGGGAGCCTTCGCGTGATCCACACCCCGGGGCACACGCCGGGCGGGATCTGCCTTCATGACCCGGAGACAAAACTGCTCTTCTCGGGGGACACCGTCTTTTCCGGCGGATCCTTCGGCCGGTACGACTTCCCGGGCGGGGACCGGACGGCGCTCGCGGCATCCATCGAGCGCCTCAGCACGCTGGAGGTAGAGGGGCTCTACCCCGGGCACGGCGAGCCCGTCGCCCGCGACGGCGGGAGGCATATCGCGGCCGCCCGGGAGGCGCTCCGGTTCTATGGATAGAGGGATCTACGCCCTCGTCCTCGAAAACTCCCATTGCGTAGTCCGTATCGGCGCCCTCGGTGTGCGGGAGTTCGCCGCGGGACGGCACGTCTACGTCGGTTCGGCGCAGGGGAGCGGGGGCCTTGCCCGGGCAAGGCGGCACGTGAGGCTCGCCCTCCACCGTGATCGTCCTCCGCGGTGGCACATCGACTACCTCCTCCTCGACCCGCACTTCACCCCCGCCGCCGTCGTCACCGCCGCCACGGACCGGGACTGCGAGTGCGACCTCGCCCGCGCCGTCGGCGGGGCATACGTCCCCGGGTTCGGGTGCAGCGACTGCGCCTGTCCTTCGCACCTCTTCTACCGTTCCGGCGACCCGGTCCCCGAGGTCCTCGCTCTCTTCCGGAGTCTGGACCTTGATGCCCGGATCACAAGAATCAAGAACGAGGGGAGCGAGCATAGGGTATGAATGTTCTCGGTATCTCCGGAAGCATGCGGAAGAACGGCAACACCGCACTGCTGGTCACCACCATCCTCGACCGGGTGCGGGAGGCGGGCATCGAGACCGAGTACCTGACGCTCGCCGGTATGGACATCCGGCCCTGCACAGGCTGCGAAGCCTGCCGGGAGGCGAAGTGGTGCGTAACGGAGGATGACGACTGGGGCCGTGTGGCGGAGAAGATGATCGACTGCGAGGTGCTGGTAATCGGCGCCCCGACCTACTACTACGATATCAACGGTCAGACGAAGAACCTGATCGACCGGACCTACTCCCTCTTCCACGACAGGAGGCTTTCAGGGAGGAGGGCCGTGGCCGTCGCCGTCTGCGCCGACAGGGGGGGCGAGCGCTCCCTCGAGACCATAGAGGGGTTCCTAAACGCCCACGAGTTTTCGTACCTCGGCTACGTCTGCGGCAGGGGCTATGCACCGGGGGACGTCCGAAAGGACGAGCAGGCGATGAAGAAGGCCACGGAGGTTGCGGACACGATCGTCAGGTACCTCCGGCCGGAGGACTGAGAGCCGGATATAGCGGTACCGGAGAGGTTCGCCCGCTGCTTTCTCGTGCTCATGGGGCTGGGGGCGGGCGGGGGGCTCCTCGGAAGAAGAGGTCCCGTCGTCGTTGCAAAAGACCCTGTTTCCTCCGCACCGCCCGGATACCGGACTCATCAGCCGGAGAACGGCCCACGAGCCCGGCCGGCGGTCAGAGCAGCAGCGATATTATCGCGAGGACGATGAAGATGATGACCAGCCATTTCGCGATCGACATCGACACCCCCGCAATGCCCCGTGCCCCGAGTATGGCGAAGATGAGTGCCAGTACAAAGAAGAGGATTGCAAGGCCTACAAGACCATTTACCATCTTTTTCTCCCCCCAATCGCCGGCATCCGGCCGGCATTGAGGAGGCACCATCTATTTTTGGATATTTATATTTTTCCAGAAATCTGGTGAGGGCCGGGCGAAACGGTCCGGTCCTTCCCGGAGATCAGCCTGGAAGGAGAGTATAGGTCGTTGTCCGCTGCCGGAGCGTCCGCCCGAGGTCCGCGGCCATCCGCCGCATCTCGGCCGGGTCAAGGTAATCGGTATCCCGGGCGCCTGCCTCCCGGGAGATACTCTCCTCAAAAAGCGTTCCCCCGAGGTCGTCTGCGCCCGAAAGAAGCGCCATCCCCGCCATCTTCGTCCCCAGCTTTACCCAGGAGGCCTGGATGTGGTCGAAGTTGTCCAGGAAGAGCCTCGATACCGCAAACATCAGGAGATCCTCCCTGCCGGTCGCCCCGGGCCGGGCGAGCCCCGCGCGGTAGAGGGGGGTGTTCGGGTGGATGAACGAGAGGGGGACGAACTCGGTGAACCCCCCGGTCTCGTCCTGGATCTCCCGGAGGACCGCGAGGTGCCGGGCGCGGTCCGCCTCGTTCTCGCAGTGGCCGTACATGATCGTCGCCGTCGAGCGGATGCCGAGGCTGTGCGCCTCCTTGATGATCCGTACCCATGTGGCGGTGTCGACCTTGTCCGGGCAGATCACCGCGCGGACGCTGTCCACCAGGATCTCGGCCGCAGTCCCGCAGAGGGTTCCGAGTCCTGCGGCCTGCATCTCGATGAGCACCTCGCGGGTGGAGATGCCGCTTTTTTTTGCGGCATAGGCCACCTCCATCGGGTTGCTCGCATGGATATGGACCCCGGGAGCCTCGTCCCGTATCCAGGAATAGATATCGACGTAGGATTGTGCGTCGAACTCCGGGTGGAGGCCGCTTACCGTGCAGATCTCGGTCACGTTCCGGGCCGCGGCCTGCCGTGCCTTCTCCCGCACCGTGGCCTCGCCGTGGAAGAAGAGATCGGCGTCGCCCGGTTTCCGGGAGAACCCACAGAATCCGCAGGCGTTCACGCAGAGGTTGGTCACGTTGATGTTCTGGTTCCGGACGTAGGTGACGACATCCCCTACGTTCCGTTCGCGGAGCTCGTCCGCGGCGGCGGCGATCTCCCAGACACCCCGGTCACGCGTCGAAAGGAGGCGGACAGCCTCCTCCTCCGTGAGCCGGTGGCCGGCGAGCACGTCTTTGAGCACCTGTCGCAGTGGCGGCGTCATGCACCTTATCCCTCCCCGATGCGATAAGTTGATCTGGCACGGCCAGGACAAGAACCTTCGGGCGCGCCCGATGGTGGTGCATACACTTATCAGTTCCCGGGGTTACTCCGCAGACCATGGCTGAACAGATACTGTGCCACCAGCGGACGCGGCTGAGCTACAAGGACGCATACGGATACGTCATCCCGGTCGGGAGCACCAGCCTGATGGCCTGGGTGACCGATGAGGGGATGATCGGGACCGCCGGGTTCGATATCGAGGCGCTGGCAAACGTCGGGGTTCCCGCAGCGATTGTCGGTGCCTCGGAGTCAACCCTCGATAACCTCGACGGCCTGATGGACGCAGAGGTGAGGGCGGCAAACCTCCCGGCGGTGCAGCGCCGCGTCGAGATCGGTATGCCGGGGAGGGAAGCCTTGAACCGGATGTGACGCGGTCTCAGTAGTTCACCGATTCCGGCGTCCGGCAACGACGGAGCGTCGCTGCTCGAAAACGCTTCGCGTTTTCTCATGCTCCGGCTCGAAGGCCTTCGGCCTTCTCAAGCTCCTGCCTTCGGCCCGCCACCAGTCGCAACTCGAAAACGCTTCGCGTTTTCTCATGCTCCGGCCTTTCGGCCCGTCGCACCCTACGGGGAAGTCGCTGCTCGAAAACGCTTCGCGTTTTCTCGAGCTCCGGCCCTTCGGCCCGTCGCACCTCACACCATCTCGTAGGTCGTCGTCCGCTGCCTGAGGATCCGGCCGACATCTCCGGCGATCCGCCGCATCTCGCCCGGGTCCAGGTAGTCGGCCCCTTCGCCGCCGGCGTCGACCGAGACGTCGTCGCAGAACATCGTCCCGCCGAGGTCGTCGCCGCCCGCCAATAGCCCCAGCTGCGCCATCTTCTTCCCGACCTTACCCCAGGAGATCTGGATGTGGTCGAAGTTGTCCAGGAAGAGACGCGCGACCGCAAAGAGCAGGTGGTCCTCACGGCCGGTGGCACCCGCAGGCGCAAGCCCCTTCCTGTAGAGGGCGGTATTCTCATGGAGGTATGAGAGCGGCACCAGTTCGGTGAACCCGCCGGTCTCGTCCTGGATCTCCCGGAGGATGCCGAGGTGCCGGACCCGGTCTTCAGGCCTCTCGCAGGAGCCGTACATGATCGTCGCCGTCGACCGGACGCCCATTCCATGCGCCTCTTTGATGATCCGGACCCACGTGGCGGTGTCGCACTTGGCCGGGCAGATCACCCGCCTGACATCGTCGACCAGGATCTCCGCCGCAGTGCCCTGCAGAGTGCCGAGGCCCGCATCTCGCAGGCGATCGATCGCCTCCTTCGTCGAGAGACCGCTCCGTTTCGCCGCCCAGGCGATCTCGTCCGGGCTCGCCGTGTGAATGTCCACCCCGGGCGCGACCTCCCGCACGCACGAGATGAGGTCTGCGTAGGAGTCGAGCGTGTAGTCGGGGTGCACCCCCGAGAGCAGGCAGATCTCGGTGACGTTCCGGGCCACGGCCTGGCGCGCCTTTTCCCGGATAGCGTCCCTCCCGTCGCAGAACGCCTCCGGGTCATCCGCCCGCCGCCCGAACCCGCAGAACCCGCAGAGGTTCTTGCAGACGTTGGTGACGTGGATGTTCTGGTTCCGGACGTAGGTGACGACATCCCCTACGTTCCGTTCGCGGAGCTCGTCCGCGGCGGCGGCGATCTCCCAGACGCCGCGGTCGCGCGTCTTAAGGAGGAAGACGGCCTCCTCCTCCGTGAGCCGGTGGCCGGCGAGCGTATCATCGAGCAGGTCATGCAGCGAAAACGGCATCGTAAACAACTCTTTTGTAATTCCGGATTTATTCCTCTTTCTCTTTTCGACGCGCAAGAACGAAGTCGTGGATGATGATGACGACGATGACGACGGCGGCAAACTCCGCGAGGTGCAGGGGCAGGTAGCCGATGAGCGGCACCGTGACGAGGGCTTTGCCGACGATCCACTCCTCCTTTACCGGCTCGACCACCCCGACGCCGGAGATCCGGAGGTTCCCCTGGTCGATGTAGGGGTTGTTGTCCCCTTTGGTGATGTAGCCGCCGTGCGGGTCTTCGTAGAACTGCGCGAGCCCCGACTCCTCCACGGCAGCGGTATCGACGTAGGTCATCGCCCGGTGGATGATCGGGTGGACTGAGTCGGCGCCGTTGGGGCGGTAGACGATCACGTCGCCGTAGTTCCCGAAGGACGAATACCCTGTCCGCTGCCCCTCGGCCCAGGTCGTCAACCCGCCGAACCGGTCCTCGTCGACGACGAGCACAAGGTCGCCGACGTTCATGTTCGGGACCATGCTCTCCGACTCGATCGTGACCACCGCCGGCCAGGTGCCGGCGAAGAGGTAGAGAATAAGGGCAATGCCGCCCACGACCGCGACGACCCAGAGGAGGTCCCGGGCGAGCGAGACGGCCGGGTGGTCGCTCTCCCGGAACGCCGCGAGGGTCGATGCTGCACGCTGCAGCCAGTTGGTATCCGACATTTGCTCTAAAGAGAATGCTATCCCTTCATATACATAGGTTGTCCGGGTATCCCGGACCGGGGACGGAACGCGAAAAAGGGCTCTGTAGAATACTTCCCCCTCTGAGGCCGTGACACTACCATTTTCATCGACAGCAGGGGAACCTCCGGGAGGTCTCGCTGCTTCACGCGAAGCCGCGAAGAACGCGAAGGGAACTGCCAACAACTCCCCAGATTTCGCGCCTTCGCGGCTTCGCGCGAGACCCCGGAATTGTGTGGAGTGTTTTTACGGAGCGCGAAAAAGATAAACCCATATTGCCGGGGGGAGAATAACATGAAGTCCATGCTCGCCAACGCCGAGATCGTACGCCGGTTCCTTGAGCTGAAACATCAGGTCCATCCCGACGTAGTGAGTTACATCCGCGAGCAGAACGACACGACGCTCATCGACCGGATAGCGGCGGGGGTCCCCGGCGGCACCCTCGTCATCTCCGCGGAGCATATCCCGGGGCTGAAGAAGGTCCGGGACGGAACCCGGTTCCTCGTCGACCCGGAACTCGAGGTGATCACGGGGAGCGCCGGGACCACGGGGAGCGTCAGCGGTCACGAGGACGCCGTCCACTACTTCCGTGACCGCTACAACAGCCTCTCCTCGATGATCCGGAGCCGGATGACCACGATGCCCATCGAGGCGCTGGTCAAGTCCCCCCACCGCTACCGGGACGAGGAGTGCAGCGTCATCGGGATGGTGGCCGACGTGCGGACGACCGCCAAGGGGCACCGGCTCGTCGAGGTGGAGGACCCCACCGGGGCCATCCGGGTGCTCTTCAATAAAGGAAGGGACGACTCCTTCGCGGAGGCGGAGCGGATCCTCCCCGACGAGGTGATCGGGGTCAAGGGAAAACTCTCAAACGACGGGGGGCTCTTCTTTGCCGAGCAGCTCTCCCGCCCGGACGTCCCCATCAACAACGCCCCGTTCAAGAGCGACCGCCCGGGGAAGGCGGTCCTGATCTCCGACGTCCATGTCGGGAGCGACACCTTCCTCGAAGAGGGGTGGAACCGGTTCGCCGACTGGCTCCAGGACTCCGATGCCGGCTACCTCCTGATCGCGGGCGACCTCGTCGACGGTATCGGCATCTACCCCGGGCAGGAGAACGAACTGACGATCAAGAACATCTACGAGCAGTATGACGTCTTTGCAGAGATGCTCCGCGACCTGCCCTCAAGGGTCCGGATCGTTGCCGCCCCGGGAAACCACGATGTCGTCAGGATGGCCGAGCCGCAGCCTGCGATCCCACCGGAGTTCACCTCAAAGTTCCCGGCAAACTGCACCCTCGTCGAGAACCCCTGCCTGCTGAACCTCCAGGGCGTCCGGGTCCTGATGTACCACGGGCGATCGATCGACGATATGATCGGGCTCATCCCCGGAGCGAGTTACGAGCGGCCCGCCGAGATCATGGAGGAGATGCTCAAACGCCGGCTGCTGGCCTCTCCGTACGGTATGCGGACCCCGATAGCCGCGATGAAGACCGACCGGCTCGTCATCGACCCGCTCCCCGAGATCCTCCTCACGGGGCACGTCCACATCTGCGGCATCACCCGCTACCGGGGCGTCCTCGGGGTGAACACCGGCACCTGGCAGTCCCAGACTGCGTTTCAGAAACAGATGAACATCCACCCTACCCCCGCGCGGGCGTTCGTCGTCGATCTCCAGACACTCCAGCCCGAAGTGATGGATTTTAGCTGAATTTCCACCAGATTTCCCTGGATCTTTTCCACATATTTAAAAATGTTGAATCCCTCTGTATATGGTACTCAATCGGAGGAATGCAGAGAGATGGATCTGGTATATCTGGCACCCATAGGTGCCGTCCTCGCTCTCCTGTTCGCAGGGTACTCGTTCATGAGTATCAGACGGGAGGGTACAGGTACCGACCTGATGCAGAAGATTGCTGCCGCCATCCATGAGGGGGCGATGGTCTACCTGAACAGACAGTACCGCGCTATAGCAATATTCGTCGTCGTGCTTGCCGTCGTCCTCGGCGTCTGGATTAGCCCGCTCACCGCCGCCTGCTTCGTGCTCGGTGCGGCGCTCTCGGCGACCGCCGGCTACATCGGCATGTTCACCGCCACGGCCGCAAACGTCCGGACTACGAACGCCGCACGGAGAGGGATCGCTGATGCGTTCCGGGTCTCGTTTGCGAGCGGTTCGGTCATGGGCATGGCCGTGGTCGGGCTCGGGCTCCTCGGGCTCTCGGCCGCGTATGTGGTCGTCGGCACCGCAACAGGGCTCGCCCAGGCTGAAGTCATCACCATCGTGACAGGGTTCGGCCTCGGGGCAAGTTCGATCGCCCTCTTCGCCCGTGTCGGCGGCGGTATCTTCACCAAGGCCGCGGACGTCGGCGCCGACCTCGTCGGCAAGGTCGAGGCAGGCATCCCCGAAGACGACCCCCGGAACCCGGCCGTCATCGCCGACAACGTCGGCGACAACGTCGGCGACGTCGCCGGCATGGGTGCGGACCTCTACGAGTCCTACGTCGGCTCGATCATCGCAGCGATGGTCCTCGGCGTCGCCGTCGCGGCCACGCAGTTCCCGAACGCCAACGTCATGAACGTGATCGTCCTCCCGCTGCTCATCGCCGCTGTCGGTATCGTCGCGTCCATCATCGGCTCGTTCTTCGTCCGGACCAACAAGACCGAGAGCAGCGCCATCCACATGGCCTTCAACAAGGGTCTGCTCACCGCGCTCGTCCTGGTCGTCGCCGCCACCTACTTCCTGGTGAACTCGCTCCTCGGTGCGGAGTACATCGGGGTCTTCTACGCCACCGTCGCCGGTCTCGTCGCAGGGTTTTCCATCGGCCTGATCACCGAGTATTACACCTCGTTTGACCGGAAACCGACCCTCGCCATCGTGAAGTCCAGCGAGACCGGTGCTGCGACCACCATCATCACCGGGTTTGCGAAGGGGATGGAGAGCACCATCTGGCCGGTCCTGATCATCTCCCTCGCGATCTACGTCTCGTACCAGGTCGCCGGGCTCTACGGCATCGCGATCGCCGCCGTCGGCATGCTCTCGACGCTCGGGATCTCCCTCTCCGTCGACGCCTACGGCCCGGTCGCCGACAACGCCGGCGGTATCGCCGAGATGTCCCACCAGAAGCCCGAAGTCCGTGAGATCACCGATACCCTGGACGCCGTCGGCAACACCACCGCCGCCATCGGCAAGGGATTCGCCATCGGCTCTGCGGCGCTGACGGCACTCGCCCTCTTCGCCGCCTACACCCAGGCGGTCGGCCTCTCGGTCATCGATATCTCGGTCCCGAACGTCTTCATCGGCCTCCTGATCGGTGCGATGCTCCCCTTCCTCTTCTGCTCCATCACGATGATGGCGGTGGGGAAAGCTGCATACAGCATCGTCCACGAGGTCCGCCGCCAGTTCAAGGAGATCGCCGGCCTCATGGAGGGGACGGCCGAGCCCGACTACACCTCCTGCATCGCCATCTCCACGAACTCGGCGTTGCGCGAGATGATCCTGCCCGGCATCCTCGCCGTCGCCGCGCCGCTCACCGTCGGGTTCGTCCTCGGCACCGAGGCACTCGGCGGCCTGCTCGTAGGCTCGCTTGCGGCCGGGTTCCTCCTCGCCGTCACGATGGCGAACGCCGGTGGAGCCTGGGACAACGCAAAGAAGTACATCGAGCAGGGCCACCTCGGCGGCAAGGGATCGGCGGCCCACAAGGCGGCCGTCGTCGGCGACACCGTGGGCGACCCCTTCAAGGACACGTCGGGCCCCGCCATCAATATTCTCTTAAAACTGATGTCCATGGTCGCGCTGGTCTTCGCGCCGCTGATCCTGGTCATCTGATTTCACCTATTTTTTAGCCCGGTGCCCGCCGGAAGTCCATACCTTCTTCCCGCCTGCAGACAACCTTATCGTGTAAACTCCGGATCAGGAGGGGGCGGATCGCATGCTTCGCATCTATCGCACGGTTGAAACGGCCCCGGCGCCACGGACAGAGGAGACCGGGCGGTTCGAACCCGGGTCCTGGATCTGCTTGATCAATCCGTCGAGAGAGGAGATCGAGGAGGTCTCGGAGAGGCTCTCCGTTCAGGGGGACTACCTCCGGGCGGCGCTCGACGAGGAGGAGCGCCCGCGGACGGAGACCGAGAACGGCATCACCCTGATCGTCATCGATATCCCGATACCCTACCCCGAGCAGACGATCATCTACACGACGATGCCGCTCGGGATCATCGTTGCGCCCGATACCATCGTCACCGTCTGCCTCCGCGACAACCCGATCATCCAGGACTTCGCGAAGGGTCGGGTGAAATCGTTCTACACCTTTAAAAAGACCCGATTCGTGCTGCAGATCCTCTTTTTGAACGCATCCTACTTCCTTCAGTACCTGCGCCAGATCGAGCGGGTATCCGACCGGATCGGGGCCGAACTGAACCAGTCAATGCGGAACCGGGAACTGATCCAGTTGATGAACCTGAAAAAGAGCCTGGTCTACTTCTCGACATCGCTTCGGAGCAACCAGATCGTCCTCGACAAGACCCTGACGTTCCAGCCGCTCCGGATGTACGAGGATGACACCGACCTCCTCGAGGACGTCATCATCGAGAACAAGCAGGCGATCGAGATGGCGAACACCTACTCGACGATCCTCACCGAGACGATGGACGCCTTCGCCTCGATCATATCGAACAACTTCAACAACATCTTAAAACTCCTCACCTCGATAACCATCATACTCGCGATCCCCACGATGATCGCGAGTTTCCTCGGGATGAACGTCCCGGTTCCCCTCCAGGGCGACCCGAACGGGTTCCTTATCATCCTCGTCCTCTCCCTGATCGTCTCCTCGCTCCTCGCGGTGGCCATCAACCGGAAAGGGTGGCTGTAGGCGGCTTTTCCGGGTGCCGCGATTCTGTCCGGGCACCCCGTCCCTTCCCCGCCGACCCTCCCGGCTGCGCGAAAACCTCGGAAAATCCGTTTTCTCTGACATTCTCCGAATTTACACGAATTCCGGCCCCCTGTTCCAGCCGATCAAAACATTTATAAGCATAATATACATCATTGATCATGTTAAATTATACATGATCTATCATGTATAATCAGGGGGCGACCACGCGGGGGAGAGTCCCCGAGATGGTTACGCTCCCGGCGGAGACCGGCAACGAGTGCCGGCGACCGATATGGACGGCAGCACGACCACGGGCCGACCGATCGGAAAGACGACGGACCCGGAGATTAGCCGCTTTTGCACGGTTTCGGAACCCGCACGGGGAACGACCGGAGCAATCCGGCATGATTAATCATGTAAGAGTGTGGGAAGATGGCAGAAACGTTTGCCGTGAAACTCGAAGAGAAACGCTACCTCCCCGACCCCCGGTATAAGGCAACCGCCTGGACGCCGGATTACACCCTGGCGTACCAGGAGTTCGCACGCGACCCGGAGGCCTTCTGGGACCGGATAGCCAGTGAACTGGTCTGGTTCGAGCCGTGGGAGCGGGTCAGGGAGTGGAACTATCCCTACGCGAAGTGGTTCGTCAACGCTAAGCTGAACATCACCTACAACTGCCTGGACCGCCACGTCACCAGCGACCGGAAGGATAAGCCGGCGATCATCTGGCGCGGCGAGCAGGGAGAGGAGCGGGTCTTCACCTACGACGGCCTCTACCGCGAGGTGATGCGGTTTGCCAACGGGCTCGCGCGCCTCGGCGTCGGGAAGGGCGACCGGGTCTGCATCTACATGCCCCTCGTCCCCGAGCAGATCGTCGCGATGCTCGCCTGTGCCCGGATCGGGGCCGTCCACTCGGTCGTCTTCGGGGGGTTCGGGCCCGACGCGCTCGCGATGCGGATCAACGACGCGGAGGCAAAGGTCCTCATCACCGCGGACGTCGGCTACCGGCGCGGAAAAACCGTCCCGCTCCGGGAGATCGCGGGCGTTGCGCTCACCCAGACGCCGTGCGTCGAACGGGTCGTCGTCCTCCGGCGCGGGACACCTGCCGTCGACCTCGACCCCGCCCGGGAGGTCGACTACGGCGACCTCATGGCCCACGCCGCACCGGACTGCCCGGCGGAGGCGATGGACTCGGAGGACCCGCTCTTCATCCTCTACACGAGCGGCTCGACCGGCGCGCCGAAAGGCATCGTGCATACCTGCGGCGGTTACATGGTCGGGACCTACTACACCACCCGCCACGTCTTCGACATCAAGGAGAACGATGTCTACTGGTGCACCGCCGACACCGGCTGGATCACCGGTCACAGCTACATCGTCTACGGCCCGCTCGCGGTCGGCACGACTGTCGTCATGGCCGAAGGGACCCCCGACTACCCGGACCCGGGCGCTTACTGGCGGCTGGTCCAGGATCTCGGGGTGACGATCTTCTACACCGCCCCGACCGCCATCCGGATGTTCATGCGTTACGGCGACGAGTGGCCGGCGAAGTACGACCTCTCCTCGCTCCGGGTGCTCGGCTCCGTCGGCGAGCCCCTCAACCCCGAGGCGTTCGAGTGGTACTATCACACGATCGGCGGCGGGCGGTGCCCGATCGTGGACACCTGGTGGCAGACCGAGACCGGGATGCAGATGCTGACCACGATGATCGGCGAGGCGATGAAACCGGGGTTTGCCGGAAAGCCCATCCCGGGCGCCGTCGTGGACGTGGTCGACAGGGCCGGCAAGCCGGTCCCGCCCGGCACCGGCGGGTTCCTGGTCATCAAGGAGCCCTGGCCCGCCATGCTCCGGACGGTCCACCGCAACGACGAGCGCTACTGCGCCTACTGGAATACCATACCGGGATGCTACACGGCAGGCGATCTCGCGGTGAAGGACGAGGACGGCTACATCATGGTCATCGGGCGTGCCGACGACCTGATTGTCGTCTCCGGGCACAACATCGGGACTGCGGAGGTCGAGAGCGCGCTCGTCTCCCACGAGGCAGTGGCGGAGGCCGCCGTCATCGGGAAGCCCGATCCCCTGAAAGGCAACGTCATCAAGGCCTTCGTCACCCTCCGCGTGGGTGCGAACCGCGGCGACGGTCTCTCCGCCGAACTCGCCCGCCACGTCAGGAAGAGCCTCGGGCCCATCGCGGTGCCGGCCGAGATCGAGTATATGGACCGGCTCCCAAAGACCCGGAGCGGCAAGATCATGCGCCGGGTCCTGAAAGCCCGGGAGCTCGGCATGGACCCGGGAGACATCTCCACCCTGGAGGAGTAAACCCCCTATGCCCGACACACCGACGATCTTTCGCATGCCTGCAGAGAAGGGGCGATGGGGGCTCGTGGCCCTCGGCCTCGTCATCAACCTCTGCCTCGGGAGCATCTACGCCTGGAGCGTCTTCGTGACGCCGCTAGCGACACACTTCACCGCGACGCTCGGCCGGGAGGTGACGGCAGGAGAGGTGCTCCTTCCGTTCTCGGTCTTCCTCGCTTTCTTCGCCGTCGCGATGCCGCTCGCCGGGAAGTATATCGAGCGCTACGGCCCCCGAAAGGTGACGATCGTCGGCGGGTTCCTCACCGGCCTCGGGTGGCTCCTCGCCTCGACGGCGACGTCGGTCGAGGCCCTCTACATCGTCTACGGAGTGATCGGGGGGCTCGGGGTCGGTATCGCCTACGGGGCGCCGGTCGCCGTGGCGGCCCGGTGGTTCCCGGACCGGCGGGGGCTCGCGGTGGGGCTTGCCCTCCTCGGGTTCGGGTTCTCGGCATTTGTCACCGCAAACGCAGCCGGGGCGCTGATCGCCGCGTACGGGGTGATGGCGACGTTCCGGATATTCGGGGCCGCGCTCATCGTCGTCCTGGTTCTTTCGGCCCTGCCGCTCCGGTTCCCGCCGCAGGGCTGGCAGCCGCCGGGGTGGTCCCCTCCCGCGCCCGGCACGGGTACCGCGCCGGTCTGCGAGTGCGACCGGAAGGCGATGCTCCGGACGGGGACCTTCTACGGTCTCTTCGCCTGCTACTTCGTCGGGTGCCTCGCGGGGCTTGCCGCGATCTCGATCGCAAAACCGGTCGGGACCGAGGTGGCGGCGATCGATGCGGGGCTCGCGACGGTCCTCGTCGGGTTCTTCGCCGTCTTCAACGGCATAGGAAGACCGGCGTTCGGCAGCCTCGCCGACCGGATATCCCCGCAGAAGACGGCGATGCTGACGTTCGCCCTGATTGCGGGAGCATCGGTCCTGATGTGGCTCGCGCCGGGTGTGCCCGCCTACATCGTCTCGTTCGCCGTCCTCTGGGGGTGCCTCGGGGGCTGGCTCGCCATCGCGCCGACGGCGACGGCATCCTACTTCGGGACGTGCGACTACCCGCGCTGCTACGGGGTCGTCTTCCTCGCTTACGGCGCCGGGGCCATAGCCGGACCGCAACTCGCGGGGTTCGTCAGGACGGCGACCGGGACCTATCTCGGGGTCTTCCCGTGGGTCGCGGCCCTCGCGGCGGCGGGGTTCGCCGTCGCCTGGCTCCTGATGCGGCCGCCGGCCGGGGTTCCGGTGAGAGAGCCACTGCCGGCGACCGCGGTGGAAGAACAAAAGTGATTGACTTTGGAGAACCTCTCCCCCACATCCTCCATCATTGACTCACGCGAAGAGCGCGAAGCCGCGAAGAGAACTATCAATGACAACCAACCGATCTTCGCGTCCTTCGCGGCTTCGCGTGAGGTCGTACCGCCATCTGCACCAGGCAACCTCACGGGAAGAACTTCGTTCTTCTCATCCTCTGGTCCCGTGGAACGTCGCATTCGCGTGAGGCCACACCACCCTCTATTGAGAACCGGGTGTTCTCCGGAGGGTGTGTGAAGCATTCCAACGGGGCAGAAGGGTTATCCCCTTTCCGTGAGCCCGAGCCGACGGAGCACTCCCGCGGCCGCATCCATTCCGCCGTCCAGGTAGACGGCGCCGACGAGCGCTTCCAGGCACTCGGCGAGAACCCGGCCGGAGGTCCAGACCGCCTGGGCGGCCTCGCCCTTCCCCCAGCGGACGTAGTCCCCGAGATCGAGGTCTTCCGCGAGCCCGCGGAGCCGGGTCATGTTCACCAGGTTCATCTTCCGGTTGGTGATAGCACCCTTGTCGTGCGCCCCGCCCGCGACCACTGCTTCCACGACGACGACGTTGATGACCGCATCGCCGAGGGTGGCGAGGGCGTCCATGTGGGCGTCCTGGGGAAGGCCCGCCTCCAGGGCGTACGCGAGGCGGGTGAGCGCCCGCTCGAGAAGTGCGCGGTCCTTGAAGGTGTAGCCGATCCGCTCCTGGACCGCGCCCGGGTCCCGGCGGCCGGCGCCGCTGCGGTTCATAAAAAAAGGGTTACTCCACGACTTCGGCCTTCTCGATCCGGACGGGGACCTTTGGTTTATCGGCGGAGTTCGTCGTTACCTTCCCGATCTTATCGACGACATCCATCCCCTCCACCACCTCTCCAAAGACCGGGTGAGCGCTCGGCGTCCTGGGGTTGTCCCAGTCGAGGAAGTCGTTGTTCACCAGGTTGATGAAGAACTGGCTGCCGCCGGTGTTCGGGCGTCCGGTGTTCGCCATGGCGATCGTTCCCCGGACGTTCGAGTGGCCCTTCACGAACTCGTCGGTGATGGTGTAGCCCGGCCCGCCCGTCCCGGTGCCGGTCGGGTCGCCGCCCTGGATCATGAACCCGGCGATGACCCGGTGGAAGATCGTGCCGTCGTAGAACCCGGATCCCGCCAGTTTTGCAAAGTTTCCTGCGGTCACCGGCATATCGTCGTAGAGGCGAATCGTGATGTCACCCATGGTCGTGTGGAGCACGACTTTCGTTCCTGCCATAACCATTAACTCCGTAAGGTATTGTTCCCCGTTGTTACTTATACTGATATGGAAGGGGACACGCCCCCTCACGCGCCGGCGTCCTCGCCGGGGTAGAACGGGCATTCATACCCCGTGCAGTCGCGGTTCACGATCGCGTACTCGCACGCGATATGCTCCGTCACCGGCAGGCTGACGCCGCACTTTTCATCGAGGAACTTCACCGCTTCACCGATTGCAAGCCAGGAGTCCCGCTTGCAGCAGCGCGGCCCGCCGCTCGCGGCAATCGCCGTCAGGCTCCGCGCCGTCACCTGGTTCGAGAGCGACCACTCCTCCTTCTTCAGCGGGCCGGAATGCGTGATCAGGCTCATGAAGATCCCGGTGCCGATCGCCGCACCGCAGGTCCCGTGCGTGCCGCAGAAGGCCGGCTGGACGGCTTCGGCCCGCTTCCTCGCCTGCCGGAGGGCCGGTTCCTTCTTCTCCGGGCTCCCCCGGTGGTTGTAGTAGGCCGCAAGCAGGACGGCCGGCACGAGGAAGTGATGCTCCGGGCCATGAAGGCTGATCTGCGGACTGCGCATGATCCTGCAGGCGATCTCAAGCGGGTCTGTCAGCGTCGTCGTCCTGCAGACCTGCTCGATCAGGTCGAGATTCGAGAGCTCGTGGTAGGCCTTCTCCTGGTCCATGGGCGTCCCTGGCACCGGACCTCGCATAAGGGTTGCGGGGCCGGCTTCCATTCACGCCGTAAATCAATTTTTTTTAACAAAACCTAGAAGTAAAAATGTTTTATACCGCCAGCCGCAATGTATACGCATGTACTCCGGAGCGAACGTCTCCCGGGTTATCCGCCCGGGCCCCGGCCGGGATATACTCGTATACCCATATTCGGTCTTCACGAGCGGAGGTTTTCCCGGATGAACCCCGAGACGCCGGTCTTCATCATCACCGGCGGGCAGGGCCAGTGCAAGACGACGTTCCTGCATCTGGTTCTCGGGCTCATCGTCGGGCTGAACGTACGGGTCCGGGGCGTGATCGCTCCCGGCCATACGCGGGACGGGCGGAGGTCCGGGTTCACCCTCGTCGACCTCGCCACCGGCGGGCACGAGGAACTCTGTTCGATCGACCCCGACCCACGGTGCGAGGTTCACGGCCGATTCTACTTCCGCCCCGTTGGGCTCGCGTTCGGCCGCCGGGCGCTCGCGCCGCCGGACCCCCGGGAGACCGATCTGGTGGTCGTCGATGAGGTGGGAAGGTTCGAGCTCCAGGGTGCGGTATGGGCGGAGCAGCTGGATCAACTGCTCGCGCACCCGCACCCCCCGATAGTCTGGACGGTCCGGCGCCGGCTCCTCGACACCGTCGTCGAGCGCTGGAATATAACAAACCCCGTCGTGGTGGACGTCGGGACCGCGAGCGTCATGGCGACGGCAGACGACGTGATGGAGGCCGTCTGGGAGTGGCGGGAGGCGCAGACGTCCTTAATGGCCCCGGCGCCTTCGCTCCCGGGGGACCGCATCGCCGGCGATCCTCCCCTGCTTGCGAATGCGGCCGCCGGGGCGCCACGGAGCGCCCCGGTGATCCTCCGGCGATGTTACGGCCCGGAGGACTGATGCGCTCCGGGGTTGCTGCCCGACCGGAGAACCTCGAGCACAGCCCCCGCGAGCCGCTCGATCTCGTCAAACCGCGGCTCCGCCATACCGTTCTTCACGATCCCGCACTCGGTCGCGACGACGTGCAGGTCCGGCTCAACCCCGATCTCCCGGAGCTTTTTGAGCGCGCAGGTGTCTTCACACCCGTCCAGCGCGAGGACCCGACCGGCAGAGCGTGCCGCCTCTTCAAGCGACGCCGGCGGGCGGCTTGCCGGGAGCGAGATCTCCACGGTTTCCGGATACCGCTGGAGGATCACCATGCCCGCCCGGCCGGTCAGCTTTCCGGTGTTCGAGAGGCCGGAGCAGGTGACGAGGGTGACGGGCTCGGACACGGCCATCACTCCAGCTCGAGGGCTTTTGCGGCAGCCCGCCCGATCAGTTCCGGCGGAATCGCCTCGTACTCCTCGCCGTTGTAGCGGAGCGCCCGGCACTCCGTATCTTCCTCGCAGGTGATGCAGGAGCAGGAGCAGCAGGGCGTGGTGGTCACCTCGACCCCCTCGAGGAGGTCCTCGATCGGCACCCCGTTGAAGAGGAGGCTGTTCGATTCCGCGACCGCGTCGTTTTCGAGCACCGTCTCGACCATCCGCACGGTGATCCCCTCCATCTCGAGGAGCGTTCTGATCTCCGCGAGAACGGCCGCAAGCGTCATCCCGGTCTCCTGGCATCGCTCGCAGGTGTTCTCGACGTCTCTTCCGATGTGTTTCCATTCGATGACGAGTTCCGTCTTCATGGTATACCTCCTCCATTGGAATCGACGGGACATCTTCCTGTCGCCTCCCCGTCGTACCACCGATCCCGGAGCCGGAGCGCCACGTTCACGAGCGATATCAGCATCGGCACCTCGATCAGCGGGCCGACGACGGCAGCCGACCTCACGCGAACAGCATTGCCGCGAGGAGGTAGACCCCGATCCCGATGAAGAGCACCCCGACGACCCGTCTCGTCCAGTACTCGAACTTCTCCGCCGCCTTCATCGCGCTCCCCACTTTGGCAACCCCGGTCACCAGGATCAGCGAGAAGACTATCACCGGCAGGGCGGTAGCGACGGCAAAGACCGCCGGGACGCCGAGCGGATCAGAGGTCCGGAGTGCCAGCGGGACGAGCATGGCAAAGAAGAGCACCGCGCTGAACGGGCAGAAGGCCAACGCAAAGGCCGCCCCGAGGAAAAAACTCCCTGCAACACCTCTATCGGCGAGCCGCTCTTTGAACGCGGCAAACCGCCTGCTGCCGCCCTCCCAGGAGGGGAGCGGAATGAGATCGAGCATCACGACCCCGATCCCGATCAGCAGCGGGCCGACGATCACCTCGCTCCAGGTTTGCAGGGAGAGCGAGATCGCCTGGACGGAGAGTCCCAGGGTCACGATCGCTGCAGCGATGCCGATGTAGACGACCATCCTCCCCACGCTGTAGAGCGCCCCGGCAAGGAGGGTCTGCCCCGGGTTGCCGATCCGGCGGGAGAGGTAGCCGATCGCGGCGATGTTTGTCGCCAGCGGGCAGGGGGAGAGGGCCATCATCAACCCGATGAAGAACGCGGCGACGAGGGGGATGCTGCTCGTCCCCATCGTCTCCATGAACCCCATCAGGCTCATTGCGAGAAGTCCCCGTTAAGACGCATCCCGATCAGCGTCTTGAGATACTGCATGTACCCGGGTTTGTCGTTGAGTTTGTACCAGACCCGGATATCCTCCTCGGCATAGAACGCGCCCTGGTCGTCGTAGGTGCCGATCCAGAGCGACGAGCCGGTAGCGCCGTAACGCTCGACGATCTCCTTCTTCGCCGGGGCGGCAACGTCGATGTGGTCGAAGACCAGCTTCCCGGAACCGAGCTCTTCGGGGAAGTGTGTCTTCACGGTCTCTTCGGCGTAGTTGCCGAGCACCACGCAGGAGGTGCACTGGTTCGGCGCGGTGAAGTGGATGACCTCAACTTTGGTAACGGTGCCGTTGATCGGCGGGGCGGTGGCGGCATCCGCTCCGCCGGGTTCTGTCGTGCATCCTGCGAAGAGGGTAGCGAAGGTCAGGAGAACCGACAACGCAACTAACGGCAGGATCTTTCGTCCGGTTATGTTGCAGGCAAGCCCCCGGCGCACGCGCGGGGCCTCAGGACTGCATGGTTGTTTCGTTTTCATCAAGGACACTCCTGTCGCTGGATTGGCTATTACAATCCTGTTTGAAATGATTCGACTTCTTGTGCAGGCAGACATATATGCTTTCTCCAGGGGTGCTTCATCATCACATTTCCCTGCCGAAAATATCGGCTTTCCTCCACTGCGTATCGGGGGCGAACCGCAGTTCACCGCCTGATCGCCTCCAGCACGGCGGCTGAAAGGCGCTCAATCTCGTCGAATCGGGGCTCTGCCATCCCGTTCTTCACGATGCCGCAGTCAGTTGCGGCAAGATGCAGGTGCGGCTCGATTCCGAGCGCCAGCACCTTCTTCTTCCCGCAACAGTCGCCGCACCCGTCCAGCACCAGGATGCGATCCGCGTGCCGGACCGCAGCCTCCAGCGACGCCGTCGGCCGGGTGGCCGCGATGCAGGCCTCGACCTTCCCGCCGCAACGGCACATGAGCGTAGTCCCTGCCCGGGCGGTCAGCTTCCCGGTGTTCGAGATCCCCGAACAGGTGATGACGGTGACCGCCATTCAGATCGCCCCGAACGTCGTATCGATCCAGGCGGTGATCGCGTCCCGGATCCGCCGGATGCTGGCCATGATCTCCTCGTCGGTGCCGGTGAGTCTCGACGGGTCGGGAAACTCCCGGTGTATCTCCTCCTTCGCCCAGGGGAAGAGGGGGCAGACGCCCCCTTCGCAGACGGCGACCAGGTAATCAATCTCCTGCTCGTCGAACTCTGCAAGATCCTTGATCCGGTGGCCGGAGATGTCGATCCCGATCTCGGCCATCGCCCGGACCGCATAGGGGTCAGGGTTCCAGGTACCGTGCCGGCCGAGAAGGCCTCGTAGCGGTCGCCGTAGCGGGCGTTCATGTACCCTTCCGCCATCTGCGAGCGGGCGGCGTTATGGGTGCAGACGAAGAGGACTCTCTTCTCCACGCCGTCACACCCCTCTTCAGAGCGACGAGCAGGAACCCTGCTCGCTGGCACTCCGCTGTTTCGTGAGCGCGGCAAGTGCGTGTTTGCCCCGGGAATGCGGGAGCGCCTTTTTGTTCAGGTACTCGAGGTGCCGGACAATCTCGGGGAGGTAATGCGCCGGGAACCCGAGGATCGCCTCGCCCTGCTCCATGTCGGTCGCGTCCCGGCAGCCGTAGCAGCCGAGCCCGTAGTTGAGCCGGTCCTCGACGTAGGGGATGATCGTGGAGTCCACGCAGGTCGCCTGCAGGACGGCGGTCGAACCGGAGACCCGTTCTCCCCCGCGGGCATGCATGTAGGCGAGAACGATCCACATCAGTTTCTCGACCTCGTCCTCCACGACCACGATGTCGGGTTCGCTCCCGGCGGCATCCAGCGGGAAGACGTCGAGCTGGACGATCTCGCCCGGCTTAAACGTCGTCATCCCGGCGAACATCTGCTGCCCGACCGCTTCTTGTGCGGTGATCCCGAATCCGACCAGACCCTTCCCCGACTTCAGCGCCTCAGGGAGCGGCCTGAACCCGAAGGCACGGGCAGCCGCCGGGCACGCGATCGTCTCGGCTGTCACGACGACGTGGTCGCCGCGCCTCCCCCGCATCAGCGCCTGGCAGAACCGGTGCCCTCCTGCGGGTTCGGCCTCTGCGATCTCATCGCCCTGCTTCACGATCCGCACACCGACGGGCGACCCGGAAAGTCCGAGGATCTCCTTCATCGTCGATCCCATCGCTTGAATGTCTTTGATTGCCGTCACTCTCATCACGTTATTCTGCTGTAGTCTCTATCCCGAGCGCTTTGAGCGCCGCCCGGGCGATCAGCTCCGGCGGGATCGACTCGTAACGCTCGCCGTCGTACTCGACCGCACGGCACGCTGCATCGTCCTGCCCGGTGAGGCAGGCGCAGGAGGCGCAGGGAGTGGCGGTAACTTCCATACCCTCGATCAGGTCCTCGAGCGGCACGCCGTTGAAGAGGATGCTGTTCGACTCTCCGATCGCCTCGTTCTCGAGGACGGTCTCGACAACCCGGATCGTGATGCCCTCCTCCTCGAGGATGGGGCGTATCTCTTCGATGACGCCCATTACCGCCCGTCCCGTCTCGCCGCACCGCTCGCAGGTGTCCTCGATGTCTCTTCCGATATGCCGCCATTCGACGACGAGTTCCTGTTCTGCCATATCAATCTCTCCTGAATCTACCGTACCACCAGCACGTGGCTCCCCGACCGGTGTACGACCGCCTCGGCCACTCCGCCGAAGATCTGTTCTGCAATCCCGTGCCGCCCCTTCGCCCCCAGAACAATAAGTGTTGCGCCGCGCTCCTCTGCGAGAGCGAGCACCTCGTCGATCGCGTTTCCCGTCCGGAGGACGGTGCCGACGTTTTCGAACCCGGCCTCCTCGAACTGCCGCTTCAGAGCCGCCAGCCGCCCTTCGTCGCGCCGGTTGAACTCCGCCATCTCTTCGGGCGAGGCGTACGCGAGGTGCCGGAGGTCCTGGATATGGGCGACGATCACCTCATCGGGGTACGCCCCGGCCATCCATGAGAGGCAGGGGATGCACCGCTCTGCATACGCCGAGAAGTCCGTCGCGTACAGGATGCGCTTAAACAGCCGGTCGGCCGCGAGCCGGCAGGTCGCTTCATCGCCCGTCTCGATGATCCGCAGCCGGACGAGGAGGACCGGGTCGTTCACATTCCGGAGGACATCTTCCGTGGTGCTGCCGAGGAGCACTCGTGAGAGAAGGTTCCTCCCGTGCGATCCGAGAACGATGAGAGAGTAGTCGTCCTGCTCCGACCGCTCGACGATCTCGATCGAGGGGATGCCGCTGACCACTTCCGCGGTCACGGACGCTGCGCCGCACGCGACCAGCCGCTCCCGCCATGCCTCGAGCACCTCCCGGTCGTGGTCGAGGATCTCCGGAGCCGCAAGGGTGTCCCGCACGTTCGCCACGTGGAGGAGCCGGATCTCTTGAACGCCGGTACGTGCGATCTCCTCCACCGCCGAGAGGATCTTCTCGCTGCTCTCCGCCACCTCGAGCGGTACGAGCACGTTTACGAGCTTTCTGCTATTCGTCATTCTGCCTCACCCCCGAACATGCCCTGCGTCCCGAGACAGATCCGCACGAGCATCAGCATCACCGGCACCTCGATCAGCACCCCGACGACCGTCGCCAGCGCCGCCCCCGATCCGAGGCCGAAGAGGATTGTCGCGGTCGCGATCGCCACCTCGAAGTGGTTCGAGGCCCCGATCATCCCGGCAGGCGCCGCGTCGCGGTATGCGAGTTTCAGCCTCCGGGCGAGGACGAAGTAGCCCAGGGTGAAGATGAAGACCGTCTGGATGAAGAGCGGGATCGCGATCCAGAGGATCGTGAGCGGATTTGCGATGATGACGTCGCCCTTGAAGGTGAAGAGGAGCACGAGTGTCCCGAGGAGGGCGGCGATGCTCACCGGGGTCAGGTAGTGCAGGAACCTCGTCTCGAACCAGGCCATGCCCTTCCGGACGATGATCCACTTCCTCGTCACGTAGCCGGCGGCGAGCGGAAGGCCGACGTAGACCGCGACCGAGAGGAGGATCGTCTCCCAGGGGATCGGTATCGCGGCGACGCCGAGGAGGAAGCCGCCGAGCGGGGCGTAGAGGACGAGCATGGTGAGCGAGTTGATCGCGACCATCACGAGCGTCAGGCCGTCGTTGCCCCGCGCAAGGTAACTCCACATCAGCACCATCGCCGTGCAGGGAGCTATGCCGAGCAGGATGCACCCGGCGACGTAACTCCGCCAGAGCTCGACCTCGACGCCGCTCGGGAGGATCTCGGTGCCGGGGAGGAAGTCGACGAAGAGGTAGCCGAGGAAGAAGGTGGCGATGAGGTACATCGTGAAGGGCTTGATCGCCCAGTTCACGAAGAGCGTCAGGGCGACGGGCTTTGGCGTCTTCGCAGCGCGAAGCACTTCGGCAAAGTCGATCTTCACCATGATCGGGTAGATCATGAAGAAGAGGGCGATCGCTATCGGTATCGAGATTTGGTAGACCGAGAAGGCGTCGAGCGCGACCGCGACACCGGGGAAGGTGCTGCCGAGGAGGATGCCCGCAATGATGCAGAGCGCCACCCAGAGCGTGAGGTACTTCTCAAAGGTGGAGAGGCGCCGCTCGGGTTTCGGTGCCGCCATTGCCTCACCCTAGCAGCATCCCCCGCCGCCGCACCCGCACCCGCCGGACGGCCTGAGCTCCTTCTCTTCCTCTGCTCTCCCTTTCCCCTCCCAGGCGGCAGAGACGACCGTCTCGATGTCCTCTTCGGAGAGGTCGAGGCTCCCGCCTTTCTCGATCCCGAGGTCCATGACCACGAGCTCCTGGTCGGGCGCAACCCCGGCCCGCTCGGCGATCTGCCTGGCGCAGCCGACCGGGCAGCCGTCGATGACGACCACCTCGTCGGCCTCTTCGACTTTCCTGGTTATCGAGGGTGTCTCGATGGCGAGGGACGCCGTGCAGGCGATATTCCCGTATCCTTCCTTCGTCAACTGAACAGCAGCCTCGTTCGAGATCTGTCCGGCCTTCGATGCGCCGGCGCAGGCGAAGATGATCCGTTTCGTTCCGCCTGCCGGCTCCGCGCCATCCCCGCAGGTACACTGCGGTACTGTCTGTTCTGCCATGTCACTTCTCTCCGAGCAGTATCTGTTTGATGTCCTCAACGCAGGGGACGTGGCCGACGACTTTAGCCTCGCCGTCGACGTAGAGCGCCGGCGTCAGCATCACCCCCCGTTCGATCATCTCATCGAGGCTCTCGATCTTGTGGACGTCCGCATCGATCTCGAGGTCCCTGACCGCGATCTCGACATTCTTCAACATCCGCTTGCACTTGACGCAGCCGGTCCCGAAGACTTCGATCAGCACCATCTCTCCTCTTCCTCCACGGGGGCGAAAGGGTATCTCACCCCTGCAGGATCTCCTTGATCTCCTTGACGTCCGCCACCCGGCCCGAGACCTTCAGCTCCCCGTCGACGGCGAGCGCCGGCGTCAGCATCACGCCGCGGTCCATGATCTCGGTGATGTCGTCGACCTTGACGAGTTCGGCCTCGATGCCGAGATCCTTGATTGCCGTCTCTACGTTCTTTGTGAGCCGCTTGCATTTGGCGCAGCCGGTTCCGAGCACTTCTACCTTCATCGTTTCTTCACCTCGTTCTGATACGCTCGAAGGAGCGCCGCCCGGTAGAGCGGTTCCGCTCCCTTCGGGATGTAGTTGTAGATCTTTACCTGTTTGAGCAGTTCATCGCCGATAGCGGTTTCGCCCGCGATGCCGCGATCGATGACGTCGGCCAGAATGTCGTCGAGCATCGCGAGCCCGACGACGACCCCGCCGACCTCGATCCGCCGGATCCGGCGCATGGCTTCGGCGGCGCAGCAGGGTTTCTCTCGCTTCTTCTTGGTCTCCATACGTTCTCTCCTAGATAAGCAGCATGCCGTTCCCGTACAGGAACCCGGCGACGGTCGCGAAGACGACCACCAGCGCCACGTAGGCCGCCGTCTTCTTCGCCCCGATAATCCGCGAGATGACGAGGATGGAGGGGAGGCTGATCGTTGGCCCGGCCAGCAGGAGGGCGAGCGCCGGGCCGCTGGCCATGAGCCCCGAAGAGTAGCCGAAGGTCGTGCCGATGATCGGGACCTCGAGCAGCGTCGGCATGTAAAGGATCATCCCGACGATTGCCGCAAGGAAGTTTGCCGCGAGCGAGTTGTTCCCGAAGAAGGGCTGGAAGGTCTCCGGCGGGAGGAAGAAGGCGATGATCCCGACGAGGAACGTTCCCCCGATCAGGATGGGAAAGATCTTCTTCGTGAGATCCCAGGTCTCGAGCCCCCAGTCGGTCACCTCGTCCTTATCGAAGTAGTAGATGAGCAGGACGGCGATCGCGAGCGTGAGAATGTAGACGATGCCGAGCCGGAGCGCCCACTCGAGCTGCGACGCCCCGAAGACCAGCACCCCGACGAGGAGGGCGAAGAAGGCGGGCGTGACCCAGCGCGGCTTCTCCTCCTCGCACGCTCCGGCAACGCTCGGCGCCATCTCCCTCCTCTTGAGCGTCTCGACGTCCGTCGAACGGAAGATCAGCGCCATGGCAAGCCCGATGACGATCGCGAGCACGACCGCAGAGACCGCCCGTGCCGCACCGAGGTCGAACCCGAGCACTCTCGCGGTGTAGATGATCGCGAGGATGTTGATGGCGGGACCTGCGAAGAGGAACGTCGTCGCCGGGCCGATGCCGCTCCCCTTCTTGAGGATACCGGCAAAGATCGGGAGGATCGTGCAGCTGCAGACGGCGAGGATCGTCCCCGAGACCGATGCGATTCCGTAGGAGATGTGTTTTGGCGTGTCCGGGCTGAAGTACTTCAGTATCGCGTCCTTCTTGACGAAGGCCGCGATGGCGCCGGCGATGAAGAACGCCGGGACCAGGCAGGTAAGGACATGTGCCGAGAGGTAATCGAGCACTGCCGCGAGCCCCGACGCAAGAGCGCCGATGAGTAGGTCAATCATGGTCTGTTCCTTGTTTGTAGTAGGGTGTTCTCATGCAAAATGCTCATTCAGATGACGGCAAGGACCTGGAACGCCACGCCGGCGAGGACGGCGACCCCGAGGATGACCGCCACGAAGGCGGCGAGAAGGCGCCGCTCGAAGATCGCGGCAAGCAGCGTCACCTCAGGGATGCTCGCTCCCGCACCGCCGATGATCAGCGCCATCACGGCGCCGATACCCATCCCTTTCTCGAGGAGGACGGCGCTGATCGGGATGATCGTCTCGGCCCGGATGTACATCGGCACCCCGATCACCGCCGCCAGCGGGATGGCGAGGGGATTCTCGGGTCCTGCGACCGCGACGATGAGGTCCTCGGGGATAAACCCGTAGATGAACGCCCCGATCCCGGCGCCGAGCAGCAGGTAAGGGAGCACCTGCCGGAACAGGGCGACGGCGAAGGAGAACGCCCCGCGGATCCGTGTGCCGTGGCTGCTGTTACAGTCGCACGGCTCCGGCCGCCCGGCGACCGTGACGTCCTTCACATATCGATCGTACCCGAGCCTCCCGAGGAGCGCCCCGAGTCCGACCGCCGCGGCAAAGGTGATGCCTGCGTAGATAGCGGTCGGGACGATGCCCACCAGTGCCGCGAGGAGCGAGAGGATCACCGGGTTTAAGAGCGGGGATGCGAGCAGGAAGGACATGCAGACGCCGAACGGGACTCCGGCGTCTAAGAGGCCGAGGAGGATGGGGATGGTCGAGCAGGAGCAGAACGGGGTGAGGGCGCCGAACCCCGCCCCGAGAACGTTCCCGACGCCCTGCCGCTTCCCGGCGAGCACGCCCCGTATCCGCTCTTCCGGCACGTAGGCATGGAGGAGTCCGACGAGGAAGGTGATCCCGATGAAGAGCAGGATCAGTTCCGCGGCGATAACGACGAAGAACTGTCCGGCGATAAGTATGCTGGTGACTATATCCATTTCGAACCTCTTATCGCTTCTCTCCGGGTGATTCGTGCTCCGCCGCCGACATGCAGTGGCAGCCGTACTCCATTATAGCCGCCAGACGCCCCCGCATCAGGAAGACCATCCCGATAAGAAAGGCGATCGCGACGATGACGACCGCCAGCAGCACCCACAGGAGTTCCGCTCCGATCTCAATCGTCAGTGCAGGGTCGGCCATTCGTTACTCCTCCGGCCCAACCGCATCCTTCCGGAAGAAGATGTTGCAGTGGCATTTTCCTTCGCTGGCGATCTCGTCCAGATGGTAGACGCAGGGGCAGGCAATCTTCGCATCTTCTTCCGGCACGCCTTTCCGGATACGGCAGGGGCAGTAGCGTCTGCCGTAGCGGAGCTGGTTCCGGGCGAGCCCCCGGAGAAGGGCGTTTCGCACCCGTTCGTCCGGGTTGAGCACGAGATCGTGCTCGTGGGCTTACTTCTCCGCCCAGGCACGGATCTCTTCGACCAGTTCGTCCTCGGTCAGGGTCGTCGGTTCGTCTGCCATGCTCCGCTTCCGGTCACTCCTTCTTCTCGTCCGTCTTCTTCGGCACAACCTTCACACCGCCGCAGCAGCAGCCGCAGTCGCTCTCCGGCGCAAGAAGTCTCTTGATCCGTCCGGCGATGCTTTCCTTCTGGTCTTTGTCGGTGTCGTCTGTCATGGTATACTCTCCACACTGTTTCAACATTATTTGAAACAATGTGGGCAACGTCACCACATAAAGGTTCTGGTTTCAAAAAGAGTTGAAGGAGATGTAAGCAGGCACGGCGGCATTCGGTGTGTCACCGGGGGGTGGCAGGGCATTCCCTGTTGAGCCTGCGGGCTTGCCCTCTGTGCCGTCCACACCCGCGCGATCTGGTTTTCGGCGTAGGACGTATGGGGATGTATCGCTGAACCCCTGTCGCCATCGATTGTTTCGACGGTGCTTGGTTCCATGCTGGTTGCCACGCTGCTGCCAGAGCATTCCCCGACACAATCTGCTTTGATACGCAAGGTTTAAGTCACTTACTATTTCATAAAATATTGAAATACTGAGGCGGTGTCCGGTTGAATACGAACAGGGATGATGCTATACCTCTGACGCTGCCCCTCCCGCCGGAGGTCGAGGAGTCGCTCTGCCGGTGCGGGGGGATTGCGGGCTTGGTGGAGCAGTTGCCAGGCGATGCGACACTCGAACGGGAGAGCGGCGTCCACCGCGCACTCGCCGACCCCCTCCGCCTCAAGATCCTCGCGATGCTCGCCGTGCAGCCGCTCTGCGTCTGCGTCATCAAGGCGGTGCTCGGCATCGCAGACTCGAAGTTATCCTATCACCTCTCTGTCCTGAAGAAGGTAGGGTTGATCGTCGGCGAGGCGCAGGGCAACTGGATCATCTACCGGCTGACCGCCGATGGTGAGACGTGGGCACGGCGGATACTAAGCGACGCCGCGAACTGAGAATTTGCTTCACGCGAAGTGCGATGGCCCGAAGGGCCGGAGCTCGAGAAGACCGGAGGTCTTCGAAGTGCGAGCGTGAGAAGAATGGTAGGCGGGTGTTTTAATCTCCTTCGCGGTCTTCGCGTCTTCGCGCGAGATCGGATATCTGATAGGAGGACTCACCGGGCCAGAAATTCATCCAAAAAGTAAGATCTTGGGGCCTAGAGCCCGAGCCCCTTAAGAAACATCCGGTGCAGGCGGAGGTCCCCACCGAGCTCCGGATGAAACGCGAACGCCATGTGCCGGCCGCTCCTGACCGCCACGATCCCCTCCGGGATGCGGGCGAGCACCTCCGTGCCGGGGCCGACCTCCGTTGCCACCGGCGCCCGGATGAAGACCGCCCGGAAGGGATCGGCGAGGCCCGCCACGTCTAAAAAGGCCTCGCGGGAATCGACCTGCCGCCCGAAGGCGTTCCTCGCCACGTGCATCGGGATGAGGTTCAGGGTCCGCACCCGCGGATCGTCCACCCGGTCCGCTGCGAGGACCATCCCCGCGCAGGTGGCGAATACCCCGCCCCCGAACTCCGCGAGCGGCTCATGGAGCCCGTTCTTCCCGATCAGCCGGGAGATGGTGGTGGACTCCCCGCCCGGTATCGCGAGCGCGTCGAGGTCCGCGAGGTCGCGCGCCTGCCGGACCGGGACGACAAAAGAGCCCGGCCGGCCCGCAAGGCTCTCGCGGAACGCCGCGATATGCTCGGCGACGTCGCCCTGGAGCGCGAGAACGCCGACCTTAACGCCCACGGGTCTGTAACACCTCTTCCTGGCGGAGAAGATGGACGTCGAGGCCCTTCATCGCCTCGCCGAGCCCCTTGCTCACCTCGGCGATGACCTTCGGGTCGTCGTAGTGGTTCACCGCCTCCACGATCGCCCGGGCGGTCGTCTCGGGATCTGTGGACTTGAAGATCCCCGACCCGACGAAGACCCCGTCGGCCCCGAGCTGCATCATCAAAGCCGCGTCGGCCGGCGTCGCGATGCCGCCGGCGGAGAAGTTCACCACGGGAAGGCGGCCGAGGTTTGCGCACTCGATGACGAGTTCCGCCGGCGCCTCGATCTCGCGGGCCCGGTCGATGAGCTCCTGGCTGTCCATTCCTTTCAGCGCCCGGATTCCGCCCATGATCGCCCGCATGTGACGGACCGCCTCCACGACGTTGCCGGTGCCGGCCTCGCCCTTCGTCCGGATCATCGCCGCACCCTCGTTGACCCGGCGCAGCGCCTCCCCGAGGTTCCGGGCGCCGCAGACGAACGGGACACCAAACCCGGTCTTATCGATATGGAACTGCTCGTCCGCCGGGGTCAGCACCTCACTCTCGTCGACCATGTCCACACCGAGCGCTTCCAGGATCTGCGCCTCGACGAAATGGCCGATCCGGGCCTTCCCCATCACGGGGATGGAGACCGCATCGATGATCTCGACGATCTTCTGCGGGTCGGCCATGCGGGCCACGCCCCCGGCCGTTCTGATATCGGCAGGGACTCTTTCAAGCGCCATGACGGCGACGGCCCCGGCCTCCTCGGCGAGCTGCGCCTGCTCCGCGTTGACCACGTCCATGATGACGCCGCCCTTCTGCATCGACGCAAAGCCGCGCTTGATCAGCTCGGTGCCAAATCTCAGTTCCTCGAGTTTCATTACTCTTACGTATAGCTCATGAACCCCAATAAAAATAGTGCGGCGATCTCGGCGAGGGCGAAGATGATCGTCGCTGCCCGGACCGCACGGACGATCTCGTCGCCCGCCTCCGCAAGCGTCCGCTCCTGGTCCCCGATGGCGTAAATGCCGGGCTTTTCGAGCCTCACCCCGACGCCGCCGGCGATGACGGCCATCGGGATCCCGCCGTTGAACCCCGGGCGCTTCTTTCTATCCCGGCGAAGCGCCGCATACCCCGGGGCGAACCGGCCTTTCGCCGCAAAGTAGGCGAGCAGGACAAGGCCGGTGAGCCGGGCCGGGATGAAGTTTGCGACGTCGTCGGCGCGTGCCGGGAACCAGCCGATCCGGAGCCGCTCGTCCCGGTAGCCGAGCATCGCGTCCAGGGTGTTGACCGCCCGGAAGACCGCGGCCCCGGCGAGGCCGAAGAGCCCGAAGTAGAAGAGCGGAGAGACGATGCTGTCCACCAGGTTCTCGGTCATCGATTCAAAGGCGGCCGAGAGGACGTGTTCGCGCTCGAGGCGCGCCGTATCCCGGCTCACCATCATCCCGACCTCGAGGCGGCCCGCATCGATGCCGCCGTCCTCGAGCGCCTGGACCACGGCAGCGGTATGCTCCTCGAGCGCCCGCCAGGCCAGGCAGGTCTTGAGGAGGAAGGGCGCGAGAAGGAGGTAGAGGTACCAGGGGGCCGCGAACTGAACGAGAGCGAAGGGGACGGCAAAGAGCGATGCGGTCGCGATGGTTCCGGCGACCCCGGCCGCCCGCTGGATGCGGGCCGGGTAGCGGCCCGGGACCCCCCACCACCCGATGAACCGGCCGAGGACCGCCACCGGGTGGTACCGGGACTGGGGGTCGCCGACCAGCCGATCCACCAGCAGCGACGCGGCGACTACGACCGCTGCCGCAGCCATGTGAGGATGACCCCGATGAGCAGCGCCGCAAACGCAGCGGCGTTCAGGAGATCAACCCGGTAGGCCAGCCACAGCCCGTAGAGAACCAGGGCGGCGGCGACGAGGGCGAGGGCCGGGATGGAAGACTGCCACCGGAACGAGACCGCCGGGGCGGCCGGTGTCGCCGGGACCTCGACAGGCCCGGGTTCCGGTGCCGCCCGCTCCCTGACGACGACCCGGAACTCTGCCTTCCGGGCGCCGTACCCGGCGATCACCTCAACGTTGAAGACCCCGGGGTAGGCGTTCTCCCGGATGGGGATGCGGAACTCCTCATCCCCGTTCACGTAGAGGTTCTCGTGGAAGAAGCCGGTGAAGGTCGATGAGTTCGTCGAGGCGAGGGTGATGTGGAGCGGCGAGCCGTGGTTGACGATATGGAGGACAAGGTCGCTCCCCGGCATCGCCTCGACTTCGTCCGGAGCCTCGATGGAGTTGATCCCCCGGCGGTTGAGATGAATCTCCGACATCGACGAGATCAGTCCTCACAGGCGGTCTGCGGGAGGAGGTTCGGGATGCCCTCGCTGATGGGGTAGTCGACGCTGCACGCCGCGCACCGGAGGGTGCCTTCCAGCACCTCCTCACCGCTCTCTTCGGTCACGGTCAGCGAAAGATCGCCCTTGCAGACCGGGCAGCAGAGGATCTCCATCAGGTTTCTTCTCATCGTTCGGCCCTCAGATCGATGATCTGGGACATCTCGGGGCCCGTAGAGATCAGGGTGACTGGTTTGCCGATGTCCTTTTCGGCCTGCGCGATGAAGTCCTTCGCCTTCCCGGTCAGCCGGTCGTAGTCCGTGACCCCGAAACAGGCCGGGTCGATCCGGTCGATGCCGGTGATCGCCGCCTGGGTGCACCCGTTGATCATTGCCGAGTAGCGGGCCATCTTCCCGTCCCAGGTGCCGATGCGGCGCTGGCGATGGGTGACGGTGCCGAACTCCTCGATCCCGAGCTCGTGCGACCGCTCCGCCGACATCTCGGTGGAGAAGGGACCCTCGCCGACCCGGGTCGGGTAGGCCTTGAAGACGACGATGACGTCGTCGATCCGGGTCGGGCCGACGCCGTTGTCGGCGGCGATCTGCGAGGCGGAGGTGTCTTTGCTGGTCACGAACGGGTAGGTCCCGAAGTAGAGCGAGATCCCGAAGCCCTGGGTCCCCTCGAGGAGGACCACCTCATCCCGGTCCAGGGCGCTGTTGACGTCTTCGGCCACGTCGGTTATGTAATCCGCGAGCTCGGGGACGTCTTTCGCCTGCCGGGACGTCCGGAGGACGCGATCCGCGTTGGCCGGGCCGCACCCGGTGCCGGTGCTCCCGATCTTATCCCTGAGGTGACCGCTCGCCCTGTCCCGGGCGATATGTTCCTCTTCGATGATGCCGCACCGCCCGTCGACAAAGATCCTGCCCCGGACGCCGAGCAGGTCGACTTCCCGCATGAATACCCGTGGATCGACGAGCACGCCGCTTCCGACCATGAGGGCCGCTTCCTGGTAGACGAACCCCGAAGGGACCATCCTGACACCGTACTCCTTCTCTCCGACACAGACGGTATGCCCTGCGTTCGGGCCGACGCCGCCCCGGGAGATGATGGATGGTCTGTCCTGATGAGCGATGTGGGCTACTATCTTTCCTTTTCCCTCGTCACCAAAGAACCCGCCGACGATAATAGTACAACTCATTGTTCTATCAAGTAGGATGGAGCGATACTGGGTGATAAACGTTACAATGTGACACCGGGAAGGCGGCCACTCTGCTTGAAGGCAACCGGGTTCTGACAAAACCCGCACCGCCCGCTCCACGCCGTTTCGCGCCCGGGAAGGGAGCGCCGAGCCGGGGTCCCCCGGGGCGCGGGCACCAGAAGGACTCCTTCCGGTCGGACGGTCTCCCGGCAGGCGCGGGGTTCCGGGGAGGCGACTCCGACGGTGCGCCACGATACTGCATATATCCCACGTTTCCGGCGACGGCGGTCATCATATATCAATCCTGATCCCCGCGGATCATCTCCGGCGCGGTTGCCGTCGGGATCTGGACCCCTTCGTTTCCAGTGGAAATTTAATTTCATGGATATTCCAGACCGTCACATCGAGTTTTTCCTCCGGAGCGGCATGATGATCTGCAATCAGATCGCTTACCGGAGCGCGGATGCGAACCCGAAGATCTGCCCGGGGTTTTGGGGACCGGATGCATATTTCCGATAAGAGTACGACAGGATCCCAACCGGCCAAAATCCCAGAATAAATCCACATCTCCAGTGGAAATAAAGGGGTTGTCCGCCCGTCGTTCTTCTGTCGGACACCAAACTATCAGTTGCCCGGTCAGAGATTTGTCATAAAAGAGTTTCGATTTTCTTTTGAAGATATTTATGGGGATATTTTTATTTTATCGATTCCAGAAAGGTCCCCATCCGGGAGAGTGCCTCCTTGAGATCGTCCCGCGAGACCGCGTAGGCGCACCGTACGTGCCCGGCTCCGGAGGGCCCGAGGACGCTCCCGGGGACGACCGCCACGTGCTGCTCGCGGAGGAGCGCCTCCGCAAACCCGGTATCGGTCATGCCGGTGCTCTCCACCGAGGGGAAGGCGTAGAACGCACCCTTCGGGACGTGGCAGGAAAGACCGAGCTTGTTCAACCCGTCGACGAAGAGGTTCCGCCGGAGCCGGTACTCGCGGACCATGGCATCCTTCTCGGCTTCTCCGATCCGGAGCGCCTCGTAGGCCGCGATCTGCCCCATGACGGGGGCGCAGAGCGCGACGTACTGGTGGATCTTCAAGGCCGCCGCGGTGATCTCCGGCGGGGCGCAGAGGTAGCCGATCCGCCACCCGGTCATGGCGAAGGCCTTCGAGAACCCGTTCAGGGTGATCGTGCGGTCGCGGAGTTCCGGGATCTTCGCCGGCGAGAAGTGGTCGCCGTCGTAGGTGAGCTCGGCGTAGACCTCGTCGCTGATGAGGAGAAGGTCGTGGTCGACCAGGAGATCGACGATTCCGCGCCAGTCCGCCTCCTGCATCACCCCCCCGGTTGGGTTATTCGGGAAGTTTGCGATCAGGACCTTCGTCCGCGGGGTGATCCGTTCCGCGAGCGCGTCGGCCGTCAGCCGGAACTCGTCCTCCGCCCGGCAGGGGACGGACACCGGGACCCCGCCGGCGAGGGAGACGCAGGGGGTGTAGGAGACGTAGCAGGGCTCCGCCACCAGCACCTCGTCGCCCGGGTCCACGACGGCCCGGATGGCGATATCGGCCGCTTCCGAGACGCCGCAGGTCACGATGATCTCTTCTTCGGCGTCGTAGCGGGTGTTAAACCGGGTATCGAGGTAGCGGCTGACGGCGCCCCGGAGCTGGGGCGTCCCCTTGTTCGAGGTATAGGCAGTCGACCCCTGCTCGATGGAGTAGATGGATGCCTCGCAGACGCACCAGGGGGTCACGAAGTCCGGTTCACCGACACCCAGGGATATGACGTCCTCCATCGTCTGGGCGATATCAAAGAACCGCCTGATGCCCGAAGGGGGTATGGCACGGGCCCGTTCCGAGACGAAATCCCTCACGCACCTCACCTCAGAACGAGTAGGGGAGACGCTCAACCTCTTCGCGCTCGGCGAAGGTGGTGCCGTTCTCCTTGTAGGTCTTCATGATGATGTGCGTCGCCGTCTCCCGGATCCGGTCCATCGGAGCGATCTGCTCGGATACGAACCGCGCGATCTCGTGCATGCTCGGCCCGGCGACCAGGAGCTGGAGGTCGTAGATCCCGGTCATGAGCCGGAGCGACCGGACCTGCGGGAACCGGGTGAGCCGTTCTGCGATCCGGTCGTAGCCGAAGTCCCGCTCTGGCGAAACCTTCAGCTCGATCACCGCGGTGACCTTGCCGTCGCCGGCCCGCTCCCAGTCGACGACAGCGCCGTAGCGGCGGATGGCGCCGGCAGCTTCCAGACGGCCGATCCGGTCTCTTACATCCTCTTCACTCACCTCGGCCAGCACCGCGAGCTCGCTTAACGGGGTGCGGCAGTTCTCCTCCAGGAGCTGGAGGAGGATACGGTCCTTTTCGCCCATAGTTTCACCTGAACATTGCTCTTAAACGGTTGATGTCGAGCTCTTTAAGCCTCTGGTCGTCGAGCCTCGGGTCGCGCGTGACGACCTCTTCGATCTTGCTCGTCGTTGCGTCGAACCACATCTCCTTCGTCCGGCCGTAGCGGCCCCGCGAGATGACCCGGGTGTTGATGACACCGAGCATGTTGAGCTCGGAGATGAGATCCGTGATCCGCCGGTGCGTCAGGACGTCGAGGTCGATGATCCGGGCGATCTCACGGTAGACCACCGTGACCTCGCCGCTCGTGAAGATCCGTTTGCCCATCTGCTCGAGGATCAGCATCGCGTAGAGGACCGCCTTGCTCTGGGTCGGAAGGGTGGAGATGCACTCCACCATGCTGTCGGTCTCGATCTTCTCCTGGGCCATCCGAACATGCCTCTCATCCACGCCCGCGGCGTTCTCGCGGTCCGCGAGTTCGCCCGAGACGCGGAGGAGGTCGAGCGCCCGCCGGGCGTCGCCGTGCTCCTGCGCCGCAAGCGCCGCACAGAGCGGGATGACCGTCTCGCCGAGCGCTCCCTCGACGAACGCCAGCTCGGCCCTCTGCTGGAGGATGTCGCAGAGCTGCGGGGCGTTGTAGGGGGGGAAGACGATCTCCTCTTCAGAAAGCGAGGAGAGGACACGAGGGTCCAGGAAGTCGGTGAAGCGGAGGTCGTTGGAGATCCCGATGATGCTGACCTTGGCGAACTTGAGGTCGGAGTTGATCCGGGTGAGGTTGTAGAGGGTGTCGTCGCCGCTCTTCTTGACGAGTTTATCGATCTCGTCGAGGATGATGACCATGACCCCGCCGCTGCTCTCGAGCTGGTTCTTCAGCTCCGCGTAGACCTGGTCGGTCGGCCACCCGGTCATGGGGATGTGGTTCCTCGTACTGTCGCTCGGGTGCTCGTCGGCGTCGTCGAGGCCGTTCGCTATCTGGGCGAGGACCCGGTACTGGGTATCGATCACTTCGCAGTTGAGGTGGACGATCCTGCACCTCGTCCCGGCGAGCGCGCTGGCGTTCTCGAGCTCTGTTCCCACATACCGGGCCGACGCCGTCTTCCCGGTCCCGGTCTTGCCGTAGATGAGGATATTTGAAGGGGTCTCGTTCGTGAGAGCCGGCGCAAGGATGGAGGCGAGTTCGTCGATCTGCGGTTTCCGGTGAGGAAGGATCTGGGGACGATAGCTGTGTCGGAGCACTTCCCTGTTCTTAAATATACGCCTGTTGGTCAGGTATTTTTTGAATAATCCCATTGGGTTTGTCTTATCGTCCGACATGGTGTCACCGGAGGGGGTTGCCAGGACAGGAAATTTTCGTGTCGAGGACTCTTAAGATGATCGTTTTCAGGACAGATAACCCCTTCGTTTCCAGTGGAACGAAGGAACTTTGATTGCTGGTGGAATGCCGATGAACTGCTCGGGATGATGATGGTACCGGGGAGCATACCAGGAGGAAATCCGGGATCGCCCCCACCCCTTTGTTTCGTGTGGAAGGTGATGATGATACGACCCGTATCATTCAATCAAAAAGTGATGACGATAGTCATGTGTACCTCTGCAACTCAAGATATAAAGTTTTATGGAAAATGTACAGGACGAGAAGAGAAGAGTGCAGAGCAGGCAAACAGAAGCATAGGACAAGGAAAGAGGAGTATCAACTGAGAAAGGAAGAGTCCGAAGAGGTAAGAAGGGGGGTACAGGACAGGAAGAGAAAGCGCAGGATGGGGAGAAGGGGGGTACAGGACAGGAAGAGAAAGCGCAGGATGGGGAGAAGAGGGTACAGGACAGGAAGAATGATACAGCGCCCATCCTCGATCATCCTATCACCGGACCTGTCAGTCGTCGGCCGGGGTCCCATTTACCCTCCCGGGTGGATCGGATCGTTACTCCTCCGGGACCAGATTCCTATCCCGGTGAATCGGGTTGTTGCTCCGGGTGGGTTGCATCTCCTCTCCCGAACGGGATCGGCGGATCGGGTCGAAAAGTTCTTCTGCCGTCCCGGATCCTGTCAACTACCTTCCATGAACCGGATTTGCTCATTGGGGATCCGGGGAATCCCTCCCTCTTCCTGCATCGTCGCTCCCTCCAGCCCGGGGCGAACCGTCATAGTTCCAGTCGAAACAAAGGGGTCGGGGATTGCATCCCGCTTCGCGGGGGGATACAAAGAAGTAAAATACGCGGTACAGGGGTACTGGAAGATTCCATATGGAAAGTAACCACCTAAAACCCCTCACCGTGACGGGTGCCGTCATCACCGTCTCCTCGAGCCGGAAACCCGAGACCGACACCAGCGGAAAGGCGCTCATCGACCTCCTCTCCGCCGCCGGCATCGAGGTGACCCACTACGCCGTGATCCCCGACGATCTCGCGCGGATCCGCTCCGAGGTCCCCGTGGCGCTCTCGCGTGCCAACTGTGTCATCGTCACCGGGGGCACCGGGCTCACCCCAGACGACGTGACCATCGAGGCGGTCGCGCCGCTGCTCGAAAAGACCATCGACGGGTTCGGGGAACTCTTCCGGCTGAAGAGCTACGAAGAGATCGGGACCGCCGCGATCCTCTCGCGGGCGATCGCGGGCGTCGTCGACGGTCGGGCGGTCTTCTGCATCCCGGGATCCACGAAGGCCGTCACGCTCGCCGCCCGGAAGATCATCATCCCCGAGATCCGGCACATCCTCACCCACGCGTCGTCGGGTCGTCGGTAGTGCGCCGTTTCACCTGTGGATGCGGAGGATCGCCACCTCATGTGAAGCCGGGAATCACGATTAACAAGTAGGGTAACTTCCCTTCGCGATCTTCGCGGCTTCGCGTGAGACTTTGTTGCTATCTCTATGACAACCTCACGCGAAGCCGCGAAGATGGAATTCATCGGGGTCAGCGGTAGACGTCGAGGAGCGCTACCCGCTCGAGGACCAGGTCGCGGAACCGCGCCTCCCCGACCACCGCGACCTCCTCGGGCGTGATCGAGAAGAGGTCCGCGAGGCGCGCCCGCTTCGCGGGGTCGATCTCCTCCTCCGGGTCGTCGTCGACGAACCTCACGAGACCGGCAAGGCGGTCCCGGATACCCGGCGCCGGCGGGCAAACGGCGATGTAGGAACGGTTCTCTCCCGGGTGAATCCCGAAGGACGAGGCCGTCTGGCACTGCCGGGTTCCCGCGGCGTAGAGGAGCGCCTCCATCTCGATCGAGTTCGCTATCGGCTCGCCGCCGGCCCACGACCGCCAGGCGTGCCGGAGCGCCGCTTCCACGTGGTCGCGTCCCGTGAGGCGATCGGCGTCGAAGAGGATGATGTGGGTCCCATACTCGTCGGCTACCTTGCGGATCTTCCGGAGGAAAACGACGTTCTCATCGACCGCAAAGACCGCCCGGTAGATATCGCATGCTATCTCTCTCATTCCTTTCACCCGAACCGGGAGAGGGTCGACTGCGCTTCGCCGACATCCTCGATCTCGTCCCGCGTCCCCTCGAGCTGCTCGAACACCTGGGCGGCGATCCCCTGCCCGAGAATCTTCCCGATCTTCTCCGGTCCCGCCGCCCGGAGCGCCTCGATCGAGGCGATACCGCTGTTGAAGAGCCGGCGGGCCCGGACCCGGCCGATCCCGCGGAGCCTGATGAGGGGCAGGAGTTCCTTCTTGATACCGTGCTTGGTCCGGAGCTCCATCTCCGCGATCGGGCCGGCGAGTTGCGGGGCGAAGAGCCCGGCGAGTTGCCGGCTCGCGTGGACCAGCCAGGCGACGCTCTCCACCATCCCGTAGACGTCGCCCGGGCCGACGCTGTAGCGCTCGCAGATCACGTCTTCGCCCACCTCATCGGCCCAGTCGCCGAGGAGGAGCGCGGTCTTGAGGCTCCGGTCGAACCCCTCGCCCGCGTCCCAGGGGATCTCCATCCAGAGGTCGTCCCGGTGGTCGGCGAGGAACCGGTCGAGGACGTACATGTCGTTCCTCCTGACATAGAGCGTCGGCATGTCGGGCGTCGTGCAGAGGAGGTGCAGGAGACCGATATCGGTGTACTCCTTCCGGCCGGTCATCGCCGTCACGATCACCTCGGCGCTCCGGGGGTCGATGTAGAGCCGGGAGACGAGCGACCCGTATTCGGTGGCCTCGAGCCACTCCCCCACTTCGGTGATCATCTCCGCCTCCCGCAGGAACTCGATCACCCGGTTGACCGCCCGCGAGAGCGCGAGCGGGCTCTCGCCCTGGTGGGCATAGAACGTCCCGTCCATGAACCCCAGGACCTCGTCGCGCTCTCGGACGAACCCGGTGGCGATGAGCGAGAGGATGTGGGTGCAGAGGACCGCCTCGTTCGCGCACCGGCTCCGGACGTCCTCGGCGGGCGCCCCGATGTAGCAGTCGAAGAGCTCCTCGACCATCTCCTCGGACTTTGCGATCAGGACGGCCTCGCCGTAGGGGTCAAGGTGCGGCCGCCCGGCCCGCCCGGCCATCTGCCGGTACTCCCGGACCGGGATCGGGACCATCCCCTCCCCGGCGTTGAACCGGAGGTAGTCGCGGACGATCACCCGCCGGGCAGGGAGGTTCAGGCCGGCCGCGAGCGTCGGGGTCGAGGATATCGCTTTGATATGCCCCTCCCGGAACCCCGCTTCAACGATCTGCCGCTCCTCCCGCGAGAGGCCTGCATGGTGGAACGCCGCTCCCTGCGCGACGCATGCGGCGAGCGTCCTCCCCATATCGGTCCCGGCGTTCGAGCGGAGCTTGTCGGCGTAGCCGGCGAGGGCCGGGTTTGCGATCTTCAGGCCTGATGCGGCGCGTTTTGCAAACGCCTCGGCGTTTTTGCGGGAACTGACGAAGACCAGGCACTGTCCCCCCTCGCCCACCGTGTCGAGGACGAGGTCCAGGTCCTCGTACTTGCTCCGGCGCCCGATCTGGCGGGTGTTGTCGGCAAACCGGATCCCGTCCTCAAAGAAGACCCCCTCCCGGAGGTCGACCGGCCGCCAGTCGCTCTCGACGAGTTCCGCATCCAGCCACCCGGCCAGGTCCTGCGGGTTGCCGATGGTTGCCGAGAGGGCGATGATCTGCATATTCGGGTTTTTATGCCGGAGTTTTGCTACCACCATCTCGAGCGTCGCTCCCCGGGAGGGGTCGTCGATCAGGTGGACCTCGTCGAGGACCAGCAGGGTGATCTCGGCGAGCCACGGCGTCCGGTTTCGCAGGAGCGAGTCGACCTTCTCGCTCGTCGCCACGATGATGTCGTTTCTCCCCAGGTAGTCGTCTCGCCGGTCGAAGTCGCCGGTGGCGATCCCGACCCGGAGACCCTTCCCCGAGAATTCCTCGAACTTCTCGCTCGCGAGCGCCCGCAAAGGAACGATGTAGAGACACTTGCCGCTCCTCCCCACCTGGTGGTGCATCGCCATCTCGGCGACCAGGGTTTTGCCGCTCGCGGTCGGAATGGCGATCAGGAGATTCTGCCCCGAAAAAAGGCCTGCTTCGACGCATGCGGCCTGCGGCGGGTAGAGTTCCGTGATCCCGCCGTCAGTGTAGCGGCGAGCGAGATCCGGCGGGATCGGCAGACCGGCTATCTCCATGTATACCCCTTCATTTCCACTGCAAGCCGCATATTCCACGTATTGTCACGGCCGTAGGCAGCGTCGGTCCTTCCTGCCCGCATTACGAGTAATACTCCAGCATCGCCTGTTTGGCTTCCTTCTTCTTCCGGTCGAGGAACCCGTAGACGTGCTCGTGGGGCACGCCCTGGATCAGCATCTCCACCGCCTTTCTCGCGGTCTCGGCCTGGTCCGGGAGGCCGATGATCGCGACGGTCTTGCCGTGGACCGAGATCTCCGTGCTGGTCATATCCTCGATCTGGGCACGGGACGTCCCCGCCTTGCCGATGATCCGGCCCCGGAGCCGCTCGAGCTGCCGGGTCGTCCCCGAGAGGTCGGCGAGGTCGATGATGTCAAGCATCATATCCTCGTCCTCGAGAAGCCGGAACGCACGCTCCGGTGAGAATCCGCGGTTGATCGCCTGGACGACGTTCGTCGCCGTCATGACGCCGATGGGGTCCTCCCCCTCGATCGTCACTATCCCCTCCTCGCTGTCGATCCAGAGAGTTATCCCGGTCTTCTCCTCAATCTCGCGCTTCGTGGACCCGCTCTTGCCGATGAGTACACCGATCCTGGCTGTTGAAACTTTCATCTCCTGTGTGGTCATGGTTGCATCCCTTCTCCCGGTGTTCAGGGCTCCCGGCGTTCGGTGCCGACGAGCGTTCCGATGATCTCCTGCTCGTCCCGCACGTCACAGTAGCGGGAGAAATATCTGTTGAGGTTCTTTATATCCCGGATCAGAAACACGGGCGCTCGCGGGTGATCCAGGGTGACCGCCTGTCCCATATCGATCAGGTATGGTTTCTCGTGGTAGAGGATATTGTATTCGGAGAGGTCGGCGTGGATCAGGCGCGCCTCCCGGTAGAGCCGTTCCACGTAACCGAGGACCTGCCGGTATACCGCCCCGTAATCCTCGATCTCGGCGTTGCGGAGCTGGGGATACGGCACCTCGCCCTCGCCGAGGAACGTCATTAAGAGGATGTTGCGGTCGAACGCGAGGGGTTCGGGGGCCGGGATCCCCGCGTCGTGCGTCCGGGCGAGGTTGCTGAACTCCTTCCTCGTCCAGGCGAAGATGAGGCCCTTGCGCGTCCCCCGGACGCTCGAGAACCGGCGGTCCCCTGCGAGGTACTCGGTCATCGCCTTGAAGTTCGCGGTCTGGATGCGATAGATCTTGATGGCGATCCCCTGCCCGTCGCGCTCGCCGTAGAAGACGTTCGCCTCCTTCCCGGTGCTGATCGGCCCGCCGATGACCGAGATCAATTTTTTGTGGACGAGCTTGTAGAGCGCCATGAGGGTGACCTCATCAAAGACGTCGTCCCGTACCTTCACCGTATCGGCGTCTTTTATCCTGACGCCCATCGCCTCGATCTTGCGGTCGAACCGCTCATACTCTTCACCGCGGCTCATGGCCGGTTCACCTGCTGCAGACGTAATCGTGTACGGGGGCGAGGATATCGATGAGATGGTCGGCGGCCGCAGATTTCAGGTCCAGCGGGTGAACCTCGCCGGCGGCGTAGGCCCGCTCGAGGTCTGCGTAGGCGGCAAACTCGCGGTCCCCGCCGAACTTCGCGGGCCGGCGGATGACGACCGCCCCGGTCCGGGGGAAGACGTGGTACTGCAGGATCTGGAGCACCGGGTTGTTCTCGACCTCCGGCGGGCAGAATGCCTTCTTCATCTTCCGCCGGATATCCTCCTCGGAGTCGGCGACCGATATGACGTTTCCGGCCGACGACGACATCTTCTTCCCGTCGAGGCCGTTGATGATCGGCGTATGGATGCAGACCGGTGCCGGATATCCGATCGAGGGGAGGTGTTCTCTCGCCAGCATGTGAATCTTTCGCTGGTCGATCCCCCCGACGGCGGCGTCCACCTTGAGGGTCGCGATATCGACCATCTGCATGATCGGGTAGATCATCTGGGAGACCGTCGGGTTCTCCATCTGCCGCCCGACCTCGTCCATGCTCCTCTTCGCCCGGTTGAGGGTGATCGCCTGGGAGAGCTCAAGGACACGGAGCTCGTACTCCGGCGTGAGCTGCACGTCCGAGCCGAGGACGTAGTTTGCGCCACGAAGTCCGAGCCCCTCGAAGCAGCGGCAGTTGTACCCGGCTGTCTCCCGGATCTCCTCCATGGTCCCTTTGCGGTTCAGGAATGCGTGGAGGTCGGCGATGAGCACGGTCACCTCGAACCCTGCCTGCTGCAGGTCCATCAGCTTGTTCACCGTCACCATGTGGCCGAGGTGGATCTCCCCGCTCGGCTCGTAGCCGGTGTAGACCCGCTTGACCGGACGGTCGATGAGCGCACGCAGTTCCTCGTCGGTGACGACCTCTACGGTATTTCGCGTCACCAGTTCGTACGGATCCATTGAAAAGAATGGGTTTGCCGGGGAGTTAATCCTTCTTCCTCCTCCGGCTCCCCTGCCCGGCCGTTCACCCGATGGCGACGAGGCCGAGCGCTTTGTCGGTCATCCGGATGGACTCTTGTGGATCCTTCACGGTTCCCATCAGGGCGCGGATGCAGTCGATGTTCTCGGGGATGACGTCGGCCTCCTGGTGAATGGCCTGGAAGCAGTAGAACTCCTTGCCGTTCAGCACCGAGACCGACTCCTCGAAGACCCCGTTCTCCCAGAGGTCCGTCCTCGGCCGGCCGAGGTCCTGGGTGTACTCACGGAGCTGGGCGTTGCTCTTGATCCCGGTGGCTTTGCGGACGAGGCCGATCCGGCTGTGGTCCTCAAAGACCTTCAGCACCTCCTCCCGGGTGGTCTCCTTCTTCAAGTCCATCTGGATCGAGTGCATGTGCATAAACGTCGTCGGGACGATCATCGCGAGGGTGACGATGTCGATCTGCGGGAGGACGGTCTTGACGTCGGGGCCGTGGTGGCTCGGGATCGTGGCCGGGTTGAGGACGATGGCGTCGATCGGTCCCCGCTTGATGTCGTCGGGGTCCGCTCCGCGCCGGACCATCACCGCCCGGACCCGCGCGACGCCGAAGGCCTGGTCCAGAGCGTGGATGACCCGGACGAGCCCGGTAGAGTTGCACGAGACGACCCGGGCGAACTGCTTTCCTGCAGCCTCGTTGTAGTTCGCGTGGGCGTTGAAGGAGAACCCGGCGACCTCGTGATCCTCGCCGCCCTGGAAGATTGCCTTTTTGCCGAGGCGCTCATAGATCGGCCGGTTCTTCTCCCCGACGCCGCCGGGGGTGGCGTCCACGATGATATCGGCGGCCTTCAGCATCGCGTCGACGTCGCCGGCGACCTCGATGCCGGCCTTCTCGAACGCCGGCTTTTTGCTGAGATCTGCGATGTAAAGGGGATACCCGCGCTCTTTTGCGATGTACGCCTCGGCAGAGACACTGGTCTTTGAGACCCCTATCACTTCCATATCGGGCTGTGCGGCGACTGCATCGGCGACTCGTTTGCCGATGGTGCCGTACCCGTTGATCGCGACTTTGATCATGCATGTTGGAATACAGAACAAAAATTAATAAAGGTTGCTGGTTTGGGAATAGCGGAGATATCGGGCGCTCTTATCCCTAACGGGGATTCTGGAGTGCTTTTTATCTCCATCAGGCCGATTAAGTCGCGAGAAAGAGAACTCAAGCTATTAATGGGTTTTTTCACGCAGGCAGCCGGCCCGGGGAGAGAGTCTCCTGCCGGAGGTCTTCGGGCCGCCCCCTCCTGCGGGGCCGGAGAGTGCGGCAGGATTTATAACCGGCCGGTGCCATGAGCATATATCCATGGAGAAACAGCCCATCCTCGCAACCGGCCGCCTGCTCCTGCGGCCGTTCGACCTTGCGGACGCCCGTGCGGTTCAGCGGCTCTGCGGAGACTACGCCGTTGCCGCGACGACTCTTCTTCCCCACCCGTACCCGGACGGCCTCGCCGAGGCATGGATCGCCTCCCTCCGCGAGGGTATCGAGCGCGGCGACGCCGCGGCCTTCGCCGTCACGCTCGCTGGAGAGGGGGCCCTCATCGGTGGCGTCCGCCTGCGGATCGACCTGGCTCACGCCCGCGGGGAGCTCGGGTTCTGGGTTGCGCAGCACTGCTGGGGCCGAGGATATGCCACCGAGGCGGTCCGGGCGATGATCGAGTACGGGTTCTCCGTGCTCGGGCTGCACCGGGTCCATGCCATGCACTTCTCCCGGAACCCGGCATCGGGCCGGGTGATGGAGAAGTGCGGGATGATCCGCGAGGGCCGCTTCCGGGAGCATGTCCGGAAGTGGGGCGTCTATGAGGATGTCGACGTCTGGGGGGTTCTCCGGGAGCCGGCCGGCCGTCCCGGGACGTATACCCCTTCGCCGCTGTGAAGAGCGCCTCTATGACCGGACCGCCCATTCTCGTAACCGACCGCCTGCTCCTGCGGCCGTTCACCCTCGCGGATGCCCCGGAGGTGCAGCGGCTTGCCGGCGACTACGAGGTCGCGTCGCGTACGCTCGAGATTCCCTACCCCTATCCCGATGGGGCGGCTGAGAACTGGATTGCCACCCACCGCTCGGGGTTTGAGCAGGGGATGCACGTCGTCTACGCCGTCACCCGCGCCCGGGACGGCGATCTCGTGGGCGCGGTCGGGCTCGTGGAGGTGAACCGCCGTCACGGGCGGGCGGAACTCGGCTACTGGGTCGCGAGGCCGTGCTGGGGCCGGGGGTATGCCACCGAGGCCGCCCGGGCGATGATCGAGTACGGGTTCTCTATCCTCGAGCTGCACCGGATTTACGCCATGCATCTCTCCAGGAATCCGGCGTCGGGCCGGGTGATGGAGAAGTGCGGGATGGTGCACGAGGCGCATCTCCGGGAACATGGCCGGAAGTGGGGCGTCTTTGAGGACGTCGACGTATGGGGTGTTCTCCACGACGAGTGGCGGGAGCAGTGCGCGGTCCTGGCAATCCGGGAGTGCCGGATGCCCTGAACCGGCCGGTTCAACCCTCTTACCCCTGCCGTACGGGGAATATATCACTCCTCGATGCGACGGTGTAATGGGGAATGTGGACGGGGTTCACCCCACCACTCTGTTACTGCCCCCCGCCGAAGGCACCCGCCCGCACTGAATCAGATCTCCACCGGACAGACAGTCGGGCAGCTGCCTCTGCGGCGTAACCCCGGTGTCCGCCCCACTCCCACCGGCCACAAAGCATTTCTCATCACGGTGCCCTTTCCGGTGCCGGTGTCTATGACCTGCAGAGTTACCCCTCCGGTTACCGTTGAACCAAAAAATCCAGGGTTTTCCGCCCTCCTCTCGCTCGTCTTCGTCGGGCTCGGCCAGGCGTACAACGGACAGTTCCTGCGAGGTGTGCTGATCCTCGTCGGGACACTGATCGGGGGTCTCTACTTCGCTCCCGCCGGGGCGGCCGTCTGGCTCTGTGGTGCCTGCGACGCCTACGTCACCGCACGGCGGATGAACGGCGGCACGGTGCCGTACCGCGAGAGCAGCATTGCGGCCGTAATCCTCTTCCTCGCGGTCTGGCTGGTCGGCCATCTCCTCCTGCCGGTCGCCCCTGAGGCGGTATCGGCCGTCGCGGCGGGGACGTCGTGGTGACCTGCTCAGCCCTGCGCCTTCCGCTCCGCCCAGTATGCCTCCGCCTCTTCCTCCATCTTCTCGAGCCGGTCGTAGTAGTCCGGGAACTCGTTGAGGTGCGCAAGCGCAATCTTTGCCGTCAGGAAGAGGTCGTCGTCGGTGACGTTTGTTGCCGGGTCGTGGAGGCCGTGCTCGAGTTCTACGATCATGCCGCGCCGGAACTGCTCGACGTCGAACTCCTTCCAGGTGATACCGAGCTGCTCGCCCATCGCCTCTGCTTCTTGTGGGGTTACGTCTCTTCGTGCCATGCAGGTTCCTCAGCGAGGGATAGCTTCTCGGGGTTATGAGCCTGTCGGCATTGCGATGCGGGTGAGCCGGAACCTCTTTCCTCCCCCGGAGAGCAGTACACGTACGGAAAACCATGACGGAACCGGTTGAACTCCACAAAACGGGCATCCACGGTGCGGAAGGAGATGCCCCCGGGCGGGAGGAGAAGAACCCGGTGTTTGCAGCGGGGCTCTCCCTGCTCTTCCCGGGGCTCGGTCAGGTCTGCAACGGAGAGACGGGTAAGGGTATCCTGGTGCTTTTTTTGGTGCTCGCAGGGATTCTCGTGATGCTCATCCCCGGGGTGGCCGTCTGGCTCTTCGGGATTTACGACGCCTGGGCCACGGCACGGCGAATGAACGCAGGTGTCGTCCCGTTCCGGGAGGTGCGTCTGTTGACGATCGTCCTCTTCATGGTCGTCTGGACGGTCGGGGTGCTTGCACTTCTCACGCTCGCGGCGCTCGCGGCTTTTGCGGCCTTCACCGTGGGGATGTGAACTACCCCACCCTTACGGATGGGGCTTCCTGCTTCATTCCCCTCCCCGGCGGGAGCGAGTCCACAGGCTCTTCGGCGCGTCCCGCGCCTGTAAGTGCGAATTGTTTGATGTTGATCGCGGCGTTCAAGTCCCGGTCGTGGTGCGTCCCGCACGCGGGGCAGGTCCACTCCCGATCCTTGAGGGTCAGGTCGGCCTTCCGGGAGCCGCAGACAGAACAGGTCTTCGAGGACGGCTCGAAGACCCCGATCGCGAGAAGCGTCTTCCCGGCAGTCTGACACTTGTATCCCAGCATCGAGAGGAACGTCCCCCACCCGGCATCGCTGATCGCCCGGGCCAACTTGGGGTTCAGCGTGACAACGCGCTGTGGTGCGTTGTCAGCAAGCGGTGCCTGGCGCTTTGCGCCACGCCCGCTTTTCACCATGCCGTCCACGTTCAGGGACTCCACAGCCAGTGCTTGGTTTTCGCGGACCAGTCGAGAAGAGAGCTGGTGCTGGAAGTCCCGCCGCTGATCGGCAATCGTCTGGTGGCACCGGGCCACCTTGAGCCGGGCCTTGGTCCGGTTCTTCGACCCCTTCTGCTTGCGGTCGAGCCGGCGCTGGAGCACGGTCAACCGCTTCTGGGCGTTCTGGAGATACCCCGGGTTCTCCACCCTCTCCCCGGTCGAGAGGACAGCGTAGTGCGAGAGCCCCATGTCGATCCCGACCGTCTGGTTTGGGATCGGTTCTTCGGGCGTCGGGGGCTTCTGCCCGTCCTCGACCAGGATGCTGATGGTGTACCGGCCCGCCGAGGATCGGCTGACCGTCGCGGATTTCACCTTCCCGGTGAAGGTGCGGTGGAAGACTGTCTTGATCGCCCCGATCTTTGGCAGCCGGACGGTGCCGTGCTTGAAGTCCACGGTGTAACTCTGCGGCACCGTGAACGACTGTTCGGGGGTGTGCTTCGTCTTGAAGGTCGGTTCTTCGGCCCGGCTCTCGAAGAAGTTCGTGAACGCACGAGAAAGGTGGTGGATCGACTGCTGCAGCGACTGAGCGTTGACCTCCTTCAGCCAGGGGTACTCGGCCTTGAGCGGCACGAGGTCCTTCATGAGATCGTACCCGGACAGGCTGATCCCCTCGTCCCGGTACGCCCGGTTCTTGCGGGCGAGCGCCCAGTTGTACGCGAACCGGCAGCACCCGAGGTGCTTGGCGATCAGGACTTTCTGGTCCTGCGTCGGATACAGCCGGTACCGGTAGCCCCGCAGCATACGATACCATCATACGAGACCCCTCCGGCATAATGAATACCCACGTGGGGTGAAAGTGAACCAGACGTTGGGGCGCCGCCCCCACCTCCCCCCTTGCGGAGGGAGCCCTCCCGCGCGTGCCGCGAGCCCCGCAGAGGTAGATCTCCCGGCCGATCGCCGTTGACCGTTGAGCCCCATCCCCCGCAACTCTTATCCCCACAACCCCCTCTACTTCCGCCCATGCAACGCCAGACCGTCGAGTCCACCAGCATCAAATCGGTCGGCTACGACCCGGAAGACGAGGTCCTGGAAGTCGAGTTCCACGGCGGCGGGGTCTACAATTACGTCGGCGTGCCGCCCGCGGTCTACGAGGGAATGCTCGCGGCCCGGTCGAAGGGCCGCTACTTCGGGGAGTTCATCAGGCTGCGCTACCCCTACGAGAAGGTCCGGTGAGGGACCTCCGGCGGTCCCCGCCGCAACCGCTATCACCACCGTCGACCACAACCCACCCCTATGTCTCAACAGTCAACCGGACGCGCCGGCGGCATACGGTCCATCGGCTACGACCCCGTAACGAAGGCGCTTCTCATCATCTGCGAGAGCGCCGACGCCTACCGCTACGCCGGCGTTCCGAAAGAGGTCTACGAGGCCCTCCTCGCGGCCGCATCAAGGGAGCAGTTCGTCCGCGAGTCCGTCCAGGGCAGGTATCCCCGGGAGAAGTATCCCTGCATGGCGGTGGGGGAGGACGTCTGACCCGGGAGCGGCCCTCATCCTCGCCGCTTCCGGAACTCCCCGAACGCCTCCAGGCACCGCCGACCGTCCGGGCTCTCTTTGAGGAACGCTAAGAAGACCCTGAGGTGCTCCAGCGTCTCCGGGCTCACGTGGTGCTCGAACTGGCAGGCGTCGGCCTCTGCGGTCTCCCCTCCGACGCCCAGGAGTTCCAGCAGGTCTGCGAACGTCCGGTGCCGCTTCCGGAGGTCCCGGGCCATCTCCTCCCCCGCCGGGGTCAGCGTTGCGCCCGCATAGGACTCGTAGACGATGAACCCCTCGTGTTCCAATTTCCGGAGCATCTCCGTGACCGAAGGAGGTTTCACGTCGATTGCCTCCGCGATCCTGCCGGTCTGCGCCCGCCCCTCCTGTTTCTCGAGCAGGCATATGATCTCGATGTATTCCTCCGTAGTCTTCTTCCGCATCTCTCCTTCCTCCCTAAAACCCGATCAGGACCACCCGGAGCGCACCCCCGACGAGGAGCGCCGTCGTCACCATCACGCCTGCGGCGGCGAGCATCCCCCGCATCCCGAGTTCCCGCAAGAGCACCACGAACGTCGCCACGCACGGAAAGTAGACCGACAGAATCGTCACCGCGATCACGAGCTGTTCCGGCGACATTCCCAGGGGCACCAGCATCCCCACCGCCAGGTCCTTCCGGAGGAACCCGACCAGAAGGGCGACGGCCGCTCCGGCGGGAAGCCCGAGCCAGGTCTCCATCACCGGGGCGAAGACTGCCGCGAGCAGGTCGAGGAACCCGACCGCGTAGAGCAGGTTCACGAGCAGGATGCCGAGGAAGAGGTAGGGGATCGCCTCGCCGATGAACCCCCGCACCCGCATCCAGGTCTTCGTGACGGTGGCCCGGAGGTCCGGCATCCGGTAGGGCGGGATCTCCAGGAATATCTCCGGGCACTCCCCCGGCACCACCCTGTTCAGGACCAGGCCCACGGCGACGTAGACGAGCGCGAGGGTTGCAAAGACCATCACCACGTACTGCAGGCCGAACGGCCCGAGCACCCCGAAGATCATCGCGATCTGGGCCATGCACGGGATCGCAAGCGACATGAGGGTAGCGGCGACGAACCGCTGCTTCTTCGTCTCCAGTACCCGGGTGGCCAGCGCCCCCGGCACGTTGCACCCGAACCCGAGGAAGACCGGGATGATCCCGTAGCCGTGCATCCCGAGCCGGTGAAAGAAGGTATCGGTCAGCGTCGCCAGCCGCGGGAGGTAGCCGGTATCCTCAAGGATCGAGAGTACGAGATAAAACGCCACGATGTAGGGGAGGATCATGGCAAGCGGGACATACAGCCCTGTCGTGAGGAGACCCATCGACTGGACGTAGTCGATCTCGCCGTCGAAGAGGCGCCCGATCAGGATCTCGTGCAGGACCCCCGGCCCGAGGAGGTCGCTGAGCCTCATGACGATCGGGGTATAGAGGTCGAAGAGCGGTTCGAAGACGAGCGATATGAGCCCTTCGCCGATCCACCTGACCGCCAGAAACGCGGCGGCGATGACCGCGAGCGCTATGAAGAGGCCGGTGATCGGCCGGATGCTCGCCTCCGCGACCCGGTCCCGGAGGGTGTGGTGCCGGTGGGTGATCGTCTGCACCGATCCGGTGATCCGGCCGACCGCCACCCACCGCTCCTCTTCGCTCATGGGCCGGATCGTCTCCGAGGGGTGCGCCTCGCCGAGCCGTTCAACGAGTTCCCGTATCCCCTGGCCGGCGAGACCCACGGTCGGGACGACCGGCACCCCGAGGAGCGCCTCAAGTCCGGCGACGTCGATCGTGATTCCGCTGTGGCCGGCCTCGTCCCAGAGATTGAGCGCGACGGCCGCCGGGACCCCGCGCTCCAGGGTCTCGAGGGTCAGGTAGAGGTTCCTCTCCAGGTTGGTCGCATCGACGACGTTGACGACAAGGTCCGCCTGCGCGAAGATCCCGGCGGCGACCTCTTCGGCAGGGTTCGTGGGGGTGAGGGAGTAGGTGCCGGGAGCGTCGATCACTTCGGCCGGCGTATCTAGAAGACGCATCTTCCCGCGGGAGACGTCGACCGTGGTCCCGGGATAGTTCGAGGTGATGACCCGGGTGCCGGTCAGCCGCGAGAAGATCCCACTCTTCCCGACGTTCGGGTTGCCCATCAGGACGACGGTCTTCATGCGGCCACGTCCACGATGACTTTTCGGGCCATTCCCCGGCCGAGCGTCACTTCCCGCCCGTCTACTTCGACCACCACCGGACCGCCGAGGGGGTGTCTGGCGACGACGGTAAGGGTCTTGCCCTCCCTGATACCGATGGTCCTGAGTTTCCGGACAAAGCCCGGATTTCCCGCAAACCGGGTGAGGGTTCCCCGCATGCCCGGTTCCAGATCAAGCAGCGTCTTTTCCATGGCGATCATTTTTAGGTATACCTAAATCTGGGTGCGGGAAGTCCATAAATCTTGCTCCGCGCCCGGCGGCACCTGTCCCGGCTCCGCCCCTCCCGGGTTTCCGGCCGGAGGCGTAGGTTTATAGGCGTAGGTTTATGCCGGTGATCCGCGTAATTCGAGAGAAGAAGCACCTGCCACCGAAAGGAATGATCCGCATGACGACCGTGATTGCCGTCGACCTCGGCGGGACCAACCTCCGCGCTGCCCTGGTAGGCTCCGAAGCGACCGTACTGGCCCACGACGCCGTCCCGACGCCGACTACGGGGCCTTCCGGGGAGGTGATCACCGCCGCGATCACGGCCCGGGTAGAGGCCCTCCTCGCGTCACCGGGGGGCAGGGACGTCACGGCCATCGGCGTCGCATCGGCCGGCCCCCTGGACCTCGGCCGCGGGTGGGTCACGAACTCCCCGAACATCGCTTTCCCGGTCGTGGAGATCACCGGCCCGCTCCGGGAGCGGTTCGGGCTGCCGGTGGCCCTGATCAACGACGCACGGGCCGGCGTCCTCGGCGAGCGGTGGGCAGGCGCCGCCCGCGGCTCCGATAACGTCGTATACATAACCCTCTCGACCGGCATCGGCGGCGGCGCGGTAGTGAACGGTTGTCTCCTCCTCGGGATGAACGGGAACGCCGGGGAGATCGGGCACATCCCCGTCGATACCCGTTACAACCTCGTCTGCGGGTGCGGGTTTGCCGGCCACTGGGAGGGCTACGCCTCGGCGAAGTACGTCCCCCGATTCTTCGCGATTTGGCGGGAGGAGGCCGACGTCCGGCGGGTAGCCTTCGACGCCGGCTCCACCCGGGCGATCTTCGAGGCGGCCCGGGCGGAGGACCCGGTCGCCCTCGCCTTCATGGAGGCGCTCGGGGAGGTGAACGCCCGGGGCGTCTCGAGCGTCATCGTCGCCTACAACCCCGAGGTGATCGTGCTCGACGGGCCGCTCGCCCGCTACTACGGCGATATCGTGATCCGGCACATGGAGCCTTTCATCGACCGTTACCTCGCCCTCCCCCGGATCGTCGTCTCCGGCCTTGCAGGACAGGCACCGCTCCTCGGGGCGGCGGCGTACGCGCTCGAGACGCGGTGAGGAGGGGACTGGAAGCATGATCGAGATCTACCAGAACCTGTATATCGGGACGCAGGAGGACTACGAGGTCGCGGTGGAGGCCCACGAGACCTGGTGCGTGGTGCACGCCTGCCGGAGCCCCTACCACTGCCTGGCGGTCACCTACTCGCCCCTCGGCACGGTGCCGCCGGATCACCCCGAGCACCTGGTCGCCCGGCGGGGGAACCGGCTGATGCTCAACCTGGTCGACTCGAGGGATCCTGCCGACGTCCCGAAGGAGGCCGTCGATGCCGCCCTGCGCTTCATCCACCGGTGCCTCGGGGAGGGCCGGCAGGTGCTGGTCCACTGCGGCTTCGGGGTCTCCCGGTCGGCCGCGATCGGGCTCCTCTACCTTGCGGCTTACACCGACGTCCTGCCGACGGAGAGCCTTGCCGATGCCGAGGCGGCCTATCGCCGCATATACCCCCCGTACAAACCCGGCCGGGGGATCCGGGGATTCCTCGAAGCGCACTGGGACGAGTACGCGAGGAGGCGGGTGACGGCATGACCGCGGAACCCCTCGGCGCCGCCGTGACCGAGGTCCGGCGGTCCCGGTTCTATGCCCATCTCTCCCGGGTCTTCGGCGAGGTGCTCCTCGGCCCCGGCAACGTTACCCGGGCGTTCCGCGACGCAGGCGAGAGCGCGATCCGCGAGGCAGCGGCTACCCGGTGACGGGAACCTGCCGCCGGGCGGCCGGGCCGCCTCCGGGGAGGATCGCCGCGACGGGGGCGAAGGCACAGGTGCGGGCGAGGACCGCCCGGAGTGCCGCCGCCGGTACCGTGTAGCGCTCCCCGGCGATGAACTCAAAGATGATCGCCGCCCCCGTTCGGGACCGCTCCGCGCGGCCGACCGGATCGCCGAGGACCGGGCCCCGGTCGTGGCGAAGCGGCCCGACCCGGGCAGGGCGCCGGCCGTCGAGCGCCTGCCTGAGTTCGCCGACCCGGACCCCGAATCGCCGGCCGTCCAGGGCGACCTCGACGATCCGGCAGGTTCTCCCGTCTTCGTCGACCGTGGTGCACCTGCCTCTCTCGAGGTAGCCTGCTCTTCGTAGCATACTCCCGAGTCTCCCGCACCGCTCTTGAAGGCGCGCCGTGCGGGGGGTGAAAGTGAGAGGTGCAACGGGGGTTCAGTACCCCGGCATCTCCCACGCCTGCCACTTCGTCCGCCCGCGGGAAAGGAGAAGCGCCGCCGGCACGATGAGGAGGAGGCTCAAAGACGCGTACGCAGGGTCGAAGATCGAGGCAAAGATGAGGAGAAGGAGCGCCGGGCTTATCGCGAGCAGGTAGCGGAGGAAGACCCCGGCGTGGTAGAGCATGACGTTCGGGTGGAGCCCGGTGAGGTAGACCGTCACCGCGAGGGTGTAGGCCGAGACCGAGAGGAACGTGGCGAGGGCCGGGAGGAAGGTCCCCGCCCCGCCGGCGGTCGCCGCCGCAAGCACGAGCACCGTGACCGGGAGGAGGTTCGCGAGGCCGTAGCTCTTCAGTTTTGCATCGATCACCTCCGGAACCTCCACCGGCAGGAAGGCGTAGGACGTAAAGGAGTCGAACTCGGTCAGCCAGTTGTAGATGGTGGCCGAGATCACCCCGAGCAGGACCGCAAAGACCACGAGGGGATCGAGCCCCGGGATGAACCGGATCAGGACCCGGAGGCAGACCCAGACGAGGCCGAGGGGGAGGAGGAACGAGAAGATCACCTTCCCGGCCCCGCCCTCGCTCCGCAGGAGGTCGAGGGCGTCCTTGGCGATGAAGTGCGCGCTCCCGAGGGCGCGGACCCTCCCCGCGAGAGGGTCGAGGCTGTTTTTGAACCGCTTCGTCCGGTCCGGGTATTCGACGGTGACGAAGAGCACCGAGACGGCTGCCGGGACCAGGATGAGGAGGAGCGAGAGCGCGAGCGGTTCCGGAGCCGGGTCGATGAAGAAGGCGTACGGGGGGAGGGCGGCGGGGACGGCGGCCGCCCCGAGGCGGAGCGCCGCAAGCGCGAGCACCGATAACGCCGCGACGGTTCCGGCGAGGAGCGCAACAGAGCGTGCGTAGAGGGTCGAGAGGCAGCAGACGATGGAGAGCCCGAGGAGGAAGGCGAGCGTCAGGGAGACGAACGCAATGAGGCCGTAGCCGGGGTCGAGGGAGACAAACGGCGTTGCCGCGGCAAACCCCACCGCGAAGGGGAGGACGTAGAGCAGGATGTAGTAGACCGTATCCTTCACCAGGAACGCGGCAAATATCCGCCGTTCCGAGACGGGGAGGCTCCGGGAGGCGTAGGCGACGAGGCTTGCCTGCCCGAACCGGCGGTTCATGAACTCCCGGCCCATAAGCCCGAACGACCCCACCATCACGCCCACGAGCAGGAAGAGGATGTGCGCGAGGAGCGCGACCACGGCATACGGGAGCACATCCGAAAAGATCGGGAGTGCGAGCGACCCGAGGAAGGCGAAGGAGGCGACCACCGCCGGGAAGAGCGCGAACCCGAGGCTCCCGAAGATCGTCGAGTGGATCCGCCACTCTTCCTTCATCATCGCGAGGAAGAGGTCAGGCACCGGTATCACCCTTGACGAGGTCGAGGAAGAAGGACTCCAGGTGCCTGCCGGACCCGACGAGGTCTTCGAGCTGACCGGAGTGAAGGAGCCTGCCGTTGTGTAGGATCCCGATCCGGTCGCAGATCTCCTCGGCGATCTCGAGGATGTGGGTGGAGAAGAAGACGGTCCCGCCGTCCCGGACGTACTCTTGCAGGAAGTCCTTGACCGTCCGCTGCATGATGGGGTCGAGGTTGATCAGCGGCTCGTCGATGAGGGCGAGCCGCGGCTCGTGGAGGAAGGCCTGCGCAAACATCAGTTTCTGCCGGGTGCCCCGCGAGAGGTCCTTGCAGAGGACGTCCCGCTTGTCCCCAAACTCCAGCAGGTCGAACCAGCGGTCGCACCGCTCGTCGACGCGGTCGAGGTTCCGGATGCTGGCCACGAAGTGGAGGTACTCCTCCGCGGTGAGGAAACTCGGCGGCGTCTCCTGCTCGGGGATGATCCCGACGAGTCCCCGGACTCCGACGGGGTCTTTCGCTGCATCGAGCCCCATCACCCGGGCCGACCCGGAGGTCGGCCGGACCTGCCCGGTCAGCATCCGGATCATCGTCGTCTTGCCCGAACCGTTCGGCCCGAGCAGGCCGAAGAGTTCCCCTTCCGTGACAGAGAACGATACCCTGTTCACCGCAGTGACATTACCGTAGTCCTTCGTAAGGTCGTTCGCCTCGATTATCTGCCGCACGCCAATCACGCCCCTCCGGGTTTTTTTAGTGAAGGAACATCGGCAACAGGTGCATATAATACCTTTCCGTTCTCTTCGGCTGCCTTGCGGCAGAATTCGTAGAAACTGTCTCTGCAATCCCCACCATTCTCCCGGCAGGGACCAGCACGTCGCGCGGGTCTTGCCGGTACCGGACGGCGATAGCCTTCCCTCTCGCGATACCGCCCCCCGGGAAGCCGTGAGAAACGGTATATCCGCGGTTGGTTGTTATCCGGCGCCTGCCGCACCGGGTCTGCGCCGGGCGGCATAGGCAGGTATAAACGTCGGGGTTCGTAACCGGAACATATGGACGAACAGGACGGTTATGCTCGTGCGAAGAGGCGGGTCGAGGAGATCCGGGGGTTCTACATGCACCTTGCGGTCTACATCGCCGTCAACCTCCTCCTCTTCGCGATCAACATGGTGTCCAGCCCCGGGACGCTCTGGTTCTACTGGGTGACCGTTTTCTGGGGAATTGGCCTCGCCTTCCACGCGCTCCAGGTCTTCGGCAGGGATCGGTTCCTCGGCAGGGAGTGGGAGGAGAAAAAGATCCGGGAAGTTATGGAGCGCGAAGAACGGCGGTGAACCGGTTCCTGCCCGACCGCCCCTCGTGACAGAAGCACTTATCAAGTGCAACAGGTAATGCCGGTCGGATGAAGACGGAGATACTCTACGACCGGTTCGTCCATGTCCCGGAACGGATCTTCGGGCTGGTCGACCTCGCGTACAACCTCTGGTGGAGCTGGCACTCCTCGGCGAGCGTGCTCTTCAAGATGCTGAACCGGGCGGAGTGGAAGATGAGCCGTCACAACCCGGTCAGGATGCTCCTTGATACCCCGCCCCGGTTCTTCGAGCGGGCGGCAGCGAATCCGGAGTACCTTCGCCGCTACGATATCATCATGCACCGGTTCCGGGGGTACATGATGCCGGGGACGAGCTGGTTTGCGCAGCATTATCCCGAACGGACGCCGCTGACGATCGCCTACCTATCAAGCGAGTTCGGGCTGCACCACTCGCTCCCGTTCTACGCGGGAGGGCTCGGGATCCTCGCGGGCGACCACGTCAAGGCGTCGAGCGACCTCGGCGTGCCGACGGTCGCCGTCGGGTTCATGTACGCCGAAGGCTACCTCCACCAGCACATCGAGGGGAACGGATGGCAGAAGAACGTCGCGGAGATCCTGGACCGCGACGCCGCCCCGGTTCTCCGGGTGCTCGACGACGACGGGAAGCAGCTTGTGGTGCAGGTACCCCTGATCGAGCCGCCAATCTATGTCGCGGTCTGGAAGGTGCAGGTAGGAAGGGTCCCGCTCTACCTCCTCGATACCCATATCGACGAGAACCTCCCCGAGAACCGGAGCATCTCCCACCGCCTTTACTTAAAGGAGCTCGAATGCCGGCTCCGGCAGGAGGTGGTGCTCGGTATCGGCGGGAGGAAGGTCCTCCATACCCTCGGCGTGGACTACTCGGCGATGCACTTAAACGAGGGTCATTCTGCGTTCGCCATCCTCGAGCGGCTCCGGGAGCGACTTCTCGCAGGGATGCCGCCCGACGAGGCGCGCGAGCAGGTCCGGGGCACCTCGGTCTTCACCACCCACACCCCCGTCCCGGCCGCCCACGACGTCTTCCCCGAAGACCTGATGGCGAAGTACTTCCGCAGTTACTGCCCGTCGCTCAATCTCACCTGGGACGAGTTCATGGCGCTCGGGGAGGACCCGCATAACCCGGGCGCCGGGTTCAACATGACCGCCTTTGCGCTCCGGATGAGCCGTTTCCACAACGGCGTCTCGCAGAAACACGGCCGGGTCGCCCGGGAGATGTGGCAGCCTCTCTGGCCCGATCTCGCTCCCGAGGAGGTGCCGATCGATGCCATCACCAACGGCGTTCACGTGCCGACGTGGCTGAACCACCGGATCGAGGCACTCCTTGACCGGTACATGGACCCGGTCTACCCGAACTGGCGGGAGGACTACGATAACCCGGCCATCTGGGAGGTGGTCGACGAGATCCCGGACGACGAACTCTGGAGTGAGCACCAGTGGCTGAAGATGAAACTCTTTGCCCGGATCCGGGAACGGAAACGCCGTAAGTGGGCGGGACACCGGGATGAGCCCGCGAATCTCGCGGCCGAGGGGCTCCTGCTCGATACCTCGGCGCTGACGATCGGGTTTGCCCGCCGGTTCGCTGAGTATAAGCGGGCGGATCTCATCTTCGAGGACCTGGACCGGCTCGACCGGATCGTGAACAACCGCTGGAGGCCGGTGCAGTTCATCTTCTCGGGGAAGGCCCACCCGGCCGACGAGCGGGGCAAGCGGATCCTTCAGGAGATCTACCAGTATTCCCAGGATCCCCGGTTTGGAGGCCGGATATCCTTCATCGAGGACTACGATGAGCAGCTTGCGCGCTACATGGTCCACGGCGCGGACGTCTGGATGAACACCCCCGTCCCGCTCATGGAGGCGAGCGGCACGAGCGGGATGAAGGCGGGGATGAACGGTGTGCTGAACCTCTCGGTTCTCGACGGCTGGTGGGTCGAGGGTTACAACGGCCTGAACGGCTGGGGCTTCGAGGGCCGTGCTCCCTATACGGGGGACAACCGGGCGGACGCGGAGACACTCTACGACCTCATCGAGAACGAGATTGCGCCGCTCTACTACTCGCGGACGATGGACGACGTCGCGCACAAGTGGGTCCGGATGATGAAGGAGTCGATCAAGAGCATCGCCCCGCAGTACTGCGCCCTCCGGATGCTCAAGGAGTACGTCACCAGATACTATCCCTCGATCTGCAGGTATGCGGCCGAACCGGGGAGGCAGCTGGCCGGCACCGAGGGGGTCTGCCCCCCGGGCCCCGTGCACAGAACGAGGTGATCCGGAGCCGGAGCAGATGGCTGGCGCCGAGAGGGTCTGCCTCCTCCGCTAACCGGTTCCGGCATATTCGCGGGGTACCGGGAGGTTACGTACGGGATCCCATCCGATTCTGGTCCGGCGTGCGGGCATACCTCTTCCGGCGGCCGTTTGCGAGCCGCTCCGGTGCGGCCTTATGTATCTATCCCGTATTAGCTCGTTTCGGAATAAACGTCCCCCCGAGCGAAACAGTTAACGTTTTTTAACGGTCGATAGCAAACATCTCTACCGGAGGCCGTTGTTCGAGGTTCCGATATGGAGTGGAAGGACGTTTTCCCGGTTCTCGCGGGCGGGCTCGTGATCCTGATCGTCGCTCTCGTAGTGAAACCCGTCCTCCTCGGGGAGCCGATCGGCCTCGTCTCTCCCGGACCTGCGGCGGTCCAAAAACCGCCCGTATATGTCCCGCCCGCACCGGTACCGTCGGCTACTCCTTTCCCGGATGACGGCGCGGCCTACACCCGGAATTTCCGTTGGACGGCGATCGACGGCGGCGTCCAGACGACGCAGGTTCGGATCCCGGAGGCGCTCTTCCTTGCGCACCGGGAGACACCCCAGATCGCCGACCCGCTCGCCTGGGGAAGGTACGCCATCGCCGATGCCGACCGGCCGATCCTCGAGGACCTCGCCCACCGGATCGCTCCCCCCGCCGGAAATCCGGAGGAAGATTACTTCCGGCTGATGAACCTCGTCTTCTTCGTCCAGCAGATCCCGTATGAGCTCGACAGCAGCACGGACTCCTACGTCGAGGGGGTCATCCCCCGCAACGCCGTGCGCCAGGGTGGGGAAGCCGGATACTCCAAGTATCCCGTCGAGATGCTCGTCGACGGGAGGGGGGACTGCGAGGATGCGTCTATCCTGATGGCGGGGCTCCTCGACGCTCTCGGCTACGACACGGTGCTGCTCAGGTACCCGGAGCACATGGCCCTCGGCATCCGGATGAATGAGTTCAACCCCTACTACGCGAAGTACACGCCGAAATACTTCGCATACGAGGGGAAGCACTACTACTACGTCGAGGGGACGGATTTTGACTGGGTGAACATCTCGGCCGACTCCCCGGTGCGCCGGGGAAAACCGTTCCCCATCGGAGACGCCGACGGCACGGGCATCCCGGGCGTGAGGTCGGGGACACCGGAGATCATCCCCCTTCACTACGTCCCCACGCCCGCTGAATACCGCATCCGCCCGGCCCGGCTGCCGGCGGGGGGAGCGTGAGGCCCATGGACCTGAAGGTTCCGAAACTCGAAAAGCCCAAACTGCCGAAGATCACCATCAGCCGGAGGCAGGCGCTCACTGCCGCCGGGACGGCGGTTGCCGTGATAGCCATCGCCTTCATCGGGGGGGCGCTTCTTCTCGACTACACCGGAGACCGGCAGGTTGCAACGTTCGGCAGCCATGTGGCGGCATCGGAGGGCGACCTCTCCCTGGTCTCCGGGAAGATCTCCTCTCTTATGCGCTCTTCTCCGGACGACCTGTCGGTTGCCGAATGCGACGCCTACATGCGGGAGTTTGCAGCCATCGCCGACTACGGCATGGGGGTCACGGCCTGCCACCGGCAGATCGTCGGGGCCGACAGGGTCCCGGGAGCGTATGCCGGAGCGCAATTGGCCTACGTCCGGGCGCTCGATAACCTGAACCGCGCGTTCTCGCTCTGGTCGTCGGCCGCGGCCGCTTACGACGCAAAAGCCTATACCGCGGCGAAAGAGAACCTCGCCCGGGCGGATCAGGCGTGGAAAGAGTACACTGCCGCGGTTGAAGACTACGACCGGGAGCTCCGGAGTGCAGAAGAGGGAGGATGGATCCCTCCCGTCTAGACGAGGTACTTCTCCGGGACCAGGATAGAGATCTCAAGCGCTTTTAAGGACCCGGAACGAACGATAAAGTAATAATCCCCGTACCCCTCGAGAATCGTGAACTGCTCTTTCTTTTCCTTGAATTTGCTGTCCTCATACGGGAAGTCGTTCCGGGAGTAGCGGATGGTCTTAATGTCCCGGTTGGGGTCGTCTTTTTCGTGGATCTCGATCGCAAGCCAGGGATAATCGCCAATCGGCGTTGCGCTCACGTTGACGGCCCAGTACGGGAAGGGAATATGGTAGACTTCGGTGGCGAGAACGGAGGGAACGGAGGGAAGGTCCGTGCAGGCCACCCTCGCGTACCTGGTCATGCCGCCGGAGACCTGGATATTTTCGGGCGGTTTCATCATCGTCGTCGTGGGCGTCGGGGTTGCGATGTGGTAGGTCTGCGGGTCGACGAACTCCACGCTCAGCGGCATCTTATCCCCCCGGACGGGTCCGGCCGGCGTGGGGGCCGGCAGGCCCGCCCCTACCGCCTGCACCTCCGTCGGCGCCGGTGTCGGGGTGGGGGAGACCGGTTGTGCGTTCCCGGCATCCCCGGCGGCGGTACAGCCTCCGGCGACGACGGACGCCGCTAGAAGGATCAGGAGCAGGATATGGCGCCCTTGCATGGTATTCTCTTTCTTAATGGGCCCTATTAGTAGTTACCCATCCGCAACGCCCCTGTCCGGGAAGATCAGCCTGGTCAATTCCCGGGCGACGGAATGCCTCGCGCCCGATCGCCAACCAGGAGAAACCGGGGGCGGTGGTACACGGATTATATGGGCGAAAGACGCATCATGTATACAACAGGCCGGTAATCAGGGGGATCATTCATGGAGAAGAATGAACTTGTCAGCATATCGCAGGGAACGCTCGCGATCATGAACCCCACCACGCCGGAGAAGGTGCTTGCCGCCGGGCGGGCGGCAGGGCTCCGGGAGGAGTCCCGTGTCGTGGAGATCGGGTGCGGAAACGGGACGATCCTCGCTCTCTGGGGGCGCGAGTACGGGATATCCGGCCTCGGCATCGAGGCCCGCGAGGATGCCTGCAGCCGGGCGGAGGAGACGTTCCGGGCGTCGGGGCTCGGCGACCGACTTTGCGTCCGGTGCATGGACGCCCGGGAGTACGTCCCCGACGAGCCGTTCGACTGTGCCGCGGCGATCGGGGCGTCCCACATCCGGGGCGGGTTTGCGGCGACGCTCGACGCCCTCCTTGGCATGGTCTCGGACGAGGGGACCATCGTCATCGGCGACCGCTGCTGGCGGTCCGACCGCACCCCGCCCGAGTTCGCCCGGGAGTGGCCCGACGTCCTGACCGAGTACGAGATCCTCGGGGCCGCGCGGGAGGCCGGGCTCGACGTCGCCGCCGTCGTCCGGTCGGACGCGGACGACTGGGACCGTTACGAGTCGGGGATCTGGCAGTCGGTCCTCTCCTGGCTCGGCGACCACCCCGATCATCCCGAGCGCGACTTCATGATCGACTACCTTCACCGTATCCAGGACGAGTACTTCGGCTACGGTCGCGAGCACATGGGCTGGGCGATCTTTGTCCTGGTGCCCGGGTTCTGGTGAGCGAGCTGGAAGGCTCTCTGGAGCTACCCGACATAAACCCGGACAATACCCCGTTGCTGATGGAAGTCAGGCGGTGACTCTGATGGAAGTTCTCAGAATGCCGGGATATGCGAGCGAGAGCACCGTCGGGTGCGAATCGCGACGCTCCATCAGGAGCGGGGCGTGAGAAGATCGAAGGTCTTTGAATCGACAGGATCTCACGCGAAGACGCGAAGGCGCGAAGTCGGAAGAGTTGTTGAGAGTCCCCTTCGCGTCCTTCGCGGCTTCGCGTGAGGCAACGAGGTAGGGACTGCTATTAGAATTACTCCCCCCAATTCCCCGGGAGAGTAACCCCACCGTCGACGGAGGCAGGTGGTATGACCTCGGGCAGGGGTTTTTCTTCGGAGCCAAAAAAGGGAAGTTCCGGTTACGCCCCGGCGTATACCCCGGAGCCGACGAACCATTCCCCGTCCACCGGGGCCACATAACATAGTTTCAGCCCGTCAAGGCCGGTATCGGGGTTATAGTAGGTGACGTACACGTACCCGCCCCCGGCCTGTGCGGCGGCGATCTCGAGCATGGTCACCCTGACACCGAACCGGTCCTCCAGACCCAGGCGGTTCGTCCCGACGAACTCGGGCTGGTAGGGCAGTGCGAGCGTCGTCCCGTCCGTCTCGTATGCGAAGATATACGCCCCGCCGTCGGCAAAGTCCCCGGAGAGGTCGTTGAACGCGGCGCATGCCGCCTCTCTTCCATGCTCCTGCGCATAGTCTCTTGCAGACTTCACCCGCTGCACGAGGGTCTCCCTGACCTGTGTGTCAAACCCGGTCCCGACCCCCGGCATGTAGACGCCCGAACCGACGAACCAGGTCTCGTCCACCGGCAGGACATACCCGAGTTTGAGCTCTTCGGCATACCCGTTTGCCGGGTTAGGATAGACGTAGTAGATGCTGCCGCCCCCTTCCGCCGCAATCCTGCTCATGCCATAGATGTACGCCACGCCGCTCGAGTCGTGCACGCCGCTGCGATCCGTGCCGATGAACCCCTGCTGGAAGGGAAGGGCAAGGACGGTGCCGTTCATGTCGTAGGCGAAGATGTAGAGCTCACCCCTGACGAACTCACCGTCCGGGTCGTTGAACGCGGCAAGTGCGTCGGTGCGTCCGTGCTCCCGTGCGTAGAGAGCCGCCCCGGCAACGAAGGCCTTCATCTCGTCGGCTGCATCCGCCGCAGGCTGCCTCTCGCGTATTGCAGCCTGCAGATCTCCCGCATCGGTGTTCCGCGTGACGACGACGCGCCACTCGGCTCCGTCGATGCCGGCGGTATCCCATTTCGCCTCCTTCGTCACGTTCCGCTCCCAGTTCCTGTCCCAGAACGAGTATTCGAGGGATCCGGAGGGTTCGGCAACGATACGGCCGAACGCCTCCTGGAGCCCCGGGGATTGGTATCCCGGATCCGAGAAGAGGTTGCGCCCGATCTCCTCGGGGGTCGTGTCGTAGATCACCCGTCCGTCGGTCTGCGTCACCCAGACGTCGTACGGCGTGCCGTTCGTCAGGGGCGCGATCACCCGATCGATAAGAGCGTCGGGCCGATACGCGATACTTACGAATCCCAGGTACTCCTCCTCCTCCCCGAAGACCGGATAGCTCTGGGCGATCCCGGAGAACCCTTCCTCCAGAGAGAAGACCTGGCTGACGATCGGCGCCTGCTCCAGGACTGCCCGCTGTGTCTGCGGGTTGGACGAGAGGTCACTGTTCATCAGGTCGGCGTAGTTCTCGGGCACGGCCGTAACCACGATACCGTCTTTCGTTATCACCAGGGCCGACTCCGTATAGGGGTGGTCCAGCATCGTCTGCCGCACCGCCTCCTTCCCGGCGGTACTCGTAAGCCCGGTCCCCCCGAGCGCCCGGGCGTCCTCCGCGGTCGAGGCACGGACCGACTCAAGTTCGTCGTTTATCCCGGAGACGGCATCCAGGAGGACCGAATCCCCGGTTACCTGCTGAGGGGGTTGACCCTCTTCCGTGCAGCCTGCCCCGATTACCGCGGCGGCGATGAGAAGGGTGGCGATTATTGCAGTTATTCGCATAATCGAAGGTACTCGGTAGTATTATTTAACATGCTGGATTTTGTAGGTCTGTTTGCGAAAAAACGTGATAACAGGTGGGTTAACACGCTCTCCGGCGGCGTGCAGAGGTGCATGGCGCCGGGCCGTAAGCCTGCCTGCAACTCGCGGTACTCCGGACGCGATACCTACCGAAAAATTGTATTGCCTGCCTGCCGAAGGGTCCCGGCATGGAGGTCTCTGTCGGCACGAGCGGGTGGGCGTACGCGTGGAACCGGGGAAGGAGCCTCGCGTGGTTCGTGGAACACTCAGGCCTCGATGCTATCGAGTTGAACGCGAGTTTTTACGGGTTCCCGTCGGAGAAATCGGTCCGTTCGTGGGCCGATACAGGATCGGCACTGCGGTGGAGCGTCAAGGTGAACCGGTCGGTCACTCACCGGCACCGGTTCAACGAGAAGGCGATCCCCGTCTGGGAACGGTTCCGCGAGCGGTTCCACCCCCTCGACGATATTGTCGACTTCTACCTGTTCCAGGCACCACCGGCGTTCACGGACGTCGATCGCATCATCGCATTTGCAGAGGCGATCGATCTTAGGCGGCGGTGTGCCGTGGAGGTCCGCAACCCCACGGTGCTCGGTGACGACGAGGCGTGCCGGAGGCTGCGGGAAGCGGCCGTCCTGGTCTCGGTCGATTCTCCCGACTTTTGGGAGCGGATATTCCCCGACGATACCGTCTACCTCCGGATGCACGGCCGTGAGGGCTGGTACCGGCACGACTATACCGAGAGCGAACTCGCCGCTGTCCGGGATCGAATCGTCGGCATCGGCCCGGAACGGGCGTATATCTTCTTCAACAACGATCACGCCATGCTCGAGGACGCGAGAGCGATGGTGCGCCTCTTCGAGCGGAAGTCTCCTGTCTGACGGCGAGAAACAATCGTCTTCTCTCTATAGCGTTGATTTCTCGTTTGTTTCAATTCAATAGCCACGCCGCTACACCTATACGGGAAAACACCAGACCATTCAAAATTCTTTCGGCAAATTGGGGCAAAAACGGGGATTGATTGGCGATACGAAATAGAATCGTATAAATATCGCATGGATCATCTAATAGCTTGGGGAACTATTACCCCGGTGACATGAGAGAACTTAGACGCGAGTGGGACGCTTCCCCACGGGGAAGTGTCCGCACTCACTCGTCGCGTGCGGCGTTTGCCGCGTTTGGGCGGTCGGGTGGGCATCCACCCCCCGCACCCCCTCTAGCGCTGGAGCGCTCTCTTTTCCATTCCGATATGCGCAGCCTGACCGCATCGTCCACGAACCGGAGAGGGATTCCCTGTTCCCGTGCGATCGCCGCGAGGTCGTCGTACTCGGGTTTCTCTGCGATCAGACGGCCGTTGACGGTCGAGGTCTTCACCCGGACGGGATACACCCTGCCGCCGAGACTGACCGGCACAGTCTCCTTCTCCCGGGCGGCCACCACCTTCCGGAACTCGTACACCCGCACCCCGAGAGTCCCGGTCTCCTCCATGAGAACCCGGACCAGGTGGTCTTCATCTCCCGCCGCCGCCATCACCGATACGACGCTGACCGGCCGGTTCTTCTTCCCGAGCGCCGGGGTGACGAAGACGTCCACCGCCCCCTCCGCAAAGAGGCGCTCGACCGCGTACCCGACCACCTCCCCGGGGATATCGTCGAGGTTCGTCTCGAGGATGACGATCCGGTCCTCTCCGGGAGGGAGGCTCTCCCCCTCCACCACCCGGAGCAGGTCGGGCCGCCCAGGAACCTCCCGGGTGCCGGTACCGTAGCCGACCCGGACGGGGACCATGGCCGGGTAAGGACTCACGGCACGCTCCGCGAGGCCGGCGAGCAGGGCCGCCCCGGTCGGCGTGGTCAGCTCCACGTCGACGGGCGCGGAGGCGTACGGGAACCGGTGCCGGGCGAGGATATCGAGCGTCGCCGGCGCGGGCCCGGGGATCTCGCCGTACTCCGTCCGGATGGTCCCGGCGCCGAGCGCCGGCGGAGTTGCAACGATCGTACCCTCGAGGAACCCCGCCCGGTCGAGGAGCAGCATCGTGCCGACGACGGAAAAGATCGTCTCTACCGGGACGATTGCGTGCGGCGAAAATCCGGACCGGTGGAGGTGCGCCTCGGCGGCGGCGAGGTCGTCAAGGATCGCAAGCGTCCGGGAGCATGCGCCCGGCGAGAGGCCTGCCGCACCAGCGGCCGTGGCAGCCGCCTCCAGGAGGTCGTTCGCGTCCCTCGCGCCCTCCTCCCGGATGGCGATCGCAAGGCGGGTCGCCGTGATCCCGCCGGCATCCACGGTCTCCGCCTCGTAGCTGAACTCCCGGCAGATCTCGAGGTCCCGGATCGCGTCCGCAAGCGGATCGAGTGCGCGGGACTCGCCGAGGAGATCGATGAGGGACGCAAGGAGCATATTCCCTGCTATCCCCGCGCATGCCGGGTCGATGACGAGGACCTTCATGTTCCTCGCAGGGTCCTCACTCCGCTCCCTCGAGCGGCTCGCTGAGGCTCGTATACACCGTTCGCGCAAGTTCCGCGACCTGTTCAGCCGTCTCCCGGCCGCCGGAGATGGCGTTCGTCAGGTATGCCCCCTTCGCGGCCGTCTTCGCCGCCTGGGCCGGGTCGGTGCCGAGCGCGGCCGCGACCGCTGCGGGCACGACCAGGTTGATGATGGTGTGTCCGATGTACTGCATCTCCTGGGTGAGGACCGCACCGACGAAGATGGCGGTGCCCATATCGGGGTCGTCCCGGCCCTTCCCCTTGAGCGCGTACTCCGGGACAACCCGGGCGGTGAGGTTCTCGATGTGGTAGTCCTTCCCGTCGATGACGATATCGTAGGATACCTTCGGGTCGAACCCCCAGTACTTCGCGGTGAACGGGTCCGTCCGCCGCCCGTGGGGCGCGATCTCCGTGAAGTGGAACACGATCTCTTTCCCCGTGAACCCGGAGAGGGCCGCGGAGCCCCGCTGCTCGACGAGGGCTCTCCGCTCCTCGTCGAGAGCACCGGCCGCCTCTTCAAGCGACTTCCCCGCCTTGAGCATCTCGTAGACCTTCGCCGCCCGCCGGTAAATCGCCCGGTCCCGCACCGGTTCGCTCGCCCGGATGCAGGCCTCCGTCACCGAGCCCCGGTTCACGACCTCCGCCTTCCGGACGATGGTGTTCAGGCCGCAGAGGGCGAGCTCCGGGTCGATGAAGGACTGCAGCTTGTAATCCCGGATCGTCGTTGCGGTTGCATCGACGTCGCCGCCGTTCGCAAGAAGCAGCCGCAGCGCCGGCAGGATGTCGCCGGCGAGGTGGCCGAGCGGAACGTTCACCGGCCCGCCGGAGAACCCGGCCCCGATGATGGCGGACTCCTGGAACCCGGCGAAGAGCTCGTTCGTGACCATCGACCCGATCACCGACGGCCCGCCGATGTCTTTTAAGATCAGCCCGAAGTCGCCTACGACCCGGGCGGTGTCGTACTCTTCCCCGGTTCCCCGCATGTGGAGCTTCTCCGGGAGTTTCGCCGCCTCTACGGCTCCTTTCCCGGCGAGATAGGCGGAATCGACCTGCCCGAACTTCCCGAACTCCTCCCCGAGGAGGGCGTCCGGGTGGACGAGCTCCATCGTCACCGCCGCCGCGATCAGGGCCGGCCAGAGGGGGTAGGGGGTCGTCCCGGCACCCTCCATGCTCCGCATCATCGCCTCGGTCCCGACCTTTGCGGCGTTTTTGGCGAGTTCGGGGATGTTGTAGTCCTCGCCGAGCGCGGCGTGCCCCATGACGCCTCCCCCGGCGACGAAAGGCGGCAGGACCGCGCCGTCGAGGCGGGTCAGCCGCTTCTCCCCCAGCGCCTCGTAGATCGCGAGGTACGCGGGGAATGCCGGGACACGGTGGGTGAACTTGTTCGTCGTCAGGGCGATGGCGCTCGTCCGGTCACCGCCGGCGTGCATCCGGGCGATGGCGCCGAGTTTCCGGTTCCCGAGCGGCACGCCGGCGCGGGCGCAGCTCCCCGAGAAGTAGGCGAGCGTGGCGACGATCAGCGCCGCGTTCGCCGGCTCCGCCCCGCCCCGTTTCGCCTCGCCCACCGCCTTCCCGATGATCGCATCGAGCGGCAGGTGGGGGGCCGAGGCGTCGACCACCGTCATGTTCATCAGACGCATCTCCGGGGCGCCGATGTTGCAGAAGATATCCTCCGCAAGCGAGTTCGCCGCGGCAAACGCGGGGATCACGAGCGCCCCGTGTCCCCGGGTCGCCGCCTCCAGCTTGTCGACGGTCATGTAGTCGGGCTTGAACGTCACTGCATGGGCCGCGGCGAGGAGCACCTTCTCTCGTTCGGTATTCATGATCCGGTAACCTCCTGTTCCTGAACGCGGACTGGAGGCTCCCGACATAAAAACGTGCCGCTCGGGGAGGTGCCGGCGGTTCCGGTTACATCCCGGGGCTTTCAGGCTGCAACGACAGACGCCTGGCTTTCATCACCGGGACTCATACTCTCTTCGCGCGAGGTTGCGTTACCATCCATACGCCACTAATTCACGCGAAGGCGCGAAGACGCGAAGTCCGTGTGGTTGTTGACGAACCCCTTCGCGTTCTTCGCGGCTTCGCGTGAGACTCCATCGCAATGTAGCCCCCGGTCAACCCGGAGTGCATCACATATACAGCGCCTGGAGGGCGACGACCTCGGCGCTGTCCTTTGCCCGTGCGTAATCCTCGAGAGGCTCGGCGTTCACCTCGATAAAGCGCAGGCCCCACCCGAACGGAGCGAGGATGGTCCGGGCCTGCTCCTTCTCCCCGAGGATGTAGAGCGCCGCGGCCATCGCCTCCACAGAGGTCAGCCGGAACGGCCGGCCGAAGTTCACGGGGTTTGCGGCCACGAGGAAGGGGAGCGCCCGGCGGTTGCGCCAGGAGGCGACGGCCCCGGTATCGAGCACCTCCCAGGAGCAGTCGAGCGCCGTTATCGAAGGGAGGTGCCGGTCGGCGGGGGAGACCGCCTGCTCGGCCGTCGGATCGAGGAGGAGGGTCGAGCGGGGGATCTTTGCGACTGCGGTGACGATCCTCGCAAGTCCGCGCCGGGCCAGTTTCTTCACCGTGCATTTCCGGGGATCGCAGGTGTTGTCCCGATAGGCGTAGAGCGGTATCATCTGTCTTGTTATGGTACGCCGTCCAGGTACTATCAATGTACGTGCTCATCGCTCCCTGCATCCAGAACCCCGCGTGCCGTGCCCGCGGAATAACGACCGATGAGGACCTTCGCTGCTTCCGCCTGGCCGTGGAGCGCTGCCGGCGCTTCTCGATCGAGATGGTCCCGCTCCCCTGCCCGGAGACGATCTACCTCGGTCCCGACCGGGAACCGGGATCATATCTCGACCTGGTCGGACCTATGGCCCGACCGGGTCGGTCCCACAGGGACCGACACCGGCTCGCGACCGACGAGTTTGCCGCGCTCCTCGACCGGCTCGAGGCGGAGGTCCGCGCCGTCATCCGGGAGCGTGGGGAGCCGCCGCTCGCGATCGTCGGGGTGAACTCCTCCCCCACCTGCGGGGTGAACACCACCTACTACTCGTCCGTAAAACAGCCTGGACGCGGGGCGTTCCTCGCCCGGTTCCCGGATATCCCGGCGATCGACGTGGAGGAGTTTGCCCGTTACCGGGTCTACCTCGCCGGCCCGCTCTTCTCCGAGGCGGAGCAGGCCTACAACCTCGCGCTCCGCGACCTCCTTGAAGCGCACCTCTTCGACGTCTACCTCCCGCAGGAGGTGGGGGACACGAGCCACACACGGTGCAGCGAGGAGCACCAGGCCATCTTTGCGCAGCACCTCATGGCGCTCCGCGATGCCGATATCGTCGTCGCGGTCATCGACGGTGCGGACGCCGATTCCGGGACGTCCTGGGAGATGGGATATGCATATGCCCTCGGTAGAAGGATCGTCGCGCTCCGCACCGACTTCCGGGCCGTCGGCCACCACGAACGGGTCAACCTGATGCTCGAGGAATCCGCGACCGTGGTCACGGCAAAAGAGAATCTTCCCCGGGCGCTCGGGTCGCTCATCAAGGCGTCAGGATGACGCCGGCCGCTTCTTCTCCATCGAAAGGACGTTCCTCTCACCCTCGCGGGCGTAGGCCACGCTGTCCATCACCGTCCGGATGAAGTGGATCCCGAGCCCCCCGACCGGTCGCTCTTCCGCGGGGATGTCGAGGAGCGGCGGCGGGGCGGTGAGCGGGTCGAACGGAACGCCGTCGTCGGTGATCGTCACGCGGACGGCGTCGTCGTCCATGGTGCAGGCGATCGTGATCGTCCCGGCCTCCCCGCCGGGATACCCGTAGAGAATGGTGTTGCTGCAGGCCTCGTCCACGGCGAGCTGGACCGCAAAGACCAGGTCGTCGCCGCTCCCGGCGAGCACCCCGGCGAGAAAATCGGCGATCGCCGCGAGTGCCCCAAGATCCGCCTGCACGGTGAGTTCCGCCATCACACCACCCGGAGAACCATGAGGGTCAGGTCGTCGAACTGCGGTTCGTCTCCCGAGAACTCCGTGACCGCGTCGCGTATCCGGTCGACGATCTCGCCCGGGAGCAGGTCGCGGCAGCCCGTGACGGTCTCGATCAGCCTTTCTTCCCCGAACTGCTCCTCGCCGGGGTTGATCGCCTCGGTGACGCCGTCGGTGTAGAGCAGGACGAGATCCCCGCTCTCAAGGCTGATCGTCTCCTCGCCGTAATCGGCCTCCGGCATGACCCCGAGGATGATCCCGGTTCCCTTCAGTCCTACAGGCCGGCCGCCGCCCGACCGGAAGACGAGAGGCGGGTTGTGCCCCGCGTTGACGTAAGTGAGCGTCTTTTTTGCCGGGTCGGCGACCGCGTAGAAGAGAGTGACGAACATCCCGGACTTCGCGTCCTCGGCGATCAGCATATTGGCCTCCCGGATGGCCTCGCGGGCGCTCCGCGGCACCAGCGCGTTCGCCCGCAGCACCGTCCGCGAGAGCGCCATGAAAAGCGCCGCAGGGACGCCTTTCCCCGAGACGTCGGCGATGACAAGAGCGGTCCGGCCGCCGGGGAGGGGGATCGCGTCGTAGAAGTCCCCGCCGACCTCCTTTGCCGGGAGCGAGAGAGCGGCGAGTTCGAAGCCCGGAACCTCCGGCAGCCGGTCGGGGAGGAAACTCATCTGGATGTCGTGGGCGATCCGGAGTTCGGCCTTCTTACGCTCGAGTTCCGAGAGATAGGTGTCCCGTTCCGCCTTCGTCTGCCGCTCGGCGATCAGGTTTCCGATGATGAGCGCGAAGAGAAAGACCCCGGTGGCGTTGGCGATGATCATCGGGAAGGCCACCTCCTCGACGACCTCAAGCGCCTCGTCGAACGGCCGGCAGAGGAGAAGGGTGATCCCCATGTGGAACGACTCCATGCCTACGGCGAAGAGGACCGCACCGTGCATCCCGATAAACTTGCGGCCCACGGCAAGGAAGATCAGTCCCCCGAAGAGGCCCGCGAGGACGGTTGCGGTCGCGCACGGGACGGCGGTGAATCCCCCGAGGGAGAAGCGGTACGCCGCGCCGATCAGGCCGGCGCCAAGCCCCACCACCGGGCCGCAGGCGAGCCCCCCGACCATGGGACCGAGGTCGCGGACGTTCGCGGTGGCGCCGAGGATGGTGATACCGCTCTCGGTGCCGTAGATGGAGAGGGCCCCGAAGAGGAGGGTGAGAACCGCCTGGCTCTTCCAGGTGACGAGACCGTCGAGCACCCGGGTGAACGACGCCGTCCGGGTGATCAGGTAGGCGACCACCATGACGACGCAGATCATCTGCAGAAGCACGAGGAACATATCACCAATGATAGAGAACGCCATACCGGTCTACCCGCCCGGGGTGCCCTCAGGGCCCCGCCGTGAACCCGGCAAGCGCCGCCGCTTCGTCGGGGGCGAGGGAGAAGATCCGGTGAAACCCTGCCATGGTGAAGACCTCGAGGATCTGCGGTTGTGCGCAGGCTATCCGGAGCGCCCCGCCGTCCTTCTTCAGTCGCTTCAGTGCGGCAAGCAGGACCCGGAGGCCGGAGCTGCTGATGTAGTCGAGGTCGCAGAGGTTGACGAGGAGGCTTCTCCCCCCGGCATCGAGCAACTTGTTGATCCGCTCTTCCGCCTTCTCCGAAGAGCCGGCGTCAAGCCGGCCCTTCACCACGATGATATCGACGGTGCCCGCTCTTCTCTCGGTGATCTCAACATGCCCGCTCATTGAACGAGTTTTCGATCTGATGGAAGATAGATGTTGCTTTCTGTTCCGGAGCCTTCTCCTGCCGAGACAACAAAAAAAAGAAGGTGTATTGTCGGGTGTGTGATAACCATGCGGTGGATTGAGACAGTCCCCGGAGCGGTTGTGCCTCCCGCCCGGGCCCCCATCCACCGTGCCGGTATGAGTGTTTAGAGAGGTGTGCCCGGGTGTACCGGGGGTCTCCCGGTGCACCGCGACGTTGATGCAATCAGCGTGGTGAATGTTCCGTTCACCGATCCCAGCCGTTTTTGTGCCGGTCCGGACCACATGTGCCCGTGTGGCCCGGGCTGTCGGAGAGATTCCCCGTCTCTCGACCCTGGGGATCACAAATTGATCTGTTTAGTTTATATTGCTTTCGGCTAATGCCTTGCATTGTGGTGTGGCATTATACTATGCAGCACTGCAAAACACTATATCTTCAGGCGCGAAACTCTGTTTGCACATGGATCCCACTACCGACGCACTCTCTCTCCTGCTTGGCGCCTTGAAGGGGCACCCGCGCGGCATGTCGGTCTCCGATCTTGCTGCCGCCGTCGGGATCAACCGGAACACCGTCTCCCGGTACCTCGACGTCCTCCTCGTATCGGGTCAGGTGGAGATGGAGACCTACGGCAAGGCCAAGGTCTTCTACCTCTCGCAGAGGGTTCCGATCGCCGCCATGCTCAACTTCTCGTCGGATCTCGTGCTGGTGCTCGACCGCGACCGCCGGATCGTCCAGGCAAACGATGCGGTCTGTGCGTTTTCGGGGAGGGAGCGAGACGATATCATCGGGAACAGCATCGAGACGTCGCCGCTCGCCGCGTTCGACCACCCGCTGATACGGGGCCGGATCACCGACGCCTTGAACGGCCGTGAGGTCACGGAAGAACTCCGGTTCCTGCGGCTCGACGAAGAGCTCTTCTTCCGGATCAAGTTTCTTCCGACCGTCTTCAACGATGGAGCGCCGGGGGTCACCATCATCCTCGAGGACATCACCGAGGGGCGGCGGGCGGAGGAGGCTCTGCGCGAGAGCGAGCTGCTCTTCCGGAGCCTCGTCGAGAACATCAGCGACCTGATCCTGAACGTCGACGAGGCCTGCACGTTCACGTATGTCAGCCCCAAAAGCCAGGAGGTCCTCGGCTACACACCCGAAGAGATGCTTCAAAAGACACCCTGCGACTTCATGCCTCTGGAGTTGCAGGAACGGGTCAGAGAGCAGTTTACCGCGCTCTTCGTCGACCCAAAACCCGGAGTCCTCTTTGAGTGGACGATGCTCCACCGGGACGGGAGCCCCGTCATCCTCGAGGTGAGCGGGACGCCGGTCTACGACATGATCGGCGACTTCACCGGCTACCGGGTGGTCTGTCGTGACGTCACCGAACGGGCGCGTGCCGCAAAACGGGTGGCCCAGTGGAAATCGTTCCTCTACTCGGTGGTCAACAACATCCCGAGCATGGTATTCGTCCGGGAGGTGGAGGGGAACACGTTCGTCTTCTCGAATAAGGCCGCCGAGACGTTCCTCGGGATGACGCAGGAGGAGATGGCGGGAAGGAGGGCTGCGGACCTCTTTCCGCAGGAGATGGCGGCTTTCTTCGCCGACGGCGACCGGGAGCTCTTAGAGCGGTCGGTCGCCCTTGAGGAGAAGGCCCGCCTCGCGAGCGGGCGGACGCTCTCCATGAAGAAGATCCCGATCTTCAACTCCCGGGGCGTGCTGAAGTACATGCTCGGGATTGCCGAGGACGTCACCGACCGCGCCGCCGCCGAAGACCTCCTGGTCGCCGAGCGCGACCGGGCGCAGGGCTACCTGGAGGCGGCCGGCGTGATGATCGCGGTGATCGGGGCGGACGGCACCATCGACCTCGTCAACCGGAAGGGGAGCGAGATCCTGGGGTATGCCGAGGGAGACCTCGCCGGGAAGAACTGGTTTGCGACGGTCGTCCCGGAGCGCCTGCGCGACCGGCTGGCGCAGAACTTCGGCCGTCTGGTGGCCGGCCGGATCGAGCCGCCCCCATTCGAGGAGAGCCCGATCGTCACCCGGGACGGCCGGGAGCGGCCGGTACTCTGGCACAACGCCCTCCTGCGCGATGCGGACGGCAACGTCGTGGCGATGGTGAGCTCCGGCGAGGAGATCGCGGAGTAACCGGCCCGGATCTCGGCGATACGGGGAACCCCGGGAGATCTGACCATACCCACGCTTTCAGACTGCTCCTTCCTGTGGTTTCGGGGGGTCATCCCTTAAATACGCCGCAGGGCACATAGAGTATTGGTGACAACTTTGGTGGACATCATCTCCCTTGTCCTTATCGCTGTCGTGGTGCTGATCGTCATCGGCGTCGCGGCGGCCGGCGTAGGCATCTATAACCGGTTCTTCTCCCTCAAAAACTCCGCCGAAGCAACGGTCGGGCAGGTGAAGGTCGCGATGAAGAAGCGGCTGGATATGATCGAGCAGCTCCTCGGTGCGGTGAAGAGCTACGCGGCCTTCGAGAAGGAGACCCTGACCGATGTGACCGCGATGCGGGCCCGCATCGGCAGCGCCGGTCCCGGCGACTTGAACGAACTCGAACGCGAGTCCCGGTCGGTCCTCGGGCGGCTGCTCGCCGTCGCGGAGAACTACCCCGACCTCAAGACCTCGCAGACGGTGCAGGACCTGATGGGCGCGGTCAGGGGGGTCGAGGACGAGATCGCCCGGCATCGCTACACCTACAACAACATCGCCCAGCAGTACAACACCATGACCGATACAGTCCCCTCGAACCTGGTCGCCAGCATCATGGGCTTTACGAAGCTGGATTACCTGGAGTTCGGCGAGGAGATCGAGCGGGTTCCGACAATAGCGTTCTGATAGACCATGCGCGTGACTGAACGGCAGCAGATCCTCATCCTTGTTGCCATCACCCTGCTCGTCGGGGTGCTGGCGGTCGCCGGAGCGACCGCGCTCCCCGCCCTCTTCCGGGGAAACCTGGATATAGAGCAGTACGATGCCGTCTTCTACGAGAATGGAACCCTGATCGAGCGCTACACCTACGACGTCCGATCGGCGGGGGAGTACAGGATGCTCTTTCGCTACTGGGACGCGCCGCTCACCTTCGCTGCCATCGACCGGCCGCACATCGAGTTCCTGAGGATGACGGCCCCGCCCGGGACCATCGGCTACGTCAAGGACTACCGGGGCGAGGTGCGGACTGCCGCCGGGAGCGTGAGCCCCGCCGACCTCGCGACGATCCGGAACCTTGCGTTCGATAACGAGGTGGGTCTCTACAACCCCAACTACTTCGCCCCGGGCACCTACACGGTGGAGTACCGCTACCGGGTCCGGCCGCCGGTCGAGTACGACGACCAGTGGGCACACCTGAACCTGAAACTCGTGGACGAGCACGTCCCCTACCGGGGCCTCCGGATCACCCTCCCGTTCGCCGGTGATATCGAGGAGGTCTACACGCATCCCCCGACCCTCGAGGTCGAGCGGACGGCGGAGGCCGTCGTCATCACGGGGAGCGCTCCCCAGGACGACGCGCTGAATGTCGAGCTGATCCTCGATCCGGCGTTCATGGAAGAGATCGACGGGTTCCCGGAGTTCGTCCCGGACGTGCGGCAACAGGCGGCCGACGCCAACAGATGGCCCCCGATCCTCTACGGGGCGGCGAGCGTCCTCTACGGCCTTGCGACCGCCCTCGTCCTCGCGATGCCGTTCATCCTCCTCGGCGTCTACCTCCGCTACGGCAGGGAGAAACCGTTTACGGTGCCGGAGTACCTGAGTTTCACGCCGAATACCGCGCTCAAACCCTGGCAGGTGAACCTGCTCTTCAAGGGTGACGCCCTCGAGTTCGACGACAACGGGTTCTACGCGACGGTCCTCGACCTCCACCGGCAGAAAAAGATCGTGGTGGCCGAGAAACCGGACGGCAACGGGGTCACGGTCCGGATTGTCTCGGGAGAGTCGTCCGACCCCTACGAGCAGCGGGTGCTCAATTTCCTCGCAAACGTCGCCGACGACCATGTCGTGGATACAGCAGACCTTGAAAAGTTCGCAGAGACCGCCCGGCGGAGCCCCGGCTACCAGCACCGGATCCTGCAGTACAAGCAGTCGCTTGCCGCCCTGACCCGGGACGTGGACACCACCCTCGCCCGGCGGTACATCAAGGACGGCCGGACGATGATCCTCCCGCTCATCTTCCTCGGCGCGATCCCCTGCGGGCTTGCGATCCTGGCGTTCATCCTCGCACCGGGCGCAGCCTACCTCCTCATCCCGGCCGGCATCCTCTCCTTCATCGTCGCGGTCCAGATCGGGATCGCGGCCCTATTCCCCTCGACGCTCTTCGGCTTCTGGAAGGGCGACCATTACCGGGAGAAACTCGAGTGGGACGCGTTCGCCTACTTCCTCTCGGACCTCGCCCTGATCCGGCAGTACTCCCCCGCAGACCTCTCGATGTGGGGAGAATGGCTGGTCTACGGGACGGCGCTCGGCTTCGGCGATAAGGTCGAGCAGGCGATGAAGAACCTGAATATCAGTCTCCCGGACGTCGGGATGCCGCTCTACTCGAACATGCCGGTGATCTTTGCCCCGATCATCCTCTACTCCCCGCCGTCAAGCGGCGGCAGAGGAGGGTTCGGGGGCGGCGGGTCTTTCGGCGGTGGTGGCGGCTTCGGCGGCGGCGGTGTCGGGGGACGGTGATACCCTTTTTTCCGGCCGAGATACGGCCTCCCCTGAACGGATAGGTCCGAATCCCTTCGTAGTTAAGGCAATCTACTTACCTCCGGCGGAAGCATGTATCGATGTTGATGCCTATGACGGGATCTTATCCGAACTATCTGGTCGTCGTCCTTGCTCTCTTCGGGGCGGTCATCGCATGCGGGTGCATGGCTGCCGGGGGAGAGGACGGAACGGCCGACCGCATCTCCGGGAACGGCACGGTCACGTACGTCGATCTCGAGGGCGGGTTCTACGGTATCGTCGCCGACGACGGCGAGCGTTACCTCCCCGCCGACCTCCCGGCTGAGTACCGGCAGGACGGCCTCCGGGTCAGGTTCGTCGTCGATGTTATGAAGGATACGGCGACCATCCAGATGTGGGGGACGCCGGTCGAGATAGTCGATATCCCATGGGCCTGCGCCCGGTGCGGCGGAGACGCTGGCATCGCGAACCCGGCCGCGGTCTGGTGCACGGAGCAGGGCCACACCTACGAGATCCGGAAGAACCCCGACGGCAGCGAGTACGGCGTCTGCATCTTTGCGAACGGCACCGAGGTCGATGCCTGGGACTACTACCGGCGGACCCACTAACCATTCTTTTTTGAAGGGGCTTACGCCCCTGCGTAGGCTCTGCGTAAGCCCCGGTGAAAAGCGAGCGCTTTTTTCCTCCTCGTGCCGATAGTGGACCATGGACGTAACAGTCAACGAACGGGACGATACGGCAGTCGTATCGGTGGACGGCAGAATCGATGCCGAATCGGCGGAACGCCTGGATACGGCAATCTCCGGGGTGCTGGCCCGGGGCGGGAAACGGGTGCTCGTGAACCTGGAGAAAGCGGCCTATATGAGCAGCAGCGGTCTCCGGGTGCTCCTTGGTAAGTTCCGTGATCTGAGGCGGGTGGACGGGGAGATGGCGCTCTGCTCGGTCCAGCCCGATGTCTACCAGGTCTTCCTGCTCGCGGGCGTGCACGAGGTCTTCCCGATCTACGTGGGCCTGGACGAGATCCTCGCCTCGAACGACCCGGAGGAGGAAAAGAAGGGGAAAGAGTCACCGTGACGGACAGGATCGAAGGGCTGATCTGCATCCTCCGCGACGGCGGGAGTGCAGACCGGATGGCAGCGGCGACGGATCTCGCTGCCCTCGGCCCGGCCGCCTCCCCTGCCCTTCTTTCCGCGCTTGGCGACCCCGACCCCCGCCTCCGGATGTGGGCCGCTTACACCCTCGGGATGATCGGGGACGCGAGAGCGGCCCCGGCACTCATGCAGGCGCTCGAAGACGCCGACCCGGGTGTTGCAAAGTGGGCGGCCGCCGCCCTCCGCCGTGTCCGGGACGCGGCCGGGGGCTGCGGCTGCCGGTTCTGCTGACTTCTCTTACCGGCGCCTGCCGATGAGGATGGCGGCGAAGCCGAGCGCCGCGACGGCAGCCGCGACCGGGAGCGGCGCAGCGGTCGGCGTGGGGGTTGCCGGCACCGTCGTCGCGGTTGTGACCGGCGTGACCGTCTCCGTCTCCGTCTCCGTCGGTGCGGTCGTGGGCGGGGTCGTCGGGGCCGCGGTCGTCGGCGTGGCCGTCACGGTCGCGGTGGGCGTCGGCGTCCCGGTATCGACCCCGACACGGTTCCCGACCGCGAACGTCACGGGTTCGGAGTCGGGAGCGGAGGCGTCGAACCCTGCCGGCGTCCTCCACACGGCCCGGACGGAATAAGTCCCCGGCCCACCGAGCCCGGAGAGCGGGATCGCGCCCGGCCTGCCGGGGTCGTCGGTGTAGAACCGGGTCGAACTGATGTTCAGCCCGGCGAAATTGATCCCACTGATGACGGTGCTCTCCGCGCCGCCCGGATAGGTGAGGACGATGTCGACCGTCGCCGGATAGACGCCGCCCGCGTGGTAAAAGGCCCCGACGTCGGGGGAGGCTATCCGGAACGCGATCCGGGTGTTCTCGGAGACGGCGAGTCCGGCCAGGGGCTCGTTGTGGTAGGGGTTCGCGAGCACCACGTCGAGGTAGATCTCCGGCTCGCGGATCATCACGAGCGCCGTCGCGCCGTCCGCGGGGTTGAAGGCGTAGTAGGTCCCGTAATCCTCACCTACGAGGATATCCTGCACCTCGAAGTTCGTGTCGTCGATGACCGGGATGCTCCTCGTGACCCCCCGATCAGGGTTGTCGTCCTGGTACTTCCGGAGCGCCGTGACGGGGTTATCCGTGGTCGCGTTGCGGAGCTGCGAGAGATCGAGCCCCTCTTCGTAGACGAAGATCGTGTCGTAGGGCTGGATATCGCTGATCGTCGGGCCGCGGGCTCCGGCCAGCCCCACGCAGAGGGCAAGGATACAGACGGCGAGGAGGATCGGGAGGCCTCGCCTGCGGATCCAATCCGGTGTCATGACACCCCGTTATGCTGATTCTGCTGATATAGGTTGGCATGGTGCCGGGACGGTCCCACTCCGTCCGTCCCGGCCATAGGACAGCAGGGATCGACCGGCAAGGACCGGGCGGCACAGGGCGGCCTGGTTTCTGCTGTAAATCCTGAAATCCACCGCAATTCGTTTCCTTACGCTTAAATAATCTCTTCCCCAAATTCTGATGATGAACAAGGTCGCCGTTATCATTGTATCGCTCCTCGTCTTCTTCGCGGTCCTGGCGATCCCTGTCGACCCCGGCCTTCTTGCGCCCGAGGCCAAGTCCGTTGCGGCAGTGACCGTCCTTATGGTCCTCTTCTGGGTCACGGGGGTCATTCCCCTTGAGGCGACCGCCCTGCTTCCACTGGTCCTCTTCCCGGCGCTCGGGATCCTCTCCCCGACGCAGGTGGCAAAATCCTATGGCGACCAGGTGATCTTCCTCTTCCTCGGTGGGTTCATCATCGCGATGTCGATGCAGCGGTGGGGCCTGCACCGGCGCATCGCCCTGAATATCATCCGGGTCGTGGGGACGAGCCCCAGGCGCCTGGTGCTCGGGTTCATGGTCGCCACCGCGTTCCTCTCGATGTGGATCTCGAACACCGCCACCGCGATGATGATGATCCCGATCGCGGTCGCGATCATCCTGACGATCATGCCCGGCGCCGACCGGGCGCTCGAGAGCCTCGAGGGAAAAGAGCAGACGCTCGCCCGGTGCCTGATCATCTCCATCCCCTACGCCGCGACAATCGGGGGGATCGCCACGATCATCGGCACGCCCCCGAACGGGATCTTCATCTCCCAGCTCGCGACGATCTTTCCCGCTGCGCCCACCATCGACTTCTTCACCTGGATGAAGTTCGGCGTCCCGTTCGCCGCGATATTCCTCTTCCTTGCCTGGATCTGGCTCATCGAGGGTCCTTACCGGCAGATGGGAGCGACCCTCCCGAGCGCCCGGGGGATCATCCGGGAGGAGCTCGCGAAACTCGGCCCGATCTCCACGGGAGAGCGGTGGACGCTCATCGTCTTCGCCCTGACCGCCTTCGCCTGGATATTTGCGCAGACAAAGAATATCGGCGGGTTCGTCATCCCGGGCCTGGACATGATCTTCCCCGGCATCAAGGACTCCACTATCGCGATCTTCGGGGCGCTACTCCTGTTCATCCTCCCGGTCGACCGGAAGGAGGGCATCTTCACCATGGACTGGGAGTGGGCGGTGAAGATCCCCTGGGGCATCCTGCTCCTCTTCGGCGGTGGCATCGCCCTTTCGAACGGGTTCCTCGAGAGCGGGCTTGCCGCGGCGATCGTCGAGTCCCTCACCCTCATCCACGGGCTCCCGATTGCCCTCCTGATCCTCATCGTGGCGCTGGGGATCGTGCTTGCGGGGGAGATCGCCTCGAACACCGCCATAGCCGCCATCCTGATGCCGATCATGGCGGTCACTGCCGTCAGCATGGGGGTCAACCCGATCGTCCTGATGATGACCGCCGCGGTCTGTGCATCGATAGGATTCATGCTCCCGGTCGCCACCCCCCCGAACGCCGTCGCCTACGGGAGCGGCTACATCGACGCCAGGGACCTTCTCCGATCCGGCTGGGCGCTCGACTTCATCGGCGTCGCGCTCTGGATGATCTGCCTCTACACGATCGTCTTCTGGGCGCTCGGGGTTCCTCTCGGCCTTCCCGCCTGGGCGCTCTGACCCCCGGCACCTATTTTATTCCGGATGTCTATCCCGGTCGGATGGCAGACGACCGGCATTACCATCGGGCGGTGGAGACGCTTGCCCGCCCGGATCTCGACGCGCTCATCGATGAGAGGGTCCGCTCGACCGTCAGGTACGCGCAGGAGCATTCTCCCTTCTACCGCCGCTGGTTCGAACGGCACAACGTCCGCCCGGAGGCGATCCGGGAGCACGAGGACCTCCGCGACCTCCCCATCATCTCCGGGGCGACGATCCGGCGTTACCAGCCCCCGCAGGCGAAGGAGTTCTGCTTCAAGAGCGTCCCCTGGGAGGCGGTCTTCACGGTCAACGAGACCTCCGGGACGAGCGGGACCCCGAAGAGTTTCTTTCTCACCTGGGAGGACTGGGAACGGTACGCGGAGAAGTACGCCCGGCTCTTCGTCTCGCAGGGGTTTCGAGCTGGCGACCGGGTGGTGGTCTGCACCTCCTACGGGATGAACGTCGGTGCAAACACCATGACGCTTGCCGCCCGCGATCTCGGGATGGCGATCGTCCCGGAGGGGAAATGCACCTTCCCGGTCCGGGTGATGGCGCAGTATCGCCCGACGGCGGTGATCGGGAGCGTCTTCAAGCTCCTCCGGCTCGCCCGCCGCATGGAAGCGGAAGGGTTCCGACCGCGGGACGCGGGCGTCGCCCGGCTGGTCATCGGGGGCGAGAGTTTCGCCCCGGAGTCCCGGCGCTACGTGGAGGAGGTCTGGGGCTGCCCGGTCTACAACACTTACGGGAGCACCGAGGGGACGATGTGCGGCGAGTGCACCCGCCAGGCCGGACTCCACGCCCCCGAAGACCTGGTCCACTTCGACCTCTACGACCCCGGGATGGAGCGGTTCGTCAGGGACGGCGAGTCCGGCCGGCTGGTCTATACGACCCTGCTCCCGCCCGGCGAGAAGGCAGGGACGCTTCTCATCAATTACGATACGGAGGATACCTGCTCGGTCGTCTCCCGGGAGCGGTGCGGGTGCGGGCGGACGCACATGCGGATCGACTATCCCCGGCGCGAAGCAGAGACGTTCCTGCTTGCAGGGGTCCCGCTCAACCGGGTGGACGTGGAGGCGGCGGTCTTTGAGCCCCACAATATGGCATACCTGAACGGGGAGTACGAGGCGTTCATCTACGGCGGCGACGAGGCCGGAGAGACAGTTCTCCGGGTGAGCATGGAGTGCCTCGACCCCACCCGCGTCGACCCGGGCGAGGTCGAGGAGACGTTTCTTGCCGCCCTCTTCCGGTCGGTTCCGGGTCTTTCGGCGGTTTACGAGGACGGCTCGCTGCGCATTATCTGCACCGTCACGCCGCCGGGCGGGCTCGAACTCCACCGGGCGCCCGGCCGGCCGAAGCGGATCGTGGACCGGCGGTGAGGTTGCGAAAAGGGAGTGCGAAAGGCAGTAGTCTCACGCGAAGAGCGCGAAGCCGCGAAGGGGGTTGCAACACCTCCTTACCTGACTTCGCGTTCTTCGCGGCTTCGCGTGAGCTAACGGGTGCAGATAGCGATACAGTCTCACGCGAAAGACGCGAAGCCGCGAAGGAGAGTAACTCACAACCAAACTGGTCTTCGCGTTCTCGAAGACCTTCGGTCTTCTCAAGCTCCGGTTCTAACGAACCGTCGTTCTTCGCGGCTTCGCGTGAGATTGTAGCATCACTTCATACACTATCTGCTCACGTGATGTGCGATGGAAGTCCCGTCTGGAGTTTGAGCACCATCTGGTAAGTCTCGCGAAGAGAGGGGCGTGCCTTCAAGGCCTGACCAAGAAAAAAAAGCAACCCGCCCCCTACCGCCGCCGCATCACGTAGCCGGCCAACCCGGCCGCAAGGACCGCCGCCACCGGGAGAGCGGGTCCGGCCGCGGTCGGCGTGGGGCTCGGCGCCGCCGTCGTTGCCGGCGGCGTGGCGACGGTGGTGGCCGGGGTTGCCGTCGCCGTCGGGGTGGCCGCCGCCGCCTCGGTGACGGTGAAGGTGGTGCTTGCGGTGGCGTCGCCCTCGACCCACTCCACGGTCACGGTGTATTCACCGGGCTCAAACCCGGACGTATCCACGGCAAACGACCAGGTGTTCGCGGTGGCGTTCCCCTCCTGCACGATGGCCATCCCCGACGTGCCTCCCGCCCCGGATGGGGCGGATTTGTTCGTCGGCTCGAACCCGACCGGTGTCACCGTGACAAGCAGATGGTTGCCGGGAGCGAGGTTCGTCGTCCCGCTGATGGTGACCGTCTCCCCGGCGGCGACGCTGCCGATCTCGTTGATGCTCGTCCCCTGTGCGGCGGCAGTGCCGCAGATCCATGCCGCGAGCACGAGCGCAGCCGCGACTCCGGCAAGTCTCCTGACGTTCATACCCTCTCTTCACCTCACCTCTCCTTCCTGCACGGTGGGATAAGAAGCTACCCGAGCCCGGCCATCCGGCCGGGCTATCCTTCTTCCGGGAAAACCCACCTGTTTTTTCTCCTTTGCGGTGCAACACTGGTCCGTTATCCCTATCGGGCCGGGTGCGCGCAATGCTTGAAGACCAACAATGGCAGCCGGTGCCGGGAACCGCCGGCGCCGAGATCTACCCCTTCCTCCGGAAACCGGACGTCACCTGTTCGAACGCCTACCTCATCCGGACACCCGGCGAGATCCTGCTCATCGATACCGGGGCCGACGCCGCCCAGATGGACCGGATCATGGCGCTGGTGGAGGTTCTCCTCAGGGAGGCCCCGCGACCGGTCCTCCTCCTCCTCACCCACTGCCACGCCGATCACTGCTACCAGGCCACCCGGGACCGGCGGTTCCGGTCTCTCCCGCACCTCTGCATCGCCGTCCAGGAGGAGGGGGCCCGGGCGCTCGAGGCCGGCGATGCGGCCCGGACGATTGCGGAACTCATCGGGTGGGAGATCGAGCCGCTCCCGGTCAGCCTCCACCTCCTCACCGCCCGCGACCGCGAGACCCTGGAGACGGACGGCGGCATCAATCTCCACCGGCAGCAGATCCCGCTCTGCTCCGGGGACGTCCTTTCGGTCTACCACACCCCCGGGCACACGCACGACAGCGTCTGCATCCGCCTCGGCGATTACCTCTTCATTGGCGACCTCCTCTTCTCCACGAGCCCCGGGATCGCGGGGATTGCCGGGTGGGACCAGCCGGCGCTGCTTGCGTCCGTAGGAAGGGTCCGGTGGATCCTCGCCCACGAACCCGTGAGCCTCTGCTGTCCGGGCCACGGCAGGGGTATTCCGGCCTCTGCAATGCCGGCGCTCCTCGACCGGCTGCAGGGGGAGGCGGAGAAGATGGCCGACATCGGCACCTTCGACCGGGAACGGCTCGCCGACTCCCTGGAGCACGCCGTCGACCTGCTCCAGGAGGCCAACCGGATCTTTGCGGTGATCGCGGGGCGCCTCTACGCCCTCGCCTACCTCCTTGACGACCTCGGCGAGGCCTCCGAGGCCCGGCGTTACCAGGAACTCCTGGAATCCGACCAGATCGACGGGTTTCTTGCCGATTTTTCACGGTTCACCGACGAGTTCAACGCCGGAGAGAAGTTCGAGGTCCAGCTGGTCCTCAAGGCCGTCCAGGTGATCCAGCGGATCGAGGCCCACTTTGCGGGTGACCGGCTCAACCACGTCGTCGATGCGTCGCTTCTCCACCGGGCCGACCGCCTGCTCACCGACTTCATGAACACGATCATGGGCTACCGGGAGACCGCGCACCTCTCCGCTGCCGACCTCCCGTCGGTGCTCCGCGACCTCGTTGCCGGGGTTCTGACGCGTCCGTTCTCGGACGAGGCGTTCATCGATTCGGCGGACGACCCGGCGGCATACCGGGCGGAACTCGTCTCCCGGCTCGCCTATCTCCCGCTCTTCGAGGGGGTCGACCTCGTTGTCGACGAAGACGGCGCCCCCCTCCCGCCGGTGCTGATCGACCGGGAACGGTTCTCCGACGAGATCGTCGGCGTCCTCGAGGATATGGCGGCCGCCGGTGCCCGGACGATCCGGCTCTCCTCCCACAGGGAGGGGGATGCGGTCGCGCTCCGGATCCGGGGTTCCGGCACTCTCTCTCCCCGGAGGTTCCGGTTCTACCGGCGGAAATTCGGGCTCTGTGGGGCATCGCTTGCGATCTCCCGGGACGGTGCCGGCCTTCTCCTCCTCCTCAAGCCCGCCTCCTCCTGATCCCGCGTGCCGGTGCCAGGGGCAAACTACTTACCTCCTGCCCCGGAGTCAGGGTGATGGCAACAGAGGGGGGTTTCCGATGGCGATGGAGCACGTGCCTGGAGTTGACCGCGGCAGAGTGATCCTCTACGCCCTGAGCACCTGCGGCTGGTGTGCCCGGACCAAGCAGCTCCTCACCGACCTCGGCGTCGGGTTCTCGTACGTCTATGTGGACCTGCTCGCGGGCGAGGAGCGTGACCGCGTGGTCCGGGAGGTCGAACACTGGAACCCGAAACTTTCTTTCCCGACGGTCGTCGTCGATGACGCGAAGGTGATCGTGGGGTTCCGCGAGAACGAGATCCGGGAGGCTCTCAATGCCTGACGGGACGAGCAACGGGGATCTGGACCGGTTTACGAACGACCTCGACCTCGAGGCGGAGGCCGGCGGATATCACCTCAACCCGGACCGGGAGTTCACCCGGGACCTTGTCCGGGGCCTGCTCGCGAACCGGGAGCGTTACGGCTACATCTCCTGCCCTTGCCGGCTCGCCTCCGGGAAGCGGGAGGACGACCTCGATATCATCTGCCCCTGCGACTACCGGGACCCCGATCTCGCCGACTACGGCGCCTGCTACTGTGCCCTCTACGTCACCGCCGACGTGGAGGCCGGCCTCTCCACCCCCGACCCCGTCCCGGAACGGCGGCCGCCACCGGCGGAACGGCAGCGGCAGAAGGAGGAGCGTGCCGCGGCCGGCCGGGCCCCGGGAGACCTGAAGTATCCGGTCTGGCGGTGCCGGGTCTGCGGCTACCTCTGCGCCCGGGGCGAGCCGCCCGAGACCTGCCCGATCTGCCGGGTGCCCCGCGACCGGTTCGAGCGGTTCATGTGAGCCGGACGAGGCACGCGTAGACGAGGAACGCAGCGACGATCCCGTTCACGGGGGGGGATGCCCGGGACCAGGAGGGCGGCGAGGGAGCCGGCAGCGTAGGCCGCGAGCCCCTGCCGGTTGAACCGGGGGACGACCTCCTCCTTGAGCGCGGGGTAGCGCACCCGGTGGCGGACGAAGAAGTCGGCCATGATCACCCCGCCGAGCGGGGGGATGAGCACCCCGAGGAGGACCATGTAGGGGATCAGCCAGTCGTACATCCCGAGGAGCGCGAGCAGGGTCCCGGTGGCGGCGCCGGCGAAGGTGACCAACCGCCGGCGTTCGGTCCTGCAGAAGTGGCATCCGGCGACCGAGAAGTTGTAGATGGTGTTGTCCTGGGTCGTCCAGATGTTTAAGAAGAGCATCAGGACGCCGGCGACGAGGAGGCCCTGGACCGCCAGCACCTCGACGATGTCCGAGAGGCCGTAGACAGCGGCGCCGACGGCTCCGACAGCGATCATCAGTCCGTTCCCGAAGAAGAACGCGAGGAGCGTGGAGCCGACGGCGGTCCGCACCGACCCGGCGAACCGTGTCCAGTTGGCGACCTGGGTGCCGCCGGAGACGAAGGTGCCGACGACGATTGTGAGGGCTTCGGCGACCGTGAGCGCTCCCGCCGTCCCCGGTGGGAGGAGACCCGTCACATTTCCGGCGTCCCGGAGGGCGACCAGCACGCTTGCGGCAATGAGGAGGAGCATCGTCGGGACCGAGACCCACGAGAGGGCTGCAATCCCCCGGCAGCCGACATACGCCGTCAGGCAGAAGGCGAGGCCAAACGCGACCATCAGGGGGGCCTCGCAGCCCGCATCGAGATCCAGCAGGCGGGCGAGGACGATCGTGACCGTCGCGGTTCCCCAGGCGTACCACCCGATCTGGGTGAGCCCGAGGAGGGCGTCCGACCACCGGCTCCCCGCATCGCCGAAGGCGAACCGGGCGGAGAGGACGGTGGAGAGGACGGTTTTGTAGCCGACATACCCGAGGCCGGCGACATAGACGGCGAGGATCGCGCTCCCGCAGAGGATGATGCCGACGAGGTCGGGCCAGAACCGGAACGCGACCCCGATCCTCGCGCCGCCCCACATCGTGGCGGAGAAGAAGGTGAACCCGAGCAGCACCAGGGTGATCGGCCAGAACCCCTCCCGGGCGAAGCCCGGGACGGCGGAGAGCGGGTAATCCTCCGTGCCGCTCCGGCCCGTCGCTTCGTCTGTTTCCTCCTCCGGGATCACTGCTGCTCTCGCGATGGTTGAGTTTCTCTGTTGCGGCGTGAAATTCCTTCCGAATTTCTGCCGCGCAAAGCCCGCGCGGCGTCGCAAGGGCCGGCCCTGCGCCCGCTCCCTCCCCTGCATCGTCTCCCCTGCCCGGTGAGGGAAAAAACGGCTCGTTGTATCTGAAAAAGCCCTCTGTTATCGGCGGCTGATCCAGAGGTGTCATATAGCGGGCCGGGCGATTCTCATGTATGCCGAGCGTGCGGATCAACGATGGAGACCTCCCCTCCGGGACCGGCGTGGAGGGGGGACGGAAGAAGAGGCCCGGCGAAACCCCGGACCCCGCCCGCCGGGAGCCCGAACCGGAGACCGCGAAGACGAAAGAGAACCCCAGGAAGCCCCGGCGAGGAGAGCCCCTCTTCGGGGATGCCGACGGCGCCGATATATTCTACACGAAGCAGAAGTAGGTCACTTCAGTACCCGGATGTCCCCGGCGGAGGCCACCACCACCTCTCGCTCCCCGCGGTAGGTCTGGACGATCCCATAAAGCGTTATGTTCTCGTTCTCGTGGAGTTCAAGCGCTGCGGCCACGTTCCGCGGCAGAAAGACCGGGGTGCCGTTGACGGTGAGGACCAGGTGTGCGCCGGTCGAAGTCGTTCTGATCTCTTCGATATTCCCCTCGAGGAGGACCAGCGCCCCGTCAGGAACCTCTGGTGAGTACGGATCCGCCACCAGCGGCCGGCCGACGGCGTCGAAGAGGAGGTGCGCCGCAAGCACGATCCCGACGACGCATACGAGCACGGCGAGTGCTGCTTTCTCCTGCCGTTCCAGCATAGATACCCTATAGACCCCCCGGAGTTATAACATCCGTCAGTTTGATATGTTAACAGCGTTAACTATCCTGCATGGATGATGTGAACCTGCCCCCGTCCTCCCGCAAGATCCTCCTGCTGCTTGAGGACGGGGGCGCCCTGACACACAAGGAGCTCGTCCGCCTCAGCAGCCTGGCCCCCCGCACCGTTCGCTATGCTTTAAAGAGGCTCAAAGATAACGATATGATCGTGGAGAAGTTCAATTTCAGGGACGCCCGGCAGATCCTCTACGAGTACAAAGAATCCCAGATGGTGTCTGCGCAATGACCGAGCCTCCTTCCTGCGACATCATGCGGTGCGACACCCTCGTCCGCAGACTGCTCCCCCAGATGCGTGCCGAGATGGTCTATCGCCTGGTGAACGAGCGCGGGATCAGCCAGAGCGAGGCCTCAAAGCGTCTCGGGATCAGCAGGGCCGCGATATCCCAGTACATGAGCCGAAAGCGCGGATTTAACCGGGAAGACTTCCCCGGCGACCTTGAGGTGGTCATCGAGCGGTGGGTTTCCGCCGTCGCCTCGGGCGAGGGGACGATCACCATCTGCGACGTCTGCCGCTCCGCCGATCCTGTCGGAAGACAGTGAGGCCTCAGGTGCGCTTCCGCCGGTAGAGGTAGAGCCCCGTAAGCCCGGCGAGTATGCACGCCGCCGCCACTATTTTGAGCCGGTCCGGCCCGGGAGCGCCGCTCGCTCCTTTTTCCTTCGAGGCATTCCAGTCGTCCAGAAAGACCCTGGTGTAGTAGGCGGCGATATCCGGGTGCTCGATGATCACGCCCGCTTCCCGGTTGAACGCCGGCGAGTTGGCGTTCCAGTTGATGCTGCTGACGAGCACCGCCCGGCCGTCGACGATGACCCCCTTGTTGTGGATCTTCGCGAGGTTGTTCGCTTCGAGATCCGCGAGCCTTGCTGCGAGCGGCAGCCCTTCGGCCGCGGCGATCCGGTTGACGACCTCGACCATCTCGTCGTTGTCCGCATCGCCCTCGGTGTTGAACCAGGCGGAGTCAAGGAGCACCCGCACGAGAACCCCCCGCCGGGAGGCATCGATCGCGGCCGCAAGGTAGGGGTTCAGGCCGTAGGCGGTCTCGTTTGTGATGTAGGCCTGCTCGATCGCGATGCTCTCCTCCGCGCCCTCGATCAGCCGGAGGATGAGCGCGCTCGTATCGGGGGATACGACCGGAGTCACCCGCGCTCCCACCGCGCGGCAGGCAGTAAACTCGACGGTGTAGGGGGGTGCCCAGGGCGTGCTGAGATTGGCCGTCGTGCCCTCGAGCGGGACGATATCCCCGCCCGCCGTATCAAGGAGGAAGACCTCACGGAAGTAGGCCGCGAGCCCGGCGTCCTCGAGGCAGACCCCCCACCCGCGGTTGCCCTGCAGCCCCGGAGCCGGGTAGCCGCCGGGCTTGAAGTTCTCGCTCCCGAGCAGAACGGTGCTCCCGTCGATGACCAGGTACTTGGCATGGTCGTAGCGGTACTTCGCATGGGCGGCGTCGGTCGTCGTCATCGAGAGGACCGGAATACCGCTCCGGTTGAGGGCGCCCGCGACCGCCCGCTCCTCCGGCGGCAGACCACCCACCGGCCCGCCCTCGAGGAGGACGGTCACGGCCACGCCCCGTTCGCGGGCGCGGACGAGATCGGCTGCCATGGCCGGATCGGTGAACTCATAGACGTTTGCCAGGATCTCGCGTTCCGCCCCCGCGACCGCCGCCGAGAAGACCTCGTACGAGCAGTCCGGGGCGGCAAAAGCGGTCACTGCGACGCCCTCGAAGGTTGCGGGCAGGAGACGGGACTGGCCGATGGAGAGCGGGCGCGGGTCCCAGACACCTTCCTCGAGGTAGTGGATCTGTCCCTCCCGTGGGTGGACGTCGGCGGGCCAGGCGACCTGCTGGATGAGGGTGGTCCCCCGGTAGAGGAGGAGTTCGTCGGCCCGGTTCGCCATCAGGAGGTTCCCGTTCGGGATCACGTCCGGCACGGCCGGCGTCCGCGCCTCGATCTCGAAGTCGGGAGGGTAACCGTGGGCCTGCTCGAACGCGGGGCCGTTCCTCGCGATCACCAGCCGCCCGTCGATCGGGGTCCCCGGCGGGAACCGGTACCCGCCCTCGCCGTCCGAGAGGACGAACCCGTCGAGCACCCCCGACCCCTCGAGCACCAGGTACTCGTCGGGGTCGCCGGGCTGGTAGGGGTCCGGACAGAACTCGACGATCCGGACGCCGCCGGCCGTGCAGGCAAGGAGGCAGAGGAGCAGGACAACCGTGGCGATCCGGCGCATACGCAGGGTTATGTCTTTTCCGGTTTAATAGCAGAACGATATGACAACGCTTGCATCCCCGCTGGTCGTCAAGGTGGGTGGAAGCCTCTTTGACCGGGTCGTCCCCCTGCTCGACATCTTCCGCGAGGTCGGGCGCCCGGTGCTGATCGTGCCCGGCGGCGGGAAGTTCGCCGACCTCGTCCGGCGGCTGAACGTCTCCGATACCGCCGCCCACTGGATGGCGATCGCCGGCATGGAGCAGTTCGGGTGGTATATCGCCTCGCACGGCGTCCCGGCGGTCTCCGCTCTCACGCTGCCGGCGGAGGTGACGGTCCTCCTCCCCTACTGCGCTCTCCGGCAGGCTGACCCCCTCCCTCACTCCTGGAACGTCACCTCCGACACGATCGCCGCCTGGGTCGCGAAAGAACTCTCGGTCGACCTCCTCCTCCTCAAATCGGTCGACGGTATCCACCACCACCGCAGGCTCCTCTCAAGGGTCGAGGACCCCGCCCTCGCCCCCGACGAGGTCGATCCTTCGCTCATCCGGTTCGTCTTCGAGCACGATCTGCGGGCCAGGGTGGTGAACGGCAGGCATGACGACCGGGTCCGCCGGGCCCTCCGGGATGAGGCGGTTGTGGGGACTCTCGTCGATCCGAGATTTTAATTGCTGCGGGGGCGATATGATAGGTTAACATTCGAGGAAACAACGATGACAGCGAGAGATCGATGTACCTCCTGCAACGCCACACTGGCCGAGGACGGCTCCACCTGGTTCCCGTGCCCGGTGTGTGCGCACGAGATTAACAGGTGCTACCGGTGCAGGGAGCAGAGCATAGGCTACACGTGCCCGAAATGCGGGTTCCGGGGGCCATAACAATGGGAAACGTAGCCATAATCGTGAAGATAATGCCCGAATCCCCCGATGTCGACCGTGAAGCACTCAAAGCAGCGGTCAAGGCGGCCGTCCCGGTCGACGATATCAGGGAAGAGCCGATCGGCTTCGGTCTCGTGGCACTGAAAGCCGCCATCGTCGTCCCCGATAAAGCGGGGGCTCCCGATGAAGTCGAAGCAGCGCTCCAGAATCTTGAAGGCGTCGCAAGCGCCGAGATCATCGAATCCACGCTTGTATAAGTGGATCCTTGATACCCGTTTTTTCCGATCTAACGGACTTCTTCGAGCCGCTCCATCACTTCGGCAGTGATCCTGCGGATCTTCCTGACCGACTCCTTAAATCCGGCGACTTCATCCTCTTCGAGGCTGAGCGGAACCGGGAAGACGCCGTTCCGGTTGATGCGGGCGGGCACGCCGATGCAGACATCGCCGATCCCGTGGATCTCGCTTTTGATGTAACTTGATACGGTGAGGATCCGGTTCTCGTCCCCAAGGATCGTCCGGACGAGGGTTGCAATCGCTTCTCCGGGCCCGTAGACGGTAGCGCCCTTATCCCTGATGATCGCCTCGCCGCTCGTTCTGACGGTGTCGATCATCTCCTGCGCGGGCAATCCTGAGAAGGTGGGCAGGTTGCTGATCCGGATGCCGCCGATCGTCGTCGCCGACCAGAGCGGGACCATGCTCTCGCCGTGCTCGCCGATGATGCGGGTATGCACCTCGCTGACGTGGACCCGGAAGTATCGCGCGATCAGGGACTTTAAGCGCATCGAGTCGAGGTGCGTCCCGAGGCCGAAGACCTGTCTCGGCTGGAACCCCGAATACTTCAGGGCGACGGCGGTCATGACGTCGACGGGGTTTGTCACCAGAAAGAGAATAGCGTCGGGCGAAGACCGGCCGATGGTCTCGGCGGTCTCGGCGATAATCTTCGCGTTCTCGAAGGCGAGGTCGTTCCTATCCTGGCCGGGCTGACGGGGCGCTCCTGCTGTACAGATGAAGATATCCGAGCCTTGTGCGTCCGACAGACTGGTGCTATACGAGAGCCGGATATCGGTGCCTCGTGCAGCGAATGAATCAGAAAGGTCACGGCAGCAGCCCGCGAGAAAATCTTCGCGTCCGGGCCTCCCGACGAGCAGCATATCGCTGACGTACGGGATCTCGGATATGGTGTGGGCCGCAAATATGCCGACGTTCCCTGTAGCCCCAAGAATCGTTACTTTTGCCATGGAGATCGCCGTTGGGGACACGTCCTCGGTCGACCGTGCGCACAAGCATTCACCGCTGCATCCCTCCTCCACCCCGCAACCCCATGGGCGCCGAACGTCCACGGTAAGTCTGCTCCCTTCCGGGCCTGAACCGGTACCCGCGGCAAAAGGTCGCCGCCCCCTCCGGGGCTTTGATACCTCTCCGCCGACCTCATGGGACGAGGCTTCTCCGTCGGGACGCAGTGGATCCTGCAGGCCGCTGCGGCCTTCCTCAGACTTCGCCCCCCGCTAACGGCGGTTTCGGGTGACAGGTGACGCCGAGCCACCCAGGCTAGTCCCCGTATATACTGTAGTCTATGGGATAAAAATAGCTCCGCCCACCCGGGCCTGCCATGCCTCGGTGATCCGGCCGACCTTCCCGGCGTCCGCCTTCTCGAAGAGGTCGAGAGCGGCAAGGTCGATCTGGGGCGGGAGGACGGCGGGGAGCAGGCGGAAGTCCCCCTGGTAGACCTCGATCTCCTGCGCGCCGGCGGCGGTGGCGACGAGGACGGGATCCCGCGCGACCGGTCGGCGCCGGAGGTCGTCGTAGGACCGGTGCATCGTCACCTCGCCGATCTCGAGGAATTCCCGGTTCACCCGGAGGTTGCAGGCGGTCCAGTAGGCGGCCGCGTACCAGGCGTCGTTGCAGATCACGTGAGGGACGCCCGCCCGGGCGGCGGCGAGTCCGAGGGTGCCGGCGCCGGAGCAGGCGTCGACGAAGGTCCGGGGCCGGCGCTCCTCGATCTGGTGCTCGAGCGAGAGAATCTTTTCGTCGCGGTCCCGGGGGAACTCGACATGCAGGGCCGACTGCTGCTTGTAGACGACTACGGGTCCTCTACGAGTGGGGAAGATGTCGGCCCGGACGTCGCACCCGGCAAGCAGGGTATGGGTCTTTGGTTCCGCGTCGGTATCCCTGACTCCCGGCGTCCCGGCACCCGCCCGGACGACCCCCCGGACCTCCGGGACCTCGGCGATCAGGCGGGCGGCGGCCCGCTCCCCGACCGACCGGGAGAGGAGGACGAGTGAATTGGGCGGGAGATAGGGGGCTCTCCGCATCGCAAATCCGGGGTGGACGAGCGGCGTCCCGGCGGCGCCGAGGGGTTCGGTCCCGGCAAGGTCTCCTTCAGTGACCATCACCCGGTAGATGTGGGCGAAGACCTCGTCGATGAACCGCTTCCCGCAGGAGCAGGGCTCCGCCGGATCGATATCGGGCGGGGGGCTGCGCTTGTCGTAGACGAGCCCCATGCAGTCGGGGCAGGGGGCGAAGGTGTGCGGCAGCCGTGCAAGGAGCGCAGGAGCGTCCTCGATGCAGTCTCCCCCGCAGACCGGACAGTTCATGCCAGTTCATTGGCCGTCGATACATAAATATGCGTACGGCAGCGGCGCCTGCTCAGAAGAACCCTTCTACAAGCAGGCCGAAAATGAGCGCGGTGATGTACGCCAACGGGTAGAGCCAGACCATCACCCGGTCGATCCGCTCGGCGATCTCCTTCTGCGCCGCAGTCGCCAGCCATCTCAGGTAGAGGTTGTAGGCTACCGTAGCGCCGGTGATGACGAAGGTGGCGATCAGAATGGAGTCCAGGAAGGTCAGGTAGCCAAGGTGCGGCAGGTTTCCGGCGATGGTGAAGTTGAACGCGATGAAGAGGAGCAGGTTTGCGGCTGCAATATCGGCCCGTTTGGCGTAGTCCTTGAGAAGGAACGTGATGTAGGTCAGGAGGATGATGATCAGGATGGGCAGCAGGATGCGGAGGAGGTAAAAGGTCAGGTGGCGGGCAGCGATAAAGTTGAATGAGTAGCGGGAGTTCTGGGTCGTGATCTCGATCGTGCTGATGTTGGTATCGCTCGAGGTGATGTACCATTCCTCCTCTCCGAGCTGGGTGCCGACGGCGGTCTTCTCCGGCCAGGGTTCATAGACATACAGTTCTTCGGGATAGAGCGAGTCGATCCGGATGAAGAACTCCTGGGTATCGAACGGGTAGGCCCTGAAATTGAATTCAGGCGCCTGCAGGGTCGTCCAGAAGTGCTCGAAGTAGGTGGCGGTGCCGTTGGGCTGCACCACGATGATCTGGTTCTGCGTCCAGCGCTGCGCCTGCTGGTTGTAGAGCGTAAACTCCGGCCACCGTGACCCCTCGGCCGCGACGAAATCGTCGATGCTCCGGTAGATCTTGACCCGGCAATTGCATTCATCCGGGCTGAATGCCAGAGCAGGATCGTTCCACTCCATCCAGATGTTGGCCACCACGGCGAAGTTCTCGCTGACCTGGTCCACGTTGGTGATCTGGTCCAGTTCGACGCCCACTTTGACCGGAATGGGCTCCTGCAGGACGGAGCGCCCTCCGGGCGACTCGTTGCCCGCCAGCACGCCGGGGGCGTTCAGGCCGGTCAGCAGGCGGAAGTCTCCTGTCGTGTTGGCCCCGTTCAGCGGGCTTGAGAGCACCTCCAGCCGGTTGTTGCTGCTGGCGCCGGAGAAGGTGTACTGGAGCGTGGCGCTGGTCTTCCCCGTTTCAGAAGCCACCGCGGCGAGGGGCTTGCCGCCGTAGTCCCGCAGGACCATCGCCGGGATCAGGTTCCCGGAGGTCGCTTCGATGAAGGCGTAGAAGGTATCGTTCGTTTCTATTGGACTGAGGGTGTAGTAGGTCGATGTTTTGTTGGCGGAGAGGTTCCCCGTCACCTCCTGGACACCGACGCGCATCTTCGAAGCGGAAGCATTCAGGATCGCGATAGTGGCCCCGGTCGGCTCGGCCTGGCCGGTCAGCACCTGCGGGGTGTCGATCCCGACCAGGAGGCGGTAATCCCCGAAGGTTTGGCCTCGTTTTGCCGGAGAGCCGATGACGATCAGGAGGTAGTTGCCGTCTGCGGGAATGCTGTACTGCAGGGCGGAGTTGTAGGTGCCGTTCGTATCATCGTTCCAGGCGAGGAAGTACCGGCCGGCGATCTCCGGGATCACCTTGAGCGGGTCCTCCCCCGCCGCCAGGGAGAGGTTCACCTCGTTTGCGAACTCGGTACGCACCCGGCTCGTGTTGAGATCCGGGTTCGCTACGGCGAGGAACGGGTCCAGGTCTCCCGATGATCCCTCCTCATAGGCGTACAGGGTCTGGCCCGCCCGCATGTCGGGAAGATCATAGATAATTGCCTGACCGGGTTCTATTCTCCCGGTCAGCTCCTGAACATCGGCATTCTCCTGCATCTGGGCGGCCCCGGTGCACACCAGTACTCCGAGCAGGAGAGCCAGGAAGAGCGCTCTCCCTACTGCACGGGCCCGACCGTTCCGGCTTCCCGGTTCCCGCACCGGCCAACCGGTCCGGGCATGCATCAGGTCCGCTCCATCATCAGTCCAATCACCTCGTAGACGACATTTATTGGATATTTTTTGGGTTTGATCGCAGGTTTTGGTGGATTGCATTATTATTGCCAATATATTACATTTTGGGAGCACGCGGCCTATCGGTCCGTGGACCGTTTTTCAGGACTTCCAACATCCTCGGACCGCTCCATCAGTATCGCCATCCACCGTGTCTCTTCCGAACTCGACAGCACCGCCTTTACGAGCAGAGTCAGGGGAGCACCCAGAAACAGCCCCGGGACGCCGAGCACCAGCGTCCAGGCGAGGACCGAGAGGATGATCGTCAGTGGGGAGATTCGGAGCGCCCGCTCGGCAGGGTACGGCAGGAGGAAGCGGCGGGCGAGAAGGTCGACGATAAAGATGCCGACCGCAACGGCAAGTGCCCCCGGGAGGCCGTGCTGGAGCCAGGCGAGCCCGATAGGGGGCACCGATGCGATAGGCAGCCCGAAGTAGGGGATGTAGCCGAGCACGACGATCAGGACCGCCCAGAGCGCCGGGGCGTCGATCCCGAGGAGCAGCAGGAGAATCGCGACAGCGATGCCGGTCGCAAGCCCGCCCCGGGTGCGCAAGGACGCATATGCAACCAGATTACTCGCAGAGCGGTTGAGTTCCGCTATAGCGTCGAGTCCGAGGCTCTTCTGGAGTTTTCCCCGGATCGAGGCTACTTCCAGAAGCATGAAGACGGCCACGATCAGGATGACCAGAAAATCGACGACCAGAATGGAGAGACCGACGAGGATCTCCCCGAGCGAGGGGATGAGCAGAGGGCCTGAAGATACATCGGGCAGCTGGGGAGAGGTCGTGATCCCGAGGTCCGCAAACCACGCCTGCAGTGTCTCCAGCTGCGCCTGCAACAGATCCTGGTAGGCGGGCAGGGCGCTGTCGAGCTCGATCAGCGACAGGCTGAAGACGGCGACGAGCAGCAGGGCAACCCCGGCGATCCCCCCGATCATCGCCAGCACCCCTGCCGCCCGGGGCAGCCCACGCTCTTCCAGGCGATGCACGGTCGGCGTGACGATGACCGCCAGGATGAACCCGACGAGCACCGGGCTCACAATCGCGGCGCCGAGGTACATACCGGTGACGACGATGGCGCCGCTGACGAAAACCCGGGTGAGGGATGCGAGGCGGGACGGAGCGGGCACGGTCACCCCCCACTTACAGGAGAAGCGGCTGTTGTTGAGTGAGGGTTGTCCATGCCGACATCTCCGGATCTAAAGCCCCAGGAGCTGCTTCTTTTTGGCCTGGAACTCTTCCTCGGTGATGATCCCTTTATCCCGAAGCCCGGCAAGCTTCTCCAGTTCGCCGATGTAAGGCGGTTCGGCAGGCACAGCCTCGGGTGGAGGGGCTGCCGGGGGCGCTGCGGCAGGCTGTGGGGCCTGCTCTTTCGCCATGCCCGCCTCGATCGCGGCCACGTCCTGGTCGGTCAGCTCCTGCTCCTCGATGCCAAGGTCGTCCATCGCCCTGTCGAGCTCCTGCTCGGAGAGGTCTTCGGCCTTCTTGCCCGTATGCTGCTCGATGCGGTCGACATCCTTCTGTGAGAGTTTGATCGCGGCGGCGGTCCCGCCGACGGCAAGTGCAACCGTCCCGCCGACCAGAACGGTCCGCCGTATGGTACGGTGCATGACACGGCGCGATGTCCGGCGAGCGGTTCTCCGTGCGGTCCTCCGGGCTCCCATGCGAAACATATTCCTGCTCCATAGGTTGTGACGCGGTGTGTGCGGTGATGCCGCGGTTCTCCCGTCTCAACCGGTTCAGTCATAGGATCCGGTTTTTATAATACTTTCCAGATAATGCCCATCCTTTTCGATTGACAGGTATCCTCCGGCAGTAACGGTTGCCTGCCTCACCAGGCCCACCGCCGCTCCTCACATGTCCGGAACTTTCAAACCTGCTTGCCGGGTTGCCCGCCGGTGATGACCTTGAACGCACGACCCGCCCGGACTATGGCCGTACTGCCGTGGTCGGCGCGGTTGAGGGCTGCAGTCTCGAACACCGCTGAATCTACTGCAGGAGATCCGGCAAATCCCCTTTTTGGAGATGAAAAATAGGTGGATGGGCCGGGAGAAGGCCTTTCACGGGCATCTTGGCCTTCAGTTAATTTTATATTGCCGATCGAATATCGAGTTCCTTCATGCCCGACTTAAGGAGGGCTTATCGATGTTGAAGAAACTGATCCTGCTGATCCTGCTGATGGTGGCAGCGGCGGTCCTGGTGGCAGGGTGCGTTTCGCCGGCGGGGAACGCGACACCGGCGGCAACGCCGACCGAAACGACACCCACGACCACTGAAATGACACCGTCTGAAACGATGACCACCGAGACGACACTGACGGTAACGCCGACCGAAACAATGACGACGGCGGCAACCGGAGTGCCGGGGTACTAGACCCGGACATCTCACTCTTCATTTTTCGAAATGCCAGGCTTCTTTTCCGCTTTCGATTCAAGAGCGCCCTTTTGAGAAAAACCTTGTTCACATTGCCGATTCTCGTTGCAGCCCCGGGAGGAGTCTTTCTCCTCATGCTTTACGTAAAATTTGACGCGGCCATTGTCTGGATGGCAGTCGGCCAAAGCACGCTGACGATCGCTGCCGGGAACCGGAGTGTGGAGAGAGGGTTATTCAGCGTATAGCCGATGAATCAACCCGGCGATCTGCGGCTTTTCACTGCGTTTTCGTCTTCAAGGAATGTTTGAGGGCCCGTCCAAAGAACAGGGGATGGATGATAAAGTAGAGCGCCACGGAGATGTAAATCGCGATTGCCAACAGAGGCAGGAACAGCGCGAGCAGCACGCCGATTCCATTGAAGATGACGCCGTACCGCCTTCGGCGCACCAGGACCCGCAGATCGTCTTCCGCAAGCCCGTCGACGAGGAGCTCAGGACGCCGGGCAAGGTAGCGCATGATCGTGTTCAGCATATACGATGCAACGAGCAGGTCCAGCCCGTAGATGAGGACCGACAGCCGTGAACCCGCCCCGGCGATGTGCGTGGCCATCAGTCTCGTGGAGAACGGAAGCAGGGAGACGAAGAAGAGCATCACGAGCGTCAGACGGAACGTGACTCCGTCTTCCTGCTCCGTCAGCCGGGTGATGGACGAGTGCGTGATCCAGAACCCGCCGATAAATGCAAAGCTGATGACGTAGGCGAGGAAGTCGGCCCACTCTTCGAGAAGCGCCCACAGCAGGCCTTCGGCAACGTCCGGCACGGGGAGTTCGAGGACGAGCAGCGTGATGACGATCGCGAAGACACCATCGGCAAACGCATTGAGCCGATCTGGGGGAAGAACGTCGGTCAGGCGGCTCCGGCCGGATCTCTTCGGGCTCTCATCAGGGGCAGCCATCACTCATCACCTGCACACCGGCATGGACTGAAGAAGAGATGAAAAAAGTTTGGTTGCGCTTCGTCGCCCGGGTCGGTTCTTTTATCCATGAACGAAATTGGCGAGCTTTCCGGGTCGGAGAGGCAAAAAGATCGAAACGCTGTCCGGGCCATCTCCATGATTCCGGCCAGGATGGACCTGAAAATTATTCGGTTATGATATCTATCGGTGTATTCGTCCTCTTTGCCGCGGATTGCCGTATTTCGGCATTATCTCCTGAAGATGCGGCAGTTGTAGTACATATGCAGCACCAGCACGATCAGGAATGGACCCCAGAGAAGAAAGTGGATCTGCTGGGAGAGCGCCTTATCGAGAAGCCCAAACGTCAGGGGCCGCACCAGCCATGGTTCCGTGATCCCGAAGCCGCTGATCAGGAAGAGGAGCGTAAATGCGAGGAGGGTCCAGGAGACCAGTTTCCGATATGTGAACCGCACCATCTTTGTTCCTTCCTATCCCCGATCGAAGAAGGATCGGTCAATGCTCCCGTTGTTCGCATACCCCCGGCTCTCCCAGTAGCCGCGGTAGTTCTCATCGTCGGATACCTCGATCCGGGTCACCCATTTCACCCACTTATAGCCCCAGCGGTCCTCGGCCACCAGCTGAAAGGGGAATCCCCGCTCCGCCGGCAGGGTGACGTTGTTCATGGCATAGGCCAGCAGGATGTCCCGGTCCTCGATGTAGGCAAGGGGAAGTGAGGAGGAGTAGCCGTCCTCCGCGTAGAAGATGACCGTATTTGCCCCCGGCTTCACCCCCGCCTCCTGCAGGAGATCCTGTACTCTTATTCCCTCCCAGAGGATGGTGACATCCCAGCCTTCCACACAGTGGAGGGTAACGACCTTGCGGTAGTGAGGGAACTGCTCCATGAGCGCATCATAGGAGTATACCTTTCTGCTCTCCACCAGTCCATCGATGGTGAGAGTGTAGGTGCTCGCATTTACGTGCTGCGGGCCACGGATCGAGTTCTCACGAAAATCCGCAATCGAGGAGAGCTGCTCCCCCTGGTACTCCCGCACCTCCGCAGGTGCAAGCTCCGTCACTTCCGGTCCGCTCTTCGCCAGGTCGAGGGCGTAGAGGATGATGATGGCGCCGATCAGCAATATGACTATGATCCGGCCCGTGCGGCGTCCAATGCGCATGAAGGTTCCTCCACCTGATTCCTATAGGCGCTGGAGCGTGGCACCCGGTCCATATAAATGCACTGCAGCTCCCCCGGGAGGAGCTCCGCAGGCCGATTGCGTAGCGACAGGATGTTCTCGGTGACGTGTCCCCTCCTTTCGGCTGGCGCTTCCGGCATTCTTCCCCCGATCGTGGCCCCTGGCTGCGCAGAAAAAGGAATGCTGCTCCCTTCTCTCCGCTCCTCATCCCTGCGATGCCTTCGTGGACTCCTTCCTGGGGAGCTCCTGGTGCCGCCTCCGCCCGCTTGCCCATCTCCCCGCCGACGAACATCAGCAGCACGAGACCGACCAGCGCCACGACGAGGATCATCACCATCACGTCAGGGTCGGTGAAGTTGAGGGCGGCAATAGCCAGTGCCGCCGAGAGATTGCGCTGTGCCGTCCCGACGGCGAGCACACGTCTTGTCCCGCCGCCCGGGCCGCCGAGGACGTAGCCGATCACAAGCGAGACCGCTATGAAGATGATCGTTGCGAGGATCGCGGTGGTGCCGATGATCCCCACGAGGTCGGTGAAGTAGACCACGAAGAACGACACGATCAGCGTGAGCAATGAGAGATTCGTCGCCTGGTTCATCAGGGGCAGGAGGCCCGCCGCCACGCTCGCGTACCGCGCTCTGACGAAGAGAGCGATCGCGAGCGGGACGAGCATCAGCAGAATGAGCGACCGGGCGATCGCGCAGGGATCGATCGCGACCCTTGGGAGCAGCAGTGGCAGGACGATCGGCACGTAGGCGATCGTCACCGCCATCAGGAGCACCATCAATCCCACGGCAAAGGCGATATCCCCCTTCGCCACCTGCGCAAGTTTCGGCAGGAACGGGGCTCCTGCGGCAGTTCCGAGGATGAACAGGCCTATGGAGAGCCCTTCGCTAAGCGGAAAGATCGTCAGGAGAACGAGCGCGAGCAGCGGCACCAGGACGAAGTTCGCCGCCAGGGAGAGGATCACCAGCCGTGTGTTCTTCAGCGGTTCGATGATCTCGCGCACGGTCAGGGAGAAGCCCATGCCGAGCATACTGGAGATCACGAAGATTAGTGCCGCAAGAACGCCGATCGTCCCAAGGAAGTCAAGAAACGATACGGTTTCTACCATTTCGTCACTCCACTCGCCGGATCGGCGGCAGGTACCACTGGCTCTCGTCGAATGCCTCCTGCCCCGGCATGTACATGCGGAGAATGGGGCGGAATGCTCCGGCCGCTGCCGGTTGCTCGTGTGCCGACGTATGCTAAGTTGTTCGACCGGGCATCCACGAACTGCATCACGTAGGAGCGGTTCCCCGTGGCGGGCGCGTGGAAAACGAGCGGTTCATTCCCGGGATCCACCTGCGACATCGAGTAGAGCGTATCGTTGTTGGGCGACGCTATTCCCAGGCGTCGGCCGGTGAGAAGGCAGGCCCGGGTGGGCGAGCGGAGCGCTGTTGTGTGCCACTGCGTATACAAAAGACCGTTTGCCCCCAGCCGGTCGATGTTTGGTGTCTCTATCAGGCCCCCGTAGCAGGACATGGCGGAGAATCCGACGTCGTCGAGGACGATCATCAGGACGTTGGCCGCTCCTTCGGGTGCCTTTGGTTCTTCATACGGCATCCGGTCAGGGACCGAATCCCGAATGTCGACGTTGATGACGCCGCCAAATGTGCGTTTCATAGACGTTCCCCCAGCGGTGGGGGCGAGAGGTCCCGACCGGATAGAGTCCTCTGCCTAATACAATAGGTTAAAAACCAATTGGTCGTCAGGATCGATACTCAGGCGGCGCCCTCTCCGGCATCGGCAGGAGGAGTGCGGGCCGGCGGCTAACCAAAACCTCATTGCGGGGCCAGAGGGACCACGAGCCCTTCCCGGAGCCAGCCCCAGGCGTCCCTGAGACGGCTCTCCGGGAAGTAGCGCACGTCGATCCCGGAGAACCCGACAAAGAGCCCCGGCAGGTGGTTCATCCATTCCCGCCACCGCTCTCCGCCGACGACGGCGATCCGGTCGACACTCTCCGTTCCCGGCCACTGCTTGAATGCGTCCCAGGCCTCGCCGGGCCTCCAGCTGCGGAAACCCTCGATCTTTAAGAGGATCCGGACGTTGTGGTGGTCTTTCATCGCTCGTTCGAGTTCCGGGATCAGGACGGTGGCATAATCGCTCTCGCTCAGTTTCCCGTCGAACCGGAACCCGAGAACACTTCCAGAACTTTCCTTCATCCGGTCAAGCATGGGTGCTCCTATGGGCCTCCAAAGAAAAAAAGGTATGGCTGGTCGGCGGTGATGCGCCGGTGGGTATGCGTATATACTCCTGTGCGTGATAGACGGCAATATCCTGTCGCGTCAGGGGGTCCCGCGAATGGAGCTGGAGCTCTCAATCGGGTTCACCTGCCCCTCAACGTCATATTCGCCGTCACGATCGTCTTCTTAGAGCGGAGAAACCCGTCGTCGACGGGAAGGCGGGCTCGGTCGGAAGCGCGAACCGGGACGTCCGGAGTTTCCGGCTGAACTTCGAGGCGAACGCCTTCTTCTACGATGCGGCCGTCGGGGCTGGCCTCACGCGGGCCTTCGAGGAGGATCTCGCCTTCTCCACCGAGATCACACTGGATAGCTACCGGGCGCGGTCCCTCCGGGTCCGGGTGAAGGAGTCGATCTCCGGGCTCTTTTCGCCGCTCGGGTGAGGTTTTTCACCGGTTCAGCCGGCCCTGGACGAACTTCCTGATCCGGGGGAGGCCCTGCTCCCAGCGGGCCTGGAGGATGGGGACGGTGTAGGGAAGGTGGTGCGGGAGGACCGCGGTTCCCATCACCGCCTTCTCGACGAATGGCCGTTCGCGGCCGATGATGACCGTTTCTCTCTTGCGGATGGCGTCCAGGAACTCTTCCACGGTATCTGCCTCGGCGCAGGTGACGACCCCGCCGAGTTCGTGGAGGAGGTGGCCGTCGGTCCCGCCGGTCCGCCCGAGGCCGTGGGTGACGGCGAGCCCGGTCGCCTTCAGGTTATGGGACCGGGCCATTCCGCCGCAGATCACCTCGAGGGCGTCGAGGCGGGAGAAGACACCTTCGCCGATGCACGCGCCGGCGACGCAACGCTCGACCCCCCTGTTCAGGAAGGCGTAGCCGCAGGGGTGCGCCTCGGCGGCGATGCAGGCGTAGTCCTCCCGGCGATCGAGGATCTCGGGCGTATCGAGGCGTATCGCGGTAAAAGGCCCGTTCCTCCTGTTTTTCTCGACATGGCGCCGGTAGAAGTCCTGAAGATCGGACGTCGAGTAAAAATAGAGGAGGATGTGCGGGCCGTCATTGGCGCTGACCTCGATCCCGGGGACGAGGGGAACCCGGATTCCCTGCCGCTCCGCCTCGGCCACGCCGCCGACCTGGTTGTGGTCGGTGATCGCAAGCCCGACTCCCCGCCGGGCTGCGAGTTTCAGCGCGTCCCGCACCCGGGTGGCGGAGTCGGAGTGCCGGGTGTGGAAGTGGAGGTCCGCCGGGAGCAGGTCGAGGCACCGGATCTCTTTCGGCAGAGGCTTCTCGAATATGACGTTCTTATAATAGCGCATGGGATCGCTGTCTGTCTGATCACCGGTAGGTCGCGGGGGGTGAAAAAGGGTTGCCTGTTCTCCGGGGAGGCGGTCTTTCGCGCCCCGATGGTGCTATCCCATCCCGACAGCGGCCTCTTTTGTGACCATCGGCTCCCGCAGCCAGTCGAGGGCTGCCGCCAGGTGGTCGTCGGTGAAGTAGCGCACGTCGATCCCTGTAAAACCCACAAAGAGTCCCGGCAGGTGGTTCATCCACTCTTCCCACTTCTCCCCGCCGACGATCGCGATCCGGTCGACCTTCTCCATCCCCGGCCAGTCCTTGAGGCCCTCCCAGTACCCGTGCGGCTTCCAGCCGTGGAAGTTCACGATATGAAAGAGTATCCGGAGGGTCGGGTGGCTCTTTTCCGCCTCCTCAAGCGCCGGGATCAGCGTTCTGTCGTAGTCTCCGGCCGTCATCTCGCCGTCGAACCGGAACCCGACGACCGCTCCTGCACCTGTTGCCATCCCCTCAAGCATGGCGCCCCCTCTCCGGGGCGAATCAGAAAAAGGTTCCGGCCGTCACCCGGCCGGGGCTCTTTTGGGACCGCCACCTTCCCGGCGAGTTCCTCCTTTGATGACTCCGAGAGGCAGCGGTTCCCGGCGTGTGCGACGTCGATCGCGCCGACGAGGACGAAGATCACCGAGCGCGGTGTCGTCGAGACCGCGTCACCATTCCTTAACCCCGATCTCGATGCCTGCGAGTTTCCGGTAAATCCGGCGTTTTCGTATCTCGCGCCGGTAGTCGTAGACGAAGTACTCGTAGGTGTCCCAGACCGTCACCCAGTTCAAGATGGTGATCAGCCCGCCGAGCAGGATGATGACGGGCCCATCGAGCGATTCGGAGAAGAGCGCGACGAAAACGATTGCGACCGCCGCATTGAGGGTGGCGAGGGCGAGACTGATCCTCCCTTCCCGGCGGGAGACCCGTTTATCGTCGTCGAGGTCGCGCAACCGGAACGAGAAGTGCCGCCGGATCGTCTCCGGGAGGAGCGCGGCCTCCTCCGGAGAGAGCGAATCCTGCGGGAGGCCGATGGTGATACCGGCGATCTCTTTGATGTCGTAGCCGTCGAGATAGCCGGCGATATACTCCTCGGCGAACTCTGTGAGTTCCCGATCCGGGAGAGAAGACGGGTCGTCCGGGTCAAGGATCTGCTCCGCCGCCTTGAATCGGAACGTGATCTCTACTGCCCCTTCTTGCTCCGTGCGGATGACCCCGACTTCCCTCATACCCCAGTCCGGCCCCCTGCATGCCGCTCTCCACGGGGCTGCTGTATCGGGGAGGGCAACCGTCTCCACCCGGCCGCTCACACGGCGGGCGGCGGAACCTCAGCCGGTGCCGCCGTCCCGGTGCCGCCGTCCCGGTGCCGAAGGCGTCGCGGAGGTTCGCCTCCTCCGTCTCCGAGAGCGACGTCCGGACGACGCGGCCCCCGTACTCCTTGATGGCGTCGACCACCTTGTCCGGGGTCATCTTCCGGATGAGCAGGAAGACGGCGGAGTTGCCCGGCCCGACGTTCTCCGCGACCTCTTTGATGAATTTGTCGTCGATGCCGTAGTCGGAGAAACGCCCGGCGAGTGCCCCGGCGATCGCGCCGACGGCAAGCCCGAAGATCGGGGCAAAGAAGATCAGGCCGATCAGGAGCCCCCAGAAGGCGCCGGAGAGCGCCCCCATGCCGGCCAGGTTGGTGGCCTGCTTGATCTCGGTCTTCCCGTCCCGGCGGTGGACGACGACCACCAGGTCCTCCAGTTCGATGATGTGCTCCTTTGTCAGGTCGACAAGCCTGTCCCTGACCCGGAACGCGGTTTCCTCGCCATCGTAGGCGATGGCAATCAGATCACTCATAGACCCCCCACTGCAATTGAGATGCAGGCGAAAATATAATTGAGGATATATATTTCCTGCGGTCGGTCCGGTGCAGGGTGCGGTCTACTCCTCTCGGCCCCCGTTGCCCATCAGCTCCCCGATCCACCGGGTCTCCTCCCAGCTCTCGAGGAGGAGCTTCACCGCGATCGTCAGCGGTATGGCGAGGAAGACCCCGACCGCCCCGAGGATGAACCCCCAGAAGACGACGGAGAAGAGGACGACGAACGGCGAGAGGTTGAGTTCCCGCCCGGCCATCCGGGGGAGGACGAGGTTCTCGGCGGCGGCGTCGACGAGGGTCATAGCGACGATGACGGCCAGGGCCCCAGCCGGCCCGAACTTGATGAGAGCGAGGAGGGTGGGCGGGATCGCGGCTGCAGCGAGGCCGATGTAAGGGACGTAGCTCAGGACGAAGGCGATGAACCCCCAGAGCACCGCAAAGTCGACCCCGAGGAGGGCGAGGAAGAGCCCGGTCCCGACGCCGGTGATCAGGTTCACCTTCGTCCTGACCACCACGTAATCGATGAGGATCCGGCCCGACTGCGAGAAATGCCGGTAGAGGGGGCTCTGTGGCCCCAGGCGCCGCGCGAGAGCAGCCTTGACGCGGGGCCCCTCAATGAGAAGGAACCCGATCCCGATGAAGGCGAGAAGGGCGTCGAAGGTGATGGTCCCGACCTGCCGGGCAAGCCCGGCCACCTGCTGGATCACGAACCCCTGGTCGATGTAGTCCCATACCGTGAAACTGCCGGGATCGATGCCGTAGTCGGCGAGTACGGCCGCCTGCGCCTCGAGGCTCGCCTGGTACTGCGGCAGGGAGCGGATAAACCCGGTGAAAGCCATGCCAAGGAAGGCGAGCACCCCGACGAGGATCCCGATGAGTCCTGCGACCACCGTTCCGGCGGCGAGGACCGGGGGTACTCCCCGGCGGGTCAGCCACGTCATGACGGGCGCGGTGATCATGGCAAAGAAGACGGCGACGAGGAACGGGCCGAAGATCGGGGTGGCCACCCGGACTCCCGCGAGCACGATGACGACCGCCGCCCCGATGATCGCGGCACGGGCAGGGGGGGAAAGGCTCTCGGCGGTCATATTCACGAGGAAGGTATGGGCGCTCCCGAAAGAAAGAGTTTTCCGGACGGGGTCTCACTCTCCGGCCTCTGCCACCCGGATTGCCTCCATGAGCGACTCCCAGACGACCGGCGTCGCGACGAAGATGTTCCCGTGACCGATGACCGCCGCCGCCCCGGTCCCTTCGAGGCCTGTAAGAAGCCGGGGGTCGACCTCGGCGAGGATGAGCCGGTTCCCCCCGGTCGCGACCTGCCGGGCGTAGTGCTCCAGCATCCTGAAGAGCCCGGTCCCGGCCTCGACCCTCCCCCGGAGGGCGAGGATCACGACGGCGCCCTCTGCCCCCTCCGGGGACGGGAGCGACCGCTCGATCGCCCGGAGGGTGGCGAAGTAGACGCTGCCGGAGATCGAGAGCACGGTGAGGCGGCCGCCCGGGAGCCGGTCGGGCGCCGGCTCTTCCCGTAACATCCCCCCTCCCGCCGGGACGAGGCGGACCACGGTCGCCTCTCGGGTGGAGGTGACCAGGTAGATGGCAAGCGAGAGGAAGACGCCGACGTAGATGCTGTACTGGAGCGGGATGACCTGGGTGGAGGCGAAGGTGGCGACCATCGCCCAGCGCCCGGAGCGGGAGTACTTCCAGATGCAGGCGATCTCGCGGGGCCGGTTCATGAGTTCGGCCCCGATGAGAATCAGGATGCCGGCGAGGGCCGGGAGCGGGATCAGTTCCGCGAGCGGTCCCGCGAGGACGACGACCACCGCGACGAGGGCGCCCGAGATGAGGTTCGCTGCCCTGGTCTCTGCCCCCGCGGCGACGTTGAGCGCCGTCGCGGAGAGCGACCCGCTCGCCGGTGCGCACTGGAGGAAACTGCAGAGGATGTTCGTGATCCCCTGTCCCGAGAAGTCCCGGTTCACGTCGGCGATGGTGCCGTCGCGCTCCGGGTTCGTCTCCGTGATCCCGACCGTCATCACGAGCCCGATGATGGCGAGGGCGAGCGCCGGGACGAGGAGGCCGGGCGCGAGGGCGAGGTCGGGGGCGGCAGGGACCGGGAGGCCGGCGGGGATGGCGGCGATATCGCCGACGAGCGCGACCTCCGGGAATACGGCCGGAACGAGGAGGGTTGCGATAATGACCGGGACTGCGAGTGCGACGGAACGAAGGTGCGGCACCCGCCTGAAGGCGAGGACGAGGGCGATGGTGAGGAAGCCGACCGCGAGCGCCTGCGGCTGGATTTCGCCCGCGTGGAAAAGGAGGTCGGGCACGGCGAGGATCCGGATCGCTTCTCTCGGGAGTTCGTAGCCGGTGAGGTTCCCGAGCTGCCCGAGGACGATGAGGAGCGCTGCTCCCGTGACGAACCCGGTGAGGACGGCGTTCGAGACGAACCGTGTCAGGCTGCCCGCCCGAACGAGCCCGAACCCGAGCTGGAAGAGCCCGACGAGGAGTGTCAGGACAAAGAGTGTGGTCGGGACGTCGGCCTCCGGGACCGGGACGAGGACCGAGTAGATCGAGACCGCGAGGACGTTTGAGAGCATCACCTTGAGGTAGGAGGAGCCGGTGACGAGCGCCCCGATCGCCGTCGCGAACGCGGCGGTATAGAGGCCGTAAAGCGGGTTGATCCCGGCGACGAGGGCGAACCCCATCACCTGCGGGATGCCGACGAGGGCGGTGGTCGCCCCGGCGACCAGGTCGGCCGGAAGGCTCCTCCTCCTGTTCGGCTCACCGGCGGGCATGCTCCGTGAGGGTGCGGAGCGTGGAATATAATGGTTACCCCGGCCGGTACAGCGCCCGGTCGAACTCTCTGAGTGCGGGCACTGTGGTCCAGCTGGCTATGGTGCCGCCCTGAATAGGCGACATTAACTAGACCACCACATTCCGGGAGCACCTCGCCCTGCCGCATCAGATGCTTTAATGTATTTTTACTCATATGCGTATTAATTGAGGTGATACAACATGCCAGGATTTGATGGAACCGGTCCGGCTGGCCGCGGCCCGATGACGGGCGGCCGCCGGGGCCGGTGCGTCCTGCCCGGGACGCCGGCGGCGGAAGACGAATCTTCCGCACCGGTGCTTCGCGGCATCGGCCGGGGCGGTATCCCGTGGGGATGCGGTCGCGGCTTTGGCCGCGGCGGCCGGGCACGCGGCCGGTGGTAACCGCCGTCGCGGAGCGAAGGCACTATCTGCATGTGGGACTGAGCTCTTCTCCAGAGATGCTACCCATGAACGAGAGAGAGCCCGGCGAGGGGCGCGGCCGCCGTGGGCGGGGCCGCCCCCGGGTCCGCCGGATAATCGGGGGCCAGGGGACGTTCCGCTGTTTCGGCCCCCTCTGCGGGAGACCCGACGAGTTCGTTGTCATCCTCCCCGAGGAGATGGAGACCCTGCGGCTCGTCGACCTCCAGGGACTCGAACAGGAAGAGGCCGCCCTCGCCCTCGGCGTCTCCAGAAAGACCCTCTGGCGCGACCTCCACGAGGCGCGGGCGAAGGTCGCCGACGCCCTGGTGCACGGGAAGACGATCCGGCTCGTCGGGTGCGGCCGCCGGCCCCAAGAGGGGTGTCCCGAGGACGAGGGTAACTCCGCCGCCGGTGCCGATCCTTCGCCCCGGTGAGGAGACAACCCCTGCAGGGCATCCGCTCTGCACAGTTTTCGAAGAAAACGGAAGTGGGCCCGGAGGGATTCGAACCCACGACCGCCCGGTTATGAGCCGGGCGCTCTGACCGGACTAAGCTACGGGCCCTGATACAAACGCTTAGGTGCCACCGATCCGGGAACAGCGCAAATTCCTGCCCCTCCCAGGATCGTCGATGACCCCGGTGCATATAAATGTCTCCCTTGGACGATAAATACGTTGTGCGCGCCGCCCTTACACCTCCCTTGCCGCCGGGTCGGCGTCCCGGATGACCGAAAGGACCTCCCGCTTCTTCTCGTCGAGAAGGCTCCCCGTATCCGCCTCGAGGTTCAGCCGCACCACCGGCTCGGTGTGGGAGCGCCGGATGTTGAACCACCAGGCGGGATAGGTCGCCGTCAGCCCGTCCAGGCGGTCGAGGTCCGCGTCCCGGTAGCGCGCCGCGAGCACCGCGAGCACCGCCGAGGGATCGCTCACCCGGAGGTTGATCTCCCCGGTCGAGGGGTAACGGTCCAGCGGCCGGACGAGTTCGGAGAGCGGCCGGCCGCTCGCGGCGATGAGGTTCGCGATATAGACCATCGTCAGAAGCCCGTTGTCGACAAAGCCCATGTCGCGGTAGTAGTAGTGCCCGGAGAGCTCCCCGGCGAATATGGCGTCCTCCTCGCGCATCAGGGCCTTGATGAAGGCGTGGCCCACCCGGGACCGGACCCCCCGCCCTCCGGCCCGGGCGATCGCTTCCACGACGGCCCGGCTCGACCGGAGGTCGTAGAGAACGGCCGCCCCCGGGTTTTCCTCAAGCAGGAACGCCGCGATGAGCCCGGTCACCAGGTCCTCCCGCACCCGCTCCCCGCGCTCGTCGATGAACCCGCACCGGTCGCCGTCGCCGTCGAACGCGACCCCCATGTCCGCCCCCTCCGCGACGACCCGGTCCTGCAATTCCCGGGTGGTTTCGGGGTCGAGGGGGTTCGCGTGGTGGTGGGGGAACCGGCCGTCGGGCTCGAGATACATCGCCACCAGCCGCCACGCCGGGACCCGGGAGAAGAGACGGGGCACCTCCGGCCCGGCCATCCCGTTCCCCGCGTCCACGACGACCGTGAGCGGTTTCGGCGCCCGGACGAACCCGGCCACCCTCCCGATGTAGGCATCGCACATATCGACCCTGCGGCAGGTCCCGGCAGCGCGGGCTACCGGCTCCTCCCCGACCCTCGTCTCAAGGAGCGGCAGGTCCCGGTCGCCGGAGAGAGGGATGGCGTTTTCCCGGGCAAGTTTGAACCCGTTCATCTCCCCGGGGAGATGGGAGGCCGTCACCATCGCCCCGCCGTCGAACCCCCCGGCGATGACGGCGTAGTTGAGGAGGGGCGTGCTCGCCATTCCGATATCGGCGACGTCCGCCCCGGCTTCAACCGCCCCCTCTATAAACGCACGGGCGAGCGGGACCGACGAAAGACGCATGTCCCGCCCGACGACGACCCTCTCCGCCGCAAGGAGCGCGACGAAGGCGTTCCCGATCCTCTGCGCCGTCGCTTCATTGAGTTCGTCCGGGTAGCGCCCCCGGATGTCGTAGGCCCGGAAGATCCCGGCCATTCACGTCTCCCCCCGGAGCGGCGACATCGCCCGCAGACGCTCGATAACCCCGGGGAGGATGTCGAGGACGTAGTCGACGTCGGCGTCGGTGTTTCCGGGCCCGAGGGTGAGCCTGAGCGAACCGTGGGCATGCTCGGGCGGAAGGCCGCACGAGGTGAGGACATGCGAAGGCTCGAGCGTTGCCGAGGTGCAGGCGCTCCCCGTGGATGCGGCGACCCCGAGGGCGTCGAGCAGGAGGAGGATCGACTCCCCCTCGACGTGGCGGAACGCGATGTTCACGTTGTTCGGGAGCCTTTCTGTCGGGTGGCCGTTCAGCCGGGTATCCGGGATCGTCTCCAGGACCCCCCGGATTAGCCGGTCCCGCATCGCGGCAATCCGGGCGGCCTTCCCGGGGATATCGGCGGTCGCGAGTTCGATCGCCCGCCCGAGCCCCACGATCCCGGGAACGTTCTCGGTCCCGGCCCGCCGGCCCCGCTCCTGCGCCCCGCCGTCCATGAACGTCCCGACCCGGGTCCCACGCCGGACGTAGAGCGCCCCCGTCCCCTTCGGGCCGCCGAACTTGTGGGCCGAGAGCGCGAGAAGGTCGGCCCCCATATCGTCCACGTCCACCGGAAAGGCCCCTATCGCCTGGACGGCGTCGGAATGAAATGGGATCTTGTGGTCGTGTGCGATCTCCGCGATCGCCCGGACCGGCTGGATCGTCCCGATCTCGTTGTTCGCGGCCATCACCGAGACAAGGACGGTCCTGTCGGCGATGGCCTCCTCGACCCTCTCCGGTTCCACGCGGCCGAACTCGTCCACGGGCAGGTAGGTGACCCGGTAGCCCTGCTTCTCGAGGGCCCGGCAGGGGTGGAGGACGGCGTGGTGCTCGATCGCGGAGGTGACGATACGGTCGCCCAACTTCCGGTTCGCCGCCGCCGTCCCCTTGACCGCCCAGTTGTCGGCCTCCGTCCCCCCGGAGGTGAAGAAGACCTCTTCGGGGCTCGCGCCGATCGCCGCCGCCACGCGTCCCCGGGCTTCCTCCACCGCTTCCTCAGCCTCGCGGGCGAGCGCGTAGAGCGAGGAGGGGTTCCCGAACCGCTCCGAGAAGTAGGGGAGCATCGCCTCGACGACCTCGGGCCGCACCGGCGTCGTCGCCGCATGGTCCATGTAGACCGACCGTTTCGCTCGCTCCATCCCGGTCACTTCGTCATCGTCGGCTGGAACCCGCGCATCGTCTCGGCCATCTCCCGGAGCCGCCGGTCCACTAGGAAGTTCACGGTCCCTTCCTCGTAGGTCCCGTCCTCCCGCCGGGTGCCCGCCGGGACGCCCGTGAGGATCTCGATCCCCTCGTCGATCGTCCGGACCGGGTAGATCCGGAACTTCCCGGCTTTCGCGGCCTCGACGAGCTCTTCCTTGAGCATCAGGTTCTGGACGTTGCTTGCCGGGATCAGCGCCCCCTGGTTCCCGTTGAGCCCTTTGGCCTTGCAGACCTCAAAGAACCCCTCCAGTTTCTCGTTCACGCCGCCGATCGCCTGGACCTCGCCCTTCTGGTTCACCGATCCCGTGACGGCGAGGTACTGTTTTAAGGGGAGGCCCGAGAGCGCCGAGAGAAGGGCGTAGAGCTCGGTACTCGACGCGGAATCGCCCTCGATCCCCTCGTAGCTCTGCTCGAAGACAAGCCGGGCCGAGAGGGAGAGGGGCTTGTCTCCCGCGTAGTTGTTGTTGAGGTAGCCGTTGATGATCAGGACGCCCTTGGTGTGGATCGGCCCTCCGAGGGCCGCTTCCCGCTCGATATCCACGATCCCCTCGCGGCCGACCCCGATGCTCGCGGTCACCTTCGACGGCCGGCCGAAGGCGAAGTCCCCGAGCCCGATGACCGAGAGGCCGTTCACCTGGCCGACCTTCTCCCCCTCGGTCTCGATGAGGAAGATTCCCCGCCGGATATACTCCTCGATCTTCTCCTGGATCAGGTTCGAGCGGTAGACCTTCTCCTCGATCGCCTTCGTGACGTGCTTTTTCTCGATGAGCTCCGCCCCGTCCCCCGCGGCGTAGAAGTTCGCCTCCCGGATGAGGTCCGCGACGGCGGCGAACCGGGTCGAGAGTTTCTCCTTGTCCGCGGCGAGTCTCGAACCATACTCGATCACCCGGGCGATCGCCTCCCGGTCCAGGTGCCGGAGTTTCTCCTCCCTGACGAGTGTGCACATGAAGTCGGCGTATTTCCCGGCGTTCTCGTCGCTCCTCTCCATCACGGTGTCGAAGTCGGCCTTGACCTTGAAGAGCTCCTTGAAGTCGGTGTCCATCTGGTAGAGGAGCTGGTAGAGCATCGGGGTCCCGATGAGGGCCACCTTGATGTCGAGGGAGATGGGCTCGGGCTTGATGGTCTTTGCCGTGATGAACCCCATCCGCTCTCCCGGCTCCTCGATGACGGCTTCTCCGGTCTTTAAGGCCGTCTTGAGCCCGTCCCAGGAGAGAGGGGCGCGCAGGAGGTCTTCGACGCCGAGGATGAGGTAGCCGCCGTTGGCCTTGTGCAGCGAGCCCGGCCGGATCATCGTGAAGTCGGTCGTGAAGATCCCGAACTGGACCTCTTTTTCGATCTTCCCGAGGAGGTTCTGGAAGGTGGGGTTCTGCTCGAAGATTACCGGGGCGCCTGCCGTGCCGGCGTTGTCCACGATGACGTTCACCTCATACTTCCGGAACGGGAGCTCCCGGATGAAGGCCTGGAACTGGGGCGGGGCGCCCGGCTGCTCGGGGACCCCGAGAAAGGCCTGGAGGTTCTCGAGGATGTCGTTCTGGACGGCGTCGATGTAGGCCGGGACCTCCGGGACGTCGGCATACTTCTCCTTGAGTTCGGCGACGAGGTTGCCTATCGCGTAGAGTGCGATGTCGTGGTTCACGTTCTTGACCGCCTCCGCCCCCCGCCGCTCGATGTCCTGCACCTGCCGGAGCGTGCTCCGGAGTTCGGCGTTGAGGGCGTCCCGTCGCCGCTGGACCTCCGCCCGCACTTCATCGGGGAGGTTGATGAACTCCTCCTCGGGGACCGGCCTCCCGTTGATGACCGGGATGGTCAGGAGGCCGATGGGGCTCATCTGGATGACGAAGCCCGCCTCCTGGGCGCGCTGGTTGATCCGGGCAATGAGGTCGGTCCTGCTCCCCTGGAGCGACTGGAGGGTCTCGTCCCGCCGTTTGGCGTACTCCTCGCTCTCGAACGCCCGTGGGAGCGCCTGCCGGGCCTCCTCGATGAACCGCTTCACATGCTCCCTGAACCGGGGCCCCCTCCCTGCCGGGAGGGCGATGGCGTTGGGCTCGTACTGGTTCTCGAAGTTGTGGACGTAAACCCAGTCGCTCGCCCGGGATTTGGTCTTCGCGAGTTCGTCGAGGAAACTCCGGACGGCCCTCATCCGCCCGGTGCCCTGGGCTCCCGCGGTGTAGACGTTGAACCCGGACTCCCCGATCTCGAGGCCGAACCGCAACGCCCGCAGGGCCCGCTCCTGGCCGATGATCTCTTCCAGCGGCCGCATCTCCCCGGTGCTGGCACACTCTACTTTTCCCGGCTCGTAGACGTTCCGGTACTCTCCGATATCCAAAGGCTGAACCATCAGTCTCACCACAGTTGCTGCAACTACACCGCAGGATGTCGCTCGCCCTAAAAAAGGTTCCCCGTTCCGGCACCGGATGGTACGATAGGTGGTTTTAATTTATTTCGCGCATATGTGTAGTATGTTTGGATGCGGTTCCGCACGGGGCCGCAAGGATCGGTGAAATTATGAGGATAGCGATTGCACAGGACGGAAACCGGGTATCCGAACATTTCGGGCACTGTGAAGGGTATGCAATATTTGACGTTGAGGAGTCGATCATCTACCGGAGGGACGACCTCCCGAGTCCCGGCCACGAACCCGGGCGGCTCCCGGTCTTCCTCGCGGAGCACGGGGTCGACCTGATCATCGCCGGCGGGATGGGACCGCGGGCCGTCGAGATCTTCCACGAGAACGGCATCAATGTCCTCCTCGGCATCGGTGGAAACGTTGATTATATCGCACAGGACTACATTGCCGGCCGTCTCTCTCCCGGGAAGAGTTCCTGCCACCACGAAGACGGCGGCGAGTGCGACGGGGCACACTGAGCATGGCAGCGGTGGTTGACCCAGAGGTATGCACCGGGTGCGAGACGTGCGTGGCGGCCTGTCCTGCGGCCGCGGTCACCATGGAGGACGGCAGGGCGAAGGTCGACCCCGGGCTCTGCGTGGACTGCGGGACCTGCGTGGATGAGTGCCCTGCGGGCGCCATCTCGCTCGAATGACGCGGTAGCACCATCCATAGCATTATGCCCATATGAGTAAAAAGCACCAGAGGAGCGTATTAACATGATAGTTGGTATTACAGCACGTGCAGCAGGCACGGACGCCCCGGTCGAGCAGCGGTTCGGCCGGGCACCTTACTTCGTCTTCGTCGATACGGAGACGGGAAAATCCGAATCGATTAAGAATCCCCTCGTTGACGCTGCCGGCGGCGTCGGGCCCCGGGCGGTCCAGATGCTCGCGGAGCACGATGCGACGGTGGTCATCACCGGTCAGGTCGGCGGGAACGCCGCCCGGGCGCTCGAAGCGGGCGGGATCAAGGCGTACGCCTACCGCGGAAGCGGCAGCGTGGCCGATGCCCTCGCGGAGTATACCGCCGGGAACTTAAAGCCGCTCCCCCTCTCCTGAAGCGGGATCCAGCATGAAGATCGCGATTGCAAGCGGCAAAGGCGGTACCGGGAAGAGCACGGTGGCGGCGAACCTTGCCTTCACGCTCGCCCGCTCGCGCGAGGTGGCGCTCGTCGACTGCGATGTCGAGGAGCCGAACCTCCACCTCTTCTTCCCGGGTTCTGCCGTGGACGTGCCGGTGACGACGCCGGTCCCGGTGATCGATCTCGCCCGCTGCACCTTTTGCGGTGAGTGCGGGAAGTTCTGTCGCTTCGGGGCGCTCTCGGTCCTCAAAGACCGCGTTATCCTCTTCCCGGAACTCTGTCATTCCTGTGGGGGATGCAGCCTCGTCTGCCCGCAGGGGGCTGTCGGGGAAGTCCCGCGTACCGTCGGCCGGGTGGCATGCTCCTGCTCGCTCCCCGCCCTCACGCTGATCAGCGGCGTCCTGAACGAAGGGGAGGTGCAGGCCCCGGCGATCATCCGGGCGGCAAAACTGCTCGCGGAAGGGCACCCGCTCACCCTCTACGACGCCTCCCCCGGGATCGCCTGCCCGGTGATCGAGACCCTCGAGGGGAGCGATGCCTGCGTTCTGGTCACGGAGTCGACGCCGTTCGGGCTGCACGACCTCCGCCTCGCGGCCGAAGTGGCGGAGAGGGTCGGCATTCCCGCCGGCGTCGTGATCAACCGGAGCGACGGACAGGACGAGGCGACCCTCGACTTCTGCCGGGAGCGCGGGCTCCCTATTCTCATGACCGTCCCGTTCTCCCGGGAGATCGCCGCCGTCCAGAACCGGGGCGGGCTCATCTGCCGCGATCTTCCCGGGTGGGAGGAGCGGTTCGCCGGCCTCTTCGACGCGATCGTGAGGCTCGCGGGGGTGAGCCAGTGATCCGGCTTGCGGTCGTGAGCGGCAAGGGCGGCACGGGAAAGACAATGGTGGCGGCGGCGCTCGCGGATATCAGTGGAGTGCCGCAGGTCCTCGTCGATTGCGACGTGGACGCCGCGAACCTGGAACTCCTCTTCGAACCCCGGCGGCTCACCACGGAAGAGTTCAGGGGGCTTGAGGCGGCCCGGATCGACCCTGAACGATGCCGCGACTGCGGGATATGCGCGGATCACTGCCGCTTCGGGGCAATCGTGCGCAACGACGCCTGGGAAGTGGAGGCCCTGCACTGCGAGGGCTGCGGTGTCTGCACCTACGTCTGCCCCACGGGAGCGGTCTCGATGGAGCAGCGCGTCTGCGGCGAGATCTACACCTCGGCGACGGACCGGGGGAACCTTGCCCATGCCCGGCTCTTCCCGGGCTCCGGGAACTCGGGGCTGCTCGTCACCGAGGTGAAGAAGCGGGCCGTGAGCCTTGCGGACGGCGCCGACCTGCTGCTCGCGGACGGCCCGCCGGGGATAGGCTGCCCGCTGATCGCGACGATCGGCGGTATGGACGCGGTCCTCATCGTCACGGAGCCGGGAGTCTCCGCGCTCCACGATCTCGCAAGGCTGGTGACGGTCTGCCGGCGGTTCGGCGTCCGGATCTTCGTCGCCATCAACCGGTTCGACCTCGCGGAGGATATCTGCGCCAGGATCGAGGACTACTGCAGGCAGGAGGAGATCCCGGTGGCAGGAAAGATCCCGTTCGACCCGCAGGTGATCGAAGCGGTGCGAGGCGGCCGCCCCGTGACCCGGAGCGAGTCCCCGGCGACGGATGCTCTCCGGGCGCTCCGGGACGACCTCTTCTCTGAACTCGGGCTCCGGTGAGCCCGCTCTCCCGGGGTTGTCACGGTACCCCGGGACGCTCCGCTCCGGGGGAATTGGGTGCTGCCGGTGATCCGGCAAGAGTGTCTCGTGACTCTTCGGTCTCAACCGAAGACTCACTCTAACGATTCTTGGAAAAAGAAGAATGTATTGGTTTAGAACCGGGGTTTTCTGTGCTTCGGGAGGCAGTCCTGGCAATACACGGGTCTGCCTTCGGTCGGCTTGAAGGGGACTTCGCACTCTTTCCCACAGTCTGAACAAACGGTCTTCGTCATTTCACGGGGCCCGCCGAAGTTCCTCGGTCCACCGAAATTTCTGTTTCCTCTGTTATAATCCATTGGATTGCTCATGCAGATAGAACACTGCCTGTAGAGTTGTGATTGGATAGTATATAAGGTACGTTACAGGCCCGGGGAGGTGCGGTGAGGGAGGCCGAGGGCGTCCCGGTTTGCTCCCCGGGCCGGGGGCTCTGCAGGGTTATCGGGCATGGGATGGCGATCGAACGGCAGCATTTCCATCGCGGACTTTTTCGGGTTTGGAATCCAACGGATGGAGAGATGAAGACCCAGATCGAAGAGGCCCGGGAGGGGTCCATCACCCCCCGGATGGAAGCGGTCGCAGCGGCCGAAGGGATCGAGGCCGAAGTCCTCCGCTACTCCGTTGCCGTCGGCGAAGCAGTCATCATGACGCGAGGAGCGTGTTCGGTCGGCATCGGCCGCGGGTTGCGAACGAAGGTCAACGTCAACCTCGGGACCTCGACCTCCCGGGTTCATCTCGAAGAGGAGGTCGAGAAGGCCAGGATTGCCGGGCTGCACGGCGCGGACACCATCACCGACCTCTCCACCGGCGGCGATATCACAGCGATCCGGCGTGCGATCTTTGCCGCCACCACTCTCCCGGTCACCACGGTGCCGGTCTACCAAGTCGCTGCCGAGATCGGCATCGATACTATGACCGCAGAGGATATCCTCGCCACCATCAGGCATCAGGCAGAGGAGGGGGTCTCCTCGTTCGTCCTCCACGCCGTCAGCAGGGAGATGATCGACGCCGCCTGGGACGGGGAGCGGATCATGGGGGTCGTCTCGAAGGGCGGATCGATCACCGCCGCCTACATGCTCGCTCACGACGCTGAGAATCCCTTCGTCGAGCACTTTGATGAGATCCTCGCCATCCTCAGGGAACACGACATTGTTCTCTCCCTCGGCAATGCGATGCGGAGCGGGTGCATCCACGACGAGATGGACGAGGCCCAGAAGGGAGAGATGCGCTGGAACGCGCGGCTTGCCGCCTACGCCCATGAACGCGGCGTCCAGACGATCATCGAGGGGCTCGGCGGCCATGTCAGGGCCGACCGGATCCCTGTCTACCTCCGGCATTACCGGGAGCACTCCCGCGCGCCGCTGTTTGTTGCCGGTCCTCTCCCCACCGACATTGCCGTCGGGTACGACCACATCGCGGGGTGCGTCGGCGCAAGCATCGCAAGCGGCGCAGGCGCCGATTACCTCTGCTATCTCACACCGGCCGAGCACCTCGGCCTCCCGACCCCCGACCAGGTGCGGGAAGGGCTCATCGCTTTTAAGATCGCCGCTCATATCGGCGACTCGATCAAGTACGGCCCGGACAGCGAGGACCTCGCCCTCGCTCGTTCCCGCTCCCGCCTCGACTGGGATGGACAGATTGCCCATGCCATCGACCCGGAAACCGCAAGGGATCTCGCCCCCGAATCAGGGCCATGCACGATGTGCGGGGACTTCTGTGCGGTCGCCCTCATGAAGCGGCTCAGGGAGCAGAGGTGAGGGGGTATCTCCCTCTCCCGCACCGGCCCCCTCCGGAAGGAAAACACATGGTCGCGGGCGGTGCCACCATCCTTGTTACCGGGGGTCGTCCACGCATCGTGGTCTTGTGGAAAAATACCGGAGATTGCAAAAATTTGTGCTCGCCACCGCGATCCCATTCGCTCCGGATCGGAACGCGGCGGTAATCGTAACGGGTTCCCCTCACCCCCACCGTGCCGGTGAGGGATCCCCAAAGTTTATGGGACGGCAGGTGACTCTCTCGCCCGGTGAATGATGATGAATGGTTCCCGGCTGAAGTACATGGTCGAAGTCCTCAACGATGATGACGGCATCAAGCGCTACGGCCCGTTCAACGAGCAGAAAGCGCGTGAGTTCTTCGAGGTCGAGGAGAGCCTCGGTGGGACCGCCCGGATCGCACGGCTGGAGGAGGGGATCCGGGAGACGTGGAAAGTCATCACCGAGTGCGGGGACTGGGGCGACCGCGAGGGAGGCCCTCCCGAAGCGAAGAGCGTGGAGGCACAACCGCGATAGGCGGCCCCTGACCGCCGAGATTTCGGGGGCGGTCCCCCGGTCCGGCGAGATGGACCGCTCGCCCGGTCGTGCGTTCTCCTCAACGTAGTCGAGCAACCTTCCGGCGACCTGCCAGTCGGCTGCACCCGGTGAGCACAAAGCGCATATACTCCAACCCCGATAGCAGGGCGTGGACCTCATCCTGCAGGCATACGACGTGCTTCTCTGGGCCGGGCTCCTGAAGGGGCTCCAGCTGGCCCTCTGGCCCCGCCTCCGCCCGGCACTCGGGGACCATGCCTACCCGGCGGCCTATCCGGCCTCTCTCCTCCTCTTCGCCCTCACGACCTGGTACTGCGGCCTCCTCCGCATCCCGGTCGCCCTCGCCCTCCTCGTCTTTCTGGCCCTCGGGATCTGGGGCATCCGGCGGGGCGATTACCGGCTCCGGGAGATCCGGGGCCTCCTTGCCTGGGACGCGGTCTTCCTGGTCGGGTTTTTATTTGCGCTTGCGGTCCGGTTCGTAAACCCGCCCATCGGCTACTTCAGCGAGCAGTACATGAACCACGCCTTCCTCGCGAGCGTGATCCGGGAACCCGTGGTGCCGCCGCTCGACCCCTGGTTTGCAGGCGGGCACCTCACCGTCTACTACTACCTCGGCCACTGGCTGATGGGTTGTCTTGCCGTCGTCACCGGCAGCCCGTCGGAGGTGGCCTTCAACCTCATCCCGGCCACGGTCTACGGGACGGCGTTTGCGACGCTCTACGCCCTCGGGAATCTCCTCCTCCGGGGGTGGCGGTGGGTGGCGCTCCCGGTTCTCCTCCTCGTCCCCCCGTCGGTCCCCTGGTTCCTCGCCGCGGGCGCCGACCTCTATCAGGCGTTTCAGGCTACCAACTGGATCATCCCCGGCGCCCGGTTCGAGTTCCCGGCCTTCTCTCTCTTCCTCGGGAACGTCCATGCCTTCGAGATAGCCGCGTTCAACCAGTGCCTCCTCATCTTCCTCCTGGGGTTTACGTGGTGCCGGTGGGGCGGGCTCGATCTCCGGGCGCGTGGCACCCTCGCCCTCCTCCTGGCCTTGAGCATCGGCTCGATGCCGCTCTTATGCTCCTGGGATGCCCTCGTCTACGGTCCCATCGTCGCCGTCTTCCTCCTCGTGCTCTGGTTCCGCGAGCGGGACCGCTCCACCCTCGCGGCCGCCGCTTCGGTCCCCGCGATCGCCTTCCTCATCTACCTTCCCTACTACCTGCAGCTCGAACCCGCGGGCGTAGGCGGGATCGGCTGGGGGTTTCCGCCCTCCGAGCCGCTCGCGTTCATCGCTGTCTGGGGCGGGTTCCTCGCGATCGTCTACGCCGCCGTCGCCCGGGATATCCGGCGGATTCCGGTCCTGCTCGCCGTCGCCATACCGGCACTCGTCACCGGCTACGTCGCCCTCGGGATCGCGCTGGTGCCGCTCGCCTACCTTCTCCTGCGGCGGCACCACTCGTTCCCGGATCTCCTCTGCATCGCCGGACTTCTGGTGCTCGTCTTCTGCGAGGTCTTCTACCTCCAGGAGATGCTCGGCGGGGACTACAGCCGGTTCAACACCATCTTCAAGTTCTACTTCGACGCCTGGATCCTCTTCGGCACGGGCTCCCTCCTCATCGCCGCCGGCTGGCTTGCACGGCGGCGGCCGGTCCTCCCGGCGGGCCGGTGGCTTGCGATCGTAGCGGCCGCCGCTCTCATTGCCGTCCCGTTCGCCCTCGACGTCGATATCGGCCGGGGCCTTCTCGGGATCGACTACCCCCCGGCGGGTTACACCACCCTGGACGGGCTCGCCTACCTCGACGCCACGCGCCCCGGGGAGGCCGCGGCGGTCGACTACCTCCGGACGCTCGGGGGCGATCAACGGCTTGTGGAGGCGGAGAACGGGGACTATGGGTATTACTCCCGTGCCTCGTCCTTCACCGGCGTCCCGACGGTCCTCGGGCAGATCGGCCACGAGCTGACCTGGCGGGGGAACGGTGCCTGGTACACTGAGCGTCCGGCGGATATCCGGGCGATCTACGAGGACCCCGAGAGCACCGTCATGCTCATGGAGAAGTATAACGCGACCCTCCTCTACGTCGGCGAGCCCGAGCACGAGCGTTACGATGTCCGGCTGCCGGACAGCGGACTTCGTCTCGTCTACGATGAAGGCGGGGTCCGGATCTACGAGCGGGCCGGATAACCTTTATCATTCCCGCTCACGGGATGGGGCTCATGACGCGAGCAGCCGTAGTCATGGCATCCGTCCTCGTGATCTTCGCCCTGGTGGGCTTTGCCGGGGGCGAGGAGTTGCCGGGCGCCGGAAACCTGACGAACGCCGGGTCGGCGTATGCGGCGGAGTACCGGAACGGCACCTCCGCTACGAGGCTTGCCGGGGAGAACGAGACACTCAACGTGAGCCTTGAATCCGTGGCCGAAGGCTTCGTCGCGCCGCTGATGCTCACGACCGCCGGCGACGGGACGGGCAGGCTCTTTGTCGTCGACCAGGTCGGGACGGTCTCGATCGTCGACGGGAACGGCACCCTTGTAACGGAGCCGTTTCTGGACGTCCGGGACCGCATGGTCGATCTCAACCCCTCGTTCGACGAACGCGGCCTCCTCTCGATAGCCTTCCACCCCGGCTTCCGGGAGAACGGGCGGGTCTTTGCGTTCTACAGCGCACCCCTCCGCGAGGGGGCCCCCGAGGGCTGGGACTCCACGAACCGCCTCTCTGAGTTCCGGGTCGACCCTGCGGACCCTGACCGGGTGGACATGGCCTCCGAGCGGGTCCTCCTGGAGATCGACAAACCGCAGTCCACCCATAACGGCGGGAGCATCGCTTTTAGCCCCCGTGACGGCTACCTCTACGTCCCGCTCGGCGACGGCGGCGCAGCAGGCGACAGCGGCACCGGCCACACCCCGGGGACAGGGAACGCCCAGGACCTGACGACGATCTACGGCAAGATGCTCCGGATCGACGTGGACGATATCTCTGCCGGGAACGTCTCGGAGCCGCCGGAGAACGTCACCTGGACGACGCAGGCGGGGGTCCTCTACGGGATCCCTGAGGACAACCCCTTTGTTGCAAACGCGAGTATCCCGCCCGAGATCTACGCTTACGGGTTCCGGAACCCGGCCTTCATCTCGTTCGACGCCGAAGGCAACCTGTACGTGGCCGACGCAGGCCAGGACCTCTTTGAAGAGGTCTCGCGTGTTGCGAAAGAAGGCAACTACGGCTGGCGCCTCAGGGAGGGGACCCACTGTTTCGACCTCCTGAATTTCCGAACACCCCCCGTGACCTGCGAGCCCGTCGGTCACCTCGGGGAGCCCCTGATCGATCCTGTCGTCGAGGGTGGCCATGACCTGGGCACCGTTATCATCGGCGGCCGGGTTTACAACGGCACGGCACTCCCCGACCTTTCGGGACGCTATGTCTTCGGCTACTGGAGCAATACTTTCGCCCCCGGGAACGCGACCCTGCTCGCCGCGACGCCTCCTGTGGATTGGAACGCATCGGACTTCCCCGATTCCGCCGAAAACCTCACCCCCGGGGATGTCGCGATGTGGCGGCTGCAGAGGCTCAACGTCACCGCAACGCCCGCAGGATCCGTGGACACCTTCCTCCTCGGGTTCGGTGAGGACAGCGAGAAGGAACTCTACGTGCTCACGACCGGTGTTGCCGGACCGGATGCGTCCACCGCGACCGGCAGGGTCTGGAAGATCGTCCCGGCGAACGTGACGGTGACGGCGACCCCTGCCGTCGAGGAGGACTGATATAGTCCGGCAATTAAACGATAGCCCGTGCAGGTGCCTCCCGCCGGGAGAGCGCCGCAGTCGGAGGTAGATCATGCCGGAATACACCCTGGCTCCGGTCGGCGAGTCCGACCGGAGGGACGTCGTCGATATCTTCAACCACTATGTCGAGAACACCTTTGCCGCCTACCCGGAGGAGAAAGTGCCTTATGCTTTCTTCGACCCGATCCTCGGGGTCGCCCGGGATTACCCGGTCGTCGTGGTGCGGGACACCGACGGCGGGGTCGCCGGATTCGGGATGCTCCGCCCGCATAACCCGATGCCGGCGTTCGCCCGGACCGCCGAGATCACCTGCTTCCTGCGGCCCGAACTGACCGGGCGGGGGATCGGGACGGAGGTGCTCGGCTACCTGGAGGCTGAAGGGAGGAAGCGCGGGATCGCCTGCATCCTTGCGAGCATCTCCTCGCTGAACGAGGGGAGCATCCGGTTCCACCGGCGGCACGGATTTATCGAGTGCGGGCGCTTTGGGAACGTCGGCACCAAACGCGGGGTCCTCTTCGATACCGTCTGGATGCAGAAGGAGATCTAAATGACGGCGCCTGCAATGATCGCCGCGGCGTAAACGATCACCATTGCATGCATGAGCGGGAGCGCCCGCATGGCCGCGGCCGGGCCCTTTCCCCGGAGGATGAGGTAGTTCACAACACCGAGGAGGACGAGTCCCACGGCAAACCCGGCCATGGCGACCGGTCCAAGGGTGAGGCCGAAGACGAGCGCCATGACAGCGTGGACGGCCGAGAAGCCGAGGAGCCAGACGGCCGCGCCTTTCATCCCGTAGAGGACCGGGACCGTCGCCATGCCGCGAGCACGGTCGTTCTCGACGTCGGCGATGTCGTTCGCCGCGAGGTGCGCGAGCGTCCAGGGATAGAAGAAGAGGAAGAAGAGGAGAGCGGTCGTATCGGGGCTGCCGTGGACGAGGTAGCCGGCTACGGGGAAGAGAGCGAAGTCCGTCCGCCCGACCACCTGGGCGACGGGGATGGCCTGGTCCCGCTTCTTTGTCTGGTAGAAGTATTCGACCGCGTAGGAGTAACCCATGATGCCGAGGACGTAGAGGTTGTGGGGGGCAGGGAGGGTTGCGGCAAGTGCGGCCGCAGACCCGGCGAGGACGAGGAAGACGGCGAAGGCCGCCCGGGGGGAGATCCTCCCCGCCGGTATCGGCCGCTCGCCGAACGGCCGCCAGTAGCGGGTGAGCGAGCCGTTGACGTCCCGCCGGTCGTACTCCCGGTCGACGTAGTCGTTCAAGACGAGCCCGGCCTCGAACCCGAGGAGGCCGATGAGCGCCGCCCGGCCGACGAGTTCCCACGAGAACCCGCCGTAGTTCTGGAACGCGAGCGCGAGCCCGGAGCAGAAGAGCAGGGGCCAGACGAAGAAGAAGTGGGCGCGGGTCAGGTCGGCAAACGCGGTAAGTGTCTCTCTCATGATAGCAGGATCGTGTGTTCTACGCCTGCGCTCAAAAAATGTTGCAGCAGTGTTAAGTCTGCAGCCGGGCCACTCCCCACCGGTGACGACCATGCAGACCTACCGTTGCTCGATATGCGGGCACATCTACGACCCGAAGACCGTTGAAGCAGGCATTCCGCCGGGAACCGCGTTTGAGGAACTCCCCGGTGACTGGCGCTGCCCGGTCTGCCTTGCCGAGAAGAGCAGGTTCTCCCCGTTCGTATCTCCTCTCGCGAGACTCGGGCTCTGAGGGTCCGTATCGCGATTTGGCCTGTACTTTACCGGGCGCGAGGCAGAAGCACCACCGGAGAGAACCTCATAAAAAGGCGGAGAGCGTAGAGTAACTGGCTGCGGCCCCGGAACTCGGGAACCGGGGCGGGCGACGGGAGTTTTCTATGGTGGATACCTTATTGCCGGGCGCTGCTCTGGCCATTTATGCTCTGGTGAACGCCGTTTCGTTCATCGTCTATTATCGCGACAAAAAGTCCGCGAAGAGAAACACACGGAGAACACCGGAGAAAAAGCTCCTCGTCCTCGCGCTGTTTGGGCCGTTCGGGGCCTTTGCCGCGATGCGTGCCTTCCGGCACAAGACGCAGAAGGCGACGTTCAGGCTCGTCCCCCTCTTCCTCTGCCTGCACCTCGTGCTCGCCGCCGCGCTCGCCCTGGGGTCCCTCCCCATCCCATTGTCCTGAAGGAAAAGGTGAACTACCACGCCCTGAAGGGCGTGGCTTCCTGCTTCATGGACAATACTTGCATCACCGAGACGTGATGGAGAGGTATCGTCTCCACAGCACGGGAAATCGAAGATTTCCCTGGCTGGGAAATGCTCCGCATTTCCACAGGCTCAAAGGGCTGTTCCATCCTCAAGCGGTGGATATTCACCGCCGCGTTATAATCTCGATTAGCAACAAATCCGCAGTACGGGCATTCGTGGACTCTCTCGGATAGGCTCTTTTTCACGATGTTCCCACAGTTTGAACACATCTGTGATGTATTCCGGGGATCGACTTTGATGAGTGTTGTACCAGCACTTTCAGCCTTGTACGCGAGATAAAAATAGAATCGTCCCCATGAAGCATCGTGAATGCTCCTGTGAAGTCCCGTGGAGTTGCCTTTCTCCTTCAGACCCTTGATATTCAGGTCTTCGACGCAGATCGTTGCGTACGAGTCCACATACTGCCGGGAGAGTTTATGCAGGAAATCTTTCTTCTGGTTGGTGGTATGATCATAGACCTTCTCCAGCCTGCTCGTTGCCTTCTTCCAGTTCTGCGAAAATCGTTGCTTCCGGGCAATACTCTGCTGCAACTTCCTGATCCTGTTCAGTGAACGCTCATAAAAGCGAGGATTCTCGATCACCGCACCATCGCTATCGACCGCAAACGAGTTTAGGCCAACATCGATACCAATCGATCTACCCTCTCTCTTCGGTTCAGAAACCTCCAGTTCTGCCTGAATAATCACGTACCACTTGTCACCCGAACGGGTGATCAGGATGCCCTTCACCTTCCCGGTGTAGGGTCGGTGCATCGTGAACGGGATTGCTCCAGCCTTCGAGAACGTAATTGTGCTGTGCTCCCGGTCGATCTTGAACCCCGACTGGTTGTAGTTGAGTGTCCGGTACCGAGAAGCGCTCTTGAACCGGAGTCTGCCGATCTTCCGTCCTTTCTTCTTCGTCTGTGAGAGAGCGCGAATGTTACCCCAGAGGGTATAGTTCACCATCTGGAGGACTTTGGAGTAGACTTCTTTCAGTGCCGGATTCTCATCCTTCAGCGTGACGATCCGTGCCTGTGTTGCCCGCATCGTTGGAGCGATCCCGTTCTCCCGTGCAGTGTTACATTCTTCCAGAAGTTTGTTGTACAGCCACCTACAGGTATCGAGTGCAGCAATCAACCGCGTCTCGGTGATTGTGTCCGGATACGCCCGATACTTGTAGGAAATGAGCATAGACAACAGGATAGTTCATCATAGATAGAATATACTTGATCCGTGCAGGGTGAAAGTGAAGAAGGGCGGCTCCGCTTCACGGCAAATTGAAAATTTGCCTGTTAGAAAACTCCCTTGGGAGTTTTCGTGCACGGAAGATGCAGAGTCTCTTCCTGACAAGCACAACCCAAAGAGTTGTGCCGTGTCATCCCCGGTCTTCAGGCCGGGGACTTCCCGCTCCGCCCCCTTCACCTCCGCAAGTTAAATCCTGTCCATTATCTCACCATAACCATATGGCATACGAGTACGGGCCGCTCCCCCGTCCGCTCGAAGAGACCCTCACGGCGCTGCAGGAAGGCCTCATGCGCGAGTACCGGGCGGAGTACCTCCCCGCCCACCGGCGGCCGCCCAAAAGATCGCGGAGGCTCCGGCGGATACGGGGATGGATCGGGGAGACCGGCCACCTGGTCGTGCAGATCGGCAGATTGGCGCAGCAGACCATCCCCCGCATCGAGCAGGACACCGGGCATACCTTCCGGGGCCCGGACGGGCTCGCCCGGATCCTGATGGACCCTTCCACGAAACGGCTTTTTTCGGGGGTACTCGCCGGGTTCCCCGAAGAAGCGCTCCCGATCCGTGCGAGGGACCTCGTTCTGCTCGGGAACTTCTCCGACGACGTCCGGGCCGCGGCGATCATCGGCGACGTCACCCTGCGGCTGAAGGTCCCCTCCGGCATTCACGTTCTGGAAGGAGATATCGCAGCCCTCTGCGACCGGTGGAGACTCCATGAGAGTAGGATCGGTCTTCGAGGCAGTCACCGTCCGGCCGGCGAGACTTCCGCGCGGGAGAAGGAGACCCTTGCCTGGGCTGTCCTCGGCCTCATCTACATCGAGGGGGGCACCGACGCGCTCGGGCGTGCAGTGTCGCTCCTCGCGTGCGGCCTGGAGGGGTAGCAGCCCGGCTCTGGAAAAGTATACATATCGGATCTCCCCATCTCACGACGGGAGACTCTTCCATGGACACCAGTGCCCTACGTGAATTCATCAGGCTCGGCCGGTTCCGCTTTCTCCTCTCGGGGTTCATCCCGTTCACCGCCGGGGCGCTCCTCGCGTTCCTCCTCGGGGCACGGTTCACCCCGGCGCAGTTCCTCATCGGCTACGCGGCCATGGCGGCGGCGCACCTCTCCGTCCACTACAGCAACGACTACTTCGACGCCGACGCCGACCGGTTCGTCGAGCCGACGGCGATATCCGGGGGGAGCGGCGTCCTCGCCACCAGCCCCGACCTGAAACCCGCCGCGTTCTGGGCGGCCGTCGCCCTGATGGCGGTCTCGGTCCTGATCGGGTACGCCTTCGTGACCGTCTACGCCTACCCGATCATCTTCCTCGTCTTCGGCATCGCGGGCAACCTGCTGGGCTGGTTCTACACGGCGCCGCCGCTCGCGCTCGCCTACCATAAACTCGGCGAGGTCGCCAACATGATCACCTTCGGCCTCCTGATGCCGGGCGCGGGCTACTTCGTCGCGATGGGGACGCTCGATGCCGCCTTCTTCGCCTTCGCCCTTCCGCTCTGCCTCTACGGGCTCGTCTTCATCACGAGCGTCGAGATCCCGGACATGGAGGGTGACTTTGCCGGGGGGAAGCGGACCCTCGTCGTCCGGAAAGGCCGCATCTTCGGCTTCGGGCTCGCCGCCCTCGCGGCGACCCTTGCGACCGCGGCGCTCACCTTCTTTGCCCTCACCGGCGTCTTTGCCCCCGTGGATTTCCGGCCGGTGGCGCTGATATCCTTCATCCCGCTCGGGATAGCTCTCTGGGGGTTCTCGAACCGATCTCCCGAACGGGCGCCCGCCCTCCGGTACGCCACCGCGAACATCATGGGCTACTTCATCTTCCAGGGGCTCGTCGTCCTCTACTTCGTCCTCGCGGCCTCTCAGGCCTGACCGGGTCGCACCTCCACTGTCCGGTCGAAGGGGACCTCGAAGGTCGCGACACTGTAGTCGACGACCCCCGAGCCGCTCACCCGGAGCGTGACCGCCCCGTCCTGCAGGCCGCGGAGGAACACCTGCACGAGCCGCAGGTTATCGACGGTCACCGGGATGGTGACGGGGGTCTCGCCCCCGGGCCGGATTGCAATCCCCTCCTGCTCCCCGTGTGCGAGGAAGACCCATTGCCCGTCGTCGAAGAAGTAGACGTCGAACGAGACCCGGGCCAGGGTGGCGCCGACGGGATTGGGGTTGTCGACGACGAGCCGGAGCGAGAGGTCGATGCTCCCCGGGGTGATCTTCTCGACCGCGACCCCGCTGAGGGTGATGGTCGGTTCCTGGAGCGCGGGAACCACACAGCCGGCACTGCAGAGCAGGACGGCGACAAGGAGGATGACGGCAGGGCGCCACATGCAGGCCCGGTATACCCTGCCGGGATATAGGTCTGCCGCAACCTCCTCTCCCTCCTATGCGTCGCCCACGTAGGAGAGCACCGGCTCAACGGGGACGTAGTGCCTGACGACGACGTTGTCGGCATAGAAGTGGTGCGCATCACCGGAGTACCACGCGGAAGACCCGATCAGCGCGAAGTCGTCAAAGACCGTCTCGTTCGGGACCGGCGAGCCGTCGGCGAACCGCAGGGCCGCCTGCCCGAGGTATTCACCGTCCATCCACGCGTGTTCCGTGGCGTTCGGCGTATCCAGGACGACCTTGATGTGATACCAGGTATCGGTCTCTGCCCGGGCGTCGGCCGAGACGTTTCGGTGGGCGCCGTCGTAGTGCTGCACGGAGCCGTTCCGGAGGTGGAGGGCATACAGCCGGTCGGTCCCGTTCCAGGCCTGGATGTAGCCTGAACCGCACCACCTCCCGAACTCGCTGACCCGGAAGTCCCCCTCGATGATCATCGGGCCTGCCGAGATGTTCGCGAGGCATATCCGGTTGTTGCTGAACTCCGGGAGGTCCGGCTCGGAGACGTTGAGATCCCCGGCGTATGCACCGTCGCGGACGACGTCGGATTGAATCCCGGCGTTCGAACCGCAGAACGACCAACGCGAGAGATCTCCCCCTTCGTAGTCCTCGAAGAAGAGGAAGACGGCGTCGGGGTCGCCTGCGCTCCTGGCCTCCGGGTTGCCGTAGAGCATGGTGACCGCCGTCGCGTTCGCCGGGAGGGCGAGCCAGACGCGGGCGTAGGAGCCTTCACTGACGTTTGCTATCCAGTAAGGGATGGCGGTCCCGTTCCCGTCCACGAACCGGATGTCGGCGAAGTCCGGCCGCATCCCAGGGAGATGGGTGGCGTTGAAGGCGACCGCAAGACCGTCGGTGCCGGATGGGTTGCTCACCGATACTGCCTGCCGCCGGGCGAACACCTCGGCCTCCACGGCGGTATCGCCGTTGCTGGACGACCAGTACAGCGGGGTCACGTCCGCGGGCGTATCCGTAACGAGGACGGCGGCGTGCGGGATGTCTACAGCCGCCCCGGCACCGGTGGCGAGGAGCAGCGCGACGGCCCCTCCGACGAGAACGATCCAGCCGTTATCCATGGTACGGCTCCATGCATCCCGCCCCTATATGCATGTAACGGCCCCCTCACCCCAACGCTGATGCTCCGTGGGGGAGCACGGTACACCGGTTAGTGCCGTGAACGACGCCATCACGATCGCGATCATCGGGGGAGGCCCCGCCGGGCTCTTCTGCGCCCTGCAGGCGGCGGGGGAGGGACGGAGCGTAATCCTCTTCGAGAGGAAGCCCGCACCGGGTCGAAAACTCCTGGTTGCGGGGTCGGGGCAGTGCAACATCACGCACGACGGGGAGATCGCCGGTTTCCTCTCCCGTTACGGCGACCACGGAGCGTTCCTCCGGCCCGCGCTCATGAACTTCACGAACCGGGACCTCATTGCCTTCTTCACCGAGCGGGGGCTCGGGATGCAAGCCGAGCCCGGCGGGAAGATCTTCCCGGAGACCCGGAGGTCCGCCGACGTCCTCGCTATACTCCTCGCGGAGTGCGCCGCCCGCGGGGTGGACGTCCGGTGCGGCGAAGCCGTCCTGAACGTCGTCCCCGATGGGGGCGGGTTCCTCGTCCGGACGGAGAAGGCGACCGTCCGGGCCGCGTTCCTCGTCATCGCCACCGGCGGGGCATCCTACCCCGCCACCGGCTCGACCGGGGACGGCTACGCCTTCGCCCGGGCCCTTGGGCAGCCGGTCACGGAGGTTGCCCCGGCGCTTGCGCCGGTCTACGTCGAGGATTACCCGTTCGCCGACCTTGCCGGGATATCTTTCGAGAACCTCACCCTCACCGTCTACCGGGACGGGAAGCGGGTCGGCCGGCACACCGGCGACCTCCTGCTGACGCACACCGGGCTCTCGGGTCCGGGCATACTTGATCTCTCCCGCTCCATCCTCCCGGGCGACGTGCTCCGGGTCACGTTCCTCTCCGGGGCGAACCTGGAGGCGGTGCGCAGGCTGGTCGCCGACGCGGTCGCGGTGGGCGGAGCGCGACAGGTAAAGACCGCCCTCTGCGACCTCGCCCTCCCGGAACGGTTCGTCCGGCGGCTGCTCGACCTCGCCGGGGTCCCGCCTGGGGAGACCTGTGCCCGGCTCCGGAAGAAGGCCCGGAACGCGCTCGCCGCATCCCTCGCGGAGTTCCCGTTCAAAGTGGTCCGGCTTGGCGGATTCGATGAAGCGATGGTGACGAGGGGCGGCGTGGCGCTTCGAGGGATCAACCAGAAGACAATGGCGTCAAAGACCGTCCCAGACCTCTACTGTATCGGCGAGGTGCTCGATATCGACGGCGATACCGGGGGTTACAACCTCCAGGCCGCGTTCTCCACCGCAGCCCTTGCCGCACGGCATATCGCCGGCCTTCACGCACCCCGGTGACCCCACCGTTCCCCGGAACTCTTTTTGCACCGCCCCCTTCTCGATCACCGGGGAGACCTATCTCCCTCCTGGTGCGCACCCGGATGCCCTTTCACGATATTACCCCGAAAAATCTTATATCAACGACGCACGTGGATGCTATCAAAATAGAAGTCCTAATATACCAACGCGAGCATTAAAATATATTGAGACAATAACGTGTTTTGGAGCATTATTAACGCGATTCTTCTCCTCTCTGTCCTTATCCCCCAGGGGCACCTGATCTATGACGGTGGAGGGGGCGATCCCGGGCTCAGCGCCGCCCGGAGAACTTCGGTAGACGAGATCGCCCTTCTTTCCGCATCGCCCCAGGCCCTCCGTGAATCTTCCCGCGACGCACTCATCGACCAGGTGGGCAGGACGACGTTTGCCTGCGTCGACGGTTCCCCCCGCCTCTTCCCGGTGGGCCTCAACGCGACCCTTGCCCACGGGGTGGGCGACTGCACCGACCTCGCGCTCCTTCGTGCGGAGGTCCTACGCCGGAACGGGATCTCCGCCCGGCCGGTCCACGGCCTCATGGTCTGGGATGCGGAGGCGTTCCGCACCGACGCCCTGCACGTGGAGGTCTTCGGGAAGGGCATTGCCGTCCACGACTGGGTCGAACTCGGCGACGGTCGGACGATGGGCGCCTACGAAGAAATTCCCGGGATCCGGTGCGTCAAAACCGGGAACGGCGTCTGTTTCCAGCCGGTCTTCGAGATGCTGGGCTACCTCTAAACGGCGCCCGGTCCCCGCGTAGGAATGTTCAATACCGGGCGCGTCAAACGAGCCCTATGAGCTTACTCACAGGGCTCCTCGCTCTGATCCTGGTGGTCATCATTGCGTTTGTCCTCTATAAGGTCGTCAAGAGCGTGACAGGCCTTATCATCAACGCCGTCGTGGGCGTGATCCTGCTCTGGCTCATCAACCTCCTCGACCTGATGCAACTCGTCGGCCGTCCCGACATCCCGATCAACCTGATCACCGTCCTGATCTGCGCTATCGGCGGGATCTTCGGCGTCCTGATCACGGTGGTGCTCCACCTCCTCGGAATACCGCTGACGCTCTGAGGAGGACCTACGCGGCCGGAGCAGCAACCTTCACGATCGTCCGGGCAAACTCATCGATCGCCGGGCCGAACTGCCCGGCATCGACCTCGCTTTCCAGTGTCGTGGCCGACGAGACGAACCGCATCCCTTTTGCCTCGAGGCTTTTTTTCACGATCGCAACGGCGTTCTCCGCCCCGGAACCTCCCATCTCTACAAGCACCGAGAAGGGTTTTCCCGTGGCATTCGTGACCTTCGAGAGATACTCGTTGATGTAGGGCGGGACCTTCTGCGACCAGACGGGGGTTGCGACGACCAGGAAGTCGACGTCGGAAAGATCCGTCTGCACCGGGCGAATCGCCGCCCGCATCCCGAACATCGCCATCATGCCCTTCCTGAGCATCCCCACCTCGGATACCGGTTCGATCGTTGCAAGCCTGCCGCCGACCTTTTTCGCGAGCGCCGTCGCCACCTTCTCCGTATGCCCCTGCCAGGAGTAGTACACGATGAGGATCATCACCATCACTCCGGCGGGTCATACACGCTCCTCCCATATAGAGACAGCAGGGTGCGGAACCATCATATCCTTCGCGCCGCTACGATCAGGGCATGCATGAGTACGGCCCCGAAATCGTCGGAGAGGTCCGGTTCGCCCGCCAGGACGGCGGTTACTACGTACAGCTCTACGACCGGGAAGGGACCCCTGTCGGCAGGACCGGGCTCTGGAGGACCGAGGCGAAGGCGAAAGAGGCGGCCCGGCGGCTCGTGGAGAAGATAGGCGGCGGATGAGCGTCACGGTCTGTCCGGGTGCGCCTCCGCGTAGCGGACGAGGCCGGCGATGCACCGGTTGTGAGGCGTCGCGATGCCGTGGCGCTCCCCGAGGCGCGCGATATACCCGTTGAGAAGGTCGATCTCCGTCCGGCGGCCCCGCCGGAGGTCGTAGTACATGGAGGGGTAGACCGCGGCGAAGTCGGGCACCTGCACCGTAAAGAGGTGGGCAAGGTAGTCGTCGGCGGTCGCCCAGGGGAGCCGCACCCCTTCGGCGCCGGCGACGGCGAAGGTCTCGCGGATGAGGGCGGCGACGGTCTCCCGGATCTCTCCGTCGGCGGCGACCCCGACCGGGGCCCGGAGGAGGGCGCAGATCGGGTTCACCGCGATGTTGAGGAGGGCTTTCGCCCACTTCCCGGAGCGGATATCGCTGTCGGCCTCGACCGGGATGCCGGCGGACCGGATGACGCCGATCAATCGGTCGAGTGCCGCGGCGCTACCGTCGCCGGACCAGACCCCGAGGTGCATCGGGGCGCTCTCGCTCAGGACCCGGACGTGTCCCGGGCCCACGACCGAGAAGTTCGTCGTCACGGTCCCGCCGATGACGATATCGGTGTAGCGGGCGATGACCTCCTCGTTCCCGATGCCGTTCTGGAGGCTTGCCACCGGCCGGCCCTGGATCACTCCGGCGTACTCCTCGCAGATTGCCCGGGTATCGGTGCCCTTTGCAGTGACGATGACGAAGTCGACCGCAGGCGGGACCTCTCCCGATCCTGTGACGCAACCAATCCCGTCGACGGTGCCGGTTCCCCAGACCCCTTCCATTACGAGGCCCCGCTCCCGGATCGCGCCGGCATGCACCGGGCGGCAGGCCGCATAGACCGTTGCGACGCTGCGAAGCTTCCCGGCGAGCGAGAGGCCGACCGCCCCTGCGCCGAGGATCAGGATGACCGGACGTTGCAGTGATTCCATCTGCTCGTAGCCCCTGTTGGGGCTGGAAGGTGATAACGATGTAGCATCACGGTGGACGTTGCAAGCCCGGGGCCCGGAGCGCCCGGGAACCCGATGGCGAACGCTTTTCGTCCCGGGTGCCGAGCTACCCTACCGGATGAAATACGTCACGAAGGCCGACGGCACCCGGCAACCGTTCGACCGGGGGAAGGTGCGGCGGACGCTCCGGAACATGGGCCTCGGTGCGGAGGATGCCGACCGGATCGCCGGCGAGATCGAGGATTCGGTGCCGGACGGGGTGAAGACCGTAGCGGTCCTCCGGATGATCCGCACCCGGGCCCGGGCAGTCCGCCCCGCCGTTGCGCACCGGACCAACCTGAGGAGAGCGCTCGCCCTCCTCCGCTCCAAACCGGATTTCGAGGAGTTCGTGCGGGTCCTCCTCCGGGAGCACGGCTACCGGGTGGAGACCGGATGCGTCCTCGCCGGGCGGTGCGGGGAGCACGAGGTGGACGCCATCGCGCAAAAAGACGGCACCACCGTCTTTGTTGAGGTGAAGCACCACGCGACACACCACCGGGTGACCGGCCTCGACGAAGGGCGGATCGCAAGGGCGATCGTCGAGGACCTCCAGGAGGGGTTCCGGTCCGGGAGGTGCACCGTCTCGATCGACGGGGCCCTGATCGTCTGCAACACCAAACTCTCGGAACACGCGAAACGCTACGCGACCTGCAGGGGGATCGGGCATATCGGGTGGGACTACCCGGAGGGACAGAACCTCCGGACGATGATCGAGGGGACGCAGTCCTACCCGGTCACCATCGTTACCGGGGTGAGCCCGTCGGTCTCGGCCCGGCTGGCCGCTGCCGGGGTCGTCACGGCAAAGCAGGTCGCCTACGGCGACGCCGCGGCCATCGCCCGGGACGCAGGCATCCCCCTTCGTGAGGTGCTGCTGATCGCCGGCCGGGCGCGTGCGGTCCTGGAACCGTGAGCGATCTTCAGGCAGACCCGCCGATGGTCCGGAGCTGTTCTTCGGTCGGGTTGATGAGGACGATCTCGGGCCGGCAGTTGAACCGGAGGTCCAATCCTGCAACGCTCGCGCTGCAGACCCCGCGGGAGATGTAGGTCGGTGTCCCGTTCGTCTCGAACATACCCGCAAGCTCGACGACGCCGAGGCTGTTTAACTGCGCAATAACCGGGAAGAGGAACTGGCCGCCGTGGGTATGGCCGGCGAGGATCAGGTCGGCGTCCCAGTCGGCCCTGCAGGAGGGTTCGTGGATGAGGTAGACGGTGAATGCGTCCGTCGCCGGCACGTCGGGCGGGTCCGCCATCCCGGCCCACCCATCGTCGACGCCGACGATGACGATCTCTTCGTTCCCGACGGGGACCCGGGCAGGGTCGTTGCGGAGGACGTGCACCCCGTTCTCCTCCAGCGCCGCGGTGAGATCGTCGGCAAATGCGGTATCGGCGGAACCGTCGTTTAAGGCGGAGACGTCGTATCCGGCGGCGGTGACGTCGGTTGAGGTCTGGACGGCAAGCGTCCTCTCGATACCCGTCCGGCCGTCGGTCCCCACCCGGTAATCGTGGTTCCCGAGCACGGCGTAAGCCGGTGCGTCGAGTGACCGCCACACCTCCTGGGAGGCGAAGTCCGGCTCCTCGCCGGTGACGAAGTCGCCGCCTATCAGGACGAGCGAGGGGTTTAAGCGGTTGACTTCGGAGATCACCTCCCGGACGTGGTCGATGTTGGATGCCCTGACATGGGGGTCGGTGATATAGACGACACCTTCGGGTGCCCCGTCGATCTCGAGGACGGTCACCTCGACGGCCCGTCCCTCCCAGGCCATGTAGCCGGTCATGGAAGGGAGCAGGATGAGCATGAATAACGCCAGATGCCGTGTGCTTGGAGCCTTCAGGTTCACTGCATTTTATTCGATCTTCAAAATATAAATACGATCCGCAGGATCGGGGCCGGGCGAGTCAGCGACTGCGAGCCAGATCGACCGGGTCGGCCACGATATCGGCGGGTTCCTTTCCAGAGGACGGGTCGGCGAAGAACCGGATAAATCGATCGCCCTCGCCCCTCGCGAGGGCGATAGCGGCGAGGACAGCGACGATAGCCGCCCCGACGAGGTCCACGATGAGGTCCATCATGGTGTCGGCGTTCCCGTGCTGGAGGCCCACATCGAAGACCTGGTCGACCACGAACTCGTAGATCTCCCATACTGTCCCTGCCGAGAGCGTCGAGACCAGGATGAACACGACGATCGCCGATCTCGTCAGCCGGACGTTCCCCTGGTGTTCGGCGAGGACCGCGAGAAAGAAGGCGATGACCGCGACGGTGATCGAGGAGACGAGGTGGGTCAGTTTGTCGTAGTAGGGTGCGAAGAGGACGTAGTACTCCCCGACGTGGCCCATGACGTGGAGGTACAGGGAGACGGCGACGAGGAGGTTGACCTCCCAGGGCAGGCAGAGATGCATGTTCCTCGTCATGAGGGACGGCGTCATCGTCAGGAGGAAGGCGACGCTTGCCGAGAACCCGAGGAGGTACTCGCCCGCCGTGATGCTGGAGGCTGCGCTCAGGAGGATGAGTCCCTGGATGAAGTAGGTGAGGTAGATCCCGCGCGATGGGTCCGGGCATGCCATGGGATACACTGAGTAGGTAGTCCCGGCAACATACATAACCGTCCCGGTGGTGGTCTCCGGGTGACGTCCCGGCCCGCCGGGACAGGACCGCCGCCCGTTGCGGTCGCCATCAAGCCTCCGGGAGAATATTTGATAAGCTAGCAGTTGTATAAATTGGACACACAAAAGACCAAATACGCTGGAGCATGGGGTTGATGAACTGACAGATCCTACGAAGCGCAAACCCGAGTCCAAAGGAGGGGAAGCGGGGGAGGAGATTATCCGCGTACGCCTGCCGAACAAGAAGAACCGGGAGATGTTCGCAAGCGCCGAACTGATGCTGGGCGCAAACCATATCAAAATCCGCTGCTTCGACGGGGTGACGCGTACCGGGCGGATCAAGGGTAAGATCAAGAAGAAGGTCTGGATACGGGAAGGCGACGTTCTGGTTGTCGTTCCCTGGAGTTTCCAGGACGAAAAGTGCGATATCGTCTACCGCTACACGAGACCCCAGGTGGAGTGGCTCCGGAAGAACCGGTATCTCTGATCCCCTCTTTTATTACCGCATCTTTCTGTAAGGCAGAAGCAGGACGAAGAGCGGGCGTGCATCCTCTCCTGCGTGAATGCCGGACTCGAAAAAAGATTAGATATCGTAGATTTTGATCTTGTACTCTTTTATGACGAGTTTGTTGACGTTATCCCGTTCATATTCACCTGGAGCGGTTTTATGCATCCCGACCGAGCTGCCGGTCAGGTAGTTCTCCCACGCCACGGAAAGGTCGTTATCGCTATCCGGGGTATACGTCACCGTGACGTCGCCGGGAGAGGTGTAAAACTGTGTGTCGACGTTCTCCAGGCTCATCCTCACCGCTCCCATCCCCGACTTCGCCATCAGGTCGTCGGTACTGATGTTCATGATGTAGATGACGAACGTTCCCGTGGCCCCGTCGTAGAACCATCGGGGCTCGGCAAGCATCGCCGACCCCGCCGACCCCTCCTGGCGTGTCATCACCGCTCCGTTCTCGAGGGTGATCACCTCGGTGCTGCGGTCGGAGCGGTAGATCAGGGCGCCAAGTGAGTAGTCCGGGTCCCAGGTGCCGTTTGAGACACGGATGTTACTCCCATAACTGCTGGAGTTGACCACCTCGAGCGTCCCCCCGCTCACCTGGAGCGACGTCTCCTTGTAGGGCACGTTCTTGTAGCAGAGGCTCTTCATGTCGTTCTGAATGACGATCATCGCCCGCTCCATGTTCTTCACGTCGGTGTTGCTCTGCTCCTTAAGGAGCACCGGGTAGCCGTAGAGCGTGACCAGACTGATGCCGCTGATGACGATCCCGAGGATCAGGACAAACCCAACCGCCTCGGAGACCGCCCGTTCATTCACCTTCACGGATCTTTCCCTCCTAAAACCCTCTTGAGTCATACTGGATCATGTTCCATCCCGCGCCGGTGGTGTTGCCGGAAACACCCTTCGTCGCCCCGATACCGGCGATGGCGATCCTGCTCTGGATGTCGCCGCCCTGCACCAGGATTGCCTGGCTCGCTCCCGTCATCCCCACGTCCACGAAGTAGCCTTTCCCGGCCACGTCGTCGGGGATATCGAACTTCGTGGCGATCGTCCCGTTGCCGGGCGCGATCACGTAGAGGTCAACGATACGGGTGCTCACACCGTTCCCGATATCCACGAAGGCGTGGTAGCGGAGCGTGTCCGCCGGTCCCTCCATGAAAACGGCGTTGACAGTGAACATCATGACGACCATCAGCAGGAGCAGCACGCCGCTGACGATGACGTATTCCATCAGCCTCGTGACGCCCTCCTCGTTTACCGGTTCAGTAATACACGGTCTCATCGTACTCCGTCACCCCGTTATAGTAGTGGATGGTCACCGGGCGGAGCAGGCGCCCGGAGACGTCCTGTGGCGGACCGTCCCAGAAGTACACCACGGCGTTCTTTCGTTCGAGCGATATCCTGACGATATCCTCCTCCACATCGTCCAGATATCCCAAAGTCTGGAGGGGCCCGTAATCGTCATAGTAGTCAAATATCTCCGACCGCAGGTCCCGGATATCGTTCTTCGGGAACTCGAGCACCCCTTCGGCCGTCGTCTGCCCGACGAGCGCCGACTGGTTGATGATCAGCGCGAGGAAGAACAGTCCCAGGGCGGCCAGAAGACCCATCAGGACGATCCACTGGCCGTCTTCGTTCATGCACGCCATAGCAGCACCTCCACGAGGACGGCCTGTGCTCTTGCTCCGGCGTAGGTGGTACGACCGGGCTGGGAATCCAGCTGCACCCACCGCGTCACCCGCACGGCAGATTCTCTTCCCGTCCAGGTGTTATCAGGTGCAAGGAATTGATGTTCTTTAATCAAATTCCCATCACGGTAAGTGACGTTTGCACTCATGTGCAGGTCATCGGCAGCACCGCTCGCCTTTGCGTTGCAGTAGCTCAGGAACATACTCTCAAAACCGGCATCGTCATCTGCGTTGACGAACGTCTCCAGAGCGCTCTTCGTGCCGTTAGTATCCGGCGTATCCATCATCGCGAGCACGTCGCTCCCGAGCTGTTCGAGCTGCATGTCCGGGATGTGCGTATCCCCCGGGGTGTAGATGCTCGTCGTGCTGATGACGATGTATACGGTGAGGAGCATGATGACCCCGGCCGCGACCCCCTCCATCGTGTAGAGCTGCCCCGCATCGTTCACCATACCGCCACCTCCAGGACGCCGGTCTGAAGGTCGGGGAGGGTGACGTTCGTCGAGTTGTAGTCGTAGTGGTGGATGCCGGTGATGTTGGTCTGTGAAGGGGTGTCCCCGAAGTTAAACCGGATGTCCAGGATGCTGTTCTGGTCCAGGGTGAAGAGCGAGGTGGCCGCCGGCTTCAGCACGAGAGAGATGTTGTCGTTGTCGAATACCTTTGTGTCGGGCGTGAGGTCGTACGGGTTCCCGTCGATGGTGAGGGTGTAGAGGCTCGAATCTGTCGTGCCGTACGCAAACGGAATCCTGGTAAACTGCGGGATCGGCCTCGTCGGATCCTTCTTCCAGAACGTCACGGTCCGGAGCGTCGCGTTCGTGGACGGTTCGGTCATGTTAAGGTACGCACCAAAGTTCGTGATCGTCACGTTCACCGGCTCGGTCCTCGGGTCGATCCGGTAGGCCGCCCCGACGGACGGGTCGAGCAGCTGGCCGAAATCGAGTCGGACGATGAACTCCTGGTTCGAAGAGAGTGACGTGTACTGCGGCGCGAAAGTTGTTCCGTTGATCACCGCCACCCCCGGCTCCTTGATCTTCACCACCCGGCGGATGTAGCCGTAGCCGGGAGGCAGGGGGTCGCCGGTTTCTTCGTTGTATGTCACCCCATCCAGGCTCCGAAGCGAAAAATGGTAGGAGTAGGGAATGTCGCCGAAGATGGCCAGGTTGCGGTAATCATCCGGGGTAAAGAACGAGTCGTTGAAGAATGTCTCGACCTTCGTCGAGAGGAGGATGTTCGGGGTGTCCTTCGAGACCGCGAGGCCGATGCGTTCGATCTCGTCCTTATGGACCTCGTCGTTCATCTCCCAGGGCGGGTAGACCGGCCAGCCGGGATCCTCGACCAGGATCACCCCCGTCCGGTAGGCGACCGCGTCGTAGTCGATGCCGCTGCTCTCGAGGCCCGCGAGGAGCCCCGGCACCATGCTCACCACCATGATCAGGGCGAGCATGAAGATCGTGAACCCCGCGAGGAAGTCGAGCGACATCACCCCGTCGTCGGCAGCCGGTCTTATACGATCACCTCCCCTGTATCGGCCCGGAACGCGAGGGTCTCCATCCCGGCATTCGAACGGACGGTGACGGTGTAGACTCCCTCAGCGAGCGCGATATCAACCGTATCCGCATCGAGGCGCACCATCACCGGCCGGAGCACCCCCTCCTGCGTCGCGAGGAGATCCTCCGGGGAGAGGACGCCGGTGATATTCACCTCCTCCGTGGGCAGGGGGGCACGGAGCGAGATCTCCCTCCAGCCCATAGCACCGAATGTAAGCCAGCGCACCTCCTCACCGTCCGCAAGACCGAGGGCCCAGGTGGCGGCCCGGCCGTCCAGATCCATGCCGGCCCCGAGCACCTGGTGCACCGATGTGCCGGTGACGTTCAGGCCGCCTTCGGCCCCGAGCAGGTCAAGTTCCGCGAGAGCCTCGGTGAGGGTGCAGGCCTCCGACGGCTCCGGCAGATCGATGGGGGTGATGCCGCCGCCCGGGGTGGTGCCGCCGCTCGATGGCGGCGAGGACGCACCGAGACAACCACACGCGGTGCAGAGGATGCAGACTGCGGCAAGCAGGGCTAGGACTCCCCCGGGAACTCTCATGTAAAGCAGTCATTATACACGAGGGCATATAAATAACCACCTCTCTTGTATCTTCAAAGATCTGCCGTTATAATCGGATATTGGAAACGTGCAGGCCACATGCGGCAAAAATATTTCTTATGGCGTGCGGGATCGCCGGCCGGAATGGTTCGGCCCTTATATGCCGGTGGAGCAGGCCCGCGGGCTCCGGCATGCCATCGTAACATATATCCACCAGTTCGTAACAACATCTGATGCAAGGTAAGCGTATGTGTAACATCACACCACCCGGCACGCCGGGAGAAGCACACGACCGGTTCGCCGAAGCGGCCGCCTTCCACGGCCACGTCTGTCCCGGTCTCGCGACGGGCTACCGGGCGGCAGAGATCGCTCTCTCACGGCTCTGCTCCGGCCGGTCGGAGGATGAGGAACTCGTCACCATCGCCGAGACCGACGCCTGCGGCGTCGATGCCATTCAGGTCCTGACGGGCTGCACCGCCGGAAAAGGGAACCTCCTCTTCAAGGACTACGGCAAGCACGCATTTACGTTCATCAACCGCCGGACCGGGACCGCGGTCCGCGTGGCGGCAAACCCGTCGTTCGACATCGACTCACTCGACCCCGATCTCGCGCCGTTGCGGGCACGGGTGATGCAGGGGCGAGCCTCCGATGCGGAGCAGGCCGAGTTCCACGAGCGGATTCATCGGATCGTCGAGATCATCATGGAGATGCCCGCCGAGAAACTTTTCACCATCCGGGAGGTCGATATCGAGATCCCGGAGCGGGCCCGGATCTTCCGGTCGGTGCCGTGCTCGAAGTGCGGCGAGCTGGCCGCAGAGTCCCGAGTCCGGGTCGAGGACGGGAAGTTCGTCTGCTACGCCTGCTCGGAGGAGTACTCCCGGCGCTGGTGAGGACAGCCCTCCTTCACCGCACTATTTTCGCTATCGGGATCTCAAGGATATCCTCGGCACCCGCGGCCTTGAGCGGCGGAATGAGGCCGTTGACGAGTCCCTTCTGCACCACCGTCTGGATACTGAAGTAGTCTATGCCGTGCAGCCTGCCGACGGTGGGTTTCTTCATCGCAGGGAGGACCTCGATGACGCGGTCGAGTGCCGCCGACGGCACGTTCATCGTCAGGAGCACCTGGTGACGCGCCTCGATCACCCCGAGGAGAAGGGTTATGATCTCCTCGATCTCCCGGTGCTTCTCCGGATCCCGGAGGGACTCCTGGTTTGCGAGGAGCGCCGTGTGCGACTCCATAATCTGCCCGACGATCTTCAACCCGTTCTTCTTGAGCGTGCTCCCGGTCTCGGTGAGGTCGACGACGACATCCATGAGGTCGGGGACCTTCGCCTCCGAGGCCCCGTAGGAGGGAAAGAGCCTGACCGGAACCCCGAGGTCCGCAAAGAACTGCTCCGTGATCCGGGGGTACTCGGTCGTCACCCGGCTGCCCGGGCGGATGGCGGTGACGTTCTCGATTGGCTCGTCGCGGTGGACCGCAACCACGATCTTCACGTTACCGTCGCCTGTCTTGCTGTAGGAGAGGTTTGCGACCTCCACGACGTCGGCGCCGCTCTCCTGCACCCAGTCGAGCCCCGATATCCCGAGGTCGAAGTAGCCCATCTGGACGTAGAGCGGGATCTCCTGCGGCCGGAGGATCTTCACCTTCCCGATCCGGGGATCGTTGATACGGGGGTTGTAGTCGCGGTCGGTCCGCCTGACCTCGAGGTCCGCCTCCTTGAAGAGCTGGAGCGTCTGCGCTTCAAGGCTTCCCTTGGGGAGGGCAATCGTGATCATGAAGAGGTAATCGGGCAGAAAAAGAGTTAAAGGTGGTGATCCGGATTTTCAGTCGATGGTGTGGACGACAAGCCCCGAGAGGAGTTTCGGCTCGAACCAGGTGGACTTCGGGGGCATGACGCCGTCCATATCGGCGATCGCGAGCACCGTCTCGACCCGAACCGGCTGCATCGCTACTGCGAGAGCGTATTTGCCGGAGTCCACGAGTCGCTCGAGTTCGGAGAGGGGTTTTGCCCCGCCCATGTAGTGGAGCCTAGGATCGCCCCGGGGGTCGGAGATGCCGAGCATCCCTTCGAGGACGTCCTTCTGAAGGACCGAGACGTCCAGGGACCCGATCAGGTCGGCGGGGTCTGCGACCGGCCGGGAGGCCTCGTACCATGTCCCCTCCAGGTAGAAGTGCATGACGTGAATCGTTCCCGCTCCGGTCGCGAGCGGCGGAATCTGGTAACCGGCAGCGTCGACCCCCCCGTAGGGCCGGACGCTCCAGCCTGATTCCGGGAGTGCCTCGATGAACTCGCGGGGGTTTTTGTAGCCGCCGAGGTCCGTGACAAGCCTGCTGTAGCCGTGGATGCGGACCCGATCGTGGGCGAAGAGGACCGCCATGAACTTCCCTGCCTCTTCGGTGAACCTGCCAACGCTGCGCCGCCGTTCTGCCACGTTCACTGCCGACTTGGCCCGGTGGTGCCCGTCCGCGATGTAGGTCTCCGGGACCGCCGCAAAAAGGCTCTCGAGGCGGGAGAGAGCAGCCTCATCGGCGACCCGGTAGACCTGGTGGAGTACTCCCGGGCCGGTCGTGGTGCTCCCGTCGGGCCCCGCTTCATTGATGAGGGAGTGGACGTAGGAAAAGATCTCGCCGGGGTCGCGGTAGAGGAGGAAGACGAGGCCGGTGTTGGCGCCGACCACGTCGATGTGCCGGGTCCGGTCCTCCTCCTTGTCGTACCGGGTGAGCTCGTGCCGCCGGATCCGCCGGCTCTCGTAGTCCTCCGTCGCCACGCAGCAGACCAGCCCGATGAACTCTTCGCCGTCCTGGACGGCCCGGTAGACGTACATCCCGGGTTCCGGGTCCTGCTGCATCAGGCCGTCCGCAAGCATGCCGAGAAAGACCTCCCGCGACCGCTGGTAGACCCGGTCGTCGTGCGGGGGGAGGTCGGGGAGTTCGGCGTCGGGCCGGCTGACCCGCAGGAAACTCAGGGGATTCTTCTCGATGCACTCCCGGGCCTCTTCTGCCGTCACCACATCGTAGGGCACGGAGGGAATTTCTTCGGAGTACCGCCGCCCCGGACGGACCGCCGCGAAACGATAGATTTGAACCATAGATACCGCCACTCGTATGTGCCTACTATTTTGTTCACTGACACTATATTAGGTAAGGCACTCCACGAGGGAGAGGCCGGTACCTATGATGCCGCTTCAACTCACCATTCGCCGGGCACAGCCTGCAGACATTCCGGAGATAGTTGCCATCGAGAGGACAGCGTTCGCCGACCCCTGGGACGAGAGGACGCTCCAGGAATCGCTCGCCTACTACCCGGAGACGTTCTTCGTGGCAAAAAACAACGGGAACCTGGCCGGGTTCGTCGCAGGGGGCATTGAGGACACCGGGGAAGAGGTTTACGGGCATATCATGAACCTCGCGGTCGCCCCCGGGCACCGGCGCCGGGGAATCGGGCAGCACCTCATTCGCCGCCTGGAGCAGGAGTATGCCGTTTTAGGTGCGAGCGCTGTCCAGCTCGAGGTCCGGGTCGGCAATACCGGGGCGCAGGAGTTCTATCGCCGTCTTGGCTACCGGGAGGTCTTTCAGGTCGCCTGCTACTACGCGAACGAGGAGGATGCCCTGGTCATGATGAAGTGGTTCCGGTTCTAAATGCGACGGGCCGAAGGGCCAGAGCACGAGAAAACGCGAAGCGTTTTCGAGTGGCGAAGTTCCGCAGAACGACGTCCCGAAGGGACGGAGTTCGAGAAACCCGATGGGTTTCGAGGAACCGAGTCTGAGCACCGCAGGCGTGACTACTCCCCGGCACCACGGCAGCGCCGGGGAGTATCGGGCCGTTATCCCCGCCCGAGGTCCTGGTGGGCCCGGGCAAGGTGCTGCGCCGCGAGGGCGCCGAGGAGGGAGAGCTCGCCGGCGAGCACCCCAGCGGCGACGATCTCCGCAAGCGCTTTGGCGTGGGTTCCCGGCGGGTCGCCGCCCCCGGCGACGCCGAGCATCGCGAGGCACTCGTGCTGGGTATCGACCCCCGTGCCGCCGCCGACCGTCCCCACCGGGAGCGAAGGGAGGGTGACCGAGACGTAGACACCGCCGTCCACCCGGTCGACGGTGGTGATGGCGGTGCTCCCCTCCACGACGTGGGCGGGGTCCTGCCCGCAGGCGATGAAGACGGCGGCGACGACGTTTGCCGCATGGGCGTTGAACCCGAACGAGGCCGCCCGCGCCGAGCCCACCAGGTTCTTCCGGTAGTTTACCTCGATGAGCGTCTCCGCATCGGTCTTTAAGAGGTCGGCGATCATCGCGTCGGTGAGCCGCACACCCGCAACCACGGTCTTTCCGCGGCCCCGTACCAGGTTGATCGCCGCCGGCTTCTTGTCGGTGCACATATTCCCGGATGTGGCGACGAGGCGGGCTCCGGTCTCACGTTCGATGAGTTCGCCCACCTTCTGGCTTGCAATCGTCACCATGTTCATGCCCATGGCGTCCTTGGTGTCGAACTCGAGGCGGACGAAGACGCTCGTCCCCGCGACGTAGGAGACGGCTTCGAGGAACTGCCCGTGTTTCGTGGTGCTCTGTGCGACCTCCCGTATCTCGGCGGTGTGCCCCTCGACCCAGGCAACCACGTCCCGGGCATGGACGACGTCGCGTGCGGCGAAGACCGGCGCCCGGGTCATCCCGTCCCGCGTGATCCGCACGTCCGCGCCCCCCGCCCTGGTGATCAGGGAGCAGCCGCGGTTCACCGAGGCCACGAGCGCCCCTTCGGTCGTCGCGAGAGGGAGGTAGTACGACCCGGCGGCGTACTCGCCGCTCACCCGGATAGGCCCCGCGACACCGAGCGGCACCTGCACCGTGCCGATCATGTTCTCGATGTTGCGCTTCACGACCCGGTCGAGCCCGATGGAGAACGACCCCACCGCGGGAAGGGGGGTGCCGGTCTCGCCCTCGATGAACGCCCGCCGCACCCGGACGGCCTCCTCGGGCGGGAGTTCCTTCTCGAGCGCGTAAAGTTTGAGGGAGCCTTCTTTCAGCCTCCCGATGTAATCATCCATGAATAGTATGAGTACTTATACCTAAAGATGGCTGGTGGTCGACGTGGGAAAGGAACAGTGGTGCCTTGCGGTACCGAAGCGAGAGGCCGAGCAGACACGGCGCCGGCTGCTTGAAGAGGGGCTCCTCGACCGGAACTTCAGGCCGCGCCCCGAAGGGGACACCGTCCTCTTCCCGTTGACAGAAGAGGTCGCGGGCGCCACGCGGTGCGAGTTCGAGGCCTTGCCGGAACGCGCCGAGCTCCCCCGCCACGAGCTCGTGGGCGGGATCGCCATCATGCAGGAAGACGACCCGGAGGGCGCAGAGCGGCTGCTCTCCTCCCGTCCGTCCCTGCAGACGGTGCTCTTCCCGGAGACCGCGGTCGAGGGGGAGTACCGCACCCGCCGGTTCGCCGTCCTCGCCGGGGTTCCCTCCACTCGCACCCGGGTGACGGAGTACGGGCTTTCCTTCGACGTGGACCTCTCCCTCGCCTACTTCTCGGCCCGGCTCGCGACCGAGCGGCAGCGGGTCCTCGGGGTGATGGAGGAGGGGGAGCGGGTGCTCGATATGTTCGCGGGCGTCGGGCCGTTCGCGATCACCCTCGCCCGGCGGGCCGGGCTCGTCATCGCGGCGGACCTCAATCCCGCCGCGGTCCACCTCCTGGTCCACAACATCGCGCTCAACCGGGCGACTAACGTCGTTCCGATGCTCGCGGACGCCGCCCACCTCCCCCGGCTCGGGTTCGCTCCCTTCGACCGGGTCGTCATGAACCTGCCGCTCGCCGCGCCGCAGTTCATCCCGGCGGCCGCGGCGCTCTGCCGGGAAGGCGGGACGCTCCACCTCTACGCCTTAGAGGGGCAGGAGGGCGAGTTCCTCCCCCTGATCCGGGCGGTCACGCAAGGGGAGGTCGCCGAGCGGCATGTCAGGACCTACTCGCCGGGGAAGTGGCACGCGGTGTATGATATCGTTGTGGAGAAAGGGGGCTGCTGAAAGGTTCCGGTTCGGGATTGGAAGGGACCTGAATCAGGAGCCGTCAACGATCCTGCAGGCTTCGCGCTCTCGAAGAACTTCGTTCTTCTCAAGCTCCGGACGGGGCGTCCGTCGCTCTTCGCGTGAAATGGTGGTGGGGGTAGTAGCGAAACCTCACGCGAAGCCGCGAAGAACGCGAAGTCCAGCAGATAGCTGTTGGGCGATCCCCTTCGCGGCTTCGCGCTCTTCGCGTGAGATACAGTGTGGGTTGGCAGCATGATATCGCGCGCTGCGAAGAGGGGTTGCCGACAGCCGCACCGTTCCCGCGTGAATCGACAATGGAGGGATAGTAGCGGAGTCCCTTTCGTGTGAGACCCCGAACGACCCCAAAAGAGTAAGGGGTTATTCCGCCGGCACAAACTTGGTGCCGTAGTGGATGGTACCGCTCTCGCCGTCCGCCGCCACCCGGCGGAAGACGCTGTGCACCCGCATCCCGATCTTCGCCTCTTCGGGGGGGCAGGCGATCTGGGTGGTGAGCCTCGGGCCCTCGTCGAGCTCTACGACCGCAAGGACGTAGGGGGTGGTGTTCTCGAACTGGTCGCTTGCCGACCGGATCACCGTGTAGGTGACGACCGTTCCCTCGCCGTTGAACTTATGGTCGACGATCTTGCCGCTCCGCCGGCAGTCGGGGCAGAGCGACCGGGGCGGGAAGAAGTACCGCCCGCAGGTCGTGCACCGCGTCCCGATGAGGTTGTACCGCTGCGGGATCTTTCTCCAGAACCGTGAAACCGACATTGTTAGGCCCCCAGGATGTGCACGACGACCGTCGCGCCGGTGCCGCCTACGTTGTGGGCCATACCGATCTCCGCGTCCACCTGCCGGCCTGTGGCCTCGCCGCGGAGCTGGCTGACGATCTCGTAGATCTGCTTGATCCCGGTCGCACCGACCGGGTGGCCGCAGGCTTTCAGGCCGCCGCTCGTGTTCACCGGGATCGCCCCGCCGAGGGCGGTCGCCCCTTCCGCGGTGAGTCTCCCCGCCTCGCCCTTCTTGCAGAACCCGAGGTCCTCGATCGCGCAGATCTCGGCGATCGTGAAGCAGTCGTGGACCTCCAGCATGTCGATATCCCTGTGGGCGAGGCCCGCCTGCGCAAACGCCCGCTTCCCCGCCGCCACGGAGGCGTCCAGGGTGGAGATGTCCCGCCGGTCGTGGAGCGCGATGGTGTCGCTCGCCTGGGCGCTTGCGAGCACCCGCACCGGCGAGTCGGTGAACTCGCGGGCGCGTTCGAGCGGCACCACCACGACCGCCGCAGCCCCGTCGGTGATCGGCGAGCAGTCGAAGAGCCGCAGGGGGTCGGCGACCAGCGAGGAGTTCAGGACCGTATCGACTGTGATCCGGTTCCGGAACTGGGCGATCGGGTTCTTTGCGCCGTTCTCGTGGTTCTTCACCGCGACCTCTGCAAGCTGCTCCCGGGTAAGGGGGTAGCGGTGCATGTAATCGGTTGCGATCATGGCGTAGAGCCCGGGGAAGGTCGCCCCGGCAAACCCTTCCCACTCGCGGTCCGCGGCGCTCGCGAGCATGTCCACGCTCGCCCCGGTCCCGACGTCGGTCATCTTCTCGACGCCCGCGGCGACGACGATATCCTCCATGCCGCTTGCGACCGCGATCACCGCCTGCCGGAAGGCAAGTCCGCCTGAGGCGCAGGCGGCCTCCACCCGGGTCGAGGGGACGTGGTTCGTCGCGAGGCCGGCGTAATCCGCAATCAGGGCACCGATGTGCTCCTGCTCGACGAACCTGCCCGCGCTCATGTTCCCCACGTAGAGGGCGTCGAGATTCTCGCCGGTGACCCCGGCATCCTCGAGTGCCAGCGCCCCCGCTTTGACGAAGAGGTCGCGGAACGAGGTGCCCCAGTGCTCCCCGAACTCCGTGCACCCGACTCCGATTACTGCTACGTCTCTCATTTCTGCATCACGATCTTTCCCTTGTGTTTGGCATACAGTGCATAGTCGAGGTAGGTTGGGTTTGCGAGCAGTTTCTCCACGGTCGGCGCCGCCGCCCGGTCGAACTCCTCCGATTCGATGGCATCGGTGACCGTGATGTCGAAGGCATCGCTCCCCGCTCCTGACCCGAACGAGGTGACGAAGATCCGGTCGCCCGGCTTTGCCACGTCGAGCGTTGCGGCAAGCCCGATCATCGATGCCCCCGAGTAGGTGTTGCCGAGCCTCGGGACGACGAGGCCGGGCCGGATCTGCTCGTCGGCAAACCCGAGCATCTTTGCCACCCGCTGCGGGAACTTCGCGTTGGGCTGGTGGAAGACGGCGTAATCGTAGTCCTTCGGGCTCGTCCCCACCGCATCAAACATCAGCCGGGCGGCGCCCTGGACGTGCTTGAAGTAGCCCGGGTCGCCGGTGAACCGCCCGCCGTGGCGGGGGTAGTTCTGGCCTTCGCGCCGCCAGAAGTCGGGCGTGTCGGTGGTGTAGGAGCAGGTCCGGTTGATATCGGCGATGGTGTTCCCATCACCTATGACGAACGCCGCCCCGCCGGCCGCCGCCGTGTACTCGAGCGCGTCCCCTGGGGCGCCCTGGGCCACATCCGCACCGATGGCGATCCCGAACGGGATCATCCCGCTCTTGACCATGCCCATGCAGGTCTGGATGCCCGCCGTTCCGGCCTTGCACGCGAACTCGTAGTCGGCGGCGGTCATGTTGGGGGTCGCCCCGATCGCTTCGCCGACCGTGCAGGCGGTGGGCTTGACCGCGTAGGGGTGGGACTCGCTTCCCACGTAGATGGCCCCGATCCCCTCGAGGTCGACGTTTCTGCGCCTGAGGGCGGCACGGGCCGCCTCGACAGCGATGGTCGCGGTATCCTCATCGAGATCGGGGACGGACTTCTCAAAGACGCCGAGGCCCCGGGTGATGTCGTCTGCGTTGGCGCCCCATACCCGGGCGATCTCCGGGACTCTTATCCGGTATCGCGGGATGTAGACGCCGTACGAATAAATGCCTACCATGACTTTCCTCGTAGTGAACTGATGATCGTCTCGACATCCATCTGCGTGCAGAGCACGCTGATCCGGTCGCGTTCCGCAAGGCTCGGGATGAGCGGGTGTACCTGCTCCGGGCTGATACCCTGCAGAACCACGCAACGGGGCTTGAACGGCGTGACCCGGATTGCCACCATGGGGGATTTCCCGGTTGAGACTTCGGTGAAGATGAGGGCACGCTCCGTGCTCCAGCCGTAGATGCGGTTGAACTCGCTCGAAGAGAGCTGGAGGATCGCATTGAGGCTATTGATCACCGTATACCCATAGATGGCCTGGTCCGTCGGACCGCAGAGCGTGACGGCGTCGATGGCCGCTGCGAAGTCCGACAGGCTCACGGGGGATGCATACTCGTGGATGTCATAGATGACGTCTTCGTCGAACTCACTATACAGAATTTTAGCAAATTTGTTGATGAACTGACCGCCGTTGTCCTCGTCGATCGAGAGGATCGTATCGACAATCTTGCCGACGATGGCGGTTCCTGGACTTTTTCGTCGTCCGCTTTCGTAATCGCTGATAACTGAGGGAGAGACCTCGAGGCGCTCGGCGAGTAGTCCCTGGGGGATGTTGAAACTCTGCCGCCACTTCTTGAGGGCCTGTCCCGGTGAGTCCGAGAGTGTGATTTCTCCTGCCATTTTCTCGGCAAGCTGATGCCGCACTCCGGATTTCATGCAGGTACTGTTAACACTCCGACTTAAAAAATTAGCGTATGCCACTTCGACATTTCACGAAGACCTCTCTATCCGGGATCGTTGCGCAACCCGTATATAGTATGCATCTCAATTCTGATACGATGGTTGAAGCGGAAGACCTGCAGTCCTTGAAGACGATCGCCCTGCTCGGCGGATGCCGGGGCCCGATCTGGCTCTCGTCGCAGTCGCTCGGCAACGTTCTGGGCATCAGCCCCCAGACCGCCTCACGGCGGCTGATCGCGCTTGAGCGGCAGCAGTTCGTCGTCCGGTCGATGAAGCCCGAAGGCCAGTACGTCGCTGTCACCCGTGAGGGCGAGCAGGCGCTGAAGCGGGAGTATGCGGATTACGTCAGGATATTCAACCCGGAACGCAGGCAGTATACCCTGACCGGGACCGTGATCAGCGGGCTCGGGGAAGGGCGCTACTACATGAGCATCCCGCATTACAAGGAGCAGTTCGGCGCGTTTCTCGGGTTCGAACCCTTCCCCGGGACCCTGAACATCAGGCTTGATGCGGCGAGCATCCAGGTCCGCAAGCAGCTCGACCACGCCGGGTGGATCGATGTTCCCGGGTTTACTGCCGACGACCGAACGTTCGGCGGCGCCCGGGTGCTCCCCTGCAGGATCGGGGGCCATAAGTGTGCGATAGTCGTGCCCTCCCGCACCCACTACCCGGAGGATATCGTCGAGGTCATCGCCGGATGCGAACTCCGCAATGCCCTGGGCCTGAACGATAGCGATACGATTGAGGTGGAGATTACCCATGATTGATGCAGCCATACAGGCCCTCGCGAGGGGCGAATTCGTTCTGTTGTACGACTTTGACAACCGGGAACGCGAGACCGATTTTGCGATCCGCTCAGACGCCGTCACGCCCGCCCATATCCGGCAGATGCGGAAAGACGGCGGCGGGCTGATCTGCACGGCGGTGCACCCCGAGGCTGCAAAGCGGCTCGGTCTGCCGTTTGCGCACGACGTCCTGCGTGCCTGCCGCCTCGTCGAGAAGGACGGCGAGGTTCCCTACGACCCAAAGAACCATTCGTCGTTCTCTCTCTGGGTGAACCACCGGGAGACTTATACCGGGGTCACGGACCGGGACCGCGCTCTGACGGTCACCGCCGTCGCAGAGGAGGTGCAGCGCTCGCTCAACGGCGGCGGGCATGACTTTGCCGCACACTTCCGGACACCGGGCCATATGGCGCTCCTGCGGGCCGCCGACCGGCTGCTCGATGAGCGGCGCGGGCAGACCGAACTCTCGATCGCACTTGCCGCCATGGCCGGGATCACCCCGGCGGTCACGATCTGCGAAATGCTGGACGACGAGACGGGGCTTGCCCTCCAAAAAGAGGACGCAATGGAGTATGCGAGAAAGCACGGGCTCGTCTTCATCGAGGGGAAGGATGTTCTGGACCGGTGGGAGTCCCGGAGACCGGAAAAATAATATTTACCGCTTTTTAGCCCCGCAGGATCCCCCCCTGAAAATATGTCAGGAGGCCTTTTTGCACATTGTCGGCAGAGAGCAGGAATCTGCATGGGATCTCCCATTGTGCCGCAAAAAGGCGTTGGCCATGCTTTTTCAAAAGCAATATATACGATTATACGGCATCATAAACGGATGAAAAGAGATGCTGTGGCATACTTGAATACGAGAAAGAAGGGAGATTTCGCAGCACAAAAGAGTGAAGTCGAGAATTATTGCAAATATCGGTTTCAGATCGTCGAAATCTTCCACGACCACAGGGCGAACGCAACACCTCCGGAGAAGCGGAAGGGCTTTGCGGAGATGCTGGATTACTGTGCCGCTAATAACTGCCCCGACATCGTCATCTACGATCTCGCCGGTCTTGCCAGGGACATGGATGCCGGGCTTGCAACCCTCAAACTCCTGAACGACAAATACATGGTTTACTGCGTGAATAACGACTTCTTAGGGTTCCGTGACGACCCGGAACAGAGGAGAGAGGCGATCGGCAACTTCGTCGCATACATGGACCAGTACCGGGAGAGCGCCCGGAAGACCGCCCCCCTCGTCTCGAAGAAGGCGAAAAAAGAGGACGGGCGGCCCATCGGGAGGCCGAAAGCGCTCAACGAGGGTCAGGTCGAGGCCCTCCTCACGATACGGCAGGCCGGTACGAGCATCAGCCAGATCTGCAGGATGTTCGACGTCAGCAGGAGCACGGTCAGCAAGATCCTCGCGGACTACCCCGAACTGAAGGGAGAGTGGAAGGGGGCCCGGCAGGAGCCTGCCGGGGAGATGCCGGGGGAGCCGGGTGAGTAGTCGCCCGATCTTATCCTCTCTCCTGAAAGCGTCTTTCGTGCCTGCTGCAGTATCTCCACTCCCTGTTCTTATTTTTCCCTCGATTGGCGAGACTGCCGGATCGTCGGTGAGTTTAACTGCTCGGAGTTAGCGTCCGGCTGTTGCTGCGGCGGGTCGGGAAGCCTGCGGTTGCCGAATCTAAAAGCCCCTCCCTTCTATACGTCGAAGTGAGCCGCGCTAAACCTGTCCAGCGTGTTCTGAAGAGTGATGACAGGACCCCAACCCAAAAACCATTCCGAAACACATAAGGGGTTGAGGGAATCGTTTGCGGATAGAACATTTTTGAACGATTACGATGATTTTCATCCAGAAAAAGCAATGAATGCGGGGATTTATATTCAGGCCATTTCAACCAATTTAAATAATACAAAGGATGAAAATCGAATGAAATGTATCCTGCGAGCCGATATTTTCACAGATCCAGGAAATTACGGATCTTCCACAGATCTACGATTCTAATTCTTGCAGTACTCCTGGTCGCATGCTCACCGGTGCTTGCCGGCGATGCCGGACCTGCCCTCGAGAATGAGATTGCCAATCGCACGGAAGCGGAAGCATTTTTTGATGAAGCCGTGCCGGCGGGACTGGCGCAGTACAACATTCCGGGTGCCACGGTTTCCGTCGTACAGGACGGGGAACTGATTTTTTCCAAAGGCTACGGGTACTCCGATATTGCAAACAAAACACCCATCGATCCCGAAACGACGCTCTTTCACATCGGGTCGATCACCAAACTCTTCACCTGGACATGTGTCATGCAGCTCGTCGAGGAAGGGAAGATCGACCTGAATGCGGATATCAATACCTATCTGACTGATTTCTCAATCCCGGACACATATCCCGGGCATCCGGTGACAGTGCGGCACCTGATGACGCACTCGGCGGGTTTCGAAGAGCAGGAGGTCCATATGGCCGTTGCAGGGGTAGAGGAACTCTACTCATTCAGGACATACTGCAAGGAGAACATTCCCGCCAGGGTATACTCCCCCGGGACCGTCACCTCATATTCGAATTACGGTACAACACTCGCTGCGGTCATCGTCGAGGACGTTACCGGCATGCCTTATGAGCAGTATCTCAAAGAGCATATACTCTCCCCGCTCTCCATGACGAGAACAAGCATTTCATATACGCTTCCTCCGGAGACGGCCCGGAACCTCTCCTCCGGCTACCATTATGCGGGAATGGCAAACGAGGCGGTGCCGGATACGGTCTTTATCATCGGCCCTGCCGGAACCATCAGCTCTACCGCAAACGACATGGCAGCATTCCTCGCCGTCCATATGGAGAACGGTTCCTGGCACGGTGCGGAGATCCTCTCGGAAGAAACCGCCGTCCTCATGCACGCACCGGCATTCTCCAACGATCCGCGTGTGAGCAGCATGTGCCTCGGATTTTACGAGACACGCCTGAACAACGAGAGAATTATTACTCATGGCGGTGACACGGATACCTTCCATTCCCTTCTTGCAATTATTCCGGAAAGAGAGGCAGGATTTTTTGTCTCTTACAACAGTCCCGGGGGGAATGAAGCGAGAAACGATCTCCTGATGGAGTTTGTCGATCATTTTTATCCCGTTTCCGCATCCACCGCGCCCGCCGGGGATTCCGGAACGTCCGCCGGAAACTACATCGGGACGTACCAGTCGACGCGTCACAATTACAGGACATTCGAATTCTATCTCTCACGGCCCGATCAGGTGAGTGTCGAACAGGGAGAAGAGGGGACGCTGTTGCTTATAAGGAGCGGAAAGCCTCCTTCCGAATATGGCGAGGTCGCTCCCGGTGTCTTTGCGCAATCGAACGGTCAGCCGATGTTTGCCGGGAATCTGGTCTTTCACGAGGATGAACAGGGCACTGTAGACTTCCTCTGTCTCGAAAACGTACCTGTCTTCGCGTTCGAGCGAGTACCATGGTATGCTACCGATCCGTTTACCGGGGCCGTGAAGAATGCAGGCATCGCGATTCTCCTGACCGTTCTCGTATGGCCGATCATGGCCGTATCCCGGCGGGTCTACGGTGTCGGGGATGAACGCGATACGGCATTGTCCGTCTATGCCCGTCTGGTGGCCGGAGTGGCCTCCCTGCTCTTTGTCGTCTTCGTGCTCTTTCTCCTCCCGGCGGTGACGGGCGATGCGGCGCTCATCCAGTCGTACATGTGGGACCTGACGGTTCCTCTCACCTTGAGCGCAGTCATGACCGTCCCGGTCATTGCCGTGCTCTTATCGGCTGTGGCCGCCGCCTTTGTTATTCCGGTCTGGAGGCGACGCTACTGGTCTGTGTGGCACCGGGTGCACTACACTCTCGTCGTTATCGGACTTTTCATGCTGGTATGGTGGGTCAACTTCTGGAACCTCTTCGTCTTCAGGCTGTAGAGGGACGATACCCGCCATTTTTGTATTTCAGGACCCTCCCGTTCCTCGTCAGGCATTTTCCCTTAAGTCAGGGCTAAAAATAGCGTTATACGCTTCTCTGGCCCCGGTGCAGGATGGTCACACCTGCGTTAATACAATAGGGGAGACGGTGATATTAAATGCGATATCGCGCCGTGAAGGTTACTCCCCGGGAAAGAAACGCGGTGTTTCAGCCAAAAAAAGGGTGTTAGGCGGTAGAGCGCGGCCCTACAACTGCACCTGGGTGAGTGCGTCGTAGACGATCTTTTTATAGACATCCGGCTGGGTCCCGTACTCCTCCTGGGCCTTCCTGGAGTCGTCGGTGGTCCCGAACGCGTCCAGCCGGTCCAGTGTCTCGCGGGCGGCATCAAGCACCCAGAGGTCGCGGGTATCGCGGTCGACGACCGCGATCGACTCCACGCGGACCGAGACCAGGCAGGTCCCGTCCGGGGTCGTGTAGAGGCTCGGCTTGCCGACGACGGCAACGAACGCGGGCGGCTCGATCCGGGCAAGCTGCTGCATCGCCTCGGGCTGGTAGGACCCGGCCATAATGAAGAAGGTGCCCGTGGGATCGACCACCCGTCCGCGGTAGAAGATGTTCTGGTCGCCCTGCCGCTGCTTCTCCGTGAGGGTCCCGACGATGAAGATCCGGTTGCTCCGGATGCCGCTCGGGAGGAGGACGTAGGTCGGGCTCTTCTCGTCCTCGCCCTCCTTGAACTGGTAGCGGGTCTCCCGGAGTTCGGATGCGAAGACCCTGCGTGCCGGTTCGCGCTCGAATGCGCTCTGGGGTTTCATGCCGGCTCACCCCCGGCACGATTCAGCAGTGCAGCCAGTTCCTCGGGCTTGAACGTGATCGGGGTGCAGGAGTTGACGAGCAGCCTGCCGCCGAACTCGCTCCCGCTGCAGGTGTAGTAGCGCCCGAGCACCGTGTTCCTGATGCGGTAGAAGATCTCGTCCATGCCGAGCGGGTTCGTCTCCGCGATCCCGACGGCCTCATCGAGGGTGATCCCCGCGAGGGCTTCGACGATCTCGCGCTGCATCAGGACGTTCCTGGCACGTATGCCGTCGTCCAGGACCGCCTTCAGGCGGAGGTCGTACCGGAACTCTGGCTGGATCTCGTGCACCGGGCAGTAGTTCTGCCGGGAGAGGGTCCGGTTGCAGCCCTCGACGGGGCAGCGCTTGATCAGGCCCGAGCCGGGAGCGACGTGGACGAGAGCCCCCTGGATCTCGGTCTCGTTTCGCCCGACCTCGATATCGCCCTCGTCGGTGATGTACATCGCGGTGTTCAGGGCGAGGGAGAGCCTGCCGTTGTACTCGTCGACGGTGGCGTAGAAGATGTTGTAGACGGCATCGAGGTCTAACTTATCTTTACCCTCCTCTTTCCAGATGACGAACTTGATGGTGCCGGTCTCGTCGCCGAGGAGCCCCGTCTGGAGCATCCGGTCGTGGGAGACTTCCCAGTCCTGGATGACCTTGGCCCGTACGCTCCCCACGCCCGGCTTCAGTTCTTCGATAGGTGTGATCGAGGGGAGGAGCGGAACATCCTTCTCCATCCGGGAGATGGTGGTGCCCGAATGGATCTTCAGGTTCGGCGCGCCTTTATACTCGTCGACGACCGCGGACTCGATGCGGTACCAGTGGCCGTATTCCATCGCGGGGGCGTTCGCCCGGGTCCAGGTCACGAAACGTATGGCGCCGCTCGAGTCGGCGACGATCCCGGTCTGCGCGATCGAGGGTGAGACCGGCGGGGTCAGAGCAACGATCTTTCCCTCGATCGTCACCCATTCGCCGGGAACAATCTCGTTTATCGGGCGGAGTTCCGTGGAGGTGTTCCCGACACCGGTGAGGTTATACTCGCGAGCGAGATCGGCCGTCACCGTTCGCTCGGCCTCGTCGATGTTGACGCCGAACTCCTCGGCAAGACGGCGGAGGCGTGATTCGATCTTCTGCCGATCGGGCTGTGCGCCTTTTGCTTCAAGTTTCCGGGAGATTCTCTCTGTTACCTCTGATAGGTTCATACTTACATCTCCAGTCTGTACTTCACCTCATCAGGGTATTAAGACTCGGCCCGCGATGTGAAAGTGAACCCGACCCCCCCCGTGGAAGCCCCCCGGTGCGGCCGACCCGGGGAGAGCGCGTCAACAGCGGTCCATCTCCGTTATCACGCCATGCGTTTGCCCCCACTGGCCGTAAGGATCCCCCTGGCCGGGGATGGGGTCTGTGGGCCCGGCGGGGTTGCCCGCACCTGCGGGTGCGGGCGGATGCGTCGTTTTAGAGTCCGCGGTCGAATCAGCGTATCTCTGCACCCGATCCTTGAATGTATATATAGGGGCAGGGACAACATCAGCTGTATGGCATTGAATGCGGACAGTACAATCGCGGACCTCCTTCGGGAGAAGCCCGAATCGGCACAGGTACTCTTCCGGTTCGGAATGGGTTGCCTTGGCTGCGCCATCGCAAATAACGAGACGATCCGGGAAGCCGCCCAGGCGCACGGCATCCCTCTCGAAGAGATGCTCTCCGCCCTCGGCGTCGCCGAGGCGTAAAACTCGATTATAACCGGTCCCGGAGACGCTTGAGCTCGGCGAGAGTGGCCTCCGGATTTCTTTTCATGTAGTCCGCGATCTTGGGGATGTGCAGGAGCGTACAGCCGGCGCACCCCCAGACCCTGCCGCCGCCCGAACTCTCGACCCATTCCCCGAGTTCCTCGTCTGCGCAGGGGTAACAGGGACAGTAGCAGTAGTCGCACCGCTGTCCCGGGAAGTGGCAGGGGTAGTAGGGGCAGCCCTCCTTCTGCCACTCCACCCAGTGCTCCCCGCCATAGCGGCTGTAGATGAAGAACGACGGCTCGTTCCGCCGGACTTCGCCCTGCTGCCGTGCGAGAGCCTCCGGGACCCCGTAGAGGACGGCCGCATGGACCCGCCGGCCGACCTCGGTCAGGGTTCCGGCGTAGGTGTGGGCCCGCGGGGCGTCGCGCTCGCAGGCGACTGCGACCGCATCCGTGGTGGTCCCGGGAAAATCGTATCCGAGGTTGTGGAGCGCCTGGGCCTTTGCCCCCGTCACGGTGACGATCGCTTCAAGGAGCGCCGCGTCAGCCATCCCTTCCCTGCTGTAGGCGATGATGTTGATGGTGTGCGGAGCGTCGACCCTCGCGGCCCCCGTCGGGTTGGTCACCCCGGCGGTGATGAAGACCGTGATGAAGTCGTACTGGAGCACGCAGAGGTGCCGCATATTAACGGCCGTCATGAGACCGAAGTAATCCCGGAAGAGGCCGTGCCGGGCGGCAAGAAGTTCGAGGCGGCGTGGCGGGTTTTCCTCGAAGTCGTGCGGCACCGTGTGGTTCAAGACCGTCGTGACGTCGGCGATACCGCCGTTGATGCCGGTGCTGGCTGCCCTGAACCGGCCACGAAGGAAAAGAGTATCGTCCCTGACAAAATATCTCATGCGACGGAGTAGCGGACCCGGTCTTTCAATTCCTGCTGTTTGCCTGCGTTCCAGCCTGCAACGTCCTGGAGGTATCCGGTGACCCTGCTGATCTGCACGACGTCATGGCTCCCGCACTCCGGACAGACGGCATGGCCGCAGAGCGGACAATACTCGATGCTCTCGACGATCGAGTGGTGGCAGTCGCAGTGGTCGAGCGGGCACATGACCTCAAGCGACGCTTCACCGCAGTGAGGGCAGGGGGTCTCGTCCACGACGAAGTGGCAGGTGTGGCACTTGTACCGCCGCTCCTCTACGGGGACTTCGTTGAGGCTCCGGTATTTTTCCGCCAGTTTCTGCTGCTCAGGGCTCCAGTTCATGATACCAGTATCTGCAGGAGAATATATAACCCTTCAGATGCGGGATGGGCCGCATCCGCCTCAGAACACTCATAGGGTTCGTCATCTCCCCGGAGGGATCGGAACGGAGAACTCATCACCGGCGGATGCGGGAGAAGCGTTCGGCTTCTGCCGCCGGGTCCTCTGCTGCGTAGATGCTCCTGCCCACGATGACCCCGTCGACCAGCCGGGCCACCGTATCGAGGTCGCCCCCCTGTGCTCCCACGCCCGGCGAGTAGATCGCCTTCCCGCCGACGATCTCGCGGAGCCGGGCGATCCGCTCCGGGCGGGTGGCAGGAGCGATGATGCCGTCGGCCCGGCAGGCGACGGCGAGCGTCGCGAGGCGTTCGGCCACACCGTCGTGGAAGAACTCGGTCGCCCCCGGATGGCTCATCTCGGCGACGATGTACGCAGCCCCGCTGTGGCCGTGCGCCACCTCGACGCAGGTCCTCGCGGCATCGGCTCCCACGAACCCGTGGGCGATCACGGCGTCGAACCCGGCCGAGAAGACCGCTTCGCAGATGAGGCGGTTGGTGTTGGGGATATCCGCGACCTTGAAGTCGGCGATGAGCGGGAGGCCGAGGCTGGCGAGATCCTCAACGATACCAAGGCCGGTCGAGAGGACGAGAGGGTAGCCGACCTTGATCGCGTCGATGAAGGGTGCACAGGACTCCGCGATTCTCGCCGCCCGCTTCCGGTCGAGCACGTCCAGGGAGAGGATGAGTTCGGTCATGCTTCCAGCCTCTCGAGGGTTGCAGCCACGAGGAGCGGCAGGTTGATGGTCGCGTCGCCGTAGACCGTCGCGGCGGTGGCCTCTCCGGTGAGCTTGCCCCACGACCGGGCCTCATCGAGCGTCGCGCCCGAGAGGCCGCCGAGGTCCGGCCGGTCCCCGGTGAGCTGCACCGCGTAGTCAAACCCGCTCTCGGTCATCAGTTTGCTCTGCAGGATGTAGTTCTTCGGGACGCCGCCGCCCACGAGGAGGGTCCCGGCCCGTTGGGCCTCAAAGCACCTCTCAAGAAGCCCGGGCATATCGTCGAACGCGCTGACCACGACCTTGTGCGTCTGGGCAAAAAGCCAGTACTGCAGCCCGATCATGGAATCCTGGATGGCGGGGCAGTAGACCGGCACCCCGGCCTTTGCCGCCGCTGCAAGGATCCCGGTATCGAGCCGGCTGCCGATCCGGTTGAGGAGGCCGGAGATCGAGACCGTCGAGCCTTCCGGGAGGGACGAGTAGACGTCCTGCATGAACTCTTCAAACCTGATGAACGCTTCATTCGGAAGGAAGATGTCGTAGATCCGGTTGACCCCTTCCTCGCAGAGTTCGGCATCGGAGGCCCGGGAGGTCCCGTGGTAGTGGTGGCAGCCGATCGCCTCGATGACGTCGTGGGTGAGGTTCGCCCCCGTCGAGACCAGCACGTCGATGTGTCGGCGCCCGATGAGGTCGGCGACGATACCGCCCATCCCGCCGGGAACCATGGCGCCCGAGAGGCCGAAGAACTTCAGCGCCTTCTCGTCGCGGAGCATCCGCTCGTAGATGTTGACAGCCTGCCACAGGGACCCCCCGTTGTAGGCTCCGGCTTTCCCGAGTTCGTCGACGAGTTCGCCGACCGTCATCCCGGGGCGCACCCGTGCCTGTTGTACTGCATCCCCATACTTGAAGGTCATGATAGTGTTACACCAGCTTCTATACGAGGGGTATGGCATTCATGCACGATAATGGATTGTCTTTTCGCGAGGCCCGTCCCCGGCGCGGTTCCCCGCAGGATCGCAACCAGAAAACCTGACCGGGGAAGGTACCTGATAAAAATTGAAATGTTGCGGGCACCCTGGTGTTGGGTGCCCGCTGCCAGACAGGGGATGACTGGTTATTCGACACGGGATGATCCCACTCGTCCCGCCGTGTCGGGGGTCCGGATCTACCGGACCTTCTCTCTTAAGAGCGGACTTTCGGGCCGGAAACGGAAGAGTACCCGGAGGGCTACCTTCGTCTTCGTTCCGTGCATACTCGGCCGCGAACCCGTACAGCCTGCCGTTGGACCCTGTTTGCCCGGGGTGGCACCGTCGTGGGCGGACAGGTCAGGGCACGCGTATACCTTCGCCGCTGGTAATCGGCACGGGATCACCAGGGATAAGTTAACGCACAAACATTATAAATCTTTTTTTGTAAAGTTCATTTAATTGACGCAGTGGGAGGGCTCCCTGCTCCGCTACCCGTGGAGGTCACGGCTGCTTGTGGGGGCTACAGCCACACTCCCGGCCCGATTGAAGCATGGCCTGCTCCCACGGGGGGACACCACGCACCAGCGGCCGTGCAAGGTGCCGGCGGGCGGTGGGAGGGACCTCGTACCACCCGGGCCGGAGCGCCCGCTCCGCTCTCTCGATCTCGGGCTCGCGGCTGCGCTCGCCGCAGGCCCTGCACTTGTAGCCCTTTTCGGTCCCGGCGCTCGTCATCCTTTTTGCGCAGGCAGGGCAGATTGGCGGGCGGATGCGGACGGCGTCTGCGAGGCGAGAGACCCCGATCTTCTCGAGGTTGAGGCTCCCGCCTTTGTAACTCCCGGCCGCGACCACCTCATCGCCCGGGACGAGCCTTCTCACAACGTCCCGGAACCCTTTGGTCGGCTCGTAGGCCATGCCGCGGACCTCCCTGCCTCCGTCCTCGAGGAGAAACGAGACGTGACCGCCGGGTCCGGTGGCAGGGGTTCCCGCGACCGTGCCCCGTACCAGGTACGACCGCCCTTCCCGGAGCGTCCCGACCGATCCTGCGACCAGATGAGCGTCCGTCCCCTGGTTGGTGGTATAGACTTGCTCGCAGGCCGGTTCCTCCGAGCGGACAGAGGATCGGGCTTTCCTGACCCAGGCGGGGCTCTCCCCCCTGATGCCGAAGAGGACCGGGTCGGGCGTATGGGGCACCCCGACCACCACGTCGTTCTCCCGGTCCACCGTATCCCAGGTATGGGGGTAGGTCGTCTCCTCGGCGCAGAAGAGGCTCGAGCGGTCCACCTGCCGGGGAGTGCCCCACATCTCCCGCTTCCGGTAGGCAAGCAGTTCATAGGTCCGGTCGGGGAAGTCGCTCGCAACCGCCGCTGTTGCACCGATAAGCCCGCGCCGGTTCTTGTATCCCCGGTACCGGGCCCCGGCCGACTCGAGCACCCCGACCGCCTCGTCCACGGTGCAGAAGTCCCGGAGCGCCGCGTAGTAGAAGTCCGGCGACGGCCGGACGCTGGAGACCGCCACCCCCGGGTTGGTCCTCGGGTCGTCGAACTCCGCGAGCGCCTCGACGCACGCGCAGGTGAGCGCGAACACCGTCTCCGTATCCCCCTCGGCCTCGATGCAGACCGCCGCATTCCCCCGGGTCTTGTGGATGACGTTCGGGTTCAGCCTGACCAGGCGGGCGTCGACGACACGTACCCCGCATCGCTGCAGCCGCCGCACCAGAACCGCCCCGATATAGGTGGTGCACATCCCTGCGGGGGAATCCGTATCATCGATCCCGATCCACATACCCTATAGTTTATATTATTCTCCGGCTATATCGATTCTTACGGGTTATGTCGCAGGATCGCCTCCCTCAGATGGTCATCAGCATCATGCTCCTTAGCGACTTCGATGTCTCGGAGCGGTGCAACATCCGTCCGCGGAGTTTCGACCTTATCGCGAAGAAAGGCGACAACCTCGTCATCATCAAAGTCGCCTCTCACATCGACAGCGTGAGCGCCGACATCGCCTGGGATCTCAACCTGATCGCCCGGTACCTGGAAGCAACTCCTCTCATCGTCGGAGAGCGGGCGCGCGATACGGATCTCGAGCGCGGCGTCGTCTACATCCGCTACGGACTCTTTGCCCTCAGCCCCGAGACGCTCTACGACTACTTCGTGGAAGGGCTCTCGCCGATGGTCTACGCCTCCCCCGGCGGCCTTTACGTGAAGATCAAGGGGGACCTCCTGCGGGAGGTGCGTGAGCGCTCCCGGATGTCGCTCGGGGATCTAGCGTCGCACCTCGGGGTCTCCCGCCGGACCATCAGCAAGTACGAGAGCGGGATGGGTACCACGCTCGATGTCGCCATCAGGCTTGAGGAATTCTTCAATGCCCCGCTCGTCGAGACGATCGAGCTCGTCGGCTACCGCTCCCCGGAGCCCGAGAACCCTCCGGAATCCACGACCGGCGACGTTCTCGTCGATCTCGAACGCATGGGGATGGAGATCCACGCGATGCGGCAGGCCCCGTTTCAGGCGCTGGCGCTCTTCGACCGGCATACGATTCTGACGGCATACGGCACCTCCCAGAAGATCGTAAAGCGCGCTTCGCTCATCGGCAACATATCCCAGATCACGAAGACGTTTGCAGTGTGCGTCCTCACGGATTACAAAAAGCAGAAAAAAATCGGCAAAACCCTCCTTATCGGCGAAGAGCATCTCCACACCCTCGAAGACGGCTCGGAACTCATAGATATGATAAATGAGTGAATAACTTTATATAGAACTACAAACCTACCTTTCTATCGCTTAACAACGGTGATACCTATGTCAAGTCTTGGAGGACAACCAATCTTTATTCTGAAAGAGGGTAGCCAGCGTACCCGTGGTCGTGACGCACAGTCGGGCAACATCGCTGCCGCAAAGGCCGTCGCAAGCGCTGTAAGGACAACGCTCGGGCCCAAGGGCATGGACAAGATGCTCGTCGACACCATCGGCGACGTCGTCATCACGAACGACGGCGTGACTATCTTAAAAGAGATGGACATCGAGCACCCTGCCGCGAAGATGATGGTCGAGATAGCGAAGACCCAGGACGACGAGGTCGGCGACGGCACCACGACCGCAGTGGTGATCGCAGGCGAACTCCTGAAGCGTGCCGAGGACCTTCTCGACCAGGACGTGCACCCCACGGTCATCGCCCACGGCTACCGCATGGCCGCCGATAAGGCGCAGGAGATCCTCAACGAGATCGCCGTCGACGTCAAGCCCGACGATATAACGATGCTCCGGAAGCTTGCCGACACCGCCATGACCGGCAAGGGCGCCGAGGCTGCAAAGGAGAAGCTCACCGAGCTCGTCGTCAGGGCGATCACGATGGTCGCCGACGCCGACGGCAGCGTCGACATCGAATTCGTAAAGGTCGAGAAGAAGGTCGGCGGGTCCACCGATGACTCCGAGATCGTCGAAGGCATGATCATCGACAAGGAGCGCGTACACCCCGCCATGCCCCGTGCCGTCAAGGACGCGAAGATCCTGCTCCTGAACGCCGCCGTCGAGTTCAAGAAGACCGAGGTCGACGCCGAGATCAGCATCACGAGCCCCGACCAGCTCCAGATGTTCCTCGACGAAGAGGAGCGGATGATCAAGGGCATCGTCGACAAGATCGTCGGAAGCGGCGCAAATGTCCTCTTCTGCCAGAAGGGCATCGACGACATCGCCCAGCACTACCTGGCGAAGGCCGGCATCTTTTCCGTGCGGCGCGTCAAGAAGAGCGACATGGAGAAACTCGCCCGCGCCACCAGTGCGGCAATCGTCAGCTCCATAGACGCCATCGCCCCCGAGGAACTCGGAAAGGCGGGCAGTGTCGAGGAGAAGAAGGTCTCCGGCGAAGAGATGATCTTCGTCACCGAGTGCGAGAACCCCAAGGCAGTCTCGATCATCATCCGCGGCGGCACCGAGCACGTCGTCGATGAACTCGACCGCGCTATCGAGGACGCGCTCCGGGTCGTCAGCGTTGCCGTCGAGGACAAGAAGTTCGTCGCCGGCGGCGGTGCGCCCGAGATCGAGCTCTCGCTCCGGCTCCGCGACTACGCCGCAAGTGTCGGCGGACGTGCCCAGCTCGCCATCGAGGCGTTTGCAAACGCGCTTGAGATCATCCCGAGGACGCTTGCCGAGAACGCAGGCCTCGACCCGATCGACATGCTCGTCGCCCTCCGCGCCTCCCACGAGAAGGGCGGCAAGAACGCAAAGTACATGGGCCTTGACGTCTTCAACGCCGTATCCGGCGATATGCTCAAGACCGGCGTCGTCGAGCCCCTGCGGGTAAAGACCCAGGCAATTGCAAGCGCCGCCGAGGCAGCCGTCATGATCCTCCGGATCGACGATGTTATCGCCTCATCCAAGTCCGCCGCACCTCCGGCGGGCATGGAAGAGATGGGCGGCATGGGCGGCATGGGTGGCATGGGCATGCCCCCGATGATGTAAGATCACCGTACCGTCCCACGATACGATCCTGGGCCGCGATCCGGCCCCGGCATTCTCTTTTTCCGTCCCGTGCCCGCCGTCGCGCAACTCTTCTCCCCAATGCGGTTTTACAGCGAGAGCGTGCTGCTGCTCTTTCTGGAGTCTCCGGGCGAAATGCGTTGTTCAAATCTGCCCTTTCACGTCAAAATCGGTCATGCTATATAGTTACAAATATATCCCTCATTGAGGAACCGTTCCATCCCCGGGAAGGTAACGCATGAAGAGCGGAGAGGATACCCGAATGACGGTAAAGAGACCGGTACGGCCGTCTTTCCCGCTCATGGTATACCTCCTGGTTGCCATCCTGCTCGCGATGGCTCCTGTCGTCTGCCTGCTCTCGTTCGTCGATTCTGTGGATGTCAGGCAGGAACTGGAGGAGAACGCCATAGAATCCCGGAACCAGACCGAGTCCGGGATCGCCCTCTCGATGAACCTGGTGGACACCGGGTTGAAACTTTTCGACAACACCTTAAACCACGAGATGCAGGAGGGGTTCGGCCTGTTTATCGCGGAGTACGAGCGAGCGGGGAGGGACCCGGGTGAGATGGACCTCTTCCGGGTCAAAGAGCAGCTCGGGGGCAGGATGGACCTTTACGTCATCAACGAGAGCGGTGTCATCGTGTACACCACCTATCCTCCCGATCTGGGGTACGACTTCAGGGAGATCCCTTCCTTTTACGACCGTATAGCGGAGATCCGGCTCAATGATGCCTTTTCGGCCGACAGGGTCGTCGCAGAGATCTCCACCGGTGAGCTCCGGAAGTATGCCTATCTGCCCTCTCCCGACCACCATTACCTCTTCGAGCTCGGCCTTGCGGAGTCTGAGTTTCAGCAATACCGCACGGCGCTGAAGTACCGGGATATGGTCCGGGGGCTGGTGGACCTGGACCCGGACGTCAAGGAGCTCCGGATCTTCGACTGCCTGGGCACCCTGATCACCGGCAAGAAGCATCCCGACGATGACCGCCGGCTGGCCATGGTCCGGCAGGCATACCGGGAGAGGACCACGCTTGAAGTGGAGAACGCCGCTGCAGGCGAACTGACCCGGTACCTCTTCATCGATATGACGGACAGCAATTACGCATCGGATATGAGCCTGGTCGTTGAACTGACCTACAACACAAAGGCCGCAGAGACAAAGCTTGCCGGAATACTCGGCGGGCATACGACCGTCCTGCTCATCGCGATCCTCTGCATCGGCTGCCTCTCGGTCCTCGCCGCGCACCACCTGACGCGGCCGATACGCACCCTCGTCGAGGACGTCGATGCCGTCGCCCGCGGCGACCTGGACCACCACATACGGGTGGGCGGGGACGAGGAGTTCGTGCACCTCGCCGAGAGCGTATCGGCGATGGTCGCATCCTTAAAGGAGACCATGCGGAGGCTCCGGGATTCGGAGGAGGAGATCGTCCGGTACAGCCACACTCTCGAAGAACAGGTCCGGGAACGGACGGCCGACCTCGAGGAGTCCAACCAGATGGCAACACTCTACCTGGACATCATGGGGCACGACATCAACAACGCCAACAACGTCGCAAGCCTCTACGCGGACCTCCTCCTCGCCGACCTTGAGGGAGAGCCCGACGCTGAGTTGCTCAGGAAGGCGAAGATGGGGCTCACAAAGAGTATGGAGATCGTCCGGAACGTCAACACTATCCAGCATATCCAGGGGGGCGGACGGCACCTTGAGCCGATCGACCTTGACCCGCTCGTGAGGCGCGAGATAGAGCGTTCTTCCATCTCCGGGATAACCTACGCCGGTACGACGGTTACCGTCCTCGCCGACGACCTCCTCTCCGAGGTCTTTGCAAACCTGTTCGGGAACGCAGTGAAGTTCGGCGGCCCGGCGGTCGGGATCGACGTCCGGGTCGAAGAGCACGGGGAGGAGGTAATCGTCTCGGTCGAGGATACCGGGCCGGGAATCCCGGGTGCTATAAAGCCGCGGCTCTTCGACCGGATGGTTAAGGGAACCCACACGATGGCCGGGACCGGGCTTGGGCTCTACATCTGCCGGATGCTTATTACGCGCTACGGTGGGAGGATCCGGGCGGAAGACCGGGTAGAGGGGCGGCCTGATTGCGGCACGGCCATCCGGTTTACGCTCAGGAAGGCCGGAGAGGGAGGCAGCCCATGACGGCGACGGGCGATAGCGGTAAAAAGCCTCGCCGCTTCGGCACGCACCTGGTGCTTGTCATGATCCTGATCACGCTCCCGGTGATCGGGCTGATCTCGGCCATGGACTACCGGCAGGTCGAGGGGGCTCTGATCGCCGAGGAGGACCTGCTCCGGGAACAGACGGGGAAGGGCGTCATCGAGTCGATACGTCTTGTGGATGTGGGCCTGAACCTCTTCGACAGTACGCTGGACCGCCGGATGCAGGAGGGATTCGACCCGGTCCTCGCCGAGTACGAGCGGTCGTCGAGGGATCCGGGTATCATGGACCTTTCCCGCGTCAAAAGGGAGCTCGGGGAAGAGATGGACATCTACATCATCAACGCGTCAGGCGTCATCGAGTACACCACCTACCCGCCGGACCTCGGCCTCGATTTCAGGGGGACACCCTATTTTTACGACCGGATAACGGAGATCCGGCTCGGCGATGCATTCGCGGCGGATCGGGTCGTGGCTGAGCAGGCGAGTGGAAGGTTGCGGAAATACGCTTACATGCCCTCCCCCGATCACCGTTACCTCTTCGAGTTCGGGCTCTTCTGCGGTGCGGTCGAGACCGACCGGTTTGATCCGAAATACCAGACCCTCAAAGAGGATTTGATGCGGTTGAACCCGACGCTCGAAGGGATCCGAATCTTTGACTGTTACGGGAGGCTCATCAACGCGACCGATTCGAAGAGCCCGACCAATCCCGTTGTTATCAATCCCATTGCCCGGGCGGTTTTTGAGGAGAAACGGGACCGGACGATAACGGATCCGGCCGCGGGACGATTCACGCGGTACATCCTTGTCGACCTCTCCGCTTCCGACTACCCCTCGGATACGAGCAGGGTCGTCGAGCTGACCTACAGTACTGCCCTTCTCGATGCCCGGCTCTCGGAGATGCGGTTTAGCCACGCTCTCCTCGCGGTCTTTGCGGGCCTGATTGCCTGCTGCATCGCGGTCCCGGTTTCGTGGCAGATTACCCGCCCGATACGGGATATCGTCGACGATGTCAACCGGATCGCCCGGGGGGATCTCGACCACCGGATCCGGGTATCCACAGGAACGGAGTTTACCCGTCTCGAGGAGAGCATCGGTACCATGATCGACTCCCTCAAGGAGAACATCCGACGCCTCCGCGCCTCAGAGGAGGCGACACGAGAGTACAGCACCCGGCTTCGAGACCTGGTCCGGGAACGGACGGCCGATCTCGAGGAGTCCAACCGGACGGCAACGCTCTTCCTGGACATCATGGTCCACGACATCAACAACGCAAACACCATCGCTATCGGATACACCCAGTTCCTCGTCGATGCTCTCGAAGGAGAACGGCGGGAGATGGCCCAGAAGATGCTCTCTCAGCTCGAGCAGAGTTCCGAGATCATCGGCTGCGTCGCCACCCTCCGCGAGGCCCGGGAGAACGGAGCAGCATTGACGCAGGTGGACCTCGACCGGGTGATCCGGGTGCAGGTGGCGAACCATCCCGCGATCCGGATCCGGTACGAGGGGCGAGAGGTCGCAGTCCTCGCCGATGACCTCCTCTCCGAGGTCTTTGCGAACCTCGTCGGCAACGCGATCAAGTTCGGCGGGCCGGCGGTCGAGATCGCCATCCGGGTCGAGGAGCACGACGAGGAGGTACTCGTCTCGGTCGAGGATACCGGGCCGGGCATCCCTGACGCGGTGAAGACCTCGCTCTTCCGCCGCTTCCGGAGGGGGGAAGGTGAGCTCGCCGGGGCGGGGCTCGGGCTCTACATCTGCCGGATGCTTATTACGCGCTACGGCGGGAGGATCCGGGCGGAAGACCGGGTAGAGGGGCGGCCGGAGTGCGGCGCGGCTATCCGGTTTACGCTCCGGAAGGCCGGGTGAAGCCGGCGGACCTCACTCGATGATCTCCTGCACCCGCCCGACCTGACCGTCCCGGAGCCGGACCTTGATCCCGTGGGGGTGGAAGGACGAGTTCGTCAGGATCTCGGCGACAATGCCCCGGGTGCGCTTTCCGGTTCGCTGGTCGCGTTTGAGCACGATATCCACCGTCATGCCGGGACGGATGGCGGCCCGGTTCTGCCCGTTCATGGCCAAAAATTGTGGGAGGTCACTCTTCACCGTCGTTCTGCTCAGTTTCGGCCCCGTTCGGCCCCGGGACGGCGGTCTTCATCTGTGGGAAGAGGAGCACCTCTTTTATGGAGTCCTTGCCGGTGAGGAGCATCACCAGACGGTCTATGCCGATGCCGACGCCCCCGGTGGGGGGCATCCCGTAGCCGAGCGCGTTGATGAAATCGTAGTCGATCATCTGCGCTTCGAGGTCGCCCCGGCGGCGTTTGGCATCCTGCTGTTCGAGCCGGGCCTTCTGGTCGAGCGGGTCGTTCAACTCCGAGAAGCCGTTCGCCATCTCCATACCGGCGATGAAGAGTTCGAACCGCTCCGTCAGCCCCTCTTTCTCCCGGTGCTTCTTTGCAAGCGGCGAGTTCTCGATAGGGAAGTCGTAGACGAACGTCGGCTGGATGAGGTGCTTTTCGCCGAAGTGCTCGAAAAAGAGCACCAGGAACTCGCCCCGGGTCACGGCGCTCTCGCAGCCCTCGACGCAGTGCTCCAGGCCGAACGCACGAAGTTCTTCCATGCTAAGGGCCTGGATAGCGATGCCGGCGTACTCCTGCACCGCCTCTTCCATGGAGAGGCGGCGCCAGGGGCGGGTGAAGTCCAGTTCGTGCCCCGCAAACGAGAGCGTGGTTCTCCCGTGTACCCTCTCTACGAGATGCGAGAGGATCTCCTCGGTGAGGTCCATCATGTCGTTGTAGTCCCGGTAGGCCTCGTAGACCTCCACCATCGAGAACTCGGGGTTGTGGTTGGTGTCGATATCCTCGTTCCTGAAGTTCTTCGCAATCTCAAAGACTTTGTCGAAACCGCCGACAACCAGGCGCTTGAGGTAGAGTTCCGGCGCGATCCGGAGATAGAGTTTCTGCTCGAGGAAGTTGTGGTAGGTGGTGAACGGCCGGGCGTTCGCGCCGCCGTAGATCGGCTGCAGGGTGGGGGTCTCGAACTCCAGGTAGCCGCGCTCGAAGAGGAACTGGCGCAGGAGCGATATGATCCTGCTCCGGGTCCGGAAGGTCTCGCGGCTCTCCTCGTTCATGATCAGGTCGAGGTAGCGCTGCCGGTACCGGGTCTCGACGTTCTTGAGCCCGTGGAACTTCTCCGGGAGGGGGCAGACCGATTTGGTGAGGAGTTCGAACCGGTCGACCCAGATCGTGATCTCCCCCATCTTCGTCCGGAAGACGTGACCGACGACGCCGATGATGTCGCCGGCATCGACATATTGCTTGAAGAGGTCGAACTGCTCCTCACCGAGGTCGTTCTTCCGGAGGTAGAGCTGTATCCTGCCGCCCGAGTCCCCGATGTCCGCGAATATCGTCTTGCCGTGCTGGCGGACGACGTAGACGCGGCCCGCGGTGCTGACCTCCTCGTCGCTCTTCTCGTGCCCGATTGCGGAGAACCGTTCCTTGATCTCCTCGACGGTATCCTTGCGCTCAAAGGTATAGGGGTATACCGTCACCCCGCGCTCGCGCAGATCCTGTATCTTATCGATCTTTGTCGCGTCAAAACAGAAGTGATCCATATCGCTCATGGTGTAAACAGCTCCATTCGTCCTGCAGCCCGAAACCTGGCCCTAAACCCGGGTTCGCCGCTGTTCCGGCGAACCCGGGCTGCACGCTCACGGATAAATCCTATATAGAATTCCCCTCCGGTGCTATTAATGTTTGAGTAGCGACGTTCCGAAGGAACGGAGCTCGAGAAGACCGAAGGTCTTCGCTGTGCGACGTTCCGTAAGGGCCGGAGCTCGAGCACCGGCAGGTGCGAGTGGCGACGGACGGAACGTCCGGACCCGTGCCGTCACGGGTAGTGCCGTGTAAGGCCACCTGGTGACGGGCCGCCGAGCGCAAGACTGCGGAGAGCCCTCGGAGGCGGGCGCTCTCCGGAGTCCGCCGGTGGCGGCGGCAAAACGCAATGCATAAGAAGGTTATACGAGTTATCGTCAATATTGTGGGCATGGTGCAGGAGACGGGGAGAGAGGTAGCGATAGAAAGGCTTGCCGCGGTCATCGGCGAATGCCGGAAGTGCCCTCTCTGGGAGAATACCAACCATGCGGTTCCGGGAGAGGGGGCCGCCGGGGCCGACCTCATGCTCATCGGCGAAGCGCCGGGGAAGCAGGAAGACCTCACCGGGAGGCCGTTCGTGGGACGGGCGGGGAAACTCCTCGAGGGCCTCCTCGCAGGGATAGGTCTTTCGCGGGACGACGTCTTCATCGCGAACATCGTCAAGCACCGGCCGCCCGGAAACCGCGACCCCCGGGACGAGGAGATCCGGGCCTGCACTCCGTACCTCGAGGAGCAGATCCGGATCGTCGGCCCGAAGGTGATCGTGATGCTGGGCCGGCACTCGAGCAGGTACATCCTCTCCTTCCTGCCGGTCGAGTTCGACCGTATCACGGAGATCCGGGGGACTGTCTACCCGGGCCTCCTCTTCGGCCACCCGGTCCGCCTCATCCCCACCCTCCACCCGGCCGCCGCGCTCTACAACCCGGCGTACCGGGAGGCACTTGAAGAGGATTTCCGGGCCATCGGGCGCGAACTCACAGAGATAGGAGGATCTGAGATACAGAACTGAAGGGCCATGGCAAAAGAGCGATCATACGGTGCGGTCGTCGTCCGGCAGGATACGGATCCCCAGTATCTCATCCTGCAGTACGGGGCCGGGCACTGGGACCTGGTGAAGGGGCACGGCATGCGCGGCGAGAGCGAGGAGGAGACGGTGCTCCGCGAACTGAAGGAGGAGACCGGGATCACCCGGGTCACATTCGTCCCCGGATTTCGGGAAGAGGTCCACTACTTCTTCCAGCGCCGGGCACACACGGTCTACAAGGAGGTCGTCTACTACCTGATCGAGACCCCGGAGGAGGAGGTGACGCTCTCGGACGAGCATATCGCCTACCAGTGGCTCCCGCACGACAAGGCGCTGCAGGCGATCACCTTCGCGAACTCCAGAAGGGTCGTCGACGGGGCGCACGAGCACTTAACGGCACTCTCGAACCGGAGGGGCAAGTGACCGCGAAACCCCGGTCCCCTCACATTTTTCTGTCCTCCGGGAGTTCGCTCACCTCCTTCCCGAGGAAGTAGCTCACGACGGTCCTGATGGCGACGAGCGACCCGAGGATGATCAGGTCCTGAAACGTCGGTTCGAGGATCGTCTTCAAGACATCGGCGGCGACGAAGAACTCGAGGCCGATCAGGATGCGCGTGGTGAACGCCCACCGGATGTCGTGGTAACTCCGCTTCCTGATGCGCGTCTCCCGCGCCAGGAGTTCGATGATCGCGATCGCCGCTCCGTAGACGATGAAGAGCGCCCCGAATGTCCCGAGGACTGTCTCGGTGATCCCGATAAACGTCTCCAGTAACATGCCCGGCGGGCATATCGGCGACGGATGGTTTATACGTTATCCCGACCGCGGTTCTTCAGGGGCCCGGGCGGCATCCCGGGCTCTCAGGCGCTCTCCGGCTCCAGGGGGACGACGAAGCGGAACCCGTTGTACCGCTCGACCGTCACTGGAACGCCGTAAACCGCTTCGATGGTCTCCGGCGTCACCACGTCGGGGCTCCCCGCGGCATGAATGACGCCGTTTTTCAGGAGGATGAACCGATCGGCGTAGCGGAGCGCCATGTTCAGGTCGTGCATCGTCATCACCGCGGCAACGTTGTGGCCCGTCGTCACGCGCCGGACGATCCCGAGGATCTCGAGCTGGTTTTTGAGATCGAGGCTGCTCGTCGGTTCGTCCAGGAGAAGCACCCGGGGCTCCTGCACCAGCGCCCGCGCGATGCTTACCTTCTGGAGTTCCCCGCCGCTCATTTCGTCGATGTACCGCAGCGTTAGGTTCTCAAGGCGAAGCATCCGGATCGCCGCCTCGACGATCCGCATATCCGCATCCGTTACGTCCCAGCGGATATGCGGCCTGCGGCCGAGAAGGATCGCGTCGAAGACGGTCATCCGGCCGGCCTCGCACCGTTGCGGGACGTAGCCGACTTTCCGGGCGATCTCCATCCGGTCTGATGTGAGGAGGTCCGCCCCCTCGACGAGGACGGACCCGGACTTCGGTTGCAGGATGGCGTTCATGCACTTCAAGAGCGTCGTCTTTCCGACGCCGTTTGGCCCCAGGATCGCGAGAATCTGGTGCGGCTGCAGGTCGAACGTGATATCCCGGATGACCGGGGCGCTCCGGTAGTTGAACACCACGCCGTCGACGTCAAGGATCATCGCCGGTACCCCGCGAGGAGCAGGTAGATGAAGACCGGTGCGCCCAGAAATGCCGTGAGCACGGCAACCGGAAGGATATACGGCGCCACGATAACCCGGGCGACGGTGTCCGAGGCGAGGAGGAGAACCCCGCCCATCACGCAGGACCCGGGGATCAGGTAGCGCTGGTCGTCGCCGATGAGTCTCCTCACCATATGCGGACAGACCAGGCCCACGAAGCCGATGACCCCGAGGAACGAGACGATCACGGCGGATACGAGCGCCGCGACGACCATCCCGATATCCCGGACTCGTTCGACGCTGACGCCGAGCCCTTTTGCTGTCTCGTCGCCGGCGTCGATCGCGTTGTAGTTCCAGCGGTTTGCGATGAAGAAGAGACAGGCCGCTATCGTGACGAGGGCCATGATCCCGAGTTCCTGCCAGTTGGCCCGGCCGACGTCGCCGAACGTCCAGAAGACGACCGCGGCGAGCTGGGTGTCGTCGGCGAAGTACTGGAGGAACATCGTCCCCGCCGTGAAGAGGGAGGAGAGGGCGACGCCGGCGAGCACCATCACCTCGGGAGACGCTCCGCGTATCCGGGAGATGAGCAGGATCACCGCGGTGGCGAGGAGACAGAAGACGAACGCCACCATCGTCGTCAGGTAGGGGTTGTTCAGGGTGACGGCGTCGGCAACCGTCGAATGCATCTCTCCCGCGCCGAGGAGGATGACCGAGACGGCCGCCCCGAAGGCGCCGGCGTTCGAGATGCCGAGCGTAAACGGCGATCCGAGCGGGTTTCGGAGGATCGACTGCATGGCGACGCCCGCCACCGAGAGCCCTATCCCGGCGACGATCGCGGCAAGCGCCTGCGGGAGGCGGATGTTCCAGACGATCCGGTCGGTGCTGGAAACGCTTGCTACGGTGCCGGGGTGGATAAACGCGTCGATCCGATCGATAATACCGTTCACGATGGAGAGAAAGACCTCGGACGGGGGGATGCCGACCGCGCCGACCGATATGGATACGATCAGGAGGAGGAAGAGGAGGACTATCCCCCCGAGTATCCAGAGGTGCTTCTTCCGCACGTAGCCCAGGTAGTCTTTTGGGATGACCCCGTCTGCAAAGTGCATCTCTTCATACCCTCCTGTTCGAGCCCGACGCTACAGCTGGATCTCCGCGAACCCAAGGTTCCTGTACTGGCTGTTGTGGTCCTCAAAGACCGGTTTCCCGACGAAGAACGTGTAGATCTCGTTCGCTTTTTCCTCCGGGTCGACGTCGGCGAACCGGTCGGGGTACAGGGTCTTGCCGATGAAGTAGGCGTCGGCAAGTATGGTCTCGTAGTTCACGCTGTAGTAGTTGTACGGGAGGACGCCGTAGACCCTGCCTTCCTTCGCGGCAGAGAGGCCCTGGAGTGCGGGATCGGTCTTGAGCTCGCCGATCGCCCCGTCATTCTCCATCTGGGTCGTGCCGGTATCGATGAAGATGTACCCGGGGTCCCAGTCGACGAGGGCCTCTTTCGCGACGTCGGCGTGGGCCGTGCCGAGTCCTGCGGCGACGTTGTTTGCGTTGACCCAGAGGAACGGCGGGTAGGCTGGTTCGGTGGAGATGATGCCGTGGGCGCCTGCCGAGGAGACGCCGCCGATATAGACCGTCTTCTGGTCCGCTTCGGGGATGTCCGCGGTCCGGTTTTCAAGGTCGGCTATCGTCGCCTCGACGTAGGCGATCACCTCTTCCGCCCGGTCCTGCTTACCGAGGACCTGACCCATCGTGCGGAGGCCGCCGTACAACTCGGCCTTCTCGACGTCGTTCCTGAGCGACCCGTAGGGGAACGCCACGACCGGGATGCCCGTCCTCTCCTGGAGTTCGTCGGCCTCGGCGGCACTGGTTGCGTATGCCGTTCCGGACGACCCCGTCTTGAAGATGACCGAGGGATCGATACCGAGGATCTTCTCGGGATCGTCCTTACCCCGGAACTCGCCGATCAGGGGGAGGTCCCTGAACTGTGCTCCGTAGGCAAGGGTATAGGGCCGCCCTTCTATCGTCTGTTCCTCTTTCTCGATGCTGTCGACGCCGACAGTGAGGTCCTGGCTCTGCAGGTAGACGAGGTAGCGGAGGCACCCGGCACCCGAGCAGACGGCGCTTTGTGGGGGCGACGAGACGGTGACCGTCCGGTTGAACCCGTCGACAATCGAGGCTGTCGTGTCGGTGTCCCCCTGGGGGACGGTCGAACCGGTATCGGTGCCGGTGCATCCGGCGGCGAACATAGCGAGAACGAGGGCCGCAAGCACCGCGGCCGCGAGAAGACCTGTGTATCGAAACGGTGACATACTAATACCAATAGTCGTAACACTGTTTATTATAGTTATCGAATTAGCACCTATCTGGTGTGACTAATTGAAAATTAGTATTACCTGCGCCGGTGGTCGGCCGTGCCGGTTCATGAGCCCAAACCGTGTATGCCGCATCTGCCGCGCTCTCCGGCGGAAATCGGGTCCACTCCCGCAAGACGGATAACTATTATGGGCGACCGGGCTAATCCCTGGAACAGGACACCGGTCATGCAACCCCGGCACGACCGGCATACAACGAGGGATATGCATGCCGGAGAGAATGTTAACCGAATCTGAGGGATATCGCCTGCTGGACTCGTGCGGGATACCTGTGCCGCCCCACCACCTGGCTACCAGCGCCGGCGATGCACGGGCGGCCGCAGGGCGGATAGGCTACCCCGTCGTCATGAAGGTCATCTCTCCGCAGATCGTCCACAAAAGCGACGTCGGCGGAGTCATCACCGGGATCGAGGGGCCCGATGAGGCTGAAGAAGCGTTCCGGGCTATCATGCAGAACAGTGCCGCCCGGGCCCCGGAGGCGAAGGTCGCCGGTATCATCGTGGAGAAGCAGATGCCCGGAGGACTCGAGGTGCTGATCGGCGGGAAGACCGACCCGTCGTTCGGGAAGGTCATCACGTTCGGTCTCGGAGGGAAACTGGTGGAACTCCTTGAAGACGTCTCCATCCGCATGCTCCCCGTCACCGACGACGAGATCCGCAGGATGATCCGGGAGATCGAGGGCTACCGGCTCATCCGGGGATACCGGGGAGAGCCCCCGAAGGACGAGGAGGCGCTTGTCCGCATCATCGCCGCGATGGCACAGAACTTCATCGAGGACCCGCGAATCCGGGAGTTCGACTTGAACCCGGTCATCGTGTACGAGGAAGGAGCCAGCGTCGTCGATGCGAGGATCATCGTAGGGGATACCGCCGGGGGCGAGGCCGCCCGCCTCAGGGTCCGGGCACCCCCGGATATCTTCTACCCGGACTCCATCGCCGTGATCGGCGCCTCCGCAAGCCCGAACAAGGTTGGCTACTCCGTCCTCCGGAACCTGCTCTCCTTTCCCGGGAACCTCTATCCGGTCAACCCGGCGCGGACGGAACTCTTCGGGCGAAAGACATACCCTTCCGTGAAAGAGATCCCGGGCCCGGTCGACTGGGCGGTCATCGCCGTGCCGGCCCGCCTCGTCCCGGGGGTGATGGAGGAGTGCGGGGAGAAAGGCGTCAGGCTCGCTGTCATCGTCACCGCCGGGTTCCGCGAGATCGGCGGCGCCGGCGCGGCCCTCGAAGAGGAGGTCGTGACGATAGCAAAACGGCACTCTATCCGGATCATCGGCCCGAACTGCCTCGGGATCATGATGCCGCACCAGGGGATCAATGCCACGTTCGACCCGGTCTCGCCGAGGGCCGGGGACGTCGCCTTCATCTCCCAGAGCGGCGCGATCATCACCACCGTCGTCGACTGGAGCCTCCCGGAAGAGTTCGGGTTCTCGAGCGTCATCAGCGTCGGCAACCAGGCGGACCTCGGGTTTGAGCACTACCTCAGGTTCGCCGAGCAGGACCCAAAGACCCGGTCGGTCACCCTGTACGTCGAGGAGATCCAGGACGGGCGCGGTTTTGCGCAGATCGTGCGTGAGGTCGCCGGGAGAAAGCCGGTGGTGGCGGTGAAGTCCGGGTCGTCCCGGAAGGGCAAGGCTGCGGCATCGTCCCATACCGGCTCGCTTGCCGGGAGTTACGATGTCTATGTCGCGGCGTTCAGGCAGGCGGGGGTGATCCCGGCCAGGAGCCTGCGGGATGCCTTTAACCTGGCGGAACTCCTGGCGTCCGAGGGCTGCCCGCGGGGAAAGCGCGCGATCGCCGTCACCAGTGCGGGAGGGTTCGCCGTCCTCGCCTCCGACTACGCCGAGACGCACGGGGTCGATATGGTCGACCTCCCTGAAGACGTGCTTCGTGAACTCAACGCGTTCCTGCCGCCGTTCTGGAACCACGCGAACCCCATGGATATCCTCGGGGATGCCGACGCCACGCGGTTCGCCGCTCTCTTCGACGTGCTGATCCGGCACCAGGACTTCTGGGATATCGCGTTCGTGATCGCCGTGCCGACCACGCTCGTCGATCCGGCACACGTTGCAAATGAGATCGTCCGGTTCTCCCGGAACACGAAGAAGATGGTGGTGGGCTGTATGCTTGGCGGCGACAGCATCAGGAGCGGCCTGCGCATCCTCCGGGGTTCCCGGATCCCGAACTTCTCGGAGCTTGAGGATGCGTTCAAGGCGGTGGGAAGCATCCTTGAGGTCAGGGCCGCATGGCAGGGTGAGCGGTCCCGCCTGCCCCACGACGACCGTTATCCGGGCGGCGGACAGTAACGTCTATTCCCCCTCCGTATTCCCGGAAACCTTTTATATGCCTCTCCCGTATTCCGGCGCATCGGAACGGGGGACGGGACCCATCACCCGGGAGATGAATACGGATGCTGTTTGAGAAGATAAAATCCGAGATTCTTGCTCACAATTCATATGTCATCGGGGCGGGCGGAGAGATGGCGGTCATCGATCCGAGGCGTGACTGCCAGGTCTACGCGAACATCGCCGAGCACGAGAACATGAAGATCACGAAGATCTTTGAGACGCATAAGAACGAGGACTATGTCATCGGCTCGCGGGAGCTCGCCCGTCCGACCGGGGCGGAGATCTTCCACGGGGCACGGGAAGAATTCGGGTTCGGCACCCCTGTCCGGGAAGGGGAGACATTCAGGCTCGGTCCCCTCGAGCTTGAGGTCCTGGAGACCCCCGGCCACACCGCAGAAAGCATATCGCTCCTGCTCCGTGACCGATCCGTCTCCGACGACCCGTTGATGGTCTTTACCGGCGATGCGCTCTTTGCCGGTGATGTCGGGAGGACCGATCTCGCCGGCGAGGACCGGCGGCGGGAGATGTCGGAGATGCTGTATGCGAGCCTGCACGAGAAACTTCTCCCGCTCCCCGACGGCGTGATCGTCTGCCCCGCCCACGGCGCCGGTTCGGTCTGCGGCGGGAATATCAGCGACCGGGAGTACACGACCATCGGGTTTGAGGCGGCGACGAATCGGCTGCTCTCGATGGAGAGGGAAGAGTTCGTCGAGTACAAGGTGAGCGAACGGCTCTACGAGCCGCCGTATTTTACGGTGATGCGAAAACTCAACCGGGAAGGCCCGCCCCTGATCTACAACCTGCCGCACCTGCGGGCCTATACGGCCCGGGAGCTACGATCGCTCCTGAACCAGAAGGCGCAGGTCGTCGACATCCGGTCTCCGACGAGCTTCGCCGGCGGACACATCCCCGGGACCATCAACATCTGGCGGAAAGGCCTTCCCCTCTACATGGGTTACTACTTGAACTACGAGGATCCGATCGTCCTCGTGGACGACTTCAACCTGGACATGGATCACGTGGTGCGCCACTTCGTGAGGCTCGGCTACGACAACATCGCGGGATACCTCTCGGGCGGGTTTCCGGCCTGGTTCAAGCAGGGTGAGGAGATCGAGAGGACCGGCACCTGGTCCTCCTCCGACCTTGCGGAGCACCTGGACGACCCGCCGGTCTGGGTTCTCGACGTGCGCAACGTCAACCACCGGGAGGAGGACGGCCACATCGCGGGCTCCCACCATATCTACGTCGGGCAACTCGAAGAGCACCTGGCGGAGATCCCGGAGGAGAAGCAGATCGTCGTCCACTGCGACGCCGGGTTCAAGGGGAGCCTCGCGGCAAGCATCCTCCAGAAGCACGGGTTCCGGCACGTCATCAACCTGCTCGGCGGCACCATCGGCTGGGAAGCGGCGAATTATCCGCTGGTTAAGGACTGATCCATTTCCATTATTTCTTTCCCGGGTTTTCTCAAAAGGGGGTCCCGCCGGGCAGTCCAGTGACGGGCGTCTCTCTTCGGTGCACCATTCCTTCACGCGAAGACGCGAAGTCCGTATGGCCGCTGGCGGTCCCCTTCGCGCCTTCGCGTGAGATCCTGTCCTCGCCCTCCTACCGCCCGACCCCTCACGCCGCCCTCGTCTCCTCCCACCCGATACAGACCCTGATCGGCACCCTGCCTTCAAGCGAAGCCGCGACCGGGGAGCGCCGGTAGCCGTGATGCACGAGTTCCTCGATCTTCTCCCGCGGTGCGTCTGCATCCACCCGGACGGTCAGGCGGATCTCCTCCAGGCCGGGTCGCGGCTCACGGTGCTCCAGCTCCTGTCCTTCGGACAGTCGCCGCTCGAAAACGCTTCGCGTTTTCTCGTGCTCCGTTCCTCGAAACCCTGCGGGTTTCTCGAACTCCTGTCCTACGGACAGTCGTTCTCCGGAACGTCGCGGCTCGAAGCCTGACGGCTTCTCGAGCTCCTGTCCTTCGGACAGTCGCACCTCAAAGAACCCCCCAAGATCGAGGTCGCCCTCGACATCGATCTCGATCGAATCGACCTCGATCCCGTCTTCAGCCGCGCTGTAGGCGATACCGACCGCGATGCAGGCGGAAAGACCCGTCAGCACCAGTTCCGTCGGGCTTGCTCCCCGGTTGGTCCCGCCGAGGAGGACCGGTTCGTCGGCCGGAATGGCGAAGTTCCGGACGATCGTGGTGGAGTGCGCACCGCCGTTCCAGCTCGTGATGCCGGAGAGGGTTCTCCTGCCCACCGCCGCATCCTTCCGCATTGCCTCCGTGAGGGCGTTCACCCTCTCCATATCGACACCGTTTCGCATCATCGTACCAGACTCCTCGCAAGGCTGCAGTACCCGCCGGCGTATCTCTCGCCGGACGGGCACCGGAATCCTGCTATCAGGTGATAGGTTCCGGCGATTTCCCTGTCGACCTTACGAGCCGCAACATCTCGTCGGGATCGGTCGTCGGGATGTCGCAGGCGTAGTTGGTGCAGACGTATGCCGTCGCCCTCCCTTCGACCATCTCGATATCCCGGGTAAACCCGGCTATCCCCACAATCTCCGGGCTCTCCTCGTCGGCGGGGCGGAAGATGACGATAGCGTCGGGTGCATAGTGCGACCGGATGGCGCTGACCATCGCTTTTGTGTCCTCCGCGCCCGGGACCCCGGATATGATCACCTCGAAGTTCGGCCCCAGCATGAACTCAAGGCCGGTGAGGAAGTGGGCGTAGGCGGGAGGGGACTCGCCAACCGTATCGGCAAAGACCTGCCGCATCCGCTCGCTCGTCTCCTCGAGTTCGAGGTTCGCCGTCATCCGGCCGAGGGCGAAGAGGGCATACATGGCCACGCTGTTGCCGGAGGGTATCGCCCCGTCATAGACCGGTTTCTGGCGGACGGGGACGTCACTGTCGTCCGGCACAAAGAAGAATCCTCCATGGTTGCAGTCCCAGTAGTGGGCGACGAGATCCCGGGAGAGTTCTGTGGCGGTCCGGAGATAGCCGGGGGAGAACGATGCCTCGTAGATCTCGATGAGAGCCCAGATCATGAACGCGTAATCGTCGAGGGTCGCCGGCAGGCCGGCCTCACCGTTCCGGTAGCGGTGGAGGAGCCGCCCGTCCGGCCGGCGAAGATTGGCGAGGACGAACGCGGCTCCCCTCTCCGCGGCCGCCAGGTAATCCGGGTCGTCGAAGACCCGGGCCGCCTTTGCCAGGGCGGCGATCATGAGGGCGTTCCAGTCGGTGAGGATCTTGTCGTCCTTCCCCGGGCGGACCCGCTCTTTTTGGGCTGCAAAGAGTTTCTGCCGGGCCCCCTCCACGAACCACGCCAGGTCCTCTTCCGAGGTCGAGAACACGTGGACCCAGGATGCCAGAGGGCGCCGCAGGCGGAGGATGTTTTTGCCCGTCTTCCTCCCGCCGGGCTCCTCCCGGTAGTTGCCGGGATCCGTGACGCCGAAGATCCGGGAGAACCGCTCCCCGTCCTCTTCCCCGAGGATCCGGAGGATCTCGTCCTTCGTCCAGACGTAGAACTTCCCCTCCTCGCCCTCGCTGTCCGCGTCCTCCGCCGAGTAGAAACCACCGCCCGGATCGGTCATCTCCCGCATGACGTAGGCGATCACCTCCCGGGCGGTCCTGGCGAACTCCTCCCTCCCTGTCGCGAGGTAGGCCTCCGTATATGCTACGACGAGAAGCGCCTGGTCGTAGAGCATCTTCTCGAAGTGCGGGACGAACCACTCCGCGTCCGTCGAGTAGCGGTGGAACCCATAGCCGAGCTGGTCGAAGAGCCCGCCCCGTCGCATGGCATGCAGCGTCTTCTCGACCATCGAGTACGCCGGCTCCTTCCCGGTCCTGTTCCCGTACCGGAGCAGGAATATGAGGTTGTGCGGGGTCGGAAACTTGGGTGCATCCCCGAACCCCCCGTTCTCCCCGTCGAAGATCCGGAAGAAGGTATCGTAGGCCTCATCAAGGGCCGCTTCGGAGAGCTCGCTCTCCCCGGGAGGGGTGCGGGCAGCGCTCTGCAGCGCTTCCAGCACCTGGTCGCCGGCGCTCTCGAGTTCCTGCCGCTGGCTCTGCCAGATCTTGTTGATCCGGGGGATGAGGTCCAGGAGACCCGTCATCCCGTAGCGGCTCTCCTTTGGGATGTAACTCGCTGCAAAGAACGGTTTTTGGTCGGCGGTCATGAAGATGGTGAGCGGCCATCCTCCGGCCCCGGTCAGCGTGTGGGCGGCCGCCATGTAGACCTGATCGATATCCGGCCGCTCCTCGCGGTCAACCTTGATGCAGACGAAGACGTCGTTTAAGAGTTTCGCGACCTGCGGGTCTGCAAACGACTCTTCCTCCATGACGTGGCACCAGTGGCAGGCCGAGTAGCCGATGGAGAGGAATATCGGTTTGCCCTCCTCCCGCGCCCGGAGAAAAGCTTCTTCACCCCAGGGATACCAGTCGACGGGGTTATGGGCGTGCTGGAGTAGATATGGGCTCTGTTCTCGGATCAGCCGGTTCGGTGGCGATTCTTCCCGCACCGGCGCTCCTGGCGCTTCCGGGTCGTGTCCGCGTGCCGGGTTCATACCCCTGACGTGCTGATGCAGGCTAATAAAGGTGACTCTTCCCGGCGGAAGAGTCGCTCCCGGAATGGAACCCCCCCCACTTTCACCGCCGGGGTGGAGAGTACCTGACGGCGCCCCGTGGAAAAAAGGGAAGAGATCCCGGCCGGTGGCCTTCTTCACTCCGCGATGGGGATCTCCTTCGTCTCCTCCGCGACCGGCTGTATATAGGGGACATCCACGGCAAGCAGGCCGTTCCTGAAGGTCGCCTTTGCCTTGTTGGTATCGACGGGACAGCCGACCGCGTAGGTGCCGACGTAGCGGACGTCGCCGCGGGACGCGTCGACGGAGAAGCTGGTCTCCTGCATCTTAAAGGTGATATCCTTCTTCTCAACGCCCGGCAGTTCAATCTCGATGTGAAGATTCTCTCCGTTCTCATCCGAGTAAGCACAGACATAGGGTGCGACTCTCAATGCTGCCATCTCATAACCTCCTGAACGGCAACAGAGGTGCATGAGTGCTATTTAACGTTTATCTTTGTTCGGTCTTCTCACACTCGCACTCCCGGGCGGCGGATCTCGGACTGTGCAGCACGTGGTACGGGTGAGGGAGGTTTTATCAGAGAGGCGTCAAGTATCATGCATGAGTGAGCGGTTCATCTTCACCCGGCACCGCACCAACTGCTACCACTGCGGCGAGGATGCCGACCAGATCATAAAAGCGGTTTCGGCGCAGGCGCAGGTGATCTGCTCTGCCTGCGGGGCGACACGGATCTTCATCCCACTGTTTGAGAACAGCAAGGCGATCGGGGTCTGCACACCTATCGGGTGTTACGACGTGTGGGACATTGAGGCCTGCGGGCAGTGTAAAAATTGCGGGGTCGCGGGCCCGCACGACCTCACGATCGGGTGCAGCCACTTCACGACCCGGTGCCGCAACTGCGGCTACACGCACTTCTACCGGTTCAACCTGGAGTATATGGCGAGATGCCCCATCGGCGAGGAGGAGGTCAGCGTTCCTCGCGCACCATAGCGATGGCCTGTTTCGGGCACTCGTTCGCGCAGATGCCGCACCCCTTGCAGTAGTCGAGGTCGATATTAAGTTCCTCGTCGATGACGCCGTCCGGGCAGTACTGGGCGCAGAGCCCGCAGGCGTTGCACGCCTCCTTGTCCACCACGGGCCGGAACGTCCGCCAGGAACCCGTCTTCCCTGAAGAGGCCTCCGTTGGCCTGCTGAGCGCAAGTCTCTTTCTCATACCTTCAACTCCTCGTACGCCGCTTCGGCGGCCTTCACGTTCCGTTCGTCGGCAAACATCTCCCGAATCGCCTTCTCGACCGAGGGGAGGGTGACGATGTCCATCTTCGCGAGCGCCCCGAGCACCGGGGTGTTGAGAATGGGGCTCCCGGCGACCACCAGGTTCTCCGCGAGCGCGATCCCGGTCAGGTCGACGTGACGGCAGGTCCCGTTGCACCCGGGAAGTGGATGTGCGCTGTTCAGGAGGACCGTTCCGTCGTCCTTGAGGCCCTGCAGGACGTCGACAACGTCCATGATGCTCGTATCGAGCACGATCACGAGATCCGGTTCATGGATCTGGCTGTAGATCTTGATCGGCTCGTCATCGATCCGAACAAACGAGACGACCGGCGCCCCGCGCCGCTCCGCCCCGTAGAACGGGCAGGCCGTTGCATATTTCCCGTCCCTGAATGCCGCGAGGGCGAGGAGCTTCGCGGCGGTGACACCGCCCTGCCCGCCCCGGGAGTGAATCCTGATCTCATACATGGTCGCTCACCCCGAACCATGTCTCCTCACCGGGATGCCGGTTCCGGACAAAGTCCGCGATATCGTTGTAGGTGACCTCCTGGCCGCCGAGGCCGGCGATCACGCTGTAGGGCTCGATGCCCGTCTTCGATCTGATGGAATGCGCCACCACGCCGCCGAAGCCGAAAGAGTAGTCGCGGTCGATCACCACGACCTCCCGTCCGGCAAGGTCGAGGTCCGGGAAGGGGCGGAACCAGCGCAGACGCATGGACCCGGCCTTAATCCCCTCGTCGCGGAGGCGGTCGACCGCCACCTCCGCCTCTTTCCCGAGCGTTCCCATGGCGATGACGACGACGTCGGCATCCTCGCACCGGTAATCCTCGGTGGGACCGTAGGAGCGGCCGAACCGCTCGGCAAACTCGCGCTCGACATCCGCGATCACGCCTCGCGCGTCGCGCATCGACCGCTCGATATCCCAGCGGAACCGGAAGTAGTCGGCCGGTCCGGTCATGGGGCCGTAGACGCAGGGATTCTCCGTGTCGATGGCGTGCGGGAGGTGGTAGGGAGGCAGGAAGTCGCCGATCTCGGCCGTTTCGAGCGACTGCATGATGTGGCTCAGCGTGAACCCGTCCAGGTTGACCATCACCGGGAGGAGGACTCTCTCGTCCTCGGCGATCTTAAACGCCATCAGGGTGGCGTCGTAGGCCTCCTGGACCGTGCCCACGAAGACCTGCAGCCAGCCCGTGTCGCGCTGGGAGAAGGCATCGGTGTGTTCCGCCCAGGTGTTCCACCCGGGCCCGAGGGCGCGGTTGACGTTCGCCATGACGATCGGCAGGCGCGCGCCCGCCGCCCAGTGGACCATCTCGTGCATGTAGAGGAGGCCGTGCGAGCTCGTCGCCGTGAAGGTCCGGACGCCCCCGGCGCTCGCCCCGATGCAGGCAGCCATGGCCGAGTGCTCGCTCTCTACCGGGATGTACCGGCTCGCAAGTTCGCCGTCGGTGACGTAGTCGGCGATCTGCTCGACGATCTCGGTCTGGGGGGTGATCGGGTACGCGGCGATGACGCCCGGGTTTGCGGCTTTCACCGCGGCCGCCACCGCTTTGTTGCCGGTCGCGATCGTCAGCATACGCCGGCCTCCTCGCGGGAAAGGCGCTGGATGTTGTGTTCCACCTGCTGCCGCATCTCGTCAAAGACTTCAGGGCTCAGGTTCTTGAACCGGCCCTGGCCCTTGATATAGTCCTCGAGAGGCGCGGGTTTCTTCATCGCTGCCTTTGACGGCCCGCTGATCGCGAGTTTCCCGAACTCACGCTCGTAGAGGATCCACGTCCCGGTCTTCACCGCGAGTTTGCCCATCTCGACGGTCTTCTCCGTGGGGTAGCGCCACCCGGGCGGGCACGGCGCCAGGATATGGATGAACTTTGGCCCCTCGATCGAGAGCGCCTTCTTCACCTTCTTGTAGAGGTCGAGAGGGTAGGCGCTACAGGCGGTCGCCATGTAGGGGGGGTTATGCGCCTCGACGATCCGGTCGAGGTCCTTTTTGGCCGTGGGCTTGCCGCCGGGGGTCGTGGTGGTACGCGCCCCGAGTGGCGTCGAACCCGACCGCTGCATGCCGGTGTTGCCGTACGCCTCGTTGTCGTAGCAGATGTAGAGGAAATTGGTGCCACGCTCAAAAGCCCCGGAGAGCGCCTGGATCCCGATATCGACCGTCCCGCCGTCACCCGCGTAGACGATGACGTTGGTCTCTTTTCCGAGCGCAGCGAGCGCCTCGCTCATGCCGGAAGCGCAGGCGGCGGCTGCGGCAAACGCTATGTTATAGACGGGCACGTTCATCGCCGTACCGGGATACATCCCCTGGATGACGCTGGTGCAACAGGCGGGCACGACCAGGACAGAGTCGGGGCCGGCGGCTTTGAGCACATAACGCAGGCACAGGGAAGAGCTGCACCCCGCGCAGGCGGACGTGCACTTATAGAGATACTCCTCCTTTGGAATCGCTGACAAATTGCTTACACTCCTCTCGTTTATATTTGTCATCGGTTGTAATGAGAGTTTTGCGATCCTGTTTCCGGACACCCGGTGGCCTTCCCGGGGAATGACCGGTAAAAGTATGTCAGAATGAAGTATGCGTCAAAAACGAGCCGGGGACGGAGTCCGGTTAAACCGGAGCCCTGCCCGTCCCCGTTATCCCTGTTCAGTTCCCGGCATTCTGTCCGGGAGCGCGCCTCCTGCGCGCCAGCTCCGGGCGAAACAACCGGCGGACCAGGCCGGCGCAGCACTTCAGGCAGAAGGGCGTGCAGAACCAGGCCCCCATCTCCAGGAGGGGAAAGAGACCTTTGCGGCGTATCCGGTAACGGTAACTCTCAAGGTTCATCTTCATGTAGACCGGCGCGATCTCCTCGAACCACCGGGCTCTGGTGAGCCTGCCTTCGGCGACCGGCCGCGAGATCTCGGCAAGAAAGTCCAGGATCTCTTCACCCAGGGCCCCCTCTATGGGGCGAGGTATGAAATCGTCGTCGATGATGAGTGGTGTCGCCTCGTGCTCCCCGACGACGCCGTCTTTTTGCAGGTCGACCGAGAGGATGATCGCCTCCCGTGAGATGTTGTGAGGCCAGCGTGGCTCGAACTGGAACATGCCGAGCGAGTAGGCGATGAGCCCCCCGCGGTAGCGTTCGATCGCCTGCATGGTATGGGGATGGTGCCCGAGGATCAGGGTGGCCCCTGCATCGATGAGCCGGTGAGCGAGGTCGATCTGCTCGGGGGACGGGTAGTAGGCCATCTCCGTCCCCCAATGCAGCGAGACGGCGACATGGTCGCACTGGCCCTTAAGGGAAGCGATATCCTTGAAGATATCCTCCTCAACCAGCCGGTTGACCGAGACCTCGCGTGATATGGCGAGTTTGCCGATCGTATAGCCCGCAAACCCGATCGAGATGCCGTTCTTCTCGAGGATAACCGGCTCCTGCCGGTCCTCTGTTGCCGATCCACCGATGGCGAGGATGCCCCGGCTCTCGAGCGCATTCAGAGTGTTCTTGAAACCCTCGACACCGAGGTCGCCGGAATGGTTGTTTGCAACGCTCATTACGTCGAACCCGGCCTCCACCAGATGCCGGGCCGCATCCGGGCATGTGAAGATCACATGGTGCTTCTCTGCCGGATCTCCCGTATCCGAGAGGGTGGTCTCCAGGTTCCCGAAGAGGACGTCCTTATCCCGGATGAGATGCTTGACCTCCTCGAACGGGTACCGGTTGTTCGCTGTCCGAGCCCATGTATCTCCTACTGCCGTTAATCTGAGTTTTTGCATGTTTCTCACACCGAAATGCCCCACTGGCCCAGCGGCAGGTCCTGTATCAGGAACTGATACTTGCCGCGGGGGGTGCGGGGGATAGTTCCGACGAAGCGGATGGTCACGTCCACGTCGCCTTCAAATTTTCTGTCGAGTTCCCGGAGAATGCGTTCCGTGTCCCGGTCGGTATACCCCGGTTTCTTCACAACCCTCATCAGAACCTCTCCTTCCTTCCTCTGGTAAAACTGGAACTGTGCAACGTTGTCAAAGACGTCGGAGTGCATATTCACTGCCGTCATCGATATGAACCGGTGATCCTTCGTCACGATGAACTCCTGAAGCCTTCCCTCCACCCTCTCGAGCATTGGGTAGGCACGGCCGCAGGTGCAGAGGCCCTCCCCGAGAATCGCAACGTCCATGGTCCGGTAGCGGATGAGAGGGCAGATGGGGTTTACGAGGCTCGTCGTGACGACCTCTCCCATCGCGCCCGGCCCCTCGACGGGCCGGCCATCTCGCCCGATCAGTTCGACGATCCCGTACTCGGGGAAGATGTGGTACCGGGTGCTCTCCTCGCACTCTCCGGCGAGCACCGTCTGCTCGGAGTTCCCGTACCAGGAGAAGACCCGGCACCCGAAAGATTCGGTGAGCAGGTCCCGCTGCCAGGGGTAGAGGTTCTCGGACCCGCAGAGGACCGCTTTCACGGTGGGGAACGGCTCGATGTCGTGCTCCCGCATATACCGGGCCAGGAGCACGGCCACCGAGGGATATGCCTGGATGAACCGGGGCTTGAACTTCCGGATCCGGTCGATGTAGGCCGGCATGGTCTCCTCGGTCATGTGATGGGAGGACATCAGCAGCCACCGGCCGCAGAGCGTCTTCTTCCAGAAGATGCCGTCTTCGGCGGACCCGACGACGTAGCCCCGGAGGACGACGCACCGGTCGGCGAACCGGTAGCCGACGCGGTCCCACTGGGTCTTCATGAACGCCCATTCCCGGGCCCGGGAGACTCCTTTCTCGTAATAGAAGCCGACCGGGATGCCGGTGGAGCCGCCGGTGGTGACGTACTCGAAGGCCGCCTCCGGGTAGTTTCTGGCTTTCAGGTCGGCGAGGTTGTTCTGCAGGTCTTCCCGGGTCAGGAAGGGGAGGAGGGCAAGGTCTTCGGGGGTCTGGATATCCCCGGGCACGAGGCCCCGCTCGCGAAAGACCCGGCGGTAGTAGGGAACGTTCTCGTAGGCGTGGTCGAGCAGGCACGAGAGCGCCTGCGCCTGGTAGGCCGCGAGTTCCTCCCGGCTCCACCGCCGGGACCGCTTGAGGAGGGTGTAAGTTTCTTTGTACGCAGAGTATGCGGGGAGGATGCGAAGTGCCCTCGCCGTCACAGAATCTTCAAGTCGGAGAGCCTTCAATCCCCGATGATTCATCCGCACACCCATCGCCACTGCTCATGTTGATACTCCGCATTAAACATTTTGCTCTCGCTGAGGGGGAATGACACCGGCAACACGGTGGCGACGGCGGGCGTCCCCCGACATGCATATGTTTAGAAGAAGTTCTCGGAGTACGGGATGGAGACCAGATCCCGACCGGATGCACGGCAAAAATGTTTCAGGAACTCGGGAAAGAGATTTTTCTCCGAGATGATCACCCAGATGTCACCGTACGCACCCGATCCGTTGCCCTCCCATGAGCGAAACGAGACGTCGTCCATGGCAAGGAGGCGGAGTGCGACCATGCCCCTACCTCATGTGTCGCCGTATATAATGATTCCTGTCAGGTCGGGCATCGCGACCCGGGGCACCCGGAGAAAGGTATATATGGACCCGGGAGGTGATTAGAGGTCGCCTGGCAGCAGACCGCGCAACAGGGCCGGGGTGATGGAAGGAATGACCGCGAGCAGAGTTGACGACAGAGATGCCTGGGACACCTTCGTTGACGACAGCCCCTCAGGACTCCTCTTTCATAAGTGGGACTACCTGCACCTGACGGCAAAGCATACGGAGAGCACGCTCCTCCCGTACGCGGTCTATAATGGGGACGAACCGATCTGTATATTCCCGCTCTTTTGCAGGCGGATACGTGGCATTAACGCTGTTTTCTCCCCTCCCCCGCTCACGGTGATACCCCACCTCGGGTGCGTGATGAGCAGGAGGTTTGGGGGGCTTAAACAGAGCAAGAAGGAGTCCCTCCTCGGGATGGTTGCGGGGGAGATCCGCCAGGAGATCCGGAACCTCTCGCCGAACTACCTCTCGATTGCCTTCGTCCCGGAGTTCAACGATATACGCCACTACCTCTGGGACCGGTGCGACGCACGAGTCCGGTATACCTACACCATCAACCTCGAGCGGCCGCTCGAGGACCTCTGGAACAACTTCCACTACAAGCTCCGGAACAAACTGAAGAAAGAGGCGAAAGCCGGTCTCCGGCTGGAGAGGAGCGGGGATGTCTCCACGCTCCACCAACTCGTCTCCGATCGTTACCGGGACCCGTCGCTTGGCATCCCGCCGATCAGGCGGGACTACCTCGAAGACCTCGTGCGCGCCTACCCGGACAGGATCGGGATCTACAGCCTCTACGATGCGGAGGACGAGATCGCGGCCGTGGTGGCAGCTCATGAGTACAAGCGGTTCCTGCTCTGGATGGGGACGCCGAAGGTCGAGACCGCCCATGCCGGAAACGAGTATCTCCAGTGGCTCCTGATCCAGCGTGCGCAGGCCGAAGGCTACCGGACCTTTGAGAACATGGGTGCGAACAACCCGGATCTGGTCTTCTTCAAGTCGAGGTTCAACCCGGACCTTACGATGTACTTCGAGATCGAAAAGAAAGATGCCCTCGGGGCGGTCTCCGAGTGGGCATACCTCTCCTTCGTCAAGAAACTGATGGTGGCAACCGACAGGATTTAGGCTTCGCTGCCGGTCCCGTCGGGCGCCGGGCAATGTATACAATCGTGAAACTCCCGGTCCCAAACTCCTGCTGATCGGGAAGGCCGGGAGGGACACCGGGTTTCTACGGCACCCGGGGCTCTGTGCCCCGCCATGGCTCCGGCGACCGCTAACTTTATATGGGAAACCGCAGGAGGTAAAGGCAGGTCGGAGCGTTCCGGCAGGGCGGAGGAACAACAGGTTGCCAGTTGAGATCATCGCTGACAAAGAGATCTGGGACGCGTTCATCGATGCCAGCCCGTCGGGACTCCTCTTTCACCGGTGGGACTTCTTAGCGATTACACAGCGGCATACCGGGTACGCCGTTCACCCCTACGGCATCTACAAGGGCAAAGAACTCGTCGCTGTCTGCCCCCTCTTTTGAGGCAGACAAACGGGATCCCCATTGTGCTCTCGCCGCCGCCCATGCAGGCGGTCATCCCCTACCAGGGCATCATCCCGGTGAAGGAGTTTGACACGCTGAAACTGTACCTGGAGAACATCGGAGCGAATACGCCGGACCTGAACTTCTTCAAATCCAGGTTCTGTTCGGGCCTTGGCATGTACATAGAGATCTTCCGGAAGGATATGGTCGGAACCCTGGCTGAATGGGCATACAGCACCATAGTCAATAAACCCTGGCTGAAACGCAGGATCGTCTCCTACATCGACTGATCCGTCAGAGATCCCCGATCGAGATCGGGAGTTTCTGGATGAGGTACCGGAACTTGCCGCCTTCGGTGCGGGGGATCTCGTCGACGAAGCGGACATGGACGTTCACCTCGTCGCCGAGCTGCCACCGGAGCTCGCTGGTCAGCTGCCGGGTGTCCTCCTCGGTGTAGGCCGGCTTTCTGACGACCTTTATGACGAGTTCGCCCATCTCTTCCTGGTACATCTGGAACTGCCTGATGTTCTCGAACGCTTCCGATTCGTAGTTGATGGGGGTGACGGAGATCAGGTGCCCGCTCCGGGTTACGATGAACTCCTGAAGCCTTCCCTCCACCTTCTCGAGCAGGGGATACTGCCTCCCGCACGAGCACTGCTTCTCGGTGGCGACCGCAACGTCCATGGTCCGGTAGCGGATGAGGGGGCAGACGAAGTTGGTGAGATTTGTCGTGACGACCTCTCCCATCGCGCCCGGCCCTTCGACAGGCCGACAGTCCCTGCCAATCAGTTCGACGATCCCGTACTCGGGGAAGATGTGGTACCGGGTGCTCTCCTCGCACTCTCCGGCGAGCACCGTCTGCTCGGAGTTCCCGTACCAGGAGAAGACCCGGCACCCGAACACCTCTGCAAGCAGGTTCCGCTGCCAGGGGTAGAGATTCTCGGACCCGCAAAGGACCGCTTTCACGGTGGGGAACGGTTCGATCTCGTGCTCCCGCATATACCGGGCCAGGATCACGGCCGTGGAGGGGTAGGCGTGGATGAACCGGGGCTTGAACCTCCGGATCCGGTCGATGTAGGCCGGCAGCACCTCTTCGGTCATCTGGTGGGAGGACATGATCAACCACCGGCCGAAGAGCGCTTGCCTCCAGTAGACGCCGCTTGATGCCGCGTCCACGACGTGTCCACGGAGGATGACGCACCGGTCGGTGAACCGGTAGCCGACGCGGTCCCACTGGGTCTTCATGAACGCCCACTCCCGGGCCCGGGACGCCCCTCTCTCGTAGTAGAAGCCCATGGGAGTTCCGGTGGAGCCGGATGTGCATACATACTCGAAGGCTGTCTCCGGGTAGTTCCGGGCTTTCAGGTCGGGAAGGTTGGCCTGGACGATCCCCTTGGTCAGGAATGGGAGGAGTTCGAGGTCTCCGGGGGTCTGGATGTCCCCGGGCACGAGACAGCGCTCGCGAAAGATCCTGCGGTAGTAGGGGACGTTCTCGTAGGCGTGGTCGAGCAGGCGCGAGAGCGCCTGCGCCTGGTAGGCCGCGAGTTCTTCCCGGCTCCACCACTGGGACTGCTGGAGAAGCGTGTACATCTGCCGGTATGTACGGTAAGCCGGCACCAGGCTGAGCGCTTTTACGGTGAGCGGATTCGCACGAGATGCCCATCTCAGAAGACCGATCTTCGTGTGCACACCTCCCGGGTCAGACGGGTATGTCGGATGATACACGCTCAACCTTTACCCCTTCTCGTTCGTTGAAGCGTATAGGCAGGTCCTGGACGAAGTAGCGGTACTTGCCGCGGGGGGTGAGCGGTATGTTGTCGACGTACCTGATGGTGATGGTAACGTCGTCACCGCAGCTCCGGCTCACTTCCTGGTAGAGGTACTCCGCGTCCTGCTTGCTGAATGCCGATTTTCTCACGATATTCAGGACGACTTCCCCAACTTTCTCCTGGTAGAACTGAAACTGTTTAACGTTATCGAACGCATCGGTGTCGATGTTCATGGCAATCCCGGGGAGAAATTCCCCTTTGCCCGTCACGATGAAGTCCTGAACCCGGCCTTCCACGCGCTCGAGCAGCGGGTACCTCCGCCCGCAGGTGCAGACCCCCCCGGCTGCTGTGGCAAGGTCCATGGTCCGGTAACGGATGAGGGGGCAGACGAAGTTGGTGAGGCTCGTCGCAACCACCTCTCCCATCGCGCCCGGCCCCTCGACGGGCCGGCCGTCTCGCCCGATCAGTTCGACGATCCCGTACTCGGGGAAGATGTGGTACCGGGTGCTCTCCTCGCACTCTCCGGCGAGCACCGTCTGCTCGGAGTTCCCGTACCAGGAGAAGACCCGGCACCCGAAAGATTCGGTGAGCAGGTCCCGCTGCCAGGGGTAGAGGTTCTCGGACCCGCAGAGGACCGCTTTCACGGTGGGGAACGGCTCGATGTCGTGCTCCCGCATATACCGGGCCAGGAGCACGGCCACCGAGGGATATGCCTGGATGAACCGGGGCTTGAACTTCCGGATCCGGTCGATGTAGGCCGGCATGGTCTCCTCGGTCATGTGATGGGAGGACATCAGCAGCCACCGGCCGCAGAGCGTCTTCTTCCAGAAGATGCCGTCTTCGGCGGACCCGACGACGTAGCCCCGGAGGACGACGCACCGGTCGGCGAACCGGTAGCCGACGCGGTCCCACTGGGTCTTCATGAACGCCCATTCCCGGGCCCGGGAGACTCCTTTCTCGTAATAGAAGCCGACCGGGATGCCGGTGGAGCCGCCGGTGGTGACGTACTCGAAGGCCGCCTCCGGGTAGTTTCTGGCTTTCAGGTCGGCGAGGTTGTTCTGCAGGTCTTCCCGGGTCAGGAAGGGGAGGAGGGCAAGGTCTTCGGGGGTCTGGATATCCCCGGGCACGAGGCCCCGCTCGCGAAAGACCCGGCGGTAGTAGGGAACGTTCTCGTAGGCGTGGTCGAGCAGGCGCGAGAGCGCCTGCGCCTGGTAGGCCGCGAGTTCCTCGGGGCTCCACCGCCGGGACTGCTTGAGGAGGGCATGGGTCTTTCGATAGACGTTGTAGGCGGGGAGGATGCTGAGGGCTTTTGCTGTGAACGATTCCCTGCCGCAGAGCCTCTCCCCCAGACGTATCAGGATCTTCTCTCCCCTTCTCATGGACTCTTCTGCCATACGTACCGGAACGGCACTGTTATACCGCCTTTTTGTCTCATCGCTTCCCGGGCAGTCTGCCGGGGGCACCACCCCCGCAGGCGACGCCCCCTCCCGGTGCATCGAGCTAGTATACCCCTGAACAACGTATATAAAAATTGGCATGCTGTCATCAGTTCCATTTGAGATCAGGGTTCTATAGATGCACGGATAGCCCTCCGGAAGAATCACAGTGGGGGTGCAGATCCGGCTCTTTTCGGCGGACAGTCTGATTTCCTCGATTTCTCGATAAATAATACCGTTTGGCAAACATGGCCCGATGAAGTGAGTATTTGGATAAACTATAAATATCCGAAAGCCTATCAGGGGTATGTCTTAGCAAGATAAGGCGACAGTCACCGGAGCCGTGCACACCCGACTTGACGGTGCATGCCCGGGACGGGGGGGATAATTATTCTTCAGAAGGCCGTACCTGATAGCAGTAGCAATGCGGAGATCTTCACGGGTCTCCCAACAGAGAATGACGTTCTGGACGAAATACGGGCACTGGCCGGCGGGCTGCGCAGGCAGAATGGAGATGCCCCGCAAAACATCGATTTTACGGTCCCCATCGGCTGGGAGGAGCGGGTAGGCTACCTTGATGGCCGGCCCATCAGACGGTTGATCATCTTCCTCCGCTCCACGGGTTGCGAGTGGGTCGAGAAGACCGGGGGATGTACCATGTGCGGGTTTTACTGTGCGACATCCCGGGGTAGGGAGGTCTCGGCGGAGGAGTACGTCGCACAGTTCGAGTACGTGATGGACGCCGTCGATCTGGGGGATTACCCGATCGTCTCGATATATAACGATGGAAATATTTTTAACGAACACGAGATGCCGGTTGCCGCCATCGAGAAGATCTGCTCGTATATCGATGGTTACAGGAACATCCAGAAGGTGGTTGTCGAGTCGAGGATCGATTACTCGCCGGACGAGCACGTAGCAAAGATGAAGAAGGCCCTGAACGGGCGGCAGCTTGAGGTGGCGTTCGGGTTTGAGTCCGCAAACTCTCAGGTGATGAACCTCTGCATCAACAAGGGGTTCTCGGCCAACAACTTCGATCTCTTCCATTCGAGGATGCAGGATATGGGCGTGCTGACAAAACCGCTCCTCCTCGTAAAACCGCCGTTCCTTACCGAGGCGGAGGCTATAGGCGATATCCTGCAGACCATAGCCTACTGCATCTCCCGTGGAATCGACTACGTGGACCTCGAGGTGACGACGGTCGAGAAGAACACCGTCGTGCACGAGCTCTGGAAGAACAACCTCTACCGCCCGCCGTGGCTCTGGAGCCTCGTCGACCTCCTGCAGCAGTGTCGGGAGCGGTTCGGGGATCGTGCCCGCGTCTACGTCAGCCCCTGGAACTACTCGGTCGAGTCCCTCGACTGGGCCCGGAACTGCGGGAAGTGCGATGCTGAGATCACCGGAGCGATCGAGCGCTACAACTGCCACTTCGATACGGCGGAGTTCGATGGGCTGGATTGTTCGTGCCGTGACGACGAGTGGGAGGAGGCCGTTGGGGCGGAAGACCCCCGCCCGATCCCGGAGAGGATCCGCGAGCAGCTCGCGTATGTGCGTTCATCCCGGCTCTCGTCTCCGTAAAACCTCTCACACCTACCTTTCCATTGTGAACCTCCCGATGAGTCGGGTGCCGGCGAGGCTCGGGTTCGCTCCGGGTGCTTTTTTTGTGCGCGACGGGCCGAAGGGCCGGAGCGGGAGCACCGCCAGGTGCGACTTACGACGGACGTTCTGTCAGAAGTTTGAGCACCGTTAGGTGGGAAGCACGACGCAGTGAGCAAAGCGGGAAAATCCCAATGCAGTGGACCGTGGGAGCTCCGCACCTTCGGCGCTCGAACTCCGCCTGCCCCCTGGGGCGCGCGTCGTTTATCGCCACGGGGGGTGTGCGACTGTCGGGACGCGACTGGCCGTAGGGCAGAAGCGGGAGCACTGAAGGTGCGGAACGACAGGAGCACGAGCACCGTTAGGTGCGAGGGGACAGGGGAGGGGGGAGACCCCCCTCCCCGTCAGCCCCTCCTTCGAAACCCTTCGGGTTTCTCGAACTCCCCCCTCCCCGTCAGCCCCTCCTTCGAAACCCTTCGGGTTTCTCGAACTCCTGCCGTTCCGGCAGTCGTTCCCCCAAACGCGACATCCCCACGAAATCCGTGCTAGGGCAACTTATGGAAATTGACAGGTGCGATGCACGACAGTTCACAGGACAGGAATTATGCATCGTTAAGTGCGAATGGTGCAGCCTGATGGAGATGGTTGATGGGTTTATGCGAACGCGAGGGGGTCGTCCCAAAATGCCTCTGCCGGGAGGGGGACACCCGCTCGCACCTGGCGGTGCTCAAGCTCCCTCCGGTCGCACCTCCCCGGCCCCTCCCCCGCGTGGCGATACCTGGTGGGAAGCCGTGTCAGGGATCTTGCGCAAAATTTCGCTTAATTATCCTAGAGCGCACATAAGAGCGTTCAAAATCATGTGGGTCTTCAACCACGAGTACTTTTAGGATGACTTCGAGCAGAGGTAGCGGTTCAACAAAGCCTGACAAAGGGAACTTCGGAGGTGGCCCCCTGTCCAGCCCTACAGCCCGACCTTCCCGAGATCGATCTCCCGGGGCGCCCCGGTATCGATCGACTCCCATGCCGCAAACGTCGCAAGCGTCGTCGCGACGTTGCCGACGAAATCCGGCTCCTCGCCCTTCACGAACGCCAGGAGCTCTTCGGCAAACCCTTTCTCCTGGGTGAGCCACCGCCTCTCCCGCGACGCCTTTCCGTCCCGCCGGAGCTCGAGGTCGCGGAAGTCGGTGATCCTCCCGACAGCGTTGTCGCAGAAGACCTCGACCGTCTCCTTCGGGTAGGATCGGTCGCCGAGCGTCGTGTAGGTGACGGTGCCGAGCGACCCGTCGTCGAAGGTCAGGGTAGTCTGGAAGTTGTCGTACTTCCGGAGGGTTCCGGTCGGCTCGATGGCCCGGGCATAGACCTGGACCGGCCGTGCCCCGGTGATGTACTGCATGAAGTCGATGAAGTGGCAGCACTCCGAGATCAACATGCCGCCGCCCTGCTCGTCGTCGTGTACCCAGTGCTCGGGAGGGATCTGCCCGGCGTTGACGCGGTAGTGCAGGACCGCAGGGGTTGCCCTGTTTCCGAAGAACTCCTTCATCCTCCGCGAGAGCGGGGAGTAGCGCCGGTTGAACCCGACCATCAGCCGTTGCCCTGACTCGTTCTGGGCCGTGACGATCCTTCTTAACCCGTCGATATCGGTGGCGAGCGGCTTCTCCACGAAGACATCTTTCCCGGCATGCAGCGCGTCGACCGCCATGGGCGCGTGGAGGTCGTTCCGGGTCGCGATCATCACCGCGTCGATCCCGGGGTCCTCGAGGATCTTGTGGTAGTCGGTGGTGCAGTAGGAGAACCCGTACTTCTTCGCCACCGCCTGCGCCGAGAGTCCCGTCGCGGTCGCAAGCCCCGCGAGGTTCACCGGGAGTCGGGGCAGGTGGGGGTAGAGGGCGCTCTGTGCGTGGACCCCGGCACCGATGCACCCGAGCGTCCGGGCTCCGGCCGGAACCTTCCGCCTCGGCGCGCGAGGCTCCGGGAGGCGGGTGACGGTGCCGGAGGCACCCGAACCGTTCGGGCTGTACTGCAGGAGGACCCCGATAAACCGCTCTTTTCCGGTGTTGATGAGGTTGTAGGCTTCCGGCGCGTCATCGAGCGGGAAGGTATGGGTGATCAGGCGGTCGAGGTCGATCCTCTTCTGCCGCACCAGTTCCAGGAACGCCTCCATGTTCCTCCGCTCCGTCCACCGGACATAGATCGGGTAGTCGACCCCTCGTTCCTCGTAGTTCCGGTCGTAGCGGCCGGGGCCGTAGGACCGGGAGACGACGACCTCCGCCTCCTTCTCGTAGAAGATGTCGCGGGGCACATCCATGCCCACGTTCCCGACGACCACGACCCTGCCCTTATCCCTGACCAGGCGGCCGGCGGCCTCGATGGGAGCGCTCGACCGGGTAGCCGCGGTGATGACGACCGCGTCCGCTCCGAACGGCGAGAAGGCGCTCATCCTCTCGGAGAGGCCGTCGTAGTTCGAGACGACGTCGGCACCGAGGCTTGCTGCGAGCGCAAGCTTCTCCCGGTCGATATCGATCCCGATGACCCGGCACCCCGCGGCTTTGAGGATCTGCACGCAAAGAAGCCCGATCAGCCCGAGGCCGATCACCGCAACGTTCTCGCCCACCGTAACTTCTGCGTTCCGAACACCGTGCATCGCGATCGACCCGACGGTCGTGAACGCCGCTTCCCTGAAACCGACGCCGTCGGGGATCCTGACGCAAAGGTTCTTCGGGACCGCGACGTACTCGGCATGCACCGCATACCCGGCCCCGGCGCAGGCGACGCGGTCGCCGACCTCGAAGTCGTCGGATCCGGTCGTCACCACGGTGCCCGCACAGCTGTAGCCGAGCGGCTCCGGTTTTGAGAGGCGGCTCATCGCCTGCTGGTACGCCGAGAGCGGGCCGTCCGTCCCGACCTTCTGGAGAACTTTCTTCACGTCGTCGGGACGGGCTTTTGCCTTGCCGACGAGCGACTGCTGTGCGAGATTGATCAGCGACGACTCCGTGCCGGCGCTGATGAGGGAGTAGGCGTTCTCGACGACGACCCCCCTCGTTACGGCGGGAACGGGGACGTTCTCCACCTGGATAGACCCTGACTGCAGGTCGAGTAATACCTGTTTCATACATATTCCCCCCATACTCCTGACTGGCTGAGGCAGTCGAGCATCTCCGATGTCATGAAGAGATCGGGGAAGTTATTCGACGGTTCCACGGTCGACGACCGGATCCCGAGCAGCCGGCAGAGGGCCTCAAAAGACCGCGTCTCCACGGTCTCGCCGTAACGCCTGCGTGCGATCTCGCGGTACATGCCGTAGCCGAACCGGAACGCCCGGTGCCGTAGCGGGTATTCCCCAAGCGTTGCCGTCTTCGCTGCCGTGGCGACGGACGGGAGTAGATCGATCCAGGGGCCGGGCTCCCACCGAGGGGCGAGCCCCTGCACGTCCTTCTCGAGCCAATCAAGGCAGAGGCCGGCGTGCTCCCGGTAACGATCGTCCATCCGTGACGCATAGACAAAGGAGGCCTGAGCAAACGCATATGCCCCGGAAAGGTAGTAAGCGAAGGAAAGGCCGCTCTTCGACCAGTCAAACCGCCCGTCGGGACGCTGGGCGGCCGCGAGCCACCGGGCACCCCTCGCGAGGCTCCGGTCGATCCGGTCGTCCTTGAGCACATCGTTCGTCTTTGCGAGGTAGTACGTCGTCACTCCCTGGTAGTGCACGCAGGGGAGGTCGAAGACGTACGGGTAGGTCCCCCTGTCGACCGCATAGGGGTAGACGCCGTCGTGGCGCTGGTGGCGGACAATGTTCTCCGCCGCCCGCCGGGCAGCCGCACGGGCGTTCTCATCGCCGTACCGTTCCGCATACCGGGCAAGGAACGCCCCGCATGAGGCGTCGACGTTCAGGTGGTCGGCGGTGTACCCCGAGGACTTCAGGAAATACCCCGGCCTTCGTTCGGATGCGAGGACGAAGTCACGGGCCTTCCGGAGTGCCTCCTCGTGCGGATACCGGTCCGCCGCCTCCAGGAGCGCGTCGCCGATAAACGCGGTGATCAGGGCCGAAGGCTCGTTGTAGTTGACGTGGATCTCGTTTAAAGACCCGTCCGGGTTCTGGCACGCCACGACATAGTTCAGGATCGGGCCCACGAGCGGGTCGCCGCCCAACCGAAGCATCGCCTTGCAGACCTCGGCGTGCACGCGGTTCCGGATAATGCCAAAGACCGGGTCGCGGATGTACGCGGTCTCGCCGTCGTCGACGGCGAGCTCGCGGACCTCCCCGATAACCCGGGAAAGAAGCGATCTCAGACGCCCGTCCATGTCATCCTCTCGATACAGTGCTTCAGTTTCAGGGCGACCGATCGCCGGTCGTAGTGCTCTGCGACGTACTCCCGGCCCCGGCGACCCATCTCCTCCATCCTCTCCGGGTCGTCCAGGAGCGCCGAAAGCGTCGCGGCGATCGCCTCCGGCGTGTTATCGGCGATGACCCCCCCGCCCGACTCCTTTGCGAGATGGGCGATCTCACCGCTTCCGCAGCCGACGAAGGGTATCCCGCATGCCATGTACTCGTAGGCCTTGGTGGGGGCGGCGTACTCGAGGTTCGCGAGCCTCTTTAAGGGCGCCACTCCTACGAGCGACTCGGAGAGCAACTGCGGGATCTCCTCACGCGGAAGGGTGCCCGTGAAGACGATCGAGTCGGTCAGGCTCTCCGCTTTCACCAGCCGTTCAAGGTTCTCCCTCGTGTCCCCGTCGCCGACGATGAGAAACTTCAGGTTGTAGGTGCCGTTCATCGACTTGACGGCGAGAGCCACCTTATCGAGGTCCTGGGCATGCCCGACGTTGCCGGCGTAGATGATCTGCCGTTTCTTTCCGCCGTTTGTGGGGCGGAAGAAGTCGGTGTTGACGCCGTTGGGCATCAGCTCCATCGGGGCCGTGACCCGGTAGCGCGACGAGATCCTCCGCCCGAGTTCTTCCGTCGTGACCCCGACGAGATCCGCCTGCGCAAGGCACATCTGCTCGAACCTCCGGCTTATCCTTTCGTAGATGCTCCCCTCCCGGAGGAAACCGAGACTTATCGATGCGTCGATCCAGAGGTCGCGGACATCAAGGATCCATCTCGCCCCAAAGATCCGTTTCAGGGCGTATCCCGGGATCCCGGTGAAGAGGGGCGGTGCCGACGTGACGATCGCATCGAACCGGTTCCTGGTGAAAAGGAGCCAGAGTGCGGCGTGGAGCGGGAAGAGGAGGTAGTAGGCCATCCTGCTTGCAAACCCCGGATCCCCTGAGCCCGGCTGCCAGGTCCAGAGATTTACAACCCGGATTCCGTCGATATCCTGCACTTCCGACCGTTTCCAGGTACGGGGGAACGAGCCGGTGGGAAACGTGGGGTGCGGCGCGAGCACGGTCACGTCGATACCCAGTTTTGCTAGATGCGCGGCGGTGTCATGGATGCGTGATGCGTTTCCTGATTTTTCCGGTGGAAAATGTTGTGATACGATGCATACCTGTTTCATGCAACTCCTCGTGATATCTGGATACGGTTGCCGGAGGGTGGTTGTTGATCTTTTCCCTGTCAAACCGTGTGCGGGGACTAAAGGAAGTCCTCCCGCCCGTTCGGAGAGAGCAGGGAAACAGACGGCGTCGATGGAGATGCGATCGATCGCGCAGCACCTGCAGGATACAGGCTTGCCGGGGGCGTGATCTCGTCCAGCGGTGCCGGCTGCACCAACGAACCGTCACCCAGTATGCGGACGGCAAAACCCTGGTCGGTCCACTTCTCATGGTCGAGGATGTTCCGGGCGTCTATGACGAACTTCGTTCTCATCTGAAACCCTGCCGGTTCGATCGTGTGGAAGCATTCGTGATCGGTGAGGATAACGATACAGTCGCTTCCGGTCGTTGCATCCGCCGCATCCATGAGGGAGTACGGGAATTCCGCCACGTGCGGGTCGTGGCACCTGATGGCATACCCTTCGTTCTCGGCAAGCTGGATGAATTTGAATGCCGGGCTCTCCCGGGTGTCGCCGATGTTGCCCTTGTAGGCGACACCGAAGATGCTGATCGTCGGGTTTCTGATGCCGGAAAGCAGGCTGCGGGTGACGTGCAGCACGTAGTTCGGCATGGAATCGTTGACCTCCCGCGCCGTGGAGACCATCCTGCACCGTGTTGAGTTCTCGGTCAGGAACCAGGGATCGATGGCGATGCAGTGCCCTCCAACGCCCGGGCCGGGATTGAGGACGGTGACCCGGGGGTGCTTGTTGGCGAGGGTGATGGCCTCCCAGACGTTGATCCTGCATTCCTCCGCGAGCTGGGCGAACTCGTTCGCGAGCGCGATGTTCACGTCGCGGCAGGTGTTCTCCATCAGCTTGACGAACTCCGCCGTCCGCGTATTGGTCTGGTATATCTGCCCGCGGACAAAGGTCCGGTAGATCGAGGTCGCCCGGTCGGTGGATTCCCGGTCGTACCCGCCGATGATGCGGCTGTTGCCCGCCATCTCCTGCAGGGTCCGCCCGGGGATTGCCCGTTCCGGACAGTGAGCGTACAGAAAGTCTCCGACGGCAACACCGCTCTTCTCAAGCCTGGGGATGACGACCCGCTCGCTGGTTCCGGGCGGGACGGTCGATTCAAGGATAACCAGGTTCCCCCCGGCAAGGTGGGGGGCGATCATGTCGGCTGCTCTCTTGACGTACGAAAGGTTGGAAACCTTCGTTGCCGGATCCAGGGGCGTCGGCACGGCAATCAGGAATACGTCCGCGGCTTGGGGTTCGGTCCTGGCGCAAAACCGCCCTTTAGCCTCGCGGTACAGGTCCTCGAGCCCCGGCTCCCTGAACGGCAGGTTCCCGTGATTCAGACTATCCACCACGCTCTGCTTCACGTCGACGCCTACAACATCCGCCCCGTGAGCCGCAAACAGCAGTGCGGTCGGCAATCCTATGTATCCTAATCCCATCACGCAAATCTTCATGTGTATCTTCCTTGAGCAGTCATTGGGACCGTGCGGCAGCACAGACCATGACAATCATTTTTCCGGCGATTCCGTCGCCATAGGGGTTCTTCCAGCCGGACTTCCAGGCAGCTATCGAGCGGACCCCTTCAAGGATCTTCCCTGAGTCGGCCCCCACCAGGATGTTCGATCCGACGTCCAGCGTCTCGGGGCGCTCCGTGTCGTAGCGCATCGTAGCGCAGGGGACACCGAGAACGCAGGTCTCCTCCTGGACACCGCCGGAATCGGTCAGCACGAGTTTCGCCTGCGACTCCAGTTGCAGGAACTCCAGGAACCCGAAGGGTTTGGTGAGGTTCAACCCGTCTACCCCGATGCCCAGTTCCTTGATCCGTTTCTCGGTCCTCGGGTGGACCGGGAAGACGACCGGCAGGGAGAACTCCTTCTGCACCCCCTCGAGGCCCTTTAAGATCTCCTTGAGCCGTGTCCGGTTGTCCACGTTCTCCTGCCGGTGGGCGGTGACGAGGAAGTATTCACGTGGCTCGAGGTCGAGGTCTTTTAAGACGTTGCCTTTTTTCTTCGATATGTCGAGGTTCTGGTATATCGCATCGACGACGGTGTTGCCGGTCACGCAGATCTTCCGGTCCACGATGCCCTCCGCGAGGAGGTTCTCCCGGGCGCTCTCTGTCGGGGCAAAGAGGTAATCAGAGATATGGTCGGTGAGTACCCGGTTGATCTCCTCCGGCATCCAGCGATTGAAACTCCGGAGACCCGCTTCGATGTGCCCCACCCGCACATGCAGTTTCGATGCCGCGAGGGCCCCGGCCATGACGGTGTTCGTGTCCCCCTGCACCAGGACGACGTCGGGTGACTCCTTCACCAGGACGTCCTCGACGCCGGTCATGATCTTCGCCGTCTGGCCGGCGTGGGTTCCGGAACCCACATCGAGGCTGTGGTCCGGGTCCGGGAGTTCAAGCTCCTCGAAGAAGAGCCGGTCCATCTCGTAGGAGTAGTGCTGCCCGGTATGTAGGATAAAGTAGTCAATGCCCCTGCGTTCACACTCCCTGATGACGGGAGACATCTTGATGATCTCCGGTCGCGTGCCGAGTATCACTCCGATCATTCTACACCTCTTCTCTGCATCGTACCTTTCACTCCTGCTCACTCCCGCATTCTTGCAATGAGGGCCAGCATCAGGCCCAGCACGAGTGCGATGGTCCCCGGGATCAGGAGGAACGATGCAAGCATGCCCTGTTCGATCGGGACGAGACCCGTTTCACTGAAGCCCCGGAGGAACTGAAGCAGGAAAAAGACCCCGGCAAGCATCGCGGCGAGCCCCGGCAGGCCGATGTGCAGGAGAGGCCTCTTCTCCACGGCGAGCCAGAATATCGATTCGAGTACTTCCATCCCGTGAGATAAGGGGTTCTTTGTGGATGTGTCGAAATCGCCGTATCTGCAGTTGATCGCTGTCTCCCCGATGCGCAGGTGTTTCTCCTGGGCGATCCAGAGCATCTCCGATTCGGTCGAAAAGTCATCCTTTCGTAGCGCACCGAGCATCGACTCCATGGTCTTCCTGTTCAGTGCCCTAAAGCCGCACTGTGAGTCCGTTATCGAACTGCCGGTGCTGGAGGCGATATCGAGCACTGCCCGGCCGAACCGCCGGTAGAAGGGCATCTGGTCGAAGGTTCGAAAGCCGATGACGAGGTCGGCGGTGTCGGCGAGGATCGGCTCAACCAGAAGGGGGATCTCCCCGGGGTCGTGCTGGCCGTCTCCGTCCATGAAGACCAGACAGTCGTAGTTGTGATCGACTGCATATCGAAGAGCGCTCTTGATACCCTGTCCTTTCCCCTTCCGGGTTCCGTGCGAGATGACGGTCGCCCCGGCATCCCGGGCAACCTTCACGGTGTTGTCCGTACAGCCGTCATCGATCACCAGGACCTCGTCGACATGTTGCCGGGCTCTCAGGACAACGGAACCGATCGCAACCTCCTCGTCGAAACAGGGGATCGCCGCGAGTGTCCTCATCATGCTCGACCGGCGGGACGGGATGGCGGCAGCCTCGGCCGTCTCGTTCACCATCCGCCGGTTTCCCGGAGCCCCCGGCGTCCGCAGAGGGTTGACCTGCTCCTGGACCTCATAGCGGAGGGCAGGGACGTCTATCGGGCTCTCCTGTCCGATGCTCCGGGGCACATGTCGTTCGATCCATCTGTCTCTTTCTGCACCTATGTACTGTGGCAACGGCACAGTTGTTTCTTCGGCGAACCCCCCCTCCACGTGAGCGGGTGGCCTCGCCCGAACCGGATCCTTGTCGTACATCCGCTTTCCCCTCTTGACGTACTGAAACGGGACTGTGCTGGCATATATTAATAGGTTATTATTAAACATATATCCTTAACTATCTTGAAAAAAAGATCTAATTAAATTAACAAATGTGTGCTCAAAACTGTATCGGGATATTTAAGCTGTTCGGATTGGGAAAAGGAATCTGTTATCCGCAGTATGAAAGGATAAAGTATCCATGTGTTACGATTCCGGCGATGTTCGGTTTTACCGGGTATCACTATCCGGAAACGTTAAGTTCGGCAGCCCTGAATGGTGGGCGGAACGTCCGATTTCCCCTGCCGCACCGCCTTCGGTAGATCCATTGCCTGCGGTCTGATCTTTCCAAAACAGCGATAATACGAAGGGTCTGTTTCTCGATCCTCTCTGAACCCCATTGCCTTATTGGGAAGTTTTATATTGGGGTGTGTCCGGCGCAAGGCGTGCGGACACCTCCGCCATGAGAGCGTGGTAGCGATGGCGGTCGGCAAGATGCCGGCGACTCTTCTCATCGATCGGGAGTGGTGTAAAGGAGACCCCGCAATCGATATCCCAGAGGACCAGCCCCTCGGGAGGAGCCGCAGGGATTCTCCGCTTCGCCGGTCCTGTAAGGAGCCGTGCGATCTCCCCGGCGCCGGCCTCGCCCCTCCCCACCTGTTCAAGCGCTGTCGCCATGCACCGGACCATATTCCAGAGGAAACTCTCACCCGTCACCTCGAAGACGGCAAACGGTCCGTCCTCAAAGACCCGTGCCGCAAGGATCCTCCTCTCCGGGTTCCGGTCACCGGCGCGGGCGAACGAGGAGAAGTCGTGCCGCCCGAGAAATTCCTGTGCCGCTTCGTGCATGGCAGCGACGTCGCCCGGGGCAGGGAAGAAGTAGTAGCGGTAGGTCCTCGATGCGGCGCTGTACCGGGGGTGGAACCTGTCCGGCACCCCGGCCCACGCCGTACACCAGATGTCGGCAGGGAGCACCTGGTTCAGTGCCGCGACCGCCCGATCCGGCTTATCGGTCAAAAACGAGCAGACCTGACACCGGGCGTGCACCCCGCGATCGGTGCGGCCGGCGGTGACAAAGCTTGCCTCCCGCCAGTCGTCGAAGAGCTGGAGACGCCTGCAGGCCTCGATGAACTCGCCCTCCACGGTGCGGAGCAGGGGCTGCATCTGCGAGCCGAAGAAACGGTCCCCGAAATACGAGAAGCGGAACGCCAGATTCATTGCTGTACCGTTCGCCGTATCCTGCGGAGAGCGCCCCTGATGGACTGGCGGGTGTAGGTGTGGAGCGGGGTCATCCTCCCTCCCGCCATCGTCCGCCCTTCCCGGATAGCGGAGAGAATAGAGGCCGCATCCGGCTCGGCCGTGACGTACGTTACCCCGAACCCGACGTAGCGCGCGTTGTGGGCGTCGCTCCCGGCAACGCCGGGTTTTCCGAATCTCCGTGCGATGACTGCGGCCTTCCGGTTTGCCGACCCGGTGATGTAGCGGCTGTTGAAGACTTCCACAGCATCCACCGCTCCGATACCGGCCGCGAGTCTTCTCCCGACGCCGTGGCGCCAGCGGTGGTAGGGGTGCGGGAGGATGAGGAGGGCGCCCCGGGCACGGGCCAGGGCGACGGTCTCGAAGAAGTCGCGTCCTGCCGGCAGGGGCTCGGTGACCCCGAGAGCGAGCAGGTGGCCCTGTCTTGTCGATATCTCGGTGCCCGGGATCACGGTCACGGAGGTGTCGCACTCGAGGGCGTAGCGGGCGCCTTCCACCGTATCGTGATCGGTGATCGCGATGGCGTCGAGGCCGACGGCCCCCGCTCTGCGCAGGATATCCTCCACACTACTCTCTCCGTCCCTGGAGTACCTTGTGTGGACATGCAGATCGCACCGCAGCATGAGATCAGATTATTTGTCATCCTCTGAATAATAAGTGAAGTGTTATGCGCATTCTCCTCCCGACCGGATCGGCAACAGTCGGAATCGTGAAGGCGGCGGCTGAGCGGTTCAGCGACCGCTATGAGATAGATGTGGCGGTTACCGGGGATATCGCGTCGTTTCTTGCCCCCGGCGACCTCCGGAAGTTGCTTTTCGGCGGCGACTACGATATGGCTATCGTCTCCGGGATGTGCACCGCATCCTTTGCCGGCGTCGAGCGCGAGACCGGCGTCCCGGTCTACCGGGGCCCGCGGCATGCGGCCGACCTCCCGCTGGTCCTTTCGGTGCTCCGTCGCGTCCAGCTCTCAAAGACCGTCCCCGCCGACGAGTTCCTCGCACAGACACGTCGCGAGGAGGCCTGCCGGCAGGTGGCGCTCCGCGAGGCGGAGGCGGAGGCGGACTTCACCATCCGGGGCACAAAGATCGGCGGGGGTTCGAGGATGAAGGTGCTCGCGGAGATCATGGACGCGCATAAGCGCGATGATCTCCTCGCCGATGTCCGGCAGTTCTTTGCCGACGGGGCCGATATCGTTGACCTGGGGTTCGGTTTCGACGCGACCCCCGGCGACGTCGAGCGGTGTTTTTCGGCCCTCGCGGAGGTTGAAGGGCCTCTCGCCGTCGATACGCAGGATCCTCTCCTCATCGCGGCGTCGCTCTTCCGCGCCGACCTGGTGCTCTCCCTGCACGAGGGAAACATCCCAGTCGTCGGGGAGGCGGTCGCAAAAGCCGGGGCGGCCGCGGTCGTGGTGCCGTGTGAACGGACGCTTCAAGAGAACCTTGCCGCCGCAGAGGACGCCGGGATCCGCTGCCTGATCGCCGATCCCCTTCTCCAGCCGGTGGGGTCCGGGCTGACGGGATCGCTCGACGGGTTCCGGGAGGCTCCAGGCCCGCTCTTCTTCGGCGCGGGCAACGTGGTGGAACTGCTGGACGCCGACTCTCCCGGGGCGAACGCGCTGCTCGCGGGGATGGCGCACGAGGTCGGGGCCGCCGTCGTCTTCACGAGCGAACACAGCGACAAGACCACCGGATCGGTAGCGGAGATGCGGCGGGCAACCGATATGATGGCCCTCGCGACCGACCGCCCGTATCCCAAGGACCTGGGGCTCGACCTCCTGATCCTGAAGGAGAAACGGCGACGGCGCGAACCTCCGCTGGAGTACGACAGTATCATGGATGCGCACCCCGTGCCGGACGAGATCACCTACGACCCCCTCGGGTGCATCCGCATCGGCATCGAGGGGGACTGTATCGTCGCGGTCCATCGCGGCCGTGCCGTGCGGGGGAGGCGCTGGGAAGACGTCTTTTACACGCTTCTCGAGGACGGGAGCCTCTCACGGCTCGACCACGCCGCCTACCTCGGAAAAGAGCTCTTCAAGGCGGAACTCGCCATCCGGTACAAGAGGAGTTTCGAGCAGGACGGGCCGTTCTGAACGGTCTGCTCCCGTGGATTCTTCACGGTAGAGGGGGCCGGCCCCGGTCCGGGGTTTTTGCCTCTCGAAATATAATAATATTTATATATTTACGTGATTATTTTCCGGTCCGTGGCAGCGGCGAGCGGTGCCGAACTCTTCGGGCGGTATCATGAACCACCGGCGATGAGAAGTGTGTTCAGGGGTCCGACTCCGGGATGCCGGCCGTTCTCCCTGCCGTGGTTCATAAAACGTGGTGAGACTGCATGAGAAGGAATTCAACTATACTCGGGCTTGTAGCGGTCCTGGCCATCGGACTCGTTGCCCTGCCGGTTCTCGCGGCGACCGCCGACGTCGGTATCCGCGGCGGTGCGTACATCCCCGCCTCGCTCACGGTCGAGGGCGATACAACGGTAATCTGGACGAATTACGACGAGGTAAGCCATACCGTCACCAGCACGGGAGGGCTCTTTGACTCCGGGCCGATTGAAGAGAACGAGACGTTCAATTACACGTTCAACGATACGGGGACCTACCCGTACGGCTGTACGCTTAACGCCTCGACGCAACGGACACCCATGCAGGGTGTCGTCATCGTCGTCCCCGAGGGGATGATGGTCGCTCCGGACGAGAACGTGACCCCCGGGGAAGAGCCGGCGAACGTGACGCTGGCCGACCTGGTCGCCGGGAGTGATGATCTGACCTCCTTTGCGGATGCCGTCGGGGAGGCCGGACTCACGCAGACGGTGCTCGCCGGCGGAGGGCCGTATACGGTCTTTGCCCCGGACGATGCCGCCTTTGAGGCTCTCGGCAACGAGACTCTTGCCGGACTCTCGAACGATACGGAGACGCTTGATGCCCTGCTCATGTACCATGTGGTGAGGGGGAACTATACCGCAGAAGACCTGGTGACAGAGGTAAACGCCACCGGAAACGAGACGGTTCTTGAGACGCTCACCGGGGACAACCTCACCGTCGGGGCGGCTGACGGCAACCTCACGGTAGGGAACGCTACCGTCGTCGCATCGGATATCACGGCCGGCAACGGCATCGTCCACATCATCGACACGGTTCTTGTGCCACCGGGTCTCGTGCTGCCGGAGAATGCGACCCCGGCCGGGAACGAGACCGTTGAGGCAAACGTCACCATCGTTGAACCCGTGGAGGGTGCCAGCGTCACTGCCGGGAACGTCACGGTGAGCGTGAACGTCACGAACTTCACGCTGATCGAGCCCACCGGGCAGCCGAACGCAGCGGGCGAGGGGCACCTGCACTACTACCTGGACGCCCCGGTGCCGACGAACGCAAGCGCGCCTGCCATCCCGGAGACAGGGGACTACGTCGTCTCCGCGAACACCTCCTACACCTGGGAGAACGTGACGGCGGGCGAGCACAACCTCTCGGTCCAGCTGGTCAATAATGACCACACGCCGCTCATCCCGCTCATGTTTGAGACGGTGAACGTCACCGCTGATGGGAACGTGACTCCGATGCTTACAGAAAACGTAACCCCGGAGGCCTCGCCGGAACGAAGGGTCATCCCTTAAACGATCCCACTTTTTTCCTTCCGGACTCCCGGCGCCCCGGGCATGCATGCCGAACGCGAGGGCTTATGTTTCCTCCTCTCCTACCATTCAGTAGAATGGCCATATGCGGGATCAGCAGGGATCTGCTTGCGATGCTCTTCGAACTTGGGCGGGAACATCACCCGAACGAGTTCGTTGCCGTGCTGCGGGAGCAGGACGGCATTATCCGGGACCTCGACCTGGTGCCCGGCACCATCGTCGGGGAAGAGAGCGCCTCGTTCTTCCTCGATATGCTCCCGCTGGACATCCACCAGGCCGGCAGCGCCCATAGCCACCCGAACGGCGTCCTCTCCCCGTCGCCGGCGGACCTCAGGTTCTTCCCCACGGTGGGGCGGTACCACATCATCGTCGGGTACCCCTACACAGAGAAGGACTGGCGGTGCTACCGTGCGGACGGCAGCGCGACGCTTCTTGAGGTGGTCGATTGATCCGCGTGGTCGCAACGGGGACGTTCGATATCCTCCATCCCGGGCACCTCTACTACCTTGAGGAGTCCCGGAGACTCGGCGACGAACTCTCCGTGATCGTGGCGCGGGACACGAACGTGAAGCATAAGCCGAGACCGATCCTCCCGGAGGTGCAAAGGCTCCGGATGGTGCAGGCACTAAAACCGGTCGACCACGCGCTTCTCGGCGATCTCCACGATATGTTCAGGCCGATCGCGGAGATCCGGCCCGACATCATCACGCTCGGGTTTAACCAGCATTTCGACGAGGAGCATCTTCGGCAGAGACTCCGGGACCGCGGGCTCGACGCGGACGTCGTCCGGATACCCGGGTATCCCGGCTCGCTTGCCAGTTCGTCAAAGATCATCGAACGTATCCTGAATACCCGGGGTCCCTCCGGTCCCACCAGCCCTGCCGGTGAGGAGTGACTCCGGCCCCGGGAAGCGCGGGTACTCGCCCGCAGGTGATGGCGGTTCATGTGGCAGATCGATGTATGGGGTGATGACGGCGCTGACGGCCGGGTGAACTGGCTGAAGGTCTCGGTTCCGTTCCTGCTCTGCGGGCTCTTTCTTGCCGTCGTATGGTTCTTCCTCACGGCTGAGCAGTGGCTCCTGCTCGTCGGGATGATGGCCGCCTATATCGCCCCGCCGCTCGGCAGGGAGACGATTATCCCGGTCTGCATCCTTCTCGGGATCCCCTGGTGGCTGACCGCGTTTGCCCTGGCGTTCCTGGACTTCGCCGGCGGGCTCTTCATGGCCTGGAACTTTCCGCTGGTCCTGCGTATCCCCTACATCGGCCCCTGGGTCAGCCGCTTTGTGGCGGCAGGCAGGACCTTCCTGGACCGGCGGCCGTGGCTCGAACGGCTCTACTTTGTCGGTCTCATCGCCTTCGTGAGCCTCCCCTTTGACGGGTCGGGGAGCATCGTCGGCTCCGTCGTCGGGAGAATGCTCGGGATGACGAAGACGGAGGTCCTCTCCTGCATCACAATCGGCGGCATCATCGGCAGCTTCGGGATCGCTCTCGGCATCGACTATATCGTGAACCTCATCCCGGCGGGGACCGGGTTCTGGGTGTCGCTTGCCGTCTTCCTCCTGATCGGCACCGCACTCCTGGTGATGTACAGGAGTTACTCGCGGAGACCGGAGGCCGACGCCTGATCCCGCGGTCCCTCTCCCGGTGTTTTATGCGAGGCAGAAGCCCTCCCCCGGGCCTGAGTCAACGCAATGCAAACAGAAACTATAATACGCGGTCCGGGGGATTGATCATCCTATCCCGTCCGAAAAAACCCGGGAGAGAGATCCGGAAAGCGGCAGTGCGCAGCCTCTCCGGAACGGCGAGGGGCGGCTCCGTTCTGCCGCCCGGGACGATCAGGTATGGATCAGCATTCAACGAACCGTTTGACGGCAGATGTTCCTCCGGAGCAGCACGGTGGCGATCCGGACTGTCGGGGAGAAGGAAGTCCTGTCGCCGGCGAAACCCCGGCCAGGATGCCCGGCGTTACTACCGCAATGCTGCAGCAGGTGATCGAGACCTCGCTCTCCGGGATCTGCATCGTCGACCAGAAGGGATGCATCGCCTTTGCCAACGCTTCGCTGCTTGCCATGTGGGGATATGCGCTGCAGGAGATGGTCGGAAAGCCCATGACTCTCCTCTGGCTCTCCCCGGGAGAGGGGCGGGACTGCATCGACTGCGCCATCTCCTCCGGCCGGTGGAACGGGACGGTTGCCGCCCGGCGGAGAGATTCATCGTCTTTTGACGTCAGGATATCGGTCAGCACCGTCCGTGACACCTGGACCGCCGATGTCTGGCTCCTCCTCTCCTGCATCGACGTCACTGTGCAGCGCAGGGCCGAGGACGCACCCGGTCCCCGCCGCAGCCTTGAAGGGGCCGTTGCGGCGATGCCTGCACGGTTCATGGACCCCGCGCAGATCGATCCGGCTATCGACGACTCGCTTGAGGACCTCGGCCGCGCGTGCGGGGCAAGCAGGGCCTATCTCTCCCTCTTCAACGATCCCCGGACGCTTCTTGGCACAACGCACGAGTGGTGCCGGCCGGAGCAGAACCCCCGGCGGGGGAAGTCCCGGAAGTTCCTCGCGAGCGACCTTCCCTGGTGGGTCGCACGGATCCTCGAAGGCGAGACCGTGCTCGTGGACGGAGCGTCCGGGAAAGGGCGGCCGCGCGGGGAGGAGCGCGAGTTCCTGAAGCGGCGCGGCGCTACCGCGACGCTGATGGTTCCACTCCGGTTGAAAGGGGTGGTCGTCGGCTTTGTCGGATTCGACCTGAATACCAGCGATGCCCCGTTCGAGGACGAGGATGTGGCGCTCCTCTCTGTGGCCGTCCACATCATCGCGGGCGCACTCGACCGGAAACAGTCCGAGTACCTCTTCCGGGAGTCGGAAGGCCTCTACCAGATCGTTCTTGACGCCATCACCGACACCGTCACCGTCGTCGATACCCGGCTCACACTTCTTCTCGCGAACGACGCCTTCATCGCCTGGTGCGAAGACCTCGGGCTCGCGACGGACGTCGTCGGAAGGGATCTCTTCGCCGTCCTGCCGTTCCTCCCTCCCGCCACCTGGCAGCTGTACGAGCGTGTCATACGGACCGGTCGGCCGCTGACGTCGGAGCGGTCTCTCAAGTGCGGTGACCGGACCATGATCCTCCGGGAGATGCGGGTCCCGATCTTCGAGCACGGCGAGGTCGCGAGGATCGTCACCGTCTCCCGGGACATCACCGCCCAGAAGGAGGTTGAGGACCTGAAATTAAAGGCCTACACCCAGATCGAGCGGAACATGGAACAGTTCGCCCTGCTCGCCGATCATATCCGGAACCCGCTCCAGGCGATCATGGGGCGTGCCGAACTGCTCGACGATCCCGGGACGACGGAACAGATCCGGCAGCAGGTGCAGCGGATCAACGGAATCATCGATCAGCTCGACGAGCGGTGGGCGGAGTCGAGAAAGCTCTCCATGTTCTGGCGGAAGTACTCCTGATACCCAGTACTTCGCTAATTTTGGCGTCCGGCATCAAACGATGCGGTCTCGCGCAACGCCGTAATGAAGAGCTGGCGGTACCCTGGATACTGGACTTCGTACCTGGCGGTGCTCAAACTCCCGCCCTTCGGCCAGTCGTTCCTGACGGAACGTCGCATTTCGCGTTCTTCGCGTCTTCGCGTCTTCGCGTGAGCTCACCTGCGTGGATAGCGATATAGCTTCACGCGAAAGACGCGAAGCCGCGAAGAACGATGGGCCGAAGGCAGGTCGATGGTTTGACCTTCGGGGGGCATCCTCAGAACTTTAGCGGAGTACTGATACCCCGTTCACCCCGTATCCCGCAGTGTTCCCCATATCCGGTTTCGTTCGAGGATGACCCAGTAGCGCCGCAGCTCGGCTTCCGCCGCCCCGTATCCGGGGTAATGGTCGCCGACGAGACGCCAGAACCGCTTCGAGTGGTTCGGCTCGCGGAGGTGCGCAGCCTCGTGGACGACGACGTATTCCCGCAGGGGGTCGGGAAGGGCTATGACGCGCAGGTTGACGTTCAGGTTGCCGAGCGTCGAGCAACTCCCCCACCGGGTCTTCTGCATCTTCACCGCGATCCGCCCCCGCCTCCGGCCCGCAAGGTCCGGGTAGGCCTCCAGGCGATCCAGGACCTCCTCCTTCAGCATCCGGGAGAGGTTTCTTTTGAGGGCGGGAACGGACGGGCAGGCGACGGTCCCGCAGGTCTCGTCGATCAAGAACCGCGCACCCGGGGCCAGGCGGTGGAACCGCCCGTGCAGGAGGAGCAGGTCCTCCCGCCCGCACCCTTCGGCGGCCAGCCGGTTGAGTTCCTCACGCCGCTTCTCAATCCAGGCCGCGTTGCGCTGCAGGAACCCCCCGATGTCGAACGATGGGGGAGCGACCACCCGCAGGGTCCCGTCCGGCCGCACCTGAAGGCGGGCAGACCGCACCGCCTTCCGGACAACGGTCATGCCGTCCGGGACGCTCTCCTTCGCTCCCCTGTTCATTGTACCATTACTCGGACGGCGGCGAGAAAAACCCCGTGATCCGGCACGCACCTATACCTGATGACGACAAAGAGTTACGGTAGGGCTCCCGCTCGAGCGTGGAGCGGGTGCGGAGGATGGTATCATGAGCGAGAAGGAACTGAAGATCGGGGATATCGCGCACCTCACCGGGATCTCCGAGCAGGAGGTCCGGACACTCGTCCAGACCTACGAAAGCCTCTTTACCTACCGGACCATCGGCCCGGTCAGGCTCTTCCCGCCAAAGGCGGTCAGGATTGTCCGGGAACTTATAGAACTCTCCGGGAGGGGTCTCGTGCCGGAGGAGATCGCCGAAGAGGTCAGATCCGGCAAAAAATCGGCCGCACAGGAAGAACCGGCAAAAGAGGTCGGCCGAACAGCTGTCCCGCTCCCGCCCGAGGTGGTGGCCGACTTCCGGGTGATGCAGGATACGCTGGCCCGGCAGGAACGCCGGATTGCACGCCTGGTCGAGGAACTCGAGCGGGAACAGGAACTGAGGATAGAGGAGTTCGGCCGGCTCCAGAAAACCCTCGACGACCTGCAGGAACGACTTTCCGGGCAGCAGGAGCAGCTCGCGGTCGTTGCGGAGTGGGTGGACTACTTCGACCGGCAGATGGACGAGGTCACCCGTCCGGTGCTTGAGAGGGTCCGGCGAACCGTCGCGAAGAAGAACGATCCCGGGCAGCCGTCCGGCCGCTCCGGCTGACGGGGCGGTCGTTCCCGTCCCTGCTCACCCGGCGCGGCTATCCCCGGAAACCGGATGCACGGTCGCCGCCTCTTCGCTCCGTATGGCGCATCTGTAGCAAAATATAATATTTAATACTATAAAATTAGCAAAATTTAAATAGGATCCCCGCCACCGGCACGCGAGGTGATCGAGATCTCTCAACAGAAGATGGCCCTGGTATTGACCGTCGCCATTCAAACCCTGGTCGTTGGCGGGTTGATAGCCTGCATCGTCGTCGGAACACAGGATCGGCCGTCTTCAATGGTTTCACCGGCCGATGAAACCCGGTACGTGGATTACCAGCCCGAGAGTGCCTCGCCGGCCGCGTACCCCGTCGTCGGCCACCGGCCGGAGGGCATGCCGGGCACCGGAGAGAAGAACGTCTCTCTTTTTGTGCAGGACCGTTCTTCTAGCCCATCATGATCTGCACGGCCGTCGGGTACCTGTTCATTATGGCGTACACGAGAGGTTTCGCTATCCAGAGCCTCCCGCCCTGCATCCTCCGGAGAGGGCTGATCTCCCGGAGGCTCTGGAGAGCCTGCACCGCAGCCTCGTCCGCGAGGAAGAAACTGTCCGGGACCGTGGAGTCGAAGTAGAAGAGGATCGGAAGCCGGAGTCGTCTCTGCAACTCCTCCGGGATGGCCTGCTCCAGCCGGAGGAGGACGTCCCGGTCGAAGTCGTACCGGCTCCCGCCCTTCGTGACGGACGACGGGTTCTCCTCAGAGAGGAGCCGGGAGAGACGTTTGCGTTCCGCAACGACGCCGTCGTTGATCCTGCCGATCTCAAGCCGCATCCACCGCAAAAGGGTCGACTCGTCGCCTGCTGATGGTCTGTTAGGCATGTATGCTCCGGTGGTGATCTGTCCCCTGGTCGGGTTGAGAAACCTGTCTCTGCCATGGAATATATACCTGGCCCCGGGAGGCCCTTCTCCGGCGGCAGGAGCCAGGGCGTTATTTCAGCGATTCGAGCCGGACTGGAGCCCTCTCCCGGATCACAAACATCTCACTGCCCGGGCGAAAGTATATATCTACACCCCTCCTTTCGGCTTCCTCTACGTGATCATGCATGAGACGTGATTCAGCGCACGACAGGTGCACCCGACGGCATGCCCGCTTCCGGGGGATGCTACTCTACGTTCTGCTGCTCGCCGGCGTAACGGTTCTCCTCGTAGCCGCGCCGGTGGGCGCCACCGGCACATCCAGGGAGGAGTATGATCCCGCCATCGCCGCAATGCTCGCAGAGATCGATGAATCCGAACTCAGGAACACGACATACGATCTGCAGAACTTTTCGACCCGGGCGTTCGGCTCCGCCGGAAACCGGGAGGCGGGCGAGTACCTCTACCGGAGGCTTGCAAGCGTTCCCGGGCTCGAGGTGGAGTTCCAGGGTGGGGAACTCAACAACGTCGTCGCCACGCTCCCCGGGAGCGACACCGCCTCCGACGGGGTCGTGGTGGTGGGGGCGCACTACGACAGCAAGTCCTCGGACCCCGCCCGGGCTCCCGGGGCTACCGACAACGGGTGCGGCGTTGCGATCGTCCTGGAACTCGCCCGGGTGATGAGCCGGCACTCGTTTAATCGGACGGTGCAGTTTGCGTTCTGGAACGCCGAAGAGGTCGGTCGTTACGGCAGCGCCGACTATGCCGGGAACGTGACGGTCCCGGTCGTGCTCTACTTCAACTACGACTCGGCCTGCTACGATCCCATGAACCGCTCGGTCCTCGATATCGTCTACGACGAGCGTTCCGCGGATATCGCGGCACTCATGGCGGACTATAACGCCCTCTACGGCATGAACTTCACCCTGACCGAGAACAGGCATACCTGTGAGTCGGACCATATCCCCTTCCGGGCCCTGGGGTTCCCGGCCGTGACGACCCACTGCGAGGAGCACGGTCCGGCCCATACCCCGGACGACACCATCGACCGTGTGTCGTTTGGATATGCGAAGAGGAACGCGCAACTGGGCCTTTCGGTGCTCGCGAAGGTGGCCGGGCTCCGGGACGAGGGAGCTGGTGCCGCCGTCCCGGAGGCCCCGGTGATGATAGTATGGGACATCTTCGGAAGGCTGGACGGGGCGGGTTGACGTCCCGGAGGTTCCGGCCTCATCGCCGGGCGGCGCCGTCATCCGGGGTCGGCGTGCAGTTTCTGGTCCTCGCGGCCTTCGGGGTTGCGGCAGCCCTCACAACAGCGGCAGCGGCGGCCGACCTCTCCGAACCGCCGGAGTATGACCCGGCTATCGCTGCGATACTCGCAGAGGTCGATGAATCCGAACTACGGAACACAACCTGCGATCTGCAGAATTTCTCCACCCGGGCGTTCGGCTCCGCCGGAAACCGGGAGGCGGGCGAGTACCTCTATGGGAGGCTTGATGGGATCCCGGGGCTTCTTGTGGAGTTCCAGGGTGGGGATCTCCGGAACGTCGTTGCGACCCTTCCCGGGAGCGATACCGCCTCCGACGGGGTCGTGGTGGTGGGGGCGCACTACGACAGCAGGTCTTTTGACCCCGGCCGGGCTCCCGGGGTTACCGATAACGGGTGCGGTGTCGCGATCGTCCTGGAACTCGCCCGGGTGATGAGCCGGCACTCGTTCGACCGGACGGTACAGTTTGCACTCTGGAACGCGGAGGAGAACGGCAGGCAAGGCAGCCGCAGGTACTTGCAGACCGCAGCCGGCCGGACGCCGGAGATCCTGCTCTACCTCAACTACGACTCAACATGCCGCGGCCATCCGGACCGTCCGGTCGCGAACCTCCTCTTCAACAGGGAGGCCCGTGGGACGGCGACGCTGATGGTGTATCACAATGCTCTCTACGGGACGAACTTCACCCTGACCCGGAGGGCGGGCCCGTACGTATCCGACCACACATCGTTCTGGGCCCGGGGATATCCTGCGATCATGGTGCACGCTCTGCCGCAGTGGCCCGCCCACACGCCGGACGATACCGTGGAGAGGGCGTCGTTCCGCTACGCAGAGAAGAACGCTCAGCTGGGCCTTTCTGTGCTCGCCAGGGTTGCGGAGATGCAGGAAGCCACTCCGCTCCTCTCCCCGGTCGCGACGTCTCCGAACTGCACCGGAGGGCCGGAGACGGCGGGTTGACGGCTGCCGGGCGGAAGTGCGGGATCCGTCCTGCCGCGAGCCGCGGCATGGGGCAAGCTTATTATTAGGAGGGGGCCCAGAGGAGGTGGCTCCCGGGAGTGAGGCGGGTTCCCCGGCGGGCGGAGAAGGCAGCCTCTCGTTATCCCGGGGGGCCGCGCAGAACCGCGAGGGCCCGCACACGTCCGGGTGATGAGGAATGCGTATGAGAGGCGAAGCGGAAGAGAAGATGGCGGAAGAATCGGGACCGGTCACGTTTACCTGCTATCGTGTCACCCCGGGAGAGAAGGAGGGTGCCCCCGAGGAGGATATGAACACCTACAGCGTCGTGGTGCTGCTGCCCGACGGGGATGTCAAGCACCAGGTCGTCTGGGCGTCGGCGCCCGAGGATATCGGCGACGCAATCCGGGTTCCCCCCGGTTCGAGGGTGATCATGACCGAGATGAAGAACACCCTCGTATGGGACAGCGAGGAGGTTGAGGCCGCACCGGCCTCCTGACCTCTTTTGAGACCGGACCCCTGCGGCCGTCTCGTCCCGCCCTGAAGGCCGGGCCGGAACATTCGCGCGCGCCCCTATCCCGAGAGGCCACGCAGGGTGGTGACCGTTGAAACGGGCCTTTTTCTCCCCTGCCCCTTGCTGTTAGCAAACTGTGCTTTCCACTCTTCTAGGAGTTATAATGGTCAGATCGTCGATAACATCCACCACGCCCGTCGTGAACTCTGCAGCTTCCACCGCCGCCTGTCGGGCCTCCCGGTTCGTAACAGATCCGGAGAGTCTGACCACCCTGTCCTCTACCTCGATATCCACATCCTCAATGTTCACGTTCCTGTTTCGCTCAATCGCTGCCTGGACGTCATCGGCAATTGCTTTGTCAGCGATGCTCAGGGTCGGGACCACGGTGAGCTCGTTAGTGATGTCGCGGACTCCCCGGGCTCTACGTGCGATCCGTCCGGCCTCCCACTTCTTCCAGTACTCGTCCACCGAGCCTTTCAGGATGACGTTCCCGTCCTGGACTGAGACGCGGATATCGGTCGGATCCATATCGGGGTCCGCGGACAGCAGGTTCTCCACCGAGCGTTCAATGTCGGTGCCGCCCGGGGCAGGGGCGGTAGGCGAGTATTGAACGATGATGCGGTTGTCCACCCAGGCGACATCCGGAATCCGGTATGCATCCTCCCCTACCCGAACCCGGGCGGAATAACTTGGAACAGTTCCCGTGAGCGTCACACGGCCGTTATCAGCTTTGACCAGAACTTTTGAGGCGTCGACACGTGTATCCCAGTAGAGTTCGTCGACGACGCGTTTCTTGATCACTTCATCCGAAAGGACCATCTTTCTTTCACCCCGTTGTTTGACTCTCTGACTGCAGGAGTCCTTCAGGTGGTATCGTCAGGATGTATAAAGATTGTCGAACCGGCGAGCAGATTGTATCCAGGCGGTGTTTTTGTGTGGCTGCGATGCTGTCCGGGCCTTCGTTCTTGTCGGTGACCATTCTGTAGGCTGCTCGTGCCCGGGGTGGGAGGTTGCACGGCCCGTCACTCCGTACGCGAAGATTGACGGGAAGAGGCGTGACTTTCTACCTGAGGAGGATACTGTAACTGTTGGAAAAAGAGGCTTTGTTGAAACCCTCTGCTCTCTTTGGGAGGAGTTTCAGGGCAGCCTTGTTCCACTCGCGCAACCCCCATCAACCGGTATTCCCGGACTACGCACCTCGCACCGAAGGTGCGATTGACGACTTCCCCGAAGGGGAAGGAGGCCGAGCACCATCAGGTGCGAAGGAGGAGCGCGAAGCGCGGGCGGGGTGGGGGCTACGAGGAGGGACTTACGAGGTCTGCCTTGTGGGGGATCTCCCTGCATCCCCAACCACGACTGGAACAAGGTTTCAACAGAGCAGAAAAAAGGGATTATTCAGGGAACCGGAGAGGGGAACGATGCATCCTCCCCGGTGATCTCGCTCAGGTAGACGCCGGAACCGACCCACCAGGTCTCATCGACCGGGAGGACGTACCCGATCTTGAGTTCTTCGCGGTTCTCCTGCTCCGGATTCGGCCAGACGAAGACGATGAACCCTCCTCCCGACTGTGCGGTATCCCTGAGCGCCCGGATGTTCTTCATCCCGAACGGGTCCTGCCTCTCGATCAGGCTCGTTCCTATCGAGGCCTGCAGGTGGGGATGGGCAAGAAGCGTTCCGTTGTAGTCGTAGGCGTAGAGGTAGTGCCCTGCCGGGTCGACAAACATTCCCGACGCATTCGAGATCTCGGAAAACGCTGCTTCTGCTCCCTGTTCCCGGCCGTAGGCGGCACCGCGCTCGACGAGGTCGATCATCGCCGATACCGGCTCCGGATACGGCTGCCGGCCGGGACCGGTCGTATCGGAGAGGTAGATGCCCGATGCCACCCACCACGTCGCCCCGGCAGGGGCGACGTAGCCGATCTTCGGGACGTACGTATCCCCTGCCGACTCGTCGATGGACCCGTTCTCCGGTGCCGGGTAGAGGTAGGTGATGAAACCGCCGCCGTTTGCTGCCGTATGTGCACCGATGCGGATCACCGGCAGTCCCCGCACGTCGGTCCAGTTCCCACGGTCCGTGCCGACCGCCGCCTTTTCGTAGGGGTGCGCAAGAAGCGTCCCGTTGTAATCGTAGGCATATACGTACAGTGCTCCCTGCGAGAACCGGCCGGACTCGTCGTTGAACTCAGCGAGGGCTGCATCCTTCCCGGCAGTCTCCGCGTAGGCGGCGGCGTCCCGGACGAGATCAGCAAGGTCTCCCGGGGTCGTATTCTCTTCCACGGTCTCCTGTTCGCCGGGGCTGCTGCACCCGGCCACGAGCACCAGGAGGCAGACGATACCGACGAGATAGCATCTTTTCATACTCTTTTGTGGGAGGGCGTGCCTGAAAAACACGCCGGAATCTTCCTCCCCGGGGGAAACGGCGTGATCCCCTCCCCCGGTCCTCGCGGCCGGGTGCCTGCCCCGTGCGGCCCGGCCCATGGAGAGGTATATGTGGGATCGCATCCCCCGTCCCCGGGGTGATCGGATGGCGAATGTTGGCCAGCAGATGGCAAAAGTTACGGAGTACAGTGCGGTCAACCTGTTGAAGGATGCCGGGGTGGACAGAGAACGATGGAGCCGGATGCCGGACGACGCGACGATCGAGAGGACTGTTGCAGCGATCGAGGCCCGGAACATCAGGGTGATCCTCGCGGATACGGCAGGGGACGCGCTCCGGGCCGTCGTCGACCTGCTGCCCGAAGGAGCCGAAGTCATGAACGGCTACTCGACGACCCTGATCGAGATCGGGTTCGACCGGGCGCTCAAGGAGAACAGGAAGGGATGGCGTGACTATCATGCGGTCATCACGGCCGAGGACGATACGGAGAAGCGGCACGCGCTCCGCCGAAAGAGCGTGACCGCCGAATACTTCCTCTCCGGTGTGCAGGCGATCGCCGCCTCAGGCGAGGTCGTGGGGTGCGACAAGAGCGGGAGCCGGACGGGGGCGTGGCCTCACGCGGCGGCACATCTCATCCTCGTCTCCGGGACGAACAAGATCGTGCCGGCGCTCGACGACGCGCTCCGGCGGTGCCGGGAGTATGCCCTGCCCCTCGAGAACCAGCGTGCACAGCATGCCTACGGCATCGGGAGTTATATCGGCAAATACGTGATCCTCGAGAACGAAGTTACCGAGGGGAGGATAACTCTGGTCCTGATCCGGGAACAGCTCGGTTACTGAACGGGGGTAATCCCACTCACCAGGTACGTCCGAAGTCGATGAAGCCTTTGTACGGGTCTGTCGCCATCAGGCGGACGCGCACCCTCTGGCCGACCCTGAGACCCTGCTCGCCCAGCACGACCCTCCCTTCGGCAGGCGGGTCGATCAGCCTGACGTACGTTCCCTTCTCCGAGGCGCCGGTGACGAACGCCTCAAACGTTTCGCCGATCCTCTCCCGGAGCAGGACCGCGGCCGCCGCCTTCCGGACGAAGCGCTCGACCTTCTGGGACGCTTTCTCCCGGTCGGTCAGCCGGACGGCGAGGTCGTCGAGTTCGGCCGGCGTGTAGGGGGTGTAGGGCTCGGCGTCGACGACCGATTTGATCAAACGCTGAATGATGAGATCGACGTAGCGCCGGTTCGGGGCGGTGCCGTGGGTGTAGTCGGTGACGGCGAGGGCGAAGTGGCCGACCGGCACGTCGCCCGGCCGGAACGCCACGTACTCGCCGGCCCCCATCAGTTTCACCACGGTCAGGGAGAGGTCGGGGAAGCGGTCGGGGTCGGCCGCCTTCTGCCGGATGAGGAACCGGGTGAGCGCCTCCGCGTCCGGCTCGGCGGGCAGCGTCTCGCCGCGTTCCGTTGCCTCCGCAACAATCCCCTCCCAGTTCTTCGGTGTGCGGACGACCCGGTGGATCATGGGAAGCCCGGCGCCGCCCAGGAACGCCGTCACGCTGCCGTTCGCCGCGACCATGAACTCCTCGATCAGGCACCGCGCGCGGTTCTGCTGCTGGATGACGAGGCCGCCGACCCGGCCGTCCACCATGACCGGTTCGGCCTCGATCGTCTCGAGGGCGAGCGCTCCCTGCTCCGTCCGGCGCTTTTTGAGCAGCATGGCGGCCCTGTCCTGGAGAAGGACCTGCTCCGCGAGGCCCGGCGTCTCCCGGACCGTCCGGGGGGCAGGATCGCTCCCCTCCAGCCAGTCGCCGACCTCCTCGTAGACGAGTTTTGCCCGGTTCATGACGATTGCCCGATAGACGTCGCCGGGTATCGTGCTCCCGTCCGGGAGGACGGTGTACTCGATGACGACCGCCATCCGGTCCCGGCCGGGCAGGAGCGAGGTGATGCCTGCCGAGAGGCGTTCGGGCAGCATCGGGAAGGTCGTAACGCCGGTGTAGACCGACGCCCCGTTATGGGCGGCATGCCGGTCCGTCTCCGAGTCTTTGGGGACGTAGACGTCGACGTCGGCGATCGCAACCCTGACCCGGATCTCCCCGTCCGGCCCTTCTTCGCAGACCTCAATCTGGTCGAGGTCCTCTGAATCGTGGTTGTCGATCGAGGACCAGAGGAGCGACCGGAGGTCGCGGGGGTCGTCGAGGGTGTCCGGGAAGACTTTCGCGGCGAGAGCCTCGACTTCCCGGAGGACGGACGGCGGAAACCCGGGGATAAAACCGTACTGCCGCATCGCCGCCCACGCGATGGCGTTCAGGTCGACGGGCTGCTGGTTCTGCATCTGATGGAGAGATTCGTTTGCGGGCATATAAAGTAGGAGAGTCGCCCATCCTGCGACCGTGAGTGATCCGGCGAGTGATCGCTCCCGGTCATCTGTTCTCTTTTTCCCACCAGACCGCTGCGGTCGGCCGTACCGTCGTCTCGACGTACTTCCCTGACTCGTTCCTGCGGAGCGTCCGGGCGAAATACTCCCTGACGGGAGAGAGATCCTCCATGTCGGGGTTGTGCATCGCCGCCCAGGTCCGGGCGGCCTCTTCGACGGAGTCGTAGACCGCGTCCCAGACGGCACGGTAGATCCTGACGTTCGGGTGGATCCCGGCGTCGTGGAGGATGTTGACGGGGTAGATGTAGTCCGGATACCCCTTCCGCATGGCCGCCTCCTCCCCGAAGACCGCCCGGTACAGCGCCATCTCGTCGGGGCCCCGCCACTCTCCCGCATGCCAGAAGATGTAGACCGTCCGGAGAGCCGCGGCGTCGAGCTTCTCCAGGGCGGCGGCGAGATCGTAGAACCCGAGCGAGAACGCCGCGACGACCACGTCGTGCGGCTCAATATCCCTGCCGATCACGGTGTCCTCCCAGCGCATCTTAACACAGGAGTAGTTCGTGCGCCCCTCCGCCGCCATCCGCTCCCGGAGGACGGAGAGCATGCCTCCCGACGGATCGAGGGCCGTCACGTGGGCGGCGGTACGCGCAATCGGCACGGCAAGCCTTCCCGTCCCCGCACCCATATCGAGCACGGTGTCGCCGGCCGCGAGGTCCAGGATCCCGAGTTCATGCTCGGTCGCCTTCTTCTCGTCGCGGGTGACCCGCTGGTAGGCGGCGGCGCGTTTGTCCCAGACGGCGGCGGGATCCTGGTCTTTTTCGACACGCTCGGACGAACCCGCGTGGAGCGCTTTCCAGAGCTCGTTCCAGTCGATGATCCGGTGCATGCATCTCTCCTCTCTCTGAGACCGTATAAGCGCTTCTCCGACGACGCAGTAAAGAAACGACATTCTACCGCAATCGTATCAGGCATACTCCGTGAGAATGCTTTTTGCACCGAACGAGGCAAGAAAACGCCCGATGAAGAGGTTGCTGTACGTCATGCGAAGGAGCGGATACCGGATCGCCATCTGCAGCCGTGACGCGGGAACAAACTGGTGTGCGAACCTCTTCGCGTCATCCTGCTTCTTCGTAACGAACGGTTTTAGGAATCGCTCGTATGCCGGGAAGGCGCGCCGATGATCGCCGCCGGACCGCTGGAGCTCCCGTGAGAGGACGTATGCGCCGGCCATGGCCATATGCGATCCCTGCCCTGCAAGCGGTGTCAGGCATCCGCACGCATCCCCGAGAAGCGCAATGCGTCCTGTCTGCCAGGCCGGCATACCGATCTGCGTCATGGCATCGAAGTAAGGCGGTTCGGCAGCAGGGACATCCTGCAGCACCTGTTCAGCAATCCACCCCGCTCCTGCAAACTGTGTGCGCACGAATGCAAGACGCTCTTCGTGGGCAAGCCGCCCGACGTCGTCGTGCCGGAAGAAGTACACGGCATCCATACTCTGCTCGTCCAGCGGATAGCACCAGAGAACACGCCCCGGTTCTTCATATATCTTCAGCGAACGGCCGATACCATACTCGCGGCGCGGGACATGAAACCCTGCGATGTAGTAGCCGAGAAAGCGGTCGAATTGCGACTCCCGCCCGAAGACCAGTTCCCTGACCCGTGAATGCACCCCGTCGGCACCGAAGAGCAACCGGAACGTATCCGACGTCCCGTCGCTGAACGTCACCTGCACTCCGGCACCGGTCTCCTGCACCGACCGTATGGTGGTGTCAAAAAGCACCGGTACGCCCGCTCCCGAAGCGCGATGAAAGAGAATACGCTCCAGGTCGGAACGGCGCAAATACGTGTATTTCCCACCAAAAGCCCGGCGCACACGCTCGATGGGCACGGCAGGGAACGTTGGGCTGCCGCTTTTGTCGACGTACTCCAGAGCATCTATCGGATACCGGACCTCCCGGATCTCGCGCACCAGTCCCATCCGCTCGGCTACATCCCATCCGGTCCCGAAGAAATCCATCATGTAGCCTTCGGTTCGCATCGCGGGAGCGCGTTCGATCACGACCGGATCCCAGCCGCTCTCCCTGAGCAGGATGGCGAGCGTCAGCCCGGCAATGCCGCCCCCTGATATGAGTACTCTCCCGTCACCGATGCCGTGAACGTCGGACGCCGGGTTCATCCTCCTTAAGTATCTCTCCGGAGTAATTATGTTTGGGGTCCTGGAGATACACACCGCAGAACCGTGCTCGAAGTTCTTACTCCGGCGCCTGCTTAGTCAGGCGTATCGTCATGGTCGAGTCGAGCAGCCCGTCGACCGTGTCCACGTACTCGACGGTCATCTTATCGGGGCTCACCACCCGGATAGTGAAAATCCTCCCGAAACGGCTTCCTTCCCTTCAGCCCGTCGTACCTCCCGTGCAGGGTTTTTTCGTCTGGCCAGAACGCGGTATGATCGAGCGTCTCCGCCATACTGGTGAGACTGCAGACGTGCAGTGTCAGGTTTTTTGCGACTGCTCCGGGCTCGTTCCAGAACACGCAGGCCGGATCAGAGTCATCATCTCCGTCCGAGATTGAGGGTGACGATTCCTCCGGCTCCCCAGTGACGATAGACACCGGTGCCGAAAACGGTTTGCTCCCGGGGAACCGCATGCAGCGGTGACGTGTTGCAGCGGCATCCGCCTGCACCGGGGCAGGCGGAAGACGGATTATTCCCGCTTTCTGTTCCGTTGCACGCCGGTTCGCGCCCCTCCCCACGCAATGCCAGAACAGATATATAGGATGGATATCAGTGGGGGTTCCCGGTAGTGGCCTTGCAGATCCCATCCCGCGGGTATCCTCAGGAAATGTTTGAGTATCTCCAGGAAGCGGTTGGGCACGTTCAGGAAATGTTCGGGCCGCTGTCAAGGAGAATTGGCTATGAGATTGTATCGTGGTCTGATTTTGGTAACGGTCGTTATTCTCTTCTTCGGCGTTGCGGCGTCGGCACAAGAGGCGGGGAATGCGACGGAATCAAACAGTGTTGCCCCTGCTCCTGCCTCTGTCGGAGCGGATGTGCCCCTGACTTACTTTGGCCCTGCACCGTCGACGTTCGATCCCCAGCTTGTCGGTCCCAACCAGCTGCTGCGAGCCGGACCGATCGACCTGGATGCCAGCACAATCACCCTGCCGCTGTATGAGGGCCAGCTTGCAGACGGCAGAAAGGTATGGTACATACTCACGGATACGGACGATAAAGGGAATGCGGACGCTCTGGGTCTGAACTGGGCACCCAAACTGACGTACACGGATGTCGGCCGGGGAGCAAGAACAGCAACGCTCGAGGAGAATGCAACGTTAACGTTTGCGAGCGGAACCGTAGATTTCCAGCCTGAACGCGAGGTTGTGCCCGGGCCTGCTCCGAATGCTTTCCCGCCAACGAATGCCACGCCCGGATCGATGGGAGATGAAAATTACAGCCCCCTGGTCCGCATTGAGAATGCCGGCGGCGCTATCTACAATGCGCCCATGATCGCCTTCGATGTCGAGCGCGAAGCACTCAACTTCCCCAATGGAACCCCCGATTACAGCATCGTGCACGATAAAGTGGTAAGCATCGATCCGACCGTGAATAATACGGTCACGATCGCACTCACGCAGGGATTCAGCTTCTCGAAACCCGTACTCTACCTGAGCACCGACGCCAGCGATACCCTTGCAGCCTCCCTCGAAGGCGCAACCTATGCGCCGGCACTTGCCGACATTCCGGTCGGGGGAGATGACAGCGCTTTCAGCGGCATAGAGAGAATCTTCGTCTTCATCAACGGGCCGACCGGTGTGGACAATCCACAGCGGCAGGGATTGAACAGCGCTCTGATCGATAACCGTTCGCCCCTGAATGTGTTCGGGGGTATCCCCTCTGTCGCCAACGATTACAGCCCCCTGTGGGACATGAACCTGGGCGAATGGACGAATGAGTCCGTTGAGAATGGCTACCGGTCCCGGTTGACGGAAGAGTTCCAGATTCTGGGATTTGTCGAGGACGGATGGATCACCGGACCCGAAGGGGCGCCTTACGGCTCGGTCGGCATCATCGTGAACTGCCCGATTGCGTACCGTTTCCTCTGAGCCGGTACGCCCAGGTCACTCCTTTTTTTCAAAATCCCGCACCACTTCAGATACAGGAAAGCGCCGTATCGATATGCTTAACATATTTTCTGCGCCTGATTACCTGATTATTGCGGATACCCTCGTCTACGCCGGTTCCTTCATAAGTATACTCCGGGTTCGGCACCTATTGCTCCGGTGAAATCGGTTGTTGCCGGGTTCGGTCCGATATCGGAGAATAATCACAATGGAAGGGGTTATGGAGGGGTTGACACCCGCCTTCATCGATGCCCTTGCAGCTCTCGCTGCTTTTTCAGGCGGAGTGGAGAACCCCGTTTCCATCATCGTATTCCGGTCTTCCGCTGCAATACTGATCGTGCTGGCGGTACGGTCTTCTCCGCCGGGTGAACGCAGGCAGGCGCGGTCGGCCGATGTGCGGCTTCGTGGGAGGAGGTGCTTCGGGATAATTTCCCGGAGTTCGTCGTCGATTCCCCGAAATACCATGGCCGGGAATTTATCTGGTGGATGAGGACGTCCCAAAACGATCTGCAAACTGTACCTTGATCGGAACGTTTCCGTGTAAGGTTCCTGCTATCCGAACCATAACCGCGGTCAGAACGTGAACAGGGCTGTTACTCTGGAGTCGCAGCCTTGCGCTGCTCCTGCTCTGTTCCCTTCGGAACATCGCATATCGCCATGTGGGGGAGGGGGTCTCCCCCTCCCGTCAGAGGATATTGGGACGACCTCGATCTTATAATCTTGGGGCCACCCCCGGAGGGAAGAGTTTTACATCTTCAGCATCGCGTCGAAACGCTGGGCTTTCTCATTTCCCATGAGGCAGAAAGACTGGTACTTCAGCCCCATCTGATTCGCCACCGGACAAGTGGGACAGAGGCAACCTTTGTTTTCGGTGATGCAGTGAAAGCTCCGTCCCGTTGAACAGAACAAAGTTTCTTTGGCATTTTTCGCACATTCATTGTTGGTGGGACACTGTGGGCATATGCACATCGTCTTGAGCTCACTCACCTTCTTCATAATCTGGTCCAGGGGCATCGCCACCATCTGTTTCTGCATTTTCACGTACATGTCTTCCGGCGGCATTTCCTCTTTCGTTCCAAAAGGTGTCATAACGGGGTGACATAATCAAGGTTTTATAAAAAATTTGTGGCAGTCCCTGTCCAGTCTTGGATATTTCAGTGAATTTAGATTTGAATCCAGAGGAGGGGGACGATGCCAATCCCGGGTCGGAGACACGGCCCTGGAGAACGCTCCAGTATGCAGTAGACCAGGTGCAACCGGGTGATATCATCAGTGTGCACAACGGTACGTATGATGAAGAGGTTCGGATCGTCCGCTCCGGCACTGATGCCAGCCCGATTCTCCTTCAGGGGTTTTCTAACGATTCGGTGTCCATCAGGAGCATCGAGTTTGCTCCAGGAGCATCGCATTACCGGATAGACGGATGCTCGATAACGGGATACGAGGTCTGGGGTATTACCCTCTACGGCAATAACAGCAGGATTCACCTATCCGACCTGGATGTCGGCGGAGGAGAAGTGGGAATCCGCCTGACTGTCGGAGGGAACGAGGGCCCCCCCGAGTACGGTCCCGTGTCAGAGGTCACTGTGGAGGACTCTGTCATCTATGACTGCATATATCGAGTCGCACATGTGAATGAGGTCACTCACACTCCAGGAGAGATCGCTACTACCCATCCGCAAGATTCTGGTTCGTGCAGGCTCTCCATCGTCCTCTGTTCCGGGTTACTACCTGCCCCCCTCTCAAAAAAGGGGGGATGCCGTGTGGTAAGGCACTCCCGCAGCACACCTGCTCTTGAGCGCCCACTACTTTCGCTCTCCTTCTGCTACCCGCCGGCAGGGGCACGATAGATCTCCCAGTGACCGGTATTGTTGCCCATCCAGACTATCTCGCCGTTGGAGACGTCCGGGTAGGATTGATCGTACTGGTCCTGCGTGACCGGCGTTTCCATTCCGGTGGGGATATTGTACATGTAGATGTCGTGGTTTCCGGTCCGCAGATCCGAGTAGACCACGAGGTTTCCATCGACCGCGACGGAGTCCGGCAGTGCGGATTCTCCGGTTATTTGTGTTGTATTATTCTCCACCGTGTCATAGAGGTAGACGGCACTCCGGTTCTCGAGGACGTTGATCCAGGCAACGTACCGGCCGTCGCTCGAGACATCGGGATAGCGATCGTCACCCGAATTGCCCAGGAAGATTCCTTCCGATTGCCCGAGGGGTGCTACTACGATGTCGAAGTCTCCGCCCTCGGTCTGATTATCCGCCCAGGCCGTCGTATTTCCACCGATAGCCGTCTCCATCTGGTAGTAGGGATTGGTGACTACGGGCATGGTGTTTCCGCTTGAAATCTGGTAGAGGTATACATCGCTTGACGCGTTCGTAAGATTCGTCCAGATGATGTAGTCCTGCGAGACACCCGGATCCAGCTGCATCCCGGCGCCGTCTTCCGTCACCTGCTGCAGTTGCCCCGAAGCGGCGTCGTAGAGGTAGATATTCGTGCCTCCTGTCTGCGGATTTGTTCCCGACCAAACCGCGTTATTTTCAGCGATGGCAAGTTGGTACGGCATGGCGAGAGGAATCGATGTGGCATTGGATATGGTTGTGGTGTCTCCCGAGGACGCATTATAGAGCTGCACCGAGGATGATTCGTTTACCGAATCGTTGTTAACCCAGACGATACTATTTCCGGATATCGCAGGGTACATATTGTCCCCCGGGCCGCTCGATACCTGCATCCCGGCACCTGCCGTGACGTTCTGCTGGGGCTGCGTCGTCGGCGCTTGCGGAACTGCAACTGTCGGCGGTGGCGGTCGCAGAGGTGTGACCGTTTGCGATGGAGGTTGCGTAGGCATGACCGTCGGCGTCTGAGGTTGTGTCGGCGTGACTGTCGGTGTCTGGGTTGGCGTAGGCGTAACCGTTGGTGTTTGAGGTTGTGTCGGCGTAACCGTCGGCGTTTGAGGCGGCGGAGGTGCGACTACTGGCGGTTCGACTACGATTGTCGGTCCGACTACCGGCGGTCGCGTAGGTGTGGGCGTGACCGTTGGGGGTGGCGGAGGTTCGACTACCGGCGGTTGCGTGGGCTGCACGGGGCGTAGCTGTGCCGAAGCGAGTCCCGTCGCACAAATGATGGCGATGACGAGAATCGCGGCGGTCATCGCCCTGAAAGCTATACCTCCCATACGTATCACCTTCCTTGGCTGTTGCCGGTTCTCCGTCTCTTTTCAGGAGGGAGAGCCCTGTGCATGCGATCACGATCCCGCGTGCGTTGTCGTGTGCAGACAGGTGACGGGTAGTATCACCGTTTCCCGGGTATCTCTGCTGTTCCGGATGCGCGTATACCTCGTGAACCGCTCTCAAAAGGGAAGAGCTGTCTGCAGGCGGTGTAGGGCGAAGATGTCCGCAGCATCAATGATCCCACGCCGCGGCAGGATAGAGGAGGGAGTATATATAGATGCCTGCAGCGGTTGCGGCAGATTTTGTGGGATTCCGGATTGGAAAACGAACTGCAGAGAACGGTTCCGTTCGGCCGGGGTAATGCCGGACTCCCTTCGTCCGCCGGCACGGCCACGAGAATCTCTATATCCATCAGGTCCGCCCGTTTTAAGGCCATATTCATTGCTACTTTTTCGTTCGGGGCTTCGAAGAGGACGGTGGTTGTCATCAATTCCGATAAAGGAGAAGATCGACTTCTCGATGCTTTTACCGTGAATGGTACGGAAACGTAAAGCCATTTTTATTAAATGAGCACCGCTCAGCGGATTTGAACCCCATTCTGGAGGCGTTCCAGAAGATGAGCATGGAACCGGAGATCGCACAGTGGTCTTCCTTCAACACGATGCATCAAGCTTAACTGTGGTGTAATGTGACATCATGTCCTTATGTGCGGCCCGGCAGGAATTAAAAATCACTTTCGTTCCACACGGCGCGGGAGGATTTATCGTTTGATTACCCTATACGGCGAACGGGAAACGGTGCTTTTACTTGAAGAGCCTCGAGAAATAACATCCGGGAGTTAATAATTCATGAAAAAATACAGCAAGCAGGACCAGATATCGATGGCGACCTGGGCTGCGGACTGCGCCGAACGGGTGCTTGGGCTCTTTGAGAAGGCGTATCCGGAGGACGACCGGCCGCGCAAGGCCATCGAGACGTGCCGGACGTGGGTCCGTACGGGCGTATTCAGGATGGACGAGATACGCGGAGCTTCTCTTGGGGCTCATGCCGCCGCCCGCGATGCGAAGGAAAATGATGCAGCCTGCTTTGCGGCGCGAGCCGCGGGCCAGGCGGTGGCGACTGCGCATGTCCCCCAGCACGCCTTCGGGGGCGCTTACTATGCCCTCAAAGCCGTCGCAGCGGCTGATCCGGCGAATGCCGGGGTTAATGTTGCCGGGGAACGCGATTGGCAGTCGCAGCGCCTTCCTGAGGGTCTGAGGGAGGAGATAATGAGTAAAATTGTTATTCAGGAACTTGGGGGCGGGGTTTCTGTTAAACTGCGGAAGGGGGAGGGTTTTTGACGGTTTCAGTTTTGTTTGTTATGATGTGGGGGGAGTTTTGACGTGGTGGGGGAAACGGTACCGGGGCGATCTTTCCCTTCATCGGTATACGGTCCTAGCATCCCATAGCAGGGAGTGTCTTTCTGCCTTATGAGTATAAGTCCGGGGAACAGGGATATGTGAATTGGCGGGGATATTGAAGGCAAAACGTGACAATAAAACGTCACAAGATTCGATCTGAAGCGGTTACAGTATCCGACTTGAATAAGGTAACAGATAAGGTGTTGGCGAGGATACTGGGGTTATGCTCATCGGAATGAGCATTTAAACCTCTATTTGAATAAATTTACCTGGGGCGCCTTTATTGGGATCTAATTGGTATTTGAAAACTGAATCATCGATATATTGGAACGATTGCGGCGCAACAAAGTTCGAACTAAGCTTCTTGGGATCGATAGGCTCTTCAAACAATTCGAAATTGGTTATTTCTATCGCATATCCTTTATCTTTTCCAGAGAAGTACGCATAGAAGTCCTTCTTGGTTAGTCCAGAATACTCATTCAATTGTGCCCATAGATTCTCTGGATGGTCATCGAGGATTTTCCCAATCCTAAATTTGCCGATAATTTTTTTCACAGGAGATGTTGAGTAAATGTAGACCTCACAAACCGACCGATCTTTGAATATCACCTTGCGAAATTCGTATCTCTTTGTTCCACTGATAATTTTCCGAACGTGTTTTGGCTTAATGGACAGTATAACTCTCATTAATTCCACCTCGCTGCTTTACCCATGTGTACTTCGTATTATCGATTTCGGTGATTGATTGTGGTGCCCATGAGAGGACGTTAGCTCTTCTTAGCTCGTTGATTGTTACACTGTGTGGCAGATGGAAATGATGCCTAAATAGAATGACAGTCAGTGGCTTATTAGATCTTTCGATCGCGTCGTGAGAGTAAACACTTCTTTTCCCTATTATTCGAATGATCTCATCGGTGTCCGAAACATCCGGGAAGACATTGTCAACGACACCTATTGATGTTATTGCTTTATTGTCTCGTGATCGGTAGAACAGGATGATATCTCCGGGCTCTATCTTTTTTATCCGGCTATGAGTCAGGTAAGCCTTTCGAATGGTGTTTCCCTCTATACCAAACTCTCCAAAGTGCTCGTAGATTTTCGTCTGTCTTCCTTTTGAAAAATCGGTGAATAGCAGGTTATGGAATTCTGGTTGGATGGGAACAATATATTTTTTAACCAGATCTCCATCATAAAAACTTGGGTAATATATCTGTGATACATGGGCTGGCGAAAGAGAGGAGATATCGTGTTCTCGGGCGCAGAGACTTTTCACGTAAACGTCCTCCTCCCTATTTTCATTTTGGAGGATGCTTGCTTTGCGAAAACCATATTCTGATACGAGATCGATAAGGCGATCCCCTTCAGGCTGAGTAAAGCGAGTGAGATAGATCTCGGTGATGTCATTTCTTAGTGCAATGTCTACCGAGATCTTCAAGAGCAGTTCACCGATTTTATACCCCACATGTTCAACCTTCATCGTCGCAATTTTCAACCGTTTCTTTTTTGGGAGGGGAGGAATCGATGGAATAGGCTCATCTTCAATCTTATAGATGAGAATAGCCCCAAGGCTCGCATCGGATCGTCTATGGATGTAGCATTCTCTCCCCTCTTGAGCCTTTTTTATGAACCATTCGTCGAATCCAGGGTAGTCCACTCTCAACGAGTCGAAGATTGGATCCCTTAGATCCAGATTGTGCATCCTATCTTTTACAAGCGCAGGAGGCGTGGGGATGATCTCTCGTGAGGGTAGGTACCTGTTGAAATCATGAACTGCTTCGGAGATGAGAAATACACGTTCTCCAGCTCCTATTGAATGCGCCTTTTTGTGAATCCCTCTATCTTCAGTGATGAAAAATTCAACTGCATTTCTGTGCACAGCATATAGGAGAGCATTATCGATGGCATCATGCGAATTTTTTGCGGGTCCGACGAGCTCACAAAACGATGTATCATTGTTAGGATCTGGTGGTCGCTCTAGATGGGAGTATGCCTCGATTTTCGAGAGGTTCACTTCTCTGCGCCTGATATCGGAGTCTCTTCGTAGCTCAGAAACTGAAAGAGGATGGATTACAAGTTCCGCTCCCAATTCGTTGAGTAATCGGAGCAGTTTGGCTAAGTCGTGCGAAAGGGCACGATCTTGTTCACGATAAATGAAGATATTGGTATCAAGTAATATCCTCATCTGTCACCAACGAAGGTTTAAGGATTAGGTCATTAATAACCCTTCTTTATCTTTTCAGGCATCCAGAAACTGCTGAAGAGACATTATCGTTGTCATATGCGCCTTTTTTTAATCGTATTTGATAGTGAACCCATCTGATCCGAATTATCTAAAGGCATAAAGTGGGATCAAATGGGGCGCTCCTCTGATGAAAAAAATATAGGGACTTCGTAAAAAAATCACGTCATCTGCTCGTTGGACATCCTCTTCTTCGTAAACATATATCCCACAGGTGCTCTCGGCCGCCTGGCTCCGGGATCTCCGACCTTTCTTCACGGGCAGTCTTGAGCCAGAGGTCGACGGCCATCTTCACTTCGCGGAGCGCCCCCTCATCTCTCAGTATAACAGGCCATCCTTCCAAAAGAATAGCTTATTAAATGGCCTCTCGTATTTCTCCAACACACTTGGATAGAGTGCATCGTATTTGATTTCATTCAAAAGTATATTGAACATAAACGGACCATCCTCTGTTGTTCTATCATCATGCTCGGCATACAAGATGGAGGAAATTGTTTTAGATTGGGTAGGACGTTAAATTACCATCACAACGACCATGGTCGGGAATGCAGTTCGGGACACCCCGACGGAGAGGGGCATGCGAAGCGGTGTTCTGCTCCGTCTCAGCGTGCCGGGGACCGGGTATCCCCGGGAACCAGGCCGGCCTGTTGCAGAAACGAGAAAAAATTCCAGTAATCCGAGGCCCGCCTGATCTTGCCCTCGCGTAATTCCGTCACCGTGGCGCCCCGGACGGAGAAACTCTTGCCGGTGGCCGGCGGCATGCCGGGATGCTGGCCGGAATACGGCCCCTGCATGGTCCACTCGGTGACTGCCCAGTCGCCGGTACTGACGCGTAGAGCTATTGTTATTACCCCCTGTGGGAAACCCACTGGTACTGCTTTAACTAGGAGTCTCAGATTCGGATGCCTGCACCCCCAGGAACCACACAGAAGAACCCCGATCCCACCGGACAGGACGAAGCGGCACAGGACATCTCCCCAGAAGTAGAACGGCTTGTTCACGAGCGGACAGAAGAGATCCGGAAAGAGAATGATGCACTCCGGCGGGAGAATGCACATCTTCGACGGACTGAGACAACCTTGCGGGAGAGTGAAGCGAAGTACCGGGTGGTAGCTGATTTTACGTATGACTGGGAGGAATGGATTGATCCCGAGGGCTCCTATGTCTATGTATCGCCGTCATGCGAACGCATCACGGGTTACTCTGTTGCCGACTTTACTGCTGATCCAATGCTGATTCAAAGGATCACTCATCCAGAAGATCAGAAAGTATTGGAAGGGCATACTGAGGAATTTCATACCAATGGGACGGAACCTGCCGATATAGACTTCCGTATCGTTACCAAGAGCGGGGAGATACGATGGATCAGCCACTATTGCCAACCAGTTTATTCGGCTGAAGGTGTGTTCCGGGGTAGGCGGGGAAGCAATCGAGATATCACCAAACGCAAGCGAGCCGAAGAGGCGTTGCGGAAGGCCTATGCCGAGCTCGACGACCGGGTCAGGGAACGGACGGCCGAGCTGGAGCATGCAAATACCCGGCTCCAGATCGAGATCGAAGAGCGCAAGCATGTGGAGGAGGGCCTGCAGGAGAGTAAGGAGAAACTTCGACCTCTCTTTGATTCGCTGCCGATCGGGATTTCTGTCCTGGATACCGATCGGAAGATACGGGAAGTGAACCCTGCGCTGGGAAATATCCTTGATATCTCGCAGGAAGACCTCATGCATGGCGCATATACCGGCAGGCGCTATCTCCGATCGGACGGGACAGAGATGCCCATGGCGGGGTATCCCAGCGTTCGGGCATTCGAAGAGCAAAAGGCAGTACATAACGTTGAGATCGGAGTGGTGAAAGAGGACGGCACTACCATCTGGACGAACGTGAGCGCTGTCCCGCTCCCGTTTTCAGACTGGCGCGTACTGGTGACCACGTCAGATATCACCGAGCGGAAGCGGGTCGAAGAGGCGCTTCGAAGTACCAGCGATTACCTCGAGAGCCTGATCAACTATGCGAACGCCCCCATCATTGTCTGGGATTCGGACCATACGATCACGAGGTTCAACAACGCTTTTGAGCGCCTGACAGAGTATTCTGCCGGAGAGGTGGTCGGCCGGAAGCTGGACATCTTGTTCTCGGAGGATACCCGGGACGAGTCGCTGGCCAAGATACAGCGCAGTCAGACGGAACATTGGGAGTCCATCGAGATACCCATTCTCCGAAAGGATGGCGACATGCGCATCGCGCTCTGGAACTCGGCGAACATATACGACGAAAAGGGCGATCTGCTGGCGACCATTGCGCAGGGCCAGGACATCACCAAGCGCAAGCAGGCCGAGAAAGCACTCCAGCGCCGCACCGACGACCTTATCGGGCTCAACCAGGAGGTCGAAGCGGCACGCGAGGAGGCGAACATGTACCTCGACATCATGACCCACGACGTCCGGAATGCGAACAACGTCTCGAGCATGTACGCGGACCTCATGACCGAGCTGGCAGAAGGAACCCTGAAGACCTATGTAGAGAAGCTGCACGACAGCGTCGAGCGAAGCAGCGAGATCTTGCAGAACGTCGCCACAATCCGCCGGGCCCAGCATGCACCCGGCCGCCTGTTACCGGTGAACCTCGATGCGGCCATCAGGGAGGAGATCGACGCGTTTCCAGGAGCCACAATCCGATACCGGGTTCCTCCGGTCGAGGTGCTGGCTGACGGTCTCCTCCCGACCGTCTTTAACAACCTCATCAGCAATGCTGTCAAGTTCGGCGGTCCCGATGTCGAGATCTCCATCCATGTCGAGGAGCAGGACGGCGAGATGTTGGTCTCTGTGGAGGACACCGGCCCGGGTGTGCCAGAAGAGATGAAGGAGATCCTCTTCCACCGGTTCGAACGGGGCATGGCCAAGGGGAGGGGCGAGGGGCTCGGGCTCTTCATCGTCCGGACGCTTGTTACGCGCTACGGCGGTACTATCTGGATCGAGGACCGGATGCCGGGCCATCCGGAGGAAGGGGCAACCTTCAGGTTCACGCTTCGAAAAGCCGGGGAAAACAGCTGAGAGATTTGAGGCAAAGGTGATCTCACAGCCGCCATAGAGAGGCCATTTTTCGAGATACCTAATAATGTGCTCAAGAAAGCCAATCTTCTGAAATATGAGATTTCAGGAGATATCGCCGATATCAATACAGAATCCCTAACGAAGCACACCAAGCAATCCTTTGTGATGTTCTTTCCCGCTTCCTTTGTAAATGAGCTCCGGAATTTCAATCTCTCCACGCCGGGAGATTCGACCTACCTAAAATGAAGCCTCAAACACGGCAATGTATCTTCCAAGACTATCCGAAAGTGGCACGTTAACCTGAGGAAGGAAGCCCGGATAGATTCCGCTGTAGCGAATTTCCTGCATGGCAGCCTTAGCGCGATACACCAAATGAGAGAACGGAAAAAGATAACCGTACGTTAGTGGAAAATTTCATTTAATTGATTGCAGAATTGCTTGGTCTAATTCTTTAGGTTGATCGGTTCCGATCCGGTATCTTTTACCGCTCTTCATGATTATTTCAACCGCGTCAAAACCGGAGACGTTGTAAATCCACATACGGGGCCAGAACCATATTCTTACTCCCCATCCGTAATACCACCGATTCTTTACCGTTTTCGCGGACGCGACGTCATCGAGAAGAAACTGTTTCCGAAAAATTCCTAAATAACCAAACTTGATGCGCAAATACTGTTCATCGACCGTTACGTGAAGTGATCCAAAAGAAGCAAGGATGAACAGAATGTAAATCATAAAAAAAATGACTAGAGGATTGAATCCGATTTGAGTCACAATAATTCCGAAAAGTATGGAAATCGCAACTAATGCAATTATTATAACATAACCATTCTGGGTATGCTGGTAGACCATTGACAGTAATAGAATCGCAGTACTTTATATTTAATCTGTTTAAGGAGCAGTTACCCGGAGGATACCGTACCCACGGTTATGCCATTCTCAAAACCCTTGTTGCTATCTCTTTTTATTAAGTGACGGCGGAAACTCATCGTGTGGTGTGAATACAATCCGCCAAGTGTGGCCACAGTAGAAATGCATGAGGAGAAGAGAGAACATGAAAAAAGAAAAGCAATTTAAGCGAATCAGGCATCCGATTCATCTTACGTTGTCCGAAGACGCCATAAAAATTCTGAAAAACACGGGCAATACGGCCTCCCGCGTGATATAAAGACTCATTTTAGACGCCTTAACAGAATCCAGGCCCATTTGAATCTTAATTGGCGAAAATGGATGGGCTCGTCGAGATTCGACCTCGAGACCCCCGCCGTGTGGAGGCGACGTAAAGGCCTCCGTTTTCCATAACAGAGCCCAATATGAGCGTAATTCAGGTGTGCAGGTCTTGCTGCATCGATATTGAGAAGTTAGTCAAAGGAGCTAGGGTTTCACGACCGTATCCATTCCCAAGCTTCGGCTAGCCGCTCCTTTTTGAAAAACCGGAGTTCGGTCCGGGTCAGGGTGGTGAATGTCTTGAATAGCAGGGTCATCCATTCATCCCAACTCTCGCCGATGACCGTCGCCATCTTTTCGACTGCCGAGAACTTTAGACCGAGAAGAAAGTCCTCCCAAGCCCCACCGACCGTCCAACCCTCGAACCCCTCCATGACCCATACCACCCTGATCTTCGGGTATTCCTTCATGGCTCTTTCCATCTCTGGAATAAGAAGGTCTTGGTAATCGGCTTCACTCAGCTTCCCACTGAGCCGGAACCCAAGAATGTTTCCGGAACTTTCTGGTAGTTTCTCTATCATTGCCTCATCCCGGGACAGGAGTCAGGAGCAGAACTATTTAATATTTCCTGGTGCCCGCCCGGCCCGGGTGGTTCTGGCGTTCTTCCGAATCTCTGCGAATTCCTGAGAGGGAGATACCCCACATCCGTACAGCTCTCCGGGAGACGATCATTTGATTCAGTCCATCAGGAATGGTTCGATGCACGAGAGTGGAATCGGTTGCGGGCGGGAAGGCACAAATGGAGATAATTATCCGGGGCAACTGGAGATTGGCAGAAAATAAGGCATATAGGTAGAGACGTTTACTATCTCTGTTTCGACACGCTGAAAATCGTATTATTTTCCGTCAAGAGAAGATATCGAAACGCGATAACGCGCATACCCTTGTTGCTACCTCTTTTAATACCGCCTCATTCCATCGATTCCAAGTAGTATGCCTACACTCTGCCATCTGTAGCCACAGGCTAAAAGGAATGAGGGAATGCGTTAGAATAGAAAAAGAACCCAAATAAAACCGAATCAGTCAGCCAATCCACTTAACACTCTCAAAAGATACCATATCTTTACTGAAAAATACGGGCAATACAGCCTCCAGAGTTATATGCCGCCCCATATTAGACGCATTATCTGAATCGAAACCCCTAAGCGTCTTATTTGGCGAATCTGAATGGGCTCGTCGAGATTCGAACTCGAGACCTCCGCCGTGTGAAGGCTAATTCTACTCCCGTTTCTGATTACGGGCCCATATATCCCATATCTGCCCGGCGCTTCCGATGGAAAAGTCCGTGTTACCTGGGCCTGTAGAGCCGTACCATCCGTATCCTCCGCAACGAAGGGCTGTCGCGATGCCGCTGTGCCGTCTTTCCCAACATACGGGGCAAAACGGTTAAGGGATCATCACGGAAAGGAACATACACTACGGGGCGACTCGGTATGCAGGAAGAGGTTCAGAAGACGGCGAGGCATGATCGGACGCCGGACTCCGTCATCCTGCGTGTCGCCTTTCTCTCCCTTGCCGTCAACGCCGGGCTGGTCGTCGCAAAACTGGGACTCTCGGTCTATTCCGGCAGTCTGGCCCTCCGTGCGGACGGCATCCACTCGTTCGTGGATGTAATCGCCTCGATTGCGCTGATCGTTGGGGTGCTTCTCTCCTCACGCAAGCGCCGGGATTTCCCGTACGGGCTCTACAAGGTGGAGAATGTCGTCTCGGTAGCCATTGCCCTCCTCATCTTCTTCACTGCCTTCGAGATTGCGGCGGAGGCGGTGATGGGCGATGCCGTTGCACTGCCCTACAGCGGGTGGATCCTCCTCGCCGTCGCCGCCTTCATACCTGTGCCGTACATTCTCGGCACATACGAGGTGAACGTAGGGCAGAGGTACAACTCTCCCAGCCTGATCGCGGACGGGAGGCAGCACCGGGTGGATGTCCTCTCCTCCTCGATTGTGTTCTTTGCGCTCCTCGGGCAGTTCTTCGGCATACCCCTGGACCGGATCGCAGCCGTCATTGTCGCCTTCTTCATCGTCCGATCGGGCTGGGGGATCTTGAAAGACAGCATGCGGACCCTCCTGGATGCCTCGGTCGATTACGATACGCTCAACGAGATCCGCACCATCATCCAGTCGGACCCGATGGTGAGCAGCATCAAGAGGATCACAGGCCGCAACTCAGGGCGCTACATCTTCGTGGAGGCAACGGTTGAGATGGCGGAGTCGGATTTTGAGAAGGCGCACCTGGCGAGCGAGCGCATCGAGCAGAATATACGGGATCAGGTGCAGAATGTCGAACGGGTCCTCATCCACTATGAACCCGAGAAGAAGACGCGCCTGCGGTATGCGGTGCCGTTGAAGGACCGGGAGGGTTTAATCAGCGATCACTTCGGTGAAGCGCCGTATTTCGCGATCCTTGACTTTGATATCGAGAACAACCGCTTCGAACGGCAGGATATCATCCCCAACCCTTTTGTGGATGTGGAGAAGCGGAAGGGCGGACAGGTGGCGGAGATGCTGCTGGCACAGGAGCCCGATGTGGTCTTCGTGCACCATTCGCTCTCGGGAAGAGCGGCCGGCTACGCGCTTGAGGCAGCGGGGGTCGAGATGAGGATGACCTCTGCGGCAACGCTTGCGGAAGTGATCGACCATGTGGTCGGGCGCCATGGCAAGGAGACCGACGCCTCGCCCCGCTGATCTCTTCGTTTATTCCAGACCGGATGAGATCCCTCGAACCGGCCGGAAACATCGGACTATGAGGGAGGATTAAGATTACCTGGCCTTTTCTTCGATATTGGTGTTAAAATGGCTTCATGACCCTTGTTGCATCCTGATATTTTGATCCGCTTGCGTCTCAGGGCGTTCCGGCGCGGCATCCCTCATCGGCAGGTCGTGGAAGAGGCCGTGGCCGGAGTGCCGGCCTGAAAATAATACTTTTATTGCTCTTAGCGTGCAGGTTGCAGGGGAGGCACCGGTTCGGAGAAATTGGGCAATTTGATTGACTTCGCGACAAGAAGTAGATAATTACCCCTTCTATGGCAATAGTTACGCTGAAGAAAAGAAATTACTAGATCTACAATGAAAATAGGCAATCTGACCCTGAAGAAGGATGCAGAAGGAAATGGACCGTTCACCATGAACGGACATTACGGGGAGAGATTTAAGAAATGGAATTTATAACTCATTTTTGGTCTGCGATGGCGTAAAAATAAGATAAGGATGTATGGGCTCGTTCTTAACATCTTCACTTGAGAAGCGTGTCAGCTGCTGCTGTGAGGGGAATAACCGGAGAAACTCGTCCAGTATGGTGCGTGAGCAGTTTACCCGATAAGAATGCGGAAATATTTTTGAAATCATCAGATTCGAGAACAAAGTAGAATGTATGTTCATTTGGACAAGAATATGCTCCTTGAACCTTTACGCCGAGTTTCTTTGCCAGATCATCCATACCATCGACCAATTGCATTGTATCAGTTTTAAATTCCTCCCTCGCAAGACAGAGTTCGGGTGGATGAACAAGGGTTACCACGAACATCATGGTTCTCACCGTCAGACCAGAAAACGCATTTAAGATATAAAACTATCGTGAACGAAAGAATGCCCCCCACCGGGCGAAGTACGAGGTGAACAGACAGAGGTATTCCCGCAAACACGGTTTTTCATTTAACAGAAGAAGATCGACTATGCTACATGGTATCAATCACTCCCCAAAATACTGAGAAAAACAACGGATCGTGAAATGACTTATTTTGCCTAATTAGGAGCAAGCTCTTTTTGAAGAATTGCCGGTTAGTAACTGTGACGGTACGTGCCTTAGACCTTTATTTTTGAATGAAGGATTACTGTTGCAACTTGGTAATTTGATCCGCTTGCGTCTCAGGGCGTTCCGGCGCGCCTCACACTTATGACAGCGATAATAATCCCGATAATGAAAGCAATCGCTCCGGCAACTGCCCAGAATGGGGATGGGCCGACAATCTCTTCGCAATTTGCGATGCACAATATTGGACGCATCCGAAGAATTCCCGTGCCTTGCAGAAACCATAACAGGCCAAGAAAGGCTATAAAAGCGCCGATAAGTGCTCCAGCTATTTGTCTTCCCCTCATACCCGATCGAACGTCATCTTCGATACCGGTTAAAATAATTTCTCTGCTTCGCAGGGTCGTGATGCCACCTGACACCACATTTTGGTTTTAAGTGCTCCGATCAGGATGTACCGAGAGTTCAGAGATCTTTTCGGGACGACCTCCATCACTATCAGTTCAGCAGGTAGTGGACGGTCCACTGAGTTTTCCTGATAAATTTAATGTGTTTCAGGACTTTGAGTAAGCCCAGTTTCTCTTCTTCAGAATCAAAATAACTCCATTCGTCGAGAAACTGTATCCCACTATGCCATTGTTCCATCTCCCGGCTGTCGCGGATACCGGATCGGAACGTGGCATCCTTTCCCATGTGCATCTCCCTTTGCAGCTTGAACTCCAGGATCTTTTTTAACGGGAATTTGAGCCATATTGAATTAACCACTTCACAGACCAGTTTGGAGCCCCTGAATTTTTCCTGAATTTTCAGCACCAGCGATCGGACGTCCTTCCCATCCAGATACATAAATACGCCTTCTGCCATGAACAGGAACGGCCCTTTGTGCTGCAAGACAGTCGCCATCCAATTAAAATCCAGTACTGACGAGGCGATCAGATGATACCTTTCCGTCTCGTTAAAAAAGGTTTTTTTGATCGCTATTATTTCTGGCAGGTCGAGATCATAAAATACCACATGTCCATTATCGATCCGAAGGAACCGGGAATCGAGCCCGCAACCGATATTGACAATAACACCATCCGGAAACCTGTGCAAGAAATCCTGTGCATAGTCGTCATATTTTTTTGCACGGAGTGCAATATGGACAACGAGGCGCTTATCCAACGTGCCGGAGACGAGGATCCTATCCAGCGGATCGTCCGAGAGGGAGAGCGTTTTATTCAGTTCAGTAGTGATCTCAACCGATTTTGGATCAACGAGGATAGGATTGTCGGAAAGGGTCTCAAGGGCATGACAATAGAGTGTGATAAACGATGTACCTGCAATATCACCAATTCCTGTCAGCATTTTTCCCCTCCAGAGTGATCCCCGGATTAAACAGGTAATTGGGATTGATTGCTTAAGTTCTTTTTTAAGTGAAGAGTGATTTTGATCCTTAAATCAAAGCAGGATTTTTGGAATTTAAAATAGTAAAAAATTGCCGCTCCATATCACCGCTTTCACCCTCACCCGTTCCGAGCTATGAGCGTGACCGGGGCAAAACCGAGCGGTTGCACTTTTTTACCAGACAACCTTCATCTCCCCCGAAATCCCACAAAGGTATCAACAGAGGGTTCCGGGAGCATTATGCAGCACTGCAAAAACGTCATCCTCATCGGCATGCCCGGTGCAGGGAAGAGCACCGTGGGCGTCATCCTTGCAAAATCCCTCGGCATGCAGTTCATCGATACGGATATCCTGATACAGGAACAGACCGGGAGGATGCTCCAGGAGATCCTTGACGAGGACGGGTCCGATGCGTTCAAGCGGATCGAGGAAGAGACGATCCTCTCCCTCCATCCCCGCCGTGCAGTGATCGCGACGGGCGGCAGCGTGGTGTGCAGCGGGGATGCGATGGCACACCTGAAGTCGGGAGGGATGGTCGTATACCTGAAGGTCTCGTATGAGGAGATGGAAAAGAGGCTCAAGAACATCACGACAAGGGGGATAGTCCTCCTTCCGGGCCAGAGTCTCCGCGAGATGTACGACGAGCGCGTCCCGCTCTACGAGAAGTATGCCGATCTCACCGTCGCGTGTTCGGATGAGGATTTTGAATCTGTGGTCCGGAACGTGATCGGAGCGTTGTGAAGAGTCTGGATGGTGTCTTGTGATCCACGTAAAAAAAGCCGATGCACCTGTCTTGAGTCCGGTGCGTCAGTCCCTTCCCGGACAGGATACGGGAGATGCCGGGATCGATCTCTGCAACTGCCCACCTGTTGATAATCTCTCGATCCGAATGGCGTGTCATTCTATCGTTCATGGTACGTGGTACAAGGTCTTCATGTGCAGCGTGAAAGGGGTTTTGAAATGTTCATAGAAAATCCCTGATTTGCTCTCCCTGTCAATCAGAAGTGTATCGGTTAAGGAAGGGCATGATACCGTTCCTGTCCGGGCATCGAGATCGCTCGCATGTCGCCCATGATCTTAAGCGCACCGTTGCCGCCATGCTCCGCGACGGTATCCCCCGCCGGCAGATCGTCGAGGAGACCTCAGCCCTCTATGGCATCCCTCAGGAATGCATAGAGGAAGTCGTTTTAGCCTGTCCCCCTCAATAGGTGCGTAGTCTCGGGAGAGGGAAAGAGTTACTCCCCGGACAAAAAAGAGGACTTCTGGCAATCCCCCTCGCCTTTCCGATTGTCTTTTCCGTTCTGGGTACAAGGCTTTCTTACCGATGCTCAAGCGGATCGCTTTTACACTCATAGGAGCACTTTTCGGAGTTGCCTCACTTATTGGCATCCTGGATTCCGGTGAAGCTACCACATTTATATTCAGCGGACTGTTAGGAGCACTTGTGGGAGGATACATTGGCTATAACATCGCGAATAGGTAAATAGGGTACGTAAAGGTAGAGAGAAGGTGGCTGAAGGGAGATGACCGAACACGATGATACACATCACTGAGCTTGGAACGACGAGATGGATGAGCTCGGTCTGTCAGCGGACTCGGAAGTCGTGGAGTTTCTTATAAATCAATATGACAAAACCCTCAAGGGCTATGGGAATGCTGTAAAAGAGATAGTTGAGACTGTGAAAAGAGTGTAGTTCGGTTTTTCTTTTCCGCGAAGTTATTCCCTCTGTCTCAGTTTGTAGTAGATATCGACCAGAGCAAGGAACACTCCTACTCCGAGCAAACTGTATCCGATGAGGCGATCCTCACCGAAAATAATTCCTGCAATGATAAAGGCAAATGCAAGAGCTGCAAGTTTCGATAACCCTTCTTTTGATTTCTTGCGACTCGCGAAATACAGAACAATAGCAACTATGGCCAAAATAATGATAGAAATGAGGATGTAGACCTGGGATGCATCCATAGATACTAATACCTTCGGGAATATTTATACCCGTAGTTACGTGCTAATTTCTCAAAAAGAAGCGGTTAATGATGGGCTCGTCGAGATTCGAACTCGAGACCTCCGCCGTGTGAAGGCGACGTCATAACCAGCTAGACCACGAGCCCCATGCATCGACCGGGAATTGAACCCGGGCTATTGGCTTGGAAGGCCAAAGTCATACCACTAGACCATCGATGCAAACGCACGTCTGCCTACATAGATAGACCGTGCTGAATATTAAATATTGGGTGGGAGAGAACCCGGGCGGGCTCAGTACCCGCGCTGCTGTGCCTGCAGCTCCTCGAGGGCGGCCACCCGCTTCTCCAGCGGCGGGTGCGTGGAGAAGAGCTCCATCAGGGTGTTCCCCGAGAGCGCCGGGATGATGAAGAAGGCGTTTGCACCCTCCACTTCCTGTTTCTTCTCGGCAGGGATGTAGTCCATCCGCCCGCTGATCTTCTGGAGCGCCGAGATCAGTGCCCCGGGATTGCCGGTGATATAGGCGCTGCCCCGGTCGGCGGCAAACTCCCGGTAGCGGGAGAGCGCCCTGATGAGGAGGGTGCTCACGACCCAGACGAGGATCGAGGCGATGAAGACCAGGATCAGTGCTCCGGCATTGCTGTCGCGGCGGCCGAAGAGACCGATGAAGAACCAGTTCCGCATGATCAGGAAGGCGAGCATGGAGAGGAAACTCGCCACCGTCAGGGTGAGCATGTCCCGGTTCTTCACGTGGGAGAGCTCGTGGGCGAGCACCGCTTCGAGTTCGTCCCTGGAGAGTATCCGCATGATCGAATCGGTGACGGCAACCACGGCGTTCTTGTGGTTCCGCCCGGTGGCAAACGCGTTGGGGACGGGTGACTGCATGATCCCGATCTTCGGCATGGGCAGACCTGCCTCGGTAGCGAGGTGCTGGACTGTGCGGTGCAGCTCGGGATATTCGTCCTCCCCGACGATACGCGTACCGGTACTCCAGAGGACCAGCTTGTCCGAGAAGAAGTACTGGACGAATGCCATGCCGGCGGCCACCAGCAGGAGGAACTCAAAGCCGAATCCCAGGGCAGAAAGGATACCCAGGAAGATCAGGTAGACTATGAGGAGCAGGAACGACGTCAAAAGCATCCTCATCGTGAGACCGAAGTCGCGCGTCCACTTCATGACGAGGATCTATTGGACCGGATCGATATTAAGATATACGCCGAAATCTCCCCGAGCGCTCCCGTTTGAACCGCGATCCGGTGCGTTTCCACCGTGCGCCAGTGTCCTTATGATGCCGGGGCGATATACATTAGAACCGGATGACACTGAACGAAGTGACCATCAGCAGGGCCATTCTCGAGGAGCAGCACCGGGCGCTCCTCGACCACCTCGAGATGGACGCCGCCGTCATCGGCGGGGGCCCCTCGGGGCTCGCCTGCGCCGCGCTCCTCGGCGAGAGGGGTGTCCGGTGCGCACTCATCGAGAAGAAGCTCAGTATCGGCGGCGGCATGTGGGGCGGCGGGATGATGTTCCCCCGGATCGTCGTCCAGGAAGAAGCCCGCCGGCTCCTCGACAGGTTCGGGATCGCCTACCGGGAGTTCGAGGAGGGTTACTACGTCGCAAAATCGGTCGAGGCGGTCGCCAAACTCACCGCGGCAGCCTGCGACGCCGGCGTCGAGTTCTTCAACCTCACCACCGTCGAGGACGTCATGGTCAGGGGCGACGGCAGGGTCGGCGGCCTCGTCATCAACTGGACGCCGGTCGACATGGCCGGGCTGCACGTCGACCCGCTCACCGTGGCCTGCACCTGCACCGTCGATGCGACCGGCCACGACGCCATGATCGCCCGGATGATCGAGCGGAAAGGCGGCGGACTCCGGGTCAAGGGCGAGAGTTTCATGTGGGCCGAGCGTGCCGAGTCGCAGATCCTCGATCACACGAAAGAAGTCTTCCCCGGCCTCTTTGTCACCGGGATGGCGGCAAACGCCGTTGCCGGGGAGTGCCGCATGGGACCGATCTTCGGCGGGATGCTGCTCTCCGGGGAGCGTGCCGCAGAACTGGTCGCGGAGAGATTGGGCCGGTAACACTTCAGAACCATTTTTACCGCCCCGGTAGTTACCAATAGGTATGGAAGAGATCGACCCGGAGTCCCTGGCTGAGATCGCATACGGGATCTTTGAGATCTTCCTCAACCGCGAACTCCGCATCAGGGGTTCGTACCTATTCGAACTCGTCGAACAGGGGACTGATTTTGAGGCCGACGTCCGTGAGATCTTCGGGCGGTTCCAGGAGGACTACCCGGAGCTCGCCGAGGCGCTTCTCCGCCGGTTCGGCGGGATCGATGCGATTTACGCGCCCCTCAGGGCGGGCGAAGGGGTTCTCCCCTCAAAGACGACCCGGATGTACTGGATCGTCCAGGACGCCCCGGGGCCCGCGGCGAGAGGCCTCGATGACGAGCAGGTGGGGAAATGGCTTATATTCGTCCCCGCGGAAGAGGTGGACGAGGCGTGGAGGAAGGTCCGGGACGAGACGGCGCGGGGAGTGCTCGGGATATCCGCGAAAGTCAGCACCGCCAAACCGAACCCGGACTCGCGCGACGAGCGGTCGGTCATCTACGTCTACACCCGGGACTGGGCGGACGAGGCGGACGTGATGCGGGTCCGCGAGCGGCTCCGTGACCTCGGGTTTGAGGAACGGATCGGCTACAAGCGCAACATCGAGACGTACAGGGGCGAGTACAGCGAAGAGGGCAGAAAGGTCACCTACTACAGCGCCTAGAGGCGGACCCTGCGGTCGCTCCCCGTTCCCTCCTTATGGATAACAACTAAAAAGAGTGCCCCGGATCCCCGATCCCGCCGCGATCGGGAGCATCCGGATGTTGAATGCGCGAAGCGCTACGGCGACGTTACGCCTTCCTTTCCTTGGACTTGGCGCGGAGTTCGTCCGAGCCGCATTTACGGCAGCGGGTCGCGCGGATTGCGTTCCGTGCGTTGCATTTCATACAGATCTTTACGTTGAGCAGACGTGCTTCAGCTTCGGGAAATCTTGCCATGTTGAAAACACCACTTGTCAGTTTGGTACTATTCGTTCTTGCTACTATTAACAGTTCTGCCGCCCCCGGCCTCCCGCTCGACCCAGGCGCGGAACGCCTCGAGCGCCCGCGCCCGATGAGAGATCCGGCTCTTCTCGGCAAGCGGCATCTCGGCGAGCGTCTGCCCGGCGTGGGCGAAGATCGGGTCGTAGCCGAACCCGCCCTCCCCCCGGGGGGCGACGATCGTCCCCGGCAGGATTCCCCGGAAGATCCGGACACCGTCCTCGCGGGCGAACGCGATCGCCGTCTCGAAGTGGGCGCTTCGGTCCTCCACGCCCTCCATGAGTTTCAGGACTCCCGCGTTCCCGATGGTGTCGTGGACGTATGCGGCGTACGGCCCGGGAAATCCCCGGAGCGCGTCGATGAAGAGGCCGGTGTCGTCGACGATCAGCGGGCGGGAGATCGCCCGGTAGGCAAACTCCGCCTTCTCCCTGGCGATCTCCCCGACGTCGTCGTGGCGGAACTCCGGGCATTCCAGCGCGACGTGCTCGACCTCCAGCACCCCCGCAAAGTAGGCCGCCACCTCCCGCGCCTTGTTGGCGTTGCTCGTCACCACCGCGAGCTTCACAGGTAGCGCCCCCGCAGTTCGACCTCGTGCTCCCGGGAGAGAGCCTCGTCCGCCCCCGGGAACACGCCCGCGTACCCCTCGACGAAGGCTTCCTTCAGCTCCTCGAAGTTCTCCGTGGTACTCTCGAGCGTCTGGAAGAAGACGTGGAGGTCGACCCCCCGCGCCTCGACCTCCGATGAGGTGGACGCAAGCCCGAAGTCTATTAAGACGCACTGGCCGTCGCGGACGATCATGTTGCTCGTCGTCAGGTCGCCGTGGACGATCCCCGTCCCGTGCAGCCTCCCGACCGCCTCGCCCGCGAGGCGGATCGTCTCCGGCGCGGCGACGTATTTCAGCACTACGCCTGCGACACGCTCCATGACGATCGTGTCCGCGGTGATATCCCGGATCACCGGGGTGGGGACGCCCGCCCGCCGCGCCGCCGCGATCAGGCGGGCCTCTGCCCGGGTCCGCTCCGCGATCAGCCGGCGGTCGAGGCCTGGGTTCCGGTAGCGCTTGCTCGTCCGGCGCTTGACCACACTCTCCTCCCCGATCTCCACGACCGCCTCCGCGCCCCGGGCGACCCCCTCGTCGTGCGGCGCGGCGGCAAAGATCTCGCCGGGCTCCGTCCGCCAGGCGACCTCCACCTCGTCCGCCCGGTAGCCCGGACGGATCTGCGACTCCTCGAGGGGGAGCGTGACGCCGTGCTCCAGCATGACCTTGCCCGTGTAGGCGATCATCGCGCCGTTGTCGCCGAGGTATGTCCGCTCCGGGACGGCGAACGCCGCTCCACGGTCCTCGCACATCACCCGCAGCATCTCCTGGAGCCGCCCGTTCGCGCCGACCCCGCCGACCAGCAGCACCTCTTCCTTGCCGGCATGCGCGAGTGCGCGCTCGGTCACCTCGACACACATCGCAAACGCGGTCTCCTGCAGGCCGGAGCAGACGTCCTCGAGCGTCGCCGTGCTCTCCTGGGCGGCGCTGACGAGCCCGGAGAAGGCGAGGTCCATCCCTTTAACCGTGTAGGGGAGCTCGATGTAGTCTCCCTGCCGCGCAAGGGTCTCGATGACCGGGCCGCCCGGGTGCGGGAGATCGTGGCTCCGGGCGAACTTGTCGAGCGCGTTTCCAAGGCCGATATCCAGCGTCTCCCCGAAGATCCTGTAGCGGCCGTTCAAGTAGCCGAGCACCTGCGTGTTCGCGCCGCTCGCGTAGAGGACGATCGGGTCGGAAAACCCGGTCGCCCACCTCCCGATCTCGACGTGCGCCACGCAGTGGTTGACGCCGACGAGCGGCACGCCGAGGGCAATCGAGAGGGCCCGTGCGGCGGTCGCCACCGTCCGGAGCGAGGGGCCGAGGCCGGGCCCCTGGGAGAAGGCGACGGCCCGGATCCGCTCCGGCTCCGCGAGCACCCGGGAGACGACCTCCTTCATCACCGAGGCGTGGTGCTGCGCGGCCTCCCTCGGGTGGATCCCTCCCTTCGGCGGGACGTAGGGCGACGAATAGAGGGCGACCAGGTCTTCCCCGAAGAGAGCGGCGCTGAGGTTCCACGCGGTTCCTTCAAGACCCAGCACCAGCCCGTCACCAGGCATTACATCAGGCATAAAACAGGTATCGCTCCGTTCGTTCCATTATAAAAAGACCGGCCGCGGCCGGTGAACTGTGGCCGCGGCCGTATTGGTATCAGGGAGTGAGGACCTACTTCCGGAACTCGGTGTAGCCGCACTTGCCGCAGGCCACGCGGTCCTTGTGCTCGGCCATCAGGATGCCGGGGCCGCACCGGGGGCAGTGCCGCTTCTGCAGAACCGCCGCATCGCCCTTGACTTCGTAGCACTCGTGTCTCTTGACCGCCATGCCTTACGCCTCGCTCTCCGCTTTGGGCTCGCCGCGCTTGAGCAGGTACTCCCGCTCGGTCGACTTCTTGCTCTCCTCGTCGTCATAGATCCGGGCACGGCCGAACAGTTCCATCTTCCCGAACCGGGTCCGCTCGAGGTCCAGCACGAGGAGGTTCTCATCCTTGTTTTGCAGCGCGGCGAGCTTCTCCTGGATGCTCTTCCGCGAGGGCGTCGGTCCGTCGAAGGTGAGAGTAAACGAAAGCTCTCTCCTGTTCAACACCTCGTTCCTCACATCACGGGTAATTTCGAAGTCCATCGATATCCCTAAAATATTGTTGACGGGTTTATTTATACTCTGGGATGGGGCGCGGGTACGGGTTTCGCCGCATCGCTCACTCGCGCACGAAAACTTTCAGCATAGACGCGGCCTCCTGCTTCGCCGACGCATCAACGAGCCGGAGGACGACTCCCTCTCCCGGCTGGCCGTAGAGGACGGCAGCCCCGGGTGGCGCGGCGAGGACGAGCGGGATGACCGCAAGATCCTCCTCGCCCTCGACGGAGATCACCCCGGGAGGATTTTTGACCGCCTCGTCGATCGCGTCCACGAGTTCGTCGGTGATCGTGCCGGGAGGGTTCTTCGCCGTCAGCCTTCTCGCCCGGAGCAGGGGTGAACGGGTGCAGGGCGTGCGCATCGTGTAGCCGTCGATGATGGCGATGTCGGGGACGACTCCTGCAGCGAGGAGGTTATGGGTCACCACATCGCCGACGGCGTAGACCACCCGGCCTTCGAGCAGGGTGAGGAGTTCGCCGATACTCCCATAAAGGGTGCCGAACGGTTTTTTGAAGAGATCGCGGTGCGCTTCGGGTAGCCGGAGCATCAACGGACCTTCAGTGCGTACCGGCCGGCCATGGTGATATTCATCTTCTTCGCGATCTCCGAATGCTCGGGATCGATGATCACGACGTAGCCCGCCCAGTCTTCGCTCAGGTTGGTCGTGCTGCAGATCACGCAGCTCTCCCCTTCGACGACCCGGTGGCACTCGCGGCAGACCTTGACTACCTTCTTGCGCACGACCATGTTACACCGCTCCCTTCTTCTCGTCTTCGAGCTCCTCTTCCAGCCAGACCGTGGTCCCGAGACCCGACTGCCGCATGGTGAGGCCGATCTTGCTTTCTCTCGGCTCACGCTCGTTCAACGAGAGCGCAACGATCCGGGCCCGGATGCCGTCCCCGACGGCAATAGACCGCTTCGAGTCCTGACAGATCAGCCTGCCGTTCTTCTCGTCGTAGTTGATATATTCATCCGAGATCTGGCTCACGTGGAGCATGGCGTCGATGGGTCCGAGGCTGACGAAGGCGCCGAAACTCGTCGTCTCCACTACATCGCCCTCGATCACTTCCTGGAGCGCCAGGCGGAGCACCGCCGCCTCGAACCTGACGTCGTAGTAGACGGCACCGTCGCCGGGGATCAACTCCCCCTCGCCGACGTTGAGAATCTTTGTAACCGCAATGAAGATGCCGATCTCCTTTGCGATGCTGCCTTCCAGCTGTTCCTGCAGTACGTTGAGGATAACCTTTTCCAGGTCTTCCCCGAGGCGGTGCGGCGGAACGCGCACCTTGTCCTCCAGCGTCATCTTATAGTACATGATTTCACTATCCCCTCATCAGCTCCAATGTTCTCTCTCTCCGCATCGAAACAACGTTGATTCCCTCGCCAAGGAGAGCATTCCGGAGTTCGCGATCATTCGTCACCACGGTGCATCCTTCCCGCCGGGCATACTCGATCACCCGGTCGTCCACACGCTCCGCGGTACTCCCGCTCGGCACGACCTTCGAGTGCCGGGCCATCGCGAGGCCCACACGAGCGGCAGCCGCATCGCGGCCGCGGCCCCGGGCGAGCCCCGAGAGTTCACCGACCACCTCTTCGAGCGTTATCGGCTCGAAGTCCCCGAAGAGGCCCATAAGCTCGTCAAACAGGTCAATCCCGAACTGGGCCGGCATCAGCAGGGCGTTCGTGTCGAGGAGCACCCTCACTCGACCAGAATACCCATGCCGATCAGCCGCCATCGTCCGCCGACCTGCCTGCTGATAGCGATCCGTGCGCCGATCTCCGCGCAGACCGCCCGCTTCAGCTGGACCTCCACCTGGTTCTTCTTCGTGTTCACGATCACGCCGACGGTGACGGCGGTCCCGACCGAGAGCATCAACGGCTCTTTATGCTTCAAGGGCTCGATGATCTGCTCGCTGTCCGCGCCGACCACCCGGTCCATGAGCGTGACGTCGAACTTCAGCCGTTCCCAGACCGGCGGCAATTTTCCCACGAGCCCGGCCACCTGTCCGGCGAGGGCGTCGCTCTTCGTCAGTGCCGGATCGAGTTTCGTCGCGACGCCGAGGAGGCCCCCGGGCGACGCCTCGGTCACGCTGGCCTTACCGGCGTTGATGGAGGTGATCTTCGTCTCGATCGGCTCCCACTTCGTCCGGTTCTCGATCTGAACCTGCCGGCCGGGCCGGATTTCGATATCGTCTCCCTCACGCAGGATTCCCCGGATGAGCGAGCCCCCGATGACGCCGCCCTTCACGTCCCGCCAGCTGCAGCCGGGTTTATTGACATCGAACGATCGTGCGACGAGCAGCACCGGGTCGATATCCGGGTTGCGGGGGGGCTCCGGGATGACCTCATCGAGGGTCTGGATCAGGGCACCGATATTGACTCCCTTCTGCGCGGAGACCGGGATGATGGGTGCGTTCTCGGCAATGGTGCCCTTAATGAACCGTTTGATCTGTTTGTAGTGCTCAAGCGCCTCGGCCTGCGTGACGACATCGATCTTGTTCTGGACGATGACGATCTTCTTGATGCCGATCAGCTCGAGCGCCATCAGGTGCTCCTTGGTCTGGGGCTGCGGGCAGACCTCGTTTGCAGCGATGACGAGCATCGCGCCGTCCATCAGTGCCGAGCCGGAGAGCATCGTCGCCATCAGCGTCTCGTGGCCGGGGGCGTCGACGAACGAGACTGTCCGGAACGGGACCGCCTTTCCTCCGCATTTCGGACATTCAGGATGGGAGGAATAGGCCTCCGTCCCCTTGCACTCTTCACATTTGTAAAAAGTTGTATCCGCGTAGCCAAGCCGGATGGAGATGCCGCGCTTGATCTCCTCGCTGTGCCTGTCCGTCCAGGTACCGGTCAGCGCGCTGACCAGGGTGGTCTTGCCGTGATCGACATGACCCACGAGCCCAATATTGACACCGGGAATGAATGCATCTCGCAAAAGTTTTCGAACCTCCTTATCCAATATATAGTGACACTACTTATACATAATCAGTAGGGATTACTTTGCCGTTCCCTGCCGCGCTTTTATAGTACGTGCCGGGCGATCCCCCGTTTGTCACCGCCCGTTCGGCATACGAAGTATGAATAATGCACTGGTTCTTAGCGAAAATTTATACCCCATGAATAGAGATATGGAACTGATCGTAATATGTCAGGTGATACCGAACTTTCACGTATCGGGATCTCTCTACCCAAGAACCTTCTCGACAAATTCGACGAGATCCTGAGCCTCCGGGGGTATTCCTCCCGATCCGAAGGAATACGGGATTCAATACGAAGCTACATCACACACTACCAGTGGATCTCCGATGTAAAAGGGGAGCGGCAGGGCGTCATCACCATGGTCTATGACCATGACCAGCGAGGACTGCTCCAGACACTCACCGAGATACAGCACCAGTACGCCCAGAACATCCAGGCATCCCTTCACTCACACGTGACCCAGAACAAGTGCCTCGAAGTGATCCTGATCCGGGGGGACGGGGCCGTACTGAAGGATATTACCGAGAGGCTGATGGCACAGAAGGGTGTTGAGGCGGTGAAACTCACCACCATACCGGTCGAGGGTTAACCGCCGCCCTCACAGCTCTGGTCGGTCCCCTTCTCCCACACCTCTTCGAGCTGCTCCTGGAGTTCTTTATGCTCTTCGAGATACTCCTCGAGAGAGCGGTCCTCTCTCTCCGCGTTCCCGGTCGCTTTGTCGGCGCCGATAAGTTCGTCCACCCGGTAGTAGAGTCCGGTGCTGTCGAGCTCGGCGTACTTCCAGCCGTCGATCTCCTCGACCCGCACGATCTTCCCGGTCGTGCCGGTGCGGGGGTACCGGACGACTGCGCCCACCGCCACATCATCCGTGCTCATAACACGGTAGGGTACATCTGCCATACTATTAAGGTATCACCTCCAAGGGATCTTGAATGCCAATCACGATTCACCCGGTAGAGAAGGCGTACTTTGACGGAACGCACCGCTCCCGGTCTCCGGAGGAGACCCGTGCCGCCGTGGAGCCCTTGATGACGGAGATCGGTGTCACCGAGATCGTCGACGTCACTCCCCTGGACCGGGTCGGGATCCCGGTCTTCTCGGCGGTTCGGCCGGGGGCGGCCCGGGGGGCGGTTCGCGTCCACGCGGGAAAGGGAAAGGAACCTGTCCACGCACGGGTCTCGGCGATGATGGAGGCGCTCGAGCGTTACTGCGCCGAGTACCGGGGCGACCGGATGGAGTATGCGACTTACGAGGAGATCGGCCCGGGACGGGCGGTGCACCCTGAAGACCTGCTCCTCCCGCGGAAACTCGAGCAGGGGGAGAAGGTCCACTGGACGCCGGCGTGGGATATCCTGAACGACGAGGAGGCCTACGTCCCGAGCAACGCCGTCTTCCATCCCTACGACTCGCTCGGCATGGCGATGCCCCTCTTCCGGAGCGACTCGAACGGGCTTGCGTCGGGAAATGTCATGGAGGAGGCGATCCTGCACGCCCTCTTTGAGGTGATCGAGCGGGACGCGCTCAGCGTCGCCGACCAGAAGGGCGACCTCGGCCGCCGCCTCACCGTCGAGAAGGAATGCGCCGCCCGCGAGGTCCTCGACCGGTTCGAGGAGAACGGGGTCGATATCCACCTCTGGCTGCTCGCCGGGAAGACCGGCATCCCCACGGTCGCTGCCGCCGCGGACGACACCGTCACGAAGGACCCGGCGATGATCGTCATCGGGTCGGGGACGCACACCTGCCCCGAGATCGCAGCACTCCGCGCCCTGACCGAGGTCGCCCAGAGCCGGGGAAGTTTTCTCCAGGGCGGCCGCAACGACCCCCGGCGGGAGATGGTCATCCGGAAAGCGGGATACGAGCGGCTGAAGCGGATCAACCGGATGTGGTTTGCCGACGCAGATGCCGTCGATATCGCCGACGTTCCCGACGCGAGCACCACGCGGTTCGACCTCGATATACGGCGGGTTCTTGAGGAGGTCGGCCCCCATACGGACCGGGTCTGCGTCTGCGACCTCTCGAGGACCCCGGTGCCGGTGGTGCGGGTCGTCGTCCCCGGGTTCGAGATCTCCTATATGGACCCCGACCGGAAGCGATCTGCGCAGGGTTGACGCGCTTCAGACGTTTGAGTTCTTCGCGGCTTCGCGGCTTCGCGTGAGTCAACGGCGTACTGGAGTGATGCAGTCTCACGCGAAGCCGCGAAGGCGCGAAGGGAGCTTGCCAGCGCTTAACACTTGGACCTCGCGTCTTCACGTGAGGCCATGCATGAGCCCATGTCATCCCCCTTCCACACCGGCACACTGCCGATTCACCGATCGAAAGGGTTTGCTCAGCAGAACCGGACCTTCTTCAAGAGATCCGCAACCCGTTCCGTGCCCCTGTTCAGGGGTTTCTCGGCGGGCACGAACCGCTTCCCCGAGAGGGCACTAAATATCGCGGCGATCGCTTTTCCCAGCGACGGCCCGTAACCCCCTTCGAGCGTCAGCGCGAGGGCAAGGTCCGTGCCGTCGATCAGCATCCCGGCGAGCACGCCGTAATCCTCGGGCTCGAGATTCATCCGCCCGTGTTCGTCGTCGGAGAGGGCGTCCTGCCCGGCCGAGACGATCAGGACGTCGGGCCGGAACCGGACGAGCGCCGGGACGAAGACTTCATCAAAAACGTACCGGTAATCGGCGATGGTGGACCCTGCCGCAAGCGGGGCGTTGAGGGTGTAGCCCCGGCCCGCGCCGGTGCCGATCTCGTCCACCCACCCGGTCTTCGGGAAACTGTTCTCCTCGTGCACCGAGCAGAAGAGCACCCGGTCGCTCCCGTAAAAAGCCTTCTGGGTGCCGTTGCCGTGGTGCAGGTCCCAGTCGAGGATCGCCACCCGGTCGACCGACAGAAGTGCTTTCGCAGCCGCGACGGCGGCGTTATTGAAGATGCAGAACCCCATCGCCCGGTCGGGCTCGGCATGGTGTCCCGGCGGGCGGACCAGGGCGAACAGGTGCTCGCCGTCGAGCGCCCGCTCCACCGCTGCAAAGGTCGATCCGGTGGCATAGAGCGCCGCTTCGAACGAGTGGCAGGTGACGTAGGTATTCGCGTCCAAAAAACAGGTTCCCCGGGCGATCTCCTGTACCCACCTGACGTATTGTGGGCGATGAACCCGCTCCAGGTCTCTCTCGGTACCACGGACCGGGGGACGCCACCTCATGTTTTCAGGAACCCCGGAGAGGGCTGCCCGTAACCGGGAGCCCGACTCGGGGTGAGCCTCCATGTCGTGCCGGGTAAAGACGTCGCCGTAGATGACTGAAGAGTGCATCCTCGTTAGGTTATGGTGCGTCCCTGCAGGATATCCTCTTCGGTGACGTCGAACGTCTGGCCGGTGCCCGCGATCCGGTACGGTCCCGTTGTCTTCACCTCGCCCGACCATCCGGACGTCGCGTACGGGACGATGAACGTACCGTTCACGCTCTCCTGCCGGTAGGTGAACGTCCGGCCGGTATCCGTGACGATGGGCACCTCGATGACCCCCTCGCCCTCGATGCGGGCTCCGGGAACGTACTCGAAGACCTTGACGGCTTTGAGGTCGGGCCCGTCTTCACCGACGTTGCCGTAGACGTTCTGGGATGTCTCGTGGACGAGCCGGTAGTGCTGGAGCGCCGGCACCTGCTCGAGCGGCTGGAGGATCGAGTCCCCCCGGTACTGGTAGTACATGTTCAGCAGCGTCGCACCCGACCCCGCCGGCGCATTCTTGTTGTAGGCCTCCACCGCGGCCGCGCCTGCGGTGGCGTTCATCTGCTCGGTGCGCGTGATGACCGGGAGAGAGGTGTTCGCCGTCTCCGGGTCCTGGTACTCGACGTAGATCACCTGAGACGTCGGGTCGGTCATGGACCCGTCGAAGTTGTGGAGCCGGGAGATCATCGTCAGGTAGTACTCCTGGTTGTTGAACGGCATCGGTTGGTAGTTCGTCGATCCCGCGCTCACGGGGACGAGGAAGTAGGGCTGGAACCGCTCCACACCCACGTCCGGGTCGGCCCACGTCGCCGGGGCGTGGAATTTCCCGGTATCGAGCTGGATATCGGTGACGACGTAACGGGTGCCGATGGCATCAAGGATCCGGTTTGCGGCCACTTCAGAGGTCGAGACGAAGTAGGTTGCCGAGCCGTTCGGGCCGGAAACCCCGTGCTGGAAGGGGTTGTTGTTCGGAATCCGCTTCGAGACGAAGGTTATCCAGTGGCCGTAGTCCCACCAGGACATGACGCCGTAGGACCCCTCGGGGTAGGTGAAGGTATTCCGGTCGTAGATCGCGTAGTAGTCCACGCCGGTGTCGGGGGTGTTTGCGCCCATCCATTCCAGAGCTTCCATCCACTGCGAGTTTATGCCGCCGTACTTCGCGCTGTCGGCCATGGCAAGGTTCCCCTGGAGGGATGTCCCCGCGAAGAGGAGCGTGACGACGATGACAGCGGCGAAGGCTCCGACTTTGAGGTAGTCCGGCTGGTCTCTTCTGGGAGCTTTCGCCTTCCGGGCTTCGGGGCTCTTGCCACCCTTCTTCCCCTTTCGTGCCGGCTCCTCCTGCTTCTCGGTGGTCCCGGGGCCGGAGGATGGTGTGCTGCCTCCTCTCCCCAGGAGGCGCGTGACATCTTTCCGGCCCGCGTCAAGGACCGCTCCTGCAAAGATCGCGGCAAATAAGGCGATGTTTGCGGCAAGATAATACTCGTAGCGGACGTGTGCGGCGGTCGATGCCAGGATGACCCCCGTCCAGATCAGGACGAAGGCGTGGGCCGGGTTCACCGTCTCACGGTTCCGCCAGAGCAGGACGGCCGCCCCGCCGGCTGCGAGGACGAGGCCCCAGTGGAACGTCATCCAGGCCGCGCCGAACGACCAGGCCCGCGCCTCCTCGACGGTCGTGGTGACGGGCCGCTCGCCGAAGAAGGAGAAGAGGCTCGCTATCAGGAGGTTGTAGATGTCCGGCAGGGCGACAAAAAGCACCGCGGCGGCGACGGCCGCGACGAGGGCGAGCGCTGTGGGATAGTAGTACTTCGGGCGCCCTTTCAGGAAGATCGAGAGTCCGTAGAGCACGAGCGTGCCTGCGATGAGGGTTGCATACACGATGACGTGCCCGACGCTGTACTGGGAGAGGCCGATGCCGGAGTGCGGGAAACCGAACGCCGCCATCCCGACGATCGCCACGCCGAAGACGACGGCGTTTACGAGGACCAGGTAGTCGCTTGACCGGTCCTGGAAGAAGTCCAGGACGAACTGGACCAGGGTGAAGGCTGCCACGATGAGCGCGAAGAGAATCATCGTCGGCATGTTGAAGAGGCCGAGGAGGTAGGCGATGCCGGCTATGGCCGCCGCCAGCACCGGCATCTTCAGGGTCTCAAGGTTCTTCCGGGAGAGCGGGGCGTCGCGCGTCGCGAGCAGCGCCACGACGTAGGCGAGGACGAAGATCGTCGAAAAGAGCGTCTCTGCGATATGGTGGTCGACGAAACCGAAGAGGGAGCGGTAGGCGTAGTTTCCGCCGACGACCGCAATCAGGCCCGCCGCGATGAGTCCGGTCTTCCAGTCGGCAATCTTTCGTGCAAGCAGGTAGGTGACCGGCACCATTGCCACGGCCATCAGCGGCGGGACCCAGGACGCCACCACCATGATCTCGGGCCGCGTCGTCGCGCCGGCGAGGACGCAGAGCGCCGATATGATCTGGACAAAAAGCGGTCCCCAGTAGATGTTGTCGCCGGTCGAGTAGAGCGTCATGGCGTCGAACCAGGCGTAGCCCGGGAAGTTGGCGACGGTCTGCTCAACCTGGCGGAGACTGTACCAGGGGTCGTTACCGAGGAGATTGACGCCTTCGGCGGTCACCAGACCTTCCGAAGGGATACCCCGCGTCCAGAGCGTGAGCAGGGCGAACAGGACGATAACACCAATGATGATATATGGTCGGTACTTCTTGAGATCCATCTGAGCCATCGGACCCTCCTTGTTAGGAATCTGTTTCCCTTCGAACCATTAATAACCTTGGCGTATCCGTGCCGCCGGAAAATAGAATGAATTTAGCGCTTTCCCGTCAGCCGGGCAAAGACCCTCTCGAACGCCTCCGCCTTCTTCTTCCAGCTGTGCTCCTCGATCCCGGCGGGTACCCTTCCTGAGGCGAGAGCCAGCTCGTCGACCTGCTCCAGGAACTCTTCCCTGTCCCGGTAGACAGCGATGTGGTCGCCGCCCATCCGGAGCATATCGGGAATGGGGGTGGACAGGATCGGTTTCCCGCACGCCGAGTACTCGAAGTACTTGTTCGGCAGGGCGATATCGACCCACCGGGGGGGAGAGAGCGGGATGAGGCAGAGGTCCATCGGCGCGATATAGCCGGGGAGGTCGCGGTAATCGACGGCGCCGGTGAAGTGTACCCGGCCGGCAACCCCGAGTTGGGCCGCGAGCTCCTGCAGTTCGTCCAGGTAGCCGGTGAAGAGCGAACCGCCGACGACCAGGAGTTCCGCGTTCGGGTGCTTTTTGAGGACCTCCGGGAATGCCCGGATCACCTCGTCGAGGGCGTACCACCGCTCGACCGCCCCCGCAAACCCGAGCACGAAGGCATCGGGGGCAATCCCGAGGGCGGAACGCATCGCACCGCCGTCCATCGGGCGGAAGAGGTCGGTGTTGACGCCGTTCGTGATCAACTCCGCATCGTAGCCGTAACCTTTGAGTTTCGTGACGAGCCCGGGGGAGACCGTCGTGATGACGTCGCTGTGGTCCAGGTTGTACCGGGTTATGGCGAGAACGCCTTCCCGGAGCAGCCGTTGCGCGACGGGATTTTTGTAGTAGGCGGCGGCGGAGTCGGGGAACCAGTCCTTCAGGTCGAAGACCACCGGCACGCCGGACTTCTCTGCCGCCCGGACCATCGCCGTCCCAGCGAGGACGTGGGCGCCTACGACGATCTCGATATCGTGGTCGCGGATGATATCGCGGATGACCCGGTAGTGGCAGGGTGCGTTTAAGATGTAGTGGAGGAAGGGGCTCTCCACGGGAAACTGCGTCGCTTCGTGGACGTGGAGGCGTGTCTGGCGCTCCTTCCCCCTGCTGACGTGGAAGTGGGGGACGTGGACCTCGTGCCGCGTCGCGAGTTCCTCGAAGATGTTGTGGTGCCTCGACGGAATCGGGTGGTGGATGTAGTCCTGGGTGGAGACGAGCAGAATTCTCATGAGTATTCAAAACCCGGTTATACGGCCCGGAGCCCCCGGACCGCATCGCAGATATACGCCAGTTCTTCGTCCGTCACCGACGGGTGAACGGGCAGGCTCACGACCGACGCCGCGAGGTCGTCCGATACCGGGCAGGAGGCGCTCTCGCTTCCGGCCTGGTAGACCGGCTGCCGGTTGACGGGGATGGGGTAGTGGACGGCGGTCCCGATCCCATCCTCGGCAAGAGCGCTCATGAACGCGTCCCTCGTGAGCGGGTAGCCGGCGGGGAGCTTCACGACATACTGGTGGTAGACGTGCCGGACGCCCGGTGCCGTGTAGGGCGTGACGAGTCCCGTGCCCTCGAGGTGGCGGTCGAGGTGTCGGGCGTTGTGGATTCGGCGCTCGTTGAACCCCTCGACCCGGTCAAGCTGCACGAGGCCGATGGCGGCGGCGATGTTCGTCATCCGGTAGTTGTAGCCGACGGCCGAGTGAAGGTACTTCCGGCTCTGCCCGTGGTTGATGAGGAGCCTGACCCGCCCGGCGAGGTGGTCGTCGTCGGTCGTGACCATGCCCCCTTCGCCGGTGGTCATGTTCTTCGTCGGGTAGAACGAGAAGCAGGCGAGGTCGGCGAGGCTCCCCGCCCGCTTCCCGTGGTACTCCGCGCCGTGCGCCTGGGCCGCGTCCTCGATGAGGACGAGGTCGTGGTCGTCGCAGAGAGCGCGGACAGCAGCGACGTCGAACGGCTGCCCGAAGAGGTGGACCCCGACGACCGCCCGGGTGTCGGGCCGGATGAGATCCCCAACCGAGTCAGGGTCGATGTTGAACGTCGCGGGATCGACATCCGCAAAGAGCGGTGTCGCCCCGCACATCGAGACGCTTGACGCCGTCGCAAAGAACGTGAACGCCGGGACGACCACCGAGTCCCCCGGCCCGACCCCGGCGGCAAGGAGGGCCGCGTGGAGCGCCGCCGTCCCGGAGTTGACGCCGATTGCGTGAGTGACACCACAGTAGTCGGCAAAACGGGACTCGAACTCCGCAACGACCGACCCCTGGGCCAGCATCCCCGACCGCATCACGCCGGCGACGGCCGCGATCTCCCCCTCGCCGACGAGCGGCCGGGCGACGGGGATCTTCATCGACACCGCCTCGCTTCCGCCGGTAGCGGCCGGAACCGTGCCGGGGCTCCCATCGCGAGCATCCCGGGCGGGACGTCCTTCGTCACCACCGCTCCCGCGGCGACGAACGCCCCCTCGCCGACGGTGACGCCGGGAAGGATCGTCGCGTTCGCACCGATGACGGCATCGGCCCCGATCACCGGGCCCCGGAGGGATTCGTGGGGCCCCGGAGGGTAGCGGTCGTTCGTCAGCACGGCGTTCGGGCCAATGAAGACCCGGTCGCCGATCCGGGCGCCGGTGGGGATGTAGACCAGGCTCTGGAGGCGGACATCGTCGCCGATCGTGCAGTCGCCCTCGATCACCGCCGCCGTCCCGATTGCCACCCCGTTACCGATGGTCGTCTTTTCGCGGATCAGTACGTTATGGCCGGTCTGGAAAGCGTCGCCGATCATCACGTCGCAGTAGATGACGGTTCCCGACCGGAGGACCGCGTTCCTCCCGATAGTGGCGCCCGGGTAGCCCTCCTCTCCCATCCGGCCGCGGGAGGGAAACCCGATGGTCACCGGCTCGAATATCGTCGCCCCCTCGCCGAGGGCGTTACGTCCATACTCAATCATTCAACGGTCACGCTCTTTGCCAGGTTCCGCGGTTTGTCGACATCCCGCTGCAGCGCACAGGCGGTATGGTAGGCGAGCAGCTGGAGGGCGACCGATGCGGTCAGCACCTGTACCAGAAGGTGTGTGTTCGGAATGGGGATGAAGATGTCCACGATCTCGGCGAGTTCCGTATCGCCGGCAACGCCGAGAGCGATGACCGGCGCTTTGCGGGCCTTCATCTCCTTGATGTTCGAGGCCATCACGCCGTAGGTCGGCCCGGGGGTGCAGACGGCGACCACCGGTGTCTCCCCCGTGAGCAGGGCAAACGGCCCGTGCTTCAGTTCTCCCGCCGCATACCCCTCGGCGTGGACGTAACTGATCTCCTTCATCTTGAGGGCGCCTTCCATCGAGACCGGGTAAAACGGGCCCCTTCCCACGAAGAAGACGTGCTCGGCCTTCGAACAGAGGGCGACCGCCTCCCTGACGTCCTGGAGGAGGATGTCCCCTATGGCCAGGTGCGCGTGCGACAGGATATCGTCGAACGCCCCCTCGCACCGCAGATTGACGATCTGCATCAGCGCCGCAAGCTGTGCCGTGTAGGACTTGGTTGCGGCGACGCCGATCTCGAGGCCGGCCCGCATAAGCAGGGTCTCATCCGCAATCCGGGTGACCGTGCTCCCCTGCATATTGGTGATGGCAAGCGTAGGGCAGTTGCGGGATTTCGCCATCTTTAATGCGGCGATCGTATCCGCCGTTTCCCCCGACTGCGAGACGGCGATCACGAGGCCGCGGAGGGGGGGGGTGAAGTACTTGAACTCCGACCCCAACTCGACCCGTACCGGTATGCTGCAGAGCGATTCGGCCAGGTATTTGAAGGCCAGGGCGGTGTGGTACGACGTCCCGCACGCGACCAGGGTGATCTCGCCTGCTTCCATGACCATCTGCCGCACGCGATCGTTGATACCCGCCCTGATGGTCTCGTAGAAAGACTGGGGCTGTTCGTAGATCTCCTTTAACATGTAGTGGGCAAACCCGCCTTTCCGGGTATCCTCCACGCACCAGTTGATCAGTTCGATCGGGCGCTCCACCGTTTGGCCGTCGTGGTAGATGGTGTAGTGATCGGGCGTGATGTCGGCGACGTCGCCGTCCTCAAGGAAGATCACGCGTTCGGTGTACTCGAGGAGCGGCGTCATATCCGAGGCGGCAAAGACCTCGGCATCCCCGACACCGAGGACGAGCGGGCTCGCGTCGCGGGCGGCGACGATCTGCTGCGTCTCCCCCGCGATCGCGAGGATGGCGTATGAGCCTTCGAGCAGGGGCAGGGTCGCGTTGACCGCCGCGAGGAGGTCGCCATCGTAGTTCTCCTCGATGAGGTGGGAGATCACCTCGGTGTCGGTCTCGGACCGGAAGGTGTGACCGCGTCCCTGCAACTGCCGCTTCAGTTCGCTGTAGTTCTCGATGACCCCGTTATGTACCACGGCGATCCCCTCCCCGCAGTCGGTATGCGGGTGGGCGTTGATGTCGTTTGGCTCGCCGTGCGTGGCCCATCGGGTATGCCCGATCCCGGTGCACCCGTGCAAATCGGCCGCCCCGGCCTCGCCCTCCGAGATACGACCCGTCTTCTTGTAGACCTCGATCGCACTCCCCACCGTCGCGATGCCGAACGAGTCGTAACCCCGGTACTCAAGCCGCTTCAACCCCTGGATCAAAATCGGTGTTGCGTCCCGTCTCCCGATATAGCCGACGATTCCGCACATCTACATCACCCGGGTACCATCCTCGATGAGGCCGACCACTGTTTTCCCCCCCTCAATGGTGACCCTGTTACCTGCTATACAGTTTTTAAATGTTGTGAATGGTGCCGCACGGACCCCGTCACCGAGGACTGCACCGAATTCCTCCTTCTGGACCCGGCCTCCGACCTCAATGAAACTCGCGGACGGGTAGGTGGTGGTATGGTCGGCGAGGATGCACCCCTGGCCGAAGACCGCCGAGACGATCCTCGAATGGGACCCGATCGTGACGTCGCTCATGACGAGCGAGTCGGCGACGTAGGTGAACGGCTCAAGCACCACGCGGTCACCGATGCTCGTATCGGGCATGATGACGCAGTTCGGGCCGATGTTGCAGTTGCTCCCGATGGTGACGGGCCCATAGATCACGGTGTTCGGGCCGACGGTCGTCCCGGTGCCGATATGCACGGTGCCCCGGCGGATGACGGATGCGTCGACCGTCCCGGCGATCTCGGGAGTGATCCCCTTGAGCATCCGGCTGTTCAGTTTCAGGAGGTCCCAGGGATAGACGGCATCCTGCCAGTCGTCTGCCGGGATCGCCCGTATCCGCCGGCCCGATGCGATCATGGCAGAGAGGGCGTCGGGGATCTCGTTCGTCTGGAGGTAGGAGAAGACGTCGGGTTTGAACGAGTAGATTCCGGTCGATACGGTGAACGTCGGGGCGTCCTCGGGCTTCTCGATGATCTCGCGGACGAGGCCGTTCCTGATCACAACGACCCCGAAGTTCGAGGGGTTCGGGTGCTCGGCCACGAGCATGGCGTTCTGCTCCTTCCTGATCCGGGCGATCGATTCCGCGTTGATGTAGTTGTCGCCGGGGAGAACGAGGAAGTCGTCCGTGATCTCCGACTCGGCCGCCCGGAGAGCGTCCGCGGTCCCGAGCTGCCGCTCCTGCACGACGACCTGGATGGGGGCGTCGAGCTTGTTGAGGTGCCGGATGACGTCCTCCTTGCGATACCCGACCACCACCACGATGTCGCGGATCCCGTTCTCCAGCAGGGCGTCGATGACGTACTCGATGAGCGGCCGGTTTGCGACCGGGAGCATGGCTTTGGGCTTGCTCCGGGTGAGCGGCCGGAGGCGACTCCCTTCTCCCGCTGCTAAAATAACTGCCTGCATCATATCACCTGATAATGGAACCGTCCTCGATGCACCCTTCCACAAGGGAGTGGGGAGCAATTCTGGCGTTGCTGCCGATAAGGCTCCCGACGTTGACCGAGCAGTTGATCCCGAAGAGGACGTCGTCGCCGATGATGGCGCCGAACTTCCTCCTGCCGGTGGTCTTCCCGCAGACTTTCACCGCTCCGTTGTCGTGTCTGAGGTTCGCGACCTTGGTGCCTGCCCCGAAGTTGCACCCGCTGCCCACGATGCTGTCGCCCACGTAGTTGAAGTGCGGGATCTTCGTCGCCGACATGACGATGGAGTTCTTGATCTCGGTCGCATGCCCGATGTGGCAGTTATCGCCGATGGCGGTGGAGCCCCGGATATAGGCGTGGGGGCCGATGATGCAGTTCTCGCCGATGACGCAGGAACCTTCGATGTAGGTCCCGGCCCGGATGACGGTCCCTCTCCCGATGCTGACCGTCGCCGGGACGGTGCACCCGTCCTCGATGGTGCCGCGCCGCTCGTGGTTCATCGAAGAGATGAGCGCCTCGTTTGCGTCGAGGAGGTCCCACGGCTGCCCGACATCGAGCCAGTAGTCCAGCGGGTATGCAGCGAGCGTCCCCCCCCCGATATAGGACTCGAGGGCGTCGGTCAGTTCGAACTCGCCCCGACCCGAGATCTTGATCCCCGAGATGAGGTCGAAGATGTCGGGTTCGAAGAGGTAGGCGCCTGCGTTGATCAGGTGGCTCTTCGGGTCTTCGGACTTCTCCTCAAGACCCGTGATGCGCTCTCCCTCCACGGTCACCACGCCGTAGTCCTGCGGGTGGTCTGTCTCGTGTATCCCCATGCAGGGGGCATCCATCCGGCAGAACTCCTGGATATCACTTTTTTTGAGGACCATGTCCCCGTTGAGGAGGAGGAACCGGCCGTCGATCATTCCTGCCGTCGCCCGCAGGGCATCGGCGGTGCCGAGCTGGTGCCGCTGGGTCACGTAGGTGATATTCACCCCAAGGCTGCTCCCATCCCCGAAATGGTTCCGGATCTCGCGTTCGAAGTAACCGACGACGAATATGAAGTCGGTGATCCCCGCGTCGTGAGCCGCGAGTACCAGGTGTTCCATCATCGGGCGGTTGGCAATCGGAAGCATCACCTTCGGACGCCGGGCGGTCAGGGGCCGCATCCGTTTCCCCTCTCCTGCTGCCAGTACGACACACTGCATGCACTCACTCCAGAATACGTTTCGCTCGCTCAAGGGCTGCGTGCCCCGAATCAAGCATCTCTTTCGCTTTTGCGGGCGTCTTTCCCTCGGCCGTGATCCGGACCTTCGGTTCGGTGCCGCTTGCCCGGATCAGGTACCAGCCGTCTTCGTCCTCGAACCGGATACCGTGCGTCGGCTCATCGGCCCCGATCGCCGCCATGACTTCCCCTGGAGAGGCAATGCGATACGACTCCCGGAGGAGGGTATACCGGGGCATCCGGTCGAGTTCTTCGGCGATCGACCACTCCGACGCGATCTCGCAGAGCAGGGCCGCGGCGTAGACCCCGTCCGGACAGTAGGAGTGCTCGGGAAAGATCCAGCTCCCCGATGCTTCCCCGCCGAAATCTCCCCAGGAGAGGAGTTCTTCGGAGACGAAACTGTCGCCGACCGGCGTACGGCGGACCTCCGCGACCTCTTCGATCGCCATCGAGGCATCGACGGTGGTGACCACGCGCATGCGGTCGAGATACTTCGCGAAGAGCATGAGGAGGTGGTCTCCGTCGATGTAGCGGCCCTTCTCGTCGAACGCCATCATCCGGTCGGCGTCGCCGTCGTTGATCACCGCGCACGCGGCCTCCCGCTTCCTGACGATCTCCCCGATATAGGGGAGGTTTGTCTCAAGCGGCTCTGAAGGGCGGGCAAACCTCCCCGCGACGTTGCAGTTCAGGCCGATGACGTTTGCTCCTGCCCCTGCAAGAAGATCGGGGGTGATGACGCTTCCCGCACCGTTGCCGCAGTCCAGCACGGCCGTGACCGGGCGGGAGAGACTGACCCGATCAAGGATCGCCTCCCGGTGCGCGTCCACCGCGTCGATGGGAGAGACGTGCCCCTGCTCGTCCCAGTTCTCCCAGTGCGTCCCCCTGAGTGCATCCTCGATCGCCGCCTGCTGTCGGCGGGTGAACGACGACCCGTCCGGGTTGAGCAGTTTGACCCCGTTGTAGGACTCGGGGTTATGCGAGGCGGTGATCATGCACCCAGCGTCCACGGATCCGGTCGCGTGCGCGACCGTCGGCGTGGGCGCGATGCCGCAGGTGTAGACGGTTGCACCGGCCGAAAGCATCCCGGCGATGACGCAATGTTCCAGCAGTTCGCTGGTCGTGCGGGTATCCCGGCCAACGACGATCTCCGAAGCGGCGTCTGCGGCGGCCGCTCCGATGCGGAGCGCGAGATCGACGAGGCCGGGGCCGAACTCCTGCCGGATTCCGGAAGAACCGAAAAGCATACTCCTGTATAATCCTTTCTTTCCTAAAAAAAGGTATTCATCGTCCGTAGGGGCACCAGTGCTCGAGACTTATAAGTCCGCTGACCCCGGCGGTCGACGGCCCGAGGAATATCATCCGTTTCTTGCCCCGGTACTCGTCGATGCAGGCGATCCCCGCATCGGTCGTCATGCCGTCCCCGGCGACCAGGAAGAAATCGGCCGCCTCCGGCGAGTCGACGATCTGCTTGCCGAGGGCCCGCTCGAGCACCGGCATCGGGCCGACGAGGTAGACCTGTTTTCCGGCGACCTCGCGGGAGAGCTCCGCAAGGCAGGGGGCGTAGCAGTCGGGGGTGCAGGGCCGGAGTTTCCGTGCCAGGCAGAGGAACGCCGAGACGGCGTTGACGATCGCGCCTGCCGCTCCCCGCTGCTTCTGGTCTTTCAAGGGCGCACCGAACATGAAGGAGACCCGGGTGTTGGCCCGGATCGGCTCGCCGGTGACGAACTGCCCGCTCCGCCCGCCGAACTGCCCTTCCATACAGACGCCTCTGGGGTACTGGCAGACATCCGTGTCGTAGTTCACGCTGAGCGTCACAATTCCGTCCTCGCATCCGCTGTCCGCGAGGATCGTCTCAAGTCTCCCGATCGCATCGTGCCAGAAACTCACGTCTATTCCTCCCTCTCCCATAGGATCGCCCGCACGGGCGATCCGTCGGCGCCTTTGAGCCGCATTGGGAGCGCCGTCATGAAATACTCTCCTTCCGGCACTGCGGAGAGGTCGAGCAGTTCGAGGACGACCATGCCGCTCCCGAGCAGCCGTCGGTGGACCGAGCCGTCACAGTTATACTCCTCGATCGAAGGGGCGTCGGTCCCGAGGCAGGTGATCCCGGCGTCGACGATCACCTGCGCCGCTTCGAGGGAGAGCGCCGGGTACCCTAACTCGAACTGCTGCCGCTCCGAGAACCATGTCTTCAGAAGGAGCGTCCGGGTGCCGGTGAGGCGGCCGGCGAGGTGGCCGGGACCGATGACCTCGTTTACGTCATTGCAGTCGAGCACCTGCGCCGGTCCCACCAGCACCCCGGGCGTGATCTCATCGACCGTCAGACCGCCCTCAAGGTAGTGGGACGGGGCGTCGATGTGCGTCCCCGTATGGCTCCCGAGGGTCATCTCGGTCACCCGGTACTGCCCGTTGTCGATCTGGCGGAACCGGGGCCGGACGTCCCCGGGATAGAGGACGGCATCCTCGGAGAGGTCCCGGGTGATGTCGTAGATCTTCACAGGAAACCTTCTCCCCTCCACCCGAACTGCCCGATCAGCGGCACGAAACAGACGCCGCCGAGCGGGATCTTCTCCACCCTGCCTTCGCGTTTGACGAGTTTGACGAGGTCCTGGCAGTCTCGCGGCCCGACAGGAGCGATCAGCCGCCCGCCTTCGGCGAGCTGGTCGATCAGGGGCCCGGGAATGTCGGGCGGTGCCGCCGTGACGATTATGGCGTCGTACGGGGCCTCAGGCGGATAACCTTCCGTGCCGTCGCCCACGACCACTTTAACACCGGTGACCCCCGCCCGGGCGAGGTTCTTTCGGGCGCGGTCGGCGAGGTCGGCGAGACGTTCGACGGAGATGACGGTCGCGGCGAGTTCGGCGAGGAGTGCAGCCTGGTAGCCGCTGCCGGTCCCGATCTCGAGGACCCGGTCCTGCGGCTTGATCTCCAGCTGTTCGGTCATGACGGCGACGATGTAGGGCTGAGAGATGGTCTGGCCCTCCCCGATGGGGAGCGGCCGGTCCTCGTAGGCGGCACGCTCGTAGCCCTTCGGCACGAAGAAGTGGCGCGGGATCTTCCGCATCGCGGCAAGCACCCTCCGATCCCCGACCCCGCGGGCCCGGACCTGAAACTCCACCATCTCCTCGCGTTCCCTCTTGCAGGGATCGGTCTCCGTCATCACTTCTCCCGAATCAGAACCCTGATTCCGCTTTATCGATCGCGGCGTCGATCTGTTCCTGCAGGACTGCAGGCAGACCGCTGATCTTCACATCCAGGAACCCGCGTATAATGGTTGCGGTGGCCTCTTCCTCGGAGAGCCCTCGTGTCATGAGGTACTCGATCTCGTGGCGGGCGATCTTGCCGACCGCAGCCTCGTGGGAGAGTTCGGTGCCGGTCAGTGTTCCTTCGATCTCGGGGATGGCGTGGATAATGCCGTCTTTTAAGATCAGGCCCCTGCACTCGATGTGGCCCCGGGTGTCGTCCTTCTCGCCGAGGATGTGCCCCCGGGAGATGATGGTGCCGCCGGTGGTGATCGCCCGGGTGACCAGCTCGGCGCTCGTATGCTCGGCGCCGAGAATGGCGCGGGAACCGAGGTCGAGGGTTGAGCCAGGCGTCGCGACGACGATGCTCGAGAACCGGGCCACGGCATGCTTGCCGACCAGGCGTGCCGTCGGGTACATGTTGATCCGGTTGACCGGCTGCATGCAGACGTAGTTCGAGAGGAAGGTTCCGTCCTCTTCGATGATGGTGGCGCTCCTCGGGAAGACGCTGATCCCCGGGTTCCAGTTGTGGATCATCGTGGACGTGACCTTGGCCCCTTTGCCGACGTAGATCTCGGTCACCCCGATATGTGCTCCGTGCTCCTTCTGCCAGGAACTCGCGCAGCCGGAGATGATATTGATCTCCGACCCCTCTCTCGCGATGAAGAGGTTGTGGACGTGCTGCACCGGCTCTTCGCGGAGGAAGAGGCAGGCCTGGAGAGGCATGGCGACCTTTGTACCCTCGTGCGCGATGACGACGAGACCCTGCGGGTCTTCCTGCTTTGCCAGGTACTGCGTGTATTTGTCCTTATCACGCGGAACAGCGTTCCAGTAGTAGTCCTTCACCCAGTCGTACTTCTCGAGGGCGGCCTTGATGGGGAGCATCTCGATCCCCTCGGCCCCGCAGGTGGTCTGGATTACATTCTGGTCGATCTGGAAGAAACTGCCGCACCGGTTCTGCATCCCGACTTCAAGGCCGGTCAGGGCGAGGCGCTCCCGGTCCTCCTGCGAGAGCTGCTCCATGTCGGTTATATCTGTTTGCAACGCAGACACTCTCCGTATCCTTTTTCTTTGACCACGCGCAGGATCTCGCGAGGGTTCCCGTGACACCGGATCTGGCCGTCGATCAGCACGTGCCCCTGGTCGGCCTCGAGGTAATCGAGGATGTAGCCGGTGTGGGTGATGATCAGGCCGCTCCGGCGGCGGTTGACGATATGGACATCCTTCTCGAGCAGGCCTGCAATCTCCTTCCCCATCAGGTTCATGTTCTCGAGGTCGACACCGCTCTCCGGCTCGTCCAGCATGACAAAGTCAGGCTGCTGGACTTTCAGTTGCAGAATCTCGCTCCGCTTTATCTCACCGCCGGAGAACCCGACGTTGGTATCCCGGGCAAGAAAGTGCTCCATGTTGACCGACTGCGCGAGCGCCTCTATCGCGTCTCCCCCCAGATTGGATGTGGCGGTGAGGAGTTTCCCGAGTTTCAGTCCGGATATCGCGGGCGGGTGTTGAAACATCATGCCTATCCCGAGATGGGCCCGCTCATGGATCGGCATCCCGGTGATATCCTTTCCTTTAAAGACGATGGACCCGGACGTGATCGTGTAGCCGCCGAACCCCATGACGGCTTTGAGCAGCGTGCTCTTTCCCGAGCCGTTCGGCCCCATCAGGACATGAGTCTCCCCCTGCCCGATGTGGAGATTGATGTCGTGGAGCACTTCGGTGTCATCCACGCTCACGTGCAAATCACTGATATCCAGCATACGGCACTCCGTTCCATGTATTTGTCAGGGAATACATTAACACTTGCCAACGGGACAATTGCCGTTTCGGCCGATAGGGAGACAAAGCGCGGCGATACCTGGATTTTCGGTTAAATGAGTGCAAATTCCCGGAATTCATGCACAAAGGATGCCGCATTCCGGGCGGACCCCCCGGCTCTTCACTTTCACCCCGCACGCGGCCTACGGTTAAGTAACGGCCTCACTCCGTTTCATATATGGAAAGATCCACATTCACCACGTTTGCCTGCCTCGCCGAGCGGGCCGCCCGGTATCCCACCGTCGTCAGGCGGAGCCAGATGCGTAAGGCGGTGTACCTCGCCACAACCGCCCCGGCGAACCGCACTCTTCTCAAGGCAGAGGGCCACGCGTAACCCCCCGGTCACCCCGCGAGGTATGCCCGGGCACGGATGTACGACCCGGGCCGGTCGTGGGCGTGGGCGACGAGGTAATTGTGGAGGTCCACGGCAGCCCCCGACTCACCGAGCAGGGTGTTGTAGACTCCTAACGCGTCGTTGTAGTCCCGGGCCTTCCGGTTGTATTCCGGGACGAGGCGGTTGTACTCCCGGATCTCCCCCGACCGGGAGAGAGCCGTCAGCCGCGCACCAAGGGACTCAAGGGACGCTCTCTCCTCCTCGAGTTCTTGGCCGCGTGCCGCGAGTTCAGGCGCGAGTTCCTCGACCCGGCCGCGGGATGCGGAGAGGGCGCGTTCGATCGTTTCGACCTGGTCGCACGCCGCGTAGAACCGCGGCCCGTCCCCGACCGGGATCACCAGGGGGTCGGAGGAGAGGACCGTCCCGTTCGAGAGCGCCGCAGGCGGGATGCCCACGTAATTTGCGTTCGTGGCCTCGATGTAGGCGTAGGTGGTGTTGCGGTAGAAGCACCCGGCGCTCTCCACCCCGACAGCCATATGCGCCTCGTCCCCGAAGTAGAGGAGTGCGACCCCGTAGCCTTCCCGTGCGAGGAGCCCGGCGAGGAGGAGGCTTTTGTCGTCGCAGTCCCCCTCCCCGTCGACGTAAGTCTCGATGGGGAACTTCGGCTCCACAATCGAGGCGTCGGTCTTGTAGGGGACGGACTGGACGAACGCGGCGATCAGCTCCAGGTAACGGTCGTCGTCGAGCCCCTCACTGTCCCGGATCTCCCGGAGGGCCGCGAGCAGGTCCGCGTAGAAGGGTTCCTGGTGGGAGTCGTTGATGAACGCCCGGTAGTAGATGGGGATCCACTCCTCTTCGGAGAGGTCTTTAGCGAGGTAGAGCTGCCGATCCGCTTCTTTCGCACCGGCGTAGACTGCCGGGTCGGGATCGACCCGGACCGTCTCTTCCCCGTCCTCGAAGGAGAAGGTGGAGACCGGCGCCTGATCGAGGGCCGCCCCCTCGACCGGCACAATCGCCGGCGGGACGACCGCCGGGTGCAGGAGGCCGCCCAGGCACCCGGCACCGAGGGCCGCGGCGACGAGGACGAGCACGATGAGGATTCGTTTCCACATGGTATCAGAGATGGTCCGGGAGGTCTGCCAGCGAGTCGATGACGAGGTCCGGCGTGATGCCCGATTGGCGGACCGTCTCCTCCCGGTACTTGCCGGTCCTGACCAGGATACCCTTCATCCCGCAGGCCCGGGCGCCGCCGATATCGGTGACGATATCGTCGCCGACCATCGCCGCCTCGTTCGGGCTTGCCCCGATCTCCCGGAGCGCACGATGGAAGAATGCCGGGGAGGGTTTCCCGATCACCTCCGCCGCCTTTCCGGTGGCGTACTCGAGCGCAGCCACGAAGGGGCCGGCCGAGAGCATCAGCCCGTCCGGCCCCATCCAGTACCGGTCTTTTTCGAGCGCGACGAGGTCTGCGCCGTCTACCAGGAGGCGGAACGCACGGTTCATCGAAGCGTAGGTGAAACCGCCGGCCGCATCGGCGACCACGACCGCATCGGCGGCACCCCCCTCTACAATCACAAGGCCGGCCTCCTCGAAGTCTCTCCGGGCATCGGGGGTGGTGAGGAGGAAGCACCGTGTCCGGCCTCCTTCCCGCAGGTGTGCGGCGGCGGCGACCGGGGCGGTGATGATCCAGGGTTCCGGGATGGCGTAGCCGAGGCCCTGCAGACGGCCGGAAACCGAACGGCGGGAGCGGCGGGTGGTGTTGGAGACGAACCGGTAGGGTATTCCCCGCCGATCAAGTTCCCGGAGCGCCCGGTCCGCCCCTTCGATACGCCGGTCGCCGACGTAAAGGACGCCGTCGATGTCGATCAGGACTGCTCCGATCTTCATGTCTCTCCTTCTGTTGGCTGCAGGAGTATTTATGCGGTGCCCGGGGAGGCGCGACGCCCCTTCCGCCGTCCCGGCAACACCGGGAGAACCTTCATGGGGTTGCAGGTGTACCCACCCCCGATCCGAAAACCGTCACGAGGAGGGAACCTGGATATGGATGTGTTCGAACGAATACCGGTGGACGCACGGTGGAAACTGGCGGCCCGGGAGGTCTCCGCGCTGCCGCTTGCCTACCGCAGGGCCATCAGGGACGGCGCCGACGATCAGCTCTACAACGAGATCGAGCGGGCGGTATGGCGGGAGCAGGGCAGAGAAGCGGGCGTCATCGCCCGTGCCTTCGGGATGCCGCTCGGAAACGCCCGGGAGGTTGCGGAGGCGTTTGCGGCGGCAACAAGGGTTCTCTTCGGGCCCGAATACCAGTACGAGGTCAGGGAATCCGCGCTGGGGGAGGCGGTCCTGACCGTCCGGAAGTGTGCGATGGCCACGCGGGCAAAAGAACAGGGGGAGAACCCGCTCGCCGTCTGCAACGCCTGTCACGCCTACTCAAGCGCCGCGATACCGGACCTGAACCGGGACTACGCCTCGAAGTACCTGAACGCCATCTGTGCCGGCGACAGTACGTGCTCGATCGCGGTGAAACCCGCACGGCGGGAGTGATGCGGGGGGGGACCGGCTCCCCGTTCACTTTCACCACGCGGCGGTTATCTTGAATGCCGGCAGAATCTAACTCTCTGTCGACAGGATGGCTCACCCGTTCGATCAGGCAGGGAGGCTGTGGCGGGCCCGGGTCGACCGGGCCAGGGAGTACGATCTCGTCGACGAGAGCGACGGGTTTACCCCGGCCCCCTGGTCCGCGTTCGTCCCCCGCTCCGACTACGACAGGGCCCGGAGGCTCCGGGACGACCTCGTCGCCGGGTACCGGGGCAGGGCGTTTGAGGACGTTTTCTGTGGCCGGGAGGTTGCGTGTCCCGGAGGGACATGCTACGTCCTCGAATCCCGGAGTGCCATGGACCTTGACGGCCGGGATCCGGATCGGGCGGCGGCGGCCATCCTTGCAGACCTCACCCTGGTCCACGGCATCGGCAAAGTGACAGAGCGGAGGCTGAAGGGGCGGGGTTACCGGACGGTTGCCGATCTTGCCCGGCACCCGCTCTACCGCCGGGAGGCCATACGGCTCCTTGACTCGGTAGCGGAAGGAAACACCCGCGATCTCGTGGAGCAGATCGGGGGGCGGCATCGACGGAGCGACCCGCTCCTCCTCGAGGCCAGCCGGTTCCATGCTCCCGAAGATTTTGTCTTCCTCGATATCGAGACGCTGGGACTCTTCTCCCGGCCGATCATCCTCATCGGCCTCGCCCGGGTCGGGAGGGGGTCGATCACCGTCCGCCAGTACCTGCTCCGGTCGGTCGTTGAGGAGGAGGCGGCACTCACCGCCGTCCTTCCTGCCCTGGAGACGGAAGGTGCGGCACTCGTCACCTTCAACGGCCGGGCGTTCGACCTCCCCTACATCCGGGAGCGGCTCGCCTACTACGGCATCCCGGCGGGACTCGGCATGCCTCACTTCGATGTCCTCCACTTTGCACGCCGCCGCTGGCGGGACTCGCTCGTCACCTGCCGGCTCGGCGCGCTCGAGACGGGGGTCCTCGGTGTCGATCGGGCGGACGATGTTCCGGGCCGGATGGTGCCGGAGTTCTACGATACCTACCAGCGGACCGGGAATCCCGGCCCGCTTGTCCCGGTGGTGGAGCATAACCGGCAGGACCTCGTCTCGCTCGCCCGGCTCTTTGCGCTTCTCAGGGGGGATGGCGACGGCGGTGCGTGACTTCCTCGACCTGCTCGCGGCTGATCCCGGATTTCGGGAGCGGGTCGTGCATATAAAGACCATCCCTCCCCGGGAAGCCCGGTACGGCGACCTATCCCGCCCCCTCCCGGAAGGACTCCGGGCTTACTGCGACGGAATGGGGATCCGGCTCTACACGCACCAGTGCGCGACGATCGAGCACCTGCGGGCGGGGGAGAACGTCATCGTCACCACCCCGACCGCGAGCGGGAAGACGCTCGCGTTCCTGCTCCCGGTCTTCGAGCGCCTCGCCCGGGACCCCGCCGCGACCGCGCTCTTCCTCTACCCCACGAAAGCGCTCGCCAACGACCAGGTGAAGGTGGTCCTGGAACTGGAGCGGGTTTCCGGGATCAGGGTGGATGCCGCCATCTACGACGGCGACACGCCCGGCGGGAAGCGGCCGGCAATCCGGGAGCGCTCACGGGTCATCCTCTCGAACCCGCACGAGCTCCACCAGGTCCTCCCCTGGCACATGAAATGGAGCCGGATCTTTCGGAACCTCCGGTTCGTGGTGGTCGACGAGGCGCACCGTTACCGCGGCGTTGCGGGGTCCCATATGGCCATGCTTCTCCGCCGTCTTGCCCGCATCGCCGGGCACTACGGCGCCCGCCCGCAGTTCGTCCTCTCCTCCGCCACCCTTGCAAACCCCGGCGAGTTCGCCGCCCGCCTGACCGGGGAAGCGGCGATCTCTATCGGGGAGGACGGGTCGCCCGGGGGAGAGAAGACGTTCGTGCTCTGCAACCCTTCTGCCGGAGGCGGCGTGCGGTCCGCCCATTCGGTGACAAAAGACCTCCTCCTCGCGTCGGTGGAGAGCGGGTGCCGGACACTCTGTTTTACGGTCTCCCGGAAACTTGCCGAACTGATCGCCGTCCGATCCGGTGAAGTCCCGGGGATAAGCGCCTACCGGGCCGGCTACCTCCCGAAAGACCGGCGGGCGATCGAGGACAGCCTCAAAAACGGCAGCCTCCGCGGCGTCGTGACGACGAACGCGCTCGAACTCGGGATCGATGTCGGGTCGCTCGACGGCGTCATCATCTCCGGGTATCCCGGGACGATGATCTCTGTTTGGCAGCAGGCGGGAAGGTCCGGGCGCCGTTCCGGCGAGTCGTTTGCCGTTCTCGTCGCGTTCGAGAACCCGCTCGACCAGTACTTCATGCGTCACCCGCAGGCGTTCTTCTCCCGGCCCTGCGAACACGCCGTCGTGGATACGGGGAATCCCTACATCCTCTCGGGCCATCTCCTCTGTGCGGCGGCGGAACTCCCGGTCGACCCGGAGCTCGACGGCCGCTGGTTCGGTCCGGATCTCATGGGGATGCTTGCAGCGTTCGAGCGGGTCCATCTGCTCCGGAAGGCGTCACGGGGCTGGATCTACACCGGAAAGGTACGGGCGGTGGATACGGTCGGGCTCGACGCAGTCTCCTCCGATACCTTCCGGGTGATGCACGAGGGCAGGCTGCTCGGGACGATGGACCGGGGGCAGGCCTACCGGGAGGCGCACCCGGGCGCCGTCCTCCTCCACCGGGGGGAGACCTACGCGGTGACCGGGATGGATCTCGACCGGCATACCATCCGGGTGGAGGAGACCGATACCGATACCTACACCCAGCCCCTCTCCACCACCGACGTGGCGGTCGTGCAGGAACTCCGCCGCCGCGAGATCGGCGGCTTGCAGGTCTCTTTCGGCGATATCAAGGTCACAGAACAGGTCGTCGGGTATACGGTGCGGCACTACGACCGGGTCGTGAGTCACCACCGGCTGGACCTCCCGCCGCTCTGTCTCACGACGAAGGCTCTCTGGTTCACCGTACCGGACCGGACGGCGGAAGCGGTCGCCGCCGGAGGGCGGGATCTTGCCGGCGGGCTGCACGGTGCGGAGCACGCCCTGATCGCCGTCATGCCCTATCATGTCGTCTGCGACCGCCGTGATATCGGCGGACTCTCGACCCCTCACCACCCTGCAACCGGTGCGCCGACGATATTCGTCTACGACGGCTACGAGGGCGGGATCGGGCTTGCGGAGAAGGCCTTCGCCCTCCTTCCCGCGATCGCCGGGATGACGCATGAACTGGTCCGCGACTGCGGGTGCGCCGCGGGATGCCCGGCATGCATTTACTCGCCGAAATGCGGGAACCAGAACCAGCCGCTCGATAGAGTTGCGGCCGTTATCGTCCTCGAAGACCTTGCCGGGCGGCTCTCTCTCACGGGGGGCCACCCCCTGAATCCCTGACCGATACCATCAAGTTCTCGCCTGCCGATAACCGGCGCCGGGATGCCGCCATGAGTATCATCCTGGTTCCAATAGGGAAGGTCGATCCGGCAGAGATGCGGATGCTCAAGGATCCTCTCAAGACTGCGTTCTCACGTGACGTGGTGATGGGGAAGGAGATCCCGCTTCCTGCAGCCGCGCGGAACGCCGCCCGCAACCAGTACAACGCGGAGATGGTACTCGAGTTCCTCTCGCTCTCCGTGGAGACCGCCGACGACTGTCGGGTGCTGGGGGTCACCAACGCCGATCTCTACGTACCGGGCATGAACTTCGTCTTCGGGATAGCGGGCAGGAGATGCGCCCTGATCTCCCTCCACCGCCTCAGGCAGCCGTTCTACAGCCTCCCGGAAGACGCAGGCGTCTTCCGGCACCGGGCCGTCGTGGAAGCGGTGCATGAACTGGGGCACACCTTCGGGCTCGCCCACTGCGAAGACCCGCGGTGCGTCATGCGTTTCTCAAACACCATCGCCGAAACAGATCGGAAAGGGCCGGGGTTCTGCACGGCCTGCCGCCTGCGGGTCTTTTCCGGGGTGGGCGGACGGCGGGGGTCTGCTGGGTAGAAAAGATCGATACGTATCTCTCCAAAAAGCGGAAAACAATTCCCTGATGCTGCGCCCATCCCGAATAACCGGAGCGTTCCCATATAATATATTCAAGATATGATAAAAATGAATTCCTGGAAAAGAGGCCTAAATAAAGGGCTGGGCGAAAATCGGGAGCATTATGCAGGAAATTCCAAATCAAAATGCTTTTACCCTGCCACTCCAACCTTAGAGATTGTCCCCAATATCTTTTTGTGAGTTCTTCGTTGTTCTGTCGTATCGTTCCGGAGCGGGCGCCGGTTGCGATTCCCTTCCCTGTCTGTCGTGCAGTCATTCTATGGCACGGTCATGCCAGGTCCTCCTCCTCGAACTCGAAGACCTCTTCGATGGTGGAGCCAAGCGTCCGGGCTACCTTGTAGGCGAGTTTCAGGGAGGGGTTGTACTTCCCCTTCTCGAGGAAGACGATCGTCTCCCGCCGGACCCCGACCTGCCGCGCCAGCTCCTCCTGGGTAATCCCCGTCTTTGCCCGGAGTTCCCGGATCCGGGTCTTCACCCGGCGTCCCCCTTCCGGAGCAGGCGCCGCTCGATGACGTTCGTCGGTATCATGCCGCATCACCATGCCGGAAGAGGTACCACCGGAAGATATTGGCGGAGAGCCCCATCAGCAGGATAGTGGCGAGCAGCACGCTCTCGACCGTGAGGGCGAGCACGCCGAGGTAGTCCACCCAGAAGAGGCATCACATCGTCTGTCTGATACCCGCGAATGTACTCCTTTGTCAGCCATCCGAGCCAGACCGCACTCTGCTCCTCGAATTCACCCGGAAATCTCCATGAGGTGGCATCTGCAGTCTCTTCAGGAGTCAGGGGGTCCTGAAGGCCGCTTCCTGACGGTATCAGGAGAGCAACCAGCAGGAGGAGTCCGATACTCCACACGATCGTCGTTGGGTTCTGTTTCATTGTTCCACCGGGATTAGCACTTTTTGCAGGAAATTTCGTGGGTTCAGCTCAACTGAGGCCTGCAGGTTCGGCATGCAGTTTTGCAGCGGTAACGAATACTTCAAGGCTCGCGTGCATAACTCTTGCACATTGCGCATCCGTCTTCCCTTCGGGGAAACCCAGGCCGACCTCTCCGGCAGCAGGATGCGGGTGCGGCGTCCCGGTCACGAATGCCCCGCCGACCCGCGGCGCCGGGAGAATCCGCCGTCTCGCCGGCAGCCGCTGCCGCGGATGTCCTGACGGAATCGCCGCGATGGGGCACGTGCGGGATGCATGGTGCCGGCAGGCGCCGGGAGAGCCGGGGAGAGGAGCTGTTCGCCCGGGGCTTGATGTCTGCAATTTTTTGAGATTTCGCCAAAACCTTAATTTTGGTTGAGAATCCTTGGGTGGATCATCCCACGAGTGTGAGCAGGGTCAACCATGAACAGGTTACTGATAGTTTCAAACAGGCTTCCGATCAGCGTTTCCCGGAAGAACGGCGACCTCCGCCTTCAACGGAGCGTCGGCGGTCTTGCCACGGGAGTCGGCTCTTTTTATAAGTCCTACGAGAGCATCTGGGTCGGCTGGCCTGGTATAAACATCCAGAAGAAGCAGGAAGAGGAGAAGGACCGGATCGTCGAGGTGCTCGGAAAAGAGCAGTGCCACCCGGTCTTCCTCTCCCCGTACGATATCAAGAACTACTACGATGGGTTCTGCAACAACACCCTCTGGCCGCTCCTCCACTACTTCAATCTCTCTGCAGAGTACGACCCGAAGACATGGCAGGTCTACCAGCGGGTGAACGAGAAGTTCTGCGACGCCGTGATGGAAGTGGCCCGGCCCGACGACGTCATCTGGGTCCACGACTACCACCTGATGCTCCTGCCGCAGATGCTCCGGGAGCGGCTGCCTGATGCCGAGATCGGCTACTTCCACCACATCCCCTTCCCGTCGTTCGAGATATTCCGGCACCTGCCCTGGAGGGAGGAGCTCCTCTCCGGCCTGCTCGGGGCGGACCTCATCGGTTTCCACACCTACGGGTACGTCCGCCACTTCCTCTCCAGCGTCCGGCGGCTCCTCGGGTACGAGCACACCTTCGGGGAGGTCAGGACCGGGACCCGGATGGTACGGACCGACCTCTTCCCGATGGGCATCGATTACCACCGGTTCGCCGACTCCGCGGGCAGCACCCCGGTCCAGAAGGAGATCGCCCGGATCCGGCAAAAGTACGGGAAACGAAAGATCATCCTCTCCTTCGACCGCCTGGACTACACGAAGGGGATCCCGCTCCGGCTCGAGGCTTTCGACGCACTCCTCGAGAAGAAGCCGGAGTACCAGGGGAAGATCTCCCTCGTCCTCGTCGCGGTCCCGTCCCGGACCGGCGTCGGTAGTTATCAGATGCTGAAGAAACGGATCGACGAACTCGTCGGCCGCATCAACGGGAAGTACGGGACGACCGACTGGGTCCCGGTTCGCTACTTCTACAATTTCCTCCCGTTCGAGACGCTGGTGGCGTTCTACAGCGCCGCCGACGTCGCCCTGGTGACGCCGCTCAGGGACGGCATGAACCTGATGGCGAAAGAGTACGTCGCCACCAGGACCGACGGCACCGGGGTGCTCATCCTCTCCGAGATGGCTGGAGCGGCCGAGGAGCTCGGCGAGGCGATCATCGTCAACCCGAACGACCAGGACGCGGTGATCGAGGCGATCGAGGCGGCGCTCGCCATGCCGGAGAAGGAGCAGATCGAGCGGAACCGGACCATGCAGAGGAGGCTGATGCGCTACGACATCGAGCACTGGGTCGGCGACTTCCTCACCCGGCTGGGCGACGCCCGGGCGGTCCAGGCCGAGCGCTCCGAACAGGTCGTCACCCCGGCCATCAGGAACGAACTGGTCTCTGACTACGCTGCCGGCAAGGACCGGCTCCTTCTCCTCGACTACGACGGCACCCTGGTACCTTTCGCCTCAAAACCGCAGAAGGCGGTTCCCGGCGACGCCACACGGGAGGTGCTCGAGACCCTCTCCCGGGCTCCCGGAAACGAGGTGGTGGTGATCAGCGGCAGGGACCGGTCCACGCTGGATGCCTGGTTCGGGGCGATGGATATCGGGATCATCGCCGAGCACGGCGTCTGGATAAAGGAGCGGTCCGGGGAGTGGCGGATGCCCGAGGCGCTCTCGGACGAGTGGAAAGCGGAGATCAACCCGCTCCTCGAACTCTACACGGATCGCACACCGGGTGCCTTCATCGAGGAGAAGGACTACTCCCTCGTCTGGCATTACCGGAGAACCGAGCCGGTGCTTGGCGCACAGCGGGCAAAGGACCTCAAAGACGACCTCCTGCACCTGACGTCGAACCTGAACGTCGGCGTCATGGAGGGGAACAAGGTCATCGAGATCAAGAACAACGTCGTCAACAAAGGAAGGGCGGCGCTGAACTGGGTATCCAGACACGCCTGGGACTTCATCCTTGCTATCGGGGACGACAGGACCGATGAGGACCTCTTTGCGGCGATGCCGCCCGAAGCCTACTCGGTCAAGGTCGGGCTCGCCCCGAGCAGGGCCCGTTTCAACCTGGTCGCCCAGCGGGACGTGCTGCCCCTGCTCCGGAGGTGCATCGAGTGCGACAGGGAGGTGGCGGCCGGAAAAAGGGAGAGACCGGGGCGAAAAGAAAGTCTTATTGAGTCGGCTGCTCCGGGATGACGGACCTGACCGTCAGGAAGACCGGCCCCCGGAGGTCCACCTTCCTGTTGTGGTCGGTGATGTAGCGCATCGCGTACTCCTCGATGCGCAGGTTGACGTCTGAAGGGAGTTTTGCCATCTTCACCTGGACGCGGGTCCCCTCTCCGCACCGCGCCGCCTCCTCGATCCGGGCGGCGGCGAGGCTCGATGCGGCATCAAGGTAGGTGATGCCGGTGGAGACCCCTTCCCGCCGGACGGATGCCCACTTCTCGATGTCCGGCACCCCGAGCACCGAGCCGTTGTGCACGAAGACCTCGTTGAAGCAGGCAGGGCCGCAGAGTTTCGTGTTGGATTCGGGCTCCTCGACGATGACTTCCACCTCCCTTCCAGCGATCTCGCCTTTCCACGCAACAAAAGCGCACGGCCCGGGGGCGGCGGCGTGCTCGGCGGCCGTGTTCCGGATCGCCTCCGCCATCCGTTTCCCGGTCGCGGACGCCGGTTCTGCGCGGAGGTGGACGGCGCCGGCTATCTCTCGGTCGGAGACCTCCTGCGGGTAGAACTGCGGGTGGGTGAGCTGGCGGACGTCGTTTGACTGGTAGGCGATCATCGCGAGCCGTTCCACCCCGAGGCCGAGGTTCATCACCGGCACGCCGATCCCGTACTCCGCGAGCGCCGAAGGCGAGTAGATGCCGAAGGTGGCCACCTCGACCCAGCCGAGGGCCGGGTGACGGGCGTAGACCTCCGTCTGGGTCTCGGGCATGTAGTACTTCGACCGCTTCTCGTCCGGCTGGAACCGGAACTCCGTAAACCCGAACGCCGAGAGGAGAGCCTCGCTGACGGCTTTCCCCTCCTCGAGGGTGACGTCCTCCCCCGCGATGATGCAGGAGGCCGAGTGGTAGGCCATCAGGCGGGTGGGCCCCTCCTCCTGCTCCCGCCGGAAACACCGGTCCACCGAGAAGAGCCGGAGCGGGAGGTGACGCTTCTCCCAGAGGGAGGAGAGCGTCAGGAACCAGCCGCTCGTCATGTGGCTCCGGAGGGTGTTGCGCGACGACTCGGGGGCGAGCGCCTTAAACTCGGGGAAGACCGAGTCCAGAATATGCACCACGGCGGCGTCGTCGGCTTCGAGCACGGCCGCGAGTTCGTGCGTCAGTTCGTCGCCGTCGATCGTTCCCTTCTTGTAGCCGTGGAGGGTCTCGCGGAGTTTCTCCTCGGTCCCGGATGGGACTGCACGGCCGAGGATGGCCTCGATCTCCTCGATCTGCTTGCGCGCAATTCCGACGTTCGGGCGGGGCAGCCCGCCGAGGTAGAAGACCCGGTCGAGGACGGCCATCGCTTCGGGGCCGAACTGCCGGTAGATGTCCGATTCCTCGACGATCAGGGGGTTGATTGCCTCGTCAAACCCCATCGAGAGGTAGGTCTCGCGGAGCCGCTGCACGATCTCGAAGATCGGGTGCGCCGTAGCCCGGGTATACCTCAGCCGGGGGTACCGGCCCGAGACCCCCGGCGGGGTCAGCACCGACGGCCCTTCGTGCCACGCGTGCTCGAAGTCCTCTCTCGCTCTCTTTTTGAACTCTTCCACATCAAATCTCATACGTTCCGCTCCAGGCAGACGACCCGGCTCACCGGGCTCTCGTCCATGATGCAATAGTCGCAGTGTTCCGTGATTTTTTCTGCGAACGCCCGTACCTCGCGGTGTTCGGGCATCTGGTCCCTCTGCAGTCGATTCCTACTGTACCCCAGATGCATATAACCCTTTACCTCCACGAACCGGGCCCCGGAATCCTGGTAGATTGCTGCATACCGCTCGGGGGAGAAGTCATTGTAGCCGCGCACCACGGTGGTGCGGATGGCGGACCGGCGGCCGGCAAGTCCGGCGAGGCTCTCCTGCACCCGGTCCCAGTAGTCCTCCCTCGGCCGGCAGAGACCCAGGTAGGTCTCCCGGTCGGGAGCGTCCAGGGAGACGTAGGTCTGGTAGGGCCGGCACCGGGCGAGGACGTCGGGCCGGGTGCCGTTCGAGACGAGGAACGTCGTATACCCCCCGGCGTTGAGGGCGTCGACCAGTTCCGGGAGGTGTGAGTAGCAGGTCGGCTCCCCCGAGAGCGATATCGCGACCATCGTGGGGTCGAGGGCCTCCGCGAACCGCTCCGGCGTGACGTAGGGCGAGACTTTGTAGCCCGAGAGCGCCTTCTTCTGGATGCGCCGGAGGTTCTCGACGATCACGGCCGGCGGGCACTCCTCCTCTTCCGTCACCTCGTGCTCGAACGACCGCCAGCAGAAGAGACACTGCTGGTTGCACCGGAGGGTCGGGGTCATCTGGACGCAGCGGTGGCTCTCGATGCCGTAGAACTGCGCCTTGTAGCACATCTCTCCGCCCTTGAGTGCCCGCTTGTTCCACATACAGGGCTTTACGGCCGCCGACGAGGTCGGGCTGACGAACTGGTAGCCCTGCCTCCGGAGGGCCTTACATGCTTCTGAGTGCATCGATCCCGAGAGTCGCGAGGGACTCCTGTAAGGTGTTCCTGACCGCGTCCACGAGCGCAAGGCGGCTGTTCCGGGTCTCGCCCTCGCTCTTCAAGACCGGGTCGTAGTGGTAGAAGGCGTTGAAGAGGTCTGCGAGCTCGCGGGCGTAGGAGGCGAGCAGGTGCGGGCGGAGTTCCTCCACGGTCTGCTCGACGACGGCCGGGAACCTGGCCAGGTGCCGGGCGAGCGCGACCTCGTGTTCTGTCTCGTAGCGGTAGGCCCGCTCGAACTCCCCGGCCTTCTCGAGGATGCTGCAGGCGCGGGCGTGGGCGTACTGGATGTAGGGGCCGCTCTGCCGCTCGAAGTCCAGCGCCTCCTTCCAGTTGAAGACCGTGCTCTTCTCGGGGGAGACCTTCACGATGTCGTAGCGGATGGCGGCGATGGCGACCGAGTTTGCGATTGAGCGTCGTTCCTCCTCGGGGAGTTCCGGGCGGCGGACGGTCACCTCGTCGTAGGCCTTCGCGGTCACCTCCTCGATCAGTTCGTCCGCCGAGACGAACTTGCCCGCACGGGTACTCATGGAGCCCTCGGGGAGGGAGACGAACTCGAAGAAGACGATCTCGGGCGGCTGTTCGCCGAGGAGTTCGAGGGTGGCACGGAGCTGGGCGCCGATCAGTTTGTGGTCCGCCCCGAGGACGTCGATCATCCGGTCGTAGTTGCGCCCCTTCCAGGTGTGGTAGGCGAGGTCCCGGGTGCTGTAGACCGAGGTGCCGTCGCTCCGCCGGAGGATGTACTTCTTCTCAAAGCCGCACTCGGTTAGGTCGACCCAGAGGGTCTCGTCCTCGTGTGCCTGCGGCAGGCGCCGGACCCGTTCGATGATCCGGTCCACGTCGCCGATCCGGACAAAGTCGCTCTCCCAGACGAACCGGTCGTGGTGGGCGTTTAAGGCAGCAAGGGTCGCCCTGATCCCCTCCGCACAGAGGGAGACGGCTTTGCGGAATTTCCCGACGGTCTCCGCGTCGCCGCGCTCCACCTTCTGCATGAGGCTGTCGATCTCTTTTGTGATCTCCGGGTTCTTCTCGATCTCCCGGTTCGCCGCGACGTAGACCCGGGCGACGTAGTGGTCCTCCTTCTCGCCCTCCTCGCGGGCTATCTCGAGGTGGTCGAACCCCCAGGAGACGATGGCGATCTGGCGGCCCATGTCGTTTAAGTAATACTGCACCTCGAGCGGATGTCCGGCCTTCCGGAACGCCCGGGCGAGGGTATCCCCGATGACCGTATTCCGGATATGCCCGACATGGAGGGGGCCGTTCGGGTTGGCGCTCGTGTGTTCGAGCACAACCCGGCCGGAGCGGCGGGAGAGGGCCCCGTAACCGGGCTCGAGCGCCTCCCTGACCGCCTCCGAAAGAAGCGTCGGCCCGAACCGGAAGTTGACGTAAGGACCGGTCGCTTCGACCCGAACATCGCCGAGTTCGGGGTTCCCCGAGAGCTCGCCGGCGATATCTGCGGCGATCTTCTGGGGTGCCCGCTTCTCTTTCTTTGCAAGTTTAAACGCTATGGTCGAGGCGAGATCGGCGTGATCTCCCCCCGTCGTGAGGAGGACGTCCTCTTCACCGGTGCATGCCCGGAGCATGCGCTCAATCTGGTGGTACTTCTCCTGAAACATCAGTATCCGGTCCTGTAACGCAGGATTGCTGCGATCCCGCCGAACGCATTGTAGAGCATCGAGCCTTCTTCAAAATCGTCCGATATGATCCGGACCGTCGCACTGCTCTGGTCGGCGAACGTGGTCAATTCGTCGATGATATCGGTCTCTTCCGCCACGTAGAACGAGCCGCCGTCGTTGGGGCAGGTGCCGAAGTCGAGGTCCTTGATGTGCTTGCCCGGCTCGAGGCTGACCGTCCGCTCCTCGGTGTAGTCGCTGTTCTGGCAGGCAAGTTTCAGCCGGGCTCTCCGGAGTTTGTCGGAGAGGAGGAGGGTATCGACGGCGCCGAGCTCCAGGTTTTTCCGGACGCTCTCCTCGCCGTAGGAGGCGGCACCGTCGTCCTTGACCAGTTCCTGGAGGAACCGGTTCATCACGTTCTTCTCCTTGATGATATCGAGGCCCTTCAAGGCATCCGACGCGTTCTCGACGAGTTCGGCAAGTCCGGACTCGTTCGTGTAGGAGACGTCGAAGAGCCCGATGATCCGTTTCTGCAGCTCGTGGTGGAGGAAGCCGCCCGCCTCGAACTCCTCCTTGGTCGGTGTCGGGCCGCCGATCAGCACGCCCTTGAACCGCTCGAAGAAGTCCTTCTCGCCAAGGAAGACCTCGCTCGCGAGATCCCCGATCTTCTTGTAGAACTCGTTGATGGCGATCAGCCGCAGCCGCTGGAAACGGACGCTCGACTGACCACCCTTCCGCTGCTTGCCGGGGACCGTCGAGGTGACGCCGCGGATCGGCTCGATCCGGTTGCCCCGGAGAAATCCGACGTAGGCTTCCCGCCTGTCGAGGACGATCAGGCCGTAGACCTCCTTCTCCCCGAGCATCTGCTGCAGGGGTTCGAGTTCGAACGAGGAACTGCACCGGTACAGGTAGGTGTTGAGCGGTTCGGGCGGCTCGATGATCTCGCACTCGAGGTCGGTGCGGTCGCCGCCGACGTTTATCGTGCCGCAGAAGACCGCCATGCCGTGCTCCGGCGGGCGCTTATAGTATTTCAGGCGGGAGAGGATGGAGGATATGGCACTCTGGACGTTTGTCCGGGTCTGTTTACTCTTGATGTTGGCGCACTGCCCGAACTCGTCGCGGAGCTGGGCGGTCACGTCATATATCTGCTTATCCGGAGGTATATACAGTGTGATCAGCTCGGTACCGCTCCCTTCCTTCTCCGCAAGCCTCTCAAGCATCTTTTTAAATTCGTAGCGCTTTCGCGCGGTATCCATCCCTTGCGTCTCTTCCATCGGAGTTCACCAGGCCAGCTGAATTTTGTTCATTTGTCGGAGCTACTATATGTTTCCCGGGGGAGGGCATAAATCTGCGCACATTCGCCGATCCCGTCCCGCCCCCTCACTGCAGGCACCGGCAGACGAGGCAGATCGTCTTTGCATCGACGATCCTGCCGTCCGCGATCATCGCCCCGAGGTCTCTTACCGGGACGCGGACGACCTCGATCACCTCGTCGTCGTCCATCCCGTAGTCGGAGCACGGCGAGAGCCCCTGGGCCCGGTAGAGCCAGATCCGCTCGTCGGTGTAGCCGGGGGAGGGGTAGATCCAGCCTTGCGGGACGAACGTCTCCGCCTTCATCCCGGTCTCCTCGATCAGTTCCCGGTATGCGGTCTCGTGCGGCTCCTCGCCCTCGTCGATGGTGCCTGCCGGCGCTTCGAAGATGTACTCGTCGACGGCGAACCGGTACTGCCGGATGAGGTAGCAGTCGTCCCCGACGACGGGGAGGATCGCGACCGCACCGCCGGGGTGGACGACCACCCGCTCCTTCTTCTCTCCGTTCGGGAGCGTAACCTCCTTCATCTCGACGGTAAGCCTTCCACCGCTGTAGATCTCCATGATTCACCTCTCGTACTCGATCGGGTCCTCTATCCCGACCTCGCGGAACGCCTCCCTCCTGTAGTGGCAGGAGGAGCAGACCCCGCACGCCCGGTCGTTGTTCTGGTAGCAGGACCAGGTTTTTTCATAGGGGACGCCGAGTTCAAGTCCTTTCCTGACGATATCCACCTTCGTCATCCGGACGAACGGCGTCATCAGGGTGATCCGCGGGTCCGCCGCCGTGCCGAGGTCGACCACCCGCTGGAACGCCTCGATGAACTCCGGCCGGCAGTCGGGATACCCCGGGTAGTCCCCGGTCTGGACGCCGATGAAGATCGCCTCCGCCCGCCGGGCCTCCGCGAGGCTGGTCGCGATGGCGAGAAGGTTCGCGTTCCGGAAAGGAACGTAGGTGCTCGGGATCCCCTCCTCCTCGCCGGCATACTCCTCGACCGGGATGCTCTCATCCGTCAGGCTCGAGGCCCCGATCTTTTTGAAGTGTTCGAGGCCGATCTCGACGAACTCTTGCGCGTCGAGCATCCGGGCGACGGTTTTGGCACATTCCCGCTCCTTCTCCTCGGTCCGCTGGCCGTAGGTGAAGTGGAGCGCGATGATATCGTAGCCCATATCCTTTGCGACGTAGGCGAGCGTGGTGGAGTCCATGCCGCCCGAGAGAAGACAGACCGCTTTCATCACTTTACCCCCAAAATCTTGTGCAGTTGCAGTTGAAACCTCACCGGGAGGTTCTCCTTCACGACGTAGTCCGCGATGGCGCGGTAATCGGACCCTTCCACCGGCGAGATGAAGACCTCGCCACGGATCTCGCACTGGCTCATCACCGCCCGGGCGTAGAGGAGGTCGTCCTCGTCCGCCACCACGAACTTGACGCAGTCGTGGGGGGTGATGAAGGGGAGGAGCCTGAGATCGCTCCTCTCGCCCGACGAGGGGCACTTGACGTCCATGCAGACGGAGGCATACGGCTGCACTTCCCGGAAGTCGCGAGTGCCGTTCGTCTCGATCTCGACGGTGTACCCGTGAAGACTGAACTTCTTGAGGAGATCGAGGACCTCCTCCCGCTGCAGGAGCGGCTCCCCGCCGGTGATGCAGATATGTTTCCCGTTCTGCAGCCAGACCCGGTCGAGGACCTCTATGACGCTCATCTCCTCCCCGCCTTCCCGGGCGTAGGAGGTGTCGCACCAGGCGCACCGGAGGTTGCACCCGGCAAGCCGGACGAACGTGCAGGGCCGCCCCTGGTTCTCCCCCTCCCCCTGGAGGCTCCGGAAGATCTCACTGACGATCATAGGCGCGCTCTGCGTAACAGGTCGTCGACTCCCAGACCCGAATCTTTGCCACGCGGGCGTCGTGTCCCTGCCGTGCGGCCTCGGCATCGATCAGATCCGCGATCAGCCCGGCCAGGAGCTCGCTCGTCGGGTCGCCGGAGGTGGTGACGACCGGGTGGAACGCCTCGATGCATGCCGCCATGGGGTCGTCCTCGTTTAAGATCACCTGGTGGTCGAACCGCCCGACGACTTCCTTGATGCAGTTGTAGTCGAGGACGATCCCGGTGCGCTTATCCGCTGTCCCCTCGATCCAGACCTCTACGCGCCACTGGTGACCGTGAAGCCGGAAACACTTCCCCTGATAGTGGATCAGGCGATGGGTTGCCTCGAAAAAAACCTCCTTGTATATCCGGGTTATCATCAATGAAGGTTGCCCGCCAGGATATAATATTATATCAGCTCCCGATCAAATAACTAAGGCGGAAGATCGGCGCGCGAGCGGGTTCCACAATATATAAATTCGTAACGCGCGTTGCTTTATAGCACACCAGGAGTTGCTCCTATCCACAAATTCAACTGATACGAGGGTATTCGATGGGAAATGGTAAATTTGCAGCCCGAAAACTGAAGCGCGACGCAAACAATAACCGATGGCACGACACGGTCTATGCACGGCGCCAGCTCGGGCTCGATGTGAAATCCGACCCCCTTGAGGGAGCTCCGCAGGGCCGCGGGATCGTTCTCGAGAAGGTGGGTGTCGAGGCAAAGCAGCCGAACTCTGCGATCCGCAAGTGCGTCCGCGTGCAGCTGATCAAGAACGGCCGTCAGGTAACCGCGTTCGCCGTCGGCGACGGTGCTATCAACTTCATCGACGAGCACGATGAGGTCGAGATCGAGGGCATCGGCGGCAGGCTGGGCAGGTCGATGGGCGATATCCCCGGCGTCCGGTTCGTCGTGACCAAGGTGAACAACGTCAGCCTGCGTGAAATGGTCACCGGGCGCAAGGAGAAGCCGCGGAGGTAAGTGGTATGGTAGAAACAGAGGCAGGAACGCAGGTGCAGCAGCTCCTCTTTAACCGCTGGGATATGAGCGAGGTGGAGATCCACGATCCGAGCCTTGCGCGTTACGTGAACCTGCATGCGATGATCGTGCCGCATTCCTGCGGCAAGCTCGTCGGCCAGCAGTTCAACAAGAGCAACATGCTGATCGTCGAGCGCCTGATCAACAAGATGATGCAGACCGAGAACAACACCGGCAAGAAGGAACTTGCCATCCGCATCGTCCGGGACGCCTTCGAGATCGTCAACAAGAAGACGAAGAAGAACCCGGTCCAGGTGCTGGTGGACGCGGTCGCGAACACCGGCCCCCGCGAGGAGACCGTCCGGCTGAAATACGGCGGTATCAACGTCCCGAAGTCGGTCGACACCGCACCCCAGCGCCGTGTCGATACCGCCCTGCGGTTCATCACCGCCGGTGTTCTGCAGGCGAGCCACAAGAAGAAGAAGAGCGTGAGCGAGGCGCTTGCCGAGGAAATCATCGCGGCCGCCAACGGTGACACGCGCTCCTATGCAGTCTCGAAGAAAGAAGAGCGAGAACGTATTGCAAAGGCAGCCCGCTAAAACTCTCTATTATTTTTTTGGTGTATTTCATGACCAGACGAAAGAAGATGGTAGAGCGGGTGACGGAGCTGATGGACAAGCCGGAGCACATCCGGAACATCGGTATCGTCGCCCACATCGATCACGGAAAGACAACACTCTCGGACAACCTGCTCGCCGGCGCAGGCATGATCAGCGAGGAGCTTGCCGGCCGGCAGCTCTTCATGGACTCCGACGAGGAGGAGCAGGCACGCGGCATCACCATCGATGCGAGCAACGTCTCGATGGTCCACACGTACGGCGGGGATGAGTACCTGATCAACATGATCGATACCCCCGGCCACGTGGACTTCGGCGGTGACGTGACCCGAGCCATGCGTGCGGTGGACGGCGCCGTCGTCGTGGTGGACGCGGTCGAAGGCACCATGCCCCAGACGGAGACGGTGCTCCGGCAGGCGCTCAAGGAGGGTGTCCGCCCGGTTCTCTTCATCAACAAGGTGGACCGGCTGATCAACGAGCTGAAGGTGGACGAGCAGGAGATGCAGATCCGCCTCGCGAAGGTGATCGACAAGGTCAACAAGTTGATCAAGGGCATGAACGAGAAGATGTACAACGAGGGCTGGAAACTGGATGCCGCGAAGGGCACCGTCGCCTTCGGCTCCGCGCTCTACAACTGGGCAGTCTCCGCTCCCTATATGCAGAAGAGCGGGGTCTCGTTCAAGGACGTCTATGATAAGTGCAACACCGGCGACATGAAGTGGCTGGGAAAGAACAGTCCCCTCCATGCCGTCCTCCTCGACATGGTGGTCAAGCACCTCCCCAACCCCCTCCAGGCCCAGGACCGGCGTATCCACATCATCTGGCACGGCGACTACAGCGCCACCGAGGGTAAGGCAATGCTCAATTGCGACCCGAACGGACCTGCCTGCCTGATGGTCACCGATATATCGTTCGACCCGCATGCGGGCGAGGTCGCCACCGGCCGTCTCTTCTCGGGAACGCTCCGCCGGGGCACCGAGTGCTACATCATGGGTGCGGCGAAGCGCGCAAACCGCCTTGCCCAGGTCGGCATTTTCATGGGCGCCGAGCGGATCGAGGTGGAAGCGCTCCCGGCAGGCAACATCGCCGCCGTGACGGGCTTAAAGGACGCCATCGTCGGTTCGACCGTCACGTCGCTCCTCGAGATGACTCCTTTCGAGTCGCTGAAGCACTACTCCGAGCCGGTCATGACCGTCGCCGTCGAGGCGAAGAGCATGAAGGACCTCCCGAAGCTCGTTGAGGTTCTCCGGCAGGTGGCGAAGGAAGACCCGACGGTGCAGGTTTCGATCAACGAGGAGACCGGGGAGCACCTGATCAGCGGCATGGGTGAACTCCATCTCGAGATCATCACCGGCCGTATCAAGCGCGACAAGGGCGTCGATATCATCACCTCCCCGCCGATCGTCGTCTACCGCGAGACGATCACGGGCAGGGCAGGCCCGGTCGAAGGGAAGTCGCCGAACCGTCACAACCGGTTCTACCTTGAACTCGAGCCGATGGACCTGGGGATCGTGAAGATGATCCAGGACGGCGAGATCTCGATGAACCAGCAGGCGATCGAGCGGCGTGATGCCCTCGTTGCCGCCGGTATGGATAAGGACGAGGCCAAGAACGTCAAGGCGATCGAGGGCACCAACATGTTCATCGACATGACGAAGGGTATCCAGTACCTGAACGAGACGATGGAACTGGTCCTCGACGGCTGGCGTGAAGCACTCCGTGGCGGCCCGCTCGCCGACGAGCTGGTTCAGAACCTGAAGATCCGGCTGGTGGACGTGAAACTCCACGAGGACGCCATCCACCGCGGTCCCGCCCAGGTCATCCCTGCGGTCAGGAGCGCCGTCAAGGCAGGCCTGCTGCTCGGTGGCGACTCGCTCCTCGAGCCGATCCAGAAGATCCAGATCACGGTCCCGAGCGAGCAGATGGGTGCGGCGACCTCGCAGATCCAGGGTCGGCGCGGTCAGGTCTTCGATATGCTGAGCGAAGGCGATACGATGACGATCGTCGGCAGGGCGCCGGTCGCCGAGCTCTTCGGGTTTGCCGGGGACGTCAGGTCGGCCACCGAGGGTCGTGCGATGTGGAGCACCGAGTTCGGCGGGTTCGAACTGGTCCCCTCCGGCATCGTGGACGAGGTGGTCAAGAGCATCCGCCGGCGCAAGGGCTTGAAGGAACAGATGCCGCGGCCGGACGACTACCTGGCGTAACGAGTATCGAATACCCTCCCTTTTTCTTTTTTACCCCACGGCGAGCGAATGAGAGGAATGGCTCGCGAGAGACGATGGTGGGGACGATGCCGGGAACGATCCTGCACGGGTGATCCTTCGGGCGGGGAATGTGTATGGCTGTCTATAATACCGACCCGCAGCCGGAAGAGGCGTCCCCCAAAATAGTTGCGAGGCCGTCCGGCAGTCCGTTCTGCCGGTCGGGGACGTCTGTGGGTACTTCTCAAACGATATGGCGGGGTCTGCCTACCGCTTTTGCGCTGCGGCGAGCAGTCCGCAGATGCCGAGAGCGGCGATCACGATCAGTCCCGGTAGCGGCGCCTGCGTCGGGGCCGTGGTTGCCGGTGATGTCTCTGTGGGCGTCTCCGTGACCGTAGCGGCTGTCTGTGTCTGCGTGGCCGTAGCGGTCGGAGCCTGGGCGAATACGATGCTGTTGTGTTCGATCAGGCCGTCTGCTTTACTGTACGCAAAATACTGCCCGTATTTCCCTTTTAATGTGTGGATATTGATCTTGTAGTAGTCGTCGTTCGGCACGCCGAGGACCTGGGTAACCTCTTTTCTGGGATCATCGTCCCGGTACTTCCGGAGTTCCGTGATCGGGTTGAGCGTATCCTGGTTGCGGAGGTTGATAAGGTCGAGGATGATCGGTTCGGCCCCCACCTCGATCGTCTCGCCGGATTGTGCCGCCAGTTTGCTGGTTTCCTGTGCGGCTGCCGGGGCGACGAGCGCCAGTGCAAGAACCGCGAGGATCACGAGAAGATGCCGGGATATAGCTTTTTCATACGTCATAGTGCCAAACTCGTTTTCGCAATATTTATGTGTGTTGAAACACTGCCGGAGTCGTCCGGTCCGCCACTGAGGGTCATGCGATGTGGAACACCGAGTTCGGTGGGTTCGAGCCGGTTCCCGGAGGGATCGTGGACGGGGTGGTCAAGAACATCCGCCGGCGCAAGGGCTTAAAGGAGCAGATCCCGCGGCGGGACGACTACCTGGCGTAACCAACCCCGACCCTCCGGCGAGCGAATCTGCTTGCCGAGGGTTGCCGGGCTGCAGCCGCAACTGACTTCGTGCCAAAAAAGTGTGAGGCCGTCCGGGACCTGTCTATCGCTTCTGCGCTGCGGCGAGCAGCCCGCAGATGCCGATCGCGGCGATCACGATCAGTCCCGGTAGCGGTGCCTGCGTCGGGGCCGTAGTGGTCGTGGTCGGCGGTGTCTCTGCGGGTGTCTCCGTGACCGTAGCGGCTGTCTCCGGCTGTGTGACCGTAGCCGTCGGAGCGGGGGCGAATATGATGTTGTTCCGCTCAATCAGGCCGTCCTTGTCGCTGAACGCAAAGTACCGCCCGTATTTCCCGCTGATCGTGCGAGCGCTGATCGTAAAGTAAGCGTCGTTCGGCACGCCGATGACCTGCACAATCTGCTTTGTGGGGTCGTCGTCCCGGTATTGCCGGAGTTCCGTGACCGGGTTGAACGTATCCGCGTTGCGGAGGTTGATGAGGTCGAGAACGAGCGGTTCGCTTCCGACCTCGATCGTATCACCGGGTTGCACCACTCGTGGGCCGGTTCCCTGCGCGGCTGCCGGGGCGGCGACGAGCGCCAGAGCGAGGACCGCGAGGAAAACGAGGGGATACCAGGATTTCATTCTCTCGTAAGTCATAGTTTCAACCTCGTTTCCGCTATATATATGCGTATTGGAACACTGCCGGAGACGTCGTTCCTCGCGGGTGAAACTGCCGGATCGCCGTAAGTTCGCGTCCTGTCCCCCCTTTTCCCCCCGACCGAATCATTGATGTGGAGAGAGGGTATCTCACAGTGGAGATGCCATGAAGACCGCCGACCCGGATAGGGAGGTTTCTGCCGGGAGCGGACGGGCTCCGGCACCAAAGACGGAGAACGCCGCCGTTCGCTACCTGCCGGCGGTCGTCTCCGTGCCGCTCGGCCTGACCACCACGTTCATCGTCAGGGACCGGAGCGTGCTCCTGGTCGATACCGGCAACCCCGGGGATGAGACGGCCATCCTGGCCGCGATGAGGAAGGCCGGCATCAGGCCCGACGAGGTCTCCCTGATCCTGGTCACCCACGGCCATCCGGACAGCTACGGGAGCGCCGAAGCGCTCCGGGAACTGACCGCCGCGCCGGTCGCCGTCCACGAGGCCGATGCCGGCGCCATGCGCCTCGGGTTTGACGGGCTGCATTTTTCCACCGGGATCATCCCGCGCCTGATCGGGTTTGCAGGCGGCAGGACGACCGTCCCCGGTTCGGGCGGCGTTGAGCCCGATATCGTCATCAGGGGCATCGCCGACCTTGCGGCCTTCGGGGTCCGGGGCAGGATCGTCCCCACACCGGGGCATACTCCCGGCTCGGTCTCGGTCCTTGTCGCCGGCGGCACCGCTATCATCGGCGACCTTCTCTCCGCCCTGTTTCCGGGTGGGAGGCCCCGGCTGCCTTTCAGGACACAAGACCCCGCGGCGGCAAGAAGGAGTCTCCGGGCACTCCTCGCCTTCGGGCCGGAACGGGTCTACGCGGCGCACGGGGGGCCGTGGCGGGGGACGGAGGTCTCGCGGCGGTTCGGAAACGGGTGGTGACGGCGGAATGCGTGAAAAGAGGGTGCAGGGTTACTCGATGACGAACGCCATCGAGAATGCGGTCTCGTTTCCTGTCGTCTCTTCCCAGGGCCGCTTGTAGATCGCAGAGAATTCGGCGGTGCCCTCCTCGGCAGCGAGGTACTGCCATACGTGCACGCCTCCGGCGCCCACGAGTTCGGTCTCCGGCGCGATGTAGGTGTCGTTCACGTACTCAAGCCCGGCAGACGAGGTGACGTTCCAGGAGTACCCGGTTGTCGGGTTCTCTTCGAGGCTGATGGTGATCTCGCTCCCGACCGGGAGCGTGACGGTCTCGTTGTTGTTCGTCTCGTTAAAGGCGAACTCTTCCGCCGCAGGTGGCGTCGTCGCCACCGGGGTGGGTGTCGCGGTCGGGGTTCCCGGTTCCGCCGGCTGCGACGTGCAGCCGGCACCGAGCATGCACAGTGCCAGGAGTCCTGCAATCAGGACACTATAGATGTTTTTTCTCTGAATCATGCGATAAGGTTGCTCAGATATGTTAAATAATTTTCTTAAACCCCCGGAAGAGGTGCCCGCCCCCGGACCGTTTCCTGATCCGATCGTTTCAGGATCAGCCGTCCTGGAGAGGATCCGTGCATGCTCCAAAACCGATTCAGGACGATGAGGCTGCCTGGTGTCGAGGAGCAGCAAGTTATAAATACGATTTCATCGATCAGGTCCGTCTGAGGGCATTGTTATGAAAATCATCTCTCGAAAAACGATCTTCCCGGCGCTCCTTATCGTGCTCGGGATCTGCCTGCTCGCAGCAGGCTGTACATCGACGCCACCGGATACGGCCCCGCCGCAGACAACCGCCACGACCACCACCGCTGAGGCCACGACGGCTCCTGTTGCCGGCACCACCGTCTCCGGGGCCGCACAGGGAAGCGCAACCGCGGTTCCGTTTGCGGCGCTGATCCCGTTCCTGCCCGATGCGCCCGCAGGCTGGACTGCAGACGAGCCGCAGGGAGCCACCTGGACGGACCAGGACGTTCAGTGGACCTGGGCGTCTCGTGATTACAGCAAGGACGATGCCCGGGCAACGGTCCTGATCCAGGACTCGGCCTACTATGACGTGGGCTACTGGGAGTCGTGGGATTCGCTCGTTTCGTTCGAGACGAGCGAAGGTTACTACAAGCAGGGCCTGGTCAGCGGCCACCCGTCCTGGGAGTTCTTCACCAAACCCGACTCCTACGGTACCTGGGTCGGCGTGAATGAACGGTTCATGGTCTCTGTCAGTGTCGAAGGCGGGTCCAAGCAGGACCTCGATGCGTTCGTAAACGCCATCGACTACGGCGACATCGCGAACCTGAAGTAACCCTGAACCCTTCTTTTTACTCCCCCGGCACGGCCGTGATGATGTAGTGGTACGGCCCTGATTCCGCCACCGTCCTGACCTCCAGCCCCGCCTCCGCCATCAGCGACGCCGCATGCTCCGGGCTGAACTTCTTTGCGGGCGGCGGGCCGAGGGGAAGGGGTTCCTTCTTCCAGTCCACGTCGACGATCACGCCGGTGTTGAGCGCCATCCGCTTTGCGTTCGCGAGCACCCGGACCGGGTCGGCGAAGTCGTGGAGGTCGATGCCGAAGAAGACGACGTCCGCGCAACCGTTGCAGAGGACGATCTCCTCGGCCATCCCCTGGCGGAGGACGACGTTGTCGAGCCCCCCGGAACGGGCCTTCTCCCGGAGCAGATCCAGCGCTTCGGCGTCGATATCGATCCCGCAGACACGGCCGCGCGGCCCGACGATCCGCGCCGCAGGGAGTGCGAAGAACCCGTCCCCGCACCCGACGTCGATGAAGGTGCCTCCGGGAGCAAGCCCGATCTCCTCGAGGATGGATTCGGGGTGCTGCCAGCGCCGGCGGGCGGCCTCATCCTCGGAGGAGTGTCTCCGGGAACGCGTATGATGCACCATGCCGGTGTCGGGGCTTGCATCCCGGAAAAATCTGCCGCTCCCTCACTTCATCGCCTTGCGGATCTTCTCCTGCACTTCCGGCTGCTCCGGGTTCATCTGGTGGACGGTCTGAACATGCCCCTCGACCCGCTTGATCAACTCGTTCTCGTTCTCTGCCTTCTCCTCAAACTCGCACTCAAGGCCAAGATCCTTGCACCTGAATGTCCGGACTTCCTGCATGCCTCTCACCGGCCGGGGTTGTATACCTGGTGTAAGATAAAAATATCGTCGTCGGTTTTTCCTGTCCCCTCCCTCCGGTGCAGTCGGCAGGCCCGACCGCACCCGGGGGCGCCGGGATTACGCCTCTCCGCCCGGGTGCGGTCCCCTCCCGCACTCCGTCATCTCTTCGATCAGCCCGTCCCGCAGGGTGACGACCCGGCAGAAGTACTCCTTATGCCAGTCCTCGTGCGAGACCATCACGATCGTCTGGTCGAGTTCCTCGTTCAGGCGGGCGAAGAGGTCGAGGATGCTCCTCGAGGTCTGGCTGTCCAGGTTGGCGCAGGGCTCGTCGGCGAGCAGGATGCTCGGGTTGTTCACGAGCGCCCGCGCGATCGCCACCCGCTGCTGTTCCCCGCCCGAGAGTTCGCTCTGCCGGTGGTCCATCCGGTCGCCGAGGCCGACCCGGCGAAGGATCTCGGCGCTTCTTTCGAGGTAATCTTCTTTCGATGCCCCCCTGACGAGCGACGTTAAGTAGACGTTCTCGATCGCAGTGAGTTCACCGATGAGCGCGTAGTCCTGGAAGACGTAGCCGAGCCGGTTCAGCCGGAAGAGGGTCCGCTGGCGATCGGAGAGGGCGAGGACATCGATCCCGTCGATCGTGACCCTGCCGAAGGTGGGGCGGTCGAGGAGCCCGAGGATGTGGAGGAGCGTCGACTTGCCGCTGCCGCTCGCTCCCGTTATCCCTACGAACTCTCCCCTGGCGACCTCGAGCGAGACGCCTCCGAGAGCGCGGACCTCCACCTTGCCCATCGTGTAGACCCTGGTGAGGTTCTCTGCGACGATCACCTGTTCACCCCCTGATTGCGGAGAGGATATCCTCCCGGACGATCTGCCACGCCGGGATGTAGCCCGCCACCACCGAGACCGCAAAGAGGCTTGCGATGCTCCGGAGGACGGCCGGAGCCTCCACGACCGGGTAGACCGGGCCACCGGGGAAGACGAGCGGGTAGGCGGTCAGGTAGGTCGTCAGGCCGGCGTTCAGCGCCATTCCGACCAGTGCCCCGACTGCGGTGATGAAGAGCACCTGGAGGACGTAGGAGTTGATGATGATCTGCTGGTCGATACCGATCGCCTTTAAGATCCCGATCTGCCGCCGCCGGTTCACGGTGTTGATGAAGATCACGATGAAGACCACCACGACGGCGATGATCAGGCTGACGAGCGTCGAGATCGCGTTGATAATATTGAAACTCTGGATTGCCTGGTCGACGAATCCTCCTGCCTTCTCCTGGAATGTCCTGATCTCCTCCTGGATGCCGTAGGAGAGGAGTTCCATCTTGTACTCCTCTTCTCTGCCGTTGACCTCGGTCTTCACCAGGATCACGGACGCCTGGTCTTGAAGCCCCAGAACCTCGTTCATCTCGCGGCTGGTGACGAAGGCCGCCGTATCGACGCCGAAGGACTGGGTCTTGAAGATCCCCTTCACCCGGTAGGTTCGGGTCTCGCCGTTCGGGTAGGCTACCTCTACCGAATCGCCGACCCCGACTCCCCGGAGCGAAGGGAGGCCGCCTGCCTCCTCCCCCTCGACTCCTGCAAGGGTCGCGCCCATGACGATTGCGTCGGTGTCCCCGTTCGAGAGAAACTCCCCTTCGGTCATGTAATCGGCGATCTTCGTGACCGACCGCTCGTCCTCAGGCGTTATGCCATAGAGTGTGCTTGCGGCGTTCCGGCCCCGGTAGAAGTAGGTCACTCCGGCGGTTATCCTGGCCGACGTGCCGACGATCCCCGGGATCCGTTCGACCGTCTGCTGAAGATCGGTCGCGTTGCCGATATATTGGCTCCCCTCCCGGGGTTCGATGACCAGATTCCCTAAGTTGAAGTCGATCGACTGGGCGTTGAAGGTCTCGACGACCCCGGAGATGATGGAGGGGAGGAAGACCAGGTTCACGAAGACGAGAGCGATGATCATGATGGTGAGGGCGAGCGTCCCTTTGCTCCCCCGGTGGATGGACTTCCATGCCAGGAACGCCGAGACCCTGAGGGCTGCAAACACGGCGGTCACTGCTCCTTTCTTCTCCGGTACCAGAGGGCTGCGGCCACGATAACGACGACGAGAACCGCTGCCGCGGCGGCAAGCAGCGGGAGCGTGTCCGGTTCGGCAACGATCAGGCTCAGGGCCTGCCGGGTCGTGTGCACCCCGTAGTCGTCGGTATGCCGGATGACGAGGGTGTAGTCAAACGTTCCCGCCTTGTCGGCCTGCAGGGTGAAGACGGCTGGCCCGTCGTTGCCGGGCTCTATCGTCCCGAGGAACGCTTCTTTCGTCCCGGGGAGATCCAGACCCTCGATCGTCGCCTGGACCGACTTTGCATCCGCCGTACCGGTGTTCTCGATCCGGATCGTCAGGTCCACCTGGCTCCCGACGGTGACCCGGGAGGGCTCGGTCCTGATGGAGGCGACGCCCATCTCGGCACGGCCGACGATGGGGATGCCGATCGTCGCCACCTGCCGGAACGGCGTCATGTCCGCGTTTCGGTAGTCGACGGTGACGATGACCGGTTCGAGCCCGAGCGGTGCGTTGGTGTCCGTCTCGAAGGTCAGGTTCAGGACCGCGTCCTTCCCTGCTTCGAGTTTTGGGATGTAGTAGTTCTCCGCGCTCTGCGGCGTGATCGCGCCGGAGGTTGCGTTGACGTTGACGGAGACGTCGTTCGCACTTGCCTGGCCGTCGTTATGGAGGATCAGCGTGACGTTGAAGGGGTCGCCCGGGTCTACGGATGCCGGGACGGTCTTTTCAACCCGGAGCGCGGGCTTCTTGATCAGGGCGTATGCCGAGTTGACGTTCACCGGTATGGGATACCGCACACCGGCCCCGTCCCGCACCCGGACCCAGACCTCGGGGAAGTAGATCCCTTCCTCTCCGGGGGCGCGTATCTGGAATGTGAGCGGGAAGGACTGGCCGGGGCCGATCTCGCCGACGTCCTGGAAACTCCCGGTCAGGACCTCGATATCTTTGCTGCTTAAGAGCACATTCTCGATGTAGGCGTTCTCCGGCGTCTCCGTCGAGGTGTTCGCCTCCCCGGTACCGGTGTCCAGCCGGATGTTGAGCGGCGATCCCGTGGTTACGGGGGCGGTGCTCGTGAGCACCACCGTGATCGTCCCTTCGTCCCCGGGCATCAGGACGGCGGGGGTGACGGTGTAGTTGGAGACGATCACCGTCGGGGCGGCCGCGGACGCCGCTGCCGGGACGAGCACAAGAATGAGAATGAGTGCGCCCGGGATACAACCGATCGTTCGCCTCCCCATGCCCCTCGGGGGAGCAGCCGCGGGTTTCTGGACCATCTCTCTTCCCTCCTGGATAGGGATCTTCGGAGCCCCAGAGTCCCTGATGTTTATATATAACCGTTGTGCATGGCTACCCCTCCGGGTCAGGGTAGTGCGGCACACCGGGTACCCCTGAAAACATTTTTATGCTCTACAAAATATATTGGGTTCGGGATACGGACGGGCCGGTACGGGATCGGTTCACCGGACGAGTGGTCGCAGACATACCTCCATTCATGTTGCAACGCTCTATACCTCTCTATACGTCATCATAATCCGGTGCTCGTAACACCGTGCTGCTCTCCGTTCTCACTCATCAGTCCACCACCTTTTTTCCCCAATGCCGGGAAGCGCCGTGAACGCAGGCGAACCGGGCCATCCGAAGAGTAACTCCCCGGTCATGAGCTGTCTTTATGTTCTTCTGGCGGTATACTCCGTCCACGTTCTAAGGGGGAAGAGATGGAGACGACCCAATGGCTGGTGACGCTGACGTTCAGGGTGACGGTAAGCGGTGTCCGGTCGAAGGATGATTCGGTGGCTGCAGGCCTGGAACAACTCAAACAGGGGCTCTGCAGCGGAAAAGACGTCCCGATGGAGGCGAGTGTCCGGAGGATCACGAATATCATCGAGGAGGAGCCGATCTTCGGCGTGAAGTGGTGAGCGGGGCCCGGCGTGAACCGGCCGCCGGTCCCGGGGAAAACTCTTTTCTACATCTCCCGCCTGTTCGGCCCCATGTACGAACTTCACGATACGGTTGCCATCGATGTCGTCCTCCTGCCGCCCGGGCCGATCATGGACATGGCGATCGGTGCGAACCGGGCCCTGCTCGCCGGCAACCCGGACGGAGGGATACGCCTCGATAGAGCAAACTGCCTCCCGCACGTCTCGGTCGCGATGCTCCCGGCGCGGCGCGGCGATATCCCGGAGATCACCGCGAAGGTGGACCGGATTGCCCGGCGGTGCTCCCCCGTGGCCATGACCCTCGATGCCGTCGCAAAACACCGCTCAAGCATGGGAGGGACCGTCTCTGCGTTCCACATCCTCCGGGCGGAGATCCTCCAGCTCCTTCACAAGACCGTGATGAACGCCTTAAAGCCGCATCAGGCACCCCCGGCCGGGCCCCTGATGTTTGCAGGGGAGGTGTCCGCGTCGTCCGTCGACTGCCTCCTCCGGTTCCCAAAGACCTCTGCGTATGAGCACTACTCGCCGCACATCACGCTCGGGTTCGGCGACCTTCCCGAGATCATCCCCGGAATCGACTTTCCCGTCCGGTTCGAGGCGACCAAGGCCGCCGTCTGCCATCTGGGCAGCCACTGCACCTGCCGGCGGGTTCTCGCCGAATTCGATCTCGGGACCCGGACGCCCGCCGCCCGTGGCAGGACGGTCCGTCGCTAGGCGGCGCGTTACAGCAGCAGCACCTTCACGTACGGCCTTCTACAGAGGACGCATCCGGAGTAGCGGTCGATCGTCCCGGTCTCCAGGACCTCGACCACCGGGGGCTCCTGACGCATGCTGTCTGCAAACCCCGGATCGTGCTCCGCCAACACCTGCAGAAAAACCTGCAGCGGCATGAACGGCCGGGCCTGCACCGGGACGATCCGGAAGTCCGCATGGTCCGCATCGAGCGTCGAGTTCCGGGCGAGTTCTTCGTCGAAGTAGAGGATGACCTCTAACTCGTGGCGTTCCTGCAGGTCCTTCAAGCGATCGAGCCCGAGCCGCACGCCGACTGCGAGGCCGGTTAGTCCGAGTTCCTCCGGTTCCCCGGGGGAGAAGGCCGCATATCCTGATTCCGTCATGGTAGCACTCCTCTAGAGTGGTTTCACGGGAAGCGTCTTCTTTCCTCCGGCCGCCGCGGGGATAATCGCTCCCGGATTACCTCCCGCCCTCCCGCAAAACCGGGAGGAAGAAAATCTTTTCTTCCTTCCGGCGCACCCGGTGCGATCGTGACGAGAGCATGACCGCCCCCCTTCCGGCACTCTCCGGGGTCCTGGTCCGGGAGGTCCGGGCCGAGACCGTTATCGGCGCCCCGCCCGCGGTCGTCTGGCGGGTGCTGACCGACTTCGCCTCCTACCCCGACTGGAACCCGTTCATCCTGTCGATCGAGGGGAAACCCTGGGTGGGAACACGCCTTTCGGTCGAGATCCGGCCTCCGGGAAGGAAGAGCATGCGGTTTCGGCCGAGGGTGCTGCGGGTCGCGAAAGACCACGAGCTCCGGTGGATCGGCCGCGTCCTGATCGCAGGGGTCTTCGACGGCGAGCACCGGTTCACCATCATCCCCGAGGGCGACGGTTCCCTGTTCGTCCAGGCCGAGGTCTTCACCGGGCTGCTGGTGCCCGCCGTCGACTTCACCGGCACCTTCCGGGCGACCCATCTCGGGTTCCTGCTCATGAACCGGGCGCTCAGGGAGCGAGCTGAATGCGACGGACGGAACGTCCGGAGCTCGAGCACCGGAGGTGCGAGTTGCGACTGGCGGGAGCGTAGCGACCGGCAGGAGCATGAGAAGACCGAAGGTCTTCGAGCGTGACTGGCGGAGCGTGACTGGCCGGAGCATGAGCACCGAAGGTGCGAGCGGAACGCCCTCGGGAAACCTTCTTAACCCGGACGTTCCCAGTATCTGCAATGAATCCGTTCACGGCCCCGTTCCTCCGCCGGGGCGAGGTCTCCGCCGCCGTTGTGCCGGTTACCTCCCGGACCCTCCTTTCCCGGGGTGAACGCCGCACATGAGGCTGACGGTCCTCGTGGATAACGCCACCCTCACCGACCGCTACTTCCTCGCGGAACCCGGGCTCTCGATCTACCTCGAGGACGGAGGAACTCGCGTCCTCTTCGATGCCGGTTACTCGGGCATTCTCGTCGCCAACGCCCGGAAGATGGGGATCGACCTCCTCCGCGTCGAGGAGATTGTTATCTCCCACGGCCATCTCGACCACACCTGGGGTCTCGACGCTCTCGTCAGGCTCCATACCGAGGCTATCCTCGAGGGCCGGGAGCGGGTCGAGCCCACGTTCATCGCCCATCCCGATGCGTTCCTCACCCGGAGCTGCGGCGGCGTCGGGGAGATCGGGTGCCACCTCTCGGTCGAGGAACTCTTCCGGCACGGGAAGGTCCTCCTCACCGCGGGCCCCCTCTGGCTGACGGAGAACCTGGTCTTCCTCGGCGAGATCGAGCGGCGGTTTGAGTTCGAACAGGCACCTTCGTGTGGCTACATCTACACCTCCGACGGTATCCGGGACGACACCGTCACCGACGACACCGCGCTCGCCTGCAAGACCCCGGAGGGGCTCGTCGTCATAACCGGCTGCTCTCACGCGGGCGTCTGCTCGATCGTCGAGCAGGCGCGCGAGGTCTGCGACGAGGACCGGGTCGCCGACGTCATCGGCGGGTTCCACCTCCTCGACGCGCCGCCGGAGCAGATGCAGGGAATCCTCGACTACTTCTCGGAGGTGCAGCCGGCGGCCCTCCACCCCTGCCACTGCACCGACCTTGCGGCAAAGATTGCTCTCTCGAAGGTAGCGGACGTCCGGGAGACCGGCGTCGGGCTGCACCTGGAGTACGGGTGAGTCAGGGGGCGAGTTCCCGGAACCCGGGTTCTGTAGACACCCTCTTCCTGAGGTCAAATCCCCTCCCAATGATCCATGCATTACTGGCTTACGCGAAGGTGCGAAGAGGAGTTACTCTCAGCGACATACCGAACTTCGCGTTCTTCGCACCTGACGGTGCTCATGCTCTGTTCCGTTGGAACGTCGCACTTCGCGGCTTCGCGTGAGACTTTTTGCTATCTCTATGACAACCTCACGCGAAGCCGCGAAGGGAAGTATCAACATGCTCCTATCCTCTCTGGGTTGCACCTGCCGCTATGAGCGAATCCTCCTCCACCCATCTGAAGATGTTGAGGCGTTCTCAGGGGGCGAGTTCCCGTATGGCCGGGATCTCCCCGTGCTCCTCTTCGTAAGCGCGGACGGCCTCCGGGGCGCCGAGGAGGAAGCGGCGGGCGTTGTTGTAGACGGCCGGGTATGCACCCGCATCAAGGGAGGCGAGGAGGTCGGCAAGCACCGCGACGGCCGGCACCCGGTGGCGGGGCTCCATTCCGTCGATGAACGCGAACGCGTCGAGAGCCCGGACGGTGCTGTACTCGTTGACCGGGGCGAGCCGCCGGAGCACCTCCCCGAGGTAGGCCCGCCCCTCTTCGGTCTCGAGCGACCGCTTCCTGTTCAGCGCGAACCTCCCGTAGAGTGCCCGCTGCTGGTCGGCCTGCTCGACCGCAAAGGCGGGCGAGGACTCGATCCCGGATAGAATCGCGACAAGGTCGTCGCAGTCGCTCCCTGCGACGGTGCCGAGGAAGGCCTCCCATGCTATGGGGCTTTTCGCTGAAACGGCTGCGAACGCCTCAAGGACCTCCAGCCGTTCCGGCACACTGCTCTCGAGGATCAGCGAAAACGCGGTGAGGCGGTCGGTCGCGGCCGCCGCCTCCCGGAACTGGCGGAGAAGCAGCCGGTGGACCTCGGGGGTATCCAGGGTGGCGAGGATTGCGAGGCAGGCGTTCTTGCGCTGCCGGTGCCGGATCGCCGCGGCCTCTTCCTCCAGGGAGTCCGGCCCGCCGGGAGCGCTCGCCGTTGTTGCCCGCCGGTAGAGCGAAAGGAGGGTGTCGCGGCTCCGTGCGGCGACAGAAGCGAGTATCTTTTTCCGGGCATCGTGAAGCGCCCGGTAACGGTGGGCGAACCGCTCGTCCTCGACCGAGGGGAAGACGGTCAGGAACTGCCCGCCCGCCTCCTCCATGAGGCGGTCGTCGGCGAGGAGGCGGGCGCAGAGGTCGGCAAACCGGCCGGAGACCGCTGCGTCCGGGTCCTCGAGGAGCCGGAGCATCTCACGGTCGGCGAGCGCGAGAAATGCGGCGAAGCGGCCGACGATATCGGTATCCTTCATGACCTGGAGGTAGAGTTCGTCCTCCGGCGGCCGAAACATCGTCTTCCCGTAGAAGGAGTAGCCGCGGTTGAGCGAGAGGAATGCGGGCCGATCGACGTTATCAAGGCCGATCTCCCCTGCCTCGTCCGCGATCCGGACGGTCCGGTCCGCGATCTCGCCGCCTTCGACGTCCAAGAGCGCGAACCGGAACGGAAACTCCCAGAGACGGCCGCCCGGTGAGCGGCTCTGCCGGTAGGCGAGGGTGAACCGCCGGGCGGCCGGGTCGTACGCCGGGGTCACGGTGAGGACCGGGTACTCCTTCTCCTTCAGCCAGACCGCTGCCATCCCCGAGAAGTCCATGCCTGAGGTCTCCTCCATGCAGCGTATCCAGTCGTCCCTGGAGGCGTTCGCATGCCGGAACCGGTCGTGGTAGCGGGCGAGCCCTTCCGCAAACCTCTCCTCCCCCATCAGCGTCTCGATCATCCTGACGAACTCGGGGGCTTTCACGTAGGTGACCCCGGTTATGAGGTCGTTCGGGTCGTTGAAGCCGTCCGGCTCGATCGGCATCGAGCCCGCGCCCCGGTCGAGGGCGAGCGTCCCGGCCGCGGGGTCGAGGAGATCGAGCACGGTCCGGAGGCGGGAGTAGGCCTCGCCGAAGAGGAAGGCGTGGTACTGGTTCTCGACATGGACCGTCACCGCTTCGTTGAGCCAGATCTCGAACGGGCTCCTCCCCGTCACCTCGGAGCCGTTCTCGTTGTGGTAGTACTCGTGGACCTTCACCCTGACCATGTACTCGAAGGCCGGGTCGGTCGCCTCAGTGTAGGGCATGATCCGGTTTGCGGCAATCGTCGTGTTCCCGACGTTCTCCATCCCGCCGAAGTCGGAGTTCTGCATGGCGATCTCCCGGTAGACCGATCCCGTGTAGGCGTAACCCGTCGTGATGGTCTTAACAAGCCCTGCGAGCGCTTTTCTGGACTCTTCGAGGGCCTCCCGGTCGCCGGAGCGTTTCGCCTCGTCCCGCACCCGTGCGAGGCGCCACGCTTCCTGCCGGGTCTCCCTGTCGCGGTACTGTGCGTGGCCGGTGAAGAGGTGGACCCACATCACCGCATCCGCGAGGATCTCGAGCGCACGCTCCGCCGCTCCGGGGTCGGAGCCGGGTTTCGCGAGGAGTTCGAGGGAGAACGTCCGCCTGTCGGGGTACTCGAACTCCCGCCGGTAGGTGTCGTAGCACCCCACCCCGAGGAAGAAGAGGTAGGGGGCCATCGGGGTCGTGGTGTTCTCGTACTCCTGGACGGAGCGGCCGGGACCCAGCGAGTACCGCGGCCCTGCGGGGTCGCCGTTCGATATGAGGTTCGTATACCCGTCGTCGGCGACGATCGCCGTCGTGTAGGTGCACTTCGCGGTCATGTCGTCGAGGCAGGGGACCAGCCGCTGGAACCCCCACTGCTGGCACTGGGTGATCTGGGTGGGCGGCCCGGCGGGGCAGGCCCCATCGTAGTAGAGGCCTTCGAGGACGTGGCTGCTCGGCCGGCAGATCGTCTCGGTATCGAGGGTGAACCGGGCCCTGGGCGGGACGGGAGGGTCGAAGGCGACGGTGAGGACCGCGGCGCCCCTATCGTAGGTATAGGTGACGGCGTATCCGGCACACTCGACGCGGAGGATATCGAGATCCCGGGCGTTCAGGGCGAGGGACGCAAGCGGCGCATCGAGGGTCTCGGCGGTGAGGGCGGAGACGACCCGGGTGTGGCTGTCGTAGATGTCGAAGGCGAGGTCCATGTGGACGACCCTCACCGGGAGCGCCCCGAAGTCCCCCGGATAGTAGCGAAAGAGCCTCTCCTGCCCTTCTTTTCCCCCGGTCAAAGCCCCGCCTCGCAGGTGATCTCGCGAAGCGCACGGCGGATCGCCGTCCTGACCTCGGGCTCCTCCTCGCCCTCGAGCGCGGCGGAGAGGGCGCTTGCCGCGCGCGGGTCGCGCAGTTTCCCGAGCGCATCGGCGGCGGCCGTCCTGACGTCCTTCTTTTTGTCCGCAAGAAGGGGGAGGAGGGGCTCGACCGCGCGGGGGTCGCCGAGCTCGCCGAGCGACCAGGCGGCGCCGCGCCGCGTCCACCGGTCCGGGTCGGCGAGGAGGGGGAGGATCGGCTCGACCGCCCGTGGGTCGCGGAGTCTCCCGAGCGCCTGCGCAGCCACCCAGCGGACCTCGTTCTCCAGGTCGTGCAAGGCGGCGATCAGCGGCTCGACCGCCCGCGGATCGGCGCATCTCCCCAGCGCCTCGGCCGCCCGCAGCCGGTAGGGGGTGCTCTCGTCCGAGAGCTGCTCGATGTACTTGCCGATGTTCTCCTCACGCCGCTTCTCCCTGTCCTCCACGAGGCGTTTTACCGAGCGTTCCATCTCTATCCCTCCAGGTTTTGCTGCACACCAGATGTCGTTTGCGGTATATAGCACCTGGCACGGCATCCCTCAGTGTTGCAGGTGCCGGGTTTGCCGTCGCCCATAATGGTTACGCAGTTACCTCTTCTTCTTCGCCGACAACGTCGAATGCGACGATCCTGTAGTTGTAGTACCGCCCGTCCGGGGCGGTGAAGAAGAGGAAGACCATCAGCCCGTGCTCGTCCGAGATCCAGAGGTCGGCGTCGTCGTCGATGGTGTGGTATTCAAAGCCGAACCCGACGAGAGCCTCCTCGATGGCGCCGTCGCCCTCCATATCCCGGACCATCTCAAACGTCGCGGCCAGGGGGTACTGCTGCTCCTCGAGAGCAGATACCTGGAGCCTTGCCTGTTTCTCCGCAAGGAGGAGATTGTCCAGGGTGGCCATGATCTCCTGCGCGACCGGGTTCGCCTCTTCCAACCCCATATCCGTACCTTGGACCTGCCGGTATATAGTTCAAGAAGCCCCCCGCGAAACCGGCAACCGATCGTTCCCCCTCCATCACGATTCCGGAAAAAACATTTCCCGGAAACGGCCGGGTACGTCTCCATCCTCGCCACGCCGTCACCATAACGAAACTCTAAAACATCCTGGTGCCGATACAACGCTAATGGCAGAAGGCAGGCTCAAGATTGTCGTATTCGGCTCCTTCAACGCAGGCAAGTCCAGTTTTATCCAGGCACTCGACCCCCGTAGCCGCCACATCGAGGCAACCTCGAAAGAAGGCCCCACGACCGTTGCGTTCGATTTCGGCAGACTGACGGTAAGAGACCAGGCGGTCTTCCTCTTCGGGACGCCGGGGCAGGAACGATTCGAGTTTGTCCGGCAGATCCTCTCGCGGGGGATGGACGGCGCGATCATCGTCGTGGACGCCACCAAGGGAGTGGACGCGATGACCCGGCATCTCTACGGCCAGTTGAAGGCCCTCGAGGTGCCGCTCGCGTTCATGGCGAACAAGTGCGACAGTCCGGGTGCGGTGCCCGAGGCTGTCTGCCGGGATCTCCCCGGAGAGATGGTGCACCCCATCTCTGCGCGGAACGGCGAGAACGTCCATGCGGCACTTGATGCCTTCGTGGCAACTCTGGCCGCCCGGTAGCGATCATTTTTACTGCCTGCGGGTCGTTGTTCTCTGCACACAATGACCCGCAAAGAGACCTATATCAGGGAGGTTGCCCGGCTGCTCACGAGTTTTCTTTCGAGCGGGAGCGCCGCGGATCTGCTCGCCTACCTGGTCGCGGGAAGCCATCTCCCCGGACCCCGGGCAAACCTGGAGCTCGCAGATGCGTTCAGCGAGACCGTGCGGGAGTTCGCGGTTGCCGATGCCGACGAGCACCGGATCCTGTGGGACCTCTGCGTCGAGCTCGCCTGCGTCTCCCCGGATGATGCACCGACGGGAGATCCGCACGAGTTCCTCTCATTCTGCGGCGTCAGGGGTATCGGGGCGATCGGGTCCGTATCGCCGGTATGCGTCGAGGCGGCGCTCACGCACCTCGCGGAGGCCTCCGTCGATCCACGGTGGCGAATCAGGGAGGCGGTGGCAATGGGGCTTCAGGACCTCCTCTCCCGGCAGCGGGATATGACTGTCCCGGAGCTGGAAGACTGGGTGGAAGGAGGCTCCTGGCTCACCATGCGGGCCGCGGTCGCAGGGATTGCCGAACCGGACCTCCTGGCAGAGCCGGAGCTCGCACAGACGGCGTTCAGGTTCCACCGGAAGACCCTGATCCGTGTCTATACCGCAAAGGAGAGGCAGTCCGAGGCTTTCCGCGCGCTTCGAAAGGCGCTCGGCCACACGCTCAGCCTCGTCATCGTCGCCCTTCCCGGGATCGGTTTTGAGTACCTGCGGCAGCTCGCAACCCTCGACGACCAGGATATCCGGTGGATTGTGAGGGAGAACCTCGAAAAAAGCCGGCTTCAGAGGCAGTATCCCGAGACGGTGCAGCACATCCGGGCGCAGATGGCGTAGAAGGGATCCGATAGTCGGTGAAGGCCAGCGATCTACCCTTATGGCAATGTCTCACGCGAAGAACGCGAAGACGCGAAGGGGAGTAGTAGTTAACAACCCTGGACTTCGCGAGTCGCACCTAGCGGTACTCCAACTCCGCTCTTTCGCACTCATCGAGTGCTCACGCTCCGGCCCTTCTGCCCATCGCGCATTGGAGCGTCGTTCTTCGCGTGAATCAACAGCAGATGCATATCCTCTGACGTTTTCCGGTCCCTTATTCTACAACTGCCGATGCCGTCTCGTCGAAGGGGTTTGTCCGCATCGCAAGCGAGAAGAGGTACGGGTAGTTCTTCTGCAGGTAGCGCATGTAGTCCAGCCACTCGCGGATCAGGAGGCCGTAGATCCGTTCGAGATCGCCTGCGAGATGGGCCGTGTCGGTCTTTGGCAGATCGGAGAAGCCGGGCCGGCGCTGCAGTTCTTCGTTGAAGTGGAATACCGCCCGGAGGAGTTCGGTAAACGTCTCGTGCTCGAGGAGCACAGGGTTCTCCAGCAGCCGCAGGAGGAAGTCCTCGCGTGACCCGAGGAACCGTTTGACGGCGTCCAGGTCGACGTTTTCCATCCCGACACGGCAGGGATGTCGTTTCAGCTGCCTTGCAACCCCCCGGAACTTCTCGTCGGTCCAGGTATCATCGACCAGCAGCAGCGGCCGGACCCGGTCCAGGTTGGGGTCGTTATCGGAGATGTAGGTCAGGAGCTGTGTCCCGAGGGCCGAGAAGAACATCCCGATGACCATGTTCAGTTTTTCCATCCTCTGCCGCCGGTCGCGGGACGCGAGCACCTGGTGGAAGACGAGCGTCACCAGGAGGACCTCGAGCGGGAGGAACGCAATATCGCCGAGCGTGTAGATGCCGATGTGGTGGAGGTCGTGGAAGACCAGGAAGTGCAGGGCGTAGAGCACGGCCGAGAGGATGACAAGCCCCGTCCCGAAGGCGATCAGCCACCGTCTTTCGTCCATCGTGAGGGCCTATGTACACCCGAATCCCATGAAACCCGCGGCCCCGGGTAGAGTGAGCTCACCGCCCCCACACCCCGTAGCGCCTCCACGCCTCTTCCACGTGCAGTGCCTGCATCCCGAGCCTCCGGGGCGCGAGCACGTCGTTCTCGGAGTTGTCCCCGATGAAGAGGACGTCGGGGGCCGAAAGGCCCATCCGCCCGAGAGCCGCCGTGTATATCCGCGGGTCCGGCTTCTGGTAGCCGAGGTCTGAAGAGAAGATGACGAAGTCGAGACGGTCGTAGAGTCCGAGCGCCCGCATCTCGCGCTCCGAAAAGACCCGCTGCCCGTTCGAAACGACCCCCGTCTTCTTCGCGCCGAAGAGGTCGAGCAGCCTCCGGCTCTTTTCGATGACGCCGAGACGCCTGAGCGACGCGGCCCGAAACGCCCGGGCGGCCTCGACGCCGAGCCGCTTGCCATCGATCCTCCAGACGGCGTGTTCGGCGCAGATGCCCGCAAAGACCTCCTCGACCCGCACCTCCGGATGGCACTCCCCGGTCCGGTCGGCCGCTTCCCTGACCCGGACGGCGTAGAGCTCCTTCAGGGCTTCGGGCATGATCCGGACGCCCTGGTAGATGAACCACCGTGAGAGGCACCGGTAAGTCTCGATATCGCGTTCATCGGTCAGGATATCGATGAGCGTCCCGTAGCAGTCGAAGAGAACCCCCGCTACCGGTGGACCGCGGCCAGGCACGCCTCCGCCTCCGAAAGCAGCCAGTCACGTTCCGCCGCCCGCCAGGGCAGCCGGGCGATCCTGAGGTACCCGAGCGCCATGAAGAAGGGGAGGGTGGCGGTATGGCGCCGGAACTCTTCAACGCTCTGGCTATAGTGCCAGAGCAGGTGGCCGATGTAGTCTTCGGCCATCGAGCTGCTCCCGCCCGATGTCTTGAGTTCCGCGGCGAGGATGCCGAGGTCGCGGACCGGGTGGGTGTGGTTCCGGGATCCCTCGAAGTCGATCGCGCAGGTGTCCCCGTCGAAGAGGTAGTTGCTGAGCGTGGCGTCGCCGTGGACCATGCAGCCGACATTGGGGTCAAGCCGCGTGCCGTGCCACCACGCCCCGAGCAGGCGATCGAACCGCTTCCTCCGGGGGGCCGGGAGGGCGTTCTGGTCGAGCACCGCGTGGAAGTAGGCGAAATCGCGCTCCCGTTTGCAGGAGGTCCGCGTGGCGTCGTGGAGCCGGCGGAGCAGGTGCGCGACGCCGGTCAGGGGCTCGTAAAGGGATTCCCCCGCCGCGAGGAGTTCCCGCATGGTCGTGCCGGGGACATACTCGGTCACGAGGACGGAATGAAACCGGCTGTTCGTCGCGAGCGCATGGGGAACGCGGATCCAGCCGGATACATGGCGGAGCCGGCGAAATTCGTTCTTCATCGCCGCATCCGCGTTGTAGCGGGTCTTCGCACCCGTCGGCGCGCCGAAGAACTTGCCGACCACGCTGAATGCGGTGCCGGCAAACTCGTACCGGCAGACGACGTGCGATGCAGGCTCTATCCTGTAAACCCTGTTCTCACCGCGCCACCCGGCCAATCGGTCGGCGAGGACGCCCGCGAGCCAGTCCCCGAACGCATCGCCGGCCTCCAGGCGTCCTTCCTCCCTCTCGACGATCGACCTCTGTATCACCGGAAGACCCGGGGGTCCCGCAGGGCAATGAAGATACCCATGGCACCAGACCCACACCTTTTTTACTGTCAGGACGTCTTAACGGGGTGCCGGTGCATCCCGGGAGTGACGAGCCATGATACCGTTTCGCGAGTATCTCGAGAGAATCAGGCCCGCCGTCAACCGCCGGATCGAGGAGGTGGCGAGCGGGGAGGGGGCAATCGACCCCGGCGTCCTCCCACTCCTCGTCAGGGGGAAGCGGATGCGGGCGGGACTCCTCCTCTGCATCCACGCCGGCCTCGCCCGGACGACGGTGCCCACCCGCCAGGCGCTCGACCTCGCCTGTGCCGTCGAGCTCGCCCACGCCGCAAGCCTCATCCTCGACGACATGCTGGACGGAGACACCGTCCGGCGGGGAGCCCCCTCCCTTCACCTCACCCGGGGAGAGGGGCGGGCGGTTCTCGACGCCGTCGGCATCCTCGCTCTCCCCTACGTGCTCGCCGCCCCCTACGGTGCCGGATACGTAACGATGCTTGCGTCGGCCCAGCAGAATATGGCCCGGGGCGTGGCCTGGGAGATGCTCGGGGGACCGGAGCTCCCGGCGGCCGAACTTTATGATGCGATCATCGCCAGAAAAACGGGGTGCCTCTTCTCGCTCGCGGCCGCCTGGGGTGCCATGGCGGCGGGAGAGGAGGAGACGGTCGTCGCCGCGTTCGCGGACTTCGGCCTCTCTGCCGGGAAGGCGATGCAGATTGCCGACGACATCGCGGACCTGCAGACGCCTGCGGCAGGAAGCCGTGACTCCCTGCCCGGGTCCGAGGCGCTCCTCCTCCGGTGCGCTTCTCCGGGAGATAACGGCACCCGGCAGACGCTGGGATGGATACTCGAGCGGGAGACGGATGGTGCGGCTGCCCGGATCGCGAATGAAGGCCGGCAGCGGGTGCCGCCGGAGGTGTGGGAACCCTTCGGGCAGGTGGTCCGGGATATCGTGGGGCTCACGATCGCGGGGGGGGAGCCGGACGACGGAACCCTGTTCCGGGTTGCCTGCCCTGACGGCCTTCCGCAACGATAAATACCGCTCCGCCCCACACTCTTCTGAGAAACTATGCCGGTAATAACCATTCGTATGGCAGAGGGGCGGACGCTTGAACAGAAACGGATACTCGCAGACGAGATCACCGCCGCGGTCACGAAGACGTTCGGTGTCGACCCGCAGGTGGTTACCCTCTTCTTCGAGGAACTCAAGACCGAGAACATCGCACGGGCGGGAAAACTCCTCTCGGAGTCGTAGTCCCTTGATTGGCGAACACTTTTTTGCCGGAAGAAGTCTCAAACCCCGGGAGTGAACGGCATCATGGCGCGCGAACTTGACGAGAAGGACTTTGCCATCCTGCGGAAACTGGCCCCCGAATACAGCGGGATCCTCTGCCCGGAGTCAGGGCACGAGTTCCACTCGATCCTCCCCCCGGTCTCAAACCACATCGCGACGGACGAGGAGGATTTTGCCCGGCGGGTCTGCCGCCTCTCGGACGAGGACTGGGACTACCTCACCGACCAGATTGTCTCCGGCCGGGAAGACCTCGGGTGCATGCCACAAGAGGATATCGAGACCATCCTCGCCCGCATCCGGGAGGCGGTATCGGATGAGGCGGCTGAGAGGGTCCGCAGGCTCTACCACCTCTCCGGGTGCGGGATGCTGTAGCGACTGGCCGCATCCGGTAACGGTATATGCCCCGGCGACGACCAGACCTTCATGGAATTAAAAGAGCAACTCACCGGCGTCCCCGGGATGCTCCGGCCGTTCAAGGCATACCTCCGCGAGGCAGGGCTCGATGCGGGCGACCAGGTCGTTTACTACGGCTGCCCCGGCACCTGCACCCCCTTCATCGAACTCCTGGGGTTCGCCGTCCGGGATCTCCCTATCGAGCAGGTCTATGTGCCCTACGCGGACGAGGCGGCGGCAAAGGCGATCCGCCCGGTCGGGGGTGTCGGGATGCAGGTCTCCGGCGACGCGGTCCGCGTCGATCCGAAGGTGATCGTCCTGATGGGCGGGCTTTCGATGCCGGGCGTCCCGGTCGAGAAAGAGGCGATGCAGGCGGCCGTCGGCGCCCATACGGGGGCGAAGGTCGTGGGCATCTGCTTCATGCAGATGTTTGAGAAGGCGGGATGGCTCGATACCTTCGACTTCGACCTGATCATCGATGCTGCCATCGACCCGGTCAGGGTCTGGCGGTGATCAACCGGTCGGCCGCTGGCATCCTCTGCACCGGCGGCTCCCGCGTCCGGTCGGACCGGGGGAGGGTGAACCGGAACGCCGCGCCGCATTCGGGATGCTCCGGCACCCGGTCCTCGACCCACACCCGGCCACCGTAGCGCTCGATCAGGGTGCGGGTGATGTAGAGGCCGAGTCCTTTCCCGCTCCGGGTGCTCGTGCCCCGGACAAAGCGGGTGAAGAGGATGGGTTTGACCGCGTCGGGCACCCCCGGCCCGGTATCCTCGACCGAGACCCCGACCGTCCCGTCGCCCTTCTCGACGCGGACGTTGATCTCGACTCCGGGCTCTCCGAACTTGATACTGTTGCCGATGAGGTTCGCAAAGACCTCCTGAAGGAGGTCGTCGGCCATAACCCGGACCGGCTTTCCTTCGTAGGCAATCCCGGCATCGGGATGGTGGGCGATCTCGGCCCTGATGACGGTGTCGAGGTCGACGGGTTTTGTCGTCGTCTCATGGGAATGCAGCCGCCGGATCGTTGAGACGTTCTGGATGATCTCGATGCTCCGGCTGATGCCGCCTCTGAGTTTCCGGACCATCTCCCTCTGCTTTCCCTCCAGCATGTCGACCAGCAGGTCGGCATAGCCGAGCGTGACGGCGTTGGCGTTGTTGATATCGTGCGCCATGATGTCGAGGTAGAGGTTCGCCTCGTCGTGGGCCTCCCGCAGCGCTTCCTCGGCTCTGATCCGGTCGGTGATGTCGGCTCCCGAACCGATCACCCCGATCGGCCGGCCGTCGTCGCCGGTAAGCACGGTGTCCTGCCACGCGAGGATCAGTTCGTCCCCGCTCCGCGTGACGACCGGGTTCTCCCGGCGGCCGGGGAAGGCAGCGTTCCGGGCGATCGCGGCATCGAAGTCCTGCCGCCGCGTCTCCCGGGATACTTCGGGGACGATGGTTGCAAACCAGTTCCTCCCGAGCAGTTCCTCCTCGCGGTAACCGAGCAGTTCGCAGCCGTGGCGGTTGACGGCCCGGATGGTATGGTTTGCGTCGATGACGACGAAGAGGACGGCCGCCACGTCAAGGTAACGCTGCGCAAGGTCCCTCTGTTTCTTCACCTCGCGCTCCCGCCTTTTGAGCTGCTCGGAGAGGGAGGCGACGACGGAGGCGATGACGACGAACATCAGTGCGCGTCCGTAATCGTTCAGCGTCAGGATCTCGGGCCTGTACAGGAGGCTGCTGACGACGACGAGCCCACCGAGGAAGATGGCGACCAGGATGCTCCGCTTCTCCCACCAGAGCGCGGTCAGGATGATCGGGATGTAGAAGAAGTGCGAAAAGACGGTCCCGAGCATCAGGACGGTGTGGAAGTAGTAGGTCAGGAGGATCGATATGGCAAGGAGGGCCATGATGATGGCCACTCGCTGGTTTTCGGTAAGGGTAGTCACGGGGTGCCCACCTCGAGTACCGATATATATAATCTCCAGCATATAAAAATATCTGCATTTAAATTATCCGCAGATTCTGGCGGATTCTCCGGCGATTCCCTGGGAGGGGAGCGATCTGGCGGGCAGCAGGACGCCACGGGCCGGCCGGGTACGTGACCGGCGTCCTATGGGCGGGGAAGGAACGGGAGGGTCCCCGCAGCTCTCCCGATACGAGAGTATTCTGCCGGATGCGGCCGGTTTTCTGCAAACTGCCTATATTTAATAGATCGTAGAGCAAAACTATTCCAACCGCCTGCTTCACCGGAGCGGCTGCCCGGAGGGCCGCATCGCGTGAAGCGGTACCGTGCAACGCACCGTGGCGCAACCTGCCCGGGAAGACCCCGGCGCCACGAAACGCACCCGCTGGTGAATCCGTGTCAACAGACCTTACCGAAGCACTCAAAGCGATGGGCTATGCAGATGCCGGGATCCGTACCCTGGTGGAGTCGTTCCCTCCCGCCGTCATCGAGTACCTGCGGGACTTCCGGCTGCAGGAGGTCCACGACATCGTCGAGACACTCCTCTATATCTACATCGCCCAGAACAGCGCGTCATCCCGGGGGGAAGGGGAGGGCGTGGTCGAACAGAGTTGTTACGCCTATACGTCGGGGCCGCTCTTTGCGCTCAGGCAGGTCGACCTCATCGAGTCCACCTCCTGGCACGGCACGACGGTGATCAGGGCGACCTCCGCCGGAGAAGCGATCGCCCGGCCGCTGATGGAGGCGCGGCTCCAGGCGCTGGATATCCCCCGACTGGCGCGCGAGATCCACGAGGTCGTCCCGGCCCTCCTCGCGGGGACCGTGAAGGGGTCGTTTGTCAACAAGACCTTCCCGTCCACGCTCCCCCGCACCGAAGAGACGTTCGTCAGTTTCCTCCTCAACAACAGTCCCGGCCTCTTTGAGGAGTGCGAGCGGTTCGCCGCCCGGCTCAGGGCCGCCGGGTGCGCGGTCCTTGCCTACGCCTACGATCTCGACGGGTCCGGGGTCGACGGGGTCGTCTACACCTTTCCGCCGGAGTTTGCGTACATCCTCAAGGGGATGCTCGAGACGATCGACCCGGGGGTCCGGGAGCACTACGACATGCTCCTGGAGTCGTTCTATTCGACGTTCACCGTTCTGCGCTACCTCGTCGTAGGCGAGGACTACGACCGTATCCGGGCATCGCCGGCTCACCGCCGCGAACTGACACGGGTGCTTTCCCTGCTCACCGACGCGATCTACGTCCTCGACGGGGTGCGCGAGGACGATGGGGTCGACCTTGCCCGGTTCATCGTCAAGGATCGGAACCTCTACGAAATGCGCCTCCGCGACCTCGGGCGGGAGCTGATGGCCGACGTTGCCGCGAAGATCGTCATCGACCGGCCGGCCCCTGCGGCGGAGCCTCTCCCTCCCCGTGAAGAGCCTTCCTTCGTCCTGGAGGAGGTCCCGGCCGCAACTCCTGTTCCTCCGGCCGAAGAGGAGGAAGAAGACGGGTGGGACGAGACCTTCTTCGCCGACGAAACAGAAGAGGAGCCGGAAGAAGAGGAGGAAGAGTTCCCGCTCCCGCCGCCGCCCGCGCTCCGCCGGTTCGTCACACCCCCTCCGGCCCCCGTAATCCGGCCCGCCCCGGAACCGGCACCCATCCGTTCCAACGGACTCGACATCTTCCTCGGCCACGCCCCGGACGGGCGGCAGGTCGACTGGTCGCCGGGACAGCTCAACAACGGCCACATGATCATCCTCGGCGGCTCGGGCGCCGGCAAGACCGAGACGATCCGGTGCATCGCATCGGAGCTCGCGGCACAGGCGATGCCGGTCGTCCTGATCGACTTCCACGGGGACATGGCCGCGAGCAACGGGGATATACGGTCCTACAAGATCCGCGAGGGCGGGCAGTACTACTTCAACCCGCTGGAGCTCGATCCTTCCATCGACGAGATCACCCCCCTCCGGGCCACCTCGGACTTCGTCGACGCTATCTCCATCAACTTCCCGACGCTCGGCATCCAGCAACGCAGGAAGATCAAGAACATCATCAAGGACTGTTACCGGCTCTCGGGGATCACGGGGAACACCGAGACCTGGACGCGGGTGCTCGACTTCGACGACATCGAGGGCGAGATCATGGGCTGCGAGGACGAGGCGATCCCGGCCTATCTCGAGGACATCTTCGACTACAAACTCTTCTCGGGGGAGGAGAAGATCTCCCTCCCCACGATCCTCTCCGGCGGGATCACTCACATCAACCTAAACGCCCTCCCGGAGAACCTGCGCTACCTCTTTGCAGACCTCTTCCTCCGGCGGATCTACTACACCCTCCAGGCGACGGGCGAGATCCCGCGCGGGACGGAGGACGAGCGGGCGAAGTTCCGGCTCTTCGTCATCGTCGACGAGGCGAAACTCCTGGTGAGCCAGAAGAGTGGCTCGAAGACGGCGATCAAGGCGGTCCTGAACAAGTACGCCACCGAGATGCGGAAGTTCGGGGTCTCGCTGATCCTCGCGTCGCAGCTGATCGCCCACTTCAACGAGGAGATCCTCGCGAACATCGCCGTGAAGTTCTGCATGCGGTCCGAGAACAAGAAGCAGGCCCAGGAGAACGCCAAGTTCTTCGAGGTGAGCGAGAAGGATCTCCTCAACTTCCAGCCGGGGGAGGGTATCCTGATCATCGGCTCGGAGAAGATGAACGTCCGGATCGTCCCTGCGTCCGGGCGAAACTCCTAGACCCGATACTTCGCTCATTTTTGCGCCCGGCATCGGGGAAGTCGTTCTTCGCGGTCGCACCTTCGGTCTTCTCATGCTCACTACGTTCGCACTTCGAAACCCTTCGGGTTTCTCGAACTCCGTCCCTTCAGGACGTCGTTCTGTGGAACGTCGCACTTCGCTTGAGCTGATTGTAGGGAGAATGATACGGCCTCACGCGAAGCCGCGAAGAACGCGAAGTTTGGTATAGTTCCCTGCAACTCCCCTTTGCACCTGACGGTGCTCAAACTCCTTCCCCTCCGCACCTAGCGGTGCTCATGCGACGGACGGAACGTCCGTCGCACTTCGGAGAAGTCGTTCTTCGCGTCTTCGCGTCTTTCGCGTGAGGAAGTCGGTGGTTTGGCCTCCGGCGGGCTTCCTCAAAGACTTTAGCGAAGCACCGGGATCGGGAAAACCCTTATCCCCCGGTAGCGCCGGAGTTCCCGTATGGCAGGACCGGATCCGCTTGATAAGTATCGCGAGAAGAGGGACTTCTCCCGGACACCGGAGCCGCCGGGGGAACGGAAGGCGACCTCCCACCCCGTCTTTGTCATCCAGAAGCACCACGCGACCACGCTCCACTACGACTTCCGCCTGGAAGTCGACGGCGTGCTGAAGTCCTGGGCGGTCCCGAAGGGACCGTCTGTCGACCCGAAGGAGAAGCGCCTCGCCGTCCCGACAGACGATCACCCCCTCGACTACGCCGACTTCGAGGATGTCATCCCGGCGGGGAGCTACGGGGCCGGAACGGTCCTCGTCTGGGACCGGGGAACCTACCGGAACCTCACGCGGAAGGAGGGGCGGGAGGTCGGGGTCGCCGAGGCCGTGAGAAGGGGCCACATCTCCGTCTGGCTCGAGGGGGAGAAGATCCGGGGCGGGTATGCCCTCACCCGCTTCAGGACCGGGAAGGGCGAGGCCTGGCTTCTCGTGAAGATGGACGATACAGAGGCAGACCCCGGCCAAAACCTGGTCGCGACGGAGCCCCGGTCGGTCGTCTCCAACCGGACGCTCGAGGAGATCGCGTCGGGGAGGGATGAGTGATGGGCGAACCCCCGCGGAGGAGAAGGGTCCCCGATTTTCCCGTGGAGACGGGTGAGTTCATCTGTCCTGTCTGCGGCAGGCAGTATCCCACGCTCGAAGACCTCCATGCCCACGTCCGGCGAGCACACCGGCGCCCCCCGGAGGTCCGGTGAGGGCACCCGTCTGCGGCAGGTCCCTGCCCCGGGCTCCCGGCGGGGTGCGCGAGGGGGGCCGGGGGTGCGCGTCGGGTGATGGAGATGCCGGGTCTCCCGCCCCGGCAGGGGTGGTCCCGTAGTCGTCGCCCGGCTGCCTTTCGGTCGGGGTACTGGCCGGTGCGGGAACAGATATTTTCAAATCCCGACTTAACGGTTTTTCACTCCTGAAAAGTAATCCGGGAATCGTACCGAGAAAAGAGTTTGTTTTTAAGGCCCCGATAGCCCGTGAACCCCCGGAGCAGGGGTCCCGGAAAAGATTGGGTGCCGGTGCCGAATCATACTTGGTGTGATTTAATCATGGCAAACAGCATACTCGAGGGCAAATGGGCCACGCAAAGTCACCAATTTTGAAATCTGTCAAAAATAAGCCGTAGAATTTCGGATACACAGGGATTGCTCTGGCGTAAACGCGAAATAACCGTTATTCTCCATTAGTATGATGGATAAGTTTAAAATCTGAACTATCAAAAATTACAGAGATCAATCGATCGTAGATCCTCTCGAAGGTGAGATCATGGCTAGTAAAGTAATGACAAACAACGTTATGGCAGAGACAGTAAGCGACGCGGAGATCGTTGCACAGTTCAAACAACGTGGTTGTTGGGGGCTGTACACGAGCGTGGACATAAAGGGATGCGACCCGGCATCGATCCGGGACGCTGAGAAGATTCGTCAGTTCATCATCGAACTGTGCGACCTTATCGACATGAAGAGGTTCGGCGAACCGCAGATCATCCACTTCGGCCCGAATGAGAAGGTCGCAGGGTTCTCCATGACCCAGCTCATCGAGACATCGCTGGTCTCCGGTCACTTCGCGAACGAGACCAACGCGGCCTACCTCGATATCTTCAGCTGCAAGGAGTACGAGCCTTCGAAAGCAGCAGAGTTTTGCAGGAACTTTTTTGGAGCAGAGTCGGCAACCTACCAGGTACTGTTCAGGGACTGAATACGAACACGACACCCGGCAAACGCTTCACCGGTAATGTATAACGAAAGAGAGCCGCTGCCATCTCCCGCCGGTCTAACCGGAGACTGCGGCGGGGCGGCCCCCACCCTCGATTTTCCCTAAGGATTTTGCCCGGAGATCCGGGTTCGGATGTTCGGCTGGATGGCGATATGCGACGTTCCGACAGGAACGGAGCACGAGCACCGGAGAACGAAGTTCCTCTAGGAACAGAGTTCGAGCACCGGAGGTGCGAGGTGCGCAGTCCCCACGGTCCACTGCACCAGGACATTTTCCTCATTCCGGCCGTTTTATTTGTTGCACCTTGCATCAGACGACATTGTTGCCCCGGCCCTGTGATCGGTCACCCCGCGAAACCCTTTCGGGTTTTCAAGATCCGCCCGGCCTCTCCGAGGCAATCCTATCTTGACAAGGGCCAAGCTGTAGCATTGGAACTGTTCCAGGGACGACTCTCCGGAGAGGGCTTGAACAAGGTCGAAACGACCAAAAAAAAGAGTTTCAGGGAGACTCGTAGGGGTTCCGGAGACCCTTGGGGGTTCCGTCCGCCTTGAGGCCCACCGTCTTACGTGCATCCACGTTCTTCTGGTTCTTCGTGATCTTCTCGGTGGCGAGTTTCTTAACGAGGTCGAGGCCGGGCTTGACCTGGTCCATCGGCTTCGTTTCGAAGAGACCGGCGGCCATGGCGCCGTCCCAGACCTCGTTGCCCTTCATGCTCCGCACGAAGACCGTGCTCCAGCCGTCGGGGCTGCCCACGGAACCGCTGGAGATGTCGGCGAGGTTCGCGACGTAGTCCAGGCAGACGTGGCATCCGGGCTGCACGTACTTGTGGATCAGCTTGAGCGGCATCTGGCTGACCGCACCGCGCTCGGTGTAGACCGTGAATTTGCCCTTGCCGATGTCCATCTTCTTGACGGACTCCATCTTCTGGTTGCAGTGGTCCTCGACGATGGCCTCGAGCGCCTGGTAGGAGAGGTTCTCCATACAGTAGATGCCGAGCGCAAGAGCGATCTTGTCGTCGACATCGCGCATGCCGATCGGGTAGAGCTGAGCCTTCCGGACAGCCTGGATCTGGCAGGGCACACCGACGATACCTACCCTGTCAAGGCCGTAACTGCGGGTCGCCTCCTTGATCAGGTAGAGGTTCGGGCTGATGGTGTAGCGCGTTCCGGCAGCGGCCAGAAGTTCGGCCTTCGTGGTCGCGACCGTGGGCTCCGGCCTCCAGGGCTCGTCGCTCGGCCCTGCGACGATGGCACCGTCGATGATGCCTTCTTCGAGCGCATAGGCAAAGAGCGTCGTGATGATACCGCCGTCCTGGGCCTTCTTCTGGATGTCCTTATCGGTCGAGCGTGCCGAGATCGCGGACTTGTAGTTACCGAGTACGTCCATCTTTCTCACCTCACTGCATGGCTCCCTTGATGGCATCCATGATGCCCTCGTAGTTGTTCATGACGTCGAAGTTGAACCAGCTCCGCGGGCACTGCGCGTAGCAGGCACCGCACTTGATGCACTGGTCACGGTTCACGTTCGGCTTGCCGTACTCCATGGTGATGGCACGGACCGGGCAGGTGCCGGCGCAGGTCCCGCATCCCATGCAGAGACCCTGGTTGATCACGTCATACATCAGGTCGCAGCCGCAGGCTGTGTCGCCGCGCTGTGCAAGCTGCATCAGCGGCGTCAGGTATGCGGTCGCGAGGTTCTTCTGATCGTCGTTGCCCCGAAGCAGCAGGTAGGCCATGACGGCGACGTTCCTGACTGCCTGGGGGCACGGGGGACACGACGGCAGGAAGAGGTCGACATCGACGACCTCGCTGATGGGCACATACGATTCGTGTCCGGGCTGGTTCCACTGACCGCCACGGCAGAACCGCGTGATGTTGCCGTAGGCCGCACAGGCGCCGTAGGCGACGAGCACCTTCGACTTCGCCCTTGCTTGTTTCAGTTCCTCTACCGAGAGTTTGTCGTCAAGACAGCACGAACCCTCGACCAGGCACACGTCCATCTCGGGTACGTGGCGCACGTCGACCAGGGTCAATGCATAGACCAGGTCCGCATAATCATCGAGCAGCTTGAAGAGACCCTCGTAGTTATCCGCAAGCGTCACGAGGCATCCCGTACATCCGCTCAGGTGTAATTCACCTATCGAAATCTTTTCTGCCACAGGCTTTTCCTCCTTTTGTACAACTTCCACCTTTTCGTTTACAATCACATCAGAGGGCTTCACCTCGGGCTTCGCCTGCGGCTGGCTTGCCGCCGGCTTCGCCTCAGGCCTGCTCTCCGGGGTTCTTCCCGGCATCTCCGGTGGTTTCTCCCGGCGACGCCCAAAGATGCGTTCCTTGATGGTTGATAGCAGCCCCATATTCTACCCCAATTTCTTCCAGTACGATACGCACTGTTTTGGGAATGGCCCTTTCAACCTCCTCAGTGAGCCCTAGTTCAAACTCATGGCTCGCGACACGCTTGGGCTGGCACCCGATGATCGTGATATCGATGATGTCTTTTAATCGCTGTAGCGGCTCGGAAAGGTCCCATGAATGGGCATCCCGGTAGGCGCCCGGCGGCAGGTCTTCGGGCCGGAGCTTCGTCACATCACCGGGGTTAGCGCCGAAATCGGCGATATCGATGATGATCAGCTTCTTCACCGGCACCTCTGCATCTTCCATCAGCGTAAAGAGGAAGTGAGGGGCGCCAAGGCCGGCATCGATCACCTTGACGTTGTCGGGCAGTTGTAACTTCTGGAGTTCTTCGACGACTGCAGGGCCGAACCCGTCGTCTCCGTAGAGGGGGTTGCCGCATCCTGCGATCACGATCTCACGGAATAGCATGCGTGTACGCTCACTGAATGAGTTTCTGGGCCACCAGTCTCTTGTCTTCGTCGATCACCAGCATGTGCGTCGCACAGGAGACGCAGGGGTCGTATGCACGCATGATGACTTCCGCGAGCCGCCAGGGTGCACCGGTCAGTGCACGGCTGCAGGTGGGGAAGTTCCAGGTGGTCGGGACGAGCATCCCGTAGTACTGTACCCGGCCGTCCTTGACCCGGGCGAGGTGGACGTCGGTTCCACGGGGAGCCTCGTTCGCGGCCCATCCGAGGGTTCCGTCGCCCTGCGGGATATCGTCGGCGAGTACCGATCCGGAGGTGTCGAGCGCGTCCACGGCGTCGATGATGCCGTAGGCGGTCTCGGGGAACTCCATCTGGCGTGCGATCTGCAGGCCGATGGCGCCCTTCTCGTCGTAGTTTTTGAACTGGACCAGACGTGCACGCGGTCCGACCTCGACCGGCTGGCCGTCATAGAGCGGGACGCCGGTGCAGGCCTCCATCTGGGGCCAGGCCTTGTTTCCTACGGGTGTGGTGCCGCCGATCGGGTAGTTCGGGTCGGCCTCGTCGATCTCAACCTCGCCCATGTACCAGTCCCAGGGGCGGACTTCGGTGAACCGCTCGGGGAACCAGGTCGGGTTCTCGTCGAGGCTGGAGCTGCCGTACATCGGCGCGGTGGCCATGTAGCCCTGGTTGTGGTAGCCGAGGTCCTTCAGGATCGGGACTTCGACACCGCCGACTTCAGCCCAGTCGCGCTTCTGGTAGTTCCGGAAGACCGCGATCATGAACTCCATCTGCTCCTGCGCGAGCACCCGGGATTCCTTCGCGAGGTCGTAGATCTTTGCCTTCGCACGGGGGCTGATGTTCTTGTACATACCGCCTACGCGGGGGTTGCTCGGGTGGATGGCCTCTCCGCCGACGATCTCGCCGATGGTCTGGCCGATCTCACGAAGCCGCTGGATCCGAAGGGCAACGCTCCTGACCGGTTCTTCCTTGGTGAACGGGTTAATCTTCACGTCGGTCCCGGGGATGTACATGTCCGGGAGGGACAGGATGTTGTGCAGGGCGTGGCTGTGCATCCTGTTGGCACACTGCAGGATGTAACGCAGGAGTTTTGCGTCCTCGGGGATCTCGCACCCGATGGAAGCCTCCATCGCCTCGACACCCGCCAGGGTGTGCGCGATAGGGCAGATACCGCAGACGCGCGATGCAATCTTTGGAACCTGCTCCATCGTCTTGCCGATGGCGAGTTTCTCGACTCCCCTCACCGGGGTGATGCTGAGCCAGTCTCCACGCTCGACGATGCCGTCATCGTTGACCTTCAGAACGAGCTTTGAATGGCCTTCATGTCTCGTTGTTGGGGAAATCTCTACAACTTTCGACAAATATATCGCCTCATTCCGATATTATGATGTTCTGAACACTATACTGGTGTTACCACACAATTCTGTACTTAAAACGTACACGGGTACGTCAACAGGGAATATGAAGAAAACAGAGTTTATAGCTTTCGCTTCCGGACATTTCGGAATGTTACGATATACAGAAAGTGTAACAAAGGATGGTAAAATACATTGACAATTTATAAAAAAAGTAAAATAATCTTATGTCTATAGTTTGCCTTCGTCCATCTCCGCGATGAGCTCCGCTATCGTCGCCTTCCGCTCCGCATAGGCGTTATGCTGGTGGATACTCTCCTCATTCGTCTGTTTTATGGTGACCACGGTGTCTCCGGGAAGGTCCCGGAACTGTGTGATCACTTTGCGCGCCATTTCACGAACACAGTCTTCGACGAACCGGGGGTTCTTGTGGGCTTCCATCACCACGTAACTCTCGTCGCCGCGCTTGAGAAGCTCGTAGATACGCGCACTCATCGAATCCTTCAGGATCTTGATGATCTTCTCGAGGCTGATATGCTGGTCGTCGTCGATCTCGATGCAGAGGAAACCCCGTCCACGCTGGTTGTGGGTGGCCATCGGCACCTCGTCGAAGAACGCCTCGATCTTATCCTCCGCCACGTCGAGGTTCTCGAGGACATGCAGGGCATGGTCCTTCATGATGTTCTGGGCGCAGGGGCAGGCGGTCATCCCGGTCACTTCGGCGCCGATGCTCTTTCGGATGATCGGGTTTCCTTCGTTCCGCTGGGCTATTGCTCTCGCGTGAACGTTCACGACCTCATGGCAGCCCGTCTCGCTGATCGGCGTCTCCCGCCGGACCATGAACTGGCTCCGCATCCGGACCTCGGTCCGTTCCGCGTACTCGTGCCGGTCGAGGAGTTTCCTCGCCACTGCGCTACAGAGTACCTCGATCTCCTTTACGTCTCCGTCGATGGCCTGCTGCAGCACGTCATCGATCACCTCGAAGTTGCGGGAGAGATTTGCACCTTTGAGGCTCCCCGGCAGATCGACGAAAACATCGAATTTGGAGATGAAAATGACCGGCCGCTTACCGGGTCGGGCGACTTCAACGAGTTTTTGGACGTTTTTGACACCCACCCTAGTCAGGTTGATACGGACCTCCGGCAGGCTGGACTGGACATCTGGCAGTTCCATTACAAATCCTCAATAGCGTATAGTAGGTAAGGTTTCTCTTCATCAACCTTAAAATGACCCTCACTGCACCACTGAAGTTCCCCGATATAATATTTATCAGGTTTGCTGTCCAACCGGGAGTGAGAACCTATGGTGCAAAAATACTACGAGTCCGATGCAGACCCCCGCGCCCTGGAGGGCAAGACCATCGCCGTCATCGGCTATGGTTCTCAGGGTCGCGGACAGGCGCTGAACCTGCGTGATTCCGGTTGTCGGGTCATCATCGGCCTGCGGCCCGGCAGCAGCTGGCAGAGAGCATCCGAAGACGGTTTCGAGGTCTATTCCGTGGCCGAAGCAGTCAAGCGTGCCGATATTATCCAGATCCTCCTCCCCGACGAGAACCAGGCGGCTGTCTACCGCGCCGAGATCAGCCCCAATATCAGAGAAAACGCCTGCCTGATGTTTTCGCACGGATTCAACATCCACTACGGCCAGATCGTCCCCTCGCCCACCGTCGACGTGGTCATGGTCGCCCCGAAGGGCCCCGGCCACATGGTGCGGCGGACCTACGAGGAGGGAAAGGGAGTCCCGGCCCTCATCGCCATTCACCAGGACGCCACAGGGAGGGCGCACGCCATCGCGCTTGCCTACGCCCGGGGAATCGGCGCGACCCGTGCGGTCGTGCTGGAGACGACGTTCGCCGAGGAGACCGAGACCGACCTCTTCGGCGAGCAGGCGGTCCTCTGCGGCGGGATTACCTCGCTCATCAAGGCCGGGTTCGAGACCCTGGTGGACGCCGGGTATGCCCCCGAGATGGCGTATCTCGAGGTTCTGCACGAGACGAAGCTCATCGTCGACCTGATCTACGAGGGCGGGTTTACGAAGATGCGCGACTCGATCAGCAACACCGCCCAGTACGGCGACCTGACGCGCGGCCCCCGCGTCATCGGGCCGGAGACTTACGTGGCGATGCAGGAGATCCTCGAGGAGATCCAGAACGGCGAGTTCGCGCGGGAGTGGATGCTTGAGAATATGGTGAACCGGCCGGTCTTCAACGCGCTGACGAAAGCGGACGAGGAGCACCTGATCGAGCAGGTGGGCAAGGAAATCCGCGGGTTCATGCCGCAGTTCCGGAAGTAACATCCCTCTTTTTTCCGGGCGACGGCTCCATATACGTGCTTTGCACGAGCCCCGGAATACTCCCTGCTCGGACCTCAAAGACCTCCAGTCGTCTCGAACTCCAGTTCTCGCACCTTCGGTGCTCAAACTCCTTTCCCTTCGGGAAAATCGTTCTTCGCGGCTTCGCGCCTTCGCGTGAGGTTCCGATGTAGGGATAGCGATGCAGCCTCACGCGAAGACGCGAAGGGCGCGAAGAGATAGGTGGAGAGTATCGACAGTCACACGGCCTTCGCGTGAGGCAACGAGGTCAGGACGGCTCCGGAGAAATACCCCACGCTACCCCACCCGATACCCGTTTATATCCGGCCGCGCCACTCTCCGGTATGTCAGTTTGCATCATCTATCACTCGGAGACCGGCAATACCCGCGCCGTCGCCGAACAGCTTGCCGCCCTGATCGGCGGCGAGCTCATCGAGGTAAAAGACCTTGCGGGTTACTCGAAGGTGGGGATGTACCTGAAAGGCGCTCCGCGGGCCGCACAGGGGAAGAAAGCCGATATCGAACCCGCTGTCATCGACGTCTCCGGCTACGACACCGTCGTCGTCGGAACCCCCGTATGGGCCGGTAGTCCGACACCCGCGGTCAACGCCGCAATCAACGCTCTCGCGGGCATTGAGGGGAAGAGCGCGGTCGTCTTCTGCACATCGGGCGGGGGGCCGAGGAAGACGCTCGAACGGATGCAGGAGATGCTTGCGGACCGGGGCGCCGATGTCCGGGGCGCGGTCTCATTTACAAAGCGGGACCTGCAGAAGGCGGAGATGCTGGAGACCCTAGCCGATCTCGTCCGGCGGTCGGAAAAAGAGAGGATCGTTCAGTAGCGCATCGTCCGGGTCGTCGCGGTGAGCGCCGTCTCGAGTTCCCCGGGCGTGATGGCGACCGTCCCGTCCCTCAGCCGGAGGGTAAGGGCGTCACCGCCGACCGTGCCGATGATCCGGTGCTCCGTCCCGGCGAGGGCCGACTCGTCCCTGGCCGCGACCAGGAACCGGCCGTAGGTCTCGGCGAAAAGTTCCTCCAGGGGGTCGCCGGCGAGCGTGACGTCGGCACGCGGCGCGATCTTTGCGAGCGCCGCAAGGAGTCCGCCCCGGGAGAGGTCGGTCACGGTCGTGACCCGGTTTGCCCGAACCAGGTCGCGGACGACGGTGACGACGGCCGGGTCCGCCATTGCGGGCGCTAGCCCGCCGCACCCGGTTACGGCATCAAGGACCGATCCGCCGAAATCGGGCAACGTCTGCCCGATCAGGGCGAGGATCTCGCCGTCCTGCGGCGCCGTCCACACCCGGACCTCCCCGCTTCCTGCCATCCCGAGCGACGGCGTGGGCTTGATCTGCGTCTCGAACTCGTCGCTCTCGTTGTAGAGCGAAACGTTGCCGCCGACGATCGGGATCGCCATCTTCCGTGCCGCATCCCCGAGGCCGAGGACGCTCTGCTCGATCTGCCACGCGATCTCCGGGTGCTCGGGACTCGCGAAGTTCAGGCAGTCGACGATGCAGAGCGGGTCTGCGCCGAGGCAGGCGAGATTGCTCGCGTTTTCGATGACGGCGTTCGCCGTTCCTTCGAAGGGCTTCAAGTGGATGTGCCGGGGGTTGCACCCGCAGGAGAGGACGAGCGCCTTGTCCTCCAGGCGGAGCACGGCGGCGTCGTGGAGGAGCGAGACCGACTGGAGCTGGACGTCCTTGTCGTACTGCTCGTAGACCCAGTCCTTCTGCGCCACGTCCGGGTGCGCGAGCACCGCGAGCGCGAGGTCCTTTATCGCGGTCTCCGGGCGGGAGAAGGGTGTCTCCGCAGAGTAGGGCGACTTCTCCCAGGCGCAGAGCGGCGCTCCGCCGACCAGGAGGTCTATGGGCAGGTCGGCGACGGTCTCGCCGTGGAACTTCACGATGTAGCGGGCATCCGCGATCACCTCGCCGATGTCGCTCCACCGGAGGTCGTACTTCTCCGCGATCGCCCCCATCAGGGCGACGTCCTCGGGAGCCACCTCGACGAGCATCCGCTCCTGGGACTCGGCGAGCATGATCTCCCGCGGCACCATCCCGGTCTCCCGGAGGTGGACCCGGTCGGCGTGGAGCACCGCCCCGAAGGTGCTCGCCATCTCGCTCGACGCCCCGGCAAGCCCCGCCGCCCCGAGGTCGCGGCAGGAGAGAACCTTCCCGGTCTCCGCCATCGCCAGGATCGCGTCGATGAGGAGTTTCTCGGTGTAGGGATCGCCGACCTGGACGCTCGGCCGGTCGGCGGCCTCCGAGTCCTCGGAGAGGTCCCGGGAGGCGAACGACGCCCCGCCGAGGCCGTCCCGGCCGGTCGAGGAGCCGATCAGCACAAGACGGCTGCCGGGCCGTTTCACCCGGGCGGTGATGTAGCGGCCGGGGTCCACGGTCCCGACGCAGACGACGTTCACGAGCGGGTTGCCCGAGTAGGAGGGGTCGAAGACGAGTTCCCCCCGGACGACCGGCACCCCGATGCAGTTGCCGTAATCCCCGATCCCGGCGACGATGTGCTCGACGAGGTAGCGGTTCTTCTCGCTGTCGAGGGGGCCGAAGTAGAGCGGGTCCATCAGGGCGACGGGCCGGGCGCCCATGGAGAGGATGTCGCGGACGATCCCGCCGACCCCGGTGGCGGCGCCGTCGTAGGGGTCCACGTAACTGGGGTGGTTATGGCTCTCCATCCCGATGGCGAGGGCACAGGTATCGCTGAACCGCACGATTGCGGCGTCGTCCCCCGGCCCGAGCAGCACCTCGCTCCCGTCTGTGGGCAGCGTCCGCAGGAGGGGTTTGGTGGACCGGTAACTGCAGTGTTCGCTCCAGAGATTTTCAAAACAGGCAAGCTCGACGTCGGTCGGGTCGCGTCCGAGGGTTTTTCGCAGCAATGCAAGGTCCTGAGCCGATAACATACTATAAAACTGGTGGGTTGCCTATCTACATAAGCGTGTGCAAGCCCCAAACGAGGTACTCACTTTTTGACGTCGCGCGACCAATAGTTGGGTATGACCCCGTCATACGAAGACCTTCTGAAGGAGGCGTATACCAATATCACGGAGCCGACGGAGTTTGAAGATCGGTTCACGGTCCCTGCCGCCCGCGCCTTCGTCGAGGGGAAGACCACGGTCCTTGAGAACTTCGCCGAGATTGCGGGCATCCTCCGGCGCGACCAGGACCACCTGATGAAGCACCTCCTCGGGGAGCTCGGCACCGCCGGCAAGATCGAAGGGACGCGGGCCGTCTTCTCGGGGAAGTTCGAGCAGGAGCAGATCAACACGATCATCAAAGGCTACGTCGACGATTACGTCATCTGCTCGGAGTGCGGAAAGCCCGATACCCGGCTGGTCAAGACCGACCGGGTCCTGACGCTGCGGTGCGACGCCTGCGGCGGCCACCGGCCGGTCCGGAAGCGGAAAGCAACGGTGGACCCCTCTGCAGCCTCGAAACCGACCGAGGGCGCTATCATGGACGTCACCCCGCAGTTCCTCTCGAAGCGCGGCGACGGCGTGGTGAAGATCGACCGCTACACGATGTATGTCGCGAACGCAAAGCCGGGCCAGACAGTGAAGATCAAAATTACCCGGATCGCCGGGACGATCATCTTCACCGAGCGCGTCGACTAAAAGGGGTCGGGTCTTTCCGGATCTCAACCCATAGCCCCTCTTCTTCTTCCCTGATACGAGCGTGGGCAACACCGCTCTGGCCGAGTTCCCGGCGGAGCAGGTCCGGGGTCGCCCGCCCGCTCCTCCGGGCTATATCCCGGTCCCAGTCCGGGTTTCGCCGCCGCATCCGGGTATTGATCGTCTCCCGGAGCGCTGGGGTCCCGAAGCTGCCGCCGACGAACGCGACGCCGCCGGGCCGGAGTATGCGCTCGATCTCGGAGAATGCCCGCGGCCGGTCCTCCCAGAAGTAGATCGAGCCCCGGCTGACGACGAGCGAGACGGTGCCGTCCCTGATCGGCATGCAGTGGGCGTCGCCGATGACCGGGACCACCCGGCCCGGCGAGCTTGCGGCGGTCTTTTGGGCAATCCGGGCCATTGCCGGGTCGGTATCGAGCGCAATAACAAAAAGATCGCTCTTCTCCGCCAGCGCGACGGAGAGGAGGCCGGGGCCGCTCCCGAGGTCGAGTGCGAGGCCGTCCCGTATCCCGGACCACGCGAGCGCCTGCTCCGCGATGACGGGATAGATGGGAGCAAAGACTTCCCGGGCAATCCGGGCGAAGCCTTCTGCGCTCTTTTTCATGGCCGCCTTGTGCGGATTTCCGCCTTGTGCGGATTCCCTTCTATGCGGTCTCGAGGGCTTCCATCTGCCGGAGGAGTTCGCCGGCGTAGCCGGAGAGCCGCTTTGCCGCGTCCGTGATTGCGAGAAGAGGGGACCGGCCGTTGATCGTGGTGACGACCAGTTCGGGGTCTGCAAACAGGAATACCTGCCTGTGCTGCGCCACGTCCACCCCGGGATCGTTGATGAGTTCGGCGGCGAGCGCGTTTATGTAAGTCTTCCCTTCGCCTTCGAAGAGGATCCGGGCCTTGTCGTCAGTCAGCTCCAGGAGTTTGAGTTTCATGGCCATACGCACCCTATGTTTGGTCCCGGGAGGGATTATATGTATGGGTGGGTCTGCCGCCTCACTCCCAGCAGAACGTCTCCATATCGTACCCCGCGTGCGGCATCTCCGGCGGCACCATATGGCTCATGTGGACGCACCGGTAGTCCCGGGCCCCGACGTCGCGGGCGAACCGGACTGCCTCGGCGTAGTTCATGTGCTTGCTGATGGCGTACCTCTCTGGGGCGATGGCGTCCACGAAGAGGAGGTCGATGGCGGCACCGCGGAGGAGGTCCCTGCTCTTCTGCGGGATATCCTCCCGCGTGTCGGCGGTGTAGGCGACCCTGATGCCGTCGTGCTCGAGCAGGAGCCCGCAGGTGTAGACCGGGGGGTGGTTCACCTCGAAGAACGTGAAGGTGACCCCGAAGAGGTCGAACGGTTCGTAGGCCGGGACCGGGTGCTTCTCGAACGGCAGAAAGTGGAGGTAGCCGGCGCAGTAGTCCATCACCTGCGGCGGTGCGTAGGCCGGGGGCACCCTCTGGACGCGGTAGAACTCCCCGAAGCCGATGAAGTGGTCGTAGTGGCCGTGAGACCAGATGACCGCGTCGATGTGGGGCGAGCAGGCCCGGAGGAGCTGCTGCCGCAGGTCCGGCGACGACTCGATAAGAATGTGCTTTCCCCCCACCTCGATGAGGAGGGACGTCCGGAGCCGCGACCGTCCCGCCGCCGCCATCGCCCGGCAGTTTTCGCAGTCGCACCCAATCTTCGGCGTCCCGATGGCGTCGCCGGTCCCGAGCAGCGTGATCTCCATGTCAGTGCCCGATGCCGCGGATGATGTTGCGCTCCTCGACCCTGAGGAGGCCCTGCTCGATGTCCACCGGGTCGACCCGGTACCGGTCCTCCATCAGCGCCGACATCACTGCCTCCTTCATCATCATCCGGAGGTCGGAGCCCGAGAACCCCTCCGTACGGGCGGCGAGATCCGCGAAGTCGCAGTCGCACTCGATTGCAGCGGCGACCTTCTCGAGGATCGCCTGCCGCATCGTCTGGTCGGGGAGCGGGAACTCCACCACCTCATCAAAGCGCCGCCAGGCCGCCTCGTCGAGGATGCGGGGGTGGTTCGTCGCCCCGATGAGGAGGACGCCGTTCTTCACGAAGCTGATCTGGTCGATGTTTTTCAAGAGCATGTTCACCGCGCGCTTCATCGCGCCGTGGTCGTCGCTGACCCGGGTCTTCGCCACGAAGTCGAACTCGTCGATGAAAAGGATGCAGGGGGCGAGTTTCTTTGCGAGGTCGAAGATCCGGTCGATGTTCTTCGAGGTCTCGCCCAGGTACTGGGAGGTAACCATCGCGAGACGGACCTCGAGCACCGGCATGTGGAGCTCACGGGACATCGCGAGCGCAAGCGAGGTCTTCCCGGTGCCGGGCGGGCCGACGAAGAGGAGCCGGCCGAACTCGTAGATCTCGTGCTGCTTTAAGAAGTCACGGTGATCGAGGGCGACGCCGATCTTTCGGATGATCTCCTCCTGCCGCGGGGTGCAGACCAGTTTTGCAAGCGTGAACTCGACCTCGTTCGGCGCACTGATGATGATGAGGTCGCGGGCCTCCCGCATCTCCTCGCTCCCGGCGATGAGCCGGGATACCTTCGCCTCCATGTACTCCTTCGTGTCCTCGAACCGGGGGTTCTTCGCCCGGACGTCCTGGTACCGGGCGGCGGTGCCGTCCTTCCCCTCGAAGAAGTATGCGAGCACGGGGTTCTCCCCGACTCTTTCCTCTCCGCCTTTCTTGAGGTACCATCCTGCGGCCGCGTCGAGCGAAGGCAGGCTCAGGCGCTGCCCGAACTCGTCGTAGCCGACGAACGGGTTCTGGCGGACGGCCTGGCAGACGGCATCCGGGCTGCCGAGCACCTTCTTGATCGCCCCCTCGCTCACGATCAGGGGGCGCTTCACCTCAGGGCTCCCGCCGCTCCCGGCGCTAAAAAAATCCCGGCAGCGCGGAGGAAGGTCGTTGATGCCGAGGTCCTCGTTCCGGTTGAAGATCTCCGCGGTGAGCAGGAGTTCCATGATGGTGAGGACGTCGCGCGTACCCGTGTCACTGGTCATGTCTATGAGCAGACATATTGGCGCGCGTTATCAATAAGCGTAACTCACCGGGTGGTGACCTCGCACCCGGCGTCCGTGACGATCAGGGTATGCTCCGCCTGCGAGACGAACGACCCCGGCACGTCGTGCAGCATCGGGAAGGGATGGAGGATCCCTGCCCGCACGAGCGTCGCAAGCCCGATCTCGACCTTGTCGCCGGGGACCCAGCGGCGGGAGAACGGGAGCCCCCGCCGCGGCCGGGCGGCTTCAAGGATCCTCTTTGCCGACGGGAGGCGTGCGGGGCGGACCGCGATCTGCTTGTAGATCTCCACCCGCGTCGCCTCGCCGACCTTCCCCGACCCTGTTGTGGCGAAGGGCTCGATCGCAAAGACCATTCCCTCCTCGATGACCGTCCCGCCGGTCATGGCGATGTTCGGGATGGTGGGCCTTGTGTGGAGGTTGTAGCGGTCGAGGCCGTGTCCGGTGAGGTTTGCGACCGGCCGATAACCGTGCTCCTCGATCGTTGCCTGGATGGCCTCCCCGAGCTCCCCGGCGGTGATTCCCGGACGGACGGCGGCGATCGCCGCCTCGAGGGCCGCCCGGGATGCCTCGACGAGCGCCCCGTGGTCGCCGAGGTCGACGGTCATGGCGGTGTCGGCGATGTAGCCGTCGATATGCACCCCGAGGTCGACCTTGACGAGGTCGCCCCGGGCAAACGTCCGCTCGTCGCCGGGCATGGCGGTGTCGTGGGCCGCGGCCTCGTTGAAGGAGACGTTGAGGGGGAAGGCGAGAAGCGCTCCCTCCTCCGTCACCATGTTTTCCGTCTCTTCGACCATCTCGAGGAGGCTCGACCCCTCCTTCACGAGCCCTGCACCCCGGCGGAGCACCCTTCGCGCCAGCGCCCCTGCTTCCCGGTAGGCGTCGTAGACTTCGTCATCCATGATCATAGCGTGAGCTCCTCTTCGTATTGGGTGAACCGGTCAAACCCGGTCTGCGTCACCGCGCCCATATCCTCCAGGCGGACGCCGCCGGTCCCGGGGTAGTAGAGCCCCGGTTCGACGGTGACGACGTTTCCGGCGGAAAGAATCCCTCCCTGGGGTCCGAGCGACGGCTCCTCGTGCACCTCGAGGCCGACGCCGTGGCCGAGGCTGTGGGTGAACCCCTGCATGTTGCTCTCGTAGCCGCGGTCGCGGAAGAACTCCACCACGGCACGGTAGAGGTCGGCGCCGACGGCCCCGGCACGGAGCATCGACGCGCCTAGGGCCTGTGCGTCCCGGACGGCGTCGTACATCTCCCGGATTGCGGGGGAGGGCTCGCCCTTCACCACCGTCCGGGTCATGTCGGCGTGGTAGCCGGAGAGGTCGTCCTGCGGGTAGATGTCGATGACGATCGGTTCGTCCTCCCGGAGCGGTCCCGTGCCGGGGCTGTGCGGGAGGGCGGTATCGGGGCCGCAGGAGACGATGGTATCGACCCCCCGGTATCCGTGGACGAGAAGGAAGGTGTGCATCTCCGCACGGACGTCCTCGGAGGTGAGGGGCGCACCGTCCCGGTGGAGGATGCCCCCCTTCGGGACGGAGGACCGGATGAGTGCGATCCCCCGCTCCATCGCGGCCTCGGTGGCCCGCTGCACCGAGCGTATCCGCTCGATCTCCTCCGGCGTCTTGACCGCCCTCATCCCCTCGACAGCTCCGGCGGTATCGAGCACGACCGGGTGGAACGACTCGAGTTCCCGGGCGAGGGCGAGAGGAAACGCCGCGGGAACAAGGACGGGGCCGCCGGCGAGGTCCGCGATCATGTGGGCGGTCGCCCGCCAGCGCGGCTCCCCGGCCTTGATGTATTCGAGGTACCCGGCATCGGCCCGGGTGACGACCGCCGCAGCCGATTCACGGACCGCCCGTTCGTGCTCCATCTGCGGGACGACGATCATCCCGCGCTCGCCCGGCCTCTGCACGTAGACCACCGGGTCGGTGGTGCGGAACCGGGTCAGGTAGCGCACGTTGGCGTCTGCAGACGAGCCGTAGGCCGCGTATGCTGCTGCCCCCGCATCATGGATAGCGGAATCCAGTCCGTTCATTCTACCAACTCTTTCGCTGAAACCACAAGTACTTTTACCACCGCGTTCAAGTATGAATAATGGATGAGGCAACCAAACAGGCCCTCAAGGGCAGGTTTATCGTACTGACGGTCATGCTGAACATCATCGTCCTGTGTTTTGCCATGGCGGCCTTCGTCCTCTTCCGGTTCGCCCCCGAAGGAATCCCCGGCCTTGCGATCGGTATCCTCCTTCTCGCCGTCGGGGTGGCCTTCTCCGTATCGTTCCGGAAGCATTACACCCTGACGAAGGCCTGGCTGCACGAACAGCCGTAACGCGCGTGAACCAACAGTCTCTGAAGCGGATGAAATGCTCGCAAAACTCAAATCCGAGATCGAACTCGTCTCAAGGCACCTTGAGGTGATCCGGGCGGTCGTGGAGCACCAGCCCATCGGCATCATGAAGCTCTCCGAGATCCTGGACCTCCCCTACCACCGGGTCCGCTACTCGCTCCGGATCCTCGAACACGAGGGGTATATCCGCGCTTCCCCGGCCGGTGCGGTGGCGACGCCGCTTGCGGCCGACCTTCTTTCCGATCTCGAGGGCGAGGTCGACGAACTGATCGATCTCCTGCAGGCTATGCGGAAAGAGAATTCCCGTAATGTTTAATACGATTCATGCGAGACATTATAGAGCACTTGTTCCGGTGCCGCCATAACTCAGTTGGTAGAGTGGCTGGCTGTTAACCAGCATGTCACAGGTTCGAGTCCTGTTGGCGGCGTTTCGTAATCTTCTTCGATTCTTCCCCCCGATTTTGAATACGTTTTTTCAAATGTCTCTCCATGTGGCGGTTCAGCCGCTCCTGCCATGAAGGGCCGTGAGTTTTACCCTGTCGGGTCGGGGTATGCACACCGTTCCATCCGGCACGCCGTTGAAGAACAGCATCTCGTCCCTGACGACACCAAACTCATGTACGAGTTTCTCACCGAAATCTAGGCATCACAGGGGATCACCGGGTCCCGGAAGAACGAGATCGTCTACCTGCTCGCCAGCTGGCGGCGCTACCTGCTGCCCTACCGCGACTGCATGATCTTTCAGGTTTTCAAAGCCACATCGACGATCAAGATAGTTACTAACCAGCGCGGCCGGTCCTTTAAGCAGAACTCATTCGCGATAACATTCTCCTCCTCAAACGCTTCCTCCCTTGGTTGATCGAGGAACTTGTAGAGTCGGCCCACCTTCATCTCGTTGTACCGTTCTCGTTCATAGAACGGGTGGAGCAGGGTCGCAAATGTTGCTGGCGAGACCGGGACGTCTGCCTCTTCGAGCTGGGCCCGGATCGATGGCCAGTACGTCCTATCAGCCTTCCCATCCTTCAAATTTGTGGTAATATTTCCGACGGATTATGCCTGATTACGAGATCTTACGAGATCCGCAAAGATTAACTGCTCAAGGACGAGTGGAAGTACGTGCTTTGAAATAGGAGGATGTTCACATTTCTCTAATGCTAATTACATGAGTTGAGGACTCCAGAATGACATTTTCACGCACGTCTTTTCCCGCTGGCCCAGATCCCGGATTCGAGGGTGCTAGTTTCCTCGGCTGGCTCAAAAAGCGTAGTGGGATACGTAATGTATCCCACTGTGAGGCTAAATGTAAGGAAAATGGCTTTACCGCCAAGGAGTTCATTGACCGAGTTGGAGAGGAGTATGTGCTATTGGGAAGAAGACCTGGCGGCGAGAGAGTCATCAAACTCGAGAAAAAGGTTTGGGCCGACCAATGGATGAGCTATTATAATCTTGAAGTCCCACACCATCGGCACTGGATGAGGCTGTAAAAAATTACAGGATATAGGAAAATATTTATCAACAGTTATGCTATATCATGTGTATATTGAGGTGAATCATGCGCACTAAAAAACTACCAGTCATCACCGACGAAGAGGAGATGTATCTTGATCATCCCTATGGTGGGTTATTTGGCGACTCGGTGATCGCAAGCGTGGTTGAAGAATTAGTCGCTGATCCAACGATGGATTACCGCCCCAAATATCTTGAAAAAATTACAGGAAAATCTCAAAAATCTATCTATACGGCACTAAAGAAGCTAATTGATCTCAAACTTATCGAAAAAGTGGGCGATGACCAGCACCCCGTGTTCAGGGTCAGGGTTGCGTCAAAAAAATTTATTGCGCTCAGCTTTCTGGCGTATGCGATGCTGGATGATAGGGAAGGCTCGGATTGCATGGACATGGCAATTCATGATTACTACGAGTCGGTCCTCAAAAGTCGATACGAACCATGGGCGATTGCGACCATTAACCGGTATGATATTGCCGAGATCACTGGAAACGACCACTATAAACAACTGATTGTGAAAACAACTGCTGCGAGTGCTTAAAATGCCTAGAAAAGAACCAGAACAAAAAGATGAACCGACGTTGATCGATCTCCGGGAGTTATACAAATGGAAACCCGAAGATCTGTTCCCTGAAATCTCATACAGTACTTACTCAAATCTCGCATACATTCAGGTCACTCATCGGGATGTGTATATCGACTTCCTTGAGATGCCTGGGATTAAACAGGAAGACGGTAAGATGCATGTGAACGGGACACGGATATTCATGTCCCACGCTGCCGCCCAGAAACTCGCAGAGGCACTGAATGGGATTCTCAATCAAGTTCATAATGAAGGTGGAATGGAGAGTTACAGTCCCGTGGATAAAGGAAAGTCCGAACTCACTTCAAAAGTAAGCAGAAAGACAACCGAAAAAACCACCTAATTTTTAATTACCCCAAGTCTCCGATCCTCACTCCAGTATCTGCACCAGCACTGCCACCATCCCGTCGACCAGCCCACCGATCGTAGCGCTAATCCGGTGCATCTGCTGTTCCTCACCCACCTTCCCCCTCGCGGAGCCGTCCTCGTGGTCTCCAACGAGCGCTTTCACTTTGTCAAGCGTCCTGCACAGCCATTTCACGTCCCGGTTGGTCTCGTAGACTATCTCCTGAGTCGCCTTCTCCTCGCTCATATGTGCGTTCGTCCATTGGAGAGCAGATAGGCGGTAAAGTCAGGTTTTTCTCTAGCGCATTTCACAGGTTAGTTAGCCGCACCTGCAGCAAAGGACCGGGCGCCCGGTCCTGCTTCATCTGCAGTAAGGGGCTCTACGCTGCTTGAATTTTCGAATAGCGTGCAGTTCTACGAGCCAACGTTATAAGGTCTGTTAAACGCCATTAAATGAGCCATACCCAATTAAAATCAGGAGAGGTTACCATCCTGCCTCCCGGGATCGGGTCTCATCGGAAGAAGAGAGCACTCATGGATATACATGTGAGGTAACATTGAAAAAATTCCTATAACCATATTTCCTCGATCGTTTGAAAGCGTCTCCTCCGCACGTCGATCGGGGGGTTATCCCAGATCGTTGCGCCTGAGGAACTCACGGATCGCATGGGACTCCACCCAGCCCCGGTCGAGTTGCCTGACGATCTCGTTGATCCGGCGCACCTGCTCCCGGATACTCGCAGCGGTCTCTCCGTCCTCCATCAGGTCCGCCCTCGCCAGGATCACCTGGAGCGGATGGCGGACATGGTCGCCCAGAATGGCGAACTGCTCCATATTATGTTCGATCTGATCGTAGGCCTGCTGCCGGATCGCTTCGTGGTGTTTCCGGTCGGTGATATCGTACATGATACCGTGGCTTGAGACGGCCCGGCCGTCAGCATCGTAAGCGAACCTGCGGATCGAATGCACCCAGTGCTCCTCGCCGCCCGGGAGGCAGATGCGGTAGTCCGTCACGTAATCCTCTCGCGCCCGGATACTTCGCTCAAGCTCCGCGGTGACGCGCTCGCGGTCGCCAGGGTGCACCCGGTCGAGCAGTGCAGCGGGGCCGGGCTCGACGGTCCCGGGGCCGTATCCCAGCAGCTCGAACTGCCGGGGGTTCCACTCCGTTCTGTCGTTTTTGATATCCCAGAACGACACCCCGGCCTGGATGGCGTCCAGTGCCAGGGCCAGCCGGTCACGACCTCTGCGCAGTCTGTCCTCGGCCAGTTTGGCTTCGGTGATGTCCTTGAATAGGATGGCCACCCTGTTGCTGTTCCGCGCGCCAACCGGGAAGGCATAGACATCGTACCACCCTCCCATAAGCGGTTTTGCTGCCCGGGTAAAGCGTTTGGGTTTGCCTGTTGTGGCAATCTCGCCGTAGATTTCAAACCAGTGCTCTTCATGGTTCGGAACAAACTCCCGCATCCTCTTTCCTGCCGCTCCATGCATCCCGGTCTGCTTCTCGAACGCCCGGTTCGTCTCCAGGAACCGGTAATCGATTGGCTTCCCTGCGGCATCGAAGATCATTTCGATGATGCAGAAACCTTCGTCGATGGAATCGAACAGGGCTTGATACCTGGCCTCGCCCTCCCGGAGAACTACTTCGGTTCGTTCGCGCTCTCCAATCTCGGCCAGGAGCCGGGTATTGGAGCACCCGAGTTCGGCCGTCCGCTCCCTCACCCGGGCGTCGAGTTCGGTGTAAGCCTCTTTCAACGCCTCCCCGGCCTGCTTGAGTTCTGCGTTCTCACGCCGGAGTACGTCAACTTCTGCCTGGAGTTCCTGCGTCCGCTCGTTCACGAGCCATTCGACTTCGGCGGGGATATCCTGTGCCGCTTCGTCCTGTCTGGCGGGATCGGAGTCCTCCCGCGTGGTTCCTGGTGGCGCCTGCATCAGAATCGGGGGTTCCTTTCGATGGGAGTACCCCTAAGTTTCCCATATTGGTTAATAACAATAACCCTCCCGGGAAGAATTGTTTACGTTAATGGTTTCTACATGACGCAGGGGGCAATTCAGTTTTTACACGAAGAATTCGGTCGGAAAGGCAAATCAATATTGCACAGGCCGCCCTCAAACCCTTGCCTAGGATCTTGCATGTATGCAACGGCTACGCCCCCGGCAGAGCGGGGAGAAAGATCGCTCATAACCGGGTCGGGATGCCCTGTTTCCTCCGGGAGAGATGCAAAGACGCAGGGATAGAAACACGCCACGTCCCACCTTTACATATATTTTAACATCCCTGAAATTCAACAGATTTTCACCGTTGATGTAAATGTACCACACAGAACAACCCCGGAGATCGACTCACATCGAGTTACCGAAAAGTCCGACAGGTATCCAGGGCCTCGATGAGGTCACCCTGGGCGGCCTGCCGAGAGGGCGTCCGACCCTCGTCGTCGGGAGGGCGGGGTCCGGCAAAACCCTGCTCGGGATGGAGTTCCTGGTGCACGGTGCGCTGGAGTTCGGGGAGCCCGGCGTCTTCGTTTCTTTTGAGGAGACGCCCGAGGACCTTGTTCAGAACGTCGCATCGCTCGGCTACGACCTGAACGATCTCCGGGAGAGGAACCTGCTCTCGATAGACCACGTAGAGGTATCCCGGAGCGATGTCATCGAGACAGGGGAGTTCGATCTCGAGGCGCTCTTCATCAGGCTCGGCTATGCCATCGACTCGATCGGCGCGAAAAGGATTGTCCTCGACACCATCGAGTCGCTCTTCTCCGGCCTCATGAATACCGGCATTCTCCGCGCCGAACTCCGGCGGCTCTTCTTCTGGCTGAAAGATAAAGGCGTTACCGCAGTCGTCACCGGAGAGAGCGGTGAAGCGACCATGACCCGCCACGGCCTCGAGGAGTACATCTCGGACTGCGTGATCCTCCTCGACCACCGGGTGGACGACCAGGTCTCCACACGCCGCCTGCGGGTGGTGAAGTACCGTGGTTCGGTCCACGGCACCAACGAGTACCCCTTCCTGATCGACGAGACCGGAATCTCGGTGCTGCCCATCACCTCCACCGGCCTTACGCATACCGTCACCAGCGAACGCATCTCAAGCGGCGTCGAGCGTCTCGATGCCATGCTCGAGGGGGAGGGCTTCTATCGCGGCAGCACGATCATGGTCGCGGGGACGCCCGGCACCGGAAAGAGCAGTTTCGGGGCGAGTTTCGTGAATGCCGCCTGCCTCCGGGGAGAGAAATGCCTCTACTTCTCCTTTGAGGAGTCTCCCGACCAGATCGTGCGCAACATGCAGTCCATCGGCATCGACCTTGTGCCCCACATCGAAAGCGGTCTCCTCGAGATCAATTCCTCCCGGCCGACAATGTACGGCCTGGAGATGCACCTCTTGATGCTCCTCAAGCAGATCCAGGAGAAACAGCCCAGAGTTGTGGTGATCGATCCCTTGAGCGATCTCATCGCGATCGGTACCACAAAGGACGTCAAGGTCATGCTCACGCGCCTGATCGACTACTTAAAGACGAGCAGGATCACCACGCTCTTTACCCACCTGATCCACACGCGGGAGAAGATGGCGCCCTCGGACCTCGCTGTCTCCTCGCTCATCGATACCCTGATCCAGCTGCAGGACATCGAGTCTGCCGGAGAGCGCAACCGCGGACTCTACGTGCTGAAGTCCCGGGGGATGGGGCATTCCAACCAGATCCGCGAATACCGGATCACCGATGACGGCATCGAGCTCACGGACGTCTACGCCGGGCCTGCCGGGATGTTCATGGGCACCGCCCGGCTCGTGCAGGAGGCGAGGGAACGGGCGGAGGCAGAGGCCAGAAGAGAGGAGATCGCATCCCGGCAGCGCGAACTGGAACAGGAACGGAGCGCCGTGGAAGCCCGGATCGCTGCGTTGCAGAGTGTGTTTGCCTCGCAGGAGGAGGACGTCCGGAGAATGATCGAAGCGGAGAGCCGCCAGCAGAAGATAATTGATGCTGATACCCGGGCAATCGGGAAGCTGCGGAAAGCCGATGCTTCCGACGATGATAAAAAGGTCCAGGCAACAATAGGGGAGGCCGAGGAGGAGCGATGACCGATACGGAGAAGACGGCCGGCGAGGAGAACGGGGAGGAGTGGATCCTGCGGCTCTACGTCGCCGGCCAGACGCCGAAGTCGCTCGCCGCATTCGCCAACTTAAAGAGGATCTGCGAAGAGCACATGGCCGGGAGGTACAAGATCGAGGTGATCGATCTCCTCGAGCACCCCCAGCTCGCCAAGGGCGACCAGATCTTTGCTGTCCCCACGCTTGTCCGGAAGTTACCTCCGCCGCTGCGAAAGATCATCGGGGACCTCTCGAACACGGAGAAGGTCCTCGTCGGCCTGGACGTGCGACCGAGGAGCTGATGCGGTATGGCGAACGGAAAGAATGAGAATGCAGAGGATCGGGATTCGGCCACGGATGCGTTCGAGCTGGCGCTGGAGAGGACGGATGCCCGTTATGTCCTGCGGCTCTATGTCACGGGAATGACGCCCCGGTCACAGAGGGCGATCGAGAACATCAAGGAGATCAGCGAGGAGCACCTCGCGGGGCGCTACGACCTCGAGGTGATCGACATCTACCAGCAGCCCGAACGGGCACAGGAAGCCCAGGTCGTCGCGACCCCCACGCTCATCAAACAGCTGCCTCTGCCTCTCCAGAAGCTGATCGGGGATATGTCGGATAAAGACCGTGTTCTGATCGGGCTTGGCATCCAGAAGAAGGAGTAACCGGTCTATCCGGTAATACACGATGCAGGGTTTAGACCAGCCGTCTGATACGAACGCTCCCCGGGTGCCGCGGGAGAAGGAGCTCCTCCGCGTACTGGAGGAGCTCTACGGCGGCTTTTCCGGAGCGGAAGAGACACTTTCGGCGATCCGGAAGGGGGAGGTCGACGCCTTCGTCGTCTCCACGGAAGAAGGAGAGAAGGTCTACACCTTAAAGACCGCCGAGCATCCCTACCGCGTCCTCATCGAGCAGATGTGGGAAGCAGCGGCGCTATTTTCCGCCGACGGCACTATCCTCTACAGCAACGCAAGCTTCGCCCGGCTGCTCGCTATGCCGCTTGGGAAGGTGATGGGGGAGTCGATTCATACCTTCATCGCTCCTGCCGGTAAGGCGAGATTCCGGAGGATGATGAAGGCGGATACGTTCGGCAGCACGGGCGAGAGCACGCTGCAGGCGCGGGACGGCAGCCGGGTGCCGGTACACCTCTCCTTAAAACCGCTGCCGATGGACGGAGTGCAGGTATTCTCCCTGGTTGCCACGGATCTGACCGAGTCGAAACAGGCAGAGGAGACGCTGCGGAGAGCGCATGACGAGCTCGAGGAACGGGTCAGGGAGCGAACGGCTGAACTCGAACGCTCCAATACCCGGCTCCTAATCGAGATAAAAGAGCGCAAGCGGGCGGAAGAGGAGCTAGAGTCCATCGCCCGGTTCCCTGCCGAAAATCCTAATCCAGCCCTGCGGCTTGACAACGGGCGCACCATCGTCTACGCCAACAAAGCAGCCCGGGCAATATTTGCAGAGGCGTTCGCCGGCCCCGGCACGGATGCCCCCGAAGATATCGCCGCGATAGCAGAAACGGCGCTGGCGTCCGGCGTCCGGCAGGAGGTGGAGCACTGCATCGGTGCAGAGACTTACCTTCTCGCGTTTGTTCCGTTCAGGGATCGTCACTACGTGAACGTATATGGAATAGATATCACCCAGCGCAAAAAGGCCGAGGATGCGTTGCGGCAGAGCGAACAGTCCCTCGCGGTGGAGCTTGACGCCACCCGGCGCCTCCAGCAGGTCAGCACGCAGATGATCCGGGCCGACAGAGTCGAAGCGCTTTACGAGCAGATTCTCGATACCGCGGTGACGATCCTCGACGCCGATTTCGCGAGCATCCAGGTGCTCTACCCGGAACGCGGAACCGCGGGGGAACTCCGGCTCCTGGGTTGCCGCGGGTTTACCGAAGAAGCCGCAAGGTTCTGGGAATGGGTGCGCCCGGATTCCAAGAGTTCCTGCGGTATAGCTCTACGCACCGGGCAGCGCGTCATCATCCCGGATATCCTGGACTGCGAATTCCTGACCGGCAGCGCCGATCGGGAGACATTCCTCCAGACCGGCATCCGTGCCGTGCAGACCACGCCGCTGGTCTCGCGTTCCGGCACTCTTCTCGGAATGCTCTCCACGCACTGGCGCCGGCCGCACGAACCCACGGCAAACGAGCTGCGTTTCATCGATGTTCTGGCGCGCCAGGCCGCCGATTTCATCGACCGGAAGCGGGCCGAGGAAGCCCTGCGCCGGAGCGAGGAGCGATTCAGGCTGCTCACCGAGAACGCCTCGGATATCGTCATCGTTCTCGATGCAGGAGGGAACATCTCGTATGCAAGCCCGTCGGTGAGACAGGTCGGGGGATATGCGCCCGAAGAACTCATCGGACGGCATGCCATCGAAATGACGCATCCCGACGATCTGCCGGTGGTGATGAAGGCCCTCTCCACTGCTGCCGCCCATCATCCGGAGGGCAGGGTCGCCCTCGAAGTTCGGCTTCGGCACAGTTCGGGAGAGTGGCTGAATTTCGATGTAATCGGCGTCAATCTTCTGAAAGAGCCGGCTGTCCGGGGGTTTTTGGTGAATGCACGCGACATTACCGACCGGAGGAGAGCGGAAGATGCCCTCCGGGAGAGCGAGGAGAAGTACCGTAACCTCGTCGAGAACAGCATCGACGCAGTCCTTCTCACAGCTCCCGACAGCTCGGTCTACGCCGCCAATGCCGAGGCATGCTGGATCTTCGGCATGACCGAAGAGGAGTTGATCCGCCGGGGCAGGGACGGTGTCGTTGACCCCTCAGACCCACGCCTCCGGCCCGCTCTCGAGGAGAGGGCCCGGACCGGGCGGTTCAAGGGAGAACTCAGGTTCCGGCGAAAAAACGGGACCGTCTTCCCCGGCGAGGTCTCGTCCGCGCTCTACACGGACAGAGACGGGCAGGTCAGGACGACGATGATCATCCGGGATATCACCGACCGCAAGCGGACGGAAGAGGCACTTGTGCGCCGCACCGAAGACCTCATCCGGAAGAGCCTTGAGGTCGAGGCGGCACGCGACGAGGCGAACATGTACCTCGACATCATGACCCACGATGTCAGGAACGCGAACAACGTCTCAGGCATGTACGCCGACCTCCTGACCGAGCTGGCTGATGAGGGCCTGAAGACCTATACGGAGAAACTGCACGCCAGCATCGAGCGAAGCAGCGAGATCCTCAGGAACGTCGCCACCGTCCGGCGGATACACGAGGAAGAGACCGGCCTTGTGCCGGTAAACCTCGACGCAGTTATCCGGAATGAGATCGGCAGGTTCCCCGAAGCATCGATCGACTACCTTGACCCGCAGATCGAGGTGCTGGCGGACGGTCTCCTTCCGACCGTCTTTATCAACCTCATCGGCAACGCCATGAAGTTCGGCGGTCCCGATGTTAAGATCACCATCCGGGCCAGGGAGCAGGACGGGGAGGTGCTGGTCTCGGTCGAGGACACCGGCCCGGGTGTGCCGGACGAGGTGAAGGAGAAACTCTTCATCCGGTTCGAACGGGGCATGGGACGGGGAAGAGGCGAAGGCCTCGGGCTTTTCATCGTCCGGACGCTTGTTACGCGCTACGGCGGGAAGATCCGGGTCGAGGACCGGGTGCCCGGGCACCCGGAGCGAGGGGCGGCGTTTCTGTTCACGCTGAAGAAGGCTTCAGCCGTCCACGAATAGAGTCATGTCCTTCTGCCTGTTTCCTCCATACAGGCCACGCAGTCTTGCAGCACGAAAGGAAACCTTCCTAACCCCGGAGGTCGAGTTCCATGCATCGACGGGGTGGTTGAGATGCCGAGGCTGGTACTGATCGATACGGCGACGGGGAAACGGGTCCGGCACCGGATCCGGAGCATACGGCAGGCCCTGAGGCAGCAGGAGTGGTACGAGACGGTGCTCGGGCGGCGTGTGCGGATCGAGAAGGAGTTCGAGCGGTAACGCTGCTCCGGGCGGGCGGGACCGCTCGCCGATCAAGTCCACATCCTCTGTCGGGAACCCGGGAAACACTGATGGTCCCATCTGGCGTACCTGACAATCATGCGTGGTGATGCGGCAGAACGGGTCTCGCTCAGGGACGCTCTTATAGCGGCGGAGGTCTCCTGCCGGGAAAAGAAGAAGAACCCGGCGATAGCTGCAGGGCTTTCGCTCCTCTTCAACGGCCTCGGGCAGGCCTACAACGGGCAGTTCACAAGAGGCGTCCTGGTGCTGCTTGGAAGTCTCTTCGGGCTCTTTCTTATGATTGTTCCGGGCGTGACGGTCTGGCTCTGGGGCGGCTACGATGCTTACCGGACGGCGAAAGGGATGAACGAGGGCCTCGTCCCCTACCGGGAGACAAGCGCATTGATGATCGTCGCATTCATGGTCGTCTGGGCGGTGACGATCTTCTCGCTCTCGGCAGCGGCGACGATGATGCTTGTCGCCATGGGGCTGCAGGGTATGGTGTAGCCGGGCGCGGGCGGCCGGTTGGGACCGACGCTGCTGTACGCGACCCGAAAGGAGATTTTACGGGGCCTGGTGCCGGCCTGAGCAACCTTGAGCCCCCCCGGGCGGCCTGCGGCGTATCGAACCCGTCGAAGAGCCCGAAGGACCCATAAGGCTGTCGGACCGCTCGACCGGGGTGATGGAGAGCAGAAATGCACGGGGCGCCTGCGGGGAGGGGCATAAGGGCCCCTTCCCTATCCGCCGAGATGTTTCAGCGCCTCTTTTGCTTCCATGACCGGGTGCATCTCCGTGTAGCCGAGGTCGCCCCAGGGATAGCCGGCTTTCAGGAGAGCTACGGGTTTTTCCACCTCGATCAGCCGGAAGACCGTGTTGCTGCCGAGCTCGATCCACTCGTTGATCACGATCATCCCGTCCGGGGTCTTCTCCGCGGCCCGCATCTCCATGACCTCGCCGGTCTTTCCAGGATCCCAGGTAAAGATACTCATGAACTGCATGGTATGGACCACCCTTTCCGTGTCGCGCCCCGGCATGCCGGGGCGGGCAGTCGGCGTCAACGGTCTCCCGGTATAAATACCTGGTGCAGGGCAGGATCGTCCGCTACGGCTGCTGCCCCGTCCTCTCCTTCACGGTGGCGGAGATGAGCATGGCGATGAGGACGACCTGCCAGAGGTTCGGGGTTCCTTCCCGGTTACCGGGCTCGATGCAGGTCCGCTCTCCCGGCGCCGGGCCGTCTGCAGGTGCCGGCATGGCAGGCACGACGCGGGCCGTTCACCGTTCCGGGCAATCTTCCTTGCGGTCGACTTCCTCTGCCCGCCGAAAAAGAGTATCCGTTCCCCGAACCACCGTCCGGGGTTACCTCCGCCGGGGCCGCGTCTCGACGCGCTCCGTCGTGACGACCTCGGATGGTGGGGGCTCCTCCCGCTTCATGGCCTCCGCCTCCTCCCGGGTAGGAGGGGTCATGGTTCCGGCCGACTCGATCAGGCTGTAGTCCGCTTCCCGGGGCCAGTTGTCCTCCTCGAAGCCCGGCTCGTCGTCCAGCCGCCGCTTGTCGATGTTCACGACAAAGTTGTCGTCACCCGAGTGGTAGATCACGGCCTCCGGCGGGATGGCGAACCTCTTTGCCGCCATGCCGAGCACGCCGCCGTACCTGAGCACCAGGTACTGCACCTTGCCCTCGGGGAACCCGATCCGCATATCCGAGATCTCCCCGAGGTCGTCTCCCTGCGGGTTGATCACGTTCTTGTCCAGGATTTCGTCGGCCGACATGAACCATTCTTCGCCGGCCATCCGCGTCCTGCGTTCCAGAATTACTTCCGATCTCTCCTGCATCTTCTTCGCCTCCATCGCCCCCTACCGGGGGCGTGCACTGAGTGCCGAGAGTCCTTAAAATGATTTGCACCTGCATGCCGGGAGCCCGCCCGGCCGCCGGGCTGGTGCGCCCCCGGGCCGGATGAACTCCCGGGCGGCTTTTATTCGGCCCAAGGAACCATCTATGGGCCCCGAACCAAATGGATGAGATTATTACCGGGTGCGTCAATCCCCTCTTTATGGGGCCTACTGTCAGACTGGATCTCACCACGATCCTCGAGGCAACGGGCGAGTTGCAACACTTTCTCGACCTGGGCGCCGCCCGCCTGCGGGTGGAAGGGCCGTTACCGGAAGAAGATTCGGAAGCGCTGATCTTTTCGATAGCCGACGAACTTGAGGACCACCTGCGGGCGATGCGCGGCCGGCAGGGGTCCGCCAGCATCAACGATCTCCGGGTCTGGACCCGGGCCTGGATCGACGGGCAGCAGGAGGCACTCGTGGAAGGATCTCTGCAGGGCGGAGGCCCGGGATAACCACCCCGGGCGCGCAGGGAGTAACGCCCCGGTACGGGAGGCGGGACCCGCATCGGCTCTGCTCCCGGGGGGAGTGGCACCTCCGGCGGGCCTTATGATTTATCATCACCCGCAGCAATGCGGCCCCCGATGCCTCACTTCGACCTCTTCTTCAAGACCGAAGAACTGCGACGGAGGCTTGAGCCGCACCTCCGGCTCGTCCCGCCGTACTTCGAGTTCACCATTCGGATCGGCACCCCGGAGGTCCGCTACTTCGAACAGAAGGATCCGATGTGGAAGGGCTTCCCCTTCCCGGTTCCGGAACATACCGTCTACGTCTTCGACGACGCGATCCCCGCCCGGGCGCTCGGGGGCGGGATGAATATGCGGGCGAGCGTCCGGGTCACGCGCGAGGACAGCGATGACGAGGCGCTGGTCCTCCGTATCTGGCACGAGGTCCTGCACGCTATCGGGCAGCCGGCGGACGATATGGCCCGGCGAGCGGGCGAGTGGCAGACCGTGGCCGAACGGCTCATGTGGGCGGCCTGGCAGTCGCTCTCCCGGCCGGTGGACGTGCCGTTCTGGCACCGGAAGTTTTACTCGTGGCTGACGGAGCGGGCGGCGAGCGGGAGGTAGGGCCCCTCCGGTCCCGGGTATGCGTGCGGGGTTACCGTTATTGTATGAAGGAAATATTTTTCGATTATCCGAAACGAAATGTCCCGGGGTGAGACCGGCAGCATGAAGATGAGCGTTCGCCAGGACTGCAAACGGCAACCTGCGGTTGAAGGCTCCGGCGGGCGCAGAGCCCCCGGGGAGGCCGACCGATGGATGGACGAAACACTTGAGTACCGGGGGAAGGAATACTCATGGGCACATGCCCTCCTCCCGAGGACCGGGGAGAGGACGAAATCCTCCACAGAGAATACAAGAGGGTACCGGATGGCAGGAAACGAGCGCAAGAACCCGGTGGTCCCGGTCATCGCCGGTGTGGCAATGAATGTAGCCGGGCGCAACCTGGTGGAAGAGGAGCCGGAGAGGGTACTGGAAGAGCTGGAGAAGATCGTCAATCGAAGTCCGGCCGTTGCGTTTCTCTGGCGTGCGACGGAGGGATGGCCGGTCGAATTCGTATCCGAAAACGTCCGCCAGTTCGGCTATACGCCGGCGGATTTCACATCGGGCCGCATTCTCTACGCCCGGATCATCCACCCCCAGGACCTGGAACGGGTAACGGCGGAGGTCTTCCGGTACAGCCGCGAAGGGCGCGACGAGTTCGTTCACGAGTACCGGATTCTCACGGCCTCCGGCGAAGTCCGCTGGCTTGACGATCGGACCTGGATCCGCCGCGATCAAAACGGCGCCGTCACCCACTACCAGGGGGTCGTGCTCGACGTAACCGAGCGCAAACGGGCGGAGGAGGCGCTGCGGGAGAGCGAGGAGCGCTACCGCTCCCTGATCGAGCTCATGCCGGAAGCCATCGCCGTACACCGGGACGGAACCATCATCTACGTGAATCCTGCCTGCGTCCGGATCGCAGGCGGGAAGAGTCCCGAAGACCTCGTGGGCAGATCGATTTACCAGTTCGTTCACCCTGAGTTCCGCGATCTCGTCGCCGAGCGTGTCATCCGGCAGCAGCAGGGGGGCACAATCTCCCCACCGATCGAAGAGAAATTCCTGACCCTCGACGGCAGAACCCGCTGGGTCGAAATCACCGGGGCCCCTATGTTCTACCAGGGCCAGCCTGCGAATCTGGCTATTTTCCGGGACATCTCTGACCGAAAACTGGCGGAGGAGAGGATCCGGCAAGCAGAGCACCGCAGCGCCGTCCTTCTCGGTGCCATCCCCGACCTGATGTTCGTCCTTTCCCGTGAGGGGGAATACCGGGACTTTCAGGTACCGGATGTACGTCTGCTCGCGCTTCCCCCCGATGAGATCATCGGCAAAAACATTCGCGATGTAGGGTTTTCTCCGGAATCCCTGGACGTCATCCTGCAGATGGTCCGCAGAGCGATCGATACCCGGGAGCTCCAGCGTGTAGAGTACGAGCTCGCGGTGCCGTCGGGAATCAGGCAGTTTGAGGCACGTCTGCTGGCGCTGAACGACCAGGAGGTTCTCTGCATCGTCCGCGACATTACCGACCAAAAACGGGTGGAGGAGGCGCTCCGGCGCCACACCGACGACCTCATCCGTCTGCACCGGCAACTGGAAGCCTCAAACCGGGAGGCGAACCTCTACCTCGACATCCTCACCCACGACATCGGGAACACCGAGAACGTCGCGAACCTCTACGCCGACCTGCTCATCGAGTCCCTGGAGGGAGAGGAGGCCCGGTACGCGGAGCAGTTGCAGCGCAGCATCCGGAAGAGCATCGAGATCCTGCGCACCGTCTCCACCATCCGCCGGATTCATCAGGCATCCCCTGAGCTCAAGCCGATGGACCTCGACGCGGTCATCCGGAGGGCGATCGAGGCCTTCCCGGGCGGCACCTTCCGCTACGAAGGGACACAGTACCGGGTCATGGCGGACGATCTGCTCTCCGTGGTCTTCAACAACCTGATCGGCAACGTCGTCAGGTTCGGCGGTCCCGAAGTCGTAGTCACCGTCCGGGTCGAGGAAGAGGACGGGTCCGTCGTGGTAACGGTCGCGGACACCGGTCCCGGCGTCCCGGACGACGAGAAGGACGCGATCTTCCACCGCTACGAAGAGCAGAAACGGGGCGTCGGCGAAGGGCTCGGGCTCTACCTCGTGCAGATCCTCGCCGAGCGGTACGGGGGGCGGGTCTGGGTCGAGGACCGCATACCGGGCCACCCGGAGGAAGGGGCGGCATTCCGGTTTACGCTCGGGGTTGCCGGGTAGGGCGGCTGAAGCGCGGGCTGTAACCCGCCTTCATACGACGATCCACCCAACGCTTGGCAGTAGTATCGTCAAACCAAGCATCACCGCCGCCGCTACCCTCTCTCCTTTTGTTTCGGCTGTCATTCCCACCGCGATCAGCGACGGCACGAGCAGCCCGAGCGCGAACCCCCCGAGGTGCGCGTACACGTTGATGTTTTTGGTGCGCAGGTCGAGAAGGATGAAGGCTATTACCGGGATAAGGCTGAGGAACGTCATCGAGAGGAGGGCGAATGCCAGCCGGTATGTGTCGCGGTTCGGGCTCTCAAGTATTGTCGTGTAGGCCCAGCCGAGCATCAGAAAGACGAGCAGGCCAAACAGTGCATAGCTTATCCCGGAAAACCCGGACGCCCATGCTATCCCCATGATCCTGGCGGACCAGATAGAGATCCCGGAGATCGCGAACGGGAGCAGGAGGAAGAAGACGAGGTAGGTTGCCAGAAAGAATTTCGGGGGCATCCGGTAGCCGATTGCGGGCAGGACGATCGTGCCGGCGAGGAAGACGGCGACAAGCAGGGAGATCGTGGTGAGAAGGTTGTTTGCGATGTGTGTCGGGTCGAATGGGTTGTGCATGTAGTTGCTCAGGAGCATGCTCGAGGGATTCGGCGTGGTCATGTTGAGGTAGATGTAGTCGAGGGTGAAGCCTGCCGGGATGATGTAGAGGATCGAGTGCTGGAAAAAGACGAGCAACGCCGCTATTCCGACAACAAAACCGAAGAAGTAAACATACTCCGATCTCGGGACGGTTTTCGCATACCCGAGGATAAAGGCGAGGTTCCCGCCGACGGAGGCCATTAAGATGGTAGTCGTCTGAGATCCGGATAAGGATTTCCTTTTTGGGTATTGGCTGAATTCGTGTGAGATGAGGGCTCATACGGCCACACGGCATCGCCCTTTAGAGTTCATTCACCGGGGAGGTCGGGTGCCGACGGGCCGCTCCGGTGCGTCGCCCTGGCCTCCTTGCGTCTCCCGGGCGTCGCCGCCGCGAACTACTAACATCTACTAAATTAGTATTTCACGAAGCGCTGAAACGGGGTTGCTGTCCCTGATAGGCGGTCCCGGTCAGCGCTTCGTTTTGCGGTCGATTTCTTCGGTCGCCGCCTTGAAATCCTTTAAATAGTTCTCAATCGACCTGTCGGCGTCGCGAAGGGTCATGTTCTTGTTGCAGCCGCCGCAAACGATCGGTTTGTTGTCTCTAAAGTGCTCGACCGTAATCTGAAGCGCAGAACCGCAGTCCGGGCACCTTATTGTTGTTACAACCCGGCTTCTATCGACCATACTCATAATTATGGCCGCTGATGGAATAGTTTTTCGATACCCGGCTTTTTTAACTATCTAATCCTGCCCGGGCTGATTCATGGTGCACTCTTCCCGCCTCCGCCACGGATATGGGCAAGGGTATGCTGATACCGACGAGCTTAAACCGGATTGCCGCAATCACGCCGAAACAGTTCCTCGGCAGAGCAAGCGGCGGGTTCTCGGTAGCCCTGAACCTCGGCCAGTTTGACCACACCCCGGCAGCTCACGCAGTCCTGAAACCCGTACGACATCCCTCACCCGCTAAGAACAATTCCCTGCCGGATACTATCGAAGAATGGGGCATCCTCGGTCTTTAATCGATAGGTTTCGTCCGGGGTATGGACGATCGGGGAGAACTCCCGCGAGAGGGCGACCTGGTGCCGTTGCAGCATCTCCCGGACGGCTTCTTTTGCGGTGGTCTCGATATAGAGGTCGATATCGCTCGCAGACGTATCCTCCCCTCGTGCACAACTGCCGTAGAGTACGACGTTCGTCGTCACGCCCTGCAGGTCGCGGATGAGGGCCTGCAGTTCCAGGAGCGTGAACCAGATCTTCATTTGCCGGAGGAGGACGCTCTCCATCTTCGCCTGGTAAAAGGCGAGGTTTCCCACATCTTCACGGGTGACCAGATCCATTGCCTCCAGGTATTTGAGGTTTTTACTGACGAGCGAGACATCGCGCTCCACCATCCGCGAGAGCTCCCGGACGTGGAATTTTTTTGTATACTCTCTTCCGAGGACGACGAGGAGGATCAATGACGACTTACGGAGGAGCGACCCGTATGCATCCAGGAAGTCCCAGGGGTGGAGGTCTCCGGCCGTCGCGGGCTCCGGCGTCTCATCGTCCGGGTGTCGCCGGTCGCGATCGTTATGTTGTTTTATATTCAACATATGTTGATTTTCTCTCATCGTTTGTTGAATATATGTCAAGGGTGTACATAAAGGTATCCGGATGGGGCTTTCTGTTTTGCACGGGAGTACCCGGGCGTGGTATTTGTGCAACAGGCTGCTGCATCAATTTTTTCCTGTTCTCACAACCGTATCATCGCCGATAAAGCGTGAGCTGGGCATTTGTGCAGGAGGTGCTTGCACGAATTATACATAACGACCATATCGCATCGCCCTCTGAAGTTCACTTTACCGGTAGACCGGGTGCAGGACCACAGTCCGGTGCCGGGAGCGGTTCTTCAGGTTCGGAGGGGTGGTTTTCCGGGCCGGGAGCGGCGACCCCCATATATAACAGTTGAATTGGCCGATTTTTCATTTACCCGGAGTTTTCTCGGCTGGTACAACGATAGGGATATGTATATGACGGAAAACGGTAAACAGAACCATTCAAAGACGTAGCGAGGTAACTGTATGCCGACGAGCAAGAAACAATTGGAGAAACTAAACAGAGCAAAGAAGGCCAAGGCAGAAGAACTCGCGCAGCAGGCGGCTGCGGGTAGCCAGGCCGCCAAGAAGAAACTCAAGAAGCTCGAGAAAAAGATAAAGTGAGCCGCCCGGAATTTCAAACCGTTTTCCTTTTCTCATTTATGGGCTGATACAAAGAAGTGCGAGCGGGTGTCCCTCTCCTGACAAAGGTGTTCTGGGACAACCATTCTATCACCTCGTTTACAATATCTATCAGAATGTATCAAACTGATAGATTGTGTTACTAAGGATCGAAGCAATGAGTGAGATCTGCGGAGGAAGGATTAGCGGGGTTCCCCACTGTTTCACTCATCGGTGAAGGCTTTCACCGGGTTCAAAATAAATGACTTCTACTAAAATTAGTATTTCACAGATCGTTGTCGATCGCTTCCAGGATGTCGAGGAGCCGTTCATTCCCGTCCCTCATAACGGCACTGCCTCTTTGAGTATCCGCTTTTTATAGCGCTCCTTGAGTGCTGTCTCTGTCACCACGTCCACCCGGCAATCAAGGTCTTCCTCCAGGTCCTGGATGAGCGCGATGTGGTCGAGGAGGCTCCTGCCCGGCTCCAGCTCCACCAGGAGGTCGAGGTCGCTCTCCGGCCCGGTCTCTCCCCGGGCGACCGATCCGAAGACCCGCAGGTTTGTTGCCCCGTGCCGCCCGGCTATTGCGAGAATCCTGGACCGCTTTTTCCGGATCTGATCCAGCGTGACGGGCATAGCTGTTCAATGCATTCTATCGGGAGCAGGAGATATAAATCTCCCTCACCGTGGTGTTTTGTAGAAAAGAACCGGGTGCCGGAATCCGGATGGTTATGTGTTGTCAACAGCGCCGGCCCGGATGCACACGTCGACCACCTTGACGATCTTTCGGATACCTATGGTTATCGAAGTTGCTCCTTCTCGGCCAGCCGAATTGCTACCCGCATCATTTCACGCCCGCGTTGCGGTAGCTCTTCGTGGCCTTCCATGTACCGGTGAAAACGCAGCGCATCTTCTCCGGTCAATTCCAGTCCGGTTTGCAGCGGCTTCGCCATGGTTGCAATATCTCCTCACGGGAACAATTCTGATATAGACAGTGGGTCGTTCTTCTGTTTGAAAATATCGTGTCTCACCCGCTGCCGACATGCCTACTGTTAGTTTTCGGGCATATGTAGGTTTTGAGTTATCAAAAACACGCCGATTATGGTAAAATATTCATCTGTTGTTGACTTTTTTCTCATCGTTTGTTGAATATGTGTCAACAGTACAAATAACGGTCCGGGTGGGGCTCTCTGTTTTGCACGGGATTACCCGGGCATGGTATTTGTGCAGGAAGTGCTTGCACGAATCATGTGACCGCATGGCATCGGCTCCGCGGTTCGTTTTTCCGGACGGGGTTTGGTCTGGATGAGTTTTCGGGCGGAGCGGTGGGGATGAGCGTTGCGTTGCGGGGGGGTGTTAGGGGCTTGGGGTGGTTAAGGCATCGGGGACATACTTTTGAAGGCCTGGAGCTGGCGCACGATCTGGTGGGCAGGAAGACGGTGTTGGATTTCACGGATCCAGCGTATACAATTGACCGGCTGCATCCAAAACCCACTTAGATGTTCCTTTTGTCGATTCATTAATTAAAGTTCGAAATTATCTTGATTCACGGTAAATCGCAATGGGTGTGATAGCAATTTCAGGAAACATGACACACTGAGCCATTATTTCTACGCCTCTGAACGCATCGAAGATCCCTTGGAGAGCAGTTTCAATTTGAGTCCCACTCATGTTCAAACCTTCATGTGATCTATCTTCTGGCGGTATCGAGGATACTTGGCCAAAGATTGTCCATTCCGAAACCGGAGCCGTTCCGTACTTATAAATGATGCTTGAAATATCATCTCGTAAGTAGGTTTTATCGATATTGCCTACAAACCGAAAATCTGGATTATCTTTGTAGGGTATGGATTTGATCACAACTCTATCCTTATAGAAGAGATCAAAAAAGAGCATAAAGCCTGAACGCATGTTTTTATCTAAGCTACCTGTCAATTCTTTTGTTAGTTGTTGAGTAGCCTTTTGGCGTTGAGCATTCGTTTTGAACTCTTGATTTTGGAGGTTGCACTCTACAAGAAATGATGCTAGGTCACCATAGTGTTCGATGAAGGATCTTAATAGACCAAAGTCATTGATATTTACAAGTCCTTTTATTAAAACGAAAGACGTATCGCCGATTACTTCTCTAATGTCATCAGAATACCTGGGATATGAGCTATTCGGTAATTCAAGCAACTCTCCATGCTCGACGAGGTAACTCTCTACCCTATTATAGATATAATCATGTAACGATCTTGTTTCGGATATTTGGCGATGTAAATTGACCTCAGCTTCGACGTGCCCCTCTAACAGAAAGGGTACTTTACCTTTTCCACCACCCGAAGCACTAGTTGAATTCCCTCTCGTTTCTTCTGTTAAATTTATTAAACCTTCCTCTGTTTGAGAAATTATGGACTTTAGGCGTTCAATGTCGACATAAATGTAATCTCGAACTCGAAAACGCTTCATAATATCACCTTCTTTGGTTGATTCTTGAAATGAGCATTACTAACACTTTTCTTGTGCAGAACGCCATTCACACTGAATAAGCATTTTACGGCATTAACGTACCATTCGGTTAAATCCGATAAGGATCTTGATGTCTCACCTCCGAAACTGCATTTTCAATAAATGCTGACAATATTAAAACTATAAGCGATATTATCAAGGAAATAGAATAGTTCACTAGCCCGTCTGTTATAGAAATCGCTGGTAACGCATATCCACTAATAGATACGGCTAATAGCGCAAAGTTTGGAACGAATTTGGAAAAGTAATTGAGGACCACTATAAACATCGTCGGTTCATCCGAGAGTTTTGATGGGGCATAAATAAACGCACAAGCGAAGCTAAGGCATAGAAGCGATGTCGATATGTAATCAACGTTTAAAATGACAAAACCCAAGGTCACCAATAAGAAGGGTGCTAAAAACGATCCTAAGAAGTAAAACTGTAATTTTGACTTTATTTTTGTTTGCCCCCAATTGTATCCAGCGGCATATCCCAAAAAGACGAAAGTTAAATATTTAACAACCTGATTTTCGAATAATGGTAACTGGCCTCCTGTTGTATAACTGCCCACTCCAAATCCTAAAGTGATAATGAGAAATGAGAGGAGAGCGCCAAAAATGGTGGCGTTTCGAATATCGTTATCTGTATATATTCGATTAATCCATTCAGGCATACTAAACGATTGATATTGTGTATAATAAATCTATCTTCGAATAACTGATTCCGAACATCCTGAAAGTCAGTTACTGGAATTCCCGGTAGGACTGCCAACCATAAGTGCTTAATTGCTAAGCAGGGTCCAGTTTTCCTGAGATAACCGCCGCGTGGGGCTGGCGTGAGGGGAGGTAAGCAAAAGGAGTTAACGGTTAACTAGGTCCTATTTTTCGAGATACCTATAACCCAAACCAAAAAATGCGAGTGGCAGGATTCGAACCTGCGAACTCCTTCGAGAATCGATCTTGAGTCGATCACCTTTGGCCTCTCGGTAACACTCGCGCCTGTACCTCTTGAACCTCTAAAGTAATGAGCTTGATGGCGGCCCGCCCCGCCGGACCTCACCCCGACAGGCACCCGCCGGCCGCGAACCCATTACTTCGCTAAAATGTTTGAGATAGTCCTCAGGAGGTCAAACCACCGACTTCCCTTCGCGTTCTTCGCGGCTTCGCGTGAGTATTCAGCACCGGTGGGGGTGATAGAGCCTCACGCGAAGTGCGACGGATGGGACATCCGGAGCTTGAGCACCGTCAGGTGCGAAGTCCAGTGTCTGGGTGGTGCTAACTCCGTTTTAAGTCGTCGCACGAGGCTGCATTGCTCGATGCCTGATGTCAAAATTGGTGAAGTACTGGAACCCCCCCTCACATAAAGTCCGCGAGCCCCAGTTGCTTCTCCGGGGGCTGGCCGAAGGTGGACTCGATCTGCATGAAGAGGACCTCTACCCGCTGCTTCGTGTACGCCGAGACCGCGTAGGTCTCGCAGATGTTGCGCGACATCTCCAGGTACTTCTTCACCGAGCCCTCGTGGACGGTCGGGATGACGTTGCCCCCGCAGCGGGTGCACTTCCCTGCGAGCGGCATCCGGCGGTATTTCGCGTTGCACTTCATGCACCGGACCTTTTGTTTGGAAAACGCGTTGAGGTTGCCCTGGAGGTCCCGGATGAAGTGGGTGTTTAAGACCCGCTCGGCAACATCGTCCTCGTCCACCGCCCGGATCTTCTTCGCGAGGTCGAGCTCCGCCTCGAGCTTGTCGAGCATCGACCCGAGCTTCGTGTAGGTGGACTCGAGCGGCCCCGCGGAGATGTCAGAGGTCGGGTGGGTGAAGAGGAACCCCTCGACCTGGGCCGGGGTCCCGAGCCGCCGCTCCACCCGGTCGACGTATTTGTCGAGGTCTTTGGGGTGGGCGTAGGCGAGGCAGCCGTTGTAGACCTCGAGGGGGTAGTGGTCGCAGACGTCGACGTTGAGGCTCTCCTTGTCGACCTCCGCCGGGTCGATCCGGGTGGTCAGGACGAGCGGCGCGTCCATCGTCCCGCCCCGCGTCTCGGGGAGGTAGGCCCGGGAGAAGTTGATCAGCCCGTCGAGGAGGAGCATCACGCAGTCCTCGTCGCCGTCGCACTGGCCGCAGAAGATGCCGTTCGCGACCAGCGTATGGTTCTCGGCGACCGTCAGGCAGTAGACCCGGTCGTCGAGCGCCTGGACGGTCTCGCGGGCCACGACCTCGTCGCTGACGACGAGCCCGCCCTCCTCCACCGGGACCCGGTCGCCGACCGCAACCTCGAGCGCCCGGATCTTTCGCAGGTAATCGGTGTCCCAGACCAGCATCGCGTGGTCGGGCGTGACCGTGAGGATCCTCCCCCGCCTCGTCGCGAACCGGATCAGGTGCGCCGGGGCCCGGTGGACCGAGACGGAGGTGACCTTCTTCAGGCTGGTCTTCCCCTGCGGGTCGATGCTTCTCGCGTAGAACGGCTGCTTAGGATCGGAGTAGAACGTCCCCACGTGGTCCAGCCCCGGTTTTCTGAGATCGAAGTTCTCCGTCACGAACTGCCGGATCGGCACCGTTATCCACTGTCTGCCGTCGGAGACGGTGATCTCGGTATCGCCCGCAAAACAGTTCCGGCGTTTGGCGGCGTGGAAGAACGGGTGGCCGTAGCCGACCGCGGCCTTCGAGAACCCGATCAGCCGGGCGAGGACCCCGGCGCTCGTGTGCGGCGCAAGCCCCATCAGGAGGTGGCCCACGAGGTCGAGCGGCTTTTCCGCCCTATAGAACGGTTCGAGCCCGTAAAACCTCACCAGGAGATCGTCGACGAACTTCGCCACCCGGACCAGCCACTCGCCGCAGTCCTTCGAGACCAGGATGTCCTGGTGGCGGAGTTCCAGCACCTGGTCGGCCGAGACGAGTTCCCGGCCGTAGGTATCGTGGGTGTAGCCGAGCTCGCGGAGCCGCTCGATCGGGACGCCGACCTCGTCCGGCCGGAAATGGGTCAGGGGAAGGTCGATCATATCGTAGCGGGAGGTCCCGTCCTTGAAGACATAAAGGTTCTGCAGCGCCCGGAGGATCCCCTTCTCGATCGGCTCCACCGGCCGTTCGCGGGAGATCAGCCCTTTCACGCCTTTGAGGAGTGCAACGGACGATTCACGCACCCCGAGGTTCTCCATCGCCGCCGAGTACTCGGCCTTGACGTTGATCGTGACCTTCTGGAGGCAGACCGTCTCCGCGTTGCATCGGGGGCAGACGTCCTTCCCGACATCCTTGCCGCACTTCGGGCACCGGAGAACCGGGACCGTGTGCGTGCCGCACTCGCAGAGGTTCTTGTAGGTGAAGGCGCCGCAGGCGGGGCAGTGCCGCTCGCCGACCTCCGCCTCGATCACCCCGCCGTCCGTGTTGGACCGGGGTTTCGAGGTGCAGGCCGCCTGGAACGACCGGCGCGAACCGCCCTCGTCGCCGATGGGAAAGAGCGAGTGGGGCGGCGGCCGCATCTCCCGCGGCTTCGACTTCCCCGGCCGCCCCATCCGGCCGCCGACCCGGGTGCCTGCCCTCGAGCGGACCCGAAAGCCCGAGAGATGCATCACGAGGTCGAGCGGTTTCTCCATCGGGGCGTCCTGCCACGCCGGCCTTTTTGCGAGCTGCAGCGTCAGGCCGAGGCAGGCGAGGAACACCAGGTGCTCACTGATCGCGATCGCATCGCCGGAAAGGTGATGGGGCACCAGGAGCTCCTCGAGGACCGCCTTCGTCTCCGGGGTGTGCGGCAGCATCAGCACCCCGTCCTCGACCCTGCCGTCGGCGCTGACCCGGTCCGCGAGGAGAGCGATCTCGGCCGGGGCGACGTCGTCCCACATGTAGGTGTAGTCGGGGTGGAGGGGAGCCCCGGCGAGGGCGAACTCGATCGCCTCGAGTTCGCTTGCCGGGTGGCGCGGACCTCCTTCGAGCATCCACCACTCCTCGCAGTAACTCGGGGGCATCAGCGGGTGGTTGTTCTCCATGAACTCCCCGAAACTGATCAGGATCTCGCCGACGTCCAGGATCTCGTCCACCTGCCCCGCGAGCCGCCGGGCCTCCGCCGCGTCGTCCACCCGGCGCACCTCCCCGCTCCGGAGCTTGACCGTCGGCCCCTGGATCGAGTCCACCGGCACGATCCCGGCCGCCTTCCCCGGGCGCTCGACCTTCATCTGGGTCCCGACCGCGAGGAAGTCGCCGAGGATGTGCAGCGTCGCCGGGTTCAAGCCCGCGGCCGCAAACCCGGTGTTCCGCGCCCGGCCGAGGCGCAGCCGGAACCCCCCTTTGCGCATCGGGTAGGAGAAGACCGGCCGGCCGCCGATCAGGTCCCGGATGTACTTGTCCTTGGGCTTGATCGCGGCGCCCGCATCATCGTCGTCGCTCTTTGCGCCGCCGCCGCCGATCATCTCCTCGAGCCAGTCCCAGCCCTCCATCTTCATCTTTCTGACGTTTTTCAAGACTTTCGGGGCCTTTAAGGCCAGCCCTTCCGCGACCACCAGCGCCATCCCGCCCCGGACGGTGTTCGTCTCCACCCGCTCCAGGTTCCGGTAGCCGCTCACCTCCTGCTGCTCGGTCGGCTCGCCGTCGATGCAGACCGGGCAGTTTTGGATGATCATCCGGAGTTCCTTCTCGCTCGGGAGGTACTGCAGGCTCATGATGTTGTTGTACTGCCGGATCTCCTCGATGTAGCGTTCCACCTCCTCGGGGCGGGGGATGTAGCGGCCGATCCCGAGCGCCTGCCGCACGTAGTCGCCCACCAGCACCGAGAGCGCCTGCGCCGTCCCGCCCGCGCTCCGGATGGGGCCCGCGTAGTAGACTTTCAGGTAATCGGTCCCGTCGTCGTTCTTCCCGAGGCTCACCTTCGCGATCCCTTCCGTCGGGGCGGCCACCACGCCCTCGGTCAGGAGCGCCATCGCTCCCCGGATAGCGTGGTCGAGGATCTCCTCCGGCGTGGTCTCGCCGAACATTTTAGCTGCAAAATCGTCGCCGATGCGGAGCGCCACCTCTTCCCGGGACATCTCCTGCTCGAGTTCCCTGAGCCTGGCCGCGATTCCCTTGTAGCCGAGGAGCGCCTCCACGCGGTCGGCGAGGTCGCTTGCCACCGGGATCTCGATCTCCGTCCTCGGATCGAGGCCGCGGGTCCGTGCGGCAGCGGCGAGCTGCATCGCGGACTCAAGCCCGGCCATCAATTCGTCGAAGTACCGGGCTGTAGCAGGTGAGACCTCCATGCATGGAGTATGGGTTCTTCACGCATTTAGAAGGCTCGGGATCGGGGACCGGACCCCCTCAGAGGGTGCCTGCGATCCGGATGATCTGCTCCCGGATCCCCTCCGGCGGGAGCATATGGTCCACCCGTCCGGTCTCGAACGCGGCGCGGGGCATGGCGTGGATGGCGCAGGTCCGGAGGGTCTGCGCGAGGGTGGTCCCCCCGATGGTCTTGATGTGGCGGATCCCCTGGGCCCCGTCGCTCCCCATCCCCGAGAGGATCACCCCGACGAACCGGTCGCCGCTGTTCCGCTCGAGCGACGTCATGGTAACGTCGATCGAGGGCCTGACGTACTGCACCTTCTCGTCGTTGAAGAGACGGATGGTCCGGTTTCCAACGAGTTTCAGGTGGACGTCGCTTGGGGCCACGTAGATCGTGCCGTGCTCGACGGGCTCGCTGTCCTCCCCGATCCTGACCTCCATCCCGGAGGTCTTTGCAAGATGCCTGCAGAGCGAGCTGTTGATGTAAAGCGGCATGTGCTGGACGATGACGATGGCGGCATCGATGAGCGGGAACCGTGAAAAGATCGTCTCCAGCGTTCGCGGGCCGCCGGTCGAGGAACCGATGACCACGATCGTCCGGTTGGGTGGTGCGGCGTTCTCCATATGTGTCCTCGTCATGCAAGATAATCGAGGTAGCCCTTCACGACGGTCACGATCTCGTCCGCTTCGAACGGCTTCGTGATGTAGTCGATGACGTGCTCCTTGATCTGCTCCAGTTCTCCGTCCGGGACGTCTTTGGCCGTGAGCATCGCGACGACGTTCCCCTCCATGAGATCCAGGTCGAGCATCTCTTTGATCGTCTCCCAGCCGTCCTTTCTGGGCATCATGACGTCCATCAGGACGACGCCCCGGAACCCATTCTCCAGCTCCGCGATGCAGGCATCGCCGCTCTCCACGGCGACGACCTCGATTCCCTCCGGTTCGAAGAGTTCCTTCATCACCTCGAGGATGAACACGTCGTCATCGACGACCATAATCCGCTGGCACGGCACTTCCGTCATCTGCTCCCTCCCCGGCACGCACCGGGTCTTTGAGTAATTTCTCTCGCCCGGCCCACTATATAACCCTGCGGATTCTTCTCACGGCCCGTTAATCGCTTCAAGGGTGAATATAATGGTCGAGCCCATCCCTTCTCCGGCACTCTCGGCCCAGATCCGCCCCCCGTGCCGCTCCACGATCCGCCGACAAATCGTGAGGCCGAGACCCGGGGAATCGAGGTCGTGCCGGGAGGGGTCGGCCTTGTAGAACTCGGCAAAAGCCTTGTCGAGCTGTTCGCGGGTCATGCCGATCCCGGTGTCCCTGACCGAGACGACCACGACTTCCTGCTCGAGGGCGGCGTCGATGGTGATGGTCCCCGTCCCGTCCTGCATGTATTTGACGGCGTTGGCGATCAGGTTGTTGAAGATCTCACCGAGGAGAACCCGGTCGGCCCTGACGGTGATCTGCGGCGGGACGTTGTTGTTGAGGGTGATGGTCTTCGTCTTGAGCATGACCGCGTAGTTCCGCAGGATGTTGCTCAACTCGGTCCGCAGGTCGAGGGGTTCGAGGTCGAGCTCGATGTAGAGGGAGTTCATCCGGGCCAGCTGAAGGGTCTTCTGGACCAGGTCCTTCATGTAGGTGACGTTGTGGCCGGCGATCTCGAGGAGACGCCGGAGCCCCGGGTCCTGCTCCCGCTGGATGATCTTCGGCATGAGTGCGACCAGCGGGGTCAGGGGCGTCTTGAGATCGTGCCCGAGCTGCGATATGAACTCATCCTTCTGGGCGAGGAGTTTCTCCACGTCGGCGGTCCGCTCCCTGACCATCTCATCGAGTTCCTGGTTGACGACATAGAGCTGGCTTCGCAGCACCTCCAGTTCCCGGTTCTTTGTCTGGAGGTTCCCGGCAAACCCTTTGAGCGCCTCTTCCGCCTGAACCCGCTGGGTGATGTCGATCCCGAGCTGCAGCATCAGGGGCGACCCGTCCGTATCGGTGAACGGGTAGGCGTGGACTTCGTAGGTCTTCCCGTTCATGTGGTCCCACTCCCACCGCTGCGGACTCCTGAGGGTGAAGACCAGCGCACTGTGGCAGGGGTTGCAGGGCCTGCGGGAGCCGCGCTGCACCTCGTAGCAGGGCCTTTCCCCCGGGTCGCCGAAGGTCTCCCGGAATGCCTTGTTGACGAACCGGAAGGTGTGGTCCTCCGCCTGCAGGGTGACGTAGGCGGGGAGCGTGTCCAGGATCGAGAAGAGGCGGCGGTGTTCGGCGTTCAGGGCCGCTTCCGCCTCTTTGTACCGGGTGATCTCCGATACCCGGCAGGAGATGACGGCATCGTCGAAGCAGCGTCCCCAGAGAACGAACCAGCGTGTTCTGCCGTCCTGGTCGACGAACTGTGTCTCGACGACCACATTGCCCGCATCCGGTTTTGCCTGGGCAAAGAACCGTTCGCGGTCGTCGGCGTACGGCCAGATCCTCGAAATCGGCAGGTCCTGCAGGTCATTCCTCGTGTAGTCCAGGAGTTCCGCGAAGTCCCGGTTCGCGTCCGCTATCGTCCCGTCCTCCTGCCTGATGAGAAACGCACCACCGGGAGCCCGTTCCATGGCCTCCCTGTGGTGGATCTGTTCCCGAGCCGAGTAGCCGACGGTCGAGGCGAGCGACGCAAGAGCGATCATGGCGACGAAGGGGAGGAGCGCGCCCGGCTCGGGGTATGCGCGCAGCACCGTGACGCCGATGTAGGCAAGCCCGAGCACGGTGGCGACGACGATCCCCCTCTCGCGGTAGAGGTAGCCGGCGATTGCGGCAGGAAGGAAAAGGAGGAACCAGAGGATGAGATTGGTGCCGGGTGGCTCCACGAGGACCGCGGCAAGGACCGCGGTACCGGAGGTTCCTGCAACCAGGACCATCCGGCGTTTCTGGGAGCTCTCCATCTGCAGGAGCTGGAGGAGGCTCTTTGTGATACGAGATGCCATCAGACCTTATTGATCTGAAGGCCTCCGGATCATTTATTATTCGCGGATCGGTTGCCTGCCTCCAGTGCTCCGGTGAGCGGCCCGGCTCCCGGCTCTCCCATCTTCCAGAGGAGGAGTGCGGCGCGCTCCTGCGTCTTCGGGTCCGGGCTCTCCATCAGGCGGAGGAGGGGTTCGACCGCCGGCTCGCCGATCCTGCAGAGGGCCATCGCGGCGAACGGCTGGAGGTTCGCATCAGCGCTCTCGATGACGTCGATGAGGGGTTCGATGGCGGCATCCCCGATTCCCGTCAGGGTCGCCGTGGCGTATCGCCGGAAGTCCCGGTCGTCCGCAGCGCGCATTGCCGCGAGGAGGGGGTCGATCGCTGCCTCGCCGATCTGCACGAGCGCGCGGGCGGCATACCACCGGACGTCGTTGTCCCCGGTCTGCATTGCGGCGATGAGCGGCCCGACTGCCGCTTCTCCGCTTGCCCCGAGCTCGGCGGTCGCCGTCCGGCGCATCGCGAGAGGACCCTGCCGGAGATCGGCGATCAGTTCCTCGATCCGGGTCTTGTCAGTCATAGCGTTCAGGTGCTCCCTCGCTGGTGTTATGTCTTCCTGATGCTGCCGAGCGCCTCCCGGGCAGCCTCGCGCACCTCCTCCCGCTCGTCGTCGAGCGCCCTGATCAGGGCATCGGTTGCCCGCCGTTCACCGATCTGCCCGAGGGCCGCCGCCGCTCCTCTGCGGACACGCCAGTCGACCCCGTGCCGGAGCGCCGCAATGAGCGAGGCGACGGCGGGTTTTCCGACCAGGCCGAAGGCGGCGACCGCCCCCTGCCGGAGCACCTCGTCGTCCGTCCGGAGCGCCTCGATGAGGGAGGGCAGGGCAGGCTCGCCGATATCCCCGAGCGCACCCGCGGCGCGCTGCCGCACGTCCTCGTCAGGATCGCGGAGCGCACCGATGAGAGCTTCGATGGCGCTCTCTCCCCCGATGCTGCCGAGCGCCAGGGCCGCCCCCCACCTGACACGCTCGTTTCCGTCGTGGAGGCTCGCGATGAGCCCCTCTTGTGCGGCTTCACCGATAGCCCCGAGCGCCAGGGCCGCCCTGCTCCGGACATAGGCGTCCTCATCGTTGAGCGCTCCCATAAGTGCCGGGATCGCCTCGGGCTCGCCGATCTCGCCGAGAGCGACCGCGGCCATCCACCGGACGTCGACGTTATCGCTCCTCAGGCTCCCGGTGAGCGGCCCGACGGCCGGAGAACCCAGTCTTCCGAGGGCCTCCGTCGCCTTCCAGCGGACGCCGACCTCCGGGTCGGCGAGGAGGGCGGCGAGCGGTTCGACCGCGGCGGGAACGCCTGCGTCGCCGAGGCATCCGGCCGCCTGGTAGCGGGTTTCCGGGTCCCGGCTCGAGAGCCGGGCGATCAGCCTTCCCGTATCCCGGTCGCACGCGGGTGCGCCGGGCTCCCCGATCCGGAGGTGCAGGCCGCCGGCACGCCTGCCCGCGAGCTCGAAGAGGTATCCGAGAAGGTATGCCGCGGCGACGAAGACCCCTGCACTTATGAGGATGCCCGGGCCCGAAAGATCGTGGAAGAGGTACTCGACGGCGATTTGGACCCCCGCGAGCAGAAGCCCGACGACGACTGCGCGTCTCCGGTACCAGAACGCGGCGAGGATGAGCACCAGGTAGAAGAAGTGAGTATACGTGACCGTGTTAAAGAGGAGGTCCAGCAGAACGGAGAGCACGGTGACGAGGGCGATAATTGCAAGCCTGCCCCATTCCCGTGAGTCTCCCGGCAGACCTGCAGGATTCATCTCAAAGATTGGGTGCGGGCCGCATCCATAAAGAGTTTATGCGGCTCCGCTCCCGCCTCACCGCTGTTCTGCAGCCGCAACCTTCGCTCCTCTGCCGACGGTCTCCTTCAGTTTCGCAAGCGACGCCTCGATGAACGCGGGGATGTCGTCCGGATTCCTGCTCGAGACCAGGTTGCCGTCGATCACCACCTCCCGGTCGATGTACTCCGCACCGGCGTTTCTGATGTCCTGGGCAACGGACTTCCAGCCGGTGATCTTGCGGCCCTCGAGCACCTGCGCGGTGATCAGGAGCTGGGGCGCGTGGCATATGGCGAGGACCGGTTTGCCGCTCTGCACGAACGCACGCACGAACTCAACGGGCGCATCGTGGGCCCGGAGTTTGTCGGGCGAGTAGCCGCCCGGTATGAAGAGCGCGTCGAAGTCGTCCGCCGATACGTCTGATGCGGCCCGGTCGATCGTGACCGGCGTCTGCTCCTTCTTCCCGTGCACGATCTCCCCCGCGGAGAGGCCGACGTGGACGAGGTCGTGGCCCCCTTCCCTGAATCCCTCCGCGGGCTCTGTGTACTCGACATCCTCGAACATATCCCCGATCAGGACTGCTATTCTGCTCATCACCATTCCTCCTCGTGCCGGACTCCCGACACGGCTCCCGATCAGCCCGGTCGGGAGATATAATGGTATCGAGACCGAGGATTGCAGGCTTCGGGGTATTGGTCTGACCGTCCCGGCCACCACTGCGGCCTTTCCGTGGACGTCGGAGCGATCTCTATACCTTTTTATAGCGCGGCGCAGAACCGGGGATGTATGGCCGTGCCGAATCAGGATCAAGGAGAGGTTCCGCCCACAGAAGGAAGACCTCTGCCTGACTGGTGCACCCTCACCCCCGATGAGGTCCGGCGGGAGCTCGACACCGATCCTATGGGCCTGAGCACACAGGACGCGGAGGAGCGGCTGCAGCGCTACGGGGAGAACGTCCTCCGTGAGGAGGCCCGGGAGACCCCCATCCAGGTCTTCCTGCGGCAGTTCAAGAGCGTCCTGATCATCATCCTGATCGTCGCCGCGGCGGTCTCGTTCCTCGTCGGCGAGGCCCTGGATGCCGCTGCCATTCTCATCATCGTCGTCTTGAATGCGGCCCTCGGGTTCTCCCAGGAGTGGCAGGCCGGGGAGGCGATCGAGGCGCTCAAGAAGATGCTCGTCCAGCGGGCCGTGGTCATACGCGGCGGGGAGCGGCAGGGGATCGATGCGTCCGGGCTCGTGCCGGGGGATCTCGTCCTCCTCGAGATGGGAGAGCGGGTGCCCGCCGACCTCTTCATCGTCGAGGGGACGTCGCTCGAGGTGGACGAGGCGCCGCTGACGGGCGAGTCGTCACCCGTCAATAAGGCGCCGGGCACGTTCCCGCCCGCGACCTGTCTTGCCGAGCGGAGCAACATGGTCTTTGCGGGCACGACGGTGGTCAACGGGCACGGGCGGGGTTTCGCGGTCGCCACCGGGATGCAGACGGAGTTCGGCATGATCGCCGGCCTCTCCCAACGGGTCGGGAGCGAAGCGACGCCGCTTGCCCGGCAGATGGACCGCCTCGGCCGCGACCTCGGGTTGATCGCCGTCGGCATCGCGGTGCTCGCGGTCGCCGTCGGTCTCCTGCAGCAGCGGGGACTCCTGGAGATGTTCCTTGTCGGCGTCTCGCTCGCGGTGGCGGTGATCCCGGAGGGTCTCCCGGCGGTCGTGACGCTGACGCTCGCCATCGGCATCAAAAATATGATGCGGAGGAACTGCCTGATCCGCCATCTCCCGGCATCGGAGACCCTCGGCGCGGTCTCGGTGATCTGCACGGACAAGACCGGGACGCTCACCCGGAACGAGATGACGGTCGTCCGGGTGAGGACGCCTGATGCAGAGGTCGCGGTCACGGGGGCCGGCTATGCCCCGGAGGGGGAGTTCCTCGTTGAGGAAAAACCCATCGACCCCCTCGCGGACCGGGGACTCCGACTGTTCCTGCGCACCATCCTCCTCTGTAATCACGCAGCCCTCTCCGGCGACCGGGAGGGCGGGTGGCGGATCTTCGGCACGCCGACCGAGGGGGCGCTCGTGGTCGCGGCGGCCAAAGCCGGCCTCTCCCGCGAGGATGCTCCGGGGGCGGCGAGGGAGTTCTCGTTCAACTCCACCAGGAAGCGGATGACAGTCATCTACCCCGAAGAGGGGGGATACGTCGCCTACGTGAAGGGGGCACCGGAGGTGCTCCTTTCCCGTTCGTCCCGGCTGCTCCGGGGAGGGTCGGTCGTGCCGCTCACCGAAGACCTCCGCGATGCGCTCCTCGCGGAGATCGCTGAGTACGCGTCCGGCGGGCTCCGGGTGCTCGGGGCGGCATACCGCCCGCTCCCCGGCGGTCTTGAGTGGGCCGAGGAGACGGTGGAGGAGGACCTGATCTTTCTCGGGTTTGCCGGGATCCTCGACCCGCCGCGCCCCGAGGCAGCGGAAGCAATACGGCTTTGTCGGAGCGCCGGGATCGACGTCATCATGATCACGGGGGACAACCCGCTGACCGCCTACGCCATCGCGCAGGATCTCGGCCTCTCGAGCGTTGGGGCGCTGACCGGGACCGATCTCGAGGCACTGACCGACAATGAACTCGAGGACCGTCTCCGGACAACGAAGGTCCTCTCCCGGGTCACGGCGGAGCATAAACTCCGGGTGATCGATATCCTTGCCCGGAAAAAGGCAGTCATCGCCATGACCGGCGACGGCGTCAACGATGCTCCGGCGCTGAAGAAGGCGAGCATCGGGATAGCCATGGGCATCAAGGGGACGGACGTGGCCAAGGAGTCGAGCGATATGGTGCTCGTGGACGACAACTTCGCAAGCATCGTCGCCGGCGTCGAGGAGGGGAGGCGGGAGTACGACAACATCGCCCGGTTCACCCGCTACCTCCTCTCCTCCAACGTCGGGGAGCTCGTCGCGATCGTCGGCGGGCTCCTCCTGGGCCTGCCGCTGATCCTCATCCCCGTCCAGATTCTCTGGATCAACCTGATCACCGACGGACTCACTGCCATCGCGCTCGGCCTCGAGCCCGCCGAGCGGGACGCCATGCAGAGGCGGCCGCGAGCCCCGGAGGAGGCTATCCTCACACGGAGCGCATACCTCGTCATCTTTATCCTCGGGATGTGGCTCGGTCTTCTGACCATTTATGCCTTCTCCGGCCTCTATGAGGTCGATATCGAACGGGCGCGGACGATGGCATTTACCGGCCTCATCATCTTCGAGCTCTACAACGTGCTGAACTTCCGGTCGTTCCGGTTCCCGCTCCACCGGATCGGGTTCTTCTCGAACCCCATCCTGTTCCTCGCGATCCTCGGGAGCCTCGCCCTCCAGGCGCTGGTGGTCTACGTCCCGGTCCTGCAGACCTTCCTCGGGACCGCACCGCTGACCCTCGCCGACTGGGGACTGCTCGCCCTGCTCGGCCTGCCGGTGCTGCTCGCCGGGGAGGTCTACAAGATAATCGTGTTGCGTGCGACGGGCCGAAGGGCCGGAGCTTGAGAAAACGCGAAGCGTTTTCGAGTTGCGACGCGTGCCCCGCTTAGGGGCAGGCAGAGCAGGAGCACCAACAGATAAACCCCCCGCGGCGGGCTGAACCGGAGAGGCTCCCATCCCGGGTTTTCAGGCGCTTGAGGCCGCCCGGGCTTCATCCTCCCGGCGGTGCGGACCGGCATGATTATGGGAGAACCATGCATACCTGAATTCTACGATTCATTCTTTTCGGGGAGTTTCATGACCTATCGTCAATCTCTCGCGGCATGCCTCGTCGCCTCCGACCCTCGCCGGGGTGGGGAGGCGTGATCGGCCCGGAACTGATCGCCATCGCGGTCTTCCTCTTCACCTACGCGCTCATCATCGACGAGCGGATCCACCGTGCGGTTGCGGCGATGCTCGGCGCCTCGGTCCTCGTCTTCCTCCACATCGTCCCGTGGGAGAAGATCCCGGAGTACATCGACCTCGGCACCATCTTCCTCCTGATGGGGATGATGATCATCGTCAATACCGCCCGCGGCAGCGGCCTCTTCGAGTTCATCGCCATAAAAACGGCGAAACTTGCGAAAGGGAGCCCGATACGAGTGTTGCTGCTCTTCTCGGTCGTGACCGCCGTCATCAGCGCGTTCCTCGACAACGTCACCACGGTCCTCCTCCTCACCCCGATGCTGCTTTACATCGCAAGCGTGATGCGGATCACCCCCCTGCCCTTCCTCATCACCGAGATCTTCGCCTCCAACATCGGCGGGGCGGCGACGCTCATCGGCGACCCCCCGAACATCATGATCGGCTCCGCCGCCGGCCTGACGTTCAACGAGTTCCTGATCAATCTCGGCCCCATCATGGTCGTCAACCTGGTCGTCGTCATGGGGATGCTCTTCCTCATCTACAGAAAGCAGCTTCTGGTCTCGGCCGCCGCTCAGGAGGGGATCGCAAAGACGCTTGCGGACTTAAACGAGCAGGAGGCGATCCGCGACCGGTCGCTCTTCAAGAAGTCGGTCGCCGTCATCGCGCTCGTCGTCGGGATGTTCTTCGTCCAGGACCTGCTCGGTCTGGAACCCGCCCTCATCGCCCTGATCGGCGCATCGATCCTCCTCTTCTGGAGCAGGCAGCCGCCGGAGGAGATCTTCGAGAAGATCGAGTGGCCGGCTCTCTTCTTCTTCGGCGGGCTCTTCGTCGTCGTCGGTGCCCTCGTCGAGACCGGGACGATCGCGACCGTCGCCGGGTTTGTCGTGAACAACGTCCATTCGCAGGGGGAGGCCATGCTGATCATCGCCTGGTTCGCCGCGATCGCCTCGGCGATCGTGGACAACATCCCCCTCACCGCCACCCTGATCCCCCTGATCCAGGGTATGGGCGGGTCGATGGATACCTACCCGCTCTGGTGGGCGCTCTCGCTCGGCGCATGCCTCGGCGGGAACGGCACGGCTATCGGGGCGTCGGCAAACGTCGTCGTGCTCGGGATCGCCGCACGGGACGGCCTCTCCATATCGTTCGTAGAGTTCCTGAAGGTGGGGATGCTCGTGCTCTTCGTCACCGTGGCGATCGGGACGGCACTCCTCTGGCTCAACTTCGTCGTTCTGTGAGCCGGTGTTACCGGGTCGCCTCGATCTCCTGGAGCCGGCCGACCACCCATTTGTACGCGGTCGCGGCCGCTTCCCTGACCGAGGCGCTCGGGTCCTCGTTTCGCATCCTCTCAAGCGGCTCCCGCGCCTTCGGGTCGGCGAGCGTCCCGAGTGAGAGGGCCGCCTGCGACCGGACGAACTCGTCGGCGTCGCCGAGGGCCCGGATCAGCCCGTCGACGTCCCGGTCGTCACGCATGGTATCGACCTCATCGATTGTCGCCATAGCAGTCTCCTGGTATCTCTCGCGTAGACGTCCCGGCGGTATATATGCCTTACCGGGTGGACCGGAGGCGGCACCTTCCGCGGTCGTCGGGCAGGATCGTGAAGGAGACGTCCAAGGCCCCGCCCGCCTACGTCTCGCGGGGCAGCCCCTCCACGACCTTCTTCTCCGCGAGCCTCCCCACCACCCGGGCGTGCGCGACCGATGCAGCCCGCCGGACGCTCGTGTCCGGGTCCGAGAACTTCAGCCGCTCCAGCGCCTCAAGCGCCCGTTCGTCGCCGACGGAGCCGAGGGCTTCTGCCGCTGCCAGCCGTACGACCTCCTCCGGGTCTAAAAGTGCCCCAATCAGCCCTTCGATATTCCGCGTTCTCCGCATGGTGTCGATATCCTTCCTCTGCATCAAAAACCTCCCCGACCGGCCGGTGGGGCGTAACTATGGCCTGTCCTGTTATGAACGTTGTGGAGGGACGGCAGAACGTCAGGGACTGAGAAAAAAAGATCTGATCGGTGGGATCTCCGGAGGGTGATCCGGCCCCCTCACGACGTCGCGACCTCGACGCACTCCTTCCTCGTCCCGATCCGGGCGAGCGCCCCGCACATCCCCGGGACGTAGGCGAGGGCTTTCCCCGAGTCCACCATGATCGATGCGAACTCGTCCATCCGGGGCGAGACGACCATGCAGGTGTCCGGTATCACCCGGGCGCCGCTCCGCTCGATGACGCTCACGAGGTCGGGGCTGTGCTCTGCGACACCCCGGGCGGCGAAGATGTAGAAGGGCTTCGTCGTCTTTTTTCCCCGCAGAAGTTCCGCGAGTTCCCGGAGTTCGTCGGCGGAGCAGTGCGGGCACCCGACCGCGACCGCCTCGACCTCGGTCTGTGCGAAGAGGGCCTCGACCTCGTCTTCGGTCACCGTCACCCGGTCGAGGTCGGCGGTTGCAAACGAGAATACCCGGGCCTCCGGGGTGATCTTGTCGACGTGGAAGAGGGCGACCGCGCCGGTCGCCGCCATCGCGGCCCCGAGCGCTTTGAGCTGGTCGCGGCCCGGCCGGATACCGCAAAAGATCGGGATCCGGTTCCCTACCTTCTTCCCGGCGACATGCCCGATGGCGCCCCAGTGGTCGGGATGCGGACCCGTGCCGCTCTCGACCTCGACGACGACCTGCGGCCGCCGGTTCTCGACGATGTGCAGTCCGTAGTACGGGGTCTTCCCGACGATCGCCGCCGCAAGGGCGCTCGGCCCGCCCTCCCGGTTCGTCCGGGCGCCGAGGACCGAGTTCGCGTAGGCAACCGCCGAGGACTCCGACCAGGCCAGGTGCTCCCCGTACTCCGTGATGCGGAGGTAGTAGGGCGTGCAGGTGCACTCGAGCCGGATCCCGAGCCTCCGGTAGGCCTCGACGACCTCCGTCTGGTGGCGGGCGAACTCCTCGGCGATCCCGAACTCCTGCCACCCCTCCCGCGGCATCCCGATGGGGTTTAGGACCGTCGGGACCGCCACCCGGGCGTTGAGGCTCTGCAGCCAGGCAAGCCCCCACTTCCCGATGGTCTTGTAGGACGCACCGCTCACCTGGGCGCTCGCGATCGGGACGAGTCTCTCGGCCTCGTAGACCCTCCCGAGCGCGACCAGGATCTCCATCATCTTCTGGCGTGTCTCGCCGAACTCGCCGGCGAGCACCTTCTCGTCATCGTTATCGAGATACATAATCTACGGCCACTCCGCTCTCCTGAATTCGTCCTCTCTCCCCATAACCATCGTGGCATCGACCCCGACCTTCACGTTCGTCCCGTCGGAAAGGCGCGTCGGGTCGAGCGACGAGCCCCGCACGCCGGTGACGACCATGATATCGGTATCGCCCCGCACCCGTGTCGCGATCGCGTACTCGACGTCGTGGGGGTCGTGGATATCGATATCCTCGTCCACCACCACGACGTGCTTTAAGGATGTGTGGGCGGCAAACGCCGCCATGATGGCGTTCTTCGCGTCTCCCTGCGTGTTCTTCCGGATCTGCACCACCGCGTGGAGGTAGCCGGCGCCGCCTTTCGTGAGGAGGACGTCTTTCACCGTCGTCACCTCGCCGACCGCACGGTAGATCCTGGGCTCATACGGTGCCCCCATCAGGAGTTTGTGCTCGTCGCCGGCGGGGAGGATGCCGTGGTAGATGGGGTCCTCCTTGCAGTACATCCGGGTGAACTCGATCACCGGCTGCTGCCGCACGGGATCGTAGGTGCCGGTGATATCGACGAACGGCCCTTCCGCCGCCGTCTCCGCCCCGATGTAGCCCTCGAGCACGATCTCGGCATCGGGGACCCGGACGCCGTTCCCGCACTCCCTGACGGCGAGTTCCCCGCCCATCAGCTCCGCCGCGTAGGCGAGTTCCTTCCCCTGCGGGACGCGGGTGCAGGCGGCAAACGTCACGAGGGGATGGGTGCCGACGGTGACCGCGACCGGGAGTCTCTCCCCCCGGGCGAGCGCCGCCTTGAGCAGGGTATGGGTATGCCTCCCCTCCACCAGGCGGGCGACGACCCTTCTGTCGTCGAGGACCATCATCCGGTGGATGGAGGCGTTCTCGACGCCGTCGTAGCGCGAGAAGACGATCCCCGAGGTGAAGTACCGCCCGGCGTCCCCCGGGAAGTGCTTCATGACCGGCAGGCGGGAGAGATCGGGCTTGACGCCGCCTTCGCACCGCCCGGCATCCACCACCCGGCCGTTGTAGGTCGCGGCGGCAAGGCGCCTGATCCGGTCGCGCTCGTCCACGCCGAGCGCCGCTGCAAGCGCTCTCCGGTCGGAAAGAAGGTTCATCACCCCCCGGTGGCCGTCGAGGTCGTGGAAAAAGAGGATCTTCTCGGTCCGGCTCGCCATACGGGGAGCCTCGTACACGGTCGAGCAGGGGCTCTCGATATCCTCGACCCGGCCCTGCTCCCGCATCATCGCTATGAAATCACGCATCGTATCCGCTCCATCGGGTTCCGAGACGGTGTTTGACCCCCAGGTGGTCGAGCACCCGGGCCACCACCATATCGATGAGGTCGTCGATGGTCTGTGGGTGCTGGTAGAAGGGAGGGCTTGCGACCATCACGGTCGCGCCGGCCTCGTCGGCTGCAAGCATATTCTTTAAGTGAATCCGGGAGAGCGGCATCTCCCGGAGGAGGAGGAGGAGGGGGCGCCTCTCCTTGAGGCAGACGTCCGCCGCCCTGCCGATCAGGTTGTCGGCGAGGCCGTTGCTGACCGCCGCGAGCGTCTTCATGCTGCAGGGCACGATCGCCATCCCATCGTAGCAGAACGAGCCGCTCGCGATATCGGCCGCGAGGTTGCTGTTCTCGGCGTATATGGCGTCGAACCCGGAGAGGTCCACGCGCTCGATCCCGGCTATCTGCCGGGCGGTATCGGAGATGACGATATGCACCGTTGCCTGATCGCAGAGCACCTCGAGCAGGCGGCGGGCGTAGACGACCCCGCTTGCCCCGGTGACCCCGACGACGAATTCCTTCTTCATGTGCTCTCCATATTATGTCACTACAAGTTTATCCTGTTTTGTCGCCCGCCTCACCCGGAGCACCTCTGTTCCCGCCTGCTCCACGACGTTCCGGTGCTCGGGGGTTGTGTAGATGCCGAGGCGCCACTGCTGCCGCCGGGTATCGTTTAAGGTGTTGATGAGGGGGGAGACCTCCTCGATCTCCACCATCGCGTGGCTGTTCCTGACCCGGACCTCCATCGAGAGGGCGCCCGGGAGCCGGGGGATGTCCACGAGGACGCAGTCCTCCGGGACCCCCGCGGTCTGGGCGATGGCGAGGGCAAGACCCCGTTCCCGGGCGGCCCCAAGATCCTGCTGGAGGGCTGCGGCGTTCACCCGGTCTTCGCCGACGTAAAGCGCCCTCTTGTAGAGGTCCCGGGCGTAGACCCGGCGGGCGAGGTCGCGGGTGATCGCGTGGGGCGAGTGCTTCAGCCGCTCCATGCAGGCGGCATCGTCCATCTGCATGAGTTCGCGGGCGTCCGCACCCGGGACGTTCTGCACCTCCTCCCTGAGGGCGTGGACGAACATGCTCGTCGCGATCCGGCTCACGTGGTGGAAGTAGACCGCCGGGCGCATCAGGGTCCGTGCGATGAGGAGCGACTCGGCGGCGTTGATCCCGCCTTCGTGCAGTGCGATACCGGATTCGGCGAGGATCGTGCACCGGATCAACCGGTGTGCGTCGACCGTCCCGTAGGGCACGCCGGTGTAGTGGGCGTCCCGCATCAGGTAGTCCATCCGGTCGACGTCCAGGCTCCCGTGGATGATGCTTGCGAGGCGGTGCTTTCCTGCGACGACGGCGCAGACCTCGGCGGGGTCGAGCCCCTCCTCTTCGAGGATCCCGGCGATTGCCCCCTCCCCGACGAGGTGATCGATCTGGTGGTGGCATCTTCCGGTGAACTCCTCCATCACCGGTTCGGTGACGTGGGAGAAGGGGCCGTGGCCGATGTCGTGGAGGAGGGCGGCCGTGGTGACGAGCCTCGTCTCGCCGTCGTCGAGCCCGAGCTCGCTCGCCATGAGACCCGCAAGATGCATCGTCCCGAGCGAGTGCTCGAACCGGGTATGGTTTGCCCCGGGGTAGACGAGATTTGCAAACCCGAGCTGGGTGACGTGGCGGAGCCGCTGGACAACTCCCGAGTCCAGCAGCCGGAGCGCGAGCGCGTCCGCCTCTACGTAGCCGTGCACCGGATCCTTGATGATCTTCATCCGTTCTGTTAACTTCTTGGGAGATGACTGATAAAGGTATGGAGGATGATCACCTTCCTCTCCGGCGGAACCGGGACGCCTGCGCTCATCCGGGGCGTCCGGCAGATCCTTTACGACAGCGAGATCGCCGTGGTCGCGAATACCGCTGAGGATCTCTGGGTCTCGGGGAGCCACTGTGCGCCCGACATCGATGCCGCCGTCTTCCTCTTCGCGGGCATCCTCGATACCGGCCGGTGGTGGGGGATCAAAGGCGATACCTACGCCACCCACAACTACCTCCCGAAGGTGGCGGGCAGCGAACCCTTCCCGGTCGGCGACCGTGCCCGGGCCGTCCAGATCGCCCGGGCGGCACTCCTCCGTGAAGGCCGGACCCTGACGGAGGCGGTGCAGGCGCAGTGCCGGGCGCTCAACATCGGGGCGACCGTCCTCCCGGTGACCGACGCGGAGGCCGCCCTCTTCGTCGATACCGGCACCGAACGCCTGCCGCTCTTCGAGTACTTGATGGCCGCCGATGCCGATACGGAAGTGCGCCAGCTCGTTCCGGCCGCACCCGTTCCTCCCGAGGTCACGGACGAGGTGCGGGCGGTGATCGAGGCAAGCGATGCCGTGGTGATTGGGCCCGCCAACCCCGCCCGGAGCATCCTCCCCATCCTCGACTGCGCCGGCATGCGCCGCCTCCTCCTTGATAAGTTCGTCGTCGCGGTCTCGCCGTTCCGGGGCGGCGTCGCACCGGACCAGAAAGACGCCGCCCTCATGTATGCCGTCGGCGAACCCCCGACCTCTCCGGCGGTCTTCAGGCTTTATGGGGATATCGTCGACGTCTTTGTCCAGGACCTCCACGACCCCGACGAAGTCCCCGGATCGCTCCGCCTCGAGACGCGTCTCATGCATGAGCGGCAGGCCGAATCGCTCGCCTGGGATCTCATGGCGGTCATACGCCACGCGGTTTTGTGAACGAGATGGCTCCGCCGCCCGGCCCGATAGGGAAAATTCATATACGGTTGCACTTGAAACGCTAATTGTTCTATGATAACATTCCTCTCGGGCGGGACCGGAACCCCGAAGCTCCTCCGCGGGATGCGGGAGCTGCTGGACGACCGGGATATCGCGGTCATCGTCAACACGGCCGAGGACACGTGGCTCTCCGGCAACCACCTCTCGCCCGACATCGATACGGTCATGTACCTCTTCGCGGGCATCCTCGATACCGGGAGGTGGTGGGGAATCCGCAACGACTCCTACATCACCCACGACCTCCTCGCGAGACTCGACATCGACGAGTACATTGCCGTCGGGGACCAGGACCGGGCGATCCACGTTGCGCGAGGGGAGATGCTCCGGCGCGGCATGCGGGTCACCGGGGCAACTGCGGCGCTCTGCGCGAAACTGGGCGTCCGGGCGACCGTTCTCCCGATGACCGACTCCGCCGTGACGACCTACGTCCGCACACCCCGGGGCGAGATACACTTCCAGGAGTACTGGGTGAAGCACCGGGGAGACGTGGCGATCGACGGCGTGGTCCGGCGGTTCCGTGAGCCGCCGGTCGCGACCGACGAGGTTATCGGGGCGATCGAGGCGAGCGATGCCGTGGTGATCGGCCCGAGCAACCCGGTCACGAGCATATCGCCGATCCTCGAGTGCGCCGGGGTGAGGGAGGCGCTCCGCCGGCAGCACGTCATCGCGGTCAGCCCCTTCATCGGCGACGCGCCGGTGAGCGGCCCGGCGACGGCCCTGATGCGGGCCTTCGGAAAAGAAGCATCATCTGCCGGGACATACGGCCTCTACGAGGACTTCGTGGATATCTTCATCCAGGATACCCGGGACCCGGTCGGGCTTCGAGGGGCTCTGCGCCTGGACACCCTCATGGTCAACCGGGGCAAAAGCCTGGATCTCGCAAAGAGCATCCTGACCCTGATATACGGGTGCTGAACGCACCCCTTCACGCTTTCTTCTGTTTCTCCCGGTAGTCCTCTATTGCTGCGTGGAGCGCGTCCGCCGCGAGGTTCGAGCAGTGCATCTTCCGGGGCGGCAACCCCTCGAGTTCGGTCGCCACGTCGTCGCGGGTGATCTTCATCGCCTCCTCAAGCGTCTTTCCCCTGGCAAGATCGGTCACCATGCTGCTCGTGGCTATCGCCGAACCGCACCCGAACGTCCGGAACCTGATGTCCTCGATGACGTTCTCTTTGACCTTGATGAAGATCTCCATGAGGTCCCCGCAGACGGGGTTGCCGACCTTGCCGTAGCCGTCCGGGCTCTCGATCACCCCGACGTTGTGCGGGTTCATGAAGTGCTCCATCACCTTCTGGCTGTATCCGATCTGATCTGCCAAATTCTTCACCTACAGCGGTGTAATAGCCCGCAGGCGTTTAACTGTTTCTTCGATGGCCCCGACGATCCGGGGCACCTCGTCTTCGCTGTTCTCGCGCCCGAGCGTCGCGACCATCGAGCCGTGCGCCTCCTCGTGGGCGAGCCCGATGGCGAGGAGGACGTGGGAGGCCTCGAGCGTCCGGGAGGTGCACGCCGACCCGGTGGCGACCGCGATCCCGAGCAGGTTCATGGCCAGCTGGATGCTCTCGCCCTCGATCCGGGAGAAGCGGAAACTCGCGTGGTGCGGGAGCCGCATTGTCGGGTGGCCGGTCAGGTAGGCCTCCTCGATCTCCGTGATTCCGGCGATGAGCCGGTCCCGGATCGCGGCGAGACGCTTGCTCTCCTCCGGCATCTCCTCCTTCGCAAGCCGGGCGGCCTCTCCCATGCAGGCGATCGAAAAGACGTTCTCGGTCCCGGGCCGGAGACCGCGTTCCTGCCCGCCCCCGACGATGACCGGCTGGACCCGGACCCCCGGGCGGATGTAGAGCGCCCCGATCCCGTCCGGCCCCCCGAGCTGATTTCCGGAGAGGGTGAGAAGGTCGATGCCGTCACGCTTCACGTTGATCGGGATCCTTCCCGCGGCATCGGCGGCATCCACGTGGAGGAGTCCACCCCGGTCGTGGACGATCTCCGCAACCTCCCTGATCGGCTCGATCGTCCCGATCTCGTTGTTCGCGTAGTGGACCGACGTGACGACAGTCTCCGGCGTGACCGCCGCGGCGAGGGCGGCAAGGTCGATCGTGCCGTAGCGGTCGACCGGAGCCAGCGTGAGGGAAAAACCGCTCTTCTGGAGGTCTTTTGCCGGGTTCAGCACGGATATGTGCTCGATGGTGCTCGCGACGACATTCTTCCCCGACTTCCGGTTCCGGAGCGCGGTCCCCCGGATGGCGATGTTGTTCGACTCGGTCGCCCCGCCGGTGAAGATGATCGAGTCCGGGGCGCTCGCGCCGACGAGCGCCGCTACTTTCTCGCGTGCCGCGGCAAGGGTCTCCTGCGCCTGCAGCCCTTCCTGGTAGATCGTGGAGGGGTTGCCGACGAAGCCGTCCGGGAACCGCCTCCCGAACCGGGCAACCTCCGGGTGGACCGGCATCGCCGCGGCGTGGTCGAGATAGATCCGCTCTTCCATTCCCTGCAGCCCCTAGAACGTGATGACCGCGTCGGCGTCTACCGCGAGGTCGTTCAAGGTGAGCGCGCCCACGACCTGCCCCTCCGCGATGAAGTCGCCCCGTGACATGCCGAGGAGCTGGGTGCTCTGCTCGCAGATGTAGATCTTTGCCCCCGCGGCGATCGCCTGGTGCATGATCTCCGAGAGTTTCGGGAAGTTCCCGACCTGGATCTCCTCCGCCGCGCCCTTTTTGACGACCGTCACCCCCCTGATCATGAAGAAGATGTCGGCGTCCATATCCATGCTACGCGCCGTCATCGCGAGCACGAACGGTGCGTACAATCTCTCAGGAGTATCGGTGCCGCTGGTCTGGACATAAAGTATGCGTGCCATGCGTCTCAGCCTCCTTTCCGTATAGAGAACGTGGTCTTCTCTCCATCCTTTTCCTCGCTCACGATCTCGTGGCCCATCCGTCTTGCCCAGACCCTGACGTCCTCCTCGGTCGGGGTGTTGTCCACCTCGATCTTCAGGATCTCGCCGCTCGCGAGCCGGTCCATCCCCTCTTTGAGCAGGATGGCGGGCGCCTGGCAGTAGGCCCCCTTAGCATCCACGTAGCCTCCGGCGTCCATCCGATCACTTCGCCTCTGCCGTTGCCATCGCTCCCTTGCGCACGATGAGGGTCATCACGCCCGAGGCGACGTGTTCTTCCTCGATCGTGTGCCCGTTCTCGACGACCCAGGACCTGACCGTCCCGACAAGGTCCGGTTTGTCGGTCGTGACCTGCAGGATCTGTCCCGCGTTGAGCACCTCCATCTCCTCCTCGATCGAGAGCATGGGCGACTGGCAGATGCCGACGCAATTTACCGTCTTATCCGCGTACATTCATTTCACCTCACTTCATCTTCCTGATGGAGAACCTCATGACCCCGTCATCCTTCTCGAACTTCACGATCTCGTGCCCCACCCGGTTCGCCCAGCGCCGGATATCCTCCTCTGCGGCAGGGTCGTCCGCCTCGACCAGGAGCACCTCTCCGACATCGAGCTTCTCGATCGCCTCTTTTGTCATCGCGATCGGCATGGGGCAGTAGAGCCCGATGCAGTCCACGACCGCCGTGGGTTTCTCTTCCGGTTCCATCTCCTCACCTTCCGTTGCGGGGCGCGCGTGGGAATCCGGGTGCCGTGACGGGTCGACGGCACGCTCCCGGTTGCACCGGATCCTGCACCATCGCATATAAGCGTTCCTCCGGGTATTCCTGTGGTGGAGGGCGGCAACGGGTGGCTCCTGGGCTTCCGGGAGAAGATCAGAAGGATTATACGCCCTCTCCTGCCGTCTACCATCATCGGAGAAGACCGATCATGTGGAGTATGACCCTGGGACTGTGGAGCCGGTTTGGTGTGCGCAAGGAGGGGAGGCAACGGCTGCATCTCCTGATGCAGAAGAGGATGCCCGGATGGCGGGACTCGGGGAATCGCTCGAGAGCGGGGATGTCGGGACCAGCGGTGCTCCCGCTGGTGAAAGCGCTCAACGATGAGGACTGGTGCGTCCGGTGGGAGACGATCAAGGCACGGGGGGATCTCGTCTGACGGGTGCGCTCCGCCCTTCCCCCGCAGGCTCGCGGCAATTTTCCGATATCGGCCGGTGCGGTAACGATCCGTGTTCGGGCCGTTCTGCAGGGGAAGATCGGCGAGCTCGAGCGCGGCCGCGGCTCCCCGGGCGCACCTGGAAAATCCGTATTTTTCAGGCATTTTGCCCATTTTTCTGCACTTTCCCTCCTGAATGCCAAATCGGGCAAAAAATTCGCTCCGTTTTTAATTTGTGACTGTTATTACCGAAAATTTTAAAAAACTCAAACGATAAGAAGATCCCTAATGTTCGTTCCGACCAAGTGTTTCTTTACGAAAGGTGTGGGCATCCACAAAGACAAACTGGCATCGTTTGAACTGGCTCTCAGGCAGGCGGGCATCGAGAAGTATAACCTGGTCTACGTCTCGAGCATCTTTCCCCCGAACTGCCAGCTGATCTCGAAGGAGGAGGGCTTAAAAGAGCTATCTCCCGGCAGCATCGTCTATGTCGTCATGGCCCGGAATGAGACCAACGAACCGAGCAGGCTCGCATCCGCCGCCATCGGCCACGCGATGCCCAAGGAGAGCAATGCCTACGGCTACCTCTCCGAACACCATGCCTTCGGGGAGACGGCGGAGGTCTCGGGCGAATACGCAGAAGACCTTGCGGCAACCATGCTCGCCACCACGCTCGGGATCGAGTTCGACCCCGACAAAGCGTGGCAGGAACGGGAACAGATCTACAAGGCCAGCGGTCGGATCATCAACACGACCCAAACCTGCCAGGCGGCGGAAGGGGTTATGGACGGCCGCTGGACGACGGTCATCGCCGCAGCAGTCTTCCTGTAGGTCCGCACCTCCCGGGCACTCCTTTCTTTTCTCCCGGCTGCCCGGGACCCATACCCGGCGAGGAGCGCAAAACAAAATACCTCCCGGGGCCCACACTGTATCCAGGTTTTTCACATGCGTCTACCAATACGGGCCGTAACCCCGGAAACAGAATCTGCTGAGATCATCGGCTGGGTGCATGAGGTCCGCGATCTCGGAGGGCTCTCGTTCTTCCTTATCCGCGACCGGACCGGCATCATCCAGGTGACCATCCCGAAGAAGAAGGTCCCGGCAGAGATCCTTGATGTCGCCCGGAGCGTCTCAAGAGAGTCCGTGGTCAGGGTCCAGGGCAGGGTAAAAGCGATCGAGAAGGCCCCCGGCGGGCGGGAGATCGTCCCCGAGGAGCTCGAGATCATCAGCATCGCAGAGAGCCCGCTCCCGCTCGACGTCGCAGAGAAGGTTCCCGCCGAGATGGACACAAGGATCGACTCCCGGTTCCTGGACGCGAGGAAACCGCGTGTCCGTGCCATCTTCTTCATCCGCTCCGCCGCGACCTGCGCCGCGACCGCGTTCCTCGCCTCCCGGGGCTGCATCAACATCGCCACCCCGAAGATCGTCGCGGCGGCGACCGAGGGGGGTACGGAACTCTTCCCGATCGCCTACTTCGAGAAAGAGGCGTTCATGAACCAGAGCCCGCAGCTCTATAAGCAGATGATGATGGCTGCCGGGTTCGAGGGGGTCTTCGAGATCGGCCCCATCTTCCGCGCCGAGGAGCACAACACCGTCCGGCACCTCAACGAGGCCACGTCGCTCGATGTGGAGGTCTCGTTTGCAGACCACAACGACGTCATGGAACTCCTCGAAGACCTGATCGTCCACGTCTACGACTACGTCGCGAGGAACTGCGCTGAGCACCTCGCGGAACTCGGGGTCGACCTCGCGGTCCCGGAGAAGCCGTTCCCCCGGATCCCGTATGCGGAGGCGATCGAGATCGCGAACCGCACCGTCGAGGAGAAGATCGCCTTCGGCGACGACCTCTCTCCGGCGGCCGAGCGGGCGATCGGCGATACGATAGGGGGCCACTACTTCATCGTCGACTGGCCGACCGATATCAGGCCCTACTACGCGATGCCTTACCCCGACCGGCCCGAGTTCTGCAAGGCGTTCGACCTGATGCATCCGAGGATGGAACTCTCCTCCGGAGCCGAGCGTGTCCACGACCACGACCTCCTGGTGGAGCGGATCCGTGCGAAGGGCTTATCTCCCGAGAGCTTCGAGTTCTATCTGAAGACGTTCCGCTACGGTATGCCCCCGCACGCCGGGTGGGGGCTCGGCATCGAGCGTCTGGTGATGACGATGCTCGACCTTCCTAACATCCGCGAGGCGGTGCTCTTCCCGCGTGACCGGCACAGACTGACCCCATGACACTGATACGCAAGTGCCTGCCCACCACGGTGGTCGGGAGCTATCCGGTGATGAAAGGTTCGGGGATTCGCGCCCTCATGGACCCGCTGAAGCATGCGGTGGAGGTAGCGGTCGCCGACCAGGTTGCTGCCGGGATCGATATCATCTCCGACGGCCAGGTCCGGGGAGACATGATCCGCGCCTTCACCTCCCACCTCCCCGGCATCCGCGGGTCTGCGGTCGTCGGAAAGGTCCAGCCGGCCCAGCGTCCCATCACGCTCGCGGATACGAAGTATGCCCTCTCCCGGCACTCGAAGGTGAAGGGGATCCTCACCGGCCCGAGCACGCTCGCGCACGGCCTCACGCTCGAGACACCGTTCTACCGTAACAAGGACGAACTGGTCCTGGACCTCGCCCAGGCGCTCGCGGTCGAGGCGGGCTACCTCCAGGACGCCGGGGTCACGCTCCTCCAGATCGATGAGCCCATCTTCTCCACGGGGGCCGTAAACCTCGCTGTCGGCCGCGAAGCGGTGAACGCGATCGTCGGCAGGCTCCGGGTGCCGGTATGCCTCCACGTCTGCGGGAACCTCGGGCACGTCGTGGACGACGTCCTCCGGACGGACGTCGCCGTATTCGACTTCGAGTTCGCGAACAACCCCCAGAACCTTGAGGTGCTCTCGGAAAAAGACCTGCGCGGCCGGATGATCGGCTACGGGTGCGTGGACTCGGCCGACCCCGGCGTCGAGAGTGTCGAGACCATCCGCAAAAGGATCGAGGCCGGTATCGACGTATTCTCGCCGGAGGCCATGCTCGTCGACCCGGACTGCGGCCTGCGGATGCAGTCGCGCGACGCGGCACTCGGAAAACTGAAGAATATGGTTGTTGCGGCAGGCGAGATCCGGGCAGAGTATACGGATTAGACCGTTATAGTCTCGCGCGAAGAGGGGGCCGGGCCGGGTATCCGGACTAGACCACCCTGCTCGTCGTCGAGAGTTCCAGACCCTCTGCCGTGATGTGGTAGGGGATCACCCGTTGCGGCACGTCCGAATCCCTGAGTTTCTCGATGGCGAGCGTCCGCTCGAACTCGTTGCCGTGGATCTGGTGCCTGAGGGTGATGAAGATGTCGGCGGCACGCATCATCCGCGCCTCCTCGTGCGGGGTGTGCAGATCGGTGTAGAGGAGGTGTGCGATGTTTGCCCCTCCCTCGATGATCGCGCGGGTATCCTCGAGGACGAACCCGACGGCCGCATCGATGCCCCAGGCGGAGATCAGCGTGGAGAGAGAGTCCACGACGATCCTCTCGCCCTGCATGGCCCCGACCAGCGCCGCGGCATCCATACCCCGTGCGTCGGTCATGCCCTCCAGCGGCACGGCATCGATCATCAGATAAGCGCCTGCTCCCTCTCCCGCCTGCCAGAACTGCTGTGCCAGAAGTTCAAGACCGCTCAGGGGGGATCCGGAGATGATTATGCGGGCGCCCGGCGGAAACCCCCCGTCGAGTGCAAGGTCCAGGCCCGCGATTCCTGTCGAATGTCTGGTGGTGTCTGCCACGTCTGTACCTCGGTGGTATATCCTCAAAAGTACCTATTTGCCGCCAGTTTCTTAATACTACCCGCTCAGGTGCGGTCCTGCACGCCGGGGACATCGCAGTACTCCTCCCGGAGACGCTTCCGCAGGAGTTTCCACCCGTTCACCCGGGGGATCTCGCCGGCGAAGATGACCCGGCGGGGGACCTTGTAGCCCGCGAGGCGTTCGCGGGCGAAGGCGACGATATCGTCGGGGACGACACCTTCGCCGGAGGGGACCACCACGGCCACCGGAACCTCGCCCCGGTGCTCGTCGCTGCACCCGAAGACCGCCGCGTCACGGACGCCCGGGTGCTGGACGAGCACGTCCTCGACCTCGGTCGGGTAGACCTTCCAGCCCGACATCACGATCATATCCTTCTTCCGGTCGGTGATATAGAGCATCCCGGTCTCGTCCAGGTGGCCGACGTCGCCGGTCAGGAACCAGCCGTCGGGAAGGAATGCGGCTGCGGTCTCCTCCGGCATCTGCCAGTAGCCGAGCGCCACCGCCGGTCCCCGGAGGGCGATCTCGCCGTCCTCGCCGGGCCCGAGCTCCCGGTCGGGATCGTCCGCGGCGACGATCTTCACCTCCGAGAATCCGACCGGGGTGCCGACGCTCTTAAACTCGTCGGCGGTCGCGTAGTGCTCGGGGCGGATGGCGGTCCCGGTCCCGACGACGACCGTCTCGGAGAGGCCGTAAGCGTTGACGATCGGGATATTGAACCGCTCGTGGAAGGGTTTCCAGACGCCGGGCGTCAGGGGGCCGCCGCCGCTGATCATCACCCGTGCGGTGGCGAGCGCCGCCTCGGTCCCCGGCGGGGTCTGGAGGAGGGAGTGGATCACCGGCGGCATGCCGGCGACGATCGTGGCCCGAGAGGAGCGGGCGAGGTCGAGGTACCGGGAGAGATCGAACCGCTCCATGACGACGTAGGTCCCGCCGGCCCGGAGCGTGGCGATGCCCCAGCTGATGCCGACGTGCCCCATGGGATAGATCCCGAGGTAGACGTCGTCGGCGGTGATCCGGAGGACGTCCCGCTCGGCGTCCATCGCCGCGATCCAGTTCCCGTGGGTGAGCATGGCGCCCTTCGGCTTCCCGGTGGTGCCGGAGGTGTACTGGATCTGGCAGAGGTCGTCGAACCGGCAGTGGGCGGCACGGCGGTCCGCCGGTGCCCGGAGGAGGTCGGCCCAGGGAGTGGCGCCGGCGGCCTCCCCGTCGACGGCGACGACCTGCCGGAGTGTCGGCGCCCGATCCCGGATGCGGCCGATGAGGGCCGCACCCTCCGCGTCGGTGATGACGGCGACGGCTCCTGCGTCGCGGACGGCGTAGAGGACCTCGCTCTCCCGGTAGACCCGGTTCGTCGGGACGGCGACGGCGCCGATACGCCAGAGGGCGAAGTAACTGACGAGGTACTCCGTCGAACTGTCCAGGTAGATGCAGACCCGCTCCCCGCGCCCGATACCGAGGTCGAGGAGGCCGCGGCTCACCCGGGAGACCCGGTCCAGGAGGTCGGCGCGGGTGTAGGACTCGCCCCGGGAGGGGACGACGAGAGCGACTTTCGAGGGGTTACAGGCGTTGGCATCGAGAAACGTGGTGCAGTTCGGCATGGGAAGGCTCCGGGCGGCATGTATGCGCTCTGATGTATATGCTTGTTCATGGGCCGGTAAATAGGTTGCCCCGATAACCATCCTGCGAAGAGAAAAAGAGTCTTCCGGGAGTATCCCCGGAGAGCCTTCTCACTGGTATTCCGGCGGCTGGATCTCTTTCGGCAGTCCGCCCTTGAAGTGCTGCTGCACCTTCCCGTAGTACTGCCGCAGCCGCTCGTTCATCGTCGCGTGCACCTTCTCCTGCGCCCGGTCGAAGTGCGATGGGTTCACGAGGGAAGCGCCCTCCCGCATGGCGAGCATGGCCGCTTCCCTGGCGAGCGCCTCGAGGTCCGAGCCGACGAACCCCTCGGCACCGGTCGCTATCTTTCCGAGGAGCCGGTCCCGTGCGGGGTCGTCGAGAGTCACCTTCTGCTGGGAGAGGAGGTCGACGAGTTTCTTCCTCCGGATATGGCGCTGGAGCCCCTCGTCGTCGCTCGGTTGCATCGCGGCGCGGTGACTCCTCACATCCTCGATGCTCACCTGGTGGTTGGTCCCGACGGTCAGGACCAGGTCTTCGAGCTCGTTCTCCGAGAGCCCCTCCGTCAGTTCCACGAGGTCTTCCATCGTCGAGCCCTCGATCGGCATGTAGCGGGTGTGGATCGCGAGGATCTTCTTCCGGTCGTCCCGGCCGGGCTCGCCGATGTAGACGAGCCGGTCGAACCGTCCGGGCCGCAGCAGCGCCGGGTCGACCATATCCGGCCGGTTCGTCGCTCCCATCACCACCACGCCCCGGAGTTCCTCGAGGCCGTCGATCTCGGTGAGGATCTGGTTTAGTACGCTCTCGATCACGTGCGACCCGGTGCCGCCGCCCCGGGCGGGGGCGAGAGCATCCAGCTCGTCGAAGAAGATGATGGACGGGGCCACCTGCCGGGCCTTCTTGAAGATCTCGCGGACCGCCCGCTCGCTCTCACCGACCCACTTCGAGAGGAGCTGGGGGCCCTTGACCGGCACGAAGTTCGCCCCGCTCTCGCTTGCGACCGCCTTTGCGATGAGGGTCTTCCCGGTCCCCGGCGGGCCGTAGAGCAGGACGCCCTTCGGAGGCTCGATCCCGAGATCCTCGAACCGCTCACGCTGGGTGAGCGGATACTCCACCGCCTCGCGGATATCCTGCTTCGCCTCTTCAAGCCCTCCCACATCTCCCCAGGAGGTGTGGGGCACTTCGAGGAGGATCTCCCGCATGGCGCTCGGGCCCACGTCGCGGAGAGCGTCGCGGAAGTCCCTGGCCTGCACCTCCATCTTCTCGAGGATCTCCGGCGGGATCTCCTCGGCTTCCAGGTCGATCTCGGGGAGGTAGCGTCGCAACGCCTTGATCGCCGCCTCACGGGCGAGGGCGGCGAGGTCCGCCCCGACGAACCCGTGGGTCTGCTGGGCGATGGAGGCGATCTCCATATCGTCCGCAAGCGGCATGCCGCGGGTGTGGATATGGAGCACCTGAACCCGGTCGTCCTCTGAGGGGACCCCGATCTCGATCTCCCTGTCGAAGCGTCCGGGACGGCGGAGGGCGGGGTCGATGGCGTCGAGCCGGTTCGTGGCCCCGATCACCACTACCTGCCCCCGCTCCTCGAGCCCGTCCATCATCGTCAGGAGCTGGGCCACCACGCGACGCTCGACCTCCCCGGTCACCTCCTCGCGCCGGGGGGCGATGGAGTCGAGCTCGTCGATGAAGATGATGGCGGGAGCATGCTGCCTTGCGTCCTCAAAGACCTCACGGAGCCGCTGCTCGCTCTCGCCGTAGTACTTCGAGATCACTTCCGGCCCTGCTATCGAGATGAAGTGGGCTCCGCTCTCGCTTGCGACCGCCTTTGCGATGAGGGTCTTCCCGGTCCCCGGCGGACCGTAGAGCAGGACGCCCTTCGGGGGCTCGATCCCGAGCTTCCGGAAGATCTCCGGGTGGCGCATCGGCAGTTCGATCGTCTCGCGGACACGCTGCAGCTCGCCTTTCAGGCCGCCGATGTCCTCGTAGCTGATCCTTTTCACGCCCTCAAACCCGGCCGCAGGCTTCTCGGAGAACTCGATCTTCGTATTCTTGGTGATGATCACGGCGTTCTCCGGCTCGACGACCACGGCCTTGAATGCGACGAGCTGGGGCTGCATAAACGGGAGCCCCGCCTGGATCGGCACGGAATCGTTCTTCACGACGGGAAAGTCGATCAGTTTGTTGACGACGCTGCCGTAGTTGATGGGAAGCTGTTTCGGGAGGTCTTCGGGAGGCGCAAGCACCACCCGTTTCGCCTCGGCCTCCTCATCGAGCGTCTTTATCTTGACCCGGTCGCCAATGCTCGCACCCGTATTGAGCCGGGTAAAATTATCGATCCGGACCTTACCCTGGTGCCAGTCGTTAACCATGGCACGCCAGACCTTGGCCACGGTGCGGCGCTTACCTTCGATTGCAACGAGGTCTCCCGGGTTGAGCCTGAGCTGCAACATGGTATCAGGGTCAAGCCGTGCCTTGCCTGCCCCCTGATCCTCCGGATAAGCGCTATCTACCTTCAAGTATATCTCTGGCATTACCTCTAGTTCTTATATTTCGGGGATTTATAAGTACTGGAGACGCATGAACATACTTCTCTTCGATCCGTTCAACGGAGCCGCAGGCGACATGATCATCGGTTCTCTCCTCGATCTGGGAGCCGATGAGGGGCTTGTCAGGGCAGCCATGCGTTCCGTCGTCGGGGAACCGACAATCGAACGGGTAGACCGCTCCGGCATCCGGGCCGTTTGGGTGAGAGCGCATGCCCCGGTGCACCACCGCACCCTCGACGAGGTGCTCGAGCGGGTGGCCGGGAGCGACGCCCCCGCCCCCGCACGGGAGATGGCCCGGCGGGTCTTTCTCCGTATACACCGGGCTGAGGAGAGTATCCACGGGGAGGGGGCGCACTTCCACGAGGTGGGTGCGGACGACGCCGTCGCCGACGTGGTGGGGGCCTGCACCGCCCTCCACACCCTCGACGCCGCCGGCGTGGCCGTCCTCCCGGTGGCGCTCGGCCGGGGGTTTGCGGTCGGCGCTCACGGCACCTTCCCCATCCCCGCCCCGGCGACCGTGGCGGTCCTCGCCGGATCGGACTTGAAGACCGTTCCCGGAAACGAGGAGCGGGAACTCTGCACCCCGACGGGAGCCGCTCTCCTCGCCGAGTTCTCGACGGTCCGGCCGGAGGACCTCGGCCCGGCGGGCATCAGGGCGGTCGGCTACGGGGCCGGGAGCCGGGATCCGCCGGGGAAACCGAACGTCCTCCGCTCGATGCTTCTTTCGACAGAGGAGCACGCCGCCGGCGACCGGATCGATATCCTCGAGACGAACGTGGACGACGTCACCGGGGAAGCTCTCGCCTACACGATCGGCCGCCTGATGGAGGAGGGAGCCCGGGACGCGAGCGCTACTCCCGCCGTGATGAAGAAGGGGCGGAGCGGCCACCTTGTCCGGGTGGTATGCCGTCCCGACGCGACCGACCGTCTTATGGGGGTGATGGCTGCTGAGCTCGGGACGCTCGGGATACGGTGCCTGCCGATGGTGCACCGGTCCGTCGCCGAACGGACGGTCGAGCCGGTCACGGCGACGATCCGGGGCCGGGAGTGGACGATCGACGTGAAGTGCGGCTGGTCGGGAGGTAGGATCACCTCCTTCAAGGCGGAGTACGAGCAGGCGGCGGCGTGCGCACGGGAGACCGGCGTCCCGCTCCGCGAGGTCGCCGGGACCGTCGAAGCGGCTGCACGCCGCCTCTTCGTCGAGCGGGGTGTGCTCGCGCCATGAAGCCTGACCGGATCAGCACGGGAAGCCAGGCCCTCGACGACCTGCTCGGCGGCGGGCTCGAGCGGCGGACGATCACCCAGATCTACGGCGAGCCCGCGAGCGGCAAGAGCACCCTCTGCCTGATGGCGGCGGTGGCCTGCCTCCGGTCCGGGAACTCGGTCGTTTACATCGACACCGAAGGATTCTCGGTGGAGCGGTTCGCGCAAATCGCCGGGGAGAACGCCGGGGCGTTCGCGGACCGGCTCTACCTCTTCGAGCCGATCGACTTCGCCCAGCAGGGATCGATGATCGCCGATACGGAAGGGCTGCTCAAAAAGAACGGCCACGCCCCCGCGGGGCTGCTGGTGATGGACTCGGCGACCGCCCTCTACCGGACCGAGCTCGACCTCGGGCGGGAGGCGTTAAGGAAACTCTCGCACCACGTAATAAAACTCCTCGGGCTTGCGAAGAAATACGACATCCCGGTCCTGATCACGAACCAGATCTACATGGACGTGGAGCGGGACCGCGTCTCCGGCCTCGGGGGGACGGCGCTCGAGCACCTCTCGAAGGCCATCATACGGCTCGAAAAGAAGGATAGTGTCCGGCGGGCGATGCTCCGGAAGCACCGGTCCCGGCCGGAAGGGCTCACGTTCGATTTCGTGATCACCGAGGACGGGATCAGAACTGTATAACGCCCGCAAAGACTGTGTCGGCGGGGCCTTCCATGGTGACGGTCTCCCCGAACCGGATCACGAGCGGACCGCCTTTCGTCTCCACCCGCACCGTCTCCCCGGCATAGCCGAGGTGGTGGGCGACCGCAGCCGATGCGGTGGCGCCGGTGCCGCAGCTGAAGGTTTCGTCCTCGACGCCGCGCTCGAACGTCCGGATCCTGAGCGTGCCGTCGCCGGCATCCTCGACGAAGTTGACGTTCGCACCCTCCGGGAAGGTGCGGTGGTTCCGTATCGCGGGACCGGCGGTGGCGATATCGACGGCGCCTATTTCTTTCACGAAGACAACGGCGTGCGGAACGCCGGTGTTTGCGGCATACACGGTGAACCCGCGGATCTCCTCTTTGTATTCACCGTCCCCGGTAGCCGGGACGGCGCTACGCTCGAACTTCGGCGTCGGCATGGTGATCGTCGCGGTGAACTCGTCGTCGGCATACCCCATCGTCACCGGGACGACCCCCGCCCCGGTCTCGACCGAGCAGGACTCCTTCACGTAGCCGGCGTCGTAGGCGTACTTCGCGAGGCACCGGATGCCGTTGCCGCACATCGCGGCCTCGCTCTCGTCGGGCTGGAAGAGCCGCATCCGGATATCGGCAGCGTTCGATGCCTGGAGGAAGAGGATGCCGTCGGCGCCGATACCGAACCTGCGGTCGCAGTAGAGCGCTGCAAACGCTCCCTTCATATCCTCGGGAATAACTTCCCGGTCGCGCTCGTCGATCAGGATGAAGTCATTGCCGTTTCCCTGTAGTTTTGTAAACGCGATCTCCATGGTCTAGCCTCTCTATTGTAGGTTGGGGGCGGCGGGTGATAAACCGTGGGGGTGGGGGGAGGTTTTTGGTGTGGTTGGGGGCGACGTGCAGACCACTCTCTCCGGGAGTTCGGACAGCACCGGTGGGCAGAAACCTGTCCGGACGACGCAGGGTACTTATGGCACCCACCGGAAACAAAAGATTCGTTCCGTCCTATTCTGCCGTGCGCCTGCTCAGGTACAACGAAACAGCGGACAGCAGAATCAACCCGGGCACCAGGTAATGAATTACCTCTTGCGCGGGACATTCCACAGACCAATAGTAGCAATAGAGGTCGAAGGCAAACAGGGGGACGGCGATGATCAGGCCGATCTTCCAGATCCATAATAAGTATTGTTTCAGCATAGGCTTTTCACTCTGCAGCAATCGAAGAATTCGCTGGAGGGAACGACCGCCAGATTTTGTAAACGTTCCCGTCGTAGGTCACAACAACCTGTAAACTTTCGAGCGGTTCGTGCGTGGTGCTATTGAAGCGATCGATGTAGACCATATGGAACTCTTTAAGCCTTCCTTCACGTACGTCAGAGACGGTGAGCTTTTCGACGGTGATCCGGAACGAATCATTCTCAATTGTTTTAGCAACTTCCGGATAGGAAAGGGCAACGATGACTGCATCTGCTTGAGAGATGGGCTCTGTAAGTGAGATATTGATATATTTCGATTGATTCACCGGTTGCTCCTCGATGCACCCCGTACAACAAAAAAGGAGGACTGAGAGGATTAGCATTACCCCTCCAATTCTTCTTTGTTCACGCGATCCACGTATCGATTCTGTACGCATTCGACCACCATGGTCTGTAGAAGTCGCCATAAACCCCTTCCTGCGTATCTGCGTTGAGATATGTTGGGTGTGCCAATTGTGCGTCCAACTGCTCGTTCCACCATACACCATATCCATCGTAATAGACGTAGGAGTCCCACACATAGGAGGTTGATACATCGGAGAATGATCCGGGATCGTTTCTGACGTATTCGTGCACCTCGTTCAGATCGCCTTCCGCAAACGGAACGTGGCCAACCCGGACGACCTGTCCTTCCCATAAGATCATGTAGGGGTAGCCCTCCGGGTACTGCACGTCACTTACGTAGATCTCGAAATTGTAATCCCTGTCACCGTTGGTAAGGTTGGCGTGCACACGCATCTGTTGTACCACATCGTTGTTATCATAGGTGAAAACATGGTAGCGAGCCGGATTCGGATCATCGCAGAAAGTCTCTATACCAATCTCGATCCAGTTATCGGTCGTACCGATCTTTTTTCCAAGATGGGTCGTAAGAAACTGGCGCCTGGTTCCATCCGAGGAGCATTCCATCGGTCCGGGATGTACCCATCCATTAACACCCTGAAAAACTGTGTCAAACAGCCAGATACCTGAAGAACACATCTTTACTGCCGAAACGCTATCCTCTGTCAGAGGATCTATCTCGCCGTGCATCGAATAGTTCACCTCATCCCTTGCCTGTTGCAAAAGGGGTGATACCCGTTTGTCATCCGCCTCTGTCCATCCGTCAAGGTATGAAACTTGCGGCAGGCTACGGATTGCCTCGGCAATCTCTTCTTCGGAGCATCCCTTACTTCGAAGTTCGCTGATAAATGAGGGAGACCGTTTCTGAAGCGTCTCAGTATCCACGATGTCCAGCTTCTCAATATCGGGTGTCTTGGCATCCATAGCCACCACCGGCACCATCATCACACTCACCAGCAGCAGTGCCAGGAGCACGGAGAATGCCCGCATGCCAATTTTTCCATTCATTTGCTTTCCTCCGATAGTGTCCCGGAGGCCGGAGAGGCATACCTTCAAGTACGGGAAGAGCACACATTCCCATTGCCTCCGGGCGCGCGGGACGTTCACCCATCCAATTCGCTACTGGCCGGGTGAACCTCCGCACTGTTGCAGGCGCCGTCTGCGGCACCCACGGCTGAGAACTCAACGTTCTTCTATATCTCTTTTCCGTCACGATCAGCTACATGTCGAGGCGTTTCGATCTATTTTACTCCCGGAAGCATGCCGTAGCCGACCGGGGCCCGCGTTGTGCCGGCCGATAAGGGAACCCACACGGTGGGGGAGATCCGGCGCTAGAAGGTCTTGCCTGCCGGTGTGGAAAGACCCCTGACGCCCTCATCACAGCAGTAGCGCACGATCCAGATGGAGCCGTGCGCTGAGCGCCGTGTCTCCTGATCGAAATTTGGTTTCAACTGTAAACGGTCCCGGTGGCATGCATCTATGCGTCGGGTTCGCGAGATCGATTCAGAGACTACTGCTGCGTCCACATGAGCCATACGGTGCCGCCCGATATGCCGCATGCTCGGTACGACATGGAGACGTTCTGCTGGTTCCATCACCAGCAGGGGGATTGTTCTATCTGTCCATGCGCCTGCTCAGGTACAACGAAACGGCGGATGGCCATGATGAGCGGGTAGAGCAATTCACCTGCCCCTAAATTGGGCACGTAGGTCCCAATTTCCCCTCCGACCGCATCAGTCCCGACAAACCTCCTGACCCGGTAGTGCCGGTCTTCGTACTCGAAGTACTTCTGCCTGCCGGCCTCGCTGTCGATGACGTAGATATCGATTGTCCCCTGGCTGATCTTTCCCCTCTTCGAGGCTGACGATGATACCCTCCCAGGCCGTCTCCTCGGTGACTTCGTAGAGCAGAAGTTTGTCGGGCGGGATGGTCGCGGCGATGTAGGAGGCGACAGCGACGGAGCAGCCGAGCAGGGTGCCGACGACGACCAAAACTGCGGTGAGGTATCGCCTTAATTGGCCTACAGTTCTGGTGCAATGGAGTCATTGTTCCTCTTTCAAGAACGATTGCAGTTACGTCCATCCGCTCTCCTCAAAGGTGTTCGCCTGGTTCCGGCACAGCCCGCTATCACACTATGAGGTCGGAGAGGTTCTCTGCCGGAGCGGTATCCGTCACCGTCCCGGTAGAGTTGCCATATGACTCGTTCAGGTACAGGAGCGACGTCCCGTTGTAGGTCATGATCGGGACGTCTCCTAGGTAGACAGTATCGATCCCGGTCGAGAGATTGCGTGTCTTATAGTATGTCGGGGAGGGCTTGTTCGGGTCCGGGGTGTTCGGCACGAGCGCAGAGCCGCCGAGCACTGTTCCGGTGGCCTCGTCGACAGTGACGGCAAACCGGATATCCCCGTAGCGGATGACGAAGCTTGGGTTCTGATTGCAGTACGGGTCGCTTCGCGGGCACGAGTGGAAGAGCACGGCAATCGATTCGGGTTTGCCGCCGTGCTGGATGAGAGCCTGGGCCCGCTCGTCGCCGAGCGCAATCCCGGCGATGTACGAGCCGTTTGTTCGAATCAACTCTGGAGTGGCTACCGGGATCTCCGATATGTTGATGCTTGAACACCGATCTCCCGATGTCTCCTGTATGTCGCCGGGAGGGCCTGCAACATCGACCGCCCCATTGGTGCAGCAACCCACGATACATGCCGAAAGAAACAACAAAAAAATGATGAGTGGAGTTTTCATCAGTTGCAAGCCTCCTAATTATTAGTATGCAACTTGATACTGGTAGGATCGGATATCTCCTGTACCCAGAGCCCAGTTATAGCTGAAGGTTTGCTAGAATCAATATGTCCTTCGAAGTTCACTCCGCTCACCGGGAAACCATTGTTCTTAAACTCCATATTGTAGAACTCGATATCTCCTGGCATATCGTTGTTATCTTCAACAGCTTTTGCCTCTAAGACAACAGAGACTTCAAGGTTGTCGTGCCGCGGGATAAGTGATGACCATAGTGTACTGTATTCACCGGTAGTAACATCTGAAAACTGTACATACCACTGATTGTACGTGTCACTCCATAATATACGGCCCTTGATCTTATCTCCGGAGTTCACGCTGATGCGTGGTCCAACGATAGAGTCGGTATCTGGATCATATGGGTTCGTCGCATAGCACCATGCCTCACCATACCAGTTCCACCCGTTTTCATAGGGATAAAATGCCAACACCGGCTGAAGAAGGCCATATTGCTCCTCTGGAGGCTCAACTCCTGTAAATATGAACACTGCTTTGCCGTAATCCATAGCAGGGGGGGCTGAGGGGACATGCCAGTAGGCATCAAATTGAGTTAAACCTCCGGGAATAACGTCATCAGCATACTCTAACCAACCAAAGTACATTGAGCCAATCTGATCGGGTACTGCCATCGTCTCATATTCTTTTGTAACTCTATCGTTGATCACGACTAGGAGTACGTCTCCCTTTTCGTCTGTGACATAGATAGTGTTTTCTTTGCTATAGATATGAGAATTTTCGGGTACACGATGGACGAATGTTGCAGCTTTCTCTACTCCTGCAGGAGTGGAGATATACTCCGATCTGTTGTCCATTGCCACGATGATCTGTTCCCCCGAAGCACTGAACACGCGAGTGACACCTTCTGCCGAATGGTGGACTATCGAACCCTGGGGGATAGCGTAGGCGCCATCAAATTCCACTGGACTCAATTCTGCATTCACGATAGTCTCCTCCTGTGTACTGTTAATCTGTAATCGCGGCAGCCTGAAGCTGGCAACATCAAAAACAACGGCACCTGGATCATCCGTGGACGATGGGTCCGCATCAAATTCAATATCTGCACTCACCGCTGGCACCATTACCACACTCACCAGCAGCAGTGCTAGGAGCACGGAAAGCGCCCGCAGTCCAATTTTTCCATCCATTGTCGTTTCCTCCGGTTTCTTTCCCCGGAGGCCGGAGAGGCATACCTTCAAGTACGGGAAGAGCATACGTTCCCTTTGCCTCCGGGCGCGCGGGACGTTCACCCATCCGATTCGCTACTGGCCGGGTGAACCTCCGCATTGTTGCAGGCGCCGCCTGCGGCACCCACGGCTGAGAACTCAACGTTCCTCTATATCTCTTTTCCGGCCCAATCAGCTACACGTCGAGGCGTTTCGATACATTTCGCCTTTCAAAACATGCCGTAACTGCCTGGGCCCACGTTGCATCGGCCAATAAGAGAACAAGCATAACCCGGGAACCGGGGAGGCGCCCAACGGCGGAGGGCAGGCCTCCTGTCGTCGGGACCTAACCCGACGTAACCTCGTGACCCCTTGTGGTGGGATACCCCTCCGCGCCGGAATGTTTGGGGAAAGAAACGCCTCCCTTATGCTCGTTGAGAAACTCCCGGGCACCTTCGGAGAGCCTGTAGCGGACGAACCGCCCGTCCCTCTCTGCGGTGACGATCCCTTCGGCCTCCAAATCCTGCATGTGGTGGGAGACGGTCGGACCGGTGAGCCCGAGCCGTTTCGCAAGATCGTTCCGGGTCGTGTCCGGAGACTCGAGGAGATGCCTGAGTATCGTCCGGGAGGGTTCTTCCCGCAGGCTGATAAGAAGGCGCTGTTCGAGGTCGGTATGTCTCTGGTTTCGGGCGAAGTGGCCTGTGCGGTTCCGGTATGCCACCGCGGCCACCTTCCCCTCCCGGATGAGCATGTTGAGGTGGTACCGGAGCTGCCCCCGCGATGCGCCCGTCATCTCGCCGAGTTCCCCGGCACCGGCACCCGGATGGGCGATGATCTCCCGGTAGAGGTCGAGCCGGAAGTCGTCGTCGAGGATGGTGCGCCTTGTCACCCGCCGGAAACCGAACGGCAGGAGAGCGCTGAGAATGTAGAGGAGTTCACCGGGGAAGAAGCATGCAGGGAGGACCATGAGCACGAAGTGGAGGAGCATCACCCGGGGCAGCAGGTTCCGGAAGGTGATCTCTTCGAAATCATGCATCTCGCCGGAGTATTCCTCCGACGCCGGTTCGACCACGTAACCGGCGGTTGCCGTGCCCGGGAGTGCAATGCCTGCGAGGGTCACGGCAACGAGGAGAATGGAAAAGATCCGGCTCCACCGCACCATGCTGGATGGTCGCCGGAAGAAGTGTTCAACGTTTCGATATTCACTGCCAGGTGAACGTATAACTCTGGGTCCCGGTCACATCGGCGCCGTAGACCTCGAACTGCCACGTCCCGGGGTGCAGACCGACAGAGTCCTTGATGCGCAGGCGTATCCTTCCGTTCACGCCGTCGTATGCATCATAATACGGCCCGAGCACGGCGTCCGGCGCGTACACCATCAGCCGAAGCGAGTCGGACGGGTCGCCCCAGTTCAGGTCGACGATGAGCTCCGTTTTGCCTGCGGGAACGTAGAGGGAGTACCAGTCTGATTCGCCCTGCGTGATGCTGCCGGCGCTCAGAGGCATAAACAGCGGGCTGTCTTTGAGCACCGTGTCCCCGGCCGGGGTTACGATGTAGTTATGAGTTCCTGTCCCCTGCGCCGCCACGGTCGGGACCAGCAGCGCCGCGGCGATCATGATAACCGTTGCGATTCTGTAGAGTTTCATAGGGCATCTTAGAGGGCTTTCAAAAACAACTATATGCCTTTTACGGCCACCGCAGCTACATGTCGCGCGATACGTAGCTGCAGTGGCCGTAAACTATATCAAACCCCGTTCCCTGACAAAACAGCGTGGATGCCCGAACGGTATCCTACGTGGGCCGAGAAGTTCGATTGGCGTCGTGTCCCGGCTCCCACAGCGTGCCCGGAGGGCAATAGGGCTGTTGGCTGCTATCGGGGATGGCCGTTGCGGTTCCGTGGCCACCCCGGGATGGGTGTGAATGGACGTCTGGAACCATGAAACTGAAATACCTCTCTGAAAGTAGCACTTCCATCGTGGCGCTGTCGATCGGTGGCGTTGTCTCCGTGCCGGCGGGATGGAACACGTTCACACTGAGCTGCCCGGAATGCGAACGGCGGCCCGGGTGACGGGCAGTGGTAGTCCCTGCCCGTCCTCATGATCGCACGGAGGCCCACTATGACGATTGAACCGGGAACGTATGCAGGAGCCATGATCCCGGCAGTCCTTCTCATTGCGTTGGCTTGTATGGCGGTTACCCTGTTCTGGCCGGACGGAGAAGTGCACGTTATAGATACCGCGAGGGGGCGTATCGTCTTTTGCGAGAACGTCGCCACCGGCACCCGTCCTCTGGGGCGGGCCTGGATCGACTCGGACCTCAACGAGACGGTTGCCTTTCCCGGCGCGGATGTCGTGACCGGTCTCGGGAAGAACACGTTTACGGCGACCAGTTCCAACCGGAACTATGGTCCATTTGATCCCGTCCGTGCCTCGTTCACGCTGACCGTCCGGGATGCCGCAGGCAGGCCGTACAGCGAATCCGTCACCCTGGACCGGGCCGGTACAAAGACCTTATCCGTCTCTTTCGTCGCTGAGGAGGCGGGTGAGGGAGAATTCCGGATCTCTGCGGCGAGCATTCGTTAGGATGAGCAATGATACTGATGGAAGATCGGCGGGATGTGGTCGAGCGTTGCGGTGCTGGCCTTCCCGGCCCCGAGTTCCTCAAGCGAACGCTCGATCCCCTGGAGCATCTCCTCGCCGAACGGCATATCACCGCAGCTCCTCGATCTTCCACCCCAGGTAGTCCCGGATGACCGTGTACGCGAGCCCCGGCGGGATCGCGCCCTGCTCGGTGACGATCAGGTCGACGTACTCCGCGGGGGTCACGTCGAACGCCGGGTTCCTGACCCGCACGAAGGGGAGTTCCTCCGCCACCTCGCGAGGGAGTACCTCGCCGGGGTCCCGCTCCTCGATCTCGATCAGCTCCCCGAGGATCGTCCGGGGCGCAAACTTGTAGGTTTCGGCCGCAACGATGACATTCGTCCGCGCCTCGCTTGCGGCGTGGGCGATCTGGGCGGTCCCGATCTTGTTGACCACCGCGCCGTTCACCGCGATGGCGTCGGCGCCGACGACGACGAGGTCGACGTCGTTGATGAAGTAGCGGACCGCCGAGTCGACGATGTAGTTCGTCCGAATTCCGGCATCGTTCAAGGTCCTGATGGTGATGAGCCCCTGGCCCCGGGGTCGAACTTCCGTCGCGTAGACCTCGATCTCCTTGCCCTGCCGGTGGGCCTCGAGGATGCACCCGAGCGCCGCCTCGGAGTTGCAGTGGGTCAGGAGGACGTCGCCGTCGGAGATGTGCCGCGCTCCGATCGCCGCTATCCGCTCGACCGCGTGCTCCGAGTGATCGACGAACTCCGCCGCCCGGCGGAGAACCGCGTCCCTTGCGGCCTCCACCGACTCAAACGAGTCCAGGGCCCGCATCACGCTTCTCACCGCGTTCGGGAGCGAGACGGCGGTCGGGCGGGTTGCGGTGAGGGTATCGGCCGCCCTTCGCATCTCCTGCTTGAAGGTCTCGGGGTCGGATGCATCAAGATTACGGGCATAATCGGCCAGTGCTTCCGCCGCCGCCCGGGCGATCCTGCCGGCGCCCCGGATCTCCATACTCTTTATGCTTGCTGCCGTCTCACTCAGTAACATAGTCATTCATTCAGACGACCACTACATAGACTTATTGACGTGAGAATACATGTCGGTAGCCGTTGTTTTCGATAGTGCGGGCACACTTCTCCGGACCTACCGTGTAGCACGGGATCTCCTTCACGACGAGATGCTGACCGAGGTCGAGACCACGACCATCACCTTCGGGGCCGAGGCGCGAGTGCTCGTCGTCCTTCACCTCCACTCCCGGGACGTCATGGAGGCGCCGGAGGACCAGCTCCTCTCCGAGTTCTTCTTGGAACGTTCGATAGGCTTCGGAGTGGCCTGTTCCCGGCGGGTTATCCCCGCAGAAGAGGTCGCGGAGATCCTCTACACCGACAGGCATGCCCGGATCGGCGACCTGCAGGCCTGTATCCGGCAGGTCTGGAGCTGCTGCAAGAGAGAGTCGATCGTCACCATGAACAGCGGCGTGATCCTGAACATGGACCTCTCCCGCATCGAGTTCACGGTGACGACCGGCGGGAGGCCGTTTGACGGTGCGAGAGAGACCGTCAGCGAACTGCACCGGATGGGCGTTCCTGCATACATAGCGTCCGGGGACCGCGTGGCGAAGCTCGAACGGATGGGCGACTACCTCGGCATCCCCAGAGAAAGGGTTTACGGCGTCGCGACCCCCTCGATGAAGGCCCGGCTCGTAGAAGACCTCCAGGAGCAGTACGATAAAGTTGTTATGGTAGGCGATGCCATCAACGACCTGAATGCCTTCCGGAAGGCGGATCTTGCAGTGCTCACCGAACAGCAGTCCGATAAGAAACCAGATATACTCTATACTACTGCAGACCGGGTGATTCACGACGTCAGCGAGGTGCCTGGTATCGTGGCGGAACTTCTCACGGATACTGCGGCGACCGGGAAAAGTGCAACAATATAAACCCTAATATGATACCACGAGAAGATTAGTTTAACGAGGAGCTCAAGATGACCCCACTCATTACGGTAAAGGACCTCTGCATGGAGTTCAATGGGACCATTGCACTCAAAGACATAAATTTTGAGGTGGCGGAGGGAGAGACTGTCGGTGTTATCGGAAGAAGCGGGGCCGGTAAGACCGTTCTTATGCACCTTATGCGGGGCGTGGACCAGCCCCCGACGCGGGGGGCGATCATCTACCACGTCGTCGCCTGTGATGCGTGCGACTACATCGGCGTTCCGGGTGAGGCAGGGAAGCCGTGCCCTGCCTGCGGGTGCGAACTCAAACCGGTGGACGTCGACCTCTGGGCGGAGGAGAACGCGGCAATGAAACGGCGGGTCATGCGAAGGACCGCCATCATGTTCCAGCGGACATTCGCCCTCTACGGCGACGACCGGGTGATCGAGAACATCCTGCGGGCACTCGACGACATCGGCTACCCGATGGAGAAGGCGGTCAGCAGGGCCGCCGACCTCATCGACCAGGTCAGGCTCTCCCACCGGATGATGCACATCGCCCGCGACCTCTCCGGCGGCGAGAAGCAGCGGGTGGTGCTCGCCCGGCAGCTCGCGAAAAACCCGTTCATGCTCTTTGCGGACGAGCCGACCGGAACGCTCGACCCGGAGACCGCCACGCTCGTCCACCGGATGCTCATCGAGAGCGCGCAGGCAAACGATATGGGAATGGTGATCACGTCGCACTTCTCAAGTGTCATCAAGGACGTCGTGGACCGGGCCATTCTCCTTGAAAACGGGGAGATCAAGGGGATCGGGGCCCCGGAGGAAGTCATCCACCGGTTCATGGAGGACTACAGCGACATCGAGCAGCACGAGGCCGGGGAGGTCGGCGAGAAGATCCTGGTTGCCCGGGACGTGGTCAAGCGCTACCTCTCGGTCGACCGGGGCGTGGTCAGGGCGGTCAACGGCGTCTCGTACGATGTCGGCGAAAAGGAGATCTTCGGTATCATCGGCAAGAGCGGTGCGGGGAAGACAACGCTCTCCCGGATTATATCGGGGATCCTCGAGCCCACCAGCGGCGAGATGAATATCCGGATCGGGGACGACTGGATCGATATGACAAAACCCGGGATCGAGCACCGGGGCCGGGCGAAGGGTTACATCGGGCTCCTCCACCAGGAGTACGACCTCTACCCGCACAGGACGGTGCTCGACAACCTCACCGACGCCATCGGCCTTGAGTTCCCCAAGGAGCTCGCCATGAGGAAGGCGATCATCACCCTCGGGATGGCCGGGTTTACGCCCGAGAAGAGCAAGGAGATCCTGGACCGCTACCCCGGCCAGCTCTCCGAGGGCGAGAAGCACCGTGTGGCGCTGGCCCAGGTTCTCATCCGCGAGCCCCTGCTCGTCGTCCTCGACGAACCGACCGGCACGATGGACCCGATCACGAAGATCGACGTGAAGCACTCGATCCTCCACTCCCGCGAAGAGATGGACGAGACATTTATCGTAGTTTCGCACGATATGGAATTTGTGAGAGATATCTGCGACCGCGTGGCCCTCATGCGGGGAGGCAAGATCATCCAGATGGGCCCGACGGAGGAGGTGCTCGCCCACCTCACCGAGGACGAACGAAAAGTGATGGGGGCCGGCGGAGCCCCCTGAGGTGCGCGTGATGGAGATCCTCCTGGACGGAAAACACGTTCTAGTTCCGGCGGGTTCCCGGCTCGGGGATCTCCTTGGACGGGACGAGCGGTGCAGCGTCGCCGTCATCCGCCCGGCACTCGAGGAGGATGCGGCAGCGTCGCAGGAGGTCAGGTTCGTCACCTCGGCCGGCGATATGACCGTCGAGATGGCGGAGGCGGCGACGGTCTCCCGGCTTTTTCGGCCCGGGCTTGCCGAACGGCTCCACGTGCATTGGCAGGACCGCTACGCCGCCGCCTTCGGGCCGTTCGAGTCCGACATCCGGCCTGCGCGGGAGCCGGGCCGGTATGAACGGGGCGACGTCATCCTCGGGTGCGGGGGCTACGACCCGTCCCAGTCCTACCTGATCTTCGCGCGCATGCGGCATACCGCCGACTACGGCGCCCAGGCGGACGGCGGCGTCATCGGCAGGGTCGTCACCGGCCGGGGGCTGCTCGACCGCATCGGCGACGGCGACCGGGTCATCGAGGTCGAGCGGATATTCCGGCGTGCCGACCGGTCGCACGCACTCATCACCCGCGATGCGGAGTTCCCGCTCGAGGACGGGATGCAGGTCGTCTCCTACGTGGAGGCCGAAGTACAGGGCTTCGGAGGAGACGGGATCGATACCGAAACCGCCCGGAGCGTCGAGCACTTCCTTCTCTCCGTGCAGAACGGGCAATTCGCAGTGGGTCGTTCGAGCAGCACCCATATCGCCGATGCACACCTGGTCCCGACGAAGGTTCCGGCGGAGTTCTCCGGCCCGAGGCTCGAAGGGACCATCACGGTCAGGACCGCCGGGAAATCCTCGGGAGCGGTCTACATCTACACGCAGGGCGTATCGGCAAGCCCGGCGCACACCGTCGTAGGCCGGGTTGTCCACGGTATCGAGCTCGTCCGGTTTGCCGGTGAGGGCGACGTCCTCGCCATCCATGCAGAACCGGAACAGTTCGACCTGGTCGGTCTCGCGCTTCCCGAGGCGGAGGCGGTCGCCGCCCGGCGGGGCGTCTCCCTCACTGCCGATGCAGCCGTTGGCGACCGCATTGTGGTCGGCCAGACCCCGGCAACGACGCTCGAGGTTCTGGCCGCAGGTGAGGTCAGGGTCGCGACGGAGTCCTCCGAACACGTCATCAGCATCACCCTCGACGAGGCGGCCGCGCCCCGGTCGGTCACGATCTTCCGCGAGGTGACCGGGCTCAAGCACCACGCCGTCGGGAAGATGCCGCTCGTCTTCACGTTCGAGGACGTCTTCCTCTTCAAGCCGAAGATCGGGAAGGGCGTCGGGATCATCCCGGAGAACACTCCCGCGGGCGTTGTGCCGGCGTTCACCCTCGCGATGACCAACGACTCGCGGCGGGGCACCGGCATGGTCGGCATCCGCACGACACCGAACGCCGAGTTCGGCCCGACCTCCGAGCCGCTTACGGGCACGAACGTCATCGGGAAGGTGCTCGATGCGGGGAACCTTGCCGGGATGCGCGAGGGGGCGACGGTATACGTGAAGGAGGTGAAATGATGGCCGAGTACTCCCCGGAATACGTGGGCACGGTGACCAGGTACGTCTTTGTCGAGTCCCCGTCCATGACCCCCGGCGAGCTCGCGCTCAGGGCATACGAGGCGTCCGAAGGCGTCCTGATCAAGGAGACGTGTTTCGGGCTGCAGGTGACGGGCGATCCGGAGTCCGTCGACCGCCTCATCGAAGAGATCCGCACGTTCGATCCGAGTCACATATTCGTCAAGGACCGGGGCTTCCCTCCCGGCGACCCGAGAAGGTGCCGGGCGAACCTCGGCGGAGCGAGGCCGGGCTATCTCGGCCACGAACGGGAGTTCCGCATCCTCCGCTACATCACCCGCGGCCTCGAGGAACTCGACCGGCGGGGGGAGGAGGCGGAGGTGCCGGAGGAACCGGCGCCGCCCGTCCGCGAGAAGAAACCAAAACTCGATATCAAGCGATTACAAGAACTGATAGAGACAGAGGAGTCCTGAATAGAATGGCAAAGGTGTTTATCTATCCTGCAACGAGCCTCATCCTCTCCGACCTGGTGGCCAGGTTCGGTCATAAACCGCTCGGTGCAGCCCTCGGTATCCGGGAGCGGATACAGACCGCAGGGGTCGACTCCCCGCCCCTGCAGATCACGCCCGAAGAACCCAAGCGCGGCCTGAAGTATGCAGCGGTCGAGGTGCCGTCCGGTGTCCGGGGGCGGATGGCGATCTACGGTCCCCTCCTCGAGGAGGCCGAGGCCGCGATCATCGTCACCGACGCCGACCTTGCGTTCGGGTGCATGGGGTGCGCCCGCACCGACGAGTTGATCCTCTTCTCCCTGCGCCAGAGCGGTATCCCGATCCTTGAGTTGAAGTATCCCACGAACGAGGAGGAGGGCGTGCAGTTCGTCGCCGCCGTCAAAAAGTTCCTCGCCGGTCTCGAAAACGGGGGTGAAGCGTGAGCCGGAAGGTCCGGATTGCCCAGCTCTCCTGCGGGCCGGAGTACAGCGGCGTCCAGAAGGAGATCTACGACGCCGCCGAGTCGGTGGACGCAGAGGTCTTCTTCCCCGACATCGCGCTCGCCGACGTCGAACAGGCGGTCGACGCGTTCGGGCTGGACGTCCGGAGCGCCGACTTGAAACTCATGATCGCCCGGGGCAAAGCCCTGGTGGACGGGAAAGTCGATGCGGACGGGGTCTTCATCGGCACCTGCTTCCGGTGCGCCGAGGCGGCGATTGTCAGGAACGAACTCCGGCGGTATATCCACGAGCACTCGCGGCTGCCGGTGGTGAGTTACTCTTTCACCGAGCGGACGACCGCGGGAACCCTTCTCACGAGAATGGAAGCGCTGACTACCATCGCCCGCCGGAGGGCGCTCCTCGCCCGCGAGGAGCAGACCGGGATCACGATGGGTGTCGACTCGGGGTCGAGCACCACGAAGGCGGTCGTGATGAAGGACAACGAGATCGTCGGCACCGGCTGGCTCCCGACGACCGAGGTGATCAAGAGCGCCGAAGGCGCCGTCGCGAGCGCCCTTGAGATGGCGGGCCTTGCCCGTGAGGATATCCAGGCCGTCGGCACCACCGGATACGGGCGGTTCCTGATCGGCAGGCACCTCGGGGCCGACCTGATCCAGGAGGAGCTGACGGTGAACTCGAAGGGCGCCGTCTACCTCGCAGACCACCAGCGGGGCGCCTCGACCGTCATCGACATCGGCGGCATGGACAACAAGGCGATCAGCGTGCTGGACGGTATCCCCGGGACCTTCACGATGGGCGGGATCTGCGCCGGCGCGAGCGGCCGGTTCCTGGAGATGACCGCAAAAAGGCTCGGCGTGGACATCACCGAGCTCGGGCCCCTCGCCATGAAGGGCATGGGGAAGAACGTCCCCATGAACAGTTACTGCATCGTCTTCGGGACGCAGAGCCTGGTGAACGCGCTCGCTGCAGGGAGCTCGCGGGAGGACGTGGCGGCTGCGGCCTGCCACAGCGTTGCGGAACAGGTCTTCGAGCAGCAGCTGCAGGAGATCGACATCAAGGAGCCGGTGATCATGGTCGGCGGCACCTCGCTGATCGAGGGGCTGGTCTACGCGATGGGCCAGCTCCTGCAGACCGAGATCCTCGTCCCGCCCCACTCGCAGTACATCGGCGCGGTCGGGTCTGCCCTGCTCGCATCCGGATTCATTAAGGGAGAATAGATGCCCCCGTTGAACTACTTCGTGGTCGAGTCCCCCGACGAGGTCGGGAGGGAGGCCTACGAGCGGATCGCAGCCGATGTCCTCCAGGACCTCGACCTGATCAAGGTGATCGACCGGCTGCACATCTACGTCGACCCGAAGGTGCCGATCTTCGTCGCCGCCGGGCAGCTCCGCCATATGCCGCGCGCCATCCGCGTCGCCGACTTCGCGAACGTCAACGCCGGCGAGAAGGAGATCGTCCTCGATATCGGCGACGAGACCTACCTTGCGCCGCTGCTCCGGAAACTCTGGGCCCTCTTTGGGAAGGAGAACGTCGACCAGCCCGACCGGTTCACTGTCGTCCTTCCGGCGGGGTTGGCCGGGGAGGAGGACCTCGAGCAGATGGTGGTGGCCGACCCGAGCGAGACGCTGTATAAGGACGTCATCTACGCGCTCCAGTATATCGCCCCCGAGGGATTCAAGGTCCGCCGCCAGTATATCCGGGATGAGAAGTTTTACTATGTCGCAAGCGAGGATACCCTGCCGGGCGACATCGTGGAGACGATGGTCGCGCCGATCCTTGCAAAGATGGGGGTGACGTTGTGACGACGCTGGTGCCGGTGACCTACAAGGGAGGCGTCTACCGGCACGACGAGATCATGGACCTGATCGACGACCTCGGGGGCTACATCGTGCAGAAGCACGTCATGGCCCAGGACGTCGTGCTCCAGTCGTTCGTGCCGCGGGACGATATCGACCTGATCCGGGAGGTCGCAAAGCCGCTTGCCGGCGAGGTGCTCGAGGCGCCCCTCGTCGGGACCGAGATCGCCGTGGTCAGCCCGAGCCTGGAGATCCACCATCTCCCCCACACCGCCTGCGATATCGCCGAATACCTCCGGCGCGCGGGTGCAAAGACCAACATGGTCGGACTTGCCAGAGGGTTTGGGAAGCGGATAGCAAACCTCAACGACGAGGAGCGGGACGTCATCAACGAGCACGATCTCGCCGTCTACGCGCTCGGGAATTTCGAGGAGTGTATCCGGCAGAAGTTCCCGGTGCTCAGGCGGGGGATCCACGTGCCGATCGTGGTGACCGCCGCCCCGGACCGCGAGACCCTGATGCGGGTCATCGACCCGCCCGTCGAGGGTTATGTCGGAGGCGTCGGCAGGATCATGCACCGGTTCAAGCGCCCCGAGGAGCTTGCGAAACTCGACGAACTGGTGGACGAGGTCTCCCGCACCCTGGACGCCCGGCGGGACGACCTCGCGAGGGACCCGCTCTCCGTCTTCCCGCCCCGCCTGATGACGATCGTCGAGGAGCGGATCCACGAAGTCAGCATGCTGACGCACCCGACGCCGGTGACCGCCCAGATGGAGGGTCTCCGGGTGAAGCTTCCCTACGACCTGTACGCCGATGCCGTACGGTCGCTCGAGGTCGCCGACGGGGTCACCGTTGGGGATATCGCCGACGTTACGCCGTCACGAATGCGCAATTACATATTGATCCGGATTAAACCTTTCTCGGAAACCAGGATATTGGTGTAGCGATGGATTTCGAGAAGATACTCACGAGGGTTGCAGAACGGGGGTCGGACGTCATCGCGGAGGAACTCCTCCGCGAGATCGAGGCTGAATACGGCAGGGTTCCCCTGATCTTTGAACGAATGGCGGAACGGCCCGAGATCCTCATCTCGCACCTGCTCTATAAGGGCTCCGTTGTCGAGACCAGCCAGCTCGAGCCGAAGGTGATCGAGCTGATCAGCCTCGCGGTGGGCGCCGCGCTCAAGTGCAGCCACTGCGTCGAGTACCACATGCAGTCCGCGATGGCGAAGGGCGCGACCCGGGCCGAGATCCTCGAGGTGATCCTGATCGCGGGGATGCTCGCGAACTCCGCGGTCCTTGCGGACGCCTACCGGGTGGTGAACGGCTCGGTTCCCTGCCCCTCCTGCGACATCAACGGCACGGGCCTGGATAAGACCTGTTCCGACAGGTGACCGATCCCTGGTATCCGGAGTATGTGCGGTATTGCCGGGCAGTTTGCCCTGAACGGGGGAGAGGCGGACGCGCCCCTCGTCGGGGCCATGGCGGAGCGGCTGGCTCATCGCGGCCCTGATGGCGAGGGGAACTTCTTCTCCGGCCCGGTCGGCCTCGCCCACCGCCGTCTTGCGATCATCGACCTCTCCGACGAAGGCCGGCAGCCGATGACAAACGAGGACGGATCGCTCTGGATCGTCTTCAACGGCGAGATCTACAACTACCGCGAGCTCCGGGCGGAACTGCTGGCCGCCGGCCATCGCTTCACCTCCGCAACCGATACGGAGGTGATCCTGCACGCCTACGAGGAGTGGGGGCGGGACTGCCTGCACCGGTTCAACGGGATGTGGGCGTTCGCTCTCTGGGACGGGCGGCGCCGCGAACTCTTCTGCGCCCGGGACCGCCTGGGCGTCAAACCGTTCTACTACACCGTGATCGGGGGATCGTTCCTCTTCGCCTCGGAGATCAAGGCGCTCAGGGCGCATCCTGCGGCCGGTGAGGTGCCGAACGACCGGATGCTCTTAACGTTCCTCGCATGGGGGGTCGCGGACCATACCTCCGAGACGATGTACGACGGCATCTTCCAGCTCCCGCCGGCCCACGCAGTCGTCGTCTCGGAGGAGGGCGTCGGGGAGCCGGAGCGTTACTGGGATTTCGAGATGAACCCCGCCCCGCGAGGGGCTGCCGTCGACGACGAGGCCGCCGCGCGAAGGGTCCGGGACCTCCTGACCGATGCGGTCCGGCTCAGGCTCAGGAGCGACGTCCCGGTCGGGACCTGCCTCTCGGGAGGCATCGACTCCTCGACGGTCACCGCCCTGATCAACGAACTCCTGCGGGCGGAGAGCCCGGAGAGCGTCGGCGACCGGCAGAAGACGTTCTCGGTCTGTTTCGACAATCCCATGTTCGACGAGAGCGGGCATATCGATACGGTGGTTGCGGCGACGGGCGTTGACGGCCACCGGACCACTCCCGATACGGTTGGGCTCTGGGAGGATATTGAAAGGTTACTCTATATGCAGGACGAACCGTTTGCCTCCCTCTCGATCTACGCCCAGTACTGCGTGATGCGGCTTGCCCGGGAGAAGGTGAAGGTGGTCCTCGACGGGCAGGGCGCCGACGAGCAGCTCGGGGGGTACATCGCCTACCAGGCGCCCTACATCCGCGGCCTCCTCCGGCGCCACGAGTTCCTCGCGGCCCTACGGGAGGGGATCGGGAGTGTGCGGCATCACCGGTCCTTCTTCTCGTGGGCGGCCCAACAGTTCCGGGTCCGGTCGGAGCGGCGGGACCTTCTCCGGGGGTCCGCGCCGGAGGTCCTCCGGTACGCGGGATCGCTTGATGCGGTGCTGAAACGCGAGACCGTCGCCTCGAACCTCCCCCTCCTCCTGCACTGGGAGGACCGGAACTCGATGGCCTTCTCGATCGAGGCCCGGGTCCCGTTCCTCGACTACCGGCTGGTGGAGTACCTCGCGTCGCTCCCGCTCGACCAGAAGGTCCGCCGCGGCGTCACGAAGTACGTCCTCCGGCGGGCGATCAGGGGGCTGGTCCCCGACGCCGTCCGGTGCAGGATGGACAAGATGGGGTTCGTCACCCCCGAAGAGGTCTGGATGAAGGACGAACTTGCACCTCATATCCTCGCGCTCTTCTCAACGCCTGAGTTCTCCCGGCGGCCCTACTGGGATGCGGAGCGGGTGCTTGGGAACTACCGGGAGTTCCTTGAGGGGAAGAGCGCGTACTCCACCGAGTTCTGGCGGATAGCCTGCGCGGAGCTGTGGCTCCGACAGTTTGAGGTGGAGAATGCCGGTGGAGTAGTTGAAGCTTGAGCAGTGCTCTTCGAGCGGTTCATACTTCCTTTTCGGTTGCATACTCCATACACGGATTTCAAGGGGGTATCGCCGAGAGGGGGGTGGGGACAGCGGCGGGTGGGACACCCCCCCCCCCCCCCCCCCCCCCCCCCCCCCCCCCCCCACCCCCCCCCCCCCC
>JAENYE010000008.1 GCA_016841955.1 Methanobacteriota archaeon
CGATATCCACTGGAAATCCGTGTCTTGAAGTTGCAGTAGACGGAACTTTCCCAGACTCCGAGCCCTGTAAGGCATGAACCGCACCCGCAAAATATCACCCTTTTGCTACGAAAACCCAAATTCCCCTGTGCATCCCCCCGGCGCCCTTACCCCTCCTGCATAAACACCCCCTCGATCTCGGCCCGGGGGAGGTCCCTGCCCCTGACCCGCATCTGCCAGCGGTGCGTCCGGACCGAGACCGGGACGAGCGGTGCGAAGAGTTCCGCCGTCTCGGCTTCGGTGAAGTAATGAGTGATGATGCCGTCGCCCCTCCGGAATGTCTGCGGCTCCGTCTCCGCTCCCTTCCCGGCGCGCATATCCTCGACGGAGAAAACTCTGACGAAGGCCGAGCCCCCGGGCCTGAGCACCCGGCAGACCTCGGATGCCACGGCCTTCCGGCCCGTCCCGGGCAGGTGGCCGGCGACGTGGACCAGGAAGACCGCATCGAACGCTCCTCGAGAAAACGGCAGGCACCGGGCATCGGCAACGGTGAGGCGGGCCGCCGCCGTCCCCGGGTGCTGCCGGGCGAGGGCGACGGCACGGGGAGAGATATCGACCGCGGTCACGTGCGAGAAGCGCCCGACGATGGCTCCGAGGGTCTTGCCGTTCCCGCAACCGATCTCAAGGACGGCGGCGTCGGCGGGGAGGTCCGGGAGCGGCGCCGGCGCTCCGCCCCAGAGGTCTCCCCGCCTCCGGTATTCCTCGTCCCAGGGACATGCATGGGCAGTCACTGATCAGAGGTCGGTGCCGCAAAAGGATAATTATTCGTGCCGCCCGGGCAGGTCTTTTTGCCGCACGAACCGGAGCGACGCCGAGTTCATGCAGTAACGCTTGTGGGTCGGCGGCGGCCCGTCGTCGAAGACATGGCCCAGGTGGGCGTCGCACCGCCTGCAGAGCACCTCGATCCGGCTCATGAAGAACCGGTTGTCGAGATCCGTCCTGATGTTCAGGTTAGAGACAGGCTCCCAGAAGCTCGGCCAGCCCGTTCCCGACTCAAACTTCGTCTTCGAGGAGAAGAGGTGGTTGCCGCAACAGACGCAGACGTACAGGCCGTCCTCCTTGCAGTCCCAGTACTTCCCGGTGAAGGCCGGCTCCGTGCCTTCCTTCCGGGCAACAGAGAACTGCTCCGGCGTCAGCTGGCGCCGCCACTCCTCGTCGGATTTGACGACCCTCTCAACCTCTTCCACCTCTCTCGTTACGGCGTTGCAGACCTTCACGGTCCCGACGGTTTCTACACCCTCCCCGCTCACCAGTGCTCCTCCCGGTTCCGGCTGGCTCCTTATCCGGAGAGCATATAAATCGTTCCCCGGCCCCTCCCCGGGCGGCGGGCCGGCAGTCAGGGGTACGCCATACCTGCCGGATACGCTTCCGCATCCGTTATATACCCTCCGGTCGATGAACCACCATGCAGGATGTCTCTCTACCGGGAAAGAGCCTCGTGATCCTTCTGCTCCTCGGCTGCCTCGTCGGCGCTGTTGCCACGGCAGGCTGCACGGGGACCTCCGCGGTGCCGGAAGTGCCGCCGCCGGAGGCGACACCGTCCGCTCACATCACCTACTCGCCCCCCGGACCGCAGCCGTCATTCTCGGCCACCGTTACCGCACCGGAGAAGCATTTCCGGACCGACACATCCTGTTACTGGATTGTGACGGGGACGGTGATCAACACCGGCGATGCGCCCGCGAGAAACGTCGTCATCCGGTTCATGCTCATCGATGACGAAAACGGTATGATCCGGTCGACCGAGACCCTTCTCGCCCCCCAGTTCCAGGCGGGCGAGACGAAGATATTCACCATCGATCCGCTCCCCGGCGACTGCGACCGGGCGTACAGCGCCGAGATCGCCGTCACGCACGACATCCCGTAAGGCTGCGGATGAGCGTACCTGGAAACGAGCTCACGAACGTTACAAACGAGGGGAAGATATGAAGATACTTGGGATTAACGGAAGCCCCCGCGGTTCCCGGAGCCAGACGCTCCGGCTTGTTCAGGCTGTCCTCGACGGGGCAGAGAGTGCCGGAGCCGATGTGGAACTCGTGGATGTCTGCAAGCTCCAGATCGAGTACTGCAACGGGTGCCTGGTCTGCTGCGAGCAGGGAGAGTGCGTCAAGAAAGACGATTTTGCCGGGTTGTACCAGAAGATGCTTGCAAGCGACGGGATCGTCTTCGGGTCGCCCAACTACATCGACTCGGTCACTGCCCAGATAAAGACCCTGCTCGACCGGATGGCGGACGCCATCCACTGCCAGATGTTCATCGGGAAGTACGGGTGCGCCGTCTCCACGGCGGGCGGGTCCGGAGCGGATGAGGTCGTGGCGTACCTCAACGGGGTTCTCCAGACCCTGGGCGCGAACACCGTGGGCGGTGTCGGCGTGGTCCTCGGGGGAGACCCGGAGACGATCGTGCCTGCGGAAGGGAGGGCCTACGAACTCGGCAGGAAACTCGCAAGGGCCATCGCGAACAAGGAGACATACCCGGAGCAGGAGAAGTTGCACGCCGCGATGCTCGAGCGGATGCGGGCGCTGATCACGGCGAACAGGGACCGCTGGCACCACGAGTACGACTACTGGCAGGCGGCGGGGCGGATACCCTAGGCCGTCCCGTTTCCTTTCGCGCGGATCTCACTGATGATTCGCTGCAACCCCTCTTGAGCCTCCGGCCGCACCACGCCGATCGCCAGGTTGAGTTCGAGAATCACCGCATCGCCCATACCGACCAGGCCCCGTTCTGCTCGCTTTCTGACCACGAGCGCGTCGTCCTGGAGCGCCCGGATGAGGGGGGCGACGGCTCCCTTTCCTCCTATCCGGGCAATCGCCCTGACGGCATTTGCCCGCACCTCGATCGACGGGCCGGAGAGCGCCTCTGCAAGTACCGGCAGCGCATCGGCGCCGACCTGTTCCACCTCGGCCCACCGGTCCAGGGCCATGAGGTAGAGCGCCTGTTCTTCGCCGGTCTCCGGCTCCCAGCCGCCCGCTTCCAGCGCTTCGGCTACCCCCGCACGGAACGTTGTGTCCCCGGAGCGGAGCGCGCCGATCAGGTGGCGCCGTATCGTGTCCCCGGGGTCCTTCAGGGCCTCGAGTGCGGCATACCGGACCCGGTCGTCCACGTCGCCGAGCGCCAGGATTAACGGTTCGATGGCACGAAGATCCTCGATATACCCGAGCGACCGGGCGGCGGCAATCTGCACCGCCTCGTCCCTGTCCCGCAACGCCAGGGCCAGGGGTTCTATCGCCCGACTGCTCCCCAGGTAGCCCAGCGCCTCTGCCGCGGCTGCCCGGACCTCACCGTCGGGTTCCCTGCGCAGGGATCCGCTCAGGGCGTCGATAGCCCGTTCGTCTCCGATATTGCCCAGGTTTCGGGCGGCAGCGAGCCGGACAAACCGATCGCTGTCGTTCAAGGCGTCCATGAGCGGTTCGACCGCCGCCTCACGCATCTCGCCGAGGACCCCGGCGGCGGCGAGCTGTATCCCCGGGTCCTCGTCCTTGAGTGCCATGAGCAGCCCTTCGGCGGCAGGCCGCCCCATCGCGATAAGCCGGGTGGCAGCGGACGCCTGCACCTCCACCGACCTGTCATTGAGCGCAGTGATGAGCGTATCGATCTCCTCCCGGCCGGACTGCTCAGAGGCTCTCCGGTCTTCCTGCCCGGCGGAACTCTTCATGGAGACTTCTTTCTCCTCCCGGGCCTTGCTGCCGAAGGTGCTCTGCCATACATTCGCCGCACGCCGTCGCATGAGCGTGGTAGCCGCTTTTTCCCGAACCTCCGGGTCCTCGTCGCGCAGGGCGTATGCCAGTGCCTCGTCCGCCTTCCCCTGCTCAATTCCTCCGAGCGCATCGATTGCTGCGAGACGCCCTTCTTTTCCTCCCTCCCGTAGCACCGCCGCGAGCGGTTCGACTGCGGGGTTCCCGAATCCTCCGAGGGTCCGGGCGGCAATCACGCCGACCTCCCGGGCAGGGTCTTCGAGGTGCCTGATGAGGAGCGGTATCGACCGGGGATTCCCGACGAGCCCGATTGCCCTCGCCGCCGTCAACCGGACTACCGGCACCGGGTCGTCCAGTGCCGCTTCCAGCGGCTCAAGCGCACCAGGGCCGAACGCCGCAACAGCCGCGGCTGCAACGGACCGGACTTGGGTGTATCCGTCGCCGAACAGGCGTATGAGCGGGCCGATTGCACGCGCATCCCCGATCCGTCCGAGCGCGGCGGCAGCGGCACTGCGGACATCCTGCTCGGTATCACCGGTGAGCAGGATCAGCGCATCGACGCCGCTCTCATCCCCGATCTCACCGATTCCCTCGGCGGCGGCGATACGGACCCCGTTGTGCGGGTCGGAGAGCGCCATGATGAGGAACTCGACCGCCGGACTCCCCATGCTCCGTAACGCTGCAACCGCCGCAGCCCGGATCTCTTCGTCGTCGCTCTGCAGGGCGTTGAGATACCGCTCGAGTGATGCCTTCTCCGGTATCTGCCCCCGGGGTCCCGGTGGTGCGGCGGGGGCATCCGGCTCCGGCAGGACCACCCTGTCCGGCTTCCGGGGCGCAGGAACTTCCTTTTTTACACGCTTCTCACTATCGATCGCCTGCTCATCGTCACCGGCCGGAACGATCTCATCCAGCGAAACCGGTGCCTTCGGTGCGAGCTGGCTCTTCACCCCGGTCCATGTCTCCCCGGCCTTTCCCTCCTCTTCCAGGAGTTCCTCGAGGTCACCGGCGTCGTCCGGGTGCCGGGCGGGGGGTTCCGGCACGGCGGCCCCGGCGCCGGTGACGGGTTGCACCGCCTCCGTCCGTGCCGTCGGCGGAGGTTCGCGGCGGGGGGGCTGGTTGCCCGCTCGGGCTGTCGGCCCGAAGTGCCCCTCAATCCGCTTCCGGGCGGCAAGCCCCTCTCTGAGTTCCCGGTCGTAATCGGAAGAGGGCGCCTGCACCGGCCTCGCCCGGGAGTTCTCCTCGTGTCGCGACCTGATGTAATCCAGCGCAATCTCCGCCTGTTCGCGGATCCCGGGGCTCTGTGATCGCATTGCCGCGTGCAGGGCGTCGAGTGCAGGCTGCCCCAGTTGCCGCAGCGCTTCGCTCGCACCGGTGCGGACGCCCGAGTACTCGACCTCCAGGGCCCGGATGAGCGGCGGGATGGCCGGTCTCCCCATCCGGACAAGTTCGTTCCACTGTTCCTTTGCGATCAGGTATCCCGCTCTCTCGAGGTCGCTCTGCGGAGTCCAGTCCAGCCGGTCGAGCGCCCAGGCCGCTTCCATCCGCACCGGATGGCAGGGGTCGTTGAGCGCTCCGGCCAGCGCGGGTTTCGCCCGGTCGCTGCCTATCTCCCCCAGCGCCTCGGCGGCACGTACGCGGACGTCCACCTGCGGGTCCTTCACCGCCCTGATGAGTGCCGGGATAGCCCGCGCGTCACGAATCTTCCCGAGCGTTCGTGCCGACTCGCTCCGTATCCGTGGCTCCTTGCTGCCAAGGGCCTTGAGGAGGACCGGGACGGCTGCCCCCTGGAGCTTTGTAAGTTCCGCCCAGTCTTCCAGGAGGAAGTAAAACCACACCTTCTCCGTGAGGTCGTCGGGCGCCCAGTGCAGTGCGGCGAGCGCGCCGGCAGCCTCCCTCCTGACCGAACGGTCTCTGTCGCGGAGCGCTTCGACGAGGGGGGGGATTGTCTTCCTGCCCATGCCCCGGAGAGCAATCACGGCGGCACTCCGGATAGCCGGCTGCTCGTGATGCAGTGCGGGCAGCAGCGCCTCGAAGATCGATTCGTCCGTCCCTGCGATTGCGCGGGCCATGGATGCCTGCAGAGCAGGGCTTGCCCGGCTGATCAGGGCGAGAAGCAGGGGGACGGATGAAATGCCGGCGGAAGCAAGGGCCTCCGCCATCCGGAGCCGTGATGTGGGACCGGCGTTCTCCAGCGCACCGAGAAGTTCCGGGACGGCAGAGACACCGAGAGCAGAGAGCGTTCGCGCGGCATCGGCGCGGCTGCCGGGTTCATCGCCGTCCAGGGCGTCGATCAAGCCGGGATAGTCCTTCGTCTGCCATAACCCCTCGATATTCGTCCGAAATCTGTCAAAGAATGCCATGTCCCCTTATCCATAGAACGCATATCCGGGGTGCAGTTTGGCCGGATCTCTGCACATTCAGATTATATTCTCTATCCGTAACCAATAAATCTTCCATTTCGTATCTTGAAGCGCGTCGCGGTCACAAACGCGATCAGTCCACCCGGTTCGGGCTTTCTCTCAACCGGGCCCGGCGGATGCGAATCTTTATCGGTGCAGGACCGGTATACGAAGACCCTATGGTTAAGCTGGATATCACCAGGCTGCCGGGCATCGTGAAGGAACTCGCGCCGGAGATGGAGGAACTCGTCTCCCGGGTATACTCCTGGTATGTCGAACCCGGACACCTGGTCTTCCCCGACGCGATGAAAGAGTGGGTGCGGGAGAAGTACGGCGATATCGAGACGCAGCAGATCGTCAGGGTGACCAATAACCAGACCGGCAATAGCACGCTATTCAACTCGGTAAGGGCACGCCGCCCTGTGCTGACGCCCCGCGCCGAGGAGACACGGGACCTGCAGGCGCTTGCCGAGGAGGGACCGTTCACAAACCCTCTTGAGGAGACGCCGGCCGACCCGTTCGGGAGGATCGACGGCGACTACTGGGTTACGGCAAGCAACATCGCCAAGTACGATTATCTCCATGCCGTCATCATCGCGAAGGACGCGAATCCCTACGCCACCGGAGAGCCGCAGATCGCCGATATGATCAGCGTGGCCATCCGCTGGTGCCAGGATGCGCACCGCACAAACCCCCGGGCGGTCTATCCCTTCCTCATCTGGAACTTCCTCTGGCGTGCGGGGGCAAGCGTTGTGCACAACCATGCCCAGATGCTGCTCACCCACCTTCCCTATGCCGCTCCGGCACGGATTGAGGGGATCCGGGAGGAGTACCGGTGCCGTTACGGGAGCGAATACTATGACGACCTCTTTCTGGCCCATACCGTCATCGGCCTCGGGCTGGTCTACAAAAACGCCAGGGTCATGGCGCACCTCACCCCGAGAAAAGAGCACGAAGTCGTGATCATCACGGAGTCGCCGCACGATCTCGCCCCGGCACTCGCAAAAGTGCTCGAGTGTTACCGAAACATCGGGGTGCAGAGTTATAACGCGGCGGTGTATATGCCTCCGCTCGGGGAAGAGGGGCATTACGCCGCGTGGGTGGTGGACCGGGGCGACCTCCACTCCCGGACCTCGGATATCGGGGGGATGGAACTCTACGCAGGTACGCCCGTAGTCTCATCGGACCCGTTCCGCCTGATGGAGCACCTTGCAGCCGTCATGCTGCCGTGAACGGGCGGTCGGCAGGGGATTGGTCCTGGTTCGCGAGTTTCCGGTACACGTCTTCCATCCGCTCCGCAACGCGGCTCCACGGGAACTCCTTCTTCACTTTGTCGAGCCCTTCCCGGCCCATGGAGAGCAACTTCGTGGGGGAGCTCGCCACCTGAGCAAGTCCTTCGGCGATCGAGTCCGGGTGCGGCTGCACCTTGACCCCGTCGGTTCCATGCGCGATGTTCTCTGAGAGCCCGCCGACGTCGGAGGCGACCACGCACCGGCCGGCGCTCCACGCCTCGAGGAGCACAAGCCCGAACGGCTCGTTCCTGCTCGGGATGGCGACGATATCGCTCGCATTGAGGAGCGAGACGTAATCCGTATCGGCCAGTCGCCCAAGGAAACGGACGGGAAGCGACCTGGCCCGGGTCTCGAGGCCCCGGCGCATCTGCCCGTCGCCGACGAACGCAAACTGGCTGTCCGCGTGCTCCCGGAGGAGATTGGGGGCTGCATCCACCAGCATGTCGGGCCCCTTCTGCCACGCAAGCCGTCCGACGAAGAGTATCAGCGGGGAGGCGGGGTCAAAGCCGTAACGCCGTTTCACCGCCTCCGGATCGACGTCCGCCTGGTAGTGGGCGGGCACGATGCCGTTCGGAACGACGTCGATCTTCCAGTCCGGGATGTCGTAGAGGCTCATGGCCTCCTGTCGGAGGGTCGAGGAGACTGCTGTTATGTGTTTGGCAATCGATGCGCCGTAGCGCTCGATCCCTGAGATCTCCGTAAACGGCCATCCGTTGCTGAAGGTGTTCCCGTTCCTCCCGAACTCCGTCGAATGGTAGGTGAAGATGGTCTCCCGCTCCCGGAGCCGACAGAGCGCGTCGACCACATGCCAGTCATGGAAGTGCAGGAGATCAAACGACGGTGCATCGAACTCGCCGAAGCGATCGAACATTCCTCTGCTCATATCGGAACAGTACCGGACGATGCCCTGTCCCGTCGGCCGGCAGTAGTGATACCGGACGTTGTTAATCTCGGCGTCTCTTCCCTCTCCCCGGGTGAAAAAGTGCACCTCGTGGTGCCGTGCCAGCGTCTCGGCGAGGTTTGTTGCCGCATTTGCGAGCCCGCCGACCCGCTCCGCATACAGCGATTCCCAGCAGAAAAATGCTATTTTCAGACTTTCCATGTTATTCTCCACGACACATTGCCCGGGCCCCGCCGATTCATGCACGAAGCACCGTTGCAGACCCAAATGACTGAGATCGCGTTCTCTCCCGCACCGGACAGCCGGCATATGCCTCCGCAGGCGTCCCGGCTGATGAAAGATCAGATCGGTCAGCCTGCAGCCGTCGCGCTTCATATCCCCTGAAAGGTGATATACCTTTCCCGGATTCTCCAGAAATGCCTGAAACGAAGTATTTCCGTGCTCCTGCGAGGAATACGGCAGGCGCCCGGTCAGGAGGAGGAGCGCATCTCTTTGAGGCGCTGTTCAAGGCTGGTGCTGTGCGAACCCATCCAGTAGAGTTTCCGGCACACGGGGCACCACGAGAACTCCTTCCCCCGGGCCGACCGCGGGGCGTAGCGTGCCTCCCGGATCTCCCGGATGGTGGCCGGCCGGAGGCGCGTGTTGCAGAGCGAACAGCGGCTCATCCGGATCTCGGGCTCGATGAGCCCGAGGTCGGCAACCTGCCGGATCTGGGCCATGATCTCTTCGGATGCTATGTAGACCGCCTGCGTCCCACCCCGGCGTGCGAGCTCCCGGTCCCGGGTCAGGAGGAGCCGGTCATCCCGGGCGGCGATCTCGAGAAGGAGCGTATCTTCCCGGGTGCTGCCGGGGGAGAGGCTGTTTGCGCTCATGGTGTCGTAGCCCATGAACCGGAGGTAGCGGGTGAGCGTCCCGAGCATCCTGTCGGTCAGGAACTTCCGGCGTTCACTCGATCTCCGAGACATACTCGATGCGCCCGCCGCATTCCGTGCAGGTATGGTCGTCAAGCCCCGTTATCCGGACCGCGTATCCCGCCCGCTCGATGACGGGGCTGCCGCAGGCGGGACAGTAGGTGTTCTCGTAGGGGTGGCCTCCGACGTTGCCGAGATACGGGTAGCGGATCCCGAGTTCTTTTGCACGCTCGTAGATCTTCTCGAGTTTCCCGACCTCGGTCGGTCTGGTCTCTCGCATCTTGTATTCGGGGTGGAACCGGGTGAAGTGCATCGGGGTGTCGGGGCCGAGGTTCTCGAGCACCCACCGGATGAGCGTCTCCATCTCTTCCATCGAGTCGTTCTGCCCCGGGATGACCAGCGTGACCGTCTCGACGTGCAGCCCGAGCTCCTTTGCAAGCGTCGTCGCATCGAGGACCGGCTGCAGCCGCCCCCCGCAGACCTTCCGGTAAAAGGTGTCGGAGAACGATTTGAGGTCGACGCGGAAGGCGTTGAGCATTCCCGAGATCTCGCGGAGCCCTTCTTCGGTGATGTAGCCGTTCGTGACGTAGACGGTCCCGAGACCCTTTTTTCGCGCCAGCGTCCCCATCGCAAGCGGGTACTCGTGCCAGATGGTGGGCTCGTTGTAGGTCCAGGCGATGCTTGCGGAACCCGACCCGATCGCCCGTTCCACGCCCTGTTCCGGGCTGATGTCCCGGAGCGACTGCATCTCCAGGGTCTCCTGGGAGATGTGCCAGTTCTGGCAGTGCTTGCAGTGGAAGTTGCACCCGATGGTCCCGAGCGAGTAGGAGAGGGTTCCGGGCAGGAAATGGAAGAGCGGCTTCTTCTCGATGGGGTCGACCGCTTCGGCGATGACTTTGCCGAAGGTGGCGGCGTAGAGTGTACCACCGCGGTTGATGCGAACGCCGCAGACCCCCTGTTTGCCCTCGCGTATGGTGCACCGGTGAGCGCAGAGCGAACAGCGGACGGTGTTGTCCTCCAGTTTCTGGTAAAGTCGCGCCTCGTGCATATGATCACCGGGTGAGGGGAACCATGATATTTATCACTGTGGGGCGGGTGGGCTACCGCTTACCCCGCTCTTCGTCTTCTTCATCGTACTCGACGACCAGCGCTCCGCGGTACCCGCAACGCTTGCACCGGTAGATACAGCCGGTATAGCCGCCGGTAACCGCCCAGACCTCCGTGGAACCGCATACAGGGCAGTGCAGCATCTTCACAACAGGTATATGAGTGATATTAGGGATAATAGTAGGGTGGAATGAAGAAGATCGTGATCTCTCTGGGCGGCTCGGTTCTGGTCCCTTCGCTTGAATCGAACAATATAAGTCGATATGTCTCTGTTCTGAAAAAGATCGCCGGAGGGTGCCGGATTTTCATCGTCGTCGGCGGCGGCGGGGAGGCACGCCGGTACATCCGGGTTGCCCGCGACCTCGGTGCCGGCGAGGCGGCGGCGGATGAACTCGGTATCATGGTGACGCGGCTGAACGCACGTCTGCTCATCGCCGGACTCGGGGATGCGGCCTACCCGCGCGTTGCAGAGAACTATACGGAAGCACGCGAGTTTGCAGAGACCGGAAAGATCGTCGTCATGGGCGGCATCACCCCGGCGCAGACGACCGATGCGGTATCTGCGGTCCTCGCCGAGAGCGTCGGTGCCGACCTCCTCATCAACGCCACGTCGGTCAATGGGATCTACAGCGCCGACCCGAAGAAGGATGCCGGTGCGGTGAAGCACGAGCGCCTCACGCCGCAGGAACTCCTCGATATCATCACCGGGAGCAGGATGGATGCGGGCGCCAACACGGTGCTCGACATCGTGGCGGGGAAGGTCATCGAACGGTCCGGCATCCCGCTTCTGGTGCTTGACGGCCGCGACCCGGAGAACCTCTACCGGGCGATCGTGGAGGGGACCTACACCGGCACCCTCGTGAGTAAAGATTCTTCGAACCCCCTGCTGTCCTGAACCTCTCCTCCATCGGCAACTATTTTTGCCCGTCTTTCCAACGTATGGTGGTACGGGGGCAGTAGGGTAGCCTGGTCCATCCTAGAGCGTTTGGGACGCTTTGACGGCAGTTCGAATCTGCCCTGCCCCATCAGTTATGAACCGCGAGGCCGCCTGCGAGGTCTACCGCCGTCTTCTTGCGCAGTATCCCGTCGTCGACGACAGGCGCCACTTTATCGACTTCTCTAACCCATATGAAGCGCTGATCCTCACCATCCTCTCCGCGCAGACGACGGACCGCGCCGTCAACGCCGTCCGCGACACCCTCTTCTCCCGGTACCCGACGCCGGAGGCGCTCGCCCGCGCGGAGCCCGAGGAGGTGGAGCCGCTCATCAAGAGCATCGGGTTCCACCACACGAAGGCCCGCTACATCGTCGAGACGGCTAGAATTCTCGTCTCCGACTTCGGCGGCGAGGTTCCGCGGACGATGGAGGAGCTGCGGTCGTTCCCCGGGGTGGGGAGGAAGACCGCGAACATCGTCCTCTCCCACGCGTTCGGGATCAACGTCGGCATCGCCGTCGACACCCATGTCCGCCGGGTCTCAAAGAGGATAGGGTTCACCGACAGCACCAACCCCGATATCATCGAGCGCGACCTCGTGGCACTCTTCCCGCAGGAGGCCTGGCGGGACATCAACTATCTCCTGATCCGCCACGGGCGTGCTATCTGCACGGCGCAGAACCCGAAGCACGAGCAGTGTATCGTCGCGGACCTCTGCCGGTACTACCGGGAGCTGCAGGGTGGGGAGAAGTAGGCTGCCAGGTGGCGGTTCCGTCCCGTGATGGCGGAGGGATGATGGGTTGGTCGCGACGGTGACAGAACATGACGCACCCTCGGTCAGCCGTGCTCTGAACTGTTGTTCTCCGGAACCTCGCAAATCCCATCCACGGATTTTCACCTGATGTCGCCATGGCGAGTGGGAACAGGGAAGGGTGAGTCTGATCCAGGTCGGTCACATAGCCCCATCCACGGATTTCCACCTGATATCGCCATTGGGGGAGGGGCTGACGGGGAGGGGGGAGTATTCCCCCCTCCCCTGTCCCCACCCCCCTCCGTGGCGATTTCCCCACGGTCCAGTGTACCGGGCTCTTTCACAGTTCCTACTAATTTCCAGAGTTTGAGCACCGTCCGGTGCCGGGGGGGCAGGAGCACGAGCACCGAAGGTTTGCGAGTTGCGCAGCCCACTGAAAATCCGTGGATGAGGTTATGCAACTGCTGGATTTGCAGGGTTATATGAACCAGCCAGACTTTGTCCTGCGAAGTTCAATCCTCACATGGTTCGATTAAGAAGAGTTGCGAGCGGCCGGACAGAGAACCAGTTCACCCACGAACCCTGCTTTCTCAAAAAACCCCGCCGACCAGAGCCCGGGCGATAAGATAACACCCTCCGGCCACGACCGCCGCCGCCGGGATGGTCAGGACCCACGCGATGAGAATCTCGCGGACCACTCCCCACTTGACAGCCGAGTAACCGCGCGTTGCGCCGACGCCCATGATCGCGCCGGTTGTCGCATGGGTCGTCGAGACCGGGACGCCGAAGGCGGTCATCAGCGAAAGGACGCCCCCGGCGGCTGTCGATGCGGCAAAACCCTGGTAGGGCCGGATCCTGGTGATCCGGTTGGCCATCTTGTCGATGACCCGCCATCCCCCTAAGAGCGTTCCGAGCGATATGGCGAGCGAGGATGCGAGGATGACCCAGAGCGGGACGGAGAAATCGGCGATCAGCCCGCCGGCAAGGAGCATGGCGGTGATGATGCCCATCGCGTTCTGGGCATCGTTGCTGCCGTGGCCGATAGCCTGAAACGATCCCGAAAAGATCTGGAGATTTTTAAAGAGGCGGGATAAGCGCCGTGGAGGATGATTGCGGAAGATGTAGGCGACGAGGGTGCCGAGGGCAAACGCGGATATGAGGCCGAGCATGGGGGAGATGACGATGAAGATCAGGACCGCCAGGATGCCGCTTATCTTCAAAAACCCGGTTGCAATGGCGAGCGGGATGACCACCGTCACCCCGATGAGTCCGCCGAGGATGAGGTTCCACGGCCTGAACTCGCCCCTATGATGCGCAAACGCACCCGTGACAAGCGCACCGAGGGTTGCGCCGGCGAACCCGTAGAGGATAACCTGCCCGATGAACGCAAGCGGCGGCCAGAGTACCGCCCCCGTTCCGGCGGCTGCAATGCTGGCACCGAGAAGCCCCCCGATCAGGGCATGGCTGCTTGAAACCGGGATCCCGAGGAGCGAGGTCGCGAGGACCCAGAGCACCGCGCCGACCAGGGCCATGAGGATCAGCGTAGGCGTAAGGAATGATGGGTCGACGATCCCCCTCCCGATGGTTGCCGCAATCGCCGTGGTGAAGAGAAGAGGGCCGAGGAGGTTGAAGACCCCTGCGAGGAGCACCGCCTGCAGGGGCGTTAAGGCTTTGGTCGCGATGATGGTGGCGATCGAATTTGCGGCATCGTTCAAGCCGTTTGCAAAATTAAAGAGTAGTGCGAGAAGGATGCCGAGGATGATGATCGGGTCCATAGCGATCAGGAGTGTCTGATAGCTATATCGCTCAGGACATTTGCGACGTCTTCGCACTTATCGGTCGCCATCTCCAGGTTCTCGTAAATATCCTTGAGTTTGATGATGGTGATCGCATCCTCCGTCTTGAAGAGGTCCCTGATGGCATGACCGAGGACATTGTCCGCGACGTTCTCCAGGCGGTTCACCTCTATGCACCGTTCCTCGATCAGGCCCGGGTTCTTTATTGTCCGGATGCCGTTGACGGCTTTCTCGATCTCGACGACACTCAACCGGATCAGTTTTGCAAGCTGGACCATCGAGTCGTCGGTCTCGGTGATGCCGTAGCTGTACATCTGCTGTGCAGTGCCGTCGATGTAGTCGAGAATGTCGTCAAGCGCCGACGCAAGGCGGGAGATCTCTTCCGACTCGAGCGGCGTGATGAACGTCCGATTCAGCTGCTCGTAGATCTCGTGCGTGATCTCGTCTCCCTGGTGCTCGATCTGCTTCATCCTATGACACTGCTCTTTCACGTTCTCGAAGTTCTCGACGAATTCGACGAGCAGATCGGCTGCGGAAACGACCGTCTGGGCCATCCTGTCAAAGAGATCAAAAAAAACCTTATCCTGAGGGATCACCCACTCCTTAATGCTCACAATGATCGCTATGAAGTTTTTTCTTCAGGGGCTATATAGCGATCGATCATACCGCCCGGGTGGGCGGCAGGATATGGTGAAATGGGGGTAGATGGAAATGCGAGGCCCCGTAGCGGACGCATCGGTTGCTCCCCGGGAGCGTTCGGCACAGATTGCCCGGGTTCACTGCAGGCTGCTCCCGCACCGCCACACTGCGCCGCCGCGCCCGCCCGCTCTCATTCCGCGGCCTTCGCGAGGGTATTGCGGATGAAGTCGAGGTCGGCCTCCTTTACCGCGACCTCATAGAGCATCGTCCCGAGGCCGGAGCAGGGCTTCGTGAACGGCAGCAGGACCTTCTGCCGCCGGATTTGGAGCCCGACGAGCACGGGTTCTGCAGGAGAATACGTGCCGGCGTCCTTCGAGACCCCTGTCGCCACCCCCTCGCCGCACCAGAGGACAACCATATATAGGAGACGATACGATGCGGGCCCCATGGCCACCACAAAACTCTCTATGAAGGACTTCGAGGGTTTCCTTGACCTCGCGCGGAACCGCTACAGCGTCCAGTCGTTTACGAAGGATCCCGTCGAGGACGAGAAACTCGGTGCGGTGCTCGATGCCGCCCGTCTGGCCCCGACGGCGGCGAACCGGCAGCCCTTCCGGTTCATCGTCATCCATACCGCCGGGAAGGAAGACGAACTCGGGCGCATCTACGGCAAAGCGTTCTTCCGGGATGCGCCCGTCCTCATCTGCGCCTGCACGGTGCCTTCGGAGGCATGGACCCGCTCCGACGGGAAAAACTACAGCGATGTGGACGTGGCAATCGCCATCGACCACCTGACGCTCGCGGCCACGAGCCTGGGTCTTGGGACCCACTGGGTCGCCGCCTTCGATATCGGCGCGGCACGCGAGGTTCTGGGCATCCCCGGGGACGTCGAGCCGGTCGCGTTCACCCCGCTCGGGTATCCCGCCGACCGGCCGCAGGCAAAGCGGCGCAAGGGGGTATCGGAACTGGTGCGCTACGAGCACTGGTGAGCGGGAGCGGCGTGTATCGACCGCTCCTGTGCCGGAGAGGGTAAAGATTATCGTATGCCGGGCGGATACTCGGGCATGAAGCCGTACGGAATGCCGGGTCGCCCGCCCTGGCGGCTTTAGCCGCCCTCCTCATCATGCCCTGCTCCGTCTCGGGTGCGACGCCCCCGCTGCTCCCTGATCTTGCGGTCTTGGTATCGAACGACACCCTCTCCCAGAACGAAGACCTTGACGTCGCCGCCACCTGGAGCCGGGACGCGAGTTTCTACCGTCCCCCGGAGAGTGTTGATGCGCGTATCTACAGCGTCGCTTCCGGCTCGCTCGTCGCCGGGTATACAATCCCGGAGGATGCACGTGCGGCCCCCGACGGCAGCACCCGGCATTTCCACGGGGTGATAGCATCCTCGGAGTTGCCGGCAGGGAGGCTCTTGCTCGTCGTCATCGACGCCGGTCTCAGCCTGCTGCTGAGGCGCCCGTGAGGGGAGGCGGTGCCGCCGGCCGGCTGTTCCCCGTACTCCGTGCCCGCCTGCATCTCTGCCGGTGGGGACCACCCCGTAGGAGCCTGCATTTCCGGCGGCATTTTATCACCGGTTCACTTAATGTCTGCAGCAACCAACTATTCTCCAAGTGATACGCGAACCGGCAGTTAAAAAATTCCTCTACTGGTGCGACCAGTGCAACGTCCCCCTCATCGGGCGTACCTGCGCCTGCAAAGCCAGAGTCAGGGAGATAGCGCTCCTGCAGCCGCACGACGTCCGGCCTGCCCTCGCGGCGGATATGGCCCTCATCCGGCGCCTTCTTGCCGGGCAGTTCGGCGATATCCCCCTGCCCCACGTCGTGCTCCTGAACAAGACCGGCGGCGTCGACCGTGCCGACCTCGTGATCGTGCACGGCGACCGGTTCGGCTGGCTCTCGTTCGACCCGATCACCCGGGAGTTCAGCCTTGATATCGCCCCCGAAGCGCTCCCGCACATCCTGCTACATGCAACCCGGGGCATCGTCGACCTTGAGGCCGAGCCCGCCGTGAGCGCCCATAAGGGGCGCATCGGCGGGAAACGGTTCCCCCTGGCGGCCCCCACGCCCGACGGGACGGTCATCGTATCCTACAGGAACCGGTTCGGCACCGGCGTCGTGAAGGACGGGCAGGTCCGGGTGAAGGAACTCGTCTCCGTTGAGCCCCGAACCCGGCCCGACCCGGACTGGGACGTGGTGATCGAGAAGAACCGCTACCACCTGAAGAACCTTGAGCGGAACGCGATCCGCACCATCAAAAAGCACATGAACGATCGGCCGTGCGTGAACGTCTCGTTCTCCGGCGGCAAGGACAGCACCGCCGTCCTCCACCTCGCAAGAAAGGCGGGGGTGGAGAAAGCGTTCTTCATCGATACAGGGATCGAGCTTCCCGAGACGGTGGAGTTCGTGGCTTCGGAGGGCGTCGAGATCGTCCGGAAAGGCGGGGACTTCTTCCAGGCGGCCGGGAAGGCGGGGCCGCCGGGGAAGGACCACCGCTGGTGCTGCAAGCTCTTAAAACTCCACCCCCTGAAGATTTATCTTGCCGACCTCGGCCCGTGCGTCACCATCCAGGGGAACCGCTGGTACGAGTCCTGGAACCGTGCCGACCTCGATGAGACGAGCCAGAACCCGGCAAACCCCCTGCAGCTGAACATCTCGCCGATCCGGAACTGGCGGGCGCTCGAGGTCTACCTCTATCTCTGGTGGCAGAAGGCCCCCATGAACCCGCTCTACGAGAAGGGTCTCGAGCGGATAGGCTGCTACCTCTGCCCGGCGGTGCTCGAGAGCGAGTACGAGGGGCTCCGGGAGATGCACCCGGAACTGACGGATCGCTGGGACGAATTCCTTATCAGGTGGGCGGAGAAGAATGGATTGCCGGACGCTTACCACCGGTGGGGGCTCTGGCGGTGGCGGGCGCTGCCCCCGAAGATGCGCGAGGTCTGCAGGGACCGGGGCATTCCTCTCAACGAGGACTTTACCCTGAAGGCGGCCCCGGTCAGGGAAGTGGTGAAGGTGGCAGGAATGAAGAGTATGGGTAACCGTGAGCCGGCACCGCCGGCAGAGAAAGAGTTTTCCCCGGACGAGATCCGGAAGGACTTCCCGATCCTCGGCGACATCATCTACCTGGACAACGCAGCGACGAGTTTCTCGCCGGAGCCGGTGGTGGAGGCGCTCGTCGAGTTCGAGCACCGCTACCGGGCCAACGTCGGCCGGGGCGTCCACCGCCTGACCCGGATCGCGACGCAGCGCTACTGGCACGCCCACGAGAAGGTGGCCCGGTTCATCGGCGGGGAGGCGGGCGTCACGGTCTTTACGAAGAACGCCACGGAGGCGATCAACATGGTCGCGCAGGGCCTCTCCTGGAAGCCGGGGGACCGCGTGGCGACCACCATCCTCGAACACCACTCGAACCTCCTGCCCTGGAGAGCGGTTGCAAAGCAGGGCGTCGCGCTCGACGTGATCGGGATCGACGCCGACTACGCGCTCGACCTTGCCGCGCTCGAGGATACCCTGGCCGGAGGCGCCGTCCGGCTCGTCGCCGTCACCCACGCCTCGAACGTCCTCGGCGTGACGACGCCGATCCCTGAGATTTCCCGGCTTTGCCGGGAGCACGGCGCGCTCCTCCTCGTGGACGGAGCCCAGTCCCTGCCGCACATGCCGGTCGACGTCTCAAGCCTCGGCTGCGACTTCCTCTGCTTCGCGGGGCACAAGATGTTCGGGCCGACCGGGACCGGCGTCCTCTGGATGCGGGATCTCCTCCTCGAACCGCCGATCCTCGGCGGCGGCATGGTCGCGAACGTGACGGCGGAGGGGTACGTGTCTGCGGAAGGCTACCAGCGCTACGAGGCCGGGACGCCGAACGTCGGCGGCGGGATAGCGCTCGGCGTCGCCGTGGACTACCTCTCGGCGATCGGGATGGAGCGGGTCCACCGGCACGAGGAGCGCCTGACCGCCCGGCTGATCGAGGGACTCTCCGGAATAGATGGGGTCACGGTCTACGCCGGGAGAAAGCCGGGAGCCCGGATCGGGGTCGTCTCGTTCACCATCGACGGCGTACACCCGCAGGAGGCCGCACAGATGCTTGATGAAGATGCGGATATCCTCGTCCGGTCGGGGCACCACTGCTGCCAGCCGCTCATGGAACACCTGAAACTCCCGGAAGGGACGGTGCGGGCGAGTACAGCGGCCTTCACGACACAGCAGGAGATCGACCTCCTCGTTGCGGCAGTCGGCGAGATCAGCCGGGGCCGGTGAGGCTTTCCACAGGCTAAGGACCTGGAGGTGCAACCGGCCCCTGGCGTTTCTCACATGGAATCCGTCATTACTGTATTATTAACTCACGCGAAGCCGCGAAGGCCGCGAAGAGGACTGTCAACACTTATCCACCTAACTTCGCGTTCTTCGCAGCTTCGCGTGAGGCCCATCACCACTATACTGTTGACTCTCACGCGAAGCCCGGCGGGAGTGCTTACGCGCCCATCCCCGTTATCCGTTTTTCGTGCGTATAGACCGCCATCTCCGGCGTTCCCGCGGACCCGACGATGCAGAGCCCCGTCTCCTCCGCAATCTCCACGGCGAGGGCGGTCGGGGACCCGGTGGAGACCAGCACCGGGATGTTCGCCATCAGGCATTTCCGGACCATCTCGGAGGTGACCGGGCCGGTGCCGACGGCAACCGTCCGGGAGAAGTCAAGATCGTTTTGCAGGCCCCGGCCGATCACCCGGTCGAGGGCGTTGTGCCGGTCGATATCCTCGGAGCAGGCGATGATGCGGCCGCCGTCTGCGAGAGCCACCGCATCGAGCGTGCCGGGCGCGGGGAGAGCGGCGACGGCGGCCTCGATATCCGGGACGGTAACCGCGAGGTCGGAGTCGATCACGGGCAGTTTCTGTGTGTCGATGTAAGAGACGGCCCCCCCGCACCCGGAGAGGATGGTCTTCTTCACGCTGACCCTCTTGAAGATGTTCTTTGTGAGGACGCTGATCCGGTTCTCTTCGATCCTGACCGACTCGATCTCGTCGGCGCTCCGGATGATCTCTTCGGTGTAGAGGTAGCCGGTGATGAAGTCTCGAAATCCGCCGGGGCTCAGGATCACGGTCGTCAGGTGCCGGCCGTTGACGAAGATCGCCACCGGCGTCTCCTCGGCGGCATCCCGGGTGGCCGGCCCGCCGCCGATGCGGATACAGGAAATTTTCTTGAACATAACTCCTCACTTCACGTATGACGCACGCGCCGCCGGACCACTCCGGGGCGGGTTTGATCTGCGTAGAAGAGCATGCACGGGAAAGGACTATACTATACCGGTGGCCGCCCCCGGTGTTCCGCTCATATACACTGCCGGACGAAACCCATGTAAAAGCGTCGAATGGAAGCACAGAAGAGACTTTTACGGCTGCCCGGCAGCGGAAGAGGTGTTTGGGGGCTCTCCCGCCGCCGGGTATTGCCAGGCACACCTTTGCGCCCCGGCACGGGCGCAAGTGAGGTTTTTCTGGAACTCAAGATGGTTGTTCAGTGGTCGTTACACGCCCGGCCGGATTGGCCGGGCGCAACTTTGTGTGTTTGGGTTTCTCGAACTCCGTCCCTACGGGACGTCGCTGCTCGAAAACGCTTCGCGTTTTCTCAAGCTCCGGACGTTCCGTCCGTCGCTCACTCGAACACGTCGAAGATCTGGTCGCTGCCGGTCGCGGAGAGCCGCTCCCGCTCCGCCTTCTCCTCGACGAGCGCGAGGATCGGGAGGTCCATATTCACACCCGGGGCGTGACCGAACATCCTCTCCATATCCGTCTGCAGGGAGTGCATGTAGAGCGAGTTCGCGATCTCCATCGGACAGTTCTCCTCGCACTGGCCACAGTTGACACAGGAGTCGGAGATATGTGCGAACCTGACCAGGTGGAACATGAACGGCACAGGAAGCTCGCCCGGCGGCACCAGGTAGGTCTTCTTCGTGCTGCAGTCGACGCAGTAGCAGATCGGGCAGTTCTCGATGCAGGCGTAGCACTTGATGCACCGGGACGCGTCCTCCATGATCTTCTCCAAGCGTTCCTTCCCTTCGCCGAGCTCCTCGAAGTAGCGTGCCCGCCACTTGTCGCCGAGTTTCAGCATCGCGTTCTCGACCTTGCCGCGGATCTCGATACCTTTCGGGTTCGCGGGCTCGGTGGCGACGGCCCCGGCCTTCACGGCCGCGTCAAGAAGGTTCGCACCCTTCTCGGAGCAGACCTCGACGAAGGTGGCCTTGCCGGCCTTATCGCCGATGACACCCCAGTTCCCGCACGCGAGGTCCGCCTGGCGCGGGATTTTCATCTTGCAGCGGCGGCAGTTGCTGCGGCGGCCGAACCCTTCTTCCTCGAGTTCGTCCATCGAGATGCCCTTGTGCTGGCCGTCCTTCGTGACGATGATGAACTGGCCCTTGTCGATCTCTTCCTTGACGACATCGTTCGGGTCGACCCCGAACTTCTCGGCGATCATCTTCCGGGCGGCCACGGGGCTCACCGAACCGCCGCAGTTGACGCCGATCAGGAGGAGGTTGTCCAGGTTGACCTGGTTGCGCTTCGCGAGCTCGTACAGGCCCATCGCATCGCAACCCTTCACCGTCACCCCGATGCGCATATCCCCGGCGCCATTGAGGTACTTCTTGACCAGTTTCGAGATCAGGAGTGTTCCGCAGTGGAGCGATCCTGCTGTCTGCCCAATCTCGGCGGGGTCGGTGATGATTGTGGGGACCGCATCGTAGAGGTCCACGCCCTTCTTCACCGCCAGCACAGCGTCGACGATCTTGTTCTCCAGAGCATACTTGAGAAGCCCGGTCACCGCGCCGCCGCATTCCGCTACCTTGGCGATATCGGGGCTCGTCGTCCAGGCGTATACCATATCTCCCTTTGCTGCCATCTCACTGCACCCCCGTGATCTTCTCGACGGCAACCGCACTGTGCTTCAACTCCGGCATCTTGGAGAGCGGGTCGAGAGCGGTGTTCGTCAGCATGTTCGCAGCTGCGTCCCCGAAGTGCATCGTCATCATCAGCACGCCGGGCGCGACCTCATCGGTCACTTTCGCGAGGGTCTCGACCTCGCCGCGCCTGCCGCGGATCTTGATCTTCTCCCCGTTTCGGATATTCAGCCGTACCGCATCATCGGTGTTGATCTGGACGAACCCTGCGGGCACCTCGTGGTGGAGGAGTTTCGCCCGGTCGGTCTGGGTCCGGGTGTGGTAGTGGAAGAGCAGGCGTCCGGTCATCAGGGTGAACGGATACTCGGCGTCGGCGACCTCCGCGGGCGGGCGGTGCTCGAGACCGAAGAAGTGTCCGAGGCCGTCGGCCGAGGCGAACTTCTCGCGGTGCAGGATCGGGGTTCCCGGGTGGTCCTCAGCGGGGCAGGGCCAATGCACGGACTCCGGTTTCTCCATCCTCGCGTAGCTGATGCCGGCCATCGACGGGGTGACCCGCCGCACGTCGTTCCAGATATCCTCCGGCGAGTTGAAGTCGAATCCCTTGAGCCCGAGCTTGTGGGCGAGATCGACGAAGATCTGCCAGTCTTCCCTCGCCTCGCCCGGGGCCTCCACGGCCTTGCGGATACGGTTGATGCGCCGCTCGCCGCTGGTGAACGTCCCGTCCTTCTCGGCGAAGGAGACGCCGGGCAGGATCACGTCGGCATACTTCGCCGTCTCGGTCATGAAGATGTCCTGCACGACGAGGAAATCGAGTTTCTCAAGCGACCGCATGACGTGGTTCGAGTCGGGGTAGGAGACGACCGGGTTCAGCGCGAAGATGTACATCGCGCGGATCGGGTCACCGCACTGGGTGATCTGCTCCGTCAGGGTCACGCCGTACTCGCTCTCAAGTCCGGTGACGCCCCAGAGTTCCTCCATGCGCTTCCGGGTGGCGTCGTCCTCGCACTTCTGGTAGCCGGAGAAGACGTTCGGGTAGGCACCCATGTCGCAGGCGCCCTGCACGTTGTTCTGGCCGCGAAGCGGGTTGACGCCGGTTCCCGGCCTGCCGACGTTGCCGGTGAGCATCGAGAGGTTTCCGAGCGACCGGACGTTGTCCGTGCCGGTCGTGAGCTCCGTGATGCCGAGGCAGTAGATGACCACAGCGTTCTTGGCGCTGGCATATACCCGCGCGATCTCCTTGATCCTCTCGGTGGGAACGCCGGTGATCGACTCGACATCCGCGTAGTTCTCCACGGTCTTCTTCAGGTCCTCGAATCCCGTCGTCCGCTTCTCGATGAACTCCTTGTCATGGAGATCCTGCTGGATGATCCAGTACATGATCGAGTTGATCAGGGCGATGTTCGTCGAGGGGTTGTAGCGGACGTACTCATCGGCCAGGCGCGCCGTGGGCGTGTAGCGCGGGTCGCAGACGATGATCTTCTTGCCCGCCTTCTTTGCCTGGACAAGCCGGCGCCCGGCGAGCGGGTGGGCCTCAATGGGGTTCGACCCGATCAGGAAGATGACGTCGGCGTTCAGGACGTCCTCGAAGGGGTTCGTCGCGGCGCCGGAGCCGAACGAGAGCGAAAGCCCGGCGACGGACGGCCCGTGACAGATACGCGCGCAGTTGTCGATGTTGTTGGTCTTAAAGGCCACCCGCGCGAGTTTCTGCATGATATAGCACTCTTCGTTCGGAGTCCGGCACGAGACCTGGAAACCGAGGGATTTCGGCCCGTACTTCTCGTAGGTCTCCTTGAACTTCGAGGCGATCAGGTCGTAGGCCTCGTCCCAGGTCGCTTCCTCGAACTTGCCGTTCTTCTTGATGAGGGGCTTTGTCAGCCGGTCGGGGCTCTGCACGAACTCCCAGCAGGTGGCACCCTTGGGGCAGAGTTTTCCCTCGTTCACCGGGGTCCTCTTCAGGGGTTCAACCCCGACGAGTTTGCCGTCGTTCACCACGAGGTTGAGCCCGCACCCTACGCCGCAGTACGGACAGGTCGTTGGAACGTAGCGTAACTTTCCATTGGTTTCTGTCATTCACATTCTCCCGATTGTTGCATTCAACGTCGGTTGCCAAGCATGTCAGGAAGGACGGACATGCTCACACTAGTTTTACTCGACCCGGTAGTATATAAATTTAAACTTATTACTTTAACACTTGCCGTTATTTTATGGGGTATAATTGATCTTTATAAATCCTCAATCCCTGCATACAGGGTATTCGCCATGGGGTCCTTTATTATGCGATTATACGATGCCAAATTGGCAATATGCAGTATTTGCCCTGATTAAGTAAATTAAATCTATTTTACTTAGCCAAAATATTTACAACTAACCTTGATCAAATACTCTTCCGTGCAACCGAGACTGAATCACACCTGGGATGACATCGAGGCCCGGCTCAAGTCCAAAGGCTCCACTCCGGAATTAATCGACTACTTCCGGAGATGTATCGACTTTCACACCTTCGCGGCCCCCGGGCTTCTGGTCGGGGTCTTCATGGTGGACTATGCACTGGAACTCCTGAACCCTCACGAGGGCGAGAAGATCTACGCCGTCTGCGAGACCACGAAGTGCCTGCCCGACCCCCTGCAGGTGATCGCCCACTGCACGACCGGCAACCATCGCCTCCGGGTGATCCCGATCGGGAAGTTCGCCGTCACCATGAACGGGCCGGCCGAAGCCCCGTACGTGAACGGGATCCGGGTCTTCGTCGACGGCGAGAAGATCGGACGGTATCCGACGTTCGCCCTGTGGTACACCAAAGACCCTCTCTTCGACCCGAGAACCCGGGGCATCGCGCTGATCGACGAGGTCATCGATGCAGGGCGCGATATGCTCTCGTACGAGAGGGTGCGGGTAAAAGTGCCCCAGAAATGGCCCTGGAGGTCCGCAATCTGTTCCATCTGCGGCGAGATGGTTCCTGACAACCTGCTCGTCAGCGGGGCCTGCGCAGACTGCCGGTCCCAGTCCTACTACGAGAAGACGGCGTACTGAGGAGCGCTCCCTCCCCCTCTCCGGGGGAGGGTGTATATCTCGTCAACACAGAAGGCACCGCATGGAACTCTTCCCTATCGGGCTCGTACACTCAAGCATCCGCTCCCGCAGCGATATGCCGGTCCAGGGCATCGACGCCGAGATCGAGGTCTTTCCGGACTACTCCGGGGCGCTCCTCGGCGTCGAGGAGAACTCGCACCTGATCCTCGTCTGCTGGCTGCATGAGGCTGACCGGGAAGTCCTGAAAGCGGTGGCCCGGAAGGTCTCGGGCGACCTCCCCGAGAAGGGCGTCTTCTCCCTCCGCTCTCCGGCCCGGCCGAACCCCCTCTCCGTCTCGGTGGTGCGGCTGCGCGGCATGCGTGACGGGCGGTTTCTCGCGCTCGCGAACGTGGACCTGATCGACGGGACGCCGGTGGTCGACCTCAAACCCTACCAGACCGGATGGGACTGCGTCTTCTCCGCGACCGGCCACGACCGGACGGAGAAGATCCGGAAGATGAGCCCCGGCGAATACCGGGCGAGCCCCATCCGCGAGGCCGTGAACTATCACGGGGAACTCTGCCCGGGCGTGGCGGTCGCGGTGCGGATCGCGGAGGCGGCAACGCGTATCCTCGAGCGCGACCTCTCGGTGCCGCAGGTCTCGGTCACGCTCGGCGCCGACCCCTGCATCGCCGATGCGCTCCTCGGGATCACCGGCGCGCGCCCGGGAAACCGCCGGCTGCGATGTCAGGGAGGGACCCGCTACGCCGTTGCCGGCCCGCGGAAGGAGGCGGTCTTCCGCCTCCGGGCCGTCCCGGAGAGCGTCGACGCGATCCTTGCGTCCGGCGAGGCCTCGCTCTTCGACTGCAAGGTCTGCTCCCGGCCGCAACCGATAGAGAAATGATTACCCCTGGAGTCAAGAGTATGCCACGCCGGTACCTGAATCTCACCCCGCTCCCGGAAGCGCTCGCGGCTATGCGGCAGGCGTTTCCCCCCGGGGACCATGTCGAGACCGTGCCGTTGCGCCAGGCTGTCGGCAGGGTGACTGCGGAGCCCCTGTACGCAGAGTGTTCTGTCCCCGGTGCCGATATTGCGAAGTTCGACGGCTACGCGGTGAAGAGCGGGGATACCCTCGGGGCGCAGGACCAGCGGCCGCTGTCTCTTCTTGAGTGTGCCCGCGTCAATACCGGCGAGGTGCTCCCGCAGTCATTTGACGCCGTCGTCATGATCGAGGATACCTGGGACGACGGTGGCATACCCCGGGTCCGGAAGTCCGCCGCGTCCGGGCAGCACGTCCGGCGTGCCGGCGAGGATATCCGTGCCGGCGAGCTCGTCCTCCCGAAAGGCCACCGTGTCCGGCCGTTCGATATCGGCGCGCTCGCGACCTACGGCATAGCCCGGGTGCGCGTGCGGTCGGTCCGGGTCGGCATCGTCCCGACGGGGAGCGACCTCGTCCCGCTCGGTGTAGCGCCCGCGCCCGGCCAGACGATCGAGACGAACACACTCATGGCGGAGGCTTATCTCACCCGGACGGGGGCGACCTGCCGCCGTTACGGGATCGTCCCCGACGACCCGGACCTGATCCGGGAGGCGGTGCAGAAGGCGGTCGGCGAGAACGATCTCGTCATCCTCTCGGCGGGTTCGTCGGCCGGCACCCGTGACTTCTCCCGGGATGTCGTCGGCGCGCTCGGGGAGATCGTCTTCCACGGCATCGCGGTCAGGCCGGGAAAACCGGTGCTGCTCGCGAACGTCGACGGCAAACCGGTCCTCGGGATGCCCGGGTATCCCGTCGCCGCACAGACGGTCCTTCGCGAGGTTGTTGGGAACCTGCTCGCGTGGTGGGGGCTCTTGCCGCTCCCGGGCGGGGAGCTGGATGTCCGGTTATCAAGGAGACTGGCGTCCGATCTCGGGTTCGACGAGTTTGTCCCGGTCTCGGTCGGGCAGGTGTCCGGCACCTGCTGGGCGACACCGCATCCCCGGGGCGGCGGTATCCAGATGGCGGTGGTCCGGGCGAACGGCTACCTCCACATCCCCGCCGCTCGTGAGGGGATCGAGGCGGGTGAGGAGGTGCGCGTCCGGCTCACCGTCCCGCCGGCCTCTATCGCCCGCACGCTTGTCTGTGTCGGCCGGCGCGATCCTGCTCTCGGCGAACTCGGAAATTGCCTCTCGGAGACCGGCTACCTGCTCCACTGCTGCAACGCCTCGACGATGGAGGCGGTGCTGGCCCTGCGGGCGAACACCTGCCACACGGCTTCGGTCGCTCTCCCGGAGACTGAAACGGCCTGGAACGACCAGGTGCTCCGGTACCTGCCGGATGCGGACCTCCTGCGGGTGCAGATAGTCCGGACGGAACTGGGAATTGCCTCGGCCGGGCTCCTCGACACCGAGAGCCTTGCGTCGCTGCGGTTCGTCAACCGCCCGAAAGATACGGCGGCGCGGATCCTCCTCGATGCATGGCTGGACCGGCAGGGCATCGATGCCGATCACCCCACCGGATGTGCGGACGCGAGGGTCTGCCCGGCCCGGGAGGCGCAGGAGGCGGGGCTCCGGTTCACCCCGCTCGGCTACGAGTCGTGCGATCTGGTGGTCCGGGAGGAGCTTGCCGCGGACGACGGGGTCGCAGCCCTCATCCGGCTTGTCCGGTCGCCTGAGTTCCGCGCGAATCCCGGTTCGGCAGAGAGGGGACGAAACCCCGCGTGACGCGCGCGGCACGCATACGCGAAAAGAACATCTTCCTTTCGGCAAGAGTACTCTTCATGCGCGTCAGTGAGCAGACACAGAAGCAGATCCTGGCGGTGCTCCGGCGGATGGCGGAGGCTACGGCAAGGAAGGATCTCGACGGCATGGTAGCGCTCGCCGACCCCGATTTCCGGGGTTTCGGGACCGGCCTCGACGAGAAGGCGATCGGGAGGGAGGCCTACCGCCGGCAGCTTGAGCGCGACTTTTCGCAGGCGGAGACGATCTCGCTTGAGTTCTCCGACATCCGTATCGGCGCCGAAGGGACGGTTGCGTGGGTCATGGCCGGTATGGTTTATCGCATCGTCGCCGACGGGGTATCGCAGACCCTGAACGGGCGGCTGACGGCGGTGCTCCGGGGGACGGGCCATGCATGGGTCTTTGCCCAGATGCACTACTCGCTCCCGGCGCAGGGCCAGGAAGAAGGGCGGTCGTATCCGGCGTAACTCTTTTTCGGGTCTATAGAAGACCTCCCGCCAAAGGTCAACATCCTCCTCATCGTAGCAAAAATATCCGGGGCTAATCTGAGGATGTTATCCGGAGCCGTTCGCTATGGTTTATACGAATAGCAAATTCTGGAGAACGTTTTTCAATCGAAGTCACTTCTTCGCGCCTTTCGCGGCTTCGCGCGAGGCTGTATCGCTACTCCTGCATGGGTTCTCACGCGAAGACGCGAAGACGCGAAGACGCGAAGATCGCGAAGGGATGGGCTGTTACCGCAGATTTCGAAGTGGAGAAATGTCCCGGTAACCCCACATCAACCCTCTGCCTCATAAAAGAGGATCGCCCTGCCGTTGCCGTCGATAACCGCGAGCGTATCCCCGACGAGCCGGTAGCCCGCCGCCGACCGGAGGAGGTCCAGGTAGGCGCCCTCCTGCTCCATGATCCCGGCAGGCTCGGTGCAGGAGGTCTTTGTGGCGATGACCCGCTCCACGACGATCCCCGTCTCGTTGACCTGGTACGGGGCCGAGTAAGCGTTGCACCCGGCGGACCCCGAGAGCGTGCCGTCATCGTCGAAGACCAGGGTGACGTTGGTGCCGGGGACCGGCGACGCGACGGTGCTGCCGCCGCCGGTGGTGTAGTGGGTCAGCCGCCATTCTGTCGCGAGCAGCGGCACGCTCTCGGGCTGGTCCGACCGCTCAAAGACGAGCAGGTCCTTACCCGACGGCCCGGAGAGCACCAGCCGGTCGCCCTCGATCTGGTAGGAGGCAGCCGCAACGAGGAGTTCCCGGTACCGGCTCTCCTGCTGCACGAGGCCCTGCGCTGCCGCAGAGTGGGCCCCCGTGACGTCGATCGGCTCCACCGAGATGGTGGAGCCGTTGATCCGGTAGGAGGCGGAGTAGAGGTTGCACCCGGCAGACCCCGAGAGCGTGCCGCTCTCGCCGAAGATTATGAGCGGCTCCGCCCCGGGAAGGGGCGCGACGACGGAGCCGTTATCGGCACGAAACGCGACCAGGCCCCATGCGGTCCCCGCAAGTGGTTCGGCGACCCGATTGGCGTCGTCGGGAGGCGTCCCCGCCAAGCCGGAGTAGCCGACCGAGAAGAGGCATGCCGCCACGATGATCAGGAATGCGACCTTCGCGAGTGTGTGGTGTCCGTCTCTCCTCATCTCTACCACGGGTAGACGTAGGGGGCGGGAGAAGAAAAAGCAACCCATTTCCACCGAAATTCTCTCGATCGCTCTCTCCCGGAAGGCTGGATGAAAGCGGCGTCGATCCGATGCTGTCGCCCTGAGCCTGCCCCGGCGGGAGAGATGGTCGCTCAGGTACGGTAAAATGAGAAAAACCGGGCAGGGACCGGCCTCTCCGGCCGCCTGGAACGGGAACTGATCAGGGCCGATCCGCGCTGTAAGAGAGCAGGGCCTTTCCGGCCTTCATCGAGGAGGTCGAGCCGGTCTCCGTCGATGCGGTAGCCTGTTGCCGACGCAACAAGGTTGAGGCACCTGCTCTCCTGCTCCATGACGCCTTCGGGCTCGTTGCAGTGCATCTTCGTGCTATAGAGCGAGGAAACCGAGAGGCTCGTGCCGTCGACCCGGTAGCCGGCCCCGTAGGTGTTGCACCCGGGGCGTGGCCCGGCAGGCAGGGGCGGGGTAGCCGGGGATAACCACCCAATCTCCCACCCGATCGCTGCTTGTAACCAAAATGTTACAACATCTCCTGTACTGTTACGGATCTGTAACGCCCGCCGCCTGCCTGTAACAAAACTGTAACAATTAAATCCTGGCCCGGGAAACATCATTCTATGTCCAGGGTCGTCCGGGTTGACGAGGAGGCGCTGGAGGTTGCCCTGAAGTACGGGAAGAACCTCTCCCTCGGGATCATGAAGATGGAAGAGATGATCGGCAAGCACGAGAAGGCGAGGCGCGACTACACCGCCATCGAGGAGATGGTCCGTCGGACCATTCGGGAGGAACTCGAGGTGCTGACGAGGTACTGACGATCAGGCTGGTGATGCCCTCAAACTATCGGACATCTTTCCTGGGAGGGAGCAGGGGGAGACCCCCCCTCAAAGGCCTTCGGCCTTCTCGTGCTCCGGTTCTACGAACCATCGCACTCCCCTGCAACCCCTCCCCCGGTGGCGATACCCAATGGGAATCCGTGTCCGGAAGTGACTGCGAAGAAGGCCTTCCACCAGAGGTCACCATTCTTTAGCGGGTTTTTGTCTGTCTGAGTCTAAAGTAGACTTCTGATATACCCCCGGACATTGCCGATTCACCCCCGCCCGGAGAGTTCCGTGAGCCTCGCGAGCCAGTCGAACGGGGCACCGGCAAACTCCCCCGGCGTCATCCGCCACTCCCAGTTCCCATCAGTGGTCGAGGGATAGTTCATCCTCGCCTCCGCCCCGAGGCCGAGAAGGTCCTGCATGGGGATGATGCTTGCCCGGGCAACCGATTTCATCGCGAGAAGGATGAGTTCCCGGGGAACATCTCCTGCTGCCACCTCCCGCCCGGCGTAGGTAAAGAACCGCTGCTTATCCTCCTCCGACGCCTCCTCCTCAAACCACCCCCGGGCCGTGTTGTTGTCGTGCGTCCCCGTGTAGCAGATGAGGTTTGGGACGTAGTTGTGAGGGATATGAGCACTTTTCGGGATCCCCTCGCCGAACGCGAAGAGCAGGATCTTCATCCCCGGGAACCCGAAGCGGTCGAGAAGCTCCTGGACGGCCGGGGTGTTCGCCCCCAGGTCCTCGGCGACGATGGCAAAGCAGGGATACCGCCGGGCGAGCGCCTCGAAGAAGCCGGCTCCCGGCCCGTCGACCCAGGTGCCGTGCTCGGCCGTCGTATCGCCCGCGGGGACCTCGTAGTAGTCGGCGAACGCCCGGAAGTGGTCGATCCGGAAGAGGTCGTAGAGTTCGCCGGACCGGGCGATCCGGCTCGTCCACCAGTCGTAACCCCGCTCCCGGAGGGCGGGCCAGTCGTAGACCGGGTTCCCCCAGAGCTGCCCCGTTTTGCTGAAGATATCCGGGGGCACCCCCGCCACCACGGTCGGGCGGAGGTCTTCGTCCAGTTTGAAGATCCCGGGGTTTGCCCAGAGATCGACGCTGTCGTATGCGACGTAGATCGGGATGTCGCCGATAACCTGGATGCCCCGATCGGTGCAGTACCGGCGGAGGGCCGACCACTGCCGGGCGGCGAGGTACTGGAGGAACTTCTCCTTCCGGACCTCATCGGCGAGGAGCCGGCGCATCTCGTCGAGAGCCTCCGGCTGCCGGGTCCGGACCTCCTCCGGCCACCGGTTCCACTCCTGCCCGCGGAAGCGGTCTTTGAGCGCAACAAAGAGCGCGTGGTCGTCGAGCCACCACCCGCTCATGTCGCAGAACGTTTCATACCCGCGCTCCGGCCCCGAGTAGCGGAACCGCTCGTAAGCAAGCGAGAACAACCGGTCCCGGTACCAGGCAGCCGCCTCGTACGCCACCCGTTCCTCCGGAAAGTCGGGTGCCGGCTCCAGGTCGCTCTTCCTCAGGAACCCCTCCCGGACGAGCATGTCCGGGCTGATGAGGAGGGTGTTCACGGCAAATGCCGAAGGACTGCTGTAGGGTGAATGGGCGTACTCGATCCGTGTCGGGTTGAGCGGCAGGATCTGCCAGTAGTGCTGCCGGGCCTTCGCCAGCGCCTCGATGAACCGGTATGCCGACGGGCCGAAATCACCGATGCCGTACGCCGACGGCAGGGACGTGATGTGCAGGAGTATACCGCTTCCCCGTGTCTGAATCATGTATAATCTCTCCGGATGTGAGGGTGCGACGTTACGGCACCGGCGCCCTCCCACCCGCGGCCAGCCCCGCGAGGTAAGCCTCGCGCCGCGCGACGTATACGGCCGCCTGCTCACCGAAGGGCACGTACTCCGCGACGGCGTGTCCTTCCCTCGCGAGCCGGAGTTTCGTCTCGTCCGCAAGCCCCATCAGGAACCCGAACTCGACCGTCCCGGCCGCGTACTGCACCAGCCACGCGATCAGGTCCGGGTCGTGGGTGCCGGCCGAGAACGGCACGCCCCGGTCGAGAAGCCCCGCTGCAAGCGCCCGAAAGCGCCGGCGGACCTCGTCGGGGTCATCCGTATCCGCCCCGTAGGCTCCCTTCACCAGGCGGGGCCTGATCCCGTGGCGGACGATGCGTTCGAGGTCGCCCGCAGTGCGGTCGATGGAGGTCTGGAGGGCGAGCGTCACCGGCAGCCCCTGCCGGGCGCAGGCGACGGCGGCATCGACCGTCGTTTCCACAAGTCCCCGCCCCTCCATATCCACCTCGACCCCGACATCGCATGCCCGGGCCTCACGAGAGAGCCGGATCAGCGAGTCCCGGGCGGCATCCCGGTCGATAAGCACACCGAGCGCAGTCATCTTCACGGTGATGGATGCGTCCAGGGCGTGCTCGTCGATCGCGGCTACGGCGGCGGAAGAGCGCTCCAGGTTCTCCCGGACCTGCCGCTCGCTCCGTGCATACTCGCCGAGAGCAGCGATGATGCACCGGATGCCCCGGGCGTTCTGCGCCCGGCACCGCCGGACCGCCTCATCGAGGCCGGGCAGCGTCCAGCGCTCAACCCTGCCGGGGGTCATGGGTAACACCGTATCCTCTCCACCCGGCCCTATGGTTTCCTTGCATGCAGCCATCCGCGCCCGACGAACTCCCGGCCGGCAGCTTTCTCCCAGTGGTCCATCATCCATTTCCACCGCACGATGTCGCCCATGCGAAACCCCTCACCTCACCGTGCTGCCGCCGCTGCCTCCTCCCGGATGGTGAAGAGGTCGCGCAGGGAGTCCCTGATGCAGGCCTCGAAGATATCCCGCACGTGGGTGTGGGCAATCTCCAGCCAGTCGGTCACCCCATCCAGCGGGACGCTCTTCTCCTCTGCCAGGAAATAGTCGATGTTCAAGAGGAACGCGTTGTGCTCCGTCGACTCGGGCACGGCGTCGGTGAGCTCCACCCGGCAGTTGTCGCGGTTGTCGTGGAACGAGAACTCGCACCCGGTGATGAACCCCGCAGGCACCCGCGGGAGTTCCGGCGGGAGGATGGGGTAGAAGGCGAAGTAGTCCGAGAGCGTCACTTCCGCTTCAGGGACCTCGATGAGGTTGACGTAGCGGAGGTTCATGGTGCCGATGGTATCGGCGCTGATGACCTCACGGAACCGTTCGAACGCCCCGTTGATCCGCTCCGAGAAGGCCTCCCAGTGGACGTACGGCTTCTGGCAGCTCACCGAGAGCAGGCGGGGCCCGACCTGGACCGCACAACCCTCGTCCTCGGCGAGGAAGATCGACCGTTCGGTGACCAGGAGTTCCTCGCGGAGCCCCTCCGGCCCGAGGAGCATGACCACCTCGCGCACGTAGCGCTGGTCTCTCTTCGGGTAGGCATCCTTCAGGTGACTGTAGAGTATGCCGGGGTAGGTCATGTCCCAGGGAATATCCTCGGGAAACCGGAACTCGCATATCACTTCGGCGGCAGGCGGGTTTGCGTATTTTCGTACCATCGTCATGGTGTTCTCCCTCAAGGGGGTGTAGAATAGAGGGAGACTACATTAAGGTGACTGCTCCCCGGCGAGCGACCGGCACTCGCACGATGCTTTATCTGCCGGGGCTGCTATTCCGGTGCGATGAGCGAGACGTTCCGCCAGACTGTCCACCTGCTCATGGGGGTCCTCGGCGCCGGGATCATCCTCCGCCTGGGCGACCGGGGGGCATTCATATTCCTGAGCGTCGTGCTCGTTGCCCTGTTCCTCCTCTGCGACGCCTTCACCCGCGGCTACGACGTCCCGGTTTTCTCCCGGGTGCTGGATGAGTCCGAACGTACCGGGAAGGTGCCGCTCAAGGGTGGCATCGCCTACGCCATCGGCGCGCTCTTCTGCCTTGCGGTCTTCGGGAGAGAGTATACCGCGGTCGGCCTCGTCACGGTCGGTCTGCTCGACAGCATCGCAACTCTCGTCGGGCTGCGGTTCGGGCGGCACGTCCTCCGGGGCAAAAAATCACTCGAGGGAACGCTTGCCGGGGCGGCCGCGGCCGCTCTCGTGCTGGCCTTCCTGGTCCCCTGGTGGGCGGCCGTGGCCGTCGCGGCCGTCGCCGGCGTCATCGAGGCCTGCTCCCCGGTCGACGACAACGTGGCGGTTCAGGTCGGTGCGTGTGTGACGCTGGCGGTGGTGGGGGTTGGGGTGGGGTTCGTTTGAGGAGGGGTCTTTCATGCACGGGGTTGTGCGGGAAGGTCTGTTCCTGGAGGTGGTGCATCCCATACTTTAGTGCTTGAATTTTTACGGTTCTGATAATTGTATATACCCATGCACGGATTTCCTGTGGATATCGCGTTCGGGGGGTGGGGACAATGGGGAGTGCGACCGAAGGGAGCATGAGAAACTCGAAGAGTTTCGAGGCGTGAGCGCCAGCGAACGTGAGCACCGCTAGGTGCGAAGGGGGTCTCCCCCTCCCCTGCAACCCCTCCCCCAATGGCGATATCCCCACGGTCCAGTGTACGGGACTTTTTCATTGCGCGGGCTTCTTCTGTTAATCGCGGCTGAACACTCTGCTCTTCGCAAACTCAGTTAAGCCCTTAGCCGGTGCGGCAAAAAAGAGCAGGAGGATCCCGCCCCACCCCCTCAGTGCTTGACGCCCCGCTTCTTGAGTTCTTCCGACTTTTTCCTTGAACATGTCTCGCAGCGGAACTCGGGCGCCGGATCGTCGGACTTGTCGTAGTTCTCCGCCCGGACCAGGCGGTAGCCCCGGGCGACCGTGCCGCAGTCAACGCACCGGACCTCTTCCCGGACCTCCCACTGGGCGGCAAGCGCCTGGGAGGTGAAGATGAACCGGTCGACCCAGAAGAAGATGAGGCCGCCGATGAGGTTCGCTATGATGGTGGCGGCCAGCGCTCCGAGGCCCGCGAGCAGGTAGAGGACTCCGGCGAGGAGCGGCGTCGAGAGCTGCCACCTGACGAGATAGAGGCCGTAGCGTTTAAAATTTACATCCACGTATAAAATTCGTTCAGATCCATCATAAAAACCGGGGCCGGCATCGTCAGGAGAGCACCAGGATCCGGCGGGTCAGGCTCCTGTGCACCCGCTGCTCGTGCACCTGCAGGACGGTGAAGTGGCGGGCGGCGATATCCGTGATGTCGCGGTGCGTGACGACGACCGCGCGCCTCCCCGGCCGGAGGATGCGCCGGACCTCCGCAAGCGATCCGTCGTAGAGGCGGTCCATGCTATTCGCCCGGATCCGGACCGACTGGCCGTAGGGGAGGTCGGTCACGACGGCGTCGAGGGCATGATCGCAGATCGGGACCGCCGTGGCGTCGGCGATCATCACGTCCGACTCCGGGAGGTTCTGCCGGTAGCCGGCGACCATCGCGGGGTCGAAGTCGCTCCCGAGGATCAGGACGCCGATCTCCCGGGCCTCAAGGAGGATCCCGCCGGTGCCGCAGAAGGGGTCGAAGACCCGTTCCCCGGGCCGGACCAGGGAGATGTTGACGAGCGCCCGGGCCATCCGGGGCATCATCACCCCGGGGTGGAAGAACGGCCGGCGCATGGGGTTCCGGGCATCGAACGCCCCCCGGTCGATCCGCGAGAGGACGCGGCCGAAGTAGCAGCGGTCCTCCGAGACGACGGCGCGGTACTCTTCGACAGGGTCACGGAGCGAGACCGGACCGGCGATCAGGCTCCCGATCAGCCGCTCCAACTCGAGGTGCGCGGCATCCATCCGGTTCCCCTGGATCAGCTTCACCCGGCCCGCAAACGGCTTTTCGGTCCGGATGGCAAGGTCGCGGAGGAGGCCCGCAAACGCCTCCCGCGTGGGCTCGCACTCCCCGAGGTACTCCATCACCACGTGCGTCAGGGCAAGGCGCCCGGCGGCTCCCGGGTCCGGGCACTCGGCGACCGCAACCTGGGTCCGGGTATCGAGCACGGTGCCCACGCACTCCAGTTCCGCAACCGGGAGATCGGGGTGTTCGCCGGAGAGTTCGAAGAGCAGTTTCATCCTCAGAGTATTGGGCCGGGAGGGCGATAAAGCGGGGGTATGGGGGGTCTTAAAACGGGTATATGACAGATTGGTTAGGGTAATAATCGCTTGTTGCCGTTGTGGTTTGGCGCAGTGCAAAGGGTTCCACAATGCATGAGTCTGGGTATGTTTACACACCCCTGGCACGGATTTCCCTTGGATATCGCCATTGGGGGAACGACGCTCCGGAGAACGACTGTCCGCAGGACAGGAGTTCGAGCACCGAAGGTGCGAGGAGGGGCTGACGGGGAGTGCGAGCGTAGCGAGCTTGAGCACCGATAGGTGCGAGGGGAGTATTCCCCCCCCCTGTCCCCACCCCGCTCTCGGCGATAGCCACCACGGTCCAGTGTACCAGGATATTCCCTCGTTCCCGCCGGTTTCATCTTCTCAATTGCAGTCCTGATGCGTGAACTCCGCTGCCCCGAGATATACAGCCCGCTGAATTTTTGGCCGGAATCTCACTCCATCCTCATGAAGGGCAACCCAGTTAACCCGGGAATAACCTTTTAATCTATCGAAACCGAGATGAATGAAGCCATGCCTGAATTGACCGTAAAGACAATCAAGGGCAATAAATATCTCTACCTCAGAGATAAGGTTAAAGTTAACTCAAAATCGCTGCCGCTTCAGATATACATCGGAAGACTCGAAACGGTAGCCCAACAGGACTTTTTGTCAAAACTGTCTGAACTCCATACTCTCAGGTTAAAGACATACCTCGATTACCGGCTGGAGCATTACTCCTTCACGGCCCTCGACAAGACCCAGGCGGTCGATCTCGAGACTAATCGTTACTTCTACGGACTTCTCAAGGAGCTCTACCCTGATGAGAGCGAGCGGTACATGGATGCAATGTATCTCAGATATGTCCAGGGTACGACGGCGATCGAGGGAAATACCATCAGTCTCCGGGAAGCGCAGGAACTCCTGGAGCATAACATCTCTCCGGCCGGAAAGAAGATGGATGAGGTGTATGAGATCCTTAATTTCATCAATCTCCGAAGATATCTCGAAGGATATTCCGGGGATATAACTGAGAAGCTCATCAGGAAGATCCACGAAATACTGATGAATGAGGTCCTCCGGAACCCGGGAGACTATCGGAACATTCAGGTAGGCATCGAGCAGGTGGACTATGAACCTCCTCCTGCGATCCTCGTCCCTGAGGAGATGCGTGCTCTCATCGGGTGGTACAGGCAGAATAAACGGCACCTGAATCCATTCGAACTCGCTGTATTACTCCACACAAAATTTGAGATGATCCATCCGTTCGTCGATGGAAACGGGCGGGTTGGACGGGCGTTGATGAATTTAGTCCTGGAGCAATCTGGTTATCCAACGCTCTACCTGGGATTAGAACACCGGTCGGCCTACCTGAACGCGCTCGTGAAGGCGGATGATGGGGACTATGCGCCGATCATCGAGACGCTGTATACCATCTATAGGGAACAACACGGGCGTATCACAGAAGAGGTCAGGCAAAAACTTTTCGACGGAAACAGCAGGATCCGGGAGGAAATCGCCAGGATCGTCCGGCAGTTCGTTGAACTGAAGAAAAAGGTCTGATACCCGGTTGAGCAGTCGCCCGGAGTGCAGGAGCGACGACCCGGGCTCACACCAAAAACGTTACCCAAAAAAGCGAACCGTTGAAGTGAGGGGTTCCTCACTTCACCGTCTCTTTCATCTTGTCGACGACGTCCTGAAAGAAGCCTTTGCCCTTCTTCGCGGAGGGTTTCTTCCCCTCCATCTCGAGCAGGTGCTGGTAGAGTTCGCGCTCCTCCTCCGTCAGGCGCTCGGGCACGACGATGCGCACCCGCACCAGCATATCGCCGGGCTTCGTCTGCCATCGCACGCCTTCGCCCCGTACCTTCAGCCCTGTGTTGTACTGCACGCCGGCCGGGATGTCGAGGACGACGGTGCGCCCGTCGATCGTCTGCACCTCGACCTCGGAGCCCAGCGTAGCCTGGGCCGGGGTGATATCGACGGTCGTCTCCAGGTCGTCGCCCCGCCGGGTGAACGACCGGTGCGGCGCGACGCTGATCTCGATGTAAAGGTTCCCGCTCGGCGCACCATACTCTCCGGCGTCGCCGTACCCCTCCATCCGGAGGCGCATGCCCGTATCCACGCCCGGCGGGATCCGGACCTTCACGGTCTGCCGGGCCCGCCGGTGCCCGCTCCCGCCGCAGGCCTTGCACCGGGCCTCAGGGATCTTCCCCCGCCCGCCGCAGGCGGTGCAGGTGCTCATCCGGACAAAATTCCCGAAGATGGACTGGCTCATCTGCCGCATCTGGCCGCTGCCGCCGCAGGTCGGGCAGGTGGTGAACTTCTTCGTCTCGCTCCCCGACCCGTCGCACGCAGGACAGGGTTCGACATGATCGACGCCAACCTCTTTCTCGGTCCCGAACGCCGCCTCCTCAAGCGTTATGCGCATCTTCATCAGGAGGTCTGCGCCGGGGCGCGGGCCGGAACGCTGCCTGCCCCCCCCGCCGAAGAAGGTGTCGAAGATATCCCCGAACCCCGAGAAATCCGCGTTGAACCCGCCGGAGAACCCTCCCCCGCCGGAGTACGAACCCCGGGACGCGCTGCTGTAGGCGTCATGCCCCAGCTGGTCGTACTGGGCGCGTTTCTGGGAGTCGGAGAGGACACTGTAGGCTTCGTTGATCTTCTTGAACCTCTCCTCGGCCCCCGGCTCCTTGCAGACATCGGGGTGATATTTTCGTGCCAGGTCCCGGTAGGCTTTCCTGATCTCCTTATCGTCGGCGTCGCGCGCGACGCCGAGGGTATCATAGTAGCTGTCCGGACCCATCGACCTCACTCTTTGACTTCGTAATCGGCATCAACGACAGTATCATCCTGCTTTGCGGCACCCTCCGTCTGCTGCTGCTCGGCGGCGGCCGCCTGTGCCTGCTGGTACATCTTCGTCGTGACCGCATATACCGCTTCGGTCAGGGTGTCCATCTTCTGTTTGACGGCCTCGAGGTCGTCGCCCTCGAGCGCCTTCTTGAGGTCGGCGATAGCACTCTCGATCTTCTCTTTGTCCGCGGCATCGATAGTGTCCTTCGCGTCTTTGAGGGCCCGTTCGGCGGTGAAGATGGCGGTATCGGCGGTGTTGCGCAGGTCGATCTCCTCGCGCTTCTTCTGGTCCTCCGCCTCGAACTTCTTCGCGTCGCCCATCATCCGCTCGATCTCGGCCTCCGAGGGGCGGGAGTCCTGCGGCTTGATGGTGATCGACTGCTCGTTGCCGGTGCCGAGGTCCTTTGCCGAGACATGGACGATGCCGTTTGCGTCGATATCGAACGTGACCTCGATCTGCGGGATCCCCCGGGGTGCCGGCGGAATGCCGGTGAGCTGGAACCTGCCCAGGGTGAAGTTGTCCTTTGCGAGCGCCCGTTCGCCCTGCATCACGTGGATCTCGACCGAGGTCTGGCCGTCGGCGGCTGTCGAGAAGACCTGGCTCTTCCGCGTCGGGATGGTGGTGTTGCGCTCGATCAGCTTCGTCGCGATACCCCCGAGCGTCTCGATGCCGAGCGAGAGCGGGGTCACGTCCAGGAGCAGGACGTCCTTGGTCTCGCCCGTGAGCACGCCGGCCTGGATGGCGGCGCCGAGGGCGACACACTCGTCGGGGTTGATGCCTTTGTCGGGCTCCTTCTTGAGGATCTTCTTCACGGTCTCCTGCACGAGCGGCACCCGGGTCGACCCGCCGACGAGGAGGACGTGGTCGATACCGTCGGCGCTCAGTCTGGCGTCGGCGAGCGCCTGCTTCACCGGCCCGAGGGTCGAGTCGACCAGGTCGCCGATGAGCTGCTCGAACTTCGCGCGGGTAAGGTCGATGTCCAGGAACTTGGGGCCGCTCTCCGTCGTGGTGATGTAGGGGAGGTTGATGCTGGTCTTCTGGACGGTGGAGAGCTCGATCTTTGCGCCCTCGGCCGCATCGCGCAGCCGCTGCATGGCGACCGGGTCCTTCCGGAGGTCGGCCCCTTCCTTCTTCCGGAACTCGTCGACCAGGTAGTCGACGACCAGTTTATCGAAGTCGTCGCCGCCGAGGCGGTTGTTGCCGGCGGTCGCCTTGACCTCGAAGACGCCGTCGCCGAGCTGGAGGATGGAGACATCGAACGTGCCGCCGCCGAGGTCGTAGACGAGCACCGTGGACTCGCCTTCCTTATCGATACCGTAGGCGAGCGCACTGGCGGTCGGTTCGTTGATGATCCGGAGCACCTCGAGGCCGGCGATGGTCCCTGCATCCTTCGTCGCCTGCCGCTGGGCGTCGTTGAAGTAGGCGGGCACCGTGATGACGGCTTTTGCAATCTTCTCGCCCAGGTACTCCTCCGCGTCCAGTTTCAGTTTCTGGAGGATCATCGCAGAGATCTCCTGCGGCGTGTAATTCTTGCTCTCGATGGTGATCTTCTCGCTCGTGCCCATTTTCCGCTTGATCGACTGGATAGTGCGGTTCGGGTTGGTGATCGCCTGCCTCTTCGCGACGTTGCCGACCAGCCGCTCGCCCTCCTTGGTGAACGCTACGACGGACGGGGTGGTTCTGCCGCCTTCGGCGTTGGCGATGACCGTCGCCCGCCCGCCTTCCATGATTGCCATGCACGAGTTGGTTGTCCCAAGATCGATACCCAGAACTTTTTCTGAAACCATGTGTTTATTCCTCCAATCCTCTAGATACTACGACTTTTGCGCATCTGATGACTTTATCCTGCATACAGTATCCGCGAACGACCTCGTCGATCACGGTTCCCTCCTCCGCGGCCGAAGGAACGTAGGCTATCGCCTCGTGCCGTTCGGGGTCGAAAGGAAGGTTCCAGCATTCGATGGGCCCGATGCCGTGCCGCTCAAGGATGGTCATGAAGAGCTTCCTGATCTGCTCCATCCCTTCAGTGAGAGATGCACCGTCGGCTTTCTCCGCCCGCTCGAAGTTATCCACGACCTCGAGCAACTCCACCGCGAAATCCTCAATGGCGAACGTTGTACGGGCGTCGAGTTCCCGGGCCATCCGCTTCCGGTAGTTGTCGAAATCTGCTGCAAGGCGTAGATAACGGCTGTTAAGGTCGTCACATGCCTTTTGCAGATCTTCAAGTGCCGGAGATGCTGCATCCGCCTCGTTTGCGAGATCCTGTTGCTTCTCGTTTGGTTCGGATGTATCCTCCTTCATACGCCTAACCTGCTTCAAAATGATGTTAATGTAGTAGCTCGATTATTTATTGTAATGTGGTTCTATATATTTTTAACTGATACTGCAGGCATCCGGCTCCTGTAACGGGCCAAATTAACGATTGGACGTCCATCCGCCTGTATTCTTCCGTCGATATGCGGATCCGCGGGAGGGAGGCTGCCCGGCACCGGAACCCTGCAGGGTGAAACGCGGCCGGTTTCGTGGGCGGCGCCAAATATATATCCCTCTACCCCGCTCACGTGTATTCATGAAGTGGGCACTGCTGTCTGTCTGGGACAAGGCAGGCATCGTCGATCTTGCAAAGGTGCTTATCAAGCACGATTACCGGCTCCTGAGTTCCGGCGGCACCGGGGCGACGCTCGCGCAGGCGGGGGTTCCGTTCACCGATGTCTCCACCCACACCGGCTTTCCCGAGATGATGCACGGAAGGGTCAAGACCCTCCACCCGAAGATCCACGGGGGCATCCTCGGACGCCGCGGCATCGACGACGCCGTGATGCAGGAGCACGGTATCGAGCCGATCGATCTTGTGGTGGTGAACCTATACCCCTTCGAGGCGATGAGGAGCGCGGGGCTAACGCTAGAGGAGATGATCGAGTACATCGATATCGGCGGCCCGGCGATGGTGCGGGCGGCGGCGAAGAACCATAAGTACGTCGCGGTCGTGGTGGACCCCGCCGACTACGGAACGGTGGCGGAGGCGGTCCGGCGGGGCGGGTTCTCGGCCGAAGAGCGGCTGAACCTCGCTGCAAAGGCGTTCGCCCGGACGGCGGCTTACGACGGCGCGATCACGAACTACCTCACCGGCATCGACCGGCCGTTCCCCGGGGTCCTCACCCTCCAGTTCCGGAGCGGGAGGACGCTGCGTTACGGCGAGAACCCACACCAGGCGGCGGCGGTCTACGGGGACTCCGGCATCGCCGGGGAGCAGCCGCTCCAGGGCAAGCAGATGTCCTACAACAACTACCTCGACGTCCATGCCGCGGTCGGCCTGCTCCGTGAGTTCGACGACTGCGCCGTGGTCATCGTCAAGCATAACAACCCCTGCGGCGTCGCGACGGGCGACGGTCTCCTCGAGACCTACATCGCCGCCCGGGAGGTCGACCCGGTCTCGGCCTACGGCTCGATCGTCGCCATGAACCGCGAGGTGACGGAGGACGTCGCCCGGGAGCTCACCGGGACGTTCGTCGAGGTGGTGGTCGCCCCGTCCTACACCCCGGGAGCGCTCGAGATCATGAAGGCCAAGGAGAACATGCGGGTGCTCCGGCTGCCTGAGGCGGTCGTGCAGGACGAGATCCGGAGCATCGACGGCGGCGTCCTCCTCCAGCGGACGGAGCCTTACCGCGAGGACTGGCGGGTCGTGACCGAGCGGGAGCCCGACGCCCACGAGATGCGGGCGATGCACCTCGCCTGGAAGGTCTGCGGGCACACGAAGAGCAACGCCATCATATTTGCAGACGAGAAAGCGGTCATCGGGATCGGTGCGGGGCAGATGAACCGGGTCGAGTCCGCGGAGATCGCGGTCAGGAAGGCCCGTAAGCCTCTTGCCGGGTCGGCGGTTGCCTCGGACGCATTCCTCCCGTTCCCCGACACCCTGGAGGTCGCGGCGGCGGCGGGCGCGACGGCGCTCGTCCAGCCGGGCGGCTCTATCCGGGACCAGGAAGTCATCGAAGCGGCGAACCGGCTCAATATCGCGATGATCTTCACCGGCGTGCGGCACTTCCGGCACTGAGGGCCCGCCGCAAACCTCTTTTTCCCGGATTTTTGGCTCTATAGTATGGAATGCACTGCATCACCACACCGTTAGCTCACGCGAAGCCGCGAAGAACGCGAAGTCTGGGATATGAGTGTTGACAGTCCTCTTCGCGACTTCGCGGCTTCGCGTGAGACAGTATCGCCACTCGCGCCTCTGGTGCTCAAACTCCGGCTCTTCGGCCCGTCGCCATTCGCACCTGCCGGTGCTTGAGCTCCGGCCCTTCGGAGCGTCGCCACTCGAAAACGCGAAGCGTTTTCTCGAGCTCCGGCCCTTCGGCCCGTCGCTCCCCAAAACTTATATCCCCCACCTTCTCTCCACGGCCGAAGGTGGTATGATATGGACTACGGCAGTCTCATCTCCGGGTCGTTCGGTTACACGAAAGACGCTCTCTGGGGTGAATGGTGGCGGTGGGTGCTCCTGGTAATTCTCTCGCTCATCCAGACGTTTACTCTCTTCCTGATTCCGCTCTACAGCGGCTACATCGTCCGGGTGCTCTCCGGCAGGACGCCCGCCCCCGAGGTCAACGAGTGGGGCAGGCTCTTCATCGACGGGTGGAAGTGGAACATCATCACCCTGATCTACCTGATCCCGGTGATCCTGATCCTGGCCTTCTTCGGGGGGGCTGCGGTTGTCTCCGCCATAGCGGCAGCGGGGGCCGGAAACCCTGACGCATGGGCCCCGGCCGTTACCGCTGCGATCTCCGGTATCCTGGTTGCTGCCGTCGTCTGGATCATCATATCGTTCATCTCCCTCTTCGCGGTCGTGCGGTTCGCCCACACGGGCAGCCTCGGCCAGGCGTTCAACTTCGGGGCGATCTTCTCTCACATCGGGAGGATCGGGTGGGGATCCTGGATCGTCGCGGTCATCGTCCTCGTTCTCATCGGCCTCGTGTATGCGTTCGTGCTCGGCATCATCGCCTCGATCCCGGTCCTCGGCTGGATCGTCAACCTCTTCATCGGGGTGGCATTCGGCATCTTCCAGGCCCGCTACCTCGCCAGAGCCTACGAGAGCGCCCCGGCACCGGCGTGATGCGGGACCCCTTCCTCCTCCACCCGCATCACTGCCGGCGGGTCATGCCCACCTCCGGATCCCGGGGACGCGCTCCCAACCCCGTTCGTCCGGTTTGTACCGCTATAACCGCCCTGTTTCTGCAAAAGCGAGATGTGAGCAGAGAAATCATAGCAATGCTTTTATATCATATCGTCTCAAGGTAAATCGTAGGCGATTTACCTATGGATTATGGAAACATGCTGAGCGATTCGTTCGGCTACGCAAAAGATGCCGTCTGGGGCAAATGGGTCCAGTGGATCCTGCTTGTCATCAGCACGATCATATTCCCGCTCATCATGGGATATGTCGTCCGCATTTACAGCGGTGTAAAACCGGCTCCCGAGCTTGAAGGCTGGCTCGGGCTCTTCATCGACGGCCTGAAACTCTTCGTGATCGGCATCATCTACGCCATCCCGGTCTTCATCGTCATGGTTATCTTCTTCGTACCGGCGATCGCTATCGCCGGCAGCAACGGGGATCCCATGCTCGCCATCGGGTCGATAGGCATCGGTCTGCTGATCATGTTCGTCGTCGCGATTCTCATCACGCTGGTCTCGGCGATCGGTGTCATCCGGTTTGCGCAGAAAGACAGCATGGGCCAGGCGTTTGCCTTCGGCGCCATCCTCGAGCACATCGGAAAGATCGGCTGGGGGAGTTACATCATCGCTCTCATCGTCCTGTGGATTGTCGGGATTGTCTTTGGCATTATCATCTCAGTACTGAACGCGATCCCGTTCCTCGGCTGGCTGATCGCGATCTTCCTGTACCCGGCCTGGACCATCTTCGCTGCACGGTACATGACGCTGATCTACGAGAGCGCCCCGGCACCGGCCTAACACCCCACCTTCTTTTCGTGACCGGGATCGCCGCCGGGGAGGCTCCGGATACCGCGGGCACGGCACACACATCGCTGTTGTCGAGAACAGGGTATTTATATGCCGCGGCGCTCAGAATTGTGCCTGACCGATCTGTGCCGTGATTAGCTGATTTATCCTGGTCTAATTGCTTCTTTTTCGGAAAAGGATATGGAGCGTATTCGGTTTTGGCCAATACGTTTATATAAAAATTTCTCGAAATTACTCGTAGGTGATACACCTATGGACTACGGTAATCTTATTTCCAGATCATTTGAGTATACCAAGGATGCTCTGGCAGGCAAGTGGATGGACTGGATCATCCTTGCCGTCCTGGCACTCGTGCAGATGTTCACGCTCTCCCTGATCCCGCTCCTCAGCGGCTACTCCGTGCGGGTGCTCGCAGGAAAGACCCCGGCGCCCGAGGTCGACCAGTGGGGCAAGCTCTTCGTCGACGGGTGGAAGTTGAACATCATCGCGCTGGTCTACATGATCCCGGCGATCATCGTCTTCCTGGTCCTCGGCGGACTCGGCGCAATCGCCCTCATGGCGAACCAGGCAGCCGGCGGCGACCCTGCAGCAGCAGGCGCTGCGGTGCTCAGCCTCATCGGAGGCTTCCTGCTTGCGGCGATCATCGCAATCATCATGTCGTTCATTCTCATGTTCGCCACGATGCGGTTCGCCCACACGGACAGCCTCGGTGAGGCGTTCAACTTCGGGGCGATCCTCGGGCACATCGGCAAACTCGGGTGGGGAACCTGGATCGTCGCGGTCATCGTCCTCCTCGTCATCGCGTTCGTCTACGGTTTCGTGGTCGGTATCATCTACTCGATCCCGCTCCTGGGCTTCATCATCGCCCTCTTCCTCGATGCAGCGTTTGCCATCTTCTACGCCCGCTACCTTGCCCTGGTCTACGAGGAAGTGCCCGCTCCCGCATAATATCGGAATAATCCTTCCTTTTTTGCGGCTGGCCGCTTCTGCGGCCTTTGACGCGGTACTCCCCACAACCCACCGATGACGCTCGTCCGTACGCGATGCAGGGCGTGTGATCGGGACTTTTCGCCTGCGAACAAAGCAGCGCGTTTATCTCCCCGAACGCAAGATTCTTACCGAACATGCGGTGATACACATGGATTTCGTCCGATTACTCAGCGAGTCCTTCGGTTATGCGAAGGACGCTATCTGGGGCAGGTGGGTCCGCTGGCTCCTCCTGCTCGTCAGCACGATCATATTCCCGCTCATCTACGGCTACACGGTGCGGGTCATGAGCGGCACAGAGCCCGCCCCCGAGCTTGAAGGCTGGCTCGGGCTCTTCATCGACGGCATCAAACTGCTTGTCATCGCGATCATCTACTCGATCCCGCTCATGATCCTCACGCTCCTTCCCTTTGCGCTGTACTTCATCCCGGTATCGGCAACAACGACCCCGGGAACAGGCTCCGAATCGCTCCTCAGCCCGGAGCTGGCCATCATCGCAGCCCTCGTCATCTTCGTCCTCTTCATCGTCGCCGCCATAATCCTCGGGATCCTCTCGACCTTCGCGGGGGTCCGGTTCTCCCGGACGGGGAGGATGGGCGAGGCTTTCAGGATCCGCACCCTCCTCGCCCACATCGGCAAGGTTGGGTGGCTGAACTGCTTCATCGCCCTCCTCGTAATGGGCATCGTGATCGCGATCGTGGAGTTCGTCCTCATGCTCATCCCGATCGTCGGCCTTGTCCTCCTGTTTCTCCTCACACCGGCATTCATCATCTTCTCCGCCCGCTACATCGCCCTCCTCTACGAGAGCGCCCCTGCGCCGGCATAACCCCCCTTTTTGCTCCGCACCAGAATCCCCGACTGCCCAACATTTAAGTAGCGCCGCCGCCAATTCTCTGACGGTGAATTGCACTATGTGTGATTGTTTTATTCGGTGAACCGATTCGCTTTTTTGACACTACTTTACGGGACGGGGAACAGACACCGGGTGTCTGCCTGACGCCGGCCGAGAAACTTGAGATCGCAACGTATCTTGCCGACCTCGGCGTCCACGTGATTGAAGCAGGTTCAGCAGCCGCATCTGCGGGAGAGAGGGAGTCCATCCGTGCCATCGCCGATGCAGGCCTTGCCGCTGAGTGCTGCACCTACGTCCGGGCACTCCCCGGGGATATCGACCTCGCCGCCGATGCCGGCGCCGACTCCGTCCACCTCGTCGTCCCGGTCAGCGACCTGCACATCAGCAAGAAGCTCCGCAAGACCCGCGAGCACGTCTGCGATATGGCCTGGAGCGCCGTCGAGTACGCAAAGGACCGCGGCCTCATCGTCGAACTCTCCGGGGAGGACGCATCCCGCGCCGACCAGGGGTTCCTTGCGGAGGTCTTCCGGGAAGGGGTCGAGCGGGGTGCCGACCGGCTCTGCTTCTGCGACACCGTCGGGCTCCTCACGCCCGAGCGGGCCGCCGCGATCGTCCCGCCGCTCCTCTTCGCCCCGTTCTCCATCCACTGCCACGACGACCTGGGGTTTGCGCTCGCAAACTCCGTCGCCGCACTCCGGGCGGGGGCGACCTGCGCCCACGTCACCGTCAACGGCCTCGGGGAGCGGGCGGGGAACACAGGCCTCGAGGAGCTGGTGATGGCGCTCGAGGTGCTCTACGGGGTCGATACCGGGATCGCGACCGAAGAACTCTACCCGCTCTCGACCCACGTCGCCCGGCTGACCGGGGTGCCGCTCGCCACCAACAAACCCATCGTCGGCGAGATGGCCTTCACCCACGAGAGCGGCATCCATGCCCACGGGGTGATGCGGGACGCGAGCACCTACGAGCCGCTCCAGCCGGAACGGGTGGGGAGGAAACGCCGCATCGTCCTCGGGAAACACTCCGGGTCGGCGGCGGTCGAGGCCGCGCTCCATGATATGGGGTATGCCCCCGACAGCCCACAGCTCGCGGAGATTGTCGACCGGATCAAACGCCTCGGGGATGCCGGGATGCGGATAAGCGATGCCGACATCATGGCGATCGCCGATACCGTCATGGAGATCGAGTTTACGCCGTGTATCGAACTGCGCCAGTTCACCATCGTCTCCGGGAGCAACGCAATGCCGACCGCCTCGGTGACGATGCTCGTCAACGGCGACGAGATCACCGGTGCCGCAGTCGGGACCGGGCCGGTGGACGCAGCGATCCGCGCGCTCCAGAGATCGGTGGCTGACGTCGGCAGTGTAAGGCTCGATGAATACAGCGTAGACGCCATAACCGGCGGCACGGACGCCCTCGTTGACGTGTCGGTGAAACTCAGCAAGGACGGACAGACCGTGACGTCACGGGGCGCGAGGACCGACATCATCATGGCAAGCGTCGAAGCAGTTATCGCAGGGATGAACAGATTACTCAGGGAAGAGCATGAAGACCGGAGCCAGGACTCTGATTGAAGCGCTGCAGCGTGAAGGGGTGGACACCATATTCGGCTACCCCGGCGGCGTGGTTTTGCCGATCTACGATGAACTCTACGATTCGTCGATCCGGCACATACTGGTAAGGCATGAGCAGGCAGCGGCGCACGCGGCCGACGGCTACGCGCGCGCGAGCGGCCGCGTAGGGGTATGCCTTGCCACCTCCGGCCCCGGCGCGTGTAACCTGGTCACCGGGATCGCGACGGCGTATATGGATTCCATCCCCGTCGTGGCGCTCACCGGCCAGGTGCCGACCGCCCTGCTCGGGAACGATGCGTTCCAGGAGTCGGATATCACCGGGATCACGATGCCGGTCACCAAGCATAACTACCTGGTGAAGGACGCCGCCGACATCGACCGCGTGGTCCGGGAGGCGTTCTACATCGCGCGGACCGGCCGTCCGGGCCCGGTGCTGATCGACCTCCCGAAAGACGTCACGACGAGCCAGGTGAAGGCGGGAACGCCCGTCCCGGAGACGGTCTCCCTCCGGGGCTACCAGCCCACCTACCAGGGGCACGTCCGCCAGATCGATAAGGCGCTCGACCTGATCGCGAGGGCTGAGCGGCCGCTGATCTATGCGGGCGGCGGGGTGGTCCTCTCGGGAGCATCCGCAGAACTCCTGGAGTTCATGGAAACCGCCGCCATCCCGGTGACGACGACCCTGATGGGTCTCGGCGCCGTCCCCGGCGACCACCCGCTCTGCCTCGGGATGCTCGGGATGCACGGCACCCAGTCCGCGAACTACGCGGTCACGGAATGTGACGTCCTGATTGCCGTCGGCGTCCGGTTCGATGACAGGGTCACCGGCCGGATCGAGACCTTTGCGCCGAACGCCGCGATCGTCCACATCGATATCGACCCTGCGGAGATCGGGAAGAACAAGAAAGTCGACGTCCCGATCGTGGGCGACGTGAGAGCGGTGCTCCAGGCACTCCTCCGGCGGATGCAGAAGCATGGCGATACGGCGAACTGGGTGAGCAGGATAAACGCCTGGAAGGCTCAGTACCCGCTCGGTTACGGCGACGACGGCCATCTCCGCCCGCAGTACGTCGTCGAGCAGCTCTCCGACATCCTGAAGGGCGAGGGGGTCATCGTGAGCGAGGTGGGCCAAAACCAGATGTGGACCGCGCTGTACTACTGCTTCAGGAAACCCCGGACCTGGATCACGTCGGGCGGCCTCGGGACGATGGGATACGGGCTCCCGGCAGCCATCGGCGCCCACTACGCCCGGCCGGATATGCCGGTCGTCGATGTCGCCGGCGACGGCAGTATCCAGATGAACATCCAGGAGTTCGGGACGGTGGCGCAGTACGATATCCCCGTCAAGGTCGTGATCTTGAACAACATGTACCTCGGCATGGTGCGCCAGTGGCAGGAGCTCTTCTACGACCGCCGCTACTCCTACACCGAGCTCCCCCCGGTGGACTTCGTGAAGATCGCGAACGCCTACGGGATCGAGGGCATTACGGTCGGGGAGAAGGACGGTGTCCGGGAGGCGATCGAGGCTGCACTCGCCGCCGACGGGCCGTTCGTCCTGGACTTCAGAGTCGAGCGGGAGGAGAACGTCTTTCCGATGGTCCCGGCCGGGGCTGCCATCAACGAGATGATCGGGGTGCGTCAGAGATGAAACCGCATACGCTGAGCGTCCTCGTGGAGAACCGGGCGGGCGTGCTCAGCCGGGTCGCCGGGATGTTCTCGCGGCGGGGGTTCAACATCGAGAGCCTCGCCGTCGGGACCTGCGAGGAGCCGGATATGAGCCGGATCACGATCGTGGTGAACGGCGACGACGGAGTTGTCGAGCAGGTGATGAAGCAGACCAACAAACTCATCGACGTCATCAAGGTCTCGGACCTGACGCAGCGGGAGAGCGTGGAGCGGGAGCTCGCCCTCATCAAGGTGGCCGCCGAGACCGGCCCGGCCCGCGCCGAGATTCTGCAGATCGCCGATATCTTCCGCGCCCTGGTCGTGGACGTCGGGGCAAAGACGCTGGTGCTTCAGGTGACCGGGGATACCGGGAAGATCGACGCGCTGGAGAAACTCTTGCGCCAGTACGGCATCAAGGAGTTCGTTCGCACGGGAAAGATTGCTCTCCTCCGGGGAGCAAAGACCGTAAAGAGCTCCAAATAACATTCTTTTTAGTGTGATACGTTCGTCACGCCATCGGGACGATCTCTCCGCCTCCCGGCGATCGTGTTATATGCTAGCACGCCACACGTTAACACGGCATGTTCTTCGCATTACCTCCTCAAACGGGAATCATCGTGGGCGGCGCCGTCGCCCTGGTCTTCGTGCTGCTCGCCTTCTGGGGGCTCCGGTTCAGGGAGGCTCCCTGATGGCGGACATCCTGACGCTCGTCCTGATCGGGCTCTACTTCTGCGTGCTCGTCGGCATCGGGAGCTGGGCCTCAAAGAAGATCCATAACACCGAGGACTACATCCTCGCCGGGAGGTCGCTCGGGTTCTGGGTCTTCACGATCCTGATCGTCTGCTCCATCTGCAGCGGCATGACCCTGCTGGGGGTCAGCGGGTTCGGCTACAACTCGGGCTGGCCGGGGATCTGGGAGCAGATCTTCGTGCCGCTCGCGGCCGCGTTCTGTATCATCTTCTTCGGGGTGAAACTCCAGGCCATCGGGAAGGAGCGGGGCTACCTGACCGTCCAGGACTACCTCGCGGACCGGTTCGAGAGCCCGCGGGCGCTCCGGGGCCTCTCCGCGGTCTCCGGGATCGTCGTCTCGCTGATCTACCTTGTGGGGCAGTACGCCGCCATCAGCATCGTGCTCGTCTGGCTCTTTGCTATCCCGCACTGGCAGGCGCTGCTCATCGCCGGGGTCATAATCACCGCCTACACGGTCGTCGGGGGGCTCTACGCCGTATCCTGGACGACCCTGTTCCAGGGCGGCATCCTGATCTTCGGCGTGCTCCTGATGGCGCCGTTCGTCATCGTGAGCGCCGGCGGGCTTGACCACATCAATTCCGTGCTTGCGGGGGTCGACCCGAACTTCGTCCAGGCCTGGTACCCGAGCCCGGTCTACGCCTCGTACGCCTACGCAACGCCGGAGTTCCTCGTCTCGTTCGGGGTCCTCCTGATGGTCGGCCTTGCCTGTGCGCCGCACGTCATCAACAACGTGCTTGCCGCAAAGGAGGCCCGCTACTTCAAGTGGGCGCCGCTCGTTGCGTTCGGGATCTACGCGGTCGTGATGTTCCTCGTGAAGTTCACGGGATTTGCCGTGCGCTCGCTCGTCGAGGAGGGGACGCTTGTGCTCCCCGACGCCGTGAACGCCCAGGACTTCGCGTTTATACTGGGCGTCGAGTACGCGATGCCGAACGTGGCGTTGTGGGCGCTCTTTGCGGTGATCGTCCTTGCGGCGGTGATGTCCACGACCGACCGGCTCATGCTCACGGTCGGGACGATGTTCGCGTGGGATATCTACAAGAACATCTTCCGGCCCTCGGCTTCCGACAAAGAGGTGCTCCTCGTCTCGAAGGTCGCGGTCGTCCTCGGGGCAGGCGGCACGCTCCTGCTCGCCATCAACCCCCCGCCGATGCTTGCGTGGCTGATCTGGATGGGCATCGGGGTCATGCTCGCGACGTTTGCGGTTCCGCTGCTTGCCGGGCTCTACTGGCGCGGCGCCACCGGAGAAGGGGCGATCGCGAGCATGGCGACCGGGCTCGTCGCGGCCGGAGTCTTCGGCTACTGGTCCAAGTACGTGGGATCGCTTCCGGTGCACTTCAGCCTCTATGCGCTCGTGCTCTCGGCCCTCGCCATGGTCGTCGTGAGCCTTCTCTCCGCCCGGAACTCCTCCACTATTCTCGACGGCACCCTGACCGGCTGGTTCATCCAGTCGCCCAGCCCCTCTCCACAGGCGAGCAGCTCCGGAGATTCGTGGCTCGTCGATCAGGACTCGCCCCGTCAGCAGTGATGGCGGAGCGTTTCCGCCCCTCCCCGGGCGTCAATTTTTCATCTTCGTGCGAGACTGCATCACTGCCTCTTGCATAGGTTCTGGTAACCCCAACCCTGCACGGTTCCGGATCTCCTCCGCAAAGTCTATATCTGTATAAGCAAACACTTATACAGTTCACATGGACGACTGTAACAAGTGCGATCCCTGCACCGGGCTCTGTGAGATTGTTCCGGAGATGGCCGGCATGTTCAAAGCCCTCGGCGACCCGAACCGGCTCCGGATAGTCCACCTGCTCGCTACGGACACTACCGGGACGATGGGAGTCTCCGACCTCGCGGAAAAACTCGGCATCTCGCAGCCGGCCGCGTCGCAGCACCTCAGGACGCTGAAGAGCGAAGGGTTCGTGATATCCCGGCGGGAGGGGTTCCGCGTCTACTTCTCGTTCAACCGCGACCGGCTGGTACAGTTCCAGGATTACTTCGACCTGATGTGCAGCGCCGTCATGGACCGGTGCGACCGCGAACTCGTCCGGAAAACGACACGGCAGACGGCGCTGAACGCCTGCGTCGTCTTCTACTCGTATACCGGGGTGACCCGGGAGGTCGCGGACCGGATCCGGAACGCCTGTGGGTGCGATCTCGTCGAGGTGAAGACGGTGACCGAGTACTCGGCCTTCACGGCGTACACGACCGGCGTCCTGCACTCCCGGCGGGGGATCTGCGACCCGATCACGCCTGACGAGATCGACGTCTCGCGCTACGACCTCCTCGTCATCGGCACGCCGGTCTGGGCCTGGAAACCCGCACCGGCAATCAACGCCGCCGTCAGGGCGCTCAAAGGCTGCGAGGGGAAGCGAGCCGTGGTCTTCGTCACGAACCGCGGCCAGCCCGGCGAGGCCCTCCCGCTTCTCGAGGCGGCGCTCGCCGCACGGGGAGTCGAGGTTGTGGCGGCGGTCAGCCTCACAAAAGAGGACATGGCGACCCGGAAGGCGGAGAACGACCTCATCGAGCGGATCGTCGAAGCATACCCGCTCCCGGTTGAGGACGGACAGAACAGAAAAATCGGCTCGACAAAGGCAACGTGATACCATGAAGACCGTTATTTATTATTTTACCGGCACCGGCAACTCGCTTGCAGCGGCAAGGAAGATCGCCGGGGCCCTCGGGGACTGCGAGGTCATCGGAATCGCATCGTTTGCGAACACCGCGGGTACTGTCGTCCCGGATGCCGGCCGGGTCGGGATCGTCTGCCCGGTCTACTTCGCCGGGCTCCCGGCGATGGTGGCGTCGTTTGCGGAGCGCCTCGATACCGCTTCGGCAAGGTACGTATTCTCCGTCGTCACGCACGGGGGAGGCGGAGGCTCCGCCGCTCTCCGGCAGCTCGACGGGATCCTGAAAGAGAAGGCCGGAAGGGGGCTGGATGCAGGGTTCGCGGTGAGTATGCCGGGCAACTACATCCTGATGTACGAGTCGCCCGCAGGAGAGAAGCGGGACCGCCTGCTTGCCGCGGCAGATGCGGACCTTGAGAGGATCGCAGGGCAGATCCGGCAGGAGACGAGGCTGAAACTCCCGAACTCGCCGGTCACGCGGATCGTCAAGGCCCTCACATACCCCCGGTTCCGCTCCCATGTCCACGGGGACGACCGCAAGTTCACGGTCAGCGATGAATGTACGGCGTGCGGCACCTGCGCGAGCATCTGCCCGGCGGGCAACATCGATCTGGTCGACGGAAAACCGGTCTGGAACCACCGCTGCGAACTCTGCTGCGGGTGCATCCACCTCTGCCCGACCGGGGCGATCCAGGCAGGAAGCCGAACCGGGGGAAGGCAGCGTTACCGGAACCCGTCGGTCAGCATTGCCGAACTGAAACGCCAGCGGGAAAACGAACCATGAAGACCGTGATCTACTACTTCACCGGCACCGGCAACTCCCTTGCAGCGGCAAGAACGATCGCCGGAGCTCTCGGGGACGCCGATCTCGTCCCGATCGCATCGCTTGCGAACACCCCGGTGCAATCACCCCGGACGCGGACCGGGTCGGGATCGTCGCCCGGTCTACGACGGCGGGGTGCCGGTCATGGTCGCCGAATTCGCGGAACGGCTCGACCTCTCCCGGGCGGGATACACCTTCGCGGTCGTCACGATGGCCGGCATGGGTGTCTCTGCGCTCCACCAGTTGAACGGGATATTCAAAGAACAGCAGAACAGGGCGCTCGATGCCGCGTTCGCGGTCAGCATGCCCGGCAACTTCCCGCCGCTCTCCCGGCCGCCGGCGGGCGAGAAGCGCGATAAGATCCTGCTTGCGGCCGACGAGCGGCTCGACGAGATCGCGGAGGCGATCAGCCAGGGTCGTGCCGTCCCGCCGGGGTTCGCGCCCATCTCCCCTCTGATGAAAGCCCTGACCTACGGACCGTTCACAAAGCAGGTCCACGGTGCAGGCGAGAACTTCTCCGTATCGGACGCCTGCACCGGCTGCGGAACCTGCGCAAGGGTCTGTCCGGCGGGCAACATCACGCTCGCCGATGGCCGTCCGGTCTGGAACCACCGGTGCGAACTCTGCTGTGCCTGCCTCCACTTCTGCCCGGTCGAGGCGATCCAGCTCCACGTGCTGCGGGGAACCGAAGGGCGGGGGCGGTACCGGCACCCGGATCTCGCGATTGCAGACATGGAGGCCCAGCGCGGGGAGTGAGCCAGCACCCGAGGCATTGCTCTGGTAGACGAATCGAAGGTGCGGCCGGCATTGCGCCAGAGGATACGGAAAGCGCTGATCACGTCCTCGTTCATTCTGTATCCCGTCACCTTCGCCTACATGTCCTGCCAGATCATCACCGAGGGAGCGTCGCAGGGAATAGTGACCGGCGGCCTGATTGATGATTGCCGGGCGGAAGATCCGCAACCTCGTCGGCTGGCCGGCGCTTCACCTCGCGGCTGCTCTCGACCGGTGCATCGACTGCACTGCATGCTCGATGGCCTGCCCCATGAGTCTCGACGTCCGCGGCATGGTCCGGCGGGAGAGGATGGAGAATACGGAATGCATCCTCTGCGCTAGCTGCGTGGACGCCTGCCCGAAAGGTGCCGTCAGGTACGCGTGGACGGGGAGATGACCGTGAAGCCCCCCCTGCCGCAAGAATGAAGCCGAATCAACCTGCCTTCATTCAGTTACCGGCGCATCCGAAACGCAGGTTCGGGTACACCGCCGCAAATCCGCCCTTTCTTCCGCAAGATATATCCGTCCGCCTGCTTCACATTCGTATATAAAACGCGAGCGGGCAAAATCATGCAGATCTGTGTCATTTCCGGGAGCCCCAAGGGAGAGAAGAGCGTCACCCTGCAGTATGTTCGGTTCCTTGAGCAGGCATTTCCGGAGCATACCTTCTCCGTGATACATGCAGGAAGGGAGATCAGGACGATTGAGCAGCAGGAAGAGGTATGGAACGGGCTGCTCGCCACGGTAAAGGAGTGTGACGGCGTGCTCTGGGCAACCCCGGTCTACTGCACGCTGATCCCGGCCCAGTTGAAGCGTTTCATCGAACTGATCGGCACCCGGAATGCGATGGAGACGTTTTCGGGGAAGTATACCGCTGCGCTCACCACCTCCATGCACTTCTTCGATCACACCGCCCATGCCTACCTGCACGGAATCTGCGACGACCTCGGCATGCGGTATGCCGGTTTCTGCTCGGCCCACATGGAGGATCTCCGGAAGGAAGCGTTTCAGGAGCAGCTTATCCTGTTCTTCTCCGATTTCCTGGAGGCGATTGCAGAACAGCGACCGATTCAGAGGGTATTTCCACTGCTGCCTGTAATCTCTTCTTCCTACATCCCAGAGATCCCGCCGGTCACGGTGGATACCCACGGAAAACGGGTGGTCGTCCTGCACGATGCAGAACCCGGTTCCGGCCAGGAGGCGATGGTCCGGCAGCTCGCGGCGTGTTATGGGGGTTCGGTCCTGGTTGCCCACATCCGGGACTCCATGATGAAAGGCGGCTGCCAGGGATGCTGCCGGTGCGCCTTCGACAACACCTGTATCTATGACGACGGGTTTTTGGCGTTCTGGGAGACGTACGTCGTCCCGGCGGATATCCTGGTCATGGCCGGGACCATCCAGGACCGCTTCCTTTCGGCTACCTGGAAGCAGTTTTTCGACCGGAGTTTCTTCAACGGCCATGTACCGGCATTTGAGGGAAAACAGGTCGCGTACCTGGTTGAGGGACCGCTTGGCCATCTCGCGAACCTCCGGGAGGTTCTCATCAGCCTGGTGATGACGGAAAAAGCCAACCTTGCAGGGATTGTGACCAACGAGCCAGACCCGGACGAGATCGATGCCGCTCTGCACGCCCTGGCCGAACGCTCTGTGAGGCTCTCGGACCGGGGGTATATCGCACCGGTCACCTTCCCTGCCGTGGGCGGCCATAAAATTTTCCGGGATGAGATCTGGGGAGGAATGCGGGCGACCTTCAAGGCGGACGATCGGTATTACCGGCAGCACGGGTTATATGACTTCCCCACCCGGAATTATCTGCAGAGGATCGGTACCCGGGCGACTTCTCTCATTATGAGCATCCCCGCCGTCAGGCGGGAAGTGGTGAAGAATATGCCCACCTACATGATCCAGCCCCTGCAGAAATCGATAGAAACGAGCACGGTTCTGGCAAAGAGAAAGGCAAAACAGTAGTGCACCGGGGCACCGCAGGTGCTACCTGGCTGCTCATGCGCCCCCTCACCCCCGGCAGCGCACCCCGGTTCCGGCAGCAGTCGCCCACCCTCCCCGGGACGCTCCTCTGCCCCGCGAGTGGGTCGAACGCAGGGTGAACCTCAGGCACTTCACCGAACTCCCCAACGGCAGGCACTTTGCGGCCAGGGAGGAGCCTGAACTCTACGCAAAGGATGTATGGGAGTTTGTCGGGGAACTGCGCAATTCTTAGGCGTTCCTCCGTGCAGGTCGGACGGCACGGGAGAAGTTGCACCCCGCGTTCCCGGCCTGATTCCTCCAGATTTTCACTCCATTTTGCGGCAACCGCGGGGAAACGGATGGTCAACCATATATGGCTTCGGCATAAACAGTATGAACGTGAAATCGGCGGTACTGGGTGGCGGTCTCACCGGGGTTACGCTGGCCCGCCTGCTCCACGAACAGGGCGACGACGTGACCGTTCTCGAACAGGGCGAGATGATCGGGGGGCTCTGCCGCTCGCGGACACAGAAGGGTTTCACGTTCGATATCGGGGGTTCGCACATCATCTTCTCCCGCGACGAGGAAGTCCTCTCCTTCATGCTCTCGGTCCTCGGCGGGAACGCCGACCGGCGGAAGCGGAATACTAAAATTCTCTACAAGGGGCGCTACGTCAAGTACCCCTTCGAGAACGGGCTCTACCAGTTGCCCGACGAAGACCGCTTCTTCTGCATCAACGAGTTCGTAAAAAACCTCATTGCCGTCGAGAAGGGCGAGGTCCCGCCGCCCACGAACTTTGCCGAGTGGATCACCTATACCTTCGGCCGGGGCATCGCCGGGTGCTACATGGTCCCCTACAACGAGAAGATCTGGAACTACCCGGCGGACCGGATGTCGCACCACTGGGTGGAGGGGCGTATCCCCCGCCCGCCGGTCGAGGATATCATCCGGTCGGCCATCGGCATCGAGACCGAGGGCTACGTCCACCAGGCGGTCTTCTCCTACCCGGTCAGGGGCGGGATCGAGGCGCTGGTCCGGGCGATTGCGGAGCCGATCCTCCCCGCCGTCCGGACCGGGTTTCGCGTCGCCTCTGTCCGCGAGGAGAAGGGCGGGTTTGCCGTCAGCGACGGCCGCGAGACCGTCCGTGCGGACCGCCTGATATCGACCATCCCGCTCCAGAACCTGCTCCCCAGCCTTCCTGACGTCCCGGCCGACGTGCAGACGGCGTGCGACGCCCTCCGGTACAACTCGCTCTGCTCGGTCTTCATCGGGCTTGCAGGCAATGTTCCCGATATATCGTGGCTCTACGTCCCCGACCCTGCGACCGGCCTCTTCAACCGGATCTCGTTTCCCTCGAACTACAGCACCCAGGTCGCCCCCCCCGGCCACTCCTCGATCCTCGCCGAGATCACCTACAACGACGGAGACGCGGTCTCCCGGATGACGGACGCCGACGTGATCGAGCATACTATCAGTTCTCTCATCGCCGCGGGGCTCGTCCCCTCCCGGGAGTCGGTCGTCTACACCGGCATCGCGCGGGAGAAGTTCGCCTACGTCGTCTACGACACCGATTACCTGCAGAACATCGAGATCGTCCGGGAGTTCTGCCGGGAGCGGGGCATCGACCTCGTCGGGCGGTTTTCGCAGTTCGAGTACCTCAATATGGATGGCTGCATCAGGAGCGCGATCGATTTCGTGAGGGCGAACGAATGAAGGTCAACATATTCGTAGAGGACTTCCGATTCCTGCGCTACATCGGGTGCGCAACGGCAGCGAGGACGCTGTACAACCACCTCGCCCCGCTCCCCGATATGGAGGTCGCCCGCAACCTGTACCACGGCGACTTCGACCTGACCCACTACCATACCTTCGGGCCCTGGGCGATGTACCACCTGAAGTTCACCGAGGGCGCAAAGGTCCTGACCGCTCACTCGACCCCCCGGCTGAACGAGGGGAACGTCGCCTTCTCAAAGAGGATAAACACGGTATACCCCAAGATCTACCGGCAGTTCGACCACATCATCACGATATCGGAGCCCTGCCACCGGGAGACCGAACAGCTCGTCCCCGACGTCCCGAAAACCCTTATCCCGAACGGTATCGACCGGGAGTACTTCAAGCGCGATGGGAAGAAGCGCAAATCGTTCCGCGACGAGTACGGGATCGACCCCGGCCGGAGAGTAGTGCTCTCCGTCGGCCAGCAGACCCCCCGGAAGGGCATCTACGACTTCTTCAGGCTCGCAGAGCAGCACCCCGACATGACCTGGGTCTGGGTGGGCGGGTTCCCGTACGGGACGTTCTCGAAGGACTACGCGAAGATCCAGATGCTCAAGACCCATTCCCACGAGAACGTCATCTTCACCGGTGTCATCGACGACATCTCCCGGGCATACAGCGGGGCGGACGTCTTCTTCATGCCCTCCCACGCCGAGACGTTCGGTCTCGTGATCGTCGAGGCCCTCTCGGCAGGCCTCCCGGTCATCGCCCGGGATATCTTCGAATTCCGGGAGATCTTCGGGGACTCGGTCCTCTTCTTCTCCGAGATCGACGGGGCAAGGGACCTCCTCGCCGACGATGCGGCCCTGCAGCGCTGCGCCGCGAAGGCTCGCGCTTCGACGGAGAGATACGACATCACGCTTATAGCAAAACGGCATCAACAACTATACCGGGAGTTGATCGAGGGATGATCTCCGTAGTCGTTCCGACCTACAACGAAGAGCAGAACATCGAGCGCTGCCTGCAGTCTCTCGCCGACCAGACGGTGCCGAGAGAGACCTACGAGATCATCGTCGTCGACGGGAATTCAAAGGACCGGACCCGGGAACTGGCCGAGCCCCTTGCGGACAGCGTCTTTATCCAGAAGAGCAAACGGGTAGGAGGGGCACGGAACGACGGGGCGATGGCGGCCGCCGGAGAGATCGTCGCCACGACGGACGCCGACTGTATCCTCCCCCGGGACTGGGTGGAGACGATCGGCAGGCACTTTGCGGAGAGGGAGATCGTGCAGCTCTACGGCACGGTCTACCCGATCGAGGGCGGCCTGGGGAACCAACTCTCGCTTGCCGGCGCGAACACCTTCGCGCGCTTCGGCTACCACACCCGGACGATCTACTTCACACTCGGGTGCAACACGGCGTTCGACCGTGAGGTGTTCATCCGGGCGGGGATGTACCGCTGCATCGATGCCGGGGACGACCTTGAGATCGCGCAACGGATGCGCAAACTCGGGAAGGTCTACCTCGATCCCGGCCTGAAAGTCGGGTTCTCGATGAGGCGCTACCAGCAGTTCGGGACGCTCAAGTCGGTATCGGAATGGCTGTATATCGTTCTCCGCGGTGGCGAAGCCGGCGGCGCCACCTACTCGCAGCGGGAGTACAAGTAGGCAACCCTGTCATGAAGAAGACTGCATCAATTCCGGAAACCTATGTCGAGGCGGTGCGCCGGTCCGACACCTGCGAGTTTGCACGCCTGCTCGGAATGGAGGTCACGGAGATCGAGGGCGGCCGCGTCAGGGTGGCCATGCGGACGGAGGGCATGAAGAACGCCCACGGCACGACTCACGGGGGCGCGATCTTCGCTCTTGCGGACCACGCCTTCGGCATCGCCGCAAACATGGACGGGATTGACCAGATAGCGATCTCCGCCTACATCCGCTACTTTTCTCCGCCGGTGGGAAGCACGCTCGAGGCGGTCGCCTGCAGGGTCTCGGAGACGGAGAGGACGTCGGTATACACGGTGGACGTCTACTCGGGCGAACGCCGAATCGCCTCGTTCGAGGGCGTCGGGTTCAAGATCGGGGTTTCCGCGAAGCGGGATTGAAAGGGCTCTTTTTAGGCCGGTTGGTGCGGGGATTTTGAACTCCTGCCCCTGGCAATCATCAATCACACTTGACGATGCTCAGGCGGCTGATTGGGACAGAAGAGACGAGACAAAGCCCGATGCAGTGGACCGTGGTGGATATCGCATACGGGGGAAGGGGCTGACGGGGAGGGGGGAGACCCCCCTCCCCTGTCCCCCCAGCGAAACCCTTCGGGTTTCTCGACCTCCTGCCGTTCCGGCAGTCGTTCCCCCCGTGGCGATACTCCCACGGTCCAGTA
>JAENYE010000004.1:0-128686 GCA_016841955.1 Methanobacteriota archaeon
GGGTATTCCCTTGCGGGAAGGGGGGAGACCCCCCTCCCCTGTCCCCACCCCCCCTGTGGCGATAGCCACCACGGTCCACTGCACCGGGCTTTTGATCGATAACAGTAGTTCTCACGAGTTCATCCTGTATCTTAACTGCGATAGCGCCCCGGCCCGCACACACCCGCTCTAAAAAAGAAGTCCGAGAATTCCCTCAGACAATATTCAGCCCATTCTCCCGCGCAATCTCGACAAACGACTCCCCGACGTGCCGGATCTGCTTTTCGGTCAGCCCGAAGGTGTTGAACTTCCAGACTTTGGTGGAGCCGGGGATGACCCCGGTGATGCCCCGCTTCTTCAACTCGCCCGAGAGGAAGTAACCGCGCTTCTTGTGCTGCTGTGCCACCGTATCGAAGGATTCGCGGGTATCGATCCGGGTCAGGGTGTGCTGCCGAGGGTAGTCGGAGAGCACCTTCGTCCCCTCGATGGAGAGGAGCGCGTCCACGACCGCCTGTGAGTGCGCCACCTCGGTCTCCCAGTGCTGCACCCGCTCCCTGACGTGGGGGAACGAGGCCATCATGCCGACGACGGTGACGCCCATGAGGGTGCATCCCATCATCTCCACCTCTTTGAGCCCGAACGTCCGTCCGGTCACGTCCCCCTTTGCCTGCGTCGTCCGGAAGACCCGCTCCGCGTGCTCTTTCGTCGTCGCGAGGAGGCCCGAGGGGGCCGGGGCCGCCATGCTCTTGTGGCCCGACCCGACCACGAAGTCGGCACCGAGCGCTTTGCCGTCGACGGGCATGATCCCGACCGTGTAGGCCCCGTTGACGAGGACCGGGATGTCGTACTGGTGGGCGACTTTTATAATGCCCGCGACGTCGTGAACGTTCCCGAACTGGTAGTCGACGTGGTCGACGAAGAGCAGGGGTGGTGTCCGTGAGAACTCCCGGATCACCGCCTCGATCTTCTCCGCGGCGGCGTCGGGGGTGATGTGGTTCGCCGCGTCCTTCGGGATCTCCCGCGGAACCCCCCCCGCTTCCTCGACCGCCATGAACTCGGTGTAGTGGGCAAGCGCCGTCACGATGACCGGGTCGCCTTTCTCCACGTACGTGCTCGCGACCGCCTGGAACCCCCGGCGCGCTCCCGGCACCACCCGCACCGCATCCATATTCAGCCACGCGGCGAGGTCCGCGTGGAACTGCGCGATGGGGGGCTTCTGGATGTAGTCGAGCCTGAAGGGGCTCCGGCAGTTGTCACAGACCGAGTAGCCGTCGCCGAAGGATATCGCCGCCTTCATGGCATCGGCGGTGAGCCGCCCGCCCGCCTGGATGGGGTCGATGTTGATGTACATCTCCTCGACGTCGCGGGATTCGATATCGACTGCGCACTTCACCGTACCAGCTCCTCTTCGAGGATTGCAATCTGCCGTTTCACCTTCGCGAGGGTGGTTGCGGCGCGCTCCCGCTGCGCCTCATCAAGGTCATGCTCCGGGGCTGTCTCCCGGAGCAGGAACCGGAGGTCGGAGAGGAGGAAGAGCGCCTGAAAAACTGCATCAACGGCTCTTTTTGACACGAGATCACCATACAAATATCAGTGAGGATATATTAGTTTAAGCGTATTATGGACACCGGCCCGGTGCCGGACACATTCGCACCACGCAGATCAGGCATTTATACTCAAGGGACATGGAGACTAATTGGGCATGAAGATCGTTCATCTGGCAGACACGCATCTCGGATTATCGGCTTTTAACCGGGTCGATCCGGATACCGGGATGAACCTGCGCGAACAGCTCATCTACGACAACTTTCTTGCTGCCGTCGACCGGATCGTTGCCTTACGTCCCGATGCGCTCGTCCACGCGGGCGACCTCTTCCACCAGGTCAAGCCGAAGACCCGCGCCTACACGACGGCGCTCGACGCCCTCTCCCGCCTGCAGGATGCGGGGATCCCGGTGCTCGTGGTCGCGGGCAACCACAGCATGGCCAAGACCCGGTACACGGCATCGCCGTTCGAGGTGCTCGAGCGGGGAGGCTACCGCGCAAACGACCTCTACGTCGCCCACCACAACCGTTACCGGCGGGTCGAACTGGGAGACGCCGTCTTTCACCTGATACCGAATATGCTCGAAGCAGAAGGCTACCGGACGGCATTCGAGGGGATAGAGTTTTCCTCCGGAACAAACGTGCTCGTCACCCACGGCCTTGCGAGCATCCTGAAGGACAAGCGGCTGCACACCGTTGCCGAGCACGAACTGGACGCGACGATCCTCTCCGACCGGTTCGACTACATCGCGCTCGGCCACTTCCACGGCCAGGTGCAGGTCGCCGACAACGCCTGGTACAGCGGGTCGCTCGAACACTGCAACTACGGGGAGATCGCGGAGAAGAAGGGAGGCCTCGCCGTGGACCTGGAGTCCGGGGGGGTCGGGCATATCGACCTCCCGCACACCCCCATGTTCAGCCTCGGCCGGATCAACTGCGACGGGCTCTCGGCCAAGGAGGTCGTGGACGGCATCCTTGATGCGGCCGAGAACCACGGGAAAAGAATCTACCAGGCGATCTGCCAGATCACGCTCGACGGAATACGCCGCGAGACGCTCCGTACACTCGACCAGAGGGCGCTTCAGGATATCCGGGGCCGGGCGCTGGACCTCAAACTGCAGGTGCTGGCCGTCGACGATCCGTCCCGGATCTTTTACGAGGACTCGCTCGTCGGGGTGGATTACGTCGCCGAGTTCGAGCACTTCGTGGAGAGGGAGCACCTTGCCCCCGGCGAGGAGGAGTTCGTGAAGAGGACCGGGACCGCGGTCCTCCGGTCGGTCATCGCACGCCGTAAAGAGGGAGAAAGTGCTGCTGAATAACCTCCGGATGCGGAACTTCAAACGGTTCCGTGATCAGGAGATCGCTTTCCAGGACGGCATCACGGGCATCGTCGGGAACAACGGGACCGGCAAGAGCAGCATCATGAGCGCCGTCCTCTTCGCCCTCTACGGGCTCCAGGGGACCGGGCTTGACGGGAACTACATCGTCAGTTCCTTTGCGGGCCCGCAGGACGTCTGCGAGGTCCGCCTGGACTTCCTGGTCGGCAGCAACGAGTATGCCGTCGTCCGCAGGTTCAAGCGCCGCTCCTCCTCGACCCTCCACGAAGCAAACCTCTACCTGAACCAGAAACTCCTCGCAAGCAGCGTCCAGAAGGTAGGGCAGGAAGTGCAGCGGATCGTCGGCATGGGCCCGGGCGACTTCCGGAACACCATCTACGCCGGGCAGAAAGAACTCCTCGCCCTGCTCGAGAGCAGGGCCGGGTCCCGGAAGGACTGGTTCATGCAGGTGCTGGGCATCGATTACCTCAAGAAGGACAGCATGGAAGACCTCAAGTCGGCCATCGATGCCCGGGAAGGGGTCTTCCGGGAGCTCTCCGGCCGTCTCCAGGAACTGGATGCCGGCGGGATTCGCGACCGTCTCGCAACACTCCGCGCCGGGCTTGCCGGTGCAGAGGAAGCGTCGGAGAGGGCCGGGGCCGCCGAGAGGAGTGCCGGGGAGGTGCTCGAACATACCCGAAAGGAGCGCGACCGGCTGCTCTCCGTGCGCGACCGCTGCCTGCATCTCACACAGGAGGAGGAGGTGCTCGCGGGCGAGATCGCGCGGCTCCGCACCGAGTGCCGGGAGGGGGGGACGGAGATCGCACAGCGGCAGCTGCTGCAGGCCGAACTCGAAGAACTGGCCCTCCTCGCCGACCGCTACGAGCCCCTGAAAGCGGAAGTTGGTGCGATGGCGGAGGAAAAGGCGCTCGCCGACCACCTGGCCCTCGAAGCGAACGCCGCGGACGAGCAGGTCCGGGAGTACGGCGAACGCCGCGCGAAGGTTGAAGCCGAACTCACCGCACTTGCAGAGGACGAGGTGGCTGTTGCCGGCCTTGAACGGGAGGTCGGGGAGTGGCAGGCCCTCCGCGACCGTATCACGGCAATGAAGGCGCTCCAGCCGGAATACGACGCCCTCCGCGAAGAACTCGCCCGCCTGGAAGAGCGGTTCGCCCAGACGGAGCGGCGCGTCCGGGAAAACCGGGCCGAGATCGAGGAGGTCGAGGAGAAGGCCCGGCGCCTCCGCGCGCTCGAAGAGGAGACAGGCGACTACGACGCCCTCCGGGCCCGTGAAGAGGTGCTTCTTTCGGCTCAGGAACACGCCCGGCAGGAAGAGCGGTGCCTGCGGGAGGTCGACGCCGGTTCCGAAGAGATGAGCCTGCTCGAGAGCGAGATCGCCGGCCTTGCCCGGCAGCTCGCCGGGATGGACTCTATCGAGGATCAGATCGAGTCGGCGGAGAGCCGGAAGGATTACCTGACCTCCCGGATCAGCGCCTGCGCCGAACGGCAGGAGGCGATCCGCGAGGAGATCCGGAGGCTGGCCGAACACCGGGCCGAGATCCTCACCGCGGGCCCGGAAGGGTCCTGCCCGACGTGCCACCAGAGCCTCGGCGAACACTACGAGGAACTGGTCGGCGACCTTGCAGCCGCTACCGCGTCGATGCAGAAGACGCTCGCCGGTCTCGAGCACGAGCATACGAGGGCGACCGCCGACCGCCAGAGCCTCGTCGCCGGGTTGCAGGACCTTCACCGGCAGCGCACCGACTGCCAGCGCTTAAAGGAGCAGCATGCGCTTTATTCGTCCCGGTACGAGCAGAGCGCGGGTGTCGTGCAGCGGTGGCAGGCCGAGGCCGGGGAGCACCGTGCCGCGATACGGGCGCTCGGCGTGGAGGAGTATGACCCGGCGGCGCACGCCGCTCTCAAGGAGCGGATCCGCTCTCTCGCGGAGATGCGCGCCGCGGCCGATACCCTCCGGGGCGAGTGCAGCCGCCTCCCCACACTCCAGGAGGAGCGGCAGCGGCTCATCGCTGATGTCGAGAACTACCTCGTCCGCAAAGAGGAGGTTGAAGCGAAGATCTCCCGGCTCGGGTTCGACCCGCAGGTCCGGCAGCGCCTGGAGACCGAAGCGCAGGCGCTTGAGGCGTCGTACCGCACGTACGCGGAAGCACAGGCCCGGCTCGCACGGCGGCCGGCACTGGAAGAGGAGTCGAAGACTGTTTTCGCCAGGGTCGACAGGCTCCGGGAGAAACTGCAGGCTGCCAGGGACGAGCTCGCCCGCCTCTCGTGGGACCCGGAACGGTTCGCGCGCCTCACCGAGGAATGCAGCCGAGCTGATGCGGCGCACCGGAAAGCGTTTGAACTCCGTGTCCGCCTCGAGGAAGTCCCGAGGCTGCTTGAGGCGCTCGAGGCAAAGCAGAACCTCCTCGCGAACCGGGAGGCCGAGCTGCTCCGGGCCAGGGCGGCCATCGAGGATCTCGGGTTTGACGAGCGGCAGGTCGCGGCGGCACAGGAGGCGCTCGCGGTTTGCGAGAGGGATCTCGCGGCGGCACGCGAGCAGAGGTATGCCGTCGCCGCCCGGATAAGCAGCCTGAAGGCGGATATCGAGGAGGAGGCGGGGAGACTCTCCCGGTCGGAGGCCCTCCTCCGGCAGCAGGAGGCATTAACCGAGGAGATCGGGCGCCTGAAACTGACCCGGTCGCTCATCAAGGATTACACTGACTACCTCCTCCAGGTGGTCAGGGACCGGATCGAGGAGGAGGCAGGGAGGGTGCTTGCGGAGATCACCGACGGGCGGTACGGCACCGTGATGCTGGACGACGACTTCACCGTCCTCGTCCACGATATGGGAGACGACTACCCGGCCGACCGGTTCAGCGGCGGGGAACAGGACGATATCGCCATCGCTCTCCGGGTAGCCCTCTCCCGGTTCCTTGCCGAGGTGAACGAGGTGCACGACTCAACGTTCCTGATCTTTGACGAGATCTTCGGGAGCCAGGATGAAGGGCGGCGCAACAACCTCCTGCGGGCGCTCCGGACCCAGGAGGCTCATTTCCCCCAGATCCTCCTCATATCCCACATCACCGAGGTTCAGGACGAGTTCTCGACGACACTCATGGTCGAGATGGGCGCAGACCAGGCAAGCAGGGTCCGGGAGTTTGAGTGATGGACCAGAAAGCCATTTACCGGGACGCGATCCGGCGGGTCGCAGGGAGGATCCGGGAGTCCGCCCCAGAGGACCTTGCCGGGCGGTTCGCGGCATGCGGCGGGTTTGACGCGGCGTCGTATCGCCACTGTCGGCCCGGTTTCGGCGGGGCCGTCTGCGCGGTGGACGGGAGCAACACCATTGTCCTCGATGCAGGCAGTTTTGCCGTTGCCGCCATCCGGGCATCGGTCAGCGCGTATGCCGACGGTGCGCGCCTCTGCCGCCGGACGACACCCCTGCACATCGTCACGGTCAACCAGGGGGCCGGGAACGAGGATTTTGATTCACTCTTTTACGACTGCTTCCACTGCTCCCCGAAGGCGCGCCTCGACCACGACGACCCGGTCCGGAACACCGCCGTCATCCGGGATACCCTGGAGTTCTGGGCGGCGACGGAGATGGCTATGGAACTCGATACCGGCGACCTCATCGTCCTCGACGGCACGCTCCAGGTCCGCCATGCAAGCCACGACGAGGTCGTCGAGAACCTCTTAAACCTCTGCAACCTCCGGGGCGTGCTCATCGCCGCGGTGACGAAACGGACGTCGCTCACCTGGGGCGGGGGGTACCCGATCGTCCCGGCGGCGGAAGGGCTCGCCCGTGACCTTGGCATCCCCGGGCCCTGGTACCTCTGCGTCTCCGCCGCCGAAGACCTGATCGACCGCCGGGAGACACGTCCCTGGAAGCAGCGGGGCGAGCAGTACGTCGCGCGGCTGCACCCGCGAGCGCAGCGGGCGTTCAAGGTGGAGATCCCCAAGTACTACAGCCCGGAGATGGTCGAACAGGTCTTCTCTGCACTCGCCTTCTTTGCCGACGACGGGAGGGTCACGGGCTACCCGTACCCGCTCCTCGACGCCCACAGCACCACCAAAATCGGGAGGGATGCGGTCGACCAGGTCCGCCAGGACATCATCCGGGACATGGACCTGCTCGGCATGAGCCTTGCCGATTATACCGGCATCTTTGGAGACTACCATGACGAGTTTGATCGATATTGACGGCGACGACGCCTCGAAATACCGCCTGATCGGGGACCGGGTGCTCAGCTACCGGTTTGCCGTCCCCCACGACGAGGAGCTCTACCTCGGGGACGTCTTGAAGATCACCGACGACGTCAAAGGGCTGACGTTCTTTGCCAAGGTGAGCGACCTTCTCCACGACTGCAACTTCTCCGACTCGAACTGGGATACCCGCCCCCACACCGAGCATTTCTACGGGATAGGAGAGGACGTCTTCATCCTCGTCGAGGCGATGCCGCTCGGGTACGTGACCGAAGACGGCGCCTTCCGGAAACCCCGGACGATCCCGGCGAAGTTCTCCCGCGTGGAGCGGCCGGAGTCCCGTGACTTTGCGTTCCTGCGGCAGGTGATGGGCGAGATCGAGGTCGGCGTGATGAAGACCGGCCAGGGCGTCTTAAAGGACGTGAAAGTGGCGCTTCATTCGGCGGTGATGCGGCAGCACATGGGCGTCTTTGCAACGACAGGCATGGGGAAGAGCAACTTCATGAAGGTCTTCTGCGCGTCCTGCATGCGGGCCCGGCAGTTCGGGCTCCTCATCGTGGATCCGCACGGCGAGTACGTGGCGGGAGGGCGGTCGTCGAGCGGCCAGGCCACCCAGGGGCTCCTGCACTACCAGGCCGGCCGGGACGGGCTCTCCGTCTTTTCCACCCGGCCGGAACCGTTCAGGAAGAAGTACCGGTTAGACCAGCTCTATCTGGACTACGATGACTTCAGGGCGCCCGACCTCCTCCTGCTCTACGAGCACTCCCCGCCCCAGCGCGAGGTCGTGGAAATGCTCGAGAGCACGCCCGGTTCCGACGTGATCGACTTCTTCCAGAACACCGACTTCGCGACCTTCGATGCCGAGACCTACAGCGGCCGGCACCCCCGGATTGCCCGGGACCTGAAAAACTTCTCGCCGAGCACGCTCTCGGTGATGCAGCGGCGCATCACGGGCATGATGAACCGGAACCGGGGCTTCTTCCGGAGGCAGGGCTCCTCGATCCCCGACATCATGAGGACACTCCACGAGAACAAGGTCGTCCTGATCGATATCCCGGGGATGAGCGAGCAGAGCGAACTCTTCGTCCTCTCGATCATAACGCGCAAGATCATGCGCAGCCACCAGGGCGAGGAGGCCGGAGGCGGGGAGGAGCCCAAACAGGTGCTGATCACCATCGAGGAGGCCCAGCGGGTGCTGGGGTCCGGGACGGGGAGCACCAGGACCTTCCGGGAAGCAGCGATGGAGGGAAGGAAGTTCGGCGTGGGGCTCTGCGTGGTCACCCAGCAGCCGAAGAACATCGATGCCCGGGTCCTTGCCCAGCTGAACACCTTCGTGGTGATGGGGCTCTCCGACCGGGGCGATCGCGATATTATCGCAAGCAGCGCAAAACAGGACCTCTCGCGCCTGGATACCGAGATTCAGACGCTTGAGGCGGGAGAAGCGGTCATCAGCACCATCGGGATCCCGTTCCCGGTGAGCACCAGGATCCATCTCTTTGAGGACTACATCCAGGACCTCAACAAAAGACCGGGTGCGAGGCCGATAGACGACGGTCTCGATAAAGCGTTTTAGATGCAAAGTACGAAGGTGATTCTGGCAGGAAACATCCCGTTTCCGCCGTCCCTTCACTGAATTGCATGAAGCCCCGGGGGGGCGTCAGGATTGCTGAACGTTCTCTACTTTATGGATGGAGACACAGTTGATGACCGCATCCCCGCTCAAAATGTAGCGTTTGACGACGGTTCCGAGCACCTCGACCACGTCACCCTTCTGCACGTCTTCAGGGGGCGAAGTGAACATCTTGACCGATATCTCACCGGTCCGATCGGCGACGAGGTACTGCGGCCGGTTAAGGAACTGGAAATGCGTCCGCTCGACGACGCCCTTTATGCGCACCGGCTCGCCGATCATGTTCAGGTTGATCGCCCGAATCCGGACGTTCTTTGCCTCCTGCTCGTACATCGGCACCAGTGATGCATACTGCTTCTGGCTCATGTAGTTGAGCGCTGCCGGGATGATCAGGAGCAGGGCAAGTATCGGGACTCCCCAGATAAGGATCGACGTCTCTCCTGTGACAATAACCGTACCGAGTAAAATAATTGTGAAGATACCAAAAACGGCCAGAGATATGACCGATATCTTCACATTGATGTTTCCGATTTTCATCTGATATCTCTTTACTTGAGTGCCGCAATTTCCTTCCTGAAGGCGACCCAGTAGAGTATACCAACGAAGACCATACCGCCGACGATGTTGCCGATGGTTGCCCCGATGACGTTGTTGGTCCACATCGTCACCCACGTCAGGCCTTCCAGCTTGGCGAGACCGATGGTGGCAATCTGGTCAGGGCTCAGGTAACCGCTGGTCAGGAGACCGGCGGGGATGAAGTACATGTTCGCGACACAGTGCTCGAATCCGGTGGAAACGAAGGCCATGATCGGGAACCAGATTCCGAAGAACTTGCCGATCAGATCGTCTGCACAGATACCCAGCAGGATAGCCAGGTTGACGAGCCAGTTACAGGCGATTGCCTTCAGGAAGAGCGACCACTGTGCAAGTGCGCCGACGTAGGCGACTTTCCCGATCGCGATGTTCACGGCAGAGAGACCGAAAGCGTTGACGGTCGCTCCCGTTGCGCCGAAGGATGTCAGCGGGCCGTTGGCCATGATGTATGCAAACAAGATCGAACCGATCAGGTTGCCGATGTATACCCAGACCCACAGGTTGAGTACGTTAGCCCAGCTGATCTTGTGGATGAATGCTGCCATCGGGGCGAGCATCGCGTCGCCGGTGAAGAGCTCTGCACCGGTCAGCACGATGATAATAAGCCCCACAGGGAAAACGGCACCGAGAATCAGTTTTGCGAAACCCGCACCGAGGAATGCCGCCACACCGGTACTGCAGACCGTTGCAAGGGCACCACCCATGGCGATGTACGATCCCGCCATGACTCCACGGAGGACCATATTCCATGCTGGCAGACCGGTCTTGTACTTCCCGGCATCACCCGCTTTTGCCACAATAGCAACTGGAGGATGGAATACCATTTTTTTACACCTCTCTAAACGTCCTACCTATACCTTCAGGTTATCAGAGTGTATAGGTCTAATTAATCAGTAATCTGAGAGTGCTATTAATAGGTTTCGAAATGATCGCTCTGCGCGGCGAGTACAGCCCAAACTCAGGCATTTATCACCGGCGTAAGTTAATTCCTGTCACTAAACCTCAATATTCAATATACGATGTTTTTGCCTTTGCTTTTGCGACCACGCGGAATACGGGTGGTTTCAGGGTGATACCCGGGCGGGTGTGCGGGAGCAGGCGCGCAGATCTCCCGATCTCCGTCCCCCGTTCATGCCGGGGCGGCGAGTGCCCGGTAAAATCATCGTAGAACCCTGCGCGCCGGGGGGTACCCCGGGAACGGGTGCCCGGACTGAATTGATGATACCTTTTTTTTAGGATAACTGCTCCTTTGCTTCGGTTTCCGGGCCATACCCCTATCCCGGCTCGGGCCCCTGTCCGAACGGTTTCAAGGGCGTGCCGTGGTACCCGCCTGCGGCCCCCCGCCGGGGTGCGCTCTGTCTCTCCGGGGGTCGGGTCCCGGCAGCCGTCCCCGGGGACGCCCCTCCCCGGGACAGGTGCCGCCATTATCGCAAGGTGTGCCTCCGATTATGGCTGTGCACCGCATTCGGTGCTGTGCTCCAGGTGAGACGGATATACCGGCCCTCTGGCGGTTGTGGATCCGTCCCTGCGGGTTTGCCCCATCCCCTCGGATACCGCGGGCTATAGGGGTATTGTCGCGCTTCTGGTGGTGACCGGTACCCGGGCACCATCCCGGGAGATCATTGAAGGAGCCGGGAACGATGGCAATGAGGAGGAGTAAAAGAGAAGGACGCACCGGGATGTCCGGCGGTGATGCGCAACCCTTTACTGGATACTGCCGCTGAAAGTCAACCACTTTAAATATGGTGTTAAACAAATCTATTTCACAGATTCCATGCAGATCGAGGAAACCGTCACTCCTTACAGGAGGATCATACTTATCGCTATCATTGTCGGGCTCATCTCCGGCCTCGGCGCTCTGTTCTTTTTCGAAGGATTGAAACTGGGAACTGCATTTTTCATGGAAGGCATCGTCGGGTTCCACCTCCCGAAGGAAGGGCAGACTCTCCAGGATATCAGCCAATGGGCTCCTCCCGATCATCTCTGGATGATTCTTCCCGTCATCTGTTTCGGAGGGCTCCTCTCCGGCCTCCTGGTCTACACCCTTGCCCCGGAGGCGGAAGGCCACGGGACCGATGCTGCAATAAAGGCGTTTCATGGAGAGGGACGGGTACGCTGGCGCGTCCCCCTCGTCAAAGCGGTCACTGCCGTCCTGACCATCTCGACGGGGGGGAGCGCCGGGCGTGAAGGGCCGACTGCACAGATGTCAGCCGGTTTCGGTTCGATCGCCGCCGATCTTCTAGGCCTCTCCGCCCGTGAGCGGAGGCTTGCCATCGCCACCGGTGTCGGCGCCGGAATCGGCACGATCTTTATGGCGCCTCTCGGGGGGGCAATCCTCGCTGCGGAGATCCTCTACAAACAGGACTTCGAAGCCGAAGCGATCGTTCCCGCTTTCCTCGCCTCTGTCATCGGATATGCCATCTTCGGCCTCGTTGAAGGTTTCGAATCGGTATTCGGCCCCTGGGCAACCTCCTGGAACGTCAGCCAGATCCCCTTCTTCGTTCTCCTCGGCGTGGTCTCGACTGCAGTCGGCCTGATTTACATAAACACCTTCTATGGAGCAAACAGGGTTTTTAAGAAGATATTCAGCCGATTCAATCTTCCTAACCACTTCAGACCCCTTGCCGGGGCATTTCTCACCGGCACGTTCGTTCTTGCTCTTGCAGCCCTCTCTCCCGAAGCGGCAATCGTCGGCCTCGGGAGTCTCGGAACCGGGTACGGCTTCATGCAGCTCGCGCTGTATAACGTGCTCCCAATCGGGGTGCTGCTAGTCCTTCCGTTTGCGAAGATCCTGACGACGTCGCTCACCATCGGCTCCGGGGGGAGCGGCGGCGTCTTCGCGCCGGGATTGGTGATAGGCGGGGCCACGGGAGGCGCCTTCGGATCCCTGCTGCACCTCGCCCTCCCCGGAATCGTGCCTGCCGCATCGGTGCCGGTCTTCGTTGTCGTCGGGATGATCGCTCTCTTCGGTGCGATCTCCCACGCACCGATCGCGGTCATGATCATGGTCGTGGAGATGACCGGCGACTTCTCCCTGCTCGTCCCGGCGATGGGTGCCGTTTCGGTGGCGGTCCTCCTCATCGGCCAGTCCACAATCTTCCATGAACAGGTGCTGAACCGGTCCCGGTCGGCCGCTCACCGGGACGAGTATATGGTCGAAATACTTCAGGATATTCATGTGGGTGACATTATGGTGCCCCGCGACCGGATTGTCGCCGTATCCCCCGATGACAACATAGGGCGCGTGTTCCATCTCATCGACGAGACACTGCACACCGGGTTTCCGGTGCTCGACGGTGAAGGGAAGCTCGTCGGCATGATCGCTCTCGATGATGTCAGAGATAACCGGATGAATGGCGAGCACGACGTACCGGTGGAGAAGGTCATGAGTTCGCGGGTGTTCACCGTACATCATGCCTGTACGCTACGCGAGGCTCTGGATCTGATGACCGAACACGACATCCACCACCTGCCCGTTGTCCCGGCGGAGGACCCGAGGACGCTTTCGGGTTTTGTCACCCGAACGGACGTCATGAAAGCTTATGTCAGGAGAGCGTCGCAGTCCGGGGGAAAACGCCGCCTTACCGGGAACAGCACCCTGATCGAATCTGGGATGGCGGTAGAAAATAGTCCTGATGGAAAAAAGGGATCGATGGTTGACGGTTGATCTCCGGTCATCTGAAGATATCGAAGATCTGGTCGGTCCCGGTGGCGATGAGCCGGTCGCGTTCCGAGCTCTCCTCGACAAGCGCGAGCACCGGGGGGGTCATATCCTCGCCCGGGTGGAACCCGAAGAGTCTCTCGAGATCGGTCTGGATCGCATGGAGGAAGACCGAGTTTGATATCTCCACCGGACAGAGTTCCTCACACTGGCCGCAGTTGACACAGGAATCGGAGATGTGCGCGAACCGGATCAGGTGGAACATGAAGGGCGGCGGGATCACGCCCGGTTCAACCAGATAATCCTTCTTTGCGCTGCAGTCGATGCAGTAGCAGACGGGGCAGTTCTCTATGCAGGAGTAACACTTGATGCACCGGGAGGTCTGCTCCCGGATCTTGTTCAGGCGCTCCGTGCCCTCACCGAGCGCTCCGAAGTAGCGCGCCCGCCACCTGTCGCCGAGTTTCAGCATCGCGTTCTCGACCTTGCCGCGGATCTCGATGCCCTTCGGGTTCGCGGGTTCGGTGGCGACGGCCCCTGTCTGCATGGCGGCATTGAGGAGGTTCGCGCCCTTCTCGGAGCAGACCTCGACGAAGGTGGCGTTGCCGGCCTTATCGCCGATGACGCCCCAGTTCCCGCAGGCGAGGTCCGCCTGGCGCGGGATCTTGATCTTGCACCGCCGGCAGTTGGACCGGCGGCCGAGGCCTTCGTTCCCGAGAAGATCCTCCGCCCCCTCTTCGAGTTCGTCGATCGAGACGGAGGAATGCTGGCCGTCCTTGGTGATGACGATGAACTTTCCTTTGTCGATCTCCTCTTTGACGACATCGTCGGGGTCAAGGCCGAGCTTCTCCCGGACGATGATCCGCGCCGTCTCCGGCCGGATGGTGCCGCCGCAGTTGAGGCCGATCACGATGATGTTGTCCAGGTTGACCTGGCCGCGCTTGGCCATCTCGTAGATCGCCTTGACGTCGCAGCCTTTGAGGACGGTGGCGATCCGCATGTTCGGTTCGGTGGCGAGGAGGCACCGCCGCATCTGCTTGGGGAGGAGCAGGGTGCCGCAGTGGAGCGACCCGGCAATCCCCCCGATCTCGGCAGGGTCGGTGATCAGCGCCGGCACCGCGTCGTAGACGTCCGCGCCCTTCCTGACCGCAAAGACCGCACCGACCATACCGCTCTCGAGGGCGTGGCGCAGCAGCGCGGTGACCGCTCCGCCGGTCTCCGCCTTCTCCCGGAGTTCATCGTCCGTCGTCCACGCATAGAGTAAATCGCCTTTTCCTGCCATCTCTCACACCTCCGCGATCTTCTCGACCTTCACGGCACAGGCCTTGAACTCGGGGATCTTCGCTATGGGGTCGAGCGCATTGTTCGTCAGCCTGTTCGCCGGATGCTCCTTGTAGTGGAACGGGATGAACATGACACCCCTGATGATCTCCGGGGTAACCCGCGCGGGGATATCGACGGATCCGCGGCGGGTGCTCGCCCGGACGACCTCGTGGTCCTTGATCCCGAGTTGTTTCGCGTCCTCGGGGTTGATCTCGATCCAGCCGATGGGTGCCTCCTTCTCGAGGCTCCACGACCGGCGGGTCATGGTGCCGGTGTGCCACTGCCAGATGACCCGCCCGGTGGTGAGGACGAAAGGATACTCGGCGTCCGGCACCTCGGCGGGCGGTTTCCACTCGATGGCGCTGAAGACGCCCAGGCCGTCCGGCATGGCGAACTTCTCGCGGTGGAGGATCGGTGTTCCCGGGTGTTCCGCGGTCGGGCAGGGCCAGTGCAGGCCGTCCGGGTCGAGGCGGGCGTAGGATATGCCGTGGTAGGACGGCGTGACGGCGGCGACCTCATCAAAGACCGCTTCGGGGCTCTCGAACGCAAACTGCTTCTCGTAGCCCATTTTCGCCCCGAGCTCGCAGATGATCTGCCAGTCGGGCTTTGCCTCGCCCGGAGGGTCCTGGGCCTTCTTCCAGCGCTGGACCCGCCGCTCGGTGTTCGTCTGGGTGCCGTCCTTCTCGGCGTAGCAGGCGGCGGGGAGCACCACGTCGGCGAAATCGGCGGTCTCGGTCAGGAAGATGTCCTGCACGACCAGGAACTCGAGGTTCTTGAGCCCTTCCTCGACGTGCTGGAGATCCGGGTCGGAGAGCATCGGGTTCTCGCCCATGATGTACATCGCCTTGAGCTTGCCGGGCTCGTCGGCGAGGATGTTGACCATCTCGGTGACGGCGTAGCCGACCCTGCCCTCGGCGATGTCGTCGACGCCCCAGGCGTCCATCATCTTCTTCCTGGCCGCCTCGTCGGTGACCTTCTGGTAGCCGGAGTAGACGTTCGGGAGGGCTCCCATGTCGCAGGCGCCCTGGACGTTGTTCTGGCCGCGGAGCGGGTTGACGCCGCCGCCGGGCTTGCCCAGGTTGCCGGTGAGCATCATCAGGTTCGCGGTCGATTTGACGTTGTCGACGCCGACGGTGTGCTGGGTGATGCCCATCGAGTAGATGAGCGCGGCAACTTCGGCCTCCGCGATCCATTCTGCCGCGGTCCTGAGGCTCTCGACCGGAATACCGGAGGTCTCCGAGACGTTTTCAAGGCTGTAGGTCTCCTTCATGACGATTTCTTTGAGTTTCTCGAAGTCCTTGGTCCTTGCTGCGATGAACTCTTTATCCTCCCGGCCGGTTTTGATGATCTCCTGCATCAGGCCGTTCAAGATGGCGACGTCGGTGCCGGAGACGAACGGCATGTAGAGGTCGGCCTGCCGGGCGGTCGGGGTGTAGCGCGGGTCGGCCACGATCACCTTCGCGCCGCTCTCTCTCGCACGGATGATGCTCCGCGCGATGAGCGGGTGCTGCTCGAAGGTGTTACTCCCGAGGACGAAGACGCACTTCGAATCGGCGATGTCCTTGATCGAGTTGGTCATCGCACCGGACCCGAAGACAGCCGCGAGGCCCGCGACGGTTGATGAGTGGCAGAGCCGGGCGCAGTGGTCGACGTGCGGGGTCTTGAGCGCCACCCGGGCGAATTTCTGCATCAGGTAGTTCTCCTCGTTCGATGTCCGGGCGGAGGAGAGGCAGGCTATCTCGTCGGGTTTGTACGACCCGAACCTCTCCGCGATCAGGTCGTAGGCCTCGTCCCAGGTCGCCTCGACAAACCCGCCGTCCTTCCTGATCAGCGGTTTTGTGAGGCGGTCCGGGCTGTTGATGAATTCGTGGGCGTAGCGTCCTTTGGGGCAGAGTTTGCCCCCGTTGACGGGTGCACGCTGCCAGTGCGCCACGTCAAAGACCTTGCCGTCCCGGACGACAAGGTTGAACCCGCACCCGGTGCCGCAGTACGGGCATGTCGTCGATACATACTTGATTTCCATCATTCTCCCTCTGGCAGGGACTACATACCGCCCGTGTTATATAATAGGCATGGTCGGGGCGAGTTTTTTGAGGAATACCGGTGGCCTGCGGCGGGAACCTGCGTCACAGACCGGCCTGGACCGCCAGCGCCGCCGCGAGCGTGACGAGGCCGGCCGCCGAGAGCGGCAGGGTGTAGTTCCGCACGACCCCGGAGAAGTCGTCGCCGGTCGCCCGTTTGAGCAGCCAGAAGAAGGGATCGCTCACGTAGGAGAACATGAACGCCCCTGCGGATATCATGAGCACCATGGCGAGCGGGTCGATCGCCATAGCGGCCGGGATCGTGGCGAGGATGGTGGCGGTGACGGCCGCGGTGACGACCCTTGAGCCCTGTGCCGCCTGCACCAGTGCGGCGATGACGAACGGGAGGAGCGTTACGGGGAGAAAGCCCAGAACCAGCGCGGTCACGTCTGCAGGGAACGTGCTTGCGGCGATGACGCCGCCGAACGCCCCGGCACCGGCGAGGTCGAAGATGATGATCCCGGCGTTCTTTGTCCCCCGGGCAAGGGCCTTCTGCCGGACATCGCACGGAACGGTGACAAGAGCGGCGAAGAGTCCGGCGAGGAGCGCCAGGTTGATGTTTGCAAGGGCGTGGAGCGGGGGGACCAGGGACCCGACCGCGAGCGCGAGAACGATGACGAGGAACGGCAGCCAGGCGCGCAGGTGCCGCCCGTCAGCCGGCGTGATTGGGTCCTCCGGCAGCGCCAACGGGGGCGTGCGTGTCCGCAGGACGAGAAGGAGCCCGGCGAGGAGAAGGAGGGAGACCGGGAGGGCGACAAGGTCGATCTCCCAGGGCCGGCCGGAGAAGAGGCCGAGCGTCGTTACGGTGGAGTAGACGACGGGGGCGGGATACAGGAGCACGTAGGATATCATCCCGGCGACGCCGGCGCAGTAGAGGAGGATCTTCGATGCCTGGGGGTCGGGCCGCAGGTGCGTGAGGATGGGGGTAAGGATTACGAACGAGGTGATGCCGCACATCAGCGGGACGGAGAGGAGGTAGCCGGCCGCTCCCGCCGTGGTGAGGGGGCGGCGCACCAGGCCCCGGATGTCGGCGACGATCTCCGCTATCAGGCCGCTCTCCCGGAGGACCTGGGCGATGCCGACGCCGCAGAAGATGACGATCCCGAGGATGGAGAAGATCCTGCCGGCGCCGCCCGTGATCGCCGCAACAAGCGTCTCCGCCGGCATGCCTGCGAGGAGGCCGAAGAGAACGGAGGTCCCGACCAGGGTGAGGAACGGGGGGAGGTGATACCTGAGCGACGCGACGGTGATCACCACGAGGGCGACGGCGAAGGGGATGAGGGTCTCCATCAGTCTCTCGTTTGGGGTTTTGGGATATAATACCCGTCAGTTTTCGTTCTGTTCTTTCTCGCGGCGCGCTTCGGCGATCCGGATCTGTGCGATCTCCCGGTATTCCGGGTCGATCTCAAACCCGATGTAGTCCGTGCCGAGGGCGATCGCCGCAAGCGCCGTGCTCCCGATGCCCATGAAGGGGTCCAGAACGAGCGTCCCGGGCCGGCAGCCGTGGAGCCGGATGCACATCTCCGGGAGTTTCTCCGGGAAACTGGTCGGGTGGGGCCGGGAGGAGCGGATGGTCCGGTAGGGGATGAACCAGGTGTTCCCCCGGTCGCGGAGATCGCGCTCCGCTGCTTTCCAACGGCCGATGTTGCTCTTGTCCTGGTAGGGCACGCCGACGCCCAGTTTGTCGAGGGCCACGTCCCCCTTCTTCGTGAAGTGGAAGATGTGCTCGTGGCACTGGCTCAGGTAACGGGAGCTGTTCACCGGCTGGTAGTGGCCGACGGCGATGTCGCCTGCGATGTTCTCGTAACCGCCCACGTCCTCCTTTTCGATTGCGATCGACTTGACCCAGTGGATGACGTTCTGCAGTTCGAAGTGCGGGCGGAACCGCTGGACGACGTCGAAGGGGATCCAGGGGTCCCGGGGTTTGCCGCCGATGTTGAGGAAGAACGAGCCGTCTTCGGCGAGGACCCGCGCCGCTCCGGCGGCGACCTCCCCGATCCAGTCGAGGTAGTCCTCGCGGGGTTTCTGGTCGTCGTAGGAGTTGTAGTCCTTCCCGATGTTGTAGGGCGGCGACGTGACGATGACGTCGACCGAGCCCGCCGTGAGGCGCTGCATGCCCTCTATGCAGTCCATGGTATGGATGGTGTTGACGGCAAGCCCGCCGGGTCCGGGTGTCTCTCTCTCCTCTTCTGCCACTCCGATCACCTACAGGTTCGCGGTCCCGGGCAAAAAAGATGAACGGACCGGGAGGGTGTCAGGGCCTGTCGTCCTCGCCGAGCACCTTCTGCCGCGTCCGCTCGAGCGAGTCGATGAAGTCTTCGACCTCGTAGGGGTTGAGCCCCTCGCTCACGGCGCCTTCGCGCTCAAGGTGCACGACCTGGAGGAGTGCGTCTTTGAGGAGCTCGAGGCGGCTCTCCGGGGGGAGGATGATCTCGAACCGGCGGAAGATGCGGTCGGAGATGCAGACGAAGTCGCCGTGAATGGAGGCGAACGTCAGGATCTCGTCTGCGGAAGGGACGGCTCCCTGGTCCACTTCGACCTCCAGGACCGCAGGCGTATCGGGGCTCTCTTCTGCAAAACAGCGGGCGACCCTGATCTTCGTGGCGACTCCTCCGTTCGAGTGGTGTTCCGGCCGGGATATTCTCCCGGGAGAATAATATAGTTTTATGCCGTGACGGGGGTGCCCGGCGGGCAGTCTTGCAGGTATCGGGTTGGCCGGTAAGGAGTCCTTCCAGGGCAGCGATGTAATTATGGGATGCTGAAAGCAGCATGGGGCTTTAACGAAGCCCAAAGGGTTTGAACCAAAAAGCGAAAGCCCCAGCCGAGATTTGAACTCGGGGCCTGCTGATTACAAGTCAGCCGCTCTGCCAGCTAAGCCACTGGGGCATACCTTATATCGTGGGCTGTCTGCGGTAAAAAAGATGGCGTTCATTCCGGGTTGCCGGCGGCCGTTCTGCTCCACAGGGTCTCGCCGCCGTAGCGGATCCGCAGGATACGGTGGTACGGGATGCAGGTAACGCCTCTCTCGGTACGGACCTCCATGTACTGGCTGTCCAGGCGGGCGATCTGCTCCCCCTGCGCGACAGAGGTGTCCTGCGGGGCCCCCCGGTCGACGTAGTCGACGCTCACCCGTAAGAAGTCGTACCCGGGATCGAAGAAGAGCCTCAGGAGAAGCTCATGGCTCGTTCTCATCTGCAGGTTCAGAGCGAATTCATATAGGATAAACCCCCCACAAACCTGTGCCGATTACTCCTGCACTCCTCCGCTGTGGGGGGAGGATTACGACGTGGACGTGTGCCGGGCCGAACAGGGGCCGGCAGGACAGGATGGGCTTTGTGAGTGTGAGGAGAGGGTGAATCTCATAAATACAATCATCATTGCTGTGGCCGTTCTTCTCTCCCTCCTCCTGCTGGGGTGGGTGGGGTTGCAGACCGAACCCGCTCCCTTTCCACCGTTGGCGGAGCCAGCCGCCGCACTGGAGACGGTTCCGTTGCCGGAGGGACTGCCTCCACCCGTGGAGCGTTTCTACCGCACCCTCTACGGCAGCGATCTGCCCCGGATCGAGTCGGCGGTGATCAGCGGGCGCGGCACCATGCGCATCGGCGGGATCACCTTCCCGGTGCGGTTCCGGTTTACCCACGAGACCGGGCGGAACTACCGCCACTACATCGAGACCACGTTCTTCGGGCTGCCGGTAATGACGGTCAACGAGTACTACATCAACGGCACCGCTCGCCTTGAACTGCCGTTCGGCGTCGTTGAGGGGCCAAAAGTGGACCAGGGCGCCAATCTTGCCCTGTGGGCCGAGGACGTCTGGATGCCGGCCGTATGGACCACCGATCCGCGAGCGCGCTTTGAGCCCGTGGACGAGCATACGGCGGAGCTGGTGGTTCCGTTCGGCGACGCAGAGGAGCGGATTATCCTGCACTTCGACCCGGAGACCGCCCTGCTGCAGACGATGCAGTCGATGCGCTACAAGGGCGAGGAGAGCGAGACCAGGACTCTGTGGCTGAACGAAGTCGGGGAATGGAGCTGGATAGACGGGCGGCTGGTCCCCGGGGCCGTTGCGATTGCCTGGGGGGACGAGGCTTCCCCCTGGGCGATGCTCACCACCGAAGAGGTCGCCTATAACGTGCAGGATTCTCTTCAAGCTCGTGAATTGTAACCGAGGGCATTCGGCGGACGTAGCGTGCGGACACGTACCCCCGCTCGCATCTCTCGGCAATCTTTGGTATGCAGCGGGCGGAGCCTGCAAGGTTGACCCGGCCGGCCGCTGTCCCGGCAACACTACGACCGCCACGGAAATGCCCGATCGGCCGTGAGACGACGACAGGGACGGGTCTGCAACGTTCATAACAAAGGAGCACAGAAGTACCAGCAGGATGTCGCATCTCACCGTCGATCTCGGAGGCCGGCCCGGCCTCGACTGCCGGGGATTCTGTTCGTACTGCTACTTCAAACACGTCAAGGGGACGACTTCGTTCGGCTGCAGGTACTGCCTCCCCTTTCAAATTGGCTGCGACTACTGCACCCGGGGCGTGCGTGAGGAGTACGCGGGGTTCAAGGACCTCCGAACCGTCGCCGACGAGACGCTGGCGAACCTCCAGATGACGGGCGACGACATCGACCGGATCACCATCAGCGGCGGCGGGGACCCGAGCTGCTACCCGGAGTTCCGCGACCTCGTCGAACTGCTCGGCAGCATGGAGGCGCCGCTCCACATCGGCTACACCAGCGGCAAGGGGTTCGATGACCCGGGCATAGCCGATCACCTCATCGAGAACGGCCTCTCCGAGGTCTCCTATACCGTCTTCGCCGCCGACCCCGATCTGCGGCGGCAGTGGATGCACGACCCGACGCCGGAAGCCTCGCTCGCGGTCCTCGACCGGCTCTGCGGCGAAATCGACGTCTACGCCGCAGCAGTCGTTATTCCCGGCGTCAACGACGGCGAAACCCTGGAGCAGACCTGTGCGTGGCTGGAGGAGCGGGGCGCAAAAGGGCTGATCCTGATGCGGTTTGCGAACCGGACCGACCAGGGGCTCATCCTCGGCAACGCACCGCTCATCGAGGGGCAGCAGGTCCACACCGTCGACGAGTTCCGCGACATCGTCACCGATTTGAACGAGCGGTTCTCTATGAAGATCAGCGGGACCCCGCTCGGGGATCCCTCGATCGGGTCGCCGTTCGCGATCCTCCACGAGCCCGACCTCTTGAAGAAACTCCCCCGGGTCCGGAAGCGTGCGACGGTGATCACCGGGAGCATAGCGGCCCCCTTCATCCAGCGGATCCTCTCGATCCGCGGCTCGACCTCAAGGGTTGTTGCGGTCAGAAAGGAGATCGCCTGCCTCATCACCGCCGATGACCTCGCCGGGGTGAACCTATCGAAACTCGAGGACGTCGTGGTCATCCCCGGTCGGGCGTTCGTCCACGACGCCGAGGCCGAAAAGATCCTCTCCGCCGACGGCGTCGACCGCGAGGTGGTGCGCGGCCCCGAGATGCTGACGGCCGATGCGGAGACAAGCATGGGGATGACCCGGACGGAAGTGCTCGAAAAAGAGATGGAAGGGTTCGCAGCCCTGATCAACACCATCAACCGCTACGGCCGGTGACGGGCGGGCATGCCGGGAGCGTGAACCGGAAAGCGGCGCCGGATTCCGGATGCCCCGGCACACGGTCCTCGACCCATACCCGGCCGCCGTAGCGCTCGACCAGGGTGCGGGTGATGTAGAGGCCGAGTCCTTTCCCGCTCTTTCTTCCCCCTTTCCTGAACTTTTCAAAGACCTGGGGCTTCTCAGCGTCCGGTATCCCGGGACCGGTATCCTCGACTGAGACCAGAGCAGCCCCCCTTTCCTCCCGGAAGGTGATCCTGACCGAGACACCGGGGCCGCCGAACTTGACGGCGTTGCCGATGAGGTTTATGAAGACTGCCGACAGGAGGTCGTCGGCAGTGACCCACCGGTCCTGCGGGATGTAGCGGATATCGACATCAGGAAAGAAGTAAATGACGCTCTTCGCGACATGGTCGAGATTCACCGGTCCGAGCACCGGGACCTCTTCCGCTATCCGCCGGATCGTCGAGACGTTGCCGATGATCTCGGCGCTCTGCCTGACGGCGGCCGCGAGCTTCCCGGCGAGGTCCTTCTCCGGCCCGGAGAGCGTCTCGGCAAGGAGCGTTGCGTAGCCGATGGCGACGGTGTTTGCGTTGTTGATGTCGTGCGTCATGAGGTCCAGGTAGAAGTTCGCATGCTCGTGGAGCCGCATCCGCTCTACAGCGCTCCCGATCTCCCGGCCGATGGAGGCGAGCAGCTCCCGCTCTTCGGGGGAGAAGACGTGCACGTCCCGGCTGACAAGGTTGACGGCGCCGGTGACCCGCTCCCCGGCGATGATGGGGATGCTTGCAAACGCCTGGATTCCTGCGCAGGCATCCTGCGGGTAGGCACGCAGGTAGTCTTCCACGAAGTGCGCCGTACCCCGCCCGAGGACCGCATCGTAAGGCGGGGCGTTCAGGTCGACGATCCGCCGCCGGAACGAGAACCCTTCCGGGAGCCCGAGTTCGGCGACCAGTTCGGCCCTGGACCGGCCGGGGTTGATCAGGTATACGCCGCCTCCTTCAAAATCGAGGAGTTCCAGGGTCTTCTCGAGCACGCCCGCCAGCAGTTCGTCGATGCTCGCCGACGACGTGGCGGTCCTGACCACCTGGCTGATTACGTAGAGCTGGGCGTTCCTGCGTCGGACCTTCTCCTCGGCGAGTCTCTGTGCGGTGACGTCCGCAACACCGACGGCCACGCCCGGATACCCGGGGCTCACGCCGGTGACCGGGGAGGCGGCGAGTCTGGCGTCGATCCCCGCGCCATCTGAACGCCGGAGCCGGAGCCCGACCTCCGCCCGCCCCCTCCCGCCCTGCTCGATCAGCGCCTTAGCCCGCGGGACGTCGCCCTGATCGACGAAGGAGAGGAAAGGGGCGCCCTGCATCCGGCCGACGGCGTAGCCGAGGATCTCCGCCATCCGGGCGCTGGCAAAGAGGATGGTGCCTCCCGGGTCGACCAACAGAACTCCCTCGTGCAGGCTCCTGCCGATCTCGCACCACAGGCGATCCACTCTGTCGAGTACCGTCTCAGCACGCTTCAGCGCGAGGGCGTGCCGGACGGTGCAGACCAGGAGTTCGGGGGTAAGCCGCTCGCGGACCAGGTAGTCGTCCGCACCGCGCCAGAGTGCCCTGACCGCCGCATCGAGGTCGTCGCGCGAAACCAGGAGGACGACCGGAATGCCGGGGGCTTCGTCGCTCACTCGCGCCGCTGCCCTGGGCTCCGGGCCGGGGTCGAGCAGGATGAGGTCGAACGGCTCGCGCCGGAGAGCGTCGAGGCATTCGGCAAACTGCCGGTGCGAGACCACTTCGGCCGGGAGCCCGGCCTTTCGAAGGCCCTCTCCGACCAGGGCGGCGTCGCCCGGGCTCCCGGTGATGACGAGCAGCCTGAGCGGGTCGGGCACCCCTTACACCCCCGCCGGCAGGGTCCGGGTACTGGGTAACTTGGGTTTCATCCCCGTGCGAGGTGCGCCGGGATACGCCCCGGCGCATCGCTACCCTTTACCCGGGGTCCGGGGATAAGTGTTACCGAACGGTCTTTACCAGCCCGAGGAACCGTTCGACGATCCACTCGTTCCTGGCCTCCGGGTGGAAGAGGAGGCCGTAGAGGGGGAGCGAGCGGTGCCGGATCGCCTGGACGCACCGGTCGGATGCGGCGAGGGGTATGAACGCATCCGGCACCTGCACGGCGCATTCGTGCAGTTCGTATGCGGGAAAACCTTCCCTCCCGGCAAAGAGGGGGTCGGGCGCGAGCACCCGGACGTCGGTCATGCCGATCTCGCAGCACGGTTCGGCTGCGGCACCGAAGGCCGCCGCAAGGGCCCGCATGCCGGAGGATATGCCGAGCACCGGGCGCTCGAATGCAAGAAGCCACCGGAACCGTTCGGGATGCTCCGCAAACCCGGTGTCCCGGAGCGCCGTCCCGCAGAGGATCACCGCGTCCGCGGCCTCGACCTCCGGTGCGCCGACGGCGGTGTAGTGGCGGGTGCAAAACGGCGCTCCGGTCTTGCGGAGAAGCCGTTCGACCGGTCCGACGAACTCGTCCCGGGAGAGCGAGCCGTCCCGGTAGCAGAGGTCGACGACCAGGATCATTTTGCCACCAGCCCCGCCCGCTCGATCCGGAGGACGCCGTTGTAGTTCCGGTAGGCCTTCGATGCCTCCTCGATCGCGATCCGCCGGGAGAAGAAGGGGGCGTCGACGACGAACGTCTCAAACTCCCCTCCTTCGCCGGTGAGGGTGATCCGGTATTTCCGGGCGATCTCCCGGAGTTCGTCGAGGGTGCGGCGGTCGATCTCCCTCCCGAGCCAGGATGCGTCGAAGGGGCTGGAGAAGACGCCTACGATGACGACCTTAAAGCCCGCGTCGATGAGTTCTTCCATGTAGGCCTCCTGGTCCGGGCTCCAGAGGGGGTTGAAGCACCAGAGGCCCAACTCAAGGCAGACCTGCTGGACCCTCGCTGCCTGGTAGATCGAGAGGATCGCCCCGGTGACGACTCCTTCGATCCCGAACCGCTCCCGGGCGGCAAGAAGAGCCCGCTTCAGGTCCAGGAGTTCTTCCTCCTTCTCTCCTGCGGTCTCAACCTCCACGAGAGGGAGCCCCGCCGCCTCGGCCTGCAGTGCGGCGAGGCGGATGTTCGGGGTGTGGAACATGTAACTCTCGGGGTTCCGAGAGATGACCGTGATCAGGCAGACCACTTCTTCCTGCTGCATTGCTTTCCAGCAGGCGAACGTGGAGTCTTTCCCGCCGGAGAAGAGCACGCCGAGTTTCATGATCGTTCCCGTATCTGTTCTCTCCGGGGCACGATAACACCTGCGTCGGCGCCGCCGGAAGCGGGCGGGCGGCAAGAAACGAGATACGGCGCCTCGTCTCGGGCAACCGCGAGATTACCGGGCGCCGCCGCCGGGGGAGGATCAGGATTATATGGTGTCGGATCTTCACCCGGTATGAGCACCCGGGGTGTATCAGGAGGGCTCACTATGGCAGAAGACAGCCAGCATCCGGAAGAAAAGATTGAAGTGGTGGTTGATTGCATCCTGGTAAACTACCGGGGAGATCCCGAGTCGCGGGGCCGGATAGTCCATGCAATCCTGGAGTGGGCACAAGAACACCCGGACGAGTGGGACGAACTGCAGGCACGCTGCCGGCAGCGTCACGAAGCCCTGGCGTAAGCCTCCCGGCCAGGATATAACACCTCTTCTCTCCTCCCATCTCCGGGGATAAGACCGCGGGAAGTCTCCGGGTCCAGGGTGTCCGACGGTATGCTCTCAATACCCGGTGTTAATGTAGTACGAAAAACAAGCCTATAATCGGGCAACTTGGATGGCTTCAGCAGACAGCAGCACCGGACTCGTGAACCAGAGGCTCAACTGGCAGCTGCTTGCCGCCGCGCCCGTCCTTCTGCTGGCACTGGTCGTTGCGGCCCAGTTCTTCGTGAATATTCCGTTTGATTTCGTTGCTCCCTTCCAGGCGGCACTCAACGTCCTCCCGAACATGGGTTCCGTGCTCCTGGCCGTTCTCGTGGCATGGGCCGCGATGAAGACCGGGCGGCTGCAGCTTGTCTGGATGGGGTCCGGCATTCTCGTGCTGAGCCTGGCCATTCTGCTTGCGAACCTGTTCGGGACCCCGATCAGCCTGAACAACGGGGTGCAGATCCAGAATCTCGGTGCCGTTCTCGCCGGTGCCCTGCATCTTGCCGGCGCTCTGATCGCCGTCTTCTCAATCGGACTCGCCAGGCCCGATCCGCGACAACGGGCGGTTGCACTCGCAGCGGGCTACGGCGGCAGCATAGCGGCGGTCACCCTGATCGTCATCGCGAGCACGGCCGGGGTGATTCCCGTATTCTTCATCCCGGGAGAGGGAGGGACCGCGATCCGGCAGGTGGTCATCACCCTCGCTGCGGGTCTCTTTGCCGCTGCTGCGCTGGTGGTATTTGTAAACTATATTCGTTCGCGTTCGTCGTTCCAGTATCTATACAGTCTGGCGCTGGCTCTTCTCGCCCTCGCCCAGATCGCGTACCTGCTCACCCTGTCCCGCGGCGACCTCATGGCCTGGGCAGGCAGGGCAGGGCAGTGGGGTGCCTCCCTGTACTTCCTGCTGGCTCTGCTCCTGACCCTCCGCCTTTCGGGCGGCCGCATAGCGGACGTCCATTACGTGCTGGACTACATCTTTCCTCCCTCCAGCAAAGGCTACAGGTTTCTGATCGAGTCGTCCCCCGACGCAATCATCGGCCTGGATGCGGGAGGAAACGTGCTGGTATGGAATGCTGCCGCCGAGAGCATACTCGGCTACAGCAGCAGGGAGGTCGTAGGGAGGCCTATCAGGGATCTGGAAAGCAACCCGGTTCCGGAAGGTTCCGGCACGCAGGAGCCGAGGGAGATATTTTTCCGGCGCCGGGACGGCAGAGAGATGTGGCTTGAGGTCTCGGTGGCGCACTGCACCGTCCGCGGGAGTCCGATCGCCACCGTCAATATCAGGGACATCACCGATCGGAAGCGGGCGGAAGAGGAGCGAAGACAACTTTACGAGAAACTTGAGGATGCGCACCGTGAGGCGAACCTGTATCTCGACATCATGACCCATGACATCAGGAACGCCAACACCGTCACGACGATGTACGCAGATCTCATGGTCGAGATGCTGGAGGGCGAGCCGGGTGCGTATGCAGAGAAACTGCGCGGCAGTGTCGAGAAGAGCAATGAAATTCTCCGGAATGTCGCCACCATCAGGCGGCTTCAGGAGGAGCCGTCCCTGCTTGTTCCGGTGAGCCTCGATACCGTCGTCCGAAAGGAGATCGACACCTTCCCCGGAGCATCGATCCGGTACGAGGACGCGCCGGTCGAGGTGAGGGCGGACGAACTCCTCCCCGATGTCTTTGCGAACCTCATCGGCAACGCCGTCAAGTTCGGTGGACGGGACGTCGAGGTAACCATCCGGGTCAGCGAGCTGGACGAGGAGGTCGAGGTCTCGGTCGAGGACACCGGCCCCGGTGTTCCGGACGACGTGAAGGAGAGACTCTTCCGCCGGCTGGAGCGCGGAAAAGCCAGAGGTCCGGGCGAGGGCCTCGGACTCTTCATCTCCCGGATGCTCATCGAGCGCTACGGCGGCCGGATATGGGTCGAGGACCGGGTGCCCGGCCGTCCGGAGGAGGGAGCGGCATTTTTGTTCACGCTCCGGAAAAGCACGCAGGAGGGGTGAGCGATCTTCTGCGGGCGAGCCTGTGTAAACCCCCGGGGCATCCATCGCCCGAACGAGCAGTTATGCTTATGAGGCGACGGGGTTCAGGTGTCTCCAGGAGCAGGCGCACATGAACGTTATCGTTGTCTACACAAGCAGATACGGGTCTACAAGAGGCATCGCGGAGTTCATCGCCGAAAAACTGCGGGAGCACGGCGTGCAGGCGGAGGCCCGGAGCGTCGACGCGGCCCCGGACGTCGAAGGGTACGACGCCGTCGTGATCGGGAGTGCCGTGTATATGGAGCACTGGATGAAGGAGGCGGCGGAGTTCGTGCGGCGGAACCGGACGGTCCTCGCCGAACGGCCGGTATGGCTGTTCAGCAGCGGCCCGCTCCGACTCGAGCCGGGAACGAGCCCGGACGACCCGGAACTGGAGCCCAAAGAGATCGGCGAGTTCCGGGAGACCATCCACCCCCGGGGCCACCGGGTTTTTTCCGGTGCGCTGGACCCGGACAGGCTTGGACTCCAGCACCGGTTGATCCGGAAGCTGCCGGCCGGCCGTGCGCTCCTTCCCGAGGGTGACTTGCGCAACTGGGATGAGATCGAGGCCTGGGCCGGCGGCATCGCCCGGGCGTTGGGAACTCTTTGACTCAGTCGATGACGGTTATGACAGTGGCCGTGAAACGGCGGGCATGCCCGGAATCCAGGCCGATATCGGCCGCGTATGGGACGGAATCAACACAGGATACCTGAAAATGAGTGCGAGGGGTGAGATTCGAACTCACGAACTCCTACGAGACTAGGCCCTCAACCTAGCGCCTTTGACCTGGCTTGGCAACCCTCGCTCTGTTCCTCTATATACAATACGCTGCGACCTGAAATATGTTGCTCTGCGGGAGCCCGGGCGTTCGCGGAGAGAGGTCCGGCAGCCGTCCGCCGGAAGTATCCCTCTGAACATGCCCGTGCTTCAGCGCCCCGGGACCGTCTTCGATGCGTATTTATGCGCCCGGTTCCAACGATCCCGCATGTGGGCTGACATCTCACGTGAGTTCGCCGATTCGCCGTCCCAGAGCCGCGTCGTCCGGTTCCTGCTGGAGAACGGATTCGGCATCAACGAAGAGGGGCGCATCGTCTGCAACGGCATCGAGATCCCGGCCACGCACATCGGCAGGGCGATCGAGACCGACCGCAGGGTCGTCGACGCCACAGCCCGCCGCATCCTCGAGAACCCGGAGCTGCGGGAGGTCTTTATCCGGATGCGCGCCGCGCCCGACCTCTCCCGGGTCGCCGAGGCCCTTGGCCTCTCGGTCATCACGCTCTTTCCCAAGGACGCACACCAGAAGGGGATCGTCGGCGCGGCGGTCGAAGTTCTCGTCGATCACGACCTCTCCATCCGCCAGATCTTCGTCACCGATCCCTACCTTGCAGAGGAGCCCAAACTCGTAATGATCGTGGACGAGCCGCGGGTCCCGGCATCGGTCTACGAACGCCTGCGTGCGCTCCCGCAGGTAAAACAGTTGATCATCTGAAGAGTTCCACTTCGAGCGCGAGCCGGCGGATCCGCTCCCTCTGCCTTCTTTGGAGAGCGATTGCGTGCTCAAGGCGCTCCTCGAGCGTGATGACGCGGGTCCCCTTCACCAGGTTGTCCGCGTGGGCGACGATCTTCTCTTCAAGCGTCCTTGGGACGCAGTCGCGCGGCACGAGGTTTAAGAGCGCACACTCGTCGGCCGTCAGCCCGGCGCCGATGTGCCGCTCGACGATGGCGACGATCGCCTCGTCAAGACCGAACGACCGGCATATTGCGCCGCCCGCTTCGGCGTGGCATAGATCGTGCGTCACCCCCCGGCCGATATCGTGGAGGAGGGCCCCGGCCTCGACCAGGTCGCGGTCGGCCAGGGGATCGGACGCGTAGGTGAGTGCAAGGTCACGCACCGCCCGGCAGTGCGCGATGACCCCCTCGGAGCACCCGGCGCGCCTGAGGAGACCGATGCAGTCCGGCTCACGCACTCCCGAGGCTCTCCTTGATCTTGTCGACCCTTCTCCTGAGGGCGTTGGCGATGAGTTCGTTGTCGAAGTGCTCGAGCATCTCCTCGCAGTTCGGACACTCGAAGTTCCAGTTCGCCGCATCCGTGAAGGTGTAGACGACGCTGCAGTTTTTGCACATATAGAAGTCGTTCTTCTCTTCGTAGGTGAGCCGGGCATTGAGGTGCTCGAGCACGTCACGGACCTCCTCCTCAAGCACGTCGTGGACGCGGTCCAGGCGGAGGTGCCAGAGGTAGGTGAGCCAGCCGGTCTCGGTGTTCTTCAGCCGCCGGTACTCGGCGAGGCGTTTCTCGTAGAGTGTATAGAGGGTATGGCGGACGGTGTTGAGGTTGACCCCGGTCATCTCGGCAAGTTCCTCGTCACTGTGCTCTCCTCCTTCGGGGAACCGCCTGAGAAGTTCGATTCCCTCCTCCCCGATCATGCGCAGGATATAGGCGTTGATTGCCGGATCGTTTAACAGTTCAGTGACGGATACCATACTCAAATCTCTCCCATAATGGATAATCGTATAATAGTATATGTTCCAGCATCGATGTTCACCATACTCTGCTCTCGATCTTTAATTCCCTTTTCCCGTGTCCGGGGGGCGGACAGCCCCTCACGAAAGAGAAGAGGCCGTGCCAGGGGCTCATTCCCCGATAAGCCTCCGGACGGCCGCGGTGTTCCTCTCGAGGTCCGCATACGCCTCCACTTCCGTCTTTCCGCACCCGAAGACGCTCACGATGGCGTGGCCCTCCTCGAACTCGGTTCCGGGCCAGGGGATGTCGGCGATCCGGGGCGCAAGAGCCGAGAGGTCCGCGTCAAGCCGCATATCCCGCTCCGCGAAGAGGATCCGCCGGACCGCGACCTGCCGTGCCGCAGGCATCGCCGCCGGGATCACCCCGCGGCAGGCGTCCATGTGCAGGGCAAAGACACTCTTTTGGGTCGCCATCTCGACCGTATCCAGGGTGGCCTGGAACCGGGGGTTGATCTCGATCGCCCAGGGCTTCTCCCCCGCCACAAAATCGATCCCGACCGAGCCCACGCACCCGCTCGCAGCAGCAATCCGCTCCGCCGCCGCGACCATCTCCCCGGCGAGGGGATGGGAGAACGGGGTGACCGACCCGGCAAACCCGTGTGCGCTCTCCCCCTCGCCCCGCAGGATCTGCCGGTTGACCGCGACGGCCCGCGCACGCCGCCCGTCCGCAACGCAGGAGACGCTTGACGGGACTCCGTCGACGAGGTGCTGGGCGATGTAGGGCACGTCAGGCCAGGTCTCCTCCCACCGGCGAAGTTCCTCTTCGGTCCTCGCGACCGCGTTCCTCCAGCCTCCCGCTCCCCGGCGCGGCTTGACCATCACCGGGTAATGGTCGTCCCCGGCGAGCGGCGGGACCGGCACGTCCAGCCCCTCGAAGAACCGCTGGATCTCCAGTTTGTCGAGGAACCGCTCCACTTTCGAAGGCGGCGTGCCGTAGAGCGGGATCGCCGTCCCGACAGCCTCGGCGCCCGAGGCGACGACCAGCGCATCGACCGGGTGGCGGGCGGCGAGTTCGACGATCTTCTCCGGGAGCTCGGCGAGTTCCTGAAACGAGAGGCAGTCCTCCGCGTACCAGCCGAGATCCTGGTCGCAGAAGTGGTCGACGGCGTAGACCGTGTAGCCGGCCCGGCGGGCCGACTGCGCCACGTGCCGCGTGGCGAATCCCGCAACCAGAACCCGGCCCGTCACCGCTCCACCGTCTTCTTCCCTACCTTCGTCGGCTCGATCCGGATCTTCGCGTCCGGGTACTCCCGGTTGAGCTCCTTCCCCTCGAAGAGGTGGTCGAGGAAGAGGGCGAGGCTCGAGATCTCGGAGTGGGGCTGGGTGGTCACCGAGACGTTGTAGTCGGCAAGGCCGTAGATGTCGCCCGGCACCTTTTCCGCCCCCACCACGACGAGCACCCGCTCCTGGTCGCGGATCTCGTCGATGACATCGGTCATCCGGAGCCCGTACATCGTGAGGTGGGCGACCCTGCCGCCGCCGGCCTTCCAGTCCTGGATGCACCGCCGCCACTTCACGTCGTTCTCCACGAAGAATTCCCCTCCCCATCGGGAGGCGACGTCCGTTATGCTCGCGATCACGCCGGGATCGTCTGAGGCGAGGTACATCCCCCGGGCACCGAGCGCCCGCGCCGCGAGCCCGACGTGTGTCGTCACCCGCTGGTCGCGTTCGGGCCGGTGGCCTATCCGGAGCACGGCTACTTCGGGCATAGCCTTACTCCTCTCCCCTCTTCGCCCTGACGACACCGTTCTCGATGACGAACGGCAGGTCGTCCCTGGTGTGCCGGCAATGGCACTCGATCAGCGACTCCTGGATGGAGAGGAGGCGCACCGTCTCCCCGGCTTGCCGGACCAGGAGATTGCGCTCGAGACGCTCGAGCGACGCCGTGACCGCACCGGGTTCGAACCCGGTGGCTGCTGCCAGGTCTTCGACTGTAATGCCGCCGGTTTCGGGAATCCTGTGGTATACGGCCCAATCCAGATCTTCCTCACGCACACCTATTCTTTTTTCCGGGCGGACCGATATAGTTATTCATGCACCGCCTGCACCGTTCCGGCTCTGCGGGCCGAAATTCGGGCAGGGCGGCATAAGGTATGGTGGGAACCGAGTATGGCCGATTATATGGAACTGGCGGAACTTGCCGACAGGCTCTTTGAGGCGAGCGACGACGACGACGAACTTCTTGCCCGGATGCTGGATACGCTTGACGAAGAGACCCGGGGAGCGCTGCTCTCTTCCGATCTCCTCAACGCCTACCAGGTCTTCTACTATCATTTCCGGGAGACGCCGGACGAGCTGACGAAGGAGCGGCTGCAGCTCCATGCGGCATCGGACCTCGCCAGGGGGGTCGTCATCGACGAGGTCGATATCTACGAGGTGATCTTTTCGCTGGAAGACGGGGAGCCCGTTGTAATCATCACCGACGGTGAGAATACGCTCGCACGGTTTGAAGGAAATCAGGCATACGGGGAAACGCTCCGGTACCTGGACGAGTGCCTCTGATGCATCGGGCCGCCTTCGTTTGAGGGCATAGTCTCTTGGAGGTTTGAGGGTCGTCAATAGCCCACATACTTCGCGTCTTCGTGTGAATTGACGGCATAGGGATGATGATGCGGTCTCACGCGAAGACGCGAAGAACGCGAAGGGAAGGTAGGGGTGCAATCAACAATCTTCGCGGCTTCGCGTCTTCGCGTGAGCTAACGGTATATAGAGATGGATGCGGCCTCACGCAAATTGAAGCCAGTAGCACTAGACCGGCGGTCTACCGGCAGTGATCAACCGCTCGTCCACCCTCGCCCGCACGACCGGGGGGAGGTCTCCCCAGCGGATCACCGCATCGCCGATGACGGCGAGCACGCCCCGGACGCCGGTCCCCGTGAGGGTGTCGAGGACGGACGTGTCGTCTGCCGTGATCCGGTTGCAGATCGACGTCGCCCAGGCGTCCGCGGCGGCGACGTCGGGGGAGAAGACCGTCACGGCGTCGGCGGTGCCGAAACTGATGGACGGGCCCACCGTCGCCGACGAGGTGCAGATACCGAGGGTCTCTTCTGTAGGCGGGAGCAGAAAGGCGATACGCCCGCTCAGAGGTGACGCTCCCGCATAGATGCCAATCTTCACCTCGCGGTCGCTCACAAGAGCGATATCCCCCCCGTTGTCGATGAGGGCAAACGCCGCCCCGGCCTCGACCATCGCCTCTACGCCGCCCCAGGCTATCGCACCCGCCACCGCCGCCATCGGCCCTACCCCGGCCTCTGCCGCGGCCCGGGCCATGCGGCCGACGGTCTTCTCTGGGGCCTTTGGGGTATACGGCTCGAGTGTTGCCGCAAAATAGGGATCCCGGGCGATCTGCCGCTCGACTTCCTGCCGGGCGGCCATCATACCCGATTTTGCCGCCGCGATCGCTCCGGGGTCCAGAGCGAGGATCGTCGCGATCGTCTGCCGGAACTCGAAGTGCTCCCGGATCATCCCTGTTGCGAGAGGGCGCCGTGAGGGCACGCCTGGATGCACTTGCCGCAGAGGACGCACCGTTCAGAGCTCACCCGGAGGCGCCAGTCTTCGTCGAAGGAGAAGACCTCCTGGGGGCAGACGCTGATGCAGGCCCCGCAGTCGACGCACTCCGCCTCGTCGAGGGCGATGGCGTTCTCCATCACGCGGACCGCGACCCCCATCTCCTCGAGGCGCCGCCGGACCTGGTCCGCGTCCGCATCAGGGATGTCTATCAGCATCTCGCCGGCCATCGAGTCGATGTTGGCCTTCTCGACGTTGACGAGGACGCCGGTCTCCTTCACCACCCGGGCGATCACCGGTTCCCTCCCCGGGTCGTGCTGCCCTCTCCGGGAGAACGCCAGCAGGAGTTTCATCGCCGCCGCCTCCCGCCGAAGAGCTTCCCGAGATCGATCGCCGAGAGGATGCCGACCACCCGGTTCGTCGCGTCCACCACCGGGAGCGCGCTGATGTTGTTCCTCTCCAATTTCTGGGCGGCGATATCCACCGGCTCGTCGGGGGTCGTCTTGATCACCTTCCGGGTCATGATGTCTTTCACCTGCCGCAGCCTCCCGTCCGTCACCACCGCCTTTGAGACGTCGTAGGTGGTGATGATCCCCACAAGCGTGCCGTTGCCGTCGAGGACCGGGAGGTGGTTCGTCTCGTCCCGCAGAAGCCGCTTTGCCGCCACCCGGATCTCCTCGTCCTCCGTGATGCTGATCACCTGCCGGTTCATGATATCGCGGACGCGGGGGGTGACGGCCGTCTCCCGCATGGGCTTTGAGCGTTTTGCCGGGTCGATCCGCCGGGTGGGGAGCGCGAGTTCCATCTTCCCCGCCTCGATCCAGCCCTTCAGCTCCTGCGCCACCGCCCGTGCCCGCCGGTAGCTGGAGAGCGACGACGTCCGGACCGATTCCCCGCCGATCTCGACGGATCCGCTCCTGAGGTCGGCGTAGCTGACCTTTGCAAGCGACGGCCGGTCCCGCCGGGGCGTGCCGTAGTCGATGATGTCGGTCAGGATATCCTCGTCCCGCACCGCGGTGCTCCGGACGATTCCGGTATCGAGCACCGGTATCGGGATGCCGACACCGACGTAAAGCGTCACCCCGTAACTGTTCATCACCGCCGCACGCAGGAACTCCTGCCGCATCCCTTTCATGTCCCCGGTCACCATCAGGGTCCCGAACCCGCCGCCCGCCGAGTGCTGGGTGCCCTCGCCGACCACCATGCCCTCGCCACCGGCAAGGAAGATCGGGACGCCGCTCCCGATGACCCGGAAGTCGGGGTCGTTTACGAGCGGCGAGAGGGTCCCTGCGCCGGAGTAGGAGACGTTGCCGCACCGCGGGAGGAGGGTCCCCATGTAGGTGTGGAGCGTCCGGTCGGTGGCGTTCGCCGCCGCGTTGTAGCGCTGGTAGGAGTTCCTCGGGTTCACCATGATCGCCTGGTTCATGTCCTCGAGCAGCAGCTCCGTGACGATACTCCGGCGCGGGTAGCAGTCGGTCCCGCGGGAGGTTGCCCGCAGTTCGACGGTGCCCCCTGCCACGAGTTCTTCGAGTACGTGGGCGCCTCCGTAGAGCTGGTCTTTGGATTCGGCCTCCTGGGTTGCTCCCAGGTAGGCGTCGACCGCCGCGATTCCTGCGTATGCTTCCACGTCGTTGAGCCAGACGCGCTCCATCCGGATGGGAGGGTCGGCGTGCCCGAAGTTGAAAAAGGCACCGGAGGAGCACATTGCCCCGAACGTCCCGGTCGTGACGACGTCGACCTCCGCCAGTGCCCCTTCCTCCCCCAGCTCGTCGACGATGCCCGGCATCTCTTCGGCGGTAACGATTCGTGCGGTACCGTCGCGTATCCGGGCATTGATGAGGTCGAGGGACTTTTCCATGAACGTATATTCATTTTGGAATATTTATAGGTGTTGATTATTACTTTAGGTAATATTGCGCGGGGATATGCGGGCATCCCGGCAAGGTCGATCCGGTGTAACCTTCAAAAGATGCGCATCCGGCGTTTCTTCCCATTCGGGCCGAAAAAAGGATGGAGTTCTTTGCGTTCAGTCCCGCCTGTGCAGGGCAACGAGGAGCCCGAGGATGCCGAGCGCCCCTACCACGGCAAAGGGCGCCATGCCCGTGTGGGGTGCCTGGGTCGGCACGGGCGAGAGCGAGGCCGAGGCCGAGGCGGTGCTTCCGGCACCGACCTGAACGCTGGTCGACCAGTCGCTGTAGCCCGCAAGCGCCACCCTGACCGCATGGGTGCCGGCGGCAATGCCGTCGACGGTCAGCGGGGTGATTCCTCTATACGCGTTGTCGATGTAGACCTCGGCCCCCGACGGGGAGGAGGTGACCGCGATGGAACCGGTCGAGGTTGGCTGCCCGGGCTGGAGCGTCGCGGTGACGTGGCTTGTGGTTGCCCCGCTGACATCAACCCCCGTCGTGTAGTCCTGGTAGCCGGAGAGAGCTACCCTGACGGTATGGGAGCCGACCAGGACGTTCGAGATCGTGAACACTCCTGCCGAGGGCGTCTTCCCCTGGTACTTGTCGTCAAGGAAGATATCCGCGCCTGCCGGGTAGGAGACCACGTCGATAGCCCCGGTGGTCTCGGAGGGAATGACCGCCAGCTGGGCGTTGACGTAACGGGTCACGCCGGAAGTCACGGCTACGGTCGTCTTCCAGTCGTAGTAGCCGGTAAGATCGAGTTCGATGATGTGGTTCTTAGCCGAGACGCTGGTGAGCGTCAGGGGCGTCTGGCCCTTGTAGACCCCGTCCATGTAGACGTACGCACCGGAGGGGACGGAAGTGACCTTGATCGACCCGTACTGCTCGATCGGCGTCAGGGTGAACTTGATATTCGACTGTTGCCCCGCCTTGACCGTGACGGTGGCCTCGTCGGACTGGTAGCCCGAGTAGTCGGCCTCAAGGGAGTAGGTGCCGGGGGAGACGTCCTTGATCGTGAGCGGCGTCACGCCCCGGTAGTTCCCGTTCAGGTAGATCGCCGAGCCTGAGGGGCTCGACGTGACGTAGATCGAGCCGGAGGTCTCGACCGGCTGCAGCGTTGCGTAGACGTCCACGGTCTGGCCCGCAGCGGGGGTCGAGGGCAGGCTGGCGGAGTATGTCCGGTAGCCGCTCTTCTCGACCCGTACGGTGCTGTAGGGCGACCCGGTGGAGTAGACCGGGACATCGAGCGATCCTCCGTATGTGGTACCCTTGTACTGCCCGTCAAAGTAAACATCGGCACCGTCGATGTTGCAGTGGATGCGGTACCATCCTTCATCTCCTCCGATCTGTGCGGATACGGCAGGGATGCCGGCGCAGAGGACGAGGAGCGTCATTCCGATGATGAGAGTTCTCAGCATGATCCATCTCCGATAGATGATAAACGAATTTCGGTTCTTCCAGGGATAACTATTTCTATTTTATCTGTCCCGTCTCTTCGGCCTTTCGACGATACTGGCCCTTTTGCTTCGGTTAGAGAGCAAAATATCCCGGAACACGAACGTTCGCCCGGCCCGAACGGTTGGGGGCGACCTCGTTCACCCTTTTTATCCGGTGAGGTCTATACGGGGTACTGTATGGATATCCAGAGGTTCGTCACCGCACTGGAGCGGATCGCTCCGCCCGAACTGGCCGAAGAATATGATGCCGGGAGGATCGGCCTCGTCGTCGAGGGGAAGGATGAGATCGGGACCGTCTGCTGTGCGCTCGATGCCACGCAGCGGGTGGTGGATGCTGCCGCTCTTGCCGGCGCGGATATGCTGGTCGTCCACCATACGCCCCTCTGGAGCCCGGTCACGGCGGTCAGGGGCCCGACGTCGCACCTGCTCCGGGCACTCCTCTCCGCCGACATGAACCTCTATGTCATGCACACGAACTTCGACCATGCCGAGGGCGGCGTCAACGACGTCCTGGCGTCACGACTCGATCTTTCACGGACAGAACGGATGGCCGCCGGCCTCGTCGGCGACTGCTCCCTCGACCCCGAAGAGATCGCCCGCCGCCTCCCCGGCGGAGGGATCCGGGTCTACGGCGAAGCCGGAACGATCCGGCGGCTGGCGGTCGTGGGGGGGAGCGGGTTCGATCCCGGCCTGATCCGGGAGGCCGTCGACCTCGGGGCGGAGGCCTTCCTCTCGGCGGAACTGAAGCACAGCGTGGCCCGTGCATCGCCCATACCGTGCCTCGAGGCCACTCACTACGCGCTCGAGGCCCCGGCCATGGAGGCTCTCGCGTCCCGCATGGGGTGGCATTATATCCCTGATCCGCCACACGTAGTGGTAGTTCCATGAGGGGCATCTGGCAGAAGATTGAGCAGGACCGGGCGCTGACGCCGGAGTTCCGCACCTGCATCGAGCGCGTCTACGGGGAGCGGGGAAGAAAAGCGCTCGCGGCCGTCGATGAAGGGCAGGTAAAACGTTACCGGGACTTTTTCATCGTGGTCGGGCGCAGCAACGAGTATATCGTTGAAGGTGACTTCTGCACCTGCAGCGACTTTCTCTTCCGGGGACGCGAGTGCTGGCACATCCTTGCGGTACGGATCGCCGAGCGGACGGGGTTATATGAATCCTATGATCTCTGGTATCAAGATACATGGAAACCTTGAACAGGCCGCACAAACAACTATATCGGTCACAATCATACCAATTTATGCTGCGTGATTTTCAATGCTCGAGGATGAATATACGCTCGATTATTTCAGGTCCGAAGGGTTTGAGCGGAAGGTCTGCAAGAGTTGCGGGGCGGCCTTCTGGACCCGGGACCCCGAACAGGAGTTCTGCGGCGACGCTCCGTGCGTGACGTATAACTTCATCGGCAACCCGGTCTTCAAACCCCATACCGTCAGCGAGATGCGGGAGGCGTTCCTCTCGTTCTTTGAGCGGCACGGTCATACACGCCTCGAACGATATCCCGTAGCCGCCCGGTGGAGAGACGATATATACCTCACCATCGCGTCCATCGCCGATTTCCAGCCGTTCGTCACGAGCGGGGTCGTCCCCCCGCCGGCCAACCCACTGACGATCTCCCAGCCCTGCATCCGCTTAAACGACCTCGACTCGGTAGGGAGATCCGGGCGCCATCTGACGCTCTTCGAGATGATGGCGCATCACGCTTTCAACACCCCGGAGGAGCAGGTCTACTGGAAGGACCAGACGGTCGCCCTCTGCGACGAGTTCATCACGTCCATCGGGGGCGATCGCGACCGGGTCAGCTATAAGGAGCACCCCTGGTTCGGCGGCGGGAACGCCGGACCCTCCGTCGAGGTGCTCATCGGCGGCCTTGAGGTCGCGACGCTGGTCTTCATGAACCTCGGGCGGCAGAAGACCGATCAGCCGCCCGTCGACGTGAACGGGGAGCCCTACTACCCGATGCGGCTGAAGATCGTGGATACCGGTTATGGCCTCGAGAGGTTTGTCTGGGCCTCGAAGGGTTCGCCGACGATCTACGATGCGGTCTTCCCGGAGATGGTGAGTCGCCTGATGCGTTCGTCCCACCTCGAGAACCTCCTCGACAACCCCGAGTTCACGAAGATCATGGGACTCAGCGCCCGGTTCGCCGGGGTTATGGACATCTCCGGGACGAACCTCTACAACCTCCGGAAAAAGGTTGCCGAGGCTATCGACGTACCCGTCGAACGGCTCGAGCGGATCGTCGTCCCGATCGAGAAGGTCTACTCCGTCGCAGACCACACCCGCTGCCTCGCCTACATGCTCGGCGACTGCATCGTCCCCTCGAATGTCCGCGAGGGGTACCTTGCCCGGCTCGTACTTCGCCGGACGCTCCGGATGATGAACGACCTCTCGATGGACGAGGACCTGGCCGACCTGATCGAGGCGCAGATGCAGGTCGCGGGGACCGAGAACTTCGGGCAGGACGTGGACGTGGTCAGGGAGATCGTGGAGAACGAGGAGGCGAGGTACGCAAGCACTCTCGAGCGCGGAACCCGGATCGTCCAGAAGATCGCACGGAACTACAAGGCAAAGAGTTCCCGGGTTCCCCTCGCGGAGGTCATCACCCTCTACGATTCGCACGGCATCCCGCCCGAGATGATAAAGGATGTCGCTGCCGCCGAGGGCGCTGTCGTGGAGATCCCCGACAACTTCTACTCGCTGATCGCCGAGACCCACTCGGAGGCGCAGAAGGAGGCGAAGGGGGAGGACCCGCTTGCCCCTTACCGCGAGCGGGCGAAATCCCTGCCCCCGACGAAGAAACTCTACTACGAGCTCCCGAACGAGGTCGAGTTCGAGGCGATGGTGCTGGACTACTTCGACGGGATGGTGGTGCTGGACCAGACGCTCTTCTACCCCGAGGGGGGCGGCCAGCCGTCCGATACCGGCACCCTGGTGACATCCGAGAGCATGGTGCGGGTGGAGGAAGCCGTGAAACTCGGGGAGGTGATCCTCCACCGGGTCACGGGGGGTCCCCTGATGCGTGGCGACCGGGTGAAGGGCATGGTGGACGAGGAACGCCGGTGGTCGCTGATGCGCCACCACACGGCGACCCACGTCCTCCTGCACGCAGCAAAGCAGGTGCTCGGCGTCCACGTGCACCAGGCAGGCGCCCAGAAGGGGAGCGAGGCTTCCCGCCTGGACATCCGGCATTACAAGCATATCACGCCCGAAGAGCTCAGGAGGATCGAGCTTGAGGCGAACCGCATGGTCATGGCCGATACGCCGGTCTACGTCCATGTCGAGGAGCGGACGAGGGCCGAGCAGAAGTACGGGTTCGGCCTCTACCAGGGCGGCGTCCCGCCTGGCCGGGATATCAGGACGGTGCAGGTCGGCGCCGACGTGCAGGCGTGTGCGGGAACGCATGTCCGGACAACCGGCGAGATCGGGCCGATCAGGGTCCTCGCCGTCGAGCACATCCAGGACGGTGTCGAACGGCTGGTCTTTGCGGCCGGTATCGCCGCCGTGCATGCCGTGCAGCGCCTGGAGGAACTCCTCCAGGCGTCCGCCGACGTTGTGAGCGTCCAGCCCGAGAACCTGCCGGCGACGGTAGCCCGCTTCTTTGGGGAATGGAAGGAGCAGAAGAAGGAGATCGAGCGTCTCCAGAAGAAAATGGTGGACCTCGAGATGCAGAACCTCGACGGCGAGATGGTGGACGGGGTCAGGGTCGTCGTCAGGCAGCTGGATGCGACCCAGAAGGAACTCGTCGCACTCGCCAACACCGTCGCCGATGAGGGCGGCGTGGCGCTCTTTGCGTCGGGGGACGGAAAGGTGAAGGTGGTGGCGACCTCGGGCGCACCGGCGGTGAACGCCGTCGATATCGTGCGGGAGGTCTGCAACATCCTCGGCGGGAAGGGCGGCGGCAAGCCGAACCTTGCGCAGGGCGCAGGCTCGGACGTCTCCCGTCTCGACGAAGCGCTCGAGCACGGGCGCAACCGGATTATTGAAGCACTCCATGGTTGACGATGTGGTAGTTATCCAGCCGGGCGATGAGCGGGGACAGAAGATCGCCCGGGCAATGGCGAGCCAGACGGCGAACGCGATCATCCAGGCCTTCGGCGGCGGGCCGCTGACGTCGTCGGAGGTCGCCCGGCAGATGAAGATCCCCATCACCACCGCTTCCTACCACATCGAGAACCTCCTCGCCGCCGGGCTCCTTGAGGTTATGGAGACCCGCTGGAGCGAGAAAGGGCGCGAGGTGAAGGTTTACGGCCTTGCGAACCAGGTCCTCATCATCGCTCCGCCGGCAAGCGATCTGCGGTCGGTGCTGCAGAAGTACGCGACGCTTTTCGGGATCGTCGTCCTCGCGAGCCTCGGGCTCTGGGCAATCCTTCCGGCGGTGCTGCCGCCATCCTGGGACGTGCCGCCCGTTCCGAGGGCCGCCTCCGGGAACAAGGAAGATTTCTCGACGCTCCAGAGCCCCACCTTCGATGCCGCCGGGGTGCCGCCGGTCCACGACCTGGTGATGGGCTTCTTCTTCGGTGCCTGCGCGGTTCTGCTGGCGCTGCTGGTCTACGAGGTCTACTACTGGTGGCGCACCTCCCCGCGCCGGGTGGAAAAAGAGCAGTAACAGATGAAAAAGGTCCGGTGAGAGGTTTTCGGGTTTTTTTACCGTCGCCCCCCTGCAACTCCGGCTTCCGGCTGTTTCCCGGTCCCTGCTTCAACTTTTGCCCCGCATTTGGGGCATCGCGTCTTCTTCGGGTTGATCTCTGCACCGCAACTGTAGCACTTCGGCATGGTATCTCACCACACTATGCCTGATCCTGCTCCGATATCATAAGGCTATCCTATGGACGTTCCGGTCATAATTCCTGTCACAGGCTGAAATTACCGGAGACCGGGGACGACATGCGCCGTGCGATGGTTTTGCGGCGTTTACCGGGCCTGTATGTATGGGGGGGCGGTCTCCGTCCTCTCCCGGAGGGGACGGGAAACGATCGAAATCCGAACGTCGCATTCACCCGCATGTTCTGCGCATCTTTTTCAACCCTCTTCCCGCGTATTTCGTGCAATATCCTCGAATAGTGGTTCTCAGGAATTTTTTTTGCCCGGCATATATTTGAATACGGATAAAAATATAACACCTGCTCATCAACCATGATCCATGCTCGGCATCGTCCCGGAGATCGACCCTGAGGTCTTCTCGCTGGTCGTAATCCCGGTGTTCATCTTTCTCGCGCGTATCTGCGACGTCACCATCGGGACGATGCGGATCATCTTCGTCTCCCGGGGGATGAAGATGGTCGCCCCGGTCCTCGGGTTTGTCGAGGTCTTCATCTGGATCATCGCCGTCGGCCAGATCTTCCAGAACCTCACGAACCCGCTCAACTACTTCGCCTACGCGGCCGGGTTCGCCACCGGGAACTACATCGGGATGCTCGTCGAGGAACGGCTGGCGATGGGGCTTGCGCTCATCCGGATCATCACCCAGCGGGACGCGACCAACCTCATCGACTACCTCCGCGCCGCCGGCTACGGGGTGACGGTCCTCGACGCCCACGGGAAACAGGGTCCCGGCAAGGTCCTCTTCTCGGTGGTCAAGAGGAAGAACATCCGCGACGTGGAGGACGCCATCCACGAGTTCAACCCGAAGGCGTTCTACTCGATCGAGGATGTCCGGCGGGCGGCGGAGGGGACGTTCCCGGCCGTCGCGCCGGGCCCGACCCCGTTCCATCTGGGGAGAGTCATCCGGAAGGGGAAGTGACCCCCGGATAGGTTATCCGGTAGACGGCGTCCGCCCGGTCGTCCGAGACCAGGAGCGAGCCGTCGTTCGCCACCTGCACGTCCACGGGCCGTCCCCACGCATCGCGTCCCTGGAGCCAGCCCTCCGCGAAGACCTCGTAGGAGACGGGCGTGCCGTTCTCGAGCTCGACCATCGTCACCCGGTAGCCGATCGGCTCCACCCGGTTCCAGGAGCCGTGCTCGGCGATGAAGATCCTGTTGTTGTACTCCTCCGGGAACTGATCGCCGGTGTAGAACCGCATGCCGAGCGCGGCCACGTGCGGCCCGAGTTCCTGCTCCGGCGGCGTGAAGTTCTCGCACGACTGTCCCGACCCGAACTCCGGGTCGGGGATCGACGAGCCGTGGCAGTAGGGGAACCCGAAGTGCATCCCAGCCTCCGGCGCCCGGTTCAGTTCGTCCGGCGGTATGTCTTCGCCGAGCCAGTCCCGGCCGTTATCCGTGAACCAGAGGTCGCCGGTCTCGGGGTGCCAGTCGAACCCCACCGAGTTCCGGATGCCCCTGGCGTAGATCTCGAGATCGGTCCCGTCCGGGTTCATCCGGAGGATCGTGCCGAACCGCTCGTCGGCGGGGTCGCAGACGTTGCAGGGCACGCCCACCGGGATGTAGAGCTTCCCGTCGGGCCCGAACGCGATGAACTTCCACCCGTGCACCGCTTCAGTGGGGAAGGCGTCGCTCACCACCGCCGCATCAGGCGGGTCGGAGAGGTTCGCCTCGATATCGTCGTAGCGCAGGACGCGGCCGATCTCGGCGACGTAGAGGGAGCCGTTCCGGAACGCGACGCCGTTCGGGGAGTCGAGACCGCTTGCGACGGTGATCACCGCATCACCCCTCCCGTCGCCGTCGCGGTCGGGTATGGCGTAGACGTTCCCGGGGCCGCGGCTCCCGACAAAGAGCGTCCCGTTCGGGGAGAGTGTCATGGACCGCGCTCCGGTGACGTTCCCGGCGTAGAGGTCGATCGCAAACCCCGGCGGAAGGGTGATCGTATCGAGCGGCAGGGTGCCGGGGGTGCCGCCCTGCGGCATCACGACGGCCACGGCGATGCCGAGGAGGGCTATCACCGCAACAGCGGCAAGGATGATAACAGTCCGGCGTGTCATGGAGGGTCAGCTCCGGGACTCCGGATGGCGGGAGGGTATATAGGGATTACTCATACGGGTGCCGGCTTTCGCCACCCGGCCCCTATGCTCGGTGTTTGAAACGGTCTCCGGTATTCATGTACACGACGCCTCCGATAACGACCGCCAGAAACACGAACCATGATATGCCGACCACGGAATCCGGTGCGCCTGCAATGACAGGCAACAGTCCGCCGGCGAGAAGAACAACGGACGAGACGATCAGCATAGCGCCTACGAACCTGGTCAACGCTGTTTCGTCATACTTCGCCCGTTCCGCTGCAGGCGCGGTGTTGTAGCCTGCAATGAGACCGCTTATGTTGAAGACCCGGATGACGATCCCGAGGATGAGTAGAACCGTTCCGCCGAGGATGTTTGCGATCCACACGATATACCGGTTAGGTTTCCCAACGCTATATCGTTCCGGTATTCCCCGGGATTGCGCACCGTTCTTACGCGAACCGCCGGATGCCCGCGAGCGGCGGGAGAACCACCGCCTCGCCGTCCACCTCCACCACCGGCTGCAGGCTGCCCGCATCCACGCGGCGGAGGATGGGCGAGAGAAAGTCCCGGCTCCTCGCGTAGTTGATCATGACGCCGGGCGAGAGCGGGTTGAAGGCCGGCATCACGACGAGGTCTCTCCCGCGTGCCGCGCCCTCCCCGTAGAGGAAGCAGGGGAACCGGGCGAGATCGATCTCGATTGCCGGGTGGTCGTGACCGATGATCAGCGTCCCATGATCGTCGACCGCCTGGTCGCCGTGGACCACCGTGTAGCCGCCGCGGTCGTAGCGGTCGACCGTTCCCCCCGCGACTGAGGGAAGCATGGCGTCGTGCGATCCCCGAACAAGGACGACCTCGCACCCGGCCCGCAGGGTCGCAAGGATCGCCGAGAACGTCTCCTTCACACCCCGGCTCACCCGGTCGAAGGCGTGGAAGATGTCCCCGTCGAGGACGAAGACCGCCGGTTCGAACCTCTCGAGGATGGCCTCGAACCGTTCGAGCAGGGTCTCCTCCTCGTGGAGCGGGAAGTGGAGCCCCTGCCGGTAGAGCGTCTCGGCAAGCCCGATATGAACGTCGGAGACGACGCAGAGGGAGAGGTCCCGGACGTAGAGCGCTCCCTTGTAGAAGCCGAACCGGCGAAGGAGGTCGGCCTCCGGGACCGCGTTCATGCCGCCGCCCCGCTCTCGATGCTGCTCATCACCCGGCGCTGGAACTCGCGGAGCATCGAGAGCCGGTCCTGCGCGTAGACCGCGTCGGAGACGCCAAGCGTCGCGATCCCGAACGCTAGCGGGCTCGGGGACGCGGCGCGGGTCATGACGACCTCGATATTCCCGGCGCTGATCCCGTCGACGATCCGCCGGATGTTCTCGACCTCGAACCGGTCCTCGATCACCTCGCGGTAGGTCTCACGCATCACGGCGAACCCGTCGAGTCGTTTGGCGAACGCAATCAGCATATCGGCGCTCACCTGCTGGCGGCGTGCGCTCCTCCTCCGGCCCATGTAGTTTCGGAGGATCATGAACGACCGGGCCGCGTTGATCCGGAAGACCCGCTTTAAGAGCTGGGTATCCCCGACGGCCTCTTGCAGGACCTCCCGGCACTCGTCGGCCCGGATGCCCCGGAGGATGCGCACGAGGTCGGCTTTTTTCTCCAGCGGAATCGAGACCAGGAAGCCGGTATCGCTGATCCCGACCGAGACGTTCGTCGTCACGTCCCGGGCAATCATGAAGGCGACGATCCGGGAGAACCCGTCGTTGAACCGCAGCCCGTAGTTGGTCATGAAGTAGTAGAGCCGGCGGTGGTTCTCCCGGTCGACCTGCTCCTCGACGACGATCCGGTCGGGCGTGGGGACGGCCTCGTCACCCAGGTAACGCACCTGCTGCTCGAAGATCGCGCAGATGCTCCGGGCGCTGTTCTCGTCGATAGGGTACCCGGCAAGGAGCGCGTCGACGAGGTCCTCCGTCCCCGCCGTCCGCATCGCCCCGAGCATCATCTCCTTGAACCGGAGGACGTGGAGCCCGAGGTCGAACGAGAGCGGGAGTTTCTCCGAGAACCAGCTCGGTATCGTCGGGCGGTCGGTCGTCGGGTCGACGTAGAGTTTCCCGCCCCGGCGGTAGGCGAACTTGTAGCGCCGCCCCCCGAGGACGAAGACGTCGCCCTTGTTCATTCGCTCCAGGTACTTCTCGTCCAGGTTGCCGGCAAAGGTCCCGTCCCGGGTGAGGACGTCGCAGGAAAACTCGTCCGGGATGGTCCCGGAGTTTAAGAAGTAGATCATCCGGGCGTTCCTCCCCCGCTTCCCGATCGTCCCGGTATCCCGGTCATGCCAGATCTTCGCGTAGATCCGCCGCTCCTCGAGCCCCGCGTACTCCCCGGCAAGATAGCGGACGACGCTCATGAGGTCTTCCTCCTCGAGGTTCCGGTAGCAGTGGGACCGGCGGACGACCTCGAGCATCTTATCGATCTGCGTCCTCCCCTCGAGCGCCATCCCGAATACGTGCTGCGCAAGGACGTCGAGGCAGTTCTCCGGTATGTGGATCCGGTCCACGAACCCGCTCTGCCCCTCGCGGAGCATCACCGCGCACTCCACGAGCTCGTCGCGGTCGAGGACGACGATCCTGCCTTTCACCACCTCGCCGAGGCGGTGCCCGGCACGCCCGATCCGCTGGAGGAGCGCCGCCACGGACTTCGGCGACCCGACCTGGAGGACGAGGTCGACGTGGGGCATGTCGACCCCGAGTTCGAGCGACGTCGAGGTCGTTACCACCTTCACCCTCCCGGTTTTGAGTTTCTCCTCGACGGCAAGCCTCCCCTCCGTCCCCATCGAGCCGTGGTGGCACCCCGTGTTCTCTTCCGTGTAGCACTCGGGGTAGCGGACCCGGAGGTTGTGGAGGATCCGCTCGGCGCCGTTCCGGGTGTTCGTGAAGACGAGCGTGTTGCTGTGCTCCTCTACGAGGTGGTGGATGGTCGCGTAGAGGTGCCGCGAGAGGTCTTCGGGGGTGGTGTCGATCAGGTCGGGGACCGGGCAGAGGAGCTCTAAGTCGAACTCCCGGGCGAACCGGGTATCGACGATCGAGACCTCGCGCCCGGCGCCGATGAGGAACCGGCCGACCTCCGCGAGAGGCTCGATCGTCGCCGAGCACCCGATCCGCGTAAAGCCGCCGCCGGACTCCTTCACCAGTTCCTCGAGGCGTTCGAGGCTCACCGAGAGGTGGACGCCGCGTTTCGAGCCCGCAAGGGAGTGGATCTCGTCGACGACGACCCACCGGACCGTCCGGAGGCTCCGGCGGAACTTCGGGGAGTTCAAGAGGATCGCGAGGGTCTCGGGGGTGATGTTGAGAATGTGCGGGGGTTTCCGCGCCATTTTCGCCTTCTCGGCCCGTGAGACGTCCCCGTGGCGGATGGCGTGCCGGATCGGCGTGTGCCCGATCCCCCGCCCGCGAGCGATCTCCCCAATTCCGTCGAGCGGCAGGCTGAGGTTCTTGTGGATGTCGTTTGCGAGCGACTTGAGCGGCGATATATAGAGGCAGTAGACGCTGTCTTCGAGCCCTTCGGTCCGGGCCCGGACAAACAGGTTGTCGATGATTGCAAGGAACGCCGAGAGGGTCTTTCCCGACCCGGTCGGCGAGCAGATGAGGACGTTTTTTCTATCGTGGATGAGCGGGACCGCCATCCGCTGCGGCGGCGTGAAACGCCCCTCCAGTCGTCGTATGCACCATTCCCGTACGTTCTCGTCGAGGAGACCGAGGATCTCCTCATCAGAATGCCCTGCCGGCCGTTTCTCCATCCCTTCACCTGCTGTTGTCCTCCGGGTTCTGCCGTGCGCCCTCCCGCATAGCGGTGCGGGGAACGGCAGGCCCGCGTAATTCCTGATCTGCCCCTCGTGCAGGAGAATTTACCCACATCGGCGCGATGAGGCGGTGCAAGGGAAAAATACTGCTCCAGAATTGGATTCAAGCAGCAGTCACTCCCTTTTTGCGGCCGGAACGCCGCGCCGAATTTTGTATGTATTTTGCGATCATCGAAAATAGCCTTTTGCGTATCCGGGAGTGATCGAGCGAGGCGGTTGGACGCTATTTGCCGGAATTATGCGGTCTGTTTGGGATTTAGGGCATAACTGTGACGAATTCCGATCCCGGTGGCCGCCGGCCGCGACCGCTCTCCCCGGAAGAATTTATTCTATCGGCTTTTTCGGCAATTGCCGCCCCCCTCCGACGCCGGATTCCGGCGGGTCCGGATGGGCGGGGCAATCACTCCCCGTACCGGCGCATCTGAGATATTCTAATGTATGATCTCGTGAAACCTAACAGCGGAACTACGATGACAAATCACCCGGTTAAGAACATGATGCGGTTGATGGCAACCAAGATCCGGACCATCGCGGACGTGATGTCCGACGACCAGATCGATGCGCTCTTAGGTGAGATCCTGAACGCGAATCGCATCTACACCATGGGCGCCGGGCGTTCCGGGCTCGTAGCGAAATCGTTTGCCATGCGCCTGATGCACCTCGGGCTCGCCGCGTTCGTCGTCGGGGAGACCGTGACCCCGGCCATGAAGCCGGGAGACGTCATTATCGTCTTCTCCGGGTCCGGCGCGACGAAGACGGTTGCGGATATCTCCGAGACCGCAAAGGAGATTGGTGGAAGGGTCTGCCTTATCACCTCAAAGGAAGAATCAAGGATCGGTCGCATCGCCGACTGTATCGTCATCATCGAGAGCCAGCGGGACAGGGTGGCCGACGAGTCGGCGGAGTTCGAGATCCGGCAGATGATGGGCGAGCACAAGTCGTTCGCACCGCTCGGCACCATCTTCGAGACGACCGCCATGGTCTTTGCGGACGCGATCATATCCCGGCTGATGGAGATCACCCAGTGCAGGCCCGAAGACCTCCAGTGCCGGCATGCGAACATCGAGTGAGGTTACCATGAACGAACACAGGTATGCCGGCCGGGTCCGGTCGGTAGAGATGTCGGGCATCCGGAAGCTCTTCGAAGCAGGAGGGCCGGATGCGATCAACCTCGGCATCGGGCAGCCGGACTTCGATACGCCCGACCACATCAAGATGGCCGCGATCGCCGCCATCAGGGAGGGTAAGACCGGCTACACCCCGAACGCCGGGATACCGGAGCTCCGTGAGGCGATCTGCGAAAAGTTTGCGCGGGAGAACGATCTCGCCTACCAGCCGGAGCAGATCCTGGTCACGGCAGGGGGGAGCGAGGCGCTCCACCTCGTCATGGAGGCGCTCGTGGATCCGGGCGACCGCGTCCTCTTCACCGACCCGGGATTCGTCTCTTATGCCGCCCTTGCGGCCTTTGCCGGCGGAAAGCCCGAGGGCGTACCGCTTGATGCGACCCTGCACATCGACGTCGAGCGGGCGAAGGAGCAGATGGACGGGGCACGGGTCTTCATCCTGAACACCCCCTCAAACCCGACGGGCGCCGTCGAGAGCGAAGAGTCTATCCGTGCCCTCGTGGAGTACGCGGGCGACCGGGGGGTCACCGTCGTCACCGACGAGGTCTACGAGCACTTCATCTACGAGAAGAAACACGTCAGTGCGGCCCGGTTCGGCGAGGACGTCATCACCATCAACGCCGCGAGCAAGACCTACGCCATGACCGGCTGGCGGGTCGGCTACCTCGCCGCGCCGGAGGACTACATCCCGGAGTGCCTCAAGGTGCACCAGTATGCCCAGGCATGCGCGACGTCCATATCGCAGTATGCTGCGCTCGCCGCGTACACCGGCGACCAGAGCGCGGTCGCGCGGATGCGGGAGGAGTACCGTGCACGGCGTGACCTCCTCTACGACGGGCTCTCCGGTCTCGGGTTCGATTTCCCCCGGCCGGAGGGTGCGTTCTATGCCTTCGTCCCGATGGGGCGACCCCTTATCGAGAAGGCCGTCGAGAACGGCATCATCATCGTACCGGGCGAGGCGTTCGGCTCGCGGGCACCCGAATATGCACGCTTCAGCTACGCGACGTCCCGGGAGAACCTCTCCCGGGCGGTAGGGAGGCTCGAGGCGCTGATGGAGTGAGAGAAGAATGGTGAAAGAGTTACTCAGGAAGTTATCGGACGCCCACGGCGTCAGCAGCAGCGAAGGAAGCATCAGGGAGATCGTCAGGGCGGAACTTACCGGGTCGGTCGATGAGTTTCGCGAGGACGCGATGGGCAACCTGATTGCCGTAAAGCGCGGCGACGACTTCTCCATCATGCTCGCCGCCCACATGGACGAGATCGGCCTGATGGTCCAGTTCATCGACGAGAAGGGGTTCGTCCGGGTCGTCCCCATCGGGGGATGGTTCGGGCCGGTGCTCTACTGCCAGCGGGTGGTCCTGCACGGGAAGAATGGGCCGGTCCCGGGGGTCATCGGCGCAAAACCCCCGCACGTGATGAAGGAAGACGAGCGCAAGAAGGAGATCAAGATCGAGAATATGTACATCGACGTGGGTGCGGCGAGCGAGGAGGAGGTGAAGAACCTCGGGATCGAGATCGGCACCCCGATCACCATCGACCGCAAATACACGGAACTTGCCGGCAACCGCGTCACCGGGAAGGCGCTCGATAACCGTGTCGGCGTCGCGATGCTCATCCGGGCCCTGCAGCAGGCAAAGTCGCCCCACACGCTCTACGGGGTCTTCACGGTCCAGGAGGAGCTGGGGCTGAAGGGGGCGAAGGTGAGCGCCTACTCCCTAAACCCCGACTGCGCGATCGCGACCGACGTCACCATCCCCGGCGACCACCCCGGGATCGAGAAGAAGGACGCGAGCGTCGAGATGGGCAAGGGTCCCGTCCTCGTCCTCGTCAGCGCGAGCGGGCGCGGGCTCATGGCCGACCCGAGGATGACCGCGTGGCTCCGGGAGACCGCGGAGAAGAACGGCATCCCCTGCCAGCTCGAGGTCGGGACCGGCGGCAACACCGACGCGACGATCATCCACCTCGAGCGGGGCGGTATTCCGAGCATCCCGTTCTCGATCGCCACCCGCTACATCCACTCCCCGGTCGAGGTGGTCGATACCGGCGACATCGAGGCAGGGGTCAGGCTCCTCGTCGAGGCGCTGAAGGGCAAGCCCGCGCTCTAAATAATCCTCTTTTTTGGAATCTGTTGAAAATCTGTTCCTATCTTCATCCCAACCCTGACGACGTTGGTGCTGGGCCGGCTTGCCCATGGGATCGGCCTTTTTCCTCGGACATGTCCCCATGCAGTGGACCGTGGTGACTATCGCCATTGGGGGTGGGGCTGACGGGGAGGGGGGCGTGCCCCCCTCCCCTGTCTCCATCTTGTACCTACTTTTCGTCCCCCACCTCGCCCGGCCTTCGGCCTCCTCCCCCGCCCTTGGGGCGGGGGCAGTCATGGCGATATGCAATGGACGGGACGTCTGGAGCATGAGCACCGCCAGGTGCGCAGTAGGATGTTCCTCAGGGAGCGTCCTTCGAGCATCGTCAGATGCGCAGCCGGTAGAAAGCCATGTCCCCAGAGTGCCCTTGGATTGCGACCATCTGGAGCAAATAGGTGGAGTTTCAACAAAGCCTTTTTTGACATTTCCCTGCACAGAAAGGATTAAAGTATCCTCCATGCAGAGCGGCCCCGGTATGACCGACGGCGTGTCCGGATTCCTGCAGGAGATCTTTCTTGGAAACTCTGCCTACCTGGTGCGGGTCCTGATCATCGGCATCTTCGCGTACGTGGCCCTCGTGATCATCCTCCGCCTCTCGGGGAAGCGGACGCTCTCGGCGATGAACGCCTTCGACTTCATCGTGACCGTGGCTCTTGGCTCGACCCTTGCGTCGGTGATCACCTCGAGGGACGTCTCGCTTGCGGAGGGGGTTCTCGCCCTCGGCATCCTGGTCGGGCTGCAGTACATCGTCTCCTGGTTCTCCGTCCGGTCGGAGCGGGTGCAGAAGGCGGTGAAGTCGGAGCCCCGCCTCCTCTTCCACGCGGGAGAGTTCCTGCACGACGCAATGCGGCGGGAACGCATCGCCGAAAGCGAGATCCGGCAGGCACCGCGGTCGGAGGGGATCGGCTCCCTCGAGAGCGTGCGCTCAATCGTCCTCGAGACGAACGGAAACCTCTCGGTGATTACGAAGAGCAAGAGCGACGGCACGGGATCGCTCGTCGATGTGGCAGGGGCCCGCCGGTAACGGATCGGTGAAAAACGGGGTGCCCGAGAGATAAGGCCTTACGCCCGGGCACATTTCGGTTCATGGTGCAGTGTTTTTTTGTGTTCGCAGGCTGTAACCGTCCTGGCCTGTGAACCCGCTGCATCATGTGATGATGTGCCTTCTGGTTGACCCCACTCTCAGGCAAGATCCCCCATAGCGCCGAAAGTATATAATTTTATCTCAACGCACGAATAATAATCGTCCTGTGTTTTATGGCCCAGGCCGGCTTTATCCTCCCTCCAGATGATCTCAGTCTTCCACAATGATGACCGCTACCGGGCACGAGTCGGCAGCCTCCAGGGCGCAGTCGGCAAGGTCGTCGGGCACCTCGCCCTCCGCGGGGTTGCCGTTGACCCGGTACTGTTCCTTGATCGAGCTTAAGTCGTCGTTTGGGTCCTGTTCGAAGATGTCCGGGCAGAGCGTCCAGCAGGACTCGCAGCTGGTGCATCCCGGCCTGTCGATGGTAACCTTCACCACTCTCCATACCTCCGTTCCGGTGTCCGGAAGGATCGTTCTTCATGTTAAACGTGACGGAAGCGGGCGGTCCCCGGGATTCCGGCAGAGCTGCCGGTTGCCAGACAAAGGAGTGTACGGGACGCCGGGCACAACGCTGCCTGCAACCTGCCGGGAGCATGGGCGGGGGGCGGGACCGAAAAAACAACTCACAGGCCACGGAACAGGAGTCGGGAGACGGCAAGAGCGATCCCGCAAAGGAGAAGGGCCGTCAGCAGAGCGAGAACGGCAGGAAGCAGATCAGGAGCGGGACCCCCAGCAATATGCCGTGCAGATAGATTGTATACCCTCACTGGATGATGAACTGCCCGTTCATCTGGGTCGGGTGGACGTCACACCGGAAGTAGTAGGTGCCGGGCTGGCTCGGTGCGGTGAAGGTGTAGGTCGTCGTCGCGGGGCCGGTGATGATATCACCTTTAAAGATGGCGTTCTGGGCGGATGAACTCTGGTAGACCGCGAAGTTGTGCGGAATGCCGATGTCCTTGTTGTCGAAGTTCACCGTCACCTGCGCACCGGCAGGCACCGTGATCGTGCTCTTGTCATATGCGATGTTCTGGGCCGTCAGGTCGACGGTGACACTCTGGCCTCCGGTAGGAGCAGCGGAGGAGGTCGTCGCCGTCGAGGCTGCGGTTGTGGTTGTTGTGGCCGTGGTCGCGGCTGATGTCGCCCCTGTTGTCGGGGCTGCCGATGTGGTTTCCGTGGCTACGGTTGACGTCGGCGTACCTGTCATCGTCTCGGTCGGCGGAGTCGTTGGCTGGGTAACGTTCCCGCTGGGCGATGTGCATCCTGCGATAAGAACGCATGCACTTACCACAAGAAGCGCCATGAGAAGAACTCCTATAGGCTTCATGGTGAGACCCGTGCCGTACGCCTATATACGCATTGTGCTGACATCTCTTCCGTGCTCTATTCCAGATTCGGCGACTGAACTTAGCATGCTCGTCGCCCGCTAGTTCGTCCTGCGGCAGTATGTCGGAACGATCAGGTACTGCAATTTGCTATAGAGTTCCTGCAGTTCCCACGCCCGGCGATCGCCTTCGCTCGCCGGTTGCCTATCCTCACCGTGCCCTCGATCCGCCAGCTGTCAAGGACGGAGAACATTACGACGCCGTTGAGAGCCGCTTTAATCCCGCGAATGCCCGATCGTGCGGTGCGGCATCCCGATCGCCAGCCGTTCACCCGGACATACCGGATCCGGCGAAGGGGGGGACGCCGATGTCCGTTGCGGTTGCCTGCCCGAAGGCGGCGGCAGTGCATCCCCGGATTACCGGCATGGTTATATTCGATGGTTCGAAGAGAGAGCCGCGGAAGCATCATGGTGGGTCAGATCATCACTACGGAAGAGGCCAGGGGCAAACCCGTCTCCGATCTGTTCCAGGCCCTCGCGTCCCGGCGGGAAGGGCTGACCCAATCCGAGGCACAAAACCGCGTTCAGACATACGGTTACAACGAGATTCCGGAGAAGAAAGAGAACCCGATCATCAAGTTCCTGAATTACTTCTGGGGCCCTATCCCGTGGATGATCGAAGCTGCGGTCGTCATCTCGGCCGTCATTCAGCGCTGGGAGGACTTCGCGATCATCTCCTCACTGCTCCTCATCAACGCGATCGTCGGTTTCTGGCAGGAACGCCAGGCGGGAAACGCCATCGAGATGCTCAGGGAACGGCTTGCGCTCGAGGCACGGGTATTGCGCGACGGCAAATGGCAGAAACTGCAGGCACGCGAGCTCGTCCCGGGCGACATCGTCCGTATCCGACTCGGGGATGTCGTCCCCGCGGACATCATGTTCATTGAAGGGGATTACCTCTCGGCAGACGAATCCGCACTGACCGGGGAGTCGATGCCGGTCGAGAAACAGGTCTCTGACGTCGGGTATTCAGGTTCCATCGTGAAGCAGGGCGAAATGACCGGGCTGGTCGTATCCACGGGACAGAACACCCTCTTCGGCAAGACCGCCCGGCTCGCCGAAGAGGCGGTGACAGTCAGCCACTTCCAGAAAGCCGTCATTAAAATCGGGGATTATCTCATCATCCTCGCGATCGCCCTGGTCTCCATAACATTAATCGTCTCGATTTTTCGGCAGGAAAACCTGCTTGACACGCTCCAGTTCGCACTCGTCCTGATCGTGGCGGCGATTCCCGCGGCAATGCCGGCCGTCCTGTCCATCACCATGGCCGTCGGGGCGGTGGCGCTCGCCAGGAAAGAAGCCATCGTCAGCAGACTCGTTGCCATCGAAGAGATGGCCGGGGTCGACATCCTCTGTTCCGATAAAACAGGAACGATAACGGAGAACAGCCTCACCCTCTCCGATATCGTGCCGTTCGAAGCGGCCACGAAGGAGGAGGTACTGCTGGACGCCGTCCTCGCATCCAGAGAGGAGGATCAGGACCCCATCGACATGGCGATCATCACGTCGGAGCAGGGCAAAGATCTGCAGGAGAGACTCGCCGCATATAACGTTCTGAATTTTCAGCCCTTCGATCCCGTCAATAAGCGGACGGAGGCCGCCATAGAGGATAAGGAGGGCAACCACTTCAAAGTGGCGAAGGGTGCACCTCAGGTGATCCTGCAGCTCACGGGCGGGAGCGGGGATCTCAAAGAGCGCATCGACGAGCTCTCGAATGCCTTTGCAAAAGAAGGGTTCCGGATGCTCGGCGTGGCACGGAGCAGCGAAAGCGGCACCTGGGTCTATACCGGGGTGCTCGGTCTCCATGATCCGCCCCGTGCCGATTCGGCGGCAACCATCAAAACGGCCCAGGGGATGGGGCTTGAGATCAAGATGGTCACCGGCGATCATGTGGCAATCGCCAGGGAGATTGCACGGGAAGTGAACTTAAAGCCCGATATCGTCACCGCCGACGCCTTCTTGAATGAGCACGACGCCGAGGCGGGAGAGATCGTGGAAAAGGCGGACGGTTTTGCCGAAGTGTTTCCCGAACACAAGTACCGTATCGTCTCGCTCCTGGAGGGCCGGGGGCATATCGTCGGCATGACCGGCGACGGCGTGAATGATGCGCCCGCCCTCAAAAAGGCGGATGTCGGTATCGCAGTCGCCGGCGCCACGGATGCGGCAAAATCGGCGGCATCGATCGTGTTCACGAAGCCGGGGCTCTCGGTTATCATCGACGCGATACAGGAGAGCCGGAAGATCTTCCAGCGCATGAATCACTACGTGGTCTACCGTATCACCGAGACAATCCGCGTGCTCTTCTTCGTCACCCTCTCTATTCTGCTCTTCAACTTCTTCCCAATCACCGCTCTTATGATCGTGCTGCTGGCACTCCTGAACGATATTCCGATCATGACCATCGCCTACGACAACGTCATCTACTCAAAATCCCCTGAAAAGTGGCAGATGCGGGAGATCCTCACCCTCTCCACGATCTTCGGCTTTGTGGGAGTCGTCTTTTCATTCACGCTCCTCTACATCGCACAGGGACCGCTGCACCTGAGCCTTCCGGTCATTCAGTCGCTCATCTTCCTGAAGCTGGCGGTGGCGGGGCATCTCACCATCTTCGTTACACGCACCAGAGGTCCCTTCTGGTCGATCAGGCCGGGATCGGCTCTGCTCTGGTCGGCGATCGTCACCAAGGTCATTGCAACCCTTATCGTGGTATATGGGATCTTCGTCACACCGATCGGCTGGTACCTGGCAGGGTTTGTCTGGCTCTATGCGCTCGTCGGATTCCTGGCCCTGGATTTCATCAAGGTCGAGGCGTACAACATCATCGACCATAGCGGGATACGGTTCTCCCGGTAGGCGTGTATCTCTACCGGGGTACCGGTGCGGCCTTCTTCTTCCCTTCCGTTTTCATCCTCTCCTCCATCTCCACCACCCGGAGCGTGATCTTCAGCAGCGCATCCGGGTTGACCGATATGGAGTTGATGCCCTGCTCTACCAGGAAATCGGCGAACTCCGGGAAGTCGCTCGGCGCCTGACCGCACAGCCCGCTGTGCCGACCGTTCCGCCGGCACCCTTCGACGGCCATGGCAACCATCTTCTCGACGCCCGGATCGCGCTCGTCGAACTCCTGCGTAACGATCGCGGAATCACGATCGACGCCGAGCGTGAGCTGGGTCAGGTCGTTCGACCCGATCGAAAATCCGTCGAAGAATTCGCTGAACTCGTCGATTAAAACGACATTATTTGGTATCTCGCACATCTGGTAGATCTGAAGGTCGTTCTCGCCGCGCCGAAGACCGTTCTTCTCCAGTTCCCCGAGGACTCGCTTCGCCTCCTCGACGCGGCGGCAGAAGGGGATCATGACGATCAGGTTCGTAAGCCCCATCTCGTCCCGGACACGTTTCAGCGCCCGGCACTCAAGCGCAAAACCCTCCCGGTACCGCTCGTCATAGTACCGGACAGCGCCGCGGAAACCGAGCATCGGGTTGGCTTCTTCCGGCTCGAAGTACTTTCCGCCGAGCAGGTTCGCATATTCGTTGGTCTTGAAATCGCTCGTGCGGACGACGACGGGGTTCGGGTAGAACGCCGCTGCGATAGTTCCGACGCCCTGTGCAAGTTTCTCGACGAAATAGTCGCTTTTATCCGCATATCCGTAGGCGAGATCGTCGATCTCTTCCCGGACAGCCGCATCCTCGACCTTTTCCGGGTGAATGAGCGCCATCGGATGGACTTTGATATAACTCCCGATGATGAACTCCATCCTGGCAAGCCCGATTCCGTCGCTTGGGATCATCGCAAGCCCGAACGCCTCGTCCGGGTTCCCGAGGTTCATCATCATCTCGGTCCTCGGCCGTTTGAGGCCCTTCAGGCTGGTTTTTTCGACATGGAACTTCAGGATCCCGCTGTAGACAAAGCCCTCCTCGCCTTCGGCGCAGCTGACCGTCACATCCGTACCCGTCGGGACCTTCTCGGTTGCATCATCCGTGCCGACGACCGCAGGAATGCCGAGTTCGCGGCTGACGATGGCGGCATGAGAGGTTCTCCCTCCGCGATTGGTCACGATAGCGGCGGCCGTCTTCATCACAGGCTCCCAGTCCGGCGTGGTCGTGTCCGATACCAGGATCTCGCCCGGTTTGAAAGTCGAGAGTTTGGAAACATCGGTGATGACGCGAGCCTTTCCCGCAGCGATCGCATCACCGATGCTCTTCCCCGTCACCAGGACCGTTCCTCGCTCGTCCATATGGAACGTCTCGAGGATATCCCCGGTCTTCTGTGACTGCACTGTTTCGGGACGGGCCTGCACAATAAACAGTTCTCCGGTTTCGCCGTCTTTCGCCCATTCGATATCCATCGGGACCGGTTTGCCGGCTTTCTGCGAGTAGTGATCCTCGATGGTGAGCGCGTATCCGGCGAGCGTCAGGACGTCGTCATCGCTGACACAGAACTTCTTCCGATCGGCCTCCGGCACCTCGACGTTCCGGGTCACCTCCTTGGCACCGCCGTGGCCGTAGATCAGTTTCATCTTTTTATCGCCGAGATTCTTCCCGACAAGCGCCCGGAAACCTTCCCGGAAGGTCGGTTTGAAGACATAGAACTCGTCCGGGTTGACGGCACCCTGGACGATATTCTCACCAAGTCCGTATGACCCGGTGACGAGCACCACATCACGGAATCCGGTGTCGGTGTCGAGCGTGAAGATGACCCCGCTCGAAGAGAGGTCCGAACGCACCATCTTCATAATCCCGACCGAGAGGGCGACCCTGAAATGGTCAAAATGGTTGTCCATCCGGTATGCGATCGCCCGGTCGGTGAAGAGGGAGGCAAGGCATTTGCTCACTGCTTCCCGTAATGCCAGGTGGCCACGGATGTTCAGGTAGGTCTCCTGCTGGCCGGCGAACGATACCGTAGGCAGGTCTTCAGCCGTGGCGGAGCTCCTGACCGCAACATCGGCATCCGGGCCGTACTCATCGCAGAGCATATCGTACGCGGCCTTTGCCTCGGCCCAGAGATCATCCGGAATGCCTGCCCCGAGGATCAGGTCGCGTGCACGTTTCCCCCGGGTCGCAAGATCGGCGACATTGTTCCGATCCAGCCCTTTCATGGCGGACTTCATCTCGTCGAGGATTCCCCCGGATGTCAGCACATGCCGGTATCCGTCGGCGGTGATAGCGAACCCGTCGGGAACCTTCACGCCTTTCGCAGTCAGTTCACTGTACATCTCGCCAAGTGAGGCGTTTTTCCCGCCGACCCGAGGAACATCCTCGTTTCTGATGTCCTCGAACCAGCGGATATACTTCGCGTCCTGTTTCATGCTCGTATCCCCCCTACCGTGCCGCCGGTGCGGCTCGCGTCGCCGGCTTTTGGTATGTTTCGGCAACCACGTTCTGCGGGTTGCCGGCAAAGAAGGCCATGATATTGTCGGTACTGGTGGTCAGTATCCGCTCCAGGGCCTCCGCCGTGTTGTAGGCGTTGTGCGGCGTGAGTATTGCGCGGTCGGAGTGCAGAATGGAGAAGCTCTCCATCGCCTCTCTCAGCACGATCGCGGCGACATCATCCCTTTTCAAGAATTCTTCTTCGATCCAGACCTGTTCCCCTTCGAAGGTATCGAGTGCGACGCCTCCGAGGCGCCCGTCCCGCAGGGCATCGGAGACGGCTATTGTGTCCACCACTTTTCCCCGGGAGGTGTTGATGAGAAACGCAGTATGCTTGAGCAGCCCCAGCCGTTCGGCATCGATCAGGTGGTGCGTGGATTTCGTGTAGGGGACGTGCAGGCTGACGACATCCGACTGCCTGAGGACCTCCTCGAGGCTCAGGTAGTTCACCCCGTACTGCTCGGCAAGATCAGGTTTCGGATGCGGGTCGTAGGCGATCACCGTCATTCCGGCTGCCCATGCAAGGCGTGCAAGGTGCGACCCGATACGGCCTGTTCCGATCAGGCCGAGGGTCTTTCCCTTCAGGTCCGCTCCCCGCAGACCCTCACGGCTGAACTCGCCCTGCTCGACACGCCGGAATGTCGGCCTGAACTTCCGGGTGAGCGCCAGCATAAGCCCGAATGCATACTCCGCCACCGTGTTGTCGCCATACGACGGCACATTGCAGACGGCGATGTTGTGCGTCCTGCAGGCTTCCAGATCGATGTTGTCAAAGCCGGTGGACATAGCGGCGATCATCCGGAGATTCGGTAGCGTGTCCAGGATCTCACGGGTGATGCGCGATTGAACGAATACCCCTATCCCGTCTGCATCCCGGGCAAGCGGTGCGCTCCGGGTCGTGAGCGGTTCACCGTGCACGGCAACATCGTATCCGCTCTCGCCTGCGAACGCATCCCGGATGACGGACTGCTCCTGCTCATCCAGATCGAAAAAGACCAGTTTCACCATGATGTCTCCCCCGTATCAGCGATCCGATCGTGCGGCCGGGACATCATCCCTCCTCACGGGACGCCATGTAGGAGGCGAGGTCGACCATGCGCCGGGCATACCCGAATTCGTTGTCGTACCAGACCATGACCCGCGCCATCCGCCCGTCGACGACGCTCGTGGATCGCCCGTCGACCACACCGGAATGGGGATCGTCGATGATATCCGCCGATACCAGGTATTCCTCCGTATACGCGAGGATTCCCTGCATGTGCCCCTCAGCAGCCGTTTTCATGGCCGCATTCACCTCATCCGCCGTCACCTTCCGTTTCAGCTGGGCGACGAGATCGACGATTGACCCGTCCGGGATGGGTGCCCGCACCGCGATCGCATCCATCCTGCCGGTGAGTTCCGGCAGAACGTGCGTGGTGGCGATGGCGGCGCCGGTCGTCGTCGGGATCAGCGATACCGCCGCAGCGCGTCCACGGCGCACTTTCTTTGCGGCCCGATCGACCAGCGCCTGGGTGGCGGTATAGGCATGGATCGCCGTCGCCATCAGGTGGTCGACACCGAAGGCATCGTTGAGCACTTTCGCTGCCGGCGCCAGAGCGTTGGTCGTGCAGGATGCGTTCGATACGATGGTATGCCTGGCCGGATCGTAGGCCTGTTCGTTGACACCCAGCACAACCGTCAGATCGGGATTGTGCGACGGTGCGCTGATGATGACCCGGGATGCCCCTGCATCCAGATGTTTTGCAGCGTCGTTCCTGTCGGTAAACCGCCCTGTGCATTCGAGCACCAGATCGACGCCGAGATCGTTCCACGGAAGGGCGGCAGGGTTCCTCTCGCCGAGCACGGTCACCTCCCGCGACCCGAGCCGAAGGTGATCCGACCCCGCCTCGACCGGGAAGGGCGCTCTCCCGTGCACCGAATCGTACTTCATCAGGTAGGCGAGTTCATCCGCCGGTTTCGGATCGTTGACCGCAACGATCTCGATGTTGCCCGGCGGGTTGATCAGGTAATTGGAGAGAATCATCCGCCCGATACGCCCGAATCCATTGATTGCAACTTTTTTCATGGCAATTCCCCCTCCTGGGCGGGAGGCCTATGCCATGCCGGTGTATAATCTTTGTCCCCGATCCGCACCCTGGCGAACCCGCTCTTGCGGACGATACCGACATACGCAGTTCTCCCCGTTCTCCCCTGACCCCGGTTCCCGACGTGATGCGGTCGATCGCCACGGCGATGCCATTCATGCATCGGTGACGGCACCTGTCCGGTTTGATTTGATCGACATCGAATGTGCGACACGATCTTCCCCCGGCCGTGCAGAGATGCTTCCGGCCAGCTCGGTCATCCTCCGTAAGACTTTCTTCGATCGAAATGACGAGAGATCTCGATCATCCCCTCGGGGCACCATTAGTCCCTGATGCGCATATCCGGGTCGGTTTTCGACACGATTGCCAGTATTTCCCGCTTCTTCGTCTCCATGGCCTCCTTATCCCGTGCCTCCAGGTTGAGCCTGAGGACGGGTTCGGTGTGAGAGGGGCGGATGTTGAACCACCACGACGGATACTCGACCGTCAGGCCGTCGAGGCGATCGATCTTCGCATCGCCGTAGTGATCCCCGAGAGCGGCAAGGACGGCGTCCTTTTCCTTCACCAGAATGTTGATCTCGCCCGACGGTGCGTACTTCTTCAGCGGCGCGATAAGGCGGGAGAGCGGTTCCTGTTTCATGGAGAGGAGGTCGAGCATCCGGATCATCGTCATCACGGCGTTGTCGGTGTAGCCGGTATCGCGGTAATAGTAGTGCCCGGAGAGCTCTCCGGCGAACAAAGCCTCTTCCTCGCGCATCTGCGCCTTGATAAACGCATGGCCCACCCTGCATCGCACAGCCTTCCCTCCGAGTCTCCCGATCGTCTCCGGGACGACGCGGCTCGAACGGAGATCGTAGAGGATAGTCCCCCCGGGATGGCGCTGTAAAAAGATCTCGGCGATAAGCGCCGTCACCAGGTATTCCGGGACCCGATTCCCCTCTTCGTCGATGAACCCGCACCGGTCGGCGTCCCCGTCGAATGCGACGCCGATATCGGCCTGCTCGTCAAGTACCGCAGCCTGCAGTGCGCGGGTCGTCGAGGGGATCAGGGGATTTGCGATATGGTCGGGGAACCTGCCGTCGGGTTCCACGTCCCTGAAGGAAAACGTCCACTCCGGAACCCTCGCCGCGATGCGGGGGACCTCAGGTCCGGCCATGCCGCTGCCGGCATCGACGACGACGTTGAGCGGCCGTCCCGGCCGGACGAACGAAAGAAGCATCTCGATATAGCCTTCCATCGCTGAGAGCCGGCGATAACTGCCGGTTATCGGCCGTGGCGGGACCGGTGGCGATTCCCCGACCAGACGTTCCAGTGCGGGCAGCCCTCGATCCCCGCCGAGCGGGATCGCGTTCTCGCGGCAGAGTTTGAACCCGTTCATCCGACCGGGCAGATGCGATGCCGTTACCATGGCACCTCCGTCGAACCCGCCGTCGATGATGGAGTAATAGAGGAGCGGCGTGCTCACCATCCCGATATCGGTCACCGACGCTCCGGCGGCAAGTGCCCCCTCGATGAAGGCTTCGGTCAGAGACGGCGAGGAGAGCCGCATGTCCCGCCCGACGACGATCGCCTCTGCGTGCAGGAGCCTGACGAAACCGGCACCGATCAGGCGGGCTGTATCCTCATCAAGTTCGTCCGGGTATGCTCCCCGGATATCATATGCCCGAAAGATCGTTCCCATACCTATCATCCCTGTGGGGGAGTCCCCGGTGCGGCCTGCTCCGCCACTGCCCGTGTAGCCTGTGCAATCTCACCCGGGTCTCCGAGGTAGTAATGGCGGACGGCATGCAGGCCGTCGTCCAGTTCGTAGATCAGCGGGTAGCCCGTGGGAATGTTGAGGTCTGCTATCGTTTCGTCCGGGATGTTGTCGAGATATTTTACCAGCGCACGGAGGCTGTTCCCGTGCGCCGCGATAAGGGTGCTCTTCCCATCACGCAGGCTTGCCTGGATGTTTTCGTGCCAGTACGGCAACGTCCGGTTGAGCGTATCGTGCAGCGATTCCGTCGCCGGGAGGTCGTCGGGTTTCAGGTCTGCGTAGCGGGGATCGAACCGCGGGTGCCGCGGATCGTCCCACGGGAGCGGCGGGGGGCGGACGTCAAAGCCGCGTCGCCAGAGGTGGACCTGCCCTGCACCATACTTTTCGGCGGTTTCGTGCTTGTCGAGACCCTGCAGGCCGCCGTAACTCTTCTCGTTCAGCCGCCATGACCGGTGCACGGGAACATACATGAGATCCATATCGTCCATCACTATCCAGAGCGTCCTGATCGCACGCTTGAGCACGGACGTATAGGCGACATCAAACGTATACCCGCCATCCCGCAGAAGATCCGCAGCACGGTGGGCTTCCTCGATGCCGTTCTCCGAGAGATCCACATCGGTCCAGCCCGTGAACCTGCCCTCCAGATTCCAGAGGCTTTCGCCATGCCGCAGTAGGATCAGCAATACCATCGCATTTCTCCTCCGCACGGAGAGGTGAGGGCATCATGCGATCCCGCCACGGAACAACTGCAGTTCCCGGGTCTTTCTTCTCCGGAGCATTATCTGCCCTGATGCCTGCTGCACCCCCGGCGGCTGTGATCGTCCTCAGCTCTTTAATAGCTACCGTGCAGGTGTCGCGTGTTCCGCTGCACCTGCATATTCGCTCGACGAGGAAGGGCAAAGGGAGCAGGGGCAATCGAACAGGCAGAGCCGGAGGGAGCGGTTCTCCCGAGGTGCGAGGGACCCCCGGGCCGCGAAAACAACCCTTGAGGTAAAAATCGCGATGCCAGTGGCATTTGCATGGGGTCTGTCGGTTTCACATATACTCTTCCACTGCGTCCGAAAGCCGGAACTCGGGTATAAATGCACTGATAAGGTCGAGATCCTGCTCGATGCTTCGGGTAAGCAGGAAATTGCGACGCACCGATTCCTGTGCCTCCTGTCCCAGCCGATAGCGGAGGTCAGGATCTTTGACGACCTGCACAATCCGATCCGCCGCTTCTTCCACGGACGAGACCAGGAATCCATTCACGCCGTCACGGATCTGGTAGCGGATGCCCCCCACATTCCCTCCGATGACCGGCGCGCCCTTCCACATCGCTTCAGCCACGGTTAATCCGAACCCTTCGCGGATCGATTTCTGCAGAACAACCGCTGCCCGGCGCTGCAGAGCATTGACCAGCGCGCTGTCCTGACGGCTGATAATGATGATGCGCTCTTCCCGGTTCTTCAGGAGCGATCGATACACAGCCGGGCCTTCCGGATCGTCCGTCGCCACATTGCCCAGCAGCACGAGCGTACACGCTACCTTCTTCCTGGCGATCTTGAATGCCTCGACGACGCCTATCGGGTCTTTCCAGCGGTCGAAGCGGGAGATCTGCACGACGAGCGGAAGATCGGTGGGGATATTATAGTGTTCCAGGCGCTCATCGATCTCATCCTCGGTCAACTCTCTGTTGGTGAGGGTGAAGGGATCGATGCCGGGCATGAAAAAAACCTGCGGGATGTTGAGGTCCTGCCTGTAATCCCTGCTGCTCAGAATAACGGCATCGTACTGGCGGATAAACCGGAGGAGATAGTTCCAGACCTCCTTGTTCGGCCGGGTCAGGTCGATATGGCATCGCCAGACCCAGGGGTCGTCTTTCCGGTAATGAGTGATCAGGGGAAGGGGCTGCGGATCATGAACGAAGACGATATCATGGTCAAGGTGATTGCGCATTGCGTTCTCGTAAACGACCTGCTCATAGATCTGGAGCTTCCTATCGGTGAGGTTGATATCCGCCCCCTGGAGAGCATTGTGGAACTTCTTGGTGACGCTGAAGAAGTCCGGGGGACCGTGAACCACCCGCCATCCGGTCTTGATGCCCAGGCTATTCATCAGAAGTGTCGTCGATGAAAGAAACTGGGAGACGCCTCCCCCGTAATAGGTCGAATTGACGTTAACGATATGGAGGTCCTGAAGCCGCCGTGCTTTATCCAGAATGCGTCTGACAGTCCTGGCCCCGATGTACTTTTCATAGTCTTTTATTCCCATGCCGGGTATTGCATCCATACGTGACTTCACCTCCAATCACGGACAATGTGCTCAACCAAAACCCGCGCGCCTGCATGTATCTTCGGGTATCCGGGTGGCTACGCCATCGGCATATCTGCAACACACCTTTAATAGATTCCGACCGCTATTCTTCCGACGGATCACGTCTGAACTGTGCAGTATCCTCAGGCACGGCAGGATTGATGGAGACCGGATCCGAACTCGAATCCTGCCATTGCAGAGAGCCCGGGAATGATCTGCAGGTGCCAGAGGAAATATTTCATATCCTCCTCCCCCACAGGGGCAGAATAGAGGCGGCGGGTTTTTGAACGTGGGGTATGGTCATACGGTGGGATAAGCGGTAAAAGAGGGGAGGCCATCGGGTATGGGTACACCTTCCGGTTACCGGGGCAGCGGCTGGCTCTGCTTCTCGATATTCCTGGCAATGTACGATATCTCTTCGCCCAGCAGGCGGATGATATCGTCCTGGGTTACAATCCCGGTCAACTTGCCGTTCCGATCCACGATCGGCATTCTGCGGATCCCCTCCTTCATCATCCGCTCCATGGCATCCGTGACCGGCATACCTTCCGTGAATGCGGTGGGGTCTTGGGTCATGATGTCCCGGGCTTTCATCTCCTCGGGGCGTTTATCTCTGGCAACGATCCGCACGATCATATCGCGGTCGGTGATGATCCCGGTCGGCCTGCCGTCTTCGCCGACAACGACGACACTCCCGACATTCTTCCGGTCCATGATCTTTGCCACATCGACGACGGACGTGTCGGGCGATACGGATACGACGTCTTCACGGATATATTTCATAAGCTCCATATACCACCATCTCCTGCCGTCGCGACCCTTTACACCAGGAGTATATGAAAGTAACCCGGCGGGGAAAATCGGCATATCCGGCTTTAATCGGGTATTGCATCCCGAAGGGAGATGCAGGATCCATCTTGCCACGCGTTCTGCCGCCGCTCTATCGAGAGTACGATCCGGCCAGGATAGGAGTGCACCGTCTGCCGGAGTCCGGAGCACTTCGATGTCGGGCGGGCGAGAGGCCTTCTCCGGAATCAGACCCGGCTCCGTCATCGAATGGGGAGAGGCAATCGGCGTTGTTGCATCGACAGGGACATACTGCACAGGCCATCCGGACGGCCAGGCCGCCGCTGCATCTCGGAGGGCCGACAGGTAGTGTCCACAGTCCAAAGAATGCCGGAGATCGATACCTGTATATACTCCGGTCTATGAGAAATCCAGTCGATCGGGTATGCAGTCCCATCCGCCCCTGGCCGGTGTGATACGGGACATCCCTCGACGAGGGAACCCTCCGTCCTCTATGCGTTATGGATTGTCCGGTGACGTATACCGGGGTGGTTACACCCGATGGGAGGCGAATACACCATGATTGTAAAAGATCCCCTATCCGGAAGCCCGGTCGACACCGAAACAGCGCAGTACAAGGCGGATGCCTGGGGGAAGACCTACTACTTCGACAGCGAGACTCACATGCGCCGTTTTCTGGAAGGTTCACGAGTCGCGTACTTTTCGATGGAGATCGGATTACAGAGCGACATTCCGACGTACAGCGGAGGGCTGGGAGTTCTCGCCGGAGATGCGGTCAGATCCAGTGCCGATCTCCGCATTCCGCTCGTCGCGGTCACGCTGGTCAGCAAAAAAGGATATCTAAGGCAGAAGATAACCGGGGACGGGGTGCAGCAGGAACTTCCGGACGAATGGAACCCCGCTCAGTACATGCGGCTCCTGCCCCGGACAGTCACCGTACGCATCGACGGGCGGGATGTCCATGTCCGTGCCTGGTACCATGACCATGAGAGCCCGGTGGGGGGGCTGGTTCCCGTCATTCTTCTCGATACGGATATGGAGGAGAATGCGCCGGAAGATCGGGAGATTACGAGTTACCTCTATGGCCGTGACAGTGCCTATCGGCTCAGGCAGGAGATTGTTTTGGGCATCGGCGGCGTTAAGATTCTGAAAGCCCTGAACTTCAGGGTAGAACGATATCACATGAACGAGGGGCACTCCAGCCTCCTCACCCTTGAGCTCATGAAGATGAACGACTATGACGCCGATGTGACAGGCGACATGTGCGTGTTTACGACCCATACGCCCGTTGCCGCTGCAATGGATACCTTCTCGTATGACGATGTCGGAAAGGCGCTCGACTTCCCCATCGATATCCTGAAGACGTATGGAGGCGAGGAACGGCTGAACCTGACTCTTCTTGCGCTGAACATGAGTAAATACCACAACGGCGTTGCCAAAGCCCACCAGGAGTACTCCCAGAACCTCTTTCACGGATACCACATTCGTGAGATTACCAACGGCGTCCATCCATTCACCTGGACAGGACCGCACTTCCGCAGGCTATTCGACCGGTACATTCGCGGCTGGGCGAATGAACCCGAACTGCTCGTGCGGGTCGGGAAGATCCCGAATGAGGAGATCTGGGATGCCCACGTAAAGGCGAAATCGGCACTCATTGATGACGTTCGCGGATCGATGGGAGTGAATCTGGAGCCCGACATCCTGACGATCGGGTTTGCACGCAGAGCCACCGGGTACAAACGGGCAACCCTGATCTTCTCCGAACTCGACCGGCTGAAAGAGATCAACCGAAAGTGGCCGATCCAGCTGCTCTTTTCCGGAAAGGCCCACCCGCATGACGAGGGCGGCAAGCAACTCATCAAGGATATCTATGCATACCGCGATCGACTGAAAGGAGATCTCGAGGTGGTCTATCTGGAGAACTACTCCATGGAACTGGCAGGCAAACTCACATCCGGCGTGGACGTCTGGCTGAATACCCCGCTTCCCCCCATGGAGGCATCCGGGACGAGCGGGATGAAAGCAGCCTTTAACGGTGTCATGAACTTCAGCGTTCTGGACGGCTGGTGGGTTGAGGGGTGTGTCGAAGGCGTCACCGGTTGGGCGATTGGCCCGGGACCTGATGAGAAGGTCCCCGAAGAGCAGCGGAGAGCACAGGAGATCCGGGATCTCTACAACAAACTCGAATACGTCATTCTGCCCCTCTACTATGGAATGGAGGATGAGTGGACGCACCGTATGAAGAACGCCATCGGCATGATTGCATATTACTTCAATAGCCATGTGATGATGCGCAGATACGCCTCAGAAGCGTATCTGTGAGCTCCTGGGAGTTCCCGGTCTCTTCTATACACTTTTTCAGATGCCTGGACGCTCCCGGTGTGCAATGGGTATGCTCATCTCGCCATGTCATCTCCTGTGCCACCGATCGGCTCAACCCGATTCCCGATCGATCCATTCGGTGGTGCTCTCCCCCCGGGTGCATCAAGGCGCCTTCGCACATGTGCCTGCACGGCGTTCTCTCAATGCTTCTATTGCTCACTCAAATTCGAGGCCACATGAGCCCGGCAGAGAGGGAGAATCGCAGGTTCTTCCGGCGGCACCAGCATATTTATGCCCCGGAGTTAAGAGGGGCGCGGGGGAGGTCCATGGGGAAGGATGAGATCAGCACGGATGATGCCAAAAAAGCGTCTGTGGATGATATATATCAGGCCCTGTCTACCAGCCGGAAAGGTCTTTCCGCATCGGAGGCGCAGGACCGGATCCGGCAGTACGGATACAACGAGCTTGCGGAAAAGAAAAGAAACCCGATCCTTGAGTTTTTACAGTATTTTAGAGGCCCTATCCCCTATATGATCGAGGCTGCGGTGGTCATCTCCGCAGTTACCCAGAAGTGGGAAGACTTCGCGTTCATCCTGGCGCTGCTCCTGATCAATGCGGGTGTCGGTTTCTGGCAGGGCCGCCAGGCGGGAAACGCCATTGCAATGCTTAAAAAACAGCTTGCAGTAAAAGCACGGGTATTGCGGGACGGGAAATGGCAGGAGGTCACTGCGCGGGAGCTCGTCCCCGGTGATATTGCCCGCGTGCGGATGGGCGACATTATCCCCGCCGATATCAAGCTCGTCGAAGGAGACTACCTGTCGGCAGACGAATCCGCACTGACCGGGGAGTCGCTGCCGGTCGACAAACACGTAGCGGATGTTGCATTCTCCGGCTCCATAGCAAAACAGGGCGAAATGACCGGTGTCGTGGTGACGACGGGACTGAAGACCTTCTTCGGGAAGACTGCCGAACTTGCCGAAGAGGCGGCAACAGTCAGCCATTTCCAGAAAGCCGTCTTGAAGATCGGGGATTACCTGATCGTCCTCGCGATCGGCCTGGTCACGATCACATTTCTTATCGCAATCATCCGGCAGGAAAGCATTCTGTCTACACTCCAGTTCGCACTCGTCCTGATCGTAGCAGCGATTCCTGCAGCAATGCCGGCCGTCCTGTCGATCACCATGGCTGTCGGGGCGGTGGCGCTCACCAAATACAATGCGATCGTCAGCAAACTGGTTGCCATCGAGGAGATGGCCGGGGTCGATATCCTCTGTTCCGATAAAACAGGAACGATAACAGAGAACAAGCTCACCCTCTCCGAGATCGTGCCGTTCGGCGATGCCGGGAAGGAAGATGTGCTGCTGGACGCCCTGCTCGCATCCAGAGGGGAGGACCGGGATCCCATCGATATCGCGATCATCGACTCAAAAGAGGGGCAGGCCCTCACAGAGAAACTCGGTACCTACACAGTTGCCAGGTTCGCGCCCTTCGATCCCGTGGTCAAACGCACAGAGGCCACGGTAAAAGACAGTGAAGGGAACCAGTTCAAGGCGGCAAAGGGCGCTCCCCAGGTGATCCAGAAACTTGCGGGCGGAAACGAGGAGATCGGCAGGAAGATCGACGATCTCTCGAATACTTTTGCGAAAAAGGGATACCGGATGCTCGGCGTCGCACGGAGCGGTGATGGGGATACCTGGACGTACGTCGGCGTTCTGGGCCTCTACGATCCGCCCCGTGAGGACTCGGCAGCGACCATCAAGACGGCGGAGGAGATGGGGCTGGACGTAAAGATGGTCACCGGGGATCACGTGGCGATAGCCAAAGAGATCGCAAAAGAGGTGAACCTGAAGACGAATATCACCACCGCCGATGCCTTCCTGAACGAGCATGATGCCGAAGCGGCGGAGATCGTGGAAAAGGCAGACGGTTTCGCCGAGGTCTTCCCCGAACATAAGTACCGTATTGTATCCCTCCTCCAGTCCCGGCGGCACATCGTCGGCATGACCGGCGACGGTGTGAACGACGCACCCGCTCTGAAGAAGGCCGATGTCGGGATTGCCGTTGCAGGTGCCACGGATGCGGCGAAATCAGCGGCATCGATCGTGATCACAAAACCGGGACTTTCGGTGATCATCGAGGCGATCAAGGAGAGCCGGAGAATCTTCCAGCGCATGGTTCATTATGTGATCTACCGTATCGCCGAGACCATCCGCGTGCTCTTCTTCGTCACGTCCATCATCATCATCTTCAACGTCTTCCCGATCACCGCACTGCTGATCGTGCTCCTGTCGCTCTTAAACGACCTCCCGATTATGACCATCGCCTACGATAACGTCCTCTACTCACAGTCTCCGGAACGGTGGAAGATGCGGGAGATCATCACCCTTGCGACACTCATCGGATTTGTGGGGGTCATCGCCACGGTTATTCTCTTCTATCTGGCCTATATTACGCTGGGATTGAGCCTTGCGGTCGTCCAGTCGCTCATCTTCCTGAAGCTGGCGGTGGCGGGGCACCTCACGATCTTCGTCTCCCGGACCAGGGGGCCTTTCTGGTCGATCAGGCCTGGATCGGCTCTGCTCTGGTCGGCAATCGTCACCAAGGCCATTGCGACCGTAATCGTCGCCGTCGGTATCGGTGTCGCGCCGATCGGCTGGTACCTGGCCGGAATCGTCTGGCTGTACGCTATCGTCGAGGAACTCGTGATCATGGACTGGGTGAAAGTTCGCGTCTACAGACTCATCGATCACGGCGAGATCAAGTGGGCCAGGTAAACGGGGTGCGGGTTTTCCAACCCACCTCAGAATCCCCACCGCCGCTGTTCCGGATGGACGATTGCCAGAGCATGATCGTACCACTATCTTTATGAATCTGTAGACGAAGCCTGACGAAAAACTGCTGACCACACGATTATTATCCGGATGGATACGGTGATGCTGTATACGCATTCCATGCCCGTCACGGAGATGATTGTCCCGGATCGGGAATGTGCAATCGGCAGTGCCTGCCGTATTATGAAAGAAACCCCGGAACCGATCCGTTCAAAATCAAACAGGGGATGGAGCATGAAAGGACAGGGCGGAGAACCAAAGAGATCCGGTTTCACACCGTTCGTCTACATTGCCGTTGCAGTGGCGGCCATCGGAGGGATCCTCTTCGGGTACGACACAGGGGTCATTTCAGGAGCGATCCTCTTCATCACCGGTGAGTTCGGCCTCTCTCCGACCCTGGAAGAGGTGGCGACCAGTTCGGTGCTCGTCGGCGCGATTCTGGGCGCGATGGTCGGGGGTCTCCTTGCCGACCGGATCGGGCGGCGCCTCTCGATCATCGCCGCATCGGCCGCCTTCCTTGCGGGCACGGGTGTCGTCGTCATTGCCGGGGATCTGCCCGTCTTCCTCGTCGGCCGCGTGCTGATCGGTATCGCCATCGGTGTCGCATCATTCGTCGTTCCCCTCTATATATCGGAGATTGCGCCTTCAGCGCTCCGCGGCGGCATGGTGTCGCTCAACCAGCTCTTCATCACCCTCGGGATTCTCGTCTCCTACGGGGTCGATTATCTCTTCTCCTCAAGCGGCGACTGGCGCGCCATGTTTGCATTTGGTGCAGTGCCGGCCACGATTCTCCTCATCGGGATGTTCCTGCTCCCGGGCAGTCCCCGGTGGCTCGTTTCCCATCATCACTCCGACCGGGCAGCCGGCGTTCTCCAGAAGATCCGCGGAACCAGGGACGTATCGGGCGAACTCGACGACATCGAGCGAGCGGTCAAGGTGCAGAAAGCCGGTAGCTGGTCCGACCTGCTGGCATCGTCGATGAGAATGCCCCTGATCGTCGGTCTCGGCCTGGCCATCCTGCAGCAGTTTACCGGTATCAATACCGTCATCTACTACGCCCCGACGATCTTCCAGTTTGCCGGCCTGCACTCTGCCGGGGCCTCGATCGCAGCGACTGCGGGCGTCGGTGTCGTGAACGTTCTGGCAACCACCGCTGCCGTTATCCTCGTGGACCGGGCAGGCCGCCGCCCCCTTCTCCTTGCAGGGATCGGCGGCATGGTTGTGAGTCTCGCCGTGCTCGGGGCGGGGTTTGCTTTTGGTGGAACGGTTCAGGGCGGCAATCTCCTGGGACTGATAACCGCGGTCAGCCTGATGGCATACGTCGCCTCGTTTGCCATAGGCCTTGGACCGGTGTTCTGGCTGCTGATCGCTGAGATTTACCCGCTCAATGTACGAGGACGTGCCATGAGTGTCGCAACCGTCGCCAACTGGGCTGCGAACTTTCTCATCACCCTGACATTCCTGACGCTGGCCGGGGCATTAGGACGGGCAGGCGTCTTCTGGCTCTACGCACTCGTGGGCATTGTCGCATGGTTCTTCGTCCTCAGGCTGGTGCCGGAGACAAAAGGACTCACACTCGAAGAGATCGAAGAACATTTCAGAGCCGGTCGACATCCTCGTGAGTTGAAGGGCGTACCAAAACAGTAATAGGATTGCTATGTCGGATACAATCCAGGGAAACCGGTCACAAATTCCCATGCAGTCCCCTCGCCGTGAAGGCGCGTCCCGGGATGAGTACCGGCCAATCGAAGACTACGGGGTGATCGGGAACGGTCACACCGCGGCGCTCATCAGCAGCTGCGGGTCCATAGACTGGCTATGCTTCCATCGGTTCGATTCGCCGTCACTCTTTGCCCGTATTCTCGATCCGGATCGTGGCGGGTACTGGAGCATACAGCCGGAAGAATCGTTCGATAGTTCGCACCGGTATCGGGAGGCGACAAACATCCTTGAAACGACATTTCAGTGCACCAGTGGGACCCTGGTCCTGCGGGATTTCATGGACATTGCAAGTGTTGCCCGGCTCCGCCGGCTTCCGGCTCCCGGCAGGATTGTACGCATCGCGGAATGCACCGACGGGAAGGTTGGGATTGCCTGCGATTGTCTGCCCCGGCCGAACTACGCCCGCACACTCCCGGAATTGTCACCTCGCGGGAACCGGGTGACATTCGGGACATGCACGATCGCCGGACCGACGGTGTGGCAGGTGGACAATGTGAACAAGGCGCTAACCTGCCGGATCGTGCTTCACACAGGTGAAAAGGCGGCTTTCACGCTCGCAACAGAGAGCGATGCTGCCCTGCCGCAGCTCGATCCGGCAGACGCCCTGAAGGTGACGACCGATTACTGGCGGAAATGGAGCGACAGGTGCACATACAGAGGGCCGTATCGCGACATCGTGATCCGCAGCGCTCTCACACTCCAGTTGATGACCTACACACCATCCGGCGCTATCGTTGCCGCGCCGACGACATCCCTCCCCGAGACATTCGGTGGCGAGCGGAACTGGGATTACCGCTTCACCTGGATTCGCGATGCGTCGTTCACCCTGTATGCACTGCTCCTTGCCGGCTACCTCGACGATGAACGGCCGTTCTTCGACTGGCTTGTGCGTACGGTCACATTGCAGGGGACAGGTATCTCGATCCTGTATCCCATCGTCCCGGAGAGCAGAACCACCGAAGAGATACTCGACAATTTCCGGGGGTATCGGGACTCCCGGCCGGTGAGAATCGGGAACGGGGCCGCGGTCCAGGAACAGCTCGACGTCTACGGGGAAGTCATGGGTGCCATTCATTTCGCCTGGCGGATCGGGAAGTACGATCCGACGCCGATCTGGGGGACGGTACGGCAGATGCTCGATTGGGTGACCGATCGCTGGCATGATCGGGGTAGCGGGATCTGGGAGATCCGGGGCGGCGTGCGGCATTTCGTCTACAGTAAAGCCATGATATGGTTCGCTCTCAACTGCGGAATAGAAGTTGCGGAAGGTATGCGGTTCCCGGGCGATGTTGAAGACTGGCGCCGCGAACGTGACCTGATCCGGGAGGAAGTATTAGAAAAGGGGTGGAGCGACGAACTGGGCGCATTCAAACAGTCGTACGAAGATGAGCAACTCGATGCGGCGAACCTGCGCCTCTCTACCATCAAGTTCATCGAGGGGGACGATCCCCGGATGCTCTCGACGATAGATGCCACACTGGAACACCTCGTTGTCGACGGCCTCTGCTATCGCTACGTCGACGCTCCGGAAGGCGTGGCCGGGGAGGAGGCGTCTTTTGTCGTCTGCACGACCTGGCTTGTCAACGCGCTGATACGTGCCGGGCGTGAGAATGAGGCGCACCGGATATTCAGGAACCTCCTTGCACGTGCCAGTTCGCTCGGCCTCTACGCTGAAGAACTCGAACCGCTGACCGGAATTCACAGAGGCAACTTTCCGCAGTCGCTCTCCCACATCGGGATAATAAACGCTGCCGTCTCACTCGCTCACGCAGGATACGTCGGCACGGTCAGTCCGCACCACGCTGCCGCCGCAGATGCGGCAGGACATGGCGGCGGAGGTAACCGCAGCCGCTGAACCGGCACGGGTGGCACTCTCCCTGCCGTCCCTTCCGGCGCATCCTCGAGAACAATACCGGATACACTCATTCACCGGTGATCCGAACCGGAAGAAGACGTGAAAGAGACTGCAGTTCCTCCGTTGCTCCGGAAGGACATGACAGGGATTCCTCGTCCCGCCGATGCCGACGAAAGCACCCGCCAGGTACCGGAAATTCCCCTCCGGCGGTCCATATCTCTGTCCGGGCAGATCCGGGCACGGCGAGAACTGCTGTCAGTAAGCTTTTTGCAGACTCTGCCGAAAGGGGGAACACAATGCAGAACGGAGCACATCGAACCAAAGGGTTGAGCATGTACGCCGCCATCGCATTTGCGGTAGGGAATATGGTGGGCGCCGGGGTTTTCGTGCTGAGCGGCCTCATCGTGGATATCGCCGGTCCTTCGGCGGTCGTCTCGTACCTCCTCTGCGGGCTCCTCGTTGTCTTCTCGGGTCTCTCCTACGCAGCGCTCGCCAGCATCTATCCCGAGGACGGGGGCGGATATCTCTACGCCCGGCGCATCCTTGGGTCCTATCCGGGTTTTCTCGCGGGATGGGCGATGTATATCAGCGTCACCATCGCCACTGCCTTTGTTCTCCTCGGATTCGGGATTTACGCAAACCTCCTGACCGGAATGAACCTTGATCCGCGATATGGCGCTGTTGCCGGCCTCGTGCTGCTCACGGCCCTCAACCTCCGGGGGATCGCGGAAGCCGGAAGGCTCGAAATCACCCTGGTAACCTTGAAAGTGGCGATCCTCGGTGCCCTGATACTGTTCGGGCTCGTTCACATCCAGGCCTCCGACTTCACGCCGCTCCTCCCGGGAGGCGTGGGCGGCATGCTGCAGGGAGTGGCGATGATCTTTTTTGCCTACATCGGGTTTCAGGTCGTGGCCATGATGGGTGGAGAGGTGAAAGGCTCCTCGAAAAATGTGCCGCTTGCCACTCTTGCCTCCATCGGCATCGTGGCGCTGATATATACGGGAGTCATCATCGCGCTGCTCGCGGCACGGCTCCCCTCGTACGGGAGCGAGAGTGTCTTCGACGCAGCGGTCGTCCTCTTCGGGTCAGCCGGCGGGATTATCGTTGCACTGGGAGCACTTTTCTCGACGCTCTCGTCCGCGAATGCCAATATCATCGGGGCCTCGAGAATAATCCTGGAAATGGCGAGCGAAAGACAGATTCCGGGGAGATTTGCCCGGATTTGGAACGGCCAGCCGATCAATTCCATCCTGCTCGGGGCCGGCCTCGTGCTCCTCCTCATTCTCATCGGGAATCTCTCTTTCATTGTGGAACTCACCAATGTCACGATCCTCAGCACCATGACGCTCGTAAACCTGAGCGCCATTATTCTTGTAAGGCGGAGGGCTCTGCTCCCCCCGGATAAGAGTTATTTTTCCGTTCCGTTCGGCATCCTCTTTCCGCTGCTGGGCGCCACATCCTGCGTGGCGATGCTCCTCACCCTCGCACCGCCGATCATCCTGCTCGGTATCGGTGTCCTGTTTACGGGTTCGATCCTCTTCATCCTCGAGGATACCCCGGAAGGAGAGAGGGTTGTCCAGGAGATACGCCTTCTGCTTCGCCGGCCTGCGGAAGACGTCTCCGAGGACCCGGGCAGATTGCGGGTTGAGGTTCCCTGAACGCTCTCTGCCGGACAGCACCCAGCATCGGATTTGAGCATGACGAACCGTCTCTCGCAACAGCGATCTGCTGCCGATGGGAGGCCGGCCGGGCTCCGTCACCGGGACGGCTCCGCAGGGGTGCGAGGATGGTCCGGTCCCGCTTCCGGCGGCGCCGGGAACCGGGCACCCATCTCGTCCTCCAGGGCATCGAGAAACGCCACGAGGAACGCGTGCCTCTGTTCGGCGATGCTCCGGGCGCTATCGGTGTACATAAGGTCTTTTAAGTTCAGCAGTTTTTCGTGAAAGTGGCCGGTTGCGTCCGCGATGCCGCGTCCCTGTTCTCCGGATTGCATGAACGTCCTCGCGATACCGACCGCGCCCATCGCGTCCAGGTTGTCCGCGTCCGAGAGTATCCGCGCCTCCTGTGTCCCAGGGGCTATCCCGGAGCTGTACCTGTGCGCACGGATGGCGTGGACGATCCTGGCGATGCGGTCTTCGGGGTAGCGGACGGAGCGGAGGTAAGACTCCGCCATCGCTGCTCCCGCCTCTTCGTGGGGGACGCCCGTCTCTTCCTCGCAAGATCGCGCGATGTCGTGGAAGAGAGCGGCCGGGATGAGGACCGCCATATCCGCACCTTCGCGGGCGCCGAGCACCTGGCAGAGACGCACGACCCTCTCTGTATGGTCGAACCCATGTGCCCCCGACCCCTGAAGCGCTGTCCTGACATGCTCGAGCATCTTTTCCGTCTGTTCGTCCATGATACACGTCTGTGTTCCAGGGGTTGAATACGATGCCCTTTCAGTCGGCCCTGTTCCCGTGCTCATGCCGCCGCCCGGATCCTATCGTTGTCCCTCCACCGGTGTCCCGCAAACTCTGTTGTGGGACATAAGATGCGTTTTTATGTCCCTCAAATCCCGCTGCGGATCACGGGTGACTCACAACTGCAACCGGATACACACAAGGGACGTTGTGTATACCAAATCGGGGTTTTGATACACACAAGCAGGTTTGCCGGTACCAGGATACTCACAACCGGCCCCCTTCGGTGATGGCGAGCAGGCGCGGAAAGGCGTAGATGCTCGCTTTTCTCCCCTTTCCTCTCTGTAATACCTGAATGACATCGCTCTCCTCCAGCTCCCTGAGGATCTTTGCGCCGCTCTCTTTCGGGATTGCCGACCGGTCGTAAAACTCGGACGAACTGAAGATCGGCGTCCCGAAGATCGCATCGATCGCGGCGACGGCATACTGCGACCGGGTTACCTCCGGCACCGTCCGTTTCATCTCGTCGTAGAGATCGAGGATCGCCTTTGCTTTTTTGCCGTTCTCCCCTGCCTGCTCCTCGATGGCATGGAGGAAGAACGCGATCCAGCCGTTCCAGTCCCGGTCCCGGGAGACCGCGAGCAGCCGCTCGTAGTAGACCGGCCGGTGCCGCTCGAGGTAGGCGCTGATGTAGAACACCGGGCTTGCAATCAGCCCCTTCTCGTACATGATCAGCGGGACGAGCATCCTCCCGATACGCCCGTTGCCGTCGCAGAACGGGTGAATGAGTTCGAACTGCGCCTTCAAGACGGAGAGCTGAACGAGAACGTCCTTCTCCTCGCGCTGCAGGTACGTCTCCCAGTCCTCGAGCGCCCCGGGAACGCTCCCGGGTGCCGGCGGGACGAATGTCGCATGTTCGATCTGCGCATCCCGCCCGATGAAGTTCTGGATCTCCCGGAGGCACCCCGGCTCCCGGTCCATGCCCCGGCTGTCGGTCAGCAGTATCCGGTGCAGGTCGCAGACGAGGGCCGTATCCAGCCGCCGGGTCTTGAGGGCATCCACCGCAACGTTCAGTGCCTCCCGGTAGTTGATGATCTCCTGGATATCGGCGAGAGTGGCATCGTTGATCCGCTCCCTCGGGTTTGCCTCGAACCGCAGGACATCCTCAAGCGATGCCTGTGTCCCCTCGATCCGGGACGACAGCACCGCCTCCTGCGTCAGGAGCGGGGAGAGGAGAAGCCCTGGGTTCGGGATCGCCTGGAGAATACCGTCGTACCGGGCGAGGGCACGGTTCGCCGACGCTATTTGCGGGATGTGGGCCTCCCAGTCGATACCGTCCGGGGGCAGCGGCTCCGGCACGTAGGGCGCAACCGTCATGCTGTCTCTGCCTCCTCACGGGTCGCCGCGAATCCGTCGAGACTGGCGATGTGCCGGAGATCCTTCATATAGTTATCCGGTGGTGCGAAAGGGTATTAACATTGATTGTTTGCGATTGCAACGGTTGCTCGGCTGCTACGGCGATCGGGCCGCACGAGGGGGGCGCAAAGAGCCCGATGCGGACCCGCTCCCCGAGCACCGTCAGGGGAAGTGCGGTCGTTCCTGCAGGATTATTACAATTATTGAAATTATGTATAATTTGTAACATATTTATTGGTTTAAGTATTACTTGTACCTGAGGCCGACGTACCCTCAGAATATATTCCGGACGGCGGGTGTATCTATCGCCTCAACACATGTCCGATCCCGGTGTTCCGCTGCACGTCCTATCTCTATCTTCTTTTTCTCCTCTGGAGGCAGTCACGGGGCGGCGCCCTACCGTTTGAGATCTGGTGCACGACCGCTTCTGGTTGTGCGGCCGGAAAAGGTGGAAATTATATCCGGGCAGACACTTGAATGATCGGGCAGCGCGGTTTTATGCCCCCTCTCGTATCACGGACAAACCGGGGCCACGGCAGGAGCCTTGCACCCATCAAGCTGGGAGTGTACGGCAGTGTCCGCAGGCACGGGTGGGAGATACGATACCTATGGACGGTGGGCACTCTCGGGTGCACCTGCGCCCTCTCTTGTCAAATCCTCTCTGGATTTCCCGCAAACCCCACCACCAGGCCCACGAAGCCCGAGGTGAACGGCACAACCGCGCGGCCGAACCCCGACTCCACCAGCATCTCCCGGAACCAGGAGACCGAGGTGAACGTGGGTATATGCTTATCCCGTTGTGCAATCATCCCCCGGATAACGTCGTCGGAAGCTCCTCCCCGCTTCATGCCCCGGCACCAGATCTCCCTTTGCACCTGCTCCTCCCAGTCGTCTTCGGCCCGGAAGATGTCCCCGCAGATGAACCGGCCTCCCGGCGAAAGCGCCTGCAAAGCCCGGCGGGCGACCATAACCCGGTCATCCTGTGGAACGTGGTGGAGGCAGAGGGAGGTGACGATCACATCGTAGCGATCCGTCGGCCATGCATCCCGCAGATCCTGTGCAAGAAACTCGACCCCGGCGAGATCGGGTTTTGCCGTTGCCGCCTCCAGCATCTCCGGGGAAAGGTCAATCCCGGTTATCTCCGCATCAGGGCATTCCTCCCGGATCATCGCGGTGAGGATCCCGGTCCCACAGCCCAGCTCAAGAACCCGCCGTGGATGAGGGGGCAGGTAGTCGATGATGGTGGCAAGAAGGAGAGGCTGGCTGGGGACGATGGCCCTGATGAGACGGTCGTACTCTTCTGCCTCCATGACTCCGTGGACCTCGTGCGTTTCGGTCATCCTTCACCAGCCTTCCTGTATGATCTTTCCGGGTTGTCCATAGGTAAAACTCCTGAATGTGGTGGGAAATAATTACGCTTATTTCATACGTAGTCTGAATGAACAATTATTAAATATTATCCCTACGGACGATAATCCATGGATGCAGAGACCCATTCCCACTGCAAATACTATAATGTCAAAAGTGACTTTTCCGTTGCCGACCTTGCCGCCTTTCACGGCCACCTGGGCCCGTATATCGTCCTCGGGTACCGGATCGGGAAGTACGTGCGGAGTAACTTCTGCGACGATCCGTTCCGGATGAGGGCCGAGGTCCGCTGCGCCGGGGTCCCTCCCCAGTCCTGCCTGGCAGACGGAGTCCAGATCGGGAGCGGGTGTACGCTTGGGAAGCGGAACATCGAGATCATCCCCTCGGAGACCATCAGTTGTGTCTTTGAGGCGGATGGAAGACGCATTACCGTCACTCCGCGCCCGTTCCCCCTCCCGAAGAAGGATGTGGACTACGAGGCCGCAATCGAGGCCGTGGCCGAGGAGATGTACGACAGGCGCGACGAAGAACTCTTCGACCTCTCCTCGTTCTGAAGGCCCATGGCTCCATCGGACCTCATCATCAGGCTTGAAAACGTGTATACCGCCTACGAGGGTGCTGACCGCCCCACCCTGACAGACATCTCCCTCTCTGTAGGAAAGGGCGAGTTCGTGGTGATAGGCGGCCCGAACGGGGCCGGGAAGACCACGCTGCTCGAGACCATCAACGGGACGCTCCCCATCACCCACGGAAAGGCTATCGTATGCGGGCAGGACGTGCGGGGGGACGGGGTGCAGGTGCGGTGCCGGGTCGGCTACCTCCTCCAGAACTTTGCCTTTGACCCGCTCACGCCGTTCACGGTCGAGGAGGTCGTCCTGATGGGACGCTACGGCACGATCGGACTCTTCAGGAAACCGGGCAAGGAGGACTACGAAGCAGTGCAAAAAACCCTGCAACTGCTCGGCATCGAGGATCTCGCCACCCGCCCAATCGGGCAGCTCTCCGGCGGGCAGCAGCAGAAGGTGCTTATGGCCCAGAATCTGGCCCGCAATCCCGAAGTTCTCCTCCTGGACGAGCCCTTCTCCAATCTGGACATGTTTGCCCGTGAGGAGATCAACCGCCTCCTCGCCCGCCTGGTCAGGAGCGGGATAACGGTGCTGATCGTATCGCATGCCTTCGACGACCTGCCTGATGGGCCGGTGCGGGTTGTGGTGATGCAGGAGGGGACGATCGTGGTCAGCCGGGAGTGCTCCCCGGGAGAGGTGGAGCAGGTCGTCCGGAGTGCCGGAAAGGGGGCTTCGCATGCTTGAGTTCATCATTCAGAACAACATCGTCTGCCATGCCGTGGAGGCCATGCTCTTCGCCTCCGTCGCCTGCGCCATCCTCAGCGTGATCATCACCCAGGTGCAGATCTCCTCCATCGGATTTACCATGGCCCATGCCGCCTTTGCCGGTGCGGCGCTGGGGATGTTCCTCTCCCTCAATCCAACCGTCTGTTCCATCGTGGCCGGCGTCAGCGTCGCCTTCCTCATCGGCCCTCTTTCGGATAAGGCCCGGCTCTCTCCCGATACGTCGCTTGGGCTGCTGTTTGGAATCTGCATGGCCGTGGCCATCTTCTTCATCGCCTACATGCAGACCCTCGGGCAGGGGTTCTCCGCCATGGGCCTCCTCTTCGGGGACGTTATCTCCCTCTACCGCGAGGAGGTATACCTCCTCGCAGCCATCTGCATCGTGGCGATCGCCTTTATCGTTGTCCTCTACAAGGAGATCACCGCGATCATCTTCGATAAGAGGATCGCGGAGTCGGTCGGGATCCGGGTGAAACCGGTTTATTACGCGATGCTCTTTGTCATTGCGCTCACCGTCGCCCTCTGCCTCCCCATCATCGGGGGCCTCCTCCTCTACGTCTGGCTGGTCACCCCGGCGGCAATCGCTCTCCAGTTCTGCAACCGGTTGTCCGCGATGTTCGTGGTCGCCCCGACTGTAGCCGCCGTGATCAGCATATCCGGCGCCCTTGTCGGTCTGGAATATTCCCTCCCTGTCGCCCCCCTGACTGCTGTTCTCTTCGCCGTCGTCTTCATCGCCGGGGTGCTCCTCTCACCCCGGCGGCGCATCACGTTTCGCAAAATTTAATAATTTAATCATAACTATTCTCAATATGAATCGAATTCGTATTCTATCTTTATTACTTGCCCTGCTTTTCGTAGCACCCGGGGTGAATGCCCTTACGGTGGTCTCCACGACGACCGTTCTCTGGGACCCCATCCAGTACATCGGCGGAGAAAAGGTCGACGCCATCTACATCGCCGACCCGACCATCTGCCCCCACATGCAGGCGGACATCATCCCGAACCGCATCCAGCTGGAGAAGGACTTCATCCGTGATGCCGACCTCTTCGTTGCCCACAACGGGTCGGTCGATCAGTCCTACGTGATGCCGTATGTCGCCGACTTCATGGCTGCCAACAGCTATGGCACTGTGGAGTGGGTGACCCTGGAGAATCCCTCCATGATCTGGAACACCCCGTCGGGGGCAAAAAACCTCTCCAGCGAGGTGGCAGGATGGCTGATCGCTGCAGACCCGGCAAACCGGACGTACTACGAAGCACGGTTGAACGATTACCTTGCAGAGATCGATGCTGCGGATCTCTCCGCGGAAGAACGCGAGGTAATTCCCGGGCAGGATGCCGTGGTGATGGTCTGGCAGCAGGACGCAGCGGTCGGCTGGCTCGGGCTGGACCTGGCATCCATCTATGCACCGGACTTTTATCAGGGTGGAAAATTCACCCCGCGGGTCGTCGTTGACGATATCCGCAACCATCCCGAAAAATACCGGAACGTGAAGTACGTCATCGAGAACATGCAGTCGGGGGAGCTGGCAAAGGGCCTCGAGGAGGCGCTTCACGACAACGGGGTGCCTGTAGAGCGGGTCATATTCACCAACTTCCCCAAGTCGCTCCCGGGCGTCGACTCGCTCCCTGATGTCATCCGCTACAACAAGGGTCTGGTCACCCCGGTCGAGATCGCATCGGCAGCGGAGGAGACCGCACCGGCTCATACCAGCGCTCCGCTCCCCGGAGCACTGGCCGTCGTGGCAATCCTTGGAGGCGGCTCCCTCTTACTGCTCACCCGCAGGCGGTAGGGATCACTTTTACCACTACCTTTTGTAGGGAGGGCATCCGCTCCCGGCAGCATCCAGGCTCTTGTGGATACGGGCATGCCGCTCGATCGAGCCGGGCCTTCGGCGCATCAGGGCCTTTGAACCTCACGACATTATCCGCGTGGCCTGAACGTCCGTGAAGGGCACCGCCCGGCGTCCCTGTCGGCGGGAACGGGGCCGTTGATGCTGCATTCCCCGTCGGTCGCGGTCTTCTTCGTATAGAGGGCGCAGTCGCTGCACGTCGGCATAAAAACCTCTTTCCCGCTCAGGAGATATGTAGGTTTTGCCGACCGGGCTGCGAGGGCGAATCCGCCTTCTCCGACCGGGTCGAATGCCCGGGCACGACCTGCTTCTCTGTCCAACTCTATACGGATTCTCTTGAGAGTATCTCTGATCGGGATTGATGAGAATTCAAGTGTTTTAGGCCTTCAATTCCCCTCCTGGACCGCCCGAACCGCCTTTATCTCCGCTATATCCATCCCGCCGAGCAGCTCGACTATCGCCTGCACGTACGGCTCCTGCCTGGTGCAGCTCGGTGACGCGCGAGGATCGCTCCGCTGCCCCCGCCGCCCCATCTTCGCGTGGCCGGTGGCGATGTAGTGCAGGAAGTCCTCCTTCGAAAGCCCCCACCGGCAGTTGACCTGCAGCCGGACGAAATCGGTGTTCTTCGGGTTCGGGAAGAGCACTGCACGCGTCCCCGGGAGCGGGACCGGCTTTTCGCCGTTTGATTCAGAGAGATCGAGAACCCGCCGCCACAGCCTGTCGCAGGCTACCTGCGCATGCGGGCACGTCCTGCAGTAGCGGTTCGACGGCGGCGTGCCGTCGCCGCTGTAGTGACGGCAGAAGTTCGTGTCCATGGGCGTTCATTACATCTCTCTACGCTCGGGTTTAAACCGTGCGGCTATTCCGGGGCTGCGATCAGGGAGGTCACAGGCGGGAATCTCTACTTTGAAAAATCATACATCGGGGAAACGATTGGAGTTCAGGGTAAATTCGGCAGGGCTCCGGAGAGCGAAGCGATCTCATTCCCGGGTGAGACGAGCCTGGCGGGGACGGGCGTCTGCCGGCTCCTCCCCGACCCAAATAACAACACTCATCCCTCCTCCTCCCCCAACCCCTCACCAGGAGAGATTACCTGATGTCCCCCGCCGTTCTGTACCGCCAATTGCCCGGGGAAGGTCTCGACGCGTTCATCACTCAATTCCGAAAAGCCGCCGCCCGCGACCCGTTCGGCACTATCCTCATCGTCCCGACATCCCACCTCGCCCGGGAGGTCGCCCGCCGCCTTGGGGAGCAGGGTGTCCCGTTCGTCGCCGACGCGGTCACCACCCTTCCCGGCCTCGCCCGGAAGGTCTTTCTAGAGCACGCGACGTCGGAGACGCCGATCTCGGAGGTCGAGTCCCGGCTCATCCTCGCCCGCATCCTCGCCGCCGGAAGGTACCCGCTCCTCGACGGGACCGGGGCCGTCGACGAACTCGCGACCCTCTTCGAGGTCCTCGTCATGCGGAAGGTCGACTACCCGGCCGCCCTCGGCGACCTCGCGAGCGCGAAGAGCGCCGAGATTGCCCGTCTCCTCAATGCCTACCTCCGGTTCCTCGACGAGCACGATCTTGTCGACGAGAGCACGCTCTTTTACCGTGCAGTCCGGCTGCTCGCTGAATCCGGGGGCGGCGGGTTCCGGACGGTCTTCGCCTACGGGCTCTTCGAGCCGATGCCGCTCGAGCGGGACCTGCTTCTTTCTCTGCGCAAGTTCGCGGAGGAGTTTCACTACTCGATACCCTACGCCGCAAACACGGCAGTCTTCGCCGACGACGGCGAGTGGCTGCTCCCGGACACGGTCGTCTCCGGAGAATCCCCCAACGTTCGTCCTTCGCAACTTGCCGGCCTCTTCTCCCGGCGGGAGCCCGGGGACGGCGGCGGGTTCATATGCATCGCAGAACGACGGGACCGGCTCGACGAGGTCCGGGCGATCGCGCAGGAGATCCGGGACCTGGTCGCCGCCGGGGTCCGGCCGGACGAGATCGCGGTCGCGTTCCCCGGCCTCGCATCGGCGGTGCCCTGCGTGGAAGATGTCTTTCCCGACTTCGCGCTCCCGTACTCCGCGTCCGGCGGCCGGCCGCTGGCCGCATCGCCGCTTGTCCAGGCACTTCTTCTGGTCCTCGCCGTCCCGGCCCGCGGCTACCGACGCGAGGACGTCGTCGCCCTCACGACCTCCCCCTACCTGCCGAACGCCGGCGGATGCGAGATCGACATCCTCTCCCGGGAGGCCCGGATCACCGCCGGAGCGGCCGCCTGGGACGAGCGGCTCGCGGCGCTCGCCCGCGCCCTCGAGGGGGAACGGGCGAGACCCGATACGCCGGAGTCCGCGAGAGGCCGGCTCTCGGCAAAGGTTGTCGCAGTCGAGGCGGCACGGGAGGTTGTCCGGCGGCTCTTTGCCGACCTCGCGGCGCTCGAGGGGACGAAGACGCTTGCCGGACATCTCGCCGCCTACCGCTCGCTCCTTGACCGGTGGCAGGCTCCGGCGATGCCGGAGGAGGGCGATCCCGACCTGCTGGAGGGCGAGGCGCGCGATCTCGGCGGGTTCATAGAGACCCTTGCGGCGCTCGAACGCCTCGCCCGGCTGCTGCCGGAAGAGAAGGTGCCGCTTTCGGAATTCTCCTCCCTGCTCGGGCTCCTTGCCGCCGGGACCCGGATCGGCCGGCGGCGGAACGGTGGAGCCGTCCAGGTGGTCGGCGTCCGGGAGGCTGCGCATCTCGCCGTCCCCTACCTCTTCATCGGCGACCTCGTCGAGGGCGCGATGCCGCGGCTGACCACCCGGCTCCCGTTCGCCACCGACCTCGAGACCCGGCGGCTCGCGACCCGGTCGAAGGAGGATGTCCTCCGCGAGGAGCGCTACCACTTCACCGCAGCCCTCCTTGCCGCCCGCTCCCGGGTCTACCTGAGCTACCCCGCGGCCGACGGCGCAACGCCGCTGGTACGTTCCGGGTTCGTGGACGCCGTCCGGGAGGCCTTCTCCCCGGAGGCGTGGGGGAGCGGCGACTTCCCGGATTCAAGGCTCGCGGCAGCCCGCCGGGCCGGCGCCCTCCTCGGCCGGGGGGAGCTCGCGGCCGGGATGCCGCCGGGGCTCACGCTTCGCGAGGCCGTCCGCCGGCTCAACATCGAGAACTACCACCGGAAGGGCGGCTATGACTCTCCCTACGACGGCCTGCTCGCCGATGATCCGGCGATTGTCGCGGCACTCGCCGAGCGGTTCGGCGAAGGGGCCGTCTTCTCCCCGACGGCGCTCGAGACCTACGCGGACTGCCCGTTCCGGTTCTACCTGGAACGGGTCCTGGGCCTGGCGCCGCTCCCTCTGGGCGACCCCGACCTGACGGCACAGGAGCGGGGGATTCTCGTCCACCGGATCGCCTACCGGTTCTACTCCGGCTGGAAGGGCGACGGCAACGGCCCGGTCACCGAAGCGCGCTACCCGGCCGCCCTCCGGCGGATCCTCGCGGCCGGCCGGGAGGAGGCGGACCGGTTCGTCTTCGCAAGCCCGGCATGGGTTGCGGATAGGGAGCACCTTCTCGGGTCGCCAGCAGCTGGAAGGGGGCTTCTCGAGCGTTTCCTCCTGCACGAGGCGGAGGTCGCGGCCTCCCGCTTTGTCCCGCACGCCTTCGAGGTCTCGTTCGGCCTCCCGGTGGTGCCGGGGGAGGTCGACGCGGCCTCGACGGCTGATGCGGTCGCGATCCCGCTCGGCGAGGAGACCGTCCGTATACGGGGCAGGGTCGACCGGGTCGACATCCTGCCCGACGGACGGTTCATGATCACCGACTACAAGACGGGGGCCTCCCATCCCCGGCTTAGGGATATCGAAGCGGGCAGGGCGCTCCAGCTGCCGCTCTACCTCCGGGCGGTCGAGACCCTGACCGGGATGGAGGGGGTCGCCGGCACCTACTACCTCCTCAGGCGCGGGGAGGTCCGGAACCGGCCGGTCTTCTGGGACGCGGGCATGAAGGACTGTTTCGCCTGCTTCCCGGGATCGCGGCAGGGCGGCGTCGCGGATGTCCGGGCGCTGGTCGAGACCACTCTCTCCTGGGTGCAGCGGTACCTCGCCGGGATACGCGGCGGGTGCTTCCCGCCCCGGTCGGACGCCGGTCCCTGCCCGGGCTACTGCGGGTTTCGGACAATCTGCCGGTTCGACGGCCTGCGGCTGCTTGCCGCGGAGAGGGGGGTGAGCGCCGATGGGACTGACTGAGCGCCAGGCGCGGGCCGCGCTCGACCACTCGACGAGCAAGTGCGTCACCGCCGGGGCTGGGACGGGAAAGACGCACGTCCTGGTGCAGAAGTACCTCAGCCTGCTCGAAGCCGGCGTCGGTGTCGGGAACATCCTCGCGCTGACCTTCACCGAGAAGGCGGCCGGCGAGATGAAGGTCCGGGTCCGCCAGGCCGTCGCGGAGAAGGAGGGCGAGCGGTGGGACGCGGTCCGCGACGAGTTTTTGTGGGCGAAGATATCGACCTTCCACTCCTTCTGCGCCTCCGTCCTCCGGGAGTTCCCGCTCGAGGCCGGTGTGGGGCCCGCCTTTGCCGTCCTCGACGAACGGGAGGCGGCCCGGCTCCGGGAGGAGGCGGTCGAGGACCTCATCCACGGCGATCCGCCCGCAGAGTGCCGGGAGGCGGTGATCGGCGCCCTCCGTGCCGTCGGGGCCTATGAACTAAAGAACTATCTCGAGCGGCTGTATGCCCGGCGCGAGGCCTCGGAGGCGTTCTTTATCGCCCTCGCGGAGAGCGAGGAGAGGGTTCTCGGCGCCTGGCGGGCGGTCGTGGAACGGCACTGGGAAGAGGCGGTCGAGGCCTTCCTCGCCCGTGCCGGAAGTTCCATCGAAACGCTCCGGGACCTTGCCACCCGCTACCCCGGCGACCGGGATCCGGGCGAGACCTACCTCCGGGCCGTCGAGCCGCACCTCGCCGATGAGATCGCGGTCGCCGCGATCGCCGGGGTTCATAAAGACCCGCGGTTCTCCGCCCGGATGGGGCGGAAGGCGAACTGGGCGGGTGACGACCTTGACAACTTCCGGGCGGCCTACCGGAACCTCGACGGGTGCCTCAAGGACCACGCGGGGTTCCTCTCGCTCGCCGTCGACCCGGAGGACCCTTTCACCCGGGCGACGCTTGAGTTCCTCCGCGACCTCGGCACGGTCTTTGCGGCCTTTCTGGGAGCGATCGAGACGGAGAAACGACGGCGCAACGCCCTCGACTTCGACGACCTGGTCGACCGCACTCACCGGCTCTTTTGCGATCGCGACGACATCGTGGCGGCGCACTTCCGGGACCGGTTCCGGTTCGTCCTGGTCGACGAGTTCCAGGACACCGACCCCGTCCAGATCGCCATCATCCGCGCCATTCTCGGCGACCTCGCCCGGGAGCCTGCGAACCTCTTCATCGTCGGCGACCCGAAACAGTCCATCTACCTCTTCCGGGAGGCCGACGTGACGCAGTTCCGGCATACCCGCGACATGATCGAGCGGGACCTCGGCGGCGAGACGATCGCGCTCGACGTCAACTTCCGGAGCACGCCCGAGGTCGTCGGGTTCACGAACGCCGTCTTCGGCGCCCTGATGGCGGAGTCCGGACGCCCCTGGGAGTTCCTGTACGAACCGCTGCGGGCGAACCGGAAAGAAGACGCCGGCTCGGTCGAACTCCTCCTCTGCCCGAAGGTCAGGGACCGGGCGTCCGGCCGCCGGGCCGAAGCGGACCTGGCGGCAAGAAAGATCCGGGCCATCGTCAAGCGGGGGGAGAAACCGGTCTCCCGTGACGGGGAGGTCCGGCCGGCGGGGTACGGCGATGTGGCCGTCCTGCTCGAGCGGCGGACGAACCTCGCCTACTACGAATGGGCGCTCGGGCGCTACGGCGTCCCCTACCACGTCCACGCCGGGCTCGGGTTCTACGAGCGGCAGGAGGTCTACGACCTCTACAACATCCTCCGGTTCCTCGCGAACTACCTGGACGACGCGGCGCTCTACGGCCTGCTGCGGTCGCCCTACTTCGGGTTCTCCGACGCCCGGCTCTTTTCTATCGCCCGGCCGGGAGTCTCCCTCTGGGAGCGGCTGCGGGCGGAGGACCCCGATGCGGCGTCGACCCTCCTGGGGTGGCTCTCGCTCTCCCGCAGGCTCCCGCCCGCACGCCTTATCCGCCGGATTGTCGATGAGTCGGGGATCGCGGTGATCTTCGGTGGGATGGCCGGGGGCGAGCAGGCGGGCGCAAACGTCGAGAAGCTCATCGCCATCGCGAGGGAGGCCGACTGCTCCACGCTCCCGGACCTCGTCGCGGAGCTCGGCCGCTGCATCGACGACGGGCAGCGGGAGGGGGATGCGCACCTCGACCTTGCGTCTGCGGACGCGGTCTCGATCATGACGGTGCACGCCGCGAAGGGGCTCGAGTTCCCGGTCGTCGTCGTCCCCGACCTTGCGGAAACGCCGCGGTCCGGCGGGGGCACCATCATGGTGGAGGATGGGCTGCGGCTCGGGGTCTCGATACCGAACCCGGCAAACGACCACGAGCGCGAGGAGACGCCCATCCTCCGGGTCCTCAGGGACGAGCACCGGCAGAAGGAGGAGGCCGAGCGCAAACGGCTCTTCTACGTCGCCGCAACCCGGGCGAGGGACCACCTGATCCTCTGCGGGGAGACGCCGGCCGAGGCCCCGGAGACACTTCGCGACGGGAAGACCCGGATGGCCTGGCTCGCGCACTGCCTAGGGCTCTCTCCGGAGGTCTGTGCCCGCGGCGAAGCCGGGCTCGCGCTCCCTGGCGGGGAGAGGCTCCGTATCCCGCTCACCCTCGACCCCGCGGCGATCCCCGTCGACGTGCGTGAGACCGCTCCCGTATCTCTCCCGTTGCCGGACGACGTTCCCGCGGCGGCCGTTCCGGCAGCCCTTCTCCCGGACGGGGAGGAGGAGCATGCCTACTCGGCGAGCGAACTTGAGCGGTACCTCCACGGCCCGGCAGAATCCCGACCGCCGGGCATCGCCGCCGGGGAGGACCCCCTGGCCCGCGGCCTCGTCGTCCACGAGGTCTTCCGGGGCCGGGAGCCCGCCGCTGTGCTGCGGCGGTACGGAGTGGACCCCGGCCGGGCAGGGGAGTACCGGGAACTCTACGAGCGGTTCCTTGCGTCGCCCCTGATGCAGGGAGTCACCCGCGACCACCGCGAGGTGCCTTTTTGGGCGCGGGTACACGGCGTGGCGTTCAGGGGGGTCATCGACCGGCTGGTGCAGCGGCCGGACGGCGCCTGGGTGCTCATCGACTACAAGACAGGGACCCCGGGCGACGTCGAGAAGCACGCGGTCCAGATGACGGTCTACCGGCACGCCGCCGCCCAGATACTCGGGCAGCCGGTCGTCCCCTATCTCTACTTCGCCGACGGCGACCGCTGGGTGGAGGTTGCGGTGGATGAGGAGCGGGTCTTTGATGCGATAGAACGAGCGGTCAGGGGGATCGAAGAGGGGGTCTTCCGGACCGCGGCGCGCGAGGGGTGCCGGAGGGTATAAGAGGGCGGATGTATTATTCAAGAATAACAATGCATCCCCTCGCCCAGATCCGGCAGAATCTGCGCACCTGCGGTGCTCGAGTTCCTGCCCTTTGGCCAGTCGCCCTGCGCACCCTCCGGGAACGCTACGGCGTGGCCCGTATCGGCATCTTCGGATCGTTGTGCGGAACGAAGCCACCCCGGCAAGCGACATCGACATCCTGGTGGAGTTCCGGGAGGGAGAGGAGACGTTCGATGCCCGCACCTGGCGGTGCTCAAGCTCCTGCCGGTAGCCAGTCGCACACTTTATGGACCTCAAGTTCTACCTTGAAGACCTCCTGGGGCGAAGGACGGATCTCGTCATCGCCGACACCTTAAAGCCCCGCATCCGGGATGCCGTCCTTGGCGAGGTCGTCTATGCCTAGAGACTTCCTGCTGTATCTTGAGGATATCCGCGACGCCATCGCCTCAATCCGCTCCTATGTTGGTAACCGAACGTTTGAGGAACTCGTGGGCGATCGCATGCGCCTCGACGCCGTCGTGCTCAAGTTTATCACCATCGGGGAAGCGACAAAACAGATTCCCACGAGCGTCACCCGGAGATCGAATGGCGAAAGATTGCCGTGCTCCGTGATATCAGCGTTCACTCCTATTATGCGGTGAAACCAACGATTCTCTGGGATATCATCCAGACCAAACTCGGGCCCCTGGAGGACGCGATAGAGACGATGATCCGGGAAGAAGAGGAGTAACGGCAGGGCGATCGGTCGTCACCCGCGGTGGTGTGCCGGAAGGGAACGAGCCACGTCGCGGGCACGGCGGCACCTCTGCGTATGGCTGCCCGTTCTCCCGGATTCACTCTGTACTCAATCATAAAGGCCCATTGCCAGGTAGTCGTCGTCCGAGAGCTCGTCCCAGAGTTCGAGGACGACCGAGCCGTCGTCCAGGACATCGCCCGGGATGACCCAGTCGGAGTCGACTGCCCTGACTTCTTCAACCCCCTCCGGGGTTTTCACGAGCACTCTCATGGTTTTGTCTCCGTTCTGCGGCCAACCTGATCGGCATTCTCCTGCACCGCGTACAGGCATGTTGCCGTAAGGTCGTACGCAACGGCCGGAGATCGGCCCTGGCCGGATAAAAACCTTCCCGATTCGCTCCCTGAGTTCTTTTCATAGAATCGGGGTCGCAAGACCGTTGAGTATCCCGTGGTTTGGCCATGACCGACCGCTGGAAGGAGACAGGTTCCGATAGCGCCGAACGCCAGGCCAAGGAGAATAAGCCCCGCGAAAGACCCCGGCAATGACTTTATCCCGGCAACCGGGCAGCGTTTCCGTCCGCCATAGGTATACCGGCGAGGTCCGCACCGCCCTTCAGACCTCGTATGCCATCTGTATCAGGTTTGCGCAGACCACCCGGAGCATGAGTTTTGCGGGCGAGGGAGGGATGTGCCCGGAGAACTGTTTCCAGGCTTCCTCGATCATCCCCACCGCCTCCTCCGTACACTTCTCCACCGCTCCGGACTTCCTGACCAGCGCTATCCCTTCGGCGAGAACCGCTTCGTCCTCCCGCAACGCAGGGGTGCAGAGGATCTCCTTGAGCCTCTCCGATTCCGTGCCGCCGAGCAGCCCGATCGCCCGGAAGATCGCATACGTCGGTTTCCCCGCCTTCAGGTCCTCGCCCTGCACCTTCCGCCACTCCGGCGAGCCGCTGAAGTTCAGCACGTCGTCGATGACCTGAAAGACGATGCCCATCGCCCTGCCGAACGAGAGGCAGGCCTCTTTCTTCTCGTCGGCAAGGTCCAGAAGATCGCCGAGAGGGCAGCGACCCCTTCGGTGGCCGAAGCGGTCTTGTAAGAGTACATCTGCAGGATCTGGGCATCGAGGCTGTTTTCCAGCCACCGATCAAGGTTCTCCCGCGAGATGTTCCCCGACCAGTAGATGTCCTGGGCCTGGCCGAGATGGGCTTTGAACGATGTCTCGGTCATCAGCGTCAGGATTGTGTAGCGCTGCCGTCCACTCCACAAAGAAGTCCGCCGCGAGAACGAAGCCCGGCGGGACGGGGAGGCCGGCCCGGACCATCCTGTGCAGCGATGCCGCCTTCCCCCCCGTGGCCCTGCCGGTATCGGCATCCCTATCGCCGAGGAATACGACGGAACCGCTGCAGCCATCCATGCTTGACAGGTAATTGTCCTCTCCGCAGTTATGTGCATTGCCATGGGCGGGCGGAGAGTAAACTGCCGTGCTCTCCCGGTACCTGCCTGCCGCTCTCCCGGGTCGCGCATCGCCATTGCCCGGAAGGCAATAGGGGAGACGGATCGTTCCCGGTTAAGGGTTTTCCACAATTATAAATAAATAATAAAGACAGAATAATTTCGTACAAGTGGAGTCCTGCCGATGACACCGTTTTCTGGCGCTTCTGCCGAATCCGCGCCGGCGCTGCAGATCCTCGACCTGCTCGACGAGGGCATGCTCCTGGTCGGTCCGGAGAACCGTATCGTCTGGGTCAACAGAGCACTGCAGCACTGTCTCGACGTCGACCGGGACGCTCTTTTCGGCAGCGATGCCGGGGAGTTCTTAAGCCGGTTTCTTCTGCCCCGGATCGTCGAAGAGGAGTGCAGAGGGGCGATCGCAGCATCGCTGCGTGACCGCGCCGAACTCCCCGACCTTGCCTGCACCATCCGGACCAGAGAAGGAGGAGAGCGGCGGATCCGGTACTCCAGCAGGGTCGGCGAGGATGGTCGCATGCAACTCGTCCGCCTGCGGGATCTTCGGCCGGACGGCGAGCAGGAGATGCTGGCAACTATCCTTTCCCATCTGCCGGAGACGGTGAATATCCTGGATCGGGACCTCCGGTACGTCCACGTGGATAGGGAGTTCGCCCGTAAACTCGGGCTGGAACCGCACGAGATGGTGGGGAAGACCTGGGAGGAGCTCGGGTTTTCGATGGAGGGGGCAGGCCCGTACTTCGAGAAGGTCAGGGAGGTCTTCGCCACCGGAAGGGCGGTGCGGGGAGAGGTCCGCCATGCCGTAATACGGGATGTCGAGTACAGCGAGTATATCTCAGTCCCGATTCCCGGGCCGTCGGGCAGGGTCGAGCGTGTCCTGACGGTCTCTCGCGACATCACCGACCGGAAACGGGCGGAGCGGGAACTGGCGCACAAGCACGAGCTGCTGCAGACGATCGTCGATACGATCCCGGTGATGATCACGATCTATGATCCGAACCTGAAGACGTTCCGGTTCAACCGTGCGTTGCGCGAGATACTGGGCTGGACGGAGGAAGACGCACGCGGCGGCGATCTCATGGCGTTATGCTATCCCGACCCTGAGTACCGGGAGATGGTCGGCCGGTTCATGCAGTCGCTCGCGCCCGGGTGGCGGGACTTTGTGTTGAGGGCAAAGGACGGCTCGTCGGTCGAGAGTTCCTGGGCAAACATCCGTCTCTCCGACGACACTCAGGTGGGCATCGGCATCGATATCCGCGAACGGAAGGCAGGAGAGAGGGCGCTCCGGGAGAGCGAGGAACGGTTCCGCGGCATCTACGAGAGGGCCGGGATCGGCATTGCTCTCGTGGGGCTGGACGGATGCATCATCGACAGCAACCCGGCATTCCAGGAGATGCTCGGGTACCGTCCGGATACGCTCCACGGCAGACATTTTGCCGATATCACCTTCCCCGACGACCTATCGGAAGACATGGCGCTCGCGGCGTCCCTCGTTGCCGGAGAGATCGACGCCTACCGGCTGGAGAAGCGCTACGTGACGGAAGACGGGCAGATCCTCTGGGGAATGCTGACGGCGTCCCTCATCCGGGACGCAGAGGGAAGTCCACAGTCCATCATAGGGATGGTCGAGAACATCACCGGCCGCAAGCGGATGGAGGACGCCCTCCGGGAGAGCGAGGAGCGGTACCGTTCCCTTGTCGAGCTCATGCCGGACGCCGTCGTCGTACACCAGAACGGCATCATTGCTTACGTGAATCCTGCCTGCGTCCGGATTGCAGGCGCCAGGAGTCCTGAAGACTTCGTGGGCAAACCGCTGGATCTCTTCGTCCACCCCGAGTACCGCGATCTCGTCGCCGAGCAGATCCGCCGGATGCAGCAGGAAGGCACGGCTACCCCGCTATTCGAACAGGAGCTCCAGACCCTTGACGGCCGGACCATCCGTGTTGAGATCAAGGCGACCCCCATACTCTACCAGGGCCGGCCTTCTGTTATGGTTGCTTTCCGGGACATCACCGAGCGCAAACAGGCACAAGAGGCCCTGATTAATGCAAACGCGTACAACCGGGCCCTTATCGAGGCGAGCATCGATCCGTTCGCCACCATCGATGTCGAAGGCAGGATCACCGACGTGAACGCCGCTGTCGAAAAAGCGACCGGGTATACACGCGACGAACTGATCGGCACGGATTTTTCCGGGTATACCACCGAACCGGACCGGGCACGTGCGGGAGCCCGAAAGACCTTTTTGGACGGCGAGCTCCGCGATTACCCGATGGAGATCCGGCACCGTGACGGGAGGAGGATCCCGGCGCTCTTCAATGCCGCCGTGTACCGGGACGCGCAGGGACGGGTGGTCGGCGTCTTTGCGGCGGCGCGGGACATCACCGAGCGCAAACAGGCGGAGGCGGCTCTCCGGGAGCAGGCCGACGAGCTCACCCGGGTGAACCGGGAACTGGATGAGGCGCACCGGGAGGCGAACCTGTACCTGGATATCCTCACCCACGATGTCCGGAACGCAAACAACGTCTCCACGATGTATGCCGATCTTCTGCTCGAGCTGCTGGGAGGCGAGCAGAAGGCCTACGCACAGAAACTGCACGACAGTATCCGGCGGAGCACCGAGATCCTGAAGAACGTCGCAACCATCCGCCGGATCCACCGGGAGTCGGCCGGCCTTTCGCCGGTGGACCTCGCCGCCGTCATACGGGAAGAGATCGGGACCTTTCCGGCGGCGTCAATCCGCTATGACGGCCGGCCGGCTTGGGTCTGCGCGGACGGCCTTCTCTCGATGGTCTTTACGAACCTGATAGGGAACGCCGTCAAGTTCGGCGGCCCGGATGTCCGGATCACCATCCGGGTGGAGGAACTGAACGGCGAGGTGCTGGTCTCGGTCGAAGACACCGGCCCCGGTATCCCGGACGAGGTGAAGGGAGTGCTCTTCCACCGGTTCGAGCGGGGGCTCGGGCATGGCAGGGGCGAAGGCCTCGGGCTCTATATCGTCCGGACGCTCGTGGAACGCTACGGCGGCAGGGTCCGGGTCGAGGACCGGGTGCCCGGACATCCGGAGGAGGGAGCGGCGTTTCGGTTCACCCTGGTCAGGGCCCCGCAGGACGGGGCGGTAGCGGAGCAGGTGAGCCCTTCAGCGGGAGAGGAGAACCCGGCAGGGAGCCATGATACGGAATGCGGTTATCTCCGCTCGGCCGTCGAGCTCGTGAAGGATGCCGTTCTCGTCGCGGACGATGCCGGAACTCTCATAGATGCCAATCCTGCGGCCTGTACCCTGCTCGGGTATACCCGGGAAGAGTTGCTGCAGCGGTCGGTCTTTGAGATCTGCGCAGACAGGGAGGCGGGGCACGAGTTCTGGCAGGAATTCCTGGAAAGAGGCATAATGCAGCGCGAATGCGAGCTCGCCCGGAAGGACGGCACCACGGTCGGAGTGGAATGCAACGTTGCGGCACGGATAGCACCCGGTATCCACGTGACCGTCATCCGGCCCGTCACCGGAGAGACGCGGATGGAGGAGGCCCTGCAGTTCGAGCGCGATCAGCTCCTCTCGATCTTCGACGGCCTTGAGGCGATTGTCTACGTCACGGACCCCGTGACGAACGAGATCCTGTATGCAAACCCCTTCCTTACAAAAGCGCTCGGCAGGGACGTTGTCAGCGGGCTATGCTACCGCGAGTTCCAGGGCCTTGAGGCGCCGTGCCCGTTCTGCACCAACGAGATCATCCTCAGGCAGAAGCCGGAACCATACCGGTGGGAGTTCTATAACCCGATTCTCGATATCCATTTGGACATCGTCGACCGGATCATCCGGTGGCCCGACGGGCGGGACGTGCGGCTCGAGGTTGCGATCGATATCACCGAGCGGAAGCGGGCCGAGCTTGCCCTGCAGGAGAGTGAAGAGCAGTTCCGGGCGCTCCTGGACGCGACGCCCGATGCCACGGTACTCATCGACCGGGAAGGTACCATCCTCGCCCTGAACGAGGCGATGGCCGCACGGTCCGGGAGGAGTATAGAAGACCTTCGGGGAACATGCGTGTACGACCTCTTCCCGCCCGATCTGGCCGCAGCCCGGAAGAAGTGGGCCGATGAGGCCTTCTCCTCGGGCAAGCCCCTCCGGATGACCGACGAGTATAAGGGGAGGATCTTTGATAATATCCTCTTCCCGATCCAGGGCGCAAACGGGCAGGTCAGGCGGCTCGCGGTCATCTCCTCCGACGTCACCGACCAAAAGCAGGTCGAGAAGATCCGGCGGGAGGCATACGACCGGATCGAGCAGAATATAGAACAGTTCGCGATCCTGGCCGATCATATCCGCCAGCCGCTCCAGGTGATCCTCGGCATGACCGAACTGCTCGACGAAGGGACGGCTACGGAGAGGATCCAGGAGCAGGTCGAGCGGATCAACGCGATCGTCAAGCAGCTCGACCGGGGCTGGATTGAGTCCCGGAAGATCCGGGAGTTCCTGCGGCGGCACGAGACGGCGTAGGGGCTCCGGCCGGGGGTGCTGCCCGGTAGGTGCGGATCGTTCCCGCGGAGTTTTCCATTGCCCGCCGCCGCCGGGAACGGCCGGGTGATCTATCCTTCGTCCCCGGCAGGGCAGGCGAGTTCGCAGGCACGGCAGTGGTCGATCCGTTCCCTGCCGGAGGCCTTGTCGGCGTTCATCCGCGCCAGGCACCGCTCCCGGCTGAACCTCCCGGTGCCGAAGGCATCCATCGGGCAGGCACGGGTGCAGTACTGCTCGCAGCCTGCACAGGGTTTTTCTCTCTCCAGGAGATCCCGGTCGGGGCAGTCCAGGTCGGTCCATATCGCCCGGAACCGGATTCGCGGTCCGTAGCCCGGGACGAGGACGAGGTTGTTTCTCCCCATCCTCCCGATGCCCGCCATGCAGGCCGCATCTTTGAGGTAGATCCCGCCGTCCTGGAGCTGGTAGGGGATGACCCGGGTCCGGACTCCGTACTGCTCCTGCAGCCAGCGGGCGAGCTCCCTGCCGATATGCCCGAGGACCCTATCCCCGGGCGTTCCCCGGCCCGGTTCCCAGAGGTCGAGTTCGGGGTGCTCAGGGTCGTGGGAGAGCCCGAGGACGATGTAGGTCCCCCGGTCGGTCTGCGAGCCCCGGTACCCGTCCGCGACCGCCGAAGGGCAGTCGATGAGCATCTTTGCAGGGACGGCGCCCGCCACGTCCGCCCCGAGTTCGCGTGCCTTTCGGATGGCCGCCCTGATGATCTCCCGGTCGTCGGGCATTGGAGAAGGGTTAGGGGCGGGGGGTGAAGAACGATCCGGTTGTTCGTCTTCCAAAAGAGGGACCCCAAGAACTTATATGAGCGAGAGCGTGTAGGCTGCACGACACCTGGAGGAGTTGAGAGTATGGAAGAGAAAGAATTGTCGTGCCCGTTTGGGAGGGAATTCGGCCCGGGGATGTGCGAGATGCACAGGCGATTTCACGAGCTGATTGCGGCGCCCGTGCAGTGGATGGTGCCTGTGATCCGGGGTGCAGGGATTCCGGTCGACGTCCGGGATCTCGAGGATGAGGTCGCGGTCGTCGCCGACCTCCCGGGAGTGGAGAGCGGCGATGTCGCGATACGGCTCACCGGCCCGGGGACGCTGCGGATCACCGTCCGGCGCAAAGAGCCGCCGGAGGAAGAACGGGAAGGCTACGCAATCAGGGAGAGGCTGTCCGGCGAGATGGCCCGGGTTGTGAACCTTCCCGCAGACGTCACGGAAGAGGGTGCGACGGCTACCCTCACGAACGGCGTGCTGGCGGTGCGGCTGAAGAAGATTCCCGGGGAGCAGGGGATCGAGATCCCGATCAGTGAAGAGGGAGAGTAGGGCGGCGAACTCCGGGGGAAGAGAAGATTCGGGGGGTGACGGCCGGGCCGGGATCTTGAGGGTGGTGCTGGTCCCTCCCCGGCAACCCTCCGCGATGGTCGTGAATGCGGGGCTGGTCGGGTGGGTGCTGGAGAAGCTAATATAAGCGGGAGGGGATGACTTCCTCTCTCCTCGACCTACCTCGAGTTCGTGAGAGGGTGTTCCAGGTTTTACCTCGACGGACGCCTTCAGTCCGGCCTCGCTGGCCGCAGGAGGGCCGGAGCCACGGCGGTCGGTTCCCAGACGATCGAGGTGGAGCGGTTATTCCGCTTCCTCTGCCGGAGTATCGAGTTCCGCGAGAATGGCCTGCACTCCCTGCTCCAGGGCAGGGACCTCGTTCTGGAGGATGTTCCAGACGATTCTCCAGTCGACCTCAAAGTAAGCATGGATGAGTTTGTCCCGGGAACCGGCAATCAACCGCCAGGGGATCTCCGGGTGTTGTTCTTTCAGGGGCCCGGAGATGTTCTTCGTCGCCTCTCCGATGATCTCGATTGAGCGGACGACGGCACGCTGCCGTATCGGATCTGCGAGCAGCCCGTCATATGTCAGCTCTTTGCCGATCTCGCGGAGAAATACGGTCTCATCGTGGATATGCCGGAGGTAGAGGTCGTCACGCTTCACACCAGACGACCTCCTGTTCGACATACGACCGGAGGTGTCGGCTGAGCCCCTGTTCGGTGACGAGGTCCACACGGCGGCAAAAGAGGTCCTCGAGGTAGAACGCGAGCTCCATGAAGTTCCGGAACGTCGTCTGCCCCGGTGCAAACTCGACCAGCACATCGACGTCGCTCTCCGGCCGGTCTTCGCCCCGGGCGGTCGATCCGAAGATGCCGATCTTCTCCACGCCGAACCGCTCACGGAGCAGCGGGAGCACTCCTTCGAGCCGGGCAACGAACGCGCTCTTCTCCCCCTGGCGCATCAGGTCTGGCATACGGGTTCTGCTCTCCTCCCGATCGTACCTGGGAGCGAGGAGATGATGAAGATTGCCCTGGGGGAGGCGGGGGGTGAGTAGAGCGTTCTCTCATCAACTTCATCGGCCGGGTCGTCCGGCGCACACCGGTCTGGGTCTGGTGTGGAGATCTTTCAATACACCCTCTTCTCCGGGATCACTCCTCGCACCCCGCCCCGGGGGTCCGCCACGTCCCCGGCGTACCGGGGGATGACGTGGATGTGGAGGTGCATCACCGTCTGGCCGGCGGCTGCTCGTACGTTCACGCCGATGTTGTAGCCGTCGGGACGGAACCGTTCGTCGAGGAGGGTTTTCGCCTCCCGGACGAGCGCGAGGAGTGCGGCCTGTTCTTCGTCCGTCGCGTCGAAGAGGTCGGGGACGTGGCGGTAGGGGATGACGAGGAGGTGGCCGGGGCTTGCCGGGTATTTATCGTAGCGGGCGTAGCAGAGATCGTTCTCCAGGATGACGTCTTCGGGAGATGGGTTACAGAAGGGACAGCCTACATCACCCATGCTTCGTACCCCCGGACGTGGATTAAGTAGGCACACTTTTCGGCGAGGTGGTCGAAGGCCCGATCCTGCCAGTCTCCCTGCGGGGTTTCCAGGCCGAGGAGCGAGACCGCGATCTCCCGCTCGAAGGGGTGGGGGGCAGGTTCTTGAGGTCGTTGTTCTTCCAGACCGAGAACGGGAGGATATGGTCGATATGCATCGCATTTGGGGAGTGAATGGGCTTCTCCGGCTCTCTCGAACCAATCGAGAAGGTGTTCGGCGAAGGCGAGGTTTCCGAGACTGGATGAGTTAGTGGAAAAAAGGGTTCCTTCAAGAACACTCATGCTAACCCTTCAATTGGTTAAGTGCTTCTTGAGCAGCTCGTCTGACATTAGTATTTGAATCCTGTAACAACTTTGTTAATGGCTTATCTGCAGATTCATCGCCAATCTGCCCCAAGATCCTTGCTGATTGCTGCCGTATCAGCGGGTTTCTATCCTCAAGAGCTTGGATCAGATCCTCTTTTGCAGGCCGACCGAGATGCACAAGCATATCTGCGGCAAACCTTCTCTTCAATCTTGCTTGAGAGCCGAGCTCTTTAATTAGACCCGGAATAACATCATGCCCATATTCGTTCACGAGATTTGTGAGATCAAATCTATAGTCCTGCTCAATCTTTCCCAGACTGACTTTCCGCCTTTCTCCCCATCCTCTTGAACTAAGCCGATCTGGATGTGGATGGTGGTTCTTTTTAGGAGAGGAGTGTACCATTGCATGCGCTTCCTGCTTTTGCTTCTTCCAGGATCCCCATACAGGTCGTTGGGGCTTTCGGTCTCTTCCAGAGTGTCCCTCTAGGCATCGAGGGATAAAATAGGTTGCTATTCGTGATCCTGGCGGCCAAGGTTACTCCGATACCTTTGGCGGATGCAATACTTGGTTATGCGAGTGACGGCGCTTGCAAATTTTGGGTGAGTGTGCCTGGATTGCGCGGCCCCAAGGCAACGCATAGCTGTGCACCTTTGCTCCCTGTGGTTAGTTTGCTTCGTAACTCTGCAGGATCAGAGGTTTTGCTCTCTCCAGATCTGTATCGGAGCGGATCAGTATTTCCAGGTCTCCAGTGCCGTAATGACCAATCTCTCTTACATCCCGGGTGAACCCTTGCTCTATCTCAACCGTATCGGGATCGATCTTCACCCAAACGACAATCTCTTTTTTCTGAACGCCTATGGTCACACAGGCAAAGTTCTTGATCCGTTTGAACGCTACGTAGTACTTGAGCTCATTTGTCTGGACGTCGTCCCCAAGTGCTTCGATGTAGGCTCTCAGCGCCTCAAAGCGGTCCTGAAGAACTACATCCGAACGTGCAAGATCTTCAGCGAACTTTCTATGAACTGATTTCGATCCTGTGCCGCCGTTGGATGTTGTAGCGACATTCTGAGCAGTGGTCGCATTTACAAGTTCAAATAGCAGGAGATTGTCTTCGAACTGTCGGTAGCGGATGAGTTCGACGTTGCGGTTGATCTGCTGGACGGCATGAACATCATACTTCGTAAAGTCGCCAGCGATGCACAGAAGCCGTGGATTACTCCAGTCCAACTTCTCTTCGTAAGCTTTCCCCAGTTTTTTGAGAACCTTCAACTCGAATTCGCCTTTATGATCGAGGAGCCAGTCCAGGTAATAGAGGCCCTGATTGATGACGTTTTCATTAATGGCTCGTTTGTATTCGATGATGACCGGAAAGCCGTTCTCATCGATCCCTAGGGTATCGATGCGGCCGCCGTGCGTCTTTCCGGTGGAGTATTCGCTCTCGAGGAACGTGATCCCGAGCAGCGGTTCCAGATTCTTCTCGATGTAGACCTGAAGGGATTTCTCAAGTGCGACCGAAGACCCCTTGAGTTCACAGGCTTTCGGCCCGTCTTTGCGAAAGATACGGATGTCGCCCATGGGTTCACGTCCTCAGATACTTTCCCCCGACCGGGACAAACCGCTCGGGTTTCTTCACCGTATTGTACTTCCGGATATCCTCAAGTTCGAGAGCCATCCACTGCTTCTTTTTCCCTCCGTCCTTTCTTACCCGCGGTCCTTTCCAGTGCTCCTGCCAGTCAAGATACTCCTTCACCTCTTCCCGCGTCAGGAATACTGTATCCCCGAAGGTCTCAAAGAATGCGAGCGGATCTTCGCCGATAATGATCCGCTTGATCGTCGCCTCCCCGACGTAGCCGGTATCCTCATGGGACTGGTAGAAGACGAGTTTCATGCCGCTCCGGAGTTCTTTGAAGACGGTGGCGGGCTTGATGAAGACGGTCTTGCCATCCTTGAAGAACCGTGGGGTGTACTTCTTCGGGACCGGGAAGGTGACGCCGGTGATCTCGCTCATGATTCAGTGTAGGAGATAGCACTATATAACGCATATTCTTTTGGAAACCAATAGCCATTGAATCACTCAGTAGAGGCATAAGAAGTCTTAGAAATGAGAATCAGCACGAATAAATAATGTAATCGGCTATTCCTCATACGAAGTACCATGTCCCTTCCCCCAGACACATTCACCGAAAAAATTCTTACCGAACCCAGACCTCTTTCTGATCGACAACGGCGTGCTGTCCTCTGCGATCGCTCCTACATCCGCATCATTGCAGGCGCAGGGGCTGGAAAGACTGAGACTCTGACCAGGCGGATTGTCTACCTCCTCCTCGTGCAACAGATAGAGCCGTCTGCCATTGTCGCCTTTACGTTCACGGAAAAAGCAGCGCAGAGTATGAAGAGCCGTGTGTACGAGCGTGTAAAGCACCTTGGCGGAGATGAGATCTGTGCACGCCTTGGGGAGATGTTCATTGGCACTATTCATGGCTACTGCTATCGTCTTCTGGAAGAGCACTTTGGGTACGGGGACTGGGGCGTGCTTGATGAGAAACAGGAGATGGCGTACCTTATGCGGGTGGGGTGGGCTCTGGGGCTCGGGCGATCCGGTTATTATGCCACTAACTGTGAGGATTTTGTCAACTCTCTGAATGTCTACTACGGCGAGATGATCCCGGAAGCAGCACTGAGAAAAAAGAAAGACAGAGAGTTCCTTGAAAAACTGCGTCGTTACGAGGCGTCACTGGATCAGCGTAAGCGGCTCACGTTCAACCGCATGGTGCAGCTTGCTGTGGAGAACTTGCAAAAGCGTCCAAAAGTGGCTGAATACGTAAAATACCTCATTGTTGACGAGTACCAGGACATTAACCGCGCACAGGAAGAACTCATCCGATTAATAGGACTGGGGGGGAGCATCTTCATTGTCGGCGATCCGCGACAGACGATTTACCAGTGGCGTGGCTCCGACGAACGGTGCTTCGAAGAGTTTGCCACGCGGTATCCGGAAGCAGTTACCATTCATATCACTGAGAACCGCCGTTCGACCGTAGCGGTGATCGAAACGGCAAATGGGTTCTCGGACACGTTTGAGGACCAGCATTACGATCACATGGATCCGGTTCGCCATGAGCAGGGCGGGGCGTATCTGGCAGAGATGCAGAGCGATATAACTGAGGTAGACTGGATTGTGGGTCAGATCCAGGCGCTCGTTAATGAGGGGAAATGCAATTACAGTGACATCGCGCTCCTCTTCCGGAGCGTAAGCACCTCGGCACCCCCCTTCATCGATGAGTTCAGGCGTCGTGATATACCCTTTGTCGTTGGTGGGAAAGTGGGTCTGTTCCGTCGTCCAGAGATCCTGGGCATCGGGCAGTTGTTTGCCTGGCTGTGGGAGGACGGGTTCTGGCAACAGGGCAAGTGGTCAAAGTTGCCTGCTATCCGAGGCGAGGATCTGCTCGAAGAGGCGGTGGGAAACTGGAACCAGGGTATTCCGGACCTGGCGCTGGAGGATTCCGATATACTGAACCTTCGCCGCTGGAAGGACTCGGTGCTGAACAGTACCTACGATAACTTCTCTCAGGTCTTTGGAGAACTGCTCGTTCTGCTCGGGTACCACGGGCTCGATCCTGATGATGTACGCCATGCAGTCATCATGGCGAACCTGGGCCGGTTCAATACACTCCTGACCGACTACGAAACGGCAATTATGCTTGGGGGACGGCGCAGGAACTGGGAGGCCGACCTGAAAGGGCTGTGCTGGTACCTGAACACCTATGCGTCTTCGAAGTACGAAGAGCAGACCGGTGACGACATCGGTGGCGTGGACGCTGTGCAACTGGTGACAGTCCACCAGAGCAAGGGCCTAGAATGGCCGCTGGTGTTTCTGCCCTGTATGGTCCGGCAACGGTTCCCATCGAGCATGGTGGGCAAGGGGAGAACCTGGCTCATATCCCCTGAACTCTTTAATGTGGCAAAGTACGAGGGGGATCTGGAGAGCGAACGCAAACTCATGTACGTGGCGCTGACCCGGGCGAAGGACGTGGCTGTGGTGAGTTACTTCACGTCCATGAACGGGAGACGAAAAGGGCAGAGCGATTTTGTGGGTGGCATCGAAGAGCTGCCTTACGTCGAACCTCTCTCACAGAGAGACAGATTGCCAGATCACGACTATATGGCCGGCGGCGCTGTGGACGAGCTGCGTACATTTACTGCCGGCGAGATTGTGGACTACGGGAAGTGTGGCTACTTCTACAGGCTTCGGCATCTCTGGGAATACCAGCCGGGTCTCACCGACTATCTGGGATACGGGCAGACCTTGCACTTCTGCCTCCGGGAAGCTGCAGACCTGATGAAGAACGAGGAGTTGTCTCCGATGATTGCGGTGGCAACGGCAGTGGACCGGAACTTCTACATGCCGTTCATGACCGAGGGACGAATGGAGAAGATTAAGCACGCAGCAAGAAATCATCTAATGAGATTTGCGGAGAAGTACCGCGACGATATGCTCCGTATACGGGAAGTGGAGACGAGGATCGAATTCCCGGTGCAGAACGCCATTGTGGTCGGGAAGGTGGATGTCATCCTACATGATGGGGATGCTGTGGAGGTGCGCGACTACAAGACCTCCGACACGGCGACAACACCCGAGGACTCGGCACTCCAGGTGCAGCTTTACACCCGGGGGCTCTGCGTGGTCGGCGAAACCGTCTCCCGGGGTTCGGTGGCATTCCTCGAGGAGGCTGCTGTGGACGCTGTGGATGTGACCGAGCCGGCGGTGGCAGAGACGGTGGCACGGGTGGAGGAGCATATTGGGCGGATTCTCTCGGGCGACTTCACGGCATGTCCGGGGGAAGTCTGTGAGCGGTGCGACTATCGGGGCATTTGCAAGTGGCGAGCGTGATTGATGTGGATCAGAAGATGGCAAAACACCAGGAAGAACGGTTAAAGCGGCACAAACAGCAGTTGAAGCAGAAACTTGCTGAATTGTTCCAGATAGACTCGCCGGACCTTGATTTTGGTGTCTACCGGATCATGAACCAGAAGCGGGACGAGATCACGCGGTTCATGGACAAGGACCTGGTCGAGGCTGTCGATGAAAAGTTCGGGGAGTGCGATGAAGAGACCCGCACTCAGATAACAGGCGAACTCAAGGAACTTGAGCAGACCATCCGCAACACATACGGAGACGATGCCCTTGATGCTGCCGGCCTGAAGGAAGAGTACCGGAAGGCGGCGAGGGGCAGAGAACTTCATGAGAAGTGGCAGCAGCTCCACCGCGATGCGGAAGAAGCCTCGATGAGCGATCTGCAGAAGGCGGAGATATTCGCCCACCTGGAGGAGTTCTTTTCCCGCTACTACAAGGACGGCGATTTCCTGTCGCTCCGGCGGTATGCGGCGAACGAGAAGTACGCAGTGCCCTACAACGGCGAGGAGGTGCTGCTCCACTGGGCGAACAAGGACCAGTACTACATCAAGACCGACCGATTCCTAAAGAACCACGGGTTTGACGTTGGGACGTACCGGGTGCTCTTTGAGGTGGTGCAGGTCGAGAGGCAGTCGAACGGGAACGGCACGGGCCGGTATTTCGTGCTTGCGGGCGATGATGCAGTGACGTATGACGATGAGAAGCACCTGCTCACCGCCCGTTTCGCTCAGGTGCCCCTCTCAGATGACGACCTCCTCAGGCGCTTCCCGCCCGGGAGCGGACGGCAGAAGCCGAACCAGGACGATATCGTGGGCGGTCTGGTGGCCGAGATCCTGCGGGGCAATGGCATACCGAAGGGGCTCGCCGACGCCCTGCAGACGAACGAACGGGATACGGACAGGAACCCGCGGCTCTACAAGCACGTGATGAGTTTTACGCGGGAGAATACGAGCGACTTCTTCATCCACAAGGACCTCGGTGGGTTCCTCCGGCAGGAGCTGGACTTCTACATCAAGAACGAGGTCTTCCGGCTGGACGATCTCGGGACGGAGAACGAGGTGGCGGTGGAGCGCTACGTGAAGCGGGCAAAGGTGCTCAAGTCCATCGCCCACCGGATCATCGACTTCCTGGCGCAGCTGGAGGACTTCCAGAAGACGCTCTGGGAGAAGAAGAAGTTCGTCCTGCGGACCGGCTACTGCATGACCCTCGACCACGTGCCGGAGGAGTTCTACCCCGAGATCCTGGCAAATGAGGGGCAACTGGCGGAGTGGCGGAACCTCTATGGTATCGGGGAGGCGAAGGGTGGACAGAAGACGCTTGCAGGCGACCGGGTCGATGAGGTGTTCCTACAGAGCCACCCGTACCTCGTCATCGACACGGCGCTCTTCGATGATGATTTCACGGACCGACTGCTCGAAGAACTGCAACACCCAGACGGCACGCCGGTGGAAGACCTGGACGAGGCCGTCGGCGGGCTGATGGTCAAGAGCGAGAACTGGCAGGCGCTGAACCTGCTGCAGGAGCGGTACCGGGAGCAGGTGAAGTGCATCTACATCGATCCGCCGTATAATACAGGGAATGACGAGTTCATCTACCGGGATAATTACCAGCACAGCAGTTGGTTGAGTATGATGGCGGACCGATTGAATCGCGCAAAGCCTCTACTTTTATCAGAAGGAACAATATTTACGAGCCTCGATGATAATGAATTCGCAAACTATCGGCGACTAAGCGATCATATGTTTGGAGACGAAAATTTTATCTCAACAGTCATTTGGCAAAAAGTATTCGCTCCAAAGAATTCAGCACGGCATTTTTCAGGGGATCACGAATATATTGTAGTATATGCACAAAATGCAGAACGATGGCTACCGAATTTACTTCCTCGGAGTGCAAATGCTGATGCAAGATATACGAATCCTGATAATGATCCCAGAGGGCCTTGGGCATCAGATAATTTAACTGCTAGAAATTATTACAGCGAAGGACTATATGGGGTTATCAGCCCGAATGGAACTGTATACAAGCCCCCCCGTGGGAGATATTGGGTGGTAAAAAAAGAGAAGTTCTTAGAACTTGATGCTGACAATCACATATGGTGGGGCGAGAAAGGAGGAAACATGCCCCGCCTTAAGAGATTTTTAAGCGATGTCAAACAAGGGATAGTCCCTCAGACGATATGGTCTTACAACGATGTTGGCCATACGCAAGAAGCAAAGCGAGATCTCTTGGCAACATCAACTGTGAGCGATCCGTCTGAAGTATTTTCAACTCCGAAGCCAGTCAGATTAATATCTAATATTTTTACAATTGCTACTGCACCGGGTGGATCTGAGATTGTGCTTGATTTTTTTGCAGGTTCGGGCACAACTGCACAAGCAACACTAAAATTAAACAGCGAGGATAAAGGCAATCGGAAGTACATCCTCGTCGAGATGAGCGATTACTTCGACACTATTACGCAACCCCGCATCCAGAAGGTCATGTTCTCCTCCAACTGGAAAGACGGCAAACCCCAGGACACCGACGGTCAGAGCCACATCTTCAAGTACATGGAAATCGAGCAGTACGAGGACACGCTCAACAACATCGAGTTCCTGGACCGGGACGGCCACGTCCAGGCCACCATCTTCGGCATGAGCGATTACATGCTCCGCTACTTCCTCGACGTCGAAACCCGGGAGAGTGCCTGCCGGCTGAACGTGGACCGGCTGGCGACGCCGTTCGCCTACACCCTCCGGGCACGCCGTGATGTGGGGTTCGACCATGTCCCGATCGATGAGGACGGGTTCCGGGACGTGACCGTGGACCTCGTCGAGACCTTCAACTACCTCCTCGGGCTGCACGTCCGGCGCCGGGTGGTCAGGCACCAGGGCGGTCTCACCTACCGGATCGTCCACGGCGTCCTCCCCGACGGTAAGGTCGTCACCATCGTCTGGCGCAACTCCCCGAAGAACCCCATTGGCCATGAGCAGGCTCTCGAAGCGGACGCGGCGTTCATCACCGACGAGATCCTCGGGGCGTTCCCTGACACCGGCGTCCTCTACGTCAACGGCCACTGCTTCGCATCCCGGGCAACGCCCATCGAGCCCGAGTTCAAGAAACGCATGGGAGCGTGAGGCCGTGGCAGCACAGCGGGGACGAAAAAAAGGACAAAAGTCCGGGAAATCATCGAAGGAGGAGGGACTCCGGCCGTGGCTGGTCAAGTGCGCCTTCGCGTACCGCCTTTTCGGGATGAAGTCCTTCCAGGACTTTCAGGGTACCCTCGCCGGTGTCGAGGAGGGTGAGGGCGAGGACGGGCACACCCACTACTACCACGTCCTCAAGAGCGACACCCGGTTCCGGAAAGACGCCGGCGTCACGCTCGATGAGTTGCGGAACTACGACGACAACATCGTCCGGCACATGCACCGCATCAATACCCACCGTGACGTCCCCATCAACCTCAAGTACTACCAGTGGCTTGCCGCCCTCTTCACCGAGGCCTACCTGGATCGCTACTTCCAGAGCCCCGGGAGACTCGCCTCCCTGGTCGAGGAATCGGTGAAGGAGTACATCAAGGAGACGTTTCCGTCCATCCTGGACCCCTATGAGTATTACGAGCGGTACATGCCGGGCATGGACGACCTCCGTAAGTGTGCTTACTGGATGGCGACCGGTTCGGGCAAGACCTTCCTCATTCACCTTGTCTACCTCCAGTTCCAGCACTACAACAAAGGGCCCCATCGGCTGGACATCGACCACATTCTCCTCATCACCCCTAATCGTGACCTCACCGCCCAGCACCTCCGGGAGATGAAGAAAAGCAGCATCCCCTGCACCGAGTTCGACGCCACCGGACTCGGCGGCTACTTCCAGCGGCAGTCCGAGGAGGCCGTGAACGTCATCGAGATCACGCGGTTCACGGAGGACAAGCAGGACGGCGGTCTCAAACGGGTGGATATCGAGAGTTTCGGCAGGAAGAACCTCGTCTTCGTGGACGAGGCCCACAAGGGCAGCGGCGGGGAGAAGTGGAAGATGTTCCGGCGCGAGGTCGCCCGTGAGGGTTTCACCTTCGAGTACAGCGCCACCTTCGGGCAGGCGGCGGCTTCCGGAGGTGATAATGACAACCTCGCCGAATTTGCCAAGACCATCCTCGTCGACTACTCCTACCCGCACTTCTACAACGACGGTTACGGTAAGGAGTACCGCATCCTCAACGTCAACAAATCCACGTATGAAACGGACCGGGTGCTCCTCGCAAACCTTCTCACCTACTACGAGCAGAAACTGATCTTCGAGGACCTCAAGGACGTCGCCACTGCCGAGTACAACATCGCCGACCCGCTCTGGATATTCGTGGGGAGCAAGGTCAATGTCTCCGGAACCAAATCCGACGTGCTCACGGTCGTCCGGTTCCTGCAGAAGGTTCTCACCGAGCGGGACTGGATGGTCCGGACCACGGATGAGTTCCTCCAGGGGAAATCCGGCCTCCTTCACGAAAAGACCAAACACGACCTCTTCAGTCCGGCCTACCCCGAGCAGCGCCTCCGTTACCTCAGGGAGCGTGGGCTGAGCGCGGAGGAGATCTACGGCGACATGCTCGGCCGCATCTTCCGGTGTGCCGAACCCGCCGGTCTTACTCTCGTGCTCCTGAAGAACACCGACGGGGAGATCGGTCTCAAAAGCGGCGACAACGACTTCTTTGGTGATATCTACGTCGGAGACGCAACAAAGTTCATAAAGATCGTCGAAGAGCACGAACCGCAGATCGATATCGAGAAGATCGATCATCCCTCCCTCTTCCGCGCCATCGACGCCCCGGACTCCACCGTGAACGTGCTCATCGGTGCGAAGAAGTTCATCGAAGGCTGGGACTGCTACCGGGTCTCCTGCATGGGGCTCATCAACATCGGGAAGAGCGAGGGCACCGAGATCATCCAGCTCTTCGGGCGCGGGGTCCGGCTCAAGGGCAGGAACAACTCTCTCAAACGCAGCACCAACGATGCCGGTGATCAGCCCCCTGACCTCCCGCTTCTGGAGACACTCAACATCTTCGGGGTCGACGCCAAGTACATCGGCTACCTGCGCGAGTTCCTCACCATCGAGGGTGTTGATAATTACAAGACTATTGAACGCCAGATCGCAATCAAAGTCTGCGAAGATCACCTCCGCGAAGGTCTGCTCATCCCCCACTGGGAGAAGACCGGATTCGAGAGGAAACGGCGGTTCGTCCTGACCAGAGATCACATCACTCCGGTAAGGGTTGATCTCCTCGCCAAAGTGGAGAGTGAGGACAGCACGTATTACAAGGGTTTGGAGGCCGACACCCGTCCCGACCCTGTCTCAGTCGACCCGCGCTACCTGGATCTCGTAGACTGGGACACGGTGTACTTTACCCTCCTTGAGCACAAGAGCAGCAAGGGCTGGAAGAATATGGTCTTCGACAAAACCCTGTTGCGGGAGATCATAGAAGACCCCGGGTGCTACACCCTGTACTGTGCCGACCACGTTGTCAACCCCGAATTGTTTGAGGATGTGCAGAAACTGCAGGACGTGATTGTGCTTGTCCTGAAAAAATCGCTCCAGACAGCATACAGCCGGCAGAAGAATGCATGGATGATGGAGACCATCCGGATCGAACGCCTTTCAGAGTCACACGGTAACTTCGAGTTCAAGAAGTACGTTGTAAAAGTGCGGGAAATCGAGACGGATGTAATCGAGGCAATCGATGCACTCGTCCGGCAGGTCGATCGGATCTATGCGGATGGGAACACAAAATTCGTTACCAATATCTTCTTCCAGAACCACCTGTATCAGCCGCTGCTCGCAAAAACCAGTAAGGCATCAAGCAAAATCGCCGCGCTCTCCCCCGAAGGGCTCAATGACGGCGAAGAAAAACTAGTGCAGGGGATTAAGGGCTACATCGATGAGCATGCAGATCTCTTTGACGGGAAAAAGGTCTACTTGCTTCGCAACATCCCGAAGACCGGCATCGGATTTTACAAAAACTCATGGTTCTACCCGGATTTCATCATGTGGGTGGTCGACGATAGTAAGCAGCATATCGTCTTCCTTGAGCCGCACGGGATGGTATTCAGTTCCGGCCCTGAAGATGAAAAGGTGCAACTTGCAGAGGACATCAAGGCAATCGAGCGGAAGATCAATGCAACATACCGGGATAAAGGCATTGAATGTGGAATATCGCTCGACTCTTTCATCATCTCCGTGAGCCAGCCGGGCATGGTGGCAGAGCCATATCTTTACGGGACAAAAGAGCAGCGGAAGAAGTACCATGTCCTTTCCCTTTACCAATCAGATTTCATCAAGGAGTTGTTTGAATTCGTTCTCTCATGAGAACTACCAAACCAAACATTTACGTCTTTTTCTCGCAATCACTCTGCATGACACGTTGGCTTGCAGTATCCAACCGGACAAACTGGGAGGTCACCCGGAAGAAGAACATCTGGGGTGTTCCTCAGCGCAATAAAAACATCATCGAACGGGTGAAACCTGGCGATACGGTCCTCATCTACGTATCACAGCAGAAAGAGGGCGTCAATCTGCTTCCATCGGCCGTGACCGGAGCATTCGAGGTGGTATCTGAGCCTTTCGAGGAGCGAACGAAGGTGTTTGTTGCACCGGAGCAGATGGGTGACGAGGTCTTCCCGTACCGGATAAAACTGAAGCCAATAAAAGTTTTCGAGCCTCCAGTAGAGTTCAAGCCGCTCATCCCGAAGCTGAAATTTATTACCAATAAGACGATGTGGACAGGGCATATACGACTGGCCATGCGGGTGATTCCGGAGGAGGACTACCAGACAATCCTGAATGCTGCAAAATCCTGATTCGCAAGGCAACGGTGCAAACGGACATCCAGCCTAGACACATTCATCTGTCGGGGCCGTTACGAATCTTTTTTATGCCGACTCTGCATAATCACCATTAGCCTAGCACATTTGCTATATGCTATATAAAGAGGAGCCTTACTTATGATGTCCCAGACTGCCAGTATAGAGAAAAATCTCTCATTATTGCGCTATCCTGGGGGGAAACAGAGGTATGTATGTTATTTCTCTCATCTCCTCCCTCTTGAATCTCAATCCGTCCGGACGTATGTCGAACCCTTTCTAGGGGGTGGTTCAGTCTTCTTCCACATAAATCCCGAAAAAGCGATCCTTTCTGATATCAACAGAGAACTCATCGATCTGTATCTGGGTATCAGGAAAAACCCGGCCATTGTCTGGGAACTCTACAGCAGGTATCCGGCAAATAAGGCAGGATATTATAAAATAAGGAGCCTGAACCGTGATGACCTTCATCTCCTGGAGCGAGCCGCACGAACCCTCTACCTGAACCGAACCTGTTTCAAAGGCATGTGGCGCCACAACAACAACGGCGAATTCAACGTGGGCTACGGAGGTCAGGAACGACGCTGGGTAATAGGGCCGGATGATCTCCACACGGTGGCACAGCGACTCCAGCACGCAGTTCTAATTTGCTGCGATTTTGAGGAAACCATTGCCTCATGTCGTGAAGGGGATTTTCTCTACCTTGACCCCCCATACTGCCCGGGTGAACGCGAACAGCTGCATGCTCATTACATGTTCGGCGAGTTCAACTTCGAGGATCACAAGAGGCTTGCATCGTGTCTTCGTGAAGCTACAGAGCGTGGAGTACAGTGGGTCATGACAAACTCGTCTCACCCGGACGTTCTCGCACTATATGACGACTACTCTATGTACCGGCTCGATAGAGGAACCGGTTCGAGCCCCGGACGGATAACAACGGAGCCTGGGGAAATGGTGATCTACCACGTAAACGAGGTGCCCTCATGATGAATATGCAGGCATTCTGCAGCAGTGCGGCGATGCAGGAGCACCCGCTACGGAGACTCTCAGATTTTCTGGTGGAAGAAAAACGAAAGGTCACGAGCGGGGATTATGAGAATTCCCGATTTGTGGGATACGTACTCGAAATCGGCTACACAACGGCAACCATCATCACATCGGATGCCTTCAAAAAGGCTGTGGGAGGCATCCCCCGGAACTCACTTCTCATCATGGTCCCCACCGAATACGAAAAATATCCCCCTCATTTCTCCCTGCTACGGGTTCTTGAAACAGCGGATGAACCACTGAAGCAGGAAAAGCAACAGACCTACTTCGAGTTGCACAAAAAGTCCATGCCTGAACTGGATGTATTCACCCAAAGCGAGCTTCAGTGGGGTGCATTGAAGACGGCAGTCCTTGGGATGTATTACCCTCACCCTGACCGACCGAATGCGGTTGAACTTTCCGGAGACCTCAATAACATCGTGAGCGCTCACAAGTACCTTGTATATGCCCCCAGTGATGAACTCCTTGATCTTATCATAAACGCTACGGTTCCACAGGAAAACAGGTGCGATATTGGAACATTGCGATTGACCGAATGTCGGTTGCCACTTCCGGGGCAAACCATGCACACAGTCCCCGTGGCAATATCCACAAACGACTTCAAAGGCACCAGAACTGCCATGTTTGGGAAAACCCGCACAGGTAAAAGCAATATTGTAAAAATCATTGCCGAGAGCGTCATCCTAACAACCAGACTGGCACCCGCAGGGGAAGATACTCGGACACATACCGTGGGACAGGTCATTTTCGACATTAACGGTGAGTACGCCAACGATAACCCTCAGGACGATAGTGCATCTCTGGCAACTGCACATGCTGACGACTGTCAGATTTATGCCATCACGCCCAAGGCCAATACACCGTCACATCCGCTTCGACTGGACTTCTATGCACATCCTGATATCTCCCATCACATCCTCAACACCTTTATACGCGAACAGGAACGACATCCCTCTGACTACGTAAACAGCTTCCTTTCAGTAGAAATCCCCTCATTTGAACAGATCGGCGGGATGGAGGGGCGAGGAGATCAGATCCGTGCTCGAAGGAAGATCCTGATGTACTGGGCCATCCTCCATCGGGCTGGTTTCACCCCGAACATGGGAACAATTCGACAGTTAGGGGGCGTAGATCCAAGGTTTGCGGATCAGACTCGAACAGCTGTTTACCAATCGGTGGACCAAACACCACCTCGATCAATAAACACTCTTGATGAACTCGCACATGAACTGGAGCTCTTCGCACAACGAGATCGCGATGGAGGAAGGCTTCGTTCAACCTCCGGGGATCATAACCTCTTCGACTCCGATGATGAAGCGCTGCTTGGATTCTTGGTTCCACGATCCAGTTCTGCAAGCGGCCCAAGAAAACTTCAGCGCTATAGGGTCTATCACGATCCGAACGCTGCAAACTTTGTGACCGAGATAATCCAACTTGTTGATCAGGGACAGACTGTCATTCTCGATTTAAGCAACGCGCATCCTGAGGTTATGAGTTACTTCTCACGATGGCTCTCAGAGGAGATCTTTGCTCATCAGGTTGATTTGTTCTCGTCAAACATGCTCAATGATCACTATATCCAGCTGTACTTCGAGGAGGCCCATAACCTGTTCCCTGCCGATGAACAGAAAATTGTCGATATCTACAGCAGGATCGCAAAAGAAGGAGCAAAATATCACCTCGGTATGGTTTATTCCACACAGTCGCCGTCAACCATCAGCCGGGATCTCCTTGCACAAACAGAGAATTTCTTTGTCACCCATATCTCCTCGCGGCCAGAGGTTACCAAACTCGCAAATTTGAACGTAGCATACGAGGATCTTATTGAAGATATACTTCAAACAAAAACGCAGGGGTATGTGCGGATGCTCACTCGGTCGCACCGTTTTGTGATTCCTGTCCAGGCAAACAAGTTTACTCCCCAACCCTCTTCTCGAAGGTGTGTGTAAATGCCATATCAGCAGGGTTCACGACTTCCAGGGGAACGTGCCAGCCGACTGGGCCACCTGGATATACTCGATTACCCGCTGGTTAACGAGTTACTTGAGAGTTTCAAACGCCAGTATGTGCCTGATGAATGCCGAGCCGTGGAATGGCAAGAGATGCCGGATTCTGGAGAACCACTCAAGTACATCTTTGCAGTGGACGGATCCCTACAGAGGATTGACCATGATACCGTTCCTTACTCCTCCATAGCATTCATCAAAACAGCCATGATAAAACTTGATACTCATGCACTCGCAAGGGTGGATAAGGAAAATCCACATCCATTTGTTTTACGTGACATCCTGCGAGAGTCGGTAATATTCCATGCAACATTGCTCCCGCTACGAAACACATGGAGTGAAGGGAGTACTATCTATGATACGGTTCGTCAAACGATCTACAAATCTATCTGCGATGCCTCCCCTGGAATGAATGGTCAAATTCTCGAGACTCTCAAGTGGCTTGCATACAGGAAATGGGGGGAAACTAAGAGGGGTCTGCCCGAATTTGAATGTCCGCATGGGCATGAAGGAAATAAACATCTGACCACTCTGCCTTACAATGCTGAAAGCGGTAGGTGTCCCACGTGCGGAAAGGAAGTGTATATTACTGACTTCCTTGGTTTCCATCTTGAAATGGGCGAAGAAGCAGCTTCACCGACAATTGCCTCCACCTATATGATCCTGCATGAGACACTTCTTCTATTCACCGCGGTCAGATTGTTTTGGGAGAACCATCGTGAATTGTTGTCAGAGTGCCTCTTCTTGAAGGATGGTCCTCTTTCTATTCGTGCCCAGTATTCAAAACTCGTTGAACCAATCAGATCATTCCTTGCCTATGCCCAGGAGAGCGGTCATCCCATACACATTATAGGACAGGAAAAATCAGGGACATTCTACGATCACCTGCAGTTTATAGGTAAAGATGCACCAACAATGAGTTTTCTTACCCTGCAGGACCTCTACATCAAGAGACACATCCAGTGCCGCCCGGAAAATGGGGCCCCGTATGGGAAGGATACAAACTACGGTGCAAAAGTCTTTGTTAAACTGAACAATTATCACATGATGGTTCTGAACATTCCATTCGGATTGTACACTCAAAACCCTCAATCGGAAGATCTCATTGGATGGGAGAGGATCTTTGCCACACTCCCGACGATTCTGAGCAATCGATATGAGGGAGCGCTCCTACCCATAGAACTCGCCAACGGGATTGCGTCGCTGTCCACATATCCATCTGCAAAGATTCTGAAGTTATTCTCTGAAGATGGATTGCACCTGTAATCCCGCTCCAAGGGATTCTATCAAAGTCTGAATCGCCAGTAATACCTCTCTTGGAGAAAGTGAAGGATCGGGATTGTTAGTAGCAACTGAAATTCGATTGCACTCGAGTAGGTTTACAAAAACCTTATATGGTGGTCGATGCACTCTTGTTCAGTGATCGGACGTGTACTCTTCTCCGGATGCTAAAAAAATTATTGAAGAAATTCACAACGAGAATACGGGGCACGGATTAGAAGGCCTTAATGACCCCAGAACTAAGAAGGCTTGGAATAAGAAAAACTTGGATCTAAATAGCGCACTGCAAAAACTATCTGATGATCTCTATAAAAAGAAGACTCATTTTGTCATGGAACTCATTCAAAATGCTGAAGACAACACCTACGATCCAACTGTTCAGCCTTTTATTAGATTTTCCATAAAGCCGGACACATTGATAGTCTACAATAATGAGATTGGTTTCGCCCCTGAAGATGTCGAAAGCATTTGCAGTGTTGGACAGACTACAAAGTCCAAAAAAAAGAATGTGGGATACATTGGTGAGAAGGGGATTGGCTTCAAATCTGTTTTTAAAATTAGTGATTCTCCGAAAGTTATCTCAAACGGGCTCCAGTTTGAGTTCAGGCGTTCAGATGGCAGCAATCTTGGCTACATTGTGCCATACTGGTTATCTGCAATCCCGGAGTATGCAGATAGGCAAGTAACTAATATCATCCTCCCGCTCCGTGATGATGCTCGCGAACGATTAAACCTGTTTGATGAGATTGATCCGACACTCATTCTCTTCCTGCGCAAATTGCAACGTATAGAAATTATCGACAATGTCAGTGGCAACTCCAAGACGGTGACCAAATCCGGGAGTGAGGGTCTTGTTACAATTGATTACCAGGATCAGAGTCAGTATTGGCGGGTAATCCGTGCCACATTCAGAGTTCCACAAGAGATAGTCGAACAGGAGCCCAGGAGAGAGGATGTCAAGAACACCGAAATTATCCTTGCATTCCCGGTAAGTGAAACCGGACTTCCCATCAGCATCAGAAAGGCGCCAAAGCCTGATATTTTCGCATTCCTTCCCGTCAAAAAGTGTGATTTTAGTTTTATCATTCAAGCAGATTTTCTTCTCACCTCGGACCGGGAGGACATTTTACAGGATTCACAGTGGAATCAATGGTTACGCTCTAACATACTAGATGTGTTGCTTAAAGCCATTGAGGAGTTTAAGCGTGATGAAAAACTGAAAACGACTTTCTTCAAATTTCTTTCACTCCCCGAAGAGATCAATGATGAGTTTTTCAGCCCACTTATGTACCAGATATTTCAATCACTAAGTAATGTCGAGTGTATTCTTACCGAATCGGGTTCATGGAAAAAGCCCTGTGATGTCTATTATGCAGAGGATGACCTTAAGGATCTTGTTTCCAACGATGAACTTCGATCTAACTTTGGAAAGGAGTATGTTACGGATACATTTTACCTGAAAAAAGAGTTGCGTGACCTGCTTGGTATCGCGAATTTCACGCCGATGCATCTCGTTGAGTGCCTTAAGTGCCCAGAATGGGTAAAAAAACATTCCAATGAATGGGTTATTAAGTTATATCGATATTGTGCAGAGCAATTGGAAAAGGCGAAATCGAGCGAATTAACTCTGGACGACATTAGACAATTGCCTATCATTAAACTCGAAAACGGTGATTACTGCTCAGCAAACAGCGGCCAAATCTTTTTATATCTTGAAAGGGCCGGGAAAAAATATGGATTCGAATCGGATCTCGAAGGCACACTCAGGGTGCTTGATGCTGACATTAGAAATGCTGTCAGGGCCGAGGAAGATGAAAAGGATCTCATTGAATTTCTTAAAAAGTTAAACGTAGTCAATCCCGATCCAAGCAATATCATCAATCAGCATATTTTGCCTCAATACCATAGAGAGACTTGGAGAAAGAAGCCTTCTGAAACTCTGGAGGGGCATATCCACTTTATCAAAGATCACTTTGAGAAACTACAGAAAGATGAAGGGCTTGTTGAAGTCATCAGAAAAACGATCTACCTTAGAATTAACAGTGAACAGGATCAAAGTGACTACAGGCATCCCGATCAAATCTATCTGTCTGACGACTATGGGAGTGAGTATCATCTCTCTTCTACCATGGCTGCTGTCGGGGAGACGTTCTTTCTGGAAAACTCCCTCCACCCCTGCTACGTCAGGAGCGATTTAAAAGACATTGATGTTGAAATTCGACGGATTCAGGCTGAGTCAAAGCCGAAGAAGGGAAGACGAGCAAAAAAGCGTTCGCAGACCCAGAAACAAGTTAAAGATCTTAAGAGAAGTGAAAACGAGATTGTAGCTTCTTGGAAAGCGTTTGTGACGGCTCTTGGTGTTCATGAGGGCGTCAGTGTCTCACTTGACCCAGAGACAGAATACTTTGAGGGCAGTGAGAAGGCAAATAACTGGGTAACAAGAAAAAAAATCTATCGGGGCGATCTTCATAACACGCCTTGGGAATTCTGTGGTTGGCGGGAAACTGAGATCTGGTACTTCCTTGAGGACGACTATATTAGTAGAGATTTAGAACGCATTTTTGACTGCTTTAATCGGGCAACGCAGCAACAGAAGGGTCAGATCAGTTCCATGCTGTTCAATCTTCTCGTGAACACCTGGGATGACTACAGGGACTACCTCAAGTGCAGGTACTACTATCGTGGTTGGAATCAACGAGGATGGAGTAGTGATGAAACACAAACAACCTTCCTCTTTAATTTAAGGACGTTTCCATGGGCTATTACCACAGATCGAGTTTTTGCTCCCCTAAAAGGCCTGTTCTTAGATAGCGGTGATATCAGAAGAATCCTTGGAAGTTCTGTACTGTTCATTGGCGTTGATGCAGATCCGAATCAACATGCTAAATTCATAAGGGATGTAGGGATACGGACGGATGTAAATGTTAACGAAGTAATTGAGGTGATTGGCAATAAAGTGGATTCTGGATCTGAGAACGTTGAAGAATTTAAATACCTCTATTCCCTTCTTCGAGGTTTGCTTCCTAAAGATTTGTATTCTGGAAGTATTACTGCTCGATATCGGAAGCCAGAACGCAATCCCGCTTTACATGCATTTCGGGAAGAACCTTTGATCTTTATCCCTGAAACTGATCAGAAGTACTTCACTGCTGATAATGTGTTCTGGGACTGTAAATTTGACATTCTCCAAGATCATCTACCATCATTGAAACCCTGGTACGCGGAGTGCCGCGGCCTGTTTCTCGACGACTTGGTTGTAAAAGAAAGTCCTGGCCCTGAAGATCTCGTAGCAATCCTTGAGCAGATTGCGGCAAAAGCAGAGATATCGGAGGCTGATGAAAGAAAAATTGTTACAATCTACAAAGAATTTAACGAGGTTTTAAAACAAAACACGGGGAATTCATATGCTCCATGGTGGAAGAGCTTCACTGATCAATTCTTATTGTGGGTTAACAAAAAGCAGTTCTGGCGTAATGACGGCAATGTTTTTGTTAATGATGATCCTGCCCTGTATAAGTTGTTTGTTGAACGGGAGGATATTGCGTTTCTAGAGGTAGGTATTACGGATCTCAGGGATCTTGAATATTTTGTTAAATATGCAAAGATTCCAAAACTGTCTGAATCGGTGGAATGCGTCCTTGCGGAAAATCCTAATCAAGTTCTAGAAGAGCTGGGGTTTGCTCAGCGCATACAGGATTTGGTTCCCTATATTCTACGTTATCTGTATTACAAACACCAAGACGATTACGATCGCCTAAAGGAGATCCATAAACTGGATGCTGTAAGAGATCTGCGTTGTGTACGGCTTGATACCCTCGCTGTGGAGTACATTCTCAGAGATCAGGCTGTGAATGCCTCAAGGGATGTTTTACTCGGCGGAAACACCCTATATATCAGCACTAGCAATCAATCGAAGATCGCTGTCGAATTCGCGAAGCTTTTTGGCGACATTGAAGATCTTGACATCTTTATGTGCTCTCTTTTTACATATCCAAATTCAGAGAGCATTGAAACTTTCCTTGAATCTGTAAAAATTCCACGGTTGCCCGCTGATGAGGATGAATGGTTAACTTCACTGGCAATGACAGATAAGGTGCAGGAAATTCCAGAATTGATTGCGCCGACAGGAAACTTCAGAGAGGAAGAGTTAGGAATTTCATCCTCTGCCGCGAGTACGGCCAAAAAATGTTTACTACAAGAAGAATCACCGTCGAACTCGGACTCGATGGAACAGACCACTGCTTTACCAAGCCCTATCTCGCGATCAACATCTGTCACAGGCAATGATGGTAGTGTTACGGATAGGACCACATATCAACCACAATCTGGACTACCTAGAGCGTCACCACACCCAGAACTGCCCCCGAAATCTCAGAAAGCCAAGGAAACCCCCTTCGAACAAGAGAATGAAGATAGCGATACATTACTAGCCAAAAACCCTGAATCTGTCCAATTGATCTATGTCACCTTCTCTCCTCGCCAGAGAATGGATAAATTCAACGATCAGAATAGGAGTAAGTTACCTGAAAAACCGGCGTCAGAAGAACAAAATCCCGAATTAGAACACTCTAAAAAGGACAAGCGACTTAAGATCGGACATTGGGGTGAGAAGGTGGTATACTACAATCTCAAGCGCGAAATGCAGGAACGTTATCCAGGTGCATCTTTGAGCGAGACTGAGAATGGCTTTACTTTCTCTCTTAATGGCAGTATCACAACTGAAACTGTTTGGTACAACAAAGTACGGGAAGGTAATGACAGAGGGCACGGTCACGATATCAAAGTCGTTGAAAATGGCGAGGCAACCTATATCGAAGTAAAATCCTCGATTCAACCTCGAGAAGCGTTTATGATATCAAAAAATGAGTGGGACCTGGCCAAAGAGTCTGGTGACAGGTATTTCATCTACCATGTCTACTATAGCCCCTCAGAGGGCATCATAATCTGTGAGAAGATTCAGAACCCTGTCAAACTGTGGCAACTGGATGAGCTTGAGGCAAGAATCATTCAAATTCAGTTATAATTGATCAGGCATCAGATCTGCATCATTAAACGTAAAAATTCCCTGCCCATTATATCCATTGTGAAACAGAAAGTGGCGTTCCCAGCGCCACTTTCCCCTCACCCCCCGCCGAGCACCTTCACGATCACCGCCACCACCCCCCCGACGACCCCGCCGGCCCCGGCGCTGATCGTCGAGATCCTTCGCTCTTCCCCGGCCTTCTCCGCCCGCCATCCCTCCAGCGCCCGGAGCCGGGCCTCGAAGTCTTCGTCCTGCGCCTCCATTCGCGCGAGCGCCCGGCAGATCCATTTTACGTCCCGGTTCGTCTCGTAGACGAGCTCCCGGGTGGTCTTTTCGTCGGTCATCCTGGTAACCCTCCGGGGGATGATAGGGTGCGGGACGCAAAAAGGCATACCGTAAGGATTATATTTGAGAATCGGGGCCGTATCCGCCCTTCCCGATAAAGTCAGGCTGATAGCCCCGGAGGGTCCACCCTATAGTTGTCTGTCATATTCCCGGGAGCATGCAGGCACGGAAGATGCGGAGCATCTTCCTAACAGGCACAACCCAGAGCGTTGAGCCGTGCCACGGAAGATGCTTCGCATCTTCCTATCAGGCACAACCAGAGGGTTGCGCCGTGCATGGAAGATACGTTGCAATCTTCCCATCAGGCACAACCCAAAGGGTTGTGCCGTGAGGAGGAGAAAACCCCATGGCAGACTTCGTTCAGACAACCGTGAACAAAACGGCGGTCCGGGACCTCGAGACCCCGCTCCGGTTTCCGGCCTCTGCCGGATACGATTTCGGGAGGATTACAGCCCCAGGTCGGAGAGCCCGGGATGATCGTCGGGGCGTCGGCCCAGCGGCCAGTGATACTTTCGCTCTCCTTCGGTGATCGGCAGGTCGTTGATGCTGGCGTGGCGAACGCGCATCAGCCCCTGCTGGTCGAACTCCCAGTTCTCGTTCCCGTAGGAGCGGAACCAGTTCCCCGAGTCGTCGTGCCACTCGTACGCGAACCGCACGGCGATGCGCGCCTCGTGAAACGCCCAGACCTCCTTGATCAGGCGATAGTCAAGTTCTTTCGCCCACTTCCGCCGCAGGAACTCGACGATCGCCTCGCGACCGTTTATGAACTCCGCTCTGTTGCGCCAGACGCTGTCGGGGCTGTACGCCAGCGACACTTTCACGGGATCGCGGGAGTTCCAGGCGTCCTCGGCCATACGAACCTTCTGCACCGCTGTTTCATACGTGAACGGCGGCAACGGGGGGCGACTCTGCTCGGTCATACGGGTCTTCCTCTTTGCAGTGCTGATAAAAGTATGGCCGGACGGAATCGCCGCACCTGCGGGCACGACATACCCATGAAGACCGGGCGAACCGGACACCGTGTAGGCTGGCCGGGGAGACCCGGCATGAATACCGGACCCCCGGTACCCTATCGGGAAGTTGCGCGATAATAAAATCCGGATCAAAAACAAAACGCCCCGGCCGGGATTTGAACCCGGGTCAAAAGCTCCGCAGGCTTCTAGGATATCCACTACCCTACCGGGACACGAGAATAAGTGCCTTTCCCCTAATAACTAGGTTGTTCTGGTTAAAAAGGATTGCTCACCGGAGGATCGGAGCGCCACGGAGAGGGCTGCAGGGTCCGGGATTCGCCCGGAATAAAACCCGATCTCCGGTGTATTCCGGCGGTACGCGCGGGCTTACACGCCCCCCGCACGCATCAGTACATGCACTTCTACCTCGTTCCCGGAGAGCTGGATCAGGTAGTCTCCCAGCGTTCCCACGAAGACCCGCTTATGGGTGTCCGTACCGAAGAGTTTCCCGAAACCGTCCTCGGCCACGATCTCGCCGGACTCCCGGTCCCTGACGGTCACCGTAAACCACGAATCCTCGCTCGGGTAGGTCTGCGTGAAGTCTTTATACTCCCTGTCCAGGTAGTCGCTCTTGGCATGCTTGACCCGCGTGACCATCTCCGGCTCCACATCGAAGTCGATGATGAGCGGGGGCGCGGTCAGGTCGAAGGAGAAGGCTTCCGTCGCATGAGTGAGATTGAACTGTGTCGTTCTGTTATAGAGAGTCACGTAGGGGTCCTGCGTCGGCGCGGTCTGTGGCGGCGTGCTGAGCGTGGGGCTGGCCATACCGTTCGTTGCAGTTGGGTACGGGGTCGCCGGCGTCAGATACCCCGGGTCGGCATCCGTCCCGCCCGCCCCATCCTGCGGTTCCGACGGCGAAAGGACACCAGACCAGCCGGATTCGCCGCCGGGCGGCAACTCCGCGCACCCGGCGGATGCGAGGATCAGGACCATCACTGCAGCTACAAAGAACGATTTATACACCCTGGTCACCGTAGAGGAATTATGCAGTGGGATATTTATGCTTTTACTCTTGAATACTCGGAGAAAAATTTTATGCAATAGATATCGGCCAGCAGAAATATAATTGGAAGCCGACCTGTTTTCGCGATATAATTTCAGAAGATGCACGGGTGGATCGGAAAAATAGACCCTCATGAGACACTCCCGGAAGAGGTCGATCGTACATTCGTGGAACCCTCTGCAGTGCAGGAACCTTTTTATCAGACGTTTGTACCTCTATCGCCTGGTCAATGACAGTACCCCAGAGACAGAAGAAGCGACCAATAGACGCCGACACGCCTATTCCGGATGGCAGCAGCGACCCTGACGAGAGCGCAAAAACCCGGCATGTTGCTCCGGAAAACGATCTGACGCCCCTGAACCCGAACGGGTATCTCATGATCCTCATAGGTCTGATCGGTATCGGCGCCTTATTGCGGCTCTACAACCTTGGAAACAACTCGCTGTGGCTCGACGAGGCCTCGACCCTGGAGTTCGCCCGGCAGTCGCTCACCGGCATCTGGGAGAGCACCGCCGGCGGAGAGTTCAACCCGCCGCTCTTCTACTGGCTGGAGCATGGGATGCTCCTCTTCGGGGAGAGCGAGTTCGTGCTCCGGTTCCTCCCCGCACTCCTCGGCGTCCTGACGATTCCGGTCGTATACCTCGTCGGAAAGGAGTTCCGGGACAAAAACGTCGGGCTCATCGCCGCCGCCCTCCTCGCGTTCTCGCCCTTCCACATTTTCTACTCCCAGGAAGCCCGGGCATACGCCCCGATGCTCTTCTTCTTCTCCCTGGCACTCCTCTTCTACGTGAGAGCGAGCCGGTCGGACGAGGTCCGTTCCTGGGTCCTCTTCGGGTTCTTCTCCGCAGTCGTCTTCTGGATGCACTTCTACGCCATCGTGCCGGTCGCCGTCCTCATCCTCCACGCCCTCGTCACCCATGCCGGCGAGATCCGGAACGCGAGGAACCTGGCCCTCTCGGTCGTCGCGTTTGTCGCTGCAAGCCTCCCCCTGCTCATCGTAACGATCAACCTCTTCCTGGTGAGGACGGCGTCCGCTCCGACGTTCGGCATGCAGGGGCTCGATGTCGTCTACCAGACCCTTCTCCAGGTATCGGGGTTCAGCGATCTCGTCCTGGTGCCCTTCATCATCCTCTTCCTCCTCGGCGTCGCGTACACCTGGCGCGAGGACCGGAACGGAGCGCTCCTCCTCCTCATCATGATGGTCCTTCCGTTGGCGGCAAGCCTCACCCTCTCATCGAGGATGCCGATGATCCCGCGCTACCTCATCTACCTCCTCCCGGTCTACTTCATCGGGATCGCGTCGGCGTATCCCGGGCTCTACGCCCTCGCGAGAGACAGAAAAGCGGTCTACATCTTCGTCGCGGCGGCGGTCCTCATCAGCACCCCCTTCCTCGCAACCTACTACACGACACCCCATAAGAACGACTGGCGGGGATTCTCCGCGGAGCTCGGCGGGATGACGGGGGAAGGGGACCTCATCGTCGTGCTGCCGCCCTACATGGCGCAGCCGCTCGACTACTACTACAGCAACGCGACCGACCGGACCCTTGAGATCGGGGCAACGACCGGGGACGACCTGGCGGCGATCCGCGACAGGTACCCCGACCGGCGTGCGTTTTACGTGGTAACCGGGGACATCTTCGCCGCGGACCCCTCGGGAGAGGCGGCAGACTGGCTCGAAGAGAACACGCAGCTCGACGGGCAGCGTATGGGGATCTACCTCTTCGTATCGACCCAGGGAGAGCGTAATGGCTGATACCTACGACCTGACGGTAATTATCCCGACCTTCAACGAGGAGGAGAATATCGCCGTAATCATCGAGGCGGTCAACAGCGTCCTCTCGACGAGCGGCATCCACGGCGAGGTCCTGGTGGTGGATGACTCCTCGAAAGACCGCACGATCGGGATCGTGCAGGAGATCGCCGGCAACAGCGACAACGTGCGGCTGATCGTACGGCGTGAGGACCACGGCCTTTCCCAGTCGGTCGTCGAAGGATTCCGTGCGGCGCGTTCAGACGTCTTCCAGGTAATCGACGCCGACTTCTCGCACCCGCCGGAACTCATCCCCCGCTTTTACGAGGCGATACGGGGCGGTGCGGATATCGCCATCGGGAGCAGGTACATGAAAGGCGGGGATATCGAGGAGTGGCCGCTCGCACGAAGGATCATATCGCTCGGGGCCACGGCGTTCGGGCGCATGCTCTTCCCGGAGATCACCGACCCCGTGAGCGGGTTCTTTGCCGTGAGGCGCGAGGTCGTTTCCGGCGCCCCCCTTGCGCCGCGGGGCTACAAGATCCTGATGGAAGTCCTCGGCAAGGGCCGGTGGCGCTCGTTCGTCGAGATCCCGTTCGTTTTTAAAGACCGCGAGGAGGGGAAGAGCAAGCTGCGGCCGGACACGATGGTAGACTACCTCCGGCAGTGCGCCGACATCACCCGCTTCTCGGTCACGCGCCGGGCCGGGCCGGTCTGGGCGGAGTGGGAGAAGATCGTCCGGTTCGGGCTCGTCGGGCTCTCCGGGATCCTCGTCAATATGGGGCTCCTCTACGCCCTGACCGAGGTTGCCGGCCTCTACTACCTCGTCTCCGCCGCGATCGCGATCGAACTCTCGATCGTGAGCAACTTCGTCTGGAACGACATCTGGACGTTTAAAGCCGCACGAGACCTCAGGCTCGTGCGGAATCTCCAGCGGTTCGGGTCGTTCCAGGCGGTCTCGATGGGCGGGCTCGTCATCAATATGGGCATCCTCTACCTCCTCGCGGATGTTGCCGGAGTCTACTACCTCATCGCAAACCTTGCGGGGATACTCATCGCGTTTGCCTGGAACTATGCGGCGAACAGGCACTACACGTGGCGGGGAGCATAAGCAGGGGATCTCTCCGGAAGACCGGAAGGGTTTCTCCTTCACAATGGAAAAATGGTGTGCGGTTGATCTCGATCGGGGCGTGATCCGTCCGCTCACAGAGAATACGCCCGGATCACGCCCCGGTAGACATCCACCACCTTCTCGAGTTGTCCTACTCGAACCCGCTCGTCCACCGCGTGCAGCGTCGGGATCTCCCCGGGCCCGTACTCCACGACGTCGAAACCCTTATCGCGGAGGTACTTCGCGTCGCTTGCAGCCCACTGGAGGAACGGCACCGCCGTCCCGTAGACCCGTTCCACCTCGCGAGAGACCGTCCGGACAACCCGGGCGTCCGCGGGCGTCAGCGTCGGTTCGGCGGCGTCCATCTCGCGTATCGTGGCATCCGGGGCGTGTTCGGCGATGCTCTTCTTCAGTTCGTCAAGGGAGCACCCCCACGGCACCCGGATGTCCAGCTCCATCCGGCACTGCTCCGCCACGATGTTCGCCTTCTCCCCGCCCTCGATGCGCCCCGGGTTGAACATCACCCTTGTCAGGATGTTGTCGCCTCCCTCGATACCGAATATCTCGGAAAAGACCCGGGCGGACTGCGCAACGAGCGGCTGCAGGTCTTCGCCGACGGGGAACGGGTGCGCGTGAACCTCGCGCAGGTAGCCGATGAGATCGAACGCCGCCATGACGGCGCTCTTCCCGACCAGGGGATAGAGGGAACTGTGGCCCGGCCTGCCGGGGAAGGAGATGTCGACCCGGTAGAGGCCTTTCTGGCCGACCGCCGGGCTGATCTCCGGCGTCGGTTCGGCTATCAGGCAGTCGCGGGGTTCGAGCAGGTCCTGTGCAAGCAGCGACCGGATGCCGTACTCCCCGCCGGTCTCCTCGTCGCAGACGAAGGCGAACTGGGCCTTCGGCTCCACCCCGCTCTCGATGAGGTCCCGGCAGGCGATGAGAAGGGCGGCGCATCCCCCTTTCATGTCGGTGGCGCCTCTCCCCCAGACGTAGCCGCCGGCAACCTCCCCGCTGCAGGGGTCGTGCGTCCAGTCGTCGGGGATGGCGGGGACCACGTCGACGTGGCCGCAGAGGAGGAGCCGGGGGTCGGGTTCGGTCGTGATGAGGTCGTCCCGCCCGCCCGGGTGGGAGACGATGCGGTTCTTCACCCCGAGGGAGTCGAGGAACTCCCCGATGAACGCGACCAGGTCGGCCGTGCTCCCCGGCGGGTTCTCACTCCTGATCCGGATGAGCGATGAAGCGAGTCGGGCGACATCCATGTACGGTCTCCTTATGCAGACCTGCTCGTCACGTATTCGTCGAAGAGCCGGGCGAGCGACGAAGTCTTATAGAGCTGTTTGATGAACTTCGCATCAAAGAACTCGTCGATGAACGTCGAGAGGTACTCGGCCGGGATCGGCTTTTTGTCGTCGGGGTTGAGCACGATGCGGAAGCTCCGGTACTGGGCGGGGTCGTCGCGGTCGTAGACGCCGGACCAGAGCATCGGGAGTTCCTCGTACTTCTCCGGGTGCTCCTCTTTGAGCCAGTTGACGAACCCGGAGAAGTGTATCCGCTCGCCGACCTTCTCTTCGTCCACGCGCCACCGCATATACTCCATGCTCATGATATTCCGGGGCGACATGTAGTTGTAGGCGAGAATGCCGAGGGTGAAGTCGATGTGGGCGAGGGCATCGGTGAAGTAGAAGTACAGGACCGGGTGAAACTCGGCAGGGCTCTCCAGGATCAGCGATTTGCCGTACAGCTTCTGCATGACGCGGACGTACTCGTTCATTTCCAGCATACTCTCTCCTATTGGGGAGAGTGGTTCAAAAAGTATTCCTTCGAGTAACGATGTTCGACCCGCAGGGTGCGACGGACAACGTCCGGAGCACGAGCACCGTCAGGTGCGAGGTCGAACGGAGTTCGAGAAAATTGCGCAGCAATTTTCGAGTGCGATGTTCGCTGCAGTATGCGACGAACCGAAGGAACGGAGTTCGAGAAAATTGCGCAGCAATTTTCGAGTGCGATGTTCGCTGCAGTATGCGACGAACCGAAGGAACGGAGTTCGAGAAAATTGCGCAGCAATTTTCGAG
>JAENYE010000004.1:128696-220346 GCA_016841955.1 Methanobacteriota archaeon
GTATGCGACGAACCGAAGGAACGGAGTTCGAGAAAATTGCGCAGCAATTTTCGAGCAGCGACGCGTGCCCCAAGGGCGGCGCGGCAGGAGCACGAGCACCGAAGGTGCGGCGACGGGCCGGGCGGGGTTGCAGGCCGAACATCGCGTTCGAAGCCTGGCGGCTTCTCACGCTCCGGACTCGAAGACCTTTGGTCTTCTCAAACTCCGCCTGCCCCTAACGGGGCACGCGTCGCCTTCGAAAACGCTTCGCGTTTTCTCAAGCTCCGTTCGGCCCAACGAGCCGAACATCGCTTACACAAAAAACGGCTTGCGCCTGCTGACGGCTTCGCGGAACGCGTCTTCCAATTCCTTGCCGTGCTTGCCCCTGATATCGACCAGGTTGTCGCTCCGCAGAAGGCAGGGCTTGAGTTTTCCGTCCGATGTCACGCGCAGGCGGTTGCAGAATGCACAGAACTCCGTGTTGTGGAGGGGACGGACCACCTCGATCTCGGCGCCGTCGAGACAGTACTTCTTCCGGTGGTGCATCCTGCGGGTGACGACCCTGGTTGCCCGGTCGTTCAAGTCCTGCTCGACGCCGTCCACGTCCCCGTGGAACTTGCACTCGTTGAACTCCATCAGCTCGATGACCTGGAGGATGAGATCCTGCTTCCCCCTGACAAACGCCATGAAGTCGTCCACCTCGTCCTCGTTGATGCCGTCGAGGAGCACCATGTTGAGCTTGACCGGGGTCAGTCCGACCTCGATCGCCGCGTCGATCCCGGCGAGAACGTCCGCGAGGCAGTCCTTCCCCGTGATTTCCCGGTAGCGCTCGGGACGGAGCGAATCAAGGCTGACGTTCACCCGGGCAAGTCCGGCCTCTTTGAGTTCCGCAGCCTTCGCCGCAAGCAGCGTCCCGTTCGTCGTCAGGGATGACTCGACGCCCGGCGGGACCGAGCGGATGATGTCGGGGAGGTCGCGGCGGAGCAGGGGCTCCCCGCCGGTGAACTTGATGCTCTTGATGCCGAACTGCATGCCCACCTGCATCAGCTCGGCGATATCCTCGGCACTCATCTGCTCCTCCGGGTTCACCTCGCCCTCTGCATGGCAGTAGATGCACCGCAGGTTGCACCGGGAGGTCAGGCTTATCCGGAGGTTGGTCACGGTCCGGTTATAGGGGTCTTTAAGCACCATCGCATGTTCCCTTGAAATTCTTTGCAATAATGTAGGTCTCGGCACTTCCTTTCCGCGACGCCTTCGTCCGATACCCCCGGACGGAATAGAAATGCTTCCTTGCCTCGGCAATCAGCTCCCCGAAGAGCTCGCCCTGGAACGACTTGATCACCATGTTGCCGCCGGGTTTCAGGATCGTGCAGGCAAACGCCAGGGCATCCTCGCCGAGGCCGATCGCACGGGCCTGGTCGTAGCTCTTCTGGCCGGAGAGTTTCGGCGAGGCATCGGAGACCACGACGTTGACGATGCCGCCCGCCTCCTCGCGGATGCGCTCCTGGACGAGTGGGTCGGTGAAGTCCCCGACGATAGTGGTGACGCCTTCCATGGGCGCGATAGGATTGAGATCCACGCCGATGACCTTTCCTCCGGTCAGATCGCGGAGCACCTGCAGCCAGCTGCCCGGCGCCGCCCCGAGGTCGACGACGTTATCGCTGGGCCTGATGATCTCATTGCGCTGCTGGATCTCCAGCAGTTTGTAGGCGGCCCGTGCCCGGTATCCAGCCTTCATCGCCTTTCTGTAGACGCTGTCTTTTGTCCATTGAGAGCCCATTGCGAGATTACCCTCCACTTGAGGCCGACGGATGGCTGCCTGCACCCTCAGCACGATCAAGGAGATTATGTATAGTATTTGATGCAGTCAATCATGAATGATACGGTTCCGGAGTCCGGGGCCGATCGCCGTCTGCCGTGACCGCTGCCACGACCGGCGCCATGAGGCTTTGGGCCGGTTTTGATCGTAAAGCACTATAATGAAAAGTGTGATTATATACTTTCAACGAGAGTTTAATAAGGGGTCACAATGTTAAAGGCAACGATTGACGCAGAAATATTTCGGGAATCCATTGATGCGATCGCCGCACTGGTGACTGAATGCCGTTTCCACACGGCCGAAGACCAGATCCGGACACGCTCTGTCGATACCGCAAACGTAGCCATGGTCTCCCTGGAACTCCAGAGCACGGCGTTCAATTCTTTCTCGGCGACGACCGGGGAACTCGGCCTGGATATCGCAAAGATGAAGAACATCATCGGGATGATGGGGAAAGGCGACGCGCTGACCTTGAACCTGCTCGACGAAGAGCGGAAACTGGAACTGAGTTTCGGCGGTTACCGCTACTCCATAACGCTCCTCGACGTCAACACCATCCGGAAAGATCCGAACCCCCCGGGGATCGATCTCCCCGGCAAGGCGGTTATCCCGGGAGACGCGCTGAACAACGCCATCAAAGCAGCCGCCGTCATCTCCGATAAGATCGCGCTCGGGATCGACCCCGATACCATGACCTTCTACATGGAGGCGGAGGGGGACACCGACCACATCAAACTCGCGCTCGGCGAAGACGAACTCGTCGCCTTGAACCCGGTGCGTGCCCGCTCCCTCTTCTCGATCGATTACTTAAAGGACATGGGCCGGGTCATGGCACGCGCGGATGAGGTGGAGGTCTACCTCGGCATCGACCACCCGGTACGGTTTGCCTTTGAGATTGCGAACGGCAAAGGCCGCGTCGAGTACCTCCTTGCTCCTCGGATCGAGGCCGATTGATGGATATTGTACTCGACCGCAAAGAACTCATCAAATATCCCTTTTTGAAAGAATCGCAGCAGCTGGCCCGCCGGCACGTTGAGTCGCTCGAGGAATTTCTCGAAAGCAGCCCGGGCGCCGTGGCGCTCGAGCGGGCAAAGGAGCGGGTCGTCGCTGCGCTTACGTTCAAAAAAGAGTTTCAGGACGAGAATACGCAGAACCTCAAACCCGAGCTCGAGATCGCGAGTTATGCGCTTGCCCGGATGCTGGTCTCCTGCATCGGGGACCGGTCCCTCATCGACCGCCTTGCGCGCTACGAAGCGGAACGCGCATCCTTCTTCCTCGCGACCGAGGACCCGGAGATACGACGGTTCGTTGCCTGGAGCATCGGCATCAGCACCGGGACCGCGACCCTGCCGGTCACCGATTACGTGGAACTGGTGCCCCATCTGCGCGATCGGCGCTGGCGGCTCGTCAACAGGGACGTGCAGCGGGGAGGCGTGAACCTTGAAGCGGGCGAGATCGACGAGCTCATCCGGGAACGGATCCGGGCCATCCTGGTCGATCAACTCCCGCTCCGGATCCCGCCCGGGATCTGCGAACGCCTTGGTGCGGTTACAAAAGAGATCTCTGCGCTGCACCAGGAGCAGATCCTCGAGCAGTTCGGCGAGATCAAGGAGGAGGCGTTCCCGCCCTGCATCAGCGCGCTCATCCAGGCGATCACCGCGGGAACGAACCTGACGCACATGGGCCGGTTCGCCATCACGTCGTTCCTCCATACCATCGGGATGAACACCACCGGGATTGCGGAGATCTTCGCGCGGGCCCCCGACTTCGACCTGGATATGACGATGTACCAGGTGGAGCATATCTCCGGCCGGGGCGGCACCGAGTATACCCCGCCGTCGTGCGCCACCATGCGCACCTTCGGGCTCTGTGCCAACCGGGATAAGGACTGCGAGCGGGTCAACCACCCACTGAGTTACTACCGGCTCAGGAAAAACATAAAGAAGAAACGGGGTTAAGCAGCCATTTTATCGATAGTATAGCCCGCGGTACTGAGCACGGCGATAAAGATGACCAGGGCGATGACGTATGCAAACCCCTCCATCCCCGCCATCAGCGCGGGCAGCATCACCAGCAGCACGATGAACAGTGCGAGGCACCCGACTGCGACCAGCACCTCAAGAACCCGTAGATTCATGTACAGGAGTGGGACCGGTGCAGGTATATCTCTATCCCCGGGACGGGTGACCCACATGCTTATCAGGGGCGGTTGACAACCCCTCCCCCATGGAGAGAGACGAGGCACTGGCCCTGCTCCGGCGCTACGTGGCATCGCCGTCCCATATCGTGCACAGCCACGCCACGGCGGCCATCATGAGGAAGGTCGCAGAGCACCTCGGCGAGGATGCAGCGACGTGGGAGGTCATCGGCCTCCTGCACGACATCGACTACGACCTTGTCGGGGGGGATATGGAGCGGCACGGCATCGAGGGCTACCGGATCCTTCTCGATAACGGGGTTCCGGAGGAGATTGCGGATATCGTCAGGCGCCACAACCACCTGCTCACGTCCGGCTACGAGCGCCCGGTCGAGGTTGCGCTCCAGGCGGCCGACAGCGCCTCGGGCCTCATCATCGCCTGCGCCCTGGTGAAGGGCGGGGCGATCGACGAGGTCACGCCGCGGACGGTGAAGAAGAAGTTCAAGGAGAAGTCGTTCGCCGCCGGCTGCGAGCGCGAGAGGATCCGGATGATCGAATCGCTCATGGATCTGGAGACGTTCTACCGTCTCGCGATCGAGGGGCTCGCGGAAGTCCGCGGCGATATCGGGCTTGCCTGAGCGCAACCCATATATGGCACCCTGAATGAGGGATACAGCATGACACAGGAAGACCGCGCGAAGGTTATCGACCGCCTGGACCAGGCCGTAAAACTCCTCACCGAACGGATGGACGCCCGGCTCATCCCGGAGGTCGGGATGAACCTCGTCTACGCCCTGCCCGACGCGCGGAGCAAGGACGACGTGGCCGGGGTCCTCGGCCGGATCGTCAGGCTCGGCGAGGCGATCCACCCCGTCGGTGAGATCGCGTTCGGGGCGAGCGACCACGTAGCCCGGATCGTCATCACGGCCATGCGCTTTAACCCGCAGGTCCGGAGCGCGGCAAACATCCGTTTTGCGGAGGCGATCCTCCCGGAGCTCGATAACCTCCTCTTCGAGGTCTGCTCGTTCGACCGGGAAAAAGAGCCGCCGGGCGTGCAGACGATGGACTGGGGCGTCGCCTCCTGCTGCAGGGAGGGCGTGCCCGACATAATCTACGACCGTGGGGCCGTGGGAAAAGAGCCGATGATCCGGGTTCTCGCGGAGGATCCGGTCATGGTCGCACAAAATATTCTTAAGTTGTCGAATCGCATTACGTATGCACAATTATAAGGGAAGGTCCACATGGGAATAAAACCATCATATATCAAGAACCTCGGCGAAGAACTCATCGTCAAGCACCGTGACAGGTTCAGCGGAGACTTCGAGGAGAATAAACACGCCGTCGCCGAAGTTGCCGTGATCGACAGCAAGGGTGTCCGGAACAGGGTTGCCGGGTACATCTCAAGAAAGATAAATACAAGGAAGCGGTAAACCTCACTATATGTTTGAAGGAATCCTTCCGGCAACCATTACTCCTTTTCACCGGGACTCCGGGGCGAGTCTCGATCTTGAAGGATTACAGTCCAACATAGAATCACTCCTGCAACGCGGGATCCACGGTATCGTGCCCTGCGGGTCGACCGGCGAGTCTGCGACGCTCACGTTCGAGGAGCACGAGCAGGTGATCGGCAAGACCGTCGAGGTCGTCGACGGGCGGGTGCCGGTGCTTGCAGGGACGGGATCGAACAACACCGCAGAGGCGGTTCGCCTGACCCGGTCGGCACAGGATGCGGGTGCGGACGGCGCGCTCGTCATCAGCCCGTACTACAACAAGCCGAACCGCGCCGGGCTCTTCAAACATTTTACGAAGCTCGCCGACCTCGATCTCCCGGTCATCCTCTATAACGTCCCCGGCCGGACTGGGCAGAACCTCCAGCCCGACCTGGTGATCGAACTGGCCCGGCACCCCAACATCGTCGGGATCAAGGAGGCAAGCGGCGACATCACCCAGATCTCCCGCATCATCGAGGGGACGCGGGACGAGGACTTCGTCGTGCTCTCCGGGGACGACGCCATGACTCTCCCGATACTCGCCATAGGAGGCGCAGGCGTGATATCGGTGGCCGCGAACGTCGACCCCGGCCGGATGGTGCGGATGTACGAGGCCTTCCGTGCAGGCGACCTCGCCCGCGCACAGGACCTGCACTACGAACTTGCCCCGCTCATGCGGGCGATGTTCATCGACACGAACCCCATCCCCGTGAAGAAGGCGGTGGAGCTCCTCGGGATGGCCGCGGGACCGGTCCGGCTGCCGCTCGACGAGCTGGACGAAGCAAAGACGGAACAGTTGAGGAAGGTGCTGGTGAACCATGGTTAAAATAGCCGTATCCGGGGCCCTGGGACGTATGGGCACCACAATCGGCCGGATCGTCGACGAGGCCCCCGACCTGGAGCTCGTCGGAGGCGTCGACGTGAAGGAGGGAACGCTCTTCGGGACCCGGGTGGTCCCTTCGACAGAAATCGATGCGTTCCTCAAGGAGAAGAGGCCCGACATCCTGATCGACTTCACCGTTGCGGCCGCTGCAGTCGAGAACGTCAGGGCGGCAGCCGGAAACAACGTGGCGCTCGTCGTCGGGACGACCGGGTTCTCTCCCGAACAGCGGGAAGTGATCAGGGGCGCCGTCGAAGGAAACGTCCCCGCGGTGATATCGAGCAACTTCTCGGTCGGTGTCAACATCTTCTGGAAACTCGTGCGGGAAGCGGCCCACGAGCTCGGCGACTACGATATCGAGGTCACGGAAGCACACCACCGCTACAAGAAGGACGCCCCGAGCGGCACGGCAAAGACCATCCTCGAGATCCTGGACCAGGAACTCGGGGGCCGCGAGAAGGTCTACGGCCGTGTCGGCGAGACCGAGCGGAAAGACGAGATCGGCGTTCACGTCGTCCGTGGAGGCGACATCGTCGGCGATCACTCCGTCCTCTTCGCGGGGAACTTCGAGTGCATCGAGATCTCTCATAGGGCCTACGACCGGGCGGTCTTCGCTCAGGGCGCCGTCCGGGCCGCACGCTGGGTTGCAGGCAGGGAACCGCGCATCTACACCATGCAGGAAGTCCTCGGGCTGTGAAAGGGGAAGCGAAATTTATTTTTGATGCACTCGTAAATTATGTACGTTCGGAGGAACAAAATTGCCAGCAGTTGTTGATATTGAGAAGTGTACCGCCTGTGAGACCTGTGTGGATGTCTGCCCGGCTTCCGCCATAAGCATGGAAGACGGGAAAGCAAAAGTCGATGTCGATCTCTGCGTTGATTGCGAGACCTGCGTCGACGAATGCCCGTCCGAGGCAATCTCGATGGAATAAAGAAACCAACTCTTTTAATACCACCTACACTACAGATACTTTTGTCTATGATAAATGTAGGAGTGCTTGGTGCCACAGGAGCGGTGGGACAGCGCTTCGTTCAGCTTTTAGCGGATCATCCCTGGTTTCATCTCCAGACACTCACCGCTTCTGAACGGAGTGCGGGAAAACCGTATGGTAAGGTGGTCAACTGGCGCCTTGATGCGCCGTACCCGGACAATGTCAGCGAGATCGTCGTCACTCCCACAACCGTCGAGAGCCTGAAGGACTGCGACCTTGTCTTCTCGGCGCTGCCCGCCGAAGTGGCGACGTCCCTTGAGACGGAGATCGCCGACGCGGGCATCGCCGTCTGCAGCAACGCCCGGTCGCACCGCATGGACCCGGAAGTCCCGCTGGTGATCCCGGAGGTCAACCCGGATCACCTGGGTCTGATCGACGTCCAGCGGGACCGCGGAAGCGGGGGGTTCATCGTGACCAACCCGAACTGCTCGACGATCGTCCTTGCGCTGGCCCTCGCACCCCTCAGGTCGTTCGAGTTCCATGACGTGCGTGCGGCGACCATGCAGGCTATCTCGGGGGGCGGGTTTGCCGGCGTCTCCGCCATGGACATCTACGACAACGTCATCCCCTACATCGGCTCCGAGGAGGAGAAGATGGAGACCGAGCTCTTGAAGATCATGGGGACGTTCAACGGCTCCGAGGTGATCCCGGCTCCGTTCAGCGTGAGTACAAGCTGTCACCGGGTCCCCGTCATCGACGGGCACACCATTGCGGTCTGGATCGACGTGAAGGAACCGGTTGCCGAAGTGAAAAAAGCTTACGCAAACTTTAAGTCACCTTTCAGCAATCTACCTTTACAGCCGGCAAAGGCAGTTGAGCTCTTCGACCAGTCCGACCGTCCGCAGCCACGGCTCGACCGTAACCGGGGACGGGGCATGACGGTGTCTGTCGGGAGAATCCGCGAAGGATTGCGGTTCGTTGCGCTCGGCCACAACACCATCCGTGGGGCTGCAGGCGCATCCGTCCTCAACGCAGAACTGATATGTTCGAGGAAGTACCTTTAGACGAGGTGGGCTAATGATAAAAGACAACACAGTATTCGTAGGAAACAAACCGGTCATGAACTACGTGCTCGCGGTGGTCACCCAGTTCAATAACGGAGCGGAGGAAGTTGCGATTAAGGCCCGGGGGAAGGCTATTTCACGTGCGGTCGATACGGCGGAGATCGCGCTCAACCGGTTCCTGGCGAACGTGGACAAGAAAGAGATCTTCACGTCAACCGAGATGATCGACACCGATACGGGGAAGACTAACGTATCAAGCATCGAGATTGTCCTCGCTCAGGCGAAGTGAGATCCCGAAGCACTTTTTTCGATATTCTTTAAGGAAGCGTAGCGGACGGGGGAGCATAACGGAACTCTTCCGTTCAGAGGGCCCCTGTCGTGCCGGCGCTCACGCACGTTGCGCTGCCGGTTTTCGAAGCATTGAAATACCCGGCCCTACGGAAGCGATCTGTCAGACGGTCCTGTATACGGTCGTTCTGCCCCCGCATCGACCATAAAGGCTTTATGGTCACCACCATAAATATTGTACAATGAAGTGGGTGACGGTCGGCATAGTGCTGATGCTGGTATCTGCTCTCGTTGCTCCCGCGTTGGCGGCGGGTGAGGAGCGGTACGGTTACATCACGGTCAAAGACGTCACCGTAAAGCTCGAGAAAGCAGATGCCGTCGTCACCATGAACTATACGATAGACGACGGCATCGGGTTCCTCGTTCTCCTTCTTGGAAAATCCGACCTGAAGCAGAAGGCACTCGACATACTGAGCTTCAACGACACCAGGGTTCAGCACCTCGATCTCGAGCGTATCGAGGTGCGCGTGAATAATGCGGCGGACGATTACGGGCAGGGGTCGTACTGGTTCCCCGCGCACAGGTTCGGTGTGGTCGTGCCCTCGCTCACCGTCATCACCCCGCAGGACGTCAAGCATTACGAGAACGCCAGTGAATTTCCTGACGGACTCGGCTATTTTGCTTAAACGTGAAAAGAGCCGTATCTGAGAGCCGGATTGCGGGTTCGATGTTTTGACGTTACCTGCAGGTGTCCCGAATACGGCATTAAGCGTCGCGACCGCCCGCTTGTGCCTGCGGCAGCAGCCCGATCTCAACCAGGGCGCGGCGGGTGTGGCGAACGAAGACATCGTCTTCCGGCGATGCCGCGACCTCACGGCAGAGCCGGTCCAGGTCGGCCGCCGTGTCGACGTCATACCAGGGTTCGAGCAGGGAGACGGAGAGATCCAGGCGTTCGGCGGCTTCGACCGTCCGCTGCGTCACGTGCGGCGAGCTCCAGGGGATACCGGCGAAGAGGCGTGAGGTGTACCTCCGCATCCCGATCAGGTAGTAACCGCCGTCGTCGCACGGCCCGACGACGACATCGCTCTCGTCGAGTCTCCGGAATGCCTCCCCGATGTACCGACCGGGAAGGGTCGGGCTATCGCTGTCGCAGAGCACGACCGCCGTTGCCCCCCGGGAAAAGAGCGCTTCCATAACGTTGGCAAGGCGTTCACCCAGGTCTTCGCCGGCCTGGGGGAGGATGGAGAACTCCGGGGGAACGATTCCGGAAAAGAAGATGTCCGCGGCAGGAGGCGTGTAGGCCACGAACGGACGGATACCGTTGATGCGTGCGAGCCGATCTATCGTGTCCCGCAGGAAACCGGCGTACAGCCATGCTGCCTCCGGATGCGTGAGCGGCGGGACGAGCCGCGTCTTCACCTTTCCTGGAACCGGCATCCGGGCCATAACGGCAGCCGCCTGCATCACTGCTTCCTGCCCACGAACCGACCTCTTCCGACCTTCCCCTCGTCGGCGGCTTCCACCCAGAGGCCAATGCCGCGCTCCACATCCATAAAGACGTCTGTTCCGAAGAGTTCGACGATCCGGCCCTTCAGGTCTCCGGTGAGGGCATCCCGGTAGCGGTGCATGTACGACGCGAAATCCCCGCTGAGGTCCTCGCACTCCCTCACGACAAATCCGTGCCGCCGGAGCAGTTTCTCATATCCGTCCAGGGTCTCCATATACGGGAAGAGCATGAAGGTATTGAGGCTGCGCCACTCTTCATCGCTCATGGGCCCGGTCTGTATCCAGTCGGTGAAGGCGATTGTGCCGCCGGGTACCGCCACGCGGCTGCATTCGCGTATCAGCCGGTCTTTATCGGTCACATAACACCAGGAGTCCTGCCCCCAGACAATATCGAATGTCTCCGACCTGAAGGGCATATCGAGGGCATTCCCGAGCCGGAAGGTGATGCGATCGCCGAGACCTTCGTCCGCGGTGCGTGCAACCGCCTCATCCACCATTCGCCCTGTTGCATCGAGGCCTATCACCGTCGCGCCGTAGGTGCGTGCCAGGTGCCGGGCAGGCCCTCCGAGACCGGAGAGAACGTCCAGCACCCGCGTGCCTGCATTCACGCCCGCTATCTCTGCGAGAATATCGGTCTCCTGTTTGCCGCCGACATGGATCTGCTCGCCCATCAGCATCTCCCAGATGATGCCGACGGGCCCCTCGTAGGCGGCCGTGACGTCGCCGATGTTGATATCGAGCATCTCCCCTTCACCTTCCGGACGCTGCCCGCCAGCACTTCGGGTCGGGCCCACAGAGGTCTCCGGTCTCGTAGTACGCCATCGCCCGGCATCCCCAGCAGACGGCGCTCTGCTCACACCGGGTGCAGGGGGAAGAGTTCGGGCCCGGCCCCCTCATCCCCGAAAAGAGCAGCTCGCATCGGTGATCTTCGACGATTTTGCGCAGCGATTGATTCCTGATGTTCCCGAATCCCTCCCTGATGACCGAACAGGGCGTAACGTCGCCGTCCACCGTCACGCAGACCACGCTGCCGCAGTAGAATTTGTTGACGTCCATCGTCCCGAACGAGTGGGACGAACCCGGATAACAGATCGCGTCCCGTGCCTGGCAGGCCTCCCGGATCTCCCCGGGCGTCGGCACCCATTCCGGACGACGGCATGCCTTGCCGACCGTGCACATTTGCGTCAGGCAGATCGTGATCCCGACCTCCTCGCAGAAATACCGCATCGTCCTCGCGAGGTCGTCCCCGGCGAGCGGCCGTGTGAACGTGATGCAGTTGACAAGTTCGCTCGCGGGTTTGCCAAAGGCTTGAAGGTTCTCAATGCCGCAGCAGATGGCCCGGATCTTCGCCCCGGCGTCCCCGTCGTGAAGCCGGGCATAGACAACCGGGTCGAGGGTGTCCAGGTGCACGGAGATGAAGCCTCCTTCTGTTGCGGCGATAGCCTGCTCCGCGACCTTCGGGTCGGCGAGCGGGATGCCGCTTGACCAGATGTTGTTGACAAAACCGAGGTCCCGGGCGTGCAGTGCGAGATCGTACCAACCCTCGCGGACCAGCGGGTCGCCCCCCAGCCAGTCGACGGCTTTCACGTCCATCGTCGCTGCCGAGGCGAGGACAGCAGCGATATCGTCGGGAGCTAGCTCCCTGACCCGGGCGGCATCGGCCGGAGCGTAACAGTAGCGGCATCCCTGCGGGCAGACAAGGGTCGACTCGATCTGCAGCGAATAGACCCGCTCTTCTTCAAAGTATCGCATCGCCTCTCCCGTAGCGGGATGGAGGCAGCCCCGGGTGATGGCTGTATCGACCGTATCAACATTCCGTCCTCCCGCATCCATGGCAGCACTCTCGCAGAACACACCCTACCATGAGCATCATCATATAAGTGGATGACGGACATACGGCCTCCACGGGAGGGGGGCTTTTCTCGATGCTCTCGATCATCACGCCGGTGCTCAATGAAGAGGAGAACATTCCTGCGTTTCTGGCCCACATCGACGGTCTGGAGGACCCGCTCGAGCTGATCGTCGTCGACGGCGGGAGCACGGACAATACATGCGCAGCACTCGAAGCGGCAGCGAGATCGTTCTCCCGTAGAATCATCGTAGTCTCCTCCCCGGCAGGAAGGGGCGTCCAGATGAACGCCGGAGCCCGGCACGCCACGGGAACCGTTCTGCTCTTCCTCCACGTCGACTGCAGGATAACGCCGGACGCCCCGGACGCGATCCGCCGGGCACTGGAGCGGGACCGGGTGATCGGCGGGGGATTTCGCCACGCGTTCGCGAGCCGCGATCCCCTGCTCTACCTGACAAGCTGGTTCGGGAACCTGCTGGCAGCGAGGACGCAGACCTTCTTCGGGGACTTCGGTATCTTCGTAGAAAAAGAGGCCTTCTTTGAGATCGGCGGATACGAATCGCTTCCCTACCTGGAGGACGTGGAATTCTCCCGGGCGGCGCGCCGGCACGGAAGGCTCGTCCGGATTGACCGCCCCATCATCGCATCGCCGCGGCGATATCACCTGATGGGGAAGTATCGCCTGAGCGCCGTTTATATCCTGGTCATGCTCCTCAATATGGTCGGCATCAGGCCGAAGCGCTTCATCCGCTACGTCGTCGAGAAGTGAGGGACCGTTTGAGGGCAGCATTTCTGTGCACCCTGACGGGACGAGGGGAGTCCGGTTCTGACGAACCTTCAGGCGCTGTGCTCACGCCTCTCTATTCAGCACGACCGGCTCGCGTTCGTCCACCCACCTGCCCAGGAACGACTGGAGGTAGACGCCGAAGAAGGCGCAGAAGAGGCCCCCGATTGTGGCGAAGATGATGTACATCACACCGGCATCGGTCGTTATGGGGAACCCGGAGATGTCGCTGATCGTCGAGAGGATGTAGGCGCTTGCCCCGAAGGCGATGGCCCCGATCGCCAGCACGAAGAACGGCAGGGCGACCACCCGCTGGATCGTCTCCCGTTCGTTCAAGAAGACATCGATGATCTTTCCCACCGATGCAACCAGGCCGGCGGCAGTGAACCAGGCGATAGAACCGTAGATGAACGCGAGTACCTGGAAGAAGATGCCGGAAGAAGTGTAGTAGTCGAGGAGGCTTATGAGCCCGAGGATAACCCCGACGATACCCAGCAGTATTGCGGCGATATAAGAGACGAAGGTGAACCTGCCGCCATGGAGCGACGACTTCAACGAGGTGATCAGGTACCCGAAGACCTCGTCGATCCCGACCCCTTTGAAGAGCAGGTAGGTTCCGACGACACCTACGACGACGATGGTTGCCCCCTCGGGGTATCCCAGCAGGTATCCCACCGCATAGAGGAGCATGGCGAGACCGAGCGGTACGAGCACGATCTTCGAGACCTTCGGGTCGTCGAGAAGGCGCCTGAGGATGTAGTACGTCCCCTCGAGGTTCGGCATCTGGTTGACCACGACCCTCCGCACGCTGCTGACCGGCACCCGGGACTGGATGATCGGCATGACGTACTCGTCTTCGGCCCCGTCGGTCACCACGATGCAGGCTGTAGAACCTGTCGCGGAGAGGACCGCATCGAGACCGGACGCTACCCGCCGATCCCCCTCGAGCAGGTTCATGTGGTTGCCGCAGATGACGGCGACGGCAACCTCTTCTCCCCGCCCGGTGAGTTCGTCGTAAAGTTTGATAGTCTCGAAGATCGCGTTGACGTCGGAGTCCTCGGGGTCGATCAGGGCGAGAGAGGTTGCTGCATGGAGGCATGCCTCTCTGCCCACGATGGGCCCGTCTATCCGGGCTTTAAACCCGAGATCATCGTCGCGATCGACACAGAGGACGAGCGTCCGCTCTTTTGCCATTCAATAGAACATCTCCTCGGATCTATTAAATGATTTGCAGCGGGGTAAAAAAGTATTAAATGAGTTTTGCGCGCTGAAGGAGGAGCAGGTCGTCGGTCGTGATTTTCTCACCGTCACGGAACTGCTGGAAGACGCGTTCCGCCTCTTTCCGGACGGCTTTCTGCTCTTTGGTGACTTTGGTCTTCTTGGTCTTCTTCCGCAGGCCCGAGATCACCTTGTCGTAGTCACGGAGCTCCTTCTGGCAGGCGATGAACTGCTTGTGCTCCTCGTCCGCCGACTCCTGGGCTTCAACAAACTGCTGGTGGGCCAGGTCGGCCTCTTCGCGGGACTTGTCGGCCTTCCGGTACGACTCCACCATCAGGTCGTGGTGCTGCTGTGCAGCCTCGGCCTTCTCGGTGACTTCCTTGTGGATCTCGGAGGCCAGCCTGCGAAACTCACGGGCATCGGTGAGTTTCGTGCGCATCTCCTTGTTCTGCTCGAGTTCAGCTTCCTGGTCTTTGGCCGTCGCCTTCAGGTGCTTGATCTTCTCGATCAGTTCACGCTCTTTGTCGGTGCTGTAAACCTCGGTCTGCTGCTTGAACTCCAGGTGCTCGATCTGCTTCTGCAGTTCCTTGATGCCCCGGTTCTGGAGGTTGCCGTGCTCTTTCTTGAAGGACTCGATCTCTTCGAAAAGGGCGTTTGCCTTGTCGTTGTACTCGTTCCTCTGGTCTTTCAGCGCCTGGACTTCCTCGTTGATCTTATCCCGCTGCTCCTTGTGCTGCTGCGCCTCCTCGACGAATTCGCGGGTCTGTGTGTTTAACGTGTTGCGCTCGCGGGCATTTTTGCTGGCAAGCGCGTTCAACTCGTTACGCCGGTCTTTGTGCTGCTCAGACTCCGCAAGGACTTTTTTTCTTTTTTCAATCAGATCGTTCAGCATTCTCTACCAATCCTCGACATTCGGTACCTGTCTCATATCCCCACCAGCAGAAGACCGCTCCCATATGCCGCAGGGATGCCGAGGCTTATGTAGCGGCTACACCACAAGAAAAGACGTTTCCCGGACTCGTGATCGAGACCGTCGTTCATCTGTCTGCTCATGTGTTCAACCCCGGTACTTGGCAACCGCAGACCCGCAGGTTCTGCGCCCTGCACAATACACCCCGTGCTGGAGGGATTATACAAGAACGTCTATAATTCAAACGTCATCTGTACTATTAAGTATTTCGTAGGGGGGGCGGAAGGCACGCCGCCGCCCATCGATTTCGGCCAAAAAGGTATGGAAAGAGGGTTATGGAGTTTTAGAGGAAGTCGATCAGGTGCCCGCTCGGGGCATCCCCAGCCATGCGCCTGCCGGAATGTGCGCTGGACCGCTGCGTTACCGGTTCGTAGGCACGGTGGCTTCCGAGGATCTGTGCGCTTTTTACGCCGGTCATGACCGCCATGACGCGAACTCTTCCTTCGTAATCGCTGTTCACCCGCGCTCCCCAGATGACGTCCGCATGCGGGTCGAGTTCGTAGGTCAGGGAACTTGCGATCTCCTCGGCGTCCTGGAGAGTCAGGTCGTTTCCGCCCGTGATGTGGATGAGGCTCCCCGTTGCTCCGCGGTAGTCGATGTCCAGCAGGGGATGGTTGAGACACTCGTGAACGACGCTCTCGGCCTTGTTCTGCTGCTTGCTCTCTCCGACGAGCATCACGGCGACGCCTCCCTTGCTCATGATGGCACGCACGTCTGCGTAGTCGATGTTGATGAGCGAAGGCTCCGTGATCGTCTCGCTGATGCCCTTGACGGTCTCCGCGATGAGCTGGTCCATGACCGAGAACGCCTGGCCGAGCGGGAGGTTCGGCACGTACTTGATGAGACGGTTGTTGTCGAGCACAATCACCGAGTCGGCGGAGGCCGCGAGCTGTTCAAGCCCCTCTTCTGCACGAAGAAGCCGGGCCTTCTCGACCTGGAAGGGATAACTGACCATGCCGACGACGATCGCTCCCTGCTCCTTTGCTATCTGCGCGACAACCGGGGCTGTTCCCGTACCGGTACCTCCGCCCATACCGGCAGTGATGAAGACGAGGTCCGCGTCGCAGAGCAGGCCCTCGAGAGTCGGCCGGGCCATCTCGGCCGCACGCCTGCCGACGTCCGGGAACCCGCCGGCCCCAAGGCCTTTGGTGAGCGACTTGCCGACAAGCACCCTCTTGTCGGCCTGGATCATGTCCAGGTGCTGCTTGTCCGTGTTGATCGCGATCGTCTCTGCGCCGCTGACCTGCATGTGGTACAGGCGGTTGACGGTGTTGTTGCCTGCACCGCCGCATCCTACGATGACAATACGTGGCTGGCCGAGGATGTCGTCTTCCTCCGCCGAGTCCGTCTTCAGGTACTTCTCACGTTCCGCGTGTTTTAACGCCTCGTTGATGATCGTCTGCATCATATACCTCCTAAACTTTGAATGAAATCTGGTCGGCCTCGCGTAGAACACGGTTTCCATGCCTCTCCAGAAGCGCTCTGACCGAATACCGCACAGCCTCCGATACCGTGGGGAACTCGCCAGCTTCCACCAGCCTCTCGAGCATCTCAACCTGCTGCCGGGGCAATCTGATTGTTATCCGATCCATCATTTCAATCACTCATATCTGACATTTGACAGCCTCTTGTCTGCCATTTGTCAGACAATCGTAACCTTTTCGTCTGACTGCATCAGATAAGCCATAATAATATTCGTATTATATAAATACTTTTCGAAACAGATTCTCGCCCGACATAACGGTTTTATGGATAGCAACCGACAACGTACCCTCAAAGAGTTGCCACTGATATGAGAGATAATCTCCCCGAAAGGGCGGAACATGGCGGCCGGGTGCGCTGGCATCGCACCCGGGAGAAAGGCGAGTTGCTTGATTTCAGCGCTAACGTGAACCCGTATCCCCCGGAGATCTCCTGGGTTCCGGACCCCTCGGTGCTGAAAGATTACCCGGACGACCGATATGAGACGCTCAAAGAGGTAATCGGCAGAAAATTCGGGCGCGATGCGGCGGAGGTCACCGTCGGCAACGGATCCGTCGAACTGATCCGCGCGTTCTGTTTTGCCATGCTCGGGGACGGAGATACCGCCTATATCGACCCGCCCACGTTTGCCGAGTACGAGATGGCGGTCAGGCTTGCCGGTGCCCGGTGCACCGCCGACGACGGCAGTGCTGCCGTCCGGTTCCTCTGCAACCCGAACAACCCCACCGGGGCGCTCCATTCCCGCCCTGAAGTCCTCCGGCTGCTTGACAGGGCTGCCGGGCAGGGAACGTGCCTTTTCCTTGATGAAGCGTTCATCGAACTCTCCGACCCGCGCCAGAGCCTCGCCGACGTCTCCCACGAGAACCTCTTCGTCCTGCGCTCCCTGACAAAGAGCTTCGCCGTGCCGGGCATCAGGTTCGGATACGGGTTCGGCACGCCCGAACTCATCGAGAAGATAGAGACGGTGCGCCTTCCCTGGACCGTGAACGCGTTCGCCGAGTCCTTCGCGATCGAGGCCTTCCGGCACTATGACCTGCTCGAAGAGTCACGGGAGCGGATTGCCCGGGAACGGAGCTGGCTCTCCGGCCGGCTGGACGATCTCGGCCTCACCTACGAGCCTCCGTCTGCAAACTACATCCTGATAGCGGTCCCGGTAGAGGCGGAAGTTCTGGTCGGGCGGCTCCTCTCCCGCGGCATCCTGGTCCGGGACTGCCGGTCGTTCGGGCTTCCCCGCCACATCCGCGTGGCCGTACGGACCCGGGAAGAGGACAGGCAACTCATCGAGGCGCTTGAAGCATGCTTGCCCTGATCATGGCCGGGGGGGAGGGGTCCCGGCTCCGGATGGGCGAGAAGCCGCTCGTTACCATCTGCGAAAGACCGATGCTCTCCTACGTCGTCGATGCCTTCTCGTCTGCAGGGCACGAGGTGGTCGTGGTCGCCTCCCACCGGACGCCGTTCACCAAAAACTGGTGCCGGGCAAGGGGTTTCCTCCTCTACGAGGCCGAGGGGCTCGGTTACGTCGAGGATATCCAGGCGGCGGCGGCAGACCTCGGGGAAGAAGGAACGCCCTTCTTCACCTGCGTATCCGACCTCCCCTGCCTTGCGCCCGATATCATCTCCGGCATCGAAGACGCCTGGCGCCGGGCGGGAGCGCCGGCATGCTCTACGTGGGTGCCCCGCGACCTCTGCGAAGAGCACGGCTGCCGCACGCAGTACACGGAGACGGTCGACGGCACGCCGGCCTGCCCCGCCGGGATCAACATCCTGACGGCGGGCGATCTCGACGAGCCCCAGGAAGAACTGCAGCTCCTCCTGCACGACAAAAGACTCGTCTTCAACATCAACACGCGCGAGGAACTGGCGCTGGTGCAGGGGTATCTCTGCCGGAAGCGGGGCGAGTAGCCCTGCGGTTGTGCCGGGGCCATGCTGCACGATTGAAGACTTTCAGTCTTCTCGAACCGCGAAGAACGCGAACGTCGGTACGATTGTGGATTACCCCTCTTCGCGGCTTCGCGTCCCTCGCGTGAAGCCTTGTCAGTCTCTTTGTATGTTATCTCACGCGAAGACGCGAAGAACGCGAAGTCTGGTTGATGGGTGCTAGCACTCCCCTCGCACCTTCGGTGCTCAAGTTCCGTTCCTTGCCCGTCGCACTTCTCGGCTTCGCACGAAACAATGATACATGGATCCCCCCTCCCGGGGCGAGAACAGTGCGCGGCGGCACTCACCCGGGAAAATATCGTCACGGACGGGCAGCAGGGGTAGCGTTCCGGGGAACAGGCACGCGGGGAAACTGTATTATCCGACTATCACCAACTCTTATATATGGATTCCTGCCGGGAAATCGAACTAGAGGGCCATATCATCGACTCAGGCGTCATGACCCTGGTGTTTGACAGGATCATGGATATGGGGGGAGAATTCGAGATCCTCACGTTCAATGTCGGGAAACTGAAGACGGACACGAGTTACGCGCGGCTGCGCGTGACGGCACCCAACGACCGGCAACTCGACGCCATCCTCTCCGAGCTGCACCGGCTCGGCGCACGCACCCCCGAGATCAACGACGTCACCCTCGTACCGGCAGAGGGCGACCGGATCCTTCCGAAGGGGTTCTATTCGACCACCAACCACCCGACCTTCGTAAAATACCATGACCAATGGCTGCCCGTCGAGCGTATCGAGATGGACTGCCATATCGTGGTTGATGAGAAGGAGAAGCGGGCGATCTGCACCCCGATATCGAAGATCAAGGCCGGGGATGCCGTCGTCGTCAGCGAGGTAGGGGTCCGGGTGGTCTACCCCGAGCGGCCGAGGAAGGTCAGTACGTTCGAGTTCATGCACGGGACCGTCTCGTCGGAACGGCCGAGCGAGGTGATCATCGCAAAGATCGCCCGCGAGATCCTGAAGCTGAAGAAGAGGGGGGAGAAGATCGCGCTCGTCGGCGGCCCCGCCATCGTCCATACGGGAGCGGCCGACGCCCTTGCGAAGATGATACGCGACGGCTACATCGACGTGCTCTTTGCGGGGAACGCGCTCGCCACCCACGATATCGAGTCCAACCTCTTCGGCACGTCCCTCGGGATGGACGTCCGGACGGGCACGCTCGTCACCGGCGGGCACAAGCACCACATCTACGCCATCAGCGAGATCATGCGGGCCGGGTCCATCAAGAACGCGGTCGACCAGGGGGTCGTCACCGGGGGGATCATGTACGAGTGCGTGAAGAAGGGCATCCCGTTCGTGCTCGCCGGCTCCATCCGGGACGACGGACCGCTCCCCGACACGATCACGGACGTCGTGGAGGCGCAGGACGCCATGCGCCGTCACATCCACGACGTCGGGATGGTTGTGATGGTCGGGACGCTCCTCCACTCGATCGCCGTCGGGAACTGCCTCCCCTCATACGTCAAGACCGTCTGCGTCGATATCAATCCCGCATCGGTGACGAAACTGATGGACAGGGGCACGACACAGGCGATCGGCGTCGTGAGCGACGCAGGAACGTTCCTCCCGCTGCTCGAGAAGCAGCTGGAGGAACAGGGGAACTGTTAACGGGTGAGCGGCATACAGAACGGCTCTTCCCGGTCCAGCACGAACTCCCACTCTTCTTTGCACCCGCATTCCGTCTCTCTCAAGGCGCGCAGGAGCCCGACGTCGCCGGTCAGCGAATAGTCGCCGATCCCCTTCACGATCGGGCCGTCGCAGGCACCGCAGTTGTGCGGCCCCCGGGTCTGCCCGCCGCCGACGGGGTCGCAGAGGACATGCACCGGCGATCCGATCAGCACCTCAAGGACGCTCCAGAGATACGGAGGCCGGTACGCGTGCTGTTTCCAGAGGCGTTCGACCTCGGTCCTGCTCTGGACGGTGCAGAGGTTCATGGAGATGCTGTCCGCAACGGAGGCGACGTCCCTGATGGAGCGTATCATATCGTCGCGCGCCTCGCGTTCGGTCAGGAACGGCGGTTTCATCAGCAGGTAGGCCTTCATGTCCGCGCCGGCGGCGTGCGCAACATCTGCGGCGCGAAGGAAATCGGCATACGAGAACCCCTTGTCGATGCTCCTCTCCCTGATGACGTCGTTCGTGGTCTCGAGGCCCACGGCGACAGAGAGCGGTCTGGCCCAGGCGCCGGTATCGATGCCCTCCCGGAACTCCCGGAGAACGTCGGCATCGACGTACTCGGGCCGTGTCTCGGCGATCACGACCTTGCCCCGGAACGCCTCCGCGACGGCGCGCCGGACGGCGGGGGGGACCTCGTCGGGGTCGAAGAAACTCCCCGACGTGAAGATCTTGAGCACCTGGTAGTCCTCGTCGTGGAAGTTCTCCTTCACCCAGCGCACCTGGCGGACCAACCGTTCGGCGAGTTCGTCCCGGGGGAGGTCCGGGTAGCGCTCGTGCCGGTAGCCGCACATGCGGCACCGGTTCCAGGAACACCCGCCGCTCCGAAAGATTACCGTCAGCGTATCGAGGATCCGCCCATCATAGAGGTCTTTCCCCCGCCAGGACGCCAGCGGCTTCTCGGTTAATTTGGATAGCATTATACCTCATATTCGTTGATGTACTGGTATGAAAAGGATCGCATGGCTGACGCTCATCGCCGCGATGATGCTCGTCGGTACGGCATCAGCCGCATACGTCGCAATCAGTGCTCCACAGACGGTATACGTCGGCGATTCGCTCAAAGTCACAGGTACCACGATCGTGGGGGGTCTCCCCAAACCTTCGCTCGACCCCGGGTTCAGCACGGAGATTATCCTGTATTATGCCCAGTCCGCAAAGCGGGAAGTAGGCCGACAGACGATCGTCGTCCAGGAGGACGGGTCGTTCTCAGCGAGATTCGAGACCGAGGGCCTGAAGGCAGGGCTGTACTCGATCGAACTCGTCGATCCCACGCTGTCCACCTTCGGGAGCAGTTCGACGAAACAGCGTACGGTCACACTGGTCGACCGGTCGGGGATTCTCACGATGTCCTCCCCGCTCAATCAGGACTTCGACGGCAGCCTCGATCTCCGGGGTTCGATCGGTGAGATCGGGGACGCGGGCGTGCGAATTCTGATCGAGCACGACGGCTTAATCGTTTACGGGCCGGAGTATTTCGCGACCGACAAGAACGGAGCGTTCTATGCGGAAGTACCCATCTCCGAGGGAGGCTCGTACGAGGTCACTTTCTCCGACACCAAAGGTTACATCGGCGCCGTCGTATTTGTGGTGACGGGCACGCCGGGACCGACGGGGACGCCGGCGATGATCTCCGCCATTTCCCCCGCCACCCGGTCCGCCCCGGCGTACTTCGAGGTCGACACCCGGAGCGGCACGGTGACGATCGCGACCTCGGCCGGGATCGACTGGGTGGTCGAGTACATCGACGAGGATGACAACCTCCGTAAGGTGAATAATAAGGGCATGCTCGAGGCCGAGACCGTGGAGGTTGCCGCACGGGGAGGTCCGGTCTACGTCAAGGTCTACCCCATGAGTTACAACGACAGCGGAACGGTGCAGGTCTCGGCCGCGAATGCGGATTCGGTCACGGTGAGCCAGACCGCGCCCGGCCTCTTCGGGGACGCGACCCCCACCCCCGCCCAGGCTGCACCGGTCCCGGCGGTCCTGGCACTCCTTGCCCTTCTCGCCGTCGTCTTCTCGCGCCGGGGATGAACAACCTTTTTTTCGTCAGGCGACCAATAGGTAAAGGCGAGCCGGGATAGTCTAGTCCGGGAAGGCGGTGGCCTTGAAAGCCACTGGTGCCTGGCACCTCGGGAGTTCAAATCTCCCTCCCGGCGCTCACTATTTATAATCCGAACCGCGGCGAAAAGCATGGCCCTTTCTTCTGACCCTCTTTCATGCAGAGCTTAGCCGCACTGCCTGTTAAGGACCGAGAATTCCATCGTGCCGAAGGAGTCTACGCGTACAACTCAATCGCCCGTGGACTCGAGGAAGGCTCGAGAAGAGTGACGTCGATCTCATCGAAGAATTTATCGCCGAACTCAAGGCGCAGAGGGGCATCGGCACTCTCCGGGCAAACAAGATCGTCTGCGTCCTCGTCAACCGGCGCCGCTTTATCGGCCCGTACCGCGACGATATCGCCGGGCGGTGTAAAAGGGGTTAGATGATCTTTGTACCCCAGAGCGTACTCTCGTAGCGTTGGGCCTTCTCGCTTCCCCGGATGCAGTAGAACTGGTATTTCAGGCCCATCTTTTCATGTACCGGGCAGGTGGGACATAGACAGCTCTTCTCTTCGGAAATGCACATGAAACTCTTCCCGGTAGAGCAGAAGAGGCGTTCGTCTGCATTCTTCGCACAGGAGGTATACGTCGGGCAGCCGGGGCAGATGCATGCCGCACGGTTGCTCTCCACCATCTTCACCTGCTCTTCGGGCGGCATCTCCCGCATCTTCTGCATCAGCATCTCGAACTTGTCCATAGGCGTTCCTCGCGCCCATAGTGGGGCAGGGATTATTTAAAATCATCTGCTCTGCTCCAGGACCGGAGCAGGGCTTACCCGATGCACGATCAACTCCCTCGCAGAACCCCGCTCCCCCAAAACGTCCATTAAATATCGAGCAGGAATACACAGTGTCCAGAACACGTCACGAAGAAGAAGATGATGGAGGAATACCCGAACTTCGGGACGGATCTGCTCAACCCCGATTTCGTCGAGTATGCGGAGGCCTGCGGAGCGGTGGGTATCCGGGTTGATACGCCCGAAGCGCTCGCCCCGGCTGTCGGGGAGGCTGTCAGGATGAATGTGCCCGTCGTCGTCGATGTGGAGACCGATCCGCGCCGGTTCTGAAAAATGGAGGGGCCGGCCGTTTTGCCGGCCGAAACGCCCGGTTCAGGCCATCCCCGCGGTATGGTCGATCGACGGACCGAACGCCGGGAAGGTCAGGACGTTGCGGACGTTCGCCCATATGTGGGGCAGTTCTTACAGAGACACATCTCAAGAATCATCTTCTTCGTTGCTTCCAGTTCTTCAGGACTTATCTCCATCGTTCATACCTCTCTTACTCACAATAATACATTCCGGACAGCCTGTACTTGCTGGTCACCGGGCACTCGCCACATAAACACCCTTTCCGTTCAACCTCACATTCCGAGGCCCCGCGGGAACAGAAGAGGATCTGCATTTTGCTCCGCATGCACAGGTTGTACGAGGGGCAGTTTTTGCAGATGCACAGGTTCTGGTTCTCTTCCGTATAGGGAACCGCACCCGGCTTCACGGGTCTCTCCGGGCTGACCCGGAAGATATGGCCGGCCGGCCCGGGGCCTGATTCGCCCGGTTCGCCGTGCAGATCGGTGAAGTACAGGCCGTCGCGGCAGAACGTCAGCCCGCAGGGGCTTGCGGGGCCGTTGCCGATGTACTTCACGAACTCATCGTACGATCTGACGCCCTGATCGTCGATTCGCAGCTTCACGATCTTTTTGCCCTTGATCGCCGGTCCCAGAACGGACGCCGACCCGAAGAGCGCCACGAAGAGCTCGTCATCGTACTCGGAGGGGAACTGCCCGCCCTGCATGAACGCCAGCGCCGTCGGTGCCTGGGTGTAATGCCACCAGAATAGGGAACCTTTCCGCATCGTCTCCGGCCACCCGTAGTTGCCGCCGGCCTCGATCTTCGCGATCCGGTCATCGATCTCAGGGCCATTGTCGGTGATGTACAGGGCATTGTCACTCTTGCGCCAGGTCGCACCGAAGGGGTTTCTCACCCCTCTGGCGAATACATAGCTGCCCGGATAAGGGTTGTCGTCGGGGATCGAGCCGTCCGTGTTCATCCGGAGGATCTTGCCCCGCATATCCTGCTCGTCTTGGGCAACCTCCGGGCGGAGCATGCCGTCGCCGACGTTCACGTAGAGCTTGCCGTCCGGCCCGATGGTCACGGTCTGGATCTGGTGGGCCGCCCTCACCGACGGGATGTTGTCGATGAGCGTGGTCATCGAATCCATCGTAATGCCGTCACTGCTCGACGTCCGCACCAGTTTTGCCTTGACCCCACCACCAGGCTCCTCGTAGAGCATGGAGAGGCAGAGGTCGCCGCTCGCGGGGTCCACGCAGATGCCAATGAGTCCCGACTCGCCGGTACCGGGAAATTTGTAGTCAGGTTCGTAATTCAGCAGGTTTTTCGCATAGGTGTGCATCACATGGTCGTTGGTAATGACCTTCACCGTACCGTAGAGCTCGGCGATATACACGAGCGGGTTTTCCGGATCTTCTCCCGGATCAGGGACAAATGCGAGGTTTACCGGCAGATCCAGGCCTGATGCCACGCATTCAAGCTTGAAGCCGGGAAACACCCACCAGTTTTTTTCGGGTCCTCCTGCGATGCCGCACTCCTCCTCTCAGGGTATGGAGGGGTTTTCATGTGACGCCTGTATAAAAATGGTTGGGATGAATACTCCGATTCGGGGGATGTTCCCGGTTTCGGTGCGATGCAAAAGATCCGAGTGGCATGATGTACCGGATGGGAGAGAGGCAGTCCAGGTATCGCCAGTCACGCTTCTGAGCATCGCACTCCCCATTTGTCCCCAACTCGCACCGTAGGAACGGCGTCCCCCTAAACGGAGTTCGAGCATCGAAGGTGCGAGTTGCGTAGCCCGGTGGGAATCCGTGTCTGGGGGTCTGCAAGCACCAAAGATGTGTGCGGAACGGAGTCCGAGCAGATTGAAAGGCTTCGGGTCACGGCTTCCCGAAGGGAAAAAGAATATGATTACCGCTGTACGAGTCGCGACCGGCCAAAGGGAAGAAGCGGTGAGAGGATCGCACCCTCCCGATGCTCACCGCCTCTCCCGCACGGGCCGGGGAAATAACTCCGGCAGAGGCCATCAAAAATGTTTTAAAGGATCTTCTCTCCAGCCCTCGGGCCGGGAGAACACTCGTAGACCTCCCGGATCTTCATGATAAGGAGGTTCTTCGCCGGTGCCTTTGCCATCTTCGACCGGACGGTAAGCTGCATCTTCTCGAACTCCGGGCCTTCGGACCTGACCTCGACGTCGCCCTTGACCTGGAAGCAGCCCTTCGTCTCGGGTCCCCAGACGTAGATGGAGGCTTTCGGGTTCTCCCGGACGTTTGCAAGCGTCTTCTTCATGAAGTTGTCCGCGATCCAGATCGTCTCGTCGTCGACGAGCTCGACGAACCCGATCGGCACCACGTTCGGCCACCCGTCCTTCGAGGCCGTGGCGACCGGGAAGGCCTTCATCGTCCGGAAAGCCGTCTTCATCTCTTCAGTAAGTGCAACCATCGGTTTTCACCAATACATTCTCTCGATTACAGGTTTATATAAGGTCCTGTCAAAAAAGGGCTGTGATGACGGCGCCGGAGATTCGTGGCCCAACGGCATGCCGCTTTACCCGGCGAAGTCTGCCGGGGCGTTTTGCCCGGGATTGGGGTCACCCGCTCCGGCGCTCCGGTCCGATCCCCTGCTCGATGCAGTGCCTGTCGATAGCTTCGAGGAACCTCCTGCCGTAACGCTGCAGTTTCCCCTCGCTGACGCCGTAGAGCCGGAGGAGCGCAACACCGGTGCACGGGTAGAACTTCGCCATCTCCTTGAGGCTCCGGTCGTGGAAGACGACGAACGGCGGCACGCGATCGAGGTCGGCAACGACTTTCCGGAGCTGGCGGAGCCGGAGGAAGAGGGCCTCGTCGTAGTCGTCCCCGGCCTCCGGCGCGACGACGCCCTCCGGACGCGGCTCCGCGAGCGGCACCGCAAGATCGCCGGCGAGCACCTCCCGGCTCCGGTCGTTCAGCACGAGGACCGGGTAACGGCCGCCGGTCGATGCGATGAACCCCTTCCCGACCATCTCCTGGATGAAGAGCAGCCACTGGTCGCGGGTGTATCCTCTGCCGGAGCCGCAGGCGGGGAGGGTGCCGTGCCCGTTCTCGCGGATTCTCGCGACTTTAGACCCGGTCAGCACGTCGGCGATGTAGGACGCCCCGAACCGTTCCCCGACCTCGCGGATGCAGGTGATGACTGCCGATGCGACCTCCGTCCCGTCGAAGACCTTCACCGGCGTCTCGCACCGGTCGCACCCGCCGCACCGCTCCTCCGGGTAGGCCTCGCCGAAGTAGGCGAGCAGAAACTTCCTCCGGCACCCGGTGGTCTCGCAGTAGTCGAGCATCGCTCCCGCTTTCCGGTAGGCGACGTCCTTCTGCGTCGCATCGGCGCACTCCTTCTCGATGATGTACCGGATCGTGTTGTAGTCGCCCCGGCTGTAGAAGAGGATGCAGTCGCTTGCCTCCCCGTCTCTCCCGGCCCGGCCGGTCTCCTGATAGTATGACTCGATATCCTTCGGGAGGTCGGTGTGAATGACGAACCGCACGTCGGGTTTGTCGATGCCCATGCCGAAGGCGACGGTGGCGCAGATGATGGCGGCGTCGCCGTGGGAGAAGGCCTCCTGGTGCCCGGCGCGGACGGCGTCGGGGAGGCCCGCGTGGTAGGGCAGCGCCGAAAACCCTCTGCCCCGCAGTTTCTCCGCGAGGTCTTCCGTCGCCTTCTGGGAGAAGCAGTAGATGATGCCGGCGTCGTCCCGGTGCTCGCTTAAGTAGGCGACGAGCCTCGGGAAGTATCGGGCCTTCGGCACCACCCGGTAGGCGAGGTTCTTCCGGTTGAAACTCCCGACGAACCGGGCCGGGTCCTCCAGAGCGAGCTGCACCGCGATGTCGTCCTGGACGGCGGGGATGGCAGTCGCGGTCAGGGCGATGACGGGAACCGCGGGGAACCGCTCCTTGAGCACCCGGAGCCGGCGGTACTCCGGCCGGAAATTATGGCCCCACATGGAGATGCAGTGCGCCTCGTCGACGGCGATGAGCCGGACGTCCGCCTGCGATAGAAGCGAGAGGAAGAACGGCTGCACGGCCCGTTCCGGCGAGACATAGAGGACCCGGATGCGGCCTTCGAGGATCACCCGCTCGATGATCCTCCGCTCCCCGTAACCGAGCGAACTGTTGATCGTCGCGGCAGGAATGCCGTTTGCCCGGAGGCTGTCGACCTGGTCCTTCATCAGGGCGATGAGCGGTGAGACGACGACCGTAAGCCCGCCGAAGGCGAGGGCCGGGAGCTGGTAGCAGAGGGACTTGCCCCCCCCGGTCGCCATGACGGCGAGGACGTCGCGCCCGGCGAGGACGGCATCGATGATCTCTTCCTGGTGGGGGAGGAACGACGTGTACCCGAAATACTTCTCAAGAACGTTGCGCTTTGCATCCATTGCGTCACAAAACCCGATGTGCTGGTACGGTTGGACCGGGGCCGGGATAGTGTTTGTTGTTCCGGGCCGGTAACTGCCGCCGCACCTGCACCGATGCGCATATCCGCGGGGAGTGTACGTACTAACAGCGATGAAGAACGTCGATATGGTGGTCGAGGGGAATGTCCTCACCATACGCGTGGATCTCGGTAAAGAGTTCGGCGAATCGAAGAGCGGGAAGTCGATCACGATCGCCTCCACCGAGGGCAACGTCGCGGTGCCGGGGCACGAGGATATCAAGATCGGGTTGAACATCTACCGGAAGAAGTGAGCGGGCATTGGTTTTCTCCCGGCGCTGGCGGCCCCAGGGGCACGGCTTTCCACCGAATATCGCCATGACTGCCCCCGCCCCTCGGGGCAGGGAACGACTGCCGGGAACGTAGCGAACGGCAGGAGTTCGAGCACCGTCAGGTGCGTGTGAGGAGGCCGGAGGCCGGGTGGGGTGGGGCTGATGAGATGCGCAGATCTTTGCGAGTTGGAGACAGGGGAGGGGGAGACCCCCTCCCCGTCAGCCCCACCCCCAATGGCGATAGCCACCACGGTCCACTGCATGGGGACATGCTCGAGGAAAAAGGCTGATCCCAGGGACAAACCGGGCCCAGCATCAACCTCTTCGGGGTAGGGGAAGACCGAAAAAGGGCTTCAGCAGAGTCTGTGATACACGTCTCCCTTACCTTCGCGTTCTGTGTGGCTCGCACCTGCGTGCTCACGCTCCAGCCCTTCGGCCCGTCGCGGCTTGAAGCCTACGGCTTCTCAAGCTCCTATCCTCCGGGCAGTCGCACTTCGCGCGAATCGCCAGTAGAGATATGACGACGAAATCTCGTGCCAAATCGCGAAGTTCGTGTGGTTGTTGGTCACTTCCCTTCGCGCCCCAGAGATACCTACATCCTTCACGCCCGGGCACCGGCGCACGCGAGGGTTCCGCGAACCGCCCGGACGGGACAGCGGTCGCAGAGCGGCGATTTCCTGCAGACGGTCTTTCCCAGGTGCACGATCTGGGCGTGGTAGTCGTTGAAGAGTTCCACGTCCGGGTCGAGATTGTCCGAAAAGAGGCGTTGCATTCGGTCGTAGGACGCCTTCTGTGGCAGCAGGCCGTACCGCGAGAATGCGCGCCGGGTGTAGGCGTCGACGACGAAGACCGGCTTTGTGCAGGCGTACAGCAGGATGGTATCCACCGTCTCCTTTCCGAAACCCCGGAGAGCGAGCAGGCGCTCGCGCAGGGCTCCGGTCTCCACGGCCGTCATCACCGCCGGGTCGGCCTGAAACTCCGTAACGTAGACCCCGGCGAACTCCCGGATCCGCTCCGCCTTCCGGTTGTAGAACCGGGAAGGGACGATCAGGCGGGCGATATCGGGAGTATCGGCCGCGGAGAGCACGTGCGGATCGAGCATCCCGGCGCCATCGAGGTTCGCGACAGCCTGTGCCGCGTTCGTCCAGGAGACGTTCTGGGCGAGGATCGCGCCGACCATCGTCTCGAAAGGCGTCTTTGCAGGCCACCAGTGCTGGTGGCCGAACGCCGCAAAGAGGGCGTTGTAAATATCGAGCAGGTCATCGGTGAGGGTCGCCGTCATCGGCCCCGCCACGGCTTCACGGCGATCGGCATATGCCAATCCGTCCCGAAAGCACGGCCGGTCACCCGGATCCCGGGCGGAGCCTGCCGGCGCTTGAACTCCGCCTGCCCGACCATCCGGAGGACCTCCCGGACGGTCTCTTCGGGATACCCGGCGGCGGCGATCTCGTCGGCCGATTCAAAGCAGTCGATGTAGCGGTGGAGGATCGCGTCGAGGAGGTCATAGGGGGGGAGGATCTCCTGGTCGATCTGGCCGGGCCGGAGCTCCGCGGAGGGGGGCTTTGCGAGCACCCGGCCGGGGATGACGGGCTGCTTCGCGTTCAGCCACCGGGCAATCCGGTAGACCATCCCCTTCGGGACGTCGGCGATCACGGAAAGTCCCCCCGCTGCGTCCCCGTAGAGGGTGCAGTAGCCGACCGCGGCTTCCGACTTGTTCCCGGTGGAGAGGAGCATGGAGCCGAACTTGTTCGCGAAGGCCATCAGGACCGTCGCCCGGATCCTGGCCTGCAGGTTCTCCTCGGTGATGTCGGGGGCAAGCCCCGCGAAGACTCCCGCGAGGGCTCCGTCGAACGCCTCCATCATCGGAGCGATCGGGATGCACTCCACCCGGACACCGAGGTTCTCCGCAAGTTTTTGGGCATCATCGATGTTCTCGGCGGAGGTGTGGGGGGAGGGGAGGAGCACCCCAAGGACGTTCTCCGGCCCGAGCGCCCGGACCGCGACGGCGGCCACGAGCGAAGAGTCGATCCCGCCGGAGAGGCCGAGGTGGACCGATCTAAATCCGCACTTGTGGACGTAGTCGCGGGTGCCGAGCACCAGCGCCCGCCAGATCTCGGATTCGGGTGTCGGGTCGTCGGGCGCGATCGCCTGCGGGACGGGGCGGGCGATATCGACGGTCACGATATCCTCGTCAAAGGCCGCACCGCGGGCGATGAGGGTCCCGTCGGCACTGAAGGCAGCACTCCGGCCGTCAAAGACCAGGTCGTCGTTCCCGCCGACGAGGTTCGTTGCGGCGATTGCGACCCGGTGCGTCCTCGCGATTCGGGAGAGCGTCTCCTCGCGCAGGTGCTGCAGGCCTGCGGCAAACGGCGATGCCGAGAGGTTCACGATCATATCCGGCACCGGCCCGCCGCACCAGACCTCCTCGCCGATAGAGACCCCGACCGTTCTCCCGCCGAGGCGGAGGAGTTGGGGGCTCCCGGCCGCCGGCTCGAAGTAGCGGTCTTCATCGAAGATGCCACTGGAGATACGGGCTTTCCGGAACGTCTCCCCTACCGCGCCGTCCCGAAGGAGGGCGGCGGCGTTGAAGAGCGGCCGCCCGGTTCCGGCGGGGTTCGGCTCGGCGAAACCGACGAGCACCGGCGGCGCATCGGCGAGCCCGGCAGCCAGGCCTTCCAGGACGGTGAGGCTCCGCGCTATAAACCCCGTATCAAGCAGCAGGTCCCGGGGAGGGCAGCCGGGCAGGGAGAGTTCCGGAGCGACGATCAGGTCCGGCCGGTGACGGGACGCCTCCGCGACGCCTGCCGCTATCCGGTCGGCATTGCCGGCGAGGTCGCCGACGACTGTGTTCACCTGGAGGAGCGAGATCTTCATGGTTGTTCCCGGATTATCCTGATCAGTAATGGCGGAACGGATGGCATATGCCTTTTGCATGACCTCGTTCTCGGGGAAAGAGAGCCGCCGGGATCGGGCGCGCCGCTCTCCGATCAGATCCATTTTAAAGGCCAAACGCCAAAGCGCCTTGTGGAGATCATGCAAAGAGCATGCCGTGGAGCGGTATCCGCCGTTCGGATATTCGGAGAACCGGTTGCGCTCCGTAACCATATTCGGGGGCGAGCAGCCTGACCTCCGGACAGCGCCGGTCTGCACGGAGGGATACCCGGCTCCTCCTGCTTGCGGCATCAACCCTCGTCGCCTTCGCCGCAAACGCCGCCGGGCTTCTTGCCGGCATCACCAGCGTCCTCCCGCACCTGCTGTACCTGCCGATCGTGCTTGCCGCCTACTGGTTCCCCCGCCGCGGCACCGTCTTCTCGCTCGCCCTGAGCATCGGGTACCTGGTGATGACCCTGCCCTTCGCCGGGGGAGACACCGGGCTGGTCGTCTCGGCGCTCTCGCGGGCGGTGGTCTTCGTCGCCATCGGCGCTGTCGTATCGCTCCTCTCTCTCCGGTTGCGGGAGCAGGAGGAGCGTTACCGGGGGGTCTTTGATAACTCGGAGGCGGGAACGTTCATCGTTGCAGCGGAGGAGGCCGGGTCGCGCATCGAAGAGGCAAATTACGTGGGCGCCACCCTCCTCGGCTCCACGACAGAGGGCCTGATCGGAGAGCCCGTCACCGGATTCCTCGACGACCCCGGTGCCTGGGATGAGTTCAGGGCTGGAATTCATCGGAATGGTGTTGTCTACGAGTATGAGACGACTCTCCGCCGCGCCGACGGAGCTGCTGTCCAGGTGCTCGCGTCGGGCGGCCGGCTCCCCGACGGGCGGGTCGTCCTCACGCTCGTCGATATCACCGCCCGGACGAACGCCGAGAACGCGCTCCGCCAGACGAACGCCAAACTGAACATGCTGGGCCGGCTCACCCGGAACGACCTCGCGGCAGCCGTGTCGGGACTCCTTGAGCGGATCGCCAGGGGGATGCGGCAGTTTGACGACCCCGCCGTCCGCCGGCACCTGGAAAGCCTAGAAGAGGATGCCCGGCTCGTGCAGCGCCGCACGGAGATCACCCGGGACTATCAGGATCTTGGCCTCCAGCCACCGGGCTGGCAGCCGCTGCAGAAGGTGATCCGGGAAGTGACGTCGTGCCTGCTGCTCCCGGGGATATCTGTTCGGCCCTGGGTGGAGCGGCTGGAGGTCTTCGCCGACCCAATGCTCGACCGGGTCTTTGCGAACCTGATCGAGAATGCCGCCCGCCACGGGAAGACCGTCTCGTCGGTCGTCATCACCTACCGGATCCTGGACGACGGGCTCTCGATCTGCGTCGAGGACGACGGTGAGGGTGTTCCCGAAACAGAGAAAGAGAGGATCTTTACATACGGCGTCGGCATCGACGGCGGGCTCGGGCTCTTCCTCGTCCGGGAGATCCTCTCCATCACCGGTATGACGATCCGGGAGACCGGGACGCCCGGTAAGGGGGCGAGGTTCGTGATACACGTGCCCCCGGGCGGATACCGGATAATCTGAGGTGAAACCATGTTTACAAAGGTGCTCATCCCGACAGACTTTTCCGTTGCCTCCGTCACCATGGCGGAGCGGGTCGGTGAGGTCCCGGGCGTCCGCGAGGTCGTCCTCTTCCACGCCCGGGCACCGGCCGGCTCCTCGCCCGCCGATGACGTGCTCCGCCGGATGCAGGAGCTGGTGCAGGGCCAGGGATACCCCGTCGAGGTGGTGATGGCAGAGGATGACGGGACGCCCGTCCCGGAGAGGATACTCCGGGCCGCCGCCGGGATGGGGGCGAGCCTGATCGCGATGGGGGTCAGGGACCAGGGCCTGCTCCGGAACCTCTTCTCCGGGAACGTTGCGGCCACCGTGCTCCGGGATGCCCGGATACACGTCCTGATCGTCCCGCAGTCGGGAGGAGGCAGGCCGCCGCTCTTTGCACGGCTGCTGGTGCCGACCGATCTCTCTGCTCCGGCGTCCGAAGTCCGCGCAGCCCTGGAAGATCCTGCCGGGGCCGGGACGGCGGTGCTCCTGCACGTCTTCGAACCCGGACGTGCGGAGGCGGAGCAGGAGGCAGGCGACCGGCTCGCCGCTCTCCGTAACAGCCTCTCGCCCACGATGCGCGAGATCTCGGTGATGGTACGGGCCGGGGACCCTGCGCGCACCATCTGTGCCGTAGCAGACGAGATCAACGCCTCCGCGGTCGTCATCCCGCGCATCGGGAAGCGTGACGCCCCGGGAAGCGCCCCGCTCGGGAGCGTCACGAGTGCTGTCGCAGGGTGCATAAAACCGCCGGTGCTGGTGCTGGCGGTCTCGATTCACCTGCGGATCGAGACCCGGGAACTGCGAAGCGAGGAGTTCGCGCTCGCCGAGGAGATCTGGCTCGACTACCACCAGTTGAAGGCGGACCCGAAGACGGACCGGATATTCGGGGTCTTCGCGGACGGCACCCTCGTCTCCGTCGCCCGGTGCCGCCGGCACCCGGACGGCTACGAGGTGGACGGCGTCTTCACCCCGGTCCGGTTCCGGGGCAGGGGGTATGCCCGGAGGGCGATGGACGCACTCGTCGAGGCGTGCCAGCACGACACCCTGTACATGCACTCGGTCCGGAACCTCGTCGACTTCTACGGGGCGTACGGATTCATATCGATACCGGAGAGCGACCTTCCGCCGACAATCCGGGCGAGGTTCGCGTTTGCTCTCGGCGAGATGGAAGGTGCGAACGTCCAGCCGATGCGGCGTGCCGCAGGCTGGTTCCAGCAATAGGGGGAGCGCGGCACAGTCTCCCGGGTTCTGCCGCCGCCGGTCTCAACAGCGCGAAGGTCTGTCCGGTTCAGTCGTCGTAGAGCACCGGAGTTTCCGCATCGTCGTCGATGTCGTCCGGGTACGGGACATCGACGACAACCGAGCCGTCTTCGAGGATGTCGCCGATCTCGATGTAAACCCCTGCAGGAAACTCTCGCTCCTCTGTTCTGCCGTCAGATCGTTTGACGTATGCCCACATGCTGTTCCTCCACGAATCCATTGTTTCAGCGCTCCCGGTGCACCCGGCCCGGGCAGGGCCCAGGACCCGGTGCATCCCCGGGAGCATGCTCCTATTCCAGTATCAGACAACAGTCAAATAAACATTTTCCTGTTTAAAAAGCCTGAGTACGCCGGAATATTCAGGATTTTGGGGGTGTGGTGCGTAAAAGCGCGTGCCGGAAGACCTGGAGAGGGACGTGCCCCCCGGAGCTTCCCCGCCGTTTTGCCGGGGCGATGAACAGCCATATATATCGTGACAGCAGTCAGGAGTGCATACATGCGCATCGGGATCCTCTCGGACACACATGACAACCTCCGGATGGTGGATGCAGCCGTAGAGCAGCTGAACAGGGAACACGTGGGCCTGGTACTCCATGCCGGGGATTACGTCTCGCCGTTCGTCATCCCCCGGCTTGCAAATCTGCAATCGCCCATGATCGGTGTTCTCGGGAACAACGACGGCGATCACCGTCTCCTTTCGGCACGGTTTGCCGAGCATGACCTGCTCAGCCTGCGGGGAGGTTTTGCCGCCGTCACTGCGAGCGGCATGACGATCGGACTGCTTCATGGTGACGACCGTGAACTCCTGCAGGCGCTCATCGGGCGGAAGGCCTTCGACGTCGTGGTTCACGGCCATACCCACAAGGCGGAGGTCCGGACGCTCGGGTCGACGCTGGTCGTCAACCCCGGTGAGACCTGCGGTTACCTGACCGGCCAGCCGACCGTCGCCGTGGTGGATACGGTGACCCGGGACGTGGAACTGCTCTCCCTCTGATCCGACAGGAGCGGGAAAAAAGGACGGTGCGGATTATACCGCATCCGCATCAGTGGACTCTTCGCCGAGTTCTTCTCCGATATCCCAGGCAGGAATCCCGGCATCCCCGAGATCCGCCCTGAGGGTCGCCTCGGAGACCTCGAGGTCCGCAGGGACATCGAAGTAGAGGTAGCCTTTCAGCGATTCGTACCGTTCGAGCGTCTTTCGATCAAACGACTCCCCGAGTGAGGTGAAGGGCGGGGCCTCCATGGGCGCAAACGTCGTTCCCTGGTATTCGAGGACGAACGCGTCCCGCCCGGGAGTCTCGATGGTGTAGAGGTCGGAGTCGCCCTTGTGCCCGAGGTTGGTCGACTTGACGGCAACGAGGAGGAACATACGCCCTTCGCCCGCCTCGACTCTCGGCGTCGACGCATTGATGGGGGCCTCCTGGTACTCCGTTGCTGTCCGGGTGGATTCCGCGAGCAGCGAGACCATGTTCTCGCCTGACGCGTCGTCGTAGGTGTAGCGGTCCAGGAGAGGGAGCACCTTCTCCGGCGGTGCGATCCGGACCGGCCCTGTGGCGGCCGAGGCGGCAGGCGCTCCGGCCTCGAGGGTAGTGGCGGCGGCGCTCATCGTAGACGTGCGGGTGCCGGCGGCCTGCTGCAGCTCGCCGGCCTGCCGGCTAACCGTTTCAAGGTCTTCCGACGCTGTGGCCAGATCCCTGAAGGCCGCCGGAACGGCATCCCCGCCGGCATCCATCGGGCCGAGAAGCGTCTCGCTTGCCGCGGAGTAGGCCGCGAGCGACCTGACGAACTCGTCCTTGACGGGCTGCCGTTCCGGGGAGACCTGGAGCGGCTGCACCTCGCGGAGCAACCTGACGGAGAACGCGTGCAGGTCGTCCGCCGCTACAGCGGCGGCATCTGCGTCCTGGAGGTAGAGGGCGTGGGCATGCTCCATCGAGAGTCTCATCAGGCGAATGCTGGCGGTGTCGATCAACCCTGCCAGCCGCTCGTCGTCGTAGCTGCCGGTTCCGTCGGGAGATGCATCGACCGGAGCGACGGGCTGGCTGTTGTTCACCGGGGCGGCAGGCATCACCGGCTCCGTGTCGGCGCCGGGAAGCAGATCAGCGACCCCGGGATCGGTCGGGGCGGGGATTGCACCTGAGGCATTCTCCTCGTCCGGGAGTGCCGGGACCGTTTCGGAGACATTTCCCTCGTTTAGGAGTACCGGGGCTGTCTCAGAGGCGTTCACCTCGTCCGGGGGTATCGAAACGCCGGATGGCTCCGATCCGTTCTCCGCCGCCGAAAGATCGTCGAGTGAGAACGGTAACAGTTCTCCCGCATCCAACGCCATGAGCCCCTGGCCGGAGCCGGCAACGGCTGGTACGGAGAGGAGGAATCCCGCGCAGACGGCAATACCTAAGAAAATTATAGCAGTCTCACGGTGCTTGCTCATGCGCATTTTTCTTTCAATCATTGAATATAAATATTATTATATTACATGTTTTAAAAAAAGGGTTCTCCGACGAAACCGTTTCCTGCGCCGGCGAAGATCCGCCATCTACGGGCCGGCATACCCGGTAGCACGAATACCTTTCCGGGAGACCGGAGTCAGGAACAGCCGGAAAAAATCCTCGAAAATCCCTCCTGATGCGGCAGAGCCTGCGGACAACCTCTCTCCCGCAGGTATATGCCGTTAAAACCGAAATTCCGGTTATCAGGCCTATATTCTTCGGGCATTAACACTATCTCTGGATATGTTGCGCCTTCCCGTGGAAACCTATATGAACTCTCACGAGTTACCGGCATAAGAGGATGCCCGATGGAGATCGTGAAGATCCCGAATATGGATAAAGTAGAGTACGACAAGCTCATCGAAGAGGGATTTGTCAGCCGCATCGCATTCCAGGGAGGTAAATACCCGTATATCGCCCCGTTCCTGTACGTATTCGACGGAAAGTTTCTCTACTTCCTGGCGACCAAGTACGGCAGGAAGAACGACCTCTTCCGGCAGCACCCCTACGTCTCCGTTGAGATCGAGAAGTACTCAGGCGACCTCTCCTGCTACACCTTCGTGACCATGCAGGGGTACCTGGTGCAACTCGAGGACGCGATCGAGAAGAAGATCATCAGGGAAAAGTTCGTGAGCATGATCAAGGCGCACAACCTCTCGCAGAACATCCTTGCCGCACTTGGCCACAAGCCTGAAGAGCCGATCGAGTCGATTGCTTCCGAAGAGCGCTCAAACATCTGGAAACTTACCGGTGTGACCGATATCGTTGCCCTGAAAAATCTCTAACCTCTTTTGCCGCGACCCGGGCAGGACCGCGAATAGCCCCGGACGCGGAATCATTATGAACCGGAAGGACATGGTAAGGCTATGGCTCCCGGATGCCGCCTGGTGGTCGCCGCTCTTCTTGCCGTGCTTCTCGCTGTGACGCCTGCCCTCGCTCACGTCCCCCTCTTTGCCCGGGACGGTTCCTCACCGGGCTCGGCGTTCGTCATCGAGAACCCGACGCGGTCCTGGGTGGTCTATGACGAACTGTCTAATGGCCCCGACGCCCGTTACTACCGGTTCCGGATGGAGGAGGGCGAGCGGATATACGCGACGCTCCAGGTTCCGCGTGCGGGCGGGTTCGTCCCCGGGATGGTGCTCGCGGGGCCGGGCATCGGGAGTTCGGGCACGGTCCCGCCGTACGTCGAGGTCCCGGAGGGCGCCGGCGCGATAGCGGTGCCGGGGAGTCTTCCAAAACAGCCGGATTACGAACCGTTCACGCCGTCGAAACTCTACAGACTCGCCCGGATCGATATGGCAGCGCCGGCGGCCGGCGACTATACCCTCGCGGTCTACACGTCGGGAAAGGGAGGAAATTATGCTCTCGCGCTCGGTTTCGTCGAATCCTACACTCTCGGAGAATGGATCCGGGTCCCGGTCGACGTCGTCGCCATCCACCGTCACGAGGGACAGCCCCTCCTCCTGATCTTCGCACCGATGATCGCCGTCCTCGCGATAGGCGCCGGCCTGCTGCTCCGGCGGCGCCGTGCCCTCTCCCCCTTCGCGCTCTTTGGGGCGGCTGCAGGCCTCCTCTATATCGGGAGCGGCGGCATGACCCTGATGCAGATGGCCATCGCAGCCGTGGGAACGGATCCCGGGGGCGCCCTCCTCCTGACCCTGGTCTTCGCGCTCATCCCCGTTCTCCTCGGGGTCTGGGCGCTCCTGGTGGCTTTCCGCAAGCATGTTGGAGCCGGGGAGCGTATCGCCATGGTGGCGCTCGGTGTCCTGGGCCTCGTTACCTGGGCGGGGCTCGTGATCGGCCCCCTGCTCGCCTTCATCGCCGGTATCCTGCCGGCACGCCGCCGGGCACCGCCGTGAGTCACGCGAGGAGCGGTTCGAGCATCGTCCGGGCCGTATCGAGCAGGCTGTCGAGGCCCTCCGGTGTGGTGGTCCCCTTCTCCATCCAGCGGATGATGCCGCGCCCGTCCAGGAGGTAGATGTAGGCGAGCGACGGGTCGTCGATCCCGTAGGCCCGCCGGCACCGCTCGATATCTCCCGGTATTGTCAGCACCAGGTCGTGCTTCGCGGGCGGGACGCCGCCCGCGAGCCCCTGCCGGATGCGGTCGGCAAGGGATCTGCCGATGAGGCTGTCGCCGACCACCGTAACGAAGTAGGTCGTCACCCGGGGATTTTCGGTGAACGCCCCGGCAAAGGGACCGCTCCAGGACTCCGCCATCGGCCCGGCAGACTCGAGGAAGACGAGGACGATGAGCGAGACATCGCCCTCCGCGTCGCCCGGGAGGGTGACGACCCTGCCGGAAAGAGACGTGGCCATGAGGGTGGGAAACACCCTGCCGAGGGCCGCAGGCACCGGCTCCGTGGTTGCTGCCGTTGTGTTCATGCCTGCGAGTAAGGATGCCCTCCAGATAAAGCCTCTCCCGGGGGAGGAGCGTTGCGTCAAGCACTATAACCATGGACCGCAACATCCTTGAGAGGAGGCTTATCGGGCTTGATCAGCATCGGAGAGGGATGGGACGATCTCGTCGCGGCGCTCCCCGGGGCGGATACCCCTGAGCGCGTCTACGTCGTCGGATCGACGGACAGTGGAAAGACAACGCTCTGCCGCTACCTCGTCGACGAGGCGGCAACTCGCATGAGGACGGCGTACGTCGACTGCGACACCGGGCAGTCCCGGCTTGGCCCGCCGACGACCGAAGGGATGGTCCTCTACCCCGGCACGCCGGAGCCGCCCGGCCGCCCCTACCTCCGGTTCGTCGGTTCGACGTCCCCGGGCGGCCACTTCGTCCAGATGCTGACGGGAGCAAAACGCCTTGTCGAGAAGGCCGCCGAACTCGGGGCAGGTGCCACCATCATCGACTCGCCCGGGCTCGTCTCCGGCGGGGTAGGCATCGAGTTCCAGGTCCAGATGATCGACCTCCTCCGCCCCACCCGCGTCGTCGCCCTCCAGCGTGGGCGGGAACTGGAACGGCTGCTTGCGAACTTCGCCCGGCATCCCGGCATTGCGGTCCACCGGATCCCCGTATCCCCTGCGGCCGTCGCCCGGACCGCAACCGGGCGGCGGCGCTACCGTGAAGAGCGTTTCGCATCCTATTTTGCCGACGCGCGATCGCAGGAAGTCCTGCTCCGGGGGCTCGGGCTCCAGGGCCGGGTGCCCGACATGAGGAACCCCCGCGGGGTCGCCGGAAGGCTGGTCTCCTTAAACGACCCCGAAAACTTCGTCCTCGCCCTCGGCATCGTCGAAGAACTGCACCCCCGTGAGCGCCGGGTCGAGGTCTTTGCTCCGCCCTTCGACCCGGCCGCTGTCGCATCGGTCAGGTTCGGCTCGATCTACCTGGATCTTGGGGCGGTTCCGGGGTCGATGGAGTCCTGCCGGCCCTGACCCGCCTCACGCCGGGATGAGCGAGAGGAAGACCACGTACACAGCCGTCTGGGCGAGGGTGAGCGGGACGCCGACCCGCGCGAACTCGCCGAACGTCAGCGTCTCGCCGTCCTTCTCCGCACCCTGGATGACGATGACGTTGCTTGCCGCCCCGAGGATCAGCATGTTCCCGGCGATGGTGCTGCCGGCCGCAAGCGCCATCATGCCGACGGTGGACGTCCCGAGGTGCGAGAGGGCGGGGAGGGAGAGGGCGACGAAGGGGACGTTCGAGACGAACTGGGAGACGACGACGCCCATCACGACGATGACCGGGACGGCGGCGAGATCGAGGGAACTCCCTTCGATGAGCGGCTGGAAGAACCCGGACTGCCAGACGCTCGCCATGAGGACGAAGAGACCGGCGAAGAAGACCAGGGTCGCCCAGTCGATCCGGCGGAGGATCTCGAACCGCCGCCTGCTCCCGACGAGGATGGGAATGGCCGCAACGACCGCGATCCAGGTCAGCCTGATATCTACCTCCGGGACGAGCATGACCGCGGCGACCCTGCCCCCGATCAGGAGGACGAGCAGGATGAGCGAGAGGCGTGCGAGGGCCGCGAGGGCGGGATCGCAGATCTCCTCCTCGCGGTGGACCAGCGCCGCCGGGCGGAGCTCGCCCGGGAACGCCCGGCAGAGGAACCCGTAGGCGAGCAGGAGCGAGATCGCCGTCGGGACGGCGAGGTAGAGCGGGAACGTGATGAACGGGTTCTCGATACCGCCCGAGAGCGCGATGAGAAGGTTCTGCGGGTTCCCGATGGGGCTTGCAACGCTTCCCGTCGTGACGGCGAACGCAAGCGCGAGCAGCAGGAGTTTTGGGGAGATGCCGTGCCGCCGGGCGAAGTAGAGCATCAGCGGGGTGCCGACGACAGCGAGCGTATCGTTCATCAGGAGCGCCGAGAGCACGCCTGCGCCGACGAGGATGAGAAAGACCAGGTGCCGGACCGACTCCGCCCGGGAAAAGAGGCGGAATGAGAGGTGGTAAAGGTAGCCGCTCGCCGCGAGCGCCTCTCCGATCACGAACATGAAGAAGAGGAAGAGCATCACGTCAAGGTTGATGGACGCGAGCGCATCGAGCGGCGTGATCGATCCCGTCACCAGGACGGCGGCCGCGCCGAGGAGCATCACCTGCCAGATGCGGAAGTTGACGTTCCCGATCTTTCGGACCGCTATCAGGAGGAAGACGATGGCGAGAACGACGAGTGGGATGAGTGTGCCCATGATACCGCCGGCAGGAGAGATGTGCTTGTCGAGAGTTTGCTCTCTGTCCGAAAAAAGGGATCGCGCGGCCGGAAAGCCGCCTCAGGCCTCCAGCCCGACTGAGTAGTTGATGACGCTTTCAGAAATGTCCCCGGAATATTCCCCGATCCGCCGGATACTGTCTGCGATCTGCCCTATCGGGATCGCCGTCACCGCCTCGAACCGGAGCACCCGGGTATTGATGTCCCGGGTCTTCTCCTCAAGGTCGCGCACCCTCTGAAGCGTCGCGTTTGCCTTTTTGACGTCTCCCGTATGGAACGCCTCCATGCTCCAGGAGAAGATCTGCAGGGCAAGTGCGCTCGCCTCGTCCATGAGGTCGAGCGTCGCCGCCTCGACCTCGCGGTCGATCAGGGCGAGGGCGTTATGCGCCACCCGGGTAGCGTGGTCGGCTATCCGTTCGATGATCCTGCTGACCAGGAGGTAGTACGCTGCCTGGTTTACCGGGATGCCCATCCGGCGCGAGAGCGTGGCGTCGCTCATGATGAGGTTATCCTGCCGCGCAACCAGCCAGTGCAGCCGGTCCACTTCCGTGTCCCGCATGACGATGTCCCCCGCAAGAGCCGCATCGTGTCCCTTTATTGCGGCCATCGCGTCCTGCTGCATGCTCCGTGCTAGGAGATGCATCCTTTTGATGGTGTTTTCGAACGGCATCTCCACAGGGTTGAGGAGATCCTTGACCGTTATCGAGGAGTCCGTCTCGTCGACCACTTCCTGCCCGATCGCCATCTGCGTGAACTCCCTGACCTGTTGCAGGACAAACGGCGGCAGTCTTCCTTTTGATTCGAGGCGGATGGACGTGAACCCGGCGATGTACGCCCCGACGAGGAGGCGAAGCAGGTAGGTGCGGTCCGTCGCGGCACCGACCTCGAAGACCCTAATCCGCTGGGCCGACTCCCCGCCGATCTTCGGGGTGACCAGGAGCGAACCGTCAGGCTGCACAACCAGCCCTACAGGGTCGTTCTTCTGGATATTCGCAGACTTGATCCACTGTTTCGGCAGGGATACGATGTACGACGAGCCCCCGGTGATCTGAACTTTTCTGATCTCCATAGATTGGTACGCGTTGGCGCCGGCAGGATATATGCATTCTGCGTAGTATATACGTCACTGGAGTTTATTGGGGGTAAATATATTCATATAGTCTCCTTCGGGAACACCTATCCGCCCGGTATACTCACGTAACGAGCATATGGTCCGGATCGGCGCGGCACCCGGGGAACGGCCACACCAGGAAGAAGCTGGAGCCCGAGCCGGCACCATGCCCCCTCTGCCGGGCGGGAGCACGCCGCTCAACGGTGAGATCGGGTCCGATCACCCTGCCGTTCATCCCCGGTCGGGGGCCGCGCAGGTGCCCCGAGAGCCGATCGCGACCAACTTTTTCCGTCTCTGGAAGAGGATCCGGCAGATCCGCGAGGAGGCCGTCCGGACGCTCTGGTTCTGCACGGCCATCTTCGCCGTCGTTGCCATCTTCTTCATCCTCTTCTTCCTGGTCCGGAACGGCTACCCGATCTTCGAGCAGGTCGGGGTCTTGACCTTCCTTGCCGGCGACATCTGGAACCCGACGGGAGCGACTCCCGCATACGGCATCTTCCCGCTGATCGCCGGCACGCTCCTCGTTACGCTCGGTGCGATGGCGCTTGCCGTCCCGTTCGGGATCGCGGTCGCCGTCTTCATCGCCGAACTTGCGCCGCCCGGGGCTCGCGCAGTCATAAAGCCCGCCGTCGAGCTCCTGGCGGGGATACCCTCCGTGGTCTACGGGTTCTTCGGCCTCGTCATCCTGACCGACTGGATCCGCGTCTCCTTCGACGTCGCGTCCGGGGAGACCTGGCTTGCCGGGTCCATCCTGCTCGGCATCATGGCTCTCCCGACGATCGTCAGCGTCTCGGAGGATGCGATCGGCGCCGTGCCCCGCGGATACCGGGAGGGCTCCCTCGCGCTCGGGGCGACGCAATGGCAGACGATCGCCGGGGTCGTGGTCCCGGGAGCCCTCTCCGGCATCACCGCCGCGATCATCCTCGGGATGGGACGAGCCATCGGCGAGACGATGGCGGTGATCATGGTCGCCGGCAACGCAGGGGTCGTGCCCGAACCCCTCTGGAACGTCCTCTCTCCGGTCAGGACGCTCACCGGGACGCTGGGCATCGAGATGGGCGAGGTCGCCGTCGGCAGCGCTCACTATCACGCGCTCTTCGGGGTCGCGGTCGTACTTCTCGCGATCACCCTCGCGGTCAACCTTTTTGCGCGGGGCATCCTCGCGAGGGTCAGCGGGCAGCACACGGCGACAGCGGCCTGCGGGGCCAGGAAGAGGAGGAGCGGCGCGATAAGGCCCTATGCTTACGCGGTTCTCGGCATCGGCGCACTCGGGACCCTTACGGTGGCCACGGATATTCTGGTGGCCGCCGTCGTCGCCGTTGCCCTGCTCGGGGCGGTATACGTCCGGCGCAGGGTCTCCCCGAAGACCGGGCAGAAGATCGCGTTCGGGTTCCTGTATGCGGCCGCGGGCATCGTGCTCTTCGTCCTCGGGGTCATCCTCTTCGATATCGTCTACAACGGTGCACCGGCGCTCTCCTGGGAGTTCCTGACCGCTTCGCCGAGCAACCTCGGCCGGGCGGGAGGCATCGGCCCGGCTATCCTCGGGACCCTCTACCTGGTCGGGGGGGCCATCCTCTTCGCCCTCCCTATCGGCGTCGGCGCTGCCGTCTACCTCCACGAGTACACCCGTGAAGGGCGTATCACCGGGATCATCAGGGCCGGCGTCGACCTCCTGGGCGGCACACCGTCCATCGTCTTCGGCCTCTTCGGGTTTGCGTTCCTGGTGCTCTACCTGAATCTCGGGGTATCGCTGCTCGCCGGCCAGATCACGCTGGGGCTGATGATCCTCCCCACCGTCATCAGGACGACCGAAGAGGCGTTGAAGAGCGTCCCGGACAGCGTCAGGGAGGGGAGCCTCGCTCTCGGGGCGACGCCCTGGCAGACCATACGGCGGGTCGTGCTCCCGCCGGCCGTGCCGGGAATCCTGACCGGAACGATCCTCAGCATCGGGCGGGCCGCCGGGGAGACTGCGCCTATTCTCTTCACCGCGGTCGTATTCTCCCGGCGGTTCCTCCCCACATCGGTGACGGAACCGGTGATGGCGCTCCCCTACCACCTCTTCATCCTGGCGACCAACGTCCCCGGGGCACGAGAGAACCAGTACGGAACGGCGCTGGTACTTCTCGCGCTGGTGGCGGCCATCTACCTGATCGCGATCGTCATCCGGACACGTTACCGGAGATCAATCCGGTGGTGACCCACAATGCAGAACAACGACAGTATCCTTACAGCAGAACACCTGAGCCTCTACTACGGCGACAAACAGGCCCTTCGCGACGTATCGATCTCTTTCCCGAGGAACAGGGTCACTGCACTGATCGGACCCTCCGGGTGCGGGAAATCGACCCTCCTGCGCTGTTTCAACCGGCTCAACGACCTCGTTGAGGATGTCAGGATCGAGGGCAGGATCCTCTTTGAGGGCGGGGATATCCGTGACCCTGACTGCGACGTCGTGGCCTTGCGGAAACGGATCGGGATGGTCTTCCAGAAGCCGAACCCGTTCCCCTCGTCCATTTACGACAACGTCGCCTACGGTCCCCGCGTTCACGGGACCCGCAACAGGGAGACACTGGATGCGATTGTCGGGGAGAGCCTGAAGAAGGCGGCTCTCCGGGACGAGGTGGCGGACCGGCTCAACGACTCCGCGACGGGGTTTTCGGGCGGGCAGCAGCAACGGCTCTGCATCGCAAGGACGCTTGCGGTCGAGCCCGAGGTCATCCTCATGGACGAGCCTTGCTCCGCGCTCGACCCCATCGCTACCTCAAAGATCGAGAGCCTTATCAACGACCTCAAAGAGGATTACACGGTCGTCATCGTGACCCACAACATGCAGCAGGCGGCCCGGGTCAGCGACTTTGTGGGGTTCATGTACCTCGGAAGGCTGGTCGAGTTCGGGCCGACCGCCCGGATCTTCGAGACCCCGCAGGAAGAGTTGACCGACAACTACGTGACGGGGCGTTTTGGGTAGGTATCCATGACAGACAAATTTCACGAAGAACTCAAAGACCTCAGGGATCTGGTCCTGGAGCAGGGGGCGTTCGCCTCCGGCATGCTCTCCGACTCCATGATCGCCCTGCAGGACCGGGACCGCGGGCTTGCCGGGCGCGTGTATGCCCGGAGGGCGGAGCTCGCCGATAAAAGCCACGCTATCGAAGAGGCGGCGCTCCGCCTCATCGCGCTCTACCAGCCCATGGCACGCGATCTCCGTTCCATCGTCTGTGCGCTCCGGATGAACTTCGCGCTCTTCCGTATCGGCCGGTACGGGAAGGATATCGCGCAACTTGTGGGAGAACTTTCCGGGGAACCGCATACCGGGAACCTGGCGAGCCTGCCGCACATGGCGGATCTGGTCCGCGCCATGATCGCCGATGCCCTCAAAGCCTACCGGATCGAGGGCATCGGACCTATCGCGGGCATGTCGCACCGGGACGATGTCGTGGACAACCTCAGGTACACCATCTTCCGGGAGAGCCTTACGCACATGATGGAGGACCCGCAGAAGATCACCCGGTATATCGACTACGTGATGATCGCACGCTACCTGGAGCGCTGTGCCGATCACGCCTGCGATATTGCCGAGCAGGTCTGTTACATGGTCACCGGCGAGCGGGTGGAAGTAAAGTGACGCTGCGACGGCGCCGCTACCTCCACATGAGCCACGAGAGCCAGAGAAGCAGGGCGAAGAGCAGCACGATCAGGACGACCGACCACTTCAGGTATCGTTTTGCGATGGCCTGGTCGCGGGGACCCCGGGGTTCGATCTTCAGCACGGTCACGGCGACGAGCGCGCCCGTTATCAGCCCGACGATCTGCCCGGCCACCAGCAGCGTAGTGGAGATCAGGCCCACAGGTTGGAGCACCAGGACGAGCCCGGTCACCACAGTCGGCGGGATGATGGCGGCAGCGATGGCGACGCCGGCGATCACCTCCGAAGTGCCCCGGTTGAACGCCAGCACTGCCGCGAACCCGAGGAGCACCGCCATCAGCGTGTAGATGGGGTTCACCACGATCCGTGAGGCGATCTCGTTGGTCAATGTGAGCGGTATGACGATATTGATGAGAAAGGTGGCAATTGCGGAGAGGATGAAGACGCCCAGGAGGAGCGCCGCCAGCACGCCGAGGCAACGCAGGGCGCTCTGGATCCTGCCGAGAGCGGCATAGACGGCGAACCCGTAGATCGGGCCGATGATCGGGGAGAGGAGCATGGCCCCGATGATGATCACCGGGTTGTCGAGGAGCAGGCCGGAGAGGGCGATCAGCCCGGCGATGGACGTCAACGCCAGTTTATCGAGGTCGAGTTCTCCGTAGTCCTTAACAGTGTCAAGCAGTTTCTCGACCGGCGTCTTCTCTTCTTTTTTCTCGGTCTTCTTCTCGGCACGTTTCAGGAGCGACGAGATGACGAACTCCGGTGTCGATACCTCGATCATGTTCTCGTTGTAACGCAGGTCCAGTACGCTCTGGATCTTCTCGATCAGGTCGTCGAGGGTCTCATCCGGCGTGTACATAGTGATCTCGTAGATGTCCTGAACGAGCGATATCGTGTACTGCAAGCCTTCGAGAGCCTCCTCTACCTCGTTATGCCCGTCTTCCCGTACGTGTACAACGATCTTTTTCATGATCTGCTGGCCTGCATACTTCCGGAGGGTGCGAACCTCTGATCGGGCAGTGCCCGATCAACCGGTTGATCCAGTATTCGACGAATCTTTGGGCTCCGATGCACCCCCTGCCGCTCGCAGGTTCTCCTTGAGATCTTATTCCACAAATTCACGGGGGCAATGCTCCGTTGCGCGGCAGCGCGGGCGTTCCGGCCGTTCCGGCCGTTCCGGGGTGGAAAATATCGGCACGGCAGCCCCCGTCCCGCCGTCGACGGCAGGTTCCCCGTCCACGGGCACAACCCCGGCAACGGTACTGTCCACCAGCAGTGTAATGGCGGCAGATGGATTTAAGGTTTCCCGGACACGTGGGAGAGAAGGACGATCCGGCACCGATCCTTCCGACCGGAGGCAGGGGAGCCCGGAGAGGACCGTCATGCTGCCGGACGGCAGGGAACGGCGTGAACGATACCCTGTATCACGGGAACATACCTGTCGTCAGGAATTGCGGAAGAAATGTGGTTCTGCACCTGCGATGCTCGAGCTCGCAAGTCGAAAACGCTTCGCGTTTTCTCCTGCTCCGGTCCTTCGGACCATCGCATTTAGAGAGAAGAGGATACACCAAAAAGACGACGTCAAGGGGGGAAGTGTCTTATGTGGATCCAAATCTCTCTAGGGCTATTTAGTCCATATTGATATTTAATAATTTCCATTTTTTAAAAAAGTAGAAAATAAAGGTTTTGGCCGGTTGCCCGGGCGTTTACGGATTACCGTGCAGGAGCCGCCTCTGCTTTGCGTTCTCTGGGTTCCGGCCCCTCTACGACCTGATTATCCGGATGCGTGACCCACTCGGTGAACGATCCCTCGTAGATCCGAACGTTGGGGTGGAGGTAGAACCACTTTAAGAGGACGAACTCGTTGGTGGCTTCCCGGCCGGTTCCGCACGAGCATATGACGGTCCTGCTCCGGTCGACGCCGTGCTCTTCCAGGATCATGTCGAGTTCGTCGTTCGATTTGAGCAGCGCCGGGTTCGCCTCCTCCATCAGGCTTTTCCAGGGCAGGTTGATGGCACCGGGGATATGCCCGGCCTTCCGCCAGGGTCCCTTTCCTTCATACACCTTTGCCGGACGCGCATCGAGCACGACCACATCATCGTTGTCCTTGATCCGCCGGAACTCCTCGTACCCGATTGAGTAGTCGTCGCGAACCTCGACGGTGAAGCCGGACGGCTCAACCGCGGGATAATCCTGCGAGAGTTCCCGGCCCTCGTTCTTCCACGCGTCGAGCCCTCCGTCGAGGATGTATACGACGTTGTGGCCGTACTTCGCCAGGGTATAGGCCATCATCGTCTGACCAAGCCCGTCACCCGCGCCGGAGAACGCGCCTTTCCCTGTGTAGACGACGACCGGGGAGTCGGCCGCAAGACCTGCACGCCGGAACGATTCCTGCAGGCAGGCGTTCGGGCTGTACGACGTCGGGAATCCGCGGTTGGATACCCGCAGGACCCCCTCGGTCAGGTAGACGGCACCGGGGATGTGCTCCTGGATGTAGTCGTGCACGTTCGGCTGGACGTCGAGGATCGTCAGGTTGGCATCGTTCAAGTGGTCGGCCAGCCAGCCCGGGGTCACGAGTTTGACCTTCCCGTCACCCTGGGGATACGGGACATTCTCCCGGTCGCTTGAGGCCTGCAGGCGCTCCATGCCGCCGGGGGTAAACATCTTCTCTTCCATTCCCATCACCTCATAAGGCGTATTCTCACCTGGTAGCGGGTGAGCCTGGCCCCACTGCGGGCTTGAGACCACATATACCTTGTGCAGGATCCGGTGGAGGGCGGGTTCGGGGGCACAAGGGTGTGCGACGGGCCGCAGGGTGCGACGTTCCGGAGGAACGGAGCAATAGCACCGCTAGGTGCGGGGCCGGAGTTCGAGAAAACGCGAAGCGTTTTCGAGTTGCGACGGGAGCACCCCCCCTGCAACGGGGAAGCCCCGGGAACTGGCAGGGTGGACATAATATGGCGTCTGGGTGAACGACGTTCCGACAGGAACGTCGCACTCGAAGACCTTCGGTCTTCTCAAGCTCCGGTTCTTCGCACCTTCGGTGCTCACGCTCCGGTTCTTACGAACCATCGCGCTCCGAACCGTCGCACTCCCCGGAGCTCTCCGGACCAACCTCGATGCTCTCTCCCGGCGAGAGAATCCTGACCCGGATCGACGTCGTCCGCTCGATAGCCCGCTTGAAGTTCTCCACGTCCTGCCGGATGGCGGGGAACGTGTCATAGTGCATCGGGATCACCAGCCGCGCTCCGATGTACCGGGCCGCGATCATCGCCTCGTCGGGCCCCATCGTGAAGCATCCGCCGACGGGGAGGAGCGCCACATCCGGCCGGTAGAGATCCCGGATGAGCTGCATGTCGGAGAAGAGCGCCGTATCGCCTGCGTGGTAGACGCTGATGCCGTCCATCGCGATGACGAACCCGGCGGCAACGCCGCCGTAGAAGCCCGGGCCCTCGTCCTCCAGCCACGACGAGTGGAGCGCGGGCGTCATAGTGAACCGGACGCCGTCAACGGTGATGCTGCCGCCGATGTTCATCGGTTCGGCAGGAACACCCTTCGCTGCCAGGTACTTCGCCACCTCGTTGATGGCGACCGTCTTCTTCGACAACTGCGCGGCAATGCCCAGGTGGTCCGCATGGGCGTGCGTCACGGCAACGATATCGGGTTCCGCGGGGAGTGAGCCCTCCGTGATGAAGGGGTCGATGAGGATCGTCCGCGATCCAACGAGCGAGAAACATGCGTGGCCAAGCCAGGTCAACCTCATGGAGAAGAGATCGATCTGGATACTAAAAAATGTTCAGTGGGTTACAGAGGGTGGGCCAGGGTTTCAGAACTCTCCCATGTCGATCGCTTCGGTGATGTCGATCGCCTCGCTCAGGCCATCGTTGACGACACCGCGCGTCATCAGCTCGGAGAGATCGCGGTCTTCCATCACATCCCTGATCCGTTCCAGGTACGGGTCCAGGGTGGTGTCCCTCTGCTGCTCGATCACATGGCGGTACTCACGAAGCGTCGAGGGGCTTACGTCGAGTTCCTCGCTGATCTCCTTCATGGTCTTCCCCGAATCAAGAAGCTCCGCCATCGCCCCCTGGTCGAACGGCATCTTGAAGTCGAGTTCCCTGAAGAGTTTGAGGCGGACCCGGGCACGTGCCACGGTCTTGCTCAGCTTCTCATCGCCGAGCGCCCTCGCAATCTCGGTATCGTTCTTGCCGTCGTAATACGCAACCACGAGTTTTGCAAGCTGCCGCGGGGCGAGTTTGGTCTTGAAATACCCCTGATCGAGGACTTCCCGCATGATCAGGGCGATCTCGCGCTCAACAGCGTCGCGATCCCGAAGCGTACCGTGAACCTTTCTCATCGGCTCAACGATCGTCTTCTTGTTCGTGATGGTCGTGAACAGCTCAAGTAGCTGCTGCTTGCGGGTATCTTCTGCCATGTCCGTCTCTCTCTGTTCTGCATTCCACCGTCTGGTTCTGAGGGTCACCCATGATGACCTTGGATATATATACTTTGTCCCCCAACCGGGGCGTAACGTTCCCTACATTACAACCGCTAACATTTAAAGCTTACCATATAATCCGTCGGAACAGAAAGATCATTTTCGCAGATGTAACCATTTCTTCCGGGATATTACTCTCCGTGGAAAAAAAACCTCCTCATTCAGCCCCTTTTTCGATGAATTGTGATCTCGCGCGAGGGGAGGACCATTCTTTAATAGCACCGGCGCTCAAGTGTACTGCAAGACTATGGCCGAGACGAGCGATATTTACGAAAAAGTCATGGAAGTGGCCAGAAGACGTGGTTTCGTCTGGCCCTCATCCGAGATATACGGCTCGATTGCCGGGTTCATCGACTATGGCCCGCTCGGAGCGATGATGAAGCGCAACGTCGAGAACCTCTGGCGATCGTTCTACGTCTTCCAGGAAGGCTACTACGAGATCGAATGCCCCACTGTTGGCAATGAAGCAATCTTCGTCGCATCCGGTCATGTGAAAGAGTTTGCCGATAAGATGGTGCAGTGTCCGCACTGCGGTGAATACCTCCGCGCCGATCACATCGCGGAGGAGAACGGCATCGATAATGCGGGCACGCTCCCGGCGGAGACGCTCCAGGCGGCGATCTACGAACTGCCCTGCCCTGCATGCAAGGAACGCCTGGGCGAAGCGGGCGTCTTTGCGTTCAACCTTATGTTCGAGACGACCATCGGCCCGGGGTCGCAACGGAAGGGCTACCTGCGCCCTGAGACCGCCCAGGGCATCTTCACCGATTTCTCCCGGCTCCTGCGCTTCTACCGGGACAAACTCCCCTTCGGCGCCGTCCAGATCGGGAAGTCCTACCGGAACGAGATCTCCCCCCGCCAGGGCATGATCCGGCTGCGGGAGTTCTCCCAGGCGGAAGCCGAGATCTTCGTTCACCCCGACCGGAAGAACCATCCCGCCTTCCACCGCTACGCGGATTACACGGCGCCCCTCCTCACCATCGCGCGGCAGTTAGATAACCAGGATCCCGCCGCAATCACGATGCGTGTCGCCGTGGACGAGGGGCTGATCGCAAACGAGTACGTCGCCTACTACATCGCGCTCACGCACCGGATCCTGACCGCCATCGGCGTTGACCCGGCGAAACTCCGGTTCCGCCAGCACCTGACGGACGAGCGGGCGCACTACGCGGCCGACTGCTGGGACGCCGAGGTCTACTCCGGCCGATTCGGGTGGGTCGAGATCGTCGGCATCGCCGACCGCACCAACTACGACCTGCGCTCGCACGCCGGGCATTCCGGCACCTCGATGACGGTCTTCATGCCCTACGACGAGCCGAAACGGGTCACAAAAAGGCGGATCGTGGCCGACATGGGCGTGCTCGGCCCCAGGTTCCGCGGCAAGGCGAAGGCGATCGCGGATGCCCTGGCAGCATCCGAGCCGGGAGAGGACGGCGCGCGGGTCACCGTCGACGGCGAAGAGTTCTTCATCCCCGCCGACCTCTACCAGGTCCGGGAAGAGGAAGTGGAGGTCCGCGGCGAAGAGGTGATGCCCCATGTCATCGAGCCTTCATACGGGATCGACCGGATGATCTACGTCGCTCTCGAGCACAGCTACGCCGAGGAGGAGGTCGAGGGCGAGATCCGGAAGGTGCTCCGGCTCCCGCCGGCGGTCGCACCGGTTCAGGTCGCCGTCTTCCCGCTGATGAACCGGGACGGCCTCGATAGCATCGCGCAGACGATTACAGAGCGGCTCACCGGATGCCGCATCCTTGCCCAGTACGACGACTCCGGCGCCATCGGCAGGCGTTACCGGAGACAGGACGAGGTCGGGACACCCTTTGCCGTCACCGTCGACTACGATACGCTCGAGGACAACACCGCGACCATACGGGACCGCGACAGCATGGAGCAGGTCCGGGTGCCGGTCGAGCGGCTGCCGGAGTTCCTCTCCACACTCATCTCCGGCGCCACCACGTTCCGTGAACTCAGGGCATGAACTACGTTTCCCACCCGCTGATCCGGCCAGAAAGCATCGAGGAGCGGCGGTATCAACTCTCCATTGCGCTCCGGGCGCTTGACGCGAACACGATGGTCGTCCTCCCGACCGGGCTCGGGAAGACGGCCGTCGCGCTCATCGTCGCGGCGTCCCGCCTCTACTCCCACCCCGGGAAGGTGCTGATGCTTGCACCCACAAAACCCCTGGTCGAGCAGCATCTCCGTTTCTTCAGGCAGTTCATGCTCTCCCGGGACGGCTCCGAGCCGCAGGAGTCCGATTTCGCCATGTTCACCGGGGACACCCCCCCGGAGGAGCGGACCAGGGCCTGGGAAGCGTGCCGGGTCTGTTTTGCCACCCCGCAGGTGATCAAGAACGACTGCCTGGCAGGGAGATACAGCCTCGCCGACGTCGTGCTGCTGGTCGTGGACGAGTGCCACCGGGCGGTGGGGAACTACGCCTACGTCTTCCTTGCCGGGCACTACTGCGCCACGGCAGGCGAGCCCCTGCTGCTCGCGATGACCGCCTCTCCCGGAGGGGACCAGGCGAAGGTGCAGGAGGTCTGCAACAACCTGCATATCGAGGCGGTCGAAACAAGGGTGGAGACCGACGAGGACGTCCACCCCTACATCCACGAGCGCGATATCCAGTACGTCGACGTCCACCTGCCCGAAGAACTGCAGGCGGCGCTCGTCGTCCTCCGGGGACTCGTGGAGTCGCGCCTCACCCGGCTCGCGAAACTTAATTTCCGCGTCCCGAAGCCGGACAAGCTCTCGATGAAGGCGCTCAACGGCCTGAATGCCCAGATCCAGCAGCGTATACGGACACGGGACCCCTCTGCGTTCATCGCGGCGTCCCTGCACGCCGAGTGCATGAAGCTCCGCCATGCCATCTCGCTCGTCGAGACTCAAGGAAGCGAGGCGCTTAAACTCTACCTGGCCCGGCTCGGCGCGGAGGGGGCCTCAAGTGCAGGAAGCAAGGCCAGCAAGCGCCTCGTCGCCGATCCCGCCTACCGGCACCTCGTCGAGGCCGCCGCCGGCTGGAAGGAGGAACTCCACCCCAAGGTCGCCATCGTCCGGGAACTGGTCCGGGCGCAGCTTGCGGCGCACCCGGACAGCCGGATCATCGTCTTTGCCACCTACCGCGACACCGTCCAGACGCTCGTCGAAGCGCTCTCTGCGAGCGGCATCGCCTGCGAGCGGTTCGTCGGCCAGGCCTCCCGGGACGCGGAGCGGGGACTCTCGCAGAAAGAGCAGATCGCGAGCCTCGCCCGGTTCCGGGAGGGCGAGTTCAGGTGCCTGGTCGCGACTTCCGTGGGCGAGGAAGGGCTCGACGTCCCCTCGACGGACATGGTGATCTTCTACGAGGCCGTCCCCTCGGAGATCAGGAGCATCCAGCGGAAGGGGCGGACCGGTAGGAGCGGGAGCGGCACGATCGTCGTGCTGGTGACGAAAGGCACGTCCGACGAGACGTTCCGGTACGTGAGCCAGACCCGGGAGCGGGCGATGGTGACCGGGATCAGGAACATGAGCGCGGCGCCCGCATCTGCTTCCGCTCCGTCCGTCCCGGCCGCCGCCAGACAGACGGACTTCCTCGCGTTTGCTCCGGCGGGGCCGGCGATCACCGTCGACGACCGGGAGACGTCATCGCGGGTCGCCGGGCGCCTGCACGAACTCGGGGCGTCGATCACGCTCGAGCGCCTTGAGTTCGGCGACTACGCCATCGGCGACCGTATCCTTGTCGAGCGCAAGACCGTGCAGGACTTCATGAACACCCTGGTGGAGCGGGACCTCTTCGGGCAGATCAGGGCCATGGCCGACGCGGTGCCGCGCCCCGTCCTGATCATCGAGGGAGTTGACGACCTTTATGCGGTGCGGAACATTCACCCGAACGCTATCCGGGGCACGCTCGCCGCCATCACGGTCGATATGGGGGTCGCGCTGATGCGCACGAGGGATGCGGACGACACCGCCGAGGTGCTCTACGTCCTCGCACAGCGGGAGGGGAGCGAGCGGGGAGAGCGGAAGGTGCACCCGAAGAAGTCCTACCGGTCGGTCCGCGAAGAGCAGGAGTACGCACTCGCCGCGTTCCCGAACATCGGCATGAAAAGCGCACGGCTCCTCCTCGAGCACTTCGGGTCGCTCAAGGCGATCATCGATGCCGAACCGGAGGAACTGGCGTCGGTGCACGGGATCGGGGAAAAGACCGCCCGTGCTATATGGGATCTCGCCCGCAGGCCTTACCGCTGACCCAGCGTTGCGAGCGCTTCTGCACCCCGTTCGATCGCCATCATCAGGGTCAGGCATTCGCTGGCCCTCTGCTCGCCCCTGATGCGCTCGCAGAGGTGGATGATCGTCCGCTCGAGTTCCGCGGCAACCCGGCCTCGCGGTTCCCGGGCGGCTGCCGCCGGTGCGGAAGACTGCCCGGGAACCGGAACCTCGCCAGGCGGCTCCGGTTCCGGAAGAGGTTCGCCGGAGGTTTCCTGCGGACAGATCACGCACTGTGTCTCTCCCTTGTACTCAAACAGGGGGTACCCGCAGACCTTACAGGATTTGGCGAGCATTTTTCCTCCCTTCAGGAGGTACCCGGCCATGACTTCGTCAGCCTGATCAGCCGTCATTTCGTCGAACTCCCTTAATCAACTTATATATGTCTGGATGCCATTAATAATAGAGGGGTAATTCTAATGGCAAGTCCAGACGAAACAATACGGATCTGCATCCAGATGCTGCAGAATATCAGCGAGGATTCCACCATTCCACGCAATATCCGGCGCGTCGCAGACGCGACCAAAACTGTTCTCCAGGATGATTCCCGGAGTATCGGTCTCCGTGCCGCAACCGCAATCTCCATGATCGACGAGATCAGCAACGACCCGAACATGCCGGTCCACGCACGGACCCGCATCTGGGAACTGGTATCCCAGCTTGAAACGGTGCCTCTCGATTAAATCACTCATTCTTCCTGAACGAATCCGGCGAAGACCGGAAGCAGGGTGATACTATCCGGGGTTGCCAGCCTGGCGCCGCACCCCTGCCCGTCGTATGCCTCCGGCAGCCGGGGCCGTATGTCTCACGCTTTTTTTTCCGGCGTTCAGCCGAGAACGGTGACGTAGACCGTCCGCTCGCGGCTCGACCGCACGTCGAGCTCGAGCAGGACGACCTGCTGCCAGGTGCCGCACGCGAGCCTGCCCTCGATGACCGGGACCGAGAGCGACGGGCCGACAATCGCCGCCCTGACGTGGGACCGCCCGTTGCCGTCGCCCCATGCCGCATCGTGGGCGTAGGGGATGTCGGCCGGGGCGATGACCGAGAGCGCCCGACGGAGATCCGAGAGCACCCCGGGCTCGTACTCGATGGTGGTGACGGCGGCGGTCGAGCCTGCGACGAAGACGGTTGCAAGCCCCTCCCGCACGCCGCTCTCGGCGACCGCCTGCGCTATCCGGGGCGTGAGGTTGACGATCTCCCCCTCCCCGTGCGTCTCTACCTGAATTGTCGTACGGAACATGCTACGGACACCTCATCCGCACGTCCTGTTGTCTCCTGTCCGGATAAAACCCGCGGAACGGATGGCCGCCATCGGGTGCTGATGCCATCCGGCACGTTACGGTGACGGTTCTGCATGCGGAGAGGTTGCCCGGGGTATGCTCGCCGTAAACGCTTTATAGGTGAGGCGGGTATTTCCCCTCCGGAGATGGTGTTTATGCCCTATCGATGGAATGACAGACAGGATGTGGACGAGGCGGTCGTCGTCGTGATGAATACGCTTGATGCGGGCCAGGAGATCCGGGGATGGCTGATGCGCACCCTGCAGCAGGCGATCTACGACTCCGACCCGCAACTTGCGCAGTACTTCTTCACGGAGCTTGAGCGGCACCGGCCCAAGGCGCTTGCATATTTCAGGAAACCAACATTTTAACCTTTTTTCCTGGAGAAGAAGGCCGGGAGGAGATACCCGCCCGCCGGCACAGAGTCATTGGACAGCCAGATGGTCGCAGCGGATCATTGTTTGGCCTCCGTATCCTCGCCGTCGTCGTCCTCGAAGCAGAAGACCTCTTCGATGGTGACGCCGAAGGTCTTCGCGATCCTGTGGGCGACCTCGATGGAGGGGTTGTATTTGCCCCGCTCGATGGAGTTGATCGTCCGCCGGGTGACCCGGATTGTATCGGCAAGTTCCTCCTGGGTCATGTCGCGCATCGCGCGAAAGACCTTGATTTTGTTCTTCATCGGCTCTACGTCCCGTACCTTCTGTTGTAGTACCACAAAAACGCTCCATACAGTGCAGTCAGCAGCACTGTGACCACGCCGAGCGCTGCGCCGAATGCGCGGGCAGTATCCCGGATGCGGTGTCCATTCGCAAACAGAGTATCGAGAGCGACGACATCGTCGATGGTCAGGTTCGCCGGGTCGGGGATGAGGTAGGTACTGTCGTAGATAAACTCCGGATCCGGAGGGGCGGTGAGTACGCCGTAAACGACCACGATCGACCCGTTGTCGTACGTTTTCAGGGCCGAACCGGTCCCGCCGGTGAACGAGAAGGTCATCAGCACGGCAAACCCGATCGCGGCGACCAGGATGGTCACCTCGAGCGCGCTGAGGGCCGCCTTCCCGTGCAGGATCGTCGAGAGTTCGTCTTCCGTGACCTCCGTCACCCTGCTGCGGCAGAGAGCCAGGATACCGATGCCGGCGACGACGGCGACGACCGGGACGATCATGTTTGCGGATGTCATGCCGAACCCGAGAGCAAAGATCAGGCTGATTGCCACAAGGACGACACAGATGAGATAAGTTCGCTGTTTCATAGTGCCTCAATGTAACACATGCTTCTCTTATTGGGTAAATAACTTCCCATTTGGTGCAGCAAGCTTCCCTGTGCGGCACCGGCATCTTCCGGGTCTCGCAGCCGTCAATCCCGCAGGGAAAGGCTACGCGAGAATCCGCAAATAGAGTGAGCAAAAATAAGAGAGGAAACAGGTGTTACTCTTCTTCCTCGGCATCGAGGATCGTAAACCCGATGACGCGGTCGCCGTCGTCGAGCCTCATGATCCGGACACCGCGGGTGCCCCGTTTCTGGATCGAGATTTCGGAAACTTTCGTCCGGATCACGATGCCGGACGCGCTCATCACGATGATCTCGTCGTCGTCGGAGACCGCCATCGACCCGACGACCGAACCGGCCCGGGCGTCGACGACGATGTTTCTGACCCCGAGCGTGCCCCTGCCGTGGCCGCGGAACTCGTCGAACTCCGTCCGCTTCCCGAAGCCCTGCTCCGTGATGGTGAGGAGATGGTCCTCCTCGACCACGGATACCGCCTGCAGGGCATCGCCGTGGCGGAGCCTGATCCCCCGCACCCCCATCGCGTTGCGGTGGACGGGGCGGACGGCCTCCTCGTGGAACCGGAGGCTCTGCCCGAATTGCGTCGTCAGGATCAGTTCCTGGTTCCCGTCGGTCGCCTTCACGTCCACCAGCGCATCGCCGTCGCGGAGGTTGATGGCGTTGATCCCCGTCTGTCGCGGCCGCGAGAACTCGTCGAGCGCCATCTTCGCAACCGTTCCTCCACTCGTCGCAAAGAAGAGGTAGTGGTCGGGCCCGAACTCCCTGACCGGGATCACCGCGGTCACCCGTTCTTCGCCGGCGAGGTTCAGGAGGTTGACGAGGGCCTTGCCCTTGCTCGCTCGCTGCCCTTCGGGGAGGTCGTAGACCTTCAGCCAGTACATCCTTCCCCTGTTGGTGAAGCAGAGGAGGTTGTCGTGCATATTCGCGACGAAGACCCTCTCGACGCCGTCGTTGTCCTTGGTGGCCATACCGATGACGCCGTGACCCCCGCGCCGCTGGTTCCGGTAGGTGCCGAGGTCGATCCTCTTGATGTAGTTAGAGGAGGTGAGCGAGACCAGCATCGGTTTGTCCTCGATGAGGTCTTCCCTATCGAAGGCCTCGGCTGCGTGCTCGATCCGGGTCCTCCTTGGGTCGCCGTAGCGGGCACCGATATCGACGAGCTCCTTCCTGATCTCGGTGAGGATGCTCGCCTCGCTTGCGAGGATCCCGGTGAGCCGCTCGATCTCCGCCGCAAGGGCATCGCGTTCGTCCAGGATCTTCTGCTGCTCGAGCGCTGCAAGCCTCCGGAGCTGCATCTTCAATATAGCGTCCGCCTGCACCTCGTCCAGCGCAAACTTCGCCACCAGGGCTTTTTGTGCCTCATCGGTCGTCCCGGAAGCCCGGATGGTTGCGATGACCGCGTCGATGTTGTCGAGCGCGACGAGGAGACCGCGGAGGATATGCATCCGCTCCTCGTTCTTCGCGAGATCGAACTCGCTCCTCCGCCGGACCACGTCCATCCGGTGCTTGAGGAACTCGTGGATGAGTTCCTTGAGGTTTAAGGTGCGGGGCTGGCGGTCGACGATCGCGAGGTTGTTGATGCCGAAGGAGGACTCAAGCGCCGTGTGCTTGTAGAGGAAGTTCAGCACCACCTGGGGCGCGACGCCCTTCTTCAGGTCGATCACGACCCGCATGCCGTCCCGGTCGGACTCGTCGCGGATGTCGGCGATCCCCTCGATCCTTTTATCGCGGACGAGGGAGGCGATATGCTCGATCAGGCGTGCTTTGTTCACCTGGAAGGGGATCTCGGTGATGATGATCTGCGGTGTCCGGCCCTCTTCCTCGATCTCCGCGACTCCCCTGACCACACACTTCCCGCGCCCGGTAAGGTAGGCGTCCCGGACCCCTGCGGTGCCCATCATGATCCCGCCGGTCGGGAAGTCCGGCCCGGGCATGACCTGCATCAGCTCCTCCGTGGAGACACCGGGTTCGTCGATGACGCGGCAGGTCGCCTCGCAGACCTCCCGGAGGTTGTGAGGCGGCATGTTCGTCGCCATGCCGACCGCAATCCCGCTCGACCCGTTGACGAGGAGGTTTGGGGCCCGTGCCGGGAGAACCTCGGGCTCCTCGAGCGACTCGTCGAAGTTGGGGGCAAAACCGACCGTCTTTTTGTCGATGTCGGCAAGGAGCTCCTCCGAGATCTTCGTGAGCCTGGCCTCCGTGTATCGCATGGCGGCGGCGGCGTCCCCGTCGACCGACCCGAAGTTCCCCTGGCCGTCCACCAGCATGTGGCGGTAGGAGAAGGGCTGCGCCATCTTCACCAGCGTATCGTAGATGGCCGAATCGCCGTGGGGATGGTACTTACCCATCACGTCTCCGACAACACGGGCGCTCTTCTTGTAGGGCTTGTCGCTCGTGTTGCCCATCTCCCACATGGCGTAGAGGGTGCGGCGGTGGACCGGTTTCAAACCGTCTCTCACGTCAGGGATGGCACGGCCGATGATCACGCTCATCGCGTAGTCGATGTAGCATGATTTCATCTCCTCTTCGATGTTGATCGGGACGACCTGGTCAGATGTCAAGGTTGCTCACCTCCTTTGCATGCCGGCGGATGAAATCTCTCCGGGCGTCCACATTCTCTCCCATAAGTTTCTCAAATATGTCGTTCGCGTAGACTGCATCCTCGATCTTCACCTGTTTGAGCACCCGGTTCGCCGGATCCATCGTGGTGCTCCAGAGCTGTCCGGCGTTCATCTCACCGAGACCCTTGTAGCGCTGGATCGAGACACCCTTCTCGCCCCACCCGGCGATGATCTCTCGCATCTCCTCCTCGCGGTAGACGTACTGCTCCTGTTTGCCCCTGGCGATCCGGTAGAGAGGCGGCTGGGCGATGTAGATGTAGCCGTTCTCCACGAGTCCCGCCATATATCGGTAGAAGAACGTGAGGAGGAGCGTCCGGATATGCGCACCGTCGACATCCGCATCGGTCATCAGGATGATCCGGTGGTACCGGGCGCGTTCCGCGTCGAAACTATCGCTGACTCCGGTGCCGATAGCGGATATAAGCGCCTGGATCTCGGCGTTCTTCAGGATCTTATGCTCCGACGCCTTCTCGACGTTTAAGATCTTTCCCCGCAGGGGAAGGATCGCCTGGAACTTCCTGTCCCGCCCCTGTTTCGCGGAACCGCCTGCAGAGTCTCCTTCCACGATGTAGAGTTCGCTCTTCGCCGGATCCCGCTCCTGGCAATCGGCGAGTTTCCCGGGGAGACCGGTCGACTCCAGCGTGCTCTTCCGCCGGGCGAGCTCGCGCGCGTTCCGGGCGGCTTCCCGGGCCCGGGCAGCCGCCATCGCCTTCTCCACGATCGCCTGGAGGGTTTTGGGGTGCTCCTCGAAGTACTCGGTGAGCGACGAGTAGACGAGCGAGTCCACGATGCCCCGGACGTTGCTGTTCCCAAGGCGCATCTTGGTCTGCCCCTCGAACTGCGGGTTGGCAACCCGGGTGCTGATGACGGAGGCGAGCCCCTCCCTGACGTCTTCGCCCCGGACCTGCGCGTCGTTGTTCTTGAGGAGGCTGTTTCTGCGGGCGGCGCTGTTGATCGCCCGTGTGATGGCGCTCCGGAACCCCTCGAGGTGGGTGCCGCCCTCCCGGGTATTGACGCTGTTGACGTAGGTGTAGATTGTCTCTGCGTATGAGTTGTTGTACTGCAGGGCCACCTCGACCTCGACCATGCTCTCGGGGTCGCGCTTCTGGAAGTAGATGATATCGTCGTGGAGGCTCTCCTTCCCTTCGCCGAGGTGGGCGACGAACTGCCTGATGCCGTCCTCGAAACAGTAGGTGGCGGAATCCCCGGTGCGCTCGTCCCGGAGGCTGATCGTAAGGCCGCTGTTTAAGTAAGCAAGCTCGCGGAGCCGGTGGTCCAGCACGTCGTAATCGAACTCGACGGTCTCGAATATCGACCTGTCGGGCTGGAACGTGATCCGGGTTCCCCGGAGCCGCTCGTAGTCGAGCCGCTGCCCGGGTCGGGCGCCGTAGCGTTCCTCGTACCGCGCCTCCATCTCGTGTTCGGTCTCCGGGCGGCTCGCGAGCGGCTTTGCAACCTGGCCCTGCCGGAACTGCATCGTATAGACGCTGCCGTCCCGGAAAACCGTCGCATCGAGCCAGCTCGAGAGGGCGTTGACGACCGAGACGCCGACGCCGTGCAGGCCGCCGGATACCTGGTAGGTGTTCTTATCGAACTTTCCGCCGGCGTGCAGCACCGTGAGAACGATCTCAAGAGCGCTCTTGCCGTACTGGGGCATGAGGTCGACCGGGATGCCACGGCCGTTATCATCAACCGAGACCGAGCCGTCCCGGTTGACGGTCACCTGGATCAGATCGCAGAACCCGGCGAGAGCCTCGTCTACGGCGTTGTCCACTACTTCGTAGACCAGGTGGTGCAGCCCCCGGGTTTCCGTGCTGCCGATGTACATGGCGGGACGTTCCCGCACCGGCCTTAAGCCTTCCAGTACCGTGATGTGGGAGGCATCGTAGGTATCAGTCATGTGTGACCTCCGCTGAACGAGCGGCGTCCTGAATCACAGTAAAACTCACAATATATATGGGTTTTATAACCACTTATACTGTATGGCTCCGGAAAATTCCCTGTTTCAGGGTTACCCTGCCGGTCCACGGCTCGATGGAGCCTCCACGCGAGCGCGCCCCGAGAGGTCGGGCATCCCGACCGATCCCGGTCTTTAGGCGGGAGAAAGCGCTCCCGTCAGTCGTACTTCCCGGTATCGGCGTCGGGTATGCCGAGGTGCGTATCGACTGCGACCGCGAGCCGGTTGAGGACCCTCTTGATGTCCGCCGCATCCTCTTTGTCCAGGGTGCCCGGCTGGTGCCAGATCACCATCTTGCGGAGGCGCTCGACGAGTTCCTCGATCTCGGTTCCCCGGAACTGCTCCGGCACCTTGAAGTCGTTGAGGTGATCCGCGGCGCCGTAGAAGGCTTTCTCGGGGGGCAGGCCGAAGTGCCGTGAAAGCAGCATCAGGTTGACGACGAACCCTCTGCCGAATTCGCTCTTTGCGGGCATACTACCCTATGCACCGCAGGTCGATATGAACGATCCGTTTTTCCGCGTACCGAAGTTTTCCCTGAAACGGTTCCGGTTCTGCGGATCGGCCCTGCCTCAAACCTATCACTGGTTTCCATCGGGTTGCGACAAACAAACCGAGCGAAGCGGGGAAAAATCCCGGTACAGTGGACCGTGGGAGCACGAGCACCGAAGGTGCGCAGTCCCCTCGAAATCCGTGTCAGGTAACCGAAGGGAGTGTGAGGAGACCGGAGGCTAGGCGAGGTGCGACGGACGGAATGCGGCTGGCCGAAGGTGCAACTTGCCCAACCTAATCTACGGCTGCAGATAAATCGCGACCGTGGAGAGCACGATGAAGGCAAGCGTCGCGACAAAGAATACAGTCTCTCCTGCACGGAGGGGTTTTCGCCTGATGTAGAGGCCGGCGTTCTCCCCGTAGCCCCGGCAGAGCATGCTCGTGTACGTGCGCTCGCCCTGCTCGTAGGACCGGATGAAGATCGTTCCGACCGTGTAGCCGACCTGGTGCAGCCGGTAGCGGTAGGGGAGGGTGCGGTCGAGGGGATCGAAACACCGGGTCTCCATCGCGGTCCGTATCCTGCCGAACATATCGGCAAAGACAAAGATGTAGCGGACCATCATCCCGAGCGTAAGGGTAAACTCCCTGGGCAGGCCGAGCCTCCCCGCCGCCTCAATCATGTCCTGCATCCTCGTCGTCGATGAGAGCAGGATGACGAACGATATGCTGACGATGAACTTCACCAGGAGGATCGACGCAAACTGCATCGACTCCGCGTAGACCTCGATCCCGAAGGGCAGGGTCGCAATCGTATGAAAGACGTCATAATAGGGATTTTTTACGAATACCTGAAACCCGACCAGGAAGATCCCGAACGGCAGGATGAGCACGAGCCTCCGGAAGTAGACGGCCGGCGGGAGGCGCGATGCGGCCCAGAGGAGAGCAAAGAGAGCGAAGAGGACGGCGCCAACCTCGTAGACCTTCGTCGAGTACGGCACGGCTACGACAGCCACGATGGCAGCGAGGGCTACGAGGAGTTTAATCCTTGCGTCCAGCCGGTGGACGATGCTCACTGCGTAAGCATGCTTCTCGATAAAGTAGAGGTCGTCGATCATTCTCGTCTCGCGTAGGCGTCGAGGAACGACTTCTTCGCATCTTCGTAGGTGTAGGCCGTATCGATGGCGACACCGCTCTCCTGCAGCGACCGGATCAGTTTCGGGATGGGCGGCACGTCGAGTCTCGTCTGGGTGAGCAGTTCCGGCCGGGCGAAGACCTCCTCGACAGTTCCGGAGGCCACGACTCTTCCCTGGTCCATCACGTAGATGAAGTCTGCCATCTCCGCCACGAGGTCGAGATGGTGGGTCGAGAAGATCACCGTCATGCCGTACTTCTCGGGCAGCCGGTTGACGAACTCCACGAGGTCGGCGACACCCTGGGGATCGAGTCCTGCGGTCGGCTCGTCGAGCACCAGCACCTGCGGCTCCATCGCGAGGATGCCTGCGATGGCGACCCGTTTCTTTTCGCCGCCCGAGAGGTGGTGCGGCACGCGCTCGCGCAGGTCCTCGATCCCGAGGAGGTGCAGTGCCTCCTCGACACGGTGGGCGACCGTCGCCTCGTCGAGGCCGAGATTCGTCGGGCCGAACGCAACGTCCTGCTCCACGGTGGGGGAGAAGATCTGGTCGTCGGGGTTCTGGAAGACGATCCCGACGAACTTGCGCACCTCGCGGACGTTCTCCTTCGTGATAGGCTCGCCCCTGACCAGCACCTCGCCTGACGTAGGTTTGAGGATGCCGTTGAAGTGCTTAAAAAGCGTGCTCTTTCCGGCGCCGTTCGGCCCGATGACGGCGATGCGGGACCTTCTCTCTGCAATGAAGTTCACGCTCTCGAGAGCGTGGACATTGCCGCGATAGATGTGGGTGAGATCGCGGGTCTCGAGCAGGTGCATAATAGCAAAAAGTGGGAGTTTTTCAGGTATCTAATTATCGGGCCGTGCAGTCACTCGCGCGATGCCGTATGCCAGGGCGATCATAACGACCGTGCCGAGAACTATGGCAAGTACCTCCCCGACTTTATCCAGGCCGGGAATGGTGTAATCGGGCATGAGGGCCTCGTACGAGAAGTCGTTGCCGGTCGTGGCGATTGCCTCCTCCTCTGCGGCGCCGGCGGCCTCTTCATCCAGTTCGCTACCCATGAAAGGCTTTGCTTCGTGGATGCTGAAGAATGCGCTCTCAAGCCCGTCGGGGTTACCGGATGCGAGGAACGGCGCGGCAACGGCGATCACGAGCGCGATAACGATACCGATGATGACGAACTGCTCCGTCTCCATTACGCGCTCACCGCCTGCGGGTGTTCAAGGATGTCGGGTCGTGCCGAGGCTATCAGGTAGAGAGCAACCGCGGTGATGCCTCCCTCGATGAGACCGATGACCGCATGGTACGTACCCATGAAGGTGAGTCCGAGGCTGAGCGGGAACGTGCCGGCGATTGCGAGTTCGACCGCACAGAGGATTGCAGAGATGAAGAGCGACGCCCACCCGGCGATGAACGCAGCGGCATACGTATTCCCTATCACGCCCTTGACGGCGGCATAACCGTAGTAGCCGACGAATCCTCCGACGACGCCCATGTTGACGATATTGGCACCCATGACGGTGATGCCGCCGTCACCGAAGATGATGCCCTGCACGAGGAGCACCAGCGTCAGGACGAAGACTCCTGCAAACGGCGACCCGAGGACGATTGCCGCGAGCGCCGCACCGACCATGTGGCCGCTCGTCCCCCAGGGAATGGGGATGTTCAACGCCTGGATGGCGAAGATGCCGGCCGCAAGCACGGCGACCAGCGGTATCTTCTCTTCTCCCATCGAGCGCCGCGCCCACCGGAGAGCGAGAGCAATAAAGATGAGGGCGATGACCCAGTAGACCAGGGCCTGTCCCATCGGTATAAACGCATCAGGTATATGCATAACACACCCGACAAGTTGTATTACGTTTTGGTATAAATGTATTACTAAGCGCGATGGTTATATCAGCCGGTAAGAATCTGACGTACTCCTGATGCGAAAAGTATGCCCATCGTCCTGACCAACGCGGGTTTCAGGGCGAGCCTGCGAAGCAGGGTGCCCGGCCGGTCCATGTCGCCGTGCTCCACGATCGTCTCGATGAGGTCCGGGTCGTCCAGGGCCCGGCAGAGACGGTCGATCTCCTCCGGCGTCATCCTCTGCCGCATCCTGAGCGCTTTCATCCCGATATCGAGTTCTGTCCCGAAGTCTTCCTTCCAGCGCCGTTCGTAGTCCCGGAGGCTCCCGTCATCGAACGCCCCGCGCGCTATGCACGCCGCCGCGGTCGCGGCCGCATGTTTTGCCGACCGGATGCCGGTGTAGACGCCGCCCCCCGACGTGGGTTTGGCGAACCCCGCCGCGTCGCCGACAATGAGCGCCCGGTGGCCGTAGGTCTGCGGCACGACCCCGAGCGGGATGACCCCGCTGACGAGGTGGAGCGAGTTCCCACCGTAGCGGGCGATGAACCGGTCGAAGTGGTCCTTTGCGTGCTCCCGGGCACAGAGACCGACGCGGGCCCTGGCCGCCGAGACCGGGATCACCCACCCGAAGAAGTCGGGCGAGGCGTTGGGGTGGAGTTCCACGTAACGCGGGTCTGTCGCACACGGTATCTCCGCCTGCACCCCGGCAAGGTAGACCTCCGGCCGCCGGAGGCCGAGCATGCGGGCGACGGAACTCCGCGGCCCGTCGGCGGCGATCAGGAGGCGGAAGGGGATCTCCTCGCGCCCGCGGACTCCCCTGGTCAGGAGGGAGGAGCCCCTGATGCCGGATGCGCTGGTTTTGAGGAGGAACTCCGCCCCGGCATCCGCCGCCCTCTCCGCCATCTCCCGGTCGAGGAGACCCCGGTCGACGACGTAGGCCTTTGTGGTCCGGGCGTCGAAGAGGAGTTCCCCCCCGAGGTCCGAGACCATGCGGGCGCCGCTCACCTCGTTTGTGACCGATCGTTTCGAAACGCCGCACTCGGCAAACGCGGAGACCGAGAGCAGTCCTGCGCACTGCACCGGGTAGCCGATCGTCCCGTGCTCCTCGATACAGAGCGTCGCGAGTCCCTCCTCCGCGCACGCCCGCGCCGCGGCACTCCCGGCAGGCCCTGCGCCCACAACAACAACATCCCAGACCAGATTACCATGCCTCGCACGAGTGAGTTCCCGGCGCCGGTTGCCTGCCCCCGTGCTGCAGGCCGGCGGCCCGGTTCCTGAGTAGAGTGGACTTCCGGTAACATAAAAGGAAGCGGATGGGGGAAGGTCGAGTCATAAGTGAGCGTCCCCCTCTCGAAGATCTTTGGTCTTCTCATGCTCACTTCGTTCGTATTCTTCACCTGCCTGATGGCGGTTGAACTCCAGGTGGAACACTCGGTATTCTTCAGAACCTCGCAAGTCCGGGCACGGCTTTCCATTGGGTATCGCGTCTGGGGGGTGGGGACAGGGGACACCTGTAAACTCCTCGTTGCAACCCCCACCCCGCCCGCGCTTCGCGCTCCTCCCCCGCCCCTAGGGCGGGGGCAGTGCGTGGCGATATCCCCTGAAAGCCGTGCATGGGGTAAGCGATGTCCCGAAGAACGACGTACGGGGTTGATGGGCCAAAGGACAGGAGCGCCGAAGGCGCAATTTGTTGTGTTTATAGGGGAAATCGGGGGAGATAATTGCAGGTTTTGCACTTGAGACTTTCGGGAGGGGTGTTCAACTTACCTCCTCTCTCCCCCTGCCCTCGCGCACCCCTCCACAACGCCGACCGCGTGCCGCCCCCCGCACCCGCACCTGCGGTGCTCATGCTCCGGCCCCATGGCCCGTCGCACCCCGTCCCCATAGCTGCGTATTTGACGGATCATGCCCCAAGTAGTACGAAATGCCTGATATACGGGAGTTCAAGTGGAAGCAGTGCCTGATCGTGCGCGCCGACATCAAGATGAGTTGCGGCAAGAAGTGTGCGCAGATCGCCCATGCCGCCATCGGGGCCTACGAGAAGGCCGACAAGATCGCGAGGAAGGCCTGGCTTGACGAGGGGCAGAAGAAGGTGGTGCTGAAGGTGACGGCCGAGCGGCAGCTCTTTGAACTCAAGACGATTGCAGAGCGGGCGGGCATCCCCGCATCGATCATCCAGGACGCCGGGATGACCGAGATCCCGCCGGGGACCGTGACGGCGCTCGGCCTCGGGCCTGCCCGTGCCGAAGACCTCGACCGGATCACCGGCGACCTCTCCCTGCTATGATGCCCTCGCCCTATCCCCTTGAACAGGAACTGGGGATGCGCTACTACGCATCCGTTGCCCCCGGCATCGGCGGGCGGCTCCGCTCAAGCCCCGGGGACTTCGTCGTCGAAGAGCTCCCGCTCCCGATCGGCGACCAGGACGGCCCATACCTTATCTGCCGGCTCACCAAGACGAACTGGGAACTCCAGCGGGCGGTCAAGGAGATCGCAAAGCAGCTCGGCATCAGCCACCGGCGGATCGCCTGGGCGGGGACCAAGGACAAGAACGCGGTGACCACCCAGTTCATATCGATCTACGACGTCCCGCCCGAAGCGGTCGGGCAGGTGCATCTTGGGGATATCTCGCTCGAGGTCGTCGGGCGGTCGCAGCACTCGCTCGCTCTCGGCAGTCTCGCGGGGAACCGGTTCGATATCGCCATCCGGGACTGCACTGCAGAGGACCTTTCGGCGCGGGTCCAGGCGGCGACGGTGGTGGCGTCTGCCGGGATACCGAACTACTACGGGCTGCAGCGGTTCGGCGTCGTCCGGCCGGTCACCCACATCGTCGGCGAGAGCATCCTCAAGGGCGATTACGAAGGCGCCGTGGCCACGTATGTCGGCCGGGCATACCCCCGGGAGTCGGAGGAGGCGCAGCGGGCCCGGACCCGGTTCGCCGAGACCCGGGATGCACGAGCGGCGCTTGCCGACCTTCCCGTCCAGATGACCTACGAGCGGGCGATGGCGAACCACCTCGTCGCGAACCCCGGCGACTACGCCGGGGCGCTCCGGGCGCTCCCCCCGAAGCTTCTCTCGCTTCTCGTAAGCGCGTTCCAGTCCTATCTCTTCAACTGCGCGCTCTCCTCCCGGATCGATGCCGGCCTCTCGCTCTCCGAGCCGGAGGTCGGCGACCGGCTCCTCTTCTTGAGTGGCCGCGAAGATATCGTCTCCGCACGGAACCGGCAGGCGGCCCTGCTGCAGATCCGCCGTGGCCGTTGCCGGATCGCCCTGTTCATCCCGGGCTCGGAACCGGTGGCGTCGCACGGGCCGATGGATGAGATCATGCAGGAACTGATGGAGAAGTCGGGCATCGACGCCGGAGACTTCGAGCGCGCCTCCCGGTTCGTAGAGACGAAGTTCGCCGGGGTTCTGCGGGCGATCAGCCTCTCCACCGACGTGGAGGCGGACGTATCCGGTGCAGATGTCCGGCTCAAATTTACGCTCCCCCCCGGCCACTACGCGACGACGGTCTGCCGGGAATACATGAAAGCCGACCCCTACGTGATGATCTAGGCGATCGGCGCGTAAAAAAGGTTAATCCTCGGGAGCGGGGCGGTAGAGCACGTCCCACTCGGTGACCAGATTGCTCCCGCACATGAAGTGGCGTTTCAGGGAGAGCCGGAACATCTCTTCTTCGGTCTCGATATGCATGCCGCCGACGAGGGACGGGGTATCGGCACCGCCGACGATGAACGGCAGATGGATCAGGCGGATCTCGTCCACGAGGCGGTGGTTCAGCATGGACCAGTTCAGCGTCGGTCCGCCCTCGATCATCATCCGGTTGACGCCGTAGTCTCTTTTTAAGACCTGCATCAGTTTCGGCAGATCGACCTCGTTCGCACCCGCGACGACGACATCGACGCCGTTTGCCCGGAGCCGGGCAACCTTCTCCGCCGGTGCGGCCTCGCTGACGGCGATGACCGTTCTGGCGTCCGGCCCGAGGACGTTTGCATCCGGCGGGATATCCGCCCGGCTGTTCGGGATGACACGGAGCGGGCTTTTCCCCTCCACCAGCCGGACTGTCAGGAAGGAGTTGTCGATCCTGATGGTGTTTGCCCCGACCATGATGGCGTCGCATTCCGCCCGGGTCCGGTGAAGGAGGATCTCGGTCTCGGGGGCCATATATTTCATGAGAATCTTGCTTGAGGCCCCGCGTTTCAGGGTGAGCTTCCCGTCGACGGTGATCTCTGACATCATGAGCACGTGCGGCCTGTCGTGATCTGACATTGGAATTCGTTCCCGCTGATCTATCTGGCGTGAGCGTTTATGAATCTGGTGATTTTGGCCCGTATACGGTATTCCGGGTGAAGTGTTGCGGCCTCATCCGGCAGAGCAAAGGTTAAACTCTTCACGGGGTGATAAATTATGCGATGAATATAACCTCCCTGCGGCCGAAATTCATCAAATATACGGAGCCAATCGCGTCGTTTTTCATACGCCTGGGCGTTACGCCGAATCAGGTGTCGGTGCTCTCCGTGCTCTTCGGTTTCTCGTGCGCACTTGCCTTCACCGAGCGCTACTTCCTCGCAGGCAGCCTGCTCCTGTTCGTCTCGGCGATTCTTGACCTGGTGGACGGCAACGTCGCCCGGAAGAACCATACGGAGAGCAGATTCGGGGCCGTCTTCGACTGGATCGCCGACAAATACGTTGATGCGGCGGTCATCCTCGCCGTGGGGTTCTCCGGCATCCCTATCGTCAGCCACCTCATAGACGTCCCGCCTGTCGCCGATTTCGGTGTCGTGGGGCTGGCGCTTGCCGGATCGCTGATCAACACCTTCATCAAGCCGGTCACGTATGCGGAGATCGGCTACAGCGAGAGGATCGCCGGGAAGATCGAGGACCCCCTCGAGGGAGTCGGCTTCTTCGGCAGGCCCGAGACGATCCTCGTGCTGGTGCTCGGCGGTGTGACCGGGTACATCTGGGTTGCGGTCCTTCTCATTGCGGTCTGCACGAACCTCTCGGCGGTTCAGCGGGTCTTCTACCTCTACCGGCAGTACTCCTGACGGAAAAGGCCGTCCGTCCGCCTCTCCTTCTTTTGCATCGCCCCTCCACGCGGCAGCATACCCTCCCGGGGAGGACGGCAGGCCATCGTGGAGCCCGGTGCAGGCCGGTCGGCGAGACAGGCCTTTCGCCGGCCCGATCCGGCGGGCCGTCCTGGGAAGAACCGCAGGACCCGATGGGGTTTAGGGCCCGGATCTCTCTGCTTTCGGCCGGATGATCTGCTCTACCTCCCCGCGGTAGAGCCGGTAGAGGCTGTCGGCGAGGGTGCCGAGCTCGGGGAGGATCATGAAGAGGGCGTAGGCGAGGACGACGAGAAATACCAGTGCCCCGAGTTCGGCCATGACGTTGTGCGCCCAGAAGAAACTCTCGTAGCCGAGCTCGCCGTTGCCGGCGATCGCGGGGAGGTAAGGGAACCACTGCTCGGTATAAGCCGTGATCACGAAGACGTTTCTTACGATATTCAGGATATAGATCGTCGGGAAGACCAGCAGGAAGCCTGCAACCTTCTGCTTCAGCGTCGATTGCACACCCCAGGCAACCCCGAGCATGATCGCGATGCTCTGGATCCCGGTGCAGGCGAGGATGATCTCGGTCTTGAACCCGTTGCGTTCCATCAGGTTCCAGGTCTGGAAGTTCACAGGGTACCCGACCGCCGCGAGTGCCGCGGATGTCTGGTCGGCGACGGCTGCGATCAGCCAGTTCCCAAGTGCCGGTATGTAGCCGAAGGGGGCGTAGATCAGGAACGCCACGGCCGCTATCGTCGAGATCTGCATCACGCGGGGGTCGTCGCGGAGCAGGTATTTTGCGGTGATGTAGAGGAACGGTATGGAGAGTAGGGCTATTGCCGGGTACATGAAGTTATTGAGGGAGAAGTAGTAGGGGAGCTCGAGGAAGAGGTATCCGATGATGCTTGCCCACCCGCCGATGGCAAAGTACTTCCTGAACCTGCTTGGGATAAGAAAGACGAGAAAGCAGATGCAGGAGATCAGCACCAGGTAATCCTTCATCCTTTACTCTTCGGCGTATCCGGCAATAAATCATTTGTGCGCCCGATCCGGCCGGGTCTCCGGCCGTGCAGACCCCGGCACCCGGCATGACCAAGAGTTAATTGTGATCGGCATCCCATTCATTATAATGATGTTCTGTCCACAGTGCAAAGGCCTGATGATATCGTCCGGTGGTCAGCTGAAATGCAAAAAGTGTGGCTATATCCGGGAGATCAACGACCTCGACCGGTTGAAGAAGACAGACAAACGTGTGGAGAAGGAGATCACCATCGTCGAGGACGAGGATAAGATAGCAACCCTCCCGACGGCGACCATAAAATGCCCGGAGTGCGACTGCACGACGGCATACTGGTGGCTGCGGCAGCTGCGGGCGGCAGATGAGAGCGAGGTCCGGTTCTTCCGGTGCACCGCCTGCGGTAAGACGTGGCGCGAGTACGATTAGGCTGGAGCCGTTTTATTGATTTGTTACCCCTCCGGGGGTGTTTTTCTCCTTCTTGCCGATTTATGTGTGGTTAGGGTTCATCTCCAGCCTTCATGCCGACATTCGTACCCCGGTACCGTTGTGGTACCCCGGTCCGCACGCGGAAGAGAGGCGGCAACGGCTGACGGACGGGGTCCCGCCCCTCACGGGCTCTCCGGGTCGACGATCCGCCCGATGAAGAGGATCGTGCCGGAATCGTTCTCCTGGATAAGGAAGACGAACTGGTGGTCCGCCCGGAACACGGGCACGGTATCCGGGTGTGGACTCATCCCCCTACCCATGACGACCGCGGTCGCCGCCGCGGCTTCGGTGCCTTCCTCGTTCACGTCGACGAACGCCTTGTGGAAGACCCCGGTGATGAACAGGTCTCTCGTGCCGTCCATCCCCGAGAAGTCGGCGTCACCGGTAAACGCCGTCGGCATCCCCATCGCCGCAAGCGTCGGGGGGAGGCTATACTCTGTCTCGAGCGTGAACTTCGGGAACGAGACCTTGACGCGCTCGTGAATCAGCGACTGCCGGAGAGCAGTGAGTGTCTCCGGGTCCAGCGCTTCCTCCGCAGCCGTCAGGTTGTCTTCCCCGGGAAGGAGGACGAGCATAGAGAGTTCCGTTCCGTCACCGTGCGCGTACGGTATCTCAAGCACCTGGAGGGTGTCGGTCTCTGCATACGGATAGACGGCACCCTCGTCCGTCCGGTGCATCATCGGGACGAGCACGGTCTCGCCCGGGGAGACCCGGAACCCCTCTTCCGTTGTCTCGTTTGCGTCGAACTGTTCGACCCAGGTGCCCTTGAAGTAGATCGCGTTCGTGATCACGAGCCGGGTCAGCGGGTCGATCGAGCCGGGTGGCAGGAGGTCGCGGATCTTATCCTCGGTCTGCTCCTCCACCCACCGGTTGATCGTCTCCCGCGACCCCTCGGGGCTCTCGATGAAGTCAAGGTTCGTGACGTTCGCCGAGTACCACCGGGCGGCCGCGTCGATGTAGCCCGGGAGGAACGGGCACGTCTCCTCCGCCCAGAGGGCGTTTGCTGTGTTGAGGGTGTAGTTGCCGCTCCCCTGGTTCAGGACGGCGTCGAGCCCGGCAAACCCCTCCCGCCGGAGGGTGTCGTTCGTTGGGAGGTGGAGCACCGATCCGATCTCGTCGGCGGTCGTGCCGCGGGCGCCTTCGTAGGTGATCGCGAGAGCCGACGATAGGCTGTAGGGCGAGAAGAAGAGGTTTTTACCCGAGTATCGGGGATCATTCGCGAGCTGCCGGTAGAGGTCGGCCGCAAACCGATTGTTCCCTGCCGAGACGCTGCCGCCGTCGTCCGGCGTCTCCTGCCCGGCAGGAGGGGCGGATTCTGCGGCTGTCGTCCCCGGCATATCGGTGCATCCCGCAGCGATGCTGCCGAGCGCCACGAGTGACGCCAGAAGCAGCAGGCTGATACCGTTTCTGTTCATGGAGCGCGTTACGGCTGTTGGATAGTTATACCTGGCGTTAGCGACGAGTTTTTTCGAAGTCTTGTTTCTGCTCGGCGGCAGGGAGTCATCCGGTGGTACACGCGGCCGGCACTGTTCCTAATCACGATTAGTACTAATCCGGATTAGTACTGAGGGCTTCGTCCCCGAGCGTGCTCCTACGGTGATCGTTGAAGGTGTTCTCTTTCTAGGTCGGGCGGCGTGCGGGTGAAGATCTCTATGGCTTCCACTTTCGTATTCGCGCATCGCACTCTGCTTTCGGGAGCCATCGATTGTTCGCCTGCATTGTTCTCAGGGCATCTGCGGCGTGCGGGCCCGTGAGGATGTCCGCGTCCACGAGCGCATCCAGTACCCACAATGTTCCGTGGCATTCTACACCGTTCTTTTCGGCCATCATGCGCAGGTGACCGTCACCGGTTACCAGTACGGCTTGCGTATCCCGTGCCAGGACGAATGCAGAAAGGTCCCTGTAGGAGAGTCCCCGGTGCTCCCGGAGGAGTTCGTAGATCTCTGAAACCTGCCCGGGTTCAAGGTCAACGATCTGTACGCCGCAGGGACCTAATCGCTCGTGGGAGATTGTTTTTATCTCGTGGGCGATGAAGTTCGTCATGAGGAAGGTGTAACTGAGATATGGGGGACAATCCAGTATCCCGCCAGCGTCCAGGTCGAAGACGTAGTTCGCATCGATTGAACACTGAACCCGGACACCCTTCACATGTATCGCCTAGAATGATTCAACACACTGCTCACCGGGCTGTTCTCCCCCCAATAATTCCTGAGCTCGTGATGTACTTATCTTCTTTTCACTGAGAGCGCGGAGCACCAGCAGTTTCATGTGTGTAGGATGTTCTTGTGGCAGCGGGATTCCGGGTTCCCGCTGCCGCCATCCATGTTGATTGAAGAGCGTCCAGAGGCGTTCCGTCGTGCTCTTTGATACTATACCGAGTTCTGCAGCCCGATGGAGCCAGGCACTCATGCTCATACCCCATTTGTGCTTGAGGAGGTAGAACTCGCGCGGCGATATGTTCCGGCGTTGTTGTCCAAGTTCCTGAAACGCCATCTCCTTCGGTACGAGGAACGCAGCGGCAAACCGGTGTGCCGCCGCCTCTTCATCGAGGCCTCCTTCTACCTGGAGCAGCAGGTGGCCGAGCTCATGGGCGAGGTTGAACCGCTGGCGGTCCCCAGGTGTGTCGTTGTTCACGGCGATAACCGGGGTGTTGTCGTCGTAGTAGAACGTCAGGGCGTCGAAAGTATCCGGGGCGTCGATGACGCCGACCTTAATGCCGTGCTGCTCCAGCACATCCATGACGTTCTCGATTGGGTCGAGTCCTAGGCTCCATTCGTCACGAACCCTCCGGGCAACGTTTTCAATCCCGTCGAGGCTCGCTACACAGCAGTTCTCCTTTGAAGGGAGCGTGAGGGTCTTTTCCTCGCCCAGGATCAGTTCGATCTCGAGTTGCCGTTCGAGCCACTCCCTGACCCTCGCATGCACCTGGTTCTCTTCTTTCTTTTTCAGCGGTTTCCGGCACCGGTACTGCGGCTCGGAAAGATTCACCGATACGGAGCGGAAGAAGTAATCGACGTTCACCCCAAGTATTTCGCTCATTTGAATCAGGAGCCCCGATCTCGGGACGGTCTCGCCGGTCTCGTACTTCGAGATTGCCATGGCGCTCAGGCCCATCTTTCCGGCCAGATCCCGCTGGCTCAAACCTGCCCCAATGCGTGCAGATTTTATCCGTTCCCCGATGGTCATCTCATCTCACCGTCGCACGGTCTTGTTTACAATGCCTTGAAATTTTGATGTTTTGTAAACTAAAAGGTACCTCGTGATCTTTGTATATATACGTTATGGTACGATCGCTGGATTGAGCGGGTCAGGTCGCCCGGGGGGGTGGTAGGTTCATCAGAGTGTGGGCCAGAAAAGTTGAGCCTACACACGATCACTATTCTCCGCTATCTAATCAGCCAGCGGGAAAAGGTATATTGTTTCTGTCGTCATTTCTCAACATATGGTGCCGGCGTCTTCCGGAAATGCCGGAAAGTACCTGATCATCGACACGGAAACAACCGGGACGCTCAAGACGGGCCGCCCGCCTCCCCGCCTCGTCGAGGTGGCCTGGCTGGTCTGCGACGCCATGGGAGAGGTCGTGGAGAGGGGCGACAGGATCATCCGTCCAGATAGCTTCACAATTCCGGTGAACGCCTCCCGAATCCACGGGATCACCACCGGGTACGCCCGGCGGACCGGTGTGCCTGTCCGCGAGGCTCTTGAGGCTCTCTCTCTGGCCGCAAACAAGAGTTCTGCGATTGTCGCGCATAATCTCAGGTTTGACCTTGCAGTCCTTGCGGGTGAATGCAGACGTGTTGGCGTTCCTGACCCGCTCACTACGCTACCCGGCATATGTACAATGGAGTCGACGTCGTCACTCTGCAAGATCCGGCGGGGAAGTGGGTATAAGTGGCCAACACTCTCTGAGCTTCATCAGACTCTCTTTAGCCTTCCCTACGAGGGTGCTGCTCATCGCGCAGCTGGTGACGCAGAGGCGTGTGCACGATGTTTTTTTGCTCTCAAAGAGACGGGTTTTTGGGAACTGGTGTGAGAATCCCCACATGCGTGGGGAACACCCGTCGTCGTGGGTGATACCGTCCCGCACGAACGGTTCATCCCCACACGCATGGGGAACACGTCGATTACACCGTGAAGCTCATCGATTCCTACGGTTCATCCCCACATGCGTGGGGAACACAGCGCCACCGGCAGGCCGATGGTGAAAAACGCCGGTTCATCCCCACACGCATGGGGAACACTGGCATGGGGGCGTCCTCGGACCGGACGGCCTCGGTTCATCCCCACACGCATGGGGAACACGGCCCGGACGGGTTCGGTCATCAGAGGGCCCCCGGTTCATCCCCACACGCATGGGGAACACGCAACCTTCTTCGCGAGGTAGGGCTCCGTATCAGGTTCATCCCCACACGCATGGGGAACACGCGGGTCGAGACCTGGATGTCGACGTCACCCTCGGTTCATCCCCACACGCATGGGGAACACTCTCCGGTGTTCTCCTCCGGTTCTCCAGGCACCGGTTCATCCCCACACGCATGGGGAACACCTCCCGCCGGTGTGCTTCCCTTGTGTCCTTAACGGTTCATCCCCACACGCATGGGGAACACTTCTGCGGCTCTCCTTCTGTGGGGACAAGCCGCGGTTCATCCCCACACGCATGGGGAACACGGCGTCTGGTTTTGCACCGTGTCCGGAGAGGACGGTTCATCCCCACACGCATGGGGAACACGGAGCGACACCGGCCAACTCAGCGCGGATTGTCGGTTCATCCCCACACGCATGGGGAACACCACGGCTCGGCCCTCGTTCACCGCTTCGAGTACGGTTCATCCCCACACGCATGGGGAACACTCAGCATCTACTACACCGTTGCCGGCGTGCCGCGGTTCATCCCCACACGCATGGGGAACACCACGGCTCGGCCCTCGTTCACCGCTTCGAGTACGGTTCATCCCCACACGCATGGGGAACACTCAGCATCTACTACACCGTTGCCGGCGTGCCGCGGTTCATCCCCACACGCATGGGGAACACGGCCCAATCGGAACGGTGCGGATCCGGTTGCCCGGTTCATCCCCACACGCATGGGGAACACCCGAACGTGATCATCACGTCCTCGGTGGCGCTCGGTTCATCCCCACACGCATGGGGAACACACATGATGCCCGAGCGTAATGCCGGCATAGGACGGTTCATCCCCACACGCATGGGGAACACAGTATGATGCCGAACCAGTACCATCCCATCGTCGGTTCATCCCCACACGCATGGGGAACACGCGAGTGTTGCCGCTCATTGTTCTGGTTTCACCGGTTCATCCCCACACGCATGGGGAACACTCCCGGGCTGCCGCGAGGAAGTCCATCTGCGCCGGTTCATCCCCACACGCATGGGGAACACTGTCGTCGTGGTCACCTCATTTGGTGCGGTTACGGTTCATCCCCACACGCATGGGGAACACCTCCTGGTCCTCGTCGCAGAGTTCGGATTTTTCGGTTCATCCCCACACGCATGGGGAACACGCCGAACAGCTCGACAAGAGCACGATTCCCGTCGGTTCATCCCCACACGCATGGGGAACACTCTTCACCTTATTACCCAGAGAAGGAAACTTCCTTCTACCTGTCAGTGGGAAGATGGCACATGCGGAATGCACTCCACTCTCCGCTATAAGAAACGTCCAGAGGCTGGAAGTGTGGTCTAGGATCCTGCATGATCACTCTCACATTCGGGTAGAAAAGAGATGAACTTTACGCCATCCATCTCCCTCGGAATACGCCGGTTCATCCCGGCGGTCACAAAATCATAGCCTGCATCGTTCGGTTCACCCCAGACCATAACGGCATTTCCATTCTCAAGGCCTTCCAGAACGGTCTCCCAAACCATATCCCGGACGCGTACCGAATAGTTCCCGACATAAATGCCGGACCGCACTTCAACGAGCCAGAGAGCCAGCCTCCCCCGCAGGCGGGGAGGAACGTTCTCAACGCAGACAACCATCAGGGATCCCATGGGTTCTCCTCAGGTATCGCGGGGGGTAGAGCACCTGCTGGTGCTTTAGGAATAGACAGGCCGCCAGCAGCGAGCACATCGTCGATCAGAGGGATGATCTTCTCCAGGAGCCGGGTTGACCTGAAGGCATCGCGGCAGGCAATCCGTGTCTCCCGCTCCGGATCGGGCGGGTGGCGTGAAGCTACCCGAAATGCCGCAGGGACGACAGAATCGAACTTCACGAGATCGGCAATGTCGTAAATGAACGAGAGCGGTTTCCCGGTATGGATGAACCCAATCGCGGGAGAATACCCCGCTGCGAGCACCGCAGCTTCGCATATCCCGTACAGACATGCAGTTGCCGAACTGAGGCAGCGGTTCGGGACATCTCCACTCCCCCAGTCGGTAGCGTCGTAGTCCCGTCTCTTCCAGTTCACCCCATGCTGCCGTGCAAGGTTTTCGTACATCCGCCGGACACGTGCTCCTTCCATCCCGCGGAGCTGGTTGACCGTATAAGCCTCCGGTATCTCCGTGCCGAAGCGGAGTTCGTACATCTTTCTGACCACACGCAGCCGGGCATCATCATCAAGAGCGAGCTTCGCCTGGTAGAGGAGCCGATCTGAGCGTGCACCCCCCGGCCTACCCGAGGAGTACAGTCTCACGCCCGCCTCCCCAACCCAGACGAGGAGGCATCTGACACGGGCGGCGAGCACGACTGCGGCATGAGATACCCGTGTCCCCGGCTCTAGCATGAGGCAGACCACCCCGCCGATCGGAATCTGGGTACGTATCCCGTTTACATCCACAAGAACGAAGGCTCCGTCGATAACATCGAGCTCGCCCCGCTCCAGAAAAACGAGGGAGAGGCGTTCTTTCACCGGGATCGCCCTGAGGTGCGGAAGCATATGCGGCCCTCACAGGGGGCGGACAAGGAGTAGCCCGCAGCCAAAGCTCTTCGCAGGGCCTACACCCGTATACAATGTTTCTTCGAACCGATCGGGATCGGTCACGGTCAAAACGCCCGTGAAGTCGATGGTACTGATGACGACATTCTTCTTCCCGTTCCGTTTCCCGAACTGGTGCCGGCGATATCCATCGGCTCTGACGGCTCCCTCCTCCGCCGAAAAACCGAGTTTCTCGCAACGAGACGCAAGCCAGGAGTATCCTTCTCTCTGGACCAGTACCGATTCGGGAGGACGGGCCGCAGGCGGACAGCCCGACTGTTCAAGCAGTGTTTTTGCATCCATCACGACATCATGCCGGCTCTGATGCCCCTGCTCATCACGCTTCGTCCGGATGGGGTTTACCCGGAGTGAAAACCCAAGCCGCTGCCCTGCTTTGAGGGTGGGTTGGTAGTCCTTCTGCTCGACATGCCAGATCCCCTCAAGGTCGACAGGGTCTGCCTTGGAGACGGCGTAAATCAACGGGGAGCGCTCCTGCAGATCCAGCCGGTAGATGAAGTCCCTCTTTTTTTTCGATCCGTCGGAGAAGATACGCCAGACCATGGCATGTATCTCGTACGGGTTCCTGATCGCCTGCCAGAAGCCTGCCGAGGTCGTGGCACCTTCTCGAAGACAGATCCGGTAGAGATGTTGCATCACCGCACCTCCTCCGGGATCTCAATCCTCGTCTCGTGCTCGACCCGCTCCTCGAAGAGCCACTTCGACCGATCGGTCGGGATGTCTCGCCGGGGCGTCGCATAGACCGGGCCTGCAGAGAACCCGATTTCTTCGTTTCCCTCCCAGAAAAGCACCCCCTCCGCGCTTCTCCCGGGAAGCCATTTCAGAAGAGCCTGATCCTGGAAGGAAGCCGTCTTTAGAGCATCGCGCAGACTCGCCCCGGTAACGATCTGCGACTGCACGGGCAGGGCGATCGGACAGGATTTCCTCCCGAGGTAGAGGGTGAATACCGGATTTCTCAGCCGCTCCGCAATCTCGGCAAGTGGGTAGGGAGGCTCGGTCGTTGCTCCCCACAGACAGACCGTGTAGAAGGCGTCGCAGAGGTACTCGCGTGTCGAGAGGATGGTGTTGAGCGTCTCGCGGGGGATGCTCAATTCCTCCCTTCGCGTGGCAAACTTCCAGTTCCGCTTTCGTGCGATCTCCGGTGCGACCTGTGTGGTATGGTAGTCCCGCAGAAGGCTGCCGGGAGTGTGGGCAATCGTCGCCATCCGGTAGCCGTCCCGCAGGCGTGCCTGGGCGGAGGCATCATCCCGGCGAATCCCGAGGGCCGCACCGATCAACCCAAGAATCGCCGACTTTGCCGGGCTCCTCTCGCCCGGCCGATACTCTCCCACGGCAATCCCACCCCACGACGCCATCGGGCCGTAGAGCCGGAATACGAGATACTCAGGCATGGTCACCAGCAACGAAGGTGAAGATGTCTCCGAGACTTCCCTCCCCGGTCAGGGCATTCATCTCTTTGCAGCCGTCGGCGCACAGTCCGTATACCTGATCCATATTCTTCCGGGTCCTCGCCAGTGCCTTGATCGCGCTGTCCAGGTAGTCTTCTCCATCGACGGGCTTTAAGAACGCCACTGCAAGTGATCTCGGCTGCTGGCTTCCCCGCTCGGCAAGGAGATAGGAGGCGTACGCCCGCGAGGCGAAGCTGTTCTGCTTTCCTTTAGGCCCGACTTTTGCCGCCGTCTCCACAAGAGCCCGAATTGCCGCATCGGCAAGATCGGCGTCTCCACCCAGGTTCTTGATAAGAAGATCGCGATTGATACAGATGTAGGCGTAGAAGAGTCCGGCCGCAAACTCGGCCTGACCTACGTGCCCTGCGCCGACGTCCTCCACGCCCCGGTTGAGATCGTCCACAGCCGTGAAGTAATCGTCCTCCACCGCGACCTTGTGAACCGTGATCGCGTGTGCGACCTGAACCGCCGCGTCCTGGTTGAACGACGGCGATGCGGCGAGCATCCGGCCGAACATGGCGATGTCCACGGCAGAGCTCTGTTTCCGGAGGAGTTCGAGTTCCTCTTCGGTCGGTGCCTTTCCTTCCTTCGAGATCCTTGCAATCAGGTCGTCGATCGCCGCGATCTCTTCGGGACTGAAGTGAACCATCTGCTCGACACAGAGGGAATCTTTTTTCTGCTTTTCAGGGTTGGACTTCTCCGCGTTTTGCTCCTTCTTCGGGTTCTTGAGTTTGCCGAACCTGCCGCCGATTGCCTGCGCCCACGCGACGGCCTTCTTGTCGTCGACCTTTGGGTTTACCGGCTCTGCGCCTTTCTCAGCGACGACGTCCGCGAGCGTCCGCCCCGTCGTGAGGGCGAGATACACCTGCCACCCCATCTCTTTCGTCCGGATCCCGAGGTGATCGCCAAAGGCCTCTTTGAAGTGTGCGGATTCACGCCATGCCCGCTTGAGACTCTGCGAGGATACCCGGAGTCTCCTGACTCCTCCCATCATGGCGGTCTTCGGCGTTCCGAGGTCGTCGCGGTTCAGGTTCGACGGGGGATACGATGCAAGGATATGCAATTGGATAAAATCTGTCATTTTTTCACCTCAATCTTCATTTCGTGGAATATGTTCGTAGTACGCTTCTGCCCAGAATCTCTTCGTCTTCTGGTTCCACCGGTAGATTCCCCATATGAGACTGGGGATCGCTGATTCGGGGACCTTCCGTTTGATCTGGCGGATTATGCGCGTCAGCATCGGGTAGAGCTCGGTGTAGTCATCGTCGGCCACCCTCAGGAGGCGGCGGAACCGCGGATCGCTTATCCGGGGCGCCGATCCGCCTTCGTCCGGGCGGGCGAAGAGTTCGGCTATCGTCACTCTTCCGTCTGTCCCGGGCGGGATCTCGACGTGGGAAAGGACTCCGGCTACGGCCGCAAGCCTCTCGGGATCGAGATTCTGTGGAGTCATCATCTTCAGACGGTAGAATGCCGGCACAAAGGCCACCTCGGCAGGGCTGCGGCATCGCCGGAGTTCTGCCCTATCGCCGTGATTCTTATCCACCGTCTGCCACCAGGCAATCACTGCACGAGTGGTCTCCTGCCAGGGTTTTTCGGTCTGTGCTGTAGTTTCGGTCATGGTTCTGCCTCATATCACATTTTGCGTTTTTTCTCATCTGGAATGCCGAGGTGTCCTCGGATCGCTCTGTTCGCCTTCGAAAAGGGATTGGTTAGCAATCTGCGGGCATTGACCGCTCTTCGCGCATCGATTGCATCGATGAAGTCGATCTGAGAGTACTCGTCGAAGAGTTGCTTGCCGGTATCGTTGAGCGTTTCAAGCCACTGTCTCCGGATCCCTGAGGTTTCGCCGCCGTTGCTTAACGCAGAGGCGGCGTCTTCAAGACCCCGGTAGAATGCCTCTTCGGTTGCCTGGTAGAACCGTGCGGTGATTACCGAGAGATCCCCCTTGACGTCGGAAGGCTTGTCAAAGAGCGCGACCTTTACGCACCACCGGACGTTGTTCGCCGCTTCACCGGCAGCTCTGACCATGCCTGCAGCGAGATCCTCGAATGAGGCCGCATACTCCTCTCCGGCGGTGATGATCGGCATCGTCCCCTGGTAGTAGCAACGGGGCGTTTTATCAACCATATCATAGCCGAAGAGCCAGAGACGCGGCCTTCCGCCGTGCCCGGAGTAGATCTGCCTGGCCTTTCCCGGGGGTGTACGGCTGGGAAAAAGTGCTACGTTCTGGGAGATCTTCGTCCCTTTCTCTTTGTCGTTGATGACCGCCCCGAGCCAATTCTGGTACGTGATTCCGTCCGGCTGCAGGTGCAAAGGCAACAGATCCGTTGAACTCTTGTCTTTCCGGTAGTAGGGGCTGAGTGGGTGAACCCAGCCGGCGTACTTTACTCCGTTGGGCTTTGTCCGGAACCGGATGATCCGATGGTCGTCCTCTGCACCGCAGAGGTCGCAGGTTCCCGGAAGGGCACTCTCGAAGTTGAGCAGGATTCTCCGTGGCATCGCCCAAAAGGCCTGGTCCGGATGCGCGTCTTGTGGGGTTCTTGGTCTCTCCGTTCTACCTGCCCTGAGCGGCCCCATCCAGGGGAACCTGCGCGAGTCGCCAGCTGTCGCCGGGCCTCCATCGCAGTCCCTATGTTCCTGGTTGATGACGTTTGCCCAGACCGTCTGCCAGAGCGTGGGGCCGAGGATGATGCTGGTCATCGGCCCCCCGCCCCGGATGGACGTCATGTGCCCGCGCCCTCCTTTGGGAGCGTTTGTCTGGAGGGTGAAGAGGGCCATGGTGGCGCATTTCGGGCAAAGTCCCTGCACCGTTCCTCTCTTGACGAACCAGTCAGTGTTCTTACTAATTTTCGTCTCTTCAGGCATCCCGATCAGGAGGTTGTCGATAGTCCAGTCTTTCCCATCTTCGACGTCAAGATCCTGCATAAACCGGGGCCCGTCACCGCCTAGATTGAATGCCGGTGCGACCGGTTCGAGTTTCGCCCTCAGCTCGTCCCCGCTAGGAGGACTGAGCAGCAGCTCTTCCCATTCCTCATCGTCTTCGGGCGTGAGGACTGTCTGGCAGATGCCGACGAGGAACTGCACTAGGGCGCCGTCGAAGTCCGGCCGTGGAGCGGCTATCGTTCCGATCGGGTTATCGCCCTCGTGTCCATCAGTGATCTGCCACGGGGCTATGGTTCCTCGCTCTCCGTTTCTCCGTCTGACCGGGATCCACCGGTCAGTGATCAGATTTATGATGAATATCACCTCGAATTAACCGTATCATTTTCAATTCGTTCCATATCAGACCCTAAACGGTCATGGCCTGAATTTTCGGCCTCTTTCCTGACAATAGCAAGTCCCTGTTCGCTGTTGTACCTCACCCTAACCTTCTGTCCTAATTTTCGTGCTGCAACGCCTGTCCATTCTCCATCCTCGAAAACGAGGGGGACGATAACCGCATTCCGCCCCCGGTCGTGCATCGATGCGATTGCTTTCTCCATCGCCCCGGCAAGCGGGCCGGTGTGGTCTGTTGCGGTCGCAACCTGGCTCTCGCGGACGCTCACCTGGCTGAGGTCCCATGCGACCCGGAGATCGGGGTCTTCAGCCCAGGGAGCGATCCGTTCATCGTCCCACCGGGCAAGCCTGAGCGTCACCGACGGTTCTCCAAGCCGGGTGGGTGTCCTGACATCGTCCTTCCAGCCCTCTCCGGTTGCCGAGTAGCCGGGTTTCAGTCTGAGGGCGTTCTGTGCTGCGAACGATGCATCTGCGGACTCGGTTCCTCGTACTTTCGCAGCCAGCATGTGGAGTGTCGCCGGAATCGCCTCTTCGCTCTCGTCGCCGAATACGGCTTCGATGAAAGGGTGGGCGTCTCCGGGGATCTCGATCTCGCCTCGCGAGAGGAGTTTCGCGGTTAGCCAGAGGCGGGCGTGATCCGGATAGACTGCCGCTCCTCCGGGGAACATCCTGGAAAACCATTGTTCGTTGGGATTGTCCGTGATTCTCGGGGTAAGGACCATGATCTGCGGTGTACCGCGATCTCCGCGATCATGCCGGTGAACCCTCCCCGCTCGCTGAATAATCCGGTCGATGGGAGCAAGGTCGCTGACCATGAAGTCGAAGTCGAGGTCGAGGGACTGCTCCACCACCTGCGTTGCGACGAGGACCTGTCCTCTCCTGCTCTCCGGGGTGCTGTCTTTGCCGAAACGGTTCTCGACCTCTTTTTCTATCTTCAGGCGGTCACCGAGTGTGAAACGGGCATGGAAGAGACGCACCGTGCCCTGGGGCAGGATCTCGGAGAGGTGCCGCCACGTCGCGACGGCATCGTCGACGGTATTCCTGATCCGGCAGACGCACATGCCTTTCTGCGTTGCGGCGATGACCGCCGCATCCGCCTCGTCGGGCGACGCAGTCAGCGAGACGGCGATCCGCCGCTGCCGTGCCATGGGGAAGACCTGTTCCTCCGGAGCCGACCGGGAAACGTGGGTGAGGAGGGGGTAGCCGTCGGCCTGGAGTTCTGTCCCCATGCCCGGGATGCGACGTGCGAAACTTTCGGCGAGTTGTTTTCTCTGGTTTGCTGGCAGCGTGGCGGAGAGGAGGATGACGCTACCTCCCATGGCGCCGTGAAACTCCAGGAGCCGCTGCAGGAGTTCGTGCATGTACGGATCGCAGGCATGCACTTCATCGACGATCAGGACATTTCGCGAAAGGCCGAGGAGCCGGAGCGATTGGTGGCGAACCGGAAGGATACCCAGGAGTGCCTGGTCAATGGTTCCCACCCCCACCTGGGCGAGAAGAGCCTTTTTCCTATTGTCTGCAAGCCAGGCTGCTCCAGGGGGGTTATACCTTCTCTCCCTGTCACTTCCTTCGAGGTATGCCCTGATCACGCTGTAAAGCCGGCTGGCCGAGTGGGCAAGAACCATGGAGTAGGTTTTGTCCTCAAAGAGCCTTCCTGCTGCACTTTCAACCCTGCCGTACATGGCATTGGCGGTTGCCATGGTGGGGAGCGCAATATAGATCCCCTGCCCTTCGCCGGCTGCCATGAGCCGGTGTGCGAGGGTGATGGCCGCTTCGGTCTTTCCGCTTCCGGTGGCGTCTTCGATGATGAAGAGGTGCGGCCCTTCTCCAAGAGTGCATGAAGAGACGTGGGCCTGAATGGGGGTCGGCGTATGTTTGGGGAATATCTCCGGAAAGAGATCTTCTATCCTGCGCTCCTGCGACGGCACAGATGGAATGGCACCCTTCTCTCTGACTGCCTTTGCTGCATTGGGGAGGGCTGTGACCGTCAGGTACTGTGAGAGATCGACTATGTCTTCTCTGAATGGGAAGTAGCGTTCGTCCGATCCGATCCAGTCGGCAAGCACGCAGAGGCCGGCGATAATCCATGATGCCTTTTTAATGGCCTGGATGTTTTCCCGCCCTCCTGACAGAGGGAGGAGACCGTCGTCGAAGAAGAGCGTTACGCAGTCCCTGACAAACTCTTCTGCCGCATGCTTGTCTTCGTCGGTGAACCAATCGTTGATCGATGTCCCTTCTTCATCCGGTGGTCTGCCATGATGACCGCAGGATAGTTTGAGGAGCGGATCAACGATGCGCCATCCGTTATCCGCGTCTGCACCGCCTTTGAGAGTGATCCAGCCTTCATCTGTCGCCTTTTTCCAGAGGTGCTCCCTCCAGAGCCGGTATCCGAGGTCGGCATGATGTCTCCTCATCGAGTATTCTGCCGAAAAATCCGATCCCATCCGCTGGAACGCAGGTGTTGAAAATTTGCCTGTGTCGTGGACGGCGAGGAGGAGGCCTATGACTGATTCGAGATCCTGTTCTTCAAGACCGATTATGCTGAGGCGCTCTCGCAGCATCGGGTCGTTCCTGAGCAGGAGTCTGCCGACGGCAGCCACATCGAGGGCATGGTAAGGGAGCAGGTGGAACGCCGGAGTATGTTCATCTCTGCTTTTTTTACCCCAGTAATGGAGGTAGAGAGAAGTTGGGGGATCCATGGGCTTCATCTCCGGAGATGGCGGGAGACCTCTCGTTGATCTCCGAATGGTCTCTGTAGATATATAGTATCTTATCGCGGGGCGAAAGTAAAGAGTTTAATTGAATTTTAATCTTTTTCACGCCGGAACCGTTGTTTTGCCACACATTCAGGGGCTACATGGTATGGAACGCTGGTGAACATTGGTCTGGTGGGTGTCCCGATGCAGATGGGGGGCGCCGTTTCCAGACGCCGAAGTCCTGCGCGGACGGCGGTTCGATTTCATCCCCACGCATGTGGGGAACTCTTCGCCAGTGCCAAAAGGAGCACAAAGGCGTTCGGTTCATCCCCACGCATGTGGGGAACTCCACTTCGGGCATACGTACCCGATGCTGTGATACGGTTCATCCCCACGCATGTGGGGAACTCCGGGCTCGGCATGGCGGCACCCTCGATATCCTCGGTTCATCCCCACGCATGTGGGGAACTCAGGGTAGGAGGATCACATACCGCGAGCGATGTCGGTTCATCCCCACGCATGTGGGGAACTCCTGTCCCGAACGGCCAGAGTGTGGAGGGGCGACGGTTCATCCCCACGCATGTGGGGAACTCTACACCGTTGCCGGCGTGCCGCTCGTCCGGTTCGGTTCATCCCCACGCATGTGGGGAACTCATCAAGCTGGCGGAGAACTGGTTCGCCTGGGGCGGTTCATCCCCACGCATGTGGGGAACTCATCGTGCACGAACGGAAAATCGCAGAACACGTCGGTTCATCCCCACGCATGTGGGGAACTCAACTCCCAATCGCAGAGGGGCACGACGCCTGTCGGTTCATCCCCACGCATGTGGGGAACTCCCGGTGTCGGGCAGGGTGATGACGAAGGCCCGCGGTTCATCCCCACGCATGTGGGGAACTCTCCCACAGGCCAGCGGATTCAGGGGTCAATTCCGGTTCATCCCCACGCATGTGGGGAACTCTATGAGAATCCTCATCTCCCTCCCCTCCGTGTCGGTTCATCCCCACGCATGTGGGGAACTCTTCTCGACGGTCTCAGGGTCCGAGTTCCGATACGGTTCATCCCCACGCATGTGGGGAACTCCGCGTCGACCTCATCCAGCCATTCGCGGATCTCGGTTCATCCCCACGCATGTGGGGAACTCGGCATCAGAGTCCCGTCCGCCATCTCGATCACCGGTTCATCCCCACGCATGTGGGGAACTCCCGGTACCGCGCGATCTTCTCCTGTTTCCTTTCGGTTCATCCCCACGCATGTGGGGAACTCTGAGCGAAAAACGGATCTGCCTGTGCGGATCTCGGTTCATCCCCACGCATGTGGGGAACTCCTAAACTTCCGGCCTGCGCTTCTGCTGCTCCTCGGTTCATCCCCACGCATGTGGGGAACTCCACCACCACCGCCACAAACACCGAAGAAGTCTCGGTTCATCCCCACGCATGTGGGGAACTCGAGCCGATGCTCGTCATGCGCGACCCGATGGTCGGTTCATCCCCACGCATGTGGGGAACTCCAGCGCCATGAGTTTGCCCCGGTAGGCCGGGTCGGTTCATCCCCACGCATGTGGGGAACTCATCGAGGCGCTCGTGGACCCTACGGGGCGGCTCGGTTCATCCCCACGCATGTGGGGAACTCGGTGCCCATGAACTCCGAGGACTTCCCGCAGTCGGTTCATCCCCACGCATGTGGGGAACTCGCGGCGGGGGACATCACGACCACGACGATCGTCCGGTTCATCCCCACGCATGTGGGGAACTCGGGAACCTATCGCTACGGTAGTCTTCTACGTGCGGTTCATCCCCACGCATGTGGGGAACTCCCCACACGACCATCACAAAGCGCAACGATTTTCGGTTCATCCCCACGCATGTGGGGAACTCGTCCTCGTCGCAGGGTTTGGTCTCCTTCTCCTCGGTTCATCCCCACGCATGTGGGGAACTCACCCTCTCCGCACATCCTTAGTTAAGGATCCCCGGTTCATCCCCACGCATGTGGGGAACTCTCAATCGTGATCACCCTTGACTCTAAGAGAATCGGTTCATCCCCACGCATGTGGGGAACTCCCACCCGCCGCGCGTCACCCGCATCCATTCGCCGGTTCATCCCCACGCATGTGGGGAACTCCAGAGCCCAAAAAACATAGAATCAGCTCTATACGGTTCATCCCCACGCATGTGGGGAACTCATAGTTTAAAACTGGATAAAGGGAGGTAGGTACGGTTCATCCCCACGCATGTGGGGAACTCATAAACGTTACGCTTATGCCCGTCCTACTTCCCGGTTCATCCCCACGCATGTGGGGAACTCCCAGTATTCGTGAGTTTTGCATTCCTCATGCTCGGTTCATCCCCACGCATGTGGGGAACTCTCGCTGGGGGCATCGTGATCTGGGTCTGGCCTCGGTTCATCCCCACGCATGTGGGGAACTCCGGTGCAGAGGGAGGAGAGGCCGGGCATCAGGCGGTTCATCCCCACGCATGTGGGGAACTCCCTGGTCGACAAGGCCTGGAAGTCCCGCAAGGCGGTTCATCCCCACGCATGTGGGGAACTCTCTTCTCCTTATTATCCCCGGAAGGATGGTTCCTTCCATCCGGGTCATTTCTCTGAGGAAAACCCTCCGTTACCGGAGGGCATATCATTACTCTCATCGCAATACCATATCACGGTTCTGGTGCCGTCCGGCGTGTGCAGACGGAGCTAGTGCGAGAGCAGCGGCAGTTCTTCAGCGAGGCAGACGGCATGATTGAATAAAGAGGTGCCGCACTTGGACTTTCCACCCCTCTCCGCCTTGAACAGTCCGCGACCAGCAACGGAGCTCCTGCAGGTATCTCATGCCCTTGCTCTTCTGCGAGTCTGACTTCAGCTCATCAGGTAGCATGATGCATGGCCTGTTAGATCGTATATGCCCAGAACCGACACCCACCCCTTCGCGCGATACCCCGTCCCGGCCGGAAACCCCAAACCCCGATCTTCCCATCCCGGCACCGGCCGCCGGACCGCTCTCCCCGGCTGCCCATCCGCCGGAAACCTCCGGGTAGATGCACACCCCGGCATGGCCGCCGCACCTTCCGGTACGGTTCCGGCAACTATTCCCGGGAGATACTCCACTGCCGAATCCGGCCCCTCAACCAGAATGTTGATATAAAATACATTATTAATAATGTATAATAGGGGAAATCGGATGGCAGAAAACTTTGATGTCAAACTCGAGAAAGCAAAGTACTATACCCCCGAAGCCAGTTGCAAGGAGCAGTCCTGGATAGGCGACTACGCCCGGGCCTACCAGGAGTTCCTGGCGGACCCAGACGGGTTCTGGGACGGTGTCGCCGGCGAGCTTGAGTGGTTCCAGCCCTGGGACCGGGTGAAGGAGTGGGAGTACCCGTACGCCAGGTGGTTCCTGAACGCCAAACTCAACATCACCCACAACTGCCTGGACCGCCACGTCCACAACCAGCGGCGGAACAAAGTCGCGATCATGTGGCGGGGAGAGACCGAGGAGGAGGAGCGGATCTTCACCTACCGCCAGCTCTTCCAGGCGGTCTGCCGGTTCGCAAACGGCTTGAAAAGCCTCGGCGTCGGGAAGGGCGACCGGGTCTGCATCTACATGCCGGTGGTGCCCGAGCAGATCATCGCGATGCTCGCCTGCGCCCGTATCGGGGCGATCCACTCGGTCGTCTTCGGCGGGTTCGGCGTCAACGCGCTCAACCAGCGCATCACGGGCATCGACGCGAAGGTGGTCGTCACCGCCGACGTCACCTACCGGCGCGGCAAGGCAATCCCGCTCAAGAACATCGTGGAGGAGGCGGTCGTCAACGCCCCGAGCGTCGAGCGGATCGTCATTCTCCGGCGCGATGCCGAAAAGCCCGTGGAACTCCACCCCGAGATGGAGGTGGACTACTACGACCTGACGAACGGCGTGGAGCGGGAATGTCCGGCGGAGCCGATGGATGCCGAGGACCCCCTCTTCATCCTGTATACGAGCGGCACGACCGGAGCCCCGAAGGGCATCGTGCACACCTGCGGCGGCTATATGGTCGGGACCTACTACACCACAAAGCACGTCTTCGACATCAAGGACAACGACATCTACTGGTGCACCGCCGACCCCGGCTGGATCACTGGCCACAGCTACGGTGTTTACGGCCCGCTCCTGAACGGCGCCACCTGCCTCATCGCGGAGGCAACCCCCGACTACCCGACCCCGGGCACCTACTGGGACCTCATCGAGGAGTACGGCGTCACCATCTTCTACACCGCCCCGACCGCCATCCGGATGTTCATGCGGGTGGGTGAAGAGTGGCCGAACCGCTACAACCTCTCGTCGCTCCGTATCCTCGGGTCGGTCGGCGAACCGCTCAACCCGGAGGCGTTCGAATGGTTCTACCGCACCATCGGGAAAGACCGGTGCCCGATCATGGACACCTGGTGGCAGACCGAGACCGGGATGCACATGTTGACCACGATGATCGGCGAGCCCATGCGCCCGGGATTCGCGGGAAGGCCGATCCCGGGCGTCGTCGCGGACGTCGTCGACATGGCGGGGAACACGGTCCCGCCGGGCACGGGCGGCCTCCTGGTCGTCAAAGAGCCATGGCCGTCGATGATGCGGACCATCTGGAACGACGACGAGCGGTACCGCAAGTACTGGCACACCATCCCGGGATGCTACACGGCGGCCGACCTCGCGGTGAAGGGCGAAGACGGCTACATCATGGTCATCGGGCGGTCCGACGACCTGATCGTCGTCGCCGGGCACAACATCGGGACCGCGGAGGTCGAGAGCGCGCTCGTCTCCCACGATACTGTGGCGGAGGCGGCCGTCATCGGAAAACCGGATGCCCTGAAGGGGAATTCCATCAAGGCCTTCGTCATCCTCAGGGACGGCCGCGAGCCCGGTGATAAACTGAGAAACGACCTGATCTACCATGTCCGGATGACGCTCGGCCCCATCGCCATACCCTCGGAGATCGAATTCGTTGAGTCGCTCCCGAAAACCCGGAGCGGCAAGATCATGAGGCGGGTCTTAAAAGCGCAGGAACTGGGTATGGACCCCGGGGACATCTCGACCCTGGAGGAATAAACAACCAACTATTTATATACTTTTTTAAGCATCTTATAAATATGAATGAGCACAAACCAGAGGAGTCCCTCAAGATAGAAAATATCGTTGCTTCGGCGAAAGTGACTGATTCTCTTGATCTCCCCTCGCTTGCCTCCCAGCTGAAGGACGCGGAATACAATAAAAAGCGGTTCCCCGGCGTCGTTCTCCGGATGCAGGACCCGAAGATCGCTGCGCTCGTCTTCGGATCCGGGAAGGTCGTCCTGACCGGTGCAAAGAGCATCGACAGCCTCTCGCGGGGTCTGCAGATCCTCGGCGACCAGTTGCGGGCGCTCGGCATCGACATCCCCGAAGACCTGACCTACAAGATCCAGAATATCGTCACATCCGCGGACCTCGGGACGCCGATCAACTTGAATAAGATTGCCGTGGGCTTCAACCTGGACAAGATCGAGTACGAACCCGAGCAGTTTCCCGGGCTGGTCTACCGGCTCGACGACCCGAAGGTGGTCGTCCTCCTCTTCGGGTCCGGCAAACTGATCATCACGGGCGGCAAGCAGCCCGAAGATGCCAGGCGGGCGGTACGGCGGATCCTCTCCGAACTCTCCAGTCTCGGACTCATCTGAACTCAGTTAAATAGCCTCCTCTCTTTTTGAGTCCGTAAGGGCCTTAGGGCCGTCGATCTCGTAAGGGCCTTAGGGCCGTCGATCTCGTAAGGGCCTTAGGGCCGTCGATCTCGTAAGGGCCTTAGGGCCGTCGAT
>JAENYE010000004.1:220356-225848 GCA_016841955.1 Methanobacteriota archaeon
GATCTCGTAAGGGCCTTAGGGCCGTCGATCTCGTAAGGGCCTTAGGGCCGTCGATTCCGTCAGGGCCGTCCCGAACCTCTCCGGCGGGATCGGGCATCCGGGGGTGCGATTGGAACCTCATCCGGGTATTCATGGTCCCTCGCGGCCACACAGTGGGCGGTAACGTGCCGGCAGGGGAGACGGAAGCGGTCGCCGGGGCGGCGGATGGGTGCAGAGGCCTTCCGTCGGGTACCTTCCGGCCCCCGCACCGCACGGACTGCCGCCCCTCCCCCGGAGAGCCCTCCCTTCACTGCTGGTGGAAGTGCAGTCCGGTGAAAAAAAGTTCCATCTTACCTGTTCGATGCTTCATCCATTCTCTTAAAACTATCACAATCGTCAGATCTCCCATTGAAATAATAATATTTTTATAGTCAGATTTAAAACAATAGATACTATCTGTTGGTGGATGGATGAGGTCAGACAAGGTACGGTATTTTACGCCACGCGATGAAGAACTCGCCGAGCTCCTCATAGGCATCGGGATCAAGAGAAACGTCTCCAAAGTGCTCGTATATCTTGCGAACACCGATGAAGCGACGTCCCGGGACATCGAGCGGGGCACCGATCTCCGCCAGCCCGAAGTCAGCATCGCCATGCGCTACCTCAAGGAATGTGACTGGATTGATACCCGCGAGAGCAAGTCGGAGAGCAAAGGGAGGCCGGTGAAGATCTATACGCTCTCCCGTTCGATAACAGAGATCATGGATACGATCGAGAAGGAAAAGAAGAGAGAAGCCCGGCATCAGTTAGACCTGATCCAGAAGATGCGGGAATGCATATCATTGCAGTGATACGACGCGGCAACCCTTCTCTTCACCGACAATAACCGTTATCTTTTCTCCGTAGGCGCAAAACAGGCCGCACTCCAGCGCACCGGGTATTGAGGCTATCTCTGCTTCCAGGCGTCCGGGGTCCGCGATCGCCCCGAAATCACAATCGATGATGAAGTTGCCGTTATCGGTGACGACCGGACCGTCTTTCTTCACCCCTTCCCGGAGGACCGGACCGGCACCGAGTGCTTCGAGCCGCCTGGAGACGGACGCCGAGGCAAACGGGAGCACCTCGACCGGCACAGGCGCGTTTAAGGTGTCAACCATCTTTGTCGGATCGACGACGATGAACACCTTCCGGGCCGCGTCGCAGACACATTTCTCACGGAGGAGCGCCGCTCCGCGCCCCTTGATCAGGATCAGGTCCGGGTCGACCTGGTCGGCCCCGTCGATGGCGATATCGAGTTCGGGATGATCGTCGAGGCTCGTGAGCGGGATGCCGTACTGGCGTGCCCGGATGGCCGCCTGGTAGGATGTCGGGACGCCGGCGATGGAAAGGCCTTCCCGTACTATCCGCTCGCCCAGCCGCTCCATCGCGAAGAAGACGGTCGACCCGGTGCCGAGACCGACGACCATCCCGTCCCCGACCTCTCCGGCTGCCCGGTAACCTGCGTTCCGCTTCGACTCAACCTGCTCTGCTGCATGCATGACGTACTCTTCTCCTTCCATTCAGATATCCATGCCGTCGAAGATGCCCCTGAGTTCGGCCGTGGCACCAAAAGCCGTGCAGTCGAGCGTGATGGGCGTGATGGAGACGTTGCCCTTCTGCACCGCATGCACGTCGGTCCCCTCCTCCGCATCCTCGTGCAGGGGGCCGTCGATCCAGTAGTAGGGGCGCCCGCGAGGGTCGAGGCGCTCCTCGACGCCGGTGTAGAAGAGTTTCTCGGCAAGACGGGTGATCTCGTAGCCGCCGCGCACCGGCGCCGGAATATTCACGTTGATGACGTGAGCATTTGGAGGGAACCCGTTTGCAAGAACCCTCTCGCAGACCTCGCGGACCACCCGCTTTGCATCGAAGAACCTGTCCGTGATCCGTGAGGGGTCGTCGAACTTCTCGCCCTGGTCCTCCACCTGGAGCGAGAAGGCAAGGGACGGCACCCCCTGGTTGGACGCCTCGAGCGCGGCCCCGACGGTGCCCGAGGTCATGATGGACTCGTACGAGAGGTTCTCACCGATGTTGATGCCGCTGACCACGAGGTCCGGGTTCAGGTTCAGCGCGAACAGCCCGATGATCACGGAATCGGTCGGTTTCCCGCCGACCGAGTACGCCGGCACCCCGTTCATCGTCACCTTCGTTGCACGGATAGGCTCAAAGATGGAGATCGACCGGCCTACGGCGCTCTGCTGGGTGGCAGGCGCGACCACGGTGACATCGGCGATCGGCGCGAGCGCGTCGTATGCCGCCCATAGTCCCGCGGACGTGATCCCATCATCATTGGTGAGCAGAATCTTCGGTTTCATCCTTGTATAGGGATGGTTCCCGCGCATCAAATACTTGCCCGATCGTCAGGGTCAAGTCTTTTGTAGCTAACCTCTACTGCGATGAAGGTTTTTCTCGCCGAATACTCCGTGTGCAATGACTCCGAACTTGCGCCCGAGGGTGCCGCCATGCTCGCCGCGATAAGCGGGAGTTTCGCCCGGTGCGGTTACGATGTGGTGACCCCGGAGGGCCCAGACTTCGAGGGCGAGATCCGGAGGCTTGCGCCGGGATGCGACGCAGGCATGGTCATCGCACCTGACCACCTCCTCTTTCGGTACACGCAGATCCTCGAACAGCTAACTCACAACGTCGGGTGCGGGAGCATGAATGCGGCCGTCTGCGCCAACAAACAGCGGACGGCAGCGATCCTCTCCCGGAACGGGATAGACGTCCCTCCCGATGCCGGAAAGGGAAGGAGGGTCGTCAAGCCGATCATGGGCTGCGGCGCCCAGGGGGTCAGGCTGACGGATGAGGAGCCGGGCGCCGGCGAGTTTGCACAGGCATACGTCGAGGGGGAGACGCTGAGCGTGAGCCTCGTGGGCAGCCGGGTGACCGGTAACGTCTGCGAGTATTACTCGGGCAACCCCCCGCTCCTGCTTGCCGTCAACCGGCAGGAGATCGTCGTCGCAGACGATGGAAGGTTCCGGTACCTCGGGGGCGAGACCCCGGTCCACCCCGACCGCGAGGAAGAGATCGTCGAGGTCGCCGTCCGGGCGATGAACATCCTCGGGTGCCAGGGGTATGCCGGGATCGACATCATCGCTGGAGACCAGATCTACGTGGTCGACGTCAACCCGAGACCCACGACCAGCCTGGTCGGCATCGCAGCCGTGATGGAGGAGGAGATCGCCGATGTCCTCGTCAAAGCATCGCACGGCGAAGCGCCGGCGGAGGTGCACCTCTCCGGGAGGGTGCGGTTCGACAAGAACGGAGGGATCAGCCGGCTATGATCGGCATCGATATCGGCGGTGCGAACCTCAAGGTCGTCGACGACGCCGGCGTGCACATCCATTACTGTCCGCTCTGGCAGGGCGCGCCGCTCGCCGATCTCCTCGAACCGTATGCGGGGCCTGCTGCCGTGGTGATGAGCGGGGAACTGGCGGACTGCTTTGCGAGCAAGATTGAAGGGATCCGGTGGATTGTCGGGGCCGTCCAGGAGGTCATCGCCGACGCCGCCTTCTACGGCACCGACGCGGCGTTCCATACCCGGCCTGTTCCGGAACTTGCCGCCGCGAACTGGCTGGCATCGGCCGACTACCTGCGCCGGGAGTATGCCGATGCGGTGCTCCTCGATGTGGGGAGCACCACCGCCGACATCATCCCCCTGAACTGCTTCGAGGATCTCAAAGGGCTGACCGACACCCGGCGGCTGCAGAAGCAGTACCTCGTCTACACCGGCATGCTCAGGACGAACGTCGCAACGCTTCTTTCGTCGGTGACGCTGGACGGAACGGTAACCCCGGTGAGCACCGAGTACTTCGCCGCAAGCGCCGACGCGCACCTCGTGCTCGGCCACATCGCTCCGGCGGACTACATCTGTCCGGCACCGGATAACGGCGAGAAGACCCCGGAGGCGGCGCTCCGAAGACTTGCCCGGGTTGTCTGCGCCGATCTCGACGAGATCGGGAGAGACGGAGCCTCAGAGGTCGCCCGGCAGTTCTGGGAGACCCAGCGAACGCTGATCGTCCGCGCAGTGGAGCGCGCACTCCTCCAGAGCGGTGCCGGGCGGGTGATCACGGCCGGGATAGGAGCGGACCTTTTTGCTCGTGAACTGGGCGGCGTCACGCTTGACGGGGAGATCGGGGAGGTTTCGGATGCACTGCCGGCGTACGCGGTCAGGGAGGTGGCGCTACGGCAACACGCTTGCGACTGACCATTCTCCTGCTGGCGGTATCGATTGTCGTCACGGCCGTATCGCTGATGCTCGGCTTTCCGTTCTTCTTTCTCTTCCTATTCATACCGCTGATCCCGCTCTTCGGGCGGTCCCGCGTCGCGAGGCGCTGCCCGGCCTGCGGGTGGGAAACCACAGGCGACGAGCGCTTCTGCCCCCGCGATGGTACGGCGCTCACGCCCGAGGGTGAAGGTGGCGAGGTTCAGCAGGGAGAGCGGTAGAAGGAAGCCGAAGAGTTCGGTTGCCGGGATCATGCCGAAGTCGCGGGAGGCGTAGTTCCGGATCGTCCCCCTGTCCACGACGATTCCCATCGCGCGGAGGTGTTGTGCCGCCTGGTTGAAGGGCATCTGCTGTGACAGGACGAGGCAGAGGTCGACGATGGGCGCCGCAAGGCGGGTATCGGGGTAGAACGGTGCGTCTGCGTAGCAGAGGGCGCCGCACTGCTGGCAGTAGAAACGCTTCACATAGACCCGGATCACGCGCTCCTCTCCGTTCTGGAGCATGACGGCAAACCGTTTCGCCCGCAGGTCGTGCCCGGTCACCGGACCGCCGCACGACGGGCAGGCATCGAGGTCGGTGAACTTCACGCCGTCCATCGACACCAGGGCGTTCGCCACGAGGTCGATGAGCATCGGCGGAACAATGAGTGTCTTCTTCACGATGGCAATTCTCTCCCTGTGCAACTGTGCGAGATGTGTAGGTTTCCACCGATAATAACACCTCCCCCTCAAACGGGAATGGACGCCACAGCGGTCATTCCAGCCCACAGGGAGGTTCCCCGGAGAGCGCCCGCTTTTTTGCCTGCCTCACCGTTCTCGCTTCGTTCCGGGGCAATCCCGCTCCCTGTGAACGGCCTCCCAAGCCGCCGCCCGGGCATTGGTTCAACACTTGTGTCTGGCCTCGATACCGATCGAGGCCCATATTCTGGTGAGTTTCACTCACGTAAAAACCCAAAGAAAGGATGCGGATTATTATTCACCAGCCAATTCTGCCGGCGAAGGAGTGGACAAATTTGGTTAACTACTATAATTTAAGTAGCTTAACATCAGATACTCGGTTCGCCATAGAGGTGATAAAAATATGACGTTGAAGTATGTTGCCACAACATGTCCCTACTGCGGTACGGGATGCAGTTTCAACCTCGTTGTCCAGGACGGGAAGGTAGTTGGAACAGCGCCGTACCGCCGCTCACCCGTGAACGAGGGAAAGGTCTGCCCCAAGGGCACCTATGCTCATGAGTTCGTGAACAGCC
>JAENYE010000005.1:0-23148 GCA_016841955.1 Methanobacteriota archaeon
ACTCCGACACCGACGGTGAACGTGACTCCGACTCCGACGGTGAACGTGACTCCGATGGCTAACGTCACCATCGTTGAGCCCATGGAGGGTGCCAACGTCACTGCCGGGAACGTCACGGTGAGCGTGAACGTCACGAACTTCACGCTGGTGGAGCCGACGGGGCAGCCGAACGCGGCGGGCGAAGGCCACCTGCACTACTACCTCGACGCCCCGGTGCCGACGAATGAGAGCGCTCCCGCCATCCCGGAGACCGGCGGCTACGTCATCTCCACAAATCTCTCCTACACCTGGGAGAACGTGACGGCGGGCGAGCACAACCTCTCGGTCCAGCTGGTCAATAACGACCACACGCCGCTCATCCCGCTCGCTGCCGATACGGTCAACGTGACGGCCACCGGAGAAGCCAACGTGACCCCGACTCCGACAGTGAACGTGACCCCGACGGCGACGGTGAACGTGACCCCGACTCCGACGGTGAACGTGACTCCGACGGTGAACGTGACTCCGACCCCGACGGTGACCCCGACACCGACGGTGAACGTCACGCCGACCCCGACGGTGAACGTCACGCCGACCCCGACGGTGAACGTGACCCCGACCCCGACGGTGAACGTGACCCCGACCCCGACGGTGAACGTGACCCCGACCCCGACGGTGAACGTGACCCCGACACCGACGGTGAACGTGACCCCGACACCGACGGTGAACGTCACGCCGACACCGACGCCAGAAGTGAACATCACTGAGGAGATCGTCACAGGGCTCTCAGGGCAGGAGAACCTGACGACGTTCGTCGGTGCCGTTAACAACTCCACTCTCGGCGAGAGGCTCGAGGCGAACAGGAGTTACGTGATATGCGCTCCGACCAACGATGCGTTTGCCGGGCTGGGCAACCAGACACTCTCGGTGATCATGAACAACACGACGCTCTTAAACAGCATCCTTGAGTACCACGTCATCCAGGGAGACTACACGATCGAAGAACTCGTGATGCTGTGCCAGAACTCGACCGACGGGCAGATCTCCCTGCCGACCATCGAGGGAACGGACGTTAACGTCTCGCTCACAGACGGCGGCCAGCTGGTCATCAACAACATCGTTGTTATAACCCAGATCCAGATCACGAACAACATCACAGTCTACGTGATCGACGGTGTCCTGGTTCCACCGGGCACCCCGATCCCGACCCCGACGATGACCCCTACCCCTACCCCGACAGTCAATGTAACGCCGACACCAACGGTGAACGTGACTCCGACTCCGACGGTGAACGTGACTCCGACTCCGACGGTGAACGTGACTCCGACTCCGACGGTGAACGTGACCCCGACTCCGACGGTGAACGTGACCCCGACTCCGACGGTGAACGTGACTCCGACTCCGACGCCGGCGGTACCGGGAGAGATCCTGGACCTCCAGCTCTATGAAGGCTGGAACTTCGTCTCTATCCCGAGACCGCTCTCTGCAGGTAACGACACCGCAGCATCGGTCTTCGGGGATGTCGACTCCGGTGGACGGCCGATCTACACCTACACCCCGGCGACCGGCTTTGAGCCCCTGGGTGAGAACGTGACCCTGGAAGTCCTTGATGGATACTGGGTCTATTCGACCGAGGAGACAACCGTGCAGCTGAACCTCAGTACCAACCCGGTGAGGGCACCCACCATGAAGACGCTCGGCCCGGGCTGGAACGCCATCGGCTACTCCGACCTGAAAGAGCGCACTGCGGATGAGACACTCACATCGGTGGAAGACAACTGGGTCTATGTCGTCGGTTACGATGCAGAGAACCAGAGCTACCGGCCGGCGCTCATCAACAACCAGACCGGGAACCAGGGCGAGAACCAGAGACTCTCCCCGACCGAGGGCTACTGGCTGTTCGTGCGCGAAGATGGCAGACTGGCTGCCATCAGCGCCTAACCTTTTTTGGCGGTTGCGTGTTCGGGTATTCCCGCCGACGCCACCTGCCGGCGTCACTGAGTGGAGCGGCCCGCAACGGGGACGATCGGAAAGCGGCCTTCGGGAGAAGGGCCGGTGAAAAAAGAACGGTCCCCTGGAGGGTGTATAGCGCCGGAAACCGTCCCGGCGCCGGGCGGCTCACTCCGGAGTTCCCTTATACTCCCGCATCAGGGCGTCGCCGTAAGCCTCTCTCTTCTTTGTCGGGATGTAGTTGAATTCCCCGGCCCACCTGAGGAGCTCGGCGCGAACCGCGGCATCGTCTTCCAGGTGCAGGTCACGCACGCCGGCGACGATCATCTCGAGCTGGTTGATGCCGGTCTCTTTTCCGTCCACGAGGACCGTCCTGATCTTGATCGCATCCGGCCGGATACCGCCGCAGACGGTGCAGTAGTCGCCTTCCTTCTCATTCGTCATGCTCTCACTCCCGGATCATCGTAAGCGACATCTTGAACCGGGTTATGGCCGAGAGGGCGTGGGGGACGTTTGCCGGGAAGATGATCGTCTCGCCCTCGCGCATATGGTGCGTCTCGCCCGCGACCCAGACCTCGCACTCCCCCTCGAGGATCGTCACCACCGCATCGTACGGCGCGGTGTGCTCCGAGAGCCCTTCGTCCTCGTCGAACGAGAAGAGGGTGATGCTCCCTGCCGGCTTGTTGACGACCATCCTGCTTGCCACGGTCCCGTCCTGATAGGCGACAAGGTCCGCCAGCCGGATGACCTTCCCCCGCAACTCTGCACGCTTCTCTTCGGACACTGTTACACCAGCCTTTTTCTTTACTCTGCTCTCTGCCTATTTACTCTTCTCTTCCCGCCCGCGTGTAGGTGAGCGCCCCGGCCACCGGGCAGGCCTCCGTGCACCGGCCGCAGAGGTAGCACTCGCCGAGCCTGGCAGCCGGGTCCGCCGTCCCGGTCGGGCATGCCCGTTCGCACTTCCCGCAGCCGATGCAAGCGTCCGTCCGCCGGAGCCGGTAAAGGGCCTTTGATGCCGCGGGGGCAAGCAGGGCACCGTAGGGGCAGACGTAACGGCAGAATGGTCGGTAGACGACAGCGGAGAGGAGGACGATCCAGAGGAAGACGAAGAACGACACACTCGCGACCGCGAGGTGGAAGAAGTCCGAGAGGCCCACGAGCGCAAGGAGGTTCACCGAGAGCCCGAGGCCGGCGGCGAGGAAGACGACGAAGACACCGGCCCTGACTGCCACCGGGACCCGGCTTTCGGGGTTGCCGCGCTTCTTCGTTGGCACGAGGTGCATGAGTTCCTGGACGGCGCCCACCGGGCAGACCTGCCCGCAGACGATCCGGCCGAATACGAGGGTGAGGACGATGAAGGCGAGGAGTCCTCCGAGTGCCACGGGAAGCGGCGACCCGGGCGCGGCCGTGTTCCTGAGGACGAGGTTCTGCAGCTGGTACGGGAAGACCGGCGCAAAGACCAGGAACCCGAAGAACGCCGAGGCTGCGAGGAACGGCACCGCACGCCGCCGGGTGAACCGGCCGGAGTACCAGAGCCCGGCGAGGGCGGCAAACGCGAAGAGGCCGTAGATGAACCCTGCGGCCTGCGGGATCGACTCAACGACCATCGTATCCTCAGAGCAGTTTCGTCCCGGTCGTCGGGCGCGGGACCTTCACCACGAGCACCCGGAAGGTGCGGTCGCTCTCGTTCATCCGGCGGTGCGGTATCTTTGCCTGGCTCTCGACCAGGCGGTCCGCCCCGACCTCTGCGCGCTCGTCGCCGATCTCGACGATCCCGGTCCCTTCGAGGACGTAGAAGAAGACGTCCACCGGGGTTATGTGCTTCTTGAGCGATTCTTTCGGTGCAAGCGTGATCACCACCGCCGTCGCGTGCTCGGTGTCGTAGACCTTCCGGGCGTCGACATGGTGCGGGTTCTCGCCGATCGGTTCCTTTGCTACATCGACAATCTTCATTTCGTTCATCTCCGTGGTGTCTCCATGGCACTCATCCCTTATAATTCGTCCAGTAGTTCGCGAGGCTTTCCCGCCGCCTCCGCTCCCGGCGGCGGGCCTGCATCTCCGGGTAGGTCGGCTCCGTGCTCTGGACCGCCGGGCAGTATGGGCAGAGGGCGTAGGGCACGTCGTCGGCCATATCCCTGACCGGGCAGAGGTAGGCTCCCTCCCACTCGTCGACGATCTGCCCGCCGGGGAACGGGGTGCCGACCGGGTGGGCGGGCTCCTCCATGACGAACATGGTGAACGCGGAGAGGAGGTACTTCAGGTAGAGGGAGGCCGGATCCTTGTCTCTGGCCTTCTCCCTGCACGCGTCGGCGACCATCCTCCAGTAAGCGGAAAACGCCGGAGCGACCGGGGCGGCCGGGTCGGAGGTTCCACTGTTCCGGGAGAGGACGATCAGCCGGTGGTGGGCGGAGAAGATCTGCTCCCGTACCCGGGGGAGGAGGTGGTCCCGGTAGCACTCCGGGAGGTTCCGGGTCTTTCTCTCGAACCGGGCTAACATCTGCTCCAGGTCGCGCAGATCGAACCGCTCCACCTCCCGGGCGATCATCGCCAGGGCCTCGCCCTTCGTCCGGGCACGCTCCAGGCGGCGGCATGCGGCGGCGATCTCGCCTCCCGGGACCGCTGCCGCCGGACCGCCGGGTTCGCCCTCGTCGAAGGTGTCGATGAGGAGCGTGCAGACCTCGTCGGGCGTAGGGCCGGCCGTTCTCCTCCGATGCCTGCCGATACACTCAAGAATCTGTTCCGCAAATGACTGCAGATCCATTTTCCGAAGGATCGCTATGTTCTGCAACGGTTTAATCATGGTGTAACTGGCATAGTAACAATGATGGAGAACGTGGTCCGGAACCTGACTGCACTCGGCCTGAAAGAGTACGAGGCCCGTGTCTACGCGGCGCTCGTCGGCATCGGGGAGGGCAACGCCCGCCAGATTCACGAAACAAGCGGCGTCCCTCGCCCCCGGGTCTACGACGTCGCCGCCGGGCTTGCAGCGAGGGGCTTTCTCACCGTGCGCCCGGGAAACCCCCTTGTCTACGTCCCTGCCGAACCGACAGTCCTCGTCCATCACCTGAAGGCCGGCATGGAGCAGGCGGCAACCGACGCGATCCGCGACCTGGAGTCACTGTCGCTCGACGCCCGGTCGAAGAACTCGCCGATCTGGTACGTGCAGGGCGAGTGGAGCATCCGACGCCACGCGGAGTCGCTCGCCGCAGGCGTCACCCGCGACCTTGCGGTCGTCTGCCTGGACTACCGGCAGATCGGCGAGTTCGCCCGGCTTATCGCCGACGCATCGCGGGTTCACCCGGTGAGCGTCCTCCTCCCGAACGGAAAGCGCGGGATCAAGAAGCCGCTCGGGAACGCATCGCTTCATGTTCCGAAACCCTTCTGCGCCTTCTTCCAGGAGAACATATTCGAGGAGGTCTACTGCGGGCCGATCCCGGTGGACGGGTCGGCGTTCCTGCTCGAGTATATCTTTATCGCCGACGACCGCGTCTGCATGATCGTCTACACCGAGGACGGGGTCCGTAACGCCGTGGTGATCACCCTGCCGTTCATCACCTGCGTCCAGAGGCAGTTCGTCAACAGGATGATCGCGAACGCCGATTGCATCAGCGGCCCGGCGGGAGCCGAGACCGGGGTACGGCACCCCTCCACGTAACCCCTGCCCCGTGCCCCTCTACCCGGAGCGAGCGGAGTCCAGCGATATGTAGGGGGCGAAGGTCAGGATGTCCTTTCCGACAGCATCGAACCCGACCCGTTCGACGAACCTTGCGGTCCGCTCCCACTTCCGTGCGTTCTCCCGGTAGTATTCGAGGAGCCGGCGGACCAGGTCGAGGGCCTCCGGGCTGACGATTCCTGCGGGTGTTCTCGGCATGATCGCATATGACGTGCCGTCTCTCTGGGGGATTGCTCCTCCGGGTCTATTTTCCATGCTCTTCTCACCTCTCCGGCCGAGTCGGATGCGCCGGATACGATTCAGCCGTCGCTGTCCGGAGGGAAAAGCGTGGTGTCGCTCTGCAACGTACACCCGCTCAGGAATCCCCGTACGGCCCTTCACCCCGCGAGCGGAAGCGCCAGAGCAGTACGATTGCCGCCAGGAGCACGATGTTCACGGCGAGCAGGGGCAGGTTTTCGGGGTTCCCCGGGTAGGCGAGGAGGCCGACCGGAAAGAGCGCCAGGGAGATGATAGCGGTCAGCACGGAGACGGCAAGGAAGATCGGGAAGGTCTGCTCGTAGCCCGGGGCCCTGAACCCTTCAAAGAGGGGCTGCTGCAAGAGGTATGACGCATAGGCGACGGCGAGTACCAGAGCGATGTAAGCCGCCGTTGCCGGGAGGAACCGCTTGCCGAGGGATTCGCTCTTGATGAGGAGGTACAGGACGGCGAGGGGGGAGGCGCCGACGAACGCGGCCATCCACATGGTGGCGTTCACCGTCAGGCCGAAAGGAGGATCGAACCCGGCCAGGACGAGTGCTCCGGGCTGGGCGAGAAAGAGGAGGAGGAGGTTGATCAGGAGAAAGTCCGCTCCCGTCCGGTATCCAGAGCCCATTCAGGTTTCTGTCGGCCGCCATGCCTTAAACTCTTTCTTGTTCCGCGCCGCTCTTCTCCTGCATGGCCGGTTCGCCTGCCTCTCACCCGCCGCTCATCCGTTCCGTCCGTCTCGACGTGGTGCACCCCGTCGGTGATGCCGGGAAAGTAGCCCGGCCGGAGTATTACGAAGGTTTCGGTTGCGACGGTGCGGCCTCCTCGATATACCGCTTCAGCGCCACGGCGTTGTTGTGCTCCTCGTCCCGGGCGCCGTAGAGGAGCGTGACGGTCCCCTTGCCCGCCTCCCGCCGGAGCCGGGCGAGCGCTTCCTCCTTCCCCTCGAGTTCGGTCCGGTAGCGCCGGAGAAACTCCTCCCACTTCGCCGGGTCGTGCCCGAACCACCGCCGCAGTTTATTGCTCGGTGCAAGGTCCTTCTCCCACCTGTCGACCTTCGCCTCCTCCTTCGAGACACCCCTCGGCCAGAGCCGGTCGACGAGAACCCGGGCCCCATCGTCCCCGGAGGGTTCTTCGTAGATCCGTTTTGTGCGTATCATGGGCGGGGATACGACGCCCCCTCACTTAACCCTGCACCCCGGGGGGAACCGGGCGCTTGCAGGGGAGGATTCTCTCCGGCACGGGCTCTCCGGGGCGCACCGTGCAGCCTTGCGAAAGTTATATGATGCTCCATTCCATCCCCCTGCCCCGTATGACGAGATTGTTGAGACTCCTGATCTTCACCCTGGTGATAGGGTGTGCAACGCTCTTCTCCGGGGCGGTCGCCCAGGAGTATGGAAGCGGCATGGCTGCGAACCAGACCGCGAACCAGACCGCGGAAGCGAACGTCACCATCGTTGAGCCCATGGAGGGTGCCAACGTCACTGCCGGGAACGTCACGGTGAGCGTGAACGTCACGAACTTCACGCTGGTGGAGCCGACGGGGCAGCCGAACGCGGCGGGCGAAGGCCACCTGCACTACTACCTCGACGCCCCGGTGCCGACGAATGAGAGCGCTCCCGCCATCCCGGAGACCGGCGGCTACGTCATCTCCACAAATCTCTCCTACACCTGGGAGAACGTGACGGCGGGCGAGCACAACCTCTCGGTCCAGCTGGTCAATAACGACCACACGCCGCTCATCCCGCTCGTGTTCGAGACGGTGAACGTCACCGCCGAAGGGAACGCGACCGGGAACGGGACGATGGCGAACATCACCGCGTAGGAAAACACGTTCGACACAGAAGGCATCACGGTGCCGGCGGGGGTGAACTTGACCATGGCCTTCGATAATCAGGACGGCGGCATCCTTCACAACGTCGCGGTCTACACGGACTCCTTGGCGGCCGATCACCGGGCCCGCCGAGGCCACCTACACCTTCACGGCGCCGTCCGAACCCGGGACCTACTACTTCCAGTGCGACGTCCATCCCTCCATGAACGGCGATTTCATTGTAGAGTAGTGTAGAACGAACCGGTGTGCGAAGAGCGGGACGGGATTACCCCGCTCTCCTCCTCTCCTTCTCCGGCATTGCCGGGATCCCGTGCAGACCCTCTGGACCCGGGGGGCCGGCAACCGCGCCGTTTCGCCCCCGGTATACGGAACCGGCCCCTCAAGGGGGCTGATTTCAGCAGACAGGGGCTTTTTGGGGTGAAGAGGGCAACCTTGCGAAAGGTATATAGCGTGTTCTTCTCATGCCTGCCCCGTATGCAAAGATTGTTGAGACTCCTGATCTTCACCCTGGTGATAGGGTGTGCAGTTCTCTTCTCCGGGGCGGTCGCTCAGGAAGAGAACGCAAGCAACATGACCAACCAGACAACAGGACCTCAGACGGCGGAAGGAGTCCCGCCGGAGATCATGCAGTATGCGGCCGACTGGCCGCTTCCCAACAGGGACTACGAGAATTCCCGTGCAACGACCGATGTATCGATCGATAAAGACAATGTCAACGATCTGGCAATCGCCTGGACGTTCGATATCACCGCCAACGGCACCTTCGGCGGCGCGAGCAGCAACCCCATCATCATGGGAGACACCGTATTCTTCCAGGACCTCTACGCCGACACCTACGCCCTGAACCTCGCCGATGGTTCGGTGAAGTGGGAGAAGGTCTACAACAACACCACCGTGACCGGGCCGAACGGGCCGGCGGTCGGGTGGGGCAAGGTTTTCGTGACGAGCGACCCGTTCTCCATCGCGGCATTGAACGCGTCGAGCGGTGAAGAGCTCTGGTCGATGCAGCTCATCAACACCACGGCCATGGCCGGGGAGATCATCGGTGAGGGCATCGACATTCAGCCCACGGTCTACGACAACCTCGTCTACACTTCGACGGTGCCCGGCCGCGGCGATGTCTTCTACCGGGGCGGCGCTGTCGGGTTCCTCTATGCCCTGGACCAGGAGACCGGCGAGATCGCGTGGAACTTCAGCACGGTCGACGACCCGGTGAGCATCTGGGGGAACCCTGACGTCAACAGCGGCGGCGGGGTCTGGTACACCCCGGCGGTCGATACGGAGACCGGCATCACCTACTGGCCCATAGCGAACCCGGCACCGTTCGCGGGGACCCCCGAGTTCCCGAACGGCGCAAGCAGGCCCGGCCCGAACCTCTACACGAACACCATGATGGCGCTCGACCATGCGACCGGGGATATGGCCTGGTTCACCCAGGTGCTCCCGCACGACCTCTTTGATCACGACCTCCAGATCGCGCCGATCCTCACCGATGCCAACGTCGGCGGAGAGGACCAGAAGGTTGTCCTCAGCGCCGGGAAGATGGGCAGGGTCTATGCCTTCAACCAGGACACCGGCGCCCTCCTCTGGATTGCTGTCGTGGGCAGGCACGAGAACGACCAGCTTGCGGCACTGCCGCCCGGCAACACTACGGTCTACCCGGGAGCGCTCGGCGGTGTCGAGACCCCGATGGCCTATGCCAACGGTACGGTCTACGTGCCCTACGTCGACCTCTACACCAACTGGACGCCGACCAGTTCGCTCTCCCTGGGCGTCGAGAACGCGCCCCAGGCGGAGGTCCAGCCGTTCACCGAGGGGACGGGCGGACTTGTGGCCGTTGAGGTCGATAGCGGCAAGATCCTCTGGGACAGGAAACTTGACTCCGTCAACGTGGGCGGTGCGACGGTCGTCAACGACCTGGTCTTCACGGCGACCTTCAACGGGACGATCTACGCCTTCGACGCGATGACCGGCGAGCAGGTCTGGAACTTCACCGCTCCTGCGGGCATCAACGCCTGGCCTGCGGTTGCGAACGACACTATCGTCTGGCCCTGCGGCGTCGGGGGCACGTCCCAGGTCATCGCTCTGCGTCCCGGCGGCATGGGGAACGTGACGCCCGCACCGACAGCGACGGCGAACGTGACCCCGACGGCCATGCCCCCGGTCGGGAACCAGACCGGGAACGTGACCCCGACGGCGACGGTGAACGTGACCCCGACGGCGACGGTGAACGTGACCCCTACTCCGACGACGACCGGGAACGCTACGATGGTGAACATCACCGCACAGAACATCGCCTTTGATCTGGACACCATCACGGTGCCGGCGGGGGCGAACGTGACGATGGTCTTCGACAACCAGGATAGCGGCATCCCACACAACGTCGCGATCTATGACAGTCCCCTCAGGGCGGAGGCGATCTTCGTGGGCGAGATCATCACCGGGCCCGCCGAGATCACCTACACCTTCACGGCGCCGTCCGAGCCCGGGACCTACTACTTCCAGTGCGACGTCCATCCCTCCATGAACGGCGATTTCATCGTGGAGTGATCCTGAACGAACCGATTGTGAAGACGAGGGACGGGATTACCCCGCCTCTTCCTCACCGTCGGCCGTCTGTTCCTGCATCACACCGATGACACCTGCTGCGGCAGGAGAGCAGATCGGGTAATGGCGCAGAACCGGGAGAACGGGAGCCGTTGCGCTCCCCTCTCTCCTCAAAGGACCCCGCCCGGTGGGAGCCGCGACTGGCGCGAGCGTAGCAAGCGGCAGGAGCGTGAGCACCGCCAGGTGGGGGCCGCGACTGGCGCGAGCGTAGCAAGCGGCGGGAGCGTGAGCACCGCCAGGTGGGAGCCCGCGACTGGCGCGAGCGTAGCAAGCGGCAGGAGCGTGAGCACCGCCAGGTGGGGGCCGCGACTGGCGCGAGCGTAGCAAGCGGCGGGAGCGCGAGCACCGCCAGGTGCGAGTCGCGAGGGTTCGTCAGAGCCTGAGCGTGAGCACCGTGAGGTGCGAGTCGCGAGAGTTCGCCAGAACCTGAGCGTGAGCACCGCCAGGTGCGAGTCGCGACCGTACGGGCGGGCATGAACACAAGCCCGGAGGTTGGCAACCTTTAAGCCATTTCAACCGTTCAAGAAGATTCTGATCGCCCCCGGAACGGTCCAATCCCGAAGGGCGCTGAGGGGATAATTCAGCATGGCAGACGATCGTATTCATGCACTTCCTGCGGTTCGGCGGTGGCTCGGGAATCCGCTAGCCCGTATTCTCCTTCGCTTTGTTACCCGGGACGATGATTGTGGGAACCGTCTTGCCAACGCGGTCCAGTGCTACCTGGACTCGACAGACGGGTTGTGCTGGAGGTGCAGGCTGGCAGGCCGTATGGTGGGGCATACCCTCCACCGGAGCAGCGCCCTCTTCGGGGTGAGCGAGGATGATATCAAGAGCGGGCTCCAGGAGCCTGTCTTTCTGCGAGGGCTCCAGAACGTGCTTGAAGGGATCGCTCGCTACGGCGTCACCATGCCCCAGATCGTGAACGCCCCCTTTATGGTGGTCTGGGACTTCACACACCGCTGCAACCTCAGGTGCGCCCACTGCTACCAGGACGCGCAGAAGGCGCTCCCCCACGAGCTCGATACCGGAGAGGCAAAGCGCCTCATAGAGGAACTCGCGGATGCCGGGGTGGTGATCATCGCCTTCTCGGGAGGGGAACCCCTGATGCGGGAGGACTTTTTCGAAGTGGCCGCCCATGCCCACAAGAACGACATCTACGTGGCACTCGCCACGAACGGCACCCTCATCACCCCGGAGATGGCCAGAAGGATACGGAGTGTCGGTATCGAGTACGTAGAGATATCCGTGGACGGCAAGGACGCAGAGAGCCACGACGCCATCAGGGGCATTCCGGGCGCATTCGACCGGACCATCACGGGCATCCGGAACTGTGTCGCGTCGGGGCTCTACACCTGCATGGCGACCACGGTCACCCGGGCGAACTACACCGAGGTCCCTGAGATCTACAGCCTTGCATCGGACCTCGGGGTGAACCGGCTCATGTGCTTCAACTTCATACCGACAGGGAGAGGCGTGGATATGGCGAGTCAGGATATCTCTCCCGAAGAGCGGAGGGATCTGATGCGCTACCTGCTGGCCCGGACCCGGGAGGGGGCAGGCCCGGAGGCGCTCAGCACCGCTCCGCAGGTCGCTTCTGTGGCGCTTGAGGATGAGAGGGGCGTGCCCGTCGGGCACTTTTATGCCGGAGAGGCGATAGAGGGGAAGACCGAACTCCTTGCCGACTTCATAGGCGGATGCGGTGCGGGGAGGCTCTACTGCAGCATCGAACCCGAGGGTGACGTCCAGCCTTGCGTCTTCATGCCTATCACGGTGGGAAACGTGCGGGATACCCCGTTTCATGAGATCTGGCACTCCTCGAAGATGCTGCAAGAACTGCGAGACCGGAGCCTGCTCTCGGGGGCATGCGCCGGTTGCGGTAACAAGTATATCTGCGGCGGGTGCAGGGCCCGTGCGTGGGCATACTTCGGGGATATCCATGCGCCGGACCCCGGGTGCATCAACAACCGTGATTACTGGGAGGCGCTCCAGAGGGAGGACGAGAGTCCTGCCGCGTCCATACTTCCGCCGCAGAAGTGAACAACCGCCGGTGCCCTTCCAGGCAGGCGACCGAGGATCGCGGCGGACTCAGGTTCCGTCGTTTCGAGAACCGCATGAGATAAGCGTCAAAAAAGGTAGGGTTAGTTCTTCCTTCTCCGCCAGAGGAGGAAGGCCAGCGGGGCGAGGAAGGGCGCGTAGACGAGCGGTGCCGCAGGTGTCGTCGTCGGCACGGCGGTGGTCGGCTCCGTCGTCACGTCTTCGGTCGCGGATACCGTGGCCGTGACATTCGTCTCCCCGGTCGTGGCGTTCGTATCCGTGGTTACGGTCACGTTATCCGGCATCGCAGCGATGGCGAAGGTGGAGAACCCGGGGGTGGTTGCCCGGAAGCGGTAATTCCCGTTCTCTTCACCGATGACCTCGGTCTCCAGGATCTGCCAGCCGCCGTCGACGTAGCGCATGAGCCTGACGTCCTCCGGGAGCATGTCGTGCTCCTCGAGCCACCTGGCAGGGATGGTGAAGGTCACCGTCGCGCCGCTGATGTCGTTTTGGTTCACCCACGAGAGGGCGATCTCGACGTACTCGTAGGTGCCGCCGGGAGGTTCTGCCAGGTTGGGAAGCGTCGTCTCCTTCACAGTCACCAGCATCTTCGGGATGTTGTTGGCTGCCGTGATGGCAACGCTGCCGACCGACGAGACGGTGATATCCGAGAACGTGAACGTTTCGCCGCTCTTCAGGTTCTCGCAGATCCCTACGGAGAGGGTGGGGGGGCTCCAGCCGTCGCTGTCTGTTGACCCGCCGCTGTTCCCGGGTTTGTTCGGTTTAGGTGTCTGAGTCGGATTCGGGGTGGGTTCGGGTGCCGGAGCGGCCGTGATGGTGACCGCCGCCGTTCCCTCCACGCCGCCGGCAAGAGCTATTACGTCCGTAGATCCCTCTGCAAACGCTGCAAAGAGGCCGGCCCGGTCGATCGTGCCGACGTCCGCATCAGAGCACGACCAGGCAACCCTGACCCACTCCATCTCGTTGTCGCACTGGTCAAAGACCGTGGCCGTGAACTCCTGAATTTCCCCGGCCTCCAGGGTGGCCGTGGCCGGTTCGACCTCGATGCAGGCCGGGACCGGGAGCGAGGGCTCGACGGTCACGCAGGAGGAGCCCGAGACCCCGTCCGCCGATGCGGTGAGGGTCACTTCTCCATCCGCAAGAGCGGTGAAGACGCCGCACTCGTCGATGGTCCCGACGGTCTCATCGCTGCTCTCCCAGGCCACCTCGACGTCCATGGGGAAGCCGTACTGGTCGAATGCGGTTGCGGTGAGCGCCAGGCTGTTGCCGGCGGGGATGCAGAAGTCGGATGGGCTGACCTCGATCCGCGCAAGTTCAGGCGACATCGACCGGACCGTCACCGCCGCGGTCCCGGTACAGGTCTCGTCGACTCCGGCAACCGACGCGGTGACGGTTGCGGTCCCTCCGCAGACTGCGGTGAAGAGGCCGCCCGCGGTGATCGTGCCGACGCCTTCGTCGTTGCATGACCAAGTCACCGTAGGATCGGATGCGTTGTCCTGCAGGTCATACACGGTCGCGGTAAACTTCCGGGAGTCCCCGGGATCCAGGATGATCGCCGACGGGGAGACCACAACCCCCGAGCAGTCGTCGGTGACCTCTACGTCCGCCGTTGCGGTGACGCCTCCTGACGTCGCGGTGACGGTCGCCGTGCCCGCAGCAAGGGCGGTGAAGAACCCGGTATCGTCAAGATCGGCGATGGTGTCATCGCTGCATTCCCAGGTGATATCGACGCCGGGCATCTCGCAGCCGTCCTGGTCGAGTGCGGTCGCGGTGAACGTTTCGCTGTCCCCGGCGGCGAGCGTGATTGCCGCCGGCGTAACGACGATGCGGGAGAGGACCGGGTCGTCACAGTTCACGGTGACGGTTGCTGTTCCCTCGGCGCCGTCTCCGGTTGCGGTGACGGTCGCCGTGCCGTCGTCAAGGGCAGTGAAGATGCCGCCCTCATCGATCATGCCGACGGTCCCGTCGCTGCACTCCCAGGTAATCTCCGCGTCCGGCACGATGTTGCCGAACCGGTCGAACGCGACGACGCAGAACTCCCGGGTGTCGCCGACCTCCAGGGTGACCGCGGACGGAGAGACCGCAATCCAGGCGAGCGCAGGCTCTTCTGCGTTGACGGTGACGTCCGCGGTCCCGGCGACATCTCCGGCCGTTGCAGTGACGGTCGTTGTGCCCCCGGCGAGAGCGGTGAAGAATCCGTCCCCATCGATGGTCCCGACGGTCTCGTCGCTGCAGGCCCAGTCGATCTCGACTTCGGGCATGACGTTGCCGTCCTGGTCGTAGGCCGTCACGATGAATCTCTGGATATCATCGATGTCCAGGGTGGCCCGGGGCGGCGTGACCGTGAGGGTCGTCACGACCGGTTCGACGGGCTCTTCAGCGTTGACGGTGACGTCCGCGGTCCCGGCGACGTCGCCTGCCGTTGCGGTGATGGTCACTGTGCCGACGGCAAGGGCGGTGAAGACACCATCTGCATCGATGGTTCCGACGGTCTCGCTGCTGCACGACCAGGTGACCGGAACGCCTGTCATGGTGTTTCCGGACTCATCGGAGCAGACAATGTCGAACTCCCGGGTGTCGCCGACCATGACGGTGGCGGTGGCCGGTGCGACCTCGATGCTTGTTACAACCGGCGCGACCTGTTCTTCAACGGTGACGGTTGCGGTCCCGGCGACATCGCCCGCAGACGCGGTGACAGTCGCCGTGCCCGCGGCCAGGGCGGTGAAGAGGCCGGTATCGTCGACGGTCCCGACAGTCTCGTTGTCGCTCGTCCAGGCGATCTCAACACCGGTCATCTCGTTGCCGAACTGGTCGAGGAGGGTTGCCGTGAACTCCCCTGTGTCGTTGACCGCAAGCGTGGCTGTGGTCGGCGTGACCTTGATGTTCTCGAGCACCGGGTCTTCAGCGCTGACCGTGACGGTTGCGGTCCCGGCGACGCTGTCCGCCGTTGCGATGACGGTCGTGTTGCCCGTCGCAAGCGCGGTGAAGACCCCGTCTGTATCGATCGTTCCGACAGTCTCGTTGCCGCACTCCCAGGTGACATCAACGCCGGACATCTCGTCGCCGAACTGATCCCGGACGATTGCCGAGAACTGTTCGGTATCGTCGATCGCAAGCGTGGTTGTATCCGGTTCGACCTCTATGGTCGTTACGACCGGTTCATCGTCGGTGACGGTGACGGTTGCTGTTCCGAAGACGTCGCCTACTGTCGCGTTGATGGTTGTTGTGCCTTCGGCCAGTGCGGTGAAAACGCCGTCTGGATTGATGGTCCCGACGGTCTCGTTGTCGCTCGTCCATGCTACTGTAATCCCTGTCATGGTGCCGCCGTTCTGGTCGAGAACGGTTGCGGAGAACGTCACCGTATCGCCGACCGTGAGGCTAACTGTGGTCGGTTCGACCTCGATGGTCGTTACGACCGGTTCGTCGCTGGTTACGGTAACGGTTGCCGTCCCTGTGATGCCTTCAGCCGTTGCCGTGACACTCGCCGTACCCTCGGCGAGAGCGGTGAAGGTGCCGTCTGCATCGATGGTCCCGACGGTCTCGTTGGTGCTTGCCCAGATGACCGTAACGCCGGTCATTTCGTCGCCGTTCTGGTCGCGGACGGTTGCGGCGAACTCCTGCGTGTCGCCGACCTCAAGGGTGGCCGTGGCCGGTGTGACCTCGATGCTTGTCGCAACCGGGTCTTCGGGCTCGTAAAGGAAGATATAGAGATTCGCGTTCGAGTTCGAGCCTCTCTGCCAGACGATCGTGTTGTCGCTGACGGCGGGGTAGAGTTGTTCGTCCCATTCGTCCTCGGATAAAAATACGGACATCTCTTTTCCTGTCGAGAGGTCGTACATGAAGATGCTCCGTGCCGGAACCTGCTTATCCTCCCATGCGATGATACTCCCGCTGATCGCCGGCGAGACCTGATCGGTGGCGTTAGATGTGATCTGCCGCTCTCCACCGGACAGGGCGTCGAGATCGGTCATGTAGATGTCGGCGTTCAGGCTTCCATGCCGATAATCTTCCCAGGTAATGAGGCTCCCGGACAGCGTGGGCCAGGACTGGCGGGCCTCGCTCGCTGAGACCGGGCCTGCTATTGTGCCGGCCGCGATATCGTAATATCTGACCCTCTGGTCTATTTCTTCTACCCAGGCGACGTACTTATCCGAGAGTGTGGGCTTGAACTCGGTACTTACGAAGGGGATCGTTGTCCGTGCGTCACAGTCGATGACGCGCTTCACGCTTCCGGCGGCGATGTCGTAGAGGACGACGTTTGTCGCGACGCCGTTGTCCTCATACCAGGCAACGTAATTCCCACGGACGATGGGCAGCCACTGCTTGTCCGAGCTGGTGGTGAGTTGTGTCTCCCTACCCGTAGAGCGCTGATACAGGTAGATGTCCCAGTTTTCATTCCTGTTGTCCTGCCAGACGATGTAATCTCCCGAGATGGACGGTTTCTCCTGCGAATTGGAGTCGTCGGTTATCCTCGTACCGATGTACTGGTTGCCGGACGATTGCCGGAATTCGTCTACTGTCCCGAAGTAGATGTCTTTGTCTCCATACCTGTCGTCTTCCCAGACGATCATGTCGCCGTCGATATCGGGGCGGCTCTGCTCATCGGAAAAGGAGCGATAGATATGCTCCCCCGGTGCAGTCTCTACCGCCATAACCGGCGGAATCAGCAACCCGATGATGACGATTGCACACAATAGTGCAAGATGCGTGAGTTTTTTCATTTCTTCCCCCCTTGTTGATCGCTCTCCGCCTGCGAGACCACCGGTGCATACCTCCCGGTAGCACAAACGGGCTGGCTAAAGCAGGTGCACGCCGGGGCATCCGGCAGGCGGATTGCAAATTCCGATTTAAGACCCGGTCATAGGGTAGCCGGTGAATGGGTGGATAGCGGTATAAATATATATCCTTTACGGTGATTTATTCTCAAATTTTTATAATAAAAACAGTGATCTCTTAAGTGCCCGTACGGCCGCAGGGAGATCCGGAGAGGCGTTCCCCGGACCACCCTCTGCCGGGAGACTGGGAGACCGGTGGCCGCGTATAGCCTCCCGGGGAACGATATGGTCGCAGGCTTTTCACAGAAACCGCTGCAGAAGGACCGGGTGCCCGGCCGGTCAGCGCATCGCGGCAAGGTCCCGCCGGATCCTCCGCCTGACGAACCATTCCACGATCCTCCCAACGACGTCGTAGAGCGGGTTGACCGGGGCGCTCGTATAGTAGCGGGCGGACGGGTCGAGCCAGCCCTGCTCCTTCCAGTAGGCATGGTCGGCCGGGGCGGAGTCCGCCAGTTCGTCGAACGACGCCCGCTGGGAGTGGAAGATGATGACGCTCCGGAGCCCCGGCCGCCGCTCTCTTCCTTCCGCCAGGGCCCGGAAGAACTCCCGTGCGGCCCTGGCGAGCTTTTGGTCGTTCTCCTGCGCCTGCCGCGGCGTGATACCGGGGGGCGTGACGAGGCCGGCACGGGAGACGACGTCGAATCCCCATATGCCGGCGACGGAGTCGAGGTAGTCGAGGACGTCTTTCTCGGCCACTATGCCGGTGGTGACGAGGAGGAGGGCCTTTTTGTCGAAGAACCGGGGACGGTGGAAGATGTAGGAGAACCGGTCGATGAAGGTCTTCATAAGGCCGGTGACGTTCAGGCCGTAGACCGGGGACGCAAAGATCACCCCGTCGGCGTCGTGCATCTTCTCCTCGACGGCAGGGGCGTCGTCCCGAACGGGACAGCGTTCCTCGCCCCACTCGAAGCAGAGGGCGCATCCCCGGCAGGGTTCAAGCCCGACATCCCTGAGCATGAGGTAATCGAACTCGACATCGCCGAGGGACCGCATCACGTCCTCGATCCTCTGCGCCGCCCGGTAGGTGTTGCCCTTCCGGGGGCTTCCCATGATAACCAGGACTTTCATGTCCAAAGCCTCCGTGCGTTCGCCGGTGCAGGGTGCGGCGCACGGGCGGGGATTCTGTTGCGCGATACGATAAGGGTTGCCGGGGCGGTCGCTCAGCACCGGTTTGTCAGCAAGCTCCGCCGGAAGGGGAGGCTTACGTGGCATCTCACAGGTCTTTGTAGGCGTTCTTTCGATGGTCGACGTCGACCGCCATGATAACGAGTTGGCGGTGCTCAAATGCCAGGATAACCCGGTATGTCCCTACCCGCAGGGAGAATAGAGGTGAGTTCGTCAGACGCTTCACCTGCAGGTGGGGGTATTCTTCTTCCGCCAGCAGTTCAAGCGCCCTGACGATCCGGGTGGCGGCCTCCCGGGGAAGGCGTTTTAATTTTTGCCGGACTCTTTTTGAGTAGATGAGCGAATATTTCACTCGATCCCCAGATCCCGCTTCAGCGCTTCATGCGTTACGAACTCGCCCCGCCTGATCTCATCAAGCGACGCCTGGATTTCGGCAATCGTTTCAGGACTCAACGGCTCGCGGTCCTCGCTCTGCTCCAGCAGCCGGCGTATTACGGATCGATACGGCTCTTTGGGGTAGCGACGCAGACGGTTCAGCCGGTCCCGGTCGGATCTGGCGATTTCAATCGTGGTCGTCTCCTCGGCCATAAAGAGTTATAAGTGCCTGTGGGATATAAAAGCGTGGTCATGCCGAAAAGGCATCCGCAGAGTGGCTGTGGAGCCTGTGGCCGTATGACAATCTCGGCCGGGGCGAGGCAAGAATTCCTCCGCCCCTCAGGCGGGTGAAAGAAAAGCGGGGAGCCCCGTTAGTAAACCGCCCCGCTCATCTCGTAGATGAATGCGGCCACGATTGCGGCCAGGAAGAAGAGTGCAGCAGTGCCGATGACCCACAGGACCGCAAAGAGGATCATGTGGAGAACGTTTGTCGCCCGGTACGGAATCTCTCCTGCATTCATCCGCTTTGCCGTTCTATATGCGTCGTAGATGCCGTAGATGTACACAGCCAGACCGGGAATAATCAGGAATAAGGAACCTATGACGGTCCCGATGAGGATAAGAAAGCCCCGGCCGATATCACCGTTGTACGCCTGCCCGAGGCCCGTGAAGATAAAGGAGCAGAGCGCTGCGATAAAGGGGCTCTTCTCGGGATTCGTCTTCAGCCTTACCCCGCACCGGGGGCAGATCTCCGCGTTCTTACTGATCAGTTCGTTTCCGCATTCCGGACAGAAGTTCGGCAATTCCACCACCTCGTGATACGGATGTCTGTTTCGTCACGGCAACGATATGTTTTCCGATTTAACGGTGCTGAGCAGCACAGAATACCCTTTACAAAACGGAACGCAGAAATATGGGCTGTTCATCCTGTCAGGGGCGGGCGATGCTTTCCCGGCGGGTGCGGTCCTGACGTGTCCCGGCCCCGCCCCTTCAAGAACGTTTCCCGCCGTTATAGCTGCATGGGAAGTATTCTTGCCTTCCCGTGCCATATGGACAGCCTTTTATGGCGATACCGGGGATAATCCCCTTCATGGCGGATACGGACTCCGGGATCTCGGAGGTGGTGAGCGTGCTCCTCATGGTGGCGGTCGTGGTCGCCCTTGCGGCGATTACGGCATCGACGGTCTTCGGGATGCAGATGCCCGAAGAGCCAAAGACCGTCGTGGTGACGGCGACCCGGTCGGGCGATGCGATCACGTTCACGAACCACGGCGGGATGAACATGGACCGGGCAGTGGAGATCCGGTGCTGGATCGGCGGGACACAGCCGGGAAACGAGAACTTCACGCTCGATATCCGGGCCGGGGCGACCGGGACGCGTATCGTTCCGGACGCGACGCGGATCGTGGTCGTGGGGAGGTTCGTCGGGAACGAGTCGTGGATTTTGTTTGATAAGACGGTTTGAGTGGGTTTGGTTTTTTTCGATGCACTGGGGGTTTGAGGGGACTCCCCGCAATTGGTTTTTGGAGACTTTGATTGCAATTGTGCTAAAAAGTGCTCATAGTCACGGTCATCGCCCAGTCACACCTGCCCGGGCACGGATTTCCATCGACTATCGCCACGCACTGCCCCCGCCCCACGGGGGCGGGGGAGGAGCGCGAAGCGCGGGTGGGGTGGGGGTTACAAGGAGTACAAGCATCTCGAGCCTGAGCATCGAAAGTATAGTTAGAGACAGGGGAGGGGGGCGAGCCCCCCTCCCCGTCGGCCCCACCCCTTATGGCGATATCCCCTCGAAAGCCGTGGATGGAATGCGACTGAGCGAAGGCCGTGACTTTGAGCGCTTTCTAGTACAAGTCACAACCAAAGCGGCCTTAATGAAAACAGAAACCCGTCCACCCTCAAAACGGAAAGATCGCGTACTGGGTGTACCAGATATACTGCACCACGGGTATCCAGAAGTGGTAGCCCTCCCAGCAGCTGGTGGCGAACCGGAAGTCGACGACGACTTCCCAGACAAGAGGGAAGAACATCAGCACCGGGACGGCGTAAGCGAGGAGGCGGGGGGAGGCGCGTTTTGCGAGCACGGCGATGTAGAGCACTGCGGCCCCGGCGAGGAAGAGGTAGGTAAGGTTCGTGACGAACGTGACCTGCCCGCCGAGGTTCTGGCCGGCGATGACCTGGAGCACGACGAATATGAGCGGGAGGTCGATGACCGCGAGCCAGAAGAGGGTTCTGAGCGCTTGACGCACCCCGTCGCCGTCCAGGCCCGCGTGTTTTAAGGCGTAGACCCCGATGACGAGCATCGGGAGGTAGGCCGGGGAGAGGTAGCGCATGTCGGGGATGATCCCGGGGCTTGCCGCCATCCCGGGGATGGACCGGGCATAGGTGAGCACCACGAGGACGGCGCCGAGGGCGAAGAAGGCGAGGAGCCGTGCGTCCCTGGAGGTGATCCCGGTCGGCCTGTGCCGGAGTAGGGCGTACCCGGCTGCCCCGGCGAGGAGGAGGGCGAAGAACGAGAGCGGCGAGACCTGGAAGAACGCGGCCGACCCGGACCGGACCGGCTCGAAGAAGACCGCATAGAGCCCGGAGAGGAGGTCGCCGGCTGTGGGGGTATAATGGCCGGCCACGGTGCTCCAGATGCTCTCTGTCCCGGACGGGATCACCTCTGCTCCGGCGGCGGCGTAGCCCGCCACCCAGGGGAGGACGAGGGGGTGGCCGGAGAGCCCCCAGTTGTTCACGAGGAGCGGGAGGGCGCCGAGCGGAACCCCGGCAGCGGCGAGCACGACCTTCCCGGCCTCCCGCCGCCCCTTCTCGGCCGCGACAGCGATCCCGAAGAGGAAGAACCCGGCGGCAAGCGCCGGGCCGAGTTCCGGCCGAGCAAAGGCCGTCCACCCGACGGCGATAAACGATGCGAAGAGGTGGAGAGGGTTCTCCCGCGTGAGGTAGAGGGTGAAGCAGTAGAGCGCGACGGCGAAGAGGAGGGCGACGAGCACGTGGTCCTTTGCGTTCCCGGACCAGAAGAGGTACGACGAGCAGCATACCGTCGCGGCGAGCCCGAAGAGCCCCCACCGGTCGGACCCGAGAACCTCCCTGAAGATGAGGAAGGCGACGACCGCGAGGAGGGCGAAGGCGATGCTGTTCGTGAAGACGATCGCGGCGACCTCGGGGTAGACCCCCACGTCGTAGGGCTGCACCCCCCGCACGAACCAGAACGGCCGATAGAGTGCCGCGTTGAGGACGAAGAGTACCCCCCAGGAGACGATCCCGGCCCATGTCCAGGGGATCCCCCGCCAGCGGGAGTACCGCGGGAACCAGAACTCGACCATGAGGAGCAGGGCGAAGAGGAGGGTGGACCAGAGGAGAAGGACAGCAAGCCGGAAGTCGTCGCCGAAGAGCGAGAAGAGGTAGTAGGCCGGGAGCGAGACGACGGGGAGGGCGAGGGTGTAGCAGAGCGTGTCGTGGTGGTTGGCGGCGTAGGCGGAGGCGCCGTAGGGCTTGTAGCCGAAGAGAGGGTCGTTGCCGGTGACGAGGTGGTTCAACTGGTCGGCGGAGATCCACTCGTCGGTGAGAAATACTGTGGGGTACCCGATACTCAACACCGAGAGCAGACCCAATGTAAATAACAACAGTACGTTTCTTTGAAAGCGCTTCTGCATAAAAAAGGGATTAGACAGTGGTGTCCAGAACAACCTGATCTGAACCATCTGTAAAGTGTGCAACAACAACCACTTTATCGGCTCCGGGGGTGGCACCTGGGAGAGTGATTACGTGTCCAACTGTTGGTTTGATTGCAGCACCGGCAGTGATAGCGCTGTCTGCGCCAGCGGCGCTATTATCACTGAAGTACGTAGCTCCGTTCCATTTTACAATCATATAGTCAACAGAAGCCTGATCTGAGCCTCCCTGGTAGGTAATGACCACGTCTGTACCAACCTGTTTCGCCGTTGCTGCAATGTTCTTCGTGCCCTGTACGTTTCCGGTCATTCCGAACACGAACGCCGCGATAACCGCAGCGAGGATCACCGTGATGGCGACCATGAGGATGACGCCGATAACCGGCGATACCGCTTCTTCATTCTCTCTGAATTTCATCATACACCTCTTGACTCCATGCCCCGATGGGGCTTTGGGCCGATGAAACAAACTGATTTATCATAAGATATAAAGATATCGTAGTAATCTTTTCCGGAATGATTTAATATCCCTCTCAGCGCCTGTGCGAAAAGATCTTTCACGGCATAAGTGAGTTGTCGAAAAGAACGGACGGACTGGAAATGCCGTTTTGGGGATAATGCGGGTTAATCGCTCCCGGTATATAAAAACAGGGGCCCGCTGGCGCTCCGGGGGTGCGGCAGGTGGGCGGCCCTCCGGGCGGGGGCGGAGGTGGGTGCGTGGTGGTGCGCGACTGGCGGGAGCGGAGCGACCGGCAGGAGCGGGAGAAACCCGGAGGGTTTCGACTCGCGACGTTCCCC
>JAENYE010000005.1:23158-49838 GCA_016841955.1 Methanobacteriota archaeon
GAGCGACCGGCAGGAGCGGGAGAAACCCGGAGGGTTTCGACTCGCGACGTTCCCCTGGAGCGGAGCGACCGGCAGGAGCGGGAGAAACCCGGAGGGTTTCGACTCGCGACGTTCCCCCGGAGCGGAGCGTGAGCACCGGAGGTGCGAGTCGCGATGGGCTGGAGGTTGGGCTCCCTGCCCCTCCTGATGGAGGTTGCAACCCGAGTTGCCGGGGACCCTCTGCCCGACCGAATAAACGAGAAGAGATCCGGCTCCTGAACTCACCGGTTACTCCCGTTCACCGGCAACAAACGCCCCCGGATCCCGGACGGTGATTCCCGGCAGGATCTCCTCGATCCGGTCACGGTTGCTCAGGATATGGGTATTATCGGTGGTGACAAAACAGACCCCTTCCCGGATTTTATAGACCAGCAGGAAGTACGAGTCCAGCACCACAAGGGTATCGGGCTCGTAGCCGAGGGCGTCGGCCAGAGCGCTCTTCTGACCAGGGAAGAAGGCGTCGTAATCGTCAGGGCAGCAGGTGTGGCAGAGGACCGGGGCGGAGGGTTCGTCCCGGCAGTCCCGGTCCAGGGACGCCAGCGCCCCCTTGACGGCCCCGATCGCGTCCCGCCGGAACGCCTGCCGCTCCTCCTCCGTTCCCAGCACGGCGTTCCGGAGTTCCTCCCTATTTTTGCGGACAAAAGAGAGGAGTGCGCTCTGCTCCCGCTTGCTCGCAAGCAAACGCACCCGCCGGCCGGTGAGCCGGCCGATGGTCCGGTCGAGTGTCAGGGGATCTGGGTATGGAGGGAGGTTCCTTTCCATATACTCCAGGTACTGCAGGATCGTCCTCCTGAGCCGGCCCAGCACACCGGTGCACTCACGGTGGACGCGCTCGCTGGTATGCCGGCGGAACCCCTCCTTCTGCATGTAGCGGTGCGTGTGACGGTGCTGTCCGTCCCACTCGACCAGGGAGCCGATAAGGATGTTTGCGTCGAGAAAATGGTGAGAAGCCATTGAGTTATCAGCCGGATAAGTAACCCTCGATCAGCGAGGATAGAATCCTCTTTCTGCGCTCGTCCGGCTCCCGGGAAGGTATGCGGCGGGCGGATTCACGGACATACCTGTTATAGGCGCTCACCTTCGGGACCAGGGCCGCAAGGGCCTCCCGGTACTCCTGCTCCCACCGCCTGAGCCTTCCGTTGTAGTACGCATCGTGCCCCCCGTCCAGGATGCGTACCCCTCCGGCAAAGGCGTACCAGGTCTCCCAGGCGCTCGCGTAGGTCGCTTTGATGACCGGGTACGCAATCGATTCGTCCTCTCTGGCGATATCAAACGCTTTCCCGGCTCCCGAGACGTATGCTGTAAATTCCTCGTTGAACCTCTCAAAGAGGGGCTCCTCCACGAGCACGGCTTCGCACCTGTAGAGAGCGTCTTCAAGGCGGTCGACATCCGGGGTCTCGGGATCGCCCCCGCCCGGGTACCACTGGTTGAGCGTGCGCTGGCCTTCCGGGTGCGATGCGAGGCAGTCCTTGAACGGGGCGAGATAATCCACCCTATAGCGGGGCATGAACTCGTACGGTGCGTGGTTCCGGTAGATGCGGTTGACGAAAGCCTCGATATCGTAGGGGTCAATCTCCCTGACGATGCGCCCGACGACGGCGGAGGCATCTTCACACACGCTGTCCGGAACGGCAGGGCGGGCGTTGAGCACAAGAAGTGTCTTGCCTGTCTGCGTTTTCTCTTCCCGGAGGGCGCCCTGAATCTTCAGGGCATCAAGCGAGGACTCGACGACCTCGGAATATGGGCCGTATTTATACCAGTAGAAGGGGAGATGCCTTCGCTCCCGGTCGTTCTCGGGGAGGGTTGCCCTCACCTTGAAGAGGATTTTATGGATAGCGGTTTTTGGCAGTTTGAGATCCGGTCGCACCTGGTAGATCTGCTGGATGAGCCGGGAGACGACTTCGGACGAGGACATCGTACGATCCCATTTGTGAAACAGTTATATACAGATTTCTTATTGCAGGCAGGTTTTCCGTATCGGACCTGCGCTCTGCAGGCTGAGACTTTTCGATCCGTTCAATGGCTTCGATACTATCCGGTATCCCGCTCAAAGATCGTCTCTCATAGGGGCCGCGCTTCCCGTAAGACCCTTGAGCGGATACGTTCCCTGAGTCCTGCTTCCGTCACAACGTCGACCGGGCGATCGAGCAGGAGGGATAGATCCATGGCAAGACCTCCTACATCGAGAAGACTCCGGTCGGGTTCGAGGTCGATCAGGAGATCGATATCGCTGTCAGCCCGGGCTTCGTTGCCACGGATCCGAAAACCCGGACATTCTTTGCTCCCCTCCGGTGTGCAAGGCACGATGGTTCTTAGAACCGGAGTGCGAGCACCGTCAGGTGCGAGGAGCGACGGGCCGAAGGGTGCGACTGCCGGAACGGCAGGAGCATGAGAAAACGCGAAGCGTTTTCGGGCCCGGAGTGCGAGCACCGTCAGGTGCGAGGAGCGACGGGCCGAAGGGTGCGACTGCCGGAACGGCAGGAGCATGAGAAAACGCGAAGCGTTTTCGGGCCCGGAGTTTGAGCACCGTCAGGTGCGAGAGAAAGGATCTCGTCCCGCTTTTGGATGAGAAGGGTATAGATGTCGGTTCCCGGGTTCATGCCCTGTAGTAGTTACATTGACATCGGGTCTATAAATGTCATCCCGGGCCCTACTCCCGCCACCTCGGCAGCGTCGAGAGGTACTGCCGCACAATCTCCTTTGCCTTCTCGACCGGCATCCCGAGGTTTGCGGCCATCATCGGTGCGTACTTCTCGACCGCCTGCTCCCGGGTAAGATCGGGCTCGGTGAACCTCCCGTCCCGGTAGCAGTAGGTGCAGTACGCCGTGCTCCGCGACCCGTCCGCCTCCGTCCCGGCGTCCTCGTCCCGGGCAAGGGGCATCCCGCAGCTCCCGCAGAGGGCAATCTCTCGCCCGGCCCACCTCTTCAGGCACGAGAGCTGTTCCTTCGAGAAACTCTCCGCCTTCTCAAGGGGAATCGCATACAGCTGCGACATCATCGCCCCGCTGATCCTTGCCATCTCATCGATGGTGATGTCGGATTCGGTGAAAGCGCCTTTCTGGTAGCAGTAGGTGCAGTAGTCCTTCGAGAGCCCGCCGTCCGCTTCCGTCCCGAAATGCTCCTCTGCGCTCATCGGCATCCCGCAGCTCTGGCACGTCCGTATTCCGCTCGTATCCATACGATCTCCTCCGCACAGTGTAGTGCTTTAAAAGAATGAACGGACGGCCCCGGGGATAAACATTCCCAAAAAAACCTCGCATACGATGCGGCCGCACCCGTGGCAGCAGATCGAAAAAGAGCCTCGAAGATCGACGGGCAAAGCCCGAAAAAAGAGCCTCGCCTCACTCCCCGCGGGATGGGAACCGGATCGTCATACTGCCGCCGTCGCCTGCCTCAAGCACCGCTTCGGGCTGGAGCGCCCGGACGTAGCCGGTGAGGTAGGGCACGGCCACCCGGACGTCTGCGAAGGTCTCCTGGAGCGCCGCTGCTGCGCCGTCGCCGTCGATCGCGATGGTCATGCTCCCATCATCGGCGTCGTCCGTGGACTGGCAGGGGATCCCCCATGTCAGGAGGAGCCCCTCCATCAGGGTCGGCGGGTCGAACCGCTCCTCGGTGTGGGCAAGCAGCGCCGTTCCGTTCTCTTCGCCGAGCCGCCCGGCGATGGCGGTGATCCCCTCCGTGAGGTCGGGGGGGGCGTCCGCAAGGATTCTTCGCACGAGGGGTCCGGTGACATCGTGCCGTCGCAGGGACCGGGCTACCTTAATCAACTGCCAGTCCCGGGCAAACGACGTACCGGTGCGCATGTTATCCTCTCAGGATGCCATAGGCCATCACGCAGAGGCCGAGGATCACCACGATACGGGAGAAGACCGCCGCCCAGAGGACGATGAATTCATCGGGCGTGAAGATGCCTACGAGGTCGGCAAACGTAATCCCCACAATCAGCGTGAAAAGCCCGTAGATGAAGTAGAGCAGGGTCGGCTGCTTCACGATCCGGTAGGCGTTGAAGATGACGCCGATGAGGAGCGCCCCCAGGAAAAGCGTCACAATCGCAAGCATCTGCTGCATGGTTTCAATCTGCAATCCGTTCATGTCTGTTCCTTGACCTTCCTCACTGAGATGATCGTCTGGATATCCCTCACTCCCGGGAGGCCGGAGAGGGGAACGAGCACGCTCCGCTTCAGCTCGGATATGTTCTGCACCCGGACCTTGACGAAGAAGTCCCCCGGCTCGAGCACCTCGTAGAGCTCAAGGATGCACGGGAGGTCCCGCATGAACTCCTCGATCTCCGGCTTCCCTTCCGGGTGGACCCTGACGTTCAGAAAAGCGACCAGGGTGTGCTCGAAGCACTTCTGGTTGATGACGATCGTGAACCGCTCGAGGGTACCGGAGTTCTTCAGCTTCTCGATCCTCTTAAAGACCGTCGACGGTGCGATGCCCAGCATCGAGCCGAGTTCTGCCATAGACATCCGCCCGTCCCTCTGCAGCTCCCGAAGGATCGCATCATCGATCTCATCCATTCTAACAATAATTACAAACACTTGGTTATTAAAATTCCGTATTTGTTTTATATCACGAATTGGTCTTTTTTCATTTCTGATGAATATTGCCAGCTTTATTGGAAATTTATCGGGATTTTGTCTGACTATGAACAAACGGAAATATCCCGGAAAAACTGGAAACGATCGTCACAACGCCGCCTGAATGGGGAACTATTGTTTCAGGGCCAGCGAAGGATTGTTCCCCCGGGATTGACGATCCTCACAGGCCCGGGACCTCCCACCGCTTCCCGGATAGCCGTATCGATGAACTCCCGGGCCGCGGCGAACGCCTGGCGCGCAGGCATTCCCCGGGCAAGGTATGCCGCGAGCGCCGCAGCGAAGCAGCACCCCGATCCGTGCACCGAATAGGGGTAACGCTTTCCTGATAGCCGCATCTCCCCGTCCCGGTCGACGAGGAGGTCGACCGCCGCGCCGCCGGAAAGGTGCCCCCCCTTCACCACCACGGCGCCCGCACCGAGGTCGAGGATCCGCCGGCCGGCTTCGGCCATATCCTCGACGGTCGCGACCCGCATCCTGCCGAGCACCTCCGCCTCCGGGATGTTCGGGGTGACGATGCTCGCCCGGGGGATGAGCAGTTCCGCAAGATCGGCGACCGCGTCCTCTGCAAGCAGCCGGTGGCCCGACGTCGACACCATCACCGGGTCGATGACGAGCGCGGCCCCCTCCGGCAGCGCTTCCGCGACGGCCCGGACGTTCGGGGCGTTCCCGAGCATCCCCGTCTTCCATGCCCCGATCGTGAAGTCTTCGGCGACCGCTTCTACTTGAGCCCGCACCGCCTCAGGAGGGAGCATCCAGGTTCCTCGAACCTCGCGGGTGTTCTGGGCCGTGACCGCCGTTATGACCGTCAGCCCCCAGACCCCGAGCGCCGTAAACGTCTTCAGGTCGGCCTGGACGCCCGCCCCTCCCCCCGAGTCGGAACCGGCGACGGAGCACGCGGCGATCATCTGCGCACCAGTCATTCTTCAGTTGTCGGCGCAGATCTGCTTGAATCTTTGCCTGCCCCCCGCCATTCCCTTTATCTCGTCGGGCACCGACCACTCTTACAATGGATGTAGAAGAGATCAGCCGCCGGCACCTCGCTGCCGGCACCCCTGACGACGAGATCGTGCGCATCCTTGCCCGGGATGTGCTCTCCATAAAACATCACCGCGTGACCCCCGCCTACGCCGAGGCATTCGCCCGGGCGGTCCTTGTCGAGGCGAAGAACTCGACCGATCTCTCCGGCGACCTCTTCACCTTCGAACCCTCCGGTTCGAGCATGGGTGAATTCGGTGTCGGGTCGCGGGGATCCGGCGACTTCTTCGCCCACCGGCAGCTCGCCCGGATCATCGGCCGGACAGAAGCAGCGGTCGGCGTCGACGAGATGGACGACGCCGGCGCCGTCCGTGCCGGAGGAGACTACATCATCACCACCGTCGACGGGATGCACTCCCGCCTCTCCGACTTCCCCTTCCTCGCCGGCTTCCACGTCACCCGGGCGACGCTCCGGGACGTCTACGTGATGGGCGCAAAACCAGTCGCGCTCCTCTCCGATATCCACGTCGCCGACGACGGCGACGTCGCGAAGATATTCGACTACACGGCGGGTGTCTCCGCCGTCGGCGAGGCCATGGGCGTCCCGCTCGTCACCGGCTCCACCCTCCGCATCGGCGGGGACATGGTGCTCGGCTCCCGCATGACCGGCTGCGTCGGCGCCGTCGGCGTCGCCCGGCACCTCACCGCCCGAAAACAGATCGCCCCCGGCGACGTCCTCCTCATGACCGAGGGCGCAGGCGGCGGGACCATCGCCACCGCCGCGATCTACTCCGGGTTCCCCGACGTCGTCGAGGAGACAATCAACCTCCACTTCCTCAAAGCCTGTGAGGCGCTCCTCGCGAGCGACGTCCTCCCCGGCATCCACGCCATGACCGACGTCACGAACGGCGGGCTCCGGGGCGACGCCTACGAGATGGCCGAGACCGCTGGATGCCGGATCGTCGTCGTCGAGGACGAACTCCGCACCCTCGTGCAGCCGAAAGTCCTCGAGATGCTCGACGCCCTCGAGATCGATTACCTCGGCGTATCCCTCGACGCCCTTCTGGTCGTCGCGCCGCCCAAGATCGCGCCCGAGATCCGGCGGGTCGTGGAGTCCGCGGGTGTCGCCATGAAAGAGGTCGGCTACGTCGAAGAAGGAAAGCCCGAATCGGTCCTCTCGGTCGGCGGCGAGATCCGGGACTTCACGCCCCGGTTCAGGGAGTCGGCATACACCCCGGTCAAAAAGGTCGTGGACGAGGACAAAAGGGATTTCGAAGAGATGAAGGCCGGGGTCGAGCGGGCGGCGGAAGCGGCGCTTGCAAAGAAGCTCCGGATCCTCTCCCGGCTCCGGTCTTCGTGAGTAAACCGGATGTACTCTCGATCGGTGGAAGGATATTTATTGTCTTGAGAAGAGGGTTATCGCAAGAGATCGTAAATCTGTTCTTTTGTCATACCCTCAAATTCTGCAACGTCGGTGACGATTGAGTTTAGTGTAGCTATGCTAAGTTCGTCGTGAAGGAGTACGGTAACCCGGAGCCGTTTGTCTTCAACAACTTTACGCATCTGGACATGACTTCCGGCCTGCCGAACAAAAAAAAATCCAAGTTTTTCAAGGACTTTGATCGTCTTAAATCCACTAACAACCGGGTGCCGCGGCAATGATATCGACCTTGTATTCGAAATTTGATGGGACCTGGCTTTCCTGTTCGTGGGTTTCGGATTTGTATCTGGTTACAATGGTGATCTGTTCTCCTGCTTCGAGTTCTTCCGTGTAATGGAGCGACGTTGCTTCCAGGATATTGTCGATGAGCTCTCCGATGCTTTTACCCTGGGTATATACGGCATTTTCAGGTGCATGTGCGCTGGCGCTCCACCATCCATCAGCATAGGTTACTTCAAATGTGACCAGCATGACTCTACACCTCTGTGTTATTGCGATATTGGGTTTTTCAGAGATAAGTTTGGTGGTGACGTGGTTGCCACATCCGGATCAAATTATCTGTCATCATCCCGCCGGACGCGCACGACGAGGCTGGCGATATCGGTATCCTTGGTCAGAGAGGATGTCGTCCCCCTCCCCGGCCATCAAGGTGACGTTTTTCGCCACGGCCTCGTAGTCGTCAACCACGGCTCTTCATCCGGCCGCGTCCGTGATCATTTCTCCGGTCTCCTTCAGGGGTATGCGGGGGTGATTGTGGCGGGCATCGAGACCGCGGACAGGAGGGCACGGTGCCGTCCCCCCACGAAACGGGCGGGCGGCAACCGCCCCGGTATCCGTTGCCGACGGAGAGGGAGAGATCAGCCCCTTCTCCGCCCCCCTCACGGGCTCTCGGGGTTGACGACCCTCCCCATGAAGAGGATCGTGTCTGAATCCTTCTCAGTGATGAGGAAGACGAACGGGTGGTCCGCACGGAAGACGGGTGTGGCACCTCCCCCCGCCACAACGCCGGTCGCGGCCGCAGCCTCGGTACCCTCCTCGTTCACGTCGACGAACGCCTTGTGGAAGACCCCGGTGATGAAAAGGTTGCTCGTGTCGTCCATCCCCGAGAGGTCGGCATCGTCGGTAAACGCCGTCGGCATCCCCATCGCCGCAAGAGCCGGGGGGAGGCTGTACCCTGTCTCCAGCGTGAACTTCGGGAAGAAAACCCTGACGTTCTGCGAGACCAGGGACTTCCGCAGGCCGGCAAGCCTCTCCGCGTCCAGTGCCTCTTCCGCAGCCGTCAGGTTGTCCTCCTTCGGCAGAAGGACGAGCATCGCGAGTTTCGTTCCGTTCCCGTGCGCGTACGGCATCTCGAGCACCTGGAGGGTATCGGTCTCCGTGTACGGGTAGACGGCGTCCCCGTGCATCATCGGGACAGTCACCGTCTCGTTCGGTGCAACCCGGAACTCCTCCTCCGTTGTCTCGGTGGGGTCGAACTGTTCGACCCAGGTGCCCTTGAAGTAGATCGCGTTCGTGATCACGAGCCGGGTCAGCGGGTCGATCGAGCCGGGTGGCAGGAGGTCGCGGATCTTATCCTCGGTCTGCTCCTCCACCCACCGGTTGATCGTCTCCCGCGACCCCTCGGGGCTCTCGATGAAGTCAAGATTTGTGACGTTTGCCCCGTACCACCGGGCGGCCGCGTCGATGTAGTCCGGGAGGAACGAATAGGTTTCCTCCGCCCAGAGGGCGTTTGCGGTGCAGAGGGTGTAGTTGCCGCTCCCCTGGTTCAGGACGGCATCGATCGCGGCAAACCCCTCCCGTTGGAGGGTGTCGTTCGTCGGGAGGTGCAGCACCGCCCCGATCTCGTCGGCGGTCGTGCCGCAGGCGCCCTCGTAGGTGATCGCAAGGGCCGACGAGATGCTGTAGGGCGAGAAGAAGAGGTTGCCTCCCGCATGCGCCGGGTCGGTCGCGAGGCGCCGGTAGAGGTCGAACGCGAACCGGTTGTTCCCGCCCATCATGTTATCGGCGCCGTCCGGCATATCGGGACGGGGAATGCCGGCATCCCCGGCTACGTGTTCGCCGGAGACTGAAGTCGTGTTCTGAGGTGCGGTCCCGCAGGCAGCCAGTCCTGCAAGGATGAGCGCCAGAACCAGAATGCCTATTCCGGAGAATATCAGTATTATTCCTTTCATCGTTCTCTCCCGTGGATCGCGTCGGGGGAGAGGAGCCCGGTGACGGCTGAAAACCCACAGGTACCGGGCTCCTTCCAGACAGCCACAGGGATTCTCTCTTCGAGAATACGATAAAACCGGCGAAAACGTTCGATCCCGGTCGAACCGATTCAAAAACTATATAGCAGTCACGTAACTCCCCCATCCGCAGGATCGGCGAGCTGCGCCGCCCGCGTGTTCCGCCTCCGGATGCAGGCATACACCACTAGAAACCCACCGACAAGCATCAGCGCGATCCCGGCAACGAGCAGTTCCACGGGAGCCCCCTCCGGGACCGGGAGACCTCCGCCTCCCGGGAGCGAGGGCACCGGCCCTTCCCGGACCGGAGCGGTCAGGAAGATCGCGAGGGCACAGACCCCTCCGGCGAGGCTCGCCAGTCCCGCAGTCAGGATGACCCGGATCCGGGTGCTGCCGTGCGGCTGCAGGAGGGCACGCCCCTCCGGCGTGAGCGCGTAGTATACCCAGGCGTGCCCGTCGTCTCCTGCGGCAACAAGACCGGCATCGGCCAGTCTCTGCAGGTGGTGATGAATCGTGGACTTTGCCAGGCCGAGGTCGTCCGCGAGCTCCGTGATCGTCATCCTGCGTTCATTCAGGGTCTTTAAGATAGTGAGCCTGGTCTCGGACGCGAGGACCTCGAATGTCTCCTTCGTCAGGACGATATCGGCCGGCTCCATTGGGGAGTTATTCAGGAAAAGCGACATATAACTGTTCCGTTATCGTCCACGCATCTCCTCCGTGCGGCCGGGTCGTTCGCCCTCTCCTCCGGGTGGTACAGGAGGGCACCTCTGCTCGTTCCGGCTGTGGCACTCGCTGCCTCCGGCCCAAGGCAGTCTTCGAGTGCGGCAAACCGGCCGGCCGGGCAATTCGGAGTGCCGGTCTGCCGCGAGGTAGGGCGTAACCTAATCCTCCGGTTTTTTCCCGGCAGCGCAGACGTTATACGCCAGGTACGGCAGCTTCTCCTCGATAATGGGCTCCACCTTCCGGGCAAGGCTGAAGACCGGGTCCGCGAGGTTCAAGTGCGCGAACGAGCACCGGCCGACCGAAACGTCTTCAAACCCGGCCTCCCCGAAGAGCGAGGCGATCTCGGTGTTGGTATAGTAGTGCTCGTCGAAGTCCCCGACACCCACTTTCTTCAGGCCGACCTTCTCCCCCATCTGGTAGACGAGCGGCACGATGCTCGTAAAGACCGTCCGCGAGAGGGTGCAGACGGCGATCCGGCCGCCGGGCTTCAGGACCCGGTAGGACTCCCGGAGCATCGAGGCAGGATCGGGGACGTAGCTGAAGGCGAGCAGGCTCGCGAGGGCGTCGAAGGTGGCGTCCCGGAACGGGAGAACGTCGGCGGTCCCGACGCAGAACCCGCACTCCGGACAGCGCCGCCGCCCGTGCCGGACCATCCCCGGGCTGATATCGAGCCCGAAGGCCCGGCCCCCTTCATCGACGTAGCGCTGCACGAAAAGCCCGGTCCCGCACCCGAGGTCGAGCAGGAACCCATCCCCCGGGAGCATGCTCATCACGTGGTCGGAGATGTGCCCGTGGTAATACTTCCCGCGGCTGCCGTCGTAGCGGTCGTCGTAGATATCCGCGACCTCGTCATAGTGCTGCTGTACTTTCTTCACTGAACACCTCCCGGGCGATCCGGGCAAGAAGTGCATTGATCTGCACAAAGTCGTTTGCGTTCTGGCAGAGCCGGTGGTCCGCGTCGGCGAGCGCGATTGCAAGGGCCGGGTGGTTGTAGCATTCGCGCCGGGCCACCTGCCGGAGTTCGCCGACGACCTCCCGTGCCGAGAGCCCGTACTCGATCATCAGCGACTCGACGATCCGGCGGGCGGCAACGAAGTTGCCGTCCCGGAGCGCGTCGAACGCGGACGTTGCCACATTGGAGGTCTCGGAGCGCGATACCTCCGCAAGGTCGAAGTCCTTCTCCGCCCCCACGGCGATCTGCAGGTACATGATCGCCCGCCGCAGGTCGCCCTGCGCGGCGTGGACGATCAGGTCGAGGTCGTCGTCAGGGCATGCGGCCCCCTCAGCGGCGAGTATCTCCTCGAGCCGGGCGCGGACGACCATGCTCTCAAGCGGGGCGAAGAAGAGCGGCAGGCAGCGCGACGCGATGGCGGGTATGATCGCCGACGGCCGGGCCGTGACGAAGATGAACCGGCAGGTGGCGCTGTAGCGCTCCATGGTCCGGCGCAGGGCCTGCTGCGCCTCGAACGTCAGGCGCTCGGCGTCCTCAAAGACCATCAGTTTGAAGTCGGCGTCGAGCGGGCGCATCGAGGCGTACAACTTCACGATCTGCTTGAAGTTGACGATCAGGCTCCGGTCCTTCCGGTAGATCATGCTGAACCGCTCGTCCGTCTCGAGCGCGCTCTTCCCCCGTCCGAGGAGGTCGGCGGCGCTTAAAATGGTCGTGTTCGCCTCCCAGTTCTCGCCGTAGAGCCTTTTGGCCAGGCACTCGACGGCCGCGGTCTTCCCGGTGCCGTGCGGGCCGGAGATGAGCATATGGGGCACGCTCCGCGCGTCCGCAAACGACGTGAGGTGGCGGACGACCTCATCCTGTCCGATGATATCGTCGCACCCTTTCGGGCGGTACAACTCACTCCAGAGCATGGGCCAGTCTCTCTCTCATCTCATCTATTGCCGCCCGGAGAAGATAGGTATTGTCAAGTGAGGCGACCAGGCGTTCGCGCTCGCCGGAGTCAAGGGAGGCGCACGCCGCGGTGATCGCAGGGATGGCGCGCGTCACCTCGTCGACGATCGTCAGGGTCGCCGTGCGGGCGGTCCGGGAGAGCGGGTTTAGGTCGACGGTGATGACCGCCTTGCCCATCGCCCGGAGCGCCGCGCAGCGGTCCCCGTCCTCGAGCGGCACGAGGACCACGTCGGCGTCCCCGATACCTTCCGGGAGGCAGAGGGCGCGGTCGTGGGAGAGCGGGACAAGGCGTTCCGGCGCACCCATGAGAACCCGGACGCCGTGCTCCTCGAGGAGCCGGGTGATCCGCTGGATCCTCTCATCGGTCCGGTGGAAGAGGTTCACCTCGACGTCCGCGCCGCTCGCCTGCTGGAGTGCCGCGACCTCGGCTGCCGCAAGCGCCGCCGTGTTGCCGTTCACCGATATCACCGCGTGCCGGGCGGATAGAAGCATCGCGGCGGCCGTCCGGGCGGCGAGGGCTGCGCTTGCGGTCGTCTTCTCACCGATCAGGTAGTCGAACGCTTCCCCGCGCCCGTGGGCGGCAAGCCCTTCCAGGGCGACGACACCCTCGCGGGCGCACCGGGCCAGCCGCTCGCGGGCCACGAGAGAGCGGTAGCGTGGATGGTCTTTCGGAATCATGGCTCCATCTCGATCAGGTATGCGCCGCGGCGTGCGATCCGGAGGCGGTAGACCTCCCCGAACCGTGAGAGCACCCGCTCAGCGGACTCGCCTGCGGCAAAAACGCCGTTCCCGAGCATCGTCATGCTCGCCGGGACCCCTGCGGCGTCGCAGTCCTCAAGCACCTTCTGCACACCCGCCGCGATGAGCCCGCTCTTCTCGGCGAACGCCCGCGAGAGCAGGCAGAAGTCGGCGAGATCCCGGGGGCAGCGGTCGGGAAATGCTGCGGCTATCCGCGCCATCGCCTCCTCCGACGAGAGGATCGAGGCGGTCGGGAGCGGGCCGAGGCTTACGGCGTAGAGGGGCTCTTCCGGGTAGATGCGGATGATATCCGCGTGGATGCCCGGTCCCGTCCGGCAGACGACCCCGCCTGCCCGGCTCGCGGCGACGTCCCCGAGGCCGGTGCGGTGGAGGACCTCGGCCTCGTGGGCCCGGGCGGCCACCTCGTCCGCGGAGAGATCGAGGTCGAAGAGGTGGTTTGCGGCCATGAGCGTCGCGAGAAGCGCCGCCGCCGAGAGGCCGAACCCGGCGCCGATGGGGAGCCGGCACTCCGTGGTGACGCGGGCGGCGACCCCCAGCCGGTCGAGGGCATACTCGACAGGCGGCGACCCGGTGGTCGCGTGATCCTGCCGGACCACCCGGACGCTCGTCTTTGCTGCCGGCGCGACCGTCGAGCGCACCCCCTCGTCGATGACCACACCGGCCCCGACGCTCCCGGTGGTCGAGGGGTCACTTCCCTCTACCCGCCTGAAGTAGCCGGATATGTGCCCGGGGGAGAAGGCTACAGCAGTCCTGACCATACCGCTGCCGCGACCTCCTCTTTGCTCCCCGTCACGTCCCGTGTCCCGTCGGCGGTCATGATCTTAAACGACCCCTCCGCTGCCCCCATTGCCGGGGGAGCGTTCACGACGACCATTTTCACACCTGCGTCAAGCATCGCCCTCGCCCGCTCCTCCTCGTCCCAGCCTAGTTTGAACGCCACCGTCACGGGACGGCACGCCGCCATCACCTCGTCGATGACCTTCGGGAGGGGATCGAGCCTGACCGTCAGGGGCGAGCCGCTCGGGATCTTCCCCTCCCGGCGCTCCGGGGCGAAATCCGATATCGCCGCCGCGCTGACGTAGATGTCGACCCTTTCGTCGCGGCAGACCCGGAGGACGGCCTCACGCATCTCTCCGGCGGTCGTGACATGGATGTTTCTTGCGCACGGGAACGAGCCGCCGTGCACCACCGTCACGTCGGCCCCGAGCCGGAAGGCCTCGAGGGCGAGCGCCCGGCCCATCCGCCCGGTCGACCGGGTGGTCAGGACCCGCACGTCGTCGAGGGGTTCTGCGCACGCGCCGCTCGTGATCAGGACCCGTTTCCCCTCGAGCGGCCGGCCGGAGACCGCCCGTTCGGCGTGGAGGACGATGACGTCGGTATCGGCAATCTTCGCCTTCCCCTCCTCGATCTTCGGGTCGACGACATCGAGACCCCAGGAACGGAGCCGCCGGAGGTTTTCAACGACCCCCGGGTGGCGGTACATGCTCTCGTGCATCGCCGGGACCACCACCACCGGCATCCCCCGCCCGAGCGCCGTCGTGGCGAAGGTGGTCGCCGGGGTATCGTCGATCCCGCAGGCGATCTTGCCTATGGTATTCGCCGTGCAGGGGGCGACCAGCAGGAGGTCCGCCGCCCCGCCCTCACCGCAGTAGAGGACGTGCTCCACGAGGCCGGTGATCCGGGTGATCGCCGGCCGCCCGGTCGCGTAGGTCAGGGCGTCGGGGTGGACGATCCCCGCCGCCGCCTCCGTCATGACCGCCTGCACCGTCGCGCCCCGGCGGCGCAGGGCGTGGGCGAGTTTCACCGTCTCGACGGCCGCGATGCTTCCCGTCACTGCCAGGACCACCGTCTTTCCCGAAAGCGTCTTCACGATATCGTCACATCCTGCACCATATGCCACGCATGCGGGCCGTACTTCTTCACCCGGCGGGAGGTGATCGCCGCCGAGAAACCGGCCTCCACCGCCTGCTTCCGGATCGCGCCCGCCGCATCGCCGATGCTGTGGACGTGGAGCACACTCCCGCTCCGGGCGTGGGCGAGGGCGTCGGCGAGCATTGATCGGGCATCGAAGTGCCCCATCAGGATCCGGTCGTAGACCCCGGCAAGAAGCGTCCGGCAGTCCCCGACCTGTGCCGTGACGCGGTCCGCGACGTGGTTTGCCATAATGTTTCGTTTCAGGTATTCAAAGGCTATTGGATTGATCTCCATCGCGTGGACCCGTGCGCCGCTCGAAGCCGCCGGTATGGAGAAGTAGCCGATCCCGGCGAACATATCGGCGACCCGCTCACCGGGACGGATGAGAGCGGCAATCCTCGCCTTCTCCGTGCGGTTGCCCTGGGCAAACATCACCCGTGTCGGGTCGAGGATGAAGGTGTAGCCCTGCTCGCGGTGGCGCACCTCGCCGGCGGTGCCGTAGAGGACCTCGACGTCCGGGATGCGCATTGCGCCCCCGAGGTCTTTCACCCGGATGACCCCCCGGGGACGGCAGTGCCGGACAATCGCGGCGAGTTCCTCTTTTGTCGGCGCATCGCCGTGGAGCACCGCGATATCCCCGACGAGGTGGTAGCCGCGGCCCCGGTAGGTCTCCCGTTCGGGAAGGTCCGCGTCGGCCGGATACCCCTCCCTGACCGGCACCCAGGCGGTGCCGTCGCGGACGTAGGGCCGGCGGGCGGGGTCCACCCACTCAGCATCCACAACGTCGGCGAGGTCGGCCGCCGGCACCTTCCGCGCACGCATGGCAGTCACCCGACGATGACCAGGCGGTCCTGCTCCTCGTCGCGGAGCACCCGGATCGGCTGCCCCTCCACCGGGAACGTCCAGGGCACCGGGTTGACCTCCCGTGTTTGGTAGGTCTTGGGGTCCATCAGCCCCACCAGGTTCGGCTGCGTGAAGACGACGAGCGCGGACTCGGCATCACGTACGTTCCCTATAATGCGCTCGACCTCACCCTCGGCGAGGGTCCGGGCCGTGCCGGCCTGCAGGTCAAAGACCCGGAGGCGCTGCCCGTCGATATCGCGCACCTCGAAGTAACCGCCCCGGGAGACCACCACGTCGCCTTTCTGGTAGAAGGGGAGGCGGATGGAGTAGGTGATGCGGTAGAGTGCTTTCCCCTCCTTCTCGCCGACCAGTTTCGGGTGGGTCGTATACCGCCCGCCGAGCGCCCCCGTGATCGTCCGGGCGATCTCCTGGCCGAGGTGCTGGGACCCGACGGTGATATCGACGCCGTCCCGTGACTCCTTGAGTTCCGATATGAAGGAGAGGCGGTCACCCGACTGCTGGAGTGACTCTTCGGCCTGCTCCGCAATATTCGCGGCGATCTCGCGCTCGTAGGCGTTGATCTTTCTGTTCGTAGCCCGCACCTGGACGATCCCCTCGTAGTAGCCCCCGGAGATTCGGCTGCACCGGTCGCAGGATTCCTTCTGCCAGCGGATCTCGGTTTTGCAGGTCTCACGGACCGGGACCGAGTAAAGGGTCGCCTCCACCTCGACGGTGCAGGCCGTCCTGTTCGATGCGATCTCTTCGGACCCGACGGTGACCCGGATGTCCTTTGCATCCTCATGGATGCTCGTCGCCGATACCGCCATCTCGGCGACGAGGTCCTCGCGCGGCATCCGCAGGTCCGACCAGGTCTTGCCGCGCTTCTGCGAGTCGCAGACCGGACAGTAGACGGCGGTCACGAAGGGCTCGCAGGAAAGCAGCCGGGTATCCGCGACCCGGCACTGCGGGCAGAGTCCTTCCTCGGTCGGCTGCCCGCAACGGGGACAGATACTCGTCTGGATGGTCATGGGTCAGATCCTGAATATCTGGGCGTGGGGCACGTCGCCGATCATGATGCAGTCTTCCTCGGCGATCAGCCCCATGGCGACGGCGAGGGCTACGACGCGCTTCCCGATAATATTAACGTTCTCCGCGCCCGCGAGAGCCCTCCTGACTTCCTCCTCGGCGGCACGCTCCGTGCCGTAAAATCCTCCGGTGATGCAGACTTCCACGTCTCCGTGCATCAGGGTGACGTCGAGCAACTCGGAATCGCAGACAGCCACCACCTCACCGGCGCCCGGTATGTGGTGCACTTTCAGGTACATCTCAGATCTCTTGGACGGGAGTCGTCAAAAAGGTGCGCTGTTGGGCTAGAGCAGGGCGATATCCACGCCGTAGGTGCGCGATGGGGTCTCTGCGTGGATGCGCCAGGCGTCCTCTTCGGTGATAAGCCCCTCCTCGAGGTACCGGCGCGTGAACCGCGGGACCGACTTCGGGCCGATCACCGCGCCGGGCCTTGAGTTCTCGTCCATGTAGTCGCTCTCCATGGTGAACCGCCGGCCTGATCGGGCGAGCGCCGGGATCTCCTCGAGCCGCGCGATGAAGGAGGGCATGAGAGGGGTATCGGGCGTCGCGAAGTGCTTGACGACCCGCTCGACCGCCATCCCCGCCCGGGCCGCCATCCCGACGACGTCGGCGCAGGCCCCGCTCTCGGCGTGGAGCTGGACGGCGCAGCCGCACGCGGCCCCGAGTTCGAGCGAATGAAAGAGGACCGCGTTTGAGGCGGCAAGCACCTCCGGCGCCACCTCATAGTGGGGCCGCCCGCTTTTGAGGGCGACAGCCCGCCCTTCCTCGACGTAGCGGGCGGCGAGGTCGAGCCCGGCCGTCATCACGCCGGCGGCCTCTTCAAGGCTCATCCGCGCGGCAAGCCGGCTCATCTCCGCCGGGTGGACGCCGAGGACGGGGTAGACGACGAGCCCGGTCTCCCGGACCAGCTCGGCCACCCGGAGCGTCGCCTCGAAGACCTCCCGGTAGTCGTCGCCCGACGAGGGCTCGACGCCGAGCGACCAGGAGGGCTTTGCGACCAGGAAGATGTGCGTCCCTCCGCTGCGGCGGAAGTCCTTCGCGGCCTCGATGCCCCGGCCGTTCACCGGGTCGATGTGGATATGGTCGTCAGTGATCGGTATCGCGGGGGGTTTCATGAAACTCGACGATCTCCATCATGGGGTAGTCGTCCTCGAGGTGCAGCCGGGCCCGGCAGACGGTCGCCCCGACTTCCGTCGTGATCTCGGCGTCAATCATCCGCCCGGCAAGTTCCGAGTAGCCGAACCGGTTCGAGACCATCATCTCGCGGTTCAGCCGGACGGTGATCCTGGTCACGTAGGGCTGCAGCCCGACGGCCTGCTCGATGGCGGCCTCGACGGCAGCGGCCGTCTCGCGGGCGATGGGCGTCCCTACGAACTGGTGGTAGAGGGCGCCGAGTTTGATCCCGGCTTCAAACGCCGCCTTCTCGCGGTCGGTGATCATGGTAGTTAGGTTTGGGGTATGGGAGTAAGAAGATGCGCCCCTCCGGGGGCGACCGAACTCATGCTCCCCGGCTTCAGGCTCTCCGGAGAAACACAAACAGTACAAAGATGATGAGGTAACCCCCGGCGACGTTATAGGGATCCGCCACGGCAACCCCCATGACCTCCAGGACAGCCAGCACCGCAAGCCACAGGAGAAAACCCGAGGCTGAGGCGGCAAGTCCCGATCTGTTCAGGAGGAGTTCGGCCTCAGGCATCTCCTCGCGGGTGAACAGGTAGTGGCCGGAGAGAACGAAGAACGGCAACAGTCCGGCGATGAGCCATGTCCGTATCATGAGCGGGAATGTGACCCTGAATACCCCCTGGTGTTCGGTTCCGCGAAGAACGTGAACAGGATCCCCATGAGCACGGCGAATCAGGGGTGATTTGATCCGATCCGACGGATTCAATCAACGTCGTGGAAGGTCGCGCTGTATTACAATTAAGTATAAGTTCCCTGGTTTGATAGGTTAGAATATGAGATTGCGTGTAGTGCTCGAACCCAGTGAGGAAGGGGGATATACGGTCTATGTACCAAGCCTTCCCGGCTGTATCAGCGAAGGCGATACGAGGGAAGAAGCACTGGAAAATATCCGGGAAGCTATCGAGCTGTATCTTGAAACCGTTGAGGATGATATCGTTTTTAGCGAAACAGTCGAGCAGGTTGAGATTGCTATATGAGCAAGGTCCCTGTTCTTGATTATGACAAAGTCGTCATCGCTCTTCAAAGGGACGGGTGGGTTGTCGTCCGTACGCGGGGTAGCCATATTCGACTGCATAAGCATCTGCCGGCTAAAATACTGAAACTGACAGTCCCTATGCACAAACCGATCAAACGCTCAACCCTGTCGCACATTTTAAAACAGGCCGACATGACGGTCGAAGACCTGAACGATCTCCTCTAGGCCGGCGCATGTGAGCGTCGGTTCCGGCAGGTCATGCGGACCGGGCATCCCCCCTGGGAGAGCCCGGTCTACCCTTCGCGAGAAAAAGGGCAACCCCTCCCCTTACCCGATCAGCTTCACGAGCCCGTGCCGGGGTTCGAGCAACTCCCCGCCCCGCTTCAGCTGCTCGATGGTGTGCTCGATCTTGTCGCGGGAGAAGCCCTGCTGGATCAGGATATCGACGACCTCGTCGACCCTCGCCTGCCCGCCGGAGTCGCCCGAGACGTTCCGGATCGCTTCCTTGACCGACCGGATGATGTCGCGCTGCGACTTCGTGACCCCGGTCACGAGTTTGTCGATGTCGAAACTCCCTGTCTCGGCGTCGTAGGCGACCTGCCGGAGACAGGCGTCCACGATCTTGAGGATCCGGTCGGTGTCCTCCGTGTCGACGGTGTTCGAGAGGCGCATCCGTGCGCTCGCCTCCGCAAGCCGGACCAGCGCCTCGAGCTGCCGGGCGGTGACCGGAACGGGCTTGTTCCCGCTCGCGAGGTTCCGCAGACGCATGTAGTAAGCGATCAGCGCCTCCTGGGCCCCGTCGGAGAGGATGGGGAAGCAGGTCCGTTTTGCGTAGGCGATGTACTTCCGCAGGAGCGTCGGATCGATGTCGGGGATGACCGGCGCAAGGGCGCGCTCGATGTAATCCTCGTCGACGTCGGGCAGGGGCTCGTACGCGTGCTGCTTGATCAGCTCGCCGACGCTGTGGGTCTTGATGATGTGCTGTGCGATGGCCCCGTCGCGCTCGACCTCGGGCTGGTCGGTCATCACGAAGATGAGGTCGAACCGGGAGAGGAGCGAGGGAGGCATATTGATCTGTTCGCCGATCGGGACGAACTGGTCGAACCTTCCCAGTTTCGGGTTCGCCGCACCGAGGAGCGCGCACCGGGACTTCAGGGTCGCGGTGATGCCGGCTTTTGCGACCGATATTGATTGCTGCTCCATCGCCTCGTGCAGCGCGCTCCGGTCCTCTTTCTGCATCTTGTCCATCTCGTCGACGGCGGCGATGCCCATATCCGCGAGGACCAGCGCACCGGCCTCGAGCGTCCAGCGTCCGTCGCCGAACTCATCCTTGACGGCCGTCGCCGTCAGCCCGGCGGACGTCGACGACTTGCCGCTCGTGTAGATCCCGCGGGGCGAGAGTTTCACGACGTAGCGCAGGATCTGACTCTTTGCGATACCCGGGTCGCCGACCAGAAGGACGTGGACGTCGCCGCGGAGGCGGGAGCCGTCCGGCATGTCCTTTGCTATACCGCCGAAGAGCTGGAGCGCGATCGCCTCCTTCACGTCGTCGGTGCCGTAGATCGTCGGCGCGATCGACCGGGCGATCTTCTTGTAGATCGAGGGATCGCGGGCGAGCGCCATGATCTTCGTCTCGTCCTCCTCGGTGATCGAGACCTCCTCGAACTCCTTCTCGGCGACCTCGATGGAGTTGCACTCGAGGTAAATGTCAAAGAGCGTGCTCTTCTGACCGTAGTTGACCCGTTGCACCGACCGCAGGATGCCGTTCACCACCACGCGGTCGCCCGGTGCGACCATGCCGGTGAGGTCGTCGGTGACGTCGATATCGAGCGTCTGGGGCTGTTCGCCGCCCCGGAGGCCTTCGGGCGACTCCTGGATCCGGAGTTTCTGGGCGTCGACGAACCGGCACCGGTTCATGACCAGGTCGAGGCGGGTCTTGCGCTCGCAGTTCGGGCAGAAGTCGGGCTCGTCGAACCGCCCGTAGCCCTGGGGGACCGGCTCGGTATTCTTCCCACAGGTTCGGCACCGGAAGACCGCACTGACGATCCGGGGACGCACCTCGGTCGTCTTCCGGAGGATCCCCTCGATGCTGACGAAGGTGTTGATCTGGTCGGCCCGGATATCCCGGACGCCGGTCTTCTGCGGCAGGTACGTGAACCGGATGTTGATCAGGTCCGGATCCTGCCCTTCTTTCAGTTTGAGAAGTTTGTTCTGGACGATCGCGTCCCGGATATCCCCGAGGACCTTCCCCGGGCTCCGCAGGAGCTCGAACGCGAGCTTGTTATTCAGGATCTTCCGGTAATCGATGATGAGCGACCGGTTGTGGGGGTACTCGCGGGAGAGCTCGGCGAGCTCCCGCTTGTACTGCTTCTTCAAAAACTTCGTCCACTCACCGACGTTGTCGGTGACTTCGACGGTTATCTCTTCGGTCACGGCAGAATCCTCATCGGTGCTGCCCTGCGGCGAGGACGAACCGGGCGAGCAGCGCCTCCATCTGGATATCGCTGCTTGCTCCTTCCGAAAGGCGGAAATCGGTCTCGCCGAGAGCGTCGATCAGTCTCACTTTGAGCGTCCGGTCGATGTCGCGCTGGACCAGCGCCCGGTAGCACTGGTTGATCAGCTCGTTCGGGGCGATGCCCCGGCCGCGGGTCAGCACGGAGAGCGCCTGTTCCGCCTCGTCGAACCTCCCCGCCATCGAGAGGTCGAGGAGCTCGTCGATCTCGTCCGGGCGGGCCGTCGCGGTGATCTCGTAGATCGTCCCCTCGTCGATGTCGGGCCGGAGGATGGCGGCGCCCTGCAGGGCGTTGATCGCCTTTCTCATATCCCCGGAGGCGACGTAGACGATGGCGTCGAGCGCCCCATCCGTGACGGTGAGGCCTTCGGCTGCGGCAATCCTCCGGACCTCTTCGACGACCGCCTCCTTATCCAGCGGCCTGAACCGGTAGATGGCGCACCGGCTCTGGATGGGGTCGATGATCTTTGATGAGTAGTTGCACGAGAGGATGAACCGGCAGGTCCGGGCGTAGGTCTCCATCGTCCTTCTGAGAGCCGCCTGCGCGTCCGTGGTGAGCGCGTCCGCCTCGTCGAGGAAGAGGATCTTGAACGTCGCCCCGGCAAGCGGCGACGTGCGGGCGAACTCCTTGATCTGGTTCCTGACGACGTCGATGCCGCGCTCGTCGGAGGCGTTCATCTCCCGGAAGTTCGTCTGCCAGGAGTCGCCGAAGAACTCCCGCGCGAGCGCCACGGCGGCGGTCGTCTTCCCTATCCCCGCGCTGCCCGTGAAGAGGAGGTGCGGCAGGTTACCGGTCTTCACGTAGGACTGGAGGCGCACCACGATATCCTTCTGTCCGACCATCTCGTCGAGTCTTCTGGGCCGATACTTCTCTATCCAGATGGTGTGGCTGCCTTCCATTCGCATGGATATTGGTGCTCGTGCATCGTAAAAGCATCGTCATCCCTCCGGTGATCCTTTTTAGAGGGTTGGGGGTGAACAGGTAGGTACGGATACGTATGGAAATACCGGGAGTTCGTGTGGAGATCCGGCTCGCCGGATCTCCTGCACCGGTATATCCTGCCCCCTTCCTCCGACGGACGGATTTATGGAACCTGCAGAACGGGTATTTGCGCGGGACTTCTCCGCCGCGCGGCATACGGTGGACTCCGGCGACGGCCGGGACGGCTCGTACGTAGTGACGCCCGGGGGCGCCTGGTGCCGCCGCCTCTTCATCGTCGGCGCCCTTACGGAGCGCAGGGGGAGCGGCGACGTCATGCAGGCCCGGCTTGCCGACCCCACCGGCGCGTTCCTGGTCTCGGCGGACTGGCAGAGCCCCGACGCGGTCGAGACGCTCGGCTACATCGAACCGCCTGCGTTCGTTGCCGTCACCGGCCGGGCGACGCTCACCGGAACCGGCGAGAGAGCATGCGCAACGGTGGACGCCGAGGTGTTCAACGTGGTGAACCGCACCGTCCGCGACCTCTGGGTGCTCGCGACCGCCGGCGCGACGCTTGATAGGCTCGAAGCGCTCCGGGACGGCGGCGACGAACGGGCAGCGACCGCCCTCCGGCTCTACGGGACCGCGGACGAGGATGTCCGCGAGATGGCCGGGATGGTGCGGACGGCGCTTGCAAGCGTCCGCGCGGATATCGCCGTCGGCGAGATCGCGCCCGTCATCGGGCGCGACCTCCTCCTTGCCGCGATCGAGGAGGGGGGCGGCGCCAGGGGCATCGGGTTCGACGACGCCGTAGCCGCCGGGGTGCGGTCCGGCCTTTCCGCCCGGGAAGCACGCACTGCGCTCGAGGAACTTCTCGCCGCAGGAGAATGCTACCAGCCCGCATCGGGCATGATTAAACTGATCTGACACAATATGCGCCTTCATTTTATCGAGAACGGCCCGGCCCTCCTGGTCGAGCAGGACCGGCGGGTACTGGTCGTCGCCGACCTGCACATGGGCATCGAATCGGGCCTCGAACGTCACGGCGTCCACATCACGAGCCGGAGCGCCGCCCGGACCGACCGGGTGATCGCCTGCATCGAGGAGGCAAAGCCCGACCTCCTCCTCCTCCTCGGGGACGTCAAGCACAACGTCCCGGTCACGAGCAGGCAGGAGTACCGGGAGCTTCCCGGCATCCTCGAGGCGTTCCGGGACCGCGTGCCGATCTCCGTCGCCCCGGGTAACCACGACGGCGGCATCGGGCGGTTCCTTGATGCCGGAGAACTCCTCCCCGCCGGCGGTGCGCTCATCGATGGCGTCGGCTACCTCCACGGCCACACCCATCCCGCCCCCGAACTCTTCGGCCACCTCATCGTCCTCGGCCACCACCACCCGGTCGTTTCGCTCGTGGATTCCGTCGGGTGCGCCGCACGCGCCCGGCCGGCCTACCTCTATTCGGGACTTGAGACGCCGTCCGGGGACCGAGCCCGGCTCCTCTTCGTCCCGGCCTTCAACGAGTTTGCGGGCGGGATCGACGTCGGGCGGCTGCGGGAGAGCGGGCTCGGTCCCCTATCCCGGTGCATAGATGAGAAGAACGCGGAGGTGTATCTGGCAGATGGCACGTACGTCGGCTCCCCGGCCACGCTCTGCCCCGCAGACGACGGCTGACCTCCTCGACCCGAGGGTGCGGGAGGTCGTCCGGAGGCGCGGGTTTACCGGGCTCTCGGAGGCCCAGGAGCAGGCCATCCCGCGGCTTCTCGCGGGGGAGAACCTGATCCTGGTGGCCCCGACCGGCACGGGAAAGACCGAGAGCGCCATGCTTCCGGTCTTCGACCGGCTCCTCGAGACTGCCGGTGCGGGGTTCAAGGCGCTCTACATAACCCCGCTCCGCTCCTTAAACCGGGATATCCTCGCGCGGATGGAGTGGTGGTGCCGGGAGCTTTCGCTCTCGGTCGGGGTCCGGCACGGGGACACGCCGCAGAACGAACGGCGGAAACAGGCGCTCAACGCGCCCGACCTGCTCATCACCACCCCGGAGTCGCTGCAGGCACTCTTCATGGGCAAACGCCTCCGTGAACACCTCAAAAACGTCAGGTACGTCGTCGTCGACGAGATCCACGAACTCGCCGACAGCAAGCGGGGAGCGCAGCTCGCGGTGGCGCTCGAACGCCTGGCCGCATACGCAGGCGAGTTCCAGCGGATCGGCCTCTCGGCGACCGTCGGGAACCCGGACGAGATCGGCCGGTTCCTCTGCGGGGGCCGGCCGTTCTCGCTCGTGGAGGTGCCGGTCGCAAGCCACCTTGATATCGGCGTCCGGTTTGCCGGAGAAGACTTCGCCGCCCAGTCACGGGCCGTAGGGGACTGCCTTGATCTGCCCGGCTCCACCCTCGTCTTCGTCAACACCCGGGTGACCGCCGAGGCTCTCGGGCACCAGCTCTTCCCCCGCGGGGACGTCGAGGTCCACCACGGCTCGCTCTCGCGGGACGTCAGGGTCGATGCCGAGGAGCGGTTCAGGAAGGGCGAGGTCCGGACGCTCATCGCCACGTCATCCATGGAGCTCGGCATCGATATCGGGCATATCGAGCACGTCGTCCAGTTCGGCTCCCCCCGGCAGGTCTCGCGCCTGGTGCAGCGGGTCGGCCGGGCCGGCCACCACCTCGACGCCGTCTCGCGCGGCACAGTCCTCGCCACGGGGTTTGACGACCTTTTAGAGTCGCTCGTGATCGCCCGCCGGGCAAAGGCAAACGAGTGCGAACGGATCGTCCCGCCTGCCGGCGCCGCCGACGTGCTCGCGAACCAGGTGGCGGCGATCGCGGTCGAGTACGGGGAGATCGAGGTCTCCCGCGTCCGGGAGATGATCGAAGGGTCGAGCGTCTTTGCCGGGTGCGGGCCGCTCCTCGACGCCGTCTGCAGCCAGATGGCGGAGCACCGCCTGATCCGGCTCGACGGCTCCCGGATCGTCCGGACGGGAAGGGCCCGGCGCTACCTCATCGAGAACCTCTCGATGATCCACGACGAGCGGAAGATGGAGATCTTCGATATCGTCTCGCGCCGCACGGTCGGGACCCTGGACGAGTCGTTCGTCCTCGGGTGGATGCACACCGGCGCGGTCTTCATCACCAAAGGCCAGCTCTGGCGGGTGCTCGAGATCGAGGGCGGCAGGATCACGGTCGAGCCGGCCACCCGGGCGAAGGGCGAGGTCCCGTCGTGGGAAGGCGAGCAGATCCCGGTGCCGTTCGCCGTCGCCCGGGAGGTCGGGGCGCTCCGGAGGACCCGGGCGTTCGACCGCTACTCCGATCTTCAGGCGGCGATCCGTTACGCGGAGCGGTTGATCGCCCGGATGGACGAAGGGAACTACCCGGTCCCTTCGGATCGCCTCATCACCCTCGAGAACGCGGACGAGGGCGTGGTCTGCAACGTCTGCGGCGGGCATAAGGCGAACGAGGCACTGGCCCGGGCGCTCTCGGTCCTCCTCTCGGCCCGTTACGGGACGACCGTCGGGATCGAGGTCGGCGCCTACCGGTTCCTCCTGCGCCTGCCCGAGGGTGTCCGCTCGCTCGAGGTGCAGGAGACCCTTGCCGCCCTCGAACCCGCGCACCTCCCCGGGATCCTGAAACTCGCCCTGAAACGGACGGCGCTCTTCAAGTGGAAACTGGTGCAGGTGGCCAAGAAGTTCGGCGCCATCGACGCGGACGCCGACTACGAGCGGTTCAGCATCCACCGGCTCATCGACCTCTTCGACGAGACCGTCATCGCGGCCGAAGCCTACCGGGAGCTCTTTGGCAACTCCATGGACGTGGACGCGGCGCAGGAGATCCTCTCGGCGGTCCACGAGGGCCGGGTTGCCGTCACCACCGGGCGGTTGAGCCCGCTCGGGAGCGAAGGGCTCTCGTCCTCCCGGGACATGATCCCGCCGCCGCTCGTAGACCAGGCGGTGATCGGGACGCTGATGCGCCGCCTCGAGAAGGAGGACGTCGTCCTCTTCTGCATGCACTGCCGGAAGTGGAAGAGCCGGACCGTCGTAGAAAGGGTCCCCGACCGGCCGCAGTGTCCCCTCTGTAGCGCCCGCCTCATCGCGGCGCTGAAACCCTGGGACGAACAGCTCATCCCGGCGGTGAAGAAGAAGAACAAGTCCGAGGAGGAGCGGGCGATCGAAATCCGGTTCCTCCGGAACGCAAACATCGTCCTCTCCAGCGGGAAGGAGGCGGTGACCGCCCTCGCGGCAAAAGGCGTCGGCCCGGAGGCGGCGTCCCGGATCCTCGCGACCCTGACCGAAGGGGACGCCTTCTACCGGGAGATCCTCAAGGCCGAGCGGAACTATGTGAAGACACATCGGTTCTGGTAAACGACGGACGGAATGCGACTGGCCGCAGGGCAGGAGCATGAGCACCGAAGGTGCGAACGTCCGGAGTTTGAGAAAACGCGAAGCGTTTTCGAGCGGCGACGGGCCGGAGGGTGCGACGTTCCAACGGAACGGAGCAGGAGCACCGAAGGTGCGGGGCCGGAGTTGGAGCCCCGTCAGGTGCGATGGCGAGGTTCCGCAGGAACCGAGTTCAAGCCCCGTCAGGTGCGATGGCGA
>JAENYE010000005.1:49848-170543 GCA_016841955.1 Methanobacteriota archaeon
GCGATGGCGAGGTTCCGCAGGAACCGAGTTCAAGCCCCGTCAGGTGCGATGGCGAGGTTCCGCAGGAACCGAGTTCAAGCCCCGTCAGGTGCGATGGCGACAGGCCGGAGGGTGCGACGGTTCGTTACGCGACTGGCCTTAGTGCAGGAACTCGAGGAGGACCTTGTTCTTCGAGGGGACAGGGGGGGATGCTCCCCCCCGTCAGCCCCACCCCCAATGGCGATAGCCACTGGAAATCCGTGCTTGGGAGTTGCGGTGATTCGAGGAACGACTTCCGCACACTCCAAGCACGAGTTCCCTCAGATGCGGGCACCAAAAAGACCCGCTTCAGGTCAGGATACTCCGCCAGACATACTGGCAGGCTCTCCCGACAGCCACACCGCACCCGCCAAAAAAAACGGAGGCCCCCGGGCCCCCTTCCCATGTTAGAAAGAACTACGAAAAACAGGTTCACATAATGGTTTCGAGCCGCTGCTCCAGGAAATCAAGCCCTCTCTTGATGTCCTCGATATTCTTTCCGCCGGTCAGGATAATCTTGCCGGAACTGAAGAGAAGGGCGACGATCTTCGGATCCTCGATGCGGTATACGAGCCCCGGGAACTGCTCGGGTTCGTACTCGATGTTCTCGAGGTTGAGGGTGATGACCACCTTGTTCAGGTTGATGTACCTGCCCATGTCGTACGAACAGACGATGTTCGTGATCGCGACCTGCGGCTCGTTGTAGGTATCGACGCCGGCATCCCGGAGCGAATGCATGATGATACCCAGGCCGTCATGGAGGTCCTGTTTGTTCCTGATACCGGTGAGCACCACTTTTCCCGAGGAGAATATCAGGGATGCGATCTTGGGTTTCTCGATGCGGTAGACCGCGCCGGGGAACCGCTTCGTATTCAGCTCACAGTTTTTTATTTTATCCGATACGTTTTCGAGGTCGATCGAGTCTGCAATCACCCCGGAGGCAACGATGTTCTCAATTTTCAGTGACTCGTATCCCTTCTCATCCATTGATATGAGTATTATTTTTTGAACCATAATACTAATGGGTAATCTTTATGGCTATTCCGGATACGGAGCGCCCTTCAACTTCGTGAATGCTTTAAACCATAAACGCGCAACTTTTTATCGATCGCGTTATGGCAGATGATGAGCAAAAACCACCGTCCTACGAAGACCTCTGCGCCAACTTTACGATAGACGTCCCTGAATACTATAACTTCGGCTTCGACGTGATCGACGCATGGGCGAAGAAGGACCGGAATAAACTGGCGATGATCTGGGTGGACCAGGAGGGGAACGAGAAGAAATACACCTTCTTCGACCTCATGCGCCTCTCGAACCAGGCGGTCAACATGTGCCTGAAATACGGCATCAAGAAGGGCGACCGGGTCATGCTGATGCTCCCCCGGACACCTGAGTGGTGGATCTTCACCATCGCCCTCATCAAGCTCGGCGCCGTGTACTGTCCCGCAACGACGATGCTGACCCCCAAAGACCTGAAATACCGCATCCAGGCGGCCGACATCAGGATGATCATCACCATGGCCGAGTATGCGGAGAAGGTCGAGGAGGTTCGGGAAGAGTGCCCCACGCTTGCTGTCCGGCTCATGATCGACGGCGTGCGGGACGGGTGGGTCAGTTACCCCGTCGAACTCGACTATCCCGCTCCCTGCTCGCACAAACTGGTGAACCTTCCCGGCATGCACCGGACCAGGTCCACGGACCCGCTGCTGATCTTCTTCACCTCCGGCACCACCGGCGAGCCGAAGATGGTGGTCCACGACCACTCCTACCCGCTCGGGCATATCGTCACCGGGCGCCTGTGGCACGACCTGCGCCCGAACGACCTGCACCTGACGATCTCCGATACCGGCTGGGGAAAGAGCGCGTGGGGAAAACTCTTCGGCCAGTGGATCGTCGGCGCGTGCATCTTCGTCTACGACATCAGGGGCAGGTTCCACGCCACCGAGATCCTGCCGCTGCTGGAGAAGTACGGAGTCACGACGTTCTGCTGCCCCCCGACCATCTACCGGATGCTGATCCTCGCCGACCTCGACAAGTTCGATCTCGCCGACATGCGCCACTGCTGCAGCGCCGGTGAAGCGCTCAACCCCGAGGTGATCCGGGCGTGGCAGGAGGGAACGGGCAGGACGATCTACGAAGGCTACGGCCAGACCGAGACGGTGCTCTGCATCGGGACGCTGCCTGGCATGAAGCCCAAACCCGGCTCCATGGGGAGACCCATGCCGGGCTGGCAGATCGAGCTCCACGACGACGACGGGAAGGTGGTCGGCGTCGGGGAGGAAGGACGCATCGCGATCAAACTCGACCCGCGCCCGGTGGGGCTCTTCCGCGGCTACTTAAACAACGAAGAGGAGACCCGTAAGGTCTGCCAAAACGGGTTCTACTACACCGGCGACAAGGCACGGATGGATCAGGACGGCTACTTCTGGTTCATCGGCCGGGACGACGACGTCATCAAGTCCTCCGGGTACAGGATCGGGCCGTTCGAGGTCGAGAGCGCGCTCATGGAGCATCCCGCCGTGCAGGAGGCAGCGGTCGTCGGGTCGCCCGACGTGCTCCGGGGGCTGGTCGTCAAGGCCTTCATCGTGTTGAAGCCCGGATACCGGCCCACGGAATCCCTGATCAAGGATATCCAGGGGCAGGTCAAGCGGGTGACGGCACCCTACAAGTACCCCCGCGTGGTCGAGTTCGTGGAGTCGCTCCCGAAGACTATCTCCGGCAAGATCAAGCGGTACGAACTCCGTGAGATGGAGATGAAGCGGTTTATGGACAACAACTCCCGGAGCTCCCCCCCCATCGGGGAAGGCGGGGAGTAATTACCTTTATTTTGTTGGAGATACTACAGTATCAGGCGCGAGGATCGCCGGGACACGTCAACGGCGGAGGTTCGCCACACTTTCGTGCGAGGGTTGCCAAGCCAGGTCAAAGGCGCTGGGTTCAGGGCCCAGTCTCGTAGGAGTTCGAGCGTTCGAATCGCTCCCCTCGCATTCTCTGTTCGTTCTGCTGTTTCCGCCGGAGGCGGTTCTCCGCCGGGGCGGTTTTGAAGCATCTAAAAAAGGTGGGGTTATTTGATCCTGTCGAACTTCTGGCTAACGTCTGTTGCGGACTGGAAGGTCATATCCTGGAACATCTCAAGAACCTGGATCACTGCATCGGGTGCGTTGTTCTTCCGTGCATGGTTGATCAGGTCCTGCTTCCCGGCAGTGCCCCGTTCACCCGGTCGATGACGGCGGCGTATTGACCCGGTTCTGTCACGTGCGGTAGAGTGGCTACATCCGGACAGGGGAACCGGCAACGAGACCGTACGTGCCGGATAATCAGAGGTGAGGTTCACCTGAACCCCGACTCCTTAAAAGTGTGGGATATTCGGAATGCTGTTCTTCCGGGGAAGTGCTTAATACCGCCGGAAGTCGCTTCTCGGTCTCGGAGGCCGGGCCTCGTCGATCTTCAGGGTGCGACCTTCAAATACAGTGTTGTTCAGGGCTTCCTTTGCCGCCTCAGCCTCTTCGGGGCTGGACATCTCGACAAACCCGAATCCTTTACGCTCAATGACTCTGACGTCATTCACCGTCCCGTACTGGCTGAATAAGTCTTTCAACTGTTCTTCATTTACCGAGTAGGTGAGGTTGCCGACGTACAGCTTGCTGCTTTCCATTCAAAGATCCTCTTCACACATATACGCTCAAACCTTAATTACCCTTCGGATGAAAAACCGGACAGCGGTTTGGGGGGCAACTCCCCTGATGCGGGACGCACCTGCTGGTAGAGTTGCGCTTTTCCGGAGACTGTTTTACACCCCCGATCCCTGATCCGGGGCAGGATAACTCTTTGAACCAGGAGTGTGCTGCGTCGGGCACGCTACTCGTTCCCGCAGCAGGCCTCCCCTGTGCCCGGCACCGTCCGCCATACCGGGATCCGGCGGGAAGAACCCGGGACAGATACTTTAATGGTGGCTTGGGTCATTGGTATAAATCTCTAATGAAAATATTCAGGCGGGTCGCGCCGCCGTCTATTACGGAGTTGATTAACTGACGAATACAAGAGGATCACATAACAACGAAAGTGAAGAGATCGTACGTGTACGATTACCGAAGAAGAGAAATCGGGAGATATTCGCCCGGGCCGACCTGATGCTCGGGGCAAACCACATCCGTGTCCGTTGCGAGGACGGCGTCACGCGCACAGGAAGAATCAAGGGCAAGATCAAGAAGCGGCTCTGGATACGCGAAGGCGACCTCCTGATCGTCGTTCCCTGGAGTTTCCAGGACGAGAAGTGCGATATTATCTACCGCTACATCAGGCCTCAGGTAGATTGGCTCAAGAAGCACAACTATCTCAGCCAGTAACCCCGCGTTTCTGCGCCGTCGCCGGTCTCCGGCAGGGCCCCGCACCGGAGCGGAGGTGGACACAATCCGGGATTCATCCTTTCCGCGAATCCCGATCGATCGCGTCGGCCAGATTGGCCGCGAGATCGGTATGCACCAGTATGAACGTTCTGCTCACCGATGCCGTCACGCTCGCCGCTATCTGCATGGTGAGCATGATGAGCCGCAGGGCATCCTGAATCGTTCCCCCCTCCCACATCCCCTGGATGCACTGGTTGGCGGTCCGTTTCGTGATATCGTTTCCCAGCACCACGAAGTTGCTTGCCCTGCCCCTCTGCGTTACCCGTAACCGGGAATCGAGGACCTCGGCAATTGCGTAACTGCCTGTCGTAGCGTATAGCCTCTTCCTCGCGATCGCCGTCCCCTCCGTCTCGGTCACCTCGCCGATGAGCACCCCGCCCTGTTGCGAGACCTTGGCTTTGTCGTCCCTGACCCGGATTGTTACGCCAAGCTCGTCCGCCCGCTTCTTCAGATCGTTGTCGGAAGCGATCGAACCGCTATAGAGTTCGCGTTCCAGCTCTTCGATGCAAGAATCGTCCCCCCCAAATGCGATCTCACGCATATCTCCCGCCATCACGGCGCCCTTTTTCCCGATGAATGCGATCACAAGAGTCATACGGTGAACCTCCAACCCCCGGCACGGAGCGGGGAGTTGCGCTCACCCCCACTCTCCCGCATCCCGTATCAATATGTTGATGCCTCTCCGGATGCCGCTCCACCGTCGCCTTTCGCTGCCCCAAGTTGGTCCCCCGGAACCCCTTCCGACAGCGGCGGGGCACGCCTGGGGGCGAAAAAACATTCACGCTTTGCAGCAGGTGCGTGAACATCAGTCACGCATACATATATACCGGAATTCAGGGTCGGTATAATTATCCTGATTTGAGTATATTATGTTTAAAGTTAGATAAAAATGACCTGAATCGATTATGGCCCATCTAGAATCCTTAGATTTTAATATTTTACCATAAGATAACGAATTGATAAAAGATAGATTAATATATTAAAATAAGAAATTACTCTTCCATGGCTGAAATCTTCCCGCAAGAAGTCGGGATATTGCAGGATGGACTCGTTATCCAGATCCCGATATTCTATAAACTTATGGCGAGCATGCTCACCGTTGCGGTCATCCCTATCTTCCTGCTGGGGATCGTCTCGGCAGGGGATACCGGGAGCGTCATCGCCACACTCGGTCTGCAGAACAGCATCATTTTCATGACCCTGCTCACGCTCTCTATGATCCTGATGTGGAGTTTCTGTCTCGCAAAGAGCATCACGACCCCTATCGAGCAGCTGTCGAAAGTTGCGACCAGTGTAAGCCAGGGCGACCTCGCGAACACCGAGATCGCGGTGATGAGCAACGATGAGATCGGCGAACTCGCAGTCGCGTTCAACCGCCTGATCAACTCCTACAGGATCCTCGATACCCTTGCAAAGGACGACGCCGAGTAGGAGAAACGGCTGGAGAGGACGCTTGCTTTCGACACAGACGACGCGCTCAGGCAGGAATCCGGATGATGGATAAGTTACCAGAGGGAAAGGCGATCGGAGAGATGCAGGCACCGCTCCAGTGGATCTTCTCCCACACGGCCCGCTTTGTCGGGGCGGTGCGGATCACGATGCAGGATGGAGAGGGGTTCCTGCTGGTGCAGAAAGGGGAACCTCTCGCTGCGCAGTTCATGCACCCGCTGAAATCCCTGAGCGGGCCGTCGGCGTTGAAATACTTCAGCAGTCAGCCAATCCTCGACTTCGGTCTCTGGAAGTACGAGCCCGGCGAGATGCAGGAGGCCCTCGCCTTATCGGCAAAGACGCAGGCCCTCCTGCATCCCGACCGTGAATTTCCCGTGGCCGACCTGTCCGGGGAGAGCGACAGGCGCAGTCTCGTGACCGGGGCCGTGGAGGATGGTGAAGATGACTCCTACGATGCCCCTCCCGGACCGGAACCCGGTCCGCTCAAAGCGGTGCTGCAGCAACCGGGGGTGACTGCGGTTGCCTGCTTCGCCGACGGCCTCTGCATCTCTTCCGCCGGGGAGATCGATGCCGACTATACCGTTGCCTTCGCCGAGGACCTGCTTCGGTGGGCGCTCAGCCTGCACTCGGCTGCGCCGGCGAGCGGGGCATTCGTACAGATGACACTCTTCTATCGCGGCGGAAACGTCATCATCGCTCCCTACGGGGACGAGTATCTCTGCGTCTTTACCACGCCGGGGGTGCAGTTCGGCCAGATACGGCGGATGATCAGGGAGCTGCAGAGCGGAGTATGAGCATATCCTGCACAGAGCCCCTGAAGGTTCCATCCCGGCCATCGAACTGCATTCGCTGAACGGACGGTTTTTCTGCCGTCGCGAATGGTAGAACAACCATTTTATAATAGTTGCTCTATTCACCGGCCGTCACGGGAGGTGACATGATGGCAGAGGCAAGGTTCAAGGTGAACCCGGCGATGGTCGAGAAGTACCTGGCCGGGGTGGATTACCCGGCGAACAGGCAGGACCTGATCGACCGGGCCAGGATGAACAATGCGGACAGGGATGTCATGGATACCCTCGACAACCTGCCCGACCAGACCTACCACTCGCCGATAGACGTCAGCAAGGCGATGGCCGGGTCGGAGTCGGCGTCAAGGCGGAGATCGTCGTCCGGTGAAGGAGCCGGCCTTGCGCCCGAGCGGGAGGCACCGGCCGGCAGAACCACAGCCGTCAGTGTGGCTGAAGTGCAGCGGTATCTCCGCGGCATGCACTATCCTGCGGGCATAAGCGAGGTCACCAGCCAGGCGCAGAAGAACAACGCACCCGGCGATGTGCTCGACATCCTGAACCGGATTCGGGACCGGGAGTTCCGTTCCGCCGCCGACCTGAGCAAGGCCCTCGGCGAGGTCATGTAGACGGCAAACCTGCACGGAAGACAGGTGGGATACGGTCCTGTATACCGGGTGGCCGGCCGGCATGATACCGCCCGACCCGGCCCGGCCAGAACGACTTTTTTCGGGTATGGTGTACCTCCTTCCCGTACCTCAGAGGGTGACGCGCTGAGGAAACCGAATGATCATTAAAATGACAATATTTTTATAATTATCACACATGGCTGGCGTGCCAGGGGGCATGACAGAGTATGGCAGAACGGAGGGTGAGGGGAAGTACGGCAGGATCCAGGTGGTGTGGACCGCCCTGCAACCAGGGGAGACCGGGTGAATGGGGACAACACACCGGGCGAGGATAATCCGGGGGAGTCGGTGGTATGACCTATGACCGGGGAGGAGAAGAAGACGAGGCGTGGCCTCGCATCCACAGACGAAGCGACCCGGAAGCGTGTCGCGAGGATTGGCGGGATGGCGCCGCACACGAAACGGGGACTCCAGGCCGCTTCCCGCGAGACCCGGCGGCGGGTCGCGAGGGCCGGGGGGAGGGCCCCGCACGAGGCGAGAGGGCTCCAGGCCGCAAGTGAGGAGACCCGGAAGCGTGTTGCCCGGGCCGGCGGAAGGTCCCCGCACGGAGAGCGGGGACTTCAGGCTGCGTCCGAGGAGACTCGCAGGCGGGTCTCGCGAAGAGGTGACCGGTCTTCAGGCGGCTCGAAACGCTCCCCGTAGGCCGGGAGCCCCCGGCGCTTCACACCCTCTCGGACGAGATCATTCGCTCCATTCTCCGGCTTTCCCCTGCCCCTGCGGTTTCCAGACCGGAACCCGGGGTTTCGCCGCTGCCGGGCGCCGGGCATACTCCGCTCCCGCGCCCTTCAGGAGAGCCGGGTAGTACCGGGCGACGTACTCCTTCACCATCCGGCGGGACGAGAACCGGGGGCCGTTGCTCTTGATTGACTCCTTCATCATCTTCACCCAGCCGTGGGGGACGTCGTCGATGGAGCGGTTGTAGTAGAGCGGGACGACCTCCTTCTCCAGGAGGTCGTAGATCGCCGCGGCATCGACGGCATTCCGTCCGTCGCAGGCGGCCGTCTCGTCCCCGAACGCCCAGCCGTTTCTGCCGTTGTAGCCTTCGGTCCACCATCCGTCAAGGATGGAGAGGTTCAGCACCCCGTTCAGCGCCGCCTTCATGCCGCTCGTGCCGCTCGCCTCCATCGGGGGCAACGGGTTGTTCAGCCAGACGTCGACGCCGTGCACCAGGTACTGGGCCACCTGGTCGTTGTAGTCCTCGATGAACGCGACCCTTCCAGCGAACCCGGGATCCTGCGTGTAGTGGTAGATCTGCTGGAGCACCCGCTTTCCATCGTTATCAGACGGGTGGGCCTTGCCGGCGAAGACGATCTGGACGGGGTACCAGGGGTTGTTCAGGATGCGTTTCAACCGTTCCAGGTCCTCGAAGATGAGATGCGCCCGCTTGTAGGTCGAGAACCGCCGGGCAAACCCGATCGTCAGGACGGAGGGGTTGAGGAACGCCCCCTCGGCCGCGGCGTTTGGTGCCCCGCCGCGGTGCGTCGCCCACTTGATCCGCTCCCGCTCCCGGATCCGGTTGAGGAGTTTCGCCTTCAGCCAGAGATGCAGTTGCCAGAGTTCGGCGTCCGGGATCTCGTCGATGAGTTCCCATAACACCGGATCGTCGTGCTCCGAGAGCCAGTCAGGAGAGGTCGGCCCGATCCACCGGTCGTAAAGCTCCTTCATCCGGGTGTTCAGCCAGGTCGGCACATGGACGCCGTTCGTGACGTAGTCGATGGGCACCGTTGCCTCCGGAGGCCCGGGCCACAGACATTTCCACATATCGCAGGCGACGATCCTGTTTGCCCGCGAGACGCCGTTGTGGTGCGCCGACGCACGCAGGGCGAACGCGGTCATGTTGAAGCCCGTGCCGGGGCTCTCCGGGTGGACCCCGAGCTGCAGGAACCTGAGCCGGTCGATGCCGAGCGCCGGGTAGTAGGTCCTGAAGTAGCGGTCGATGAGGTCGACGGGGAAGACGTCGTGCCCTGCAGGGACGGGCGTATGCGTGGTGAAGACGGACGTCGCCCGCACTTCTTCGAGCGCCGCTTCGAAGTCCATTCCCCGCTCGACCCGCTCCCGGACCCGTTCGAGCAGCGCGAACGCCGGGTGGCCTTCGTTCAGGTGCACCGCCGCGTACTCGATGCCGAGCGCATGAAGCACCTTCCTCCCGCCGATGCCGAGGACGATCTCCTGCCGGAGGCGCTGCTCCTGGTCGCCCGCATAAAGCCGGGACGATATGCCCCGGTTCCGGGGGTCGTTGCAGGGGATATCCGTATCCAGGAGGTAGAGCGGGATCCTGCCGACCTGGACTTTCCGGACGGCGACGTAGATGGGCGGGTCGATATGCGGGACCCGGACCACCAGGTCTTCGCCGTCGGAGTCGAGCACCCGGGTGACGGGCGCCGCATCGCGGTCGAGCGGTTCGGTGACGTCCTCCTGCCAGCCGTCGGGATTGATCTGCTGGTGCAGGTAGCCCTGCGAGTACAGGAACCCGACGGCGACCATTGGGAGGCCGAGGTCGCTCGCCTCTTTTAAATGATCGCCGGCGAGGAACCCGAGCCCGCCCGCGTAGATGGGGAGCGAGTGATGGAGCCCGTATTCCGCCGAGAAGTAGGCGACCGTCAACGGTGGACGGCCGGCGTACTCTTCGGAGAACCAGGTCCCGGTGGCGGTCATGTACTTCCTGAACCGGCGCATGATGATGTCGTAGCGGTGACAGTAGGCGGGGTTCTCCGCTGCCCGGTTCAGGAACTCGGCCGGTATCTCGCGGAGCATCCGGATCGGGTTGTGGACGCTTGCCTTCCACGCCTGATGGTTCAATTGCTTGAAGAGTATCCGGGCCTCCGGGTTCCAGCTCCACCAGAGGTTGTATGCCAGGTCGACGAGCCCGGAGATCCGCTCCGGGATGTGGGCGAACTGATCGCGTATGGAATCATCCATGAGTCCTGTCCCCTAATTGACGATGTACTGTCCGTGTTAATTATTATATATGTTTTTATATTCTTGCAAAATATTGAGAAAATAAAAAATAAGTGATAATATGGAGTTATTTGATGGGTGTGGAAGTCTGATTGACCGATCCAGCATACGGTGTGCCGGGCGTCTGCGGGATACCCGAAAGCGGATGGGGGAGGGCCCGGGGGTGATGAAACCATGCAATCATCTTCCGTTGTGGCTGTTATCGCAGGGATGTCCGGGCGATGGAGTGGAGCAGTCTTTCTGCAGAGATGAGTGAATGGGGTGATTTAGATCCATCGCTGGAACGGTAGGGTGCGAAATATGGAACCGTGATCGAAAAATGGGTTTCGATTACCACTAGATACACCAGCCAAGAGACGATGAAAAAGTCCGACACACTGGACCGTGGGAGAATCGCCACGCACTGCCCCCGCCCCTCAGGGGCGGGGGAGGAGGCCGGAGGCCAGGCGGGGTGGGGGTTACAGGTACCTCCTTATGAGGTGGAGACAGGGGAGGGGGGATGCTCCCCCCTCCCCGTCAGCCCCACCCCCAATGGCGATATCCGGTGGGAATCCGTGTACGAGGATGTGTACAGTTATCAAATTCGGCTTTCGAGAAACCTAGCGGATTTCAGTATTGCATTGCCAGAGTGAACTCAAACGCTTCACGCCAAAGTTCTCCCCCTTCACCCCCTCCCGTAGATCCCCGTAACCTCGGAGAACTCCTGCATGGCCTGCTCCCCCGCCTGCTCCGGCCGGAGCCGCCACTCCCAGTTCCCCTCCATCGTGCCCGGCCGGTTCATCCGCGCCTCCTCCCCGAGGCCGAGGACGTCCTGCATCGGGATGATGACGGTATCGGCAGAGGAGAGCATCGCGAGACGTATGAGAATCCGGTGCATCTCGTCGGCGCTCACCGATCCGCCGATGTAGCGGAACAGGATATTCTTCTGGTCCTCGGAGGCCGCGTGCTCGAACCACCCCCGGACCGTGTTGTTGTCGTGCGTCCCCGTGTAGGCGACGCAGTTTTTCGTGATGTTGTGGGGCGCGTGAGGGTTTCTTGCGACGTCGCCGGCGAAACCGAAGGTCAGGATCTTCATCCCCGGGAACCCGAAGTGGGCCATCAGCTCGTGGACGTCGGAGGTGATGTAGCCGAGGTCCTCGGCGACGATGGGCAGGCACGACCTGCTCCGCGCGAGCAGGGTGAAGAGGTCCCGGCCGGGTGCATCGACCCAGTGTCCGTTCTGTGCGGTCTCTTCCCCGGCAGGCACCTCCCAGAACTGCACGAAGCCCCGGAAGTGGTCGAGACGCAGCCGGTCGACGAGGGCGAGGGTGCGGTCGATCCGGCTCTCCCACCACGAGAATCCCTGCCCCCGGTGCGCATCCCAGTTGTAGACCGGGTTCCCCCAGAGCTGCCCTGTCTCGCTGAACATATCCGGGGGGACACCCGCGACAACGGCCGGTTTCTTATACTCGTTCAATTTGAAGAGCCCGGGATTTGCCCAGAGATCGACGCTGTCGTAGGTGAGGTAGATCGGGATATCCCCGATGACCTGGAGGTGGCGCTCGCGGCAGTGGTTCTTGAGCACCTCCCACTGGTGGTCAAAGACGTACTGGAGGAACTTCTCCCGGAAGATCCGGTCGGCAAGTTCGGTACCGTGCTTCCGCAACGCCTCCTCGCGCCGGTCCCGGATCCCGGCCGGCCAGTCGCCCCAGACCTTCCCCGGGAACACCTCCTTGAGGGCTACGAATATAGCGTAGTCGTTGAGCCACGAGACGTTGTCGGCCGCGAAATCCTTGTAGCGGAAGCCGGGCCCGCGTTCTTTGAACCGCTCGAACGCCCGGTCGAAGAGGCCGTTCTTGTAGTCCAGGACCGCCCGGTAGTCAACCCGGTCCTGTGGGAAGCCGGGAGGATCCCCGATATCCTCCGGGGCGAGGAGACCGTCGCTGACCATCTGTTCGGGGCTGATGAGCCAGGTGTTTCCGGCAAACGCCGAGGTGCTCTGGTAGGGCGAGTTGCCGAACGCCGGGCATGTCGGGTTGAGAGGGAGAATCTGCCAGTAGCGCTGTCCTGCCCCGGCAAGGAGGTCCACGAACCGGTGCGCCGCCGGCCCAAGGTCGCCGATGCCGTATGCCGACGGCAGGGACGTGATGTGCAGGAGAACCCCGCTGCCCCGCCGGTTCATGCCCCGCTCCACCTTACGTCACCTTCACGCCGAGGCATGCCGCCGCCCTCCTGAAGGCCTTTGCCCACTGTTCTGCATCCCCATCACCCCGGCCAGCACGCTCCTGCATTTCGGCATAGCGCCCGCGCATCCCGATGCAGAGGTTCTGGCTCTCCCAGAGAGTGAGCGGCAATGGAAATACTTTCGCACACCGGACGGTGCGGACGATCTCCTCGAGCGGAGCCGGGTCGCCGGGCCGGGCTGCCGCCGTCCTGGCGGAGAGCGTAATCCGCCTGCTCGCCGCCGCCCCGAGAGCGAGAAGATCGGGCTCGAGGTTCCGGGTTCTCATCATCTCCGCGAGCGCCGTAAAGCGGTCCGGGTCGGGACACCCGCGGTCGAGCATCGCGAGCAGCCGCTCGGTGCAGGCGTGCGCCTGAAGATGAACGGCAGCTCCCGGTGCGGGGATCCCGAGGTCATCGAGCGCGTCGATCAGCGGCGCGGCGTCGCGGTAGACCGCGCATACGGCCTGCCCGATTTCGGGAGCGGTCCGGCGGGCGATCGCCCACCGTTCCTCGTCGGAGAGGTCGGGTGCCGTATAGACCCGGGAAAAGGCCCCGGATACGGCACCTGCGGGGTCGAGGCCCATCACCTCTTCCCACGCCGCCTGGAGCGCCTCATCGCCGCCGGGCTCGCGCACGCCAAAGACGACCCGGTCCATCCCGGTAAAGAGCGCGACCGCATCGAGGAGCGCCTCATCGCCCGTCACCCGGGACCGCACCCGGACAATCCCGAGGATGCGGCGCCGGGACCCGGCGTCCGACCGGTAACGCCAGTCTCCGTGGACGGCGTACATACCCGATGCGGCTGCGAGGGATTCGAGGCCGAAGAGTGCGTAGAGGGCGGCTCCTGCCCCGATCCGGGCGAGGTCGACCGCCGCCGGCCGGGCCAGGGCCTCGTAGACCGCAGCGCCGGTCGCGTACCGTGGGTCATTCGTCGGGGCGCGGCGGAGGATATCGATGAACCCCGGCTCGAGATCGAGCCCGAGGGCCTGCCGGGCAAGGTCCATCACGCGGCCTGCGTGCCGCATCACCTGGACGCTCCCCGGCTCCGTGATATCGTCGAAGAACCAGCCGCAACTCGTCTGCATCAGCATCGCCTGCCGCTCCAGCTCGAGAAGCGCAAGCACCCGCCGCCGCCCTTCGGGAGATAGGTCGCAGGGCGCGTGCCGGGAAAAGTTCGCCGCCGTAGTCTCATCGGACCACCGGCCGAGGACGAGGCCGACGGCGTCGGCCCGGGCTTCCGCGGGGTCCCTGACAAGGCGCTCAAGCGCCTCCGCGGACCGGGGGGCGAGGACATCGCGGACCATGACGACCGCTTCCCGGAGCGGCCCGCGCCATGTCTGCGACCACCCGGGATGCGTCCCGCTGTGGCACCCGCACTCCCCCTGCCAGCGCCCGACGCCGTGTGTGCAGCTCCAGGACGTCCTCTCGCAGACGGCGACCTCGTGCGTGGGCGGGTGGGCGGCGAGGTACTCGGCGTAGACCGTGAGACGGGCGTCGTGGCGCGCCTCGATGGTGCGGAGGCAGTATGCGAGCGCCATCTCCCCAAAGTCACGATGGTGGCCGTAGGTCTCGGCGTCGGTTGCGATATGCACGAGTTCCGGGCGCTCTCTCCCACGGGAGAACGCACCGAGCAGCCTTTCGGCGAACCGCCGCCCGTCGGCGAGCAGGTCGCCGAACGCAACGTCGCGGGCTATGCCTCCGTTGTAGAAGAAAACGGCGATGCTCCGCCCGGAAGGGAGACGGCAGAGATAGGGCATCGTCGTGTCGACCCGGCCGCCGGAGACGTCGGTCCAGGCCTCCGCCCCGACCGGCCGTACTCTCCCTGCCTGGTGGGGTGCAAGAACCGTGAACCGGACCCCTGCCCCGGCCATCAGGTCCAGGGACTCGAGATCGACCGCCGTCTCCGGGAGCCACATCCCTTCGGGCGTCCTGCCGAACCTTGATGCGAAGTCGCGGACCCCCCAGGCGACCTGGATCCGCCTGTCCTCGCCGGTCGCAAGCGGCATGATGAGATGGTTGTAGCAACAGGCGATCGCGGACCCGTGGCCGGCGTAACGCTCTCGGCTCTCCCGGTCGGCCTCGACGATCGCCCCGTAGATAGCCGGACGGTGCCGCTCCAGCCAGGCAAGAAGCGTCGGGGCGGCCGTGAAACTGATCCGCGAGCAGGTGTTTACGATCTGGTCGATCATGCCGTCCGCGTCGAGGATGCGTGCGGCGGTATTCGGACGGTAACACTCCGCGGCCACCCGTTCGTTCCAGTCGTGGTACGGCGCGGCGGAGCGCTGGACCTCGACATCGCCGAGCCAGGGGTTCTCCCTTGAGGGCTGGTAGAAGTGGCCGTGAATGCAGACGGCGCGGTCCACCGTCACGCCCCCTCGGGAGCGAAGATGACTGCGCCGAGCGGGGGCAGGGTGAGCGGGAGGGACCACGGCCGGCCGTGCGCCGGAACCGGCTCCGCCTCCACCCCCCCGAGGTTCCCGACCCCGCTCCCGCCGTACTCGACCGCATCGCTGTTGAGCACCTCTTCCCAGAACCCGCCGAACGGAACGCCGACCCGGTAGCCGTAGCGCGGCACCGGGGTGCAGTTGCAGGCGACGAGGACGACGTTGTCGGCCGAGAGCCCCCGCCTCAGGTAACTGACGATGCTCTTCTCCACGTCCGAGAAGTCGACCCACTCGAACCCCGCCGGGTCGGCGTCCCGCTCGTGGAGGGCGGGCTCCCGCCGGTAGAGGCGGTTTAAATCCCCGACCCACCGGAGGATCCCCTGGTGGGGCGGGTACTGCAGGAGATCCCACGCAAGCCCGGCGTCGTGGTTCCACTCCGACCACTGCCCGAACTCAGCCCCCATGAAGAGGAGTTTCTTGCCCGGGTGCGTGAACATGTACCCGTAGAGGAGACGGAGGTTTGCCCGTTTCCGCCACTCGTCGCCGGGCATCTTTCCTGCGAGCGAACTCTTCTCGTGGACGACTTCGTCGTGCGAGAGGGGGAGGACATAGCGCTCCCGAAACGCGTACCATATGCTGAACGTAAGGAGATCGGGCCGGTACTTCCGGAAGACCGGATCGAGCGTGAAGTAGTCCAGGGTATCGTGCATCCAGCCCATGTTCCACTTCAGGTCGAACCCGAGACCCCCGGTCGTGGTCGGGGCGGTCACCCCCGGCCAGGAGGTCGCTTCCTCGGCGATGACGAGTACATCGGGGAAGTTTGCGTGGACCGTGTCGTTCACCTTCCGGAGGAACCCTATCGCCTCGAGGTTCTCCCTCCCGCCGTAGATATTCGGTATCCACTCCCCGGCACTCCGCGCGTAGTCGAGGTAGAGCATCGAGGAGACCGCATCCACCCGCAGACCGTCCGCGTGGTAGCGTTCAAGCCAGAAGATGGCGCTGCTCAGGAGGAACGACCGGACCTCGTTTCTTGCAAGGTTGAAGATGTAGCTCTTCCACTCGGGGTGGTAGCGCTGCCCGGGAAGCGCGTGCTCGTAGAGGTGCGTGCCGTCGAAGTAGGAGAGCCCGTAGCCGTCGGAGGGGAAGTGGGACGGCACCCAGTCGAGGAGCACCCCGATCCCGCGCTGGTGGAGGTGTTCGACAAGGTGCATGAAGTCCTGCGGGGTGCCGTACCTGCTCGTGGGGGCGAAGTAGCCGAGCGACTGGTAGCCCCAGGAAGCGTAGAGCGGGTGTTCCATGACGGGGAGGAACTCGACGTGGGTGAACCCGGCTTCAAGCAGGTATTCGGCGAGCTCGGTCGCCAGCTCCCGGTAGTTCAGGGACCGGTTCTCCTCCTCCGGCACCTTCCGCCACGAACCGGGGTGCACCTCGTAGACGGAGATCGGGGCATCCGGGGTGTTCTCCTCCTCCCGGCACCGCATCCACGCCCGGTCCCGCCAGGCGTAGGCGAGGTCCCAGATGACGGATGCGGTCTTTGGCGGTACCTCCCAGAAGTACGCGAACGGATCGCCCTTCTCCACCGAGTAGTCGTTGTACCTGCTTTTGATGTGATATTTGTAGAGCATCCCGTGACCGATATCCGGGATAAACCCTTCCCAGATGCCGGAATCGTCGCTCCGTGCGAGGAGCGGGTCCCGGCCGGCCTCCCATCCGTTGAAGTCCCCGATGACCGAGACTTCCGCGGCATTCGGCGCCCAGACCGAAAAGTTCGTCCCCCGCGTGCCACCGGCGACGGCGAGGTGTGAACCCAGTCTGTCGTGCAGGCGGGAGTGGTTCCCCTGCCTGAAGAGGTAGACGTCGTAGCTGCTGATGAGGCTCCCTGTCTTCGTGATATCCGGTAACACCTGCTGCATGGTCTCATCCTCCTGGCTTGGTATCATCATGGACCGCCGGAGAGAAGTTTTCTATAGACGCCGAGCGTCTGCTCCGTGACGACATCCCACCTGAACTTCTCCATCACTTTCCTGCGGCCGGCCCTCCCGAGTTTCTGCATGTAGGCCGGGTCGTCGATGAGGTGGCAGATCCCCCAGGCGATCGAGTCCGGCCGGACGGGAACCTTGATGCCGTTTACGTAGTTGTCGATGTTCTCGGAGAGCCCCCCGACATCCGTCGCGACGACGCAGCGCTCCGCACTCCAGGCCTCCGTGAGGACGAGCCCGAACGGTTCGTTTCTGCTCGGGACGGCGACGAGGTCGCAGGCGTTCAGGAGCCGGATGTGGTCCGCGTCGGAGACGTAGCCGAGGAACTGCACGGGAAGACCGTGCGCCATCCCTTCCAGGTAGCCGCGCATATCCCCGGTGCCGGCGAAGAGGAACTGCACGTCCCAGCGTTTGGCGAGGATCTCGGGGATGGCCTGGACCAGGAGGTCGGGTCCCTTCTGGTAGGTGAGGCGCCCGACGAAGAGGACGACGGGCGCGAGCGGGTGGATGCCGTAGCGTTTCTTCACCTCGCCCGGGTCGAGCCGGATACGGTAGGCGTCGGGGTCGATCCCGTTCGGGATGACGGTGACCTTCCATTCAGGGACGTTGTAGAGCCACATTACCTCCGTCTTCGTCGAGTTCGAGACAGTCGTGACCGCCTTTGCGATGTAGCTTCCGTACCACTCCTTACCCGATATCTCCTGGAATTCCCACCAGCTGCCGAAGTTTCCCCCGTGCCGCCCGTACTCGGTGGAGTGAAAGGAGAGGACGGTGTTTCGGTCGCGGAGGGTGTGCAGCGCCTCGACGAGGTGCCAGTCGTGGAAGTGGAGGATGTCGAACGGCGGTATATCGTAAGCGCGGAAAGCGTCCACGAGCATGTTGCTCATGGTCCTGCAGTACTCGATGACATTGTCGCCGAAGGGCAGGCAGTAGTGGTAGTGAACGTTGTTGATCACCGCATCCCCTGGCTCTCCCCGCGTGAAGAAGTGGACCTCGTGCCCCCTCCGGGCGAGACGCTCGGCAAGGTGGGTAGCCGCCGGCGCAAGGCCGCCCACCTTGAACGTGGAGTGGAGCGACTCCCAGCAGAAGAATGCTAACTTAAGCGTTTCCATAGTTTGTCGATCCTCTCCTGAATCGTCGACTGGAGGTCGTCCCTGTCGGAGACGCCCCGGATCTTTTCTGCCAGTTTCGTATCGCCGATGACCTGGTCGATCCACCGGTAAAAGTCCTCCCGCTCCACGTGGTACCTGATGACGTCGTCCGGAGCAAATTCCAGCATATGTGCAAGTTCCTGGAGGCTGTGGGCCGCGTACCCTGCCGGCCTGTCGTACGACGAGAAGGAGAACGCCTTGTCGGGGGGGACGCACCTGAGCGAGAGAGCGGCTTTCGGCGACCGTGCGCTGGCTGCAGACCGCACCTCGGCGTGCGAGAGGATCCGCATAAAGGAGGCGAAGTAGTCGTAGGTCGCCTGGTGGCTGACAGCGTGGAGCGGCTTTCCGCACGAGGGCGAGCGCATGGCCATCCGGCGGATGTGCTCGGTTTCAAGAAGGCAGCGCCAGACCGCCGGGTCCGCGACCAGACCGCCTGCCTCTTCGAGCGCCTCGATGGCGGATTGCTGCAGGATGGTCCTCAGCCGGCCGGACCCGGCGGTCTCCCCGAGATCGCCGTGCGGGACGAGCCGGGCGGCGTCCGACGGGCGTATGGTCTCGATCCCTTCCTCCGCGAGGGCGGACGGGAGCGCCTGCAGGAATTCGAGGATACCCGTCTCGGGACCGATGAAATCCCCGAAGATGCGGGAATCGAGGAAGAGCGTGATGCAGTCGCCGGGGGACACGGAGAGCCACCCTGCATACTGGTCGGCCATGAGCGGCCATTTGTCCCATCCCCGCCACGGAAACCGCACGGCGATGTCGTCGGCAAGGTCGCAGTGGGTGACGAGGACCGGGAGGCCCCGGTAGGTGTAGATGCGGTTCGGGTCCCTCTCAAGAGCGGGCCCCTCGCCCCCCTCGATGATGGCCGCCTCGATCCCGGCACCGGCAAGCGCCTCCGTGGTGGCGGGGGTGATGGGGTAGTCGGTATGCGCAAAGGTGGTCGGCGCGACCGAGAAACGCTCCTTCATCAGGTTCCGGTGCATGAGGACTTCATCGGTGAACTCCGCGAGATCGGCAAACTGCCCGGCGACGCTGTGGTAGTAGGTCTGGGCGAGGAGTTCGGCGTTGCGGTGGGTTGCCGCATGGTGCAGGAGTTCGAGCATCTCCGGGTACCACGCATCAAGGTGCTCCACCACCGTTCCGGAGATAGTAAAGGCGCACGTAAACCCCTCATCGAGAAGTTCGAGGAGGAGCTCCGTCGTCGGCCGAAAAGAGCGGTCGATGACCCCTCCAAGGTCTTCCTTCGCGTCCGGGTTAAAGTAACTGTCTTTTGCGTTTCTCTTTCCCTTTACCACGTCAGGTTGAAACCCGGGATTGAGATAGCAGGGATAGTGAATATCGAATCCCAGACAGACCTTCGGTGGATTTGAGCCCTCGCCCGTCATCGGTGGTAGATGACCGTTTCCGTATATAAATGTCGTCGGCCCGGAGTACCTTCCGATCTTCTGCCTCCTCATGGGGTCGGATCTCCATATTGCCGGAATATCGGGCCTCCCGGAAAGATCCGGGCTTTTCAGGGCCTGAGGGGAGGGATTCGCTGCCGTATCGTCCTCTGGATATCATCAAATGGGAGAAACACTTACCGCATAGTGAGGAACAGCGTGAGCAGCGATGGATTTCATGTGAGAACGATGAGGCAGGAGGAGGTTCGAGTTGCCGTCGGCTGGGCGGAGCAGGAGGGGTGGAACCCGGGAATTCACGATGCGGAGGCCTTCTATGCCGCCGATCCGGAGGGATTCTTCATCGCCGAACTCGACGGCGAGCCGGTAGGAACGGTCTCGGTCGTCAACTACGACGAAACGTTCGCCTTCGCCGGGCTGTATGTCGTGAAGCCCGAATACCGGAACGGGGGCTACGGGAGCAGGCTGTTTGCCGCCGGCATGGCTCATGCCGGCGACCGGAACGTCGGGGGCGACGGTGTCGTCGCGATGCAGGAGAAGTACCGCACGCGGTCGGGATTCACTCTGGCCTACAGAAACATCAGGTTCGAGGGCACCGGCGGCGGCAGCGAGCCCGAAGGGCTCCTCGATCTTGCCGCGGTGCCGTTTGAACCGCTCGCCGCATACGATGCCCGGCACTTCCCGGCGCCGCGTCCTCGCTTCCTCGAAGCCTGGATCCGGCAGGAGGGGACCTATGGCCGGGCCGTTCTCGCGGACGACGGCGAGGTCGCGGGGTACGGCGTCATCCGGAGGTGTCATCACGGCCACAAGATCGGGCCGCTCTTTGCGGATACGCCCGGGATTGCGGAGGATATCTTCTTCGCGCTCTCTGCGCAGGCGCCGGGCGAGCCGATCTACCTGGATACGCCGGAGCCGAACGCCGCCGCCGTGGCGCTCGCCCGCCGGCATGGAATGGTCCCCGTCTTTGAGACGGCACGGATCTACACAAAGACGGCCCCCTACCTGCCCCTGGACGAGATCTTCGGCGTGACATCGTTCGAGCTCGGGTGAAGGTCTCCCCCGCCGGACCAACACATTCTAAAGAGACCTCCGGGGAGTACTCCTCCGGGAAGTGTGGCCGCATGGACTACCTGGAGGAGTTTCCCGTTCTCATCATCGACGACGGACTGCACTCGGATACCGCAGAAGGCCGGGCTTCGCGGGAGATCGTGAAAGAACTGAAAAGTGAGGATTTTCCCGTAATCGAGGCGCTGACCGCCCGTGACGGGGTCCACGCATTCCTCTCGCACCCCCATGTGAGCTGCATCGTCACCGACTGGGAACTCACCTCTGAGGCCGCGGACGGCATGCTCACCGCCGCAGACGTCCTCCCGCCGTTTTTCCGGGGGCTGATGGACTACGTCGAGGAGTCCCGCTATTCCTGGCACACGCCGGGGCACACGGGGGGCGTCGCGTTCCTCGAGAGCGCCGCCGGCGGTCACTCCCGCACCCTGCCGCGGGCGAGCGAGGCGAAGATGCCCACGGTGCAGAGGGCGGCAAAGACGGTGAACGCCACCCGGAGGCTCGTCATGAAGGGCTCCTGGACCTCCGGCCCGATCTGGGTGCTGCCGATGAAGAGGGCGAACGTGACGGTGGCGATAGCGAGCGAGAACATCATCCCCGTCGTCCGCATGGTGGCGAGCATCCCCGAGGCGAGACCGTAGAAGGACCGGTCGACCGAACTCATGACCGCGTTCGTGTTCGGGGAGGAGAAGAGGGCGAACCCGAACCCGAGGAGGACGAGGCTTGCGATGATGTAAGTCATCGGGGTCGTTGCGGTGAGAAGCGTGAGGAGGGCGAGACCGACGGCGGTGAGCCCCATCCCAGCTGAAGCGACGTACCGGGGCTCGACCCGGTCGGAGAGTCTCCCGGCCGGAGTGGCAAAGAGCGCCTGGATGACCGGCTGCGTGATCAGGACAAGCCCCGCGGTGCCGGGGTCGAGCCCCCGGACGACCTGAAGGTAGAGGGAGAGAAGGAACCCGACGGCAAACGTCGCGCCGTAGTTGATCAGGGCGGCGAGGTTGGAGAAGGCGAATGCCCGGTTCGACGTGAGGAGCGGGATGTTGAGGACCGGGCTTTCCACCCGCGTTTCCCAGGCATAGAAGACTATGGAGAGTGCTACACCGGTGACGATTGCTGCGACGCCGCCGGGCTCCGGGAGGTGCGAGAACCCGTACATCACGGCAAGGAGCATCCCGCCGTAGAAGACCGAGCCGACGATGTCGAACCGTTCCCCGGCCGCGTCGGCCCACTCTTCAGCAAGGTGGCGGCGGATCTGGTAGATGATATAGATGCCGAGCGGGATGTTGGTGAGGAAGATGCTCCGCCAGGTGAGGAACTCGGTGAGGTAGCCACCGAGGAGCGGCCCGATGGAGAGGCCGACGTAGACGGCGGTGACGTTGATCCCGAGCGCCCGCCCCCGCTCCTCTGGCGGGAAGACCGACGTTATCATGGCGACGCCGGTGCCGTATATCATGGCGCTCCCCATGCCTTCGAGGAACCGGAAGAGGATGAGCGCGAGTCCCGACGTCGCGAGCGCGGAGAGCAGGGCCGATGCGGTAAATACCGCGACCCCGAGGGTGAAGACCCGTTTGCGCCCGTAAATGTCGGCGTACCGCCCGAGCGGGACGAGGAAGATCGCGGTCGCGAGGAGGTACGAGGAGGCCACGAGGCTGAGCGAAACCGCGTCCAGGCCGAAATCGGCGGCGATGGATGGGAGCGCGATGTTCACCGCCGAGCCCATGAACGGGGTGAGGAACGCGGCAAGGGTGGCGATGATGAGGACGGTCCGGCGCTCGACGACATCGGGAGTGGGCATGGGGGTTCCTTTCTGTGGTACTTACTGGAACTAGGGGCGGCCGGGGAGTAAAGGGTTGTGATATAGCGTGTTTCGTAGCCCTGTTGTCAAGTGGCTTTCGTATGGAACTCGCACTCTTCCCCCAGCAGCCCGATAACTGGACCGTGGGGACGGCGCACCTTCGCACCTCTGGTGCTCAAACTCCGTTCCTACCGGAACGTCGTTCTCCGGTGCTCGTGCTCCGGACGTTCTGTCCATCGCTAGTCCAAGGCCTAAGTTCTTCTCCTGCTCCTGCCCTTCGGCCAGTCGCATATCGCCACACACTGCCCCCGCCCCTTGGGGCGGGGAACGACTGCCGGAACGGCAGGAGTTCGAGCACCGTCAGGTGCGAATGAGGAGCGCGGAGCGCGGGTGGGGTGGGGGTTACAGGTGTCTGAGTATAAGGTAGAGACAGGGGAGGGGGCGAGCCCCCCTCCCCGTCAGCCCCTCCCCAATGGCGATACTCCCACGGTCCACTAGACCGGGATTTGTGGCAACTTCTGCCTGTCCGACTATTTCTCCATCAAAAATGCTTGCCCTACCATGGAGGTCACCCAGAATGCCTCTGTCGGGAGGGGGACACCCCTTCGCACCGCAAGGTGCGAGGTGCGCAGTCCGATGGAAATCCGTTGATGGCCAGTCTGAACACCAAAACAGCGTTAAACGGTCTCATATCAAACCCAGGCACCATCAGCCCCGGGCCAACCCCGAAAAAAAGTGGTTATTCTTCCTTTAACATCGCGTCGATCGCCGCCGCCGCACGCTTCGCCGAGCCCATCGCCTCGATCACCGTCGCTGCGCCGGTGGCGATATCCCCGCCGGCGTAGACGTGGGGAATGGACGTCCGGCCGTTCTCGTCGACGACGACGTTGCCCTTCCGCCCGCGTTCAAGCCCCGGGATCAGGGAGACGAGGAGCGGGTTCGGGCTCGTGCCGATCGCCTGGATCACCATGTCCACGTCGAGGGTGAACTCGCTCCCCTCGATGGGCTCCGGGGACGGGCGGCCGCTCGCGTCGAGGTCGCAGAGGGACATCTTCACGCACTCGATGCCGGAGACGCACTGTTCGCCGAGGATCCGGGTCGGGTTCGTGCAGGTGAGGAACTCGATCCCCTCCTCCTTTGCGTGCCCGACCTCGGCCTTCCGTGCCGGCATCTCCTCCTCGCCCCGCCGGTAGATCAGGGAGACCTTCGCCCCCAGGCGGCGCGCCACCCTTGCGGAGTCCATCGCGACGTTGCCGCCGCCGATCACCGCTACGCGGGCCCCGTGCAGGACCGGCGTATCGAACTCCGGGAACGCGTCGGCGTGCATCAGGTTCACCCTCGTGAGGAACTCGTTCGCCGAGTAGACGCCGTTGTAGTTCTCCCCGGGAATGCCCATGAACGCGGGGAGCCCCGCCCCGGTCGCGAGGAAGACCGCGTCGTAGCCGAGGAGTTCGTCCGTGCCGACGCTCCTCCCCACGAGGTGGTTCTTCTTCAGCCGGACACCGAGGGCGAGCACCTGGTCGAGTTCCGTCTTGACGACGTCCTTGGGGAGCCGGAACGCGGGGATGCCGTAGGTCAGGACTCCTCCGGCCTCGTGGAGCGACTCGAAGATCGTGACGGCGTGGCCGGCACGGGCGAGCTCGGCCGCAGCCGTCAGCCCCGCCGGGCCGGACCCCACGACTACCACCCGCTTCCCGGTCGGCCTCGCTACCTCAGGCAGCTCAGGACCATTTCCCCGCTCCCAGTCGGCCACGAACCGCTCGAGCGCGCCGATCCTGATCGGGGTCTCCTTGTTGCCGAGGATGCAGACGCCCTCGCACTGCGTCTCCTGCGGGCAGACACGCCCGCAGATGGCGGGGAGCATGTTCTGCTCCTTGAGCGCCCGTGCGGCTGCGGGGAAGTTCCCGTCCGCGACCTCCCGGACGAATGCGGGGATATCGATGCAGACCGGACAGCCCCTTACGCAGAGCGGTTTTTTGCACTGCAGACACCGTTCCGCCTCGGCGATGGCCTCTGCGGGAGAGAGGCCGCAATCGACCTCCTTGAAGTCGTGGACCCGGATGTCGGCCGGCCGGTCACTCATGGTGGTGGCCTCCCTCGCCGCACCGGCACTGGTGCTCCGCAAACCGCTCAAGCGAGACCTTCTCCTGTCCGGTGTAGATCCGCTGCCGCTGCATCAGCTCGGTGAAGTCGACCTGGTGGGCGTCGAACTCCGGGCCGTCGACGCAGGCGAACTTCGTCTCCCCGCCGACGGTCACCCGGCAGGAGCCGCACATCCCCGTCCCGTCGACCATGATCGGGTTGAGGCTCACGTAGGTCTTCACACCGTAGGGAACCGTCACGCTGGAGGTGACCTTCATCATGATGGCGGGGCCGATGATCCAGACCCGGTTGATCGGCCTCTCCTCGAGCAACTTTTTAAGGACGTCGCTTGCAAACCCGTGAACGCCCTTGCTCCCGTCGTCGGTCGTGATGTAGAGTTCATCGCAGACCTCCTGCATCTCGTCCTCGAGGATGAGGAGGTCGGCGTTCCGCGCCCCGATGATGCCGATGACGTGGTTGCCCGCTTCTTTGAGTTCCTTTGCGATGAGGGGGGTGCTCGCGATCCCCACGCCTCCGCCGATGACGCAGCAGGTGCCGTAGTCCTCGATCTCGCTCGGCTTTCCGAGCGGTCCCACGACGTCGCGGATGCTGTCGCCCGCACGGAGGGTCGCAAGCTCCTCGGTCGTCTTGCCGACGGCCATAAAGATCACCCGGACTGCGTCTCCCCTGACAGCGGAGATGGTGAGCGGTATCCGCTCGCCTTTTTCGTGCAGGCGCAGGATGATAAACTGACCTGCCCGTGCATGCTGCGCCACCTGCGGCGCACGTATCCAGTATTCGTAAACCCGGTCGGCGAGCATTGTCGCCAATTCCACCTTATACAACCGCTTCACTCCTGATGATGTTGGTCGTCTCAACGTCAAAATGCATCTAACGCTTCATACATATTGTGACTCCAGCCTCTTTACTGCAGCTACTCAACCTTGAACACTACCCCGGGGCCTGACCGCCACGAGCATGGATTCGGAGCAAAAAACGAACGATTATCCCCGCATCCGTCACATGACTATGTATGCGGAGCCAGGTACTCTGGGGGATCGCACTGACCGCCATCGGCGCGGTGATCGCGGCCATAGCGATCTTGGTGCTCCCGTTCCTCCTCATATACGGCATCCCGCTCATTGTGGTCGGCCTCGCGCTGATCATATGGCAGGGGCGCGAGGAGACCATCGAAGCGATCAAGGAATGAGTGAAGCATGATACTGACAACGACTGCAGAAGTGCCGGGCTACGCCGTAGGGGAGGTCCTCGGCGTGGTCTTCGGCAACACGGTACGGACGAAGAACCTGGGAAAGGATGTCATGGCCGGGCTGAAGAGCCTCGTCGGCGGCGAACTCGAGGAGTATACCAATATGCTCGCCGACGCCCGGACCGAGGCGTACAACCGGATGGTCAACGCCGCGCGCGACCTCGGGGCCGATGCCGTGGTGAACATCCGGTTCACGACGTCCCAGACGATGGCGACGGCGGCGGAACTTCTCGCCTACGGGACGGCGGTGAAGCTCGTCCCGAAGCCGTAGGGTTTTTGGGTTTTTTTCAGGGCAGGAGATCCTGCTTTCTTTTTTTTGGGGTTCGCGGGCACAAGCGGAGCTCGTAGTTATGGGGAAGGAGTCTGACGCCTTAGCAGGTGTAACTCTCTTTCTGGTAAGGAGGCTGGTGGTGAAGTGCCCGTAGGATATTGTGTAGACCCATACACGGATTCCCACCGGGCTGCGCACCTGACGGTGCTCATGCTCCGGACGTTCCGTCCATCGCATATCGCCATGACTGCCCCCGCCCCGGGGCGGGGAACGACTGGCCGAAGGGCAGGAGTTCGAGCACCGAAGGTGCGAATGAGGAGGCCGGAGGCCGGGCGGGGTGGGGGTTATAGCTATCCTCGTATGAGTTGGAGACAGGGGAGGGGGCAGGCCCCCTCCCCGTCAGCCCCTCCCCCATGGCGATACTCCCACGGTCCACTGTACCGGGCTTTATCCTCGCTCGACTGTTTTGACCCTTGAGCGTCACAGACATGAATAACGACGCCCTGCAGCGATTCCATGTTCAACCGCCGCAAAACGTGAGTCCCAGAGGAACAAAACTCCTGGACTTGCTCACTCCCCAACCTTCCTCGTCTTCCTCACCCTCACCGCGACGCCGCGCTTTGACCGGAGCATCTCGTCCGCCCCCATCATCGCCCGGCCGGTCGCGACCGCAAGCGGCCCTTCCACCAGCACCTCGTCGCCCTCCCGTATCCGGGGGTCGCAGCCCGTGATCCCCGGGGCGAGGACGTCGCCCTGCGGCACGAACGCGTCGATCCTGACCCGGTACCCCTCCGGTAGCAGGTCCCATCCTGCAAACGTCGGCCGGAAGAGCCCGGTCCCCGGGTCGATGCTGAAGAGTTGCTGCTTCCCGCGGAGCACCGCCATCTGCATGCCCCTGCCCCGTATCTGGAGTCCCTTTGTGTCGATCTTCGTCGCGAACTGCCAGGAGACCGTGCCCCGGACGGTGTCGGTCTGCACCCGCCGCTCGCCCTCGAGGGCATCGTTGAGCGCCCCGAGCGAACCCGGCGATGTCGGGTGCCCGTGGCAGGTCACCTCGAGGTCGAGCCCGGAGGCCTCTGCCGCCATCCGGGCGACGGTGAGCGCGCCGCCCTCGAGGTGGGCGATCACCCGGCGGTGGGGGTGCGCGGCGAAGTAGCGGGCGAGGATATCGGCGATGAAGGCGCACTCCTCGCGGTCCCAGTAGCCGGTCACCGGCACGTCGTAGTGGCCTGCCGGGTAGACACGCTCCAGTTCCCGGGGGACGAGGCCGAGCGGCGAGGTGACGATCAGTTCGTGCGCCCGCCGGTTCACCGTATTTACAAAGAGCCGGTGGCTTCGGGAGAACGAGTAGGGCTTCCGCGCCGAGCAGGGGAGGAGGACCGCGACGTCGGTCCGGGTCGGAACGAACCGCTCGATCACCCGGTCGGCGAACCGCCGGATCTCCGCCCGGTTCTGCGACTCGGCGGTGGCGGCAAGCATCGGCACCGCCCGCGCCACCGGGAGCGACCGCTCCATGAAGGCGTAGTTCAGGTCGAGGAACCGGAGGATGCCCACCTGTGCGGCGTCCACACGGCACCGGGACTCCATCAGCTCCCGGAGCCTCCCCGCCTCGATGTAGTGCCGCACGAGGGCGAGCTCGCGGTCCAGCGCCAGGCGGTTGTGCCGCATAAGATCGCCGTCCCGGCACCCTTCGCACCCGCAGACCCCGGTCTCCATGAGCGAGGCGGGGAACTCGCCTTCCGGCAGGCAGAAGGCCTTCTGTGCGGATGCGAGGTCGACGGCCCGATAGTCGAAGAGGTCGAAGCCCGAGTATACGAGGAGGCAGGCGGTCGAGGGGAGCGCCGAGGCCGGGGCGTACCACGCGGTGTCCGGCGGGACGCTCTCTTTCAAGCCGGCAAGCCATGCCGCGTAACTCCGGGGGTTCTTGAGTGCCGTATGCCAGTTTGCAACCAGGACGCAGTCGCCGGACTCCGGCTCCGAAGCGGCGAGCGGGTGGACGGTCACCGGCTGTCCCTCACCCGGTGAGAAGTAGTTGCTGACGAATGCCGGGTCCGCGGAGAGCGGGACATTCGAGAGGGCACGCTCGCGGAGTGCCGGGAAGAGACCGTCCGTATCGAGCGCGGCAGGGAGCGACATGCTCTTCTCACCCTCTTCATAGGTTCCTATCCGCGCGAGGCCGTCGCGTTTCCCCGCCTCATACCTGCTCATAATACACCTCCGCATCGGGGATCTCTTCGAGGACGAGACGCATCCACTCTTCGCCGCACCGGACGGCAAAGCGGCTCTCCGGGTGCGCCTCCATCAGGGCCCGGATGCCGGCGCACCCCGACCTGACCATATCGTCGTCCCACTCCGGGACCTCGCTCTGGCCTATCGGGAACGTCTCCGCAAGTTCCACGGGATACGGGCCGAAGGGGGGTTTGAAGTTCAGGACGGTATCGAACCCGGGGACCGCCCGTCCGTCGAACGAGACCAGCACCCGGTCACCGAGCGGAATGCGGGGGATGACCTCCTGGAACCGGAGCACCTCCGTTCGCCGGCAACTCTCCGAGCCCCGGTAGAAGAACCGGCGCTTGGAGACGGTATCGTCGCGCTCAAGGTCGGTCGCGTGGGCGAGGAGCTCCCGGTAGCCGTCAAGCAGGCGCGGGTGGCTCCGGCACCGCTCGTCGACCAGCTCCCAGAGGGTCCCGTCCTGGATCGCCTGCCGGATGCGGGCGATCTCCGCGAGGGTGACGTGCAGGTTGTGGAGGGCGAGCAGCCGCTCCCGGTCTTCGGACTTCCGGAGTTCGTCGGCGGTCATCGAGCGGCAGACCCGGCAGGGGCAGGGGAGTTCCGCGAGTTCGTCGATCTTGAGGCTCCCGTGCGGGGTGATGTAGCGCCCCTCCCTGGCAAAGAGGGCGTATGCGGCCGAGTCGAAGAGGTCGCATCCCATCGCGACCGCGAGGGCGAACATCGACGGGTGGCCTGCGCCGAAGAGGTGCACAGCGGTCGCCGGGGAGAGGCCGCGTTTTGCCGCAAGGACGACCTGCACCAGGTCGCGGTAACGGTAGCTCTCCATCAGCGGCACCACGGCGCCGACCGGGCAGAAGGTGAAGTTGAGGTCCTGAACGGCCCGTCCGGCCTCCTCGCGGAGGTCGGTGAAGATGCCGCCCTGCACCGGCGCTGCCAGGTTCGCGTCGGGGAAGAGTTGTTGGGCCTCCCGGATCCGGTCCATGGTAACCGAGAGTTCCCGTGCTGCTCTCTCGCGGCCCGCATCCGGCGGGGTGGGGATGTCCAGGGGGACGACGATGTCGCTCCCGATCGCCTGCTGGAACTCGAGAGTGTCCTGGTTGCTCACCTCGACCTCCCCGTAGACGGAGAGCTGAAACGATCCCGAGTCGGTCATGATGACGCCGTCGAAGTCGAGGACGCCATGAAGCCCCTCCGCAAGCGCCCGGTCGCGGTACTCCGTGCTCCGCCTGAAGATGTAGGCGTTCGTGATCAGGGCCTCGATGCCCATCTCCTGCATCTCGCGGGGGGTAACCAGGGGAAGGTGGGGGTTGACGACGGGAAGGAGCGCGGGCGTCCGAACCGTTTTATTGTTCACCCTGAGCCTGCCGACCCTTCCCGCGATATCTTTGTGTATGACCTCAAAAGTAATTGCCATTCGGGTTAAACCGCCTTTTCTTCGAATATCTGCCCATCGAAAGTCTGCACGGCGACATCGTCGCGCTTCCAGCACCCGGGCCGGAGCCCGGCCTTGACGCAGGTCTGGTCGAGGAACTCCCTGCTGGTCCAGCCGTACTCGGTCGGGACCTGCGGGAGGAGGAGGCCTCCGGTCCCGAGGCCGCTGACGATCAGGCCGTGCTTCCCGACCTCGACGCAGCCGGGGCGCTCCTCCGGCGGGCACTCAAGCGGCCGGGGCTCGCTGAGCACCGTCACCTCGAGGTTGAGATCGGTGAGTTCCTGCCGCGATACCGGCGGGAACCGGGGGTCCTCAAGAGCGGCCGATGCGGCCGCCTCGACGATCGCGTCGCCAAGCGGTCTGATCGGGTACGGGAGGCCGATACATCCGCGGAGACGCCCCTGCCGCTTGATCGTGACGAAGACGCCGCGTTTCTCCCCAAAGACCGGGGGGAGAGCGGGCAGCACCATCCGTCCGCCGTCGACGGCTTTCTCGATGGCCTTGCGTGCCAGACGAACTGCCGTTCTGCCTTCTTCCGGGGTCAGCATTTCCATCAAAATGGGTCGTATGATATTGAATACTTTTAGTCTTTATCAGGAGAAGAGAGAACGTTAGCGTCGGCCGCGGGAACCCTGACCGGTCCGGTGATCGAGCAGGGTGCGTTGCCCTCGGGGCGCACCCTGACGGTCAGGACCTCGCCTGCAGGGACGGGGCGATCGAGGCACAGGCGGATCATGCATTCCTCCCCGGCGAGAAGGAGCGTGCCGGCGTCCCCGTCCCGGAGCGGTGTTGCTGTCCACATCCCCGGCCCCGGGAGAGGGCCTTCGGACAGCGTGAGGATCTCAAGGTAACTTCCTGCCATGACCGTCACGGTGACCCGGGCGATGTCGACGGCCCCGCCCTCTCCGGTATGGGCGACGCGGAAGGCGAGGGTATCGACGTATGCATCGGAGAATCCCGGGACCGATGAGGAGCCGGTGACTTCCCCGACCGGCACAAGAAGCGGCTCGCCTGCGGTCAGGACCGGGTATGCGCCCGCACCGGGTGAGGTCCCGCCGTCCATAGCGCTCGCCCCGAGCGAGACGAGCGAGAAGAGTGTGGTGACGGCAACGAACGCCGCGAAGATCGCCGCAAGCTCCAGATGTGTATAGGCCTCGCCCCCCCCCATGGTAACGCCAATGGTAAGACCCGGGAACGAGTATATAAATCTATCCGGGCCGGGAGGCGTGCGCGGTTGGTCTGGAAGACTTCACGGAGGGGTTCGCAGTGCCCGGCGGCAGGGGGAGAGTCCGGGTGTCCCACCCGGACGGCTTTATACTCTCACCGCAAAATATTATATGGGAGAGGGAGAGTGCGGCCGACGGTGGCACATCCTGTGCTGCTGAGGAAAGTCCTCCCACCGGCCAGACACGCAGCCGCATGCAAGTGCGGGTGGCGAGAGTCACGGCAATGACACAGAAACGACACGGCCCGCCGTCAGTGATGAAACGACCGAGCCCTCCGTTCGGGGGGCGAGAGGCGCGGGTTTCCGCGCAACTCGTTGAACGTAGCGGCGGGATACGATGAAACGGTGAACCCCTGCGGGTGCAAGCCAGAATAGGGCAGATGGATTGTCTGGTATCCGCCCAGGTATGGCGCGTAGCTGAATGCCGCACAGAACAGAAGGAGGCTTACTCCTCCCACTCTTCACATTGCGAAGCTCTTCTCGATGGAACGTTTTTATAGGATCTCAGCCACCCTTTGGTTTCAGTTCGATCTCCTCAAACGTCACGACATGCGAGTCGAAGACATCGCCCCGGTCGTTCACGAAGAGCTGGACGAAGATCTCGGCGGGTGCGTTCTCCATGGATATGACGTCCCCGTGCTCCGCCCTGACGTCGAAACCGAGGAACTCCAGTTCGCTCCGGACGGCGTCCCGGGTATAGTAGGTCGAGAGTATATCCCTGACCTTTGCGAGGACGTTCTGCTGCTCCTCCTCCTTCACGGCCATACTCCCTTCATGCGCCCTGTGGTATATTAACCTCTCCAGGGGTACACAGGCAGATATATATGCCAAAAAATTACCTATAGTAATAATATGGAGATACCCACCCCGGCCGAGCTGCGGGAGAAAAGGCTCCGTATGGGCTTAAAACAGGCAGATGTGGCCCGTATGGCAGGAATCAGCCAGTCCATGGTCGCGCGGATCGAGGCAGGCAGTGTGGACCCGAGGGTGAGCACGCTTGCGAGGATCGTGGAGGTCCTGCAGGCAGCCGAACACTCGGCAATCACGGCGGCCGACGTGATGAACGCGCCCGTGCTCTCCGTTGCCCCGGACGATCCCGTCAGCCGTGCCGTCGAGATCATGGGGCACAACGGCATCTCCCAGCTGCCGGTGCTCGAGAACGGGGTGCCTGTCGGGTGCATATCAGAGTCGGCGATCACGAACGCCATGGAGGAAGGGGGACTCCACCAGACGCACCGGAAGCTGGTGCAGGACCACATGGAGCCCGGTTTCCCGACGGTTCCTCCTACGGCGTCCATCGATACGGTCGTCCATCTCCTGCACCACAGTCACGCGATCGTCGTGCTCGAGAAGGGAAAAGTGCAGGGTGTGATCACCAAGCACGACCTGATATCGCTGATTACGTAGTTTTTAGAGCAGCGATACCAGGTCCCGGAGGACCGCTTCGGGATCGTCGGCCTTGACCACGCTCGACGCCAGGAGGACGCCGCAGGTCCCGAGGTCGATGGCGATTTTCACGCACTCGCCCGACTGGATGCCTGCCCCGGTCAGGACTTTCGCATCCTGGTTCACCGCCCTGACGGCGTTGACCGACCGCTCGATGATCCCGGGATCGGCCTTTGAGACCGAGACACCGCTCCCGATCAGCTCGGGGGGCTCGATCGCCACGTAGTCTGGCCGGAGCGTTGCGGCGGCGGCGCTGGTGGAATCGTTGTTCGTGCAGACGACCGACTCGAGGTTGAGACGCCGTGCAGCCTGGACGCAGGCGTCGATATCGGCCAGGGTGAGGCGGCGCTCGGAGTGGTTGATCAGGGTGCCGCGTGCGCCCGCCGACCTGACGGCTTCCGGGAGAATATGGCCGGTATGGGCGCCGGGGGTGATCGCATCGATATGCTGGGCGTACACGGGTATCGCGTAGTGGTGGCTCATCGGGTGAATCTCGGTGAAGACCGGCGCAATGCCGATGACGGCGCCGCTCTCTTTCGCCACGGTCTCGGCCGCAGCGGCGATCCGGTGAGCGTTGCTACCCATACCTTCCTGATAGGTCTTGAGATTGACCAGAATCAACGGTGAAACCATATCCATCACGTCTGCCTGATAGGTTGCTCCCCCTGATATTAACTCTGATGCCGGACGCGGGAACCGGCGACGGCCGCCGGGGGTGCTCCCTCACTCCTCAAGCCCCCGGACGAAGTGCCCGCCGGTGATGCCCCCGAGCGCCCGCCGTTTCACCTCGTCCTTGAGCCCGGGGAGCATGCCGGGGTCTCCCCGGCCCACCGCGTCGATCCCTACCCGGTAGAGGCGGGCCATATCCCCGGCGTAGCGCGCCCCCCGCCCCCGTGCGTCGATCGCGACGGCTTCGATGCCCATCCCGGCGATCCCGGGAAGGTGGTCAAGCAGGCAGGTCTCGACGGCGTTTGCGATGTAGGTCCGCCCCTCGCCGTCGCATCGGAGCGGAAAGACGCGGTTCCGCCGGTCCTTGAGGCCCAGGAACCGGCTGTCGGGCATCTCCCCGACGACCGCTGCCGCCAGCCGGTCCTCGGTCACCATCGCCTCGATGTTGCCCTGCACAAGTACTTCGAGTTCGGGAGCGTCCCCGGCCGCCGTCGCCACCCGGGCCAGGTCTGCGGCCGGGAGTTCGGGGGAGGTCGTGCACCGCAGGAAGAGCGGAGCCAGTGCCCCGGCGGTGCGGCGATTCCAGACGTTCAGCCCGGCGGCACCATAGAGGTTCATCCGGGGTTCGGCCCGCCGCACCGCGTCCGCAGCACCGAGCCCGCTCACCATCACCCCACGGACGCCCGCCTCGTAGAGCGGCGGAAGAAGCGGTGATGCTGCGTCGAGAAAGTCGCGCCGGGTGATCGACGGCCATTTCCAGACAAGATCCGCACCCACCTCCCGGCAGACGGCGGCGGCCTCTTCCAGGAGGCCGGGGTCCACCGGGGTGCAGGGCTCCAGGTAGACGGTGCGGGCGCCGCCCCGGACGACGGCCTCCGCACCCTCGAGGGTGTCGGTGTAGACCGAGACCGACGGGAGCCGGGGGCTTCGGTGAGAACCTGCCGGCCGCTCCATCCCGGCAATCGCCGCCTCGGTTCGTTCCCGGGCCGCACGCACTGCATCCGGCCCAGGTCGCCATGCGACGAGCACGGCATCCTCGACCCTCTCCAGGAACGTTCGCCGGACCCGGTTCAACTCCCCGAGCGGCGCAAAGAGCCCGCCCGGGTACCGGAGGTCCATCTTGCGTATCGTAAACGGTGTTCCCCCGGTCTTTCCGAGCTGCTCCGCGATCTGGTCCCGGGTAAGCGGCCGGCTCCGTGCGGGTTCCATCAGGAGGTCCGAGCGGTAGCGCACCCGGAGCGGTTCGCCGCCATTCCGGGCGACGATCGCCTCCAGACAGGGTGTGCCGTCCTCCCAGGTGACCGTCACGTCGAGCGGCAACGGCTGCAGCGGTTTTTCCATGACCCGCTTTGCCCGCTCCTCGAGGTCCGCGCTCCTCGTCAGGAAGACCCGGGAACCCTGCCCGACGGGCGCGGGGACGGAAAGCCGCACCGTGCCGCGGCGGACGGCGGGGGTGCCGCGGACGACCGCCCCCACGTCCTCGTCGGGGTCGTCAGTGCAGAAGGCCAGCCCGTCGCCGGAGCGGGGCACCGTATCGCCGGTGAGGCGCACGGTCGCCTCCTGCCTCCGCGGGTCGTAGCCGATGACCGTGCCGAGCAGGATGCCCCGGTTCCCGGGCCGGTCGCGGGCCATGATATCGGGGGCGCCGAGGAGGTAGCCCTCCGTGAACTCCCGGTTGAACGCGAGCGCAAGGTCACGTATATCCTCCCGCGAGGGGGACCAGGCCTCCCCGGCGGCGATCGCGTCGAGGGCACGCCGGTAGATGCTCGTCACCGTGGCGACGTACTCCGCCGAGCGCATCCTCCCCTCGATCTTGAGCGACGCCACCGGTGCACGAGCGAGGAGGTCGAGGTGCGGGTATACACAGAGATCCCGCGTCGAGAGCAGGTAGCGGTCTTCCCCGGGCACGGCCCGGAGGTCTTTCGGGCGCCCGTAATCGTCCATCCCGGCGGTCACGAGCAGGTAGGGCTTCCTGCACGGCTGGGCGCACATCCCGCGGTTCCCGCTCCGCCCCCCGATGACCGAGGAGAGGAGGCACTGGCCCGAGTAGCAGTAGCAGAGCGCACCGTGGGCAAAGACCTCGATACCGACCCGCCGCGCCTCCGCGTCCTCTGCGATCCCCTCGATCTCGGGAAGGGTGAGTTCCCGCGCCAGCACCACGCGGGAGAACCCTTCCCTCGCGGCCCGGGCCACGCCTTCGCGGTTGTGGACCGTCATCTGGGTGGAGGCATGGAGGGGGAGGTCCGGGACCGCCTCACGGGCGAGCGACGCCACCCCGGTGTCCTGCACCAGGACGGCATCTGCCCCGATCTCGTAGAGCCAGAGGAGGTAACGGGCCACGTCGGGAAGTTCGGCGTCCCGGACGAGGGTGTTTACGGTGACATAGACCCGGACTCCCCGGAGGTGTGCGTAGTCGACGGCGGACCGGAGTTCCTCGTCGGAGAAGTTCGCCGCGTAATGCCGGGCCCCAAAACGCCTCCCGGCAAGGTAGACGGCGTCGGCGCCGGCGGCAACCGCTGCGGCCAGGGCCTCCGGCGACCCGGCCGGCGCAAGCAGTTCCGGCGACCCGGATCCCTGGTGGTGATCTTGCGGCATATTGTCAGGTACAGTCGCCCCGCCGGCCTATATACTCCACCCCGGCAGGAACGGGTATCCTTTTGGGGCAGTAGAGCGATGTGAAGAGGAGGCCTGGAGTATGGACCGCGTGGGGATTATCGGCTACGGGCACATGGGCAGCATGCTGGTGAACGGGTTTCTCGCATCCGGTGCACTCCGCATCGATGAGGTCGTGGTTGCGTCCAGGAGTCAGGAGAGCCGGGACGCATGCGCCGCAGCATGGCCGGGAATCGGCATCGCCGCGACGAACGGGGAACTCGCCCGGCGGTGTCGGCTTATCATCCTCGCCGTCAGGCCGCAGGAGACGCGCGGCGTCCTCCACGAGATCGTCTCCGTAATGGACGGGGACGAGCATATCGTCTCGCTTGCCGCAGGCGTCGATCTGGAGGATCTCGAGGAGTTGTTCCCGGGATCGGTCACCAGGGTCGTGCCTACGGCCACGTCCGTTGTCGGGCAGGGTACGACGCTGGTCTGCCACGGGCGGCAGGTGGGCATGCACGATGCTCTCAGGGTGGAGGGGCTCTTCTCGCCCATCGGGAACGTGATGCTTGTCGATGAGGATAACCTCCCTGCGGGCACGCTTCTTTCGAGCTGCGGGCCTGGGCTGCTTGCCGCTATCATCAAGGAACTGGCGGATGCGACAGCCCGTGCGAGCGGACTTCCGACGGACCGGGCGCTCGTGCTCGCAACGGAGATGGTCGCGGCCACAGCCGCCTACCTCCGGGAGACCGGCGAGGCACCCCGGGACCTGATCGAACAGGTCGCGACCGGCGGCGGCGTCACGGAGGTCGGGGTGCAGGGGCTCCGGGAACGGCTGCCAGGTGTCTTTGACGAGGTGGTCGCCGCCATGCTGGAGCGCTACGGTGCGGTGGGAAAGTGTGACGGAGGCGGGAGCCGCTCCTGATCCACGGAGATCGCAGGCAGACTTTTAAGTGATAGAGCAGGAATACATCCGGTAAGTATGAAGATCGTCGTCTCTGTGGAGAATGCCGGCGTTATCGATGAGGTGGCGGAGTACAACCCGACATTCATCGAGGTCAGGCTCGACCGGATGGATGGAGACCCGCTGGACCAGGTCCGTGCTATCCGGGAGAAGACCGCCATACCCCTGATTGCCACGCTCAGGAGCAGAGAGGAGGGAGGGCGGTTTGTCGGCGATGTGGATCTCTGGGCCCGGATCGTCGGGCCGATAGCAAGATACGTCGATATCGTGGACGTGGAGGCACGTTACCGGGACCACGCGCCGTTCATCAAGAGCCAGGGGGTCCAGATCCTCGCATCGCTGCACACGAACGAGATGCCCACCCCGCCGGAGCTCGGAAGGATCGAGGAGATGCTCAGGTCCTACGGCGATATTCCGAAGATTGTCGTGAAGCCCCGGACCCGGGAGGACCTCTTCGAACTCATCATGTTTACCTTCCGTGCCCAGAAACCCATCTGCACGAGCATCATGGGCGCCGAGTTCCGCTACGCCCGTGCAATCATGCCGCTCTTCGGGTCGGAGTTCACGTTCAGCCATGCCGGCACCCCGACGGCCGAAGGGCAGTACCATATCCGGGAGATGCGGCAGATCGCGAACCTGCTGAAGTGAGAGGGGATGGGGGTTCGGCACGGGCCTCTGTTGAGTCTTTGGGGGTCGGGTGATTCTTAAAGTCAGGGCTTGCTGCGCTTCTGCGCGTTGTGGTTCGGGGCTGGTGCTCCAATTCATTGTTCAGTGAGATCTAACGACTTCTTATCCTGCGGATCCATCCACGGCTTTCCACTAAATATCGCCATTGGGGGAGGGGCTGACGGGGAGTGCGACGTTCCGATAGGAACGGAGCTCGACCACCGTCAGGTGGGGAGGGGGGCACGCCCCCCTCCCCTGTCTCCACATACTAAGGAATTCCTGTAACCCCCACCTCACCCGGCCTCCGGCCTCCTCCTCCGCCCCTGTGGGGCGGAGGCAGTGCGTGGCGATATGCGACTGGCTGAAGGGCAGGAGCAGGAGAAGACCGAAGGTCTTGGATTGGCGAGGTTCCAGTAGGAACAGAGTTCGAGCACTGCAAGTGCGTAGTCAGGTGGAAAGCCGTATGCAGGTTTATGCGACCGGCGTGTGCCTGAATATTAAAAGGGACGCAGGCCGGGGATCCTGGAATCCCCTCCCTCTACTCCCCTACTCGAAGACCTCCGGTCTTTTCGAACTCCTTCCCCTGCGGGGAAGTCGTCCTTCGCACCTTAACGGTGCTCACGCTCCGGCCCTTCGGCCCGTCGCGCCCATCCCCGGTACTTCGCCAGTTCGAGCATCGCATCAACAATAACAAGCGCGAGCATGCACTCGGCGACCGGGACGATCCGGGGGGCGATGCAGGGGTCATGCCGCCCTTCGACCGTTATCTCACGCTCCTCCCCGGCCGTATCGACGGTCCGCTGTGCCTTGCGTATCGAGGGCGTCGGCTTGACGGCAATCCGGACGACGATATCCTGCCCGGTGCTGATCCCGCCGAGGACGCCGCCCGCGTGGTTGGCCGCAAACCCTGTCCCGGTAATGGGATCGTTCATCTCGCTCCCGAAGAGCCGGGCGGCGCCGAACCCCTCGCCGATCTCGACGCCCTTCACCGCACCGATGCCCATCATCGCCCCGGCGATGGCGGCGTCGAGCTTCCCGAAGACCGGGTCCCCAAGGCCCGCGGGACACCCGGTCGCCGTCACCTCGACGACCCCGCCCACGGAATCGCCCGCATCCCGTGCGGCACGGATCTCCTCCTCCATCGCTTCCGGCTCCGTCGCCCCGTGCACCTCGGTCAACCTCCCCCGGACTGCGATGCCGTAGGGTGCAAGGCAGCGCACCGCCACCGCTCCGGCGGCGACCCGGGCAAGGGTTTCCCGGCCCGAACTCCTCCCGCCGCCGCGATGGTCGCGGAGCCCGTACTTCGCCTGCCAGGTATAGTCTGCGTGCCCCGGCCGGAATACGTCCCGGAGCGCGTCGTAGTCCTCCGACCGGACGTCCCTGTTCCTGACGACGAGCGCGATCGGGGCGCCGGTCGTCTGCCCCTGAAACGTCCCCGAGAGGATCTCCACCCGGTCGGACTCCTGCCTTCCGGACTCGAGCGGGCTCTTCCCCGGCCGCCTCCTATCAAGGTAGGGCTGGATATCCGCCTCCGCGAGGGGGACACCCGGCAGGCAGCCGTCGACGACCACGCCCACCGCCTTCCCGTGGCTCTCACCGAACGTGGTGCACCTGAAGTTTCTCCCGAACGTGTTCATGCAAGCATCTCCCTCACCAGCGCAGGCGGGACTGTAATCCCGGTTATCAGCCGGAACTGCTCCGCCGCCTGGTGGACAAACATCTCAGTGCCGGGTATCGTCTCGCACCCGGCCTCCATTGCGGCCCTGATGAGGGGTGTCTCCGGCGGCGTGTAGACGAGGTCGAATACGGTCGTCCCCCGCTCAAGGTCGCGAGGAGCAAGCAGGCTCCGGGTGTCGGGCTCCATCCCGACCGGGGTCGCGTGTACAACTACATCGGCGTCGCTCCCCTTGAAGTCTTCCAGTCTCCCCCACCGGCACCCAAACCGACCGGCGAGCCTCTGCGCCGCATCCGGCGTCCGGGAAAGCACCGTCACGTCCATATCGAGCGATATGAGGGCGTAGACCGCCGCAGCCGCCGCACCGCCGGCGCCAAGGACCACCGCCCGGCCGCCCCGCCGGTGGACGAGCGGGGCCCGGACACCCAGCCAGTCGGTGTTGTGGCCGTACATCCTGCCGCCGCATCGAACAACGGTGTTCACCGCCCCGATCGCCGCCGCATGATCGTCCACCTCGTCGAGGTGGCGCATCACGTCGGCCTTGAACGGGATGGTGACGGAGAGGCCCTTTAAGGGAAGGAGGTTTGCGAGGCGGATGATGGTCCCGGCATCCGGCCACTCGAAGCGGGTGTAGTGATAGCGCATACCGAAGTGCGCAAAGAGCCGGTTGTAGAGGAGCGGGCTCTTGCTATGGGCGCACGGGTTGCCGGCGATGCCGCATACCCGGAGCCCCGGGTCCCGCTCGATCATCTCCCGGACGGCCGTAAGCCCGAACTTCCCGAGGAGATCGTCCCGCTCGCGCTGCTTGTCCGGGGAGAGCACTGCCTCCCCGCCGATCTGCCGGAGGATCATATCCGCGACCTCGACGGGGGTGCGGGTCCCGGTATCGATGCAGGCATCGGCCGCGCCCAGGTAGGCCTCCTTTCTTTGGGCAAGGAGTGTGCGCACCTCCTCTGCCGGCGGGAGAGCCGTCAGCCCCGGCCGGTCGCTCCCGGCGATCCGCCCATGGATGATGTCCGGCGCGGCCGAGAGGAGGAAGACCGTGCCGTTCCACCGGAGGTCGGCGACGTTCTCCGGGTTCATGACCGCACCCCCGCCGGTGCCGATCACGCCCTCCACCGTCCGGAGCGACGCGATCACTTCCCGTTCGAGGGTCCGGAAATGCGCCTCCCCGTACTCTCCGAAGATCTCCGTGATCGGCATCCCCGCCCGGCGCTCGACCAGCACATCGGCATCGAAGAACGGCACCCGCAGCCGGTTCGCGAGGATTCGCCCGACCGAGGTCTTCCCGGTCCCCCGGAAGCCCACAAGGACGATCTTCACAGCAGTCCCTCCCGGTAGAGTGCTTCCCAGAACCCGGGGAAGGACTTCTCCACGCACCCGGGTTCAAGGATCGCCATGCCTCCGACCGCGAGCCCGAGCACGGCAAACGCCATTGCCGTCCGGTGGTCGTCGTGCGGGTCGACGGCCACGCCGTGGAGGGGAGCGGGCGTGATGGTGAGGGAGTCGTCTGCGACCCCGACGCCTGCACCCATCCTCCGGAGGGTATCCGACGTCACCCCGACACGGTCGCTCTCCTTGTACTGCAGGTGCGCAATCCCGGTGATCGTCGTCGGCGACTCCGCCACCGCCGCCACCGCCGCGAGCGTCTGGACGGTGTCGGGGGACGAGGACATATCGATCTCGATACCCTCCAGATCGCCCGTCCGCTCCACCGTCACCGTATCGGCGCCGGCGGTCACCCGGCACCCCATCGCCTCGAGGGCTTCGAGGAACAGGCGGTCGCCCTGGACCGACGCCGGGTTCAGGCCGGCGACCGTGACCCTCCCGCCGCAGACGGCCGCGACCGCGAAGAGGTATGACGCCGAGGAGTAATCCCCCTCGACCCGGTAGCCCCTCCCCCGGTAGGGTACGCCGCTCTCCACCCGGAACCAGTCGTAGCCCCGCCGCTCGAGCCGGGCTCCGAACCGGAGCATCACGTCAGCGGTCACGTCGAGGTAGGACCGGGAGGCAGGGGTTGCCGGGAGCGTGAGTTCCACGTCCTCGTCCGCGTACGGCGCTGCCATCAGGATGGACGATACGAACTGGCTGCTGATGCTCCCGTCGATGAGCGCCTTCCCGCCCCGGAGCCTGCCGGAGACCCGGACGGGCGGGTAGCCGGGCCGGCCGGTGAACGCGACGTCGCCGCCGAGGGCCCGGAGCGCCCCGGCGAGGGGGCCGACCGGCCGCTCGAGCATCCTCGGACTCCCCGTCAGCACCACCGGGTGCCGGGCAAGAAGCGCCGCCGAGGTGAGGAGCCGGAGTGTCGTCCCGGAGTTCCCGCAGTCGATGGTCACTTCTCCCGGCGCCGGGAAGGTGCCGCCGCACCCGGCAACAGCGATCTCCCCCGGCAGCCACTCGATCGGCACCCCGAGGCTCTCGAGCCCCCGGGCGGTCAGTTCCGTATCGGCCGCCCGGAGCGGCGCTGCTATCCGTGACTTTCCTGAGGCGAGCGCCCCCGCAATCAGGGCCCGGTGGGTGTAACTCTTGGAAGGAGGGGCCGGAAACGTCGCGTCGACCGGGCCTATCCGGGATACCCTGACGATCATATGCCCGGCACCTCACGGCGGGCGTAACACCCGAGTTCCCTGACGGTGGTCATTCTTTTGAGTTCTTCCTTTGCTTCCCGCCAGCCTTCGGAGACCTCGATGTCGATGAAGAAGATGTACCTCCCGATGCCCCGGCGGGAGGGCCGCGACTCGATCCGGGTCAGGTTGATCCCACGCCGGGCGAAGACTCCGAGCAGGTCGGCAAGGAGACCGACCCGGTCGATCTCCGGGTCCACGAGGAGGCTACACTTCGTGCATCCCGCACTCCCGCGGGGGACGGCGGATATCTCCACGAACCGGGTGGTGTTTTCCCTGCTGTTCTGGAGATCCCGAATGGCGATCGGGAGGGCGTAAATCTGTGCCGCCATCTCCGAGACGACCGCGCCGGCATGTTCGTTGTTCAGCATGGCGACAGCGCTTGCGGCATTGCTGCTCGTGTGCACGACCTCCACCCCGAGACTGTCGAGGAGGACGGAGCACTGCTCGTGCGTCTGCGGGTGGGCGTAGATGACCGACAGGCGTCCGGGCTCCTGGTGGGCCGCAAGGTGGTGCCGGACGGGCATGTAGGCTTCCCCGGTAATCGAGACGTTGAACTCCATGAGCCCCTGGAGCGTCTCACCCACGCCGCCGGCCTCCGAGTTCTCGATCGGGACGAGGCCTTTCGCTGCGCTGGCTGCCACGCGCTCGATGATGGCCCGGATGGTCGGCAGGAGTTCGATATCGTCGCCAAAGAGTGCGGCGGCGAGTTCGTGGCTGAATGTCCCGGCCGGCCCGAGCGTCAGGACGGTCATCGGTTCACCACATGGTCGATGAGGTCGTCCGTCTCTTCCGTCGCGGTCGTGAGGTACGAGGCGTAGTGGCCGGCGTTCCCGGCAAAGAACGCCCTGAACCGCTCGTCGTCCCCGGACTCGACGATCTCCCGCAACGTCCGGACCGCTGTCTCGAACGCCGCAAGCACCTCCGGGACTGCCGGGTTCATCTGCAGGATGTCGCCGTAGAGGCCTGCATCCTGGGCGAGGAGCCGCCCGACGAGCCCCATCTCGATCCTGTAGACGGGGCTCGTGAATAGAAGGGTCTCCGCGACGTCGGCACCGGTCCGGCGGATGGCCTCCGCCTTCGCGAGCGTCCCGAAGTGGGTGAGCCCCTGGATCACCGCCATCATCCGGTCGTGCTCTTCCGGTGTCGAGAGAGTGATCGCCGCCCCCTGGTCGCGGAAGACGGAGAAGAGAGCTTCGAGGGTCTCCGGGCCGCACCGGGCCGGGGTTGCGACGATCGTCTGGCCCCGGAGCGACGCGGCGCCCGGCCCGAACATCGGGTGGAGGCCGATCACCTCCGCACGGGAGGAGAGCATCGCCCGAACCGGTTCGACTTTGAGGGACGTCAGGTCGCAGAAGACCTGCTCCTCCGAGAGAAGCGGAGCAATCTCCCGGATCACGCCGACGGTGGCGCGGATCGGCACCGAGACCATGACTAGGTCCGCCATCTCAGCGACATCCCGGCTGGTGAGGGATGTTTTCGTCCCGGAGACGATCGTCTCCCAGCCGGCCGCCTCGAAGACTCCTGCAAAGAACCGTCCCATCTGTCCCGTGCCGCCGATGATGCCTGCAAGCATTGCCGTCATTTCTCCAGGATGGTTTCCTTGACGGCGACGCCGAAATGCCGCCCGCCCTCCGCGACGCTGCCGAGCACCTTATCACCCACCGCGAGGGCGGCGACCGATACGGGCGTGCCGTCTTCCCTGACGAGCCGGATCGTCTCGGCGTTCTGGAGGACCAGGCTCACCTTTGCGTCCCCGGCCTTTGCCTCGACGACGAGGAGCGGGCGGCGCTCGATCTTCACCCTGCCGACGACCGCCTCGTGGGTCGGGCCGGTATGCTCCGCGACGAGCACCTTATCGCCCACCGCGAGGTCGGCGAGGTATGCGGTCTTCCCGTCCGGGAGGAGGATGTAGGCGTGCACCGCCCCGGCGTTCACCCGGAACGGGCGCGGCGCCACGTAGGGGTTCTCCAGGGTCTCGGGGTGCACCAGCAGGAACGCCGAGGAGGTGTTCCCGACGAGCATCCCCTCCCCGTCGGCGAGGATCGAGCAGGTGTCCACGCAGACCCGGTCCCCCATGCCGACGGGGGCGATCCGGGTCACCTCGAACGGGACGAGGGGGACCTCTGCGCCGGCGCCTGTGATCACGTCCGCCACCCGCCGGATCTCCGCCGGGTCGTCGGTCGTAAGAAGGACGCCCGCCGTCCCGCGTTCGAGGACGGTCAGGGCGACCGCCGCCTCATCGGCGTTCTTGACCGCGGCGATGATCCGGTTCGACTGCGCAACGAGGTTCTCGAGGGGTATGACCGTCCAGTCCCGTGTCCGGACGATTACAGGGCCCACGTGGGATAGCCGGAGCGCCTCCTCCTCGGTCGCTTTATCGACGATCTCGACCTCGAAGACGTCTTTTCCGGGGACGAGATCGCCGTTCTGGGCGACCGTCGTCACCCGGCCGAGTTCCCTCACGCGCTCTGCGTCGTCCGTCACCAGGGCGTCGGCACCGCTCTCGATCGCGGTAGTCGCGAGATCCTTCCTCCACGGCCTGAGATCGACCCAGAACTGTTTCATCGCTCCATCTCCAGGGCATCGGCCGGGCTTCTTCCCTCGTGCACCACCCGGCAGATCGACCGGATGAACCGGGCGGGGTCTTCACGCTGGAAGGCGTTGCGCCCCATGCAGACGCCCGCCGCGCCCGCCCCGATCGCGTCCCGGATGGTAGTGAGCGCATCGAGGTCGCCACCCTTCTCGCCGCCGGCGATCATCACCGGCACCGAGCAGGCAGCGGTGATCCGGCGGAATGTCTCCGGATCCCCGGTGTAGTTCGTCTTGATCAGGTCGGCCCCGAGCTCCTCGGCGACCCGGACGCAGTGCCCGATCGCCCGCGGCGAGGTGGGATCGATCCCCTTGCCGCGGGGGTAGATCATGATCAGGAGCGGTATCCCCCAGCGGTTGCAGTCCCGCACCACCTCGCCCGCCGACTCGATCATCCGCGACTCGTTCGGGGCACCCAGGTTGATGTGGATCGAGACCGCATCGGCGCCGAGCGCGACAGCCTCCTCCACGGTGCAGACGAGCACTTTGTCGTTCGGGTCCGGGTTCAGCGAAGTGCTTGCGGAGAGGTGTACGATGAGGCCGATGTCCTTTCCGTGTTTCCGGTGCCCTCCCTTCACCATGCCCTTGTGAAGCACGATGGCGTTTGCCCCGCCCTCGCTCACCGCGTTGACGGTCTCGGTCATGTTGCAGAGCCCCTCGATCTGGCCCAGCGTGAACCCGTGATCCATGGGAATGATCACGGCGCGGCCGGTGTTCCGGTCCATAATCCGCTCCAGGCGGATCTCTTTTCCTATCATATTCATCACGTCCGGAGAATCTCCATCGCTTCCTCTGCCGTGCGCCCTTCATGAATGATCAGCGCAGCGGCACGGATCAGGCGGTCTGGCGCCGAATGCTGGAAGGCGTTCCTCCCGATCGATATGCCGGCGGCACCACCCTCCATCGCGCCCTCCACCAGGTCGAGGATCGCCGCATCGTCGGTCTTTGAGCCTCCGGCGACCACGACCGGCACCGGGCATCCCCGGGTCACCTCCCGGAACGAGTCCGCATCGCCGGTGTAGACGGTCTTGACGATATCGGCGCCGAGCTCCGCCGCCACCCGTGCCGAGAGTTTGACGCTCTCGAGGTCGTGCTCGTCCGCCACCTTCCTGCCCCTCGGGTACATCATCGCAAGGAGCGGCATCCCCCACTCCATGCACGCGACCGCGACCTTGCCCAGATCCTCGAGCATCCTTGCTTCGGAGTCGGCGCCGACGTTGATATGCACCGAGACGCCGTCGGCGCCCATCTTCAGGGCGTTCGTGACGGTGTTCACGAGCACCTTGTCGTTGGGGTCCGGGCCGATGCTGGTGCTCGCCGAGAGATGCATGATAAGGCCGACATCCCGCCCATGCCCCCGGTGCCCGTGCAGCGCAAGCCCCACGTGGCCGATTACCGCGTTTGCTCCGCCCTCGGCGACGAGGTCGATGGTCCTCCCGACGTCGACCAGCCCCGGGATGGGGCCGAGGGTCACCCCGTGGTCGAGCGGCACGATGATGGTCTTGCCGGTGTTCCGATCCATGATACGTTCCAGACGAATCTCTTTTCCTCTCATAACCATAGTCCTCCCGGGTTCGAGTGAATAATCTCCGGGAATGATTTAAAACTGGGTAAAATAGCGATAGAACGCTGCCGCTCCGTCATTACGGGTATCGGCGGTCAAAAACTGGCGATTCGCTCCTGCGCAAGTGGTGGTTACTCCGTTAACCGAGGTAAAAGCAGTCACCGGCGAAAAAACATTCACCACGCATTGCCTATACCGTTCGGCGTTCTTATATAAAAATATGCCGGATTTCCGCGCGAGAGATGAACTCGGGCCAGGACCGGGTCCCCGGGGAAAAAAGTATGGTGATTGCCTTACTTCCGGCTCTTCTTGAACGATATGACATCGCCGACGGTCATGGTCACCCGGCCCGGCCCGCCTGTGGAGGTGCTGTCTTCGGCCGAGTCAATCAGCCTGATATTGAGCGCTTTCTCAAGTTTTCGCCGGACGTCGTCTTCGGGGATGAGGTCTCCCTTCTCGATCTTCTTGACCAGGATTTCACGCTCCTTGATCGCCCGTGCAAGGTCGAGAGCAGACCATCCTTTCTCTTCCCGTGCGGCCCGGATCCGGTCGGCATAATCGTCGACGATCTCTCCTTCCATCAGGTCAAAGACGTCCCGCGGCCTTCTCCGGGCCTGTGGGGCGGCGAGTCCCGGTTTCTTCTGCGGGGCACCTCTTCGTCGCGGTTGCTGGACTTCTGTACCGTGTTTCGCGCATCGAACGCAGACGCAGAGCTCTGCGCCCTCGATCTGGATGGTTTTCGACGGTCCTTGGATGGGAGCGCCGCATAGTTCGCACTGCATAAGTCTCGCAAACAATTTTATATTCATTTTAACCTATATAATTAATCGAGGAGACCCATGGGAGATATCGCTCGGCAGGCACCAGAGAAGGATACCGGTGAAGACATCTACCAGTATCTCCTAGAACGGATTACGAACCTCGAAAACCGAAACCTGGAGCTACGCGAACAATTTCGCCAGATGGAGTCCGAGAAACGATACGTTGAAACCCAGAAGATCCGCTACGAACGCGAGCTGCGAAAACTGAAGAGTGAGATCGAGCAGCTCAGAAGCCCTCCTCTCGTGATCGGGACCGTTACCGACGTCATCGACAACAGCCGGGTGATTGTGCGAAGCAGCGCAGGACCGCGGTTTTTAGTCCGTACATCCCAGCTTATTGACCCCGATCTCCTCAAACCGGGTGTACGGTGCACGCTCAACCAGCAGTCCCTGGCGATCGTGGATGTGCTCCCCACAAGTTACGACGCGCAGATCTACGGCATGGAACTGGTCGAGTCCCCGGAGGAGACCTACGAGAATATCGGCGGCCTTGAACCGCAGATCGAGGAGATCCGGGAAGCCGTCGAGCTCCCCCTGACAAAACCGCAACTCTTCGAGAAGGTCGGCATCTCCCCGCCGAAGGGCGTGCTCCTCTACGGACCCCCCGGCACGGGGAAGACGCTCCTCGCACGGGCGGTAGCCCATCAGACGAACGCGCACTTCCTCCGCGTGGTCGGTTCGGAGCTGGTGCAGAAGTACATCGGTGAGGGGGCCCGCCTTGTCCGGGAGCTCTTCGACCTCGCGAAACAGAGGGCGCCGTCGATCATCTTCATCGACGAGATCGATGCTATCGGGGCGCACCGGAACGACTCGACGACGTCCGGGGACCGCGAAGTCCAGCGGACGCTGATGCAGCTCCTCGCGGAGATGGACGGCTTCGACAACCGGGGGGACGTCAAGATCGTCGCGGCGACGAACCGGATCGATATCCTCGACCGCGCTCTCCTCCGCCCGGGCCGGTTCGACCGGATGATCGAGATCCCGCTCCCCGACCACGCAGGAAGGCTTGCCATCTTAAAGATCCACACCATGCACATGAACCTCGGCGAGGACGTCAACCTCTCGGAGGTTTCCCGGCTCACGGAAGGCAAGAACGGCGCCGACCTCCGGGCGATATGCATGGAAGCGGGCATGTTCGCCATCAGAATGGAGCGCGACGCGGTCAACACCGACGACTTCATGAAGGCGATCGACAAGCTCGCGGTGGACTTCGACCGCCACCACTTCCACACCACCTTCGGCGAGATGTTCGCCTGAAGGATACCTCTTTTTTGAATAACGGCTTGTCGAACCGTATACGCAGCATCAACCCGTAGCCAGACGCTATGCCGTGAACGCCTCCCCCAGTGCCGAAAGGCGCTCCGGGGTAAGATCGCTCTTCAGGAGGCCGAAGATCAGGCGATCGTAGTACCCGTCCCTGGCATGCCAGTATTGCCGCTGGATACCCTCCAGGACAAAACCGCATCCCTCCATCACCCGCCGTGATGCCGTATTATCGGCAACGGTGTCGCCGTTCAGCCGGTAACTGTCGAGCACGGTGAACGCGAAATAGACCAGAAAGGTGCAGGCCAGAGTGCCGTAGCCTCTCCCCCAGTAGATATCGTCGAGCTGGTAGCCGATCAAAAACGATCCGGGACTGAAATCGACCGGTAATAGCGCACACTGCCCGACGAAGTCCCCGGAATGCTCCAGTCTCACTGTGAACACGTGGTGATCCGGCGTTCTCCCCTCCGCGAGCGCTGCCTGCATCTCCTCGATCAGAGGGAGAAAATAGGATCGTGTGACCTCTTCTGTATTCGGTCCGAAAAACAGCCACCTGCAGACCGACTCCTTCGAGAGCATCCGGGATATATCGGGAAGGTCGTGCTCGGTGCAGTAGGAAAACCTCAGATCTCCGCCGATCCAGCTGTGCTGCATGTATCAGTGTTCGATCTTCCCACATATAATGAAGAGAGACCTGAAACGAGGAGAGGCGCCCAGGCGGAACTACGTCTCCGTAGATGATTTGCAGCGGAGGGCATGAACACCAATTAGTGCGAGTTGGAGACAAAGGGGAGTGCGAGCGTAGCGAGCATGAGAAACTCGAAGAGTTTCGAGGGGGGGCACGCCCCTCCCCACCTGACGGTGGTCGAGCTCCGCTCCTTCGAACCTTCGGTGCTCACGCTCCGGTTCTAACGAACCGTCGCGCTTCGGAACGTCGCACTCCCTGTCAGCCCCTCCCCAATGGCGATATCCAATGGAAATCCGTGCCAGGGATGCGGATAAACAGGACTCCGTTTCCTCTTAACTACGATTTTCATGTGAGACACATCTTGGCTCTGCAGATTAGCCTTGCCCAGATCGCATACACCCATCAACCGATTTACCTAGACATCGCCACGCACTGCCCCCGCCCCCCCCCCGGGGCGGGGGAGGAGGCCGGAGGCCGGGCGGGGTGGGGGAGACACCCATCGCACTCCCTATTGTCCCTACAGCGAAGACTCGGTCTTCTCATGCTCGCTATGCTCACACAGCGAAGAACTTCGTTCTTCTTTATGTTCCCTTTGGTCACACAACGAAACCTTTCGGTCTTCACGAACCGGGCAGCATGACGATCACGCCTTCGGGACATACATAGGAACACAGGCTGCACCCGTCACATCGGTCCGTATCGATCACGACTGCTTCTGCTTGCTCCCGCCACACCGGCCTACCCGGTCGGATACTCCTCTCTGGTGCACCAGACTTCGAGCACTGTATCCCCGGGCTCCGTACGGTCGGCATACGCCTCCGGCGTCGTGCCTTCGTCCATCCATACGGTATCGACCAGATGGTCCCCGGGGATCCGGTAGAGGCATCGGTACTTCCACGGAGACACAGGCTTCACGTCCCGCTCGTAGATCTGCCGGGCAAGGCCGGACGAGCAGAATATGCCCTCCCCGGGCTCGAAGAGGACCTCCTCGACGTATCGCTGGATGTACCACCGGAGTTCGGAGGCGAGGGCAAGCGCACTCCCGAGCGACGCCGTTCGGATGCGTATGCCGTACTCCAGCCTGTCGGGCTGATAAAAACGAAGGGCTCCCCTGCTGGTATCTGATTTGAGCAGGGTGGCGTAGAGGTCAACCCCCTCCGGCTGAATGAGGAGGACGTTCATTGCATATCTGGTGGGCCGGAGAGGTCGATAAGGTTTCCTCTAAAATCAGGGATGGAGGAATCCCCATCAGGTATACATGCGGCTATCGGGTGCCGCCACCTCGCGCTTCACCTTCCTGATCGCCGCGAGGAAGTCTTCCTGGTCGACGGCATCGGCATCCCGCCGGATCGCCATCATCCCGCCCTCGCGGCAGATCGCCTGCAGCTCCGCACCGGTGGTGTCCCCGGCGAGTTCTGCAATCCCGGGCAGATCCACGTTCCCGGAAAGGCTCATCTTCGCGGTGTGGATCTTTAAGATCTCGAGGCGTGCTCCGGCGTCGGGCAGCGGGACCTGGATGATCCGGTCGAACCGGCCGGGGCGGAGGAGAGCCGGGTCCAGCATATCGATCCGGTTGGTTGCCGCCATGATCCGGACGTTGCCGCGGTTCCCGAAGCCGTCCATCTCCGCGAGGAGCTGCATAAGCGTTCGCTGGACCTCGGCGCTGCCGGAGGTCCCGTCGTTGGTGCGCATGCTCCCGATCGCATCGATCTCGTCGATGAAGACGATTGCCGGAGCGCGCTCCCGGGCGAGGATAAAGAGCTCCCGCACGAGCTGCGCGCCCTCCCCGATGTACTTGTGGACGAGTTCGCTCCCGGACATCCTGATGAACCGGGCCTGGGACTGGCGGGCAACCGCCTTTGCGATCAGGGTCTTTCCCGTACCGGGCGGCCCGTAGAGGAGGATGCCCTTCGGGGGCTCCACGCCCACGCGCTCGTAGATCTCGGGTTTCGTGAGCGGGTACTCGACGGCTTCCCGGACCTCCTCGATTTCGTCCCTCAGGCCGCCTATCTGCTCGAACGTCACGCTCGGCTGTTCGTCAAGCTCCATGACCCTGACCCTCGCATCGTAGATATTGCCGATCGTCTTGACGATCGAGAGGGTGTTGTTCACCGCCACCTTCATTCCGGGCTTGAGGGTACGGTGGAGTTTCTCGTTGACCGCGGTGACGTATTCCTGGTTGTTGCCCTGCTGCCGGAGATACACTTCTCCGTTCTCGAGCACATCAACCACAGCGGCAACAAACAGCGGCACCCGTTTTAACTGGGCGTTCTCTTTCCTGAGTTGCAGGAGCTCTTTTTCCAGCAACTCATTTTTGAGTTTGTAATCCAGGATCTGCGCCTTCAGGTCCTGAATCTGGAGGGTGAGCATGTCGTGCTCGCTGCCAGGAGTGCTGCCAATGGTTTCGTCCATGTCACTCATATAGTTGGATCTCCAATCACATTATAATGTGGTGGCAGTGACCATGCAAGGCAGAAGCATATCCAGGGGTATTGCAGACGGAGAACTTCTCGTTTCGTCCGAACCCATATCGTTCCTCTCTGGTGTCGACCCGAATACCGGTACCGTCGTGGAGCACGGGCACCCGCTTGAAGGGCAATCCATCGCCGGACGCGTGCTGGTCTTCCCGTACGGGAAGGGATCGACGGTCGGGTCCTACGTGATCTACGCGCTGAAGCAGAACGGCCTTGCCCCTGCGGCGATCATCAATACGGAGGCCGAACCGATCATCGCGGTCGGGGCGATCATCGCGGGGATCCCCATGGTCGACCGTCTCCCACCGGAGTTCTCCCGCCTCCCGCCCGGCACCCGGGTGACGGTGAACGGGGATACGGGCGAAGTCTCCTGCGACGGGGCCACATGAAGGCCGCTATGGAGACCTGCTACGATATCCTGGGCGTCTTCCCCGACGCCACGCCCGACGAGATCCGGGCGGCGTACCGGAGGCTGGCGAAACAGTACCACCCGGACATCAACCCGGACCCGGGTGCGGGCGAGCGATTCATCGCCATCCAGCAGGCATACGAGACGCTGATCGACCCTGACGCGCGGGCGCGCTACGACCTCGCCCTCCGGGGCGGTGCCGGTTTTGCGCCGCATGGCCCGTTCCAGTGGTACCGTCCTGACGGGCAGACGGCGTGGACGCCGGGATTCTCGTGGCAGGGGCAGGTGCCGAGATCCGGAATCGGCCGGATTGGCGTTATACTCCTTCTCTTCTTCGGGGGTATCCTGATCGTCCTCACGCTCGTTCTGTCGCTCTTCTTCCGCGCTGTTACGGGCGGCATGCGGCAGGACTCCTAGAACCTTTTTGACGGAGGGGGGCCCCTCCCGGCGACAACCAGCCTCGCGATCCGGATAACAGGGAGGACCTGTGCCTGCGCCGGGCAGGAGACGGGAAATCTTATCAGGTAAAACTGCCTTCGTGCCGGGTGATTATCGCGAGGTGAACGTGATGCCTATGGAGAAAGTGAAACGATACCGGTGCAAATATTGCAACTATGTCTATTCCCCGCTACGGGGCGAGCCCCACCGCGGCGTTCCGGTGGGTACTGCGTTTGAAGACCTGCCGGAAGACTACGTATGCCCGGTCTGCGGTGCGACCGGAAAAGGACAGATCGGGAAGTGGGGGTTCGAGCCCTGGGAACCGACGAAGTACATCTGCAAGATCTGCGGCTATGTGTATGACAAAAAACGCGGCGAGCCTCTCCGCGGCTACCCGAAGGGTACCGCATTCGAAGACCTGCCGGAAGACTACGTATGCCCGGTCTGCGGGATGGACCCGCAGATCACGAGTTTCCACGGCCCGGTCGGCAAGTCGCAGTTCGACCCCATCATGGACATCTGACCGGAGAGAAGACGGCCCGCCCCACCTCTCTCCCGGAACCGCATCGCACCGTGCATTGCCCCTGCAGCCTGCAGGAGGAACCCGGGCTCCGGCCCGGTGCATGGTTTTTGCGGCGGCACTCTTTTATGAATCCAGAACACCCACTATAGTCTAAACCCGCTTATCTACACAAACCGGTCCTTTCAAATACTGGCCGGCGCATCAATCCTAGAAAAACAACGGTTGCCTCCTCCACAGGCGACCGTCCAGAGAGAGTGCAGCGTTGAGTAATCGTGGAGTAAACGAGCAGCGGCAGATGGTGTCGGATGGATTTCTTCGGTAATATTCTGGGTCAGGGGAAGGATGCGAACCCCTCGATAAAGCAGGGGATCTCTCAGTTTGAGGCCGGGAACTACAGTGAGGCGGTGAAGAGTTTCGAGAAGGCGCTCAAGATCGATCCTGAAAACGGCCCGATCCGGCTTGCCATGGGTCAGGCGCTCGTCTGCCTCGGCAAAGACAACGAAGCCGCGGAGTGGCTGAGGAAGGCTCTCGAGTCGTCTCCCGGCGATGCCGAAACACTGCGGGCACTGGGGCATGTCCTTGCCCGGGCCGGCGACTACGAGGAGGCGGCCGGGTGTTTCACGACGATCGTCGAAGGGAAACCCGCAGACACGAACGCCTCGTACTGGCAGGGAGAGATGCTTGAGAAGCTCGGCCGGTACGCCGACGCTGCAGCAGCCTACGCACGAGCGCTGGCCGGAGACCCGGAGAACGTTGTCCTGCGCGAGAAACACGGGAAGATGCTCGAGCGGACCGGTGACTACCGGGAAGCAGCGGTCTGTCTTGAGAAGATCCTCACGGCGAACCCCGGCAGCACCGATGCGCTCGCGAGAATCGGGACCGCTCTTCTGTACCGGGGGGATTACTCCGGAGCCGTCGAGACGTTTGCCCGACTGCTCGATGCGGAACCCCACAACCTCGACGCGCTCTACGGCAAAGCCCGGGCGCTCGAGCACCTCGGCCGGCTCCAGGACGCTGCCGGCTGCTACGCCGAGATCGCTGCCGCCGAGCCCGGGAACATCCCCGCCTGGTATCACCGCGGCTCGCTGCTCCTCCGGGCGGGAAGATACACCGAGGCGATGGAGTGCTTCGATAAGGTCGCCCTCGCCGACCCGGACCATATCGCCGTGCGCTACTCCCTGGGGATGGTCTACGATACGCTCGGCCGTTACGACCGGGCGGTCAAGAGCTTCGACCATATCCTGAAGCACGACCAGAGCCAGGTCCAGGTATGGTACGCCCGCGGCATGGCGCTCTTCCATCTCGGTCAGTACGCCGAGGCGATCCGGTCGTTCGACCGCGTGCTCGAGAACCGGGCGATGACCGGGATGAAGTGGATCGGGAGCAGCACCGACCTTGCGCTCTTCGAGAGGGACGAGCAGGGGACGCCCCGGAAGCAGAAGCCGCTGAAGTTCGATGCATTAAACGAGATCGTTCTGAACTGCCGGGGGGTTGCATTGCTTCACCTGGGCCGGTATGCGGAGGCGCAGGTGGACTTTGAGCACGTTCTTGAGGTCGACCCCGGGAACGTCTCCATCCTGCAACGGAGCAGTACCGCACTCCTCCATCTCGGCAGGTATGACGAGGCCGCCCGCTGCCTGGATACGATTCTTGAGAAAGAGCCGCACAACGCTGTCGCCCGCTCGATGAAGGCGGATGTACTCATGAACCTCGGCAGGTACGGCGATGCGCTGACGTACCTCGACCGGGTGCAGGAAGCGGGTGGAGACGACCTCCCTCTCCTGTACAGGAAGGGAGATGCCCTGCTGCACCTCTCCCGGTATGCGGAGGCGGCGGAGACGTTCGATGCCTTTCTCAGGATCAATCCCGGGGATACGGCAGCGGAGAAGAGCAGGGGAGACGCGCTCATGCACCTTGGCAGGTATGGGGAGGCGCTCGCCTGCTTTGATGGGGTACTTTCGGGCGACCCCGACGACCGGGCCGCCCTGCTCGGCAGGAGCATGGCGCTTGAACGTCTCGGGCGATACGAGGAGGCGCTCGAATCCATCGACCGGGTGACAGAGGCAGGTCCCGGGGACACCGGGACGCTTATCCGGAAGGCACGGATCCTCGAGGCCCTCGGGCGCCATGCTGCGGCGGCCGACTGCTACGAAACGCTTCTTGCAGCCGATCCGGATTCCGGCGGCTACCTGGTGAACCTCGGGATCGTGCTTGCCACGCTCGGGCGGTACGAGGAGGCTGCCGGGCGCTTTAAGCAGGCCGTCGAGACCGACCCGGGCAACCTCTTTGCGTGGTTCAACCGGGGCCGGGCCCTGGAGAGGATGGGGCAGTACGCGGATGCAGCGGAGTGCTACGCAAAAGTGACCGACGGGCGGCCGGATGATACCGGCGTCTGCTTTGCGCTCGCCGTCGCGTTCGCACGGCTCGGCAGGCACCAGGAAGCGATCGAGTGTTGCGACCGGGTGCTCGCCGTCGACGCTTCGAATGCCGCGGTTTTAAAGATCCGGGCGGATATGCTGGAAGCCGTCGGCAGGCACGAAGAGGCGGGAGGAGCATACGAACACTACCTGGAGATCTCCCCCGACGACCGCGATGCGAGAATGGCGTTCGGCATGGCGCTCGAGAGGGACGGGAAGTTCGGCGACGCGATCAAGCAGTACGCGCTGGTGCTCGAGGGCGATGAGCGTGACGCCGAAGCATGGTACACCCTCGAGAGCGCCCTCGTGCATATGGGCCGGTATGAAGAAGCGCTCGAGTGTTCCAACAGTATCGTCGAGGCCAGCCCGGAGAACTGGGCTGCGTGGCAGCGGCGCGGGGAGGTCTTCATGTGGCTCGGACGCTACGCCGATGCGGTGGAATGCTTCGAGAAGGTGATCGAGGCGGATCCGGCAGATGCTCTCACCCTGCGAAGACTCGGGGAGGCCCACGAGAAGGCCGGCAGGTACGAGGATGCCCTCGCCGCCTACACGCAGGTGCTGGACCGGGAACCGACCAGTATCGAGACCCTCCATGCCCGTTCGTCGGTCCTCATCCATCTCGGACGTTACGGGGAGGCGGTCAAGTCGATCGACAAGATCATCGTCCTCCAGGACGAGAACCCCGCCGCCCTCTTCATGCGGGGAACGGTGCTCGAGAAGGCGGGCAGGTATGACGACGCCCTCGCGAGCTACGAGAAGGCGCTCTCGGTCGACCCGAAGAACGCGGCCATCTGGAACGCTGCCGGAGTGCTCATGGATGCACTGGGACGCCACGAGGATGCCGTTAAAGCGTTCGATGAGGCTATCGAGCTGGGTGACGGGAACGTCCACGCCTGGCTCTCCAGGGGGCTCGCCCTCGGTCACCTGGGCAAACCCGATCAGGCGACCGCATGCTTCGACAGGGTCCTGGAGGCGGACCCCCGCCATGCCCGGGCATGGTACCTGAAGGGGAGAGCGCTCGACCGGCAGGGCAGGTTTGCGGAAGCGGTGGAGTGTTTCAGGAAGGCGCTCGAGAGCGAGGGAGAACCATGAGATATGGGCATGCATACGGCGTCCTGCTGCTGATCGCGTGTGTTCTCACCTTCTCCTCAGGCTGCATTGCGACCGACGGCGGGCAGGCGCAGGTGAAGTCCGGGGATAGGGTGTTGGTCCACTACACCGGCACCTTCGAGAACGGGACGGTCTTCGATACCTCCACCGGGCGCGAGCCGCTCGGGTTTACCGTCGGCAGGGGCGAGGTGGTCGCGGGGTTTGACGCGGGCGTTATCGGGATGCGGGTAGGAGAGGAAAAAACCCTTCACATTCCCGCCGATCAGGCCTACGGGCCGTACCGGGAGGATCTCGTCTTTGTCTTCGACCCGGCCGGGATCCCCGGCGGGGAGAACCTGACGGTCGGAGAACCGGTCGGGATAACCCTGCCGGACGGGCAGGTGCTGCCCGCGACGGTCGCCGGCATCTCCCCCGGCGCGGTTACCGTCGACGCGAACCATCCCCTTGCGGGCGAAGACCTCACGTTCACCGTCAGCCTCGTTGAGATCGGGTAGGGATCACTCTTTTTTCTCCTCGCCGCCCCTCACCGGAGTGACAAGCACCTTGTCGACCCGGTGACCGTCCATATCGAGAACCTCGAACCGGAGCCTGTTCCAGGTGAACCGGTCGCCGGCCTCAGGTGTCCGCTCGAGGTACATCATCACGAACCCGCCGAGTGTCTGGTAGTACCCGCGCCCCTCCCCGGGCAGGGTGCCCACGTCGAGGAGGTCGTGGAACTCGTCGACCGGGAGCATCCCGTCGAGAAGCCACGACCCGTCTTCACGGCGAACCGCCGGACCCTCGGGCGGGTGCTCGGCCGACGGGATGCCGCCGACGATCGCCTCCATGATGTCGTGGATGGTGACCAGCCCCTGGATGCTCCCGTACTCGTCGGTAACGAGGGCGATCCGCGCCCCTGAGGTCTTGAACTCGTCGAGGACCGACAGGGCGAGGACGCTCTCGGGCACGAAAAGGGCAGGTTCGATCGCCGCTAAAAGGTCGGGGGACTCGCCCGCGATCATCCGTGCCCAGAGGTCGCGGACCGAGACGACACCGAGCAGGTTGTCGAGGTGGTCGCGGTAGACCGGGAAATAGACGTGCGCGGAATCCACCATCTTTCGCCAGTTCTCTTCGATGGGGTCCTCGACGTCCACGGCCACGATGTCGGGTCGCGGGGTCATCAGCACGCTGACCCGCCTGTCGGCGAGGCGGAATACGCTCTCCACCATATCCTGTTCAGCCTCCAGAAAGACGCCCGCCCGGGTGGCCTGCCCGATGAGGATCCTGACATCCTCCTCCGTAACCTCGGGTTCCGAAGGCTGCCGCACCCTGAGCACCATGAGGACCCCCTCGGTCGAGGCGCTCAGCAGCCGGACGAGGGGTGCAGCGGCCCGGGAGAGGAGCCGTATCGGACGCGAAACCAGCGATGCGATACGGTCGGCATGGGTCATGGCCACCCGCTTCGGCACCAGTTCCCCGATCACCAGCGTCAGGTAGGTGATGACGGCGACGACGGTTGCGACCGCGAGCGGGCCGCTGTACGGGGCAACCAGGGGGATAGAGGCGAATACTTCTGCGAGAGGTCCCGCGAGCGTCGCCCCGCCGAAGGCTCCCGCCAGGATCCCGACGACGGTGATGCCGACCTGGACGGTGGAGAGGAACTGCGTCGGGTCCGCGGCAAGTTCGAGGGCGGCCGCCGCTCCGGCGTCGCCGTCCGCTGCTCTCTTCTGCAGGCGCGTCGTCCTTGCAGAGACGAGCGCAAACTCCGTCATCGAGAAGAAGCCGTTCGCGAGGATCAGCAGGACGATGATCGCGATGTTGGTGGCGAGTGGCATTGCAGTATTCTTACTACCAGGAGTCTTAAATCTGCGGGGCTTTCGGGGGAGACGGATGAAACCCTTCGGGCAACGGCTCAACCGCGAGGAATGCAGAGGTTCGCCGGACTTCACGGCTGTTTCGGTCCGGCGACGGTTCCCTGCACAGAGAATGGCCCGGAAGGGGTCTGTGTGACGGATCCGGGCCGAGAAGGATCGTTCGTGAGAAATATTTATCATCGTCGGGACCGGAGTCTCACCCGGTGGTGTACGATGGTCGAGATCGGCGAACAGGCTCAGGATTTCTCGATACCGGATCAGAACGGGAATGAAATCCGGTTGTCGGGCTTCCCCGGGAAGCGGGTTGTCCTCTCGTTTCACCCGCTGGCCTGGACCAGCATCTGTGCCAGACAGATGAAGGCGCTCGAGGCGAATCGGGAGGCGTTCGACGCCCTTGGTGCCGTTGCCCTCGGCATCAGCGTGGATTCCGTCCCCTGCAAGCGGGCGTGGGCGGAGAGACTCGGCATCAAGAAAACCCGGCTCCTTGCGGACTTCTGGCCGCACGGCGGCGTAGCGCAGATTTACGGCGTCTTCGACAGCGTAAAGGGCTACTCCCGGCGGGCGAACATCGTCGTCGACGAGTTCCGACGCATCATATTCGTCGGGGAATATCCGGCGACAACGGTGCCCGATATGCAGGATGTCCTTGACGTTCTCCAGGCACAGGAGAAGAGCAGGCGGGCAGAGGAGCAGGTGCCGGAGATATAACCCGGGGTCGAGCCCGGCTTTTTTACCCCGTAACCCGGAAGAAACTGCCGATAAGCGTGATCAGCAGGATTGCCGGAACGCTGTAGCGGATGAGCGCCATATAGACCTTCGCATGCCCGCCCGGGTCCGGCGTATCCCCGACCAATGCACTTTTGTACCGGGCGTCCTCATACGACTGCGGTTGGAAGCAGCATGAGCGCCAGTTCCCGGATCTGCCCCGGCGGGGGGAAGATGGATTGAACGGCCGGTACCCGTTCCTCGTCTCGATCCGCCATGACGGCACCTCCGTTCCGCCCGAAGTCCACGGTCTCGTCAACCTCTCGCGAAAGGAGATCGTCTTCAACAGTGACCCCCATACCCGCCTTCTCTACGGGTTCGACGATGCTGTGGAGGCGCTGGTCGACTTCGACGTCTCGCGGATCTTCGTCGACACCAACCGGGCACCCTACGATTACCCGCCCCGGGCCCAGGACGGCGTGGTCAAGGTCATCACGCAGGACGGGACCCCGGTGTTCCGGAAGGGCCGGGTGCCCGGCAGGGAGTTGATAGGGACCCTCCTGCAGAACTACTACCACCCGTTCCACAAACGGCTGGCCGGGGCCCTCGATACCCTGCCTGTCGAGATCGCCTTCGACTGTCACAGCATGCTGCCGCGTGCCCCGCCGGTCCGGATGGACGCCGGACGCCCGCGCCCGCTCTTCTGCCTGAGCAACCGGGGAGACCGGAACGGAAGGCCCAAAACAGCGGGCGGTCTCGTGACCTGCCCGCCGGAGTGGCTCCAGGCGCTCGCTCGGTCGTTCCAGGCGGAGTTCGACGGTGAGGGGCGGGTTGCGATGAATGATCCCTTCAGGGGCGGGTTCATCTCGGTAGCGCACTACCGGCGCAGAAGAATCCCCTGGGTCCAGGTCGAGATCAACCGCGGCTTCTACGAGACCCCAGATCGCGAGGCTGACGAGGCACGGCTCACCGAACTGCGGGAGAGGATCTTCTCCGCCTTCACCGGGTTCTGGGACGAGGTCTCACGGTGAGGGATCCCTACCGGATCGGGCCGTATTCCGCCGAATTTTTGTGCCGAAGATACTATGCCGGCAGAGCACCCACTTATATAGTGATGGATCGCCTGAACCTGATCCTGCAACGTTACTTTGGGCATACGGCGTTTAACCCTTACCAGCGGGAGATCATCCAGGACCTTCTGGACGGACGCGACGTCCTCGCGGTACTTGCGACCGGAGGCGGTAAGTCGCTCTGCTACCAGGTCCCCGCGCTCATGGGCGAAGGCGTCACGCTGGTGATATCGCCCCTCATCGCCCTGATGAAGGACCAGGTCGACGACCTGCAGGCCCGCGGGGTCGGCGCAGAAGCCCTGAACTCCTCCGGGTCCTACGCAACGACACGGCGGATCCTCTCGGAACTCGGAGAGGGCCTGATCCAGATCCTCTACGTCTCGCCGGAGAAAGCGGTCAGCGACGACTTCCTCACGCTCATCGCATCCATCCCCGTCACGCTGATCGCGATCGACGAGGCGCACTGCATATCGATGTGGGGACACCAGTTCCGCACGGAGTACAGGTCGCTCGCGGTCCTCAAGGAACGATTCGGGGAGGTGCCGATGGTCGCCCTGACGGCGACCGCGACGCCGGACGTCCGCGACGATATCGTCCGGCAGCTCGATCTCGCGGACCCTTCGGTCTATGTCGGGAGTTTCAACCGGGAGAATCTCAGGTACGCCGTCGTCCCGAAGGAAGAAGGTGCATACGAACGGCTTCGCGCCTACCTGCGGGGCCACAGGAAGGACGCCGGGATCGTCTATGTCGCGACCCGGGAGGGGGCCGAGACGCTTGCGGCACGGCTCCGGGCCGGCGGAGTTTCGGCGCTCCCCTACCATGCCGGGATGACGGCGGCCGCACGGGGGGAGACGCAGGACCGGTTTATCAGCGGGAAGGTCCCGGTCGTCTGCGCGACGAGCGCGTTTGGTATGGGCATCGACAAGCCGGACGTCAGGTTCGTCGTCCACTACGATATGCCAAAGACCCTCGAGGCCTACTACCAGGAGAGCGGCCGGGCGGGGAGGGACGGCGGCGAGAGCGACTGCATCCTCTTCTATAACGACGACGACGCACGACGCCTCCGGTCCTTCATCGACCGCGATCTGGCGTCCGAGTTCCAGCGCGAGGTTGCACGCTCGAAACTGCAGAATATGATGGATTACTGCACCACGACGGGGTGCCGGAGAAAGGTGCTCCTCGAGTATTTCGGGGAGCGATACGAAGCTCCCTGCGGGGGCTGCGACGCCTGTGCGCCGGCCGGAACCCCGACCGGGGATGCCCGCCCCAGGTCCGGGCGCCGGAAGCGCGGTGCCGTCCGCTCTGCGTCCGGCTGAGCCGCCGGATGACGATGCCCCGCCTCCCGTTCTCCGGGGAAACATCTATTACACTGACAGCAGAATGCTGTTCGGGAGTTTGTCATGGCAAAGAAGTTATACCGCTCGACAACCGACCGGTGGGTTGCCGGAATATGCGGCGGCATCGGGGAGTACCTCGAGATCGACCCGAACGTCATCCGGGCTATCTGGGTCATCATTACCGTGCTCACGGGGTTCCTACCCGGGATTATCGTCTATATCCTGCTCTGGATCATCCTGCCGGAGCAGGGGCAGGCACGCCCGGTTGCGGCGCCTCCTGCCGAGGCGTAAGGGAGCGACGGGCCGAAGGATGCGACGTTCCAACGGAACGGGGCAAGAGCACCGAAGGTGCGGGGCCGGAGCTCGAGCACCGGAGGTGCGAGGGGGGTGGCCGGGGGGCTGCGGGAGCTGACCACCCTATTTGTCCGGAATAAAGCTCTCCGGACTGCACATAGACCCGGTTTGTGCGACCCACTGATAACAGCAGAGCCCGTCTGGCAATTTCTGTGTTCCAGAACTCTGTGGTGGGGTCGGGATATCCGAAGGCGTGAGTCAGAATTGACTGAAGGGCAGGAGCGTGAAAAACTGTAGGCTTCAGACGTGACAATAGAACAGTTAAGACAATGCAAAAGCCCGGTACACTGGACCGTGGTGGCTATCGCGTCTGGGGAGGGGTTTCAGGGGAGGGGGGAGACCCCCTCCCCTGTCCCCACCCCCCGTGGCGATATCCAGTGGAAATCCGTGCATACTGGGCAACCAAGAAATCTTGAACGCTTCCCGGTACGAGCGGGGCATATATATCGCCCTCTCCCTCTCCGCGGACCCTTACCGCGGCCCTCCTTCCTGCAGCTTCTTTATCATATCCCGGAGCGCGATCGCCCGCTCGAACTCCAGGCGTTCCGCCGCCTCCCGCATATCGGCCTCGAGCTCGATGATCAGGTTCGGGATCTCCGACTTCGGGACGTGTTTGATATCGGTTATCTCGACCTCTTTTTCCCGGATCGGCTTCTTGATCGTCTGCGGCGTGATGCCGTGCCGGGCGTTGTAGTCGAGCTGCATCGTGCGCCGCCGCTCGGTCTCGGTCAGTGCCTTCCGGATCGAGTCGGTCATGGTGTCGGCGTAGAGCACGACCTTCGCGTTGACGTTCCGGGCGGCCCGCCCGATGGTCTGGACCAGGCTCCGGGCGTCGCGGAGGAACCCCTCTTTGTCGGCATCGAGGATCCCGACGAGCCCGACCTCCGGGATATCGAGCCCCTCCCGCAGGAGGTTGATCCCGACCAGGACGTCGTACTTGCCGAGGCGAAGCTGCCGGATGATCTCGGTCCGCTCGATTGTGTTGATCTCGGAGTGGAGGTAGCGGGTCTTGATCCCCTGGTCGGCCAGGTACTCCGAGAGCTCCTCGGCGAGCCTCTTCGTGAGCGTCGTCAGCAGCACCCGGTCGCCGCGGTCGATCGTGGCACGGATCTCGGCGATCACGTCCGGGATCTGCCCCTCGATCGGCCGGACCTCGACAGCCGGGTCCACGAGCCCCGTCGGCCGGATGATCTGCTCCGCGACGCTTGAGCGCTTCAGTTCGTAGTCGCCGGGGGTCGCCGAGACGAAGATGACGTTTCTCATGTAGCGCGAGAACTCGTCGAACTTCAGCGGTCGGTTGTCGAACGCCGACGGCAGCCTGAATCCGTAATCGACGAGGGACTTCTTCCGCGAGAAGTCGCCGCGGTACATGCCGCGGACCTGGGGCAGGGTCTGATGGCTCTCGTCGATCACCATCAGGAAGTCCTCCGGGAAGTAGTCCAGCAGGCAGTAGGGCTGCTCCCCGGCCTTCCTTCCGTCGAAGTGGCGGGAATAGTTCTCGATCCCCTTGCAGGTCCCGGTCTCCCGGATCATCTCAAGGTCGTAGAGGGTCCGCTGGCGCAGGCGGTGCGCTTCGAGCATGCCGAGGTTCGGGAGCCACTCTTCGAGTTCCTGCTCGATGGAGGCTATCGCCCGCTCCTTCTCCTCCTCCGGGGCGACGAAGTGCCGGGCCGGGTAGACGAAGAAGTAGTCCATCGCTTCAAGCCGCTGGCCCGAGACCCGGTCGATCTCGCTGATCCGGTCCACCTCGTCCCCGAAGAGCTCGATACGGATGATGTTGTTGAAGTAGCCGGGCACGATGTCGATGGTGTCGCCGCGCGCCCGGAACCGGCCCGGCGCGAGCTCGATGTCGTTTCTCTCGAACTGGATATCGACGAGTTTCCGAATAATATCGTCCCGCCGCATCCGGTCCCGGACCTTCACCTCGAACCCCATCCCCCGGAAGTTCGCGGGGTTCCCGAGGCCGTAGATGCAGGAGACCGAGGCGACCACGATGGTGTCGGTGCGCGAGAGGACCGATGCGGTGGCCGCGAGGCGCATCTGCTCGATCTTGGGGTTGATCCGGGCGTCCTTCTCGATGTAGAGGTCGCGCTTCGGGATGTAGGATTCGGGCTGGTAGTAATCGTAGTAGGAGACGAAGTACTCCACCCGGTTCTCGGGGAAGAACGACTTGAACTCGTTGTAGAGCTGGGCCGCAAGCGTCTTGTTGTGGGCGATGACGAGCATGGGTTTCCGGGCTTCCTCGACGACGTTTGCTATCGTAAACGTCTTGCCCGAACCCGTGACCCCGAGGAGGGTCTGGAACCGTTCGTCGCGGGAGAGCCCCCGGGCGAGTTCCCGGATCGCGTCGGGCTGCGAGCCCCGGGGCGCAAAGTCTGCCGTAAGGTGAAATGCCGTCATGGTGCCACTGTCTTCTTTCGGAGGTTTCTGTGGTAGGCGATCGCGAACCGGTGCGCCTCGTCGCGGATCTCCTGGATGAAGAGCGACGCCTTCTCGTGCCGGTCGAGCGGCAGGGGATGGGAGAAGCCCGGCACGAAGACCTCCTCCTCCCGCTTGGCGATGGCGGCAATCGGGACCTTGATGCCGAGTTCTTTGAGCACCGCACCGGCCGCCGCAAGCTGCCCTTTCCCACCGTCGACGAGGATCAGGTCGGGGAGTTCGCCGCACTCCTTCTGCAGCCGCGAGTAGCGGCGGCGGACCACCTCTGCGATGGCGGCGAAGTCGTCGACCCCCTCGACCGTCCGTATCCGGAACCGCCGGTAGTTCCGTTTGTCGGGCTTCCCCCACAGGAACCGGACCATCGATCCCACCATCGCCGTCCCGGAGAGGTGGGAGATGTCGAAGCACTCGATCGCGACCGGAAGGTCCGGGAGGTGCAGGCGGCGTTTCAGTTCGTCCAGCTTGATCCGGTCGCCGAAGAACGCGATCTCGACGTTCTTCCGGACAAGGTCGAGCAGGTTCTTCTTCTCGCCCCGCTGCGGCACGACCACCCGGACCCTGCCGCCCCGGAGATGGGAGAGGTAGCCGGCGACTGCATCGTCCACGGGTGCCGGGAGGATCACTTCTTCCGGGGGTTCGTGGTCCGCGTAGTAGCGGACAAGGAACTCCTCGAGGAACCCCTCTGTCTCGTCGAAGGTGTACTCGTGCTTCCCCGCAAGCGTTCCCCGGTAAACGTTGAAGAGCATCAAAAAGACGGTCCCTTCACTCGCGATATAGTTGACGATATCCTCGTTGTAGGTCTTCCGGCGATCCACGTGCTGCCGCTCGCGCAGCCCTTCGAGGGCCGTGACCTGGTTCCGGAGTTCCATCGCCCGCTCGTACTCCTGCCGCTCTGCAGAGGCCGTCATCTCCTCCCGGAGCGTCCGGATGAGCCCGGCGATATCCCCTTTCAGGACCGCCTCGGCCCTCCTGATCCGCTCCCGGTAGTCTTCCTCGCCGATCCTGCCGGTGCAGGGGGCGCTGCACGAGCCGATATGAGCCCGGAGACACGCCCGCCGGGGAAGACGCCTGCAGGACCGGAGGCCGAAGAGCGCTTTCAAGAGGCGGAGGAGGTCGTCGCGCTCCCGTGCGGAGACGAACGGCCCGTAGTAGCGGCCGTTCCCGTCGGGTCCCCGGGCGACGTGGACCCGGGGGTAGGGCTCGTCGGTGACGTGGATGTAGGCGTAACTCTTCGAGTCCTTGAGGTCGATGTTGTACTTCGGCTGGTGCTTCTTGATCAGGGTGTTCTCGAGGATGAACGCCTCGACCTCGGTGTCGGTGACGATGAAGTCGAGCCCGGCGATCGCGGCGACGAGGTTTTTAGTCTTCGTGTCGAGGTCGTGCCGGGAGAAGTAACTCGATACGCGCCTTCTCAGGTTCTTCGCCTTCCCGACATAGATGATCGTGCCCTCGTCGTCGGAGAAGAGGTAGCACCCGGGTTCGGTCGGCAGGGTTGAGGGGTCGATCATGGCTCTAGCGTATTGAATCCTCTTATTCTGAAGGCTTTAGCATGTGAGGCGGATCGCCTATATCCCCACAAACTTCGCGCCCTCGCATAAGGCACTGGTGTGCCTGTGGTGACACAGTCGCACGCGAAGACGCGAAGTTCGCGAAGAGAGAGTGCAGGAGACGGGAAAGTTTCGCGTCTTCGCGCCTTCGCGTGAAGCAACCAGGGGGTGTGGGAAGATCAGGTGCCATGTTTCACCAGGACCGTCTTCAGGAACGCTCCGGTGTAACTCTCTTTCACCGCCGCCACCTCTTCGGGGGTTCCCGCCGCGACGACTTCGCCGCCGGCGTCCCCGCCTTCGGGGCCGAGGTCGATGATGTAGTCGGCCGACTTGATCACGTCCAGATTGTGCTCGATCACCGCCATCGTGTTCCCCCGGGCCACCAGGTCGTCGAGGACCGCGATCAGGTTCTTCACGTCGTGGAAGTGGAGGCCAGTGGTCGGTTCGTCGAGGAGGTAGATCGTCTTTCCCGTGGCCCGCTTCGCAAGTTCGCGGGTCAGTTTGATCCGCTGCGCCTCGCCGCCCGAGAGGGTGGTGGAGCTCTGCCCGAGTTTGATGTAGCCGAGCCCCACCCGCGAGAGCGTATCGAGTTTGTTCTTGATCGAGGGGACGTTCTCGAAGAGGCCCATCGCCTCCTCGACGCTCATATCGAGGACGTCGGCGATGGACCTGCCCCGGTATTTTACCTCGAGGGTCTCGCGGTTGTAGCGTGCCCCCTTGCACTCCTCGCACTCGACGTAGACGTCGGGGAGGAAGTTCATCTCGATCTTGATGAGCCCTTCGCCCTGGCAGGCCTCGCACCGCCCGCCCTTGACGTTGAACGAGAACCGGCCGGGCTTGTAGCCCCGCACTTTCGCCTCCTTCGTCTCGGCAAAGACCTTCCGGATCTCGTCGAAGACCTTGGTGTAGGTCGCCGGGTTCGAGCGCGGCGTCCGCCCGATGGGGCTCTGGTCGATGACGATCACCTTGTCGATCTCGTCGTCGAAGACGAGGCTGTCGTACTCCCCCGGGCACTCCCTTGAAGCGTGGAGTTCCTGCATCAGCGCCCGGTAGAGCGTCTCGTAGATGAGCGTGGACTTCCCCGATCCCGAGACCCCGGTGACGACCGTCAGGACGCCGATGGGGATGTTGACGTCGATGCCTTTGAGGTTGTTCTCCCGGCAGCCCGAGAGCCGGATGAACCGGTCGCTGTGCCGGCGGGCGGCGGGCAGGTCGATCCTGAGGTCGCCGGCAAGGTAGCGCCCGGTGAGCGAGGCCGGGGTTGCCGCGATGGCGTCGGGCGGCCCTTCCGCGACGATTTCGCCGCCGTGGAGCCCTGCTCCGGGGCCCATGTCCACGACCCAGTCGGCGCTCCGGATGGTCTCCTCGTCGTGCTCCACCACGACGAGGGTGTTGCCGAGGTCGCGGAGGTGCTGCAGGGTCTCGAGAAGTTTCCTGTTGTCCCGCTGGTGCAGCCCGATGGAGGGCTCGTCGAGGACGTAGAGCACGCCTGTGAGGTTCGACCCGATCTGCGTCGCGAGGCGTATCCTTTGCGCTTCCCCGCCCGAGAGGCTCCCTGCGCTCCGCGAGAGGGTCAGGTAGCCGACGCCGACCTGCTCCAGGAAATCGAGCCGGGCGACGATCTCCTTTAAGACCTGCTTTGCGATCTCAAGCTCGGTTTCGGTGAGTTCCAGGGTCCGGAAGAACGCGAGCGCTCCCGAAACGGAGAGGTCGGTGACCTCGACGATGGACTTTCCGGCCACCTTCACGGCGAGCACCTTCTCTTTGAGCCTTTTGCCCCCGCACTTCGGGCAGGGCAGAATCCGCATGAACCTCTCAAGATCGCGGCGGCGGTACTCGGACTGGGTCTGGTGGTAGAGCCGCTCGGCCTGCGGGGCGAGCCCCTCCCACTGTCCGGAGTGCGACCATGATGCGTCGCCGTTCTTTGCGTTCACGGAGAACCGGAGCCGGTCGGATGAGCCGTACATCAGGGCCCTGTACTGCGGCTCGGTCAGGTCCTTGATCGGTGTCAGGACGCTGAACCCGAAGTGTTTCGCGACAGCGCTGAGGTACTGGCTCCGGTAACCGTCGAGGAAGTTCCGGTAGAGCATGACGGCGCCGTCGGCGATGCACTTACTCTTGTCCGGGACGATCAGGTCGGGGTCGAACTCCATCCTGATCCCGAGGCCGTTGCACTCCTCGCAGGCGCCGAACGGGCTGTTGAAGGAGAACATCCGGGGCTGGAGCTCCTCGAACGCAATCCCGCAGACAGGGCAGGCCATGAGCGACGAACAGGTTTCTTCGCGGCCGGACTCGTCGACGGCGACGACGAGCCCTTCGGACTTTGCAAGGGCGTTCTCGACGGCCTCGACGAGCCTCGATCGCTCGTCGACGGCCAGTCGGTCGACGACCACATCGATGTCGTGCTTCCGGTAACGTTCGAGGACGATCTCCTCGTCTGTCCGGCGGATCTCGCCGTTGACCCGGACCCGGGCGTAGCCTTCCCGGTCGAGGTCCTTGAAGAGCTGCTGGTAGGTTCCCTTCTTCTGCCGCACGACCGGGGCGAGGATGGTGACCGTGCCTGCCATCGTGGAGGCTATGTGGTCGGCGATCTTCTCCGGCGACTGGGCCTCGATGGGGATATGGTGCTCCGGGCAGAACGGTGTCCCTACCCGGGCGAAGAGGAGCCGCAGGTAGTCGTAGATCTCGGTGACCGTGCCGACGGTACTCCGGGGGTTTTTGGACGTCGTCTTCTGCTCGATGGAGATGGCGGGCGAGAGCCCGTCGATGCTGTCGACGTCCGGCTTCCGCATCAGCCCGAGGAACTGCCGCGCGTAGGCGGAGAGCGACTCCACGTAGCGCCGCTGCCCTTCGGCGTAGATGGTGTCGAAGGCAAGCGTGGATTTCCCCGATCCGGATACGCCGGTGAGGACGATGAGCCGATCCCGCGGGAGTTCGACGGTGATGTCGTTGAGGTTGTGCTCCCGCGCCCCCTTGATGACGATCTTCTTCATTGGTGCGTGCGGATATGTTGGTCTTCTTACCTCATAGCCGTTTGCCGATATCAAAACTTAAATAGAAGTGGCGAACCGAGCCCGGAATGCAGGCGGTTTTGAGGGTTCCGGCTGCGGGCGGTGAACCCGCTTGAGGGCCAGTCTTTTTGTTTTTCCCGGTCCAAATGGTATACACGAGAAAGGGATCTTTTTTCATGCAGGAGGATCGGATAGTGCGGGGTGGGGGTGTCCCCCGGCGGGTCGTCGAGGTCGTGCAGGACAGGCACGGGGACCTGATTGAGATATTCGACCCGCCGTTCTACCGGAAGGAGTTCGAGGACGCCTACCGGTTCATCATCGACAGTTACACGATAGCGCCGAAGGAGATCGGCCTCTTCCTCCCCTGCGCCGTGCGGAAACCCTACAGCCAGAGCCCGAGCCATAAACTCTTCAGGCGGATCATTGACGGCGTCCTCGACCCGGAAGACTACCATATCGTCATCTTCGGCACCTGCGGGACCGTCCCGGCGGAGCTCGAGTGCATGTACCCCTACCAAAACTACCACTACATGCTCGGCAAGACCACGGACGAACGGATCCGGCGGGACTTCCACCGGATCGAGGTCTATCGGCTGAAGGGGTACCTCGAGAAGACCCGGGATACCTACCGGCACCGGCTCGCCTACTGTATCGGGCCGTTCCGCAAAGCGATGGTGGAGGCCTCGGAGGAGACCGGGATCGCCGTCGACCTGCTCCCCTCCGACCCGATGATCGAGCGGCTCTACGACATCGACTGCCCGTTCCCGGAGGGCAGCCTCTCGATGCAGGGCTACATCGATGAGTTCCGGGAGGGGCTGGTGAGGCTGGCGGGGATGGTATACACCGGGGGCACGACGGCTCTGGAAGGGCGCTCGGAGCGGCGGGGGGCGGTGAGGACGTGATTGGTGATGGGGAACCGTACAAAGAAGAGTTGGAGACAGGGGAGGGGGCTCGCCCCCTCCCCGTCAGCCCCTCCCCCAATGGCGATACCCAACGGGAATCCGTGCCTGGGACCGTAGATGAACAGATCCGCGTTTCCTGCTTAACCCAATTTTTAATGTGAAAATGATCCAAGCTCCGTAGATTGGCCTTGCCCCGGTCGCATAAACCCATCAACCGATTTCCCTGGGTATCGCCACGCACTGCCCCCGCCCCTTGGGGCGGGGGAGGAGGCCGGAGGCCGGGCGGGGTGGGGTGCGAGTGGACAGAATGTCTAGAATTTGAGAAGACAGTTTAGCCTTCAGGCGTGGAAGAAGCCCCAAAACCCTCACTTCGGCTTATACCGCCCCCACTTCTCAAGCGCCTCACTGAGCGCGGGGGCCTTCTTCGCCTTCTCCTCGAGCGTCTCCCCCTCTTTCCAGGCGTCGATCGCCTGCATGGTGGCCTCCGCGCCCGCCCGTGTCCCCTTCGGGTGGCCGTGGATGCCCCCGCTTACGAGGAGGACGAGTTCGGTGCCGTAGATGTCGAGCACGTCCGGCACGAGCCCGGGGTGGAGCCCGCCCGACGAGACAGGGAATGCGCTCTTGATGTTGCCCCAGTCCTGGTCGAGGGCCATATGGTCCACCGCGTTCGTATGCTTCTCCCGGAGCATATCCGCAAGCACCGTGGCCTCCGCCCGCGTGCCGACCAGCTTCCCCACGGCGGTCCCGGTGTGGATCTGCGAGACGCCGATGAGCCGCATGATCTTTGCCAGGAACTGCATCGTGATCCCGTGCTTCTCGTCCCGGTCGAAGGCCGCGTGCATCGCCCGGTGGGCGTGGATTGCGAGCCCGAGGTCGGAGCAGTAGTCCCGGAGGGTCGCGACGGCGGCGGTCCCGGCAACCACGACGTCGATCATCGCGTAGTTCCAGCCATAGTCCGCAAGCATTTTTGCTCGCTTCTCCATCGTCTCCGTATCGGCCGTTATGTTGATGAGCGCAGACTTCACGTCGCCGGTCTCCTGCTCGGCCCGGTCACGCATCTTCGTCATGGCCCGGACGCGGTCTTCGAACCGGTTGAACGCAAGGGACGTCAGGTTCTCGTCGTCCTTCACGAGGTCGAACCCGCCCATCCAGGTCTCGTAACCAACCTGGGCGTGCTCTTCTGCAGTGAAGCCCACCTTCGGCTTCGGGACCGCGCCCGTGAGCGGCCTGCCGCGGACTTTCATCATATCCCGGATCCCCTCCATGCCGAAGTGCGGCCCCTTAAAATGCCGGAGGTATTCGGCCGGGAGCGAGGCGTCGATCAGCCGGAGGTGCTCAAGCGCCTTCATACCGAAGACGTTCCCGGCGATGCCGCTCAAGAGCTGGGGTGCGTTCCCCTCCTCCCAGAGGGCGAGAGGATAGGCGATCTTCACGTAGTTCCCCTCGATCCAGAACGCCTTCGCCTGGAGGTCCCGCATCCGGGGCGGCATGGTAAAGAGTGTGGTCCAGGTCCCGGTCGAGCTCTCGGATGCGACTCTTCCTACCGCCTCCTCCCTGCTGATCCCCTCCGCCGGCTCGAAGTAGTAGAGGGCTACGAGTTCGTCAGGGCCAGGGGTGTGGTTTAAGTCAACAAACTCTTCGTACCAGTCGATCGCCATAGAATCACCTTTTGAAGGAAGGGGCGCCCGGGTAGAAAAACCTTCCATTCGGAGCAGGGCCTAGAGGCCCGTAATCACTTTCCCCCTGCAGGCACCGGGTTTATCAGCCGGTGGGTCCAGGAGATCGAAAAGGTGCATCATGGAAAGACCTGTTGAGAACACCCGATCACTCTTCGACTACGACGCCGGGGAGCCGCCCGGTGTCGAGATAACCGGCCGGGGAGGTGCGACGACGGCCGGAATGGGATCCAAAATATTACAAATAGTGCAATTAAGTAATAATTGGTAAAATTATTATATATTTAATTCATACTAGTGTGTGGCCAGGCATTGCTCGTGATGGAACCCTGCCTGTGCCTCGCCTCTATCCGTCATACCTTTCCGATGCGTTACTGCACGCCCTCTACACCATACAACCCTTTTTGTGGGTCACCACCACCTGGCCCGCACGCCCCCGACCGGCGGCGTTACCATCGTTCCTCCGCGGGGAAGAACGTCTCACTCGGAGATCCCATCGAGAACCTTCTCGATCCGGTCTATCGATTGCCGCAGCATCTGCAGTTCTGCGCCGGCGCCTTTCTGTTCGGCAACATTTGCCACCTGTCCCTCGATCCATTCTTTGAGCCTTACGGCGATGATGAGGAGCAGCGTAAGGACGGCAAGCACCTCGACGAACGAGACTGACCCGCCGATCATGGCACGCCAGAACTCCGAACCGGCTGCGGCGCCGGCCAGGCTGATCACGAGCAGTGCGATGACGGCGCCCCACAGCACCTTCAGGTAGAGTTTCCACCTATCCTGTTTCATCCTTCGACCTCCGCAATGACATAATCAAATCCAGGTCCACCGCCAGCTCGAACGGCACCGCCCGGTAGTACCTCCAGAGGTACGGCGGCTCTTCCGACGTCCTGCTGGTTCCCTCCGCGAGACCTATGGGAAAGGAGATCGACCGGGAGAAGTATGCCCTGATTGTGCTGCGCGACGACTTCGCGGACCTTCCCTTCGCCGCCGGAGATTCGCCAGCGCATCGAGCGTAGGCAGCGGATGCGTGGAACGGATAGCAGTCGGGGAGAACACCCCGGGGGGATGTGCCGTACCCCGGGGATCATCTCGGTGGATCAGGATAGGTGGGTTGTAGGAGAGCCACTCAAGCGTCGGGAGGGCGCCGGCCCCCCCGCGTTACGCGTTCTCCCCGCCGGCATCGCCGGGCCGGGCAGACTTCGCAGGACCCGTCCGGGAGTGCATCCGGTCGCGGATCCGGCCTTTTGCGGCGATAACATCTGCGTGGGCACCGCCGTTCTGGTGCTGGTGCTGCCCGCACCCGGTCTATTCGGGGCAATTGGCTGAGTACATGCCTGTGTGGTCCGGCCGGAGGGCGCTCCCGTGTCCGCCGCAGATGCCGTACATGCGACGGCCATGAGGAGGAGAGCCGCTCCTGGCCTGATCATCGCGTTGCCCCTACGGTGGGAATGCTTCCGCACCGGCAGACAAGATTCGGCCCGGCCGGTGATATATTGCTATGGCGGCCGCGGTGGAAGCATTGAACCGGCCGGTTCAACGCTCACGGCGTGCCCGCAACGAGATCCCTGATGCGCTCGAGCGCGAGCATCGCGTCCTCGCGTTTCCGGTCGACGGCATGCTCCCCGGCAAACGCCAGAAAGCGGGCGAGGTCGTCCGGGTCCGCCTTCCTTTCCGCCGCCTCGACGACCGCGTCGTAGGTCCGTTCGGGAAAATAGAGTGCCCGGGCGGCGTCGAGAAGCGCCCGGGCCGCCTCAGCGCCGATCACCCCGCACGCGAGCGCCCGCTGGATGGTCGCCCGGATGTTCACGAGCGGTTCCGAGAGCGGCACGAACGTCTCCGGGTCGAAGAGGAGCGCAACCTCGTCGTCGGCGACGAGCCTTCCTTCCCGGTAGGCCCGGTAGATCTCCCCGACGCCCTCCATCCCGAGGCTGTCGAGCTCCGCGGCCCGGAGCGCTCCCATGCTGGAGGCGCCGACGACCCGCACCCCGGCCCGGAGCGCCGCGAGGATCTCACGGTGGGCGACGGCGCAGTCCTGGAAGAAGACGCCGTCGATAAGCCCGATGATCCGGGCCCCGTCTTCGGCGGCCCGGACTATGTCGCCCCGCTTTGCCGGAGGGCGGTAATCTGCGTCGAGGATCTCCCGGGCTGTCACCCGGTCACAGCTAGGACCGAGGAAGACGACGACTCCGTGCGTCACGGCACCTCCTCCCGAGCCGGTCCTGGTCCATCGCGTACATCTCCAGCCCCGGAACGATCACCCGGACGACCGGGATGCCGATCTCCGGCCGGGTGAGGTCGACCACGACCACCCGCGAGAGCCCTGCTCTCACGAGCCGGTCGGTGACGTGGTTGATGTCGGTGAGGAAATCGTCGCTGTCAAACGACGGCATGGCCGCAAACCGGACCGTTTCGGACTCCGCGAACCAGTGCCGGTTCAGCCGTTTTGTCCTGTCGTAGCCGATCCGCTTCCTGACGTCCGCCGTATCGGTATCCTCCCGGGCCCCGTGGATCTGGGTCAGCCTGCTCTGCGCGACCTCCGTGAGCGCCCGGAGGACCGCGATCCCGGCGCTCGTGTGCGATCCCATGCCGATCGTCAAGAGCGTAGGGTCCTTGAGCACCACATCGTCGGCCACCGCGGCCACCGTGGGGATCCCGATATCGCTCGTGATGTCCCTGAGGGTGACCTCGACGCCGGCGGCCGCGAACTTGGCAAGCAGGTCGGCGGCAAGCCCGTCGGCGATCCCCTCGATCCGCGGACCGGTGTTCCGGGTCATCTCGACGAGCGACCAGGCATCGCGCTCGACGACCTCCATCAGGGCGTGGAAGGTCGCCTCCTCGAGGGTATTGCCGGAGGCAAGCCCATTGGTGTTGGTCCGAAAAAGGTGGCCGCAGGTCACCGGAAGGGGGTGAAAGACCGCGTGGGCCGGGACGAGCACCTCCTCCTCCTGCACGATGTCGTACCCCCCGACCCAGGGGATCGCTATATCGGCCGGAACCAGGGGAGGGAGGATCAGGTCCGCCGGGTCGAGCGCGGTTTTTTGTGCCGAGACCTCGCTATATCTCCCGATTATCGGCTCCCGGTCGTCCATCTCCCCCGAGTAGCGCTCGATCCCTTCCATCATCGCCGAGACCTCCGCCTCGACGGGTGTGGCTCCTTTCCCGTTGTAGACCGATATCGCTCCTGCTTCGGCGGTCGGCCGGATGCTCGAGAAGACCGGGATCCCGATCCGGTCGAGGTTCGTGATGTCGGCGACCCGGGTGATCCCCGCTGCCGGGAGTCGCGCCCGCGCCATACGAAGCGTCTCCTCGGGGGGGACCGTGCGCTGGGTCTCCATTGAGTAGGCCTTCCGGCACGACTGCAGCCGGATCATGCGTCGCCCCCAAAAGACTCTCCCGGAACCCAGCGTTCGCCGTCCTTCCCGATCTCCTTCTTCCAGATCGGCACGCTCTGCTTTATCCGCTCGAGGATGTGCTCGCAGGCGTCGAAAGCCTCCTTCCGGTGGCCGGCGCCGACGACGATGAGGAGGATATTCTCACCGACCCGGAGCCGTCCGATCCGGTGGATGACCTCGACGGCCGTTACGGGGTATTTTGCAAACGCCTCGTCCCGAATCGTCCCCAGTTCCTTCACCGCGACTTCTTCGTAGGCCTCAAGTTCCATCACCTCGATCCCGTCGTCCCTGACGACGCCGAGGAAGGTGACCAGGGCACCCATATCAGGCCTCCTCACCCGGTCAATCACGGCATTCACGTCAAAATCGTCTCTCGTTACGCTGATCATTTCCGGTCTCCTCCGTCACCCGCCCGCCACCGGCGGGAAGAGTGCGACCTCGTCACCGTCGGCGAGGGTGAGCGTCCCGGCCTCCGCACGCCGCACGCGCCTGCCGTTGTGCATCAGGATCACGTATCCCCGGATCTCTCCGCTCTCTTCAAAGAGCGCCTCCCCCGCCTGCTCCGAGGTCTCCCCGACCGCCGCAAGCAGCCGGCTCATCGTCGCTCCCTCAGGAACCTCCAGCGTGAGGTCACCCCCGATTGCCTCCCGCAACCGGGCAAAAGCCCTGACCCTAACCTGCATTTCTCCTCTCATCTCCTCAACACCGGCCGCTTCCGCACGCTTTGCAATCTTCCTGCCGCTCGACCGGCAGGGTCGTCATGGTGGCGGCCCGTCCGTCCCAGACGAGGAGCCGGTTCGTCAGAAGGTCGCCGGTGCCGGTGATGTACTTGATCGCCTCGTTTGCCTGGACAAGCCCGATGATCCCGGGCGTGGTGCCGACCACGGGGATGACATCCTCCCGGGGAGGGGCTACCGGGAATATGCATTCCAGGCAAGCCGTCCGGCCGGGGATGATCATCGTCGCCTGCCCGTCGAATCCCCTGACCGCCCCGTGGATGAGCGGCACGCGAGCGCCGAGCGCCACCCGGTTGAGGATGTAGCGCACCCCGAAATTATCGGTGGCGTCGACGAGGAGGTCGGCTCCGCCTGCGAGCAGAGCGGCGTTCTCCTCGTCGAGGGTTGCACGGGTCGCGACGACCGTGATCTCCGGGTTCTGCGCCCGTAGTTTTCCGGCCGCCGACTCGACCTTTGCCCGCCCGATGTCGCGGTCGGTGTGGAGCACCTGCCGGTTCAGGTTGGTCCGGTCCACGACGTCGCCGTCGACCAGCCGGACCTCCCCGATACCGGCGGCAGCGAGGTAGAGGGCAACCGGACAGCCGAGTCCGCCGGCACCGACGATGACGACCCGGGCGTTCGCGAGCCGTTCCTGCGCCTCTTCCCCGAAGAGCGCGATCTGCCGCCGGTAGCGTTCCAGTTCCCAGTCCGTGAGCATCTCTCCATCAGTCCCCCGCGCAGGTGAACACGCATTTATGTGGTGTCCCGGCCGATTTTAACGTTGTGATTCCATAGAGTTGCCGCTATCGGCAGTCGGGTCGGGGGGGTCCGGCACTCGTCCGGGACCGGCTCAATTCAGCGAAATATATATATATTTCAGGCCATGGATACTCCACCGGGACCGGCACTGACGCCTGAACGGGGAGTGAGAGCATAAGCACAGGACTTATCGACGATGGGGAAAGATGGGATACGTTCGTGGACGAGAGCGTCTCAGGCCGCCTATTCCATAAATGGGACTTCATGAAGATTACACAGAAGCATACCGGCTTTACGTTCCTCCCCTATGGGGTCTTCAAGGGCAACGAGTTGATCTGCATCTTCCCGCTCTTCCAGAAGCAGCTGCACGGGGTCAACGTCCTCCTCTCCCCGCCTCCCCTCCAGTCAGTAGTGCCGTACCTCGGGTTCGTCATGGGCCGCCGCTACGATGCCGCCAAGCAGAGCAAGAAGGAGTCGATGCTCCGGACCGTTGCGGAACACCTCGAGGATGAACTCGCGGCTCTGGCCCCGAATTACCTCGCCATAACCCAGGTCCCGGGGTTCATCGACGTCCGGCAGTTCCTCCGGGAGGGGTACGATGCCCGGATCCACTTCTCGTACGTCATCGACCTTGAGCCGCCGCTCTTCGAGATCTGGAACGGCTTCTCGTCCAACCTTCGCACCAAACTGCGGAAAGTAGAGAAGAACGGTTACCGCCTCGAGAAGAGCACCGACCTCTCGGCCTTCTACTCCACGGTCGCGGAGCGGTTCAGCGACCCGGAGATGAACATACCGATGATCAGCCGGGCATACTTCGAGGACCTCTTCCGGGCGTATCCCGACGAACTCGGGCTTTACTACCTCTACGACGCTCTCGGCACCGTGACGGGCGTGCAGGCTACCCAGGAGTACAAGACCTTCACCCTGTGGATGGGGGCCCCGAAGATGACTGCAATGCCCGGCAATGAGTTTCTGCAGTGGCTCCTCCTCCAGCAGGCGAAGAATGAGGGATACCGGCAGATGGAGAATGTCGGGGCGAACAACGAGAACTTAAACCTCTTCAAGTCCAAGTTCAACCCTTCTCTCACCCTCTTTTTGGAACTGAGCCGACAGGACCTCTTCGGCAGGGTTGCACGATGGGCCTACAGCACCATCGCGAGCAAGGGTCCGGTGAAGCGCAAGGTCCTCTCGTACATCGATTGACGGGCCCGGCGTGACTATTCTCCGCCTTCGAACCAGACCAGCGCCGGCGACGGCGGCCTTCCGACAAGTCCCAGGGCATCGGATACACGGTCGGTGATCGTCAGGACACCGCCGGTCCTCTCCCGGTACTCCTGGACGAGGTAGGCGGTGTGATAGCGGTATGTCCGGTCCCGGGTGACGAAGATCAGGTCTTCCTCAAGGTTATGAAGCAGCGTCTCCCAGATGAGTTCGTCGCCGACGGTATCCTTACCCGTGCTCTTCGGGGGGTTGCCGAGAAGTTTGCGGCGGTGGGCCCGCACGACGAGTTCGTCGGTCCGGCGGAAGACCCGCACGGCAGGGTCGCCGGAGAGGCCGGTGAACGCCCGGGCAACCGGGTCGGCGGCGGGTTCCGCGATCATACCCTCGATATCGCCGTAGAGGGCACCGATCACCCGGTTATACTCCTCCCCGGCGCGCTGAAACTCGGCGATCTTCGGGTTCTCCCGGATAATGGACGGCAGGCGGACCTCGCCGGTCTCCCGCCTCCGTATATCGTCTGCTATCCGGTCGAGGATCCGGGACCGGTTGCGGAGGAACTCGTCGAGGATGATGTCGGGGAAGACAAGATGCTCTGCAAGCGCCCCGATATCTGCAAAGATCTCTCCCGGATCCTCATATGACTCGTAGAGTTCAAGAAAGAGGTTCGTATCAACACATACAGCCGTCATACTACCGGCGGATGATAACACCGGGGCGTGATAATGGTTTCCCGGACCTGTGTCGGCGGGGGGTGTGGCAACCCCCCTCATAAGCGCGATCCACCGAATGGACAGAAAATTTTTTCTTTTTTTCCGGAACATCGACTCCAATGACGGAATCAAAATACTTAAGGTTTATATCGTCAACTTCTCCGGTATAGGGTGGTGCATGTTCCGTATTCTCGTGGTCGACGATGAACCGGCGCTTCTCAAACTGCATCGGATCTACCTGGAGCAATCCGGAGACCTGCAGGTCGAGACGACGTCATCGCCTTTGCAGGGGCTCGATATGCTCTCGAGAGCCTCGTACGACGTCATCGTTGCCGACTACGAGATGCAGGAGATGGACGGCATCGCGTTCTTAAAAGAGGTCCGCCGCAGGGGCACGGGAACACCGTTCATTATTTTTTCCGGCTGCGGGCGCGAGAAGGTCGTCATCGAAGCGCTTAATAGCGGGGCGGACTTCTACCTCCAGAAAGGCGGCAACCCCTCCGCTCAGTTCGCCGAACTCCGGAACATGATCCTCCAGGCGGTCAGGCGGGGGCAGGCCGAGACGGAGGCACAACGGGCCGGAGACATGTACCGGAGCACCTTCGAGCATACCGGCTCCGCCACCATCATCATCGAAGGCGATATGACGATCGCCCTCGCAAACAGCGAATTCGAACGCCTTACCGGCTACTCCCGGGGGGAAGTGGAAGGTAAGAAGCCCTGGACGGTATTCGTCGCCGCAGGGGACGTTGAGCGCCTCAAGGGTTACCATCGGCAACGGCGGATAGACCCCGGCTCGGCGCCGAGGACCTACGAGTTCCGGCTGGTCGACCGGCACGGCAGGCAAAAAGACCTGCACATGACGATCGGGTGCATCCCGGGGACGGATCGCACCGTCGCGTCGATGCTTGACATATCCGACCGGAAGCGGTTCGAGGAGGAATTAAGCGCGGCACATGAAGAGTTGAGTGCGGCGCACGAGGAGCTGACCGCAGCGTTCGAGGAGGCGAAAGCGAGCGAGGAGTCACTCGCGGAGCAGTGCAGAATAATGGAGGATTATCAGGCAAACCTCCGGGGCATCATAGATTTTCTTCCCGACCCGACGTTTGTGCTCGACCGCACGGGGAAGGTTATCATCTGGAACCAGGCAATCGAGCGGGTGACCGGGGTCCGGAAGGACCGTATCATCGGATCAAGGCCGGAGCCTGTCATCGCCAGCCCCTCAGGGTTCCCCACCCCGCTGCTCGCGGAAACCGTCCTCTCCCGGGGGGACGGGGAGAGCATCACCCGGGAGATCCGTATCCGTTCGTCCCGTACCGGGAAGGAGATCTGCCTCTGGGGAAAGGCATCGCCGCTCTACGATGCACAGGGAAAACTCTCCGGCGCGATCGAGTCACTCAGGGACATCACCGAGCGAAAACGGATGGAAGCGGAGATCCGGCACAGGGGAGACCTCGAGCAGTTGGTGAGTTCGATCTCCGCGCGATTCATCGCCCTGGACCCGGCGGATCTCGAAGGCGCCCTGGAGGATACGCTCCGGGTGCTCGGTTCGTTCCTGAATGTCGACCGGAGTTACATCTTCCGCTTCTCCGCCGACCTCACGCGTATGGAGAACGTGCACGAGTGGTGTGCTGAAGGGATCGAGCCGGATATAGAAGTACTGCAGGATCTGCCGAACAACGTGGTCGCCTGGGGGATGGCGCAGATCGAGGCCAGGAAAACGATCTGCATCTCCGATGTGGCCGGTCTCCCGGCAGAGGCGGCGGAGCGTGAGTTTCTCCAGGGGTACGGGATCCGGTCGCTCATCCTGGTGCCGATCGCGACCGCCGATGAGATCCTGGGGGTCATCGGGTTTGAGACCACCCTGCAGGCGCGGACCTGGTCGGACGAGGACATCACGCTGCTTGAGGTCGTCGGCAACCTCTTCGCCGACCTCTTCTCCCGAATTCGCGTGCACGAGCGGCTCCGCGAGAGCGAGGAGCGGTTCAGAACCCTCGTGGAACAGTCGCACGACTGTTACATCCGTGCAACTACGGCGCCACCGGCGCTCGAGTACGTCAGCCCCTCGTGCGAGAGTCTGACCGGGTACTCCCGGGAAGAGATTCTGAGCGACCCGGATTTCATCGCGCGGTTGATCCATCCCGACGACCGGGAGACGTTCCTTGCCCTGACGCGGGAACGGGATGCATGTGCCAACCGGCCGTACGTCTTCCGGGTGCGCCGGAAAGACGGGCGCTACATCTGGGTAGAGGTCTGCGCGATCCCCGTTTACGGGAACGATGGACGCCTGGTCGCGATGGATTACGCGGTCCACGACATCGACGCCTGGAAACAGACCGAGGCGGCACTCATACAGGCCAACAAGAAGCTCACCCTGATGAACAGCATCGTGCGGCACGATATCCTGAACCAGGTCACGGTGGTGCTCGGCCATATCGCCCTCCTCCGGGAACGGCCGCTTGATGCGGCCGTCGCCGCCGCTCTCGATAAGCAGCAGGCCGCCGTCGAGATAATACAGTCACAGATCGGGTTCACGCGGGATTATCAGGACCTCGGCGTCCGGGCCCCCCGGTGGTTCCCCGTCGAACCGCTGGTCACCGCGGCGGCGAAAGGGCTCCGGCCGGCCGGGATCCGGTTTGCCACCGGTCTCGACGGAATTTCCGTTTACGCTGATCCGCTCCTCTCTTCCGTCTTCTACAACCTCCTGGAGAACGCCATGCGGCACGGCAGGACCGTGACGGAGATCCGGGTCACGGCCGTACCGGACGGCGGCGGTGCCCGGATCGTCTGGGAGGATAACGGTGTCGGCGTCCCCGCCGAGGAGAAGGAGCGGATATTCGAGCGAGGGTTCGGGAACCACACGGGACTTGGGCTTTTCCTCGTAAAAGAGGTCCTCTCGATCACCGGGATCACCATCCGGGAGAACGGCGAGCCCGGGAAGGGTGCGCGGTTCGAGATTGCGGTGCCGGAGGGCGGCGCCCGGTTTGGGTGAAGGAGGCCCGTGACCAACGGGGTTCACCGGCGTGTTTGCGACCGGCCGCTAGAAAAGAATAACCGGGGATTTCGGCCTTACCGCCGCCCGTACTTCTTAAACATGTACCACAGCCCCGCGGCGACCCCGGCCATCACCAGGAGGCCGAGCACCGCGACGTAGGACTGCTCCTTCACCACGATCCGGTACTCGTCCTCCTCTTCGTCCTGGTCGCTCTTCACCAGGGCGACGACCTTGTACTCGCCGGCGACGATATCGGCCGGCGGGACCACCGTCACCTGCACCGTCGCCCGTTCGCCGGCTTCAAGGCTCGCGACCGACGCCGGGTCGACGGTCACCCGCCACCCTTCCGGTGCGCTCATATTGATCCCGATGTTCGTCAACGTTCCACCGGTGCCGGCGTTCGAGACCGTCATGTCGAACGTAAGGGTGTCGCCGCGGTTGATCTCGTGCCGGTAACTCTTCGCGTAGGTCCGCATGTCGTAGGACCCCCGGAGCCGGAGCGTCAGGTTCTCCTCGTACTGCCGGGCGGAGGACCCGATCACCGCCGTGAAGTTGTACTCCCCGACGTCGACAGAGTAGGGCGGGATGAGATCGAGGTACAGGGTCTTTTCCTCGCCGGACAGGACGTAGATCTCCGAGACCTCTTCAGTAGCATCCTGGCTCTCCTTGAACCGGGCATACCACTGTTCAGGGAGGCTCTGGATGGAGAGGGTGTACGTATCGTCGTTCCTGCCGGCGTTCTTCAGGGTCATCTCGTACTGCGGATTGGTGCCGATTGCCGCCATCCGGGACGGGGACTTCACCCGGACCTCGGCAAAGAAGTTCTCTTTCTCGAGCGGCACAATCCCGAGGTCGACCGTCCGGCCGATCCGGACCTCGACATCCTCCTTCTCCCACGGCCGGTACCCGGGCCTGGTGACCCTGACGGTGTAGGTGCCCATCGGGGCGCCGATGCTCACCTTGCCCTCGGCGGTCGCGAGCATCCCCTCGACCCGGGTATCGCCGTCGTAGACGCTGACATCGGCGCCCTTCACCACGTTTCCTTCCTTATCCACCACGGTGGCCTCGAGGGTGCCCGTCTCGCCGCTGTGGGTTTTCGTGACCCTGACGTAGAGCCAGATCGTGCCTTCGCCGATGCCCACCCGGACGGGGTATTCCCCCACCGCGGCATGGCCGGAGGTCTCGGCCACCAGGCGGACGGTCTTTGTCTCGCCGGCCGGGATCAGCATCCGGTAGACATCACGGTCTTCAGCCTCGAACCGGATCTTCCACCCGTCGGTGCCCCGGTAGGTCCAGTAGTTGAGGATGCACGTCCCGGTATCCCCCAGGTTCGTGACCGCAAGATCGAAGACGGCGGTGTCGCCGGCTTCGATCATCTCGCCCGGGAAGTCGCACCGGATCTCCGTCTGCATCGTCCCGCCCTGCGCGGCCGCCGCTCCCGGGACGGCCGACGCCGCGAGGAGGAGAGCCAGGAGGATGCATAGAGAGGATCTTCTGCCGGTCATCATCTCACCTGATATCCATCCGCATGAACTTCACGTAGGTCGCGGCGAAGAAGACCGACGGGAAGACGATGAGCGCGGCGATGTTCATCCAGACACGCCCGAGGGCGCCGGCAAGGCCGGGCGTCTCCTCCTGTGCCGTACCATAGGGTGCATCCATCATTGCCATGATCTGCGGGTTGGTGACCGCAATCGCGACGGTGTAGTAGTTCATCTGCGGTGAGAGAAGGTTTGATACGTCGCTGATGAATCTCCGTTTCTCGATGTAGGTCTTCATCTCCTCTTCGTAGGCCGTCCACTCCGGGTCTTGGGTCCCGTCGTATGCCACGCTCTGCGAGACGCTGCTCGTATAGAATCCACCACTGCTGCTTACAGTACGCACGACCCCCTGGGGCATGGAAACCTCGGGCGGCTCGGGCGGGTCGCCTGCGAAAGCATCTGCGGCCATCATCCCGAACATCGGGAGGAGCGAGGAGACGGTGAAGAAGATCACCAGGGTATAGATCAGCGCGTTCCCGCTCTCCTTTGAAATCGTCGACATCGTGAGCGCGACGGCAAAGTAGGCGAGCAGGAACCCGAGCGAGACCGCCCCGAAGATCAGGATGGCGGCGAACTCATCCAGCGTCGGGACGACCGAGAAGACGAGGAGCATGGCGATGGCGAGCGCGAGCGCGAGCACCATGGCGAATCCCAGGGCGCCGATACCCCCGAGCGCTTTGCCGTTGATGATCTCGTCCCGGTAGAGCGGGTGCGAGAGGAGCGTTTTTAACGACCGGGTCTCCTTCTCCTTTGAGACCAGATCAAACCCGATAGCGATGGCAAGGATGCCGCCGAGCATCGTCATGTAACTCATCATGGACATGAAGACGTACATGATCGAGGGTTTCGAGGGCATCCAGCTCGAATACGGGTCTTCGAACTCCTGCACGTGCTGGAGTTGCTCGGTATACGCCTCAAGACTGTCGTTATACTGCTCGATGCCCTCATAGATGCTGATCGTCGATATCACAAGAAGCAGGCCCAGGATGATGATGAACCGCCTGCTGGTGATGTGGTCGGAGAACTCTTTCCGTGCTACGTTGAGTAATCGATCGAGTGCCATGCGTCACCTCCGGTAAGCCGCCATGAAGACGTCCTCGATCTCCGGCTCTTCGACCCGCATCTCCCGCACGTGCAGCCCCTGCTCGAAGAGAGTCGCGGCAAGCCGGTCCCGGATATCGGCCTTCGCCCGGACGACTGCGCGGTTCCCGTTCCCTTCGACGGAGATGATCGCAGGGTCCTCGATCGGCGGCAGGTGCTCCCGGGTCTCGACCACGATCCGGACGGCGTCGCCGTCCGGGGATGCGAGCGCCCGGGCTACCTCCTCGAGCGTCCCCTGCGCCACAAGTTTTCCTTTCGCGAGCAGCCCGACGGTCCGGCAGACTTCCCTGACCTCGGAGAGGATATGGGAGGATACAAAGACCGTCTTTCCTTCGCCGGCGAGGTGCGTGACGAGTTCACGGTACTCACGGACGCCCTCGGGGTCGAGGTTTGCCGTCGGTTCGTCGAAAAAAAGCACCTTCGGATCGTTGATCAGCGCCTGGGCGAGCCCGAGCCGCTGCTTCATGCCGCGGGAGTACTCCCCGGCCTTCTGGGCGACGCCGTCGAGGTGGACCAGCTCGAGCAGTTCGGCGATCCGTTTCTTCCGTTCGCCTGCATCCATCCCGTAGAACCGGGCAAAGTAGTCCAGGTTCTGCTCGCCGGTCATGTTCCCGTAGAACCCGACGTCTTCGGGGAGGTAGCCGATGATCTCCTTTACCTTCAGCGGGGCTTTGGCGACTTCGATCCCGTCGACGAAGCACCGTCCGCCGGTGGGCTCGATCATGCCGGTGAGCATTAAGATCGTCGTGCTCTTTCCCGCTCCGTTCGGGCCGAGGAAGCCGAATATCTCGCCTTCCCCGACCTCAAGGTCCAGGCCGTCGACGGCCGCCTTGCCGTTGTATACCTTCGTGAGGTTCTCTGTCCGTATCATTTCACACCCCGCCCGGGCTGGTCCGGCGGCGTTCTACTGCAGACTTCGATATCCTCTTATTAACGTTTTCTGTGACAAGCGTCTACACGTCGGGAAGGGATCGCGATTTCAGCCGCTGTGATGAGATCGTTTTTCGACAGAGCCCGGGGATCCGTCGTGATTCAGGCGATTGCACGCATACCTGTCCTCGCGCGGCATGAGTCCGGGGACCGGAACACCCAATCCGTGCCGGTGTACCTGTCAGAGGTTCTGCAGTGACGCCTCAAGGAAGATGCTGGTCCCGGCCGCTCCTCCATTGGCGCTCGACGCCAGAATATAGGCGGGAATAGGGGATAAGGCGATGGTAAACTACGAAAAAATTCGAACCTATGCAGGGTTCCGGTGGCCGGGCTTCTCCGCCGTCCCCTGTCTGCGGTCATCCCGCCCGGTCTTCCGCTCCCCTCCATCCCGAACCACCGTCCGCGGCCCCGGAGACCGCGGTTGCCGTTTTCAGTGGAAGAGACTGGGTCGCCGGTGCATATGACGGTTCCGGGCCGACAGGAGTTCGCCCATCCCTGCCTCTTGTATCGCCTGCAAGCGTTCAGGCCCTTATTCCTTCCCGCCGTCGAACCGGTGCCCGCCGTTCGGCACCCGAATCTCGAACCGGGCGCCCTTCCCGAAGACCCCCGTCTCCCGGATGGTGATCCCCGTGATCCCGAGGATCCCCGAGACCAGGAAGAGGCCGTGACCGTGCCGCCGCTTGTAGGTCTCGCGGAAGATCGCCTCCTTCTCGCCGTCCGGGATGCCGTTGCCGTCGTCCTCACAGAGGATCGTCAGATCCTGCCCGGTTCTCGCATACGAGAACCGGACCTCCGTCACCTCCCCGCCGTGGCGGACGGCGTTGTCGATGAGGTTGAAAAAGACCTTCCTCACCATCGGGTCCGTGTAGACCTCCAGACCCGCAAGGTCGACCCGGACCCCGACCTCCGCCGGGAGGGCGAGCTCCGAGACGCTCTCCCCGACAAGGTCCTCCGGCCTCTGCCAGACGGGCGCCTTCACCCCCATGTCCTGGTAGTCCCGGCTGAACTCGATCTGCTTCTGGATCTCGTCGACGGCAGCCCGGGCACGCTCCAGGTGGTCCCGGACCCCGGGATTCTCACCGTCTTCCCCGGCGAAGTCGATGTAGGCGCGTGCGACGGTGATCTGGTTGAGGATGTCATGGCGGGTGATCCCCGCGAGAAGGTTCAGTTTCGCGTTCGCCTGCTGGAGCGCCGCCTCGGCGTGCTGCTGCTCGGTAATATCCTCCCCGGAACTGAGCGTCCCGCAGACGACGCCATTTTTGTCCCGGAGAACGGTGTTGTGCCACGCGATCAACCGTTCGCACCCGTTTGCGGTGAGGATCGGCGCCCTCACGTGCTCGTTCGCCCCGATGCCACCCTGCACCAGCCCTGTAAAGATCGCACGGTAGCGCTCCCGCTCCGCCGGGGGGACGAACCGCTCGACCCAGGGCTCGCCCACGGCCGCACCCGCCGGGCAGCCGAGGACATCGGACGCACAGCGGTTGATGAGGGCGACCCGCCCATCCCTATCGAGGACGACGAAGAGTGCACCTGCGATATCCAGGTACTGCCCGAGCCGGTCCTTCTCCCGCCGGAGCCGCTCCTCGCTCGCCGTCAAGCCGGTGAAGACCACCGCGTAGGGCTGTCGGATCCCGGTCTCGACGAACGCGACATAGATGAGCCCGAAGGAGAGCACCATGAGAAGGTGGCCGACCATGTTCGAGAGCCCGTAGACGCTGATATAAAGCGTGAAGGCGAGTTCCGATGCGATCATCACGAGTATGGCCGCGACCAGATGGCTCGCCACCCGGGGCGAGAAGACGTCCCGCAGCCGGTAGACGGCGACGCCCCCGAGGGCGAGCAGGGCCGCTATGACGTACTCGCCCCAGACCTTGAACGGCGAGAGCCCGATGCCCTCGATGTAGCAGTCCGGGAAGACCGGGACGACGAAGATCGAGAGGAGAAAGAACCCGGTGACCCCCGCAAACGCGGTAACGACCCACCGGGGCCCCGGGTCTCTCCGGAGAGCGAGCGGTGCGGCAAGCAGGGTCCCGGCAAGGAGGTAGCGGGAGGCGATCCAGAGCTGCGTCGGGAGGTTTGCGCCGTAGCCAGCGAAGATCCCCATCCCCTGGTAGGCAAGGGTGTGAACCAGTTCGATGCCGGCCACGAAGAGAAGCCCGGTGCCGGCGACCAGCAGGTACCCGTTCTCCCGCATCGTCCGGGCGTTCCACGCCACGATGAAGACTCCTGTCGCGATAGCGACGGCAACGAGTTCGGCGATCGTGTGGAAGAGCAGGTAGTTGTACAGGTTCGTCGCCGCGAGGGCTGCCAGGAGCACCGTAAAGACGATCAACGATCTCTGAATACCGGGTTCTGCAGTGCCCTGTTCCGTGCGGCCCAGTCGGTCCTCGGCGCTGCTCCGGGTCGCACGGGTTACTGGTACGGAGTCGTTCTGCATGGTTCGGGGTCAGGTCTCGCTGCGGGACAGGGAGCGCCGGGCGGCTCTTCCGGGTCTTGCCCCCTGCTGTACGGCAGCGTGGTTGACTGCACGGCCCGGCTCACCTGCCATATTTCTATTGCCTGTATATTATATTCCATGAATTATAAATTTATCGTACAGAAAGAACCCTGTACCATGCATAATCAATAGAAACGAGCGCTACAAATGGCTATTCAGAGGGAAGGCTCCGATCAGGATCGGAATCGTACCGGGAAAGATCGCTACACCAGTTCGTTCCTCCGCAGGAACTCCCGGATATCGCGGGATTCGACCCAGCCCTCGTCAAGCTGCTTGACGATCTCGTTGATCCGCTCGACCTGCTCCCGGATCTTCTCCGACGTCTCCGTATCGTCGGTCAGGTCGGCCATGCCGAGGATCACCTGCAGGGGCAGGCGGATGTGGTCTGCAAGGACGGCAAACTGCTCGATGTTCTGCTCGATCTGGTAGAACGCCTGCAGGCGCATATCCTCGTAGTGCTTCCGGTCCGAGACGTCCCTGCCGACGGCCTGTACACCCACCACCTCGTCGCCCTCCATGATCGGGGATTCGTTCATCTCGACGGCGGCGGCCGTTCCGTCCTTCCGGCGGAGTTCCACCACCAGCCCCTCGACAGACTCTCCCCGGGCAATCCGGGTCTTGGCCCCCTGCCATTCGGGGCGGGTCCTATCGAGGACGTAGTCGCTGCACTGCTCGCCGATCAGCTCTTCCGGGGTATAACCGAGGATCCTCTCTACGGCCGGGGAGATGTAGGTGATCCCCCGGGCGTGGTAGCAGGTATAGATCATATCGAAGCTCCGCTGGGCGATCTCCCGGAACCGCTCTTCGCTCTCCGCGAGAGCGTTCTGCATCTTCCGCCAGTCGGTGATATCCTCCACCATCGCGATGACGAGCCCTCTCTCCCCGGAGTCGCCGAGCAGGGACGTAGTTAGCCGCCCCCAGATTATCCTGCCGTCCTTCGTTACGTAGCGCTTCTCCCGGCGGGTGCTCTCCCCCGAGGCCGTCTTCCGGTGGAGAGCCCCGGCCTCCTCCCGATCAGGCGGGTAGATCAGATCCCGGGACTGCATGCCATACAGTTCGTCCTCTTCGTAGCCGAACATGCGCACAAACGCCGGGTTCGCCTCCGTGATCCTCCCTTCCGGGTCGATGAGCGCGATCCCGGTCCCGGCCTGCTCGAAGATCCCCCGGAACCTCTCTTCGCTCGCCCTGAGGGCGAGTTCCGCCTTCTTCTGCTCGGTGATATCCTGCCCCGTGATGGCCAGCCTCCCGGCCTGCGGCCGGTAGATCTGCAGGTCGTACCACCGCCCGGTCCTGGGTTCCTGCAGCCGCCGCTGCATCGGAACACCGGTCTCTGCGACCTCCCCGTAGAGGATGCGGGCTCCCTTCGCGATCGCCGGGAAGATATTAAAGAGCCGTTGCCCGACCAGTTCCTCCCGGCTGCGGCCGAAGACGTCCGCTGCTTTCTCGTTCAATTCGACAATGAGGTAGTCGACGGGGTTCCCTTCGTCGTCCCGGACGACCTCGTAGAGGGTGTAACTCTCGAGCATCTGTTCGAAGAGAAGGCGATACTTCTCCTCGCTCCTCTCGAGGCCCTCGTTCGCCCGCATCCGCTCGATGATCCGGCCGAGCCTCCTGGCGACGGCGTCGATCAGGCGGCGTTCATCGGTGAGGAACGGCGCATCGTCATCCCCGGGCAGCCCGCGGCGGTAGCAGACCTCCACCTTCCCGGCGACCCGGCCATGAACAATGATCGGGCTTTCCTGCCTCAAGGGGGTCTCGACAAATCCCGCCGACCGGTATTCCCGGCCGTCGACCGTGATCCGGGCAGCAGCATCTTCCGGGTGGAGCCAGCCGCCGGGGAGGATGCCGGCAACCTCCCGGAGGACCTCCTCGACCGATACCCCGGGCCGCTCGACGACGCCGCTTACGGCATAGAGTGTCGCAAGTTCCCTCACCCGGTTATCCAGGGCAATCTGCTGTTCCCGGAGCAGCTCTTCCGCCCTGCGCCGGTCCGTGACGTTTCCTGCAATGACGACGAGCCGGTCGTATTGCGGCCGGTATGCCTTCAGTTCATAGCAGGCGCCGGTCGCCGGACTTGAGACATCGCGATGCACAGGTCTTCCGGTTCTCGCAACCCGGTAGAAGAGGTCGAGCACGGCGGGTGTGATCGATGGAACGGTCGTGACGAGGTCTTCTCCGGTGACCTCTTCCCGGCGGCGGCCGAGGCTTTCGGCGGCCTTGCGGTTGATCCGGAGAATCCGGAAGCCGGCAGGGTTCCCGGAACCGTCGCGGAGTATCCCAATGAGGAGCCCGGCGTCCGGCATCTGGTCGAAGAGGAGGCGGTACTGCTGCCCGGAGTTTGCGGTCTCTCCGTGTCCCGGCGCGATGGCGGCCCCGAGCATCGCGGCGACAGCGCGGACGAGGTCGCGTTCCTGCGGCAGGAAGGGGTCTTCTGTCTCCTGCGGTTTCTCCCGGCTTCCTCCGGCTTCCTTCGGCTCCCTCCGGCACTCCACCACGAGGTGCCCGGCCGGCCTCTCCCCGGCAGGGATCTCCGCGACAACCCTTCCGGGCCCAGGAACAGCAGTCCCGGGCACAACCCGTGCCGATACCTGCTCCGGGTGCCGGAACCCACGGGGCAGGAGGCTGACCGTCTCCCGGAAGATCTCCTCAGGATCGGCGTCGCCCTCCTCGATCGCCCGGGCGATTGCGGAGAGTGTCCGGAGCTCCCTCACTGGTCCACCGGGTTCATCCCGGCCGGTGACGTCGAGGCTGACCCCCGCCCAGAGGACGACCCTGCCTGTAGCGTCCCTGACCGGGACGACCCTGCTCGCGATGGTGTGGTATTCCCCGTCGGCGCCCGGGATGCGATAGCTGCACCTCCACGGCGTGCCGGCGGCGGCACAGCGCTCCCATTCGGCGAGCAACATCTCCGCGTCCTCCGGGTGGAGGGGGCCCGCCCAACCGGAGTCCCGGCACTCTTCGAGCGTCGTTGCGAGGAGGTCGGGCGCCACGCCGTCGGGCCGGCAGATCCAGATCCTGCAGGGAACCGTCTCGTCGGCGAGGCGGTTGGGAGCTTCCGGTTTGTCCGGGGGGGTCGTGGTGAAGTCTGGTGTAGGCATCGTTCAAGTCCTGCAGAGAAGACGGGCAGGGTGACGGCATGCAGCTGGCCGGCACCCGGGCATGCTGTGGAAGGGGGTGATCTTTCCGATCGTTTGGGGCGATTTCCTCATAATGTTTCTGCTCGGTGAAAGGGTGGCCTTCTGTTCCATCCCTATCCTCCCGGGGTGATCGTGCCGGAGGCGGATCCGGGGTGCGCACAGACCACCTTTTAAGTGGGACGCAGCCAACATCCCTTATACCTATGACGGGGACCTACGCCCGGAGGGCTGCGGCCAGGGGTTGCCGACCCCTTGCAGACTACCTGGAGGCGGTCCGTGACGGAGCATGAGGAGTGCCCGTCCTGCCCCCGCTGCCGGGCCGGGGTCTGCGAGATTCACAGGCCGGTCGTCGGCCGCCGGGACGTCGCGGTCTTTGCGGTCTCGGGCGTCCTCCTCCTCGCGGGTATACTCGCCGGCTACTTCATCCCGTATCCTCTCGCCGGCACGGCCCTCCTGCTCGCCGCCGCGGTCATATCCGGTTACGAAGTCCTGAAAGCCGGGTTCCTTGCCCTCATCCGGCTCAGGTTCAGCATCGCGGTGCTCATATCCGTCGCGGCGGCAGGCGCGTTCCTGACCGGGAACCCCGCAGAAGGCGCCACAGTGCTCTACCTCTACGCCATCGCCGAGTTCCTGGAGGTGTATGCGGCCGGGAGGGCGGAGCGCTCGATTGCCTCGCTCCTCGATATCGCGCCGCAGACGGCCCGGGTCCGGCGGGACGGCGGGGAGGTGACCGTCCCGGTCGAAGACGTCGGCGTCGGGGAGACCGTGATCGCGAGACCGGGCGACACCGTCGCGCTCGACGGCATCGTCACTGCCGGCACGTCGTCGGTAGACCAGGCGGCGATCACAGGGGAGAGCGTCCCGGTGGCAAAGGGTGTCGGGGACGGGGTCTACGCCGGGACCCGGAATGTCGAAGGCTACCTCGAGATCCGGGTGACGAAACCCGAAGAGGAGAGCACGATAGCCCGGGTCGTGGCGCTGGTCGCGGAGGCCCAGGCCCACACCTCCCCCACAGAAGCGTTCATCGAGCGGTTCTCCCGCTACTACACGCCGGCGGTCATCCTCCTCGCCGCCCTCCTCGTCGTGGTCCCGCCGCTCGCCTTCGGCATCCCGTTCCTCGAGGCGTTCTACCGGGCGCTGATCCTGCTCGTCATCGCCTGCCCCTGTGCGCTCGCCATCTCCACCCCGGTCTCGATGGTCTCGGGGATCACGACCGCGGCGCATAACGGCGTGCTCATCAAGGGCCGGGACTCCCTCGAGGCCGTGGGGCTCGCCCGGGTGATCGTCTTCGACAAGACCGGGACGCTCACGACCGGAAGGCTCGAGGTGGACGACGTGGTCGGATTCGGGGTGCCGGAGGCGCAGGTGCTCGCCGTCGCCGCGTCGCTTGAGTCCCGTTCCGGCCATCCGATCGCGGAGGCGGTCCGGCGGCGGGCGGAGGAGGCGGGCACCGTCCTGTGGGACGTGGAGGAGTTCGTCTCGATCGCCGGCAGGGGCGTTCAGGGGAAGATCGACGGTAGGACCTGCCTCCTCGGGAACGCCGCGCTCTTCCCGGAGCCTCCCGACGGGGCATGGCGGGCGGCCTCCGACCGGCTTGAGAGCGAGGGAAAGACTGTCGTCCTCGCCGGCACCGATTCGGCGGTCGTCGGGCTTATCGCCCTCTCGGACGTCGTCAAGAAGGATGCCCAGAAGACGGTTGCCGATCTCCGGGAGAGGGGGATCAGGACGGTGATGCTCACCGGGGACAACGAGCGCGTCGGCGAAGCGGTGGCCCGCCGCATCGGGATCGACGAGTGCCATGCCGGGCTCTTCCCGGAGGAGAAGGTGGCGATGGTCGAGCGGCTGATGGACCGCTATGGGCTCGTGGTGATGGTCGGCGACGGCGTGAACGACGCGCCGGCGCTGGCCCGGGCGAACGTCGGGGTCGCGATGGGGGCCATCGGGTCGGATGTCGCGATCGAGGCGGCCGACATCGTCGTGATGGAGGACGACATCTCACGGGTCGCCTACCTCGTGGCCCTCTCGGAGAAGACGGTCTCGGTCGTCAGGCAGAACGTCGCAACGGCGCTCGTGGTGAAACTCGGCATCGCCGGGCTCGCCGTCGTCGGGCTGGTCACCCTCTGGATGGCGGTGGCATTCGGGGACATGGGGCTCTCGCTCGCGGTCATCGCAAACGCCCTTAGAATAGGCCGGCCGGACGCCGGCACCCCTCCCTGAGACGTGGAGGGGCCTCCTGCGCCGAGTCGATAAAAAAAGAGGGAGAGAACCCTCATTCAAAGAGAACGGTCTTCTCCGGCGTCCATGCCGGGTCGATGAACGAGAGGATCTTCGTCGTGGCGTCTGCAGCATTCCGGGTCTCTTTCACCAGGTCGGGCGGTACGTAGGCAGCGCTCCCTGCCGGAATCCGGATTGTTTCTCCGTCGGGCGTGGCGACTTCGAGCTCCCCCTCGATTACGTAGAGGAGATCGGAAGACCCGCGGATCCCGTCGTACCCGAGATACCCGCCCGGGAGGAGTTCCGCGTACGCGAGACTGTAGTCGATCGGGATCTCCGTCTCGTTCATCAGCACCGGGTTTGCGAGGGTGTAGACCGCCACGCCGGATTCGAGGTCCCACTCGATCCCATCCCGGGGATCGGTGACGGCGATCGGCGCATCATCCGTTGTCACGCTGAGCACGTCGAGCCCGTCCCCCGAGACCTCGATTGCGGCCGTGAAGGGCGGCTGGATCACGGTGAGGTAGCAGAGATCGGTATCCCCGACCGAGGCTATCGACTGCAGCACCCCTTCCGGCAGGAGGACGGTCTCCCCTTCGTGGGCGGTCACCGTCTCGTTGTCGCAGCGGACCTCCGCCGCACCGGCGATCACGTAGACGAGCTCCGTCGTCCCGATCAGCCGGTGCAGGGATGTCGCGTTACCCGGCGGGATGACGACGTACCCCATGCTGTAGTTCGTCCGGATCTGCGGGGTTTCATCCCCGATGAGTCCAAAGTACGTTGCCCGGCCGTCGAAGATGGGGACCGGGTCCGCCGGGGTGACCGGCACGACACCCGCCTCTGCCTGAGGTTCACTTGCGGTGAGGCATCCGGCGGAGAGGAGCATGCAGGCGAAGAAAAGAGGAACAATCCTGTGCATGGCTATTGATTTCTGCGACAGGAGGAATAAATCCGATCGTTTGCGTCCGATATACGCCTGGAGCGATCAGGAGGACCGGATCCTCAAGGCGGGGGATCTCTGTCCCGGAGGTTCGCCGACCCGGCATCTGAGTCAGTACCGGAAAGGGGGCACCCGGAGAAGGGCACGGCGTTCCCAAAGCACGACCCTGTTGAAATTCTCTTTGCTCTCTCCAAGGATTCGTCCCAGAACACCTCTGTCAGGAGGAGGACACACTCTCCCGGGGTCCTGAGCGTCATGACCGGGGCTGAGCACCGCAGTGCAAATCACAGTGGGCACCTTCTGGCGTAAGTGAGGCATGAGAGCCTGAAGTCTTCTCGGGCTCCTGTTCTAAAGTGGTCATGGGCATTTTTGGACACGGTTTTCGAGGGGATATCGCGTCTGGGGGAACGACTGGCCGAAGGGTGCGACGGACAACGTCCGGAGCTTGAGAAGCCGTCAGGCTTCGAGCAGGAGCACGAGCACCGTTAGGTGCGAGGGGTTGCAGGGGAGGGGGTCTCTACCCCCTCGCACCTAGTGGTGCTCATGCTCGCTGCGCTCGCACTCCCCTTTGTCCCCACCCCCCGTGGCGATAAACGACGCGTGCCCCAGGGGGCAGGCGGAGTTCGAGCGCCGAAGGTGCGGAGCTCCCACGGTCCACTGTATCGGGATTTTCCTCGCGTTTCACCTTCTGCTCCAGGGAGGCGCGAACACAGTGGGCGTTAGCACCGCTAGGTGGGCGGCTTACAAACTCCCCCTGTGTCCGGCCTTCCGTAGAGTGAACCGGAACGCCGCACCCTCCTCCGGGTGCCCCGCAACCCGGTCCTCGGCCCAGATTCTCCCGCCGTAGCGCGCGGTGAGCATCCGGCAGATCGAGAGGCCGAGGCCCTGGCTCCCTCGCCTGCCGCCCTCCCGCTCGAACCGGAAGAAGATCGTCTCCTTCGCGTCGTCCGGGATACCGGAACCGGTGTCTGCAACGGTGACGACGACGGTCCTTTCATCGAGGTCCTCGACCGCCATCGTGACCTCGACACCCTGCCCCCCGTGCTTTGCGGCGTTGCCGATCAGGTTCGTGAAGACCTCGGGAAGGAGGTCGTCGGCGAGAACCTCCACGGACAGCCCGTCGTAGTGAATGCAGAGGTCGGGAAAGTGGGCGATCTCTTCCCGGATCACGTCGTGGAGGTCAAGGGGCGCAAGTCCGGCCCGGCTCTCGTGGATCTTCCGGATGGTGGCGACGTTTGCGGTGATCTCGATGCTCTTTTTGATCCCGGCCTTCAGTTTCCGGGCGTGCCGGGCCGGTTCCCCCTCGAGCTCGTCGATGAGGAGGTCGGCGTAGATGTTTGCGACGTTGTCCGCGTTCCGGATATCGTGGGTGAGAATATCGAGGTAGAGGTTCGCCTCCCGGTTTGCCACTTCAAGCCTCCGGTAGAGCATCCCCCGCATGATGCCGGCCCCGATCTCCCGGCCGACCGCTTCGAGGAGTGCGCGCTCGTCGTGGGAGAAGAATCCCCGGTCCCTGCTCCCGATGAGGAGCGTCCCGACGACGTCGGACTCGACGACGAGCGGGATGCAGGCGAGTGCGGCAAACCCGAGTTCCCGGAGGAGACGGGACCCGGAGGTGTTCGGGCCCCGGTCCTGTTCAAGGTAGCAGGGAAGGCCGGTGGCGAGGTTTTCGGCGAACGACACTCCCAGGATCCTCACCGCCAGTTCCAGGCACGCATCCGGCATGTTCCGCCGGCACCGGGGAGCGGCCTCGCCCCGCCCGGCATCGAGGCGGTAGATAGCGCCGCCGTCGTAATCGAGAAGGTCGAGCGTCTGATTGAGCGCCGTCTCCAGCAGTTCATCCGGTGTCCGGGCCGATGCGGATGTGGCGATGATCCTGTTCAACAGCAGGAGGTGGCGGTTTCTTGCCTGCAGTTGCTCCTCCGCCTGCTTCCGGTGGGCGACGTCCCGCATAACGACCTGGACCGCGGGCCGTCCCTCAAAATACGTCCGTGTGCCCCTCCCCTCGATGGGGACCGTCTTCCCGTCGAGCCTGATTACCAGCAGTTCGACGAGCGGCGTCTCCTCCCCCTGCAGGTCCCGCGCGGTGAAGACCTCGATGGTATCCCGGGCTTCGGGGTGGACAATATCAAGGATAGCCTGCCCGAGGATCTCCTCCGGGCTTGAAGCGCCGAGCAGCCTCGTGCCGGCGGGGTTGATGAATATAATCTTCCCGTCGCGGTGGATCAGGGTCGCCTCGGCGGAGAGTTCGACGAGCGATCGGTACTTCTCCTCGCTCTCCCGGAGCTGCGCCTCCATCCTTTTCAAGGGCGTGATGTCCTGGACCCCGGCAAAAAATCCCCGGCAGGTGCCGTCGGCGTCGACGACCGGGGTGGTCGCCATCAACGTATGGACGCGAGCACCGTCTTTACGGATCAGATCGATCTCAAAGACCTCGCGCGTGTTCCGGCCCAGGTTCTGCAGATACTCTCCAAGGTATCCGGCACCCTCCTCACCGACGAACGCAGAGACCGGCGATCCGATGATCTCAGCGGCCGGGTAGCCGACGATATCGGCCATTCTCTGGTTGGCAAAGACCGCAACGCCATTTCTGTCGATCAGCCCGATACCCTCGTTGAGATTCTCGACGAGGAACCGGTACCTGTCCTCGCTCTCCCGCAGGATCTCCTCCATCCGCCTCTGTTGGGGGGTATCCACGGGCCTCCCGTGACCGTTGCCCGGAAGGATCGAGGCCTCACACTGGATCCCGGAGGATTCGGGAGAAAGGCGGATGACCTGCATACCCCGGAAGGGTCCCTCGGCAACGACCCTGCACGAGCAGCGGATCCGCTTCTCCTCACCACCGGGCGATCGCAACGTGCACAGGACGTCGGCAGCCCGGGAACGGCCGGAGAGGGACGCCAGGACCGCCGCCCTGCACGAATCCTCGCATATCCGGGGCACCAGGTTACGGCGGACAAAAAGATCTGCATCTGTTCTACAGAGCGCGTCCCGGTCGATGCCGAGGAGGTGCCGGAGATGCCTGTTGACGCAGGCTATCCGGTTATCGGGACCGACGACGAGCAGACCCTCATCGAGCGCGTCAAGGATAGCGGAGAGCGCGGGGATATCATCGTATGCGGGCTTGCGTACGTGCATTGGCCGGGACCACCTCCTTTACTCTCAGGGAATTTTTATGCCCGTCATAGATAAAATGTTCCCACGGGATTCAAACGGATCCGGGCGGCATTCAGAGGAATTTAAGGAGATTCATCACTCCTGTGGGCAAGTATACCTGACTACGAGCAGTATGCTGTTCTCCCGGGTTTATAAATCTGTTCATTTCCCCCGGGAGCATCCGTGATCTCCCCGCCTATGGATACACGAATCACCGCTCCAGCGGCAGGGCAAGACCGTCGTCTTCCCGCTCGAGGACGACCGGCTCACCGGTGCGGTGCTGATGAGCGCAAGCACCGTGATCGTCGCAATCAACGCCCGGGTGCTCCGGGTATAGGGACGGGACCTGCACCACCGCACGGGTGATTGATTGAACCGGGAAGCTCAATGCGGTCAAATAGGGGAGCAGATTCAGTAGTTATCGGAGGTAAGTTACTCATGAAACGAGATGCTACGATCCGAATTTTCTCCCTGCTGATCGCCCTTGCCGTGGTGGCTCCTGCCGTGCAGGCCGCCCTTGTCGTCGATGCAGGGAGCGACCGCACCGTGCTCGCCGGAGAACCGGTCACCATCCTCGCTACCTGCAACAACACGGACGTCTTCGATGCGATGAACCTCTCCGCTTCCATCGACTGGAGCACAGGAACGACGGAGGCTGAGATCATGCAGGACGACGAGCACAACGGCACCATACAGGCTGCCCACACCTATCTCGCCGCCGGCACCTACGCCGTCACGGTAAAGGTCGTGAACAACGCCACGGGCGCCGTCGCCTGCGATACCCTGAACGTGACCGCGAACCCGCAGCCGGCAGAGGTAAAGGTCGTCCCGAAGACCCTGAACCAGAAGAGCAACGGCATCATGACCGTCTTCGTCAGCCTTGCGGAATGGCTCGGGTTTGCCGACGCCGACCGCACGAACGTGACGGTATCGGACCCCACGGAGTTCAGCGTCGGGAACGCAACGCCGGAGAAGGTCAACTTCTGCATGAAGGACGGCGGCACGCTCATCCTGAAGTACCGGCGGCAGGACCTCGATCTCGCCGCCGGTGACGGCAACCTGACCGTGACCGGCAGCGCCGTGACGGAGGAGGGGAACGTCTCGGTGGCCGGCACCGGTGCCGTATCCGTGATCAGCCCGGGCAACGGCAAAAAGGGGGAGAACGGCAACGATGACGGGTATGCCTGGACCGCGAAGGTGAAGGAGAACACGAAAGAGAAGGTGAAGAACCAGAAAGAGTTCCGCGAAGAGCAGCAGAAATCCAACGGGAAAGCAAAAGGACAGGCGTCGTAACGGCGCATCCTCCTTCCTCCTGTTTTATAAGACCTCTGCCCGGTGCTGTTCCGGGCAACGCCCTACCGGTACACGGCAATCCTCTTATCCGTTCCGGGGTCGACCAGTATGCACATGGGACAGTACGCCAGCGGCGACGTCGTACTGGCCTCCGTGCGTGTCGGGGGCATCGGCGGACGGAAGGTGCGGCCGGTGGTGGTCGTTATCGCAGGGGAGAACGGTGACCTCCTTACCTGTCCGGTATCAAGCAGCCCGTCCACCGACGGGGCCTCGGTCCCGCTCTCACTCGACGACTTTGCCCGCGGCGGGCTCGATCTCTTCACCGAGAGCTATGCCCTGACCGAGTATGCCGCCACCATCCGGACGGCAGACGTCGTCGGGAAGAAAGGCTCTCTTCTGCCGGAGACGCTCGCCGCCATCCGGGAGGGCATGCCGGTGGCGCACCGCCCTCACGAAAAGAGGTCACGTCGCCGGTAGTGATCTTCAGAGTTCGTACCGCTTCAGGAACTCCCGGATCTTCCGGGACTCAATCCATTCCCGGTCCAGTTGGTTGATCTGCATATTGATCCTCCGGACCTGCTCCCGGAGTTTCTCCGCGGTCACCTCGTCGTCGAGCAGGTCCGCAACTCCCATGACCACCTGGAGCGGGTGGCGGACGTGGTCGGCAAGGACGGCAAACTGTGCTATGTTTCGCTCGGTCATATCGAAGGCCTGTTCCCGGAGCCGCTCGTACAGGATCCGCTCGGAGATGTCCCTGCCGATGGCCTGGAACCCCACGATCGCCCTTTTCTCGACGATCGGCGACTCGTTCAGTTCCAGTATGGCAGTCTCCCCGTCCTTCCGCCTGACCTCGATCTGGAGCCTTTCGACCTGCTCGCCCCGGAGCACCTTCCGGCGCCCCTTCTCCCAGGCAGGAAGACTTGATAGGAGGATGTAATCCTCCCATTCCGTTCCTACCATCTCCTCGGGAGAGTATCCGAGTATTCGCTCCATCGCCGGCGAGACGTAGTTCAGCCCGTCGGCAAGATACGACGTAACGATAAGGTCGAAACTCCGCTGGGCAATCCCCCGGAACTTCTCCTCGCTCTCCTCGAGCGCCTCTTCTACCTGCAGCCGTTCAATGATCCGGCCGAGCCGCTTCGTGACGGAATCGAGCAGCATCTGCTCTTCCGGCAGGAACGGCCCTTCGACCGCCTCCGGGATCTCCGCGAGGTACCGGACCTCAACCACGCCAACCTGTACGCCACGAACGACGATTGGACTGCTCTGCTTCCAGGGGGTCTCCCCCGGGTCGCCCCGGTAGTAGTCCCGGCCGTCGACGGTGATTCGTATCGCGGTATCGTCCGGATACTGCCAGCCCGAGGGGAGTGTATCGGCAACCGCCTGCAGGAGCCCGTCAAGCGTTGCCTCCGGCGCCTCGACGAGGTGCGCGATGGTGTACAGGCACTCGAGTTCGTCCATTCGTTTCTTCAGTTCGTGCGTCTTCTCCCTGAGCGCCTCCTCAGCCCGGTTCCGTTCGGTCACATCGAAGGCTGTTCCGGTAACGCCCGCAATCCTGCCCTCCGCGTCCCGAAGCGGCTTTAATGTCAGGTCCCGGACGCGAAGATCGCCTGCGACGGCGAACGTCACCGGCGCCCGCACGGTCTCTCCCGTCTCAAGAACCCGGCGCTTGAGCGCCGTGAGGGACAAGGCGCTGTCGGGAAAGACATCCTCGTCGCACATGCCGATGATGGACGCATCCGTAGACCCCAGCTGCTGGTTGTACGACCAGGTGTAGCGGAGATCCGCATCCTGCGCAAAGACGACCACCGGCGACTGGTCGAGTGCGGTCCTGAAACGGTGCGCGTTCAGATCTGCGGTGGCATCCCGGATCTGGATGAGCCGCTGCCCGGCAAAGACCGGTTTGCCCGTGATCGAGAGCCAGCGCCGGGCGCCGTCGGGTGTCCGGGCACGGTAGAGGAGGGCGGGAAGATCTGCGCCGTTCTCCAGAGCCTGCCGGAGCAGCCGTGCAGTGGCTTCGTCTTCGAGGGTCGGCGAAAGGTACGTGCCGAAGAGAGTACGCACGTCCATCCCGATGGCGTCTTCCTGCCGTATGGCAAGAGTCCGTGCGAGAGCCGGGTTGTACCAGCTGACCTTCCGGTCGTCGCTCACCACAAGAAGGCCGTCCTCGAGAGCATCGAACACCGCAGGGTCGCGGGGTGCCCGGTCCTGGTGCGAGTCTGTCATTTCCCACCGACGCTGGAATGCAGTCGCTGTAGTCGTTGTGCTCCGGGGACATTAAAAAGATTGCTATCCGGTTGTGGGGCAAAAATCAGGTTTCCTCGATCTCCAGGGGATTTCGGCGGCACTCCCGGCCTCCTGAAGGGCCTGGTCGTGTTACAGCGCGCCGGGCAAGAAACCCGGTGGGGAGGTGGCTGCAGGTCGGGAACCACCCCCACCGGGAGCATGGAGGTTACCGGGTTCTATCACCGGGACCCGGCCACGGCCCCGGAGAAAGGATCCGGAAAGTTCGACGGTTTCTTCAGCCGGCTATGGAGCAAAGGCCGGATCCCGGCCGGGAGACCTGTGCGGCTTCCCCCAACACATAAATATCATCGGCGAGCCGTAGGGGGTTCTATGGTGACGGATACAGAGGCCATCGGGATCTTCTCCGTGATCCGGGAGCGCCGGAGCGTCAGGAATTATACAGACCGTGAGGTCCCGGACGAGGCCTTGAGAGCGATCATCGCTGCGGGCATCCAGGCCCCGACCGCTCTCGGGCTTCAGCCCTGGCAGTTCGTGGTCACGAGAGACAGGGACCTGATGCGGCGGGCGTCCGACTACTGCAAACCGATCCTGGCGGAGAAGATCGGAGAGGAATCCCGCCCGGGGACGGAAGAGTTCCTCACGGCGCTCAAGGATCCGGGGTTCAGCATCTTCTATAACGCCCCGGTGCTGGTCCTGGTCCTCGGCGCCCGGGAAGCCTTGTCAAGCGTCCTCGACTGCACGCTCTGTGCGGAGAATATGATGCTTGCCGCCTGGGCGCTCGGCATCGGCAGTTGCTGGATCGGATCCGCGACCCTCATTGAGCAGAACCCCGAGATCCTTGCGGCGCTGAAGGTCCCCGACGATCACCAGATTGTGGCGCCGCTGATCTTCGGCTATCCCGCCCTCCTGTCACCAAAACCGGCACGGCGGGAGCCCCGGATCACATGGGTTCTCTGACACTCCGGACTGGCTAAGGCCCGGGAGAGACGGGCGAGCCGTTCCATCCCTCGCTCACCCGGTTGCGGAACACGCGACCGCTTCCACCGGGATGATCGGGAGCGCGATCCGACGCTGTTCCCGAACAAGCGTCAGGGTTGCCGGTTCCGCGATGGGCCAGGTGGCGAGGAACCGGTGCAGGTCGTCAACGCACGTCACGCAGGTATCGTTGATCGCGACGATCAGGTCTCCCGGCCGGAGTCCTGCCCGACCGGCGGGGCTTGCCCTGTTCACCGAGACGACCTCGACCGCCTGATTCGCGGTAAGCCCGAGCGCCAGGACGAGCGGCTGCTCCAGCGGCCGTGACTGGCCGGCAATACCGAGGTAGCCGCGCCGCACCCTGCCGTCGGCGACCAGCTGCGGCAGGACCCAGGCGGCGGTGTTGGACGGGATCGAGAAGCAGATGCCCTGGGCCATCGGGATGATGGCCGTGTTGATCCCGATGACCCGGCCGCGCGAGTCCACCAGCGGACCGCCGGAGTTGCCGGGGTTCAGGGGAGCGGTGTGCTGGATGATGTTCTCGATCAGGCGGCCGTCCCGGCTCCGGAGCGCCCGCCCGAGGGCGCTCAGGACTCCCGTCGAGACGGTCGAGTCAAAGCCGAGCGGGTTGCCGATGGCTATCGCGAGCTGGCCGACCGAGAGCGCTCCGGAGTCGCCGAACGACGCGTAGGGGAGGCCCCCGGTGTCGGCACGGAGCACGGCAAGATCGGTCGCCGGGTCGGCACCGGCCAGGCGTGCAGGAAGAGCGGTCCCGTCTGCCGTACGGACCTCGAGCCTCCCGGCTCCCTGCACCACATGATTGTTGGTCAGGATGTAGCCTTCCGGTGCCACGATCACGCCTGAGCCAGCTCCCATCTGCTCGCCGCGCCGGCCCTGGAGGTTCTTCCCCGCGACCACGCTCACGACCGCGGGCCCCACGGACTCAACGACCCGGACAACGGCCCGGGAGTAGGCGTCGAGGAGGTCGGCATCGGACTCTCCGGTACCGGGGGATACACCGTGCCCAACGGGGGCGGATACCGGGGGAGAGTTGCCAACCTGTCGGAAGAGTTTGTGCCCTATTTTATCCATTATAAATTATAATTTTGTAATCAATAGTAATGTACTTTCCGCACAGGGTTATGGAGTAACGTTCTCCACGGCGCACGAGATCGCTCCTCCCCCGGGCGCCCAAGAACGCCCGCCCCATAGGCCGCACCGGGTCCCTGCCGCAAAGGACAAATAGCCACAATCTCTATTGCCCTCCATGCTCGGAACGGCTGCAGTTGAAGTGGATGTGGGTGCAACGAGGGTCGAGGTGCGCCCCACGAATGTCAGGCGGGTGCCACAGGCCGGTGAGGCCTACGACGTCGTGGAGATCGAGACCGACCGGGGGACGACCACCTGCCGCTACTACGAGGCTCGGGGAGCCAGAAGCGGTGTCGTTATGGTGGGCGGGACCGGGGGCGGGTTTGATACCCCCGCACAGGGACTCTACCCACGGCTGGCAAAAGATCTCCGGAACGACAGGATCGGCACGCTCCGGGTGCAGTACCGGCACCCGACCGATCTCGTGGAATCGACTGTCGACACGGCCCTCGGCACGCGCTACCTTGAAAGCCAGGGGGTCTCGGCCGTCGGGCTGGTCGGGCACTCGTTCGGGGGAGCGGTGGTGATCCAGGCGGCGGCGAACGACCCGGCGGTCAGGGCCGTCGTCACCATCTCCACCCAGGCAGCCGGGACCGAACCGGTCGCTGGCCTCGCCGGCCGTGCGGCAACCCTCCTGATTCACGGGGACGCCGATCCGGTCCTCTCTCATCGCTCATCAGAGGAGGTCTACCGGCATGCCCGGGAACCCAAGCGGCTGGTCGTCTACGAAGGAGCGGGCCACACCCTCGATGAGGCGGCGGAGAGCCTCTACGTCGAGGTGAAGGCGTGGCTCCTCAAACACCTCCCGGGTACGCTCGTCTGATAGGTCCGTCACCTCGCCGCAGCCGGACTTGTTTCGGCTTCGCCCTGCAGGTATCGCCGTGCGGCGCAGGGGTCAGCGCTCGCGAAACCGTCGACGCCGAGTTGTGCCGCCTCGTTGATGTCCTCCTCCGTATTCAGCGTCCAGGGGACGACGAGCAGCCCGGCCCCGTGCGCCCGCTCCACCACCTCGCGCGAGACCCGGTCCCACCGCGGGAGGATGACGTCCGCCTGCGCCGAGCGGGCGAGGTTGATGGGATCGCCGGTCTCCCCCGAGTAGATGAGGCCCGCCTGCGCCCCGGGGAGGAGCCTCTTTGCCATCGCAACGCTCCCGGGGTGGAACGAAACCAGGAAAAGTCGTTCCGGCATCCGGTCCATGATCACCGAGGCGATGATCGCTTCGGTCCCGGGCTCCTTGATCTCCACGACAAGCCCCTTCTCCACCTGTACGAGGTCGAGGACCTCCCGGAGCGTCGGGATCGTCTCGCCCTCGCCCGCGTCCAGCCTCTTTATGTCCTCGATGGTATAACCCTTGACCGGCCCGGTCCCGTCGGTTGTCCGGTCGACGGTTGCGTCGTGGATTACAACCGGGATACCGTCTCTTGTGAGGCGTACGTCGACCTCGACGAGATCGGCACACGCCATACCCCTCCGCAGGGCCCGCAGGGTGTTCTCCGGCTCGAGAGCCCTTGCGCCCCGGTGTCCGATGATGAGCATGCCACGCCATGCATCGGGGGACCAGATATAGGTGGCGGAGCCCGAGGCCGGTATTGGCCCGACGTTCCGCCCTTCACGAAGAGTCTCGCTTCTTCCGGCATCTCCACTCACCTCTGTCCACCGTGCACCTGCACACCGATGCACGTCCCGCAGGGGCACCACCGGGCTAAGCGGTTTCGGCCGGTCGGGAATGAGTGCGGCAGGTGCCGGATCCGGCACCTGCGGAAAAAAGTTACCGCTGCTGGATCTTGCTGAACTCGGACTTCACGTCTTCAGGGTCGCTGTACTGTCTGTCTTCGAACTGGTTGAGCGCATCGAGAACGATCTGAGGTGCCTGGCTCCCCTTCGCCCGGGAAATAAGGTCGTTCTTCGATGCGGGGTAGTTTATGCCGGAGGTGCTCACCTCAATGATCTGCGGGTCGAGCTCCTGTATGGTCCCGGCGACTGAGGACTGCCCGCTCATGCCGGATTCCTGCGTGCCTCTCATATCTTTCACCACCTGGTCTCTGTCCCCTTCCGGGAGCGCTCCCGGGGAGGATGCTCCGTCATAAATACCTATCGTCCTCGCGGCAGGAATGGAAGGATCGCGCCTTATCAGCCGGATCGACGAGGTCCTTGGGGCGATGCCCGGGAAACCGCACGTGACGGGGGACCTCCCGGGGTGAGGGACAGGCGGGTGCTCCGTGGCACCCCACGGCAGGACCACAGGCTTTATACTCAGACACGATGCCATCACCGCTCTGCCAGCTGAACCGGCCCTTCAGGAAGGGTAAATCAAAAGGTTAATTTTACTTACCTAACTAATTCATTTTTCATGAGAATACAGGGCATTCTTACATTGCTCGCCTGTTTAGTCGCAGTGCTGGCAGTCGCAGGTGCAGGGTGCACCGGCACGACCGAACAGACCGGTGGAGCGGAATTGAAAGACTCCTACATCGTCGGCATTGACGGCGCGTACCCCCCCTTCAGTTACGTCGACAAGGACGGCAACGCCCAGGGATTCGATGTCGATTCCATGAAGTGGATCGCTGAGAAGAAGGGCATCGAGGTGACGTTCGTAGCAGTCGACTGGGACGCCATCATCCCCACCCTCCAGGCCGAGAAGATCGATATGGTCTACGCCGGGATGTCGATCACCCCCGAGCGGCAGGCAGTGGTCAACTTCACCGACCCCTACTGGGCAATCAACCAGGATGTTGCGGCCCGTGAGGACTCAAACGTGACGCTCGAAGACGTCCTCGCCGGCAAGGTAATCCTTGGAGCGCAGCGGGGATGCACCGCCGCCCTCTGGATCGAGGAGAACCTGACTGAGACCGGGAAGATGCCGAAAGAGAACCTGAAACTCTACGCCGACACACCGGCTGCCGTCAGCGACCTTGAGATCGGCAGGATTGATGCAGTCATGTACGACGACGTCTCCCTGCAGGACATCATCACCGGCAAGCCGCTGAAGATCATTGGGTCTGTTAAGACGATGGATCAGGAGCAGTTCGGCGTCGCCATCCGGAAGGATGACACAGCGCTCCTCGAGCTCATGAACGAGGGTATTGCAGAACTGCAGGCCGATCCCTACTGGGAAGAGCTCAAAGAGAAGCACAACCTGAAGTAACCGGGGACGGCATGTCCCCCCTTTTTCGCGACCTTCAACCCACCCGGAGGCCCTTCTTCTGTATCCGCGCAAACCCGCCGGCATAGACCACGGATCCACCCTGGCGAACTACCGGACACCCGTCCTCTGTGCGCTGGCGACGGCGGTCCTCATCGGGGGGAGCGCCCCGTTCACGAAACTCCTCCTCGACGGCGCCGGGCCGCTCGCGCTCGCCGCGCTGGTCTCGCTCGGGAGCGGTTCCGGCGCCCTGCTCTTCTCTCTCGTCGGAACGGCGGCGGGTACCCGGCGGAGCCACGTGGAGGCGCCGCCCGGAAGGAGCGAGGTTCCGTGGCTCATCGGCGTGACGGTCTTTGGGGGCCTTCTCGCGCCGGTCACCCTGGTATTCAGCCTCCCGGGAACGCCGGCGGCGACGGCGGCCCTCCTCCTGAACTTCGAGGCCGTAGCGACGACGCTGATTGCCGCGACGGTCTTTCGTGAGTGGGTGAGCCGCCGGGTCTGGGTTGCGCTCGGGTGCATCACCGCGTCGTGCATCCTCCTCACCCATGACCCGGCGGGCGGTCTCGGGTTATCACTCCCGGCGCTCGGCATCCTGCTCACCTGCCTCTTCTGGGCGGTCGACAACAACCTGGGGCAGCGACTCTCGGCAAAGGATCCCCTCCTCGTCATCTCCGTAAAGGGGATCGGCGCCGGTATCGCCACGCTCCTCATCGCGCTCGCCGCCGGGGAGCACCTCCCGGGCCCTGCCACGGCCGCTGCCGCCATGGTAGTCGGGTTCCTCTGCTACGGAGGCTTAACAAGCATCCTCTTCCTCCTCGCCCTCCGGGGTATCGGCGCCGCCCGAGCGGGTTCGCTCCTTGCCGTCTCCCCGTTCTTCGGCGTCCTCTTCTCGCTCTGGCTCTTTGCCGAACTTCCGGCAGGCGCGTTCTACATCGCGCTACCCGTCATGGCGCTCGGGGCCGGGCTGATGGTCTCCGAGGAGCATTCGCACCCTCACCGGCACCCGGCGACCGTCCACGAGCACCGTCACCGCCACGACGACCCTCACCACGACCACACCCACGCGGCCGGCGACCCGCCGCTCCCGGCGACCGGCGAGCACTCCCATGTGCACGCCCATGCCGAACTCGCCCACGACCACCCGCACCAGCCCGATATCCATCACCGGCACCTGCACCAGCGGTAGGGTGGGATGGGGGAGCGGGGCTGTTGCATTTTTTTACGAGCGGCATTGTAGACCAGACCTACTTTTCCCCTCCTGTCCTGGTACAGTGGACCGTGGGAATATCGCCATGGGGGAAGGGCTGACGGGGAGTGCGAGTGTAGCGAGCTTGAGCACCGTTAGGTGCGAGGGGGTACACCCCCTCCCCTGTCTCCACCTAGTACGAAGGTGGCCGTAACCCCCACCCCGCCCGCGCTTCGCGCTCCTCCCCCGCCCCGGGGGCGGGGGCAGTGCGTGGCGATACTCACTAGAAGGCCGTGAATGGGTCTGCAACGTTTCAAACAAAGCTCTAAAATGCGATGGACAAGGCATCAGAAGTTTGAGCACCACCGGATAAAATTCGCACTCGTCCCGTAAACCCCCGGAACCCCAAAAGGGACCTTTTGAAAAAAATCACAACTGGGCCGCGGTGGCGGCCCGGGTCGTTCCGGGGACGGCCACCCGCGATTCAAGGATGTTGACGGCGGCGGTCGTGATCGTCACCAGCACGAGATAGACGATGCCGACGATCGCAAACGACTCCGTGTAGAGGAAGTACTTCGTCGCCACCAGTTTCCCCGCCCCGGAGAGCTCGATCACCGTGAGCATGTACGCGAGCGACGAGTACTTGATCAGGTAGATGAACTCGTTCGAAAGTCCCGGTATCGCCCGGCGGAGCGCCTGCGGCAGGATGACGCTCCGGATCGCCTGCCACCGGGTCATCCCGAGCGCCTGGGCGGCGACCATCTGGCCGTCCTTGACCGACATAAGGGCGCCCCGAATGTACTCGGCGTTATACGCCCCGTTGCAGAGGATAAACCCGACCACCGATGCTACGAACGCGGAAAACGTGATCCCGATCGCCGGGAGGCCGAAGTAGAGGATGAAGAGAAGGAGGAGGAGCGGCGTGCCCTTGATGAGGAAGACGAACGTCTTGCAGACAGAGGATACGAAGCGGCCGCCGTACTGCCTTCCCACCGCAACGCCGATCCCGAGCGCGAGGCCGAACGGGGCGGAGCATGCGATCAGCTGCAGGGTTACGACCAGCCCCTGCATCAGCGCCGGGAGGAGAATCTCGAAGATGAAGACTGACTGGTCCATGCCGCTCCTCAGTCTTCCATCCGGGAATCGATCCGGCCGATGAAGTCCTTCATCCGGGTGAATCGCGGGTCATGCAGGAGCAGGTCCGGCGACCCCTGCTCGGCAACCAGGCCGTGCTCCATGAAGAGGATCTCGTTTGCGACAGAGCAGGCAAACCCCATCTCGTGGGTGACGACGAGCATCGTCATCCCCTGCTGGGCCAGCCTCTTCATGACCTCCAGCACCTCCCGGGTCAGTTCGGGATCGAGCGCGGACGTCGGTTCGTCGAAGAGGATGACGTCCGGGTCCATGGCAAGCGCCCGGGCGATGGATACCCGCTGGGCCTGGCCGCCGGAGAGCTCGGCCGGGTAGTGGTCGGCCCAGTCCTCTATCCCCACCTGCCGGAGTTCGGTGAGCGCTTTCTCGTGTGCCTCCGCTCTCCCCATGCCCCTGACCCTGAGCAGCGCCAGTTCGACGTTCTTGAGCGCGGTGAGGTGGTCGAAGAGGAAGAAGTTCTGGAAGACCATCCCGATCTTCTGCCGGAAGTAGTTGATCCGGGCCCCCGAGTTCGTGACCTCCTCCCCGTCGAGCCAGACCCTTCCCCGGTCGGGCGGCGTCAGCTGGTTGATGCACCGCAGAAGCGTGCTCTTTCCCGTTCCCGAAGGGCCGATGAAGACCTTCGTCTCGCCTCTCCGGACGTCGAACGAAACCCCCCGCAACACCTCGTTATCTCCGAAGGACTTGTGTACGTCCTCGACTCTCAACACAATGTCGTTGTTGTTCATGCTCTACATTGCTCCGGTTCCGAATCCCGGGATTGCTATCCTCTTCTCCAGCCGGTGCAGGACTTTGAGGCCCCCGTAGTTCAGGATGATGAAGATCCCCGCCGCGGCAAAGTAGATCGGCATCGTTATGTGGGTCTGCGTGACGATCCGCGACGTAATGGTGAGCAGTTCGACGACCCCGATCGCGTAACAGACCGCCGAGTCGGTCAGGATGTTGGGGTACTCGTTCGACCAGCCGGGGAGAGCGATGCGCATCGCCTGGGGGAGGATGACGGAGCGGATGGCGGTGAGCCTGCTCATCCCGAGAGATCGTGCCGCGATCATCTGTCCTTCTCCGACCGACTGGATGGCTCCACGGAAGATCTGGGACTGGTATGCTGCTCCCCGGAGGCCCAGCACGACCGCTCCGACGACGAACGCCGAGAGATTACCGAGCCCGAGCCCGGGGAATATGCCGAACCAGAAGAGGAAGAGCAGGACAAGGATGGGGAGGCCCCTGAAGAACCAGACGTAGACCCCGACGACCCAGCGTACCGGCCGGGAGCCGTAGACCTGGCCGAGCGCCATGGGCAGCCCGAGAAGGAGGCCAAGGACGAGGCCGCTCAGAACAAGGCCGAGGGTCGCGGCAACACCTGAAAGAAGATATGGAAACCAGTCGATAAGGATTAACAGAACATCCATTTGGCTATCCCTGAATCATTGTGCACTGTTTTCAGCCGGAAGAACAGCGCCGGGTACTCTACGAATGATTCTGACGGAGAGCAAAATAAACGTTGTTAAATCCCTCTCAATCGAGGACGATGACCGCCGGCGGCGACATACTCTTTTCTCCCCACGAAGGATCCCGCCACGTCCCGGTATGGAACTTACGCCGGATACCCGGTGCCCCCGGCATCCGACTCATTCGTCCACGCCGTTCTCCCGGGGCTCCAGCAACACTTAAGTATGTGGGGATGGGGAGGAAGGGGTATGCCACCTGCACCCGATATCAGGATCCCTCTCGATGTGCCCCCGGAGGAGCAGGAGAGGTACCGGGAGAACTATCGGACGATTACGCACGGCACCGGGAGGCTGATGCTCTTTGCCGGGGACCAGAAGATCGAGCACCTTAACAATGACTTCTTCGGTGAAGGCATCCATCCAGAGGACGCCGATCCCGAACACCTCTTCCGTATCGCAAGCAGGGCGAGGATCGGGGTCTTTGCGACGCAACTCGGGATGATCGCCCGGTACGGCGGGGATTACCGGGACGTGCCCTACCTCGCCAAGCTCAACTCCAAGACCAACCTGGTCGGAACCACCCAGCGCGACCCGCTCAGTTCGGAACTCCACAACGTCGGGCAGGTCGTCGACATCCGGGACCAGACCGGTCTTTCAATCCTCGGTGTCGGCTACACGGTCTACCTCGGGAGCGAATACGAACCGATGATGCTCTACCAGGCGGCCCAGATCGTCAACCATGCGCACCAGAACGGTCTCGTCACCGTGCTCTGGATGTATCCCCGCGGCAAGGCGGTCAAGGACGAGCGGGACCCGCACCTGGTCGCGGGCGCGGCGGGTGTCGCAGCGACCCTCGGGAGCGACTTTGCGAAGGTGAACCCGCCGAAGAAGGGCGGATCGGTCGACGCTGCGCTGCTCCGGGAGGCGGTGGCGGCCGCCGGCAGGACGGGCGTGGTCTGTGCGGGCGGGTCGCATGCCGACATGCCGGAGTTCCTGCAGCAACTCCACGACCAGATCCACATCGGCGGCACGGTCGGGAACGCGACCGGCAGGAACATCCACCAGCGGTCGCTCGATGAGGCTGTCGCCTTCTGCGACGCGATATCGGCGATCACCCTCGACGATGCGAGCGTGGACGAGGCAAATAAGATCTGCATGGGAGGCAGGTGATGGGATGACGACGGTCGGCGTACTGACGGGAGGAGGTGACTGCCCGGGCCTGAACGCGGTGATCCGGGCGGTCGTGCGGACGGGGGCGAAGCACGGGTTCGACACGATCGGGATCCGGGACGGATGGCACGGGCTGGTTGCCGGGAACGTCGAACCGCTCACCGATTATTCGGTGACCGGGATCCTCCCGAAGGGCGGGACGATCCTCGGGACGTCGCGGACGAACCCCTTCAAGAACGAGGCAGATGTCCAGCGGCTGCGCGACAATATCAGGAAGTTCGGGATCGACGCGATCGTTGCGATCGGCGGTGAGGATACCCTCGGTGTCGCGAACAAACTCTCAAAGATGGGTATCCCGGTGGTGGGGGTGCCAAAGACCATCGACAACGACGTCGCCGCGACCGACTACACCTTCGGGTTCGACACCGCCGTCTCCACCGTCACCGAGGCGATCGACCGTCTCCACACGACGGCGGAGTCGCACCACCGGGTCATGGTGGTGGAGGTGATGGGCCGGCATGCCGGATGGATCGCGACCGTGGCCGGGATCGCGGGCGGAGCCGACGAGATTCTCATCCCGGAGATCCCGTTCGACCTCGACGAGGTCACCCACCATCTCCGGGCACGCTATGAGCGGGGGAAGAAGTTCAGTATCGTCGTGGTCGCCGAAGGCGCCCAGCCGAAGGGGATGGCGGAAGCAATCGCGCAGTCCGCCCGGACGGACGAGTTCGGCCACGTGACGCTCGGCGGCGTCGGCACGGTGCTGCGCGACGAGCTCGAAAAAAGGCTCGATATGGAGGTGCGGGTGACGGTGCTCGGGCACGTCCAGCGCGGCGGGTCTCCGACGGCGCACGACCGGGTGCTCGCGACCCGGTTCGGGGTGGCGGCGGCGGACCTCATCAAGGAGAAGGACTTCGGGAAGATGGTCGCGCTCCGGGGGGACGATATCGTTGCGGTCCCGCTCGAGGAGGCGGTGGCAAACCTCAAGACCGTGGATATGGACCTCTACAAGCTCGCAACCATCTTTTACGGGGGGTGATGCGGGGCTCTCTTTCGAACCCCGCCCGGCCTCCGGCCTCCTCCTCCGCACCTGCGGGTGCTCATGCTCCGGCCCTATGGCCCGTCGCAACTCGCACCTGCGATGCTCGAACTCCTGCCGTTCCGGCAGTCGTTCCCAGCCCCAAGGGGCGGGGGCAGTGCGTGGCGATATCCCCACGAAAGCCGTGCATGAGACATCGACTGGCCGAAGGTGCAATCCATAACAGTTCGCCAGAACCGGAGCGTGTACACCCACCAAGTCGATCTAAAGCCTGAAATCACTGGTTGTTGGATACAGGGGGACTGCAGGGTAACCCAAACCTGTTTTGCCCGCGGTTGTCCCCGTCTAGTGGACCGTGGTGAATATCGCCACGGGGGAGGGGGCCGGGGAGGGGGTCTCCCCCTCCCCCCCCCAAAAGAGACCATGCCCGGGAGATTACATCCAGTACCCACGTACAACTGACCCGGAAGCTGTCGGGACGACCTCTTCAACACGCCCCACCATCAGCCTCACCCTTCCCAAAACGCTTATGAGGCCGTGCCGACCACAGGCTCGACCGATGAAAATCGGTAACCCGGCTTCCATTTCCACCTTCGAACCGATTTTCATGTGAAACTCTTCCGCACAACCGCACCGGCAACCCCGGCGGCGGTCCCGAAGGCCAGATATAGGTACCCCAGGGCGATCGCGGCCATCCCCGCGAGCCCGGCCACGAACCCCGTGGCGTGCGACGCCGTCCAGAGGAATGGAATCAGGAAGAGGCCGGTCCCGAATAGTGCCGCGACAAGCCCGGCTTCAAGGCCGTCTCGTGCCCCTCCCTTCGTAGAGTAACCCGCGATGAACCCGCCGACGAGCGGGGGGGCCACGATCAACGGGCCGAGAAAGCCGAGTACGAGAGACGAACCAGCGATGACGGCCGTGCCGATGCCGATCCCGAGCCACCTGGCGCGCTCGCCCGCCCCGGTAGCGTCTCTCCGGATACCGTTTCGCACCACCGTCCCCGCCGCCCCGCCGACGGCGTTGTAGGGGAGGAGGAGTGCCGTGAGGACCAGAGCGTAGAAGCCCAACGTCACCCAGAACGGAGGGTACTGCGGACTGCTCTCCACCAGGCTCATGATGGCTGTTGTGGAGGCAACGAACAGGGCCACGAGCACCCCGCAGACGGCACCGGCAACAGCGCCGTCCCTGACCGTCCCCGGAGTGAGGAGTCCGGTGACGAGGCCACCGCCGAAGAGGAACGCTACCGTCACGACCGGATCCGGGAGGATCTCCAGCAGACCGAGAAGCGAGACCGCACCGATCACCAGCGCTCCCACAACCGCCCCCTTCCCGCGGTCGGCGGCAGCACGCGATACCATGCGAGGATCTCACCTCATCATACGTTATCCGTTTTGGTTTGCCCCGGCTGCCGGAGCGCAGGTATTATACGGCAGGGGAGGTATGGAACTGCCACGGAGACGTGGCGGGAAACCGGAGAACGCTCCTCAATCGGACCTGTGTATCATGATCATCACAGACTACTGCCGGCGCACCGTCGCCTTCACACGGGATATCATGCGGCAGCCGGCGACGGCGAGGGGGGACCTCCGGTTCTCCGACCTTGCCTTCTTCCTCCGGTTCGGCCGGCCGATCTGGAGCCTGGGCGTGCTGGCCCTCGTGGCAACGGCTCTCGTTGCTGCCGCAAAGGCGGTGCTCCCCCTCAGCATCAAGTTCGTCATCGACAACATCCTCCTGGGCGAGACCCCGGCACCCGATGCCCTCCTCGCAGGGGCCGGCGGGCTCCTCTCGTCGCTCAACACCCTCATTGCCGCTCTCCTGGTGCTCGGGTTCTTCACCGGCGGCATGGACCTGGTCCGGAACTACTGGACCGCCCGGTTCCGGGAAGGCTACGCCTTCAACCTGCAGACCACCCTCGTCGAGCACGTCTTAAGTTTCCCGCTCTCGTACTTCAAGTCGCAGCAGACAGGCTACATCATGTCCCGCCTCTCCGACGACGTCCAGATCCTGCAGTACACCGTCTCCCAGTACCTCCCCCAGATCGTCGCAAACGCCCTCTACGTCACCTTCACCTTCGCCATCCTCTGCACCTTAAACCTCAGGCTCACCCTCGTCGTCGTCGCCTTCATCCCCCTCTACCTGCTGGTCAATGCCGTCTTTATCCGGCGGATCCGTGCCGCCACCCACCGGGAGCGCGAGCGGCAGGCCTACGTTTCGCGGGACCTCCAGGAGGTGATCTCCGGGATCGATACCGTAAAGTCGCACGCCGCAGAGGACCGGGAGGTGCACAGGGTCTCCGGGACGCTCCGGAACATGGTCGATGCCCGGATCCGGAACACGATGCTCTCGGCATTCTCGGAGTATTTCAGGATCGGCACGATGTCGCTCATGCTGATCGCCGTCTTCTGGTTCGGCGGCAACGAGGTGCTTGCCGGCGCTATGACCGTGGGGGACTTCGTCGCCTTCGCGGTCTATATCGTGACGTTCGCCCCCACCGTCAACACCTTCTTCGCCTTCCCCGTCGTCATGCAGCCCGCGCTCACGTCCGCCGCCCGCCTGCGCGAACTCTTCCGGATACACGGTGAAGCGGGCACCGCCCCCGGCACCGGCGGGATTGTGCCCGCCACGGTGCAGGGCCGGATCGAGTTCAGCGGCGTCCGGTTCGGCTACGATGAGTCGGAACCGGTCCTGTGGGACGTGAATTTCGTCGCCCGCCCCGGTGAGGTGGTCGCCGTCGTCGGGCGGACCGGTGTGGGGAAGACGACACTGATCAACCTGATCCTCCGGGCATTCACGCCGCAGGAAGGCATGATCACACTCGACGGGCGCGACCTCTCATCGCTCGACCCCCGGTGGCTGCGGCGGCAGATATCGATCGTCTCGCAGGACCTCTTCCTCTTCCACACCACCATCGAGGATAACATCCGCTACAGCAGGCCTGAGGCCACCTTCGAGGACGTCGTAGGGGCTGCCCGGAAAGCGCAGATCCACGACGACATCGTCCGGTTTCCGGACGGGTACCGGACGATCGTCGGGGAGCGCGGGACCCAGCTCTCCGTCGGCCAGCGGCAGCGGGTCGCCATCGCCCGGGCGTTCCTGAAGGATGCGCCCATCCTCATCCTCGACGAGCCCACGTCGGCGCTGGATATGCAGACCGAGGACCAGATCCGCCGGACGCTCAGGGTCCTGGTCGGGGACCGGACGACCATCCTCGTCTCTCACCGCCCGTCGCTCCTGGAACTGGCCGACCACGTTCTCTCGATCGAAGACGGGCGGGTGCGGGAATGTCGGGGAACGGATTCTCCCGTAAAACCCGATACCGATCGCATATACCCCTCCCCCGGCAGGTCGGTCACCCCCTGATCCCGGCCGCAGGCTTATGGGATGCGGCGACACACCCCTATAGCATGGAGCATGGAGCAGGATGCCTGATCTGCGGCAGGGATCTTGTGTACACGGAGGAGCCCCGCGACCTGGCGTGTGCCGTCTGCGGTGAGGTCCGGAGCACCACGGCGGCCTGCGAAGCCGGGCACTTCGTCTGCGACCGGTGCCACAGCCTGGAGGCGCTCGACCTCATCGAACAGTTCTGTATCGCGACGGCACTCGAAGACCCGCTTGCCATCGTCTGTATCCTGATGCGGTATCCGGCGGTCAGGATGCACGGGCCGGAGCACCACTTCCTTGTGCCCGCAAGCCTCATCGCTGCGTTCTGCAACCACCAGGGGGAGCCGGGGAGAAAGGGGGCGCTGCTTGCCCGGGCCCGCGCCAGGGCCGGCATGGTCCCGGAAGGGGCCTGCGGGACCCTCGGCACCTGCGGCGCGGCGGTCGGGACCGGTATCTTCGTGAGCCTGATCACCGGGTCCACGCCTTTAAAAAAGCAGGAGTGGTCGCTTGCAAACCAGATGACCGCTCGCAGCCTGATGACAATCGCCCGGCATGGCGGTCCCCGATGCTGTAAACGCGACTCATGGCTTGCGATCCGCACTGCGATCACGTATCTTTTAGAGCGGTTCGGCATAACTCTCCCCGTGCAGGAAGCGGTGCGGTGTGAGTTCAGCGAGGTCAACCGCGAATGCCTGCGGGCTGAGTGCCCGTTCCACGCCGGCTACCCGACCGGGTGACCAGCGGCCCGGAGGGCGGCGACAATGACAAAGTAGCCGGCGACGGTCCCGGCGAGCGTCGATACGACGGCAACGAGACCGTCCACCGGTGCATGCGGCTCCACCACCCCGCCGCACTGCCGATGAGGAAGGAGGCGAAGATGATGAGAAGTTCCTGTCTGTCAAGCAAGGCCATTACTGGTTTCCTCTCGTTGAATCTGGAGATATCGGTTCTTACGATCCATATCGCTTGCGTAGACCCCGAACAGCAGGATTATAATCGATCGACATCTTCTTCATGAAAAATGTTCATCGCCTGCCACCTGTTTCTCGGCCTCATCCTGGGCCTCGCGATCGCCGGACGCCTGGGCGACCTGCGGCTCATCGGCTTCTGTGCTCTCGGGGCCGTCCTCCCCGACCTGCTCGATAAACCGGTGGGCCACCTTCTTCTTGCGGGGTCTCTCGACTCAGGGCGGACGGTCGGGCACGGGCTGCTCTTCCTCGCGCTTCTGCTCATGGCAGGCATCGTCCTCGAGCGGCGGCGCCAATCGTTCGCGTTCCTCGCCGTCGCAGCCGGCGTACTCTCCCACCAGGTCCTCGACATGTTGTGGGCGATGCCCGTCACCTGGTACTTCCCGCTTCTCGGCCCGTATGAGCCCTACGAGTTCACCGACTACTTCGGCGGCGCAATTCTCGCGGAGGTTTCCTCACTCTCGGAATGGATATTCCTCGCCGCATCGGTCGGCATCGCCTTCGCCGCCTGCCGGGGCTTGGGCCCCGGCCTCCCCGGCGTTGCCGCGACAATCGTCCGCGTCTCCGTCCCGCTCGTGGGAATCCTCGCTCTCGCCTCCCTCTACGCCTGGGCGACCGGCATCGCGGAGAGCATCCTGATGGCCGGGGCGGGGCCGGAGGATTACCTGCTGCTTGCGGCGGTGGGGACCGTCGGGCTGATCGCGGCGATCAGGCACCGGGATCTCCTGAATGCCGGATAGAGCCGTCAGTTGAGAAAGGTGATTCTATCGATGCTGCCCGGTACGGTCTTCTCCACCCGGAGCGCCGCCCTCCCCGCCGGCTTGATCTCGACGGCAAACGATTTGTCCGGCATGCAGTCGGTCCTGACATTCGGTGAAATATTCAATACGTATTGTTCTCCGGCCTCGAGAAGACTGTCGGAGTCGGCGTTAAACCGCTCCTGGACGCTCCATTTTCCGCGTTCGGGGAAGACATCCATGAGGGGTACGTTCCGGGCAACGATCTCCTTATGCGTAGAACCGATAAAACGGACAGATGCCGTAGTGATATCGATCGGCTCGCTGCCTGCGGTGAGCGCGACCGGGATGATGACGAAGTCGATGTATTCGTGAGTGTTGCTGACGCCGTAGACAGCACCGGTCAGGGTGACACTCGATCCTGCCTCCTGGATGCCCTGATGGACGGTGGACCGGCTCTCCTCTGAGAAGAGAATACCTGCCGTCAGGACGACATAGCCAAATACGGCTGCAACGACGACGAACGCGATGAGTACGATCGCCGCCTCGAGCCCGGTGAATCCGGCATCAGAAGAGTTCGAGGTAGACATTCTTCCCAACGCCCGCGGGAACTGTTCTGGTCAACGAAGCGGTCGCACCTTCTGCAGCGGTTATATCGAGAGTGAACGTATCTCCCCGCCTGATGCCCACGGTTCCCACCATCAATTTCACCGTGACGACCTCCCCCGTTTCCAGGAAGTCTCCGGCATCTCTTTGATACCGCCAGGTTACGGTTACGCCGGGGTCGCCGGGGGGGAACGTGACAAGGGCCTCATTTGTGGCGATGGTGTAGGTCATGCTCCCCATGTCGATTGCGGCGAGATCGGTCGCGGTCTCAAGGTCGAACTCGATGAAATCAACGTGGCCCTGATCGTTGTCCAGTTTGGCGATGACCATGTATCCCGGGCGGAAGGCGGACCCGGCTTCGCCAAGGGCGGCATGCATCGTCTCCTGGCTCTTCTGCGATGTGGTCATGCCTACTCCGAGAACGGCGTATGCGAAGACTGATGCGACGACGATGAAGGCGATGAAGACGATGGCTGCCTCAAGTCCCGTGAAAGCCTCTTCATCCCTGTCTTCCCGGGGCATATGATTGCGGATTGGTCGCACTTCGATTAAAAGATGCTGATCTTTCCCGGAGCGTAAGGGGCAAATGCGTTGCTCACGGACCCGGCGGAGGCGGACCCAAAGTGGAACCGTTGCCACGGCAGGAATCTCCTCCCGGAGAATCTATTTATAGCATGCGTTTTTTATGGAGTAGCAGGATGACGTCTGAAACCACCGCAGGTCTTCTCATCGGTTCCCTGGACCCCCGCACCGTCCCGCTGGACTTAAAGAGTATCTACCTGTGGATCGTCCTCGCCCTTGCCGGCGTTTACGCGCCGGTCATCAGCGAGAGTCCTCTTCGCGTGGTTTTTGTCCTGCCGTTCATCCTCTTCATCCCCGGCTACCTCCTGGTCGCGGCTCTTTTCCCGGCAAGGGGCGACCTTGACGGAATAGAGCGCGTTGCCCTCTCGTTCGGGCTCTCCATCGCCATCGTGCCGCTCTTAGGCCTCGCGCTCAATTATACGCCCTGGGGTATCCGGCTTGACTCTATCGCCATCACCCTCGTGGTATTCAGTCTCGCCATCGGCCTCATCACCCAGTTCAGACGCCGCGAACTGCCCGAAGAGAGCCGCTTTACGGTCCCGGCCGGTGCGTACCTCGCCGCGGTGAAAGAGGAGTTCACCGGTAGTTCCACGTCCCGGGTCGACCGGGTCTTGAGCATCGTCCTCGTTGCTGCCGTCCTCGTGGCCGTCGGGACGACGATCTTCATCGTCGTGGTCCCGAAAGAGGGCGAGAAGTTCACCGAATTTTATATCCTCGGGCCGAAGGGGAAGGCAGCCGATTATCCGACCGAGTTCATGGCAGGAACACCGCAGACCGTCCTCATCGGGATCGGGAACCATGAGTACCGTGATATCACCTACACGGTGGAGACGTTTGCCGTAGAGAGCAGGTTCGATGATGCGACAAACCAGTCGACGATCGTCTCGGCGACGCGCCTCGACCGGTTCTCCGTCACGGTGCCGCATAACCAGACCGTAGAGCAGCCCTACTCCTTCCGGATCATGGATTCGGATACAAACAGACTCGAGTTCCTCCTCTTCAAGGAGACGCCTCCGGAAGAGATCCCCAAAAATAATCTCACCAGCGCCGGTTATCGCGACCTGCACCTCTGGCTGCGGGTGCATTGACCCCCCAAAGGGGTCGCCTGCAGGTGCTCCTCCAAATGTTTATCCATTCGAACGGCATAAGGTTCTTCGAGGTAAAAGGATGAAACGCGGGATTCTGGTCGCCTCCCTCCTGGTCCTGACGCTTATAGCGACACCTGCCGGGGCTTTCAACGCAGACAGTCTTCTGATAACCGTGGACGAGGACGGGAGCGCAACCATCACCATGAACTACACCCTTACGTGGATCGAGAGGGTCGCCGTCTTCTTCAAGATCGCCGAGCCGGAGCAGGAACTGAAGTCCGCACTCGAGGAGGCGCTGGGGGTTCCCGTAACGGTGGCCTCGGCCGAGAGCGACGCCGCCACGTTCTCCGTCCGGGAGTTTGCAGAGATCGACAGCACCGATGGCGGGAGCGTCTACTCGACACCGGGACTCGACTTCACCGGGGCGCAGGCGGTGCTCGACCGCTACTGGTTCTCGTCGCTGGTCGAGGCCGACTTCTCCCCGGCCCTGACGGTGGTCAGGTTCCCGGACGGTCACGAGGAGACCTTTGCGAACCAGAGCGCCATTCCGGCCCTCTCTCACACGGTTCCGTGAACCGGCCTCTCTTCTCTTTTTTCACACGCAAGCCCTGTTCATTGGCGTTTTCGGATACGGATACCCGGACAGACTTCGCGTTCTTCGCGCCTCGCACCTAGGGTGCTCAAGCTCGCTGCGCTCGCACTTCGCGTGAGCTGATGGGGCATGACGGTGATCTGGTTTCACGCGAAGACGCGAAGGCGCGAAGGGGAGGAATGATGTGAGCCTATCGACTGTTGGTGATTTACTGTCGGCACCGCGGCTTACCGGCTGCAGCCTTGCCAATGCCAAAAAAAAGAGGGAGAGGTTTTCCTTACTCGAAGATGTTGAAGATCTGGTCGCTGCCGGTCGCGGAGAGCCGCTTGCGTTCCGTCTGTTCCTCGACCATAGCGAGCACGGGGAGTTCCATGTCCACACCCGGGGTGTGGCCGAACATCTCCTGGAGGTCGACCTGCAGGGCGTGCATGAAGAGCGCGTTCGGGATATCCATCGCGCAGTTCTCCTCGCACTGGCCGCAGTTGATACACGAGTCCGAGATGTGGGCGTAGCGGATCAGGTGGAACATGAAGGGCGGCGGGACCTGACCGGGCGTGACCAGGTAGGACTTCTTCGTGCTGCACTCGACACAGTAGCAGATCGGGCAGTTCTCGATGCAGGCGTAGCACTTGATGCACCGGGAGGTCTCGTCCATGATCTTCTTCAGGCGGTCCTTCCCTTCGCCGAGTCCCTCGAAGTAGCGTGCCCGCCACTTGTCGCCGAGTTTCAGCATCGCGCCCTCGACCTTGCCGCGGATCTCGATACCCTTCGGGTTCGCGGCACCGGTCTTGAGGACTCCGGCTTTCACGGCACCATCGAGGAGGTTTGCACCCTTCTCGGAGCAGACCTCGACGAAGGTGGCCTTGCCGGCCTGGTCGCCGATGACGCCCCAGTTCCCGCAGGCAAGGTCCGCCTGGCGCGGGACTTTCATCTTGCAGCGGCGGCAGTTGCTGCGGCGGCCGAACCCTTCTTCCTCGAGCTCGTCCATCGAGATGCCCTTGTGCTGGCCGTCCTTCGTGACGATGATGAACTGGCCCTTGTCGATCTCTTCCTTGACAACGTCGTCGGGGTTAACGCCGAATTTCTCGGCGATCATCTTCCGGGCAGAGACCGGGCTGACGGACCCGCCGCAGTTGAGACCGACCATCAGGACGTTGTCCAGGTTGACCTGGTTGCGCTTCGCGAGCTCGTACAGGCCCATCGCGTCGCAGCCTTTCACCGGAACGGCGATCCGCATGTTTTCGGCGCCGTCCAGGTACTTCTTGACCAGCTTCGAGAGCAGGAGCGTTCCGCAGTGGAGCGATCCTGCCGTCTGTGCGATCTCGGCGGGGTCGGTGATGAACGTAGGGACGGCGTCGTAGAGGTCCTGTCCCTTCTTGACGGCAAGGACAGCGTCCACCATGCCGGACTTGAGCGCGTGCGTCAGCAGAGCGGTGACCGCTCCACCACACTCGCCCTTCTCCTGACAGGCGGCGTCGGCTGCCCATGCGTAGAACATATCTCCTTTTGCAGCCATGTTCAGGCCTCCGTAATCTTCTCGACCTTCACAGAACAGGCCTTGAACTCAGGGATCTTGGCGATCGGGTCGAGTGCGTTGTTGGTCAGTATGTTCGCTGCGCACTCGGCGAAGTGGAACGGCATGAACATGACGCCCTTCTTGATCTCGTCAGTCACCTTCGCAGGGACGTCCACCGTGCCGCGGCGGGAGGTCGCACGGACCATCTCCTTGTCCTGGATGCCGAGCGCCTTCGCGTCCTCGGTGTTGATCTCGATCCAGCCGGTGGGGACCTCGTGGTCGAGAGTCCCGGAGCGGCGGGTCATGGACCCGGTGTGCCAGTGCCAGATGCAGCGTCCGGTCGTGAGGATGTAGGGGTACTCCGCATCAGGGACTTCCGCCGGCGGTTTCCACTCGATGGCGTGCATCACGCCCATTCCATCGGGGTGCGAGCACTTGCCGATGTGCAGGATGGGTGTGCCGGGGTGTTCCGTGGTCGGGCACGGCC
>JAENYE010000009.1 GCA_016841955.1 Methanobacteriota archaeon
TCACCGTCGGTGTCGGAGTCACGTTCACCGTTGGTGTCGGAGTCACGTTCACCGTCGGGGTCGGAGTCACGTTCACCGTCGGAGTCGGAGTCACGTTCACCGTCGGGGTCGGAGTCACGTTCACCGTCGGGGTCGGAGTCACGTTCACCGTCGGGGTCGGAGTCACGTTCACAGGTGCCCCGGGCACGCTCACGTTCACCGTCAGCGTAAACGAGGCGTTCTCCACGGTGTGTGACGGCGGCCCATAGGAGTAGGTCAGATTGTCCCCGTCGGTCACGTTCGTCACCGCGGGCCCGGTCGTGCCCTGCTCGCCATTCACCCAGTACGTCCAGTTGTTCGGGGTCGCATTCACAACCTCGTTCTCAATGTCCATAATCGATAGAATGCTGAGGTTTCCCTCCTCCGGAGGCAGGTCTTCAGCAACCTGGTAATCGAATTGGCCGAGGAGCGAGGCGACGTCAAGTGCTCCAAGCACGGTCGTCTCCGGCACCTCGTACGTTTCGGTACTGTTTACCGGTGTAATGTTCACAGTCTCATCAGGGTTCAGTTCGACAGGCCCTCCTCCAATCGAAATTGCCGTGCTTGCGGCAGAGATTGACAGGAGAAGAACGATGCACAAACCGAACAGTACAGATCGTCTCATACATATCCCCCCTTGCGAGCAGGGGAATAATCGAGGTAATATAAATATATTATGATAATAATGCTTGGGCGCCTGCCGGGACAAATCCGGGCCAGGATTCGGGCATTAGTCCCATCTCGTTCGTCATGAGCATATACTCTCTTATCGCAGGGAGCAGCACAGAATAATCTTTCGGAGGCGCCCGATTCATATCCCGTACCCTCCAGCGGTCCGGCCGGCCCTCTTCCCGGCCGCAGATTCCGGACGACCGGGTGAAATGGGCAGGCAATGCTTGCAGAACGTTCGATGCTCCCAGAAATGAAGTGGTATCACGGCCCGGAACAGCACTCGATAGCGTTCCGGGCGATACCGGGGGGGCGGCAATCACCGCTGCCGCCCTCCGCTCTGCTGCTTTACATCATGGTACGATGCCCATCACATCGCGGTCTGGTTAGCAGCCATCGTCTCGGTCTGCATCGCGGTCTGGTTCCCGGGCATCGTCAGGTTCAGGCCCGGAGGCACCAGCACCGTGTCGATGATGTGGATCACACCGTTCGTTGTTTCGATGTCCGCCACGGTGACAGTGGCATTATCGACCATGACCTTGCCACCGGAGACGGTGACGTTCAGGTCCTCACCGGCAAGGGTCTGCAGCGTCGTCATGTTCCCGGTCTGGTTCCCGCCCCCGAGGAGCCCGCTGAAGATCTCGAGAATTCCGCCTTGGGTCTGATTCCCGGTCTGGTTCCCGGTCTGGTTCCCGGTCATGTTGGTGAGGTTCGCCGCTGTGTACTCGCCCGGGACAACGTGGTACTGGAGAACCAGTGTCAGGTTGTCGGTCTCGTTGAGGAGCTGGTTCACAGTATCATTGCCGAGAGCGTCGAACGCATCGTTGCTCGGAGCAAAGACCGTGTACGGTCCATCGGTGTTCAGGGCGTCGTAGAGCCCTGCCACGCTGATTGCTTCGGCCAGAACCGTCAGGTTCTGGTCCTCGCTGATGTAGGCGGCAACCGTCATATTTGCTGTCTGGTTATCCATCTGCCCGGTCTCGTTCCCGGGTGTCATCGTTGCATTCTCGTCTCCCACCACTGCCGCAGTCACAGCAAACGGCATCGCCAGAAGGGCGAGAATGCATGCGCATAGAGCTATCCATCGTCTCATACTACCATCCCCCCTTGGGAGAGGGGATGGATACGTATTGGATTATATAAATGTTACTATAATTGCGATGGAAATCCTGATGGCAGAACCGAGCCCTCAAAGGGACTTTAAGATGCGCAAGGTACCTCGATTCTGACTGCCCGGGTGCTGCACGGTCCATCAACCCCTCACGTTCCCGAAAGCATCGCACCCGGCAGGCTCTCCGTCTCCCGCACCACGGACGATGAACCGGACCTCCGACGGGGGGTCGGGGCCCTACAGCCGTACCAGCACGGCCTTCTCCTCCATGTACTCCTCGAGCGCCCGGCTACCGTTCTCCCTGCCGATGCCGCTCGCCTTCGTCCCCCCGAACGGCACCTCCGGGGGAATCCTCAGGTGCTGGTTGACCCAGACAATCCCCGCCTCAAGTTCTTCCGTCGCCCGGGCGATCACGTCAGCGCTCCGGGTCCATACCGATGCCCCGAGGCCGTAACGGCTGTTGTTCGCGAGATCAAGCGCCTCATCGAGGCCTGAGACGGCGGCGATCGGCAGCACCGGGCCGAAGACCTCTTCGGAGAAGAGGACTGAGTCGTACGGAACACCGGCAATGAGCGTCGGCAGGAAGAAGAGGCCGTGTTTGTACGCCTCACCCTCCGGCGTCCGCCCTCCCGCGACGATCTCCCCCTCGTCCTGCTCCCGGGCGGCATCGACCTGGTCGGCGACACGCCTGAGCCCGGCCCCGTTGTTCAGCGGCCCCATGCCGACGCCGCGGTCCATGCCGTTCCCTACCACGATCGCCTCGACCCTCGCCGTCAGGCGCCGGACGAACTCGTCCGCAATCGATTCGTAGACGTAGAGCCTTTTGACCGCCGTGCAGACCTGCCCGCAGTTGTAGAACCGTCCCCTGATGACCCCCTCGACCGCCATCGGGATATCGGCATCGTCACAGACGATCATGGGATCGCTCCCGCCGAGTTCCAGCGTGAGCCGCTTCAGCGCCGGTGCGGCGTCCAGGGCGACCTGTCTCCCGGTCCCGACCTCGCCGGTGAACGAGACTTTCCGAACGCCCGGGTTCCTCGCGATCTCCCGGCCGACCGTCTCCCCCGGGCCGGTGACGATGTTCAGGACACCGGGGGGGAGGCCTGCTCCCTCGAGGATCTCCGCGAGTTTCATGCAGGTCAACGGGGCGGTCCGGGCGGGCTTCAAGACCACCGTATTCCCCGCCGTCAGGGCCGGGCCGATCTTCCAGCCCATGATGATCGCCGGCATGTTCCAGGGGATGATCGCGCCGCAGATGCCGAGCGGGCGTCTCTGGACCGTAACTCGGCCGTAGCCCCTGAGGTTCACGAACTCCCCCCGCTCCCCCGCGGAGAGGGCATGGTAGTACTCGAGGATGTTTGCGAACCCGTTGATCTCGTCGACCGCCTCACGGATGGGCTTCCCCTGCTCGGCGGTCAGGAGCGCCGCAAGGTCGGTGTTCCTGCGGCGCACCTCCTCCGCCGCGAAGAAGAGGATCTTCGCCCGGTCCCTCGGGCTTCTTGCGGACCAGTCCGCGAACGCCTCCCCGGCGGCCTCCACGGCGGATCCAACATCATCCTCGCCGCCGAGCGGCGCTTCCCCGACCACGTCCCCCGTGGCGGGGTTGTGCACCGGAAACACCCTGCCGGAGACCGAATCGCGCCACTCGCCGTTGATCAGCATCTTCATGGGTGATCCTATGGCCGGGGGTGGTAATATGCGCTCCGGGTCACCCGCGGTACTCACACCGGCACCTGCCGATAGGAATAGCCACCGCCACCGCCATCCCGGCCAGCAGGAGGAACGCGGTCAGGAAACCGAACTCTCCGGCGACCAGCCCGGCAAGGGCGGAAAGAAACGTAAACCCGGCATAGGCTGCGGTGTTGAAGAGCCCGGTCATCACGCCCTGCTGGATCTTCGTCTCCGCAAGGAACGCAAGTACCGCGACGATGAACACCCCGGTAAGAGCCCCGATGATGGGAAAGGCATAGGGCGTAACGTAACCCGCCACGACCGCCCCCGCCATCAGGAGCGAGGCGGCGCGGATGGTCGGGGCAGGACGGAGGGCGAAACGGGGGGTGACGAGCAGGGCAACGACGGTAGCGAGATTGATTGTTGCGAGTTGAAGGGCGAGCACCGACGAGTCGTTCCCGGTGTACTCGGGGTAGATGGCCGCCACCGCCCCGGTCATCCCCACAAGAACGACCGCTGCGACAAAGAGCCAGAAGTAGTTCCGGACGATCCCGGGAAGATCCGCGCTCGCAAAATCCCCACGCCCGCTCTCCCGGATTGCGAAACTCGTCCCGAGTGCGGGGACGGCAAGCACCGTAAAGAGGGCAATCCCTGCAAGATGGCTATCGAGTATCGCATCGAGCCAGCCTGTCGCGAGGAGCCCCACGACCAGGCCGAGGTTCAGGGCCGCCATGACATACCCGCTGAGCTGTCCGGCCGACGGGTGCGAGTTTGCCCACGCAAGCGCCGCCGAGAAAAAAAGCCCGGCCCCGATCCCCTCGACCACCCGGAAGAGGAGGAGCGGCAGGCCTGAAGGAAAGAGCAGGATGAGGACCCCGCTTGCGAGGGTCAGGAGAAGGCCGGCACGGATGAGCGGCACGCGGCCCATCCGGTCGCTTGCCATCCCCGCCGGCAGCACCGTAACAAACGTCCCCAAAAAGTATGCGGCATAGACCGCACCCTGCATTGCCGCCCCCTCGGCAAAATCGGGAAGCACCGGGACGACGGCGTTTGATAACGCCATCACCACGAATATCCCGAGGAGAATGGGGAGATTCCGCAACATCCCTAGATCATGCGATAGGTCTCGAGGTTTAAGGGTGAATGCGTCTCGATACGGTACCGCTTGTAGATGGAACTCGCGAGGTCGATGGTCTTGTTCTCGTCGCCGTGGATGGTGAAGATCTTCTCCGGGCGCGGCTGGAGGTGGGCGACGTAGTTCATCAGCTGCTTCCGGTCGGAGTGGCCGGAGAACCCGTCGCTGGTGGCGATCTCAAGGTTGATCACGATCGTCTCGCGCCACCCGAGCGGGATCTCCCGCCATCCCTTCTGGATACGCCGCCCGAGCGTGCCTTCCGCCTGGTAGCCGACGAAGATGAGCGAGTTGCGCTCGTCGGGGCCGAGGGCCTTGAGGTACTCCATCACCGGCCCGCCGTTCAGCATACCGCTCGTGGTGATGATGACGCAGGGATCGCCCGAGATCACCTTCTCACGGAGATCCGGCGAGTCCACCTGGACAAAGGCCTCTGAGAGGAAGGGATTCAACCCCTCGCGGAAGATCTGGTTCCGGAGATCGCTGTTGAGGTACTCCGGGTAGGTCGTGTGGATCGCCGTCGCTTCCTTGATCATGCCGTCGAGGTAGATCTTCACCGGCGGTATCTTCTGCCGCCGGATCCCCTCCTCGAGGGCGAGCATGACCTCCTGCGACCGCCCGACGGCGAACGCGGGGATGATCACCTTGCCGCCGCGCTTGATCGTCGTCGAGACCGTCTCGTAGAGTTTATCCTCCGCCTCCTTCCTCTGGGGCTGGAAATCGTTCGACCCCCCGTAGGTGCTCTCCATGAAGAGCGCCTCGAGGCGCGGGAAGGACGATACCGCCGGGGAGAAGAGCCTCGTCTTCTGGTAGTTGAAGTCGCCGGTGAACGCGATGTTGTAGAGACCCTCACCGATATGGAAGTGCGCGATGGCCGACCCGAGGATATGCCCCGCGTTATGGAAGGTGAGCTTGACGTCGGGGGCGATATCGGTCACGCTGCCGTAGTTGAGGGTGATGGAGTGCTTCATGTAGGTCCGGACCTCGTTCGAGGTGTAGGGGATCTTGTCCGTCTCCTTCCGAACAACGTCCAGGTAGTCGAGCTGGAGCATCGTCGAGAGGTCCCTCGTCGGCGGGGTCGAGTAGACCGGCCCCTCGTAACCGTACTTGTAGAGGAGGGGGACGAGAGCGCAGTGGTCGAGGTGCGCGTGGGTGAGCACCACCGCGTCGAGCGTGTTGAGCGGGTAGATCTCGGGCACGTAAAGGTACGGCGTCCCGTTCGTGGTGCTGCCCGGCTTTTCGCCGCAGTCCACCAGGATCTTACTCTCCGGCGTCGAGATCAGGAACGCGGCACGACCGACCTCACGGCAGCACCCGAGCGTGGTGACCCGCAGCCACTGGTCTTTGCTCGTGACCTCCCGGTGAATACGGCGGCCGATCGCACGCAGGAATGCCTTCCGTTCGTCCTTCACCGACCGGAGGTAGGTACGGATCTGCTTCACTGTCGAGCTCTCGATGGGCGGTGTCCGGACCACCTTGGGCGTCCAGCCGATCTGTTTCGTGATCTCCCGGAGCGTCACACCGTTCTTGCCGATGACCACACCGGGCTTCTCCGCTTCGATCAGGACCTCTCCGGTTTCCGGGTCGAAGAAGAGATCGGAGATCCCGGCGTTCTCCGGCACAACGGCCCTGATCTCCCGGGCCGCCCGTTCCGGGTCTTCAAGGATATTCGGGCGCACGACGATGCGTTTGCGCAGGTCGCGTGCCAGTATTTTTATCAGGTCTGCCTGGTCGGCAAACTGTTTCGGATCGTCGGTGTAGATGACGAGCTCAGGGCCTTCAAACTCGACGTTTGAGATCGTAATCCCGCTGGGAACAATCTTGTTGATCTGCTCCTTAAGTTCCTGGAGTTTCTCTTCAATCACCATTAAAATCGTCCTAAAAAATGTCAGGGTGTCGTGCGGGCCTCAGACGGCCTTTGCAACCCGCTCTCTATGTGTTCTTCGTATTTGTCCTTCGTGATCACGACCATCATGATATCCTCACCGGACGCGGAATCACGGCGCATCGCCGACCGGACGGCACGGACGGCGAGGTCCTTTGCCTCGTCCTCCTTCATGTCCGGGCGGTACTGATCTTCGAGCACACCGTAGGCGAAGGGGGACCCCGAGCCGGTGGCGACGATATCCTCTTCTTTGGTCGCCCCGCCCATGGCGTCGACGGAATAGACGCTCGGCCCCTCTTCGTCGAACCCGCCCATCAGGAGCTGGACATAGTAGGGGTAGTAGCGGTTCTGGTTCAGGTAGTTCGAGAGCAGGGTCGATGCAGCACCCACAGACATGGTCTTGCCGCGGCGCATCTCGAAGAGATTGCACTCGACCTGCAGGATCCGGACCAGTTGCTGTGCGTCGCCGACGCCGCCGGCGGTGGTCAGGCCGATTCTTGGCGTGATCTGGTAGATCTTCTTGGCACGCTTGCTCGCGATCATGTTCCCCATCGTCGCTCGCATCTCCGTTGCAAGGACTACGCCGCCGTCAAAGATCAGTCCTACTGTGGTTGTACCTTTCATAATCTCTTGGGAAGTATCAAGCATTGAAGCACCCCTAAAACCATTAAAACGCTTTATCTCGCTCAAAAGCGGTTAAGCGTATAGCGATATCATAAAACATAAATTTATCGTCGTACCTGGTCACGGCACGACAACGATAAGCATCTGTATATTATATGAATGTTGCCCCTTAATTCTTTCGCAGGCCCTGCTGGTCCGGCAGCAGAACTTTGATCAATTCCCGATCGAAGAGCATGGCAACAAGCCGCTTGTTCCCGTTGACCACCGGGAGCTGGTCGACCCGGGCCCGCCTCATCTTCAGTGCGCATTCGCCGACCTCGGCGTTCAGGGGGACGGCGAGGACGTTCTTGACCATCGCGTTCTTCACGGGGATCGGGAGGAGCTGAATCTTGGAGATACCGTAACTGATGGTGTGCATGTCCCGGATGCTCTCCCAGGTCCACTCGTCGTCGTCCGTACCGTTCGAGAAGTCGCTGACCTCGACGCCGTCCTCGATGCGGGAATGCCTGATGAGGTCCCGCTCCGAGATGATGCCGGTGAGCGTGCCATCCTCCATCAGGATAGGGATGGCGTCGTAACCCGAGATCTCAAGGATCCTCCCGACGAGCGAGAGAGGCGTATCCTCCCAGAGAGCATAGGTCTTGCTGACATAGTTGTCCTTGATGGGCAGGGAGAGACGCATCTGGGCGATGGCGCCGATGAGGTCGGCCACGCTGATGATCCCGATCATCAACCCGCCTTCCATGACGGGGAGTCTCCTGATGTTATGCCGCACCATCAGCTGGGCTGCCTCCGAGATGGGGGCATCCGGCCTGATGACGACCGGGTCGGGCGTCATCAGGAGCCCGAGCTGGGTCTCGTCCGCTTTGCGGAGGAGGTCCTTTCGGGTGATGATGCCGACGAGTTCGCCGTCCTTGAGGACCGGGACCCCGCTGATACCCGTGCGTTTCAGGATGCGCAGGACGTCGTCCCTATTTCCGGGGATCTCGACGCAGACGACGTCGGTCACCATAAAGTTCCGGACAAACATCTGCTGGGGAGAGGCTATGATCTCACCACCGTTGTCGTAACGGGACTGTTTTGCACCACGTAGTCGGTCACACTCCCGAGCAGGAGACGGTCGACGCCGCTCTTACCGTAGGACCCGAGGATAATGAGATCGGCTCCCAGTTCTTCGGCGAGGGAGACGATCTGGGATCCCGCGTGCCCCTGCCGGAGATGCGTGGTAAGCGAAACGCCAGCCGCATCTGCTTTCTTACGAGCCGCTTCAAGAATTTCCTCGCCTTCCTTCTGCAAAACACTGTAGATTATTTCGAGTGTGTTGTCCATGGGAAGGGATGAAAAGAGCCCGGATTCAACCACATAAACGACGTGAACTTCGGCATTCCAGACGCCAGCCTCACCGATAGCCTCTTCGAAAGCCCGGTTGGCCGGTTCGGAGCCATCTATGGCAACAAGTATCTTACGGAACATACACACCACGCAGAACAGATACTTCTTATCTGGTATCTATTGCATAGTTAAAACTGTTTGGCAAATAGATGAGGAATCCAGCCGTTTTACTATGGTTGTCCGGATGTCTTTGCTGAAGGAGAGGTTGCTTTTCGCCGGATTTATGACCAGGAAATGCGCTTTCTGCCCTTCCTCCAGGTATCCGGACCTCCCTGCCATCCGGGCGCCGGAGATCGCGGCACGGAGGATCTCTTCGGGGGGCGCGCGGTAGACGGTCGCGGTAAAAGCCATCTCCCGGGACAGGTCTGGCTGGACAAACATGACGTTGTCCGTCCCGAAATAGAACCTGCCGCCGAGTTCGAGGATGCGCGCGATAGGCGGGCGGGCCGGGGACGCCGCGACCCCGAGCAGCCAGTTCGACCTCGGGCAGACGACAACGGGGATATCCATATCGACGATCCGCCGGAGCTGCGCGTCCGTCGCGTGAGTGCAGTGGACGAGCAGGTCGGGCTCGAACGCGAGCGCTTCGTCGATATCGTCCGGATTCTTCTCCCCGGCGTGGAAAGCGACGAGTCTCCCTGCGGTTCGCGCATCCCTGACAACCTCTTCGGCGTTCGCCACGTCATGGACGCTGCTGATGCCCGCCCCGTCGCTCACCTCCTCGCCGCCTTCGCGGCCGAGGATGACCGGCCGGCAGTCGAGCCCGGCCGCCGCCTCGCGGAGCGCCGCCACACCGTCGGCGCCTCCTTCCCTGAAGTCGGCAAACCCCGTTGTCCCGGTCGCGAGCATCGCGATAATGCTCGCGCGCATTCCCCGGACGAGTTCGGCCCGCGGGGTTGCCGCAAGGATCCTGTGCTTCAAGCCGTCCGGGGGTTTGACGAGGTCCGCAAGGCTGCCCCGGGCGGGGAGGTCCATCGCGACGGTGTCGCCGAGATGCGTGTGGGCGTTGAAGAAGGCGGGCACGATCCACCTGTCCGGCGTTCCGGAGCAGGGCTCTATCGAGGAGATGATGCCCCCCGAGACGGTGATGCTGACGTCTTCTTCCCTGAGGTCTTCGCCGAGGAGCGCCCGGCCGGTGACGACGTACGGTGTGACTTCCTGCATCTCTGGACCTCTGTTTTATATATTGCAAGGGAGAATATTTCAGTATGGCGAAGAAATCTGGCGGAAGACTGGTATCCTCTGCCGGCCTGGTCAATTATTATGACAGCGACGATCGCCGGGCCATCCATATCAGCCCGATAACCGTGATCGTCGTGACCATCGTGACCGGAGTGGCAGTCTTTACCCTCAATGCTCTCTTCTAATCCTTTTTGTTCTTCATCAATGCAGCCCTGATGATATCTTCCTCCGGCATGAAGTAGACCGCGTCGTGCCCGTTCCAGGTCTTGCAGTTCCGAAAGACCACTGCAGGCACGCCCTGGTGGCTCTCGCCCATGACGAAGTTTGCGAAGGCTGCAATCTCATCGACCACCGCTTCTTCGGTGATCTCGAGGACGTGGCCGAAGAGGTCGGTGTCGCCCCGGTAATCGTCGATCGCCGTCATGCCCGCCCATCCGATGGCGATACCGGTCTGACCGCGCCGGAATGCCCGCCCGCAGGTGTCGGTGACGATCACCCGGACGTCCTTTCCGGTGATGCGGTGGATCGCACTCCGGACGTCTTCGGCGGCCCCCATGGGGTCGGGCGGGAGGATGATCAGCCGGCCGTCTTCGACGTTGCTGTGGTCGACGCCTGCCCTTACGCCGATGTGGCCGAAGGGCAGTTCCGAGAGGATGAACGGGTGCTCAAGCAGGATATCGGTGGACGAGTCCAGCACCGCCTGCACGAAGCGCGGGTCTTCCTTCGTCTTCGCCGCAATCCGCACGGCGTCCGGGCCGGGGGTGATGGCGGCGAGCTCAAGGGTGAAGCCCTTTGCCTTTGAGTAGACCGACGAGGCGACGGCGAGGATGTCCCCGTCTTCGAACGCGACCCGGTCGCAGATCAGGGCAGGCAGGTCGTCACCCTGCTGTATCAGGGGGAGGCCCTGAACGCCGATTACCTGGATATCCATGGAACTCACGGATCAGTGGTCGTCTCCGATTGCAGAAAAATGCTCGGGTTTTTGTTGCAGGGGGCTCCGCTGGATTGCGGGGATTATGGTTCCGACCAGGCCGGCGAACGGGACGCCCGGAGCATGAGCACCGTTAGGTGCGAAGCGCGGCAAACAGAGTGATCATAGTGGGGAAATATCACAGTGCAGTGGACCGTGGTGGATATCGCGTCTGGGGAGGGGCTGACGGGGAGGGGGGAGCATCCCCCCTCCCCTGTCTCCAGCTCGCCACCATCAGTGCTTGAGTATTCTGTCCTGCGGATAGTCGTACTCGCACCTCTGGTGCTCAAGATCGCTTGCTCACGCTCCCCATCAGCCCCACCCCGCCCGGCCTTCGGCCTCCTCACACGCACCGTAGGTGCGCAGTCCCCTCGAAAGCCGTGCATTGGGACATGCGATGTTCCGATAGGAACGACTCACCACAGGTGCGTAGCCGTCCAGGGGTGGAGGGGACAGTGTGGGAGTGGTCGCAGGGGAACCCCCCTCCTGCAACACCAATAATCCAGACCCATCCCCGGCGCAACCGCAGATCACCCGCAGGAAGACCCCACGCCTCCCCGCAGCCGGAACTCCGGTTCGAACGAGCCGATCAGGTCGAGATACTGCTCGACGGTGTGGGGGAAGAGGAAACACTCCCGCACCCTCTCGTGCGCCGCGCGCCCGAGCCGCTGCCCGAGGTCCGGATCGCGGAGCAGCCTGACGATCCTCTCCGCCGCCTCATCGACGGTAGAGACCAGAAACCCGGTCTCCCCGTCCCGGATCTGGTGGCGGATGCCGCCGACGTTCCCGCCGATCACCGCTGCGCCTTTCCACATCGCCTCCGATACCGTCAGCCCGAACCCTTCCCGGATGGACTTCTGGAGGACGACCGCCGCCCGCCGCTGGAGCGCGTTCACCAGCGCCCCGTCCTGGACGCTGAGCACGATGATCCGCTCGTTTTTGTGGGCGAGGAGCGACCGGTAGACCTCCGCACCCTCCGGGTCGTCGGTCGCCACGTTCCCGACGAGGACCAGGGTGCACTCCTCCTTCTTCCGTGCCTTCTCAAACGCCCGGACGACCCCCTCGGGGTCTTTCCAGTGGTCGAACCTGGAGACCTGCACGACCAGGGGGAGGTCGGTCGGGATGCCGTAGTGCGCGAGGCGCTCGTCGACGGCGCTCTCGGAGAGTTCCCTGTTAACGATGGAGAAGGGGTCGATCCCGGGCGTGAAGAAGACCTGCGGTTTCTTCAGGTCCTGGCCGAATTCTCCGCAGGAGAGGACGACGGCGTCGTACCTCTCGACGAACGGGACGAGGTAGTTCCAGACCTTTTGGTTCGGCGCGGTGAGGTCGAGGTGGCAGCGCCATACCCAGGGGCTCTTCTTCCGGTAATGGGTGATCAGCGGGAGCGGCTGCGGGTCATGGATGAAGACCATGTCGTGGTCGAGATGGTTCCGTACAGCGTTCTCGTGGATAACCCGTTCGTAGATCTCCTTTTTGCGGCCGGTCAGGTTGATCTCGGCCCCCTGGAGGGCGTTATGGAACTTCTTCGTCACGCTGAAGAAGTCCGGCGGGCCGTGCACGACGCGCCACCCGGTCTGTATGCCGAGGCTGTTCATCAGGAGTGTCAGGGACGACAGGATCTGGGAGACGCCTCCGCCGGAGTAGGTGGAGTTCATGTGCAGGACATGCATGTCACGGAGCGGTCTTGCCTTTGCCTCGATGCGGCGTACCGTCGCTTTTCCCACATACCGTTCATAAGCCCCGATCCCGTCAAGCGCGCTCATCCCGATCACTCCTGCATTCTCGCGATCATTCTTATGCGTAACGGCGGGTCTCCTTTCCAACCCGCGCCGCCGGACGGCCCCGCCCCGTGCCCTGCATAACCGTTATATAGGCGCCCCGGCACCCATCAGCGAAGAGAGGAAGAAGCATGGTAGAGTCACCGGAACGCAATGACGGCCTGCCGGGAACGGCGGAGTCGTACTGGATAGCCACCTCGCCGGAGACGGGGTTCCCGTCCCTCGATGGGGACGGGCGCGTGGACGTCACGGTGATCGGCGGCGGAATAGCGGGGATCACCACGGCCTTTCTGCTGAAGAAGGGGGGGTTGACCGTCGCCCTCATCGACGCCGACCGGATCGCCACGGGCGCCACCGGTCACACGACGGCGAAGGTAACGTCGCTCCACCGGCTTATCTACACGGACCTCATCGACCGGCTCGGTGAGGAGAAAGCCCGGCAGTATGCCGACGCGAACCAGGCGGGGATCGAGACGATCGCGTCCAACGTCTTGGAGTACGACATCCCGTGCAGTTTCGAGCGGAAACCCGCCTACACCTACGCGGAGTCAGAGGAGTCCCGCGACCTCGTGGCAGCAGAGGCGGACGCGGCACGGAGCCTCGGGCTCCCGGCGGCGTTCACGGAGGATGTCCCGCTGCCGGGGAGGGCGCACGGGGCGGTGGTCGTCGAGAACCAGGCGCAGTTCCACCCGCGCAACTACCTCCTGCTGCTCGCCGGACACCTCCCGGGGGAGGGGAGTTACGTCTTTGAGATGACGAGGGCTGTAGACCTCGAGGAGCAGGCCGGCGGCGTCGCGGTGAAGACCGACCGGGGCACACTCTCCACCGACTACGCGGTCCTCGCCACGCACTACCCCATCTACGACCGTCCGGGCGCATACTTCGCCCGGATGCGGCCGTCGCGGTCCTACGCGCTCGGCCTCCGGATCAATGAGCCGTTCCCGGACGGGATCTTCATCAACGCCGCGGGACCGGTCCATTCCTGGCGGTCGCAGCCCGCCGGCGACGGCGACTTGGTCATCGTCGGCGGCGCAGCGCACGACACCGGAACGGTGACCGACACCCGGGCGCACTACCGCAGCGTCGAGTCCTACGCCCGGTCGGTCTACCCCGTCAGGTCCGTCGACTACCACTGGTCGGCACAGGACTACATCACGGCCGACCGCGTCCCCTACATCGGCCGCCTGGCCGAGGGGCACGACCGCATCTTTGTCGCGACGGGGTTCGGGAAGTGGGGGATGGCTGCCGGCACCGTGGCGGGGATGATCCTCGCGGACCTGATCCGGGGCCGCACGAACCCCTGGGCGGAAGTCTTCGACCCTTCGCGGTTCCGGGAGCAGCCGGAGTATCCCGACCGGGTGCGGAAGAGACTCCAGGCGGCCGGGGGGCCGTTCGAGGTCGACGCCGACCGCATCGACCGGGAGGTCGCGGCGATACCGCCCGGGGAGGGGAAAGTCGTCGAGGTCGACGGGCAGATGGTTGCGATCTTTCGGGACGGAGGCGGCGGAATCACCACCCTGGACCCGACCTGCATGCACATGGGCTGCACAGTCGCCTGGAACAACGCGGAGAAGTCCTGGGACTGCCCCTGCCACGGCTCGCGATACGATGCCTTCGGGAAGGTGCTCGGGAGCCCGACGGTGAGGGATCTGAGGGGGAAGAAGGTCGTAAGGCGGTAAGTGCGAGCGGCAACTTTCGATACGAAAGAAGTTTGAGAAGCTATCGACTTCGAAGCGTTTTCCTCGAAGTCTGCGATTAATCATACATCTGTTAGTGGCATACCCATTCACTCCGCAAGTCGCACCAGAAAGATCTCCGAACTGCTCACGCTCGCCCTGTTCACGTAGCATACTTGGCGGAGCTTCTCACGGGCAGCCCCCCGCCGACCCTGCATCCACCAACGGACCACCTCAATCGAACTCCCCCCGGAGAACTCCCGGGTCCATACCTATATATGATACCGGCATAATGGGGACCGACCGCCGTCGCCCTCTTCCCCGGCACCCGTCGGGACGAGGGCCGGGCGGGCAAAAGGAGGTTTGACGTATGGAGCATGGGCCGGGTACAGAATATGGCCTGCCGGGCAGACACGAGTCGTTCTGGATTGAGACAACCCCCGAGACGTCGTATCCCCCCCTGCCGGGGAACCTGGAGACCGACGTGGCGGTCGTGGGCGGCGGCATCACCGGCATCACCGCCGCCGTCCTGCTCAAGCAGGCGGGGCTGACCGTCGCCGTGATCGAAGCCGACAAGATCTGCAGGGGGGTGACCGGTCACACGACGGCGAAGGTAACGTCGCTCCACCGGCTTATCTACGCAGGACTTATCGACCGGTTCGGGAGCAGGCAGGCGCGTCAGTACGCCGAAGCGAACCAGGCGGCGATCGAGACGATCGCGTCCAACGTCTTGGAGCACGACATCCCGTGCAATTTCGAGCGGAAATCCGCCTACACCTACGCGGAGTCTGAGGAGTCCCGCGACCTCGTGGCGGCCGAGGCGGACGCGGCACGGAGCCTCGGGCTCCCGGCGACGTTCACGGACGACGTCCCGCTGCCGGGGAGAACCTACGGCGCGGTGCGGTTTGCCGACCAGGCGCAGTTCCATCCGCTGAAGTACCTCCTGCAGCTCGCCTCCCTGATCCCCGGCGACGGGAGCCAGATATACGAGAAGACCCGGGCGCTCGAGGTGCAGGACGACGGAGGCCGCTGCACGATCCGGACGGCGAAGGGGACCGTCACGTCTCGTGCCGTGGTCCTCGCGACCCACTATCCCTTCTACGACGGCCCGGGATTCTACTACGCCCGGGTGGAGCCGTCGCGGTCCTACGCGCTCGGCGTCCGGATCGATGAGCCGTTCCCGGACGGGATCTTCATCAACGCCGAAGGCCCCGCTCACTCCTGGCGGTCGCAGCCCGCAGGTGCCGGCGAACTGGTCATCGTCGCCGGCATGGAGCACCGGGCCGGCGAGGATGTGGATACTAGGGAGCACTACCGCAGCCTCGAAGCCTATGCCAGGTCGGTCTATCCCGTCAGGTCCGTCGACTACCGCTGGTCGGCGCAGGACTATATCACCATCGACGGCGTCCCCTACATCGGTCCGCTCGCCGCCGGCCACGAGAACGTCTACATCGCGACGGGCTTTCGGAAGTGGGGAATGACCAACGGCACCGCAGCCGCGACGATCCTTGCCGATATGATCCGGGGCCGCGCGAGCCCCTGGGCGGAGGTCTACGCCCCCGACCGGTTCAAGCCGGCGGCATCGGTCCGGATGTTTATCTCCCACAACATCGGGGTGGCCGAGAAGTACATCGGCGGAGCGATATCCCGGCCGGCCGGGGACCTCGCGGACGTCCAGCCCGGGGAGGGAAGAATCCTGATGCTCGAGGGCCAGAAGGCCGGCATCTTCCGGGACCGGGAGGGGCGGGTCCATGCGGTCAACCCCACCTGCACCCATCTCGGGTGCGTCGCCGCATGGAACAGCGCCGAAGAGACCTGGGACTGCCCCTGCCACGGCTCGCGCTACGATGCCGACGGGAAGGTGATCCACGGGCCGGCGGTGAAGGATCTTAAGCCGCGGGGGGGTTGAGGGACCTATTCCGCAAAGGATGTCACATCCCACATCCACGGCGCTCGAACTTCATTCAATTGCAGCACCAGTGACACGGATTTCGAGGGGATATCGCGACTGGGGGAGGGGCTGACGGGGAGGGGGGCTCGCCCCCCTCCCCTGTCTCTACCCCATAAATAGACATGTAACCCCCACCCCACCCGGCCTCCTCCTCCGCACCTGCGGTGCTCAAACTCCTGCCCTTCGGCCAGTCGTTCCCCGCACCTGCGGTGCTCAAACTCCTGCCCTTCGGCCAGTCG
>JAENYE010000002.1:0-108768 GCA_016841955.1 Methanobacteriota archaeon
TGTCGGTGTCGGTGTCGGTGTCGGTGTCGGTGTCGGTGTCGGTGTCGGTGTCGGTGTCGGCGTCGGAGCAGCAGCAACCACCGTAACGTCACGCGATGTATTGCACGCTGTGCCGTCGTCGAGGGTCACGTTCAGCCTGACCGTATAGGTTCCCGGCTGAGCGTACGCATGCCCGGGGTTCTGCTCCGGGGAAGTCCCGTTGTCGCCGAAGTTCCAGGCCCACGTCTGGGCGTTGCAGTCTCCATCGACCGTGGCATTCCCGGTGAAGTTAACCGTATCGTTGACGCCGGGGTTCTGCGGGCTCCAGGTGACGTTCGCCGTGCAGGAGCAGTTGCCGGGTCCGGGTGTCGGAGTGGGTGTCGGAGTGGAGGTCGGCGGACAGACCACTCCCGCAGGACAGCCGGGCCGCCCCTCGTCGGGGCCTGTGCAGACTTGGTAGGCTGCATTGTCGCCGTGGAGTTTGAGGAGAACGAGGTCCCACGCCCCGGTGGAGTTGTCATACCAGGCAACCAGGTCGCAGGATATCGTGGGGTTCATCTGGTCGTAGGAGTCGTTCGTGAGCTGGTACTCCCTGCCTGAGGTATGGTTGAACAGGAAGATGTCCCAGTTTCCGTTTCTATAATCGCTATAGACGATCCGATTGCCGGATATATCTGCATGTGAGAGGTTATTCGGAAAAACTTCAAGTGCTTTGGTGAGGCCGGGCATGCCCGGCTCGCCGCTGGTTAACGTTCCAGCCTGAGGAGCTGCGGTGGCGATCACGGCAATCGAGATGACCGCCACAATGAAAACTACCAGATAGGTTACAGGTACTCGGGGTTTTCTCATAATATCCCCGTGGCGATTAACCGGCACATTATATTTAAATATTATTATAAAAGTGCGACATGCCTGGTTGCACCCGGATGGATCTCCGGGAAGATCCCGGGAAGCTCGAAGTCCGAGCAGGCTCGTGATACGCCGGATCGCTCCGGGGGTACCCTCGCAGAGTCACGGCGAAGGGTCGCCCCGGCCGTGCTCTCCGGGGGATTCTGCTGCGGAAAGGGTGCGGTGCAGGAGAAGGGCTTTTGGGTACCGATCCTGTGCCGGACGGACGACGTTGCGTCCCCTTACCCGTACGTCACATCTGCGCAATCGCCGGATCGTCGAACGGAATGCCGCCCGGACCCTCGGAACACGCCAGCATCCCGACGATGAGGAAGATGAGGAGCGCAGGGACGCCGAGCCGCTCTGAGAACCTGTTTGCAACGATACTTCTCGGGAAGAGCAACGCTATGCCGACAGGCATGTGTTCGAGGGTGAGAATCATCTGTGGATACTCTTCCAGGCCCATCGGCAGCAGCACCGCCTGCAGCCCGTCGGCGGCGGACCGGACGGTCCACTTCCCCATCCGTGCCGGTATCCCGGCAGAACGGGTGCAAAGGCCACCGGAGACGTCGGTCTCGCGCCTCCGACGCATTTCGCGGCATTAATTATAGTTGCCGTTGAAACACGTCACTCAGGATGACAGACGCTCCAGCTCTCCCCCGGTCCGCGATCAGCGTGCTCCTGCTGACGGCAGTGGTATTCCTCATCATCGGGATCCAGGCGATCTCGTATATCATTACCATCATCGTCGTATCGTTGATCCTCGCCATGATCGTCTATCCCGCGACAAAAGCGCTCCGGTCGAGGGGTCTGCCGGAGATCGCCGCCGTCGGTGTGGTCGCCGTCATCGCCTGCCTTGCAGTCCTGCTGATCTGCTATCTCGTCTTCTTCTCGTTCGAAAACCTGATCTCGGCCCTCCCCCTCTACCAGCAGGAGTTGACCGCCAGGCTATCGGAGCTCCTCGCCATCCTGGACAGGTACGGGATCGATACGGGCTCGTTCTCCCCTTCTTCGGTTAACCTGCAGGGGTTTGCGGGATTCCTCTCTTCGTCCGCCGTAAGCCTCGCAGATCTCCTCCTCTACCTCTTCTTCATAGCAGTAACGACGATCTTCACGCTCCTTGAGGCACCGCGGATGCCTGAGCGCATACGGAAGGTGACGAACAGACCCGAGAGTGTCGAGGCGTTCTCCCGCATGAGCAGGTTCCTGATCGACTTCGTCATCGTCAGGACCGAGGCAAACCTCGTCCACGGCTTCCTCTTCGGCGCGGTCCTCGGGGTCATGGGGGTGCATGCAGCCGCACTCTGGGGAGTGCTGACGTTCCTGCTTGCTTACATACCCTACATCGGCCTGATCGTTGCAGCACTCCCGGCGATCTTCTTTGCCTGGCTGCAGTTCGGGTTCTGGGGTGCGTTCACGGTGATTGCAGCCGTCGCCGTTTTAAACGCGCTTGTGGAGAACCCGATCTTTGCGCACTTCGCATCGAGGCGCTTCGATATCCCCGCCCTCGTGGTCATTCTCTCGGTCATCTTCTGGGGATGGGCTCTCGGCGTTGCCGGGATGATCTTCGCCGTTCCGCTCACCCTCGTCGTCCTGATGATCGCCCAGTTCAGCGACGACTGGGCATGGATAAACACGATCCTGGGTGTCGACCACCTCTTTACGGGAGAGAGAACGCCTTCGGCGGAGAACAGGGAAGCCGACGCGCCAACGGTGAGGTAAGAAGGACTGCCCGCGTGCCGGCCGGGTGCTGTTCCTGCTGATGCCCGTAACCCGGCATCTCCCGGTTTTCGTGGCGCTGCCATGCCGGAAGATTGATATCCTCTTTGGGCATGTTCTTTTCCGGGAACAGAAAATGCTGCACACACGTGAGCTCGTCAAAAAGATCTGGGACGCACAGGGCTACGGAAATCTCGCCGTCTGGGAGGATGGAACTGCCGCCGTCATCGCCCCGGGCGAGAACCCGGAAAAAGGCGGAAAAGCGCCGCTCGCGATCTTCAAGCCCATCCCTCTCGTGGCGGGTTTTTCACTGCTGGACTTTGCCACCCACGACACCGCTCTGCTGGAGCATATCGAGACGACGATCCGGGAGGCCGGCGGCGAGATCGAGCGGGACTGACGGGGTCTCAGCGTTCGGGGCGGGCGCCTGCGGTATAAGGCGCACTGACCGGCAACCCGTATACGGCGGTGCAGTGCCGACAAGGGGTCCCGGGCAGCATGCCCCGGCAGCAACGGCCGAAAAAAAGAGATCTTTTCGAGCGGTTCGAGGGAGAATTACTCGGTCGTCTTCCCGTCGAAGTGCTCTTCCCGGGCCATGGCCTCCTCGCGGGTCTTGCGCACGACACCGTCCTGGTGCTCCGGCGGGGAGTAGATCGTGTAGAGCTTGAGGTCGGCGGTCTTTGACGTGTTCAGCACGTTGTGTTTCGCGCCGCTCGGCACGATCACGGCGCTGCCGTCCTTAACGGCGTGCTCCACGTCATCGATCACGACGGCCCCTTCCCCTTCCTCGAACCGGAAGAACTGGTCGACATCGTCGTGCACTTCCTCGCCGATCTCCTCGCCGGGCTTCAGGCGCATCAGCACGAGCTGGCTGAATTTTCCCGTATAGAGGACCCTGCGGAAATCGGTGTTCTTTACCGTCTCAGTCTCGATATCGGTTACAAATCCTTTCTTCATACCTACAACCTCCTGACGAACAGGGTTACTCTGGGTTGATAACAGTATGCCAATGTGGTGACACAGGTATTTAATCGTTAGGCCGTTTCAGGGGGCCCGGTTGCGAAACGACCACGGAGCAACTCCCGGTGGTCATCCCGGCCCCTCTCAGGCAGCAAAATGCCCATCCCGCGGACGAGAGCCCGGGTTTTCCCGGTGCGGGCAGGTATCGACACCTTCCTGTCTCTTCACCCGGCCGTCATGCTGCCCCCGGCGCCCCCCTCGCAGGAACGACTTCCCCAAAGGGGAAGGAGTTTGAGCACCGCCAGGTGCGAAGTTTACGGGACCGGCGACTGCGTGGCCGCATATTGGCCTTCCCTCACGCTAGGGGATGGGCGGCATGGGTACACCGGCCGATATACCTTTGGGCTTGCAGCGACACCGCTCCCTCTGTTACCCGGAACCTTGATGGGCAGGCGGGAGAGACCTTGAAAAGGACCCGGGACCGCCATGATCCTTCCGCCTGCATTCTACGAACGCGATACCGTGACCGTCGCAAAGGACCTGCTGGGATGCCTGCTTGTGCACCGTGAGGAGGCAGGAACTACGATGGGCTGGATCGTCGAGGTCGAGGCCTATCTCAGGGGGGACCCGGCGGCCCACTCGTACCGGGGAGAGACGAGGAGGAACAGCGTTATGTTCGGCCCGGCAGGCCATGCCTATATCTACCGGATCTACGGCCTGCACACCTGTGTCAATGTCGTGACCGGAACGGAGGGTGCGGGGGAGGCTGTCCTGATCCGGGCTCTCGAGCCGGCTATCGGGATCGATCTCATGCAGGCGCGGCGGGGAATGAGCGACCGGGTCTCGCTCGCGAGCGGGCCGGGCAAACTGACGCAGGCGCTCGGGATCACCATGGACCTGAACGCGACTTCCCTTTATGACGGACCCCTCCGGATCCGGTCGCCCGACAGCCTGCCCGGCCGCCGGCCGGAAGGAATGCCGGGGGAGATCGTGCAGACGACCCGGGTCGGGATCACGAAGGCGGCGGACCTCCCTCTCCGGTTTTACCTGAAGGGGAGCCGGTACGTCTCGCGGCGGTAAAGAGGACCGTCAACGGCGGCCCTGATGGCCCGGGAAGGTGCGGTGCCGGATCGTCCTCTCCCCCTCCTCCGCAACCCGCCCGCTTATCAGTATGGTATGTTCCTTTACCGGGATCTCCTTCTCCGAGCGTTTCAGGGCCCGTTCCACGACGTACCGCACCCCGCTGCAACAGGGCACTTCCATGTGAAGGACCGTGATCGACCGGATCGCGTGCTGCGAGAATATCTCCGCGAGTTTCGTGACGTATCCCTCGACATTCGTATCCAGTTTCGGGTGGAAGAGGATCACGATCTTATCGCGCAGAAAGTCCCGGTAAAAGTCCGCGTATGAAAAGGGAACGCAGTCCCCGGAGATGAGGAGATCCGCGTCGTCGAAGTACGGGGCTGCGGGGTTCAGGAGCTTCAACTGGATCGGCCATTGCCTGAGTTCCGACTCCGTACGTCCGGCACGCTCCCCCTCCTTGGCCTCCCCTCGCGGAAGGCTCCTCACGGCGGAGCCCGGAACCCCGCACAGCACCAGGGTGACCACTGCGGACACGACGATGATCAACACGAAAGCAGTTATCCCTGAAACGACAAATGCGTAAGATAATGTCCTCCTCCCCGGTCCGCCGCCCTGCATCCTCCTTCGACGTCTTCAACGTCTATTTTGAACAGATCTACGATCCGACGATGCACGTCGTCTTCGCATTCGACGGCGAGGCCGACGCCGGGGTCATGAGGGAGGCGACGAAGAGGCTGATCGCGTCCGATCCCTACCTCAGGTCCAGGTACGCGGAGGTCGACGGCCGGCCCGTCTGGGAGGAGGTCCCGGAAGAACTATGGGAGGGAGCGTTCGGCCTCGTCCCGGCAGGGGAGGTTGAGGACCTGCCCCCGCCGCCGCTCGACGTCCGCTCCGGGCCGCAGGTGCGGGTCGGCCTCTACCGGAGAGAGGAAGGGGATCTCGTCGCCGTCACCTGCCACCACGGCTTCTGCGACGCCCACGGTGCCCTCACCCTTGCCCGGGACCTCTTTGCGATCTACCGGGGGATCGTGGAGGACCCGGACTTCCGGCCGGTCCCCCGCGTCCCCTACGACCGGAGCACGGACCGGATCATTGCACACTACACCGGAGAGGAGCGAACGCAGGCGCTCGCCGGGGAGGAGCCCTTCGTCGACCGGTGGCGCTTCCCGGTCGAGCGGACCGGAAGGGGGACGCCCCGGATCGCCTGCCGGACGCTCCCGCCTGAGAGGCTCGGGCTCGCAAAAGCGTTCGGCAGACGGCACGGGGCCACGGTCAACGACGTCCTCATCGGTTCGTTCTTCCTCGCCCTCCTGAAGATCCGGGGCGACCCTTCGGACCGGGGTGCTCCCCGGTCGATCCTGACCTCGGCCGACCTGCGCAGGAGGTACCCCGGGCTCCACGGCGAGTGCCCGCTCACGAACCTCTCCATCGCCTACGAGGTCACCCTCTCTGCCGGAGAGGAAGCCCGGCTCGAGGATATCATCGACCAGGTGGCGGCGATAACGGCCCGCCGCAAGGCAGGAAGCCTCGGCCTCGCGGCCATCCTCTTCTACGAAGAGATCCTGGCAGGCGGGATGGCGGCGGTGCGGGCGTTCTACGACGAGATGCTCGGGAGGTACCAAACATCCGGCCTGAAAAACCCGGTCCTCTCCAACATAGGAATCCTCGACCCCGGCGACTACCTGCCTGTCCCGGGGAAGAACGGTGCAGTGCTCGATCTGAGGGATATCCAGCTCATTCCCTGCCTCTCCTGGCCGTACACGTTTCTGATGCTGGCCTCCACCTTCCGCGACCGCCTGACGATCACGACGGCCTACGAGGAAGGACCCTACTCGACGGCCGTCATGGAGCGGTTCCTTGAGTACGTGGACGAGTATCTCCCGTGAGGTGTGCTGGAGCGGGGCGGCGTCGAGGGGCGCAGGGTTATCGCACCGGGGAGTGGCGACACGAACGGTTCACGCGATAATTCCGCGATTCGCCGGGTATCACGGGATTGATACCCAATCTGTCGAAATAAAATAAAAATACTTTTCTTACGGCCGGGTAATGAATAACTGTGGTTTCATGGACTGTAAGGCGACGCGAGAGGGAAATATCATAGTAGTATCTGCAGTCGGGAGGCTGGACGGATTCGGTGCGGAGAAAATCAACGATCTGCTGCGCTCTTACATGCATGAAAACGACAGGGCAGTCGTCGTCGACATGGACGGCGTGGACTTCATGAGCTCGGCGGGACTGCGATTCTTCCAGTCGCTCTATGTGACCATGAAGGAGCGGAACGGCAGGGTTGCCGTTGCCGGCCTCAGCGAGTACCCCCGCAAGATCTTCTCGATGGGCGGGTTTCTGAGAGTTATCGAGGAGTTTCCCGATCCCGATACGGCACTCGCGGCTCTCCGGCCGGCCGGTGGCGAGGCGGCCGAGAAGACCGTTGCCTTCACCGAGCGGGGAGGAGAGAGTGCGACCCTGCGCTATGCAGGCAGCCTCCGGGCAGCGTATCTCGGGCCGTTCACCGAACAGGATATCACCGCGGTTCCTGCGCCGGTGAACGGATATACGGTCGGCATCGGAGCAGCCGCCCCGAGTCTCGTAGCAGCCGCCCCGCTCGTCGGAGAGATGCTCGGTATCCGCGGCACCGTCTACACCCTGCCGGCGGACGGAAACCAGACACCGGACTACCTCCTTCCCGGGCACCTTGAGGGCGGCGAGATTACGCTCGCGAGCGTTTTTCATGCCGCCCTTGACGGCGGGTTCTCCACTCTCCTCACTATTGCGGCAGACGGCCCCGAAGGAATCACGGTGCAGGATATCGTCAAGCAAACTGCCGGTTACCTGAGCGGGAACCACTCCGAGTACACCGGCGTCTTTTCGTTCCTCCTGCGGGGGACCGTCCGGGGCATCTGCAGTGCGGACATCAAATCCTCGCTTCTCGCGGCGCACCGTGCCGCCGCCGACACGCAGAACCGGCAGCCCTCCGGTGAGGTGCATTCGATGTACTTCGGGAGGAGACCCGGCGCCCTCGTACCCGACGACGTCACCGCCACGCAGATCGAGCCGAGGTACGACGGAGAGACTGTCATCGTGTTCGGCTACGCCATCGACCTTGAACGGGCAGGATCGGCGATCGACCCCGCACTCCTCGAACCGCTCTACTACACGCGACCCGGATCTCCGGCGGCTCCCTTTTTCATCTATGCGACAGGGGCGGTGTACACCGGGGTTCCTTTCGTGGGGCAGGGCGTCCTCGAAGAAGGGATTGCAACCACCCTCGATACGGGGGAGTTCGTTGCGCTCCACCACCTCCTCCCCATCTCGAAACTCCGGAACGCCACGGTCGGGATTGCACCGGTCGCCCGGATCGACCGGACCGCCTGACACGGCAGGGGCGGTTACGCACCGGGTGAGAGGCGATGAAACCTGCAGACGACCTGAACGGGAGCACCGGGATCCCCGGTCGCTCGATCCAGGCCATTCTTGCGGTCTCCACCGCCCTCATCATCATCGTCGTCATCGTTCTCGCGCTGACCGTCTCGTACCTGCAGGCGAGCGACGATGCCGCCCGGGAGTACGATGCCCTCCGGGGGTATACCGAGCAGAACGGCGTCGAATCCGTCCGGCTTGTCGACACGGGACTCGGTCTCATCGACGAAGAATTCAATCCCGCCATGAAGGAGGGGCTCTTAGAGTTTTCCCGGGCATACAGCGCGGCGAGCAACGACCCGTCTGCGGTCGACCTGGATACTCTCAAAGACGAACTCGCACCCGGATTCCCTGGCGAGGTCGATCTCTACATCATCGATACCGACGGGATCATCCGCTTTTCAACCGTCCCGGACGTGCTGGGGGTCGATTTCCGCCGATACCCTGCGTTCTACACCCGGCTGACCGCCGTCCGCGAGGGGGACGCGTTTGCCGCCGACCGCGTTGTCCGCTCGATCGAGGACCAGAGCGACCTGAACGTCTCGGGGAGACTCCGGAAGTTTGCCTACCTCCCGTCGCCCGATCACCGGTTCGTCCTTGAACTCGGGATCGATACACCCGAGTTCGCGGATGTCCGTTCGCAGTTCTCCTACACCGATGTCGTCCGTGTCCTGATGCAGAACAACCCGGACCTCGCCGGCGTCAGGATCGTCGATGTCTACGGCAACATCGTCGCCGGAAACGATACCGGGGAGATCGCAGGTGCCGACGTCATGCGCGTTCTCCAGAACCGCACCTCAACTACCTCCGATAACCCGGCAGACAGTACGACGAGCCGCCTGATCTATGTCGATCTTCGGGACCCGCCGACGGTGACCGACGGCAGCATGGTGCTGGAACTGGTCTTCGACCGCTCCCGGCTCGATGCCGTCAGGGAGTACCTGCTGGTCACCTACCTCGCCATCGGGCTTGCCGCCGCCCTGGTCGGCATCGCCCTCGCCTTCGGCCTTTCCCGTTACATCGGCACCGCCATCGGGGCCGTCATCGACGATGCCGACCGTATCGCCGCAGGAGATCTCGACCACACCATCCGGGGGATGAACACGGCGGAGTTTGTTCGGCTGGAGCGGAGCATCAACAGGATGGTGCAACGGATCCGGCATTACAGCGAGGAGATCGAGCGGAAAGAGTCCGAGCTCCGGATCGCCGCCGAGATCCAGACCTCGTTCCTGCCCCGCACGACCCCGGAGATCCGGGGGTGCGAGATCGCCGCGTTCACCCACCCGGCGAAAGAGGTGGGAGGGGACTTTTATGACTTCGTCGACCTGGGCGAAGGGCGGTATGCCCTCATCATCGCCGACGTGGCCGGGAAGGGCGTGCCGGCCGCGCTCTACATGGCGCTCTCCCGCACAACCGTGCGCACCGTCGCCCGCGGGTGCAACGTCGCCTCGGAGACCGTCCGCCGGTCAAACGAGACCATCATCGAGGATGCGGGTTCCGTCAGTTTCGTCACCCTCCTGTATGCGGTCTTTGACGAGCAGGCACGCACCCTCACCTACGTCAACGCCGGCCACAACCCGCCCGTCCTCCGGCGGCGGGACGGAGCGGTGGAGACCCTGGAGCCGACCGGACCGGTGATCGGGTTCCTCGAGGGTGTGGAGTTTGAGGAGGTCACGGTCCCGCTCCGGCCCGGCGACCTCCTCGTCTTCTACACCGACGGCGTGACCGAGGCGGAGAACGAGGACGGCGGGATGTTCGGCGAAGAGCGGCTCTGCGCCGTCATCGATGCCGCGGCCAGCCGCTCCGCCCCGGAGGTCGCAGGAGCCATCCGGGACGCTGTTGCGGCGTTTGCCGGCGACGCTCCGCAGTTCGACGATATCACGGTCGTCGTGCTGCGGATCGGCGATTGAGGCCTTGAACGGCCGGGGCGAGGGCACGGCATGCATACATAGCTCCGCCCGGCCGGCAGGCATTATCAGCCTATTTTTCCGTCGTCCCGTTCAGCACTTCCTGCCAGACCGGGTGACTGAAGTTAGGGTAAACCCCTTGGGCAGCTTTATACATCCCGGACGCGGTCTGCCAGCCGCGAGAATCGCCGTAGTGGTACCATTCATAATAATCCCGATAAGAATTGCCCGCGCCGCCATCATATCCTTCCCGCCACGAATTGGAGCCGGATATCGAAGATGCAATTGTTACCCTGGTTGCCGGTGAAGCAGAATACTCGGCATAGATCGGGACCTGTTGCGAGACCGCGATCGGGGTTAATTGGTAATCGTATGAAGTTGAAGATGTGGAGTTTACAGGGATACCTTCGGTCGGTGCCGGAAGTGCGAAGTTCAACTTCGGCAGGAAGACGGTTTCGTTGAAGTAGGGATTGACGGTGTCGGCAAAGGAAAGAGGGCTCTTCCGGTCTGTAACATTGTAGATATATACAATGTATGCAGCATCTTGTGTTATATTCAGGTAGACCCAATCGGCACTGATCCTGAGGTATCTGGGTTCGTTGTCGACTATGGGATAAGCTCCCGTCAGGTTCATCTCAGGGGCCGACGCGACGATCTCGACGGAAAGATTGTTCCATGCAAAATCGTTTTCGTGCAGAACGACCGGCCCCACCATGGGCACTCCGTGTTTGACCGGCAGCGGCAGGTAAATGGTGACGTCGGTTATTGGGCCGGTTGTATAGATCTCGAGATCGTAGCTGTAATACGAAAGAAACGACCTCGGATTTACGTCGAAATCGGAACACCCGGCGGCAAGAATGAACGCGATCAGGCAGATCGTCATGCCGAGAACCAGTTTCTTCGATGCACATCCCATAGAACTTCGCCGCCGGATGACAGTCGCGTTATCCTCTCATGGTCACCGGGCTATATTATAATTTCCGATCGTCCGGCCGGATGAAGAAATCGAAATATTCATAAATACGTAAATGCTTCCTTTCGATCGGAATCATTTACCCTGGTCGGGATGTTCAGCGATACATCTACAACGAAGTCAGTGACTGCCCTGATTTTTGGAGATTCCAAAAAAGGATGCGATACCATGAAAAATGCGTCACTGGCTCGTTTTGCGGCCTTGATGGTCGTTGTTCTCATTCTCGTCTCGGCTGCACCGGCCGTTGCTAAGGATACCGGTACAACGGAGACCGCAGGCCACGGTGGAGGAAATATCGATTGCCCGGCAGACAACGGGAACGGTCACGCCTACGGTGCGTGGGAGCATAACTGGAAGTGCCGATGCACTATTCCGACGACATTTTCCGAAGTTGAAAACCTGACAATCGACACCGCGATAATCGAGAGCACGCCGCACTGGATCTTCCTTGCCGCCGGAGCGGAGGAAAAGGAGGCCCTGCTCGACTATATCGACGGTGCAAACGTGTCCAACAAACAAAAAAACGAGTGGACGCAGTTCGTCAGGAAGATGTGGAATGAGTATCCCGTCGTATTCGACAATTCAACCGGCAATCCCGCGCTCGTGCCGGGAAGATCTACAGATGAATTCACGCTGACACCTGCAGATAATGCGACGTTCCAGGAGATCGAGCGGTACATCGCCGAGGATATGGAGGCTGTTCGGGCGGGTGAAATAACTATTCGGTGGTATCGACAGCCGACGCATGAGCAGTTTATGGAAATTGCATTGATTCCTGAGGACTTGCCCAGAAGTCTAAAAGATATTGCAATACCCGCAGCACCTAAACCCGATGAGTGGTGCAATGGCGATCAATGGTGTCAGTCATGGAACCATGGATTTATTCCAACCAGTATTGCTCTGCCCAATATAGCAGGAATACCAATTCTGGTGCTTCCCCCGCAGATCGTTGGTATCGGCATTGCACCGGACAATTTCGGCCAGTATGCGGACCTGGCAAAACAGCAGTTCGATTCCCACGATTATTCCGGGGCGTTCACGAACATGGGCTATGCGAGCCACTTCATAACGGATCTGGGGAACCCCTACCATACGCCGATGGCGCAGATCATCCCACTGGAACAGGTAGACATGCCTTATTCCCAGATAGTGTTCCCGAATTCGCGGATGATCCAGAATTATGAAGTACTCCATAATGAGTATGAAGGAATGGTCGCGAACCACTGGGATACGTTCTACACCGGCGATCAGGGCCGGTACGACATCTCCAATCCGACCTACTCGGCCAAGGTTCATGGAACCTACTCGTGGGCAACGAGTTATCCGTTAATCTACAACTGTTACTGGCACTTTGTCATAAATAGCAACTTCGATTTTGAGGAAAACCCCGCAATCGTCGCCACGACGCAGAACCGCATCGGCGAGAGCATGAAGTACACCCGCGGCCTTGTCAACTACGTCACCGGCGGGCAGTACCCGATGCTGACCATAACCGCAACTGCCGGGCCGGGCGGTTCGATCAGCCCGTCCGGAGCCGTGCAGGTGAGGTACGGTGAGAGTCAGTCCTTTACCATAAGACCCGATTCGGGATATGTTATCGATAAAATCCTCGTGGACAACTCAGCAGTCACGCAGAATCCATACACCTTTTCTTCGGTCACCGCCGACCACACCATCGAGGCGACCTTCAAAGAGCTCACCGGCTCCGGCAACGAATGGATCTGGTCGAGGGACGGATGGGACGGGTGGTCCCACGAGGCAACGTGGTCGGGAACAGAGGTCGGACCCTGCTCCGAATACGGACCGGCGATCGTCGACGGCCATGGGGAACACGGTGCCAATATCAATCTTCGGAGAGGATCGACACAATCAAGCGTCTGGAAGACATTCACCGATTCCTCAGGAGCCGGATGGAATACCATCACGTTCAAAGGCTTGTTGACCGGCTCCGATGTGCCGAGCGGGCGGTGGATGACCATCGAAGTGAACGGCCAGCAGGTGTTTGGCGGTACCGCGACACAGACCCCGCCGGGGAATGGTCAGGTATTCGAAATTACTCGTTCGTTCCCTCAGTCATCCACAGTAACGGTGAAAATTTCCAACGGCCAGAACCCGGCGTGGAATCCACGGTTTGCAATGCATTTCTATTCGTTGGAACTGAGCCGAAATACGGGTCTTATGACATCGGAGGTTAAGACCACGGAGTTTGTCGTCCCTGACGGTTCGATCATCGTTGGAAACGAGACCGTTCCTACACCCAGCCCGGTCTCGACGCCAGAGGTTACGGAGACAGACAGCCCGTAACACACCACTTTTTTCTGTCGCTTGTTATCGACTCTCTTGGGCAATTCGCAGGGGATACGTGTGTCCTCGCGGCCTGTCGCTATGTATCGGGCACTGCAGTACCGCTCCGGATTGGCAGAAAAATACCACCCAGCCCGACCCCGAGACATTATCACCCCCGGCGCCCAACCCCGGGCCATGCCCGCGATGAGGATACTCGCGTTCAGCGATCTTGCGTGGGGGGCGAGGGAGCAAGGCTCACACGGCGGCCGGAAGGTCGACCGGGACTCGTTCCTCCGCCTGGCCGAGGAGACCAATCCCGAAATCGTCGTCTTCGCCGGAGATGCCGCTTACGACCGGTGTTCGCGATCGGGGCTCGACGAGACGGAACTGTTCCTCGGCCTCCTCCAGCAGATTGCATCGGCGGGAGAAGCACTGCATCGTCGTCGAGGGGAACAACGACGACACCTTGGGCACCTACGGCCGCGTCCGGGACGCGGGGGTTGCCGGACCGCCGGGCACGGTAACGCATCGCTTATCTCCCGGCCCTCCGTACATCTACGTATGGACCTGGTCATAGAAGCGATACGGCAGGAGTTCGCGGCGCAGGCGGACCCCGAAATCCGGGAAAAAGGCCAGCGGTTCTTCAAGGAGGAGGTCCGTTGTTACGGGATGAAGACTGCAACCGCAATCGCGATCGCAAAGAAGTACTGGAAGGAGGTCAAAACCCGCGACAAACAGGAGATCTTCGCCCTCTGCGAGGAACTCTATGCGTCGGGGATGATGGAGGAGGCGTTCGTCGTCTCCGAATGGGCCCCGCGGCTCGCCGACCGCTACGAGCCCGACGATATCGCCGTCTTCCGGCACTGGGTTGAAACCTACATCACCAACTGGGCCACCTGCGACGGCCTCTGCAACCATGCCGTCGGGGACTTCATCGTCCGGTACCCGGAGCAGATCGAGGAACTGAAACGCTGGACGCAGTCTGAGAACCGCTGGATGCGGCGGGCGGCGGCGGTCTCGCTGATCGTGCCGGCGAAGCACGGGGAGTTCCTCGACGAGGCCCTCGCGAACGCCGATCTTCTCCTGACCGACCCGGATGACATGGTGCAGAAAGGCTACGGGTGGCTCCTCAAGGAGGCCAGCCGGAAGCACACGGACGAGGTCTTCCGCTACGTTATGGCGAACAAGAAGGCTATGCCCCGGACGGCGCTCCGGTACGCCATCGAGCTGATGCCGAAGGACCTGAAGGCCGAGGCGATGAAAAAGGATTGGTGAGGGGGGGGGCGGGGCTCAGAACCTGACCCGGGGTGCCTCGGCTTCCCGCATGTTCTGTTCCATGGTCCAGAAATATGCCTCACCGTGGGCCACGCGGAACACGGCAAGCTTGGGGTCGTCCGCGCCGGAGACCCCGATCTGGAGAAGCCACGGCCGCTCCCCAACAAGCCGCTCTTTCAGGGCCGCGTCCTCGAGGAACTCGACCGCTCCCGCGACCCGCATCATGGTTCCGGTGCCTTCGGGCGAGTAGAAGCAGAGCTCGACCTTCGGGTTTTTGGTGAGCTGCTGCCAGACGGCCTTCGGGGTCCCGGTGTGGTAGTAGAACCCGGTCGCATCGGCAAACCACATGGCAAACGCCCGGACCCGGGGCTGGTCGCCGTCCATCGTCGCGATATAGGTCACCGGGTTTTCGTTTGCGAATTTCACGCAGTCGGAAAAGTCCATTCCCATTCCTCGTACATCCATACGGAGAGGAAGTAAAAAATGGTTCCGGGCACAGTCAGGCAGAATCCGACGGAAATACCTCGCGGGTCAGCCTCCGCACCTCGTCGAGCCAGGCCCTGCGCTGCCCGACGGTGCTCGTGACCATAACGGAGAACATCCGGCGGTGAACGGCCGGAACCCCGCAGAACGTGCAGATACAGTCCTTCCAGAGCCGTTCGAGGGGATCGCCGAAGACCTCGAGTTCCCTCTGCCTCGGGGTGTTCGAGGTGTTGAAGACGAGCGCCGCCTCCACCTTGAGCAGGCCCACCGGAACGCCTTCCCCGGCATCTCCTTCGAGAAACCGGTATGCGACGCCCGGACGCAGGACCCGGTCGATCCAGCCTTTCAGGATTGCAGGGGGCATTCCCCACCAATCCGGGTGGACCACCACAAGACCGCCGGCGGCGGCAATCTCCGCGCAGTGCCCGGCAATAAACGGCGGGAGCGTTGCGTCGCGGGGTATCTCGTCGTAGGGCAGCAGGGGGTCGAAGTTCTCGGCATAGAGGTCGTGGAATGCAACGGTATGACCGCATTCCTCGAGGGCGGCGGCGACGGTCCGCGCTATCGCATGGTTGAAGCTTCCCTCGTGCGGGTGTGCGAGTATTACGGATACGAACATCGAAAGCTCCTGTCCGATTACTTCTTCCCATTGCCTTAAAACAGATGGTATACGTGCCGGAACTGCTCTTTCTGCTGCCCGGACCAGCCCCGCCTCACGTTAGCGCCTCCAGCAGCGATTCCGCACACTCCACGCAGGCTCGCTGTCTTTGCAGAATAGCCTCGCTTATCTGGAAAGACACACCTCCTCAGGCCGCAGACTATGATAGCCATATGAATAGGTTTTAACATCTTCAAAGAGAACCTCGGTACGATGAAGAGCCCTTTTCACATCATGATCATACCCACGCTCGGTTGTCCGTCCAAGTGCCACTACTGCTGGAGTTCTGATGAAGGGTCTCCGAAGATGAGTATCGAGACGGTCCGGGAGATAGCGGAGTGGCTCAAAGACTACCAGTCCGACCAGGTCACCATCACCTTCCACGGCGGAGAGCCGCTCCTCGCCGGTGCGGACTTTTACCGGCAGGCCCTCCCCATCCTCTCCGAGAGCCTGCACCACCTTTCACCGACGTTCGCCCTGCAGAGCAACCTCTGGAGGCTCACCCCGGAAATGGCTCAGATATTTGCAGAATACAATATTCCCATCGGCTCCAGCATCGACGGTCCCGAGGAGATCAACGACCTGCAGAGGGGGAAGGGCTATTTTGAAAAGACCATGCGGGGCTACGAGATCGCAAAAGCGAACGGACTTGAGGTCAGGTTTATCTGCACGTTCACCTGCAGGTCGGTCGAGCGTAAGGAGGAGATTTTCAACTTCTTCCTGCAGAGCGGGTTCCCACTCAAACTACACCCGGCGCTGCCGTCTCTCCGGAGCAATGACCCGAAAGAGTGGGCACTCGAGCCGGAGGCCTACGGGGAACTGCTGGTGTACCTCCTCGATAAGTACCTGGAGAACCTGGGCAGGATCGAGGTCATGAACATCAACGACCTCTGCAGGTGCATCTTTATCCGGCGCGGCACGGTCTGCACGTTCGTTGACTGCATGGGAACCACTCTTGCCGTCGGGCCGGACGGGAGCATATACCCATGCTACCGCTTCGTCGGGATGCCTGAGTACGTGATGGGGAACGTCTACGACCGCCCCACACGCGACGACCTCGCCCGATCGGACGCCTGGAAGCTCATGCACGCGTTCAAGGAGTACGTCGACCGTGAATGCGGAGAATGTCCCCACATCAGGTACTGCCGGGGCGGATGCCCCTACAATGCGATAGCGCCCACGAACGGCGAGATCAGGGGCGTCGATCCCCACTGCATCGCCTACAGGCGGATATTCGACGAGATCACCGACCGGCTGAACAACGAGATGTTCGGAGCCGCGGATATGGAGATGGGCGGGTTCGGCTCGCCGTTCGGGCGGAGGGAAAAGCCGGGGATCATGTCGATCCTGCAGACGATGGCGACGAAATAGGCGCCAGGACTCGCTGCGACGACCGGTCCTGTGCAGGAACCATAAAGGGGGAGAGCCTACTTCCCCGCCATGCACGGAACGGATCTCGCGGACAACAACCGGACAGCTGCAGGGGTGCTGCTCTTCCTGCTCCCGGTCCAGTTTATGACCGCTCTCATGGCCGGTGCGGCCATAGCACCCGGCTACAGCATCAGCCGGAATGCGATCAGCGATCTCGGCGTGATCGACGCGACGGCGTGGCTCTTCAACGCCTCCCGGATCATAGCGGGCCTCCTGAACATCATCGGCGGCTACTTACTCTACCGCTCCTACGGCAAAGGCTGGATTCTTGCCGTCTTCGTCCTCGCGGGCATCGGGGCAATCGGTGCCGCAGTCTTTACGCTGGATATTCCCGGCACCCATGGCCTCTTTGCGGTCGGCCTCGTCTTCCTCGTGACGCATGCCGCGAGCGATTTCGGCATCATGAACCTCTACGGCCCTATCGGCCATGGCGGGTCGGAGAGGATGATTGTGTATCCCGCATTGCTCTGGCTCACGGCGTTCGGGGGATATCTCATGGCGCCGCTTGCAGAGAAGCGGTGAGATGGACGAGCAGGACCCCAGCCCCGTCACTTCTTTCCCGTCGCCTTGAAAAACGTGTAGCAGAAGACCCCGTCCGGCCGAGAGGTGCGGTAGAGGTCCCCTATCCCCCGTTCCCAGTCTTCCCGGCTCATCATGCCCCGGTTCACCACATCGTCCCCGACGCCCTCGACCATGGCAGTGAAGGTCAGTCTCGTGAACCCTTCCACGAGGTCCGGCCGGGACGCGTCCACGTAGACCATCCGCGGAGAGACGCGGACGTCGCGGTATCCGGCGCCGGCGACGAGCGGGTAGAGTTCTCTCCCGATCAGGGCGTTGCCGCCCATCTCCCGCTGGAGGTCGACAAGGCACCCGACTGCCCGGCGGGCATGGGCGCTGTCCGGGTGGAAGTACGCCGAGCCGTGGTCCCCCTCGATCGCCGTGATCGTGCCGCCTTCCCTGAGAAGCGGGCGAAGGCGTTCGAGCGCGCGTCGGGGCTCCGCCAGGTGCTCGAGGACGAAACAGAGAAAGATGTGGTCGAAACTCCCCGGCTCGTACCGGAGGTCGAAGATATCCCCGGCCTCGAACGTAACGTTCGTGATTCCCTCGCCAAGCACGCGCTGTTTTGCCTCCTCAAGCGAGGCTTCGGAGATGTCGACCGACGTGATCCGGGCTTTCGGGCTGTTGTGCGCGAGGATTATCGTCTGGGCGCCGGTGCCGCAGCCGGCCTCAAGCACCCGCGACCCTGCCGGGTACCGGGTGTCGTCGTGGAGGAGCCCGGTCAGGGTCTGTGCCTGGTCGCTCAGCCGATCCGATTCCCGCTCTGTATACCCGTGGACATACTTCCTGCCGCTCATCCCCAACACGCCTGCAGGGATCTATAGCATAAGTCCGGTATTAAGGGCATCTGCGGTAGCCGGATGCCCCGGGGTCCGGGGTGCGGATCCCTTCCGACCAGCCGGTGCCGGATCATGCTGCCTCTTCCGGAACGTTGCACGCCGGCCGTATCGTGATATCCGCAGCACGAGCCGGAAGGCAAAGCGTTTTCAGGAAGGAGAGCAGAGCCATTATATCCACAACAGTCCTGCGACGAGATCTCACGATAACCGGGAACGGGACAGGATGGGCCGAAGCAAAACCGGATGTTACAGGGGTGTGAGCGGCCGTGTCTGATATCTTCACGATTCTCTTTCCAATCCTGGTTGGTTTCTGCGTTATCTCGGCGCTCACCACCTATGGCCTCGGGACGTATGTTTTGGCACGGAACCCCTCATCGGCAGTCAACCGCCTCTTCCTCGCGGTAACGCTCTCAGCAACCTACTGGGCCCTGGGCGAATTCTTCATCTGGCATTCGGCTGGCTATGACGGTTGCCTGTTCTGGCTGAAGGCCAGCTCGTTCTGGCCCCTGGTCGTCGCGCTCACCGTCCACTTCACGCTCGCCTTCACCGGCCACCCCCTCTCGAAGGAGAAGAAGCACGGTGTCCTCTTCGCCGCCCTGTACCTGCCCGCCCTGTTCTTTGCCCTGATCGGGCTCTCCACCGATCTGATCTATACAGTAGCTTTCCAGCCCGGAACGGGGTACGTCTACCTGCCGGCATCCGCAAATCCGGTCTACGTGGCCGGGAGAGCCTATGCCGCCCTGGCGATGCTCTGGGCGGTATACGTCGCCATCTCGTCCTGGCGGAGCGCGCGCCCCGGGAGGGTCCGGCGCCAGAACCGGCTCGTCAGTATCGGCATCGCAACCGTCGTCGGTTTCGGCGCTCTCTCCGGACTGGTCCTTCCGGCCTTCGGGATCTACACCGTAAATCTCGTCTTCATCGGGATCGTCGTATTCTCCCTCCTTATCGCCTATGCCGTCCACAGACACGGGCTGTTTACCCTGAGCCCCCAGACGGCGGTCCCGGAGATCCTCAAGACGATGCCCGACGGTCTGGTCCTTGCCGATATGGACGGCAGGATCATCACGGCAAACGCGTCGGCTGCGGAGGTCTTCGGCGTGGCCGAAGCGAACCTTCCCGGACAACCGGTCGGGAGGTTCATCCCCGATACGGCATATGCCTCGATCAGGGCCGCCGTCACGGAGCAGGGAAGGTTTTCGGATCTCGAGGCGGTGCCCAACGGCAGGGGAGGCAGCGTCGTCAGTATCGCAGGAGCACTTGTCAGGGACCCGGATCGGGAGCCTGCCGGCATCGTCCTGATCATCAGGGACATCACCGGCCGGAAAGGGGCCGAAACAGCCCTCCGGACAGCCAACCAGAAGTTATCCCTCTTATCCCAGCTGACCTGCCACGACATCGGCAACGATGTCACAGCCCTTTCCTGGTACCTGAGCCTCCTTTCAGAGGACGGGATGCATCCTGACGGCGACGGGTATCTCTCCCGATCGGTCGAGGCCGTAGAGAAGATCAAGGAGCATCTCCAGTTCTCCCGCGAATACCAGATGATCGGCGTGTACGAGCCGGTCTGGCAACCGCTCGAACCGATGATCGCCCACGCCGTCAGCGGCATTCCACATCCGGGGGTCGAGATCCCCGCCCGGGTCGCTCCGGTGGAGATCTATGCCGACCCGCTTTCACCGAAAGCCGTGTACAATTTGCTCGAGAACGCACTCCGGCACGGGGGAGGCGTCACCAGGGTCCGTATAACAACCAATGAGCGGACCGACGGGACGCTCGTTGTGGCATTCGAGGACGACGGCGCAGGGGTCCGGGACGAGGAGAAGGAAAGGATTTTTAGCTACGGTTACGGAAAGAACACCGGTTTCGGGCTGGCCTTTTCCCGGGATATCCTCTCCGCAACCGATATCGGGATACGCGAGACCGGGACGGCGGGCACCGGGGCACGGTTTGAGATCCTTGTCCCTCCTCGGGCATGGAGGCCGGTTGCAGGGGGAGAGTCAGGTCCAGGCCCGACGGATAGCCGGTGCCGGGGGCAGGAGACCGGCGAGGAAGGCTGAACGCAGGCAGGCGTGTGCGGGGACGTTCCCGCAGTCCATCCTCGAGGGCGAATCTCCCGTACGCGGCATCGTCTTCACACCCAGCCATACTCCGGGCCGGACAGACGAACCGGCTCTTACGGCCGGATGACGTACTCTTCGATGAGCCTCCAGGACCCGTCCTCCGTCATGATCTCGTTGGTCCAGGTGATCGCACGCGGATCGGTCGCATCCCGGATGAAACGCAGGTTGACCGCCGGATCCCCCATGGACTCCATGATGAGCCGGTCACCTTCCAGCCTCCCCCTGAACATCATGGAGATGCCGTTGCTGTCGACGGCCATGCCCCGGTACTCCTCTGCCCTCGCATCCCATCCCGCAATCCAGTGAGCCTTCCAGGCAACCACCTTCTCTCCTGCGACAAACTGGTCCTGCTCGAACCTGCAGGAGCGCCAGAGGCCGTTTATTATCCACTCGCAGTCCGCCCTGCCTCTGGCCTCCATCTCGGGCGACCCGGGACCCATACCGCCTGCTTTCACCCTGCCCGTCCAGGTCCCGTTCGGGTGGAACCGGGCAAGCGCCTCGGTCTCAGGTCCGGGTTCGTGTACTGTGGGCTCCCACCGGGCAGTCGTTCCCGCCGGTGTTTCTCTCTCGGTCATTCGCATCACCGCCCGGAGACGGGAACGTCGGCCCATATAAAGATCTGCCCGGACCGCATGCCGCCGGAAGCGGTCACAGGAGAGTATCGAAGGGGGCTCAGGGCATGCGATCGCCACGCAGAAGAGGCTGCGGTCGACAACCGCGACCACAAAGCACTTGGCGCTTCGCATGCCATCCATTTTACGGAGTCCAAGTCATTATGAGCCAATCGACTTCCCGATGCGGACAGCAGCATCCCTATGCGCTTGAAGAGCTCGGCTGGACGGAAGAACACGATGCAGCATTCTCAAAGTACACCGGCCCGTATGTGCCGGGCCGCGTGGCCTGCCGGCAGAAAACCGTATGGGACGTGCTCGTCGACGGCGGGTCCGTCACTGCCGGGATCTCCGGAGCACTGCGAAAACTCGGCCGCTTTCCCGCTGTGGGGGATTTTGTCGTATTACTCGACCAGCCGGAGGCCGGCACCTCGACAATCGTTGATATCCTCCCGCAGAAGACCCGCTTTGCGCGGGGAACACCGGGACGCGAAGGCGCCGACCAGGTTATCGCGGCGAATATCGATACCGTCTTTATCGTCACGGCCACCGGCCGTGACCTCAACGCACGCCGGATCGAACGCTACCTAGCGGTCGCCCACGCATCCGGTGCCCGCCCGGTCATCGTGATCAACAAATCCGATCTGGCGGACGACCCCGCAACGCTCGCCGATGAGATCGTTTCGGTCTCTCCCGGCATACCGGTAATTCCAATCAGCGCCGTGAGCGGGGAGGGAGTCGACCGGCTCGACCCGTATCTGTCGCCGCGAACAACGATCGCCCTCATCGGTTCATCGGGCGTCGGCAAGTCTACCCTGATCAACCGGCTCATGGGCCGTCCGGTGCAGGACACCTCGGATATCCGGGACTACGACGGCAAAGGGCGGCACACCACGACCGTCCGCCAGCTCTTCATCCTCGCCGGCGGGGCGCTCATGATAGACAACCCCGGTCTGCGGGAGGTCGGCATTGGTAAGGCATCTGCCGGTATCGCCGATACGTTCCCCGAGATTCTCGAACTGGCAGAAGGCTGCAGGTTCTCAGACTGCCGGCACGAACAGGAGCCCGGCTGTGCGGTGCAGGCGGCCGTCGCGGCCGGAACTCTCTCTGCAGCACGGCTGGACAGTTTCCAACGGCTCATGCGGGAACTCGCATTCGAACGGGATAAAGCGGAAATCGGGCTTGTGCAGCTCGAGAAGAAACGCTGGAAAGGAATCGCAAAACTCGCAAAGGATCTTGAGAAGACAAGAGGGAAGTAACGGCTGTCCGGTGCAGCACCGCGACTGCAAACCGGCCCCGGCATCCCCGGCGGGAAAGGAGGTCCCGTCGGGAGAGGAAAGGGATCTGCACCGTGAAAAACCGCTTCCCAGGCAGGAAGGTCAGTCGTTCTTCCGCAGAATGAAGAACTCATAGCCGTACTCGTCGGCATGCTCCCGGTAGACGGCTATCTCCCGCTCGGCGAACTCAATTTGCGCTTCCGCCTCGGGATTGCCGGCAACTGCCGGCCGCAGGTCTTCTATCCGCTTGAGGACCGGCATATAGTAGTTCTCCCACCACGCGGATTTCGGGAGCGGGAAGGTCGCGACGACCTCGTAGCCGGCAGATGCTGCGATCGCACAGGTCTCCGGAACGGTTTTGATATCCGGATAACAATCGTTCCAGAACGCCGCCGCCTCCGGCGAGGGATTTTCGGTGAACCACACGGCCTCTGTGAGGCAGAGATAGCCGCCCGGCCGGAGGAGCCGTTTCCACGAGGCCAGCCCCTTCGTAAACCCTATGATGAAGATCGAGCCTTCCGCCCAGAGGACGTCGAACGATGCGTCGGGAAACGGCAGGTCGTCCATCGAGGCCCGGACCGTGGTGATCCGGTCGCCCACCCCGGCCGATGCCGCGCTCCGGGCAAGTTGATCGAGGAACGGCTGGTGTATGTCGGTGGCGGTGATACGGCAGCCGGGGCAGGTCCGGGCCAGTTCGACCGTCTGCATCCCGGCCCCGCACCCGATATCCAGGACCTCCGGCCGGGCCGGGAGGTCGGTCAGCATCGAAAAAGCTTTCCTCGTGCACGCGTTGCTTCCCGGCCCCTGGCGGGGCAGGCCCTCGTGCCTGGTAAAAATGAAGGGTGTTTCCATGACAGTAATGCGTCGTGCGATCCCATAAACCCGCAGGGCGACGGGAGGCAAGCGTTCCCGTGGATCCGCCGGCAAATACGGGGGAACAGAAGGCCCCGCCAGAGCTAAATACCACCACCGCCCAATAATCCGTATGGAGCGAAAGACCCCCGCCTCAGAACTCCGGGACCGTATGGAACGGTTCCGGCTCCGTATGGACGCGGAGAGCCCCTCGTGGGAGTTCGCCGCAATCTTCGGGCGGACAAACCAGTTCTACTTCACCGGGACGATGCAGGACGGGGTTCTCCTGATCCCCCGCGACGATGAGGGCGTGCTCTGGGTGCGCCGGAGCCTTGAGAGGGCCGAGGACGAGTCGTCATTCGCCGACATCCGGCCGATGAAGAGTTTCCGCGACGCGGCAGCAGGGATGGGCGCATGCCCGGGAACGGTCCACGTAGAAGCGGAGACGGTGCCCCTCGCGCTGCTCGAACGGTTCCGGAAATACTTCCCCTTCCGCGAGGTGAGACCGCTCGACGCACAGGCAGCGAAGGTCCGGTCGGAAAAGAGCGCCTACGAGATCGCGATCATGGAGCAGGCCGGCAGGATTCACCGGCACGTGCTGGAAGACTGTGTCCCCGGGATGCTCCGGGAGGGGATGAGCGAGGCCGAACTGGGGGGCGAAGTCTTCTCCCTCATGGTCCGGGAAGGGCATCACGGCATCACCCGGTTCGGGATGTTCGGGACGGAAATGGTGCTGGGACAGCTCGGGTTCGGGGAGAACACCCTCTACCCGACCAGTTTCGACGGGCCGGGCGGGTGTTACGGGATGGCCCCCGGCGCACCGGTGCTCGGCAGCCGTGACCGGACGCTCAGAGTAGGGGACCTGGTCTTCGTCGACTGCGGATGCGGGGTGCAGGGCTACCACACCGACAAGACGGTGACGTATATGTTCGGGAGATCGCTCCCCGAGGAAGCGATAGAAGCCCATCGCCGGTGCGTGGAGGTCCAGAACGAGACGGCCTCGCTGCTGCGGCCGGGGGTCGCGCCCTCAGAGATCTACACGACGATACTCGACGGCTTAAGCCCCGGATTCCAGGAGAACTTCATGGGGTTCGGGGACCGGCGGGCGCAGTTCCTGGGCCACGGCGTCGGCCTGCAGGTGGACGAGGTGCCGGTGATTGCCCGGGGCTTCGACGAGCCGCTCGATGAAGGGATGGTGATCGCCCTCGAGCCCAAGAAGGGGATCCGGGGCGTCGGGATGGTCGGGATCGAGAACACCTTCGTGGTCACCCGCGGGGGCGGCCGGTGCATCACCGGGACGAACCCCGGGCTGATCCCGATTTATTGAGGGTGTGTAGCGGACTCTTCCGCAGATCACGCTCCTGCTCCTGTTTTTCTCCCGGATCCGCCGCCTCCTGCCCCGGACGGCCGGCCCCCTCTTACGTGGGAGTCCCGGCAACCGGCTGCGCCAGCTTAACCCTCTGCCCGATAAAGTCCAGCAGCTCGCGGTTGACCATCCCGGCATGGGTCCAGGTGATCCCGTGCGGCCCGCCCTCAACCACCACGAGACGGCTTTCTTTCATCAGTTCGGGGGTGCGCTTGCCCGACGCGGGGAAGGGCACGATCCGGTCTGCATCGCCGTGAATCACCAGGACGGGCACGTCGATGCTCCGGAGATCGTTCCGGAAATCGGTCAGCCACGCAGGGACGCAGTCGAGAGTGCCCTTCGGGGAGGCAGCGGCCGCGATGTTCCAGCTGAGGCGGACGACCTCGTCGCTGACAAGGTCGCCCCCGAGGAGATCGACGTTGTAGAAGTTCGAGAGAAATCCGGAAAGGAACGCCGGACGGTCGGCAACGATGCTCTCCATGATCCCGTCGAAGACACTCCCGTCCACGCCTTCAGGGTTGTCGGCCGTCTTCAAGAGGTACGGCGGGACCGCGGAAATGAAGACGGCTCGCTCCACGCGCTCGCTCCCAAAGGTGCCGAGATAACGGGCGACCTCGCCGCCGCCCATCGAGAACCCAACGAGCGTAGCGTCACGCAGGTCGAGGTCCGTCATGAGCGTGTTCAGGTCCCCGGCCAGCGTATCGTAGTCGTAGCCGAAGGTCGGTTTGCTAGAGTTGCCAAACCCCCTGCGGTCGTAGGTGACGACGCGGTAACCCGCGTCGAGCAGCGCCGGCACCTGCTTCTCCCAGGATTTGCTTGAGAGCGGCCAGCCGTGGATCAGGACGACCGGCTTGCCTGTGCCGTGGTCCTCGTAGTAGAGGTCGACGGTGCCCGAGTTTTCTTTACCGACGGTGATGTAGGACATGGAAATCTCCAACTCTATGGGCTCCCGGAACCCATCATACTATAAAAGATTGTGGCCCGGGAGTGTTCGTCCGGGCCCGGGAAGAGTCGGGTGGCCGGGATGGACAAACGGGGGCCGAAAACAGATGAATATAATACTACCAACCCCTTGATCAATTGATCGATAATGGGGAATATTCTTAAGAAAGTGCTCGTCGGGGTAGGTATCCTCGCAGCACTCCTGTTCATACTCGTGGTGTTGCTTGCAGGATTTCTGGGCCAGTCCGCATCCGAGAGTTTTGCGTCGGTGTATCACTACGAGTTGCAGATCTCGACGTCCGGCCCCATCGAAGACGCGGTTCTCCTGATCCCCATCCCCTCATGTCACGACCTGGAGACCGGAGCGAACGTCACTCCCGTCGATCTCTCCCGTGCGAGTTTCACAAATTTCGACAGGAGCAATATATCGGTAAGGATCGAGCACGTCGACGGAGTCCCCATGCTGAATATCTCGGCCGACCGGATCGACCCTATCTATGAAAACCGCATCGAGCCGATCGCGATCATGCCGGGACAGAACGAGTCGAAACTGCCAAAACCAACCCATATCTACTCCGACAGGTATTCGGAAGAGACGCCGGTGCTCGTCGAGATGGAACTTTACATGCTCGATACCAGCCCCGGCCACGAGATAGACACCAGAACGCCGATAGAGGCCGAGCCCCTTTTTGCGCCCTACCGGATCGTCGGCAATCTCACCGGTTCCGGCGGACCCGTCGACGATTACTACGTGAGCCCCGGATCGTCCGGCTACGTCGTCGAGGTGCCGTTCATCCTCTCGTTCGACGCCGGGGACGAGAACGTCCTCACCATCTCCTCCAGGTTCCAGGGGGCAAACCAGTGGTGGATTCTCGGCTGGCAGTCGAATTCGTACAACGAGAGATTACGCCACGAGTTCACGGGCCCGTGCAACGGCACCTACCCGGTGAGGGGCATTCTCGTAACCGGCGAGGGCGTGTACTGACGCTCCGGAGCCCTCTTTTCCCATAGAAGTGCCTCTCCGTCCCGGGATCCAGGCATCCCGTCATTGAGTCCGGCTCATCCCGCGCTTATTCTCTCTGCGAAAACCTGCCCGGGTCCTGGAGATCGAGAAGAACGCTGTTCGGATACGGCAGGGGAATCCTCCTTGCACCGGGGGTAGAGGTGGCCACGGGGTCGACCGATACGTTTCCGCCAGAACAGTTCTGCCGGTGAAGCGCCTCAGCTGCGCAGCATCGGGGAGTCGAACCAGAGCCCGGAGAGTTGGTGCGATTCGTCGCCTTTCCGGAAGACGAACCGGAGACTCACCCCGTCCTCCCGCTCGAAGTCCGCCCTGTAGGTTACGGTGATATACTCACCCCTCTCCGTAACGACGGGATTATCTCTGGAGACATAGAGCCCTAACCTGGATGTGACGAATTCGCGGTACATCGTATAGTTGCCTTCACCGAAGCCCAGAAGGACGTTGTCGGCGATTGGGTCCGCATACTCAAGCACCCGCGCCTTCTCCTTATCGGACACCACGGTCTCCTGGCTGATGCAGCCGCATGCGCAGACCACGGCAAGGATGACCAGAACGGCAAGCGGCGATACCTGAGGGAGATCCATCATACAGAGTCGAACCGGGGGATGATTAATTTGCGGGTCGGAACGCCGAGGGGTCGCATTCGGAGGGGGCGGCGCCACACTGATGACAGGAGATTTCCTGGCTCCCTTCAAAGCGCATTGAAAACCCTTATCGGACAGCCATCCCTTCGACATAAAACACCTCTTTTTAATCCCGCACCGTGAAAGATCTATCATGAGCGAAACCCTGAGCGGGCAGAGGCTTTCGTATCCTGCAGGCCTTTACCTGCCCCCGGAGGAGAGGCGGCCATGACGGATCAGGACAGGTATACCGCCTCGTCCGATGTACCTCCCGTACCGCCCCGGACCTCACGAACCGAGTGGTACCTGAATATCGCGATCGAGACCGCCCGGCGGTCCACCTGCCTCCGGCGGTGCTATGGAGCGGTAGTGGTCAATTCGGCGGGGGAGATCGTCTCTACCGGGCACAACGGTGCGCCGCGCGGAGAGGCGCATTGCGATGAGTTGAACACCTGTATACGCAAGCAGTACAACATTCCTTCCGGCGAACGATACGAGTTCTGCCGATCGGTACACGCGGAGATGAACGCGCTCCTGCAGGCGGGAAGGGCTGCGGCCGGCTGTACGATGTACCTGGCCGGGTTCGAGCGTCTGACGGGAACGCCTTCGTACGACCCGCCCTGCCTGATGTGCTCAAAGATGCTGGTGAATGCCGGCGTCAGCAAAGTGGTGGTCAGGACAGAAGAAGGGTTGCGGGAGCTCGACCCGCAGGAACTCTACAGGCAGCACCTGAACAGCGTGATTGCAAAGGTTTCGGGGAAATAGTTTACGTGCGGAGGAGGGGGCACCGGGACGGACCAGGTTGGCGAACCCAAAAGAAGAAAGATGTTCGAATCCCTACTGCTCCACGAGAACGACCGGTTTGATCAGGTCCCTGGGCTTCTCTTTCATCAGGAGAAGGGCCTCCTCCAGCCTGTCGAAACCCTTGAAGACATGCGTCGCCATGGGTGAAGGGTCCATGCGTCCGTGAGTCACGACTTCGGCCAGCCTCTCCATTCTCACCCTTCCGCCGGGGCAGAGTCCGGTCATGAGGGTTTTGTCCGCAATACCGAACCCCCAGCCCACGCGGGGAAGGGGTATGAGATCCTCATCACCTATCCCCTGACCGAAGTAGTTGATGTTCGAGATCACCGATCCGGGTTTAGCCACGTTTATGGCATCCATCATAACTTCAGCACCGCCGCCGGCAACGATTACGGCGTCGACGCCTGCTCCGCCGGTTGCGTTAAGGATCTGCTCTACGGTGTTTCCTTCCTTGTAACTGACGATATCCGTAGCACCATACTCCTTCGCCACTTTAATAGCGGCCGGCCTGGTGCCGACGGCAAATATCCTACCGGCACCCCCCAGTCGTGCACCGGCGATGCCGCACAGTCCGACAGGTCCGATCCCTAAGACCGCTACGGTAGCCCCGAACTCGATTTTAGCGTTTTCAGCACCCATGAATCCGGTACTGAGCATATCCGGGAGCATAACCCCCGCTTCCAGGGACATGCCCTCCGGCAGATGCGCGAGGTTGCTGTCCGCCAGGTTCACGTGGAAGAACTCGGCGAATACACCGTCCTTGAAGTTCGAAAACTTCCAGCCTCCCAGGGGTCCGCCGGTCTGCGAGGGGAACCCGCGCAGTGCGGCTTCCGAGTCCCAGTCGGGGGTGATCGCCGGTACGATGACCCGATCACCGGGTTTGAAGTCCCTGACCTCGCTTCCCACTTCGTCCACTATCCCGAGCGCTTCGTGCCCCAGGATCATGTTATGCCTCTCACCGATTGCCCCTTCCCAGACGGTGTGGACATCGGAAGTGCACGGCGCGAGCGCCAGCGGTTTAACGATAGCGTCTCTCGGACCGCAGGCAGGTCGGTCTTTCTCTATCCACCCGATCTCCCCGATCTTTAACATTGCCAGGCCTTTCATGTTCTTTACCCCGTTCGATTCGGGGCGTAAGGGCACAATACTATAAAAGAATGGTCACCGAAAATGGTTACAATTCATTTGTTTTAAATTACAATCTCCTAAACCGCCCCCATAAGACGTTTCCGGCGCGCTTGTGCGGCCCACGGGAACCGGCAGGTCATCCTCGCTACCGGCTGCCACATTCATGACGATGGGATACTCTTCGGTCAGTTCATCCAGCCCCTTGTGGGCCCGGAGTGCGATCTCACCGGACATATTTTCGGGGACGTGACCTCCGTAGAGAACGAAGTGCTGATGGTCGGCCGGGATCTATGGAGTAACTATATCATCCCGATCAACGTTTTTTAGATACAGTAGCAGTGAGCGGCACTGATCGGTCCTGATTTTACCAGGGACTACCTGTGAAAAATTCGCTGTAACTTCGATGGGGTGACAATCACAATCTTATGCGCAGGATCGCTGTATGGGATCTCTCAAGCATCACTGTAGATCCATCCGCTCTATCCGGGCCGACCTGATCAACGAACGCCTGGGCGACGAGGAGGCCGTTTGGCCCGCGCAAAGAGGGCAGCGGCTGTACAACGTGATGATCTGCAGAACCGACCGGGCTGCGGCTCATCCGGCGACGATGGCGAAGTTCTCGAGATCGCTCGGAGAGGCAGAGGGCTATCTGCCGGGTCATCCCGCAGAGGCAGAAGCGATCGTCCAGCGACGGCTGAATCACACGAATTCCTGCATGGCGACAGTCCGGTCGAAGGATCAGCTCTCGTGGGACCGATCGCCCGTCACCGCGATGGAGGACGGGACACAGTGGGTTATTGGAAATAGCCCTACGAATGCAACTGCAATCCCCGGTTTGGGGAATTCCATCTCCACGAACGGTATTGAGACAGTCAAACAGGAAAGCGACGCGGATCACTCGGCGGCGGGAGGAGTCATGAAGAAAACCTCCGGAGCACGACTATGAAGAAAATTGTCGGTATACTCGCCGTGATTGTGCTGGTGGGGTCTGGCACATGGTTTTCATGTGACTTCCAGAAGACCGGCCCGGAAGAGATGGATTCTATCGTCGTGGCGTATTCGCCGTTTGAGTCAACCGCACTTTTCTGGATTGCCGAAGACCGGCATTTTTTCGAGAAGAACGGCATCGGTATATCCCTGCGTGAATACGATTCCGGAGCGGCTTCGCTGGATGGAGTAGTGAACGGTGAAGCGGATATTACCGTGGGAGTATCCGAGTTCCCCCTCGTCAGAAAGGCGTTCCAGAACGCAAACATAAGCGCGATAGGAAACATCGACAAGGGGGGTTTTATCTATCTTGTCGCACGGAGAGACCGGGGAATCACGAACATATCCGACCTTAAGGGTAAACGGGTCGGGACTACGATAGGAACCGTAGCAGAATTCCATCTCGGAGGGCTTCTCACGCTGCATGGTATGACACTGCAGGACATAACCCTCGTTGACGTCAAGACTCCGGCAGGATGGGTGAACGCTGTTGCGGACGGAGATATCGATGCCATTTCAACCGCCCAGCCGTATGCCGATTCGGCCAGGGACCGGTTGGGCGCGAACGCTGTTGTCCTGCTGGCGCAGGGCAGCCAGCCCGTTTTCGCGCTGATCGTCTCCACCGACGACTGGATAAGAGATCATCCCGACATCGCGGCCAGGCTCCTTACGTCGTTGGCACAGGCTGAGGAGTACAGCCACACTCATCCAGTTGAATCCCGGGCTATCGTGCAGAACCGGTTGAACCTCGATGCCGGGTACATGGATACGGTCTGGCAGCAGAATCAGTTCTCACTCTCGCTTGACCAGTCGCTCATCACCGCGATGGAGGGCGAGGCACGGTGGATGATAGCCAATAACCTCACGAATGCAACGACTATCCCGGATTTCCACGATTACATCTCCACGGAGAGCCTTTCAAGCGTGAAACCGGCATCGGTGAACATCATCGGGATACAGTGAGCGACCATGAAGATCAGGACGCAGTTGATCATCAGCACCGTGGTCTTCGGGCTGGTTCTGCTCATCATCGCCGTTTCGGTGGTCGTCACGGACCAGCAGCTCGATCACCTTAACCGGCAGGAGCAGATCGCAAGTACACTTGCCCAGGAAGCGAACGATCTCAGCTACCTCTCAACCGAATACCTCCTCTACCGTGAGGACCTGCAGCGCACGCGATGGGAATCAGTGTACACCTCGTTCTCATCCGATCTCTCAGAGATCGACCCCCAGACTCCAGAACAGCAGGCATTGGTCACCAATATCCAGGGTAACCAGAACCGGCTCAAAGAAATCTTTGACAACGTGGTCCCGGTCTATACGACCTCCCCCGGATCGCCTGATCCGGCAGCGGATCCCGCCCTGGGGGTGTTGTGGAGCCGGATGGCCGTCCAGACGCAGGGTATGGGTGCCGACGCCACGCAACTCGCACGCATCATTCATCAGGAGACGGGGCAGCTGGAACTGGCCAGCAACCTCCTGATCTTCGCCCTGATGGGCACCTTCGCCGCGTACCTCTTCACCAGTTACTTCCTCTTCTACCGGCGCACTCTGGTGGCGATCGAGAGTCTCCAGACGGGGGCACGGATCATCGGGTCCGGCAACCTCGATTACGCCATCGTCGAGACCGCTGATGACGAGATCGGTGAACTGTCACGCTCGTTCAACCGGATGACCGCAGACCTCAAAGGGATCACTGCTTCGAAAGCGGATCTGGAACGAGAAGTCGCCGAGCGCAGGCGGGCCGAGGAGACTCTTGTGCGCCGCACCGACGATCTCATCAGGCTGAACCGGGACCTGGAGTCCGCACACCGGGAGGCGAACCTGTACCTGGATATCCTGACCCACGATATCGGGAACACCGAGAACGTTTCGAATCTCTATACCGAGTTGCTTATCGATACCATGGACGGAGAGGCTGCCGGGTACATAGAGAAACTTCGGCGGAGCGTCACTAAAAGCATCGAGATCCTGGGCACCGTCTCGAAGATCCGGCGGATCCACCATGGGCTACCTGAGATAAGAGCGGTCGAACTCGAGGCAGTCATCCGGGAGGAGGCCGGCCACTATCCCGACAGCAGCATCCGTTACGAGGGTGCTCCGTACCTGGTGTGTGCTGACGATCTCCTCCCGGAAATCTTTGCAAACCTGATCGGCAACGCGGTCAAGCACGGCGGTCCCGACGCCGCAATCACCGTCCGGACTGAAGAGGAGAACGGGTTCGTGCGGGTAACGGTCGAGGATACCGGCCCCGGCGTGCCGGATGAGGAAAAGGAGGCGATCTTCCACCGGTACGAGCAGAAGAAGCGGGGCGTCGGCGAAGGTCTCGGACTCTACCTCGTGCAGATCCTCGTGGAGCGCTACGGAGGACGGGTCTGGGTCGAGGACCGGGTGCCCGGGCACCCGGAGGAAGGCGCAGCGTTCCGGTTCACGCTCGAAAAGGCGTGAGGTGCGGAGAGACCCGGGAATTCCCGGCCTATTCGGCCGGGGGACGATGTTACGAAGCAAGCAGGGAAACTCGCCCGGGCCGGCCAGGACGTTCCCGTCAGGCAGTTTTGCCGACGGGGCGTTTCAACTGCGTAGCATCGGGGAGTCGAACCAGAGCCCACAGAGCCGGTGCGATTCGTCGTCCTTCCGGAAGACGAACCGGAGACTCACCCCGTCCTCCCGCTCGAAGTCCGCCCTGTAGGTTACGGTGATATACTCACCCTTCTCCGTAACGACGGGACTCTCTCTGGATCTGTAGACCCCGAGCCTAGATGTGACAAATTCACTGTAGAGTCCGATCCGGGATGTGACAAATTCACGGTTCTGCTCAAACGCGCCCTCATCCAGGCTTCCTTTCATCTCCTCGCCGAAATCCCGGGATTACATCGTATAGTTGTCTTCATTGAAGCCCTGCAGGAGGCTGTCGGCGATTGGTTCCGCGTATGCAAGCACCCGCATCTTCTCCTCATCGGACACCACTGTCTCCTGACTCATGCAGCCGCATGTGCAGACCCCGGCGAGGATGAGGAGGGCGGCGAGGAGTGGGATTTTGGGGAGATTCATAGGAGATAGTCGGATTTTGGGGTAATTAAGGTAGGGGTTGGATAGCGGGAGGGGAGGACGGCGAGGAAGGTAGATGAGTCAATAGATGACGATCAGCCTTTATCCATTTCCTTCCTGCAGCAGGGTGGAGATGTCTTTCTCGGTCTTACAAAGACGCACCATCGATTGTGCAATCCAGTAAGGGTCAATCTCTTCCCCGAAGAAGAGCTGAAGCCTCGTCCACCCAAAAGAGTCGGTAACCAGCTCAGTCCGTTGCGTGTTCGGGATAACTGTGGGGAGATGATCGCGGAGTTTGGGCAGGAAGTCCGCAACCTTCGGGTACTCTTTATGTTTGACCTGTATCTCGATACTGATCGAATCCTTCCAGTCGCTGAACTCGTAGTGCACCGCTGTTGGCCACCCTTCGCGGTATACGCGGACGTTCTCCTTCCCGGTCGCGTGTGTTGAGAATATGGGCGCCTTCATCTTTGAGAATTTCTCGACTATCAATCGAAGCCGAAATCTCTGTCTCTTTATCTCCGGATCCGCCTCTCCCGATACCAGGAAGCGGGAATGATAGAAATACTCATTCCTGCTAAGCCGGTAGCGCTCAACCACCAGCAACCGGAGGTCGAGATCGCTGTGTTCGTTGAGGTAGCTGAACTCCCTGATAAGGTCGTCGGGGGCAGCGTCGAGGACGATAATACCCCGGATCTGTCCGGCTCTCAGGTACGAGGCAACGTTGCTCTTCATCAGAGCGAGCCGGTCCTCGGGATTCTCTTCTCCCTCGGCATCAGCCATGAATTGAAGATTTTCTTCGAGAAGGCCTGCAGACCTTGCATTCGCCTCGTCAGGCGTAAGGTTACGCATTGCAGAGAGGTAGTCGCATAACTGACCGACTACTTCACGCCGCGACTCCCCGTTGCGGGCCAGTTTCACCTCGACGATAACCGGCAGCCCGTTATTATCGATGAGAAAGATATCGGCGAATCCGCCTTCAAACGGAAACTCCCGGCTGATCGTGACGAGTGCGGAATCGCCCCGGTCAACAAGGAGCACCGGATGCCCGGCAAGTATCTCCTGCAGCTCGTACTCGTTCCTGAAGGGTTCCGGTTGCTGAGCCAGTTCGCTTCCTTCGCCTATTCGTAGTGCGGGCATCGAATCTCTCCATAGCGAATATCGACGGAGAGGTTGATAGATGTTTATCAATAAGACTGCCGGCAATGCGAGCATGAGCGAGGAAGCTCGCCCGGCCGCACGACCAAAAGAGGTGACGTTGTCTTCACCGCCCCCGGCGAGGAAGTCCGCCGCCTGCGTATCGAGGCAGAGCTCAGCTTTGATACGCAGCGGACGATCCGGTCATGCCGGAATCGGGATTCCCGGTATCCGTTCGATGCCGAGCTGCTGCATCAGACCGGCGGACTCCCAGATAATCCATTCCTCTGCAATTTTGCCGTCGGCGACCCGGGAGACCGCTATTCCCTGGATCGAAAATTTCCGCCCGGTCGGCGGCCGGCCCCAGAGCCCGGTTCCCGAATCGGTTCCGCTCGCGGTCCAGCAGGTCGTCACCAGATCACCTTCGGCGACCTGGCCTCTGACGGTGACGATCTGGTCGGGGAATGCCTTCCAGTACGCCGCATTGATCCGTTTCCAGCCCTCCGATCCTCCGCTGAATTTGTTCATCGGATCGTGCATCACGTAATCACGGCTGAGCATCGATACACCCATGTCCAGATCATGGGCTTTATAGACCTGCTCGTAAAACCTGCGTACAAGTACCTTATTCTCCTCTATCGACATTGTTACCACCTTTTCACCCTGTCGGGCGGTCCGCTGCGACGGCCGTGACCGCTTTCGTCCGGGTACTCCCGCACGTGAACGACCGCGTGTCTCCCGTTCACGCCGGTCCTGCAGGATGTCTGCTGTCGTCGATCCAGCGTGCTCGATGAATGCCAGGAGGTACCCCGTCGTCCGGATGTCGCAGCTTGCGCGCTGTAGGAATATCCACTCCTATTAATGGTTTCCGGACCGGGGTCCGGTGTAATCCCGGCCGGATCACCGCACCTTTGCGGCCATCTCGATCTCGACCCTCGCCCCTTTCGGGAGGCCGGCGACCTGCACCGTCGCTCGTGCGGGGTAGGGCTCCTGTAATTACTCCCCGTAGACGGCGTTGACCGCATCGAAGTCCGCGAGGTCTGTGAGGTAAATCCGGGTCTGGACGACGTCCGGGAAGTCGAGGCCGCCTTCGGCAAGTACGGCCCGCAGGTTCTCCATCGCCTGCCTCGCCTCGCCAGCGGCGGTGCCGGAGAGGTTGCCGGTGGCCGGGTCGAGACCGATCTGCCCCGACATAAAGAGGTAGTCCCCGCACTGCACGGCCTGGCTGTACGGCCCGATAGGCTCCGGCGCGTTCTCCGTGTAGAGAGCGATCTTTCCCGGAGCGGGCGGGGCGGAGGATATGATCGCGTATACGCCGAATCCCGCAAGGATACCGCATGCAAAAACGAGAGCCAGCATCGGGGTCTTCACGGTGCCGTTCATGACCTATCCCTGCCCATCGAGACCGGAGCGTCCATACAGGGTGTTCGATGCGTCGATACGTATATCTTTGGAGGAGATCGGCGGGGGCTGGTGCCGGGAGACAGAGAGAGCGAAAAGGATATCTCTGATATACCGGTTAACCTGTCGGTCGATTCATCGGGCAAACCGGTGGAGCCTGGCAAGGTGTACCTATCTCATTCATAAGGCCAATAAGCAGGGGGATGCGAAATATATAAATATTATGAATACCTTGCTGCGTTCATGCAGTATTTAGATACTGCAACTTAACAATGGGGGAAGCATATGTCTGAACCAGTTAAAGTAAAATGGAGTTTCCCGCTCTACCCTGATTTAGAGAGTCTTGTCGCCGAAAAAGACCCAAGCGGGCCTAAAAAGAGGCCTGGTTTGATCAACCGTACCGAAATTGTGGGTTACCTCACCGAGAACCGCTGTGGGATAGTCATTGATCCGGACAAGGATCCAGTCATGGGTTACTATCTAGTGGACGCTATCAGTATGATTGGACTTGAGCACTTTGGTGATGAATGGGTCGACCACCTGTGGGACCGATACTCTAGCTTGCTGACGCTTATTTACATGGACGCAACAACGGAAGAGCCGGAAGTGGTCGGAGTATTTGACCCCGCAACATGGGAAGAGGAGTGCCTCACAAAATCTACTGTAGCCCTAACCTACCGAGTGCCCGCACCGCACGGCGAGGAGTACCGGGAGAGAACTACAGAATACGATATATCTCAGGTTACTGCAATTAACGACGCAATATGGCACAAACTTCGACTTTGGAGAATTGATAGCTATACATCTAGAACTCCGAACCTTGTAATCCTCGGTAACGGCGAAGAATGGGAGCCAGACACCTCTATGAAATATTTGTCTATTCCCGAACACGCGGAGGTGTGAAGATGGTTAAATCCTTTTTCGATGTAGAACCATCCCCGAGGGAAGGCGAACACAACATTATCAGCGAGTATTATACACAACTGAAAAGCCGCAATTATATTGCAAAGGCCGATCCACGAAAAAAAGGCAGGTACTGGTTCAACTTCTATGAAAATAAGTTGATTAAGGAGTATATTACTCCTTATAGCAAAGATTTCAGCCTCATCATTAAAGGATCTGATTCAGAGAGGATGGATTTCTTTGCAATCCCTTACCCTGCTCTCGAGCACGTCCTTACGCCGGAATTCATACACGTCGAGAAAAAAGAAAATAAAAGACGCTGGATGTTCGATATCCTTCCTGGACATGTTTTAGTAATTGAGGGCTGCTACCTCGATGTAAGCCCCTACTATGGTAACCTCTCATACGTTCCCGGGCTCCCCGAGGGGGTCAAATGAATTGGTAGGACAAACTTGTATCTGGAAGAGTGTTGTCTATTTCCTTAATGGATTTGTAACCGAAACGCCATGTTCGGCTCTCCGTTCCATTCGATATCGGGATAAATCAATCCCAAAATAGATTTTTAACCTCACACGCACCGAACGCAGTCCTCTCTTATAGCCTCTCGCTCATCCCTTTTCCGCGTGGAGCTCTGCTGACGTCAGACTTGCCCGAGCCGGCAGACCGTTCTCACTACGAATTCCATGCCACTTGGATCTGTCCATTCCGTCCTCTGTGGGAAGACCTGAGTGCGATCTCACCGGACATGGGCCTAGGGGAACCAAGTAGGGACTAAGTCGGGACCAAGTAGGGGTGCTGTGTGCCTGTATGACAGAGAAGTTCATGCTCATGTTGGTGGATGTTGCCAGGACAGGTAGCGTAACGAAAGTTTCCCTGTTACTTCAACAGCATGCGATGAGGCTATAATAATTAATAGTAATATTTATAGCACGACACACGGACTTTTTGATAAAGTAACTGCTATCAGTGGTAGATATTACAAATCAACCTGGAACAAAGTGATTAAAGAGTCAATTCCTATGGATTTGAAGAGATCTGATCCAACAGGGCAGTAGAACAACACGCCTTCTGCGAATCGGTCATTGCCGGCTCAGTATAACTAAAAGGTTTAAAAATGGCTCAATTGGAACATATCGAAGCAATCGAAAAACGGCTCTGGACTGCGGCGGACACATTGCGGGCGAACTCGAACTACGCAAGCAACGAGTACTTCCTGCCGGTCATGGGCCTGATCTTTCTGCGGCATGCATACAGCCGGTTCCTGGCGGTCAAGGATGTCGTTGAAGCCAACCTTCCAAAGCGCGGCGGCAAGACGCGGGCACTGACCAAGGAAGACTTCTCACAGAAGAGCGCCATCTTCCTGCAGCCGAAGGCGCAGTTCGACCATCTCGTTTCCCTCACCGACAGCGACGATCGCGCGAGAGCCATCATCGAGGCGATGGAGTCCATCGAGGGCGACTACGCCAGCCTCAGGGGTGTTCTCCCCAAGAGCGAATACCAGGAGCTGGACAACGGTGTGCTCGGCCAACTCCTCCGCACGCTCAACCCCGATGAACTCAGGCATGTCTCCGGGGATGTGTTCGGCCGCATCTACGAGTACTTCCTCACCCAGTTCGCCGACCAGAAAGCCCACGATGCCGGGGAGTTCTTCACGCCGGTCTCACTGGTCTCGTTCATCGCCAACGTGCTCGAACCCGAAGGCGGCACCGTTCTGGACCCGGCCTGCGGCTCGGGTGGCATGTTCGTCCAGAGCGCCCGATTTGTCGAGCGCCGGCACGAAAACCCGGTCGATAAGCTCACCTTCTACGGGCTGGAGAAGAACGCCACCACCATCCGCCTGGCGAAGATGAATCTGGCCGTCCACGGTCTGGAAGGCGACATCCAGAAGGCCATTACTTACTACGAGGACCCTCATGAACTGCTGGGCAAGGCCAACTTTGTGATGGCCAATCCACCGTTCAACGTCGATGAGATCGACGCGGACAAGGTCAAGAAAGACCCGCGCCTTCCTTTCGGCCTGCCAGGGGTTAATCAGAAGGGCAAGGTCTCCAACGGCAACTACGTCTGGATCAGTTACTTCTACAGTTACCTGAACGAGCACGGACGGGCAGGCTTCGTCATGTCCTCCCAGGCTTCCAGCGCGGGACATGCCGAAGCCAGGGTCCGGCAGAAACTGGTCGAGACGGGGGATGTGGATCTCATGGTCGCCATCCGCTCCAACTTCTTCTACACTCGCTCCGTGCCGTGCGAACTCTGGTTCCTCAACAGGGATAAGCCTGAGGAATATCGCGACAAGGTGCTGATGATCGACGCCCGGAACATCTACCGCAAGGTCACCCGCAAGATTTACGACTTTTCGCCCGAGCAGGAGCAGAACATCCTTGCCATCGTCTGGCTCTATCGCGGCCACACCGAGAAATACCTCGATCTCGTAGCCGGTTACTGCCGTCGCATGCTGGACGAAGGGGAGGGCTGCTTCACTGCCAGGGACGATGATGGCGAAACGATAGAGCCGCTCCCGTCCTTCATTGCCTGCCTAGGCGCACTGCGAAAGGCGTTGCAGCCGTTCCTGGCGACGCTGCCCGCCGATGCCCCTCATGCCGGGGTGCTCAAGGAGCTCGATGATGCCATGCCCGCATTCAGGGCCGACGTCGAGAGGTTCCGGACAGCGATATCCGGGCAGCAGACTGCGTGGCAGGAGCAGAAGACTACCAACGGCGAGCTCAAGAAGGCGGTCGACCGTCTCGCCCCGCTGGCCGAGTGCAGCCGCGACCTGATCAAGCAGAGCGACCTCCTCTACAAACTCGCCTGCCGTCTCATCGAGACCTGCGAGAATGAGTGCAACGCCCGGGATAGCGGCGCGTGGGTGGGCCGTGAGATCACCCGCGCCCGGAAGGGTGCCGACGAGGCGCGGCAGGTGGCCGTCGAGCAGCTCAAGCAGGTGCGCTACTTCTGGCGGCAGGCTCACTGGCAGACCGAACGTTTCCCCGAAGCGAAACTCTGCGATGTCGCAGGGCTGGTCAAACTGGTGGACAGGGCCGAGATCGAGGCCAACGACTGGTCGCTGACACCCGGCCGCTACGTCGGCGTCGCCCCCGAGGAGGAGGACGAGAACTTCGACTTCGAGGAGGCACTCCGCGAGATCCACGTGGAACTGGAGGACCTCAACGCCGAAGCGGTGCGGCTGGCGGCGACGATCAAGAAGAACTTCGAGGAGCTCGGGATATGACGGTCTCGAATCTGCCGGAGGACTACGGCTCGCTGCTTCTCGAAGTCAAAGAGCGCATTGGTGCCGGCCAGTACCAGGCGCTCAGGGCGGTCAACAAGGAACTGATCGGCCTGTACCGGGATATCGAGCGGCTGATCGTGGAGCGGCAGGCTCACCTGATCGAGAAGAGGTACGAGGTATCTGGCGTATGAAACTGGAACCGCATGATGAGGACTCTGACGCCGGGAGGAAGTCGCGAGGACGGAGAAGGGAGAGCGCTTCTTTTCCGGTCCCCGTAGGCAGAAGCGATCTGCCTGCAGACTATGCTGCGGTACTCGGAGACATCAAAGAACGGATTCAGTCGGAGCGCCTGCGGATCACCCTTGCGGCCAATGCGGCCATGATCCTGCTGTACTGGGATATTGGAAAGATTATCCTGGATCGCCAGAAAAGCGAGGGGTGGGGCGCGAAGGTGATTGATCGTCTCTCACACGACCTGAAGCTCGCCTTTCCTGATATGACGGGCTTCTCCCCTCGCAACCTGAAGTATATGCGTACCTTCTCCAGGTCCTGGCCTGACCGAGAATTCGTGCAACGCACCATTGCACAAATTCCGTGGCGCAGCAATATTGCCCTGCTCGACAGATTGAAAGATCCGGATTTGCGGATATGGTATGCCCAGAAAACCATTGAGCAGGGCTGGAGCCGTGAGTTACTCGATATTCAGATCGAAAAGCGTCTGCACGAACGGCAGGGTATGGCGCTGAACAATTTTGAGCAGGCTCTCCCCCCTGCCGATTCGGATATGGCCGCACAGGCGTTCAAAGATCCGTATCTCTTCGACTTTCTAGGAACTGCCGATCCGCGGAAGGAACGTGAGGTTGAGCAGGCTCTGGTGGACCACGTTCAGCGTTTTCTTCTTGAGATGGGAACCGGATTCGCCTTTGTCGGGAGGCAGGTTCCCCTGGAGGTCGGTGATCGTGACTATTCTCTCGATCTGCTCTTTTACCACCTCAAACTGCGCTGTTTCGTAGTGGTCGAGCTGAAAGCAGTGCCGTTCGATCCGGCTTTTGTCGGGCAACTGAATCTGTATCTCTCTGCGGTCGACGACCTGTTGCGGCATCCCGACGATAAGAGAACCATCGGGCTGCTGCTCTGCAAGAGCAAGGACACCCTGGTTGTCGAGTACGCTCTCCGGGGATTGACCAGTCCGGTGGGCGTTGCGGATTGGGAGACTGAATTAACCAGGCGCCTGCCGGACGATCTGAAGGGCAGCCTCCCTTCCATCAAGGAGATTGAGGCGGAACTGGGGGATGTCGAGTGAGTCTGAGCGAGTGCGGGGAGTTAGAAAAGTGCAACCGCACCATCGTCGAGTACGCCCTGCATTCCGTCAACAGCCCCATCGGCGTCGCCACCTACCGGAGGGTCAGAGAACTGCCGGAGGAACTCAAAGGGGAACTCCCGGGCCCGGAGGAGATCGCGAGGCTGCTGGAGGATGTGAAATGAGGAGTGGTTGGGTTTGCGGGGCAGTGCGAACGGCGGGGAACAACATGAGGAACTTTTGGGAGCCGGGGATATGAGTTGGGAGACTGTCCGCCTCGGGGACTTCTTGACGCTGAAGAGAGGGTATGATTTGCCGTCATCGCAGAGAGAGAGCGGAGACATCCCTGTCGTGTCCTCTTCAGGGGTCACAGGTTATCACAACGTGGCAAAGGTCGAGGGACCTGGAGTAGTGACTGGGCGATACGGCACGCTTGGCGAGGTATTCTTCATTCATGAGGACTTCTGGCCATTGAATACCGCCCTTTACGTCCAAGATTTCAAAGGGAATGACCCGCGATTTTCAGCTTATTTCTTAAAGACTATCCTCACTGGTACATCGAGCGATAAGGCCGCAGTTCCTGGCGTGAACCGTAATGACCTTCACGCTCGCAAAGTAACCGTCACCAGAGATCTCGCTCAACAAAAGGCCATTGCCGCAATCCTCTCCGCCTACGATGACCTGATCGAGAACAACCAGCGACGGATTGCACTGCTGGAACAGGCGGCGCGGCTGCTCTACCGGGAATGGTTCGTTCACCTCCGCTTCCCCGGCCACGAGCATGTTGCGATCAAAGACGGCGTGCCGGAGGGGTGGGAGGCACAAACACTTGGCGACTTGTGCGAAGAGGTTCGCGAAACAGTGAATCCGGAGGCGCTTGAGCCGGATACACCATACATCGGCCTGGAACATATGCCTCGCCGTTCGATCTCCCTTGGTGAATGGGGCACAGCGGAGCAGGTAACGAGCAGCAAACACCGCTTTCACGAAGGTGACATCTTATTTGGAAAAATTCGTCCCTACTTCCATAAAGTCGGCATCACGTTTGTGGAAGGCATTGCATCGTCCGATGCGATTGTAATACGCCCTTGTGAGCACGATCTCCGCAACTTCGTGCTAATGACCGTGTCTAGCGACTCCTTCGTCGCAGTTACCGCACAGACGATGAAGGAAGGCTCGAAGATGCCTCGTGCCGATTGGAAACAAATGCGGGCATATCCCACACCACTTCCGCCGTCTGGCCTCCTCGATAACTTCGACAAATCTATCCAGACGATCATTGAGCAACTCAAGACTCTCACCCTCACCAATCAGAAACTCCGCGCTGCCCGCGACCTCCTCCTCCCCCGCCTGATGAACGGAGAGGTGACAGTATGAAGAACACCATCCCATTACCGACATTACCGAACCCCCCGCGAGCTTACGTAGATATAGTCACGATGGGCCCTCTACTCCTGCCGATCGAACGGATCAAACTTTACAATGGTACACAGTGGGAGGAGTTCGTGCTTGAGTGGGCTCATGGTCTCAAATCAAAATATTCGTTGGTAGAGCGTTGTGGGGGTGCCGGAGACATGGGACGAGACATCATAGCCTATCCCAATGAGAATGATACTAACGTCTGGGACAACTATCAGTGCAAGCACTATGAACACCCGCTACGCCCCAGCGAGATTTGGATCGAATTAGGTAAACTGGTCTACCACACCTATCATCGCGAGTTCACGTATCCCCGGCGGTACTGGTTTGTTGCCCCACATGGCGCTGGTACATCATTGGCGAAACTATTGAGAAACCCAGAACAGCTCCGACAGAAGTTTATCGAGAACTGGGATAGCCATTGCAGGAAGTTCATTACAGCCACGAAGGAGGTTCCCCTCACTGCCGACTTGTTGGCATACCTCAAAGGACTAGACTTCACTATCTTTGACTATATTACACCCCTTTGTCTGATTGACGGACACCGATCAACCGCATACTATCAGGTTCGGTTTGGTGGCGCGTTGCCTGTCCGTCCAAAATGTCCAGTCCCACCGGATACACCGGCTCCCACTGAGATGGGATATTTGCGAAAACTCTTCGAGGCTTACGGAGATCATCTTAATCGCGACGTGCGAAGCCATTCCGACATCGAAAAAGAGAAGGACCTGAAGGAACACTATGCGGACTCGCGACTTGAGTTCTACAGTGCCGAAGCACTTCGTAATTTCTCTAGAGACACCCTGCCTGAAGGAACATACGAAGAACTGCAAGAGGAAGTTCATGATGGAATACGTGACGTTATCAGAGACAAATACGATGACGGATATCGACGGGTTGTCGCTGTGGTCAGAGCAGCGAGAAATCTCCAACTAACTTCACATGCTCTTGTGCAAAGACTCCACACTAGAGATCGTGGTGGCATTTGCCACCAATTGGCAAATGAACGAGATGATGTAAAATGGGTGAAATAATGCCCATACCTAATGACCGATGCATAGCGCCATTCAACGGACCACTTGAAATCGGGCTCCGGATGATTGCCATCCTGAACGATGCATATCCGGATGCACACTCACTTCAGCGATTAACTCTCTTCGACTACTTGGTTGTACATTCTGATGATATTGACGGTGGACCTAAAGGCCTCCACCCTAAGACCCCTCACCGGAGCGGAGAGCTTCTCGTAAGGCGGGATGTTATCCAGAAGGGTCTGTACCTTTACATGAGCAGAAATCTGGTAGAACGTAAGTTTCAGGATACGGGCATACATTATGCCGCCACTGAATGTACAGCCGCATTTCTCGACACACTAGAAGCTGAGTATATTCATGCATTGAGGGAGCGTGCGGCCTGGTTAGTAAGCCATTTTGGATCAATGAGCGATGCTGATATGAAGGCCTTCGTAGACTCGCACATTGACAAGTGGGGTGCCGAATTTGAGATGGAATCGGTGCTCTGGTCGGAGGACCTCATATGACGCATCATGGATTTACAATTACTCGTCTGGTACTGACCGGTCCTTCCGTTGAAACTGCAGAGTTACAATTTCGCGCTGGATTAAATGTAATCACCGGGCCATCTGACACAGGCAAAACATTTGCTTTTGAATGCATCGATTTCATGCTCGGTGCGCGCAAATCACCGAAGACAATTCCAGAGGCAGATGGATACGATTTTGTTTGCCTTGATCTCCGTGATCATCAAACCAATAAGGAAATTTCACTCATTCGGAGTTTGAAAGGTGGCTCATTCAAAATCAGTATCGATGGCGAGGAAAGGACTTTCGGAGACAAACATAAGGCTGGCGACGAGGACACGGCATCTCAATTTCTTCTCAAACTCTCAAATCTTCAGGATAAAGTGATCCGAAAGAATAGAAACGGAGTAACAAGATCTTTTAGCTTTCGGGATATGGCTCATTTATCTGTGATCTCTGAGAAGAAAATAATTCAGGACAAATCTCCAATCTTCTCAGGTCAGAATGTAAACGAGACCGCCGAGAAATCCGCATACAGCCTTCTTCTGTCCGGCTCAGACGACTCTTCAATTATCGAAGTTCCAGATCCCAAAGATATCAAGAAACGCTTCGAGGCGAAAGAAGAGATGTTAATCGAGGTAATTGCGAATACAAGATCAAAAATCGAGGCGATGAATATTGATGTTGATCTGCCGGGTCTCAATAAACAACTTGACAGGCTGGAGTATTCAATCCATGAATGCGAAGCGTCTCTCAATGAGAGAATGGAATCAGCTGCGCCGTTTGAGGAAATTCGCCACACAGTCTGGGAAAAATTGAATAAGATAGAGTCAAGATTAGCGGTTCTATCTGAATTGCAGTTAAGGTTCTCCTTGCTCTACGATCAGTATCAATCAGATATACTACGTTTGCAGGCAATCGCAGAGTCCGGCACGCGTCTTGGTGAAATGAGCCTGGACCGCTGCCCTGTTTGTGGCGCTTTACCGGAAGATCAAGATAAAAACTATCAGGTATGCCAAATCGAACCATTGGATGTTGCCAGATCCTGTGTCTCCGAGATATCAAAGATAAAAGGGTTGATTTCGGATCTAGAACAGACTCGGGACGATATTAAAATTGAAGCCGATGAACTTAGTGGCTCAAGATCACAATATCAGGATGAATTGGTAAGGGCAACCCAGATACTAGAAGATTACCATAACCCTCGCATTAGTGATGCCATCAACAATCTGCGAGTACATCAGAATCAAAAAGAGCATCTTCTGAAGGCCATTTCCCTACATGAACAGTTAAATGAGTTCAAAGGGTTACTTGAAGAGCTTCAAGAAGAAACTAAGAGCCAAAAACAAACCGCAAAGCCGACATTCGCCGGTCTTGGCGATCATCATCTTGAAACATTCACAAAAGCAGTTCAGGAGAGACTGGAAGCATGGAAGTTCCCAAATCTAGATAGGGTCACTTTTGACAAGCAGGACTGGGACATTGTCATATCTGGACGAAGCAGAAGCAGTCACGGTAAAGGGGTTCGCGCCATAACACATGCAGCATTTACGCTTTCACTGCTCAGGTATTGCTTGGACAGTGATCTTCCCCATTCTGGGGTTGTTGTGATTGATTCTCCTCTTGTTGTCTACAGACAGCCGGATGCAGGCGAGGAGGGTTTTTCTAGCGATGTCAAATTGGCCTTTTATTATGATCTTTCGCAGTCTTACCAAGATGCTCAGGTTATTATTATCGAAAACGATGCTCCCCCAGATGACCTAGATATTGTCGACGCAGCCAATATTATCCGGTTTACCGGAACGGATCAGGGAAGGCGGGGTTTCATTCCAGTTCCATCGCAGTCAGATAAGGTGACATCTCAATGAACCCCTACACCGAGGACACCCTCGTCCAGCAGACCACTGCTGATTACCTGGAGCAGGAGCTCGGGTGGGACTCAGTGTACGCCTACAACAACGAAGACTTCGGGCCGGAGAGCCTCCTCGGCCGCTCATCCGACCGGGAAGTCGTCCTGACGCGCTACCTCCGGGAGAAACTGGTCGAACTGAACCCCGGCCTCCCCCGCGAGGCCTACGACGACGCCGTCAGGCAGATCGTCGCGACATCGGCGATGCAGTCGATGGTAGCGACGAACCGCGAGAAGTATGACCTCGTCCGCGACGGCGTCCAGGTCACGTTCCGTAACGACAGGGGCGAGCGGGTGCGGCAGCGGCTGCGGGTCTTCGACTTTGCCGAACCGGCAAACAACCACTTCCTCTGCGTGCGGGAGCTCTGGGTCCGGGGCGACCTCTACCGCCGGCGGGCCGACATCGTGGGATTCGTCAACGGCCTGCCGCTGCTCTTCATGGAGTTGAAAAACGTCCACAGGGATATCCGGGCGGCATACGAGCAGAACTTCAAGGACTACAAGGACACGGTGCCGCACCTCTTCCATCACAACGCCTTCGTCGTGCTCGCGAACGGCGTAGATGCAAAGATCGGATCGGTGACCAGCCGTTTCGAGCACTTTCACGAGTGGAAACGACTTGCGGAGGATCAGCCGGGCGTGGTGGACATGGAGACCCTGCTCAAAGGAGTCTGCCAAAAAGCGAACTTCATAGACCTCTTCGAGAACTTCATCCTCTTCGACGACCCTCTCGGCGAACCGAAGAAGATTCTCGCCCGCAACCACCAGTTCCTCGGCGTCAACCGCGCCATCGAGGCGGTAAAAGACCGCAGGAACCGCCAGGGCAAACTGGGCGTGTTCTGGCACACCCAGGGGGCAGGCAAGAGTTACTCGATGGTGATGTTCACGCGGAAGGTCCACCGCAAACTCGGCGGAAACTACACGTTTCTCGTGCTGACCGACCGCGACGATCTGGACACGCAGATCTACAAGACGTTTGCCGGGTGCGGCGTTGTGGACAATGATCGTGACCCCTGCCGGGCAGAGAGCGGCGAGCACCTCAGCCGCCTGCTCGCGGAGCACAAGTCGTACATCTTCTCGCTGATCCAGAAGTTCAACCAGGAAGTCGAGCCTGAGCAACCCTACAGCCCACGGGACGACGTCATCGTCATCACGGACGAGGCACATCGCACGCAGTATGGGACCCTGGCGCTGAACATGCGCAACGCACTGCCGAACGCCAGTTACATCGGGTTCACGGGCACGCCGTTGATGAAAGACGACGAGATCACACGGCGGGTCTTCGGAGACTACGTCTCAACGTATGACTTCCAGCGGGCAGTCGACGATAAGGCCACGGTTCCGCTGTACTACGATGCTCGGGGCGAAAAACTCGGCGTGGCCATAGGTGACCTGAACGAGCGGATAGCCGAGGAACTCGAAAAACTGGAGATCAACGACATCGATGTGGAGCAGCAGCTGGAGCGGGAACTCAAGCGAGACTACCACATCATCACCGCCAACAAGCGACTCGATCAGGTGGCCCGCGACTTCGTCAAGCACTATTCGACGGCCTGGGAGACCGGCAAGGCAATGCTGGTCTGCATCGACAAGGTGACCTGCGTGCGGATGCACGACCTTATCAACACGTACTGGAAAAAACGCATCGCCGATCTGGAGACCGAGATCGCCCTGACAGCCGACGAGCAGGAGGAGATCTACCTGCGGCGGCAGATCGAATGGATGCGCGAGACCCGCATGGCGGTCGTGATAAGCGAAGAGCAGGGCGAGATGGATAAATTCCGCAAGTGGAACCTGGACATCACTCCGCACCGCCGTCTAATCAAGGATGGGATCGACCTGCCGGAGTTCATGCGGGAACAACCTCAGTTCCGCAACATGCAGCGACTGGCACTGGACGACGCTTTCAAGGAACAAAAGCACCCGTTCCGGATCGCGGTTGTCTGCGCAATGTGGCTGACGGGATTTGACGTTCCGAGCCTTTCCACACTCTATTTGGATAAGCCGCTCAAGGCGCACACACTGATGCAGGCCATCGCCCGGGCCAATCGCGTGAACGAGGGCAAGAACAACGGCATGATCGTGGACTACTGCGGCATTCTCAAAAATCTGCGCAAAGCGCTCGCGACGTTTGCAGGAACCGGGGAGGGGAGGGAAATCGAACCCGCGAGGCCCGACGAAGAGTTGCTGGCTGACTTAGCCGAGGCGATCATGCTTGTCCGGACGTTCCTGACCGAACGCGGCGCATCGCTGGACAATATCATATCCTGGACAGGCTTCGAGCGGAACGCAGCCATCGTTGCCGCCAAGGAAGCGGTCAATGAAAACGACGAGACACGTAAACGATTTGAGATCATGTGTCGGGCGGTGTTTACGAAATTCAAGGCATGCATCAACGTAGAGGGAATCAACGCTCATCGAGGTGATTACAACGCAATCACCATTGTTTACAGGAGCCTGCAACAGGACCGTGATAAGGCGGATATCACCGAGATCATTCGCCAGCTGCACGGGGTGGTCGATGAAGCAATTGAAACCCGGCCGGGTAGTATTACTGAAGAGACCACACCATATGACATCAGCAAAATCGACTTCGACCGGCTCCGGCAGGAATTCGAACGAAGCCCGGCAAAACGTACAACCGTGCAGGATCTCAAACAGGCTATCGATAAACGACTTCTGCGACTTCTGCAACAGAACCCGCTGCGCACGGATTTTCAGCGCCACTATGAGGAGATCGTAGCCGGGTATAATCGTGAAAGGGATCGGGTTACTATCGAGAAGACATTCGAGGTTCTTTTGCAATTCATGAACCAGATGGGAGAGGAAGAAAACCGGGCTGTGCGTGAAGGGCTTGATGAGGAGTCACTAGCAATTTTTGACCTCTTAAAGAAGCCGGATCTTTCGTCCATTGAAATCCAGCGTATCAAGAAAGTGGCCGTCAAGTTACTTGAAACTCTCAAGGCGGAGAAACTTCGCATCGATCATTGGCGTGACAAGGAGGCTACCCGCGACGCCGTTCGACTTGCCATCCGCGATTTCTTGTGGAGTGACTCAACTGGCCTGCCTGTGGGTCACTACACTGAAGATGACGTACAGGTTAGAGCAGACGACGTGTACCGTCATGTATACCGTGCCTACCCTACGGTTCCATCACCGTTCTACGAAAGGGGAGCAACGGCGTGAGCTAGGTAAAAAACGAACGTTGACAACAAGCGTTGTGGCCGGAGGGTATCCATGTATAGATTTAGAACAACAGAGGATTTATTAGATGCTCACAATGAACTCGAAAAACAAGAGATTTACTTTTCAGATATTGCCTCTTTGAATGATCCTATGGAGGGCTTTCGTGAGTTTTTTTGGTCAGGGGATCTAGTTGTTTGGAAAAACCTTCTGAGACATTATCTTCTTTGTCTTGAACAGGTATGTGCGTTAGCATCTGTGATTGAGGAAGAACTATTTAGACCCGAAGATATACCCATTTTCTTAGAAGAGGAAGAATTGCCCACGGACCAATATAAGCAAATGTTTCGTGAAATATGCGATCGATTTTTTGAGAATGAAGGGATCAATGAATACCTTGAATTTCTTGCAACATCACCGCGTAAAATTAGTCGTGAAGAACTTTACATTCATTTAAGTTCCATGCATTTATGGGCATTTCATACAATAATTGAAATACATAGAAAATACTATGAATTACAGCCAGTACGTTCTACCTCGCACCCAGATTTTTCAAACCATTTTAAGCGATCAGTTGAGGCATGGCATAAAATTGCCAATGGTGAAGAGGATCTAAAAAAAATAAGAGTTCTCTTCGGCAGATCAACGGAACTAGAACTTATGAAGGGACTTGAGGACATACCTATTAGCAAAAGGAACTGGTTTGCTGTTTTGTCTAAGTTCCCAAATGCTTATTTGAGCGAAATCGTTAAACTCACCTATCCCGAAGGCTATGTAGCATGCTTTATGGATGATTGTACCAATGCTGCGATTTGGGCGCATTATGGTAACGGGCATAAGGGCGTATGCTTAAAATTTAAAACAACAGAGAAAAATGGTTGTTCGGCGATTGATCTTAAATGTATTACAGGGTGGCAGAGATCAGGGCCTGTAAATGGTTACCGAACGTTTTTATTTCGCAAGATAAATTATTCAAATCAGTTTCCATCTATTGACTTTTTCAAATCTATCGGTCGTCTCCCTGTGCCCCAACTCCTGAGACAATGGTACATTGATCAGGATGGGAATCGCAGTCAATGTGCGGATTACATGGAAGATAAGGACTCCATAGAAGATTGGCGCAAGGAGTATTGGGAGAATTATGATAGTAGTTTTTTCATAAAGCTAAATGATTGGAAAGATGAGCAGGAGCAAAGGCTACTTTTGAGCAGCGGCATTGATACCTATAATGACCGCGAAACTCGTAAACTTAACTATAATTTTGAAGACCTTGAAGCAATTATATTTGGGATGAAAACACGGGTGGAGGATAAGATGAAAATAAAGAAAATCATTGAATCAAAGTGCAAAGCAAATAATCGAAAGGACTTTGATTTCTATCAAGCCGATTACTCTCCAGCTTTAGGTAGGATGGGAGTAAATAAAATACAGTTGTAATCAAGCAAAATCTCAGTCCTGCAGAGTTACGAGGCAAACTGATCGAAAGTGGTCGAAGGCACTCAGCCGTGCCGGGTTACCCGATCCACATCGGGGTCTCTTTTTCGGCGCTCTCGGGCTCGTCTTCGCCTTCTTCACCTTCAGGCACGAATATGTTATGCAGGGTTATAGACAAATGAAAAAATTAAACACTCTCCCCCGCATCACTGCGTCACACGCTTCTGCTCCACCGGAGGATTCGTGATCGTAACCTCAAGCGACTCCGAATTCTTCCCGCAAACCTCCACCTTGTACGTACCCGGCGCCGGGAACTTATGCCCGAAGAACGTGTAGATATGTGAGCCGCTGCCAGCAAGGTCCTGTTTCTTGTCGACCAGCTCGCCGTTAATCCACAACTGCGCCTTAAAGGACGTGTCCCAGTTCGAGGAAGGGACGCCTTCGTTGTCTAACCCGTACCCGATACTCACCGACACGTTCGGGTAGTAGTACGGATTGCCGTTCTCGTCACGACCGCCGCCCTTACTCCCACTGACCGTAGCATATGCTTCTACGGCATTTATTGTTGCATCCCGATAGGTTGGTGCTATGCTGCAACATGTATAAAAAGCATATAATAAATTCCCAATCTGCCGCATTCTTGCTATCAGATTCATCAGCACCGCGGGCGAGAGCGTTTTGCCGCCAACCGGATGCGCATGCGAGTGTTGAGGATTCGTGAAACCCGCAATCCCAAGCGAGGGCAATGAGGAAGGACGCTCTCCGGTATCGTGTCCCGGGAACAGCGGTAGGAAATTTTGCTGCTCGGGCGGGAATGGCGGCTGGTTACGGGACGCGAGTAGAGGCTCGTCGCAGAGCGTTGCGAGTCCTGAGACACCTATTGCCTATTTTCGAGATCGTCTACACTGCCGTGTTTTATGCATTGATCCGCAGAAATTTGCCAGCAATTGTTTGGCAGGGTTAATTGCGCGAAATTCATGCCAGAATCATAATCAGAGGCTTAAAATGAATTATTTGTCAAAAGTTTTTTCTATTTTCAGGAAAAAGAGTAAAAAATGAAAAAACTCATTTTATCTATAGAACAGGTCCGAAAAGGCCTCATCCTCCTCGTTTTGTTTATCGTCATTAGGGCGATGCTGGCCTATATCACTGGGACAAACTTGCTTGCCACAAGCGATGCAAACTCTGCGTTATTCTTACTCAGTGCTTTCCTGATCCTCTCCGTTGGCGTGGTCTATCTTGGATTTTCCCGCTGGGTGGGTGTAAACCTGAATGACTGGTGGGGATTTGATCGCTCGCGGTTACCTGGTGATATCGGATGGGGATTGCTGGGTTTCATTCTTCTGTTTGTCGCGTCTGCTGCAGTGATGATCCCCGTTGCAATTCTTGGTCTGGTGCCCACGGACGTAACGAGCGCTCCTGGAATACAGACCTCCACAAGCTCGTTCGCGCTGACGCTCTTCTTTGGTTTTGCCATTGCCGGGTTCCAGGAGGAGACCATTTTCCGGGGATTTCTGCAAGGGGTTCTGTCGGAACGGCTCAGCGCATGGCCGGGAAATTTCCTGCAGGCAGCAATATTCTCGATAGCCCACATCGGCTACTATCCGCTCGATGCATGGCCGCTTTTCGTCCTAGCATTCATATCCGGAATTATATTCGGCTGGCTTAGGATGAAGAGGCAAAGTCTTGTGTCCCCCTGGATTGCTCATGGATTATTCGGGTAAGATAATGTCTCAACCACTAAACAATGTGGTTTCTCGCAGCCCCGGGCATGCCCGGCGGTAGCCGGCGATGCGAGCGGCGGGCAGGAGCAGCCGTCACGAAGCGAGGGCGTAGGAGGTATCGGATACCGAGAGGAACCAGGGCGATGTTCCGACGACCGGCGGGAGTCTTCGACTGCGAGCATGAGCGAGGAAGCTCGCCCGGTCGTTCACCGGTTCAGACCCGCCTTCTCGCATTTTTCTTCCGGGTTACAGGTATCTCACAAAACAGGTTTGCAATTTTCATGAACATCGCCGGGGTCGTCCCTGCGCCGACCGCGATATCACGAAAACCAGACCCTGCTTAACCGGTAAGCACGTTTCGTTTATTCCTGTTGTTGCTCCTGCCTCCGGGATTTTATCGCCACTCAGTATTTTGATGGACCGAGTTCGGTTCTCATGTACCTGAACCAGTCGGATCTCCTCGCATCCGGCGATCGATATAAACACTTATGTTTTCACGAACGGATGATCGATCAATGCCTGACCACTCCCCGGAACAGAACAGGTATCACTCCGAAAAAGAGGAGGAATCACTTTATTTCTTCGAGTTGGTCGTTGATAGGTTTTATGAACCATCATTTATAAAATATGAATTCGATCCCGCAGGAGTACCCACACAATGAGTCCGGACCGCCCCTTCCCACTCGAATTGCTTTCGGCATCGGTTATCCTCGATACCCTCGCTGAAGGCGCGCTCCTTATCGGCCAGGACAACACGGTAACCTGGATCAATACCGCGCTGGCGCGCCTTCTCGACATCGACCGGGATGCTCTTCACGGCAGCGACGTTAACGGATTTGTAATCCGCTACCTAGCATCGCTCATCACGGACGAAAGGTGCACGGAGCGGATCATGCAATCGCTCCATGACAGGATCGATCTCACATCTCTGGCATGCAACATCCATCCCTCCACCGGCGCCGAACACCGGGCCCTCGTCTCAATCAATACCATGCAGGACGAGCCGTTCCAGGACATGCGGCTTGTCCGGCTCCATGCCGCACCGCTGGAATCCGAGCCGCACCCTGATGCCGAGCGGCAGAAGGTTCTCGGACAGGTGGAGAAGCATGCTGAAGAACTCACCACGGCAAACGAGGAACTCAAGACGACGAATGAGGAACTGGAGGTGGCGAACGAGGCGCTGCATGCCCGGACTGAAGAACTTCACACGATTCTTGCGAGTCTGAGCGAGGGCGTCTGGGCGATCGATAGCGAAGCAAGCACCACCTTCGTCAACGAGCGGATGGCGGAGATGCTCGGCTACACCGTCAAAGAGATGGTGGGAAAATCCCTCATACAGTTCCTTCCTGAAGAGCACAGGGGCCGATTGGACAGGGAGGGGGAGCGCCTAAGGGCAGGGATGAGTGAGCAGCTGGAGTATACCTTCATCCGCAAGGACGGGAGCCATATCGATACCCTGCTGGTCAACTCTCCCCTTTACGATAGTAAGGGGAATTTTACCGGCGCTATTGCAGGGGTGCTGGATATCACCGAGCGAAAGCAGGCTGAGGAGGCGCTGCGCCAGGAGAAGGAAAGAGTGGGTTCCATCCTGTCCGCACTGGATACGGGACAATCCCTTATCGACCCGGATATGACAATCGTCTGGGCAAACCAGAAGACTCGCGACTTTTTTCCCGAACTGGAGCCCATCGGCCAGAAGTGCTATCGTGTGCATGAAGGCGTGAGCGAACCGTGCGAGGTCTGTGCGGCACGGAAGGTCTTTGCAACGGGTGAGGTCACGAGCTTGGAGAAGTACGTTCCGATGCGTGGGCGCTGGTATGACATTATTGCCCAGCCGATTAAAGATGCATCCGGACAGGTAATTCAGGCTCTCGAGAGCTTCACGGACATCACCGAGCGCAAGCACGCCGAGGAGGCGCTCATGCGCCACACAGAAGAGCTCGCCCGGCTTCACAGCGAACTGAAGACCGCGAACAGAGAAGCGAACCTCTACCTGGATATCCTGACCCACGACATCGGGAACACCGAGAACGTTTCGAACCTCTACGCCGACCTGCTTATCGACAGCCTATCGAGGAACGGGGAGGCAATCGGCTATGCGGAGAAACTCCAGCGGAGCGTCAGGAAGAGTATCGAGATCCTGGGCACCGTCGCTAAGATCCGCCGAATTCACTCCGGAATACCGGAACTGCAGCCGACGGATCTCGATGCGGTTATCCGTGGAGAGGTCGGCCACTACTCCGAGGGGATCGTTCGGTACAGGGGTTCGGCCTATCCGGTCCGGGTCGACGACCTCCTCTCCGAAGTCTTTTCGAACCTGATTGACAACGCCGTGAAACACGGTGGTTCCGATGTCGAGATCACCATCCGGGTCGAGGAGCAGGACGGCGAGGTGCTGATCACGGTTGAGGATACCGGCCCGGGCATCCCGGACGATGAGAAGGATAATATCTTCCACCTGTACGAACAGCAGAAGCGAGGCGTCGGTGAAGGTCTCGGACTCTATCTGGTGCAGATCCTGGTCGAGCGCTACGGCGGGAAGGTCTGGGTCGAGGACCGGGTGCCGGGCAGGCCGGAGGAAGGGGCGGCGTTCAAGTTTACGCTGAGAAAGGCGTGAAATATTGAAACATGTTCCCATTCTTCTTGTCGAGCGGTGAGAATATGAAAAACACAGAACTGGAAAACCGGTCATCCGCCCCTGCGTGTGCAGAGGAGAGATTCGAGGGGGAAGATTTCAGGAAATTCGTGCAGTCGGAAATGAAAACCTGGAATGTTCCAGGGGCCGCGGTCGCCGTCGTCAAGGACGAGACCGTCATTTTTTCCGGAGGATTTGGTTACCGGGATGTGGAAAAGGACCTCGAAGTTACACCGGAGACGATCTTTCCTATCGCTTCCTGTACCAAGACATTCAACTCCCTTGCCGTGGGCCTGCTTGTGGACGAGGAGAGACTGGAATGGGACAGGCCTGCCAGGGAATATTACCCTGACCTGAGATTCTATGATGATTTTACCACCGGGCACATCACGCTCCGGGATATGCTCTGTCACCGCTCGGGCCTTCCGAGGCACGACAAGGTCTGGCTGTACGCAGGCTTGTCCCGAAAGGACCTGATGGCACGGATACAATACCTCCGGCCAAGCTGCGGGTTCAGAGAGATTTTCCAGTACAACAACATCGTTTACGCCCTCGCCGGTGTGATTGTCGAGAAGATCTCCGGCATGCCATGGGAGGATTTTGTCAGGACACGGATATTGCTGCCCCTTGGGATGGAAAACAGCAGCCTGTTTCAACAGGAGATGCAGAGGACTGACAACTTCGCCCTCCCGTACAGGCTCAAAACCGATGATCCTTTGCAGCCGGTTGGCGAACCTTCAGAATTTCCTCTGGAAAGAGTTCCTTTCCAGCCTGTATCCACGACCGGTCCGTCAAGCTCTGTCAATTCCACCGTTCCGGATATGGCAAAATGGATCATGCTTCATATCAACAAAGGGGAGTTCGGCGGGAAACGCCTGGTAACGGAAAAGACCATGCACCAGATACACTCGCCCCAGATGGCGACCGGCGCCGAAGGTGAATTCAAGGCTTTTCTGTGTGAGGAAACCCCGTTAATTGACTACGGCCTTGGCTGGGTCGTCCAGCCGTACCGGGGCCATTATATGCTGAATCATTCGGGGGGAATCGATGGCTTTTCTTCCATGATAAGTTTCATGCCCCGCGAAAAGATCGGTGTGGTGGTTCTCACCAACATGCATACCACGATGCTGCCCTTTGTCATCACGTACAATGTGTACGACCGGCTCCTTGGCCTCGAGCAGGTTGACAGGAGTAATAAGTTCATCACCACGGTATCAGACATCATCAAGGCCGGGAGCGTACCTTCAGGCGGGCAGAATGAAATGGTGAAAAACGCTCCCCCGACCCACCCGCCTGGGGACTATACCGGGAAATATTCAGAGCCTGCGTACGGCGACGTGGTTATCGGCATGGAAGGCGGATGTATGGAGGTTATGTTCAGGAACACGAAAATGACCGCGGAGCATCTTCATTATGACACTTTTCGGACGCTTTTTGCGGCACCCGGCACCAATTTCGAAATGAGGATAACCTTCCTGATGGACGAGCATGGTGATATAGACAGGCTTTCAATCCCCCTGCAGATGGGGGTGGATGATATCGTTTTCAGAAAAAGGGTGTTGACGAGCCCCCCTGGTAAGGGCAACGGGAATATTTAAGCAGGCATCCAAAGAAGCCCGGAAATCACTCATTTTATGCTCGCGCAGAACTGCTGTTGAAATAGCGCACGGCAGGGATTCGTGACTCTGCGTCTTATCTGCGAGTTCCCGCCACGGATACGGTATCCCCGACAGGGGAATAATCGCCCGAGGCGGATAAAGCCGGCACCCGAACCTGCCGAGCTTCAGGACCGGTTGAGCATGGTACAGGCACTCCTTTTTTTATTCCCCGGAATTTTTCGCAACCGTTATCATTCCTGTTGTGTCATCTTCCTCTGATCCACCATGAAACCCAGGAGAGCCTTAATAATCACGATCACTCTTTCTATCACAATTTTTTTTGCCGCTTCGGCAGGCTGCATCGGGCTTGGTCAGCAATCGCCGGCTTCACCCGTCGTCACTCCGGTTGCCGCACCTGCCTGTGACTGCCCCCCGCTCGTGTTTACGGATCGGGAATTTGCTTTCGAGCTCCAGCGGACACTTGGCGCCTCGTATTCGGGAGAGGCCGATATTGGCGAATGCCTTGCCACTGCGTCCCGGATCAAGGAAGGAGACTTTGAAAGTTGGTACAGCGAATGGAAAAAGACCGCGGACAACTTCAGGACAGCGGGTGACGAGAGTCTCGCAGCCGGGCACGGGGTTACCGCAATGGAAGCATACTACCGGGCCGCAACGTATTACCGCACAGCCGAGTTCTTCCTGCACGGCAACCCCACCGATCCCCGCATCGTGGAGACGTGGGGAAAGAGCCGGGATTCGTTCCGCGATGCACTCTCGCTCGACGTCGTTCCTTACGAGATTGTCGCCATCCCGTACGGGAATACCACGCTGCCGGGTTACTTCTATACGGTCGACAACTCCGGCAAATCCCGGCCGCTACTCATCGTCCAGACCGGCTTTGACGGCTGCCAGGAGGAACTCCATCCGTATGCAATGGAAGGGATCAAACGCGGATACAACGTCCTGACATTCGAGGGGCCGGGCCAGGGCGAAGTGATACGGATCCAGCATATCCCGTTCCGTCCCGATTGGGAGAATGTGATCGGACCTGTCGTGGACTATGCGGTGAGCCGGCCCGACGTCGACGAAGACCGGATTGCACTATGGGGAATTTCACTCGGAGGCTACCTCGCCCCCCGCGGTGCTGCATATGAACCCCGGATCATGGCGCTGGTCGCGGACGCAGGCACCTACGATGTCGGACTGGCTCTCCTGCGGAACCTGCAGGAAGGCGGGGGAGCGGCCGCGAACCTGACGGAAATTGAGCTGCAGGAGTGGTTGCAGACGGATCCTGTTGAGTTCAACGACGCCCTCCGCGACGCCATGGCGCACGATACCGGCACCCGCTTGCTGAACGAGAACGGGATGTTCGTCTTCAATGCGAGCTCGCCGGCACAGTTCTGGGCGAAATGGATGGATTTTTCACTTGTCGGAATTGCCGAAAAGATACGGTGCCCCACGCTGGTCTGTGCCGGTTCGGCCGATCACGTCGACGCGGGCGGGGTGCAGGCAAAGGCACTCTACGACCACCTCACCTGTGAGCGGGAGCTTATGGTGTTCTCCGACGACTACGGCGCCGGGTCACACTGCCAGCTCGGGGCGTTCGCGCAATCGTTTGCCGCCAAGTTCGACTGGCTCGACGATCAGATGGGAATGAGCAAATAAAGGGGCCGGGTCGGGGGATCTCGCCCCTCTTCTTCGGGGCCTCCAGGCACAGTACTTCGCTAATTTTGACATCAGACCTCGATCGGTGCAGCCTCGCGTGACGACTCAACACGGAGTTAGCAGCACCCGGACACCGGACTTCGCACCTGACGGTGCTCAAGCTCCGGATGTCCCATCCGTCGCACTTCGCGGCTTCGCGTCTTTCGCGTGAGGCTCTATCACCCCCTGTGCTGAAAACTCACGCGAAGCCGCGAAGAACGCGAAGGGAAGTCGGTGGTGTGACCTCCTGGGGACTGTCTCAACAGTTTAGCGAAGTACTGAGGCAGGCTACCGGCGAACACTGTATCCGGCTGCCGTGAGAATATTGATGACGGCGTCGTCCCATTCCGTGCCGCAGAGCCCGTTTAACGTCGGTTGCACCTGTTCCCAGAGCCGGCTGAGTTCGTCATTGTCCGGGACGAAGGTTGTCTGATACATCACACGTCCGGCCCGCTTCCCCTGTGCATCGAGGATGAGAAGGCGCCAGCAGCAGTACTCGCGGCAGATGTCCGGGCGTGTCAGGTGGACCGTACACCATGCCTTCGCCGTCTTCCCGTCAAATCTCAGAAAGGGGCATGCGTCCGGCAGTCCCTCGATGCTGCTCTCATCATCGAAGAGGGCGATCTTGTCCGGGTCGACCCGCACCTCCTTCGCATCCCCGGTATAGGCGTTGTGCACGACAAAGGTGTGGTTGCCCCGCTCTTCGATAGTCGCGTGAACGTCCCGCATGTAGCTGCAGCAGCTGCCGCACTGACAGCACTTACAGGCGATGGTGACCGCCTCCCTGAACACCGGGCGGTTGGTGAACCGGCATGCTCATTATCCGGTAGTGCTCATCGCATTAATAAAGTACCTGCCGGAGAACCGCCCGGACCACATCTGCAGCCGGGCCGTTCCGGATCTGCCGGAGCCGCCCGGGCTTTGGCAGGTTGCCTGGTTCCCGGAAAGAAGAAAAATTCTTCTCGAAAGGACCCATAGCCTGGCACCCTTGACTATCTGGACTGCCCTGGCACTGAACCCATCCTCGATCCGGTTCGGAGGAGTCGAAACTGGCCTCTGGCTCACGGTTTGTATGTACTGAGTAATGCAAGATCAGATTCTCGAACCGAAGACTGCGCTGCATCAAGAAAGATGCAGCAAACGGGAGCCGTTTCTGCTAAATAGAGATTGGGTCTTATTAATTCGTGAAAATCGAATCCTGCGTGACTGGCAGGTCTTTCCGTTACAGTTATTATAGCCTGAGTAAATTCACTTGCACACTTTAAACCGGAGTTTCTTTTTCCGATGTCCACATCCCCAGGTACCACAGAGAAGCGAACCAGTCTCGCCAGTCGCGACGAGAAGCAGGACAACGCCGCCGAAGTCGAACGGCTCATCCGCGAACGGACTGCAGAGGTCCGGGAAGAGAATGACGCGCTTCGGCGGGAGAACGCAGAACTCCGCCAGATCGAGATGATCTATGCCTCGGCGCCAGTCGGTCTGTGTCTGCTCGGTACGGATACTCGGTACCTGCATGTCAATCAACGGTTCGCGGAGATGAACGGGTTCTCCATCGAGGAGCACATCGGCAAGAGAGTCCGCGAGCTGGTGCCGGACCTTGCGGATGCGGCTGAAGAGCTCGCCCGGGCGGTTGTTACGACGGGGAAACCCGCGCTTGATATTGAGGTACGGGGGGAAACACCGGCACAACCCGGGGTGCAGAGGTACTGGAACGAGTCCTGGCGGCCGGTAACCGATAGTCAGGGGCGCGTCATCGCGATCAGCATCGTCGCCGAGGACATCACCGAGCGTAAGCGGGCTGAGGAAGCCCTCCGGGAAAGTGAGGAACGGTTCACAGCGTTCATGGACAACAGCCCCGCAGTTGCATTCATGAAGGACGAACAGGGGCGCTACATATACTTGAACAAGTTCAACGAGAGTCATTTTAATCTTCGACAGGGAGACTTGCGCGGTAAGACGGACTTTGAGCTATGGCCTTTGTATGTCGCCGAACAACTCTGGAAGAATGACCAAACCGTCCTCAAGGCAGGCAGTGCTATTGAAGTCGTGGAAGAGACGCCCAACCCGGAAGGAGACATTACCTATTGGTGGGCTTGCAAGTTTCCCTTCAAGGACGCGTCCGGGAAGAGGTATGTTGGAGGTATCGGAATCGATATCACCGACTGGAAACGGGCTGAAGCGGCCTTGCAGGAGAGCGAGGAGAAGTACCGGAACCTCGTGGAGCTTGCGCCGGAACCGATCGCGGTCCACTGCCAGGGTAACGTTGTCTACGTCAATCCTCCCTGCGTCACTCTTTTCGGGGCAGAAAAGCGGGAGGATCTCGTCGGCAAACCGGTCCTCCAGTTTGTCCACCCGGACGACCACGAAGTATTCAGGGGACGTAACCGCGAGATGACGGAGAAGGGTACGGCCGTGCCCCTGCGCGCAGAGAGGTTTGTGAGACTCGACGGTCAGGCAGTCGATGTTGAGGTTGTTGCTACCCCCATCATGTATGAAAACCTGCCTTCGGTGATGGTCCTCTTCCGGGACATCACCGAGCGGAAGCGGGCTGAGGAAGCGTTTCAGCGATACGCCGAGAATCTGGGCCTGCTCCACCGCGATCTGGAGATCTCGAACCGGGAGGCGAACCTCTACCTGGACATCCTTACCCACGACATCGGCAACACCGAGAACGTCTCGAACCTCTACACCGACCTGCTCATCGAGTCCCTTGACGGAGAGGCAGCCGGATACGCGAAAAAACTGCAGCGCAGCGTCCAGAAGAGCATAGAGATCCTGGGCACCGTCTCTACCATCCGCCGGATCCATCGGACAAAAACCGAGCTCAAACCAACGGACCTTGATGCAGCAGTCCGGCGGGTGATGGAAGACTATCCCACGAGTATCTTCCTCTATAACGGGGCAAACTACCAGGTTCAGGCGGACGATCTTCTCCCTGTGGTCTTTGACAACCTTATCGGCAATGCAGTCAAGTTCGGCGGTCCTGGCGTCGAGATCGCCATCCGGATTGAAGAGGATGATGGGTTCGTCCGGATATCGGTCGAGGATACCGGTCCCGGTGTCCCGGACGATGATAAAAATGAGATCTTCCACTGCTACGAAATGAAGAAACGGGGCGTCGGCAAGGGACTTGGACTCTATTTGGTGAAGATCCTGGTCGAGCGATACGGCGGGACGATCTGGGCCGAGGACCGGGTGCCGGGCCGCCCGGATGAAGGCGCGGCGTTCAAGTTCACACTGAAACCTGCCTCGCAAACCCGTTGAGCAGGCTAGCGCCAACGGTTGATGCCAGCATGACATCCGCACCCCAAGAACACCAGAGCGATTCTAACTTGACCTTCGGCTCCCGCATTTTTGTCTGTTATCTATAACCCAAAATCCGCATGCGGGGTTATAGGTATCTCGAAAAAATGCAACCGATGATCTACGATTGACAGATCAATTAAACGATTTCAGATGGTCCCGCGCCACCGTCTCCGCACCCGCAGAAGGAGAGCCAGATCGGGATCGGTGCTGGCTTTGCGGGACGTCCACCTCGGACGTGGTCTCGGGCACGACCGTCGGCGCCGTCGGCGCGATCTCGGCGCTCACGCCGACTCGTGCCGCTGGAGGAAGTCGCGGATCTTTCTCGACTCCATCCACCCTATGTCCAGCTGCCGTATGATGTCGTTGATCCGGTCGACCTGGTCGTGAATGATATCCATCTCCTTCCCGCCCTCGGAGAGTTCCACCATGCCGAGGATCACCTGGAGCGGCTGGCGGACATGATCCCCGAGGATCGCGAACTGCTCGATGTTCTGCTGGATCTGCTCGTAGGTCTGCCGCCGCAGGATATCCTCCTTCACCTGGGCGGTGATATCCTGGACGAGCACGACGTAGCCGCCCCGGGACGCCTCGTCTGCCTGCCGTATCTTCGTGATGAGCGTGTCAAGGTACCGGGTCCCGGAACGCGACGTGGCGTAGAGGTTCTGCCGTTTCACCAGTTCGAAATCGAACTCCGACGTGTAGTGGACGGTCTCGCCGCTCTTGAGCCGGGCCAGCTCCGGTTCCGGGATGTTGGGGTCCAGAAACAGATTGAAGCCCACGAGTTCGTCCCGGTCGAGGACGCCGAATATCCGGAGGGCGGCGGGGTTGATGTCGATGAGGTTTCCTGCCGCGTCGTAATACTCGATTCCGATGGGAGACTCATTAAAAATGCTCCGGAACCGCTCTTCGCTCTCCCGCAGGGCCTCTTCGATCTGTTTACGCTTGGAGATATCCTCCACCATGCTGATGGCACGCAACGGTTTCCCGACGGGATCACGGATGAACGTGATGGTTATACGCCCCCAGATGACCCGGCCGTCCTTCCTGATATACCGCTTCTCGAGCTGGACACCGCGTTCCCTCCCTTCAGCCATCAATTCGTAGAGTGCCAGGGTCGGGGGAAGATCCTCCGGATGCGTGATATCGGCGATGCTCCGGCCGGCAAGCTCCTCCGCGCTGTAGCCCAGCATCCGGTGGAGGGTTGCGTTGCTCCTGATGATAACGCCGCTCGGGTCGGCGATCAGGATCCCGATTCCCGCCTCCTCGAATATCCGCCGGAACCGCTCTTCGCTCTCGCGGAGCTCCTGCTCTACCCGCTTCTGCCCGGATTGGTCCGCCATGTTGAAGACGCGCAGGATGACCCGCCCACGGCTGTCATAGATGGGCACGGCGCTGTAACTGATGTATTTCTGTTCCCGGCTCTCGCACCTGATGAGGATTACGTCGTATCCGCGGACGTATTCGCCACGCATGGCCCTGGACGTCGGCCAGTCCTCCAGCGGCATCGGTCGCCCGTCAGGATAGCGCAGCTCGAACTCCTCCGCGTACCTGTCGAGTTCCGCAAACATCTCGGCCTCCGACGAAAAGCCGTGAATCCGCAGTCCTTCCGCATTCATCGAAAGCGTGGTTCCTTCTGGATCGGTGATGCCGATGCCGACGTTGACGTTATCGATCACGGCTCGCAGCTTGTCACGCTCCAGGAGCAGGGCCTCTTCCACCCGCTTCTGGGCGGTGATATCGTAGACTACTCCCTGCAGGTGGGCCGGGACTTCCGCAGTGCCGGGGACGTTCTGGATCATCTCGCGGAGCCAGCGGACCTCCCCGTCCTTTCTGATGATCCGGTACTCTCTTTCGGTCGCATAACCGGGGACGGTCTGCACCATCTGTGAGGTCTCGGCGAGGCGCGGGCGATCGTCGGGATGGATTATCCGATTCCAGTACCGCGGATCCCGGAGAAAATTCTCCCTCGAATAGCCGGTGATCTCCTCGACCGAGCCATAGATGAAGATGGGGCCGAATTCGAGGTCGGTCCGGAACGCAATCCCCTGGAAGTTCTGAAGGAAGAGACGATACCGCTCCTCGCTTTCCCGCAACGCCTCTTCCATCTGTTTTCGCTCCGTGACGTCCCGGGCGATGCCTTCGATGGCAATGAGCAGCCCCTTCTCGTCGCGGATGGGAACGTTCTGCGATTCCACCCAGATTACTGCCCCGTCTTTCCGGAGCCACCTGAGCATGAGCGGCCTGTCCGGAACGAACTCTCCCCGAAACACCGCTTCCAGGAGCGGTAGATCGTCGGGATGGATAAAACGCAATGCGATCTCCGGATCCGCATAGACCTCTTCAGGGGTATAGCCGGCGATCCGCGTAACGGCCGGGCTGATGTAGGAGAAGCGGCGAACAGGTGCAAGCTCGATCCGATAGACGATGTCACGGGCGTTGCGCAGCATGAGGTTCAGCGTATCCGTGCCCGGCCGGCACTCCTCTTCTGCCCGCACCCTGCCGGTGACGTCAACCGCCGTGCCTGAGATGCCGACGATCTCTCCGTCGACATCCCGGAGCGGCTCCAGCGTCATATCCAGGACGTGCCGTGTGCCGCCGGGGGTGACCGTCACCTCTTCCCGCAGCACCTCCCCGGTCTCCAGCACCCGGCGTTTGAGCGAGGCCAGCCTGCCGGCGTCCTCGGGGCCGAAGAGATCGGCATCGGTCCTGCCGACCACCCCCGTATCGGAGAGTCCGGACTTCCGGTTGTACGACCAGATGTAGCGCAGGTCCCTGTCCTGGACAAAGACGACGATCGGGGAGTGGTCGAGGCAGGCCCGGAAGAACCGGGCAGTCGTCTCACCGGTGCTGTCGTGGAAACGGAGGATCCTGTACCCGGTCCCTGCATACGTCGCATTCCGGTCATAGACGAGAGAGAACCAGCGAAGGTCCCCGGTGCGCTCCCGGACCCGTATCGGCGACAGGTGGATGCTCCTGTCGTTCTGCAGGTCTACAGCAACCTCCTGCAGGGATGCCGTATCCGGCGACAGCGGCGCCACGTGCCTGCGTATGAAGTCTGAAGCGCTCGCCCCTCTCTCCTCCTCCGAGGTCACGTCCAGGAGAACGGAGAGCGTCCTGTTGAGCCAGACCACCGTCCGGTTCTCATCAAACACGAGGATGCCGTCGGCTTCTCCGTCAAGGGCGGTGAGAAGACGCTGTTCTTCGGTCTGCTGCACGGAAGTCATAGTTCCCCTGTCACGCGAGTTGCATTGCTCTCCGATCGACCGCTTCCGGCGGGGACTCCCTGATCATTCCACGACCTCCTTGAGCGTGAACCGGAACGCAGCGCCCGCTTCCGTGGTGCCGGCCACCCGATCCTCGACCCAGATGCGCCCGCCGTAACGCTCCAGGAGCGTGCGGCAGATGTAGAGGCCGAGCCCCTCCCCCCGTGCCCGGGTCAGCCCTCGTTCGAACCGGCGGAAGATCGTCTCCTTCAGTTCGTCGGGAATGCCGGGGCCGGTGTCGGCCACGGTGACGACGACGCTGCCGTCGAGCGTCTCGACCGAGATGGCAATAACGACGTCGGGGCCGCCGAACTTGACGGCATTCCCGATGAGATTGTGGAAGACCTCGGCAAGGAGATCGTCCGCCCAGACCATGCGAGAGACCGCCCCGTGCCTGATCTCGGCTTCGGGGAAGTTCTTCCGTTCGCTGACGATCACGCCGTGAAGGTCGATCGGCTTCAACGGCGCATGTTCCAGATGAATTTTGCGGATCATTGCAACATTCGCCAGAATCTCCGTGCTTTTATCGATGCTCCCCTTCATCTTCCGGACATACATTTTGGGCTCTCCTTCGAGGGTCTGCATCAGCAGGTCGGTATACAGGGTGGCGACGCAGTTGGCGTTCCTGATGTCGTGCGTGAGGATGTCCAGGTACAGGTTCGCTTCGCGGTTTGCCGCCTCCAGCTGCTTATACAGCGTTCCGCGCAGGATGCCGGCCCCGATCTCCTTGCTGATCGCCTCCATGAGCCATCGGGCGTCCGGAGGCACCCGCTCTCCTGCCGAACTTCCTATTGCCAGCGCTCCCAAGATTCTCGACTCGGCCATGAGCGGAATCCAGGTGAGGGCGGAAACCCCGAAAACGTCCAGAATAGCCTTCTGCGTTTCATCCGTCTGCGCCCCGGCGGGGATGGAGAGCTGTCCGCCTGCAACGAAGACCTCATCGAAGGGGCGCTGGAGTATGTCGATGGTCTGCAACCCGCTCGATCGCTCCATGCCCCGCAGGCTCACGAGAGTCGCAAGGTTCAGTTCCCTGTCCAGCAGGTAGATTGCGCCTATATTGAAGTCCAGGAGGGCGAGGGAGGTATCGAGCGCGGACTCGACCAGCTCGTCGAGCGTGAGAGCCGATGCCGAGACGCTGATCAGCCGGTTCAGCATGGAGAGCTCCGTTCCCCGGCGCTGTAATGTCTCCTGTGCCCTCTTGCGGTCGGAGATGTCACGGAAAACAACTAAGACTGATAGCTGGCCATCGTAGAGTACGGGGGCGGCCGTGACCTCGACCCAGATGGCCCGGCCTTCGATGGTCAGGATCACCTCTTCGAATACCGGGATACCCGTGCCCTCCTGCAGCATCCGGCGGATCCTTTCGGCGACGAAACCGCGGTAATCGGGGTGGACGAACATGTCAAGCGACTTGCCCACGAAGTCTTCAGGACCCTTCCCTCCTGCAATCCGGACGCCGGCAGGATTCACGTAGACAATGGTGCCGTCAATCCGGTGAACGACGACGGCCTCCGGCATGAGTTCGACGAGGGTGCGGTAGCGCTCCTCGCTCTCGCGCAGGGCCTCCTCTGCCCGTTTCCGCTCCGTGATGTCGCGTGCCGCCGCAAAGACGCCGGCGACCCTCCCTTCTTCGTCGCGGTAGACCGAGGCGTTATAGAGCACCGGGGTCGTATGTCCGTCGCGGTGCCGGATCTCCAGCGGGTAGTCCCGCACCTGCCCTTCCGCAAAGGCCTTCCGGTATCCTGCCCTCGCTCCTGCGGGTTCGGTGAAGTAATCGGAAAAGTCCGTTCCTACCAGCTCGTCGCGTGCATAGCCTGTCGCCTGCTCGGTGGCGGTATTGACATCGGTGATCCTCCCGTCGGGGCCGATGGCGGCGAGCGGGTCGGGATTGGCTTCGATGAGGCTCCGGTTGTAGGCGTTTGCTGCTTTCAGTCCCTCCTCTGCCTCTTTGCGCTCGGTAATATCGATCCCCGACCCCATCGCGCTGAGCGGTTTCCCTTCCTCATCGGTGACCATGGAGAGGGCAAGCTGCATGGGGAAGGTCGACCCGTCCCGCCGTCGCCCCTCCGTCTCCCCGGACCAGGTGCCGACCCGGCGGAACTCGTCTATGATCCGCCTCGCCTCCGCCGGGTCGGCCCAGAGCACCGATGCCGGCTGCCCGAGAATCTCGTCCTCCCGCTCCCACCCGTGTATGGCGAGGAAGGCACGGTTGACGTAGGTGATCTTCCCGTCGAGACCGACGAGGGAGATGGCGTCGAGCGACGATGCTATCGCCATGTCCTTGATCCGGAGATCGAGCTCGGCCCGTTTGCGCTCGGTGATATCCTGTGCGAACTCGATGAGACCGATAATCTCCCCCGTCTCGTCGGTGACGGGATACCCCCGGAGGAAGAAGATCCTCCCATCGGGGGTGGTGATCTCGGTCTCCTGGGGCTGTTTGGTCTCCCGGGCGAGAACAACCGGGCATATGTCGCAGACACCTGTACGGTTGTGCCATATCTCGTAGCATCGATGCCCGACCAGGTCCTCCGGTTCCCTGCCGATGAATGCGGCGGCGGCGCGGTTGACCCAGAGCACCTTGAGATCCGTGTCATAGTAGGCGAACATCTCGGCCGTCGAGTCCAGAATCAGGGCCTTTTCCCGTTCTGCCCGCCGCAGGGCCTCTTCGGTCCGCTTTCGCTCCGTGATGTCCCATGCGTTTATCACAAAACCCCTGATATGGGGGTCGTCAAGGAGGTTGGTCACGATTGCCTCGATCACGTGCGTGCCGCGCGGGCCCATGAAGCGGACCTCAAACTGCACGCTCCCTCCCGGCCTCTCTGCCAGGGTCGATACCACCTCCTCCACCCGCGGCAGATCCTCGGGCTGGATCAGATCGAACGCATGCTTCCCGATCAGCGTATCGGGCGGAAAGCCGTCTATCCGCTCGATAGGCGGGCTCGCAAACCGGATCTTCAGCTGATCGTCGACAATGAGGATGAATTCTGAGCCCTTCTCGATGAGGGCCCGGAACGTCTTTTCGCTCCCACGCAGTTCGGCCTCCGCCCGGTGCCGCTGGAGGGCAATCGAAGCAAGGCTCCGGAAGACCTCGATGGCCAGGAAATTGACCTCTCCGCCCTCCCGCCGGGTGAGTATCACGGCCGACCCGAAGATTTCGCCTTTCCAGGCGAACGGGATGCAGTACATTGCCCCGAGGCCGGCAATGGCCTCGAATTTACGGCAGATCTCCTGCGAGATCTGCCCGAGGGCGATTTCCTGCAGCCCTCCTTTCACCTCCTCGATCTCGCCGCGGATCATGATGGCCCGTATATCCGGGGGAAGCGAAAGCGAGATCCCGGTGAGGTCCTCCCCGAAGGTCTCGATGATGTCCGGCAGGAACGGCTCGATGCCGAAGAACGCCCGAGGAGTCAGGGTGCCCGCCTGGATATCGGCGGCGCTCACGATGACGACGGAACCGGGCGCGAGTTCATGGAGGTAGGCGCCGATTGCGGAGAAGACGTCGGCCTCGTCCGGCATCGCGGCAAGCTCCGTCGCCGCCCGGGAGAGGAAGGCCAGATCGTCCGATGTCCGCCGCACCTCTCCTTCGGCCGCCTCCCGGCGGGTGACGTCGCGGAACCGGACGAGCCAGTCCCCGGTCGCCTCCACCCGCCTGGAGGAGAAGGCATACCACCTATCTTCGGCGGCCGAGGGGATCCGGACCGTGATTCCATCGGACCCGGTGCGGTTCTGCAGCAGCGAGAGGATCCGCTCCCTCGGGTCCCCATCCGCCTTCCCTTCCGGGAGGATTCGATCGGCGACGATGCGGACCGCATCCGCATCGCGGGCGTCATCGGCGGAGATCCCGGCGAGGCGCTCCATGGAAGGGGTGATGGTGCGGACGTTCATGTCGGAATCGGCGAGGATGGCGGCATCCTCCATGGCATCCAGTATCTGCAGTATCTCGGGTCGTACCTCCATGTCCGGCTCAGTGGTCTGCATACGGCCCAGCCCCGTCCGGCAGGATCACCCTCGGCCGAGTACCGGGAGATCCTCGTGCAGGGTTCTCCACGGGGATAACGTCACGGAAAGTATATAATTATCTGTCTGCCTGTCCGTCCGGGCAGCCCGCCTGCCCTTTTTGTGCGCCGGGGGATCTCGATACGGCAGGAGCTTTGGGCTCCGTCACAACGAGGTAGTCCCAAAACACCTTTGCCCGGAGGGGGACACCAATCGCACCTTCGGTGCTCACGCTCGCTTTCACTCACGCCTCGAAACTCTCCGAGTTTCTCATGCTCGCTACGCTCACACCTCGAAGACCTTCGGTCTTCTCAAGCTCCCTCCGGTCGCACCTCCCCGGACCCTCCTCGAAGACCTTCGGTCTTCTCGAACTCCTGCCTCGAAGACCTTCGGTCTTCTCATGCTCTGTTCCGTAGGAACATCGCACGTCCCGGCAGTCGTTCCCCGCGTGGCGATGAACGATGCGTGCCCGTAGGGCAGGCGGAGTTCGAGCACCGGTTCCGTTGGGATGTGATCGGCGGGAAGGGCTCGCCCATCTATCGCGCGATCGACGCATGAGGTTTTCAAGGCTCGTTGGCTGATACCTCCTCTTTCTTTTATACTCGGGGAAGCTGCCGGTCAGACCATCATGCATTGCCATATTCATGTCGTTCCACGTTATAGCGGCGACACCGAAAATCCCAGCCGGCGTAAACATCTTCACTGTTTAGGCGGAATCAGTCGTCTTTAAATGATAAAAAGACGTTTAATGAATTTGAGAAGCTGCACATATGAACAAAACTGTACTCGGGCTATTCCTGTTTATTGTTGGGTTGTGTATCGCATTGGCGGCGGCTGCCCTCCTGTTTTTACATATCATTGAGTCCGGAGTCGCCGCGATGATCGGTATCCTGGGTATCGGACTGATTGGAGCTGCCGGAGCCGTATTTGCCAGTAGAAGCTGAGGAGCCCCGCTGCCAGGACACTGAGCCCGAATGCGGGCCTACCCATCCCAAATAATTTTTATTTTTGTTCTATATTGTCAGCTCGGGAATTCCACGGCGGCAGTAACGAACCGAATCCAATTGTCCCGATCTACAAATCCGTAGTGTCCCACACCCTCCCAGGGGTGGGATGTGCAATGTTTGAGTTCCGTGCACAAATGCAGTGGCATTTTGGGCGAGATGATGTCGTCGGCAGTCCCGTAAAAAAGCTCAACGGGCTGGATGATGTCATGGGGTGAGAATCCCCAATCCCAAAGGGCCATCGTCTCCTCGTAGGGGCCTTCCTCCTCCTGGATGAAGCCGAGGCGGAAATTTTCTTCGAAGAGTGCTTGCTGCTCCGGATTGCGCATCATTGTTTTCGCTTCATTAGGCAATTCATCGACCATAGACTCCACATAGGACGGGATGTCTTTGGTGACCTTCTTCGCCTCGGAGCGCTCCGCCCATCGGAGAAGGCGATGCAGGTGCCGCAGCCTGGCGATCGTCTTCAGGTCTTTCATCACGAGCATCTTGGTGACGCCGGGTTCATCGAAGGGAGCCACCGGAGATGCCAATGCGACCTTGCTAACGCGATCGGGCATATGGAAAGCAATCGCGAGTGCGTGTGGTCCGCCGCCGGAATGACCCGCAACGTTAAACCGTTGCAAACCGAGATAGTCCGCGAGTTCTTCCATGTCGGATCCCCAATCCACCATTTTACGCCCCTGCTTTGGGCTCGATCCACCAACGCCGGGTTGGTCGGCAGCGATCCAACGTGCGCCAAGCGACGCGGTCAATTTATCATCGGGGTTTCGGATTACGTGAGAATCGGAAAATCCGTGGCTAAAGATAACCGGGGTCCCATCCGGGTCGCCATAAATATCGAATGCAAGCGTTCTGCCATCCTTAAGCGTCATTGTCTCTGTCAAAAGTTTCTCCCCCTTTTGATGACGTAACGGTACCGGTATATACATATGGCGGTGACGGAGGTCCGGCCCCTTTGACCTGATCATCATCCACGTATACCAATCCAATTAAAGCGTCTTGAATCGGTTTTATAATATTATCCACATCGGGAGTGTCACCCTCATGAAAATATGTAATTGCAATTGTTAGTCTCTCTTTTGAAGGGGGTGTTCCATCTGGCCAGAGGGCACTTGCCTCTTGTCGCACCTTACTTTTCCAAGCTTGCAATCTCTCCCGGCTTCTTGTTTGTTGAGAGAGTGGGGGACCAAGAACAACAAACTCAAATGGAAACATACGAAAATCCTAATAAGTCGTGCTACATTCGAATATTTAAAAATCAGTCGTTATAAAAGTATCTAATACTCGCCCAGTGCTCAAGTAAATAATAATTTCAGTAATCGAGAAATGGGCAGAGTGGCATTCTTCTCTACTAACTATATCCCAAGAAGTAAATGCGAGGGGTGAGATTCGAACTCACGAACTCCTACGAGACTAGGCCCTCAACCTAGCGCCTTTGACCTGGCTTGGCAACCCTCGCCCGGATACGTGCATGAACGGAGACGGAAGATGCATCGGTCGCGTTTTCGCGCCCCGTTTACCTCATTTGATCTGTTGTAATACATGAAATACCTTTGTGCGGGGCTGCGATGGGGGGGCGCTCCCCGGCTGTACCCGGGGAGACACCGGCAGGAAAGGGCGTGCGGCCACGTCCACGAGCCGGGAGAGATCCGGAACCGCCGGCAGCCGCAGAACATTTTTCTCACCGAATAATCAGCCCTGACGGCCTTATTCCTAAAACAGGGCATCAAAAAGTCTTCATGGTTTGAAATGCAGACGAATAATCACTCTTTCTTCCGGCACACGGAAATACGAAAACGTTCGTTTTTCCGGTCGATGAAGAAGAGGCAAAGGAGAACATGCATGAAAAACGCAGCGATTACAGCAGCAACTCTTGTGCTTGCACTCTGCCTCCTCCTCTCCTGCGGGTGCACCACGGCACCTGCGACGACAGAGACAGCCGGGCAGCCGGCAGATACGACTCCGGCCGTCTCGTACGAGGACACACCGGTTCAGCACGCCGACGTAAACGGTGTCACTCTCGGATACCGTGAGTTCGGCACGGAAAACACAGAACCCCTCCTCATGATCATGGGCTTTGCCGGGACGATGGATATGTGGAATACCACGTTCATAGGCATCCTTGCGGAGAACTACCACGTCTACGTCTACGACCACCGCGGCATGGGGGAGAGTACCGACGTCGACGCACAGTTCAGTGTTGCACAGCTTGCAGACGATGCGGCAGGCCTGATGACCGCGCTCGGGTACGACAGCATGAACATCTACGGCGTCTCGATGGGATCGGTCGTTTCGCAGCAGCTCCTGATCGATCACCCGGATACGGTGAGAAAGGCCATCCTCTCCTCCGCCACGTACAGTGCTTCCATTCCGGCAACAGAGAAACTTCACGGCATTCTCGAATCCTGTGCAAAAGATCCGGACGAGCAGACGGCAGTACGAAAGGAGGCCGTGGCAAACCTCAACTGGGAGGGCAGTTATGACGGCCTTCCGGGGATCGCAAACGACGTCATGCTCGTCACCGGAACCGCAGACGACTTAACCCCGGAGTCGGTCGCGGCAGAGATTGCCGGCCGGATCAACGGGTCGTGGCTTGTCCGGTTCAAAGGCATTCCCCATGCGGGTTCGAGCTATGCTCCCGTCGAGTACGGGACCGTCGTTACGACATTCCTGGAGATGGACGAATCTCCCGCTTAATTTTTTGGAAAGCCCGGGTCTTACGGGATACATCATACGGGGCCGCAGGCATATCCCTTGAGGATCTTCGACCGGAGCGGGGAGAGTTGCACTCAGTCCCCGAGCCGGCGATCAGTTTCTCCGCTCACCATCCCCGGTTGGCGCGTTAAAAGCGATCGGGATTACCCGTACCTTCGGTTCGAGTACCGGGATCTCGTTCTTAAGGATCCTCCAGACGGTTCTCCGGTCTACTTTGTTCCGGGACAACTTCATCCCCTGCCGGCGGCATAGTCTTCATTAGTTGTTAGGTTCAATATGGCTCTATGAGACTTCTGTCGGCAAACGCATGCCTTTGCTGTGCGCTAATAGTTATTCTCTTTTCCAGCGGCTGTACGACCTATATCGAAAACCAGGATAACATGAATATAACATACTTTATGGAAAAAGTGAATGAAAGCCAGGAATATTACGATGGCCTTGTCGCATCGGACCCTACTAACGCTACGGCGTGGTGCATTCGAGGAATGTACTACAACAACTGTTACGGCCAGTACGCCGAAGCACTGGAAAGCTGCAATAAGGCGCTTGAACTGGACCCGGAATCCGGGATAGCCTGGTATTTGAAGGGAGTTATTCTGACGAATATGAATGTGACCGATGAGGCGGCGGCGTGTTTTGAGAATGCGACGAGATACGATCCCGGGCTGGCGCAATATCTGCCGTTTATTGTCGACAATACGTGATGCGGATTTATGATGCATCAGGAGGAGCATCGTCCTTCTCGGCTGATGCGTCAAGAGCGACCAGGAGGACTTGCACCTTCGGTTCGAGAACAGGGATCTCTTCTTTGAGGATCCTCCAGACGATTCTCCAGTCTACCTCAAAATATGCATGAACCAGTTTGTCCCGCGAGCCGGCCATCAGCCTCCAGGGGATGTCCGGATGCCGCTCTTTCTGGTGCTCGGAGATGTTCTTCGTAGCCTCTCGGATGATCTCGATCGCCCGGACGATTGCATGCTGCCGCATCGGGTCCCGGAGCATCCACGTCGCTCCCGGGCCGCTCTTCTCCCCGGGCGGTAGACCCGAAGATGCCGATCCTCGCGACGCCGAACCGCTCCCGAATCTCCGGGATACGATCCAGCCGCTCGATGACGACCGCGATCGTGTCGCCGTCGCTGGTCACGGTATACATCAGTCTCCAGGATCTGGAGAAGTTGTATTTCCAGAGGTTTTTACCCGTCTGCGGCGTCTACGCCAGGCCGGGAAACAGACCTTCATCGCCATCAGCTACCCGTTGTTCCGCCGCACCCGGTCAGTCCATCCGCTCCAGAGCGAGCGCCGCAAGGAGCGCCATCGTCTGGAAGATCTCTTTGTTCTCCGGGGTGAGCACCCCCTCCGGGTCGTCGAAGGCGAACGCCATGATGCCGAAGATGGGCCTGTGCGCCCTGACAGGGATGTAGTGTCCCGTCCCGGAAGGCAGGTTATCAGTCCCCCGGCCTGCTGGCTCGCCGTTGTCGTAGGCCCACTGGGTGATCGACCGCTCCTTTTCAGTGAGCGGGTAGGCGGCGTCGCCTGCCTGGACTCGAAGCCCGGCGGGGCCCGGCACGAGCACCGCAAACGAACCGGGGGCGAACCCCTGCATGTGGCGGGCAAGGGTATCGAAGACCTCCTGCCGCGTGCTGGCCCGGGCAAGGTCGCGGGAAAGCCCGGCGATCGCCTCAACCTCGGCCTCGCTCTCCCTGACCCGGGGGAGCAGGTGACGGAGCCGGGCGGCAAGCCCGCTGACTACGAGGGCGATGATGACGTAGCCGGCAAACGCGGCAAAGTAGCCCCAGTCCTCTATTGTCAGGGAGTAGTAGGGCTTGACGAAGATGAGGTCGAAAGCGAGAATGCTGGCGATGGCTGCAAGCAGGGCGGCCCCCCGCCGGAAGAAGAGCGCGGTCACCGCGACGGGCAGGAGCTGGATGACCAGGAGAAGTTCCGGCTGGATGACCCCCCGGAGAAGGATACTCGCACCCCAGGCGGCGGCTATCAGGATGAGGCTTGCGGCGTAGTCCCAGGAGAGGAGGTGCGGGACCTGCCGGCGGATGGGGATACGCACGAGATCGCCTTTTGGTTCGTACAGGAAGAGGTCGATGCCCCGGGACCGGCGCAGGACCCTGTAGACCGGGGAGAAGAGGGTATCGATTCCCCGGGGCTTTCCGAGCATGATCATGGTTGCGTTGTTCCGCCGGGCGTAGCGGAGGATCTCGTCGGCGACATCCTCGCCGCGGAGACGGACAATCCGGCCCCCGAGCCTCCGCCCGGTCTCCAGGGCCATCGTGAGCCAGGCGCGCTCCCTGAGCGAGAGCGGGCGATCGCTCTCCAGCTCCACCGTGAGCACCACCCAGTCGGCGTCGAACCGGGCGGCAAGCCGGTATCCCGCCCGCACCATCTGCTCGGCCGTCGGGCCCGGCCGGATCCCGACCAGGAGCCGTTCTGCTGCTGGCCAGGGGCCGGGGATGGCGCGGGCCCGCATATGGCCGATCATCTGCCGGTCGGTGGCGGTCGCCACATAGCGCAGGGTAAGTTGCCGGAGAGCGAGGAGGTTTCCCGTGCTGAAGAACCGGTCTATCGCCGCTTCGGCCATATCCATGACGTAGACCTTCCCCGCCCTGAGGCGGAGCCGCAGTTCCTCCGGGGTGACGTCGACGAGCCGGATCTCATCGGCGCCGGAGAGGAAGGTGTCCGGCACGGCCTCTAAAACCCGGATGCCGGTGATCTGGGCGACGGCGTCGTTCTGGCTCTCGATATGCTGGATGTTGACGGTCGTATAGACCGATATGCCGGCATGGAGGAGTTCCTCGATATCCTCGTAGCGTTTGACGTGGCGGCTGTTTGGTGCGTTGGTGTGAGCGAGTTCGTCGACGAGGGCGACCTCCGGGTGCCGCCTGATGATCGCATCAAGGTCCATCTCCCGGAGGTCGAGGCCCTGGTAGCGGATGGTTGCCGGAGGAACGGCCTCTAACCGCACGGCGAGGGCCTCGGTCTCCGGCCGGCCGTGTGTCTCCACGTAGCCGATGACGACATCGACCCCCTCTCCCCGCCGCTGGAGTGCGTCCTGGAGCATCGTGTAGGTTTTTCCCACGCCGGCGGCGTAGCCGAGGTAGACCGTCAGCCGCCCCCTCTCCCCCTCCTCCGAACGGCGGGCGATGGCGAGCAGATCCTCAGGGAGAGGCCGCCCTTCCTCCTCACGCTCACCGGGCGCCATGCTCTCCCTCCTTACGGTCCAGCGCCAGATTGAGCGAGAGGACGTTGACGTACGCCCCTAAAAACGGCGAATCGACAGCCTCGGCCATGACGAGCGCCCTGACCTCCTCTTCCGGGAGGCCGCGCGCCTTCGCAACCGCCGGGACCTGCACCAGCGCCGCATCGAGGCTGATGTGCGGGTCAAGCCCGCTCCCAGACGCCATGACCAGATCGGCAGGGAGCGGATCGGCCACACCGGCCTCCCTGAGCGCCTGCACTCTCCCTGCAACCTGCTGCAGGAGGACGGGGTTCGTCGGCCCGAGATTCGAGCCGCCGGAGTGCGATGCGTTGTATGCGGTCACCGGCGTCGCCGACGGACGGCCCTGGAAGTAGAACGGTGCGGTGAAGTTCCGGCCGATGAGCGCCGACCCGATGACCCGGCCGTCGTCGCCGGCAACAAGGCTCCCGTGCGCCGGGAAGGGGAAGGCGGCCCCGGCGATGAGCGTCACCGCCAGGGGGTAGACAATCCCCGTGATGACCGCAAGCAGGGCAAAGAGGAGCACAGCACGCCTGAGAGGTTCCTTCATCGTTATCACCTATGCCGGCAGGATGCCGGAGAGCACGAGGTCGATCGCCTTGATGCCGATGAACGGCACGACGACGCCCCCGAGGCCGAAGATGGTCAGGTTGTAGGCGAAGAGTTGCGATGCCGGCATCGGCCTGAACCGGACTCCGGCAAGTGCGAGCGGGATCAGGAGCGGTATGACCAGCGCGTTGAAGATGACCGCCGAAAGGATGGCCGACCCGGGCGTTGCCAGGGCCATGATGTTCAAGACCGCAAGACGCGGGTAGACCCCGCTCAGGGCGGCGGGGACGATGGCGAAGTACTTGGCGATGTCGTTTGCTATCGAGAAGGTGGTCAGGGCGCCCCGGGTCATCAGGATCTCTTTGCCGACCTCGACGATATCCAGGAGTTTCGTCGGGTCGCTGTCCAGATCGATGATGTTCGCCGCTTCCCGGGCGGGCTGGGTGCCGCTGTTCATGGCGACCGCCACGTCCGCCTGGGCCAGGGCGGGCGCGTCGTTGGTCCCGTCGCCGGTCATGGCGACCATGTAGCCCTCATCCTGGTAGCCGCGGATCAGCCGGAGTTTGTCGTCCGGCTTCGCTTCGGCCAGGTAATCGTCCACGCCCGCTTCTGCCGCGATGGCGGCGGCGGTGAGCGGGTTATCGCCGGTGATCATCACCGTCCGGATGCCGATCCGGCGCAGATCCATAAACCGCTCCCGGATACCGGTCTTCAGGATATCCTTGAGGAAGATGACGCCGAGGATCGTCGGGCCGCTGGCCACGACGAGCGGCGTGCCGCCCGCCGATGCTATCCCGGTCACCTTCGCCGTGAGATCCGGGGGAGGGGTCCCGCCGCGTTCCCGGACCGCCTTCACTACCGCGTCGGTAGCGCCCTTCAGATAGGTCGTTCCGTGGCACTCCACGCCGCTCACCCGGGTTGCGGCCGAGAAGGAAATGAACTTCGCCCCGGGAGGACAGGTGATGGTAGTCCCGGTCTTTTCCCGGACGAGGGTGACGATGCTCCTCCCTTCCGGTGTCTCGTCGGCGGCGGAGGAGAGGAGAGCGGCTTCCACCAGGTCTGCCCGGGACTGCCCCTCCACCGGGACGAACTCGGCCGCCTGCCGGTTACCGAGGGTAATCGTCCCCGTCTTGTCGAGGAGCAGGACGTTCACGTCGCCTGCGGCCTCGATCGCCCGTCCCGAGAGGGCGACGACGTTCCGCTGGAAGAGCCGGTCCATCCCCGCGATACCGATCGCCGGCAGCAGTGCCGCGATGGTCGTGGGCGCGAGGCAGACGAAGAGTGCGACAAGCACCACGGGACCGGCAGGGGAGCCTGTGCCGCTTGCGGTCGCGCTGTAGGCAGAGGCCGGATAGATGTTGCCGACGGCCAGAAGAAAGACGCCGGTCAGGGCGAGGATGAGGATATCGAGCGCAACCTCGTTCGGGGTCTTGCGCCGCTCCGCCCCCTCGACCATGGCGATCATCCGGTCGAGGAACGTCTGCCCGGGTTCAGCGGTGACCCTGACGATGATCTCGTTTGCGATCACCGTGGTCCCCCCGGTCACGGCGCTCCGGTCGCCGCCCGCCTCGCGCACCACCGGGGCGGACTCGCCGGTGATAGCTGCTTCGTTGACCAGGGCGGCGCCCTTCACCACCTCGCCGTCGCCCGGGACGACCTCGCCTGTCCGCACCAGGACGAGGTCGCCGGGCCGAAGGTCGGAGGACGGCACCTCATCGGCCGGGGCGCCGAACGCCTCTTCCCGGAGCCTCCGGGCGGGCACACCGGTCCTCGACTCCCGGAGCGACGCAGCTCTTGCCTTCCCCCGGCCTTCGGAGAGCGACTCGGCAAAGTTCGCGAAGAGCACGGTCAGCCAGAGCCAGAGCGAGACCATGCCGGGGAAGAAGACTCCCCCGGCGGCCGGGGCGGCAAGCCCGGCGAGGGTGATCAGGGTCGTGATGATGCCGCCGATCTCCACGAGGAGCATCACCGGATTTCCGGCAAGCTTCCGGGGGTCCAACTTCAACACGGCGCCGAGGAGGGCTCCGCGGATCAGTTCCGGTTCGAAGGCGGCGATGCGGGAGTATCGTTTCCGGGCCATAGGCTCATACCCCGCCTGCCATCATCAGGTATTCTGCGACCGGGCCCATCGCCAGGAGCGGGAAGAACGTGAGCCCGCCGACGAGCAGGATGATGAGGACCGTCCAGGCCACAAAAACCGGAGAGGCGGCCGGCAGCGTCCCCGGGCCGGGGGGGACAGGCCTCTTCTCTGCCATCGATCCTGCGAGGGCCAGCATGGCGATGGCCGGGGCGAACCTCCCGACGGCCATCGCCAGGGCGCCAGCGAGCACGTAGAATGGCCCGGTGGCATCGAGTCCGGCGAAAGCGCTCCCGTTGTTGTTGGACATCGATGCGAAGGCGTAGACCACCTCCGAGAGCCCGTGCGGGCCCGGGTTTCCCGTCGCTCCCGGCAGGGCGAGCGCGATGCCGGAGAGGAGGAGCACGAGCACGCCCGGGACGAGGACGGTGACGACGGCCATCTGCATCTCCGCGGCCTCGATCTTCTTGCCGAGGAACTCCGGGGTCCGCCCGATCATCAGCCCGGCGATGAAGACGGCGACCACCACAAAACCAACGATTGAGTAGAACCCCGAACCCACCCCGCCGAAGACGACCTCACCGAGGAGGATCAGGAGCATCGGGACCATACCTCCAAGCGGGGTGAGCGAGTCGTGCATGGCATCGACTGCGCCGCAGGACGTCGCAGTCGTCGAGGTGGCAAAGAGTGCCGTGCCCAGAAGGCCGAACCTGACCTCTTTGCCCTCCATGGAGATCCCCGAAACACCGAGTTCCCCCACCAGCGGGTTTCCGGCGAGTTCCGCGGCATAGAGACCGCCGAGGGCTGCGACGTAGATCGTGAGCATCACGGCGTAGATGGCCCATCCCTGCCGCATGGCCCCGGCCATCCGGCCGAAGGTGAAGGGCAGGGCGGCCGGGACCAGCAGGATCAGGAAGGCCTCGATGAGGTTGGTGACGGGGGTTGGGTTCTCGTAGGGGTGCGCGGAGTTTGCGGCGAAGAACCCGCCCCCGTTCGTGCCGAGGAGTTTTATCGCCACCTGGGAGGCGACCGGACCCATGGCGATCGTCTGTGACCCGGCCGTGACGTGAGCGTCCAGGTTCTGGATGGCCCCCTGGGAGGCGAGCAGGAGGGCGGCGGCGAGGGCGAGCGGGAGCAGGATGTAGAGGACGGAGCGGGTCATATCCACCCAGAAGTTTCCTATCCGGTCGGTTGATCGGCCTGTCCGATCGATTGACCGGCCTTGCCGGTCGGTCGGCCGGCGGGTGAGCCCCCGCATCACCGCGATCGCGATGCAGATGCCGGTGGCGGCCGAGAGGAAGTTCTGGACGGTGAACCCCGCCATCTGGGTCAGGTAACTCGCCGAGACCTCTCCGCTGTAGACCTGCCAGTTCGTGTTGGTGACGAAACTGACGGCGGCGTTCACCGCGGTCAGGGGGTCGAATGCGCCGACCCCCTGCGGGTTGAGCGGGAGGACGCCCTGCAGGAGGAGGAGGGCGAAGAGGGCGGTAAACCCGATGCCGTTGAAGATAAGCAGGTCACGGGTGTAGCCCCGCCACCCCTCCTCTTCTTCGGGGCTGGTTCCGATGAACCGGTAGACCGCCCGCTCGATACGGCCGGGAAGACCCGCAGATACGCCCCCGGAGAAGACCCGGTGGATGTAGCTGCTGAAGAGCAGCGCCGCTCCGGTGACGAGGAGCAGAAAGAGGGCGGCGGCGGCGGCATCCATGAGGGGGTCGGGGGACGTCATGGCCCGTCACCGCCGGCGGCCTTCCGGGGTCCAGGCAGGTCCCGGGGGATCACGGGGTGCCCGCCCCGGGGTGGGGATGTGCGGGGCATTGAATCTCTTCCGGTGCTGGTCGCGGCGGGTAGCACGGCCTACCTATAAAAACTCTCTTCCAGGGAAGATCGCCCGCGGTGGAGGGGTGCCGGGCTATCGGTGGAAGCGAGCGGCGGCAGCAAAGTCACGGCACCCGGGGGGCCGGGCCCCCTTTTTGTGCAGGACAGGTGGCGTAGAGGCGGGCTCAAGAACCGCCAGGGACGGCTGCGGGTGCCACGGAACTGAGCGGTCGTCCCGGGGGTTTCTCTCCCGTCCGTGGTGTTTCCTGATTGGAAACAATATGTTTCCAGAGCGGGAACAATTTGTTTACGGAGCAGGAACGGCACGGCAGTGGGACCGTGCCGGTGTCAGGATGGATTCTGGCTCACGGCGAACAATAGATTAAAGCAATCCGGCGACGAAGGGAGACGTATAGCAGGGACGTGCCGCATATGAAGACCCGCACTGAAGTTCTCGACATCCTCCGGTCTCTGAAAGACGAGCTCAGGGAACGGTATCACGTCGAGCGTATCGCCCTCTTCGGGTCGTATGCCCGCGAGGAACAGGGGGAAGGCAGCGATATCGATGTACTTGTCGAGTTCGGTTCCGGTGCGGATCTCTTCGACTTTGTCGGGCTGTCGCAGTACCTCGAGGAAAAACTCGGCTCCCGCGTGGATGTCGTGCCGGAGGCAGCACTCCGCCCGGAGATCCGCGGGCAGGTCACCCGGGATCTTCTCGTTGCATGAGAGCGTACACCCTTTACCTCTCGGATATCGCCGAGGCTCTAGAGAAGCTCGAGGAGTTCACCGCGGGCATGGCCTATGACGAGTTTCTTCACGACGATAAGACCCAGAGCGCCGTCATCAGGAAATTCGAAGTCATCGGTGAAGCGGCAAAAAAGATCCCGATGCCCGTCCGGGAGAGGTACCCCACCGTTCCCTGGCGTGAGATGGCAGGGATGCGGGACAAACTGATTCATACGTATTTCGGCGTCGATACGATGCTTGTCTGGCGAACGGTCGCCAACCGCGTTCCGAAGCTCCGGCAGGAGATCTGCCGGGTTCTTGAGCAGGAGCGTGGGGCATAATTTCAGAAGGGCAACCAGTTCTCGATCTTTCGCGGGCTGAAGCCTTTAGTGCCTCGAAAGCTTCTTTCACCTTCGTGTCGGCAAAGAAGATTGCCGCCTTCATCGGATCCGCAGGTCTTCACGGGCCAGGTACCACCGGGTAAACTCCGGATCGTAGATCCAGCAGACCTTACCCTGTGCATCGATGGCGATCTTACTTGACTCCAGGAGGTACTCGATGATCGTCTTGAACGCCTGGTACATAACCCTCCGTGGCAAGCGCTCCCAGAGCGCCCGCCTGCGGTACTCGCCGCTGTGCTCCCGGATGAAGTCTTCGACCATTCTGATCGTGTCGAGTGGGGGAGAGTGGGCGGGTCTGGTGCTCGCGGACATGATCCCATTGCTGTTGTATGAAGATTATGACAAGTTGATCCGGATGTGCCGGAAGCTTTGCCGGGGGTTCAGAATCGTCAGGTCAGGACGGATGAGACCCCGATCGACGCACTCCCGCCACCTCATAGTGCTGCCCCCGCAACAAGGATGTGATTTTGGAGGACACTGGCAACAAACGGGTCGTCTTCCTCTTTCATCTGCTCCCACCGGTAGTACGGAACGGTCGTCACCTGCGCCTCACGGCCGGTCTCCCTTTAGGTGTGACCGTCTGTCATCTCCAGAGCATCTAGTTTTGAGAATTATTGGGTCGACTAAAAATTACTATCAAATGAAACGGGGGTTCTTGTCAGGTTGTACTACTAAATAGAAAGGAAAATTAGATGTAATACACAAAGGACTATTCTTACAAGATGATCTGATATGGTACAAGTACTCATTCAAAACATTCCTCTTGAAACTTGGGCAAATATTGCTGTAGCGGGTGGAACACTAATATTAGCAATTGTCACAGCTTTACTTGCGTATTTTACCTATTGTTATACGAGATCATCTGATAAACAACTTGAATTGTTAAAGAAAAGCACTGAAAGGCCACTGGTTCTAGAATTAATCAGAGGTACTCTGCATACAATTTCTAATGATTTAACCCGTGAAAATGAAATAATCGAAGAAAAGGACATTTTGTGGTTGGGGAAGAATATTCCCAATAACCTAGATCTAGTTCCGTTAGTTTTCCCCATCTCGGCAAATAAGGAGTTCTACACGAACTTCCAGAAAACGGTCAGCCCTTCGTTAATTGCATCGAACCCAGATATTGAACGACAAATTAGCGTTATTAATTTCCACTTAGAAAAGCGGCGACAGTTATACGAGAATATAACTGAAGCAATAGGGTCAATCGAGAAAATTATCGAAGAATCTAACCTTAATGAGATTATAAAGGTTTTATTTTCGAAAGAGATCTCTATAAAGAGGAAACCCCGGATTGGAGGAGATCCCTTCGAGTTATATCAAGGCGAAAACAATTTCATTGGAGTTGTCACCCAGAAAAAATTAGAGGAAATTACAATTAGCATGCTTATTTCGTCACTATTTAAGCCTCTTATGACCGATGAATTTAGAGTTGGAAGTTTAGGTTATAGTCAACTGACACAAGAATTCTTACCACACATGGAAGAGATGCTCAAAAGGTTGCCGGACCGAGAGATTGTTCCATACATTCAAAGGATTGACGATTACCTAGATATTCTCAAAAGGACAAATTACGTAATACTTACCAATTCAAATGCTCTGTGCAATATTCTAAAGGATCGATACTCTCTCACTGAATCCGAAATGAAATCTTATTCTGACATTATCTGAAAAAGACAGTTTACATGTGATACCGTTTGCATCTCAAAGATTCTTTACTAGGATTGCTTTGATTTTGAGATCTCTACACGCCCAATGCGGTTAGATTTTCAATCACTGTTTTTAGGCTATACAGCCGGGCAAGATTCGTTACTTCCGCCGGTCGCTACAGGACGTCGCCTTGGTTTTTCCCGAAGTCCGAGACTGCGACGCTCTCACTCGCGCCCGGCAAGACCTCGCGTCGTGACGGCTGTCCTAGGCATGCTCGCGGCTGGCTGTTCTAGACTATTAAACAAAATATCGATGTGCATGTTATTACTTACCCATAAATTCCATCCATTGGAGATTTGGTTGCGGAACCAACCAATTGGGGACATTTAAATCGTTATCTCGACAAAATCGCTCAATCGATTCTTTTAACTTTTCAGGGAAGATGCGGATGAACTCATGGGGCAATAATTTTTCAATATGAGTTTTCACTCCACTGATTTCGTGTGAAATCGGATGATATTTCCTTTTGAAATGAATGAGTTCATCGCGTTTTTTTATCAATTCTTTTAACGACAAGTAAGGTTCAATTCCTGTATTGAATAAAGATGAATCTTTTCCAGATAATTCAAAATAGATGGAACACTTTTTCATGATTGAAATTTGTTCAATATGTTTCCATATTTCCGGATAGTTATCAAATCCAAGACCATTGATGAAGGCCTCAAAGCATGCAACACCTAAAATTATTGCAGTTGCTCTTTCTTGATATACCAAATCAAGTTTATCTACTGTTTCATGGTCTTTCCTCAACGATGAGTACAACTTTTCTGCCCTCTTTGCATGGTACCAACACCCACGGTAGAAGATGGGTTCAGCATACAATTTTGTCTGAATGTCGTTATTTTTTACAGTAAATCTCTCGAAATGGGATAGAATTGAGGGTTGATATTTTGGGACTTTGCTGTGCTCCCCAACCGAAGCTAACTTTTTGTGATGGACTTGAAGTAATTCCTTTAGAATTGGACGCCGGATATCGTCTAACTGCTTATAGTATGCCTCAACTCTTGCTTTATACCCTTCATGTCCAATTTCAGATGGTTTAACAAAGTTATTCATTAAATCTCTTAATTTACTTTGCATTTCCTCAAAAGGCTCAAGATTGACATAGTCCGAAGTAAATTTGCCATAACGTCGCCCTTCGACGTGTACAAACTTCGCTATTTCCCATTGATATAAGTGCCCGTTATCAAATACTTGACAATGAGTAGAAAAACCCAACTTAGGATCTTCCACGTTAATCGGATTCGCCTGAAATGGAATGTAATGTTTTGATACCAAACCTTCAGGTATAACATCAGCTGAGTGTTCAGCAAGAGGCACTGTAACTCCCCCCGCCATTCTATCTATCATTCTGTTTTGCAATACTGCTGGGTGAACATTGTGGAAAAGAAAATCGTGCAGAATTACTTTATGCTCACTAACGGCTTTTTCCAATTCCTCTTGCGTGATTTTGTTAAAATTGAATGTCCAGATCTTATCTCGTGTAACGTAATCCCTACATTCTGTATACTCAATTGCGATTGCCTTTACCCACCATCTTGGGATCTTCAGTTTATCTGAGACTCTCTCAATTATATCACTCATAAATCATCACTTGTATTTCAAGATTTCATGCTTTACGTTGAGAGATCATTCATGAGCAAATAGTAAAATAGTATGTTCTGATTACGGAGTAGCAGTGCAGTGCACACAGGTCGTCCGGCTTCACCCCTAGTCACTTGGATCAAGAACTATAATCTCCGGCTTCGTGCTAATCTCCGGCTTCGTGCCACTGGCGCGCGCAAGGTCACCGAGGGGTCAGCCGCCGGTTCAACAAGTAAGACAGTGCGTCAGAGTGAAGAGTGTCCCTAGCATTAATCTACAGGGCCTGATACTCATTTTTATTGGGTAAAAATCGCATGCAATGATTTATTCCTCTACTACAAATGTTTATATGTTTCTCCCAATGAGAAAAATTGTAGAGATAGATTATGTTTGAGCAAATCCTTGGAATTATATATCATATTTTCTTATCGGGAGCGATTATCCTTGCTTGGCTTCTTTTCATAGAGAAGGTACTTAAATGGAACAAAGAAAGGAAAATTCCGAAAGTACGAATAACTTCTGCTGCAGGAAGTTACGATCATGATTCCCCAACTGGGGACTTTCGGTGTGAATTAAACATAGCTATCTTGAATCAGAAGGAAAAGACAGTTGCAATAAACGATATCTTAGCTACGGTTCGTTATAACGAAGTGAAATGGCAGTTACATCATGAAGAAATATTACACATGTTCGGTACAGAGAAGATGATCTTTTCTCAGAAACCAGATAATTATAACGATATAATTCCGAATAACCTATTAGGAAATCAATCTACGCGGTTGATAGCTGTATTCCGTTTCCCAAATGTAATGCCAGCACATCTAGATCGGAGACCCCTCGCAAGGTTCATGGGACTCCTTGGAAAGGTGAAGATGTATGAAATCCGTGAGGATGAAGTGTACCGTAATTGGGATAATCTACCAGTTATTCTCCGATTAACCCTTTCTATTGATGATGGGGAGAAAATTGCTTACTTTGTCCCAGTATACAAATCAACTACTAAAGAAGTCAAAAATAGAGTTGGGACTCTTGGAACTGGCGATATTGCAGAAATTGAATACAATTTTTGGGAGGAGAGAAAACAAGGAAGTGCGTTCGAGGGTGATAAATTGTTTCAATAGAACCAAGCCCTTACAGAGCCAGTTAACCTACCGGCTATCAGCTAATAGAAAATCATCAGTTCAATTTTCGAGAGAACTATAGCCTGTTAGAACATGAGAGATGCAGTATCTGACCCAATGAACGCCTGTGAGAGCAGACTCTGAGCTTATGGCATCTGATTAATTGAAAACCTTCGCCGCCTTCAGGATTACTAATCAAACTCGCAGAAAGCAAACGCCACCGAGAAAGTAACCTCAAAGCAAAAAATCACATTTCAAAACCAGAAACCCAACTCAAAAATCAATGCTGCGGGTGGGATCCGAACCCACGATTTCCAGATGTCCCAGGCTTGGACGCACCGTTTTTCACAAAACCCTATGAGTCTGGCGCCCTAACCGACTAGGCCACCGCAGCATACAAAGTGCAGTATAACAATGCTGCATTGGCAAATAAACCTTATGGCTTAGCGGAAAAATTGGATGGAGGGTTACTTCGTGTTTTTCCGGATATAGACGTCGACCGCCGCCGTGATCGCCGCTATGTGCTTCCCCTGGCGGAGCGAGTCGGCCAGCGTCTGCATACGCGCCTCCTCCTCGTGGAGGTAGCGGCGCAGGCTCGTCGCGATGTGCTCCTCCTGCAGGAAGTGCGTGTGGGTGTCGCCGGCGATGAAGTGGGCGTTGTGCATGATCGCGTAGTGGAGCGGGAGCGTCGTCTTCACGCCCAGGATGACGTACTCGTAGATGGCCCGGCGCATCCGCTGGATCGCCTCCTCGCGGTTGGAGCCCAGGGCACAGAGTTTGGAGATCATCGAGTCGTAGTGTGCGGGGATGGTGTAGCCCATGTGGATGCCGGAGTCGACCCGTATCCCCGGCCCTCCCGGGGACCGGTAGCGGACGATCTTGCCCGGATCGGCGGCGAAGTTGTTCAGCGGGTCCTCCGCGTTGATCCGGCACTCGATCGCGTGCCCCCGGATGGTGACGTCCTCCTGGTCCATCGCGAGATCTTCGCCGGCGGCGACGGCGATCTGCTGCTTCACGATATCGATCCCCGTGATGAACTCCGTGATGGTGTGCTCCACCTGCAGCCGGGTGTTCACCTCCATGAAGTAGTAGTTGCCGTTTGAGTAGAGGAACTCCACCGTGCCGGCGTTCGTGTAGTTCGCCGCCTTTGCAGCGGCGATGGCCGACGCCGTCATCTGCTCCCGGAGAGCGGGCGTCATGATCGGGCAGGGGGCCTCCTCGAGCAGTTTCTGGTGCCGGCGCTGGATGGAGCACTCGCGGTCGTAGAGGTGGACGGTGTGCCCGTTCGCGTCCGCAAGGACCTGGATCTCGATGTGGCGCGGCTTCGTGAGGTACTTCTCCACGAAGATCGTCGGGTCGCCGAAGGCGGACTGGGCAATCCGCCTGCCCTTATCGATCGCCTCCTCGAGTTCTTCCTCGCTCTCGGCGATATGCATGCCGATACCGCCGCCGCCCGCGCTCGCCTTCACGATCACCGGGTAGCCGATCTCGGCGGCGACCTTCTTCGCCTCCTCAACGCCGGTGACGCCTTCCGGCGTGCCGGGAAGGACCGGGACGCCCGCCTCGCGCATCATCCGCTTCGACCCGATCTTCGAGCCCAGCGCCTCGATCGTCTTCCACGACGGCCCGATGAACGTCAGACCCTCGTCCTCGACCAGTTTCGCGAACCCGGCGTTCTCGGCGAGGAACCCGTAGCCCGGGTGGATCGCCTCGGCCCCGGTCTTCCTCGCCACATCGCAGATCCGCTCCTTGTTGAGGTAACTTTTGGACGGGTGCGCCTCCCCGACACAGAACGCCTCGTCAGCGTACTTGACGTGAAGCGCGTTGCTGTCCGGCTGGGAGTAGATCGCGACCGTGTCGATACCCAGTTCCCGGCAGGCCCGCATGACCCGGATGGCAATCTCGCCGCGGTTGGCGATCAGGACCTTATCAAAATACTTCATCACGCAAACAGCCCTCACTCAATGACCATCAGCACGTCGCCGTTCTGCACGACGTCCCCGGCATCCACGAAGATCTCCGAGACCGTGCCGTCGCGGGGGCTGGGGATGGGGTTCTCCATCTTCATCGCCTCGAGGACGATGAGCGTATCCCCCTTCCTGACGGTGCTCCCGCGCTCGGCCATCACCTTCAGGACCATGCCCTGCATGTTGCTCTTGACGCCGCCGGCGACATCCCCGCGGGGGGCCCTGGCCGACGGTGCGGTCGCTTGGGCCGCGACCGAGCCTCCCTCCACGGTGACGATCCGGACCGAGAAGATCTCGCCGTCCACCTCCACCTCCATGGAGCGGGGGATCTCCGCAACCCCCACCGGTCCAGCGGATGCCTTCTCGGGGATCGCTTCGGCCTGGCGTTCGCCCCGGAGGAACGACGGGGCGACGCTCGGGTAGAGGATGAAGGTGAGAACGTCTTCCTCCCTGGTGACCAGGCCCTGCTCCGTCGCCTCCTTCTTCATCTGCTCGTAGACGGGTTCGAGCAGGTCCGCCGGGCGGACCGTTACCGGCTCCTCGTCGCCGATGATCACCTTCCTGATTTCGAGGCTGATCGGCGCGGGAGAGCGTCCGTAGAGGCCGCGGACGTAGTCCTTCACCTCCTTCGTCACGTTCCGGTAGCGCTCCCCGTCCATGAGGACATTGAAGACCGCCTGGGTGCCCACGATCTGGCTCGTCGGCGTCACGAGCGGCGGGTAGCCGAGGTCCTCCCTCACCCGGGGGATCTCGCGGAACACCTCGTCCAGGCGGTCGAGCGCGTCCTGCTCCTTTAACTGGGAGACGAGGTTTGAGATCATCCCGCCCGGGAGCTGGTAGATCAGCACGTCCGAGTCGACCCGGTCCGCGATGGAGTTGAAGAGCGGCTCGTACTTCTCCCGCATCTCCCGGCAGATGTTCCGCACTTTCCGGAGCGGGAGAAGGTCGATGCCGGTGTCGCGCGGCGTCCCGGCGACACTTGCAACGACGCTCTCCGTCGGGGGCTGGGAGGTGCCGAGGGCGAACGGCGACATCGCCGTATCGAGGATATCAACGCCCGCATCGATCGCCGCCTGGTAACTCATGGGCGCGACGCCGCTCGTGCAGTGGGAGTGGAGACAGACCCTGACGTCGGCCGTCTTCTTGATCCCGACGATCAGGTCGCGGGCATCGTGCGGCATGATCAGGCCGGCCATGTCCTTGATGCAGATCGAGTCGCAGCCAAGCGCATAGAGCTCCTGCGCCATATCGATGAACGTCGCGACGGAGTGGACGGGGCTCGTCGTGTAGGATATCGCGCCCTGCAGGTGCGCCCCGACGTTCTTGACCTCCTCCATCGCTTTTTTCATGTTCCGGATATCGTTCAATGCATCGAAGACCCGGAAGATATCGACCCCGTTCTGCGCCGACGCCTCTACGAACTTCTCCACCACGTCGTCGGGATAGTGCCGGTAGCCTACGAGGTTCTGGCCCCGCAGGAGCATCTGGATGGGGGTGCGTTTCAGCTCGGCCTTCAGCATCCGGAGGCGTTCCCAGGGATCGTCGTTGAGAAACCTGATGCAGCTGTCAAAGGTTGCCCCACCCCAGGCCTCGACAGAGAAGAAACCTACTTCGTCGATGGCACGGGCAAGAGGGAGCATATCCTCAGTCCGGAGCCGGGTAGCGATAAGCGACTGATGCGCGTCCCTAAGCGTGGTATCGGTGATATTGAGTGAATCTAATTTGGCAGCACACATCGAATTTTGCACCTCGAAGGGCTGAGAATATATCAATAAAGCCTCTACAAAATTCATCCTACTAATATAAAAACGTCGCGAAGAGGGAGAGTAGATAAAAGGACGGGTATTAAGGCCATTATTGAGGCCAGGACGTCCCCGGGATCCGTTCCGAATCGGGGGCATACCCGACCTCCGATCGTGTAGCCCCGTACCACCAGCAGCCGGGCAATCTCGTCGGCTCTCCTGATCTGGGTGACGATGAGGGTTACCGCGAGCGGCACGATCGAGCGCACACCGGGCCGGATTCCCTTCAGCGCCAGGGCAACCCGCATCTGATCGAGCTCCTGCCGGATCACTGCGAGGCCGGAAAGACCCATCTCGGCGATGAGCCCGATCTCGAATCCCACCCGGTCCCCGAGGGCCCAGACCGCCACGCCGAGCACGTCTCCTTCCTCCGTCTCGGCGTACACCCACGCGGCCAGAAGGAGGAGCGCGGTCATCCGGATCAGGTAGGAGAGCCCCGGGCCGCCCCCCCACGCGGAGACGAGCGCTGTTGCGGCGATCATCGCGATGAGGGAGAGAAGCACCCCCGGCCGCGGGAGGGCCTTCGTGCGCGGGGTAAACAGCAGCCACCAGACCATGGCGGCGACGGCTCCCGCCGTGCTCGCAAACGCAGCGAGCGAGAGGAACGCGGCGGCAAGAAGCCTCAGCCGCGGATCCTGCATAGCGCCTCCCGGGCGTCGGATAGCCTGATGTTCGCCGGACGGGCACCCTCTCTTAAGGCATACGCGAGGTAGGGCGGGGCGTGCCGCCACAGGGGGATCGCTCCGGGCACGCTGCCGCGGGCCGTCAGGGCTCCGGCCTCCATCTCCCAGACGGCATCCACCCGGGGGAGGACCGCGCGTTCGTGCGAGAAGATGATGGTGATACCTGCATCGCGCTCCTCGATCATCCTGCAGGCCTCCCTTTTCGCGACGCAGTCCAGGGAACCGAACGGTTCGTCCAGCATCAGCAGGTCGGGGTTCCGCATGACGGCGCAGGCAAGGGTCAGCCTCCTGAGCTCCCCGCGGGAGAGGTGGAACGGGTCGTCGTCCCCCCGCCCGGCAAGGTCCGCCCGCGCGAGCACGTCGTCCGGGGCAAGCCCCCAGGACCCGGCCTCTTCGGCAACGGTCGGGCAGGTGATGTGGTGTTCGGGGAACTGCAGCAGGAGCAGGGCCGACGAGACGCCGTGCCGCCGGACGGCGCCGCTCCCGGGACGGAGCAGTTCTGCGAGCAGAAGGGCGAGCGTCGATTTCCCGCTCCCCACCGGTCCGCTGACCAGGTGCACGCCCTCTTCAAAGGTGCCGCTGCCCCGGAGGGTGAACGAACCGCGGGAGAAGAGGAGATCCTCGAGGTCTACCCTCACCGGAGAACCCTCCACATGGTCGGGTAAAAGCACGTCTCCTCGAGCGCAGAAAAGACCTCTTCCGGCGTGCCGTGGTGCCGGACCCGGCCATCCTCCATGAAGAGGACATAGTCCGCCCCGGCCGCGGTGTCCATCGACTGCGTGCACCAGAGCACGTGGGCCGCCGTGCTCTCCTGCACGACGCGGTAGACACGCTCCGCCGTCCCGGCATCAAGGTGCGAGTCGGCCTCGTCCAGGACGAGCACCTCGGGGTCGTCGGCACAGGCCGCGGCCAGCGCGACGAGGGCCTTCTCGCCCCCGGAGAGGGCCGAGACCTTTTTTCCGAGAAGGTGCTGGATGCCGACCTTCCCGGCGGCCGCTCCGACCCTCTCGTCCGTCTCGCGGCAGGGATGGTGGCGAAACCGGGGGGCCGACGCGATCTCGTCGTATACCCGGGAGAAGAGGAGCGTCCGGTCGGGGAACTCCCCGACCCACCCGACCTTCACGGCGGACGGCGGGCGGCCGAGGAGCCGGACCGTCCCCGCCCGGGGCTCTTCGATGCCAGAGCTGATCGCGAGCAGCGTCGTCTTGCCGCTCCCGTTCGGCCCGATCACGGCAATGTGGCGCGCATCCACCGTAAGGTCAGGGATATCGACGATCCGGTGCCGCAGACCGGCGACGCGGATCATGCCACCCGCTTTCCTATGGCGTACGCGGCTGCGACCTTCACGACGGCACCGACGACGAACGGGGCGACGCCGACCAGGATCGCCTGGGGAAGCGAGAGCGACGCCGACCAGGCAAGCCATGCGACGCCGAAGAGGTAGGTCAGAGAGGTCGCCGCGATCAGCCCTGCGACCCGGGACTTCGGCGACTCATGCTCGTAGGCGAGCCCGACGACGAGGGCGGCGGGGATAAAGCCGACCAGGAACCCCCCCGTGGGACCGAGGAGCACCCCGAGGCCCGCCGTGCCGTTATGATAGACCGGGAGGCCTGCCGCCCCGAGGAGGACGTAGAGGGTGACGGGGATCACCGCATACCGCTTCATGACGACCCCGGAGAGGAGCACGAAGAGGGTCTGGAGCGTAAGCGGGACCGGGGGCAGCGGGATGGATATCCAGCTCCCGGCAGCGATCAGCGCGACGAACGTACCACTGTAGGCGAGGATCTGGGTGCGGTGCATCATATCGACCATTCAAATTGAATGGCCGACAATAAAAATCCTGTCAACCAAAAAATATCGGGCGGTTGACAAGGAGACTCTAGAGCTGGAAACAGTCCCCGGCGATAACCCGCTCTATCTTCCCGTTGTCTTTGCGGATGATCAGGGCGCCGTGCTCATCGATATCGATGGCCTCTCCCGCAAAAGTCTTGTTGATGGTCTTGATGGCCACACGGTGGTCGAGGGTCAGGGAAAGGCTCTTCCACTCGCGGATAATGGAATCGTACTCGCCGTCCTCAAGCTGCTGGTAACGCAGTTCGAACTCCCAGAGGACCCGGGCAAGAAGCGCCACGCGGTCGACCTCGCGGCCGACCTCGGCCTGGAGCGTGGTCACCGTGTCCCTCAGGTTCGACGAGAGTTCGTCGAGAGGAACGTTCGCGTCGATCCCGATCCCGAGGAGGGTGTAGTGCACGGTATCCGCCTCTGCGGTGAGCTCCAGGAGCAGCCCGGCGACCTTTTTGTCCCCGACGAAGATGTCGTTGGGCCACTTGATGAGCGCACTGATGCCGTACTCCTTCCGGATGGCGCGGGCAATCGCGATCGACCCGGCCATGGTGATCATGAAGAGATGGTCGAGCGGGATCTTCGGTTTCAAGAGAATGGTGGCCCAGATGCCGCCGGCAGGCGAGACCCAGGAGCGTCCGAGCCTTCCTACCCCACCGGTCTGCTCTTCGGCGATGACCACCATGCCGTGCAGTTTTTCAGGATCGGTCTCGTCGGCAAGTTTCCTCCCGACCCAGCTCGTGGAGGCGGTGCTGTCGAAGTGGCGGACCTGTCTTCCGATGAACCGGGTGCGGAGCTGCTTGCGGATCTCGTACGGGAGGAGCCTGTCGGTCTTCACTTCGAGGCGGTATCCTTCCGCCCGCGACGACGATATACTGTATCCCAACCTCCGGAGTTCGCGGATCTGTTTCCAGACAGCCGATCGGGTGATGCCCAGTTGCTCTGCAATCCGTTCGCCCGATACCGGGCCGGGCGATTCTTCGAGAATCTTCAGTACGTTGATTGCCGTATCCTTCATGTCCATTACCTTTTCTCTGCAGGCGACTCGGTCGGGAGCGAACGCGAATCTTCACCGCGCATCTGTCTTCGGATCCCCGCGTTCTGTTCCATGAAGCCCGCCAGATCAAAGATGCCGGTCACATCGACGATGCCGATCGCACCGATGGCCCTGCCTTCGCCGTCCCTTACCGGCGCCACAACTACCGGGATGCCTTTGTAAGGCCCTCTCGGCGGCCTGACCCTCAATGTGGCGTTCTCCGCCAGGACCTCCTCGAGGACGGGGCCCGTATAGGCCTCGTCGATGACCTTCCCATCCTCGATCCGGACTCCAGGATGGTCGCGGGATCGTGCCGTGACGGGCAGACGGCCAAGCAGATCATGGAGGCAGATCGTGACGGGAATGAGATCGCGCGCGCTCGAAGAGACAGAGATGATGTATTGCTCCATGGTCGTATCCCTACTTTCCATCATGGTCTATCTAAAATAAGGTTTCCCTATCGCCGCATGAGAACTCCTTGAGGAATTCTCGTGAGGGGTACTCATGGATGCTCGAGACCAGGATCATGCCGTCGCCTATCGCCTTCCCAATCAGGAGCGCCTCCCCGGCAGCCGAGGCGGCAAGCGTCTCGCCGCCGTGGGCCGGGAATGAGCCGTCGCACTCGACGGCGGCGAGGTCGTACCCGGAAAAAAGGGAGGTGTAGTTGCTCTCCCCGACAAAGCGGACGGAACGCGGCCCGTACGAGAACGCGTAGGTCACCGGGAACGGGAGCCAGTCGTAGGCGTCCTCCCGCGAGCCTCCCGCGCCGAAGACCAGCAGCCTGCCGCCGTTCTCGACAAAACGCCGGATGCGTCCCTCTGCAGCCCGGAGCGCCGGAAGGAGGTTCGAGTAGTCGGGGTTCGCAAACCCCGTCGGCACGATGAGCGAGACGAATCTCCCACGCCAGAAGGGAGAGGCGAGCATGTAGGGGTTGACCGTCTCACAGCAGGCGCCGCAGTCCTCGACGAGCCGCGAGAACATGAGGGGGCTGTCCCAGAGCAACCCGGTTCTGCAGGTCACCCCTTGATCACCCCGAGCGGTTCCAGCCGGGCAACGATATCCGAGAGACCCGCTTCGTGCACGACACGCACCACTTCCCGGCTCGGCTTATAGACTTTGGGCGCCTCCTCCGCAAGGGCCGAGTCGCTGTGAGCGCGCACCAGGATGCCTTCTCCTGCGAGGCGTTCCCGGAGTTCCTTCCCGCGGACCTCCTTCTTCGCCTTCGACCGGCTGAGCACCCTGCCGGAGCCGTGGCAGGTACTCCCCCAGGTCTTCTGCATCGCGGTCGTCGTGCCGTGGAGGAGGTAGGAGGACGTCCCCATGCTCCCGGGGATGATCACCGGCTGCCCGACCGCGGCGTACTCGCGGGGGATGCCCGGGGCTCCCGGGCCGAACGCCCGCGTCGCGCCTTTGCGGTGGACGCAGACCTCCGTCGACGCGCCGTCGATATCGTGGCGCTCGAACTTGGCGACGTTGTGCGCGACATCGTAGATGAGCCGCATCTCGTCGTAGTCGATCCCGAAGAGCTGTGCGAAGACTTTTTTGGCCTCGTGCATGATGACCTGCCGGTTTGCCCAGGCATAATTTGCAGCGCAGACCATGCCGCCATAGTAGGCGCGGCCTTCCGGGGAATCGATCGGGGCGCAGGCAAGCTGCCGGTCGGGGAGGTGTATCCCGTATCTGGCGAGCGCACTCTCGAGCGTCCGTAAGTGGTCGGTGGCGATCTGGTGGCCGAAACCCCGGGAGCCGCAGTGGACCATGAAACAGACCTGCCCTTCGGCGACCTCAAAGACCTTTGCCGCTTCGGGGTCGACGATCTCCCTCGCCACCTGGACCTCCAGGAAGTGGTTCCCCGCGCCGAGCGTCCCGAGCTGCGGCACGCCCCGCTGGCGCGCTTTGGCGCTGACCGCCTCCGGGTCCGCGCCCGGAATCGCACCCTCTCCCTCGCACCGCGCGAGGTCCGCTTCGGTGCCGAACCCGCGTTCGACCGCCCACCGTGCGCCGTCGACCATGACCCCGGTCAGTTCTTTGTTCGAGACCCGCAGGGCGCTCTTTGAGCCCACGCCGGTCGGCACGACCGCAAAGAGCCTCTCGATGAGTTCCCGTTTCTTGCCGGCGAGATCGGCCTCTGTCAGGGGTGTCGTGATCAGCCGGACGCCGCAGTTGATGTCGAACCCGACCCCCCCGGGAGATATGACCCCCTCGGTCATATCGAACGCGGCGACACCGCCGATGGGAAACCCGTATCCCCAGTGGATATCGGGCATGGCAAGCGAGTGCTTCACAATCCCGGGCAGGGTCGCGACGTTCGCCAGCTGGCGGACGGCCCCTTCTTCGAGGGTCTCCGCCAGCGCCCGGGAGAGAAAGAAACGTCCCGGTACCCGCATATTGGGGACGTATCCGATGGGGACCTCCCATTCGAGGTCTCCGATCTTATTGATTCCTTCAAGCATAGGGATCCCTCAGATATCGAAGATGATCTCCACCACATAGGTCTCTTCGTCTTTAACGATTTCGAGCCCGAAGTAGGATATGCCCTTGATCAGAGTCCCCGCAGAGTGCCGTGCAGGGTCGAAGGGCTCGCCCCTGAGAGCGGCGACAAGGCGGGTGCCCCGGACATCGACGTCGAAGGTGCAGAAGACGATATTCTCGACGTCGGTGATGAAGAGCAGTTCCGAGAGGTAGTCGATAAGGAGGGACTCGAGGTCATCCGCCTCGAGGGAGATCTGCCGTTCGATACTCCGGTCCTCGCAGGGGCCGTACATCACGTGGAACATGGCCCGGCCTGCGTCGGCAAAGATCTCGTTTATGGTCGCGCCCCGCACCCGCATGAGGACATCGGCGGTATGCTCCAGTTCTTCGAAACTCATGGTCTAGAAGTCTTCGTAGAATATAGGAATCATTCCCCTGTGGATGGAATCGATGTAGCGGGCCTGGTATTTCGAGATATAGACGGTATAATCGCCGACCGGGATCTGCAGGTCGGTAATCTTCGGCGGTTTGACCGATGTCGGCAGGAGGATCGGTCCGCTGCAGGATGTGCTCACTCTGAAGTCGCGTTTTCTCTGGAGAACATACGATCGGACGTCTTCCGTGACATATATACTCCGCGACTGTCCTGACTCCCCAACGTCGCTCTGCATGATAGTCCTCCATATTTGTTCTGGGTGTAAAAAAAGAAGTATGGTTTTTGAGTGTTACGTTGTCCCGAGGATCTTCGCCACCACGTCTACGTACTGGTCTTTCAGCTCGTAGATGGTGTTCGTTCCCTCCGCGTTCCGCCTCACGTGCAGGATGCCTATCCGGGACGCGATGATGCCTACCATGGATGCGATGGAGTGGTAACTGATCGAGAACTGCTTCTGCAACTTCTCGTAGATCTGGGGTATGGTAAGGGATTTTACCTTTACGAACAGGTTGAGCAACTCGTGCCGGATTCCGTCCCGGTCCCGTGAGAGATAACCTTTGAGTCGAGCTTCTATCTCTTTTTTGAGCTCATAGGGCGATCTCATATGTGCTTGTGATTCGGTATTTTATATATATCTTTTCTTTTCAATCATTAAATCGGAGATTCTGCCAGTAGGACGACAATTGTCTGACGAAATGGGATCGGATGGAGTATAACAACACCGTTTGCCTGAAAATTGGTCATACGCGGTTTAATGCGCTTTTACGTGAAAATAATCACGATTTCATAACACCCCCCATGACCCTCTTCCCTGCGCGCGTCTCCAACGCCGCCTCATCCAGCAGGGAGCGACGGACGGGACGTCCGGAGCTTGAGCACCGTCAGGTGCGAGTTGCGACTGGCCGAAGGTGCGACTGCCGTTCCGACAGGAGCTTGAGCACCGCAAGGTGCGACCGGGTTCCCTTCCCCGTCGGGCAACTCCCGGGACATTCCGGCGTTATCAGGCTGAATGCCGATTCGCGCCATACATGCATGAGCAACCCTTTAACCTTTTACAATCGTACACTCATACAGCATGGAATTTGTCAGATACGACGTCAACAAATACTCTCCGCGGCAGATGGTAGCGCTGCCCCTCGTTCTTCTTCTTCTTGCCGGAGTCCTGCTTGGCTACACCACGCTCGCCACCGGCCTGCCCATAACACCGGGCATCGACTTTGCGGGAGGAACGGCGGTCACGGTGTTCACCTCTGATGGCAGAGAGACGGTAGAGGCGGCCTTCTCCGGGTACCCGCTGTTATCGGTGGGCGAGGGTATCGGCAACGGGAAATACATCCAGTTCGGCCCTATGGACGATGCCCAGTACCGGAGCCTCGTTGCGCTCATCAATGAGAAATATCCCGATGCTAAGATAGACCAGATCGGTGAGACGTTCGGAAAGACGCTCCAGGGCCAGGCCTTCCTCGCCCTGATCTTCTCGTTCATCGGGATGGCCGTCGTGGTCTTCATAGCGTTCCGGAACGTGGTGCCGGCGGGTGCGGTCGTCCTCTCCGCCTTCGCCGATATCGCCGTCACCGGCGCAATCATGCAGATCATCGGCATCCCGCTCTCCCTCGGAACGACGGCAGCCCTGCTGATGCTGATCGGCTACTCCGTCGACAGCGATATCCTGCTGACCACGCGCCTCTTAAAGCGCAAGGGGAAACTCGACGAGAAACTCGCCGGAGCCTTCAGGACCGGGATCATCATGACGACCACGACCATCGCAGCCATCGCAGCCATGTGGGTCGTCGCTACGGCGGGACAGATCCAGATCATCAGCGAGATCGCAAGCGTCCTCCTCATCGGGCTCTTCGTCGACATGATGAACACCTGGATGCTGAACGCCGGGATACTCAAGGAATACATCCTCCGGAGCGGTAAAAAATGAATAGCGAAACCATCAAGAACCTCGTCAAGGACTGGCGGGTTGCCCTGGTGCTCCTGCTGGTCGTCGGCTCCCTCGTCGGCATCTACCTTGCGCCCCCGAGCCCGGAGAAGGGGCTTGAGGGAAACCTTCAGTTCGGCCTCGATCTCCAGGGTGGGTCGTGGCTGCAGATGGAGTTCCAGTCCGTCGTCGTGGCCTATTCGACCGACGGATCGGTCGGAGACCTCATAGAGAACCTGCAGACGAGCCTCGAGGCAGATGTGATCCAGATCGACGAGAACCACCTCGAGATCAGGAAGAGCGTCTCCCGTGCCGACCTTGAACCGATCTTTTCGGCATCAAACGCCTCGATCGTCACCTATCAGAAGGGCGTATCATCGTTTACTGCAGACGAGGTGAAACAGATCCTCAACGAGAAGGTGAACGCTCTCGGGATGCAGGACGCAAGGATCAACCTGCTCACCCCGACAGGAAGCGACTACCCGCAGTACGTGCGGATAGAACTTGCCGGCGTGGATATGGCGACGGCGCAGGAGATCGTCGGCAAACAGGGCCTGTTCGAGATCCGGGTCCAGACAACCGGAAACGAGACCGAGCATGTCCTTTACGGCGACCAGATCACCAGCGTCGGCGTGCCGCAGAGGGACTTCGATGGCACATGGGGCGTTTCGTTCTCGTTCACCGATGCGGGTGCCCAGGCGTTCCGTGAGGCCGCCCTCTCATCCGGAGCGGTCGACAACCCGAACGCCCATCACCTCGTGATGCTCCTCGACAACGAGACCGTCTACAGTGCTCCCCTCGCCGGGACCCTTGTGACGGAGCTCCGGTCGGGCCCGGTCAGGTCGCTCTCTGCGAGCACCGGAACCGGCGACTCCGGACTTGAGGATGCGATGACGCTTGAGATCCACCTGCGGGCCGGTGCGCTGCCGGTGCAGGTGGATATCGTCGGGTCCGGTTCCGTCCCGGCGGCGCTCGGCGAGCAGTTCAAGATGACGGTCGCCATCGCCGGGCTGCTCGCGCTGCTCACGGTAGGGGTCGTCGTCTACTACCGCTACCGCGAACCTGCGATTGTCCTCCCGATGATCGCGACCAACCTCGCCGAGATCATCATCCTGCTCGGGATTGCCCGGTTCATCCAGCAGCTCGATCTCGCCGCCATCGCCGGCCTGATAGCGGTGGTGGGTACCGGCATCGACCAGCTCGTCATCATCACGGACGAGGTTCTCCACGAAGGGCGTGTCCCGTCGCCGAACCTCTATATGAAGCGGTACGGGCGGGCTTTCGGCATCATCGCCGTGGCTGCGGCGACGGTCTTCATCGCGATGCTCCCGCTGGCGCTGATGGATCTTTCCACTCTTCGGGGCTTTGCCATCATCACCATACTCGGTGTCCTGATCGGCGTCCTGGTCACGAGGCCCGCGTACGGGAAGATAATCATGGCGATCCTTTCAAAATAACAACCCTACAACAAAATTTTAGGCACTTTTTTGGCAACCAATTTGAGAAATGATGATGAGATCACCCAAAAAAGTTCTCTGAACCTTTGGTATATCCTAATCAGAGCACTTAAACCCAAGTTTTCTCCTACCAGAACCATATCCAAAGCAAGGGTGGTGAAATGGCTTTCCATTGGGTATCGCACCTTCGGTGCTCAAGCTCCGTTCCTGCCGGGACGTCGCATATCGCCACTCGGGGGAGGGGCCGGGAGGGGGTGTCCCCCTCCCGGTAGCGGTGTTTAGGGACTACCTCGATCATAAGGCTTTATGGAGTGGGCCAGCAATCCCCATATATCAAGGAGATGGACGAGAATGGCGTCACCCCACCCCTCCTCCCCGCAAGATTTCGTTACCTTCCCCCTCAGAACCCTCAATCCCACCACAAAACGCATCGTAACACTCCTCGCCACCGGCAACCACACACAGAGCCAGACCGCCCGCATCGTCGGAGTGTCGCGCCAGTACGTTGCCCAGGTTGTCAAAAAGTTCCTAGATCTCGGCCTTCTCAAACCGTCGCCCCGCACGGCAGATAAAAACAAGTGGTTCGAGGCATCCTCATCTCTCAGACACGTACTCGAGAGCGGAGCCTTTGAAAACCTGTATTCCTGTCGGGTCCCCCACGTCAGAGTCAAGTACTGCTATATCGTCGACGCCCCTCTCGTTCTCGACAGCAACTCCCCCTCACAGACCTTCTACATCAAATCATGGAATCCGAGAGGTGGCCCGCGACACAAATTCATAGTTCCCGGCTCTATCGGCATCGCCATCGACGTCCATCCGGGTTGTATCATTGCCTACCCCGTCGCCGGCCAGAATATCCTTGTCGAAACCATCGAAGATGGCGACCTCAGAGCCAAGGTCGCCATCCACGACGCAGTACACGCATGGGCCAAAAAACAGGGTCTCTTTGGGCGGCACATCACACTCAGCGACCCCACACTCACATGCAACCATGCTCCCAAGCGCCAACTCCGAAGAACGTGAAAAAGTAGGGAATGGTCACATAGAGGCCTTTATTCCGAGAAACAACTCATCTCCTGTATAACCTGGTGAGATCGTGGAAGACGGCGGGTACGGGACAAAGAATCGAACCTGAAGTTAGGATGCGATAGCCGGAAATCAAACCTATCAGGGCTTTTGACCTAGCTAAAACAGAGCCTCAGGCGAGATTCGAACTCGCGACCTCGTCCGTACCAAGGACGCGCTCTACCAGAGCGCCGCCCAGCCTGCGACGATGGGTATCGAGACAGGATACCTTTACCCCAGATGGGTATACCCAAAGTATGCCCTGCGGGCCCGATTTGCCCAAATAGAATAAACAAAACACTCTGTTGGCAGATCAACAACAACCTTTATTGCCCCGTTCACACACATTGTGTGAATGGGGTACAGCCTATGGGAAAACCGGTTTTAATGGATTTTTTCGCCGAGTGGTGCGGTCCGTGCCACCAGCAGACACCGATCATCGATGAGCTCAAAGCGAGAATGGGCGACCAGGTCGATATCAGAAAGATCGACGTTGGCGTCGATTCCGAACAGACGCGGCAGTACGCCGCGAAATACGACATCCAGTTCGTACCTACGCTCGTCATCGAGAAAGACGGGGCCCTCGTCCAGAAACTGGTGGGCGTCCAGGATCTCAACAGGCTTGAGAGCATCTTAAAACCGCTGGTGGAGCAGTGAAGATCGGTATCGTTGGCGGAACCGGCGAGATCGGGGAGGGCATGGCACTCCGGCTCTCTCCGAAGTACGATGTTATCGTGGGGTCTCGCGAGGAGGCAAAGGCGATCGCAGCCTGCGAAACCTGCCGGGAGACCCTGCAGGAGCGGAACCTCTCGTGCAGCCTGCTCGGCGTCTCCAACCAGGGTGCGGTCGACGAGGCTGATATCGTCGTCCTCGCGATACCGTTCAAGCACGTGGCTCCCACCCTGAAAGCCCTGACCGGGTTTGATGACAAGATCGTCGTCAGTCCCGTCAACCCGATCGAGCGCACGACCTACTTCTACTACGCCCCTCCGCCGGAGGGCTCGGCGGCGATGATGATCAAGGGAATGCTCCCCGCGAGCGCGACCGTCTGTGCCGCGTTCAACAACATCGCCGCAAACAAATGGCAGGTGCTCGACGAGGAGCTCGATTACTCGGTCGCCGTCTGCTGTGACGACGACGGGGCCAAGCAGACGGTGATGGATATCGTCAACAACGTATCGAGCCTCCGCGCCTACGATGCGGGGCCGCTTGCGGCCGCATCCATCGTCGAGAGCATCACACCCCTCCTCCTCAACATCGCCCGCTTCAACAGGATGCGGGACGTCGGCGTGAAATTCATATAACATTTTTTGGCCCGGAGGGGGGCGGAGAGCCGGACTTCCACTGAGTTTTGGTTTGTGGCGCCCGTGGACTTTACTCGCTCTGGTGGTAAGTAAACCCCTAGGACAGCAAGCATGCCAAAACGGCTTTTTCCTGGATGGGCCCCGTTCAGTGCACCGTGGGAGTATCACACCTCCGGTGCTCGAACTCCGCCTCCCCCTCCGGGGCACGCGTCGTTTATCGCCACGGGGGGAACGACTGCCGGAACGGCAGGAGTTCGAGAAACCCGAAGGGTTTCGCTGTGGGGACAGGGGAGGGGGGTCTCCCCCCTCCCCTGAAACCCCTCGCACCTAACGGTGCTCGTGCTCCTGCCCTTCGGCCAGTCGCACTCCCCCATACGCGACATCCAGTGGAAAGCCGTGTCCCGGAGCGCGAACAATAGACAAAGTTCCAGAACTAAAGGAAACCAAGTAGAGCAAGCAAGGTCCGCCCTCAAGGGCAACACTGCCGCACATCCTGCAACATGCTTGAACTCGGTTCCCGGATGCCAGCGACACTTCGGCGGGACATTACCACCCTGCTCGGGGGCTCACACTCTCTTTCCGCATCGCACTTCTGTCATGCCCCCAAGGGGCATGCACATATCCCGGGGTACGCCAAACCATTCTGTACGAAAGTCCGGGTGCCGAGAATGCTGGATCAGGAGTTCGAACGGATCGGAAAGAGGCTCTTTGTGGAAGGGCTTGTAGGAGCGAATTTCGGGAACATGAGTGTCAGGGGCGAGGGCGGGTTCTCCATCACCCGGACCGGCGCGTACCTCGACGCGGGGGAGATGCCGGTCTTTGTGCCCGATGCGGGCGACGCCCCGCGTGAAGCATCGAGCGAGTACCGGGTCCACCGGGCGGTCTACCGGGAGACGCCCCATTGCGCGATCGTCCACGCCCACCCGGTCCACGCCGTCGCCGCCTCGCTCGATGCCGACCTCGTCCGGCCGGCCGACAGCGAGGGAGGGATGCTCTGCCCGGCAATCCCGGTCGTTACCGGGAGCCCCGGGACCGACGAGATCGCGCAGAACGTCGCCGGGGCGCTCCGCGACGGCCATATCGTCATCGTCCGGGGACACGGGACGTTTGCTGCCGGAAAAACGCTCGATGAGGCGTATATCTACACCTCGATCGCCGAGTATGCCTGCCGGATCCTCTTTTTATCGGGGAGGCTTCGGGGGGTTCTGTAACTGCTCGATCTGGCGGGTGGTCTCGCGGTGAAACCCGAGCAGCATGTCGCTGATCACGCCGAACATGAAGATCTGAAAGCCCATCGTGATCAGGAGGACCGTGAGGATGGTGAGCGGCAGGTGCTCGATGTTCTTGAGCCATTCGAGGACGACGTAGACACCGATGACGCCCCCGATAAGCGATATGAAGAGGCCGATGATCCCGAAGTAAAAGATCGGGTTGTTCATCTTCGCGAGCCGGTATATGGTCGAGAAGATCCGCAGGCCGTCCTGGAACGGGTTTAACTTGGTGACGGTGCCGGGCCTCGCGAGGTACCGGACCGGGACGACCGTGACCCGCTGTCCGTTCCTCACCGCCTCGACCGCCATCTCCGTCTCGATCTCGAACCCCGCTTCTTTGAGGGTCATCTGCCGGATCGAATGAAGGGTAAAGGCGCGGTAGCCGGAGAGGATGTCGCGGAGGTCTTTGCCGTGTGCTATCTTGAACATCAGGTTGAGGATCTGGTTGCCGAGGAGGTTTAACCCCGTGAATGCTCCCGCCTCGGGGTTGACGAGGCGGTCGCCGATGATGTGATCGAATCCTCGGCCGAGGGGTTCGAGCATTTTATCCGCGTCATCCGGCGAGTAGGTGCCGTCGCCGTCGAGCATGAGCACGTAGGGCTCATCGATGATCCCCACGGCCTCGATGATGGCGTTGCCCTTTCCCTTTCCCGCCTGTGTCCGGACAACCGCTCCTGCGGCTCGTGCGATATCGGGTGTTCCGTCGGTGCTGTTCCCGTCCATGACGAGAATGTGGCGAAAACCGCGTTGCCGGAACCCCTCGACCAGCTCGCCGATCGTCGGGGCCTCGTTCAGCGTGGGGATGAAGATGCAGACTTCATCTCGCTCGACGTTCATCGGTGTACTATATCCGATTTAGCAACATAAGGACTTCGCATGCACGTAGCCAAATCGGGGCTCCGCGCTCTCGGTATCGCCGAGAGTTATTCGGGGCGGGAGCAATCCACCCTTGCCGGCGTCGTCATGCGAAAGGACCTCCGGATCGACGGGGCGGCCTTCGCCCGGGTGACCGTCGGGGGGTCGGACGCCACCGATGCGGTCATCCGGATCTTCACCCATCTTGCCCGCCGGGACATCAATCTCCTGATGATCAGCGGGAGCGTCATCGCCTGGTACAACATCATCGACCCGGTGGCGGTGCAGGACGCGACCGATCTTCCCGTCATCATAGCCACCTACGAAGAGTCGGATGGGCTCGCGGAGGATATCCGCCGTCACTTCCCCGACGACGCCGCCAGGCTCGCGGCATACCGGCGGCTCGGCGACCGGATCCCTGTTCGGCTGCATTCCGGGTATACGCTTTTCATCCGCCCCTACGGCCTCTCTCTCGAGGATGCCGCGAGGCTCTGCAACGACTTCACGCGTGAAGGAAAGGTGCCCGAGCCGGTCAGGGTGGCGCGGCTCATCGCCCGGGGCGTCGTCCGGTCGTCAGGGTGCGGCGGGTCAGCCCCTGACGACCATGACCGTTGACGCCGCGTGATCGACGATGTAGGAACTGACGCTCCCGAGGAAGAAGCGGTCGATCCGGCCCCTGCCGTGCGACCCGACCACGGTCAGGTCGGCGCCGAGTTCCTGCGCAAGCGCGGTGATCTCCGCTCCCGGGTGCCCCCAGCGCTTGTGGACGGTTATCCGGACACCGGCTGCGGCCGCTTCCCGTTCCGCATCGGCGAGGAACTCGTTCGCCTCCCGGTCAAGCGAATCGAGGAGCGCCTGCTGAGCGATATCCGGCGGTTCGAGCTCGTTGAGGATCAGCGTGGGATACGTGCCGGTCTGGACGACGTGCACGACATGCATGGAGGCCTCCATGGCGCGGGCGATATCCAGAGCCTCTTCGAGCGCCCGGTGGCCGATCTCCGACCCGTCGACTGCCACGAGTATCGATTTGAACATAATAGTCTCTAGGAGCGTTCCGGTACAAAAACATGGCCTTTGGAGGCGGTCCGCCTCATGCCCTCACCGTATGCTTCGAGATCGTCTTCCCTGTCCGTTTGTCCACAATCTCGACAGTCACCTGTTCACCCGGGGAGAACGTCCCGTCGGAGAGATCCGCTATCATCTCCTCGCCCGGGTTCCAGTAGGGGGTGCAGCAGCCCTCGCCTTCGAGGAACCTCACCCCGTAGTGATACGATGAGATGAGGAGGTGGCCGTTCAGTGTCTGGACGATGCAGACTTTCTGGTCGTTCTTGTAGAAGACCGCTTTCAGGCAATCGTTCTCGTATACCGTACTGCCGTTGTTCTTGAGGGTGACCCTGCTCGCATAGGTCAGCTCCCCGGTACTTTCGCTGGTGTGCGCAATCCCGGTGATCACGATCGGGGGCTCTCCGGGCTCCGTCCACGACCAGGACGGGATCATCGCGAGCATCAGCAGCAGGACGAGCGCGGCGAGGATGATGGTTACGGCAACCATCAGAAACGTGCCGTGCGTATCCGAGAGAGCGCCCTCGCTCGTTTTCGTCCGTCTTACGCGGGCTCCCGGTGAGCCGGAGCGGTGCGGCGCCCTCCGCGCGGCACGGGGCGGCCCGGCCCTAGTACTCCATCCCATACGACTGAGCCAGGTTCCGGTAACGCCCGTACGTGTACGGGTCCAGCTCTCTGCCCATGCCCCGTATCTTGTTCCACTCGGCGGCGTCGGTATGCTCCCGCCAGATTCCCTCGAAGGAGTCTCCGTCCGCCACGACGAAGACCTTCGGGTCCGACTTCAGCTTGCCGGTCGCTCCATAGTCCCCTCCGGCATCGGTCGGGATGGACGGCACGGTGGTCTCGATGAACGCGTACCCGGTGTTCCGGTAGCAGTACTCCGCGGGCGCCCTGATGCCCACGGCCATGTGTGACTCCTGCTCGAATTCGAAGACCGCGACGCCGTACCCCAGTTCACGGAGAAGGTACGCGAGCAGAAGCGACTTCTCGTCGCAGTCTCCGTTCTGGTGGTAGAGCACGTGGTACGGATACTTGGCTGCCGTATCGAACGAATAACCGATGTAGGGGATGTTCTGCACCGTGCTGATCGCGGCCCGCACCTGGTTGTCGCGGTCGGCCTCGGCAGCCCGGACGTTGTCGGCCAACTGCTTCAGGTACCGGTCCTGGATGCTCTCGTCGGTAAACTGGAGCCAGTAGTCACGCTCATTGAGGAACGAGGCGGGGTACTTCGTGGAAAGGTAGTCGTTGACGCCCCGGTAGGCATCGAACCGGATCGAACCCGGTTTGCCGCGGAGAACATACGGGAGGTTGATGGTTTTTTGTCCCGTCTCCAGGTCTTCGGCGGTGACCCGGGACGAATCGGGGCCCGATATCTCCAGCGTCCCGGCGACCAGCGTTCCTACGGACGAAGAGATCTCCCCGCCCCAGATGACGGCTATGCCGAGGACGACAAGGATGACGATAACCTTGCCGACAGGGATTCTGCGCGGACGGTTGCGGTCGCCGGACATACGAATGAGAAATTCATTATCAAATATATAAAGATTTTCAAAATAATCCGGGGCGCCGGGGAACCGGCAGGAGATATTGCCCAGGGCATCCGGCCATAAGGCCGGAAGTCCGCGAGATGTTCCCCGTTCGATCTTCGGGTTCCGGCAGCGGCTGCAGGCGCACCCGGAGAGTACGCAGGGGTAAACCTTCTTCTCTTTCAAGCCCAGGGGGGATCATGGCAGAAGCAGAACGATCCCAACTACCCGGATACGTACGCCTATCCGGGAGCGGCGAACTGGAGGAGCGTGCGCGGCGGGCGCACGAGGTGCTCCGCGACTGCGTCGTCTGCCCCCAGGAGTGCCACGTGAACCGCATCGAGGACGAACTGGGGTTCTGCCGGACCGGCCTCCTGCCGAGTGTCTCGAGTTACAGCCCGCATTTCGGCGAAGAGCCCCCGCTCGTGGGGAGGAACGGGTCGGGGACGATATTCTTCGCAGGCTGCAACATGCGGTGCGAGTTCTGCCAGAACTACGAGATCAGCCAGTGCGGGGTCGGCTACGCGGTCTCGGACGAAGACCTCGCCGGGATCATGCTCCACCTGCAGGAACGCCGGTGCCACAACATCAACCTCGTCTCCCCCTCGCACGTCGTCCCCCAGATCCTCGGTGCGGTCGCCCTCGCCGCCCCCCAAGGCCTCAACGTCCCGCTGGTCTACAACAGCGGGGGCTACGACTCAGTGGACACCCTGCGGCTCCTCGACGGCGTCATCGATATCTACATGCCGGACGCGAAGTACGGGCGGGACGACGTGGCGCTGGAACTCTCCCATGCCCCCGGATACACCGCCCGCATGCAGGCTGCGCTAGCGGAGATGCACCGGCAGGTCGGGGACCTGGTGATCAGGGACGGCCTTGCGGTGCGGGGCATGATCATCAGGCACCTGGTGCTCCCCGGAAACCTTGCAAACAGCGAGATAGTGCTCAAGTTCATCGCAGAAGAGATCTCGCGGGACTCCTACGTGAACATCATGGCCCAGTATCGCCCGGCATGGAGAGTGGCCGAGGGAGGGAGGAGCCCGGTGCTTGCGGCGTTGCAGCGCCCGATCACGTCGCGGGAGTACCGGTATGCCGTCCGTTGCGCAAAGGAGAACGGCCTCTCACGGGGGTTCCCGTGAGAGACGGACAGGGATACCGCCACCAAAAGAATATTCACTCAAACAGCCCAGGATTGTGTGGTGCAGGTGAAGGGACGGCCAGGACTCCGGTACGCGGCGATGAGCGATACCGGGGGGCGGGAGCACAATGAGGACGCTTACTTTACCGGCCGGGTGAACGGATATCACGTATTTGCCGTCGCGGACGGGCTCGGGGGGCACGCCTGCGGAGAGGTTGCGAGCAGAATGGCGGTCGAGATCCTCTCGGAGGTTGCAGGCGAGGGTCTCCCGGAGACCGGGCCCGTCACAGTGCTCGAACGTGCATTCCAGCAGGCGAACGCCGCCGTGTGCACATATAACCGGGAGAACGGCCTGAACGCAGGAACAACGCTCTCGGTGGCGATCGTCAGCGAGTCGGGCAGGTGCTGGATCGGCACGGTGGGCGACAGCAGGACGCATATCATCACGCCGTCGTCCGTCTGGCATACGCGCGACCAGAGTTACGTCCAGGGCCTTGTGGAATCGGGGGTAATCTCCCCGGGCGAGGCGATGCTCCACCCGGGAAAGAACGTCCTGACACAGGCGCTCGGCCTCGCGGCCCGGGTGCGGGTCGACCTCGACGAACGGGATCTCGCCGGGGCGGTCCTCGTCATCAGTTCGGACGGGCTCCACGACTACGTCCCGGCGAGCACCATCCGGGAGATCGTGACGGCAAGCGATCCCGACACGGCATGCCGGAGGCTGATCGATGCCGCCAGGGACGCGGCAAGCACCGACAACACCACGGTGATCGTCGCGCGGTTCTAAACCCCGTCCGCCCGCGCTTCGCGTTTTCTCAAACTCCTGCCGTTCGCACCTTCGGTGCTCATGCTCCTGCCCTGCGGCCAGTCGCATTCCGGCAGTCGTATCCTTCGGCCCGTCGTCACTCGCACCTAGCGGTGCTCGAACTCCTGCCGGTCGCTACGCTCCCGCCAGTCATCAATCGCACCTAGCGGTGCTCGAACTCCTGCCGGTCGCTACGCTCCCGCCAGTCATCAATCGCACCTAGCGGTGCTCGAACTCCTGCCGGTCGCTACGCTCCCGCCAGTC
>JAENYE010000002.1:108778-496966 GCA_016841955.1 Methanobacteriota archaeon
TCAATCGCACCTAGCGGTGCTCGAACTCCTGCCGGTCGCTACGCTCCCGCCAGTCGTCAATCGCACCGCGGAGCGCCTCGAGGATTGCCGCACGGACGCCGTCCGTCGCCTCATCCACCAGGGCGGCATGCAACGCCCGAACCGCCTCCTCACCCCCGATCCTCCCGAGGGAGCGGGCGGCGCTCCGCCGCACGAACTCGTTCTCGTCGCGCTGCATGGCGCGGAGGCGTGAAACCGCCCGGGGGTCGCCGAGCAGCCCGAGTCCTTTCGCAGCCATGTAGCGGACATGGTCCTTCCCGTCGTCGAGGGCGGCGATGAGGGGTGCATACGCCTCACCGTCACCGATCAGTCCAAGCGCCTCTGCCGCGCGATAGCGCACTTTCCAGTCGCCGTTCTGCAGCAAGGCAATACAGGCGGGTACGGCGGGTTTTCCGATCGCTACCAGGCCGTGCATAGCCCCGGCCCGCACCGACTTGTCCGGATCGGAGAGCAGGGTCTGCAGGTCCTGATTACTCGAACGATCGTCTCCGGTCTCCGGTAGCATACTGTGGGTCATTCTGCGTCACATCCGTGGTGTAAGCTTGGCTTACATCACACGTTGAGGCGGCTTTGTAATAAGTTCTTAGGACCGCCGGGACCCGTTGCAGGCACCGTATCCCGGGGGCCGCCTCCTGCCGTCAGTTCAGAAACCCGGCGGTATATAGGACCAAACTTGCAAAAACAAGAAGCCCTGTCCCGAGGATGAGCATCCCCAGAGTGCCGAATACGGGATCGCTCTCAATCCATTTTCCCGAAGTGTGCATGACACCGGATACCGCATCAAGGTATATATATTTTATCTGGAACATAAAATTAAGATCTACTATATAGTTATTTTCCCGCAACGCCGATTGCAGGAGGGTGGATTTCCGGGATTATCGGCGAATTTACGAGGCTTTCCGGTGTATCCCGGATCGTCGCAGAACCTGCTCCGCTGATACCTGGAAAAATGGAAGAAAGGGACGCCCAGGACGGAATTCGAATCCGTGTCGACGGCGTGACAGGCCGTCATGATAGGCCACTACACTACCTGGGCACTCAATGTTCGAGGGGATCCCGCCTCCCGGATTCGAACCGGGGACATCGCGGTAGCCGCGCAGTTCGCCCGAGAGCGAAGACTATACTACAGCCGCGCACTCTACCAGTCTGAGTTAAGGCGGGTCTCTGCTCTAATAATGTTAGAGAGAGTCGTTATTAAATATTTCGTAAAATCGTCCGGGCATTACGCGACACGGGCATTATTCTTTATATATGACCTCTGATAATGGATAAGTATGAACCCTACAAACGCTGAAGCACCTAGGAACGCTGAAGCGTACTGTCTTCTTCACCGATAGCCGTGCGAAAAAGAACGTCACTGTTTTCGACACCACACTGCGCGACGGTGAACAAACACCGGGCATCTCATTCACGCTTGAAGAGAAACTCGGTATTGCAGAGCAGCTCTCCGGAATAGGAGTACACACTATCGAAGCGGGCTTTCCCGCATCCTCCGATGCCGAGCGCGAGATCGTCAAGGCCATCAGAGGTCTGGGGCTGGATAAGCAGGTCTGCGGCCTTGCGCGGTCGCTCCGGGCCGATGTGGATGCGTGTATCGACTGCGATGTCGATATGGTCCATGTCTTCATCCCGACTTCCGACGTCCAGCGCGAGTACACCATCAAAAAGACCCGCGAGCAGGTCCTCGAGGCCACCGGCGATATCATCGCGTATGCCCGCGACCACGTCGACCGGTGCATGTTCTCCGCCATGGACGCCACCAGGACCGACTGGGATTACCTGATAGAGGTATACCGCGTTGCGGTGGACGCCGGGGCCACGATCATCAACGTGCCCGACACGGTCGGCGTGATCACCCCGACCGCCATGAAACACCTCATCGAGCGGATCGACCGGGAGGTAAACTGCCCGATCGACGTCCACTGCCACAACGACTTCGGGCTTGCGGTGGCGAACACCATCGCAGCGGTCGAGAGCGGTGCCTCCCAGGTGCAGGTGACGGTGAACGGCCTCGGCGAGCGGGCGGGAAACGCCGATCTCGCGCAGACGGTGATGGCCATATCGTCCATCTACGGGATCGACACCGGTATTCGGACGACAAGCCTCGTCGAGACCTCAAGGCTCGTCGCGCGCTACGCGGGGATGAGCATTCCGGCCACGCAGCCGATCGTCGGCGAGAACGCCTTTGCCCACGAGAGCGGAATCCACTCCCACGGCGTGATCACCCGGTCGGATACGTTCGAGCCCGGGATCATGACGCCGGAGATGGTCGGCCACCGGCGCAGGCTGAAACTCGGCAAACATGCCGGCAGGCATGCGGTCAGGCAGATGCTCGCCGAGGTGCATATGGAGCCCGCCGACGCCCAGCTGGACGAGATCGTCCTGCGGGTGAAGGCGATTGCCGGCAAGGGCAAGCGGGTGACGGACGCGGACCTCTACGAGATCGCCGGAAGCGTCATGCAACTCGCGCCCGACGAAAAGACCCTGGAACTCCAGGATGTCGCCATAATGACCGGCAACCACGTGATCCCGACAGCCAGTGTCCGGGCAATGGTCGACGGAGTCGAGCATTCCTTCTCGAGTATCGGCAACGGGCCGGTGGACGCTGCCGTGCGGGCGATCCTCGGGATCATCCCGGCCCCGGTTCAACTCAAGGAGTTCAACATCGAGGCGATCTCCGGGGGCACCGATGCCCTGGGGCACGTCACCATCGCCGTCGAGGATGAGCGGGGCCGGGTCTTCGACGCCAGCGCCTCAAGCGACGACATCATCCTCGCATCGGTCGAGGCGGTGATCAACGCGATCAACCTCGTCTGCCGGACGCGAAAAAACGACCGCGAACGGGAGGAGTGAGCACCTCACTCCTTTTTTCACTTAACCAAAAAGGGATTTCGGGAATCAGGCGGGGCCGGGAGGCTGCTGTTTTCCTTCCAGCGCTCCCCTGATCTGTGAGGATAACTGCTCGAACCTGCCCTGCAGGGCCTTCTCCTGTTTCTCGAGCGACTTGACCCGGAGATCGAGCGTCTCGACGCGCTCGTTTAAGGAAGCAAGCACCTGCTCCTTGCTCTTCTGCATCATGACACTGCCGACGTTCATGAAGACCGCCGCATCATCGGGGACGTCGGCCAGATCCTCGACCGCCCGCCTGGCTTCGCGGATCGTCAATTCGTACTGCGCTTTCTGTGAGACCACGGTCTGCAGCTGCTGCTGCATCTGCTGAAGCATCGCCAGCTGGTTCTGTACTTTTGGTGGGATGTTTTCCATATTCATCAACCTGCCTCGAATGGGACGAAGATCGGTAACAATATTTCGGGTGGCGGACAGGGGACCTTCCCGGCCCTCTACCCTTTCTCTACATGGTAGGGGCGTGAAGCCCATAAAATGTGAGGGTTCACGAGAGAGATCTTCGTCTCCCGCCCGGTATCTCTCCCCCTACCGGGACGCATCAGACGGGACAGCGATCTCCCGCATCTCGATTGCTATGGTGATCAGCCGCAGCCAGGTGTTGAGGGCCGCCCGGAGTGCGGGTATATCGGTGGCGGTCACCTCGAGGACGAGCGTATCGTCGCCAGCGAGCCTTACCCGGGCGGACGACCGGTCCCCCACGTCGCCCATCTCCTGGCAGACGGAGAGGTAGAGGGCACGGGCATCGTCGGTAGCGAACCGGAAGACTGCCGTATGCATCACGGGACGACCTTCAGGGTGTAGCGTTTCCGTTGCGTCCCGTCAAAGACGATACGGTGTCCTGAGAGAGCCTCACCGGCAAACACGACGTCGATGTGATCCTTAAGCGCCTCGTATACAGGACGATCCGAGACGAATAGCCCGCGGGCGATCGTTCCGGGGCGCTCCTCGACGGCAAACGACTTGACGCGGATCTCCGCCACCGGCTCTCCGCCGGAAAATGCCTGGATAAGAAAAAAAGGACCGGATTTCGAGACGATCACAACCGGCTCGTCGAGGGAGAGGAGGTCGCCCATGCCCGCCTTTCCACGGGTGATATACTCCCCGCCGATTGAGAACGCCAGATCCCGTGCCAGGGAACGCACCTCCGGGACCGGTTTGCGTGACGTCGTGACGACCGTCATCGAGCCTTCAGATCTTTTATTGCGGCTCCACGTTCCTTGAAGAGGATGCGGTGTCCACAGTAGGGACAGCGAATATTGACGTCGATTTCGACTTTTTGTTTACAACGAGCGCACTTATAGGCAGCCACGACCGATTAGCCCTCCTTCTGCAGCGAGCGCTCGATGCTCCGTGCGGCGACGCGCATCGCCGGCGTCTCCGGGACGTAGCTGCCGCCGGCAAACTTGAATCCGCACTTGCGGCACGTCCAGATTCCCGTTCCTTCACGCTTGACCGCTTGCTGATCGCAGCGGGGACAGGAGTGGGTCGCGCGGGAGACAGTCTCGATCTGGTTTACCCTCTTCCGGATAAACCGGCCATACCTCGGACCAAAACGCCCGGAACTTCCGACTACCCTGCCCTTGGCTTTCTGTTTGCGTCTTGCCATTTCGCGTACCTCTAATATGTCCTCTAATTTTTGTACTGTCGACTAATATAGTTACTCACGACATGCGTTCGATGATCCGGGTCTCTGCATTACCCCTGGAGAGTTTGTTGATCAGGTCGTAGAACTCTTCCTGGATACCTGCCGGAATTCTGACGACGGCGATCCAGGAACCGTCCTTCTGCCACTCGTTCTGCTCGATCGTCGTCGCGGTCTGGAGTTCCCCGTAGGCTCTCGCGGCATAATCCCCCGGGATCTTCACGGCGATGCGGACTTCCTCGAACCGGATGGGGAGAATCGGGCGGAGCGCCTTGACCACCTCTTTGACCTGCTCCTCGACGGATTTGAAGGGGTCGATGTTCACCCTCGCCTCTTCCATGGCGAGCTCGATGCGCTGCGGGGGATGAGGGAACCCGGACTGCGGATTGATGGCGTTCCTTGCGATAAAGGTGATGACCCGGTTCCGCTTCTCTGCGGTAAGGTGGCGGCGCTGTTCGGAGGTGAGATGGATCTCGCCCTTCTGGATGATCCGGAGTGCGGCCGGCTCGAACTCGGTCGTCTTGAAGACCTTCAGGAGGGCATCGTCGGAGGCCCGTTCGGCATGAGCGGCGTTCGAGAAGATGGAGTCGGCTGCGACAACCTCTTCCAGGTCGATCTCCTCCCCCTGCCGGATACGCATGGCCTGGTCGGGGTCGACAAGCACTTCGAACCGTTCTCCGTAGCTCTCAAGCCGCGCTACAACAGCCTGGTCCAGGGGTATCATACGGGTGACGCTCACTCTTCGAACTGGTCGACGTAGGCCTTTACCTCATCCTTCTCCAGCTTCCGGAACTCCCGGGTCTCGATGGAGACAACGCCGATCTCGATGGCGCTCACGTCCAGCTTGCCCTCTGTCGCGGCATGCAGGGCCTTGATACCGAGTTTGATGGCGCCGGCGAAGTCCGCCCCCTCCTGGTACTCGTCCTCGAAGACCTTCATGACCGCAGGCCGGCCCGTGCCGATCCCGGCCGCCTTGTACTCGAGCAGCGTGCCGCTCGGATCGGTCTCAAACAGCCGGGCCTCCCCGTCGCTGACCCCTGCGATCAGGAGAGCGGTCCCGTAGGGGCGCGCACCGCCGAACTGGGTGTAGGTCTGCATGTGGTCGCAGAGTTTTTTGGCCAGGATCTCGACGTTGATCGGCTCGTTGTAGGAGACCCGGTTGATCTGGGACTCGACCCGTGCCCTGTCCACGAGGGACCGCGCATCGCCGACGAGGCCGGAGGACGCCACACCGATGTGCGTATCGATCTTGAAGATCTTCTCGATGGAGACCGGTTCGAGGAGACGGGAAGTCACTCTTTTATCGACGATCAGCACGACGCCTTCGCTGCATTTGATTCCAACGGCTGTCGTGCCCCGTTTCACCGCTTCTCTCGCGTATTCTACCTGGTAAAGCCTTCCGTCCGGGCTGAAGACAGTGATCGCCCGGTCATATCCCATCTGATATTGTGGTTGCATTATCGTTCCTCCAAATCGGCTTCGGTGAAAAACAATGACTTCTGATGCTTAATACCTTTTTCAACCAAATCAACCTTTTGACGCGGATAGCGGTACACCGTGAAATAGGTTTCCCCGAACTTCACGTCCCCGGCCTCAGAGAGGGGGCGGATAGGCTTTATCCGGCGCCGCAGTGCATGAATGGTCCCGGAGATGGCGACCGTCCGGAGTGCAGCCCGCTCATCGGCGATCGTGTTGACCGTTGCAAGAGCGGTGGCGATATCCTTCTCTGTTCCCCGCCGGCACCGGACCACGGCATACCCCCCGTCGCAGAAGACCACCGCCGGTTGCGCAAGACCGACGGCCGCATCGCCCCAGAGAGAGGTCGCGGCCTCGATGACCGAGAAGTACACCTGTTTCTGGTCCATTTTCACCCCGTACGGGAGAATCCGCGCCAGGATATAACGCCGCTTTTCCCGCATCGACGGGGGCCTCGGCTTCATCCGACCACCCTCACAGGCTGGTGCGGTTCGGTAATCCGGCCGACGGACGAGAGGGCCTCACCGATTTCCGCCCCGGTCATGCCGAAGAGTGCACAGAGACCCCGGACGTCGCGGACCGATCGCTGCCCGAGTATCGAGCGGGCATCCGAGGATATCGTCAGCCCAAAGCCGTAGCGCCGCTGCAACGAGAGGATATCCGCGTACCGCTGCAGCGCTCTCTGGCGCTTCGTCCCGCGGAGCTGGACGATGGGAGCCATCGAGATATCCACCGCCACGCCACGCTCCGCCGCCGACCGTGCGGCGACGTGGTCGAAGGCGTTCCTCCGGGTGGCGTGGATGTTCCTGATGACGTGCACCTCTTTGATCGAGACAACCGCCCGGTTGAAGGAGATGTCCCCGGCGTTGACATAGACCACGTCGGCACCCCGGATGGCGGGGCTGCGCACCTGCCTGAGAACCTCTTTTGCAGACGCAGCACAGATCACGGCACCCCGGAGAACCTCGATTCCGTGATGCTGATCCCCGGCATCTCCGATAGCGACGATGCTGTCGAACCCGAGCCCTGCCGCCTCGATCGCCATCCGCGCAAGCGTCGAGTCACCGGCAGGATAGGGGTGTATGCTGGCGTCTGTGATCTTCATCGTGGGTAGGCCGTATGAAAAAAGGGTTATTTATTTGCCGCGGTTCGCATGGGAACGAAGGCTCGGGCGTGTCTTCTCGGTTCCACGTCCACGCGTCCGCATCCCGCGTCCCTTCATGCCGGCAGAGGTCTTGCCGCGCTCTGCCCGGCCCCGGTGAACCGGGTCGGCCAGCCATGCGAGGTTGCGGTCGCTCCGGATCGACGGGTGGTGACCGTCGACCAGGATCACCTCAAACCACTTGGACCGTCCGTCCTCCCCGACCCAGTAGGAGTTCAGGGCTTCCATGTTCGGGAACTTGCGGGACGCCCGCTCTTCGGCCATGCGCTGCAGGCTCTTTGCCGGGGTCAGACGGCGCATGCCCATGCGTGCGGACCTGCGCCCGCGGATGTACCGGGGCTTCCTCCGGCCACCGCGGCGGACCTTGACCCGCACAACGACGATTCCCTGTTTGGCCTTGTACCCGAGCGAGCGGGCCCGGTCGATCCGGGTCGGGTGCTCCACGCGTACGATACTCCCCTCGCGCCGCCACACCTGGAGGCGCTCCCAGAGGAGACCTTTCACTTCGGACCGATCAGGCCGCTTCCATGCCTCGCGAACGTAGGCATACATCGATTTTGCCATTTTTTAAATCACCTCAGGTTCAGCGTTTCCGCCACATTCCTTTCCGGGACGTATCCCGTGGTTCCTAACAGGTTGACGGGAGCGCAAATAAAGGATTCCTTTCGCCGGCCCCGTGGTCGCAGGAAGGCCTACACGCCCTTGCGCTTCTCCACGACGCGGATGGCATCGATCCGGGTGACCGGGTACTGTCCGTTCTCATCCTTTTCCGCCGACTTGACCATGTCCCAGACGGTGAGAAGGGCAACCGAGACGCCGGTGAGCGCTTCCATCTCGACACCCGTCCTTCCGTAGGACTTCACGCGGGCGGTCGCCTCGATGTAGCCGTCGCCCTCCTCGAAATCGACGGTGATGCCTGCAAGCGGTATGGGGTGGCACATGGGGATGATGCGCGGCGTGTCTTTCACCGCAAGGGTGGCCGCCACCCGTGCGGTCGCGAGGACGTTGCCCTTTACCGTGGTTCCCTCCCGGATGGCCCGAAGCGTCTCGCTCCGGAGGTAGATCCTGCCGCTCGCAACCGCTTCCCGGGTGACCTCGGTCTTTGCCGAGATGTCCACCATCTGTGCGCGGTCGTTCTCGATGTGTGTGAAGACCGGGGTCTTGCCGTGTTCGCCGGACTCGCTCATGTGTATCGCAGGAGATATTCTGTCTCTGTCGGGATAAAAGAGGGCGTCTTCGGGCAGGTCACTCCGGTGCCCCGCGCCGGAAGAGTTCCTGCGGGATGTAGTCCGGCATATCGGTGGCGAGCATTCCGTTCCCTCGCTCTTCGCTCGCCCGCATCCCGGCCCTGCCGTTCGCGTACGCGGCGATGCAGGCGGCCTCGAACGCCGGAAGGTGGCAGAGGAGCGCGCCCGCCACGCCGGCGAGCAGGTCGCCCGTCCCCCCGGTGGTCATGGCGGGGGTTCCGGTCCGGTTGAACCTGACCGTTCTGCCGTCGGATACGACGTCGACCGGGCCCTTGAGAAGGATGGTGCCCACCGTCGCGGCGGCCTTCACGCACCGCCCGCGCGCTACAAGGTCCGTCGGAGGTTCCGTTCCGGTCATCCGGGCGAACTCGCCCGCGTGCGGGGTGTAGATCGTCTCCTTTGCCGCCGGCAGGGGATGGGCGAGCGCATCGGCATCGAAGACCGCCTTCTCCGCCGCCCCGGCGATGGCGAGCACGACGTCGTGGCTCTCCTTTCCGAGGCCCATGCCGCAGACGACCGCGTCGGCCCGGTCGACGAGCCCAAGGATCGTCTCCAGGTGGTCGTTCGTGATCGCGCGTCCCTCCAGGCGCTCGTAGATCAGGTCGGGCATGGGGATGTACGCGGGGGAGGCGATCCGGACGATATCGGCCCCGGCACGGAGCGCCCCCAGCGCCGCGATGTAGGGCGCCCCCTGGTAGGGCCCGCCCCCGACGACGAGAACCTCGCCGCCGGCACCCTTGTGGGCCCCCGATTCCCGTGCCGGGACCAGGGTGAGGTCGCCGGGGCCGGTGTAGACCTCCGCCTCGAGCGGGATGCCGATATCCACGACGTCCGCGCCCTCCACCTTCGGCCGGTGGAACGATATGACCCGGCTCGCCCGGATGCCGGGTGTGGGGATGTCGACGGCGACGACCGGGACGCCGCTTGCGTTCGTCCGGGCGACCAGGGTTGCAAGCGGCTCCCGCACCGCGCCCGAGGCTCCGGTGCCGAGCAGCGCGTCGACGATGATGTCCGTCTCGTCAAAGAGGCGGCCGAGCCGGTCGACGTCTGCGGCGCACCGGATAGGGTGTAGGGCGACGGAGCAGTGCCGGAGAAGCGATGCCTGGGCGGCGGCCGCGGGGGTCATCGAGCCGCAGTCCGGGTAGACGACGTCGACCGCTTCGAGGTGCTGGAGGTAGCGGGCCGCCACCATCCCGTCGCCGCCGTTGTTCCCCCTCCCGCAGAGGACGAGGACGCGAGCCGGATCGCGAGCCAGCACGGCATCCGCGATCGCCCTCCCTGCGCTCTCCATCATCGAAAGCGACGAGTAGCCGAGCGCGATAGCGTTCTCTTCGACCGCACGCATCCGGCCGGCGTCGATCACGCCGGTCTCCAGAAACTCCCGCATTCCGCCTGTCGTCATGTACCGCCCCTCGAGAAGTGTTGCCTGATCGGTGCTATGGCGTTTCTTTCTTAGATAGTTTTTTGAATGTGCGACGGGCCGAAGGGCCGGAGCTCGAGAAAACGCGAAGCGTTTTCGAGCTGCGACGGTTCGTTACGCGACGGGCCAGAAAGCCAGAGCTTGAGATGCCATCAGGCTTCGAGGACGCGAAGATGGCCACACTACCATGCTTTATTGACCCTTCACCACCCACTACTATGGAGATGAGCCTCGAGAACGATGTGCGGAGAGCGGCAGATATCATCTGCGATGCGGGGTCGGTGACGATTGTCTCCCACATCGACGCCGACGGCATCAGCACGGAGTCGATCCTCTCGCAGGCGCTCACCCGCGAGGGCATGGCGGTCGACTCCGTCTTCGTCCGCCAGCTCGAACCGATGGCGATGCGCCACGTCCCGAAGGACGATTCTTTGAAACTCTTCACCGACCTCGGGGCCGGCCAGCAGAATCTTCTTGAGGAGCACGGCCTCTGTGCGGACGAGGTCCTGATCCTCGACCACCACGTCGGCCAGCCCTGCGGCACGGCCTACCCCCAGGTCAACTGCCTGGACCACGGCATCACCCGGATGAGCGCCGCCGGGATCGCCTACCTGGTCGCAAAAGCGATCGACCAGACAGGCACCGACCTCGCCAAACTCGCCGTGGTCGGGAATGTCGGGGACATGATGGCCCGGGAGAACTGCGGGCTGGTCGGCCCGGCACGCGAGATCGTTCAGGACGGCGTGGAGTACGGCAACATCGTCGTGCAGGACCGGGACTTAAACTGCTACGGGACGTCCACCCGCCCGGTCCACGTCTGCCTCGGCTACTGCGACGACCCCTACATCGACGGGATCTCGAACAGCACGAGCGGGGCGCTCCGGTTCCTCGAGCGGCTCGGTGTTGAGCTGAAGACGCCCCGGGGCGGCTGGCTCGTCTGGGAAGAACTCCCGTTCGACGACAGGCGCAAGATCATCAGCGCCCTGGCCCAGCAGCTCCTCGCGCACGGGAGGGAGACCGACCGCCTGCTCGCCGAGACCTACATCTTCCCCGACGAGCCGGAACGGACGCCGCTCCGGAACGCCTCCGAATACGCCACCCTCTTGAACGCCTGCGGCCGGTGGGCGAAGCCCCGGGTCGGAGGCAGCATCTGCCGCGGTGACCGCGGACCCGCGTACCGCGACGCGGAGTACATGCTCGGTCACCACCGGGCGGTCATCCGCGACCTGCTCCAGTACATCCTCGATACCGGGGTGACCGAGCTCTCGCACCTCCAGTACATCCACACCGGCGACCGGTTCCCCGACACCATCGTCGGCATCGGGGCGGGCATGGCGCTCTCCAAACTGAACTGGAAGAAACCGATGATGGTGCTGAGCGCGATGGTGGACGAACCGGAGGTCACCAAAGTCTCGATGCGGACGAACGAGTGGGCTCTCGCCCGGGGGGTCGACCTGCAGGAGGCGCTCGTCGAGGCGTCGGCAGCGGTGGGCGGCGCGGGCGGCGGACACCGGATCGCGGCCGGGGCGTTTATTCCCCGCGAAACAGAAGAGGAGTTTGTTGATAGTGTCAACCGAATACTCAAACGACAGTTCGCTTCGGCGGATCCGGACAATAGCTGACTTCCAGTTCGGCGCCGGGTCGGGCGAAGCGGTATTCCCCGACGATTGCACCTTCCAGTTCTCCACGACGGGGCGCATCCGCCAGGTGCGCCTCGGGAACGAGAGGCTTGCCACCGTCAGGGCACAGGACGGCCGCCTGACCCTCGGGATCGCCGGAGCGGCGCGCCTTGCAGCCCAGCTTGCCCCCCGGGCCTACCGGGTGGCGGTGCAGGAGGATGTGGCCCCGTTCATCGCGGACGGGAAGAACGCGATGGCAAAACACGTCATAGCGGCCGACGACGGCATCCGCGCAGGGGACGAGGTGCTGGTGGTGACCGGGGACGATCTGCTCCTCGCCACCGGCGCAGCCCTGCTCTCCGGCCGGGAGATGCTGGCATTTAATTACGGTGTAGCGGTAAAAGTACGACAGGGGAGAGGATCCGAATGTTTCCAGGAAAGGTAAACCCGAAAAAGATGAAGCAGATGATGAAGCAGATGGGCATGGAGATGGAGGAGATCGAGGGCGTGGAGAAGGTTGTCATCTACACGCCCGCGGGGAACTACGTCTTTGACGACGCCCAGGTCGTCGCGACCACCATGCAGGGGGTCACCACCTACCAGCTCACCGGGGAGGCCCGGTTCGAGGAGGCGGTCCCGGAGATCCCCGACGACGACGTAGCCCTCGTCGCATCCCAGACCGGTGTAACGGAAGAGGTTGCGAGGGCGAAGCTCATCGAGACCCGTGGCGACATCGCCGAAGCGATCCTGAAACTCGCGCAGCAATGATCGAGATTGGCGAACGCCTCCTGCTCGTCGGCGAGAAGCGCGAGTACTTCGTGACGGCGGGCGAGGGGCAGTTCTCCACCGACCGGGGGATGATCGACCTTGAAGCGCTCGTGAGGATGAAACCCGGGGACGAGATCAGGACCCACCTCGACGTCCCGTTCACCGTCCTTCGTCCCCGGCCGACCGACTTCTTCGTCCACGCGAAGAGGAGCGGGGCACCCATGCTCCCGAAGGATATCGGGATCGTGATCGCCTACACGGGTATGAACCGCGAAGACGCGGTCCTCGACGCCGGAACCGGGAGCGGCGTTGCCGCGATCTACTTCGGGAAGATCGCCCGCGAGGTGAAGACCTACGAGGTGCGCCCGGAGTTCGCCCGGCTCGCGGAGAAGAACATCAGGAACGCCCGCCTCGAGAACGTCGAGGTGGTCGCGGCCGATATGCTGGAGGCGACCGGCGAGTTCGACGTCGTCCACCTGGATCTGACGATAACGCCGGCACACGTGGAGCATGCCTTCTCACTCCTCCGGCCCGGCGGCTATCTCTCCTGCTACACGCCGTTCCTCGAGCACACGTTCGTCGCGCTCGATACCGCAGGACCGCTCTTCCGGGACGTCCACTGCTACGAGTGCATTGAACGGGAACTGACACGCTCCGCCCGTGGGACCCGCCCGTCGACCAGGGTCGCCCACAGCGGCTACGTCACGATCGCACGAAAATAGAGGGTTAATACTCCTTCAGCGGGCGCTCCCACCCGGTGTAACCGCAGTAGATGCAGCAGTCCCCGCCACAGTGCCTGCACTTCTGTGAAGGCTGCGGCACCATCACGGTGCCCTTTTTGTTGCAGTACAGGCACCCGAGCCCCCCGCAGTGGCAGCAGACCTCAGGGGCATACTCTTCCTGTTGTTCGGCCATAAGATCTTCTCCAGGAGTAAGTGGTAGGGAGGCGAAGGTGACAAAGGTTGTTGTGGGGGTAGGGCACGCACCCGGAAAAAAAGGTATTAGTGGGTGAGTGATGAATCATTACTTCAGGAGAGAAGAGGGGCGAAATGATTCGGGCGCCCGCACGCCGGATTAAAAGCCCCGGAAGGTAGCCGCACGATGTACCACATTATCTCTATCCGCGATTTTGGACGCAGGGATCTCGATTACCTGCTGGACCGGGCACGGGAGTTCGACGCCGGCGAGTGTCGGTCCGCGACGCTTGACGATAAGCTTGTGGCCCTTCTCTTCTTTGAGCCCAGCACCCGCACACGGATGTCGTTTGCGACGGCCATGGCCCGGCTGGGCGGGCGGTCGATCGGCGTCGATTCCGTGGAGGCAAGTTCTATCGTCAAGGGAGAGACGCTTGCAGATACCATCCGGGTGGTGAGCGGCTACGTGGATGCCATCGTGCTCCGCCACCCCAAGGAGGGGGCGGCACGGCTGGCAAGCGAGTTCGCCTCGGTGCCGGTCATCAACGCCGGCGACGGCGCGGGGCAGCACCCAAGCCAGACGCTGCTCGACCTCTACACCATCAGGCAGTCGATGCCGATCGACGGGATCGACGTCGGGCTCCTCGGGGACCTGCGCTACGGCAGGACCGCGCACTCGCTGGCGCTCGCCCTCTCCCTCTACGGCGTCACGCTGCACACGATCGCACCCGGGGGGCTCGAGATGCCGGCAAACATAGCCCTCGAACTCCGGGAGCGTGGCATGGAGGTCGTCGAGCATTCGGACGTGCAGGAGGCGATCCGGGAGCTCGACGTCCTGTACGTCACGAGGATTCAGCGCGAACGGTTCCCGGACTCGGCGTCGTACTACAACGTCGCGTCCAGTTACCGGATCGCGCCCGACCTTCTCGCCGGGGTGAAAGATCACCTGATGATTCTCCACCCCCTCCCGCGCGCCGGGGAGATCGACCCGGCGGTGGACCGCACGCCGTATGCGCGCTACTTCGAGCAGGCAAGGAACGGTGTGCCTATCAGGATGGCGCTCCTCCACGAGGTGATGAAATGAGCCGGAAAGACCGGTCACGGGGGCTGCTCGTCAGCCCTATCAAGAACGGCACCGTCATCGACCATATCACGGCCGGCGAGGCGTTGAACGTCCTGCGGATACTCGGCATCACCGGGTCGACCCAGGAATGCCTGAGCATCGCCACGAACGTCGAGAGCAAACGGATGGGGAAGAAGGATATCGTCAAGATAGAGAACCGGGAACTCCGCACGGAGGAGGTCGACCGGATCGCCCTGCTTGCACCGCAGGCAAAGATCAACATCATCCGGGACTACCGGGTGGTGGAGAAGAAGGGCGTGGAGATCCCGAAGATCCTCAAAGGCGTGGTCAGGTGCCCGAACCCCGGCTGCATCACGAACACGAACGAGCCCGTGGAGAGCACGTTCGAGGTGCTTCCAAAAGGGCTGCACTGCCTCTACTGCGACTGGCTGATCAAGGACGATATCGCAAACCATATCATCTGATCAGGCGCCCCTGCCGGTCGATCTCCCCCCGGTAGACCCGGGTGCTCGAGATCCGCCGGCCGTCTTCGGCGAGGACGCACGAGATCTCGTGGAGGTCAACCTTTCTTCTTCCCCGCTGCCGCCGGAGTTCGTTGATCTCCACGGCAACCGGGAAGGTCTCCTCGGAGACGACGAGGATATCGAAGTCCGCGTCAAGGGCGCTGCCGTAGCGGTCGGCGAGCGGTTCGACCTTCCATGCGGCAGTGTAACCGCGCTCCCGGACAAAAGACGTGATGTTTTCGAGCCGCTCCCGGTACGAGTGGACGGGGTGCACCTTCACGCCGGCAAACTCATCGGTCGTCAGTCCGATGATCACCTCCCCATCAGGCCCGGCGAGCTCAAAGGAGCGGGCGAGGAGTTTCCGGTGCCCGGCATGCAGGGGATCGAACGTCCCCCCGACCATCACTTTCATCCGGAGGCGTTTGCCGCGAGGGGTTTTATGGGTAGCGATCGGTGTTGGAGGGGTGAGGGGCCGAAGGATTTCAGGTGGGGGGACGGGGAACCGCGGGAGACTACGCACCTGCGGTTCTCGTGCTCCTGCCCTTCAAATCTGCTGATTCCTTGTGGTTACACATAGCACGGCCTCCGTGGGAATATCGCGACTGGGGGTGGGGCTGACGGGGAGGGGGGAGCATCCCCCCTCCCCTGTCTCCACCACATAAGCTGATACCTACAACCCCCACCCCGCCCGGCCTTCGGCCTCCTCCCCCGCCACGGGGCGGGGGCAGTCATGGCGATATCCCCTCGAAATCCGTGCATGAGCATAACCCAAATCGGTACTGAACTCCCGAACACCCCACACCTCACCACCAGGGCCACAACCGAATGTGTATGCCCCCCGTCCCTTACCCTCGAGGGAGAACATTTTGTATCGCCGCAACCAACAGTAGACGTACTATGGAGAGCGGATCGGTTGTGGGGGACCGCGTCTTTATTGCGGAGAACGCAACAGTCATCGGAGATGTGACGCTCGCCGACGACGTGAGTGTATGGTTCGGCGCCGTGGTCCGGGGCGATCGGGATACGATCACGGTCGGGGCGGGCTCAAACATCCAGGACAACGCCGTCGTCCACACCACGCCCGGGTTCCCGGTCGGGATCGGGGCGGAGGTCTCGGTCGGCCACGGCGCTATCCTGCACGGCTGCACCATCCATGATCGGGTGCTCGTCGGCATGGGTGCCGTCGTCCTGAACGGCGCGGTGGTCGGGGAGGGCTCCATCATCGGCGCCGGCGCCGTGGTGACCGAAGGAAAGGAGATCCCGCCGCACTCGCTGGTTCTCGGCGTGCCCGGCAAAGCGGTCAGGGAGACGACGCCCGAGCAGCAGGAGGGCATCGTCCACAACGCGCGTGAATACGTCAAACTCGCAGGGAGGTACCGACATGGCTGACGTCGTTGTCATCGGCGCCGGGGTTGCCGGCATCCAGGCAGCGCTCGACCTGGCCGATCATAACATCCACGTGCACCTCGTCGAACGCGAACCGACCATCGGCGGGCATATGGCCCAGCTCGACAAGACGTTCCCCACCAACGACTGTTCGATGTGCATCCTCTCCCCGAAGATGGTGGAGGTGGCTAGGCACAGAAACGTCACCATCCACACCTGCTCCGAGGTCGAGTCGGTCGAGGGAGAGGTCGGCAACTTCCTCGTCCGGGTCAGGAAGCATCCCCGGTACATCATCGAGGACGAGTGCAACGGGTGCGGAGACTGCATAGCGATCTGCCCGGTGGAGGTCTACAACCGGTTCGACGCCGGTATCGGCGTGCGGAAAGCAATCTACAAACCCCATGCACAGGCGGTCCCGGATATTGTCGTCAAGGATAAGGAGCACTGCATCGAGTGCGGCCTCTGCTACGATATCTGCGGCAGGGAGGCCATCCTCGCCGAGGACGAGGAACGCCTGATCGAGATAGAGGCGGCGAGCATCGTCGTTGCGACCGGCTACCGGACGTTCGATGCCAAAAACAAGGCGCAACTGCGCTACCTCGTCATCCCCGACGTGATCACGAGTCTCGAGTTCGAGCGGATGATCAACGCAAGCGGCCCGACAGGGGGCAAACTAAAACGCCTCTCGAACGGCAAACCACCCCGGAGCATAGCGTTCGTCCAGTGCGTCGGCTCCCGCGACATCTCCGTCGACCGCCCCTACTGCTCCGGGGTCTGCTGCATGTACGCGGTGAAGAACGCCATGCTCATCCGGGAGAAGAACCCCGATATCGAGGTCACAATATTTTATAACGACATCCGGGCATACGGCAAGGGTTATGAGGAGTACTACGAGCGGGCGAGGAGCCTCGGGGTCAGGTTCGTTCGCGGGTTCCCCGGCGAGGTGCTCGAGGAGAACGATCACCTTATGATGATCGCGGAGAACACGGAGACCGGTGAGGTGGAGACGTTCCACCCGGACCTGGTGGTGCTTTCCGTCGGGCTCGAACCAGCCGGAGGAGCGGAGGAGATCAGCAGGATGCTCGGTATCGCACAGGAGGAGTCCGGATTCTTCGGCGTTGCCGACCAGAAAGTCGGCCCCGTACTCACGGTGAAGCCCGGGGTCTACGTGGCCGGGACGGCTACCGCGCCGAGGGATATCCCGGACTCGGTCGCCATGGGCGGGGCGGCGGCGATGCGGGCATACCTGGACGCAATCAGGGCGGGATGAGCGTGCCGGAGAGGGAAGAACCCTACACCATCGCGTGGGATGCAGAGACCGACTGCATCGTCTACATCGACCAGACTCTCCTCCCCGGCCGGTACGAGCAGATGCGGTGCGCAACCGTCGACGACCTCGCCCGGGCGATCGGGAGGCTTGAGATCCGGGGAGCACCGGCGCTCGGGATCGCCGGTGCGATGGGCGTGGCGCTTGCTGCCGTCCGAAGCACCGAGACGGACCTCGGGCGGTTCCTCGACGAGGTCGGGCGGGCCGCAGACCTGCTCAGGAGCACCCGCCCGACCGCGGTGAACCTTGCATGGGGGATCGACCGCGTGGAAAGAAAAGTGGCGATGGGCGCGTCGGTCGCCGAGGCGAAGGCGCTCGCGCTCGCCGAGGCGACCGCCGTCGCCGAAGAGGACGAACTGACCTGCCGGAGGCTCGGCGCGTTCGGCGAAGATCTCTTCCCGGACAGGTGCACGGTGCTCACCCACTGCAACGCAGGAGCGCTCGCCTGCAGGTGCTGGGGAACGGCGCTCGGGGTGATCCGGTCGGCGGTTGCGGCCGGCAAGAGCGTGCGGGTGATCGCCTGCGAGACCCGGCCGCTGAACCAGGGGTCCCGGCTCACCTGCTGGGAACTTGCCAGGGACGGGATCGACGTGACCCTCATCCCCGACTCTTCTGCAGCGTACCTGATGCGGAAGGGGGAGATCGACCTCGTCATCGTCGGCGCGGACCGGATCACGAAGGATGCGGTCTTCAACAAGATCGGGACCTACATGCACGCCGTTGCCGCCCGTCACCACTCTATTCCGTTCTACGTTGCGGCGCCGGTCTCCACGTTCGACCTCGCCCGGAGGGAGTTGGATATCACCGTCGAAGAGCGGGACCGGGCCGAACTCGCCTACTGCGGCGACCGGCAGCTCGTGCCCGACGACGTGAACGTGCTCAACTACGCCTTCGACGCCACCCCTCTCGACCTCGTCGATGCGATCGTCACCGAGATCGGGGTGCTCCGGCCGCCGTATGCCGAATCCTTCCGGCTTGTCGGGAAAGGGAGGGAAACCTGACCATGAGCCTCTTTGATTCCGGGATCTGGGTCCAGCTGATGACCATCATCGGGGAGGTTACGTTCTTCTTCATACTCGGGATGCTGCTTGCCGCGGTAGCTCTCGCAATCATCGCCGCCGCCTCGATCACCAGGGGAACGTTCTACTTACCAAGGATCCTGATACCCGGCATGGTCCTCTTAGAGGGGCTCGTGAAGGCGTTCTGCAAACTCCTCGGACTGGATGATAAGGATCTCATCACGTTCTTCATAACGCTCAGGAACACCATGAACACAAAGGCGTTCTCCGAGACCCCGGTGGAGCAGCGGGCGGTCTTTCTGCCCCAGTGCCTGCGGTCGGCACAGTGCCCGGCGAACCTGACGCCGGAAGGCCTGAAATGCCGGAACTGCGGCCGCTGTTCGGTCGGAGAAAACGCAGAGTGGCTGGAGCGTGTCGGGTATCACGTCTTCATCGTCCCGGGCTCGACGTTCATAAAGCGGATGGTCAAGAAGTATCGTCCGCAGGCGATCATCGGCGTCGGCTGTCTCATGGAGGTGAAAGACGGGATCGATATGTCCGATCGGATAGGGATCAGCGCCATCGGTGTCGTGAACTTAAAAGACGGGTGCGTGGAGACGATAGCGGACTGGAACGCGGTGAGGGATGCCGCCCTGCTCGGCATCAGGCCCGCATCAGGTGCCGTAGACTTTCACGGCCCTGCCGAATAACCGCTCGCTGGTGACCTTGCCGTGGACGAAGATCGTCTCGGCGCTGTTCACATCGCCGACCCTGACACCCGGCCGGAGGGTGATGTTTCCCCCCGCCTGGATGGAATGGAGACATGCGTTGTCGCAGACGGTGGCGGTCTCCAGGACCCGGAGCGGCCCTTTTATCCGGACGTCATGGCCGACGACGATGCTTTCGGCCTCGATGGAACCGCCGACCGTTGAGCCCGGCCCGAGTTCGAGGCGGCCGGCAACTATTACATTGCCCCAGATGTGCGTCTCCGGAGGGGTGATGAAATTTCCATCTATCTTCACGTTTCCGTCAAAAAAGGAACCTTTCGGTGCTATGTACGTGTCCCCGTGCCGGTAAACTTTCATGAAGATCTCCTGAATAACAACTCGGCCCGTAACAAGATAAAATTATCAGTGGTTATTCCGAACGTCGGGAGGCCGCACCGGGCAGTTGTCCCGGCCGATGAGGGCAATGCGGCAAACCCGGGCTCTCCGCGAGGGGTCCGGGGGGCTGCCGGCGTGAGTGCCCAAAGGGTTTCGCTTCCGGTCGTCTCATCAGGCACGCTTTGTTCATATCACCGCGGCAACCGCAAAGACCGCGAGCGCGGCGAACATTCCTGCCCGCAGGATCGATGTCGCCCCGGACTCACGGACACAGCCCGGTGACGTGCATCTAAGACCGCGAGAAGCCCCAAACAGGATGACGATATCCACAACCGCGATGGCGGCGAGGTAGAAGGGGCCCCACCAGTCGCCGAAGGGGAGGATGCTTGCGAGCACGGCACCGCAGGCGCAGGCGAACGCGAGCATTCCCGTCCGCCGGACACCGACGATCATCGGGAGGGTGTGTGCGCCTCCCGCCGCATCCCCGTCCACGTCCTCTGCGTCCTTTAAGACCTCCCGCGCGATGGTCGCAAGGAACGTGATCGCCGCGAGCGAGAGGTTCTGGACGAGCCCCTCGATGCCCGCAAACGCTCCGCCGAAGAGAAACACGCTGGCGGTCAGGTAGGCGACGGCCACGTTGCCGAGGACCGGGGTCCGCTTCAGCCGGACGGCGTATGCGATGAGGGTAACCGAGTTGACGAGGGCGATCGCAAGGCAGAGCGCCGTCGTCAGGGTGGCAAACGCGATCCCGCCGACAAAGAGCGCCGTCGTGTACATCTTTGCACCGGCAAGGCTGATCTCTCCTGCCGGTATGGGTCTCTCGGGCCGGTTGATCCGGTCAATTTCAACGTCAAAGACGTCGTTGATCACGTTCCCGCCGGCGGTGATGAGCGCGACGACCACGGCAAGCAGGAGCGACGGCGGCGTGAGCGTCCCTGTGGCGATAAGGTACCCGATGAGCGCGGTAAGGCCGGCAACGACGGCATTGTGCGGGCGGGTAATCCGGATAAAGGCGGAAGCGCTCATTCTCGAAGAGTTAGGTTCTCGGGCGGAAGATAAATAACCAGAGGATTCACCCGGGTCAGACCCGGGGCAGAATTGGGAAAAACGACGGGCTTGGGGGGATTCGAACCCCCGGTATTCAGCTTAGGAGGCTGACGCCATATCCTGGCTAGGCCACAAGCCCATACACTGGAGTAAAAGTATTACTCATGAGAAGGTATAAGGGTATCGAGCATCCACCTTTTCCGGAAGCATGGATGTTGTTGAGGTTACTGAAGGAAAAACCCGGTTTTTCGTACCCAAGCAGGACCCTCATCTCCAGTTCCCACCGGGGAGCGGTCCGGTCTTTTACAACTCGCGCATGGAGCTGAACCGGGATACCACCGTCCTCCTGCTCTCCGTCCTGCAGCCGGAGAGTTATCTCGACGCCATGGGGGCGTCCGGCGTCCGGGGGCTTCGGGTGGCACATGAAGTCGGGATTCCGGTGACGATCAACGACTGGAACGCGAAGGCGGTCGACCTGATCCGGCGGAACGTGGAGGCGCTGGATCTTGCCGCCGAGGTCACCCGCGAGGATGCGAACGCGCTGATGAGCGAGAGAAGGTTCGATGCCGTCGACCTTGACCCCTTCGGGACACCGGCACCGTTCGTCGACTCCGCGGCCCGGAGCGCCGGGAATTACCTCTTCGTTACCGCCACCGACACCGCGCCGCTCTGCGGAGCGCACCTGAAAGCCGGCATGCGCCGCTATTTCTCCCGCCCCCGGAACACCGAGTACCATGCCGAGGTCGGCCTCCGGACGCTGATGGGGTTTGTCGTGCGCGAGGTGATCAAGTACGACCGCGGGGTGGAACCCCTCTTCTGCTACGCGCACGAGCACTTCCACCGCCTGCACCTGAGGCTCCGGTACGGGGCGGCGGCGGCCGACCGGGCGCTTGCGCGGATCGGTTACGTGATGCAGTGCCCGCACTGTCTCTACCGTTCTGAGCAGGCCGGGATGCTCCCCGAACCGGAGGAGTGCCCGCTCTGCGGCGCAGCCCTGGTGCCGGTCGGCCCCCTCTGGACGGGGAGGATCAACGACGATGGGACGCTCTCTGCGATGCAGGAGGTATTGCCGTCGGTCACGGCCGGGACCGGCCCGCGGATCGCGCGGCTGCTCGAAACCTGCCGGCAGGAACTCGATACGTCGAGCCACTACGACTACCACGTCATCGCAAAATCGCTACGGGTCTCCCCCGGCGGCATCGGGACGGTCATCGAGCGCCTCTCGGCCCTCGGCTACCGGGCAAGCCGCGCACACTACTCGGGAACAGCCCTAAAGACCGATGCGCCTCTTCCGGTCCTCGAAAAAGTGATCAGCGGCGGGTGACGACGGTGAGGACGTCCCCGTCCGCGAGTTTGTGGGTGAGGCCGACGCGCTGCGCGTCGTGCTTGGCCGATTCGCCCCAGACTTTCGCGTACCGGAACTTGTCGGCGAAGTCCCGGTGGAGGCGGTTGCAGACGTCCTCGACCGTCGCCGGGCTCCGGATGATCAGCGGCTCGTCCATATCCGCGGGACCGCCGACCGGCTTTAAGTAGACCCGCATGAATCCCAGGTTCTCGAATACGGCGTCCTTGAGGTCTTCGATGCGGTAGCCGCTGTGCGCCGAGACCATGATGGGGGGTTCGCCGAACCGTTCGGTCAGTTCTTCCTCTATCTCCGCACCCGTCTTTTCGTCCACCAGGTCGACCTTGTTGACCGCGATGAACGCGGGGACGTAGACCCGGTTCCCGAACATCGCGTCGATGAAGTCATCCTGGGTGATTCCTTCGCGGATCAGGACGTCCGCGTTGACGGTCTTGTTCTCCGCGAGGATCGAGCGGATCTCCTCGAGGTCGAGATCGACGGCACCGACGGTGTTCAGCCTGATGCCGCCGCAGCCGGCCTTTTTTATGGTGATATCGGGTTTTTCCCGGTTGATCCGGATACCGGCGTCGTGGAGCTCGCGGAGAAGGACGTCCGTATGCCGCTCGTTGAAGACATCGACCAGGACGAGGATCAGGTCGGCGCTCCGCACGACGGCGATAACCTCTTTTCCGCGGCCCTTGCCCATGGCGGCGCCGGCGATCAGGCCGGGGATATCCAGGATCTGGATCTTCGCGCCCCGGTACTCCATCGAGCCCGGGATCACGGAGACGGTCGTGAAGGCATAGGACGCCGTCTCGCTTATATCCGAGCCGGTGAGCCTGTTGAGCAGCGTACTCTTTCCGACGGACGGGAAGCCGACCAGGACAACGGTGGCGTCCCCCGACTTCTTCACGGAGTAGCCCTCGCCCCCTCCGGCGGAGGCCATGGCCCGGGCTACCGCTTCGTCACGAATTTTCGCGAGTTTCGCCTTGAGCCGACCGATGTGCTTGGAGGTCGCCTTGTTGTACGGTGTATTCTTGAGTTCGTCCTCAATTTCCCGTATCTGCTCTTCGACACTGCTCATTTCTGCCGGTACACGTATGATGGGAAGCTACTTATTGGTGTCTGTGATGAAAATCACGAAGCGAAGAGAAAATTCCGGCCCGTATAGGGTTCCGATTGCCCGGTTACAGGCAGGACCGGGGAAGGGGGGACACGAGACAGGTTTAAATAAGAGCAGATCCAATAATTTAGAGCACGTTGGTGCATGCGCTGCTATAGTGTAGACCGGCCAATCATGTAGGACTCTCACTCCTACGACTGGGGTTCGAATCCCCATAGCAGCATCATTTTGCGACTGTTTTGAAGATTTAGTCCGGTGGACGTTCTTTTGCTTGTGGTATCCGGCACTATCAACAACCGCTCGCGGCCTGTCCGGATCATGAATCCCGATCACAAGGGCGGAGAGAATACGAACTCTCATAGCGGTTGCCGGCAGAATACAGATCAGCATGCTCTTCCTTTCAGCGCAGGAGTCGTCGGAGTGGTCCGGTCTTGCAGATGAGGTTCTCAGGAGCGGAACTGCGCCGGGCACCTACGACGGCGACATCCGGCCGAATCTGCTCTCTGCCTTTGACTACTACATAGGAACAGTGCTTGCCGCCCACGGGCAGGCCGCAGAGGGGATCGAATGGCTGAACGCCGCTGCTCTGGGGGAGGAGAGCGATCTGTTCTCTGCGGGCTTTCTCCTCGGCTTTCTCGAGCGCCACAACGGGAAACTCGCCATGCCCACGGTGGCGTTTGCCGATCCGCGCCCGTTCATGCACTTTGCCGGTGTCCCCATGATGCGGGAGGCAAGAAAGCGATTCATTGCAGAGTGCGGCAACACCCTGCCGCAGATCGATAAGCCGTTCTCGATGATGGACATAGGGTGCGGCGACGGAGGGCTCACCGTATCGCTGTTACGGCATCTGCTTGACACCGGCAAGGTCAATGAGATCGCCGAAGTCCTCCTCGTCGATTCGTCGCCTGCAATGGTGGCCCTTGCGGAAAAGACCGTCCGCGATGCATTCCCCGATGTCCGTATAAAGACCGTGAACGGCCGGATCCAGGACTGTTCCGGCAGCATCGATCACCGTTTCGATCTCGCCGTCAGCTCGCTTGCATACCACCACATGCCTCTCGAACAGAAGAAGATCCACCTCACACGGCTCAAACCCTGGATCGACCACTTCGTCCTCTTCGAGATGGATGCGAACAACGACGTCCCGGAAATGTATTCTCCTGAGCTTGCGCTCTCGGTCTACCAGTCTTATGGGGGTATCATCGATTTCGTCTTCTCGCACGACGCCCCGGTGGACGTAGCCGTCGCCTGCGTGGATCTCTTCCTGATGACGGAGATCGTCTCGTTCTTCACGCAGCCCCGCGGCGCCAGGACCGATTATCATATGCTGCAGAGCCAGTGGCACGCGCTCTTCACGGAATGCCTGGGTCCGGAGTTCACTCCCTGCTGCCACTCGCCCTGCTATGCGGACGAACACACGACGCTCTTCACGATGCATTACGGGCGGGAAGCATAGGCAGTACTGTACGCACCGGGCCGAAGGGAACGGATGCAAGAACGAGAGGCGAAGGCGATCACGGCACGGGTCTCTGGTGTCGGGAGGAAAGGCTCGAAAGTAACAACGTGAATGCGGCAGCGGAGGTGCCGCACTCATACGTGGTCCCGGCACCGGCAGGTGTCGTCCCGGACGACGTTCAATGCCAACCTAGAACTACGGGAAGGTTCAACGTACAAAAAGAGATAGGAGAAGACTCGATTCCGACCGCAGTCAGGAACGCTCCCTTAGCAGCATCCTGCTTCATGTGATTGACGCCTGCCTACCATAGCACCTCCGAGACATTCCCATGGACCAACTCCCCGACCGAGACGACAAATCCCAGAAATATCTCGGCAATGGGGGCCTCATCATCCTGATCGCGGTGCTCTCCGCCTTCGTCCCGCTCTCGACCGATCTCTACCTTCCCGCCCTTCCCGGCATGGGAGACTACTTCGGCGTCTCCGCCGGCCTCACCAACCTGACCCTGATCCTCTTCTTTCTCTTCTTCAGTCTCGGGCTGCTCTTCTGGGGGCCGCTCTCCGACAGGTACGGCCGACGGCCCGTCCTCCTGGCCGGACTTGCGCTTTACATCGCCGCGAGCGTGGGATGCGCTGCATCATGGGGTATCTGGCACCTGATCGCCTTCCGCATCCTCCAGGCCGTCGGCGGCAGCGCCGCCTCCGCGGTCGCGATGGCGATGGTCAAAGACGTCTACGACGGGAGGAGGAGGGAGTCGGTGCTCGCGCTCGTCCAGTCCATGGTCGTCATCTCGCCCGCCGTCGCCCCGGTCCTCGGGGCGTTCATGCTCCCCTACACCTCGTGGCGGGGCCTCTTTGCGACGCTCGCCCTCATCGGCGTCGTTTCGTTCGTCGGCGGCATCCTCCTCCAGGAGACCATCCCCTCGCGGTCGACCGGCACCATGGCGCAGTCCGCCCGCCGGCTCGGAGCCGTGCTCAAAAACCCCGGTTTCGCCTCGCTCCTCGTCGTATTCTCGCTCGTGAGCACCGCTTCCTTGGCGTTCGTCTCCGCCTCGTCGTATATCTACCAGGATGGGTTCAGCCTCTCGGAGCGGTGGTACAGCTTCTACTTCGCCCTCAACGCCGTCGGCCTGATAGCGGGCCCGGTCCTCTACCTCTGGCTCTCCCGGCACGCGAGCCGCCGGTCGATCGTCGGAGCCGGGTTCGTCGTCATGATCGGCGCCGGGGTGCTCGTCTGCCTCTTCGGGAACTTCGGCCCCCTGGCCTTTGCCCTTGCCCTCTTCCCGGCCTCGCTGATGGGGAGCGCCGTGCGGCCGGCGGGTGCGTTCCTGATGCTCGACCAGCAGAGAGAGGATACCGGCTCCGCATCCGCCCTGATCAACTGCTCAAGCCTCGTCTTCGGCAGTGCCGGGATGATCCTCGTCTTCCTCGACGGGAGCAACCTCGTCTTCGGCCTCGGGGCGATCAACGTGGCGGCCGGGGTGGCGTGTCTTTTAGGGTGGACGGCGATCGGGAGGCGGGGGCTGGTGAAGTTCTGAAGCGTCCTCCTTGCGACGGGAGGATCTTAATTCGAGGCGATCTTGCGGGCGCTGATCGAGCTTCCGATCACCGACGAGACCTATCGGGTCTTTGGGGCGCTCGCTGCCGAACTCCAGGGACGCGGCAGACCTATCGGCGATTTCGACGAGGTGATCGCCGCGATCACGCTCACGGGCGACGGCGAGACCGTCACCCGGGACAGTCACTTCACCCGCGTTCCGGGGCTGAAGGTCAGGACGCATTAGGGACCCACAGGCAGGGTAGTTTACTCGCTAACGGCTCCCCGTCTGCGGCGCCGGGTCCCGGACAGACAGGGCGAAGAACCCGCAGACTGCTGCAGCGATCAGGAAACTTGCGAAGAATCCGGGGTAAAAGCCACTACCGGCAATGATGACTCCGGTAACGAGGGGGCCCGCCGAGTGCCCGATATCCATAATAGACGATAACGCCCCCATCGAGGCTCCCATCTGTTCTTTTTGTGCAACATCCGCGACGTACGCACTGGTCGCAACCGTGGAGAGCGACATACCGAGAGCAAGAAGAGAGCTCACGAGAAGGAACGTTGTAAATCCCGACGCAAGCGGAATAGCGGCAACCGAGCACCCCAGAATGAAGAGTCCTATGATAATCTGGACCCGTTTGTCGACCCGGTCGGAAATCCTGCCAAAGGATGGTTTTGTCACCGCGACGATCAGCGTCTGGACGGCAAACAGGACCCCCGTCTGGTATGCACCCATCCCCCGGGAGAGCAGTATGAGCGGCAGGAACGTCTCGAATGCCCCGAAGGCAAAGTAAGTTGCCATATCCACGAGTGCCGTTGCCCGCAGTCTCCGGTTCGTGAAGAACGTCGCGAAACTTCTGCGAAACGCTGAGAACGGGAGGAGCGTGAGGGGGCCCGGAGTCTCCTCCCGGCAGGCAAGGATCAGGACGACTACCGGCACCGCGGCGATTGCTGCAGCGAGGTACACCATCCGGTAAGGAATGAGCCCGGGGTAAAAGACGAAAAACGATATGATGACCCCGCCGACAAGCGGGGCAAGGGTTCTCCCGATCAGGGTTGCGGAAGAATACTGCCCGAGCACCTCCCCCTTCTTTTCGGCAAATCGCACCGCAATCATCGCAGCGATCACCGGCCCGAGGATTGCAGTTGCCATCCCGTGTAAGAACCGGACCGGGATCAGCCAGAGCGGATCGAAGATGAAGAGGTAAAGCAGAGGTGCCAAGAGGAATATTGCTCCGGATGCGATGAGCAGTCTCCTCCTGCCCAGGTGGTCCGAGAGAACACCCACGGGAAACGAGAAGAGGATCCCGGCGAGCGGGGAGACCGCTGCAACCAGGCCGATGACGGCATCGCCGGCGCCCAGGGCCTGCGAGAAGAGGGGCAGCACCGGATTCTTTGAGATGGTGGTCGAGAAGATTGCAAAAAAACCGATCAGGAAGAGAATATACATCGTCCGGCGGTCCGGTGCGGAGTGATGCCCGATCATGGTTCTTATCTCGGGTTAGCTTTTAATTGAATGGATTTATAGACGGCGATCCGATCGGAGACGGGTCTCTGCACGACCCCCCTGACAGCACACCCTTGAGAGCCGGCCGTGAGCGCGGCACAGCCCCTATCCGGCGCCAAACGACGGGTCCCGGGGTCGGGCATCCACAGGAGGACCCTCCCACGGGCAACCGGGAACAGCGGAAACTGCTCCATGATCCTAACGATCCGACGGCAAACCGGCAGGACCCTGAAGTTTCCGGAGATACTTTGATTACCCTTCGAAAAAAACAACAGTAAATTAATACATCCCATTGCTTCCCTCTACTAGCCGGAAAGCTCCGGACGGAGTTGGTCGTTACAATCGTACCAGCTGGGGGCATGCATAACCCGGACACGCCGCAGGGGTATGGATCCCCCTGCACGGTCTTCCGCGATGCCGGGAGAAGACCATCCCGGAGGACCCCACCGGCGATTGTGGCGTACGACGAAACGGCAACTGAAGAGCGGGACGCCCGTAGAGAGGAGATCGGGCATGAGAGACGGAGAAATGGACAATTCACAGGAGGAAGAGAACGGACGTGAAGAGACTTCCGCGGTCCCGGCCCCCGAGGCTCCCAGCGCCATTGTCGGGATAGGGGCATCCGCAGGAGGGCTTGAGGCGCTCGAACAGTTCTTCACGCATATGCCGGCGGATACCGGGATGGCATTCGTGCTGGTCACGCACATGGACCCGAACCAGAAAGGCATGCTCCCGGAACTCATCCAGCGGGCGACGGCGATGCCGGTGACGTGGGCCGAGGACGGCACGGCGGTCAGGCCGAACGCCGTCTACGTCAAACCGGCGAACGCCGACCTCGCCATCCTGCACGGCGCCCTCAACCTCCTGGAACCGGTGGCGACACGGGTGAGCCGGACGCCCATCGACCTCTTCTTCCGCTATCTCGCCGAGGACCAGAACGGCAAAGCGGTCGGCATCGTTCTCTCCGGGATGGGTCACGACGGAACCCAGGGCATCCGGGCAATCAAAGAGCGGTCGGGGACAGTGCTGGTACAGGAACCCTCCTCCGCACCGTACAGCAGTATGCCGGAGAACGCCATCGCCACCGGGCTTGCCGACTACGTCGCCCCGGTGGCCGAGCTCCCGCACCTGCTCATGACCTACATCCGCTCCGCAGATACCATCGCCCGGGAACCGGCAGTCCCGACGAGAACGGTGGTAGACGGGCTGAAGAAGGTCTTTATCCTCATCCGAACGCAGACCGGCCAGGACTTCTCGATGTACAAGCAGAGCACGATCCGGCGCCGTGTCGAACGCCGGATGGGGCTGCACCAGCTGACCCGGATCGCGGATTACGTCCGCTATCTCCAGGAGAACCCGCAGGAGGTTAACATCCTGGCAAAGGAACTTCTCATCGGCGTGACCCGGTTCTTCCGCGACCCCGAAGCTTGGCAGGTCTTACAGGAGAAGGCGATCCGCGACCTCGTCCGCAATGCGCCGGAGGGGAGCGTGATCCGGGTCTGGGTGGCGGGGTGCTCCACCGGGGAGGAGGCCTACACGATGGCGATCGTGCTCCGGGAGTGCCTGGACAACCTGGACCGCTACGGAGAGGTTCGCTACCAGATCTTCGCAACCGACCTCGACCCGGGGGCTATCGAGGTTGCCCGGCACGGCCGGTACGTCGCCTCCATCGCAGCAGATGTCTCTTTGGAGCGCCTGGAACGCTACTTCGTCAAAGAGGACGAGCACTACCGGATCCGCCAGGAGATCCGTGAGACCATCGTCTTCGCCCAGCAGAACGTCATCACAGCTCCCCCGTTCATCCACCTCGACATCCTCTGCTGCCGGAACCTGCTCATCTACCTCTCCGGGGAACTGCAGGAGAAGCTCATCCCCGTCTTCCACTACGCGCTCAAACCCGGCGGGGTGCTCTTCCTCGGAACGGCAGAGACGATCGGCGGCTACGGCGAGCTCTTCAAGACCGTCGACGGCAGGCAGAAGATCTTCCGGCGCCGGGAGACGTCCGCCCCCATCATCGACTGGGTCAATATCCCCGTCTCCTTCACCCCGCAACCGGCCGGTACCGCCGGCACCCGCGAGAGGCGCCCCACCCTCGTCGACGAACTCGCACCACGGGCGCTGCTCGAGCGGTTTGCCCCGCCTGCGGTGATCGTCAACGAGAACGGGGACATCCTGTACATCCACGGCAAGACAGGGAAGTACCTGGAGCCCTCCCCAGGCAGGGCGAACCTGAACATCCACGCAATGGTCCGGGAAGGACTCAGTTACCCGCTGATTGCGGCTCTCCGCTCCGCACGGCAAGAGAAGAAAGGGACCGTAACAGAGTCGGTCTCCGTGAAGACCAACGGCGGTTTTCAAAAAATCCGCCTGACCGTCGCACCGATCGAGCGATCTTCCGGAGCGGAAGACCTCTTCCTGATAGCCTTTGAGGATGTCGAGGAGACGGAGACGCAGCAGGTCCGCGAGACGTCGGGGGAGGGGCAGGACGATGCCCGGTGCGCCGAACTCGAGCGGGACCTCGCCGAAACCAGAGCACAGCTCCGGAGCACCATCGAAGAGATGCAGACCTCGCAGGAGGAAGAGAAATCGATGAACGAAGAGCTCCAGTCGATGAACGAAGAGCTCCAGTCGACGAACGAGGAGATGACCACCTCCAAGGAAGAACTCCAGTCACTCAACGAGGAGCTCCTTACGGTGAACACCGAACTCCAGGCCAAGATCGACGAGCTCTCCACGACGACCGACGACCTGCAGAACCTCCTCCGGGGCACCGGGATTCCTATGCTCTTCCTGGATCACAACCTCCGGGTGCGCCGGTTCACCAGGGCCGCCACGGAGATCATCAGCCTGCGATCGACCGACCTCGACCGGCCGGTCACCGATCTCGCCGTCAGCCTCCGGGACGAGCCGCTCGTCGAGGATGTCAGGGAGGTGCTCGATACCCTGCTGCCCCTGGAGAAGCAGGTGCAGACGGCGGACGGGCGGTGGTTCCAGATGCGGATCCTGCCCTACCGGACGGCGAGCAACCAGATCGACGGGGTGGTCGTCACGTTCGTCGAGATCACGCGGATCAAAGACCTCGAGCAGTCGCTCCGAAACGCCCGCACCTATGCGGAGAACATCATCGCGACGATACAGGAGCCGCTTGTCGTCCTCGACGCCGATCTGCGTGTCGTCTCAGCGAACCGGTCGTTCTACCAGACGTTCCGGGTCACGCCAGGCGAGACCGAAGGGGCACTCCTCTACACGCTCGGGAGCGGGCAGTGGGATATCCCCGACCTGCGCCGGCTGCTCGAGGAGATCCTCCCGGAGAAGGTGCAGTTTGAAGGGTTCGAGGTGAAGCACGACTTCCCGGGGATCGGGCAGAAGAACATGCGCCTCAACGCACGGCGGATCGTTTCCGGGACAGGACCCGACCTGATCCTGCTCGCCATCGAGGAAGTCACCGATCGTTTGAGAACAGAGATCGGCGAGGGCCGCGTGGAAACCACCCTGGAATAACGGTAATGATATCATGCAAAACCCGGACCCGGACCCGGACCTCCGACGGCGCGCCGAGGATGAAGCACGGAAGAGAGGACGCGCCGCACACCTCCCGGAGCAGGACGTGCGGAGACTCTGTCACGAGCTCGAGGTGCACCAGGTCGAGCTCGAGCTCCAGAACGAGGCGCTGCGGGAGCTGCAAGATGACATGCGGATCTCCGAAGAGAAGTATCGCGACCTCTACGACTTCGCGCCCATCGGCTACATCACCCTGGATGCGGACGGCCGGATCCGTGAAACAAACCTGATGGCTGCTTCACTGCTCGGGGAGCCCCGGGCAGCCCTCACGAACCAGCGGTTCCAGTACTTCCTGGAACGGGAGAGCATCCGGGACTTCATCGCATTCCGTGACCGGGTGCTCGCGGCCGAGGGGAAAGAGACTGTCGTGGTGCGGTTCAGGGCGACGCGGGAACACGTGTCCGCCTGGGTTCTTGTCGAGGGGAAGGCAGGGGAGGGGCAGACGTTCCGGGCCGCCCTGATCGACATTACCGGGCGAAAACTGGCGGAGGAAGCGCTTATGCGCCGTACCGACGACCTCATCAGGCTCAACGTGGAGGTCGAGGCGGCACGCAACGAGGCGCAGCTGTACCTCGACATCATGACCCACGATGTCCGGAACGCGAACAACGTCTCGGGCATGTACGCCGACCTCCTGATCGACCTGGCGGAAGGGGACCTGAAGACGTACGCAGAGAAGCTGCATGAGAGCATCGGCCGGAGCAGCGAGATCCTCAGAAACGTCGCCACCATCCGGCGGACTCAGCAGGAATCCGTCGGTCTGGTGCCGGTGAACCTCGATGCGGTCATCCGGACCGAGATCGGCACCTTCCCCCGGGCATCGATCCGGTACCAGGACGCTCATATCGAGGTCCTGGCGGACGGTCTCCTCTCGACCGTCTTCAACAACCTCATCGGCAACGCCGTCAAGTTCGGGGAGCCCGGAGTCGAGATCAACGTCCGCGTCGAGAAGGGCGACGGCAAGGTGCTGGTCTCGGTCGAGGATACCGGCCCGGGCATTCCCGACGAGGTGAAGGAGAAACTCTTCACCCGGTTCGAGCGAGGCAAAGCGCACGGTAGAGGAGAAGGCCTCGGGCTCTTCATCGTCCGCACTCTCGTCGAGCGCTACGGCGGGGAGATCCGGGTCGATGACCGGGTGCCGGACAGGGCGGAGGAGGGAGCGGCGTTCCGATTTACGCTGAGGAAGGCGTGAGATACGGATACAGACGGCTCAAATCGGGATGGCGGACCCTACCACCGGAAATTCCCGGATCCTATTGAAGAAAGACGGCTGTGCTGTGTTCCAGGACGATGTATATGCCGGATGTGGAGGAGATTCTGGAATGCCGGGGCATGGAAAAGACGCCCGGCATTCGTATCCCCTGAAAGATAGTTCACGGCACCCTCACCGCCTCGTCGTATGCGCCTTCCATGGTATACATCACCATCCCGTCAATGGTGCCGTTGTTGTCACGGGTGAATATGAACGAATCTGCAGATTCAGGTGTCACAAAAAACGTATCGTTGCCTTCGAAGAAGAGTTCGACAGTCTCACGGGGCACAACCGAGGTATACAACAGACGGTTGCCGTCCGGAACTACGGTATACGTCCATGTCTCTTCCCATACAGGCGCATATATTCCGGCATACTCCTCAAGCGCTGTTTCGGTCAGGGGAACGGCCCTGCGCTCGATCTCCTGGGGCAGGGAATACGGCTCGTTGAAGACGATCGCCGAGAGATCTCTGGCAAGGCTTCCCATCGGGGTTCTGTCATGGTTCGACAGGAACATGAGACTCACATTATCATCCGGATAATAGAGCGTGTACGAAATGAACCCGAAATTGCGCCCGCCGTGGCCGAACACGGTGCGGTTGCACATAACCCCGCCGACGATGCCGTAGTCGTATTCGGTCATCGCATCGATCGACTCAGCGGTGAGGATAGCGCCCGGCGTGTGGAACGCCCGTTCCCATGCATAGAGGTCTTCCGTCGTGGAGTGCAGCGAACCGGCGCCGTAGGAGTTATGGATATTCTGCAGATCATAGTGGATGGGCCTGCCGTCCATCGTGGTATATCCGCTCGCACGGTTCAAGAAAACATCACGGGTATTATCCTGCCCGGTGCTGTTCATCCCGAGCGGTGCAAAGATGTTCTCCCGCAGATACTCGTCATACGACATGCCCGACGCCTGCTCGATGATGTAGCTCAACGTGATATAGCCGTTATTGGAATAGGTGTACCCTTTCCCGGGCTCGAAGGTGAGAGGGAGGTCGGCAAACCGGTTCACGAGTTCGGGGAGGGGGTAATCGACAGGGTCCGTCAGGAGGAATCCTCCCTCGGACGGGATCCCCGATGTGTGATTCAACAGATGGTAGATCCGGATATCCTTCCATCGCGGGGCATCGGGGATGTACCACACGATCGGGTCGGTGACATTCAGCCGGCCCTGCTCCTGCAATTTCATGATGCCGGCAGCAGTAAACTGCTTGGTGTTTGAGCCGATGGGAAACACGGTCTGCGGCGTGTTGGGGACGGAAAATTCGTAGTTGCCCATGCCATAGCCTTTCGAGAGGAGCACAACCTCATCCCTCGCCACAAGCACGGTCCCGCTGAACCGACCTGCGTCGGCAAGCGCCGTCATGTATTCGTCAAGGTTTTTTGATGCCGCTTCAGCAGCTTGAGAAAGTGGTGCCGCCGGAACGGCAGTGACGCCCTGAACGCCCTCTTCTCCTGATGGGGACGAGGTGATGCAGCCGCATGCAAGGATACTGATCACCAAGAAAAGTCCTGCAATTTTCATTCTCATGATAATCTCTCGATAATTTTTCCTGAATCCCACAGAGTTGCATTCACCCATGGTCCAGGGGTTTTTAATCCGGATATGTGAGAAAAGGAATTGCCAGGCGAAGTAGTTTGTGATCGCACCTGACCGGGTTTCAATTAGACGAAAGACCACAGCACCCCTATCGGATTTATCATGTTCAATCACTGCAAATTCTATAAAATGGATATGAAACCCACGTAGTAAGGTACTTTCCACTTATTGGTTTGACCTTCCAGGAGACGGTTCACCTGTCAGGGAACACAAACCGCAAAAACAGAGGGACGCTCGCAGAGGCGTCCACAGCATGAGGACACAACCATGGCCAAAAGAATGCTGAGCGAGTTCGAATCGTACGATCTCCTGAAACAGTACGGAGTACCGGTGCCGGAGCATGCAATTGTCAAGAACGCTGCCGAAGCAGGCAAGGCGGCAGAGAAGATCGGGTTTCCGGTCGTTATGAAGATCCACTCGCCCCAGATTATACACAAGAGTGATGCGGGCGGTGTGATGGTCAGTATAGGGTCAAAGCAGGCTGCAGGGGAGGCTTTCGATAAAATCGTCGCGAATGCGAAGGTATACAACCCGGAGGGCGAGATAAAAGGCGTTATCGTCGAGCAGCAGGCGGCACCGGGGCTTGAGTTGATCATCGGCGGAAAGACCGACCCGGCATTCGGAAAGGTGCTCACCTTCGGTATGGGTGGCACGCTCGTCGAGTTGATGAAGGACGTCACCCTGCGGATCCTGCCGGTCTCCGAGGAGACGATCCGGGAGATGGTCAGGGAGATCCACGGCTACCCCATGATCCAGGGCTACCGGGGCATGAAGCCGAGAGACGAAGAGACGCTCGTAAAAGTCATGTGGGCGATCAGCTGCTTCTTCGCCGAGAACATCAACGTCGTGGAGTTCGACATCAACCCGGTCAGGCTGTATGAGTCCGGGGCCTGCATCGTCGACGCCCGGATCTTCGTCGACGACGAAGCGGTGGAGAAGACGGTGAAAGAGCGGCCGTTCGTGCCGATCGAGTACTTCACGCCCCGGTCGATAGCAGTCATCGGGGCGTCGTCCGAACCCAGGAAGATGGGCTACGCCGTGATGCACAACCTCCTCCACTTCCCGGGACAACTCTACCCGGTGAACAACAAGCGGTCCGAGATCCAGGGGCTCAAAGCGTATGCCTCCATCCTCGACATCCCGAACCCCGTCGATATGGCGGTCATCACCGTCCCGGCAAAACATGTGCCCGGCGTGATCGAGGAGTGCGGGCAGAAGGGAGTGTCCATGGCGGTCATCATCACCGCCGGGTTTAAGGAGACGGGAGAGGGAGGAAAGGCGCTCGAGGACCGGGTCCTCCAGATCGCAAAGGGCTACGGCACGCGGATCGTGGGCCCGAACTGCCTCGGGCTGATCGTCCCCCCGAAGGGCATCGATACCACCTACGTCCACGAGTCGCCCAAACCCGGCAATATCGCCTTCATCTCCCAGAGCGGCGCCATCATCAACACGGTGGTCGACTGGAGCATCGCACAGGACATCGGGTTCTCCGCCGTCATCAGCGTCGGCAACCAGGCGGACCTCAACTTCATCGACTACCTCAGGTTCGTGGAGCGTGACCCCAAGACCAAGGGCATCATCCTCTACATCGAGGAGGTCCAGGACGGCAAGACCTTCATGAAGGTGGTCAGCGAGGTCTCAAAGACCAAACCCGTCGTGGCGATCAAGTCCGGTTCCTCGGTGAAAGGGCAGCAGGCTGCCTCGTCCCACACCGGTTCCCTCTCCGGGTCGTACGACGTCTACATGGAGGCTTTCCGCGAGTCCGGCGTGATCCCCGTTCACACCCTGACCGGTGCATTCCAGGTCGCGGAGATGCTGGCGCTCCCGAAAGGCTACCCCCGCGGCAAACGTGCGGTCGTGATCACGAACGCCGGCGGGTTCTCCGTACTCTCCTCCGACTACGCCGAACGCTACGGCATCGACCTGATCGGCCTGCCGCCGAAGGTCCTCAAGGAACTCAACGACCTCCTGCCCGATTTCTGGAACAAGGGCAACCCGATCGATCTCCTCGGCGATGCCAATGAAAAGCGGTTCGAGCAGGTATTCAGCGTGCTCGCCAGGCACCAGAACTGCTGGGACATCGCTTTCGTGGTCGGGTTCCCGAACCTCGTCATCGGGTCGGAGCAACTGGCGAACCAGATCATCCGGTTCTCGGAGAAGACCGAGAACATGACCGTCGGGACGCTGCTCGGCGGCGACTCCATGGAACGGGGCCGCAAGATCCTCAAGGAAAACGGCATCCCCATCTTCGAGGAACTCGACTTCACCTTCCGGGTGATGGGCAGGATCCTCTGGCAGAGATTCCGGTAAGGCTGCTTACCAGACAACCTCTTTTTGTGGTTATAGCACTCCGATAGCCCCACCCATGCCGGGGCAAACCCGGCTACTCCATCTCGCTGGTCGGCACCCGCCTTCTATTCCGCCGCCATACTTCCAGGAACGACGAGAGGGCGATCAACGTATATCCGGCCCAGAAGAGCGGGATCACCGTACCGGCATCCAGCCCACCGATGACAAGCCGCAGGATGCCGGCGGCGATGGAGATGAGGACGGCGGCAGTTACGAGGACGACCGGTGCTATCCATGCGCGGGACGGGCCGTCGTCCGGCTCCAGCATCACTTTCGGCGTCACGATGAAAGGCAGGTTCCTTCCGGAGACGGCATACCAGATCGCCCGGGCGTAGACGAAGCCAAGCGCGTTGAAGATCGCCTGCGAGAACGCAAGATCGCGCACGGAGTACTGCCGCTCGCGAACGCTGATGACGACCTGGATGGTGATCACCACCGCGAACACCACGCCAAAGACCACCGGGAGCCATACCGGCAGGATCGGGATGCCGAAGAGCAGCGTCGCGACGGGGAGGAGAAAGAGCGTCACGTTTGCCGCGCCGAACGGATAGATCGAGACGGTCACGATGAACTCGGCCCACTGGAGTGAGGTCATGCTCCGGGGACTTGTCACAAGGTGCCGGAGGATTGTTCCGAGAAGCCGGGTGTTTCCGTATGCCCAGCGGAGCTGCTGCGTGAAGTATGCGGAGAAGTTCGGTGGCGCGAGTCCTTCCGCATACACAGCGTCGAGAAAGATCCCCCAGTGCCCCCTGATATGGAATGCAAAGGAGGTGGCGATATCTTCGGCGATGCACGTCTCGTCCATGCCCCCGATGGCTTTAAGGTGACTCACGCGGAAGATGCAGTTCGATCCGGTCAGCATGGCGGTATGGTTGACGCAGAGCCCCCTGCAAAAATGCTTGTTGTAGGTATGCTGCTGGTAGGAAAATGTGGCGCTGATCGGGTTGTGGGGTTCCGAGCGGAAGAACTGGGGGGTCTGGACGAAGGATGCGGTGGGGTCGGCTTCAAGGATCGGGATGAGGTCGGTGAGGATCGCAGGCTTCACCCTCTGGTCGGCGTCAATTACCAGGAGGTACGGCGTATCGCCGTCGAGACGTGAGAGGGCATGGTTGATCGCTCCCGCTTTGAAACCGCGTCTATGGTCGCGGTGGAGGTAACGAAGGCCATATTGGCGACATATGTCCTGCATCGATGCGCGTTTTCGCACATCTGTGGAGTCGTCGAGGAGGAAGGTACAGACATCCGGGTAAGAGATCGCCGTGCATGCCCGGACGCAGGACTCGACCACATCGGGCTCCTCGTTGTAGACGGGGATGAAGACTGCGACACGGCAGGGGGATGCACCCTTCTCTCGCGTCGCAACGGGGCGTTCCGCATAGGCGTAGAGCGACCGCAGGAGGTGATCGGCGTAGCTCACGAACTGAATCACCCCAAAACAGGTGACGCCGACCAGGAAGAGAGAGAGCACTCTCGCAAACAGGTCCCCTTCGACCCCGGTGAGTATGAGGGAGAGGTCCCGGAGGAGGACGAACGTGAGCAGCATCATGAACGTGGCGGTAAAGAGTGAGATACGTGCTGCCGTCTTCATGGAGAGTCCACCCCCTGTCCGGATAGTATCATGCAGAGATGCCTCGTGGTTGTATGGACACCTGTAAGCCAGCGACCAGGGTACCAACGTCGGGTTCAGTGCAACGGGACGCGTGAGGCAAGTCGGAGACATCCATCATACCGGCGTATTTAAAGGTTACGGACGTGGTTGCGCCGCAACCCCGCCAACCGGGGAAGCCCGGAACGGTCCTTTTTTGATATCTTTTGCCGTTGCAATGAGCAACCGCGTCAAAACCCGTGCAGGAGCCTTGCATGCAGGCAGGACCGGATCGGCCTCGTTCAGGCACCCGGACTGCACACGGCGGCTGAAGGCGTAGAGGAACAATATGCCGCACGACCGCCAGCCACCGACACTATGAAATATGATCGCTTTCCTTCTGGACGATTGATAACTATGGCTGTACAGAAGATGGCAACTGCACCGTTGCAGAAGTATGAACTGCCGCCCCTGCCCTATGCGCCCGATGCTCTTGAGCCCCATATCTCAAGGGAACAACTCACCCTGCACCACGATAAGCACCACCAGGCTTACGTAACCGGGGCGAACGCCAACCTTGAGAAACTGGAGAAGGGACGGCAGGAGGGCACCGAAGTCGATATGAAAGCGTTGTTAAAGGAACTCTCGTTCAACATGGGCGGCCACATCCTGCACACTCTCTTCTGGCCGACCATGGCGCCGGCCGGTAAGGGCGGCGGCGGGACCCCGGGCGGCGCCCTTGCGGACCGGATAGACCGGGAGTGGGGTTCCTTCGACCGGTTCAAGGCCGAGTTCACGAAGACAGCCGCGAGCGTCGAGGGCTCCGGCTGGGCGGCGCTGACGTACAATAACATGACGGATCGCCTCATGATCATGCAGATCGAGAAGCACAACAACCACGTCTACCCCTCGTCCCAGATCCTGATGGTGCTCGATGTATGGGAGCACGCCTATTACGTCGATTACAGGAACAACCGGGGCCAGTTCATCGACGCGTTCTGGAACGTCGTGAACTGGGATACGGTGAACAAAAGACTGGAGAACCTTTAACCCCCTCTTTTCACCGGGAAGACACAGGGAATACGCGCACTCCAGGACCAGGCAAAAGGCACCGCCTCCGGTTGATTTACGCCATTCTGCATCCTCCGAAGGGTTGGGAGGGGGAACCGCCGCTCCCGGCAGGATCCCGGTAGCCGTCAGGGCCCGTTGACCTCACCGGCAACGTGCGACTTCTCCCTATCCAAACCATTAAGTAGTCACCGCAAGAGGGTATCCGGCGACGTTATCAGGAAGGGGGAAGTAATGGATCGATACCGCAGGCGTTATACTCTTATTTTCAGCTGTGCTTGCTCTCCCGGGGGAGAGCCGACCCCATGTGCTCATATGCACGGAGGGGGCTGCCCCCGGTCGTACCGCCCTCCGGGCAAACTGCACGTGTATCCGGACGGCGCAGGGATCGGTCATGCTCGATAGAGCCCTCCCGGAGCCGGACCAGGTGGTGATCCGGGACACGATCACGGAGGGGATTATCCATCGCCTGCTGCACGAAGAGGACCCGCGATTCCGGAACTTTCGGCTCTGCAACGCATGTGGTTCCTGCACGCCGTACTGCCCGGCACAGATCAACTATCCCGGAGCGAACGGAGACAGGGAGTACCTCGCACGGAAGGTGACGGCGGCCCTCCAGGCAGGCAGGCGCCCGGAGATCAACCTTGCCGACTGCGTCCAGTGCTACTCCTGCGAGACAGTCTGCCCGCGATCCGTCAGTATCGGCGGGATCATCAATGCCGTATACGAGACGGAACACTTACAGCCGGTCTTTAGAAGGATGCTCCTCGAACGGGCGGGCCTCCCCCCTCAGGCCTTTCTCCCGCTGTACACCAGCAGGGGCCGGTTCAGGAAGTTCGTCGCAAAGGCAATCCGGTACCCGTATCCGGCGGACACCGGAGCGGTCGACGAGGTCCGGAGGCTGTTGTTCCACCCCCTCAAAGCGTCGGTCTTCTCCCCGCCCGGACACCCCGCGCCTAAACGACCGCTCACCCGTCCTGACCAGGTCTTTCACCTCAACTCCTGCTGTGCCTTCAACTACCCCGGAGCAGACCTCTCGCAGAAGAAGATCCTTACCGCGCTCGGCGTCCGGTATAAGACCTCGAGGTCGCAGACCTGCTGCGGAGGCGCCCCGCACTACATGGGCGGCGCCGGCTTTGCGGACCGGCTGCTCCTCACCGCCCGGAACCTCACCGTCATCCGGGACGCGTTCGAACCGGGCGACGGCATCCCCGTCACCGGGATCTGTCCGACCTGCAGCGACTCGTATGCGGCCGCACTGGAACTGCTCTCCGGAGACGGGAACAGAGCGGTGGTGAACGAGGCGCTGGGCCGGATCGGGCGGGAGGTGAGTGAGCCGGGGACGTTTTCGGTGGCAAACGTCCTCGACCTCTACCCTCTCTACCTCGACGAATTGAGAAGGCTCGTCGAGACGCGGCTCTCGGGGCTGCGCGTCGGGGTGCATATCAGCTGCCATTACCGGAAGATGAACGGCACCCTCGCCATCACGCCGGGGCTGCAGAACCTCACGGCGGTCACCGGGGCGAGGGTCACGAGAAGCGTGATGGAGCAGTACTGCTGCGGCGGGGTCAAGAACCTCTTCGACCGGCACCAGAAAGGCCTCCCTCTGGAACTCTCCCGGCTGAACCGGCTTGTTTATCAGGACTTTATGCGCCATCACCTGGACATGATGGTCGTCGACTGTCCGGGGTGCGAGCTGGTGTACGACCACATGGGGGTGCCGGTGCTTCACATCACCGAACTCCTTGCGCTCGCAATGGGCGCCGACCCCCGTGAGACGGTCTACATCCAGGGCCATCTGACGTCGCTCTCACCGGCACTCAACCGGATCGGGCTTCTTTAGGCGGCCTGCAGGAGAACCCCGGCGGTGGGGCGGACGGGGGGGTCCGGACTCCGGTTGAGACGCAAAGGCGTGCGCTCCCATCCCCTGCCATGGAGGGGGCGGCGGGTGCAAGAGGCCGTGGTGCAGAAGGACGGGAGCGGTCTTTAGCATGTCCATAGACATGTTTGCGCGGCCTGGCGTTACTGCAGCCAACCCGGCTTCAACCGGGCTGTCACCGCAAATCACTTATTACCGGGGATATGATTTGTTAATATAATTTTTACAAGATAATAACTTCAAGGGGGCAGTAAACTCATATGAGTAGAGCAGATTCGAGATCTACCCAAACAAGAGAGACGTTTCAGATACTTGACGAGCCCGGCGTAGGCACCCTCGTGCTCGACCGGGATATGCAGGTGACCTGGGCAAACACCTATGCCATGGATATCCTCTCGGCACGCGAGGAGGAGATCCTGGGATCCGATGCCGGCCAGGTTCTCGATACACACCTGGTGCCGCTCCTGCAGGGAAGAGAAGATGCCGGGCGACTCCTCGCAACGGTGCGTGACGGGAGCGAGACACCCGGTCTCGACCTTCTGGTGCAGAACTCCCGGGGAGAAGAACGGCGGTTCGTCTACTCCAGCCGGAAGATAAAACAGGAACCGTTCGCGGGGATGTGGGTGCTGTGCATACGGGACATCACCGAACGGAAACAGACGAACGAAGGGCTGCTCTCCTCGAACAGACAACTCCTGGTCCTCAACCAGATCATGGGGGTATCTGCGTCATCCCTCTCGCTCGACGAACTGCTTGAGGCATCGCTCTCAAAGACCCTGGAGCTGCTTGGCTTCGATCTGGGGCTGACCTATCTGCTCAACCCCGAGCGGACACTGGCACTCACGCGTTACCACCACGCTGTCCCGAAGAACTACCTCGCCCGCAACAGGGCCATCAAAGTCCACCACTGGCCCTGGAATTTTGTCTTTGTTGCCGGACAGCCGCGCTACCTTGAACTGCGAGGTGAGGGTGGGACGATCGAGGAAGAGATCCTCTCGTCACTCGGGGTCTCCGCTCTTGCCTGCATACCGATCCTTGCAGAGTCGGTCGTGGTCGGTGCGCTCTTTCTCGGGAGCAGGGAGAGGGGGGGGCTCCGGGACGAGGAGCGCCGCCTTCTTGAGGCGATCGGGAGGGAAATCGGTTCGGGAGTCCTCCGGAGCATGCTCCACAAGCGGCTGGAGGCTGCCCACCGCGAGACGAACCTCTACCTGGACGTCATGACCCACGACATCAAGAACGCGGAGAACGTCGCGAACCTCTACTGCGATCTCCTGCTCGATATGCTGGATGGAGACGCCGCGCAGTATGCAAGGAAACTCAAGGAAAGTGTCCGGAAGAGCACCGGCATCCTCCAGAACGTCTCGACCATCCGCCTCATTCACCAGGAGCCGCCCGACCTTAAGCCGGTCCACCTCAGCCACGTGATCAGGACCGGGCTCGACCGTACCCCGGAAGCGGGCGTCTCTTTCGAGGATACGTCGGCGGAGGTCTGGGCCGACGACTTGCTCCCCGAGATCTTTACGAACCTCATCGGAAACGCCGTCAAGTTCTGCGGATCGGACGCCGGGATCGCGATCCGGGTGGAGGATTGTCCCGAGGAGGATCACACGGTGGTGGTGACCGTGGAAGATACCGGCCCCGGCATCCCCGACGGGATGAAAGAGGCAATCTTCCACCGATTCAGGCAGGGCAGGAACCAGGGGTGCGGGGAAGGGCTCGGCCTGTACATCGTCGGGATGCTTGTCGAGCGGTACGACGGCCGGATCTGGGTTGAGGATCGGGTAGAGGGGAGGCCGGACCTCGGAACATCGTTCCGGTTCACGTTGCGCGAAGTGGTGCATGCAGGAACCGACGAGTACGAGGAGTGATACCCTCTCGTCGTGAGGGAAAGGGGGGAACCCCTCGCCCTTTACGCCGCCGTCGCTGCAGCCTGCCTGACGATAAGCCCTGCCGAATACCGGCGTGCCCAGACATACCCGAGCACCGCGCCGATCGCATTCCCTGCGGTAACCCCCCACCAGATGCCGGAGAGGCCGAGCCCGAGTTCGATTGCAAGTACCCAGACAAAGAGGATCGAGAGAACGACGTTCTGCAGGACCGTGATCGTAAGGGAGCGTGCGCCAAGCCCCGTTCCCTGGAAGAACGACGCCGAGAAGAGCCCGAACCCGACCATAGGGTAGACGAGGCTCATGACCTGGAGGTATGTCGTCAACTCCGGGGCAATCCCGGCGGCGTCGCCCGATGCCGTGAAGATTGCGGCAATCCGGGGGGCAAAGGCGAACGTGGCCGCGGCGAGCCCGAGACCGATGCCGAGCCCGAGTCTCGCGGCGAAACGGAGTGCGGACTCCATCTTCTTATACGCCCGGGCCCCGTAGGTGGCGCCGGTGACTGCGACCACCGCCGACGATATGGCGAGGATCGGTGTCAGGCCGATGCTCACGACCCGCCACCCGACCGAGTAGACTGCGACGGCGTCGGTGCTCGATATCAGGACGATGACGCCGTTTAAGACCAGGGCCATCAGTGCGAGGGCCAGCTGCTCGGCTGCGGCGGGGAGGCCGACCTGCAGGACGTCCCGTACGACTGCGAAGTCCGGGGAGAATTCCCGGAAGCAGAGGGAGACGTAGGTGTCTCTCTTCACGAAGAGCCAGTAGACCATCGGGACGGCGGCGATGACCTCGGCGAGGATGGTCGCCCAGGCTGCGCCGGCAATCCCCATATCGAGCGTGTAGATCAGGATCGGGTCGAGGGCGATGTTTGCCACCGCTCCTGCCGCCATGGCGTACATGGTCCGCTTTGCGTCTCCTTCACCGTGCATGAGCGCGTAGGCGACCTCGCCGAAGAGGAGGGCAAACGTCCCCATAAAGAGGATCCGGGCATACTCGGCGGCGAGGCCGACGGCGCTGCCCGCCCCCATGAGGACGAAGAGATCCCCGGCGAAGAGGAAGAGCGGGATGGTGACGGCGACGGCAAGGACGGTCATCAGGAGGATGGTGTGCATGGCGACGCTGCTCGCGCCGTCCCTGTCGCGGGCGCCGATCATCCGCGAGAGCGCCGCTTCGCCACCGGTGCCGAGACCGCTCGCTAACCCGATGGTTATGATGAAGAGCGGGAATGAGAACCCGACAGCGGCAAGAGCGTCTGCACCGAGGCCCGAGACCCAGAACGCGTCGACGACGTTGTAGAGGGTCATGAGGGTCATGGCGATCATCATCGGCAGGGATAGCCTGAGGATCGCGGCCTTCGGATCGGCGAGGAGTATCTTTGTTCCTTCTGTATCTTTCTGGTTACTACTTGAGGGTGTATCGTCTTCTGAGTCACTTGTCGGCATACATATCGCCTGCTGGCGTGCCCACGCCGCGGGTTCCCGATGCAATCGGGGAACGCTTCGAGGGCGGGTGGGACGTCGTGCCTTTATGTGGATGTTGATTGCCGAATGTGCCCGGGTTATGTGACCGAACTGAAAGCGGCCATTTAATAGCCACCCCAATTCTTCGATTTCCTGACGCCATAGAGCAATACAAGACAAATATGCGCGCGGATCAGTAGTTATAGTTTCGCTCCGGGTGGATGGAAGCGGGCGGGCGGCTGCCCTGTTCCGGCGGCTACGCCCTCAGCCGGGTTCGCGGCAGGTCGGCAGGGCGCTGCCTCATGCCGAACCGGTGAAAACCGCGCCGCTGGATCCCGATAGAAAAAAAGGTGAGATCAGCGGGCGGGCAGCCCCACGGCCGCCTCCGCCCCGCGTTTCTTCACGGCACGGTCGTACATGAGCCAGTTCTCCTCCCACTCCGGGTTCCGGTCGCGGAGCTGCTCGAGCACCCGTCGCCGGATCTCACCGGAGGGCATCCCATCGTAGGCGACCCGTTCGATGGCTTCCCCTATCGCCCTGGCCTCTTGGGGCGGCGCTCCCGATTTAAGCGCACTCACGGTCACCTTCTCCCGCATGAACGGCTCTCTTCTACCGTCAAGTTTGACCACATCGACCAATTCAATCACCTCTGGGTGGTGTGACACCGGGCTCGCCCGGAGGAAATAATGATTTCGGTTCTCATCCCCGGTGGAGGCATGTGACCTCGAGCACAGTTCGGCATCCGTCAGGGTCCCCGCAGACCGCCAAAGATAATTACGTTCCCTATGCCGCGGCCACCGAGCAGGCTCATGGCCCTCTCAAGCATGAAGTCGGAGCCGAGAACCCTGTCGGCCATCTTCTTCGTTCTTGCGGCGGTGAGGAGCTCCCGGCCTACCGCCGAGCGCCACTCCCGCTCGTAGGCCCCGAGGGGCTCGCCGTGCAGCAGGTGGCGTGCCGCAGCAAGCCCGGCGAGCCTCCCGCAGATCATTGCGGTCGCAATGCCCCCTCCGTTGGAGGCGACGACGTGGCCCGCGGCGTCGCCGACGGCGAGGACGTTCTCACGGACGGTCTCGGGGATGGGGCCGGAGACGGGCACGAACCCCGCCTGGATCTCCCGGGCGGCAAAACCGTTTTGCGAGAGGAACGCTTTCAGGAGAACGGGAACCGGGGTGCCTTTTCCCTGTACGCCGAGCCCGACGTTTGCGCACCCCCGTTTCGGGAAGACCCATGCGTACCCTCCCGGGGCAACGCGGTTCCCGAAGACGAGCCTCAGGCGGTCGCCGAACTCCCCCTCTACCCGGCAGGTGATGGCGGGGGCGAGCACGGCGCTCCTCTCCATCCCGGCCGAGCGGCAGACGGGGGAGAGCGGGCCGTCTGCGGCGACCACGACACCGGCCTCGACATCACCCCGGGTGGTTCTGACCCGGTGGCCTTCCCGGCCGAGGAACTTCGTATCCGGTGAGAGCACGGCGCCCGCACGGACGGCTGCATCCGCGAGGTGCCGGTCGAACGCATCCCGGTCGATGGTGCAACCGGCCAGATCGAACTCGTACTCCCGGCCGCCGGGGGAGACGGCGACGGCGCCCCGGATCCTCCGCCGGACCAGCCCGGGGTCGATGGGGAAGAGTTCGTCGAGCCCGGGGGCGTCGGGGAGCGCCTGGGCGAGCACTGCCGGCGATGCGTTGAACTCCCCGCAACAGACGGGAACGCCGATAACTTTGCGTTTGTCAATCAGAAGGACGTCGAGCCCCGACTCCGCCGCGTAGCGTGCGGCGGTGCTGCCGGCGGGGCCCGCACCGACGATGGCCACGTCGCACCGATCTAGCATCAGTGCTTCCGTAAGGCAGGGGAGGGTAAAAGGGTTAGGGACACCCGGGTCTGCACGAAGAGAGGTGAGAGGGCTCACGCGAAGACCCGGTTTGGCTATGAGTAACTCCCCTTCGCGGCTTCGCGCTCTTCGCGTGAGGCTGTACTGTTATCCCCAGCAAGTATCTCACGCGAAGCCGCGAAGAACGCGAAAGTCGGTAGATGGGTATAGGTGACTCTCCTTCGCACCTTCGGTGCTCAAACTCCGCTCCTCACACCTGGCGGTGCTCACGTTCGCTTTCGCTCACGCCTCGAAACCCTGCGGGTTTCTCAATCTCCGGCCCTTCGGGCCATCGCATCCTACGGACAGTCGTTCTCCGGAACGTCGCTCTTCGCAGCTTTGCGTGAAACCATCTACGACTGAGGAATTTCCCGGGCTAAAGCTCGTGAAAGCTGTCAAACCCCCCGCTTCCGCAGCCGCTCGATCCTCTCCGCCACCCGCTGCCTCGCCTCCGCCGTAGCCGCGACGTCCCGGCGGATCGCGATCTCCAGGATATCGCCCTCCCGGGCATCCGGGGGGAGGAGGGAACGTGGGAGCGTAAAGCGGACCGACTCGTCCTCGCGGAGGAGGAGGACGGCGAGACCCTCCTCAACCCGGTCGAGGCTGGCGAGGAACGTTGATCCGGCCTGCATGATCATCGCTCCAGGGTGCTGACGACCGTGCCGTTCGCGTCGGCGAGCGTGGCGAGGTCGCCGTCGTTGTTCCAGACCGGGGCCTCCCGGCCCCAGTAGAGGTCGGTAGCGGTATCGTTGCCCACCCCGGAGTGGACGGTGACGTCTGTGCCCGGATCAAGGGTGAAGAGCGGGAAGGTGTAGGTGTTCCGCGTCCCCTCGTCGGTGACCGTCCAGCCGGTGAGGTTGACCGCTGTCGCCTCCGCATTCGTGACGGCGATCCGCTCGTCCTGGAGGTCGAGGCCGGCGATGTATACGCCGGAAGAGGGAGTGGTCGTGGCTGCCGTCGGGGTCGTGGTCGGTTTCCCGGCCGTCACGGTAAGCGCCCGGCCGTCGGTGGCTATGATGACGGTCCCGTCGCTATCGGTCCGGTAGATCTGCGAGCCGGTTGCCTCGAGGCGATCGAGCGCCTCCTCGTGGGGGTGGCCGTAGTCGTTCCCTTCGCCGACCGGGATGACGCTGATCGCAGGGCTGACCGCGGCCAGGAATTCGGCCGAGGATGCGTACCGGCTCGCGTGGTGGCCGACCTTCAGGACATCGGCGTCGAGGTCGAGGCCGGCCTCTGCCATACTCTCCTCGGCCGAATTCCCGGCATCGCCCATGAAGAGGTATGAGATGCCTCCATACGTCATCTTCAGGACGACTGAGTCCTCGTTTGCGTCACCGAGCGGCTGCGGGGTCGGGTTCAGGATCAGTATCTCGAGGTCGGGATCGAGGGCAATCGCCTGCCCGCGCTCCGCCGCCGTGTACGGTATCCCCAGTTCCTCGACCAGGGCGAGCAGGTCCTCATAGGTCGCGGTAGGGTGGGGCTGCGCGGCATCGACGAACCTGCCGACCGGGTAGGCGGAGATGACGTCGGAAAGGCCGCCGATGTGATCGGAGTGCGCGTGGGTTGCCACGACCACGTCGAGTCTCTCGACGTTCCTCTCCTCGAGGTACGCGATGACGCGCTCACCCGTCCCTCGCTCGCCGGCGTCGATGAGCATGGTCTTATCGCGGAACTCGATCAGGATTGAATCGCCCTGCCCGACGTCGATGAAGTGGACGACGAGGTCTCCGGAAAGACCGGAGGCGATCTCCGGCTGCCCGGTGGGGGCAGAACAGCCTGCACTGATGATGCAGGCAATGGTGCACGCACAGAGTGCAATGCAGATCAGGTACCGTGCAGGTATGGACGACATGCTGTCTCTACACAGTATCGGGCGCCCGGCTATAAGTGTGCTGAGGTCGGGCAGGAAGGTTAATCCCGGTGTATCCCTACCGGATTGAGAGATCCTGCTTTGGGCGTGCAGCCGACCGTCGATAAGAGCAAGAGCTCCCGGGCAGAAGGGTTGTGCAGGAATAGAAAAGGTGATATGCATCGACCGGCACCTCTTAACAGTTAGAACGATGAAAGAAGTATCCCCTCTGGAGATCTACAGCAAGTACCACGACGACGTTCAGGCGATCTTCCGGTCGAGACTGCTAACGCAGGTACTGATTGCCCTCGGAAGCGGCAGCAAATCCCTCTCGACCCTTCGCGATATCACAGGGAGTTCTTCGCAGGCGCTCATCCCGAAGATCCGGTATCTCGAGGGCCTGCATTACGTCGAATCGGTGAAGGGAGACTACGCGCTCACCCCTATCGGAAGAATCATCGAGCCGGAGATCGAGCGGCTGGTCATGGTGATGGGGGTGCTCCGGCACCACCGGGACTTCTGGATCGAACACGACATCGAGGGTATACCACCCGAATTACTGAGAGAGATACAGCATCTGTATAATTCAGAGGTGGTAAAGGATGTTGAAGAGAACATCTTCGTCGTGTATGCAGCCTTTCTGACTATACTCAGTGAAGCATCATGGATTCACGGCGTGTCATCAATTATGAGCCAGGTCCTTGCAAACGCGATTAAAGAGGCAGTTCAGGACGGCAAGCCGGTTGAACTCGTCATCTCCCAGAAGCTCGCTCAGACATTGATCACCGAGCCGTATGATGCAGTGCTGGGATCTCTGAAAGAGTATACCAATTTCAGTATATATATCTCCTCCTCGCCAGTCAAATTGGGAATGACAGTGACCGACAGATACCTGTCATTAGGCCTATACAGGCATGATACCGGCACCTACGACGCTGCTACGGATCTCATCAGCACCAATGCAACGGCAGTTGCCTGGGGCGAGCGGCTGTTTCAATACTATAAAGCGGGCTCCAGATTACTGCAGCTTCCTCCGGAATAACCTATTCTGGGTTCCAATCGTCCAATGCTCGACCAAGATCCACGATACAACGATTCCTCAGGATTGGTCAGCGGATGAAACCTCCGTCGAAGTTGGGGCAATTTTATTCAAGAACCATTTGACCTGCCATAATCAAAAACCAGAACGTGGATACGGCTACTATTGGATTTTGGGTGTGTGACTGAAAGAGCTCGAACACCAAAGGGAATGAGCAGTATCTGCCAGTAAAGCGACTGATGTACCTCTCATGTTCACACGCTCCTGCCAGAGCACCACGTTCGGATACCGGGGCGCATCAGACTGATGAATATTCATTGCCGCAATAAATGTTCACCTGATCCTAGAAAACACATGCATGTTCAGCTCCCCTTATCGAACCAATCTAGTTCCACCAGCCTGCCAGTTTATCGTTCATCTCATCGTGTACAGTTCCCTGTGCCTCTCAATTACAGGGGCAGCGATGGTGTACATCTCGTGTTTCCTGCAAGGTCTTCCCTTCGACCCGGTTGCCGCAGTAATACTGATGCTTATCGTATTTGCCGTCTACAACCTCAACCGCAAGACCGACGAAGACGAGGATGTCATAAACCACACAGAACGGTATGCTTTCACGAAGAAATACGAGTCCATCCTTTTTCGTTCTGCAATCGGCGCCTACATCGTCGCCTTCTGCCTTTCCGCTCTCCAGGGATTCGACAGCTTGCTGGTAACAGCCGCTCCCCTGGTCGCCGGGATCGTCTACAGCGTACCACTGTTTCCCGCCCGGTTCGGATTTCGGCGATTAAAAGAGATCCCTATCATGAAAAGTCTTATCGTGGCGTTTTCCTGGACCGTTCCCACGGTCTTCCTGCCGATCTGCCATGCCGGCCTTCCCGCGGATGCCGCCACAGGTATCGTCGGTATCTTCTTCTTTTTCCAAGTATTCATTAACACGGTGGTCTTCGATCTGCGTGATGTGGAAGGGGACGCTGCATCGGGGGTCAGGACGATCCCGACGATCCTCGGCACCAAAAAGACGCTCCTCCTCCTCACGGGGATGAACATAGGCATCGGAACCGTACTGGTGCTCGCCGGCGGATCCCTGCCGGGTTTCTGTTCGGTACTGTTGCTTGTTGCGGGCATGGTCTACGCCCAGGGATACCTTCTGTGCTTCCAGCGGTTTGGGACGGAAAAACTCTTCTTCGAACTGTTCACGGACGGAGAGTTCATCGTGCTGGCCGTAGCTATTTACCTGCTCACCCTCGCAGTGCCGTATCCCCCGATCTGATCCGGGATGCCCTCCCGGACCCGGGGTGCCGCCCGCACCGCTCCGGTGCTCTAACCCCCCCTGGGGTTTCATCGGCCGGATGAATCTTCATCGACGCAATAAATGTCTGGCAGCCCGGAAGCATCTAAGTGTACGACATGAGTCTGCACAACAACATCGATCCGCTGAAGAGTAATACCGACGCCCAGTATCTCCAGGCACCTGAACGGGACAGGGATACTGTACGCGATGCCGCGGCGGCCGGGTTGACACTGGAAAGAAAGGGAAAACCGCAGCGATCCGACTGCGCTTCATGTATGTATTACGACCCCGAGCGCGCCTACTGCACCTACATCCATGCCCCCGTGGATATTCTGTTCGTCTGTCCGCAGGTCCTCGATAATCGCAGGTGACCCCGGGGCCTGCGCTTAAAAGAAGATAAATTTTCCAGAATATGCTCTCTGTGGCGCCCCCCGGGAGAAGTGCCGGGAGGAGGGATCGGAGATCCCCAACGTTTTTGTACCACTCCTGCCATGGCATAGCCTGATCGCCATGCCAGGTGCAGACTACATCTACCCGAACGTCACGGAAGTAGCCCGGCGAGGCGGGTTTCTCGAACGCTGGCACCTCGCTGAGCCGCTCGGGTGCTCGCACATCGAGATCCCCGCCGATTTCGTCAAGAACAGAACAGAGGTGGAGCGGACCGGGCAGGAGATCGGGTCCATGCTCAATCGGTCGTCCGTCGAGCACCTTTACGAGCAGGATACGGACCTCCCGGGCTCCCTCAGGTACGTCCTGCATACCGAGCCGGCCATCCCCCGGAGGGACCGGCACGGCCGGCAGGTGAAGGCGGAGCTGCGGTGGCGCGACCCGGACTGGGTGGTCGCTTTCGGGGATATGCTCCTTGAGATCGAAGACTTCCTGGGCATTCCTCCGGGCATCATCGAGATTCACCCCGGCGACCGGAGGAACGCCCATGCCGATATCGTCACGGCGATGCATACCCTGATCGCCGCCCACTGGAACGCTTTCGGGGTGGAACCCCTGGTGCTGCTCGAGCACCACAAGGACCAGGGCATCTCCACGGGGAGCCAGATGCAGGAGTTCTGGACGGCGCTCAGGAAGATCCATCCCGAAATCGCCGGACTTGCCGGGATAGCGCTCGATCCCTGGCTCCTCCACGCCGCCACGAAAGAGGAGTTCCCCGGATCGCTCGGCGAGATCCCGCTCGATGCCCTGCGGGCCTTTCACATCCACAACGATCTCAACCCGCCGTCGGTGACCGACGAGGTGCCCTGGTCACGGGTCTTTGAGGTGATCGCCAGCCTTCCGGGAAAGCCCCTCATCAAACCCGTGGTCTACCAGAAGAGCAGGGTTCCCAGGGCGATTGCCTTCTGCGAAGAGATGCTCGCCGCGCCGCGGGTGGCGTACGCAGGGCCGCCGGCGTGATGAGTCGGGCCGGATCCTCGCCAACATTCATAACCCTGAAACGCCAGAGGGTGCCGCATGAAACCGATGGCTGCGCCTGATTTCCCCCCGGGTCTCGAATGGCTCAACATCGACCGCCCCCTCTCCGTCCGCGACCTCTCCGGCAGGATAGTGCTGCTCTCCTTTGTGACGTTCGCCTGTTCAAACTGCATGCGGCTGGCGCCGGAGATACGGCAACTCGAGGAGAAGTATCCGGACCTGGTGATCGTCGAGGTCCACTCGCCCGGGTTCGAATCCGTCGCAGTCAGCGGGAACTTCCGGGAGGCGGTCCGCCGTGCCGGAGCGGATCACCCCGTCGCCATCGACCACGACCACCTGCTCTGGCAGATCTTCGGGGTCCGGGACTGGCCGACCTTCGTCCTCATCGACCCGGGAGGGAACGTGGTCGGGAAGACCGCCGGGGAGGGGCTCTACGGGCGGCTCAACCCGAAAATCGACCGTATCGCAACGGAATTCGAGCAGCGCAGTCTGCTGGAGAAGGGAAGGCTGCATTCCGGGACCGCTCCGGAGACGGCACGGGAAGGAAGCCTGTATCGCCCCGGCAAGATCGCGGCGGATAACGCGGGAATGCGGCTGTTTATAAGCGATTCCGGCCACCACCGGATAATCGTCGCCGACGGGAGCGGAAAGATCGTGGAGACGATCGGCTCAGGGGTTGCCGGAAACACCGACGGGCCGTTCGATGAAGCTGCGTTCTACCTACCGGGGGGCCTCGCCTTCGACGAAGAGGCAGGCATCCTCTACGTTGCAGATACCGGGAACCACACGATCCGGATGGTCTCCTGGCCCGACCGGAGGGTTGCGACAATCACCGGGACGGGTCTTGCTGCCCCGTCGTCCGGCGAAGGCGGACCGGGCACCGGGGTCGCGCTGAACGCGCCGCGGGACCTCGAGCTGCTGGGCGGCTACCTCTATGTCGCGATGGCCGGGGCGAACCAGGTCTGGCGGATGGACCTTGCCACACACGAGATAGAGCCCTACGCCGGGTCGGGCCGGGAGGGTCTGGTCGACGGTCCGCTTGAAGAGGCCGCCTTCGCCGGGCCCGCCGGCATCGTCACCGACGGCGAGGCGCTCTACGTTGCCGACAGCGGGGCTTCGGCGATACGCCGTATAAAGCGGGGGATGGTCGAGACACGCATCGGGCACTCGCCGGAAGACTTTGGAGATCTCGACACCATCGCCCGGATGGCCCGCATCCACCACCCGACGGGCATCGCCTACCGGCAGGGGTCGCTCTACATCGCCGACACCTACAACCATAAGATCAAACAGTTCGACCCGGACACCGGCTGGGTCCTCACCAGGGTCGGGAACGGCAGCCGCGGCTACCGGGACGGGCTGTCGGGGGACGCAAAACTGAACGAGCCCGACGGTCTGGTCGACTTCGCGGGCCTCTGGTACATCGCCGATACCGGCAACCATACCGTCAGGGTCTACGATCCGGTCCACCACGTGGTCTCGACCCTGAACCTCTGGAAGTAGGAGTGCGCCAAACCCGATCGCCGGGCGCAAGACCAATACTTTATGTAGAGGCAACGAGAGAGGAGGGCTGGAGTATACAGTCTCCAGGAGGGACCATGCGAACGAATCACGCGCTATTCATAACCATTCTGGCTATCGGAGCGGCGGTTCTCATCTGCGGTTGCACGGGCCTGACAGGGGATGATGCCCCGGATCGGACGAACGGAACTCCTGCTGAAACGCCGGGCGGCGAGATCCTGGCAATCGATGAGGTAATGGCCCGGGACGGCAACTTCTCGAAACTCATCCACGCGCTCGATGCCGCCGGGCTTGAGGGGACACTTGCCGGGCCGGGCCCCTACACGGTCTTTGCACCCACGGATGAGGCTTTCGGCCGGCTTCCGGACACCGTAGTGGAAGAACTCTTCGACGATCCGAAGGGCAACCTCGCCGAGATCCTGCTCTACCACATGGCCCCGGACAGGTACACGGCGTCCGACCTCGCCGCAAACGATACCATCGCGACCATACAGGGCAACCCGGTCGCCGTCGACGCCGCCGGCGAGAACGTGACGGTGGACGGTGCAGAGGTGATCCGGACCGACATTCCGGCGGCGAACGGCGTCATCCATGCCATTGATGCGGTCATGCTCCCGCCGGACGTGACCCTGCAGGCAATGAACGAGACCGCCGCAGACGTGACGACGAACACGACCGGCTGAGGGCCTCCCCGGCCACTCTCCTCCTGCCGGTGCGACTCATCGTATGCATCACGGACCCGTTTCTGTTGCAATCTCAATAGAAACTCCCAATAACAACTGTTTTCCCACGACCACACAAACACAGAGTCACAACCGGGAGGGCTTCCGGCTCTCCCGGATCCCCGAGATCCTCCATGCCTCGCTTCAACCTCAGCCCGTCGCTCATCGGCCGGTTCTTCTACCACGACTGCGAACGCTACCTCCGCTACCATGCGACCCCGGAGCAGGAGCGCGAGAAAGCCGGCATCCCGCCGGTCGCGACGGACCGGAGCCCGGTGACGCGAGCCCTCCTGGATGCAGGCATCCGGTGGGAGGAGGAGGTGATCCGGACAAAACTGGCAGGAAATGTGCGGCTCCCTGACGGGACAGGACCCCTCTCCGGGCGGTCGTTCTCCATCGAGGAGAGTTTCAGCCTCCTCCCCCGGCTCTCCCCGGGAGAGGCGATCTACCAGGCGACCGTCCCCGTCTCGGTCCACTTCCTGCGCAACTACGGTCTCGATCCGGAGACGCACCGGTTCTCTCCCTGCCGCCCCGACCTCGTCCTGCTCGACGGGGATCGGCGTCTGCAAATCGTCGATATCAAGGCGAGCGAGGACCTCAGCGTCAGCCACCGGATCCAGGCGACGCTGTACGCCCTGATCCTCGATCATGCCTTAAAACTGCTCGGGATCGGTCTTGGGGTCGACCTCTCCCAGGCAGGGATCTGGCTCTACGGCGAGGACGAACCGGAACCCTTCGGCCTGCACCTCAATATACGGGTGATCGAGGACTTCTTCCGCCATCGCCTCCCGGGTATCCTTGCCGGCCCGCCGGGGGAGGTGCCCTGGCATCTCACCTCGCGGTGCGAATCCTGCGAGTTCTACCCCCACTGCCGCAGGGAGGCGGAGACCTCTGCCTCGGTCTCGCAGATCCCGGGCCTCTCGTCCATCGGGAGGCGCTACCTCCGGGAAGCACCGTGGAGCCCCGGTCTCTCCATCAACACGCTCTCCGACCTGGAGACGTTCCTTCGTGACCCGGAGAGCGACCGCTGCCTCGACAACTGCGGGTCGCTCGCCGGCCAGGGCGACCGCCTGCGGGCGACCGTCCGGGCGCTCTCCACGGGAGAGGTCGTCCGCGGGGCCGCGACCTCGCTTGCCCTTCCTGTCTACGAAGACATCGGCATCCTCCTGACGCTCCAGAAGGACCCCGTCTCCGGCCGGATATACGCTCTCGGATTCCGGCGGAGCAGGAGCCGGACGGTCTACGGGACGCCCTCGCACGAAGCGATCTTCGTCGCGGCGGACCCCGGCGACTGCACCCGGGTGCGGCGGGAGTTCGTCCGCACACTCGCCGCAGAACTCGCGGCCGTCGACGAGTACAACCGGGGCCGCGATTGGGCCGAGCAAAAGTCGGTGCAGACCTACGTCTACGACGCCTACGAAGCGGAACTCTTCACCCGGCTGCTCGAAGAGGCGATGAAAGACCCTGAAACGGCGGAGGATGCTCTCAGGCTGCGGTTCTACTACCAGGACCCCGGCATTGCTCTCGGGACCAGCCACCCGAGCACATCGGTCCCGTTCCCGCTTGTCGTCCTCACGCGGGAGATCCGGCGGCTGCTTGCGCTTCCCGTCCCGTTCACGCTCCGTCTGCCGGAGGTCCTCGCGGCAATCCCCTCTTCCCGGTTCGCGTACCGGCTCGACCCGAGCACCCTCTTCTGGAACGAGCACAGCAACGCGCTCAGGAGCGACGCCGTCATCATGGCGTGGCACGGGGCAAGACCGGAAGCCGCAGACTGGGTCCGGCAGGAGATCTCGCGCCGCCTGCTGGCGGCGGGCAGCGTCCTCGACGGGCTCCGCGAACGGGTGAAGGGCAGCCTCGTGCGGTGGCCGGAGAACTTCCGGTTCCCGCGCCCGTGGGGTGCCGCGACGCCGGAGATATCGCGCCTCCTCTTCATCGCGGAGTACGAATCGACCATGGGTGCCCGGCGGGTACAGGAACTGCGGAGCAGGCCGTGGGCTGCAAGGGTCCGGGACGCCGTCAGCATCCCCGTCCAAAAGAGCGAGGGGAACTTCTGGAAGGTGCTCGCCCCCCTGGACCTCTCGTTCTTCGAGCAGTCGCAGGCGTTCAGCTACCTCCTCGTGCCGGACGGCGATGCGGGCGAGGAGGCCCTCCTCGCGTTCGACGACCTCCGCTACCGGAGCAGCCCGAACCCCGGGAACAGCGGGGTCTGCTTCGCCAGGGTCCGGGACAGCATCGTCGACCGGAAGGCCGGGAAGGTCAGGGGGCTTGTGCTGGAGGTGACGTACGGCCGGGATCACGCACCCTTCTCCGAGGGCGATCTCGCGGTGCTGCACCCCCGGTTCACCGATTTCACCGCACCGCGCTACGTCGACCGCCTTCTCGCCCTGGACGAGCAGCCGGAGAACGCGTTCATCCGTCTCCTCCGGGACCCGCGGGGGTTCGCCGTTCCGGTCGCCGAGCCGAAAGAGGTCGTCGCCGACGCAGAGCGGCTCGCCCGCGATGCCGGGTTCACGAAAAGCCAGGCCCGGGCATTCCGCCAGGTGACGACGAACCGCCTGACGCTGGTCTGGGGACCTCCCGGGACCGGGAAGACGCATTTCCTCGCGAAGACTATCCTTTCCCTGGTCAAAGCCCGGCGGGCGCACGGGGAGCGGATCCGGGTGGGGGTGACGGCGTTCACCCACGCCGCCATCGAGAACCTGCTCGTCAAGGTGCAGGGCTCGGTCGACGAGTTCGACCTTGCGGCAGGCCTCCCGATCTACAAGCTGAAGGACATCCGGACGCCCGGAGGCGAGCGGAGCCTCGAAGTTCTGCCCCACGACCGGGCCGAGACCGTCGTCGGCTACCCGTCCCTTCTCCTCGGCGGGACGGTGCACAGTTTCGGCAGGCTGGAGAAGTCCCTCCCGTCCCTCGACCTCCTGATCGTCGACGAAGCGTCGCAGATGAGGCCGGCGGAACTCGCGATGGTGCTCCCGATGCTCGGCGAGGGCGGAAGGCTCGTCCTCGCGGGGGACGACCTCCAACTCCCCCCGGTCGTCCAGGGGGCGTATCCGGTGCCGGAAGACGGGCTGCCGGGGCTCGAGGATTCCGTCTTCGCCTACCTCCGGCACCGTGACGACCCCGGCCGCCCTGTCTACACCTGCCAGCTCCAGGAGAACTGGCGGATGAACCATGCTCTCTCAGGGTTCCCGGCGGAGACGCTCTACGGCACCGGGTATGCTCCCGCCACCGACGCGATCGGTCGGCAGCGGATTGCCCTTGCCCCGGGTATGCCGGGGGAGGAATGGACCGGGTGGATCCTCGATCCGGCATACCCGCTCGTGCTCTGCGTCCTCGAGGGCGTCCGGACGACGGTGGAGAACCGGATCGAGGCGGCGCTGGTCGCCCGGCTGATCGGAGCGCTCCGGGAGAGGCTCGTCGACCCCCGCTCGGGGGACCCGTATCCGGCGACGGAAGACGGGGATTTCCGCTTCTGGCGGCACGGGCTCTTCGTCGTCAGCCCGCACCATGCCCAGATCGGCGCCATCCGGAACCATCTTGCCGGCGTGCGGCCCTGGGAGTACCCGCCGTTCGTGGACACCGTCGATAAGATGCAGGGGCAGGAGGCGGAGGGTGCAATCGTCAGTTACGGCGTAAGCGACGTCGAGACCGCTCTCGCCGAGGCCGAGTTCATCTACAGCAGAAACCGCCTGAACGTATCGCTGACCCGGAGCCGGGCGAAATGCATGGTCTTTCTGCCCCGGCCACTGCTGGAGCCGCCGCTTGAACTGGTGCAGAACGAGAAGGCGGCGGCGGGACTCCGGCATATGCTCGACCTCCAGGAGTTCTGCCGGGCCCACGGGGAAGAACGGACATTCGACCTCGATGGCGAGGCAGGGGTCCGGCTCACGGTGCTCCGGGCGCGGGAGGGGTGAGTGGCTGGGGGAGGAGAGGCGGAGAGGGTGACGCGACCGCCGGTTGTCACTCCAAAACCAGGCATCTTTTCGAGTAGCTGGCATTCTGTCCCTCGCAACCCATATACGGATTTCCAGTGGATATCGCGTCTGGGGGGTGGGGACAGGGGAGGGGGGAGACCCCCCTCCCCTGCAACCCCTCCACCTGTGGCGATATCCCCACGGTCCAGTTTACCGGGACCGTCGGGAAAATTCCAACCCCTGCCACCATCCCCCCGGAAACAGGGGCTTGAGCCCCGGCAAGCGTGAAGGGACATCTCTTTGAGTAGGAGGGCGTTGCGACTGCCATTCTCAGTGCCATTTAACATCCCCACATCCCCGGCCCAACCTATTTCCCCCCGTCGGACAGAATGATCCCTGTGATCGGCAGCCTCGACCCCGACCAGAACGAGCGCGAACGCCGGCTCCTTGAAGAGATCAGGGAGCAGGGGGCAACCCCGGAGACCATCCGCCTCTTCCGGGACCTCATCCTCTCGTACTACCGGGCCCACGGCCGCGATCTCCCCTGGCGGCGGACCATCGACCCCTACCGGATCCTGGTCTCCGAGATCATGCTCCAGCAGACGCAGGTCGAGCGGGTCGCCGTGAAGTATCGTGAGTTTCTCGAACGATTCGGGGACTTCGAGAGCCTTGCCCGTGCGCCCAGAAGCGAGGTGCTCCTCGCCTGGCAGGGCATGGGATACAACCGCCGGGCAATCGCGCTCCAGACTACCGCACAACGCGTCGTGGACGGGTACGGCGGTCGGCTTCCGGCCGCCGTCGAGACGCTCGCAACCTTCCCCGGCATCGGGAAGGCGACCGCGTCGGCCATCTGCGCGTACGCGTTCAACATGCCGGTCGTCTACATCGAGACGAACATCCGGCGAACCTTCATCCACTTCTTCTTCCAGGACAGGGAGGATGTCCGGGACGACGAGATACTCCCGCTCGTCGAACAGGCACTCTACCGGGAGAACCCGCGTGAGTGGTACAGTGCGCTGATGGATTACGGCACGGGTTTAAAAAAGCGGACGGCGAACCCGAACCGGCGGAGCGCGTCGTATACCCGACAGAGCCGGTTCGAGGGCTCCGACCGGCAGGTCAGGGGAAGGATACTCGCGCTCGTCCTCGAGGAGGGGACGGTCACGGAGGAGGAGTTGATCGCCCGGTTCTGCGAGGAACCCGGACGGGTGAGGAGGGTCCTCACCGACCTCGCGCGGGAAGGGTTCATCGCCGAGAGCGGGGGGACGTATACGTGCCGGTGAGAGCCGCTCCGGGAGAGGAGGGGCATCCGGCAGGTTGATGCCTGTGTAGTATCACCCCGGGAGAGGCATGAAGATCGGCTACCCGTGCATCAACCGGAGCGTCGGCTGCTCTTCCGGCCGCACGTTCAGGCTCTCCTCCTACTCCGACGAACGGCTTGAGGAGACCGTCCGGGAGAACCTCCGCTGTCTTCAGGAGATCCTCCGCTTCAACCTCAGGGAATCCATCCTCTTCTTCCGGATCGCCTCGGGCCTCGTGCCGTTCGCATCGCACCCGGTCTGCACCGCCGCCTGGCAGGACACCTTCGCCGGGGCGTTCCGGGAGGTCGGTCGGTTCGTCAGGGAGCACGGGATGCGGATCTCCATGCACCCCGACCAGTTCGTCGTCATCAACGCGAAAGACCCGGGCATCGTTGATAAGAGCGTCGCGGAACTTCGCTACCACGCCGCCGTCCTCGACACCATGCGCCTTGATGGAAGCGCGAAGATCCAGATCCACGTCGGCGGCGTATACGGGGACCGGGAGGCGAGCATGAAGCGGTTCGCGAGCGTATACTCCCTTCTTGACGAGAGCATCCTCCGCCGGCTGGTCGTCGAGAACGACGACTCGCGCTACACCCTGGCCGACTGTCTCCGCATCCACGAGGAGACCGGCGTCCCGGTGCTCTTCGACGTCTTCCACCACCGGGTCAACCCTTCAGGCGTTGGGGTTGCCGAAGCGATCGAACGGTCCGGCGCGACCTGGCGACCCGAAGACGGCATCCTGATGATCGACTACAGCACCCCGATGCCCGGCGGGCGGAGGGGGCGGCACGCAGAGAGCCTTGACGGCGCCGACTTCGAGCAGTTCCTCGCCGACACCGCGCCGACGGATATGGATATCATGCTCGAGATCAAGGATAAAGAGAAGAGCGCTCTCGTGGCCGTCGGGATCGCCCGCCGGGACGGGCGGTTCCTCCTGCCGGCAGAGCGGTAGTCCTGGCGCTCCTCCTCAGGGTGTAACGACGTCTATCGTCGGCGGGACGAGCGCCGCGCTGATGGCGTGGCAGATCCCGTTGGTGCAGAACGCATCGGCCTCGACGATGGGGACGCTGTTGACGGTGATGCCCTTATCAGACGACCGTATGACAAGGTCGGTCCCGAGACTCGACCTGACGGCGGCGATGCTCCGGAGGTCCTCCGAGGTCAACTGCCCCGGCACGACATGGTAACTCGTGATGAGAAGGAGTTTGTCCGCGTCCTGCCGGATCTCGTCCATCCGCCCCTTTGGAACCCTCGAAAATGCCTCGTCCGTCGGGACGAAGACCGTGAACGGCCCCCTCTCGCGGAGCATCGGTTCCATGCCCGCGATCCGGATCAGTTCGAGAAATACGGTGAGGTTATTGGAGTCCTCTAGAGTTTCGATGATGTTCTTCATGCTGCTCTCTCCACTGGCACCACTACATGTGCCGGATTATTTATACGTTCTGGGCCGACCCTACGCAGCAGCAGCTCTCGCAACGGGGGGCAGGAGCAGCGTGGAGACTGCGTGGCAGATCCCGTTGGTGCACCACGCGTCGGCCTCGACGACCAGCACGTTGTTGACCAGCACCCCCTCCGACGCTACCTCTACGGTCAGGTCTTCCCCCTGGAGCGACCGCAGGGTCCGTATGCCCAGGAGGTCGATCATGGAATGCACCCCCGGGACGATATGGTAGTTCAGGGTCTCGGCGAGCCGGTCGGCAGTCCGGCGGAGCGCGTCGAGTTCCGACATAGGTATTGCCCGGAACGCATCGTCGTCCGGGACGAAGAGCGTATAGGGTCCTTGGGCGCTCAATCGCTCTTCCATGCCGGCTGTCCGTACAAGGTCGAGAAACGTGGCAAACGATCCCGATTCCTGCAGAGTCGCGAGGATACTCTTCATGCGAACCAACTCACGGCGGGAGATGGAGAGGAGGGAGTATATAAAATTACGGGTGGTTCTGCACGGCTCCCGGGGCAGGTTTCCGGCATCCCCCGACCCCCGCCGCCGGACGTACCCGGTGCACACGCACCTGTGCGGGCTCAGACATGCCCCTTCACCCGCGCCTCGACCGCTCGCGGCACGAGCACCCTGTCGATGACATGATAGATGCCGTTCGTGCACTCGACGTTGGGCTGGATGACGGCGGCATCATTCACCCGCATCGCCTCCGGAGACCCCGAGATATCCAGGTGATCCCCCTGCAGGGTCCTGATCGCCTCCATCTGTGCCAGTTCCCACGTGGTGAGTTTGCCCTGGATCACGTGGTACAGGATCATGCCGGAAAGCCACTCCCGGTCATCCGTGATAGCGTCCAGCACCTCCCCGGGAAACCCGGAATAGGCCTCATCCGTTGGAAAAAACGCCGTATACTCCCCCTCTCCCCGGAGTGTATCCGCCATCCCCCCGGCCTGCAGCATCGCAACAGAGGTGCTCAACCGGTCGTCTTCCCGGGCAGTCTCAAAGATACTCTTCATAGACACACGAATCATTTAGCCCAATATATAAAATTGCGGACATAATGGTGCGGGGCTCCCGGGGCGGCCGTCGAGGGAGATAGGCGCCGGATTTGCGTACCTTCTCCGGCCGGAAGGAAACGGGGGATTACCCCGCAACCGGCGGGAAAGAAAGGGATTTCTGGCCGGACCGCGAAGTTCTGCCCGCCCGGGCTTACTCGCTCGCTGCGTAGGCCTCGAAGGCCTGCGAGAGCGTCACGAAGGGAACGCTGTCAAGGATATGGATGATGCCGTTGTCCGCCTCCAGGTTCCCCTCGAGCACGACGGCCTCGTCCACCTGGGTGCCCTGCTCGGTCTTCCGGACCATGATGGAATTCCCTTCGACGGTCTGCACGACATTCTGCGCGAGCAGCGCATCGAGCGTGCACTTATGCCCGCTGATCGTGAAGAAGTCGATCAGGTGCGAGAGCATCTGCTTGTCGTTTAAGATCATCGCCCGGTTCGGCTCGGGGATCGCATCCCATGCCGAGTCGACCGGAGCAAAGAACGTCATCGGCCCTTCGCCCTGCAGCATCTTCTCCTCGCCGAGGGTCCGGATAATCTCGATGAGCCTGCCGAACCTTCCATCGTTCTGTAACGTATCAAAGATCTTCGCCATACCAGGTACCTCTCTGTAGAGGCCCTTCGTGGTATGTTATCGTATATATGGATTATTATATTCCAAGTCTTATGAAAATCTTGAGAAGTGATGCGTGCCCCCATCTTCGGGCCGGGCGGCGGGGTCCGCCCTCGCTCCCCGGGAAGAACGGGGCTCTCCGGTCTTTTCGGGACCGGCAACGGCGGGAGTAACAACAGCCGGGCCACGGGAAAACCGTCACTCGCGAGTCAGGTCGCCGATATACCGCTCAAGGAGTTCGAGCGCCTCCCACTCCCGGGCGCCGCCGCACTTCCGGGCGAGACCGGTGTGGTGCTCGATCAGCCGCCTGAGCCACGGGTCGCGGCTCCTGACGTAGCGGGTGGCATGGACCGTTGCGTCCACGATGCTTGAGAACCCCCGGTTCACCGGGTGCAGCCGCAGGTCGAGCACCTCCTCGTGGAAGGGGACGAGCCGGACGACGAGCGCCTCGTCGCTCGACCGCTCCACATCGGCGGCAAACGCGGCCCAGGCCTCCGCGTCGCGGAGGCGGCAGACGACCATCCCGTTGATCTCTTCCCGGACGAAGGCCTCCTCGGGGAGGTCGTCGAAGGCGGTCCGGACGTAGATCACGGGATCGAAGACGAAATTCGCCACCACCCAGCGGTCCCGGGCGATGTTCCTGGCCGTATGGCTCCCCCGGAAGAGGACCATGTGCAGGGAGCCGCTCCGGTTGATGATCCCCATGGGGGCGGCGTTGCAGTCGGTGGTCGCGATCACCTCGTTGATCCCCTCGGTCAGCAGTCCCACTGCCATCCCTCCCCGAGCGCCACGTATATCCCGGCGATGGTTATGTCGGCGATCGAGCCCGGGTTGATGCCGGCAGTGACGCACTCGGCGTCGAAGGCGTCAAGATCGCGCCCCCCGTCGAGCACCTCGGCCGCACACCTCATCGTCCTCTCCGCCACCGCCTCCCCGTACTTCTTCGCGATGAAGGTGTCCGGCACCGACGCGAGGAGGTCGAGGAACGATGCGACGATCGCTTCACGCCCACTCCCATGCGTGTGAAGCAGGTCCGCGCACCGGCGGGTCAGGGCAAACCCGTTCGTCCACTCCCGTGCGACCATGTCACGGGGCGCCGAGTGGGCCATGATGTCGGCAAGGGTCATGCCACGCTCCCGGATGGCGGCGACCGAGGCCGGGTCGTCCACGTCCAGGTCGTCGCTCTCGGCCATCCGGACCCTCGTGAGGCCGAACGCCGCGTAAAAATCGATTGCGTCCTCGACATCGGTCCCGGCGGCGACCCTCCGCGCCCCGTCGATATCTCCCCCGAGGACGAGGGGGATGAGCAGGATGAACGCCCCGAAGTGGGTGTTTCCCCCGGCATGGTCGTTCGTACGCATGACCGCCTCCCGGATCAGGCTCCCGACCCGGCCGCCGGTCCTCTCGGCCGCATCGAAGACGGGTCTCGCGAGGATCGTCGAGGCGAGGAAATGCTCGAGACGGGTGTCCGGATAGTCGTGGCACCGGTCCACGTTCCCGGGTTTCGGGTAGGCGCAGACCTCGAGCATCATCGCCATCTGCGCACGTTCAGCTCGATTCATCGGCGGTTTCTTCCCCATCGAATACCCTGTGCAGGATCTTCTCCGAGAGCTGGTGCTTGCACCGCATGTACTCCCGCGGAGAGAGGCCTTTCTTCTCAAGCGTCATGTTCCGGAACATGCAGGGAGAACTCATCTTGCAGCACCAGGCGAGGCTCCCGAAACAGGTGTTCTTCCCGTCGTCGAGCGCCGTCCCCTTCACCGCCTCCTGTTTGACTCTCAGGTAATCGTTCCGGGAGAGCCCGATCCTCTCGAGGGTCGGGATGAGCGGGCAGGCCTTCACCGGCATGCAGCAGAAGGTGAGCGCCCGAATATCGCCGCCACGGCAGAGCTGTTTCGGGGCGTTGTACCAGCCGCCTTCATCGGCAGACCGGGTGATGGCGGCATCGAGACCGGCGAGCGTCCAGGGATCGGACTGCCGGGCAAGCGAGACGATATCCGCGCCGTGGGAGAAGGCGTCCATCGCCCGGTCGAACGTGTTTATGGAGTTGTTTGCGATCAGCATCAGGGGAGAGGCGTTGCGGATCTGGCGGACCTTGTTGTGCCCGAAGTCCATCAGGTCCACGTGGAGGATATCAGCCCCCGCCTTCCAGACGGTGCGGGCGAGATCGGCGTCATTGGCGGCGACACCTGCCCGGATCTTCACCGAAACGGTCACATCCGCCTCTTTCAAGGCGCGGACGATCTCCACGAGTTTTGCCGGGTGGTGGAGAAGGTACTCGCCGCACCCGGCCTCAAGCATCGCAGGCTGCCGGCAGTGAGCGTCGATCTCGTAGACCACGCGGTTTTCAAAAGCCTCAGCAATCTCCCCGTACGCAGCAGGAGTGCTCCCGCGGAGGTTGATGCCCGCTACGACATCGCTCTGTTTCAGGGCATCGATCTCTCTCTCCAGCGCTTCCAGGGGATCGTCGTATAAAAACTCTTTCCGACCCGCCTCTGCCATCTGCCGGCTCGCGTCAAGGGTGGGGCCGTCGATGGAATAGCCGCCTATGAAGGCCGCCCCGACATGAGCCGCGCGCTCAAGGACGTAGGCCGCATCCACGATCCCGGCCATGGATGCGATTGCTATCGGTGTTTTCACGATCCGATCGTTTATGAGGAGTTCAAAACGATCATATGCTTCCATCATACTTCTCCATCTGTTGGCGGTGAGAGAGGATATTGATTTGTATCCAGCCCCGGGAGGTCGTACTCCTCACCGGAGCGGGTGAGCGCACAGCAGAGCCTGAAATCGTCTATCGAGATGCCGGGCACGTTCCCGTAGTATTGAAGCACCGTATCCCAGGGCATGAGGTATGCCTCCTTCGCCCTCCCCGCACCGAACCGGAACTCGACGGCAAGAAACCCCCGCCGTCCGGTCTTCCGGATGAAATCGGTGATCGCGTCTATCTGGTGGACGTTGTTTTTGTCGGAGTGGAAGTGCTGGGAGAAGTAGAGTTTCTTGCCCGATATCGACTTGCACTCGATGGCCAGGTAGTAGCGGGGGTCGAGAGAGTCCACGAGGACGTCGACGTACTGGGTATTGAATTTGCTCTGCTTGAGCCGGTAGGCGAACCCGTGAGCCTGCCGGCGAGCGAAGAACCGGTTGATGCAGTAGGTGATCTCCCGTTCGAAGTTTGCCATCACATAGATCTTGAACCGGGCCCTTAAAAATAATCGGTAATTATTTTAATATAGTCTCGTAGTACCTTGTAATATATGGGTAGAAAAGGAATGTTACTGGTCGGCCACGGGAGCAAGCTCCCGCACAATAAAGAACTGATCGAGACCACAGCAGAGATCATCGCCGGAAAGACCGATGATTACCTCGTCAAACCCGGCTTCATGAGCCTCAACACGCCGTCGGTGGAGGAACAACTCGAGGCGTTCCGGAAGGAGGACATCGAGATGCTGGTCGTCGTCCCGCTCTTCCTCGCGAAAGGCGTCCACATCAACCAGGACATCCCCGAACTCCTCGGCCTCCCGGCGGGGGAACGGTGCGGCACGTTCCAGCTGAACGGGAAGACGGTGCCGCTCGTCTACGCAAACCCCATCGGCAGCGACCCGCTCCTTGCCGAACTGATGCTGAAGAACGCGTCCGACGCGATCGCCGAACTGAAACCCTGAAGGATATGCGAATCCTGGTGCTGGATACCATCCACGGCGGGGCGGAGCTCGCCGGGGCACTCCGTGGTGCCGGCCACCAGGTGGACGAGGTGGACGTCTACCGCGGGAAGGCCGGTATTCCCATCGAGGAGGCACTCGTCCGCACCTACGATCTCGTCACCGCACCGGTCCACCTCGACTCCGACCACCCTCTCCTCCGGCACCACGGGCCCGCGGTTCCCCACCACGAGATGGTGAAGCGGGTCCTCGACGGCCGGCTGCCGCATCCTTTCATCGAGATCACCGGGGCACGGGGAAAGACCACCACCGCCCACGCCCTCGCCTCGCTGCTGCCGGGCCCGGGCATCCTCCACACATCGACCGGGACCTACCGCTACCCGGAGCGGGAGCTGCTCTGGAAGAAGAGCATCACCCCCGCCTCCCTGATAGTGGCGGTGCGTGAGGCGGAGCGGATCGGGGGCTGGCTGGTCGCCGAGGAGTCGCTCGGGGTCACCGCCGCCGGGGACGTGGCGGTGCTGACTTCAGCAGAGGATTACCCGATCGCTGCGGGGAAGAAGCACGCGATCGCGGAGAAGTGCCGGCTGCTCTCCGGGGCGCGGACGGTCGTGCTCCCGCCCGGCATCGATCTGCCGGGAACGACGGTCGCCGCCGACGGGATGGTATCCTTCGACGGCCCGGTCTGCCGGTACGCCGGGTGCGGGATCGCCGGCACCTTCGAAAACCCGCTCTGCACCCTTGCGGGCTACCGCACGGCGCTGACGCTCGCGGCCGCGACCGCCTGCGTGCTCGGGATCGATCCTTCCCCCCTCGGGCGGTTCGCCGCCCTGCCCGGCCGGATGGCGGCCCGGCGGGAGGGAGACCTCCTGATCCTCGATAACGCAAACAGCGGGACGAACATGGCCACCACCATTGAAGCCGCCCGCTACGCGAGAGAACTCTCGGGCAACGGCCCGATGACTATGGTCATCGGCGAGGAAGCACGAGCGGTCTGCGAGGGGTTCTCGGCGGAGGACATCCGGCGGACGGTATCGGCCGTCGGCCCGACGGCGACCGTCTACGTCGGGGAAGGGCATCCCGCGGCGACGCTCGATGCGGGGCTGGATGCCGCCCGGAAGATCACCCCGGCGGGCACGATCGTCCTCGCAGTAAAGACGTGGAGATAGACTATGCACTACATTCAACCGAGACCGAGTTCAATTGTCGCGGCGCTCTACACCGCCCGCGACCTGGGGGTGGACGTGGCGATCCTCCACGGCCCGTCAGGCTGTTCGTTCAAGCACGCACGTCTCCTCGAGGAGGACGGCATGCGGGTGCTGACGACATCGCTCGCCGATAACGAGTTCATCTTCGGCGGGCACGAGCCCCTTATGCGGGTGCTCCGCTACGCGGAGGAGACGTTTGCGCCCCGCCGGATGGCGGTCGTCGGGACGTGTGTTTCGATGATCATCGGGGAAGACCTCCTGTCCGCGATCCGGGACGCAGAGGTTGAGACTCCGGCGATCGCCGTGGACATCCACGCCGGGTTCAGGGAGAACATCGACGGCGTGCTCGCGACACTCGAACCGGCGGCGGCCGCGGGCTGGATCAGCGGCGACGAACTGGAACGCCAGCGCTACCTACTCGCCAAGGCAAACGAGGTGGAGCGGCTGCGGGGAGCGGCCTCCCGGAACTACATCGAGCCGACGCGCGGCGACCTCAAGCACGTCGCGGCAGAGCGCCTCATGGAACTCGCCGAAGACGGTGCCACCGGGGTCGCGGTCATGAACGCGAAGAAAGAGACCGCCTATATGTTCGCCGACGAACTCCTCGCCCTCCACGATGTCTGTCCTGAGGGCAGGGTCACCTACCTCGCGAACCTCGAAGACCGGGGGCTCCCGAAGGTGCGGGAGGACGCCGCCCGGATCCTCGCCGGCATGCAGGGGCGGGGGGTCGACCCCGGACTCCTCGGGGCGCTCGACGAGTACGGGGCAAACGGTCCCGCGATCGGGGAGCGGATACGGGAGCTCGAACCGGACTTCGCCCTCCTCGTCGGTGTTCCGCACGCCGTTCCGCCGGAGTACACGGAAGGTATCGAGGTCTTCTCGATCACGAACGGCCCCCGGCAGGTGGAGCCGCTCCGGGAGATGGGGCACCGCCACGTCATGGTCGAGATCGACCTGCACCCGAAGACCCTCGGCGTCCGGGATGTCGTCGAGAGCGAGTTCGGGGCGGTCCTGCGGAGCATGCGATGAAGTCCTTCCTCGTCGCCGGCGACCGCTCCGGGAGCGGGAAGACGAGCATCACCCTTGCGCTCTCGGCCCTCCTTTCGGCCGACCGGACCGTCCAGACCTTCAAGGTGGGGATGGACTACATCGACCCTTCCTACCTCGCGGGGGTGACGGGCCGGCCCTGCCGGAACCTGGACGGCTACGTGATGAGCCCGGGCGAGGTCCGGGCGGTCTTTGCGCACGGGTGCCGGGGAGCGGATATCGCCGTCGTCGAGGGAGTACGGGGGCTCTTTGAGGGCGCGGAGGCGCTCACCGACCTCGGGAGCACGGCCGCGATAGCAAAGCAACTCGACCTGCCGGTTGTTCTGGTCATCAACGCCCGGAGCATCACCCGGAGCGCGGCGGCGATCGTGAAGGGCTTCCAGGCCTTCGATTCGGATGTCGATATCCGGGGAGTCATCTTAAACAACGTCACCGGGACCCGCCACCGGGAGAAGGCGGTTCGTGCGATCGAGCACTACTGCGGCATCCCGGTCGTCGGCACCATTCCCCGGACGGCGGAGATGGAACTCGCGATGCGCCACCTCGGCCTCGTCCCCTACCGGGAGGGGCAGGGGCACGGGGAGTTCCTGGAACGGATCGACGTGATCAAGCAGAAGATCGGCGAGCACGTCGACCTCGACGCCCTGCTCGCGCTCGCCGCGGATGTCGAGCCCCCGGCGGAGGAGAACTCCGTCTACGCGGCGGCCGATCCGGACGTCCGGATCGGCGTCGCGCTGGACGAGGCATTCAACTTCTACTACGCCGACCTCTTCGACGTGCTCTCGTCGTGCGGTGCGGAGGCGGTCCCGTTCTCCCCGATCCACGACCGGCTGCCGGAGGCCGACGGCTACATCCTCGGCGGCGGCTACCCGGAGCTCTTCGGCCGTGAACTGGAGGCGAACACCGCGATGCGGGAGGGGCTCCGCGAGGTCTCGCGGAACGGCACACCAGTCTACGCGGAGTGCGGGGGGCTGATCTACCTCACCGACCGGATGGTGCTCGCCCCGGGATTCATGGACGCGGATAAGGAGAGGGTCTATGAACTCGCCGGGGTATTTTCGGGCGAAACAAGGATGCCGGCCCGGCGGATGCTCGGCTACGTGGTGGGGACGAGCGCGGCGGGGAGCCCCATGGGCGAGGCGGCGTTCCGGGGCCACGAGTTCCACTACAGCAGCGTCCGCCTTGCGCCGGAGACGCGCTACGCCTACCGGCTGACCCGGGGGAGCGGGATCCGCGGGGGGTGCGACGGTGCGGTCCGGGACCGGACCATCGCAAGTTATACGCACCTCCACCCGGTGGCGAGCCGGGGGATGCTCGCGCACTTCGTGGGCTGCTGCCGGACCTGACGGGGTTCGCGGCAACGCTTTTCTCGTGGCGGTCGGGACACCGGGATCGTTCTCCGGGGCCGATGCCGGCCGTCGCATCGTTCCCGGTCGCCGCAGGGTGGTTCGGCGCACGAAACGCAAAACATACAAACAAATCGAGACTACACTGACTGCATGATAATTTACCTTGACGGCAGATTCGTCACGGAGGAGGAGGCGAAGGTCTCGGTCTTCGATCACGGTCTCCTCTACGGCGACGGTGTTTTCGAGGGGATACGGGCCTACAACGGCAGGGTCTTCCGTCTTGACGAGCATCTCGCACGGCTCTACGACTCGGCAAAGACGATCGACCTTGCCGTCCCGATCACGCGGGAGGAGTTTGCCGAGGCGATCAAGGAGACCCTGCGGCGCAACAACTTGAAGGACGCCTACATCCGCCCGATCGTGACGAGGGGCGTCGGCGACCTCGGCCTCGACCCCCGGAAGTGCGCGAAACCGACCGTCATCGTCATCGCCGTCACCTGGGGCGCCATGTACGGCGACCTCTACGAGAAGGGCCTCCGGGCGGTCTGCGTCTCGGTCAGGCGCACCCCCCCTGAAGCGATGCCGCCGAACGTGAAAAGCCTCAACTACTTAAACAACATCCTCGCGAAGATCGAGGCGAACTACCGCGGCGTGGACGAGGCGATCTTCTTCGACATCCACGGCAACATCTCCGAAGGGTCGGGGGACAACATCTTCGTCGTCAAGAACGGCGCCATCATCACCCCGCCGACCCTCAACAACCTGCGCGGCATCACCCGGCAGGTCGTGCTGGAGATCGCGGCGTCGATGGGCATCACCCTCCTCGAGCGGAACCTCGGCTACTACGACCTCTACGCGGCCGACGAGGTCTTCGTCACGGGGACCGCGGCGGAGGTCGGTCCGATCCGCGAGATCGACGGGCGGGTCATCGGGAACGGCAAGCCCGGCCCCATCACCCGGCAGCTGATGGCGGCCTTCAAGACCGTCACCCAGAGAGAGGGAAGCCCGATCTACGAGTGAGAAGTCCGGGTTTTCTCCGGCAGACATCCTTTTTCCTGATCCTTTACCGGCCATTCGCAGATGTATAAGTAGTACGCAGGGCAAGACTGGATTGATCGCTTTCGCCCGTGCGAGGCCGGAGCCGGGCCCAACCGATGAAGGACATCCTATGACGACCACCAGGGCAGTGAAGATCCCCCGGGCGACATGCAAGCTCTTCGGCGCGATAAAGGCGCTCGCGACCATCAAGCAGTGCGTCGTGCTCGTCCACGGGCCGAAGGGCTGCGTCTACCATATCAACTACATCCTCGGGATGCGGGGCGACCGCCCGTCCGAGATCTACTCGACGTGCCTTGACGAGCACGACGTCATATTCGGCGCCGAGGAGAAACTCAGAGAGGCCATCGAGGAACTCGATGCGCAGCTGCGTCCCGACCTCATCGCGGTCCTCTCCTGTTGCGTCTCAAGCATCATCGGCGAGGACATCGCCGCCGCGGTGAAGGCCGCCGAAACCGATGCACAGGTCGTCGGGATTGAAGCCGGGGGGTTCGAGGGCGATTTCCGGACGGGCTACAGCGAGACCCTTCGTCGGCTCGTCGAAGAGTTCGTCCGGGGACCCTGCGTTGTCGAGGAGCGGTCCGTCAACCTGATAGGCCTTCTCCGAGGCGGGCCGGACCTGCGGGAGCTCGTGCGCATCCTCGATCTCGTCGGCGTCCGGGTCAACGCGGCGCTTACCGCCGACGCAACGGTCGAAGACATCGAGCGCCTGGGTTCTGCGGCGCTCAACATCGTCGTCTGCGAACCGGCGGGGAAGGAGGCCGCAGAGATGCTCGAGCGGATCTGCGGCACCCCGTTCATCGTCGCCGACATCCCCATCGGGCACGCCGCCACCGTCCGGTTTCTCGACTGCGTCGCCGAATCCCTCGGGCTTCCAGACTACGCAGGGCAGGGCCCCGACTCCGACGACGCCTGCCGCGAGGTCCTCGCGGGCCGGCGGGTGGCGATCGTCAGCGGGCCGACGCGGGCAATCTCCATGACTCTCTTCCTCGCGGGTCTCGATCTGGCGCCGTCTCTCATCGTCGTGGACTTCGACTCGGATACCCTAAAAAGGCTGAGAGATCTGGCCGGCCCGGAGTGCGAGATCCTGATCGAGCCGGAGCAGGAGGAGATCAGGGAGAGGCTCAAGACATGCCGGATCGACCTGGTCTTCGGCGGCATGCTCGAGAAGCCCCTCGCTGCATCGCTCGGGATCGAGCACCTGGACATGATGCACGGCAGCCAGAGGACGCTCGGGTTTGCCGGCGCAGAGCACCTCATCGCGGCGCTCGCGAAGCAAAAACCCCGCCGCCCCGGCGGATGCGGATAGACGGGACGCCGGCATGCCCCGGAGAAGGGGAAAGCCGGGCCATTGACCGAATCCGCCCGGTTCCCTCCGGCACAACTTTTTTATCTCCAGGCATCGAAGTTGTATGGCACATTGCATGGGCTGCTATAGTGTAGGGGCCAATCATGTCGGCCTTTCACGCCGACGACTGGGGTTCGAATCCCCATAGCAGCATCTTTGTTTTTGAAAATTGTTCTAATCTAAGTACAGGAAGTGCTTTATCTTAAAGTGATATTAGGTGTGTGGCCTTCTGAAGTTATTTTGTTTCTAGAAGCCACATAAAGATGACAGAGAAAGGCACGAAGGCTAGGTTTTATGAATCAGGTGTGTGACACTGGGCTAACAAAAAGGAATTATCTATGCGTACAGTTGAATATGGTGAATTATGACCCATCGGACTATCTGGGTCTTAATAACAGGGCCTTTTCCCGGAAAACCGTCCAAAAATATATTAATTTCCGATTCACCAACCATGCATAACCCGCTGATATTAGTGCTCCGACTATAATCGCTAGCACAGATAGTGCTAGTATTACCAAATAAACATTCGTTAAATCTGTAAACATCCTGATCCCTATTGGGAGTGCTACAAAACAAAAGCCCATTATCGTACTTGTGTCTTTTTTTTCTTTTTGGTAATGTTCAATCCGATTATCGCATATATCAAGAAAGTTATTCAATTCCTCGCTTGTAACATGCTGTTTAAAGAACTTTTTAATGGTCTCTTGCTCTACCTGAGAAAAGTTAGGATTGTAAGTATACCGTACGATCGATTTTTGAGGGAGTATGGCGCTTTCACAGATTCTTATGAGTTCCAAAGCCTTGATCATATAACAGTATTTTCTGTGACCATAACAAAAACTAGATCCTTCTTGGGTAATGTCTCAATCTTCTGTAATTTGCCTGAGCCCTGTCCCCTTGCCTGATCATTCCTTCTCCATCGTCAAATATCTTCTGCCGGTGATCTACTCCACGTTGCTATCCATCAGGATAGATTCAATCAGCCTGAGCAGTGCCTCTCCATTCGGGAATACCCCAACCACCTTGGTTCTCCGTTCAGTTCCTTATTGACTCATTACATCATGTTCATGGTTCAGATCCGTTTCCAATGTTGTTCCGGGAATGCGGTGTAACTCATGAGCTCTGGAAGGGACCCTTCAACAGTGTTAGCTGCTTTCCGGTAACACTGTGTATGCAGGTCATTCGAGAAACAGAGACAGGAGATAGCTGATCGACGCCCAGTGGGCAACGATCTCCTAGACCCTTCTCGTCGCGATTCCTAGTGGAGGACGCAACAATCATATTCACTAGAGCCTTCCCCATCCGGGCATAGCGTCCAAAGACTGTATCTCGAACGGGAGCTCCAGGAACTGCGGTTTTTTGAGGATGATCTCACTGTACCGGGTTTTGAGGGATCGATTCTTGTACCTGTTCCGATATGCTTTCCGCGTATTGGTTCTCTCGTACGGGGTGGCTCCTGCCTGCTCGAGTGCCTCTTGCAACATCACCTGGTTTCTCAACCAGATGGTGAGCGTCTTCATGCCGTTTTCATGAACGGAAAAATAGTCTTCGATAAACGCTAGGGGATCCACGGCTCTGCATCTCCTTTCTGCAGATCCAGGTTAGATTAAGATCCTATTCGACATTTACAGAATGTTCGCTACGTTACCCTTAAAATCACGAATGGAAAACTATTTTAAGAGCCTGTTTTTAGTTATTGATTGTGATCATCGTATGAATGAAGAGATCGATGTCAAAGAACACGCTAAAAATTTAGTCTGTGCCATCCAAGCGTTAACCCCATCGAGGAACCTACTCATTCAGTTTCTTGCCATGTCATCACTGGACTTTCCAACAATGTACGATACATTTCCAGAGATCCTAAAAGATAAAGAGTGGCGTAAAGCATTGGAAATGGCCTTTGGCGTATCCTTCGGGGAAAAAGTTGACTTAAACCATGGGAATAACCTGGGCCGTCCTATCGTCGAATTATACGAGAAGGTTTTCAACACGCTCACCGACGAGAAAGTGCGCGAAGGACTGGCTCTTTTGAGTGGTATCCCTCAGGAAAAAATCCCAAATCCACGTAAGGAATGGATTCATTTACGGTTAGAGGGGCTAGCATTGGAACCAAGTGTTGGTGAGGAATCACTTTTAGTACTAAAGACGATAAAGAGAGTTGCTGAAGAAAGGGACTCAGCATATCCACAATATAAATTAAGTCTGTCAGATGTTGAAGCGTTGACTAATATTGACGAGAGACGCATCCTATCGATTGTAGACCTCTTACTCAAGTATAAATTGGTTGGAAAATCCTCAATTCGCGAAGATGATGAGGAGGGTCGTTCCATCTGGAAAGATGCGATTGAGTTCGGGACAGATCTTCGAGATGAGGTCGATCTGCTTACAGGATAAACCCTAATGGCATTACACAGGTGTTTCGTGTGCATAAGACGAACCGACTGCATAACCAGGAAGACTACAATAGGCAAGTTCGGGCTAGACGTCAAAATCTAAAACAAGAACAATCAGAAGGCACCGAGATTCAACGAGAATCCGGCGACTCCCCGCCCGGAGCAGGCTATGAAAAAGAAATAAGTGTTACAGCAGCCCTGTTTGCACGGCAGTTTCAGAAAATCAAAAGAAGTTCACGAATTCCCCCCGTCAGCCTCAAAGTAAGTGCAAACAGCCCCAAAATCATCATTCATGATGCAGGAGTACAGGTAGCTAGTAAAAGAATTCCTCCACCGAAGGTTCGAGGATGTGTTGCACCAAAATTGATACTTCCTATAAAGGGTTTTCAGACGCTTGAGGTAGCGCCCATTCTGAAACCGATCTCATCGCCATCCAGTATGGTTCCGCCAACGCTCTCGACAGAGCCACTCATGACGGTACAACAGCACCTATCCAACCCCTGCCAGATGAGATCCTTACTGACCATAAGACCTACTGAGCGCCACTTGCCGGTACTGAAATGCAGGAAAATTATCACTCAGTGTATGTCACCTTTGGGAGGTTCGAAACCGTCAACGCCCCAACCTGAGGAGAGTTCTGATCTACCCCCATTAGATGATGATATATTTGACATATTCTTCCAACAAGAGGGGCCGGGAAGGATCGACGATGGTAAGCCAGCTGTAATCTGTGTTGTTGAACCATCAGAGGATAGGGTTTTTGGCTTGATTGAAACGTTTTGCCAGCGGATCTACAGAGAAAAACGCGGGGGGAACCCCGAACCACTCAAAATAACAAGTCTTTCCGAGCTTAAACCAGAGATACCGTTCCTTCAGGCTTCGAATAAAATCGTGTCCATTCAGTTGACGAAAGAAGATTGGGTAAAACTGAGTGGAGAGAAGGAGGATTGGGCGAATTTCCAAAACAGGATTGATCAGCTGTATTCCCAAAATTTAGGTTTCATCATTATCAACTATCCCCGTCCATTCCGTAGAGCTCCTAGCGCCCATAATGTCCGAGTTATCAATATTTCCCCAAAAATTTTAGATACTAAATGTAAACGAAATTTTGCGGAACTGGCATGGGGTTTTGTCTGCATCGATGACACGTTAGAGAGATGGGAAGAGATCTTTGAATGCGGGAGGATGCACTATGAAAAAGCACTCGAGCGCATTCGACGTGAAAACGGCAATAAATGGGAATTGGCAACAAATCACAATGAAAACGGTGAATCCGAGGAACATTTCTCGATCAAGTGCTTCATCGTTAAAACGCTCACTGAAAAGTATGTGCGGGAGGGTACGCTGGAAACGAATAGCGAACCTTCGGAGATAAAAGAGAAGGTACTCACAGAAGTTAAGGAAGCAACATGCGGGATTGTACCTGACATTACTTATCATGAAAACGAATTTTATGAGATCGAGACCTTGTTTTCTAGCGAAAGGCAGAGTAAGAGCGTAATAAAGAAAATTGCTGAAAAGATTGAAGCCTATGAGGGCGTTAGGAAAAAAGTAGTAGTCCATATTGTACTCGAAAATATCACCCTATTAAGGCATCTTAGCGAGATCAGAGATGTTTTAAAGAATTACCAAAAGTGGCAAAAGACCCACAATATTGACATCCACATCTCGACACTTAATGTCAGGGAGGGAAAACTCGTTTCCCTTCAGGAGTTTCAGAGATCCCTTCGAAATTTGATGGGAGAATGCAGTAAGGTATCAAATGTGTAGTCTTGATACTCCCTCTTTTACAACAATGAGTGAAATTTTTCGGAGATGAGGGTTTCAACAGGGCCTAATCCACCAAAATTACATTAAGAGGGAGTAAAATCTTTTACTTACCCAGTATTTTCCCAACTTCATTTATGAAGTCATTTTTATTGTAGATTACTTTTCCCTCTGCTGCGCATTTATCCAGATTTAGATCAGCCCTTGAGATTATTTTCATAGTTTTTGGCCAAGTCATATTCCATGGTACAGAATCGTGAAAATTACTGCCCCGATAGCAGTCTGAAAAGGAAAAGTCATCTTTTACGTCAATAAATTTCTTAAAACTCTTTGAAAAAAAGAGCTCTTGAAGATTGCTTAAGGACTCTACAACATCTTTTTCTTTTCCTCGTGATCTCATTGCTTGTATTCTCTGATACGTCAATTTCTTGATATTATGGGGATTAGTTTCTTTGAGCAAACGAACACCTATCTCTAACTCTTTACGGAAAGATGGAGGAATAACGGTGTTAATATCGTTACTTATGCCAACATCTATGCTAAAGTCGATATCCTCCAATTCAAGTTTACCATATTTTGTCTTTAGAACGCTGGGATGTTTCAACTCTGCATGAATCCAATATTCATTTTGACTTTCCGTTGGAACTTCTTTTGCTCGATGCTTTTCTATCAGAGCGTCAAGATAGTTAGGATTCTTTATATCATACTCAAGATCCAACACAAACGTATCAATATCAGACATACATCTTGTATTCAATTCAAACCCATTTGGGGTAACTGTTATCGCTGAGGAAAGATCCTCAAGACTTCTTAGTGGTCTTAGTTTTATCCGTTTTGGAACACCATATGGAAATGGAATTTTTTTAGGTACAATACCCCCTTTCGCTTCGAATGCTATGGAATACTTCTGAAGATTCTCTGGACAATATACTACCATCTCCGGAGGGTATACGGTATATGAGCCTCTTATTGTTTCGTATATCTTTGACGCATTTTTAATAATCTCCTCAGTAACTTTCTGAGCTATTTCATTTACCATTTTGCCCCCCTCAATTAACCCCAATTAAAAAGGCAATGGATCGGAATTTTTACAGGAACTGTGCACTCACTAATTTCGACCTCAATAGGTGGTATTTCAATTTCTGGGTACTCGTTAAAGGCTAAATCGGTTCTTTGAAGGCTTAGATGTATTATTGTTGGGGTTTGTTGAACTTTTAGTACTTCAATCGAGTTATGAATAACTATCTTATTTTTCCCTATTGAATCCAAATAATTTAAGAAACTTTCAATCTTTGTAAGTAATTTCAGGTTTTTAAAATAGGAATAGGTAAATGCTAAAGAAAACTTTTCGTGAAAATCTCCATTTTCTTCAAACTTATTTGAGAGGTTTGAAAATGTTGCATTCATTTTCACTCTCCCTTCTTCATCTAAAGACACTGGATTCTTTAGCAAATCAAGCACATCATCAACTACTGCGTTATACTCAACAAATTCTTTCTTTACTTCTTCCATTTCATTTTCAAGATCAACAATAACTTTCTTTTTAAATTCGCCCATTCCATCAGGAGTTGATAAAATCGCGTCTTCTGAGGGTTGAAGTTTTACTTCAATCAATGCAGTACCCCCTCCACAATTTTTAACATTAATTTTCTCACTTAAATGGAACTTCCCTTGTTCACTATCATATCGAATTTTGATTCGTTCAGGGGCACTGATTAGCTCAATATCAGGCCTAAATAAATCGATGCTTTTAGGAATTCGTTCTACTTCACCAGTGGCAGTATCTTTTACCTCAAATAAAACAAATTCAATTGCCCTAGGGGTTTCCGATAATTTTGAAGAAAATACAAAACCTGCATAACCATTGATTTCAAATTGAGATAGCTTAAAGGAGGATTCTTCTATCAGTTCTATACTGCCTTCCGGTACATTGTAAACGTCTTTCAACTCCAAGTTTTTTGAGAGTGTAAAAGTGATCTCAACTAGATCTGCCTTATTCCATAAAATATGAGCGGGAAAATCATCGTTTTGAATAGATGTAGTCGGCATATACAGTGATTTTATCTGCATAATTACCAAAACATTAACATAATAGTATATATGACTTTTCATTAAAACCGATAAACATAAGTTATTTCCATCAAAAAACAATTAATTACAGCCCGTTATATGGATAAATAAGGAGCCTTCGTTTTTTGAAAGTGTATAATCGTCGCTTAAGCATACAATTGAACGTAGGAGTGTGGCCCATGCCTTCTGCTCCAGCAATGCCAGAAGGTGGCGAACCGGCCAACCTGATACAACCGTCTCAATGAAACAGGACGATCCCTCGCCCGGTCGGAAGAGACAGTCATCCAACAAAATCACCCTCTTCCACCAGACAGGCGGCATCCCTCAACCCGCACGCATCCAGAACCATGAACGCACCTGCCCTGAGCACGATTCTCACCAGCAAGAAGATGAGGAACTCAATCAGCCTGTCAGGCAGTGTAGAAAGATAGCGACCAAAAACCTTCAGACCAATCCTATTTCGGAAGATACATCAGCACTAAAACGGAGCGTGTATTTGTATGTCTTTAACAGAAATAGGCAGCTGTGGGGCGTATTGCGGGACATGCCGGGCATTGAAGGAACAGGCATGCAAAGGGTGCAAGATCGGCTACGATACCGGCGAGCGGGATATCGATAGGGCCAGATGCAGGATAAAGGTGTGCTGCGTGAAGAAAGGCTATACATCCTGTGCGGATTGTCCCGAGCTCCATGGATGCCGGACACTGAATGAATTCTATGCTAAAAACGGGTACAAATACAAAAAGTATAAGCAGGCAATCGAGTTCATCGGACAAAACGGGTATTCTGCATTTCTCAAGATAGCCGATACCTGGACGAATGCCTACGGAAAATATGAAAATAGGTGACCGGGAGGAGTCCTCCGGATAGTACCCTCACCACACCCCGGGCACCAGCCGGTAGCGCGTCTTCTGCCGGTACTCCGCATACCCCGGGAGTTCCCTCACCAGAACCTCTTCTTCGTTCCGGATCCGGAGAATGATGAGTACGGGCACGGGGAGGAATACGAAGAGCGCCCAGAAAGACCCGAGGGCGAGCGGTGTTGCAAGAAACATCAGGATCGTTCCCAGGTACATGGGATGGCGGACGACGGCGTAGGGGCCGGTCTCGATCACCTTCTGCCCCGCCTCGACCTCCACCACCCGGGCCGCATAACTGTTCTCCCGGATTGTCAGGAAGAATATGAGATAGCCGAGGAGAACCACTCCGTCGGCCGCGAGGACTACGGCAACCGGCAGATCCGACCACCCGAACCGGTAATCGAGGCCCGGGATGACAAAGCCGACGAGGAGGATGATCGTAGAGAGCGTTATGATCGTCCGCTGCTCGCTCTCCTGCTCCCGCGTCTTCATGCGCCGTTCGAGGAGCTCCGGGTCGTGCCTCACGAGATACAGGACTGCAGAGGCTATGGGGATGAAGAGAACGCCCAGATAAAGCCACCCCTCCCAGTAATGGATCGAACCGGCGGGGACGAAGAGGAGCAGGGCTACGACGATGAGCCCCGCGATGAACCTGGCCAGAACTGCTCCCGCCAACCGGGCAGCGCTCCCCTCCGTCATAGATACATTACCCTGCTCTGTTCCTTCTGGGTGTCCTGCTTCGGATCTCTCTCGTTGCTTCCCGAGGTCTGCATGCCTTTGAAGTATTTCTCGATGTTGTCATCTTCGGCTGCCCTACGCGTTTCCACCAGATTCCCGGTTCTGCAACACTTCCCGAAGTTGTTATCTCCGGTTGCCCTACACCTCTCCCCCCGATCTCCGTATTCCTTCCCGTCTCTGTGTCGACAGCCGATCCCGCCTCTACCCCGGCACGCGACACCGGAGGTGCCCGACCCTCAGGAATGGCAACATCATTCAGCACCCGAAACAGCCGCAGCCCCAGATCGGTCGGCTCGTAAAACACCTTCCGTTTATCGGCAAAATCCTCGAATTTCGCAATCTTTCTTGCTACAAGCCCGCCGTCGACAAGACCTTTCAGGATCGGTCCGATAGTGTTCGGGTTCGCCTTGAATTCGTCTTTAATCTCGCTGAAGTACTTTCTGCCCTCAAGCGTCAAGGCTATGTACACAGCCCACCGGAGATCGCTATTCAGTTCCCTCACGGCAGCCCGGGCCTCGTAGGGAACTTCGTTCAGGAATTTTTCAACGACCGTCTGCTCCATACCTCACCCCAACACGGACATTAGTTACATATGGCTAACTGATATTAACGATATCGCCAATATCGGTTAGCATTGTATAACTAATTGTTATGATATCGCGATGATAATACTTTCTTAATGGTACCTCCGAGGGGACGCTCGACCAGAGAGAATACAGCTCGCATTCGCTTCGAGAGATTGAAGCGAGAGCTTCCCATCGATATTTACGGCTCGTTTTACCAGGAGAGAAAGAACGACCTGCTCAGACTGAGAGATGCCATCAGGCAGCATGGTTACCTCAATGCATGCATATCAGAAGACTTAGACGATAGACCCCAAGAATTACGAAATCCGTCGGACCCCATATACGATCGTCGCTTAAGCATGCAGCTGATCGATCGGAGTGTGGCTCATGTCTTCGTCCTTGCAATGCCTGAGGACAGCGAACCGGCCAACCTGATACAATCCGTCTCAATGGAACTGGAAAGACTCACCGCTCTCATGGATCACGGAATAAAAGACCATCAGGATGTCATGCTTCTTGTCCAGGATGGGCTTACCGACAGCATCGCAGGGAGCGCCGGAAACGTATGCAAGGGGCTGATTGCCGAAAAAGAGTATGAATGGGATATCGAATACTATACGCGGATTGATACCACCTTCAAACCGACGATCAACTTCTGTTATCGGTGTATTGAAAAGCAGTGGGACCTATAACGAACCCATCCCGGGATGATCTGAGGAGCCTTGATGAGACCGAGGCCCACCGCATAGCAGGCCTTCAAACCCTCCGGTCACCGATAGTATCGGACTGATGGAACAGGACGACCCCTCCCTCGACTGGAGAAGATAATCCTCAAACAAAGCCGCCCTCTTCCATCAGACGGGCGGCATTTCTCAACCCGTACGCATCCAGAACCATAAACGCACCCGCCATGAGCACGATCCCGGCGAGCAGGAGGATGAGGAGATCAACCAGCCCCTCAGGCAGGGTAACGGCGAGAATCCCGAGAGCCAGCGAACTTACGCCCAGCCCGGACGTATACCAGAAGCCGTTCGGTAAATTCCCTCTCTCCCGAACCACCCGGAGCAGCGTGACAACAGCACTGGAAAAGAACCAGATCGCGAGGAGCAGCAGAATGAGGACGAGGTACAGTTCCCAGAAGACGAACAAAAAAACCCCTGCGCCCGCCACGACACTCCCCCGGACGATGTCCTTGTTCGCATGCTCTTTCCTGTCCCTCTGCCGGATGCCTTTAACGATCGTGAGGAGACCGAGAAGGAGAACAAGGGAAGGCAGGATTACTGCAAAGAAGGGTGTAATGTCATAGAATGCCAGGAAGAGGAGGATCGTGGCTATCGCCCACAGGAGCGCTCCAAGGCCCATCCGGAACCTCCAGCTCATCTGCTGATCTAGAAGACGCTGCAGAGGATCTCTCCGTGTTGCGTCTTTGGCCGTTACGAGAATGGTCTCCATGGTGTCGTGCACCATGAGGACCAGGGGGGCGTCGTCGATCAGGTGCATGAGGGGGTTCTTCTCGGGGTCGTATCGGTCCATGTGGACACGGTACTCCGACACCGTCTCGTGGGCATGGTACTGCCCTCTCCTGTAACTGGCGATGGTATCGGGGCTCGGCACGTTGATGGCCGACCGTTTCCAGTCCGGCTCAAGCGGCTCGGTCACCACAGCCTTCGGGACGATTACCTGATAAACCCCCTGGTGCAGTGCATCGAGAAACGACTCAAGCGTGCTCAACCTCTCTCCTCCTCACCGTCTTGTTTCATTCTCAAGATTCTCTGATACTGCTCAAGTTGTCTCCCTAAAGGATTGGTGTCCGATCTTACCAGCGGCCGGGTAATTACACAATTTCCGGGGTTAATCGTATGAAATCGCCTGCATACAACGAATTCCCGCGTCCGCCCCCTCGTTCCCCGGCCGGAGATGGGTATGGATAATAGCGCGTTTGGGGGTATGAATATAGCGCATTTTCGTGGAGCCCTCGCTCCTCAATGCTCCTGCTGTTGCGCCACCGATGAACGCAAGGGAAAATAGGGGTGGTCCAGACAATCGCCCCCTTGTCCGTCACCGCAGCCGGAATGCCAGGAAGATCGCCGCGATGCCTCCCACGACCGCGAAGATTGCCACGATCAGGACCAGGGCCGCTGCCGAGATCAACGGGTGGGTGAGGATGAGGATACCGAAGATGATACTGAGAACCCCCAGGATGCCCGCTCCCCATCCGCCCCCTCTGAAGGCCTGAACCAGGTGTACGGCACCGATGACCAGACCCCAGACTCCGATGAAGATGGCAAAGATTGCCGGAAGGAGGAGAGCGGAATACAGCGGATAGGCAAGAACAAAGAGACCGGCGAGGAACGCCAGGATCCCTGAGAGGAGTTTCCATCCCCATCCTGTACGATCGATGAAAACGCTGAAAAATGCGAATATCCCGCTGATAAGCCAGTATACTCCGATGAACGTAATGATGACCAGAAGCGTAGGGCCCGTCCAGAAAAGGAGGAGAATGCCAAGTAGCAGTGCGATAATCCCGTCGAGCAGCACGAGCCACCAGGGGAAGTACTCGATCGCGGCGGGCAGTGCGCCGCCGCGTATGCCTGTCTCATCTGTCATGACGACACCGGGGAGGGTATTTATACTCACATATAATCATTTTGCATGCACTGCGCCTCCGGAAGATTGAACGGGTTGATGCCTCTGTTCCCGTGTGAATCCCGAAGCGAGCGAATCGCATCACCTCCGCGTGTTGCCCTGCATGTCTGGAAGAATGCATTCGGCAGCTCGCCGGTTTCACGCGGTGCAAAGAGGCCTTCGTTCTCCCGGATTGCCGAAGATGCACGAGAGCATGGAACGACATGCTCCGGGGCAAGGTTCATATATCCAAGTGCGTATCGTATGGCGCATTGGGATTGTAAAACTCCGGGACTCATCCCTTTCCCGGCATTCGGGTGGAACGATGGAGAGATCTAAGGCAATTGACGGAATCCGGAGGGGGTTCAGGGCAATCGCCATCGCTTTCGTTTTCGCCACCCTGATTCCCTTACTCCTCGGGCTTGCTCTCTCGGTTCCGATCGGGAGAGTGTTCAGTCTGATCATCTCCACACTCCTTCTCCAGGCAAATGCCGCTTTCGTCGGTGTGGGGTTCGGTTTGAATCCCGTGTTCATCCTGGTCGTCATGACAGCCGTGGAGCTCGGGATCGTCCTCGCCATCTACGAGATCCTGGACACATTTGCCGAGCAGTCGGAGAGGGTCCAGCGTTTCACGAAGAGCACGGAAGAGAAGATGAAAAAATATCCTCTTTTGTGGAAGTATGGAGCAGCCACACTCATCGTTCTTCCCGCACTCCCGGTGATCGGCCTCTACTCCAGCGTCGTCATCGGGTGGCTCCTCCGCTGGAACAAGCTCCAGTCGCTCTTCTTCGTCACGCTGGGATGGGTTCTTATCACTAGCTTCCTTCTGCTTGTGGCCCTTGGGTTCGTCCAGCTGATCTTTTAGTCTGGACGGCAGGGTTCTCCGGAATGGTGAAAAACCCGGAAAAGCACCTGTTCCGTCTCAAGAGCGGTGCACCGGCCGGACACCGTCCGCCTGTCACGGAGCGGCGCAATCTTGCGGTTGACGATTCAGAAAAGGCCTCTGGTCGGTGCGAAAAACGGGATTTTATTAGCAATCATGATGAGTTTATAATTAATGGTACTGCCGTACAGAGATAGATCCGAAAGGAGTAAAGAGGACGAAATCCCGGAAATGTCTCCTGATGAATTTTCTCAAAATGTCATAAAGTCCCTGACCGAAGCGGAAAAGATCATCAGCACAGCAGAAGATGATTTAAGGCGCCTTAATGAGACGAAATGGAGCCTTAAATATACATCTCTCATTCTTGTAGCAGCAATAGTAGCCAATCTGGGGCTCCTGCTCCTATTTACCGGACAATTTTATCTGTACTGGATTATGGCATCGTTCACATTCCTGATGGTGAATCCCTTTCTTACCATGCTCCCGACCGATATGGATGATTTAAAGTCATACATAGGATACGCCAGGGATCTAAAAAATCGTGAGAGAAAGAGCCGGGACGAGATCGAATCCGGTGAAAGCTCTAGAATTAGCGATAGCAGCATTGCTGATAAAACGGAGACACTCAAAGGACTCTCGAGGCAGAGGAGATATCTATACGAACTCGGGTGGAATCTGTTCTTTATGAACTGTCAGCCGCTTGCCCCGGGTTTTCTTGTACTCTTCGCCCTCTCCTCGGTATTTGCGTTTGCAGGATGGGTTATTAACGGCGAATTTGAGTCGTACTCCTCCATTATCGTTATAGTCCAGTCTGCTGCAATTATTATATTCTATACTGCGATTGTCCATGTACAGCCGTATTCACGCGGCTTTTTTACGGGAATGCTTGGCGTGCATTCCAGGTTCAAAGAGAGATACGAGGAGGCCTGGAGTCAGGGATTAAAATATGCACTCACTGCAGTCGTACTCGTAATTGTCACCGGAATAATCTTTATTGCGGCAATTTTTCTTCCCGGATTTACCTATAACAGTTTTAAATCTGCCGAAGTCGATATTCATATCGGAGCTGGAACATTTGCTCTCATTTTCCTGACGCAGATGATATTTGTAAGGCATCTCCAGGGAAAATACAGCAGGAGACTCGTACATTCGCTCTTAAAATCAAAAATCGAGACGATTCGGGGGGAAGTACTTCCGGCCGTTTCAAACCTCGGATCAGGGTCGCTGAGCGATGGTGTGACTCCTCAGATGCAGGACGACCTGGAGAAGATTAATCTCGATCTAATCCGGCATCAGATGCTTAAAATCGATTACAGGTCACTATTTGGGTATTTCCCGGTCTGCCTGATAAATCCGGATATCGGTGCCATAATGAACATTTCCGGGAAGACGGATAGTAATCGTAGAAGGATTAAAACGGGCGAGACGGTAGAGTAAATCTCCGTAATACTCCAAGTTGAGCCTGCAATGACGAATCAGATGCACTGGTCCTGGCAATGGGAGAATTTTGCGACGTCATGATCCCCGACCGTCCGAAAAATAGGGATGTTCCTGGAAGGGAATATCAGGCGGGGGCTATTTTTCTCTTCCCGCAAGCAGCACCATTGCGGTCAGAAGAGCAACTATGCCGATAATTGTTCCGAACCCGGGCACAGGCACTTTTTCTGTACCGCCGACATTCTCCTGTGCATAGACGAGCTCCCCGTGGAACGACGGGAAGTGCGTTTCAACCCACACCATTCGATCGCCGTCCAGGGACAGGTGGTCGGCCTGGCCGTCCACCGAAATTTTTTCAACCGTTCCGGTCTCCGGGTCACAGAGGAGGATTGTCGAACCCGGCGTATTCTCCGAATAAATCCATCCGATTTGTTTTCCATCGGTAAACGGTGAAGAAACGTCCAGACTCTTCCCGTCTTCGGCCGGTGTTTTCGAAGATTCTGAAAAAGCCCCTGTCGCAGGGTCGAGACGTTTCGTCTCTCCCGTCGAGATGAGATAGAGATACGGTTCGTCAAACATCCCTTTGTCAGGACCCTCGAAGTTGACGGTATGCCTGAGGTAGATCAGGTAATCGCCGCCCAGCGCATAGGCTCCGACGTCGGAGCCGGATTCGTTCCCGAAGACATTGCGAAATACCGTTGTGTTCGCTTTGGTCTCGAGAGAATACACGTAAAGACCTGCAGAATCCAGGTATGCAATATGGTCGCCGTCAAAGAGAACGCCAGCAGGATCGATGATCGGCAGCTCGCAGACCTGTTCGCTCTTCCCTGTGCCGATATCATAGAGGAAGATCCGGACGTTGAACGAATCCTCGGATTCATTCAGCCAGATGACCCGTCCACCGTCGATTTTGGGCCACTCTGCGGTGCCCGGAGTATCGATGATCTCCAGAGAACCGTTCCGGAGCGAGTACAGGTACACCCGGTTCGGCGCAGTGCTGGTTTCGTTCGTCTCGAAGTCCTCAACGGGGGTTTCGAACCATACTGCGTACTCCCCAGATATGTCAGGCCCGGTTACCGTCATATTTGCGGACGGGCTGCCGATGATCTCTTGTTCATCGGTCTGTATTGCATAGAGGTATATTCTGTTCTGCGACTGGTCGATCCCTTCCGCCCCTCCGAGAAATATGATGTATTCCCCGGAGATCGTTCCTCCCAGAGCATTGGTGGTGTTTTCGGAGACACTCGTTGTCACCCACCCGGGGTCTGCCGAGACGGGGGTTGCACACAGGATCAAAGCAATGAATATCGCCGGGATGCAGACGGCAGTGAGGAACTTCACACGCATGGTTTAAAGTGTCTTTCTCCCCAGTGAAAACTTTATTGCTCTGAATCTCCCGGATTGAATCCGTAAAAGAGGAATCAGGGCATTATCTGTATAGGTTGCAGGCTCGGTCGGGCAAGATCTTTTGCTCCCGGCGTTCGGTGCCGCTGACGCCCTTATTCGCTCGCTGCGGGCGTTACCGTCACCCTTCGTTCAGGTCTTTCACCTCGCCGAACCGGTCGTCCGTCGCCGGGCCATGCGGTTCGGCATAACCCGTACGCTTCTCCGCCGCCGACCATGCCCTTTAACCGTTTTCACGAGAATACACCCCCGATGAACGAGCGATCCGGTCCGGCTCCCCGCCGCATCTTCAGAACCAGATCCGTCCGGCAGCTGGTGGAGAGAGCGGAAGGAGAGCATGCCTTAAAGCGGGTGCTGAACCCGTTCGAGCTCGTCCTGTTCGGCATCGGGGCCGTCGTCGGGACGGGCATCTTCGTGATCACGGGGGTTGCCGCGGCGAACTTCGCCGGCCCCGCCCTCTTCGTGTCGTTCGTCATCTCGGGTATCGTATGCCTCTTCGCCGCCCTCTGCTACGCGGAGTTCGCAGCGATGGTGCCGGTTGCAGGAAGCGCCTACACCTACAGTTACGCATCTCTCGGGGAGATCTGGGCCTGGATCATCGGATGGGACCTCTTCCTGGAGTACTCGGTCGCCGTTGCCGCCGTCGCCATAGGCTGGTCCGGCTACGTCGTCAACCTCCTCCGGGAACTCGGGATAACGCTTCCCGCTGCCCTGGTGAACCCTCCGGGGGTTGCGGGCGGGCTCATAAACCTCCCCGCGATCCTGATCATCGCCGCAATCACCGCCCTGCTCATCCTCGGGGTGAAGGAGAGCGCCCGGATAAACGCCGTAATCGTCGCGATCAAAGTAGCGGTCATCCTCCTGTTTCTGTACCTGGGGTTCAACCGCATCGACCCGGCGAACTGGGACCCGTTTCTGCCCTTCGGGTGGGACGGCGTCATCACCGGCGCGGCCATCGTCTTCTTCGCTTATGTCGGGTTCGACGCGGTCTCCACCACGGCCGAGGAGGTCAGAAACCCCCAGCGGGACCTGCCGATCGGGCTCCTGGGCTCGCTCCTCATTGCCACGGTGCTCTACATCGCGGTCTCCCTGGTACTCACCGGCATCGTCCCCTACACGGAGTTGAACGTCCCCGCACCGGTCGCCTTCGCCCTCGACCGGATCGGCATCCCCTGGGGGGGAGCGCTCGTCTCCGTCGGGGCGCTCCTCGGGATCACTTCGGTGCTGCTCGTGCTCCTCTTCGGCCAGACCAGGATCATCTTCGCGATGTCCCGCGACGGACTGCTCCCTGCGGCCTTCCGGAAGGTGCACCCGGTCTTCCGGACGCCGGTGAACGTCACCCTGCTTGTCGGCCTGGTCACCGCCGCCATCAGCAGCCTCCTCCCCCTGGGATCGGTTGCAGAACTGGTCAACATCGGGACGCTCGCCGCTTTCATCATCGTCTCGGCCGGGGTGATCGTGCTCCGGCACACCCGGCCCGAGACGCCCCGACCGTTTCGTGTCCCGTTCGTGCCGGTGATCCCGCTCCTGGCGATCTTCTCCTGCGGTTACCTCATCGTCGCCCTGCCGACCGTCACGCATCTTCGGTTCGTGATATGGCTCCTGATCGGGCTTCTCGTCTATTTTGCCTACGGAAGCCGCCGGAGCGGCATGGTAGAAGATACTGCGTGAGATCGCAGGACAGAGCGGATCTAAAAACCCGTGGCTCACGGACACCGATGCCGCCCGGATTGCGGGGGAAAAAAGAATGGGGTGGTTTCGCCCGGCACCCTCGTTCAGCCCGCACCGGGATCGATCATCGCATCGATCGCCGCGCCGGGGGGGACCATCGGGAAGACGTTCTCCTCCCGCTCGATCCTGAAATCGACAAGATAGGGTCCGGCATGCTCGAGTGCGTTTGATAACGCCCTCTTCACGTCCTCGCCTGCCTCAACCGTCTCACCCTCGATACCGTAGGCCCGGGCAATTTTTGCAAAATCCATCGGGGGAAGGTCGGTGCAGGCATACCGGCGGTCATAGAAGAGCTCCTGCCACTGGCGGACCATGCCGAGGTACCGGTTGTTCAGAACCAGGATCTTGACGGGGATGGAGTACTGGGCGACTGTCCCGAGCTCCTGGATGTTCATCTGGAGGCTGCCGTCCCCTGCGATGACACAGACCGTCTCGTCCGGACGGGCGAAGTGCGCCCCCATCGCCGCGGGAAGGCCGTAGCCCATGGTCCCGAGCCCGCCGGACGAGATCCACGTCCGGGGCCGCCTGAAGCAGTAGTGCTGCGCCGTCCACATCTGGTTCTGCCCGACCTCGCTTGCGATGATGCCGGTGCCGCCGAGGAGCGAACAGAGATCCCTGATGATCCGTTGCGGACGGAGGCCGCCGTCGGTCGGGCAGCGGAGAGGGTGCTCCTCCTTCACCCGCGATATCCTCCTGATCCAGGCATCGCGCTCCCTCCTCTCCTGCATAAGCCCGAGCATCTCCGCCAGCACGACCTTCGCATCGCCGACGATGGGGATATCGACCGGCTTGTTCTTCCCGATCTCGGCCGGATCGATATCGATGTGCACGATGGTAGCATCGGGTGCGAAGGTCTCGATCCGTCCGGTGACCCTGTCGTCGAACCGCACGCCGACCGCGAAGAGGAGGTCGCACTCCGTGATCGCGGCATTCGCGTACCTCGTCCCGTGCATCCCGGGCATGCCGAGGTTGAGCGGGTGATCCCCGGGGATGACGCCGAGCCCCATCAGGGTCGTCGTCACCGGGATGAGCGAGGTCTCCGCGAGTGCGACGACCTCCGGGGAGGCCCCCGAGGCCACGACCCCGCCCCCGGCGTAGATGACCGGCCGCTCGGCCTGTGCGATCGCGGCGACGGCCTTCTCGATCTGCATCCGGTGCCCTTGAATAGTCGGGCGGTAGCCCTTTCGGGCGACCGGTTCCGGGTGCTCGCCGTCGTGCTCGATCCGCGTTTCAAGAACGTCGCGCGGCAGATCGATGAGGACCGGCCCGCACCTCCCCGTCCGGCTGATGAAGAACGCTTCCCGGACGATCCCGGCGAGGTCCTCCGTTCGTTTGACGAGGTAGTTCTGCTTGGTAACGGGAGCGGTGATACCGGTGATGTCCGCCTCCTGGAAGGCGTCGTTCCCGAGGGACGTCGTCGGAACCTGGCCGGTCAGCGCAACCATGGGCACCGAGTCCATGTACGCGGTCGCGATACCCGTGACGAGGTTGCAGGCTCCCGGCCCGGATGTCGCAAGACAGACCCCGGTCCTGGCGCTCGCGCGTGCGTAGCCGTCTGCCGCATGCGCTGCCGCCTGTTCGTGCCGGACCAGGACGTGCCGGATGGCCGAGTCGTAGAGTTCGTCGTAGACGGAGAGGACCGCCGCACCGGGATACCCGAAGAGTGTCGTCACCCCCTGCTCGGCAAGTCCTTCGAGCAGAATGCCCGCACCGGACTTCAGCATGCAACCACCCGGGAGAAGGCGCCGGACCCCGACGAGTCGTCGAAACGGTTCCTGATCGGGAGACGTCCGTAGCCGGGAGGCAGGAACATGCAGAGAGCCGTAAAATTGTCGTTCGAACACTTCAGCGGAACAGAGTCCGACTGGTTACAAATCCTTTCCGCTGTATGCCGGATGAGACGAATACAGCGGCTGTACAAAACGATCCGTCATGGTTGTCCACCACACCGGAGTGTATGCATTCCGGGGATATAAATAAACCTGGAACTGCCCGCCGGCGCTGAACCGTCGTCCGGGTTCTGACGTTAGTGTTCAGCCGGCACCTCCGGCCGTATGTCGAACGGAAGGTCGTCTGGTGGAGGCGTGATGACCTCTTCCTTCAGGCATATCCTCTTCTAAAGAGTTGTACGGAAGGAATCAATCCTCAGCCTCCCCCACCGCACCCCCCTCCCGGATCCGCATCGTCAACGCGATCATCCCGATGATGAACAGGACTCCGACCAGGAACGCGTGGTCGAACCCGATCTCCAGCTCGGCGATCGGGTGGAGAAAGTGGATTGCCCCGGTGGTCCCTGCCGGCTCGTCGCCCCGGATCCAGCGGTCGAAGATCGTCTCGAAGACGACGATGCCTATCATGGAGGCAAGGTACCGGGAGAAGTACCAGAACGACGACGCGGCTCCCTGCAGTTCCCCCGGCGTCGAGGTGAGGATGAGCCGGAGGTTCGGCGGCGCAAAGAGCCCCATCGAGATGCCCCGGAAGACGAGGGCGAGGATGATGACGGATAGGGCAATCGTGTCGTCAAAGATGACGAAGACGGAGACGAAGATGAAGAGGAATACCCCCGCAAGGGTGCAGAGCCGGCGCGAGCCGATATAGTCGGAGAGCGTGCCGGAGACCGGACCGGTGATCACGATGAGAAGCGAAGGGGCGAGGAGCAGAAGCCCGGTAAAGCCCGTGGAATACCCTTTGACCAGCTCGAGGTACATCGGGACGAGGTAGGTCATCCCCGACAGCACGAGCCGGTTGAGCATCGCGGCGGCGATCCCGATCGAGAACGCCCGGTTCTTCAGGAGCCCGAACTGAAGCAGGGGCACCGGCGTGCGCCGTTCCCGGGCGATGAAGATCCCGGAGAATACAAACGAGAGGGCGAGCGCGGAGAGGACCGGAAGGGACGTCCAGCCATGCCCCTCCCCAAACGAGAGCGCGGCGGTGAAGAGCCCCGCAGCGAGGACGACCAGCAGTGCTCCCGCGAGATCGAACTCCCCCCGCGTCATACGCCGGCCGGCATCCCGGGGGACGAAGAGATACGCGATGACGACGGCACAGATCCCCACCGGCACGTTGAGGTAAAAGATCCACTCCCATGAAAGGAAGTGGAGGATGATACCGCCGAGGCCGAACCCGGCGGCAAGACCGAGGGCGTTTGCCGCGGAGAGGTAGCCGAGCGCCCTCCCCCTGACCTGCTCCGGGAGCGAGACCGAGAGAAGCGCCGGGCCCGTTGCCGTGATCATCGCGCCGCCGATCCCCTGCAGGGCACGGAACAGGATGAGCCAGAGAAGGCTTGGCGACGCACCGCAGAAGAACGAGCTCGCGGTGAAAAGGGCAAACCCCGCAACGAAGATGTTCTTCTTCCCCATCACGTCCCCGAGGCGCCCGAAGGGGATCAGGAACCCGGTGACGGCGAGCAGGTAGGTTATCAGGACCCAGGAAGCCTCGCTGGTCCCCACGTCGAAATGCCGGGAGATCGAGGTGAGGGAGAGGATGACGATGCTTGAGTCCGTGGCCCCCATAAAGGAGCCGAGTACGACGGCAGCAATGATGAGGCCTCGCGCGGTCGTTTCGCGTAACCTGCTCACAATCGATCGGTACAGCTCTTTCGGGATTGCTCTTCTGGCTGCCGGTTTTAATCGGTCCGGGAGGAGCAAGGGGGCCGGCGACGCCGCGTAACGGCCGGAGTTATGGGATGCTGCCCATGGCCGTCACGGTAGCGAACGTCCCGGCCCCGTCACGCGTCTATCTTTTCCGCGAGTCCGACCCGTTCCCGGATCTGCGACCGATACCATTCGATGATCTTCTGGATGATATCATAACCCGTCCCCCTCAGGCGATACGATACCGCGGACTGGCTTGTGCCGATCCGGTCCCCGATCTCCTTCTGCGTGAGCCCCGCGAGCGTCAGCATCACGGCTTCGGCCTGCCTCTTCGTATACCCGTCAAGCATCCTGTCCAGGACGTCGCAGAAGATCGGCAGCGCCGTATTGACATCCCCCCAGGGGGTCGTTACGATGATGCCACGCCCGGCTTTCTTCATAGCATCCAGTTCGAGGCCGGAGAGCCGGAATGCCTCGCCATCCCCCTCTCCGGCCGAACCGTCGCCCGGCAGGTAGCGGACGGTTCCAATCCCGACCGCAATCCTTGCGTCCAGCCGGAGAGCGCTGTTGTCGCGATCGAACCCGGCGATGAGCTTGAGGCGCAGGAGGATTGCATCTTCGAGCGCCCCCTCCGGGTTTGAAGAGACGCCCTGAAAACTGTCTCCGCGGAATATCGAGAACGGCGCTGTGTAGTCCTTCCCGATCTCTGCCAGCGTATCCTTCAGGCGGCGCATACACTCTTCACCGTATGCATTTTTGATATCCCGGGAGCGGACCAGATCCCCCGTGAGGACTGCGTAAACTCCTCTTTCCGTCATGGCGCCATCGTCGTCTTCTCTTCAAGGTTCGTTGTCGGCAATCTTATATGAATATATCCACTCATACAACAATAATATAAGTGATATTGCTCATGAATTAAACTCATAAATGTATTTACTCATAAAGAGGCGCACAGGTATCTTCATTCGTATTTCAGGCATCCACGCCCGGCAACCCCCCGACCGGGGTTGGAACCGGACGATTCACATCCGGGATGGTTGAAGGAACTCCGATAGATACCGGATGAACTGCTCGATCCCTCCCTGGTATACCAGGTAACCGGCGGCCGCCCCGATAAGGACCGCAACTGCGAAGCTCACCATCGTTCCTACGATGATGTACTCCGATCTCTTCGTGTCGTTGATCCTGAAAAGCCCTTTTGCCGCTATGAGGAATCCAATCGCCGTATACTCGTTCACCAGGATGAACGTCACGATCAGGACCCGCTCGACATATCCAATCAAACGGCCGGCGTGGTCCAGCCCGCCTTCTTCCGAAGTGTCCATATCCTTTCGCCAGGACCGGATGACGCTGCCGACCAGCATCCCGCCGGGCCGGAGAACCAGAAGGAATGCAATGATGACAATCCAGACCCTGATCATCTCAACCGGGCTGCCGAACGGGTAGGGAACCGGGGTCTCTGACGAGAGCAGCACCAGAACGATGAACAGAAACACCAGGTGGGCGACAAAAAGCCACCCTGCAGGCTCGAATACTACGCCCTTGTCATCCGGATCTCCCCCACGGTGCATCTTCTTTCGAAGACCCGCCATCCAGCAGGGCAGCACGCCGTCGATGACGAAGTGCGCGACCGCAACAAGGATGAAAGCGTACAGCAGGGTGCTCCGGAACTCGGGAAGAAGCCCCGGGAGAGACGACGGGTCTTTCAGGACGAATATGACGTTCCAGAGGTTGGCAAAGAGAAACGTCAGTAGTCCGGCCGCGAAGGCATGGTACGCCAGGTGCCTGGAGCGCCAGCCGTCCCGGGACCGATCCTTCACCGATGCTCCGGACCGGAGAACAAACTCCACCAGTAAGTACGCGAGAAAGAGGCGAAGGAAGAGTTCGATGGCGTGGGAAATTTCCATTGGGGTCAGGTAACTATTCTTCTGAGATCCTACATTACTTCTTCTATTCGCCCTGGAGGGATACGGACTTATTTAAGAAGTTATTATTATTGAATCTCCCGGGAAATCCATTCATCCGAAATCCAGGGGATGGGTGCTCATCATGAGGGGCGCGCCGGGAAGTGAGTCCCCGAAAGGGCTCGTCACTCCCGGAGAGTGCCGCAGACCATCGGTATTTCCACGAGGGCCCCCGAACCGCCCGCAGCCCCTACACTCCCACCGATTCCGCCACCCGCACGAGTTCGTCTTTGCCGAGCATGCCGGCCGTGATCTGGTGGGAGTATTCAGCGTCACGCCAGCGAATCTGGTCCCTCCCATCGGTGGAGACGTATTCGGCCTCCCGGCCATCGGCGAGGGTGACCGTCTCAGGCGTGCCGGGGAGCACCTTTTCCTTCCGGTAGGGATCGTACAGCCGTTTCACGACCTCCAGTTCGCCGGTGCCGTTCGTGAACCGGAGCGTGGTATAGCCACCGGGGAGGTGCACCCCATCGGCGAAGGCATACCCCTCCGGGAGGTAGGACGGCATCTCCGCACCACAGCGCCGGGCGCCGTCGATGCTCGAGAGGAAGAGCGGCGTAATCGCAGCCGTCGGCATCGGCCGGACCTCGACGCCTGCCGGTGGATCGAAGGCGAAGAGGTCGTCCGGGAGCCCGGTGTTCGCCGAGAGACCGGTATATTCGGCAGAGAGGATCAGGTTCCCCTCTCTGCCGTACATCTCCACGCCAAGGAGGAGCCAGGTTTCGGCGTCGATCCATGCCCTGCAGCGGTACACCGCCTCCCGGTAGCGGGTGGGCGCCTCAAAGAGTTTTGATCCACCCGCAACCTCAAGGATATAGGCGTTCCGGCCGCCTATGGTCTCGCTGCCCCGGTACGAAGCGTTCTGCTCAGCAAGCGACTCCGCGACCGTTTCGGCATATCCCCGGACTTCCTCCGCCCAGCCGGGGTAGGGCGACCCGGAGAAGGCGGCCTGTATATACGGGCCCGCGACCGTCAGCGCCGTCTGCGTCGCCGGGTCATAGCGCCACTTCCGGGTGCCGTTCGAGACGACGACCGTCCCCGCGAGGTCCGCGGGCTCGAGGTACTCGAGCCGGTAACTTTCGGGGCCTTTCTGGAACAGCCTGACGGTGACGTTCTCGGAACCGGCCGTTATCGCTACGGTGGCGGAGAAGTCCGTCGCCTGCTCTTCTGCCGCGATGAACCGGGCGGCGATCTCGTCCGCTGGCGGCGAATCCGCGACGGTGTCGAGGCACCCGGCGGTGCAGGCGATGACGAGGAGGATCGCGATTGCTAAATGCTTCATCGGCAGGCCACCCCCGTCACGATAAGGAGCAGCCCGATGAGCGGACCGGTCTTCATCCCCGCCTCACCCCACGGCGCAGGAGCTTGATACTGCAGGCGACAATCGCCGCGAGCGCCCCGAACCCCGGGGCGCGGGCGGGCGGCGACGCCCGGCCGTTCTCCCCGAACGACCGGGTGGTGCCGGCAAGGACATACCCGCCGTCGGCCGTCGCCGCAAGAGCCGAGATGGTATCGGTCGCATCTCCACCGAACTGATGCGTGGAGGTGACGTTTCCGGTATGATCCACAAGCACCAGCCACCCGTCATGCGGCCCTCCGGCGTAGACCGTGCCGGTAATTGCATATACACCCGGAGACGCGACGGCCGACGTGACCTGGAAGACGCCGCCGGGAGTATCCGGCACCTGTGTCCAGACGGTGCCCCCGCCCCCGCTGATCTTGGCGAGGCGGGCTCTCGGCAGATCGCTTCCCGGAAGGACGGCCCCGCAGGCGACCAGGTAGCCGACGGCACCCCCGCCGGGCACCTCAAGAACAACCGTTCGGGTGCCGCCGTCCGCGTCGTCGAACGTCCTTGTGCAGACGACCTCTCCGGACTGGTCGGTCTTGATCAGCCGGAGCGGCACGGCCCCGGAACTCCCCGCCTCCCGTGGGTTCCTCACCGCAGCCAGGTAGCCGTCGTCGATTGGGGTCCATACGATATCATCCACCATCCCCGAACCGTTGCCCCCGACGAACCGGCTCCACTCCTCCAGCCCGCCCCGGTCGACCCTGACCAGCCAGGCGTTGTCGGTTTCGGTACGCCCGGTGGTCCTCTTCCCGCCGAGGATGAACCCGCCGTCGCCGGTCAGGTCGACCGTCGAGAAGACCAGGTACTCTCCTTTCACCGAGAACGTCCGGCTCCAGATCTCCCGTCCGTCCGGCGCGATCTTGAATACCCAGGTACCGCCGGTACCCTCCTCCGGGGTCCATCCGGCGCCTCCGGCGACGACGTAGTTCCCATCATCGGTCTCGACCATATCGAGCGCGCTGTCCCAGTCCGGCCCGCCGTAGGTCTTCCTCCAGACCTCGTTGCCGTCGGCGTCCGTCCGGATCAGCAGGGCGTCACGGAATTGTGTGTTGGCGGCGATCAGGTATCCTCCGTCGTCCGTCCGGAGCACCGACGCGACGTCTGCAGCATCCCCGGCACGGTAGGTCCGGTTCCAGACCTCATTGCCCTGCCCGTCAGTTTTGATCAGCCAGATGGAGAGGTCGTGCCAGGTGACCGGCGTGCCCGTGGGCGTGATGGAATACGCCTCCGCCATGGCCCGGGTGATCTCGGCGAGCCTGGCGTTCTCCTCATCGGTCAGGGTCGGGTTCGGGCCCACTACCGGATCGAACGCGATCCGGGTCACCGAGCCGTCCGCCGTGGCTTCGGTCTCGTGCTTCACCGGATACTTTCGCCAGATCTCACGCAGAGACTCCTTCATCGCCTCTTTCTCTTCGGCAGAGCGGGGCGATCGGTCGATGTAGCCGAGCAGGTTCTCCCGTTCATCGTCGGTTCCGACGAGCATGATGTAGTACGGCGTCGCCTGCTTCACCGCGTCGTCGATGAGGATCCGGTCGACGGGCAGTTCCCCCGGGCTCGGCTCCGGGATCGGTATCGGACGGGAGGTGTCGGTAGCCGTCGCCGGGAGGACGAGCAGGCTGGAGAGCAGAAGGATGCAGAGGATAGTTCGGATCCGCTTCATGGGATCAACTTTCACTCCTTCCCCCTCTTCCCCGCACGAGCGGCGAGCAGCCCTCCCGAGAGCGCAAACACGCCCATCCAGGCGGAGAACCCGGGCACGGTCCGGCCCTGCGGCTCCAGCTCCAGGTAGAGCTGGTTGACGGTACCCTCAAAGACGACCTCGCGGTGCAGGGGGAGGTAGCCGTCCTTCTCGACCGAGACGGTCTGCCCGTAGCCGAACGCGTTCTCTATCAGGTAGCCGCCGTCGTCGGCGGTCTCTGTCGTCACGGGATACGGTGCGCCGCTCAGCGGGAGCACGGACTCGAACTTCACCGTTGCGCCGGGGACCGGACGGCCGTCGGCGTCCCTCACCGTTCCGATTACATAGATCCACGGCGGCGGCGGGATGTCGACGTTGACGTAGACGTTCAGGACCGCATCCGTTGTCTTCCCCAGGCTATCGATCAGGGTCACGGTGATCGTCTCGTTTCCCTCCGCGACCGGGACAGAGCAGGCAAACTCGGTCCCGTTCCCGCACGACACCTCCCCGGCGCTGCTTGCGACCACCACGTCCCGTATCCCGTTCGATGCCTCGGCCCTGCCGACGACTTCGGCGCGGGGCGGGACGAGATCGCTCCATATCGTATCGTACTGCTTTGGGGAGGTGACAGAGAGCATCGTCGACGTCTCGGATACGGAATCCGCGGCCGTCACCGGGACTGCCGCCGCAAAGAGCAGTGCAAGAATGCAAAGGATCGCCCGAAAGTTTCGTGTCATTGCTCAAATCCTCAAAAGAGCGATTGGGAAGAATCGTTTATACCCTTTCTGTGCCGTCCGTCTCCTTCGCACTTTCCGGCAGTCGCAACTCGCACCTGCGGTGCTCATGCTCCGGACGTCCCGGCAGTCGCAACTTGCACCTGCGGTGCTCATGCTCCGGACGTCCCGGCAGTCGCAACTTGCACCTGCGGTGCTCATGCTCCGGACGTCCCGGCAGTCGCAACTCGAAGACCTTCGGTCTTCTCAAACTCCTGCCGTCCCGGCAGTCGTTTCATACACGACCCTCTCCGCCAGCGCGATCTCTCGCGGAGCAAAGACGATCAGCGCCCGGGGGTCCTCTTCGATGCGGGTTGCCGTCCGGTTTTGGTTCTGCGGCTCGCCGCTCATGTCGATGACCACCCTCTCCGGGATCGGGTAGATCTCGACGGTGTGCCAGACTTCCGGGGTGGCAAAGGAGATCTCCTGTAAGGGGCGGAGCGTGCCGTTCTCGACAGCATAGATGTTCCCGTAGGTGTCGTCGTAGGTCCGGTTCTGCTCGTGGTAAAAGACCTTCAGGTTCATCCCCCTCTCGCCGTAGGAGATCTCGTTAAACGGGATGCTGTCGACGGCGGCGAGGACTTCAAGCGGGTGTGCACTGGCAGGCCGGTAATCGAGCCGCTGGGACGAGAGATAGGCGCTCCCGTTTCTGAGGACGAAGGCGGAGTGGACCCAGGGCTCTCCTTCCATATCGGCGAAGAAGTGAAACCGTATCACGGTAAACGATCCGTTTGAATCGAAACTCATATCGAGCCTCGCCCCCTTCGCCGTCCGGTTATCGAACGGAATCTCGCTCTCCATCGCCTCCCAGATCTCGATGAGCGGGGGGTTGTACCGCTCCGTCGGGAGGACGGGGACGGTCTCGTAGTCGATCGTCTCGTAGCCGGGCGGGACGTAAGAGGCACGCCAGAGAACGAACGCCACCACGACAACGATGCCGAGCGCAAGCCACCGTGTCCTCATGCGATCGAACTCCCGGCGATGAGGTAGCCGCCGTCTGCCGTCCCGATGCCCCGGAGCGAGTAGAGATCGATCTCGATCGGCTGCTCCTGCCGCCAGACCTCGCTGCCCGCAATGTCCCTACCGACGAGCGTGACGCCCGCATCGGCGGGAGCTATCGAGAGGTACCCGCCCGATGATGAGACCACGACCCCGCCATCGTCATCGACGGCATGGTAATCCGTCATATTGCCGTTCTCGTCCAGTGAGAAGAGGTAGCCCTGGTTTGCCCTTTCAACGCCGCCCCAGATATTCTCGGGGAAGGTCGTCGACCGGTAGAGGACGGCAAACCGGCCCGGCTCCGTCTCCCGGGCGCCCAGGAGTTCGTCGAGCCCAACGCTTCCGAAATCCCGCTTCCAGAGGACGGTGCCGTTTTCATCCAGGCGGACCGCCTGGAGATACACCTCGAAATGGTCCCCGACAAAGACGTTTCGCCCCTCTACAAAGACGAGAACGCCACCATCAGGGGCCGGATAGATCGGGTGGTAGTCGATACCGCCCGCATCATCGAGCGAAGTCTGCCAGAGCCGCGTGCCGTCGTCACAAAAGCAGGCGACCCGGTCCTCCCACGCCGCGACGTACCGATCCTCGGCAGGAGCGAGCAGGGAGACGGGTGCCATTCCCTGGCTCTCGTCGACAAAGGACTGCATCCAGACCTGCCTGCCCCCGGCATCGACCCGGACGATCCCGGGCGCCTCCGTGGCAACCAGGAACCCACCGCCGGGGACCGGGGCGAGCGCGGTCACGCGGCCGAATCCGATCTCGAACGCCAGCCGGTCAAGGGAGCCCCCGTCTTCGTCGTAGGTGAGGATATGCACCGTGTTCCCCTCCTGACCGTACTCCGTGACCCCGAGAGCGTAGCCGTCCCGGCACTCGGCCAGGACGTCGGGCCGGTCGTAGGCGCCGATATCGGCCCGCGCCTCCCACTCGATATCGCCTGTGGAGGATACCTTGAGAAGCAGGATGTCGGTCTCCGGTGCGGGTGCGCCGCCGGAGTAGGGCGCGGGAGGGATGATGCCCGCGGCGATTCCGGCCATCGCAAGGAGCGGCGAGACGGCGATGAACGCGACCGCGACCACCGCAAGCGGGAGAAGGTCCCGGTGCCCATTCGGCCGCTCCGGATCGAGGAACGACGCGACCAGCCCCCCGATCCCGGCGACCAGCATCGCGCCGCCCACGAGGAGGATTACCTGCCCCCGGGTCGCGATCAGCGACCCGACGAGGTAGGCGGGATCGCCCACGAACAGCAGCGTCCGGGCGGTGATTGCGGCGACTGCGCCGGCGAGGACGGCGGAGAGGAACCGGGTGCGTCGCGAGGCGGTGCCGTTGGCGTACGCCGAGAAGAACCCCGCACAGAAGAGGACGAGCAGGATCGAGACATACACGTGCGTCATCCCGAACCCCGACAGAGTCTGGTTATAGACGAACGAGCCATTCCAGCAGTGCGAGAGCGCCCCCACCACCCCGAGGAAGGCTGCCCCGGCAAGAAGCCCGATACCGATCGCAGTGACGACAAGGCGTTGCCGCCCGGGACGAGGCATCGCCGCAGGTGCCTGTTCCCCCGGATCCATCATAGTGGGAGCTGGGACGCGAGATTATATACGGTTTCTGTGCCGGCTGTCTATCCACAGGCCCCGGTTTCCCCGTACCCGGGCGGTGATGGTCGCCGACAAAGCGCAAAGGTCAAGAGTCCGCACCGCAATTCCTGTAGCATGCGACGCCGGACGGCTGCCGTACTCCTGATCATCATCCTTCTCGCCGCTCTTCCCATCTCTGCGGCCGCCACCGGGTACACGGTCAGGCCGGCCGGCGACCACATACCCGACGGCCCGCCCCGGGAACTGACGCCCATCGAGTGGTGGCAGGTCCCGCCCCAGGTGCTGATAACCAGCCTGCTCATCGGAACCTCCCCCGAACTCCTGGTCGTCGTCAACGTCCTGTTCCTGTTGAACGTCTGGCTCTTCTTCGGCTACCGCCGCATCGCAAAACGCGCCGCACTCGAACACGAGACCAGAACGGCGATCTACGACCACATTCGCGCCCACCCGGGCATCCGTCTCGGCACCCTCGCTCAAGACCTCGGGATAAACCGGGGGACCCTGAGATATCACCTCGGGAAGCTGCAGGAGTTCGGGATGATCGCCACCGCCGCGGTCGAAGGACAGACGGGGTACTTCGAGAACCGGCAGAAGTACTCGGTTCTCGAAGAGAAGGTGCTCATCCACCTCCGGAACCGGAACACTCAGGAGATCCTCGCCATCCTGCTGGAGAGCCCGGGGACATCGCGGCGTGAGCTTGCGGAACGGATCGGGATCACCGCCTCGTCGGTCTCGTGGCATCTGCGGCGGTTAAAGACCGACGGGATCGTGCTCCAGGAGAAGACGGGGGGAGACGTCCGGTATTCCCTGTCGAGAGAGTCGGCGGCGTTTGTCGAGGAGCGTGCGGGCAGCAGGCCGGCGGGGTCCGTGGATTGCCGGGACCCCGAGAGGCGTGAGGGGGCGGGCGTCGGGATTGATGGGTGAGAGCACAAAGGACGGCGTTTTTTGCCCGACCGATGAGACTCGATGCAGGACCGCAGCGGTTTTCCAGGGCGGGTACCTTCACGGACCGGGCGAGATCCGGAACGGATATGAATAATTCTCCGGAAACAACCATATTCAGGCTGCGACCACGATGAACCCCTTCCGTATCCGCACCGAACGCCTCGACCTGATCCCTGCCACGCTCCAGATCCTCGAAAGTGACCGGGACGACCGTCGAAAACTCGCCCGCCTCATCGATGCCGCCGTCCCGGGATCGTGGCCGCCGCCGCTGCTCGACGACGAGACGCTCTCAGAGTTCATCCGGATGACGGCGGAGAACGCCGACCCGTTCTTCATCACCTGGTACTGGGTACGCGACGACCGGGTCCCAATCGAATAACCGCTTCTCAGCCCCCGGTCCCGTAGAGGTATCTCCCGCTGATATCGAGGATGTACTCGCCCCGGTAGAACGGATACTTCCCGACCAGGTGCCGCTTTAAGGTCGGGACGTCGTTGCTCGCCGCAAGCGCAGACTTTGCGTCCTCGAGGTACCCCGCCATATCCGCGAGCGCCTGCATGTTCGCCGGCAGCCCGTGCCCCGAAAGGACGAAGTCGTACTCCTTCTCCTGGAACCGGCGGAGGTGGGCGAGCCAGGGGTCCATATCTTTCTGCTGCAGGAAGACGTGGACCCGGTTGTAGACGAGGTCCTGGACGATGAGCACGCGGTTCTCCGGGAGTTCGACGACAAGGTTGACGCCGGCCTCGGCCCCGTCGACCTTCTCGTAGGCAAGCGTCACGCCGTCGACGGTCTCGGTCCCGGGCCGGACGATGTGCTCCGGCACCACCACCGTCCCCGTGATCGCGTCGCCGAAGGTCGGCGCGTATGCCTGGATCATGGCCTCCCCGCCACCTCTGATCTGGTCCGCAACCTCTTCCAATGCGTAGATCGGGGCATCCCTGAAGAATTCGCACCCGAACCAGTGGTCCGGATGGCTGTGCGTGACGATGACGCGGTCGATCGGTTTGCCCAGGCTGTCGGCATACCTGCGGAACTCCTCTGCGTGAGGACGGAGAAACTGCGTGTCGATGACGATCAGCCCGTTCTCGGTCTCGAGGATGTGCGAGTTGACGAAGACCGCTGCCTCCGGCGCTTCGTAGGTATGTATCCTCAGGTTTTCCAGGGGAATAACGGTCATAACCCCGAGCTCGGGCAGAGATCCCGGACGTCTTCGGGGCACCACTTCTACGGTCTGGGGATTCATAGCACCGCCCACTGGAAACTCTCTCTATATGTACCTAGAGGGTGACCCGGGCGGGAAGATCCCTGCAACCCGCCTTGCCTCACCCTCCTGTGCGGCGCACCGGCCGGCATGATTCCGGGACACCCCACGGAGCCCCGAAACGCGGAGTAAACCCCGGCACTCCGGCAGGACGGAGCCCCGCACAGGAACATATATGAAGTGTTCGCCCCCTGTGAGCCTGCCGATACTGCAGGTACAGTGAGGCAGGAAGTGGTAACCATGGCATGGAGAAGACCGGCGCGTGAATTCTGGAGCGAATTCGACACGATGCTCGGAGATATGCAGAGGCAGTTTGGCGAGACGATGGAGCGCCTCTCGGGAGCCGCACAGCAGGCACCCCTGCCCGGCGGAACCGGGGCGGTTGTCGACGTCCTGGAACACGATACGGACGTCGTGGTCGTTGCCGACCTCCCGGGGGTGGAGAGGCAGGATATATCGGTCCGGCTTCTCGACCCGAGGACACTGCGGATCACCGCCCGGCGGGAGGAGGCGAAAGAGGAGAGACTGGCGGGATACCACATGCGTGAACGGAGGATCGGAGCGATCTCCCGGACGGTCTCCCTCCCCACCGACGTCAGGGACGAGGGGGCACACGCCACCTTCAAGAACGGCGTCCTCGAGGTGCGGCTGCAGAAGGTTGCCGAGGCCCGCGGCAAGGAGATCACGGTGAGCGAAGAGGCCGAGCAGGTCGCGGAGCAGCGGAGAGAGCAGGTGGAAAAAGAGTACCGGGAGGACAGGGAGAAGGTGAAGCCGTCCGGGTACTTAAGCCCCCGCGACATACAGGAAGCAGCGCAGAAGATCGAGATCGAGGATAGGGGGAGCCCCGAAGAGCAGAAGACGGCCGCAGAGCTCCGCCAGCAGAAGGAGAGGATGTACGAGGAAGGAAAGAGAAAACTCGCGGGGTAGGCGGCACGAAAAGCCGGCTATGTTGAAATCCTCCCCCAGAGGACGAATCACTTCCGGATTATCCATACATCACCAACTCACGCGAAGGCGCGAAGAACGCGAAGGAAACTGTCAACACTCATCTGGACTTCGCGGCTTCGCGTGAGGCAACATCACCGACCACTATTGGTAACCGGATGTTATCCGGAGGTTGTGGAAAGCATTTTAACAGGGCCGGACAGCCCGTCATCCCACGAGGTCCCGGATGGCCTCGAACCCCGCCTCGATCGTATCCAGGTAACGCCGGTTGCGCCCGCCCGGATACGGCATACAGAGGAGACGGTTCTCCTCGAAGAGGCTCTCCCGGAGGTCTCCCGGGATCCCGGTGATCGTCCCGACGCCGGAGAGGGCGCTCGCGTACGGTTCGATCTCGCGAAGGGCGGTGAGCGCCGTATTCCCGAGGGCGACGACGTATTCCGGGGCGAGATCGGCGATCTCAGGCCTGAGGACCTCCCGGGCGCTCGTCCTGACGAGGTCGTTCGGGATGGCCGCCTTCCGGTTCTTCCGGAAGACGCACTTGACCGTGTCGACGAGGAAGAAGTTCCTGGCGAAGAGTTCGAGATTCTCCCGGCGCGACCCTCCGTCGAGCCCGAGCAGCGAAAAAAGGTTCTCAGCGAGCCCTAAGGAGAGCGGCGAGCCGCCACGGCGACACCGCACGTCGTAGCGGTCGTTCCAGAAGTAGGGGTAGTCGGGGCTACGGCAGTCGCGGGGTCCGGCAACTTCGCGCCGGCCGGCGGACCAGGGCGGGGACTCGGCGACGAAGAGGACCGTTACGCGGCCGGATCTCCGGGCTGCGGCCCCGCAGGCATCGTGGGGCAGGTGGCCGGGCAGGAGGACGCCGTGGAGGTCCGGGCGCTCGCGCGCGTAGCGGAGGTAGACCTCACGCATCGCCGCGGCGCTCACCGGCGGGGAATGCCGAAGATCCATCCCTGTACGTTCGCTGCGAGGACGGATATCGTTACCGGGCGCCCGACCGGTCCCGGCGGGAGATGCGCGAAACCATGTAGATGCGACATATAAAGAGGTAGCAACGCCAAGAAGTGGTGAATGGAGAACAATATCACCTTCCAGGAATTCAATATCTCGCAAACGACACTTCGCGCAATAGAAGATATGGGCTTTGAGGAGCCCACGCCCATCCAGGTCAGCACAATACCGGCGATACTCGAAGGACGCGACGTGACCGGCCAGGCCCAGACCGGGACCGGGAAGACAGCAGCATTCGGCGTTCCGGCGATCGAGCGTGTCGACCCCGACAGCCGGGAGACACAGGTCCTCGTCCTCTCTCCCACCCGGGAACTCGCCATCCAGACCGCCGAGGAGTTCGCCCGCCTGGCAAAACATCACCGGGGCATCAACATCCTCCCGATCTACGGCGGCCAGCCGATCGACCGGCAGTTCCGGGCACTGCAACGCGGCGTCCATGTCGTCGTCGGGACCCCGGGAAGGGTGCTCGATCACCTCGACCGCGGGACCCTCTCGTTCGGCGGGGTGAAGCTCGTCGTCCTCGACGAGGCCGACCAGATGCTGGACATGGGCTTTCGCGAAGATATCGAGAAGATCCTCGACGAGACCCCGCGGGACCGCCAGACGGTCCTCTTCTCGGCCACCCTCCCGAAACCCATCCTCGAGATCTCGAAAAAGTTCCAGAAGGACCCCGAGTTCATCTCGGTCGCACGCCGGGAAGTGACCGTCCCGCAGATAGAGCAGCTCTACCTCGAGGTGCGGAGCAGGGACAGGCTCGAGATCCTCACCCGGTTGCTCGATATGTACGACCCGGACCTGACACTGATCTTCTCGAACACCAAACGGGGTGTCGACGACCTGACCACCCACCTCCAGGCCCGCGGTTACTTCGCCGAAGGCCTCCACGGGGACATGAAACAGATCCTGCGTGACCGGGTGATGGCGAAGTTCCGTGCGGGGACCATCGACATCCTGGTCGCGACGGACGTCGCCGCACGGGGTATCGACGTCGAGGACGTCGACCTGGTCATCAACTACGACGTCCCGCAGGACATCGATTACTACATCCACCGCATCGGCCGCACGGCACGAGCCGGACGCGCCGGACGGGCCGTCACGTTCGTGGGCCCGAAGGAATACTTCAAGCTCCGGACGATCCAGAACTACACCAAAATCAAGATCGCCCGCATCCCGCTCCCGACACAGGGAGACGTCGAGGAGAGCCGGACGCGGAAACTCATCGACCGGGTACAGCAGGTCATAGACGAGGGCAGCCTCGAGCGTTACGTGAATCTCATCGAACGGATCATATCCGAAGACTACACCTCGCTCGAGGTCGCCGCCGCCCTCCTGAAACTGGAACTCGGCGGGACCGGGCCGGCCGACAGGGGCCAGGGCCTGCCCCAGGATATCGGGCCGGCCCAGGGGTTGGCTCTTCTCAGGATCCCGCTCGGGAGAGAGCACCAGATCAGGCCGAAGGACATCGTCGGTGCTCTCGCGGGCGAGACCGGGATTCCCGGCAGCGCCATCGGTGCGATCAACATCTACGATACCTACTCCACCGTCGACGTGCCCCTCGATGCGGCGGACAGGGTCATCGAGGGGATGAAAGGAAAGACCATCGCAAGGGTCAGGCTGACCCGGCCGATCGAGGTCGTCGGAGCGCCGGGCGGGCGGTAAGGGCACACGGAACGGGCCGGCGTCGAGCGGAGCCGGCTCCCCGGATCCCTCTTACCGGGCCGGTGCAACGCACCGGAGGACTCGAACCGCGCTTGAGGGGCCGCGGAACAGAACCTCCACGCATTCAGAACACTTTTCCAGAAACCGGGACCGTTTCGGATGCGAACCGGCGGGAGACCTCACGACAACCCGGGGGATGCGGCGGGATTCTCCGGGGTAGCGGCACAGGTCTCCACCGGGAGAAACGATTATATACCCTGACGCGTATTCTTCACCGTCGGGGGGTGGTGGCGTCAACTGGTATAGATGCAATCTCTGAATCTTCCGGAGTCTCATCGCCATCGAAAAGATTGAGAATTATCTGCCCTGTAACCCGCATATTGACGATACTATATTCACAAGAAGGTGTGCTGCAAAACTCCTGCCCGGGTTTGGCCAGCCATCTGTGCCACCTGCCCTGCATCAGGGGACGCGACGGGGCAACCCGACCCGAAGCGCCCTCCTCCGGAATCCCGCACGAATCTGCCGGGAGGTAGCGGCCGCGAATTCGCGGCCGCCTGCTGATGTTATTGAGGCTATACACTCTTTTTTGGTGCGCTTCCTGTCCTTCAGGTATTCTGAACTACGAGCTCCGCATTCAGCATGTCCAGGTAGTCGGAGAGGAGACGGGTGATCAGGAAGTGCTGCCTGACGTGCTCTTTGCCGGCCCGCCCGAGCCGCCCCCCGAGTTCCGGGTTCTCCAGGACCTGCCGGATCCTCCAGGCAAACCCGTCCGTATCGGTCGGCTCGAGGAGGAAGCCGGTCTCGCCGTCCTCGATCTGGAGCGATATGCCCCCGACGCGGGATGCGATGACCGGCCGCCCCTTCCAGAGCCCCTCGGTGACGGTCAGGCCGAACCCCTCACGGAGCGATTTCTGGAGGATGACGCACGAGACCCGCTGCAGTGCGTTGACCAGCAGGTGATCCTCGGCGGTGATCAGGATGACGTCGCCGGCGTCGATGAACTCCCGCGCCTTCTCCTCGACCCGCCGGTAGATAGCCCAGCCTTCGGGGTCGTCGGGAGCCATGCTCCCGCAGAGGACCAGCCTGCAGTCGACGTGCTCGCGCACCCGGGCAAAGACGTCGACGACGCCTTCTGGGTCCTTCCACTTGTCGAACCGCGAGATCTGGGTGATCAGCGGTTTGTCGATCGGCACGCCGTACTTCGCGAGGAGGCCTGCGATCTCGGCATCGGAGAGGTCGCGGTTCTTCTCCGAGAGCGGGTCGATCGCCGGCCGGCAGATCCACTGCTCCATCGCCATCCCCTTGCGCCTGTACTCCTCGTGCGAGATGACCATCCGGTCGTAGTCCAGGACGAAGTCCTTGAGGAACTCCCAGAGGTCCGTGTTCGGGTTCGAGAGGTCGACATGGCACCGCCAGACCCAGGGCTGGGTCTTCCGGTAGAACCGGATCAGGGGCAGGGGCTGCGGATCGTGGATGACCACCAGGTCGTGGTCGATCGTCATCATCCCGGAGAACGACTCGTTCGTCCGGAGGTAGAGGCCCTTCTCCTCGTCCGAGAACCCGACCGCCTGTCCCTGGAGCGCGTTGTGGAAGTTCTTGGTGATGGTGAAGAAGTCGCCCTCGCCGTTCAAGATGTTCCACTGTGTCCTGATCCCGATGTCGTTCATGAGCGGAACCAGCGAGAGTATCATCTCCGCTACGCCGCCGCTCTGGTACGTCGAGTTCACGTGAAGGACCCGCTTCCCCAGAAGCCCCGCCGCCTTGCGGTAGATCCCGGAGATGACATCGTCGCCGACGATGGGCCGGTGGTCCTCGAGCGTCCGGCCGTTATCGCAGATGCAGGTTATTCCGTCCATGTAGGCCATCGCAAATCTCCCCCTCAGAGACAAGTCTATTGACTTACTACACAGAGCATCTGTACTCACGGATTAATAAATATATGCATGTAAAAATAATTCATTTAACCCTGGTTCACCCCGATAAAAGAGATTATAGGTGTTTAATATGGATTCGAAGCATGCATTGTCATGACGGACAAGACGAAAAAGATTAATAAAGTGACAAAATTCTGGACTTCCTGGATGGCGCTCCCCCGGGGAGCGCGGGGGCCCCGCTGAGGCGAAGCGCCACCTGAAGTCCGGGGAGAAACGCCCATATAAACCGGAATCCTACCATTATGCGGTGCGATGTATCGAAAGCACGCCGGGAAAACCGGCAGCGAACCCGTGTGTACGCCCCTGTTCACCACTTTCGACGGCGTAACCTTCAGGAGGATGCCGCCGGAGGCCGACGCCGTCTACGTCGTCGGCGAGTACCGCATCGACGACATCCGGCCGGATGACACCGTCCTGGACCTCGGGGCCAACGTGGGCGCCTTCTGCATCCGTGCTGCCCGGCACTCAAGGCGCGTGCTGGCCGTCGAACCCGTCCTCACCGAAGCCCTGCGAGAGAACATCGGGAGAAACGGTGCCGGTGTCACGGTGGTCGACGGTGCGCTCGGCGACGGAGGCAGAGAAAGGATCACCTGGGGAGAGAAGACGCTCACCGTGACGACCCGTACCCTCGGGGAGTTTGCCGCCATGGCCGGAGGATGCGACTTCCTGAAGTGCGACTGCGAGGGAGCGGAGTGGTCGATCCGGCCCGAAGACCTCGACGGAGTGCGCCGCATCGAGATGGAACTCCATATGCCGCCGATCGGGGGGCCGATGAACAGGGTGCTCCTCGACTACATCGGGGAGCATTACGATTTTGAGATCGAACGGATACCCGGCTACGACGTGAAGGGCGTGATGGGGGTCCTGCACGCCGTCCGGAAGAACGGCAGGTGACGCCCGGGGACTCCCTCCCCCGCCCCCAGAAAATCCCTGGAATACCGGGAGATTCCGCCAACCACCGGCAACCCGCGCCGGGCCGGCACACATAAATAGGAACCCGGGATCACCACCCGCCGGTGAAGCAGTATGGCACAGGCAAAGGAAGGCGATACCGTCAAGGTGCACTATACCGGAAAACTGGAAGACGGGACGGTCTTTGACACCTCGAGCGATCGAGCCCCCCTGGAGTTCACCATCGGCGGGGGGCAGATCATCCGGGGGTTCGAACAGGCCGTGGTCGGCATGGAACCGGGCGATACAAAGACCGCCACTATCCCGCCAGAAGAAGCGTACGGGCCACGCCGTGAGGACATGACGCTTACGGTGGAGCGGGAACAGTTCCCCGAGGAGATCAACCCCGAACCGGGCCAGCAACTCCAGGTCCAGCAGCCGGACGGCAGGGCGGCCGTCGTTGTCGTCAGCGACGTCTCGGAATCGACCGTGACGCTGGATGCGAACCACCCCCTGGCCGGGCAACCCCTGACGTTCGATATACGGCTCGTGGATATCGTCGGCGCTGCACGGGAGCAGGCAACCGGGTAATCTCTAAGACCTCAGTAACCTTTTTAACTCCGAAAGAGGGCGGGTGTTGACGATCGCGTCCGCCGAAAGCCATCCTCGCCGGGCGGTCGCGACGCCGAACTCCATGTACCGGAGGTTCTCCCGATTGTGTGCGTCTGAGGCGAGCGAGAACCGGACGTTGTGCTCGCGGGCCGAACGAGCGTTGACGTCGGAGAGGTCCAGCCTGCCCGGGAACGCGTTGATCTCCATAAGGACGCCGAGCGCTGCCGCGGCATCGAAGACCGCGGCGAGATCGATCCGGTACGGCTCACGCGAGAGAAGTATCCGTCCCGTCGGGTGGCCGATGATATCGACGTGCTCGTTGTGCATCGCCGTGATGACCCGTTCGGTCATCTCCCCCTCGGACAGCTTGAACCCGGAGTGAACGCTCGCCACCACCACGTCGAGATCCTTGAGAGTGCTGTCCGGGAGGTCCGGCCTCCCGTCCATGCCGATGTTGCACTCGGTGCCGGAGAGAAGGGTGAAGCCGCCGTCAGCCGCCCGGTTGATCCGCTCGATCTCGCGCACCTGCTCGGCCAGGCGTTCCGGGGTCAGGCCGCGGGCGATATGGAGGGTCTCTGCATGGTCGCAGATGGCGATGTACTCGTAGCCGAGCGCCTGCGCCGCCTGCCCCATCTCCTCGATGGAATGGGCGCCCTCGCTCCAGCGGGTATGGACGTGGAGGTCACCCCTGATCGACCCGTAGCCGACGAGATCGGGCAGGTTCCCGGTCCGGGCGGCCTCGATCTCGCCGCGGTCCTCCCGGAGTTCCGGCTCGATCCAGGCGAGACCAAGAGCCCGGTAGACCCCCGCCTCGTCTTTCCCCGCGACCGCCCTGCCGCTTGCGAGGTCCACGAGCCCGTACTCGTTCAGCCGCCAGTTCCTCGCGATCGCGAGCTTCCTGAGCGCAATGTTGTGCTCCTTCGACCCTGTGAAGTACTGGAGCGCAGCCCCAAAATGCTCGTCCTCCACCACCCGGAGATCGACCTGGATGCCGGTCGCGAGCACCACCGAGGTCTTCGTCGTCCCCCGGACGAGGACCCGCTCGACCCCGGGGAGGGTGGAAAAGACCTCCATCACCTCTTCCGGGTGCGTGGAGGTCGCGAGGATGTCCACGTCCCCGATCGTCTCCTTCCTGCGGCGGATCGAGCCGGCGAGACTCACCTGCCGGACCGAGGCGAGCGAAGAGAGCCGCCGCTCGATATCCCGGGCGACGGGCAGGATATACCCGAGGAGACGCCGCTCTTTTGCGGTCCGGCTCACCCGGATGCTCGCGAGAATGTTCTGCTCGGTCTTCTCCCCGAACCCCGGGAGGTCGCGGATCCGGCCGGCCAACGCCTTCGCCTCCAGGTCGTCGACGGTCCGGATACCGAGTTCCCGGGAGAGAGCGATCGCCTTCTTCGGCCCGATCCCCTCCAGCCGGGTCAGGTGCTGCACGCCCTCCGGGAGTTCCTCGCGCAACGAGGCGAGGTACGCGAGGCTGCCGGTCTCGACAATCTCGCGGATCTTTCCGGCGATACCCCTACCGACCCCGGGGATCTCGTCAAGGTTACCTTCCCTTGCGACATCGGCGATATCCTCCTGCAGGGTCTCGACTGCCTGCGCCGCCCGCCGGTATGCCTGCGGTTTGAACCGGACACCCTTGATCTCCAGGAGGTCGGCGACCTCGTAGAGGATCGCCGCGACCTCCATGTTGGTCACCCGTGAAAGACTCTCCATACGTTACACCTCCCGCTGGCGGCGGAAGATGGCCGCGATCTCGGCGGCCGTCGTCGCCTGCTCGGGGCTCTTCTCATCCCGCCACCGCACGAACCTCGGGAACCGCAGGGCGAGCCCCCGCCGCCGCTCCGGGTCCCAGTTGCAGGTATGAACGGGGCTCTCGGTGATCTCGAGCCCCAGCACCTCCACCACCCGGGCCGGCGCGAACCAGAAGTCGGGCGCCGCCTGCGGGTTCACCATCACCCGCGCCGGTTGCCGGTCCTTTCTCGCACCGGCAAGCCGTCGGGGAAGGTCTGAGAGGTCAACGTCTGAGAACCCCGTTCCCATGCCGCAGACCGTCTGGAAGAGATCCTCCTCGTGGTTATAGGCGGCACAGAGAACCGAACCGTAGGTCCCGGCCCGCCTCCCCCGACCGGCATTGGCGCCGACGATGACCAGGTCGAGCGTATCGGAAATCCCGGGGGCATAATCTCTCTTCCACTTGATCCACTGCCACTCCCGCGCCCCCGCGCGGTAAAACGAGTCCTGTGCGCACGACTTGCAGACGACCCCCTCGAGCCCCCGCTCGATGCAGGCGAGGTAGAACTCCGTGATCCCGTCGGTATCTCCCGTTACGATGCGGTCTGCGGGAGAGATGCGTTTATCCCGGCCGAGGACCTCCTCAAGTCTCGCCCGCCGGTCGGGGTAACTCCGGCTGAGGTAGGACTCACCGTTTGCGTAGAGGAGGTCGAAGGCCCGGTAGGTTGCAGGGATCTCGCCGGCGACCTCCCGGACCCGGTACTTCCGGCGCCGCCGCATCAGCGTCTGGAAGGGCAGGTAGGTGCCGGTCTCGTGGTCGAACGCGACCGCCTCGCCGTCGAGGATCGCCGTATCGGCCATGACACAGTGCCGGACATGGCGGACGATATCGGGATACTGGTGCGTGACGTCGGTCAGCCGCCGCGAGAACAGGGTGACATCGTCGCCGTCCTTGTGCGCCTGGATCCGTTCGCCGTCGTACTTCTCCTCGACGGCGATGACGGGGGAGCCGATCCGCTCGAGGATCTCCGATATCCGGGCGACCCGCTGGGTGAGCATCGGCCTGATGGGCCGGTGCAGGGAAACAGAGATCGCCTGCACCCCGGCAAGGCCCTCCTCCCGGAGCGTCCGGGCCACATGGCCGATGTCGGAGGATATGTTGTAGGCATGTTCGAGGGACGGACGTCCTGCCTTCGACCCCAGGAACGCTTCCGCCAGCGCATCGAGGAGCGTCATATCCCCGACGCCGAGCCGCATCTCCCCGGCGGCGAGGCGCGAGAGGTAGCGCCGCTCCGGGGGCGTGGCGGCGGCGAGCAGCCGCGCGAGGCCGCTCTTCTTCTCTTCGATCGAACCCGGGCCGGCTGCACGCGCGATCTCCGAAAGCCCACGGTGAACGTCGGCGACCGAGAGCGGTCCTCCGGCCGGGGTCTCGATCAGCCGGACGGCGACGTCGCCGTAATCGCCGAGTTCCTGTGCCGCCGCCTCGACAGACGCAGGGTCGGTGCCGGCCGCAAGGGCGATCGCTGCTGCTGTGGTCCGGTCCCCGATGCCCAGGTTCACCTCGCTGTACCCGGGACCGATCTCTCCCAGCACGAAGTAGCAGACGATCACGATCTCGTCCGGCGACGCCCCGGCGAGCAGCCGGGCGAGAAGCGCGATCATCTCGTTCCGGGACGATGTCGCCTCGAGCCTCTCAAAACAGGAGGCGAGGGTTGCAAATTTCACGATTACCCTGGTTGTCACTGCCGGGGCCTATTTGAACGTTGCGGTATACGCCCCCCCGGGGGTCGGCTTTATCATCGGCGGCGATGTGGTAGGTGCATGGAACCCCTGATACGGGTCGAGCCTCCGGGCGAGAAGGCCCTCGGGATACTCCGCCGGGACGCGGGGGTCATCTCCCGATCGATGATGCGGGAGTATCCCCTCGTGCTGCAGAAGGCCAGCGGCGTAAACCTCTGGGATGTCGACGGGAACCGCTACCTCGACTTCGCGGCCGGGATCGCCGTGATGAACACAGGATGGAACCACCCGAGAGTCGTCTCCGCCGTCCAGGAGCAGGCGAAGTACCTCTCGCACGGGGCGTTCCTGGATTTCTGCTCCGAACGCCCCGTACAGTGCGCCGAAGAACTGGTCGGGTTCCTCCCGGAAGGGCTCGACCGGGTCTACTTCTCCAACTCAGGAGCGGAGAGCGTTGAAGCGGCGATGAAACTCGCCCGGCACCACACCGGGCGGAACTACTTCATATCGTTCCACCGCGGGTTCCACGGGCGGACCTACGGCGCTCTCAGTCTCACGGCCGGGAAGGTGATCCAGCGCCGTTCCTTCGGGCCGTTCCTGCCGGTGGTCCACGTGCCCTACCCGGACCCCTACCACCCGCCCGGCGGCGACCCCGGCACCTGCGACGCCGACGTCGTGGCCTACCTGGAGGAGACGGTCTTTCGCTTCGAGGTCGCGCCTGAGGAGGTCGCCGCGATCTTCGTCGAGCCCGTGCTGGGGGAAGGGGGGTACGTCGTCCCGCCCCCGGGCTTCCTTCCCCGGCTGCGGCGGCTCTGTGACGAGCACGGGATCCTCCTCGTGGCGGACGAGGTGCAGTCGGGGTGCTTCCGGACGGGGCGGTTCCTCGCCTCCACGCACGCCGGCGTCGTCCCCGATATCGTCTGCCTGGGCAAAGCGATCGGCGGGGGGTTGCCGTTCGGCGTCACCGTCGCCTCGGACGAGGTCATGGACTGGCCGCCCGGGTCGCACGCGAGCACCTTCGGCGGCAACAACCTTGCCTGTGCCGCATCGCTCGCCGTGATGGACCTTCTCCGTGACGAGGGGTTCGGGGACCGGGTGACGGCCAGGGGCGAGTACCTGGCAAAAAGCCTGCGTGAACTGCAGGAGCGGCATACGGTCGTCGGCGACGTCCGCGGCCTCGGGCTCATGGTCGGGATGGAACTGGTCCGGGACCAATCAACGAAGGAGCCGGCACGGGACGAGCGGGAAACAATCCTCCGGCACGCGTTCGAGCGCGGTCTCGTCCTCCTCCCTGCAGGAGAGTCGGTGATCCGGTTCAGCCCTCCCCTGATCATGGATGAGGAGGATATCGATACGGGTATTGATATTCTGGACCGGGTTATGGAGGGGTTCTGAGGGGTTGATGGTATGCAGGAGTCAGAAAAAGTCACCTATGTTTCGCTTGAATCGGACGAGAGTTTTCACGGTGAGTACGAGGCCGCACTGCTTGAGATCGAGCAGGAGTTCGGGGAGCGCCATCCGATGTACATCGGCGGACGGGAAGTCACCGCCCCCCGGGAGTTCGAGGCGAGATCCCCTATAGACCCGGGCATCCTGCTCGGGATTTTTCCCGAGGGCGGAGAGGACCATGCCCGGGAGGGTATCGCCGCGGCGAACGAGGCTTTCTGGGAGTGGAGCCGGCGGGACTGGCGGGAACGGGTCGCGATCGTCAGGAAGACGGCCGACGCAATCGAGGACCGGCTCTTCCCACTCGCGGCCCTGCTGACCTGCGAGGCAGGGAAGACCCGCTACGAGGCCCTGGCGGAGGTCGGCGAGGCGGCCGATATGCTCCGGTACTACTGCGGGATCTACGAGCAGAACAACGGTTACGTCTTCCCCATGCGCTCCCCGGCGCCCGGAGAGGAGTGCCGGAGCGTCATGCGCCCGTACGGGGTCTGGGCGGTCATCTCCCCGTTCAACTTCCCCATCGCGCTTGCCGCGAGCATGATCACCGGGGCGCTCCTCACCGGGAACACGGTCGTCTTCAAACCGACGAGCAAGACACCGCTCTCCGGGGCGACCCTCTACCGGCTCTTTGTGGAGAGCGGGGTCCCTCCCGGTGCGCTCAACCTGGTGACCGGGCCCGGGGGCCCCTTCGGCGAGGTCGTGGTTGCCCACCCGGACGTTGCCGGGATCGCCTTCACCGGGTCGCGGGCTGTGGGGATGTGGCTGCAGCGGCAGGTTGCCGCGGCGCAGCCCTACCACAAGCCGCTTGTCGCGGAACTGGGGAGCAAGAACCCGACGATCGTCACCGCGAGCGCCGATATCGGGAAAGCCGTCGAGGGCGTGGCCCGGGCGGCCTTCGGCTTTGCAGGACAGAAGTGCAGCGCCACCTCCCGGGTCTACGTCCATTCTTCGGTTGCAGAAAGGTTCTTGCAGGCGCTCCGTGACCGGGTGGACCGGATGGAGGTCGGCGACCCCCGGCGGCGGGAGGTCGCGTACGGCCCCCTGATCGACGACGATGCACGGCTGACCTTCCAGAAAGCGGTCGAGGAGGCGATCGGGGACGGTGGGAGGCTTGTTGCCGGCGGCGAGGTGCTCGGGGACGGGCTCTACGGCCGGGGCGCCTACGTAAGGCCCACGGTCATCGCCGGCCTCGCGCATGACCACCGCCTCTTCCGGGAAGAGCTCTTCGTCCCGGTCCTCCCCGTCGGCACCTTCGAAAGCATTGAGGAGGCCCTCACTTTCGCGAATGCGACGGACTACGGCCTGACGGCCGGGATATTTACAGAAGATCCGGAAGAGATCGGGTACTTCTTCAACCGGATCCGGTTCGGTGTCGTGTACGCCAACCGGCGCGGGGGGGCGACGACCGGGGCCTGGCCCGGCGCCCAGCCCTTCGGAGGCTGGAAGGCGAGCGGATCGACGGGCAGGGGTGCCGGGGGGCCGTACTACCTCCTCTCGTTCGTCCGCGAGCAGGCGCAGACGCGGGTGACGGAGCCGGCGGGCGGAGGATAAGGACCTCGAAACCCTTCAAGATGCTCATAACCCCCGTTCCGGCAGGGACTTGAGCACCGCCGATAACTCAATAAGGGTAGAGTAACTTCCTTCTTCAGAGGGATCGCATGGGTGAGCGCAGGAAGGAATCGGTCGTCGAAGTCCTCGTTTCAAGAATCATCGGGCTCATCATCTTCCTGATCCTGCTCGGCATCCTGAATATCCTCGCCGGCGCCTACGTCCAGACCCCCATCTTCCTCCAGATCGTCGCGTTCCTCAACGCCAACCTCGTGCTGCTCATCCTGATCTCGGTCATCTTCCTCATCGGCGACCTCTTCGGCGCCCTCGCATTTCCCCTGAACCTGCCGGGCCCGATCTTCGGCGCCGTCGGTGCCGTATTCCTGGTCATGTTCCTCTTCCGGCTCTTCTCACTCGTCGGCGAGATCACCGGCGTCGAAGTCTTTGCCCTGCTCGAGAAGACGCTTGCGCTTCCGGTCTACATACTCGTCTTCACCGTCGTGCTCATCGGAGGATACATCGCGCTCTTTGCGGATCCGCCGTCGGGCTGAGCGTGAGCGGGGACTACTCGAACCCTTCCGTCTCCTCGAACGTCTTCACCTCGCAGTCCTGCAAACTGCCGGTCTTCGGGTCCACGTGAACCACCACAAAGAGTTCGTGCTCGCGGCTCTCCCAGAGGGCAAGGGCGGGTTTGTCCTCCTTCGCCCGGAACCCGAGACCCTCGAGACCCTTCCGGATCCCGTCGTAGGTGGCGTTTGAGACAATCAACTCCCGGACACGGGCCTTCATGGCCTCCTGCTCCTTCCGGTCAATCCCAATTCGTTCGCGCATGCGAGAACCATACCGCATACGCCCTCATAAACCTGACCCGGCAGGGATGGTTGAGAAGAGGACCAGTCGCGGACAGGGGGAAAAAACCGTTACCGGGCATTGTATCCGGCAGATTCCCCCTCACGGCATTCCAGGTCTTCGTAGGTTGCCACCCTGTACCCCGCATACCCGCCCCCGAGGTTTATCTGGAGCAGGACGAAGATCCTGAGGTCGGGATGCACCCAGATCGCGACATCGGCATCATCCTGCTCCGGTATGAAGTTCAACGACCGGAGTACTTCCCTGATATCGGCATAGTCGGGCGTCGACTGGATCATCTCCTCGATCTCCACCATCACAGCCCGCTGCTGCAGGGTCTCGATCTCTCCAAGCATGCCACCCCCGATCGGTCCCCTCGTATAAAACATGATCCGGGGCCGGATCCGGATAACAACCGCGTATTCTACGGTGCCGCCCCGGAGCAACGGTCCGGGCGTTACGGTCCGTATAGTCGTGCAGGCGTGGTGGGCCGTTCGGTGACGTGCACAACCTTCATCAGAGACCTCGTGAAAACATACTGCAACGGAGTCCCGCACGAAAGCCTATGACAGACAACGATGACTCAAGGACGCTGATCCTCGATATAGACACAGACGATCTGCATGAACTCTCCGAATACCTGGACGTGCTGAGCAGCAGCACACGCTTAAAGATCCTGAAGGTCATCGAACGAAGGCCAAAAGACGTCCGGCAGATCTCGTCCGAGATCGAGACGAGTTACGAGAACACAAAAAAGCACCTCGACAAGCTGCTGAGCATCGGGGTCGTCCGCAAAGAGGCCGGTCTCTCGCGCCCGACCGCAAAAGGGATTCACCCGGTCTGGAAATACTCGCTCGTGCCCGGGGGCCTCGAAGCGATCACGAGGAGCCTCGGGCTCTTTTCGAACCTGAAACTGACGCTCACGGATGCCGTGCTCGCAAAGAAACTCGCCGGTGTTCGGGAGACGCTCTCGGGAGAGTTCGCCGGGCAACCCCCGGTCGTCATCCTCCTCGGCGGGGCGGAGGACGGCAGGGTCTTCCCGCTCGGGCACGGCAGCATCGCCATAGGGCGGGCGCACCCGGACGCACCCGGCCTCTCCGGGCAGGAGATCGTCCTCGGCGAGGAGTACGCGGCGGTCACCCGTGTCTCGAAACCGCACGCCCGGCTCACCCGCCGCCGGGACGGTGCCTGGCTCGTTGAGGACGGCGGCAGCACGGGCGGCACCTTCGTGAACGGCACGCCGCTTGACCGGGTCACGCGGCGGGAGCTCCACGACGGGGATCTCATCGAACTCGCGAAGGGCGCGCGGGGAGCAACCCTCGTCTTCGTTGTTCCCGGGGGGGTGCCGGTGCCGGATGCTGCCTGAACGGGCCGGACGGACGGCCGTCCTGCTCCTGATCTCTGCCCTGCTCCTCGCCGTCGTCTTTCCCGCCGTCTCGGGCGCGGGAGGACCGCCGGAGCACTCCAGCGCCTCCGCCCAGGGCATCGAGGCTGCCGTCAAGACACCGGACGACGATAAGAGCACCCCTCCCGGCCAGAACAACGGCAAGGCCAGGGATACACCGGAAGAGACGCCCACCCCACTCCCCTCGCCCGAAGAGACCGTCACGCCTGCCGACACCCCGGGAGAAGAGCAGACAGAGGCGACGCCGGAGGCGACGGAAACCGTGACGGCCGGTGATACGCCCGAAGAAAACAGTCGGACGGTCACAGATCCGTTCCCCTGGGCAGGGGCTGCCCTGGCCCTCATCCTGCTCGCCGGCGCCTTCGTTCTCGGTATCCGGTACCTGGGGATACCGGGGGAAGCGGCTACCGGGAGCGAAGCACCGGCGGGCACGACAACCCTCTCCGATGCATACCGGACCGTGCTCTCCCACCCGGCGGGGTTCCCGCCCGAACTTGCAGAGCGGTACGAACGGGTCGCCTTCGTCGGGAGAGGCGGGCTCGGGCAGGTCTTCTCGGCGGTCAGGCGTGACGACGGCCGGACGGTGGCGGTGAAGATCCCGGTCACCTACGACGAGGCGACCGGAAAAACCTTCATGAAGGAGATGCGGTTCTGGGAAGACCTCACCCACAAAAATATCGTGGCGGTCTACTCGGTCAACATCCTCCCGGTACCGTTCGTCGAGATGGAGTTTCTGCCCCGGACCCTGGAGCAACTGGAAAAACCCGTCCCTGTGGAGACCGCCGCCCGCATCGTTGCAGGCATCGCCGCCGGGCTTGCCTACGCCCACGAGAGAGGCGTGATCCACCGGGATATCAAGCCCAGAAACATCCTTCTCGCCGACGACCTGACCCCGAAGATCACCGACTGGGGCATGAGCACGACGCTGGCGGCGAGCCGGGATACCAGCGTCGCCGGGTTCACCCTCGCGTATGCGGCCCCGGAGCAGATCGCCCCGGAGCGGTTCGGCAGGACCGACGCACGGACCGACATCTACCAGCTCGGCGCCGTCTTCTACGAACTGGCGACGGGAAAGGCTCCCAATGCCCGCGAAAGCCTCGCCGGATTTGCCGGGGCAACCCTCGACGAGCAGCCGGTCCCCCCCGGAGAGATCAACCCGGACTTCGCAAGACTCGACCCGATCATCCTGCGGTGTCTCGCAAAGGACCCTGCCGACCGTTACCAATCCGCCGGAGAGGTGCTCGATGCGATCGAAACCGTGATGGGGGTAGCCGGCGACACGACGCCGACCGGACCCGCGGGGGAGGAGAGAACTTGAAGGGCCTTCTCGCCCGGTACCTCGCCCGTGCCAGGGCCATGCAGTTCCACTACCTGCTCGCATCGCTCATCCTCCTGCTCGCCATCTACCCCTACGTGAGTGCGGGCCCAACCGGGCCGATAGCCCTGAAAGTGCTCTCGTCCTTCGTCCTGATCACCGGGGTCTACGCCGTGAGCTACCGGCAGCGGCAGGTCGTGATCGCCGTCCTCCTCGCAGTCCCCGCCTTCGGTCTCGGCTGGCTCTACGTCATCACCGGGAATCCCGCACTCGGCAGCGCCGAGAGCATATTCACGCTCCTCTTCTACGCCTTCACCGCGCTTGTCGGACTCTCGCGGGTGCTCGGGGCACGCCAGATCACCACCGACACCATCTACGGGGCGGTCTCCGTCTACCTCCTCATGGGCCTCACCTGGGCGACCGCCTACGGCCTCGTCGAGAGCATCAATCCCGGATCGTTCTTCAGCAGCCACACGGACGGCGCCTTCACCTTTCCCACGTTCATCTACTACAGTTTCGTCACCATTGCGACCCTCGGCTACGGCGACATCACGCCGGTCACCGACCAGGCCCGGTCGCTCGCCGTGCTCGAGACCGTGAGCGGGACCCTCTATATCGCCGTCCTGATCGCCCGCCTGGTGGCGGCGGCCGGGTGGATGCCGAAGACCGGCCGGGAGTGAGGCGGTCCGGAAAACGAGATAAAAACACTCTTTTTCATAATTCCTCCGGTTAAAACTACGAAAATTCTCGTTGTTAAAGCAAGATATTTATTTTCGCCAAATAAAGTGATGGTTGATACCTATGCGAGGAAAAGCAGCACTTCTGGGGATCGCCCTGATGGTCCTCTGCGCCGCGGTGATCGGCAACGTCACCGCACAGTTGCCGGAGGAATCCACAGATAAACTGATCTACGTATCCGGCACCGGCAAAGTGACGACAACGCCCGACCAGGCCGTCATCGTCTTCGCGGTCGAGACCGAGAACACCGATGTTAAGACAGCACAGCAGCAGAACGCCCAGAGAATGGACGCCGTGGTCAACGCCCTGAAGAATGCCGGCATCCCGGAGAAGGACATCAGGACCGCCGGCTACAACATCATCCCGGTGACCGAGAACGACGATAGGCCCCTGACGACCTCCACCGTCAAGTTCTACCGGGTGATCAACACCCTCGAGGTCACGTTAAACGACGTGAACCGCGCCGGGGAGATCGTCGATCTCGCAGTCGAAAACGGCGCAAACCGGGTCGACCGGTTCTCGTTCACCTTGAGCGACGCAAAGCAGCAGGAGTTCCGGTCGGAGGCCCTGACCGCCGCGGTAGCGCAGGCACGGGGCGACGCAGACGCGGTTGCTGCAGCCATAGGTAAGACCATCATCGACGTCAAGGAAGTCAACGTCGGGAACAACTACGTGCCCATGGTTTACGACAACCGCTACACGGGCATGGAGAAGGCGATGGGCGCTGCCGTCCCGACCCCGCTCGAGGCCGGCGAGATCGACGTGACCGCCACCGTCTCGATCACCTACGTCATCTCATAACCCCTTCTCCCGCCCCTCTTTTTCGTCTGCAGTTCCGGGGTGCTCCGAACCCCGGACCATTCACCCTCCGGCCTGCCTTATCAGGAAGTATAATCTTCGGGGAGGAGAGACCGAAAGACTGGAGCCTGCTTTTCATGCTCACCATCACCGAAGTCTACAACAACGTCCCCTGCCGGGAGGGGCTCACGGCGGACTGGGGGTTCTCCTGCCTGCTTCATGAGGCGGGGCTGCTCTTTGACACCGGAGAACGCGGCGATGTCCTTCTCGCAAACATGCAGGCGCTCGGCATCGATCCTGCAGGTATCCGGTACCTCGTGTTATCCCACGACCACCACGACCATATCGGCGGCCTCGCGGCGGTCCTGGCCCGAAATCCTTCGATGGAAGTCTTCGTCCACGACGCCTTCTCCACGCGGACGCTCGGGCTGATCCGGGAGTACACCGAACCCCGGATCATCGGCGAGTGGACGGAGATCGCGGACGGCATCGCCGTGACCGGCCCCCTCGGGACCGATATCCGGGAGCAGTCGCTCGCGGTCACCGTGCCGGACGGCTACCTGGTCGTCACCGGGTGCGCGCACCCCCACATCGGCCGGATCATCGACCGTGTCTCGCAGGAAGGGTCTGTTTGGGGAGTGCTCGGCGGGCTGCACACCGTCACCGGCGAGGATATCGACGCCCTTGCCGGGGTGGCGTACCTTTCGGCATCGCACTGCACCGATAAGATCGCAGAACTGCAGGAGCGGTATCCGGAGTCTTTCCGCCCAGGAGGTGTCGGGAAGGTGCACCGGGTCTGAAAAAGGGGCGCGTTGGAACCCTGTTCGGGTCTTCGGGCTCGTAATTGAGGGGGCTGTGACTGCCCGGAGTTCGAGCACCGGAGGTGCGAGGTGCGACGGTTCATAGAACCGGAACACGAGAAGCCGTTAGGCTTCGAGGTGCGATGGACGGAACGCCCGGAGCACGAGAAGGCTGAAGGCCTTCGTTGTGCGGCAAGCAGAGTGATCAAAGCAAGGAAAATATCACGGTGCAGTGGACCGTGGTAGCATCGCCACGCACTGCCCCCGCCCCAAGGGGCGGGGAGCGACTGCCGGAACGGCAGGAGTTTGAGAAGACCAGAGGTCTTCGAGTGGGGGTTATGGGAGTCCCATTATAAGGGAGAGACAGGGGAGGGGGGGGAATACTCCCCCCTCCCCGTCAGCCCCTCCCCCAGGGGCGATATCCCCTCGGAATTCGCGTCTGGGACGCAATCCAAAGTCACGCGTGAGCACCGCAGGCGAGAATCGCAACGGTTCGTGAGTGCGACTGGCGTCCCGGCAGGAGCTTGAGCACCGAAGAACGACGTTCCGACAGGAACGACGCTCCGCAGGAGCGGAGTTCGAGCACCGTTAGGTGCGAAGGTGCGAGAACCGGAGCGTGGCCGGGAGAGGGCTCCAACAAGGCCAAAAAAGAGGTTACTCTTCCTTCCAATTCTTTCCGGCAAACCGCCCCTTCACCTCGAGTCCGTCAGCAAACCAGACGGTGCGCTGGGGGAAGGGTATCTCGATGCCGTTCTCTTCGAGCGCCTGCTTGATCTTCCAGAGAAGGTCCGTCCGGACATCCCACCAGTTCCGTGCCGGCGCCCATATGTAGACGGTCAGGTTGACGCTGTTGTCACCGAGGTTATCGACGAAGACGGACGGTGCCGGGCTCTTCAGCGCGAAGGGATGGACCGCGATGACCTCCTTCGCGATCCGGATCGCCTCGTTCGCATCGTCCTGGTACCGGATGCCGATCTGGTACTCGAACCTCCGGGCTGCATTATGGACGTAGTTGGTGATGTTCGAGGTGAATACCGTCTCGTTCGGGATCCTGACATAGATCCCGTCATACGTCTTGACGACGGTCGAGAGGACGCGGATATCCTCGACGCTGCCGCTGACGTCCCCGACGTTGATGTTGTCGCCGATCTTGATCGGGTGCTCGAACATGAGGAAGAGGCCGGAGACCAGGTTGGAGACGACGCTCTGGCTCGCAAAACCGATGACGAGACCGGCGATCCCTCCGGCAACCAGGAGGCCGGAGAGGTCGAATTCGAGCTGCGGGAGAGCGACGACGAACGCCCAGATTATGATGCCGTAATAGACCAGTTTCGCGAGCAGCTCGCGCTCGTTCTTGGGCAGCCGCTCCGTGAGGGCCCGTCGGACGTTTGTCGAGACGACCCGCGCGACTGCAACGCCGACCACGAGGATGACGACGAAATACATGAGGTTACCGGCGGTGATGTCACCGACGCCTATGGGGGTCTCCAGGATCTGGGTCACGTTGAACGTCACGAGAATCCCCACTCCATCAGGTATCCCCGGTCGATCACCGGGATCTTGCGCGCCACACACAGCTCGACGGACTTTACCATGCCGGGCCGGAGCGGGGCGTCGATGAAGTCCGTCTCCGCGAGGTTCGGGCTGATGATCTTCATCGTGGCGGCGGTCGCCACGATATCGCCGTAATAAATCTTCATATCGGTGCTGTCAAAGACGACGCACGAGATCTCCACCCACCCGTGGGACGTGTTATGGATGGAGAGTTCCATCACCCCCTCGCGGAGAGATTCGGGCGGAGGAACCTCAGTGTATATCTCGCTATGGTACCAGCGGGCGATGACACCATTGGTCGGCGTTCCGTAGAGCGTATACTTCTGGGAGCCGAGACCAAAGATATCGAGCACCTCGATGTCTCTTGCCGCCTCCAGGAAGACGCCGATCTCGACCGGAAACTTCAGGTAGACCGTCTGGGTGGCCCCGGGCTCAATGACCATGGGAGAGAACTCTATCTGGAGGAAATCCGTGATATCTTTCGGGAGGTTGACCGGTTCTACCGGGTTGATGACGATCTCGCCCGTCTTTGAGACCAGGATCCGCTCGAACGTCTGCCCTTCGCACCTCCGCCGGTAGGTCAGAAGACCGCCGTTTCGTTCGGCTTCGACCAGGATGTCGCCGTCTTCACGGTGGAAAGTGCCTTTGTAACGCCCGAACATTATCTATGATCTGCAAATACTCAAATATTAACTTACTTCAATAGCGTGAACTGCCGGCCGTCGCGTCCCGGCATCCGATCCGGGGAAACCATTTAAATCTATTTTTTATCCGGATACTCGTATTAACTGTGTTTGTTGAAGTAAACTCCGCTGCTCCAAAGGGGAGCGATCTGGGAAGGTATAAATAATAAATCCACTCGCCGGTATATTTTGCCGAAGATACATGGACATCCTTTTAAGCGACGGTCCCAGACACTTTTTCAGCGTGTCTGCCCCGGGCAGTAGTAAACGAGGGGCGCCGTACCTGCCGCCATGGAGGATTTAACAGGGCTATACGGGAGAGGGGGCCTCTCGCGGCTTTGCGGGGACGAGCGTTGTTCCCGGGTGATGTGTGTGAAGATGAACCATGAAAGAGTCAGGGAGTCCATGAATCGCAGCCAGATACCCGTGAGTATCTTCGATCATATCCAGCAACCGGCACTCGTCCTCGACTGCGAGGGGCGGGTGGTCATCTGGAACGACAGCATGGAACGGTACACCGGCGTTTCGGCAGAGGAGATCGTAGGAAAAGGCGACTACATCCATGGGAAAGCGTTGTTCGGCGAGATGTGTCCCACACTGGCGAACTGCATCCTGACTCACAGCGATGCCGGGAACGACCATTATCGTCTGCTGGCCCGTGAAGGCGAAGAGTTGCTCGCCGAGTCGCGCATCCCCCCGGCATCCGGCAGGGAGGTTGTCTGTATGGCTGCCCCTCTCTACGACACCACCGGCAGACAGATCGGTGCGGTTGAGACCATCCGGGATACTCCGGAAGAGAGAACGGTCGAAGAGTTTCGTGGGGCACCGGAGGAGCAGGTGCGGATCCTGGCGAGAACTCTTCCCGACATGATATTCACGCTCAACCGGGACGGCATCTTTACCCAATTCTACTGGACCGGTGCCCGGAACCTGGGCGTAGACCCGGAAGGGGTCGTAGGCAAGGCACCCCACGTCCTGTTTCCGGCGGAAGAGGCCGATTTCCTGGTCGGGGCTGCGCACCGGGTCATCGAGGCAGGAGAGGTGATATCGGAGACCCGGTCGTTTCCGTGGCGCGGTGAGGCGCGGTCGTTCCAGGTCGCCATTCACCCCCTGCACAACACCTCCGGGAAGATCGTGGCCGCTACCGGCGTCTGCCGCGATATCACCAGGGATCTCCTCTGCGAACGGACCAGCCAGCTCTCCAGCCTCTACCTCGACCTGCTCGGCACCGACATCTACAACACCAGCATGGTTGCGGCAACGATCATCGAGATGCTTCGGGAACGGCTCTCCGGTGAGGAGGCGGAACTCGCTCAACGGGTCAAAAACACGGTCGAGCAGGGGATCAACGTCATCAAAAACGTCGAACTATTAACTACGCTCAACAAACACCGTATCCGCCTGGAACCGACCGATCTGGACAGCATCATTCGCAGCCAGATACAGCGGTACGCAGGCATCGATATCAGGTACGAGGGGGGAAGCCACACGGTCTGGGCAAACCCCCTCCTCGAACATATCGTATCCAACCTGATCAGCAACAGCATCAAGTTCGGCGGCATGAAAGTGCGGATCGAGATCTCCGTCATGGAGACCGCAGAGATCGTGACGCTCTCCGTCGCCGATACCGGCATCGGCATACCGGATCACTTAAAGCCCAACATCTTCGATCGCTTCAGCCGTGAGGGCAGCAAAACCGCATCCGGGAGCAGGGGGCTCGGGCTTCATATCGTCAAGACCCTCGTAAACCAGTACGGCGGGCGCGTCTGGGCGGCGGACCGGGTGCCCGGGAAACCGGAGGAAGGGGCGGCAATAAAGGTGATCCTGCAGAAGTGTTAGGCAGGCGATCCCGAACGCCCTGATTACTCAGATATATATCCCTCCAGCGACTATATCATACCGCATCATTCCCATTGGGGACTGCTTCAATGATACGAACCATATGCTTTAAAGAGCGACGATATATCGAAGAGTTGAGAATTCTTACCCGGGCGACCGCACTTGACTGCATCATCGACGAGCGCTTCGACCGCATAGTATACCTCATAAAAGAAGGAGATATGGGCCTCGCTATCGGTCGGAAGGGAAACAATATCCGGAAGATGCAGCGGGTCCTCGGGAAACGTATCGAGATGGTCGAATATTCTCCCGAGATCGAGACGTTCACGAGAAACGTGTTCAAGCCGGCAGATGTCCTCGGTGCCGGGAAAGGAGACGACGGGAAGCTCATGGTATACATCAATAAGAACGATCTCGGCATCGCCATAGGGAAAGGCGGATGCACCATCGAGAAGGCACGGCTCCTCCTCTCCCGGTACTTCGATACCGAACTCGGCGAGGTGCTCGCGGGAGAAGATGCCCATGCGTGACTGGAAAATCCTCGAAGAAGTCTGGCAGGTCATCCAGGACCGGGCGGAGCACCCGTCGGCCGAAAGTTACGTCAGCTCCGTCCTGACCCACCGGAAGGGGGTCGACAAATCCCTCGAAAAAGTCGGTGAAGAGGCGGTCGAGTTCATCCTGGCCGCCAAGAACCAGGTCCCGGAGAGGACGGCCTCCGAAGCGGCCGACCTCCTCTTCCACCTCCTGGTGGCACTCAAGGCATCAGGCACCGATGTGGCGGACGTGCTCGACGAGCTCGCCGCACGCCGGAAGTAATTTTGTTCGGGGCGGCCCCGGTACCGGGCAGACCGCTCAAAGGTACTCCTTCAGGTCCACCATCCTCGGGAGATCGTCCTTTTTTACGGCCGCGGTCTCAACGACCGTATCCTCGATCATGATGGGAGCCCGGTAGCGCAGAGCGATGGCTATCCCGTCGCTCGGCCGGCAGTCCATGATCTCGGTGCGCGATCCCTGTCTGAGAAGGAGTTTGGCGTAAAAGACCCCCTCCTCCAGGGAATCGATGTGCAGGGCATCGAGAACTATCTCAAAATTCCGAAAGAGTTCGACGATGAGGTCGTGGGTGATGGGGCGGGGAAGCATCTCACTGTTGAGCGCGTTGCTGATCGAGATCGCTTCCCAGAGCCCGACGTATATGGGTATCGTGCTGTCACCCCCGGCATCGAGGACGACGGTCGGCGCCGCTCCCATCTCGCTCACCGACATGAACACGCCCTGCACCCTGCAACTTTGAGCAGTCATGTGATCACCTGACATGAGCCTTCTGGCGTTTAAACCTTGGGGTCAATCACCGCTGTTTTTTGGCGCGGGCAAGGAACTCGCGCCGGACAATGACGAGACTCGAGAGCAGGCCGAGGAGGATGTTGAGATAGTAGAGGATCAGCCGCCAGAGGAGGACGAAGACGCCTACGATCGACGACGGGATGAAGAGGCTGTAGAGCGACGTGGCGCTGAGTTCCGCAACGCCCGAGCCTCCCGGCGTGAGCGGGACCATCATGATGATGGCGATGACGAGCTGGACGACGAACGACTCGATGAAGTACGGCGGCTGCCCGAGGCCCACAAGAAGCAGCGATGCGATTGCAAACTCCGAGAACCAGAAGAGTCCCGTGAAGAGAAGGCCCCATACGAGGCCGCTCTTGCCGTGGTTCACGAACTTGACGAGACCCCTGTTGAAGTTGTCCACCTCCTGGTCGATCGAATCAAGCAGGTGCTCGATGCGCTTTAAGCGCCAGCGCCGGTCGATCCATCGCGACAGCCCTTTGAGGGCCCGTTTGAGGTAGTCCGGGTTCTTCACCGAGTAGATGAAGACCAGCACGAAGAGGGTGACGGAGATCCAGGCGGCGTACATCACGAGGCTTAAGCCGCTGAACCCCGAGGTGAGACTGCTCCAGTAGCTGCCGAGGAAGAGTATGGCGAAGGCCCCGGATGCCCCGAGAACGATCCCGTCGAGGATCCGCTCCATAATGACGACGGCGGTGGCGTCCCCGACCGGGACGCCCGCCCGGTAGAGTTCGTGGACCCGGACCGGCTCGCCGCCCGCCTGCGACGGGGTGACCGCCGCAACGAGCATGTTCGCCAGCACCAGGTTCAGGCAGTGCCTGAAACGAACCCGGTACCCGAGCGACCCCGACATTTTCTGGATACGGAGCGCCCAGAACCCGAGCGAGACGATGTGGAGGAGGACGGCGAGAACCAGGTAGAGCGGGTTTACGCGGCTGAGGTACTCAATCGTCATCTCATCGACGGTGAAGTACAGGACACCGGCCATAACGAGAGTGCTAAAACTGATCGAGACGAGCAGCCACTTCCACTGAGACCTCTTCATGCTCTACGCTCCCGGGCCCGGGGCCGGACTTCGCAGACCCGGCCCTCCCGCTCCAGATCGGTATCCGCAGATCTTTTGCGGATTTCGGGCAATCTCACGCGAAAAAATACCCGAAATTGGTCTAATAAAATATCGTGCAGCTACTATTTAACGATGATTTTATCGCAGGTTGATAGAACCCTGGATCCGCGGGAAAAGGGGCCGACGGGGCCGTGACGTGCTCCCGCGCAGGCCCCTACACGGTGAAGAGGCCTCGTTCGCCGGTTATCCTGAACAGGCCCGCCCGGATACCGGCATCGAGCCAGGCATACCCGTAGCTGAACCGGGCGAGGGCGCCGGCACGGTCGCCGGCATCAAGGTGTTCTACGCCTTCCGCGTACCAGGAGTGCGCCGCCGAACGGAGCGACTCCGCCCCCGCATGGAGCGGGCTCGCCTCGTCCGGCCCCGTCTCGACCATGAGAAGAGCGGAATGGAGCATCCGCCGGTAGCGGCGGGTTTTCTCGTCGAGGTGGGCGCTCTGCGAGTCCGGTATGCACGCGTCCACCTGGTCCGGGGGGTGGGGGGCGAGCGGCTCGAGCAGCCCGAGCCGCGAGCCTGCGTCAAGCCAGCCGAGCCCGTAGGCAAACCCGGCAAGCGCGTTCACCGGATCGCCCGTCCGGAGAAACACAATCCCGTCGCTGTGGTACGCCGCAGCCATCTCGACCACCTCGTCGGCCACCCGGTAAAGGAGTGTCCCCTCCGGGACGGCGATCCGGGTCCGGGAAAGTGCCTCCAGAAAGAGGGCACCGTACTCCTCGAGGGTCATAGGCAGGCAAAGATCTCCAGGTACTCGCGTTCCATGGGGTGGAGTTCTGCCGGCACGACGAGGATATGGAGCGGGGGCCCGAAGTCGGTCTCTTTGAGCTTCGCGCCGTCCCCCGCGCGAACCACCGGGTGCTCCGACCCCGCCCGGGCGATGCCGACGTAGAGGGCGGGCGACTCGATGCCGCGCTTCTCCGCCATCTCCTCGAGGATAGCGATCGCTTCCGGGATGTGCATATAGCGATCCTTCTGGATATCGAGGTAGACGAGCGTATGCAGGTTGAGCGCGAGGTTTGCCGCAACCGTCTCGACGGGGGCCGTCGGGAACCATCCCCTCGCGGGGAACGGCACCGAACAGGACTTCCCGAACCGGTAGTTCTGCAGACCCGAGAGGCCCGAGACCGCGCTCGAGATAGACGAGGCGTGGATGATGGACGTCTCGATCCCGGCGGCGGCGGCCCGCATGCGCAGGTCGGCGTGCGTCGTCGAGACCATGGGGTCTCCCCCGGTCAGGAACGCCACCCGGCCCCTCGCGGCACAATCGAGGATCTCACGGGGATCCTGTTCGACATCCTCTCGCGCGAGCACCCGGATCTCCTTGCCGAAGAACGCCTCCATTCCGGGAACGTCCGTCCCCATCAGCCGCGACGTATACGACTCGAGAAAGACGGCATCGGCGTTTTTGACGCATTCAAGGCCTTTGACCGATATATCCCCGAGGTCGTAGAGCCCCAGGCCCACGAACGTCAGCATGGCCGGCTCACTCCCCGGGCAAACTCAAGGGTGGAGAGGCACGGCACCGGGGGCGTGGCGCAACCGGGGAACAATCGCAGAAGTTTCATCACCATCTCTCAACTGTCGGTGCTCCATCATCGTAGAAGTAACGGATCGGGGGAGTCGCCCGGCTGCGGATGCGGGCGGTACGGGAACTCCGTCCCGTCGATTACCTATCCAAGGATACGGAACATCAGGCCTCCGATAAGGAGGCCGAGGGCGACCGTGTAGAGCGTGATCGCGAGCGTGATCCTGGAGCCGACCTCGCGCAGGAGGACCGTGAGCGTCGCAAGGCAGGGGACGAAGAGGACGGTCACGACCGCAAAGATGTAGAGCTGGAGGGACGAGAGCACTGCCCCGAGATCGGCGGTGCCCGCGAGGATGGCAAGGGTCTCGAACGCCATCTCCTTCCTGAGGACCCCGAAGGTGAGCGCCGTCGCCGAGTAGCCGGGGAGGCCGAGGAGGGCCATGGTATAGGGCTCCACTATTGCCTCAAAGAGCGCCATGATGCCGAAGAACTCGAGCAGCCCGAGGACGACGCTACCTGCAAGGAGGAGCGGCATCGCGATGAAGAGGAATTCGGAGAGGCGCGACCAGGCCTTCTTCAGCACCAGTTTCGGGTCCGGCCAACGGAGCGGCACCATCTCCATGATCATGCCGAACCGCTCGCCGGGCGCCACGCGGGAGAGGACGAGCCCGGTAATGAGGATCAGGCCGAAGACGACGGCGTATACGCTGAATGCCGCCCCGATACCGACGAAACTCCCCACAATCCCGGCGATGATGACGGTCCGGGCCGAGCAGGGAACCATCGTGACCAGGAACGAGGCGATGATGCGCTCCCGCCGGGAGTGCAGGAGCCGTATGCTCATGATGGCCGGCACGTTGCACCCGAACGCCAGGGTGAGGGGGATGACCGCCCCGCCGTGCATCCCGACCCTGTGCATCGCGTTGTCGGCGAGGAAGGCCGCCCGGGTCATGTAGCCCGAGTCTTCGAGGACGGAGATGATGACGTAGAAGAGGAGAACGTACGGAAACGCTATCCCCAGGCCCGCCTGGAGCGCGAGCAGGATGGATCTCCCCAGTTCTTCGACCAGGGGAGGCAACCCGAGCGCGAGGAACGGCTGTAGTACAAATACGTTGAAGAACTCCACGATCAGCCCTTCGAGGAACGATCCCGCGACGAAGACAAAGAGGAGCATCCCGACGAGGATACCGAGGAGAATCGGCATCCCGGGGATGAGCCGTGTCAGGATACTGTCCGGGTCGGTCTGGCGGAGGAGCGTCTCCCCCTTTACGGTGAGGTCGGCGATCCGGTGAGCGAAGTTGTGCCGGTTGGCCGCGATGATCTGGGCGACCGTCATCCGGTGCCGGGACTCGATCTCGTCGGCGATCGTCCGTGCCGCCTCGAGCAACTCCGGGTTGTCGCCGAACCCCAGGAGCGCCCGGACGCTCTCCTTCCGGTCGGCGCCGAACATCTTCCCGAGGCTCCGGACGGCTGCCTCCACGTGATGGTCGTACGGGATCTCAACCATCGACGGCTGGGAGGCGGCAAGAGCCGCCGGGATGATCCGGTCGATGTTCTTTCCCTGCGACGCCGCCGTCTGGACCACCTCGACGCCGAGGATGTCGCGGATCGGGTCGGGGTCGATCTCAATCCCCTGTTTTGCGGCCTCATCGGCCATGTTCAGCACGACGACCATCGGGAGGCCGTACTCCGCCACCTGAAGGAGCAGGTAGAGGTTGCGTTCCAGGCGTGTGACGTTCACCACCACGATGACCGCATCGGTGTCCTGCTGCTCCAGGAACCGGCGGACCAGATCTTCCTCGTCCGAGCTCCCTTCCAGCGAGTAGACGCCGGGCAGGTCCACAAGTTCGACCATCTCGCGCTGGAAACAGGTGTTGCCCCGCTGCAACTCGACGGTGGTCCCGGGATAGTTGCTCACCTCCACCCCGAGGCCGGTGAGCTGGTTGAAGATCAGGGATTTCCCTACGCTGGGGTTGCCGATCAGCGCAAACCTCATGGTGGACACGACTCCACGATGATCGATGCCGCGATCTCCGGGCTGATGGCGATATCGCACCCTTTCACCCTGACGACGACGGAATTGTTCGGGAGTTTCCGCCGGATCTGCACGATCTCGCCGGGGAAGATGCCGAGGTCGAGCAGCCTCCGGTGCCGCCGGGGGCCCCGCATCATCGCCACCCGAACGGTATCCCCTTCCTTGCAGTCGAGCAGCAACGTAGAGGCGTCCCGCCCCCGGCAGCGTCCCATCCGCCCCGGCGGGGATTGGGCGCCGTCCATGTAGGAGGAGAGCCGCTCGATGGTCTCGTCGGAGATATCGTGCTCGAGCGTGCAGGCTTCCTTGCTCGCCGCGTCCGCGTCGACGCCGAGCATCTCCGTCAAGAAGCACTGGAGGACGCGGTGTTTCCGCGCCACCACCGACGCCACCGACGATCCCTTCTCGGTCAGCCTGACGGCGTCGCCGGTTGCCCGCTCCAGGTAGCCTTCCTCGACCAGGGAGGCGATGGTCGTCTCGGCGATCTCCCTCCCGGTTCCGAGGGCAGCCGCTATCTCCTGCGACGTCGCCGACTGCCCGCCGTTTTCCGTGATCGTGAGGATTGCTTCGAGATAATCCTCAAATGTGGAAGGAAGCATGCTACAATTTCTTTCACTTCTACAAGTTTATGGATTTGGGTAGTACCACCGGGATTCGGGGTGCGATGAGGAGCGGATCCACGCCACTCCATGACAGGGGGTCGAGATCCCGGCCGGGCGTAAGAACGGGGAGTTAGAAGCCTTTCAATTTGAAATCCTGAGTGGATCGATTAGAATGCTTTTTGGAAACAAATGCTCACACGACGACAACAACCGTTAAGTATCAAAGACGGATTCAAGGAGAAGTGATGTTGCATGTCGTTGGAAGAGAATAAGGCGATTGTTCGCAGGTTTATCGAGGCCTACAATAACCGAAACCTGGATCTGTTCGATGATTTAGTGGCACCGGATTATGTTGACCACACCCATCAACAACAGGGCAGGGAAAGCTTCAAACGGCTCTTTAAGCTGGCTTTCAACGCCTTCCCCGACTGGCATGAAACTGTTGAAGACATCATTGCCGAAGGGGATAGGGTTTGGGTCCGTGTTAAAGCTACGGGGACCCATACAGGCGAATGGAATCTTTCCGGAGTTCCATTACCCCCTACCGGCAAGAAGGTAGCGATGATGATGGTCTTCATCTGGCGCATAGGCAACGGCAAACTTGCAGAGGGATGGGAAGTCGATGAAGACCTGGATTTCCTCAAACAACTGGGCGTCATCGAATACACGGAAAAAGGAAAGAAACTCTTTCCGGAAGATGCCGGGTAGGGAATGTACCTTCCATGCATGCTCCCTGCCGGCGATGCCTCCCGCATGCCTGCACCCGGCGAGCATCAACGCCTATATGGTTTCGCGGACGATCGGTGATCATGGAGACCCCGGAGAGGCAGGTCACGAACAGGGATGTTGCCGAACGGCTCGCGTTCATGGCCCGTCTGCTCGAGATCGCGGGAGTCGACCGGTACCGGACCGGCGCCTACGAGCGGGCGGCACGGCAGGTCGAGCGGCTCTCCCTCCCGGCCGCCGGACTCGACGAGGAGGAACTTACCCGCATTCCGGGCATAGGAGTCCGGATAGCCGGGCAGATCCGGGAGATCGCCGCTACCGGGACGTTCCGGGAACTCGAGGACCTGCAGGCAACCGTCCCCGGGTCGATCGTCGAACTGCTCGGCGTTGCCGGGGTGGGGCCCCGGACCCTGCACACCCTCTGGAAGAGGCTCGGCATCCTGACCGTGGACGACCTGGAGCAGGCAGTGAAAGGCCACCGGCTCAGGGCGCTCCCGGGGTTCGGCGCAAAGAAGGAGGAGGCGATCAAAAGAGGTATCAGGCAGTTCCGGCAGAGGTCGGACCGGATGACCCGCCCACAGGCCGAGGCCGTGCTCGCGAGCGTGGCGGCGCTCTTCCCGGACGGGGATTACGCGGTTGCGGGGAGTTACCGGCGGGGGTCAAGCACCGTCGGCAGGATCGAGATCGTCGCTACCGGGGACCGGTGCGCCCTCGTAAACAACCTCGGGGCTGCCGATGCGATCGCCGGCGAGAACGCCGAAGAGGTCTCGCTCTCGCTTGCCGGTGCTGGAGTGAACGTCCGGTTCACCGAACCCGGCCGGTGCGGCACCGCGCTCCTCTGCGCCACCGGCTCTCGCGGGTTCCTGGCCCGGCTGGGGGAGGTGGCGCTCGCACGGGGATACAGGCTCGCGCCCGACGGCCTTGTGGACTCTGCGAGCGGCCGCCTGCAGACGTTCGGGAGCGAGGAAGAGGTCTTTGCACTGCTCGGCATGGCGCCCGTCCCGCCGGAGTTGCGCGAGGACCGGGGCGAGATCGAACTCGCCCTCCGGCACGCCCTCCCCGATCTGGTCGACCTTCACGACGTGCGGGGAGACCTCCACGTCCACACCACCTGGAGCGACGGCCGCCAGTCGCTCGAGGATGTGGCGGACGCGGGGGATGCCCGGGGCTACGAGTACGTTGTGATCACCGACCACTCCTCGCGAGTGAGCCCGGAGGCCCTTGCAAAGCAGCAGGCCGAGATCGAGCGAACCAACCGGCGGCACGCCTGCCAGCTCCTCTCCGGGAGCGAGGTGGACATCAAGAGCGACGGCACGCTCGGGTACCAAAACAGGGTCCTTGCCGACCTCGACCTGGTGATCGCCTCGGTCCACTCGGGGTTTGCCCAGGACCAGGACGTCCTGACCCGGCGCGTCCTCACCGCGATGGAGAACGAGCACGTCGATATCGTCGGCCATCCCACCGGACGCCTGCTCGGCCGCAGATCGCCGTATGCGATCGACCTTGCGCGGGTGACGGCGCATGCAGCGGAGACGGGGACCGCCCTCGAGATCAACGCGTCGCCCCACCGGCTCGATCTTGAGGATATTTATATCAGGCACGCGAAGAAGGAAGGAGTGAAACTGGCTGCAGGAACCGATGCCCATAGAATTGGCGAATTTTCAAATATGCGCTACGGCATCGTGCTGGCACGCCGGGGCTGGTGCACCCCGGACGACATCCTAAATACCCTCCCCCTATCCGGGTTGCTGGAGTGGACGTCGTGATCTACCGGTTCTACGAGAAGATCCTTCTCCGGGACCTTCACACGCTCCCGGAACACATCTGCTTCATGATCACCGAGCAGGATATGCTCGACGCCCCGGGAAACCTCTACCTTGCCGCCCAGTGGTGCCGCGACCTCGGGATCGGGAGTGCCATGTTCCACATCAGCACCGCCGATCCGGCCCGGCTGGAACGGTGCCTCCCGATGATCCGCACGGTCTCCTCGATCGCACGCCTGACCCTGCACTACCGGGACGAAAAGGAGGTCCGCGGGGAAGGCATGGACGTGACGGTAGCTATCGGGAAGAGCGGGCGGGAGGAGATCGCCGACTGCGTGAGAAGGATGGCCGAGAACGGGGTGGACCCAGGCTCCGTCGACGAAGACCTGCTGGAGTCGTACCTCACCTTCAACTACGAGCCGGACCTCGTCATCAAGACGGGCGGCGACCACCTGACCGACTTCCTCATCTGGCAATCGGTCTACTCCGAACTCTTCTTCCTCGACGTCAACTGGGCGCTGCTCAGAAAAGTGGATTTTCTCCGGGCGCTCAGGGACTTCCAGTCCAGGGTGCGCCGGTTCGGGCGGTAACGCTTCGGGCTTCGCGTTTCGCACCTGCGGTGCTCAAGCTCCCTCCGGTCGCACTTCGCGTGAGCTACTTGCTGGGGATAACAGTACAGCCTCACGCGAAGAACGCGAAGCCGCGAAGGACGATGGTTCGTAGAGCCGGAGTTCGAGCACCGTCAGGTGCGAAGGGGACTGTCAAAACAACCAACCGTTCTTCGCGTTCTTCGCGGCTTCGCGTGCGTTGGCAGTGAAGGGAAGTGATACGGGCTCACGCGAAGAGCGCGAAGCCGGAGGATTCGGGCGATTATTCTTCTCCTAAACCCAACCCATAGCCCTCACGAACCCCGGACCACACGCTCCTTAAGAAGCATGCGCTGGTCATAGACCCGCATCGCCCGCAGGAGATCGATCTTCCTGAACGCCGGCCAGAACGGAGCGCAGAAGTAGACGGCCGACTCGTGGCCGTTCGCGAGCCAGGGGAGGAAGTTGGACGTCCGGTAGTCGTTGCCGGTACGGATGATCAGGTCGACTGGGGGTATGGACGCTCCCCGGTTGAGATGGGTCTCGACGGTCGCGGGGCTGATGGCCGCGGGATCGATGGCACCCTGCCTGACCCCGTCGAGGATAGACCGGGCGGCGTACACGATCTCGTTCCGGCCGCCGTAAGCAATCGCGATGTTGACGGAGTAGTCGTTGTAGTGCAGCGTCGCCTTCTCCGCCGCTTCGATGGTAAGAAGGAGGTCGTCGGGGAGGAGGGATCTGTCCCCGATCATCTGCACCCGGATATGGTTTTTGTGCACCCGCTCATCTCTCAGGATCGCGGTGAACTTCTCCCGAAAGAGCGCAAAGAGCGACGCGAGCTCGCTGCTGTCCCTCCGGAAGTTCTCGGTGGAGAAGGTGTAGAGCGTGATATGCCGCACGCCGAGTTCGCATGCCCAGTCGAGGACCTGCTCCGTGGCATCCGCTCCGAGCCGGTGGCCGACCGTCGTATCAAGCCCCTGCTCCCTGGCAAACCGGCGGTTTCCATCCTGGATCACCGCAACGTGCCGGGGGATGTGTTTCACCTGCCACTGCAGGTAACGCTCGTAGAGGGGCTCAATCCTCGATCGCAGCATCAGAGCGGCGTCACCTCGACCACCATGCCACCGTTCGGGTAGCGTTCGACGACGTACTTCCTGCCCGGCAACCCGGCACCGTGATCGGCAAGCACCCACCACGCCATCTCGATCCTTCCTTCGCAGACCACATAGTCATCCCCGTCAAGGCCCTCCAGGAACTCGTCGACGGCACCCGCCGCCTCAAGCACCCCGTACACGACCGTCCCGTCATCCGTCACCTCCTCGAACGGACGCGCAGTATTGGCAGCGATCCGCTTTAACCGTTCCCGTAACTGGACCGAGTCCTTGAAGGCCGACGAGCAGAAGTGCACTTTGGGGTCGGCCGAGAGTTTCTCCGCCCACTGGCGGGCGCCCAACACAGCGTTATGCAGCCCGTCGGCGGGCTCGAGCCCGCGTTCGCGCATGGCGCCAGCGCAGGTCTCCCCCCATTCCAGTTCGTTGATGTTGAGGAAATCGAGAAGCGGGAGGGCAGCGGCAAGGTCCTCGATTCCCGGGAGCGCCGGCACCTCGATGCCGATCAAAAAACCCATCCGGCGGGCGAGGACGGCTGATTTGGCGAAGTCGGTCTCGAGGATACGAGGCCAGGATTCGTGGGGCGGGTGCAGCCGGATCTCATCGACCAGCCCCTGCAGGCGCCGGAGCACGGTTTCGTCCGGCGCAAGGCCGGTATAGAGGTGGGTCTGGTGGTCCGGGCCGAAGTGCTTCTTGAGATGCCTCGCGTACTCCACCACCCGGTCGAGTTCGAGCAGCGGTTCGCCGCCGGTGATACCGGTCCCCAGAGCGCTCATGCTCTCCGCCACTTCGATGATCTCGGACGGCGACGAGACTCTCCGTTCGTTCGCAAACACTACGTCCCGGCCTTTCCGCTCACGCGAGAGCGGGCAGTACCAGCAGGTGCGATGACACCGTCCGGTCACGAAGAGGACCATCTTTGCTCCCTGACGGCAGAGGACGCATCCCGGACTCAGGAACCGCCCGCCGGGGGGTACTCCCGACTCCTGTGGCATATTGTAGTATATATGGGAGTGCGAAGAAGAAAAGGTTTGACGGTCATGGAGGGGGATTCCAGAGGGAACTGTTTTTTGGAATTCCGAAGTCACCGACTCATCCCGGGGAGCGTCACACCAGACCGTCGGGCCCCCTCACCCTTCCCTCGTCCACCAGCTCCGTATAGTCGTCGAACCAGTAAGCCTCCGGGTTGCTCTTATAGACCAGGAACCGCCCGCGATCCTCCGGGTTTGCCGCCTGGTTGTACTTGAAGTACGTGTATTTGTCGGTCCTCCCCAGAACCTCAATCTTGCCGGTAGCATGGGAGATCACGAACCTGGCCCGTTTCGCAAGCCCCGAGCAGATCGTTCGGGCCTGCTCAAAGATCCGGTAGGACTCCTCCACCGGGACCGCAAACGTCCGGTTGCCGGTCGTGGGGCGGCACTGGAATACGTAGTAGGGATTGACACCGATGAACGAGAGTTTATTGAAGAGCCCGGCGAGCACCTCCGGGTCGTCGTTGATGCCGCGGATCAGGGGCGTCTGGTTCATGACGATTGCTCCGGCATCCTGCAGGAGAGCAACCGCACGACATGCGGCGTCGGTCAGTTCCCTCGGGTGGTTGAACTGCGCCATGATGTAAATGCGCTTCTCATCCAGGCTGTAGTCCCGGATCATATCCAGCAGCGCGGGGTCGTTCGTGATCCGGAAGGGATCGTATGCAGGCATCTTCGTGCCGATCCGGATGATCTCGACGTGATCGATATTCCGGAGCTGGCGGATGATGTCAAGCAGCCGATCGGTCTCGAGGATCAGGGGATCGCCCCCGGTGAGCAGGACGTTGTTGATCTCCGGATGATCCCGGATGTAGGCAAGCCCCCCGGAGATGTCCCTATTCACTTCGCGCGCATCCTCGATGAAGAGGCGCTTGCGGAAACAGTAGCGGCAGAGGCCGCCGCAGAGGTCGCTGACCAGCAGGAGAGCGGTCTCCCGGTACTTGTGCTGCAGCCCCGGCGCCCGGGTATACCGGTGTTCCGATGACGGGTCAAGGTGTCCCCAGGGCTCAAGTTCTTCAACGGTCGGTATGATCAGCCGCCGGATAGGATCGGTCGGGTCATCCCAGTCAATCAGCGAGAGGTAGTAGTCGTTGGATCGGAACGCAAAGAGTTCCGTCACCTGCGCAAGGTCGGCACACTCCTCTGCATTGATACCGGGGACCATATCGAGCGATGATATGTAGATCGGGTTTTTAGTATCATTTACCGGGCTCACGGTATCGTCGATCGGGTTTTGGATATATGTCGTGTTCATGGGATTGCCTCCGGATCGACACTCTCCAGTGCAGGATACAATCCGCAACCGTCGGGGACAGCTGCATGAGAGCGGAGATCGAGAACGAGACGATCTGCGCAAAGGGTTCATGAGAGTTTCGCGCTCTCATACAGGAAACCGTCGCTCCGACATGCGTCATTGAGTGTCGGATTACGTGTCGTATCCAAAGGGGTCCTCAGAATATTTATATCTTCGGTTGGGGGTGCAATGCTACAGGAGAATAGCCCGCCGCCCCCATCAAATGCGGTAGACGCCGTATTACTTCTTTTTCTTGGCCATAGAGAGAATGTCCACCACGTATTTTCCTTCCTTCTCCAGTCCGACGACGACCTCGTCTGATCGGGCCAGTTTCTCGATATTCAGCTCGTACGAACCGGGACCGATGATACGGATGCTCTCAATCCGCTCGAAGACCTCGATCTCCTCTTTTCGTCGATCCTGCTTGACCTCAAGCACGTCTTCGCCCGTATCCCGGGCAATCTCGTCGATGGTCTTTTCCTTCAGCACGTCGTCGTGCCGTTCGGCCTCACGGATGTAGAGAAACTTCTTCCCGCCGCAGCTCGGGCATCCTTTCAGTATCTTCGTCGAACCGTCCTCGAACTCCCTGCCGCATTGCGTACACTTGTGAGGCATATGTCACCCGTAAGACCCGTTCATCTCGAGGAGGAGACCCATGCGCTGATGAGATCCTTCTCCTTCTTGAGTGTCCTGAGCTGGTTTGCAGGCCCGATCACGGTCAGCCGGGTCTCGGAGCGCTTCCCCCCGAGGAGTCTCCCCAGAAAACCGTTCGGGGCATCTCTGACGGGATAGGTCTCCATCTCGATTCCGGAAAACCCGTCCGGCGCGATCTCCCGCATCGTGATCTCGATGAGCTTGCTCTGCTCATCCGGCGCGAGACCCTTCTCCAGGATAACGATGTTCCCTTCCATGACATCGTCGAGGATCAGGCGGATCTTCTCCATTCCGGTGAGCCGATCCAGACGTTCCGCCGAAATCAGGTCTATCTGTACACCCTGTATCATATCCATCACCCGAAATATGACGTCATATTCTCGTACAGCTCTTCCACGTTGGTCCCTTCAAGGCCGGATATGGCGATCACAGGGTGCTGGGGAAACGCACTCTTGATCCGCGCAGGAGAAGCGTCGGGGAGATCGTTCTTGTTCGCGACGATCAGGACCGGGAGCTTCCGGCTCTCGATGATCCCCACGAGCATGATGTTCACCTGCTGGAACGGGTCCAGCGTGGCATCAAGCATGTAGATGACGCCATCGATATCCTCACGAAGCCAGTGCATCGCCTCAGCCACGCCCTCGGTCGCCTCCCGTGCCCGCTTGACCGCCTCCTCCTTATCGATGCCGTACTCGACGAACTCGTTATAGTCGATCTTGGTCGTCACGCCCGGCGTATCGACGATATCGATGGTGATCGAATTGCCGTTCTGGCCTGTGATAGTGATATTCTCTTTGCGCCGCACGCGGCGGGTTTCGTGAGGCACCTCGCTGACCGGCCCGACCGCATCACCGACCCAATCCCGCACAATCCTGTTCGCGAGCGTCGTCTTGCCGGCATTGGGAGGTCCATAGATCCCGATGCGGCAGGTCTGCTTCTTAAAGAGTGCCTTCAAGAACCCCGAGATCTTTTTTTTCGTACGAACTAAGAACGTCATTAAGTTCCCTCAGGTAGGCCAATTTTGCCTATACTTAAGTGAGTTGTGGCACTCACAAATAAATATAATTATATGTTCCGTCCGGCGCATCCTCCTAATTTTGGAGACAAACGGCAATCCCGGGGTGTGAGAATTCTTTTATACTGTTGAAACCTAGATAGACTTGCACCCGGAGAATTGGCTCAAATAACGGCCAGATTAGGAGAATCCCATGATGAATAATAGCGATGCCATCCGTTTTGAGACACGCATACCAGTCAGGGAGGTCATGCAGAGCCATCCAACGACCATCGATGTGGGGGAGACAGTCGCCCGGGCGGCGCAGACCATGTGCCGCGACGGGGTCGGCAGTTGTATTGTGCTGCAGAATAACCTGCCCACCGGGATCGTCACGGAAGAGGATATCAACTGCAAGGTTGTGGCAAAAGACTCAAAACCGAGCAGCGTCTCCGTCAGCGAGGTCATGAGCACCCCGCTGATCACGATCGGTGCCGACAAACTGGTCGGGGATGCCGCAGCAATGATGGTGAAGCACCGTGTCCGCAGGCTTCCTGTCGTTGAGGACCAGCTGGTTATCGGGATCGTGACGGTCAGGGATATCCTCACCGTCGCGGCCGAAGTGAACGAACTGCTGGCAGACCTCATCGAGATCAACCGCGAGGAAGAGTACGCCCTGGGAGTCTGCGACCGGTGCGGAAACATGTCCGACGATCTCTCGCGGGTCGACAACCTTATGCTCTGCCCCGCCTGTCGGGAGGAGGAGCAGTTGCTATGAAGGTGGCCGCAAACCTGATGGTGGAGATTCCTACCCTGCGCTACGACGACTACGTCACGAAAGCACGCAGTGTTCTGCGGGACGATGTCTTTCGTGAACTCTACATCGTGGACGAAAAAAATCGCCTGATGGGCTGTCTCGACATATCCGACGTTCTGCGGGTCATGGACACCAAGTCGAACGTCACCGTCAAAGGTTTCATCAGGGAGGGCGCCCAGGTCGCCCCGAATACGCCCCTTACGGAGGTCGGCCTCGCCATAATGAATGCCCGTACAAACAGCGCTGCGGTTGTCAATGAAGACGGTACATACCAGGGAGGGGTGCTCTTCTCCGAACTCTTTCCCGTCCTGATCTCCCGTCGCGAGATCCCCGGCAGGGTCGAAGACGCCATGTCGCGGGAACCCGTCACCTGCGCGCCGGATGACCCCATATACCGCATCTACAGCCTGATCGTTGCAAGCGGCTTTACTGCGTTCCCTGTGGTGCAGAAGAAAGAGACCATCGGCATCGTCTCCCGCCGGGATCTCCTGCGCGCCGGAAATGTCCGCATATCGGTGAAAAATCAGGCTGATACCACCGTGGAGCGGGTGATGACGACACCCGTCATCTCGGTGACGCCGGATGATTCGCTGGCAACGGCGAGCCGGCTGATGGTCGACCACGACATCAGCATCCTCCCGGTCATCGACGAGAGAAAGAGGCTCGTCGGCGTTATCGACCGCCATGACGTCCTCTGTGGCCGCATCCCATGAGGACGTCTCCGGACACTATATTTCCAGAGGAGTGAGACCATGCAACCGAACCCCAATAATTCAGATAAGAAACCGGCTGACAGGCTCCTGAAGATGCCGGGCAAACGCGACCGCGGACCGGTCGACTTCAAGACGAGAATCGCAGAGCATGAAGGCGAGATCATGGCGATCGCCACGAGGGACGTTGTTACGGCACAGCGGACCACAACGATCATCCAGGCGGTCGAGATCATGACCCGGGCAGGGTTCCGCAGGCTGCCGGTCGTCGATGCGGGAACGCACCGCCTCCGGGGGATCGTGACCGTCAGCGACATCATCGACTTCATGGGTGGCGGCGACAAGTTCAACCTCGTACAGGTGAAGCATGGAGGGAACTTCCTCGCGGCCATCAACGAGGAACTCCGCGAGATCATGACCCCGCACCTGGTTACCATGCCCGTCGCCGGAAGCATCGCCGATGCGGTCGATATCATCGTCGACAGGAACGTCGGCGGGATCCCCATCACCGACGCCGAAGGAGAACTGAAGGGTATCGTGACCGAGCGTGACGTGATGAGGGTGCTCACCACCGAGCACTCGGGCCGCAGGGCGGAAGACGTCATGAAGTCATCGGTACGCGTCACCAGCCCCGACACCCCGATCGGCAACGTCTGCAAGGAGATGGTGAAATGCAGGTTCAGGCGGCTCCCGGTCGTTGTGGATGATGTTCTCTGCGGCATCGTTACCGCCACCGATATCATGAGTTATCTCGGGAAAGGCAAGGCCTTCGAGCAGCTGACGACCGGGGACTCCGCCGAGGTTATGGGGGCGCCGGTACGGTCGCTCCTCTCCGGGGAACTTCACACCACCACACCGGACCGGAATATCCACGACATCGCCCTCGAGATGATCCAGCGGCATGTCGGGGCGTTCCCTGTCATAGAGGATTCACGCCTTGTCGGACTTGTGACGGAATACGACCTTGTGAAGGCATTTGCAGAGGGGTGAAAAGAGCATGCGTGCCATTGATGTGATGTCCACTCCGGTGTACGTCGTTGCGCCGGCCGATAACGTCGCCTATGCGCGAAACCTTATGCTGAAGCACCACGTGTCGAGACTCCCCGTCATGGAAGGGGACGAACTCCGGGGCATCCTTACCAAGAAAGATATCGCCTACCGGCTCAGGCAGACGGAACCGATGTGGCGGCGGCGCCCGATCGACCGGATCCCGGTCAGTATTCTGATGGCACAGAACCCGATTACCGTAGCACCGGAGGCCAGCATCCGCGATATCGCAGCCATAATGCTTGATAGGGATATATCCGGACTGCCTGTGGTCGATAACGGCAAGATGATCGGCATCGTGACCAAACTGGATGTTATGCGTTCGGCCCGTGTACGCGGGCTCTCTACCCGGGTCGGCGATATTATGGAGGATGCGGTCACGGTCAACCGGTACCACTCGCTGGACCATGTCATCGACACGATAAAGGGAAAAAACGATAAACTTATTGTCGTTAACGACAATGGAAGCCTTGCCGGCATTATTACGGAGAGTAACCTCGCATTTTATGAGTATCAGGACGAGCGGACGAACCTGCCCAGAAAAGACGTTACACACCTTCGGAAAGAGGAGCCGGCAGGGCAGAAACGCTTCAGATACGTCGTCGAGGTATCGGCAGTTGCAGAGGACATCATGAGCCGCCCGGTCATTACCGTCCCCCCTGATGCATCACTCCAGGATGCTGTCGGGTTGATGCTTGCAAACCAGATCAACAGCCTCGTTGTCGTGGAGGACGATGAGGTCCGGGGTATGCTCAAGAGAGATGATATCATCAAGGAAGTGGCAAAATGAGCGACAGATTTCAGGTACTCGTTAAAGACGTGATGGCAAAACCGATCACTATCGCGAAGTCCGCCTTTGTCAGCGAAGCGCTCGAAAAGATGCTCGGTGAAGGCGTCGACCCGCTCATCGTGACCAACAACGGCACGGTCATCGGCACGACATCCCGGGCGGCGATCGCCGAGACGCTCGGGAGCAGGAAGACTCACGCGCTGAAGGCCACATCCATCCATGTCGCGAACACGGTCGAGGAGAACTTCACCTCCGCATACCCGGACCAGAGCATCGATGTTCTGGTGCCGCTGCTCCAGCACTACAAGCTGATCGTGGTCTTCGATGCCGAGCACCGCCTCATCGGGCAGGTGACGGCAGGGGACATCCTGAAGGTGCTCCGGCCGGCGGGCGGCATCCTGGACGTCATGGAACCGGCACACACCATCCAGGGCGAGGAGCGGGCCGTCCACCTCCGCCGGAGGATGCTTGACGGCGAGATCGACCGGTTCATCGTCGAGGACGGGGACACCGTTCTCGGTATCGTCACGGAGACCGATGTCGCAAAGGCGCTTCACGCACTCAAGGATCTCGTGGAGGGGACCCACCAGGACTACCGGCTCAGGAACCTTCTCGTGCGGGACATCATGACCACGCCCCTGATCTCGGTGGACGCGGATACGGACGTCTCGGATGTCATCGACCTGATGCTCAAAAAGAACATCAGTTCCGTCCCGGTCAAGCGGAACGGTAAGATCACGGGCGTCGTGACCCGGTCCTCACTCGTCCAGGCCCTGTGAAGGGGACCTGACACCAACTCTTTTTCGGCGGAGGCCAGCCGCGGGTTTAATCTGAGAACTTTGACTTGCAGGGACCCACCGGGCCCTGCTGATTGGCCGGGCAGAACTCGCACCGGGAGGAGCTGAAACTCCCTTTCGGCCGCATTCCGTCGGTTTTGCAGATCACCTTTGCCTAAATGGCGCATGAGTGCTCAAGATGCGAGGACAAAACCCCGTACACTGGACCGTGGGGGTATCGCCATGACTGCCCCGCCCCCGGGGCGGGGAACGAATGCCGGAACGGCAGGAGTTTGAGCACCGCAGGTGCGAATGACGACTTCCCCGAAGGGGAAGGAGGCCGAGCACCGTCAGGTGCGAGTGAGGAGCGCGAAGCGCGGGTGGGGTGGGGGCAACAGTGCTCAGATTCGGATCTTGAGCACCTGGGGTGCGAGCTGGAGACAGGGGAGGGGGGCGAGCCCCCCTCGCACCTATCGGTGCTCAAGCTCGCTGCGCTCGCACTCCCCGTCAGCCCCACCTCGCACCTTCGGTGCTCGAACTCCGCTCCTGCGGAGCGTCGTTCCCCCAACGGCGATATCCCCTTGAAATCCGTGCACAGGGTGTCTCCAACCCGGACTTTCGGTGCTCAGGCTCGCTACGGGCGCACTCTGCATCCCCACCGCGACCCGCCCCTCCGGATCACCATATAAGATAGTGCCAAAACCCCCATCCGCCCCGTTTCGCCGGATCGGTGCCAATCATTAATACTCCACAGCCAGAAACGGTATCAGGATATTTCCATGAAACCAACGCAGCCAGTCAAACCGAACAGGGATGTAACGGCCCTCCTTGAGTCCATGAGCAAGACCGGCTTCCAGGGAAGAAAACTCGGGGAGTCGCTCGGCGTCTGGACCAGGATGGTCAGGGATCCGGACTGCACGATATTCATGGGACTCTCAGGCGCGATGATCCCGGCAGGCATGCAGAACATACTCATCGAACTCGTCAGGCACCGTTACATCGACGTCCTCGTCTCCACGGGTGCGAACATCTTCCACGACACCTGCGAGCACCTCGGCGTCCGGCACTACCTCGGCCACCACCACGCAGACGACACGGCGCTCTTCGAGGAGGGGATCGACCGCATCTACGACGTCTTCGCGTACGAAGAGGAGTTCCGGGGCATCGACGCGGAGATCGCCCGGTTCGCCGACGGAATCGCACCGTTCCGGGGTTCGTCGCGGGAGTTCATCCGGCTCCTGGGGGAGTGGCTCCGCGAGCACAGGCCGGAGGGACGGTCGCTCATCGCCACATGTGCCGAGCACGGCGTCCCGATATTCATCCCCGCCCTCGGCGACTCATCCATCGGCATCGGCCTCGTGATGGCGCGCCGGCGCGGGGTCGAGATCGATATCGATCAGCTCGCCGATACAGACGAGATCACGCGTATGGTCGAAGAGTCGCAGAAGACCGGCGTCATCTACGTCGGCGGCGGCGTGCCGAAGAACTTCATCCAGCAGACCCAGGTCATCGCCTCGATCCACGAACAGCACCTCGGCGGGCACGCCTACGCCGTCCAGTACACCACCGACGCCCCCCACTGGGGCGGACTCTCGGGGTGCACGTTCGAGGAGGCGATCAGCTGGGGCAAGGAAGCACCGGAATCACCACGTGTCCAGTGCTTCTGCGACGCCACGATTGCGCTCCCCATCGTCGCCTCGGGGCTGATCGGGAGCGGGGTCGAGCGGGCTCGCCGCTCCCCCTGAGCACCACAATTATTATTAGGCAATCATACCAAAATTAATAGGCACAAGTCATAGAATGCTGTGTCTGGAGCAACACCCTGCGTGTTGCGAGTATCGAAAGATGCGAAGTTCTATGTTGAGGTAGCCAAGCCTGGTATGGCGCAGGTTTGCTAAACCTGTGTCCCCCTGGGACTCGAGGGTTCAAATCCCTCCCTCAGCGCTTTCACCGACAACGTCGATGATGAGGCGATCACATGGATGATGAAGAGATAAAGTACTTTGTTCGAGTCAGGAACACTGATCTCGACGGCACCAAGGCAGTGCACATCGCACTGACAGGGATCAAGGGCATCGGTCCGCACACGTCGCGCACCATCACCGCCCTTGCCGGCGTGGATCCTCATGCCGTGCTCGGCAAACTGGACGACGGATCGGTCGAGCGGATTGCAAACGCCGTCGACACGTACACCGAACAGGTGCCCGACTGGATGGTAAACCGCCCGAAAGACGTCTACACTGGAGAGATCCGTCACCTCCTCGGGACCGATCTCACCATGATGAATGACGATGACGTCAACCGCATGCGCAAGATGCGCAGCTACCGGGGTATCAGGCACGAGACCGGACAGAAGGTCCGCGGCCAGCGTACCAAGTCTACCGGAAGAACGGGCACGACCGTCGGCGTCAAGAGAAAGAAAGATTGAGCGGTGATTGAATGGGATATCCAGGAAAAAACCACAAGCAATACGCGACGCCCAAGCGGCGGTTCGAGAAGACCAGACTTGAGGACGAAAAGCGGCTTATCATCGACTACGGGCTCCGGAACAAGCGCGAACTCTGGAAAGCCCAGAGTGTGCTGCGAAAATACCGCGCCGGCGCCCGCGAGCTGGTGGCACTGCGCTCAGGTGGCCTCAGCACGGAGGACTACCAGAAGAAGAGAGACGAGCTCATCAACCACCTTTACCGCTACGGTCTCGTCGGCGAGAGCGCCGATGTCGGTGACGTTCTCGCGCTGAAAGTCGAGCAGCAACTCGACCGCCGCCTCCAGACGCTGGTCCTCCGCAAGGGGTTCGCACGCTCCCCCAAGCAGGCCCGCCAGTTCATCACCCACGGCCACATCGCGATCTCCGGTCGCCGGGTGACCGTGCCGAGCTACCGGGTCGCGAGAGCCGAAGAGCTTGAGATCAGTTACTACGGCCCCTCCCCGTTCATGAACGAGGTTCATCCCGAGAGAAGCCGCATCGCCCGCACAGGAATGAGGTAACATAATGGCAGAAGAGAAATGGGGCATTGCACACATCTTTGCCTCCTTTAACAACACCATCATCACCGTCACCGACCTCTCCGGAGCGGAGACGGTCACCAAGAGCAGCGGCGGCATGGTCGTGAAGCAGGACAGGAACGAGAGCTCCCCTTATGCAGCCATGCAGATGGCAATCCAGGTCGCACAGAACGCACGCGACAAGGGGATCACCGGCGTTCACGTGAAGGTTCGTGCACCGGGACGGGGCAAACAGCGGAGCCCGGGTCCCGGCGCCCAGGCAGCGATCCGCGCCCTTGCCCGTGCAGGGATGAGGATTGGCCGCATCGAAGACGTCACTCCCGTGCCCCATGACGGCATCCGCGGTAAAGGCGGCCGGAGAGGAAGGAGAGTGTAATGGAGATAGCGTTTTCTCGACTGGACGAGAGAGTCGCCAAATTCACCCTCAGCGGCGTTTCCACATCGTTCGCCAATATGTTCAGGCGGGCGATGGTCAGCGAAGTGCCGACGCTCGCCATCGAAGAGGTCCGGGTCTACGACAACACAAGCGTCCTCTTCGATGAGATGCTGACGCACCGGCTGGGGCTCATCCCCCTGCGGACCGACCTGAAACGCTACAAACCGCGTAGCGAATGCACCTGTGACGGCGTCGGGTGCCCGGTCTGCACCGCGACCTACACGCTCTCCGTCGAGGGGCCGAAGACGGTCTACTCAGACGACCTGATACCCCAGGATCCCGACGCCGCACCGGCAGAGGAGAAGATCCCCATCATCGACCTCGAGCGAGACCAGAAGGTCGTGCTCGAAGCACAGGCAATCGTCAGCACCGGAAGCGAACATGCCAAGTGGCAGGCGACGACCGCCTGCGGGTACAAGAACTACCCGGAGATTGCCATCGATGAGAGGTGCGACGGGTGCGGCATGTGCGTCGACGAATGTCCGCGCAACGTGCTCGAAGCAGCGCAGGGGAAAGTCCAGGTCATCGAAGGGCGGGAGGAGTTTTGTTCCCTTTGCAGGCTCTGCGAGCGGGCATGCCTCGCCGGCGGCATCGGAACCGAGGCGGCAATCCATATCGGTGCCGACACGAACCGATTCATCTTCGTGGTGGAAGGCGACGGCTCAATGCCCGTCCGGGATATCATCGAGAGAGCGCTACAGTATATCCAGAAATCATCAGACGACCTGGTAGACGTGATGAACGAGATTACGGGAGAGGGGACTGAATGAAGAAGACAACCGAGAATAAATCGAACCCCCGGCTGACCGCCCTCATCGTGACGCTGAAGGATGCGTCGCGCGTACATGAGGCGAACATCTGGCGCGAGATTGCAAAGAGGCTGGATGCACCCCGGAAGAACTACGCTGAGGTAAATCTCAGCAAGATCGACCGGTACGCGAATGAAGGCGAGACGATCCTGGTGCCGGGCAAGGTGCTCGGCAGCGGCGTGCTCAGCCTGCCGGTGAAGATCGCCGCCCTGGACTTCTCCGAGGCTGCGATGAGCAAGATCACCGGTGCCAACGGGACGTGCATGACTATCGAAGACCTCGTTCGGGATAACCCGAAAGGGAGCAGGGTACGGATCCTCAGGTGAGACGAATGGTTACAGTTATCGATGCAGACGGATTACTGCTCGGAAGGATGGCCAGCATCGTCGCGCAGCGTGCGCTCGCCGGCGAGGAGATTGCCATCGTAAACGTGGAGAAGGCTATCGTCTCCGGAAACCGGGCGCATGTGCTCGCGAACTACACCACAAAGCGCGAGCGGGGGTCCCGTGAGGGCGGCCCGTTCTTCCCGCGCAGGCCCGACCATATCGTCAAGCGCACCATCCGGGGCATGCTTCCGTACAAGCGCGAGCGCGGTATCGCCGCATTCAAGCGGGTCAAGACCTATGTCGGGGTTCCGGTGGAGTTCTCCGGGATGGAGACCGAATCACCGGAAGCGGCCCACATCGACCGGCTGAGCAGCCCAAGGTATATAACAATCGGGGCGATAAGCACCAACCTCGGAGCAAAATACTAAATGAGGTGATGGAATGGCAAAGATCATCAATACAAGCGGTAAGAGAAAGACGGCAATCGCCCGGGCGACCCTGAAACCCGGGAGCGGGCGGGTCCGCATCAACTCCGTACCCCTGGAGGTCTACGGGACCGAGCTGATTCGCATGAAGATCGCCGAACCGCTGCTGCTGGCTCCGGCCGCACTCGACGGTGTCGATGCGGCAATCGATGTTTCCGGCGGCGGTACGATGGGCCAGGCCGAGGCAGTCCGGACGGCACTTGCGCGCGGCATCGTGGAGTGGCATAACGACCCACAGATTAAGGATGCTTTCCTCGCGTACGACCGTACTCTGCTCGTGAACGACTCGCGGCAGAAGGAAACCAAGAAACCGCACGGCTCCGGCGCACGGGCAAAGTTCCAGAAGTCCTACAGGTGAGGAAAAGAGATATAAGGAATGCAGGACCATTATTATGATACCAGTACGATGTTTTACATGCGGTAAAGTCATCTCTACAGCTTGGAAGGAGTTCGAGGAGCGGCGGGATGCGGGCGAGGATCCGAAACGGATCCTCGACGATCTCGGCCTGGAGCGTTACTGTTGCAGGCGGATGCTGCTGACGCACAAGGTAGTAGTGGAGGACCTGAATCCGTACCAATGAGGGGTCGTGGGGTAGCCTGGCCATCCTATGGCGTTCGGGATGCTGTGACCTGAGTTCAAATCTCAGCGACCCCATTTTATCATTAATGATTTTGAGGCTACACGATGGAATCGTATACCCGATATGAACGAGCACGAATTATAGGGGCTCGTGCTCTTCAGATATCGATGGGTGCACCGGTTTTGGTCAAAACGCCAAAAACAGAGCCACTCGAGATCGCACTTGAAGAGTTCGATCGAGACGTGATCCCTATAACGGTGAAGAGAAAGTAGTGATCTGATGACGGCCATCGAACAGATTATCTTGAGAACGATCCTTGACAGCCGTGGAAACGAGACCGTCGAGGCTGAAATCCACACGGGTTGCGGCTTCGGGCGGGCTGCGGCACCCAGCGGTGCCAGCACCGGAACTTATGAGGCCAGGGTGCGGCCACCGCGCGAAGCTGTCGAGGACGCACGAAAAAACCTGATTCCATCGCTCATCGGTGAGGACACCCGCGATCAGATCACGTTCGACGCACTGCTCCGGGAGAACGACGGAACACCCGACTTCAGTTCAATCGGCGCAAACGTCGCCGTAGCACTCTCGCTTGCGTGTGCAAAGGCGGCTGCATCGTCTCTCGACCTTGAACTCTTCCGCTACCTGGGCGGCGCATTTGCCGGCGAGACGCCCCTGCCCCTGGGCAACGTCATCGGCGGAGGCGCGCATGCCCCGAATGCCACATCGATCCAGGAATTCCTGGTGGTTCCCACCGGGGCTTCCGGCGCAACTGAGGGGGTCTTCGTAAACGCTGCCGTCCATGGGGCGGTGAAGAAGATCCTGCAGAAGCAGGGCAGACTCTCCGGTAAAGGGGATGAAGGTGCCTGGGCTCCCGCCATAACCGACACCGAGGCATTCGAGATCATCGGCGAAGCAATCGGAACCGTCTCCGATGAGATGAACGTCGAGGTCCGGATGGGCATCGACGTGGCGGCAAGCGAACTCTGGGACGGCGAGCGCTATCGCTACAAGGATGCCGCACGGACCCGGGAAGAGCAGATCGCCTACATGGCGGATCTGGTCGACCGCTACAACCTCATCTACATCGAGGACCCCCTCTTCGAGGAAGACTTCGATGCGTTCGCCGACCTGACCGGACAGGTCGGGGACCGCTGCCTGATCTGCGGAGACGACCTCTTCGTGACCAACGTCGAGCGGATCACGAAGGGCACCGAGACGTGCGCGACTAACAGTGTGCTGATCAAACCAAACCAGATCGGAACGCTCACCGACACCTTCGAGGCGATACACCTCGCCCAGGAGAACGGAATGGAGACCGTCATGAGCCACCGGTCAGGGGAGACCACCGACGCGACGATCGCGCACCTTGCAACCGCGTTTGAGTGCATCTTCCTCAAGACCGGCGTGGTCGGCGGAGAGCGGATAGCCAAACTGAACGAACTGATTCGTATAGAGGAGCTGATCTAATTTGACTGGAAACGAACTTGGAATCGAACTGAAAGAACCACTGATACCCGTTGAAGAGTACCTCGCGGCAGGCGTGCATATCGGCACCCAGCAGAAGAGCAAGGACATGATGAAGTTCATCTACCGCGTGCGTGGAGATGGGCTGTACATTCTGGATATCCAGGCAACCGACGAGCGGGTCAAGGTCGCTGCGGAGTTCCTCGCACGCTACGAGCCTGCGAAGATCCTGGTAGTCACCTCCCGGCAGTACGGCCAGTACCCGGCGAAGAAGTTCGCCGACGCCATCGGCGGCATGGCGGTCATCGGGCGCTTCATCCCCGGGATGCTCACCAACCAGCGCCTGAACAAATACGTCGAGCCCGACGTGGTCGTGGTGACCGACCCCATCGGGGACTCCCAGGCGATCACAGAGGCAGTCCAGGCAGGTATCCCGATCGTCGCTCTCTGCGACACCAACAACATGACGAAGCACGTCGATGTGGTCATCCCCACCAACAACAAGGGCAGAAAGGCACTCTCGGTGATCTACTTCCTCCTGACAAAGGAACTGCTCCGCATGCGCGGTGTGACCACATCACTTACTCCCGAAGACTTTGAGACAGAGTTATAAGATCCGAAGCACAAGAGCTCAACCTTGATGGATATGCGCCCATGCAGTGTAGCGGGAATGTTCTATCCTGCCGAGCCCAGGCATCTGGAGCAACTGCTGGAAACATTCTTCCGGAACAGGGCCCCGGACATAGATGCCCGGGGCATCGTTTCTCCCCATGCAGGCTACGTCTATTCGGGGGAGGTCGGAGCCTGTGCTTTCTCTACCATACCGCCTGATTTTGACGGCACATTCGTTGTTATCGGTCCGAGCCACCGGGGATACATGACCTGTGTCTCCGCCGTACCGTGGGAGACGCCTCTCGGGATCGTCGATGTCGATAAGGAGTTTGTCGACGCGCTGGATATCGAGACGGATGAGCTATCGCACCGGAGCGAGCACTCTATCGAGGTGCAGATGCCGTTCATCAAATACCGGTTCCCGAGAGCAAGGGTTGCGCCCGTTCTCATGGGAGAACAGAGTTATGAGGCGGCGACGAGCCTCGCGGAGCGTCTGCTCCGGGCTACCGAGCACACGGAACGAAACGTGCGGATCGTCGCCTCAAGCGACTTCTCTCATTACGTCCCGGACGAGGTGGCCCGCCGGCAGGACCTGCACGTGATCGATGCGCTCAAAACCCTGGACATACCGGAGTTTTATCACCGGCTCCGGGAGACCGGCGCTACGGTGTGCGGCTACGGCCCGATCGCAACGATGTGCATCGCATGCCGGTCGCTCGGTGCAGAGAGGGGAGAACTCCTGCGGTATACAACCAGCGGCGATGTGACGGAGGACTTTGATCAGGTTGTGGGGTATGCGGCGATAGCGGTGGTGTAATTGGCAACGTGGAGCGCGCCGGGCAAGATATTCCTGTTCGGCGAGCATGCAGTGGTCTACGGAAAGCCGGGAGTCGCGATGGCGATCAAGCCCCGTGTCTTTGTCACGGTGAGGAAATCCCGCAACCCGACCCGTGCGAAGTCACCCTACATCGATGAGTGTTTCAAGTTGATGGGGGTCCGGGGCAGCGTCTACGTCCACTCACAACTTCAGAGTTCATCCGGGCTCGGGTCATCGGCCGCGGTGACGGTGGCGACGCTCTCCGCGATCAACGACGAGTTCGGTCTCGGGCGCACACGCGAGTATATCGCCGATGCTGCGTTCGCCATAGAAAAGAAGGTCCAGAAAGGGAGGGCAAGCCCCACCGACACCTACGTCTCCGCAAACGGGGGAATGGTGCTCATCACCGGGAACTCCAAGCGAAGACTTCCCCCCGAGAGCCTGCAGGTCGTCGTGGGGAATACCCTGGTGCCGCACAGCACCGCGAGAATGGTGGAACAGGTCGGGAACCTGCAACGGAAGCATCCCGATATCGCAAACCCGATCCTGGATGCCATCGGGGCCGTGACGCTTGCCGCCCTCCATAACATCAGCAACCCAAAGGAACTCGGGCAATACATGGACATGAACAACGCCCTCCTGGAGGCACTCGGCGTGGGACACCCGGTAAGCAGCAAACTTGTGCTTGCGGCGAGGGCGAGCGGCGCTTACGGGGCGAAGATCACGGGAGCAGGAGGCGGCGGGTGCATCATCGCCCTCTGCCCCCGGCGCGCAAAGAGCCGGGTTGCCGGGGCCATCGAGGCCTGCGAAGGGAAAGCAATCATCACCACCATAGACACAGACGGCGCGAGAAAAGAGAAGCATGACTGAGACCGTGGTACTGAAACTGGGAGGGAGCGTGATCACCGACAAGTCGGGAGAATGCGCTATCGATCACGCTCGCCTGCGCGAGGTTGCGGAGGAGCTCGCCGTACAGAGAGACCCCGCACTCGTGCTCGTCCATGGTGCAGGGTCATGCGGGCACCCGGAGGCCCGGCGCTACCGCATCAACGACGGCCTCACCGGGGAGAACGTCCCCGGCGTCTATGAGACGCACACGGCCGTCTCAAGCCTGAACGCCGCGGTCGTCGATGCCCTGCGGGATGCAGGGGTCGAGGCAATCGGCATCCACCCCCTCGATCTGGCTCTCGCCGAAGACGGACGCCTGGTCTCGTTCGAGACCCGTCATATCGCCGAGATGACAGAACACGGCATTGTGCCCGTGCTGCACGGCGACGTGGTGATGGACCGGCTGCGGGGATCCTGCATCGTATCGGGCGACCAGCTGGTGACCCGCCTTGCCGCTGCTCTCGCGAGCCGGTGTGTGGGCCTTGCAACGGACGTCCCCGGCGTGCTGCAGAACGGATCGGTCGTCCCGCGCATCGACCGGAGTATCGTGAAGACGCTTGACATCGGCGGATCGGGAAACACCGACGTGACCGGAGGCATGCAGGGCAAGATTGCAGAGCTCCTGACACTGGCCGATGCCGGCATCGATTCACATATCTTCCATGTCTCGAAGATCGGCCGGTTCCTGGACGGCACCGGGCATGGCGGAACAATAATAACCGAAAGGGGTATGCCATGAAGAAAGAGACTGTCACATCCTCAAGAAAACGGGACCACCTGGTAATCTGCTGTGAACAACCCGTTGAGGCCGGCGACGCCGGCTTCGGTGATGTGCGGCTGGTCCACAACGCTCTTCCCGAGTGCAACATGGATGCGATCGAGACCGAAACCCGGTTCCTCGGTAGAGTACTCGGCTCACCCCTCTTCATTGCAGCGATGACCGGAGGACACCCGGACACCCTCGAGGTAAACCGGCGGCTCGCACGCGCCGCCGATCGGTATAACCTCGGTATGGGTGTCGGTTCTCAGCGAGCGGCACTGGAAAAGCCCGAACTGGAGGAGAGTTTCACTGTCGTGCGGGAGGAAGCGCCGCGTGCCTTCCTCTGTGCGAACCTTGGAATCATCCAGCTCCGCGACCATGGCATCGAGTGGGCGGAACGGGCTGTCGAGATGATCGATGCACAAGCGATCGCCATCCACGTCAATTCGCTCCAGGAAGCGATTCAGCCGGAAGGCGATCATAACGCAGAGGGGAGCCTTGAAGCGCTCCGAAACCTCTGCGAAGAGTTCTCCTACCCGGTCATCGTGAAGGAGACCGGTTCCGGCATATCGGCCGGGACTGCAAGGGTTATCCGGGGGGCGGGAGCGAGCGCCATCGATATCGGCGGCTACGGAGGCACGTCGTGGGCGAAGATCGAACGCCTGCGGGCGAACGACTCCTGCCTCGCCGATCTCGGGGAAGCATTCCTCTCCTGGGGCATACCGACGGTGGTAAGCCTCTGTGAGGTGCGGACGGCAGGAGGCCCGATCATCGCGACGGGCGGACTGCGTTCAGGAATCGATATCGCGAAATCTGTCGCCCTCGGGGCGGATCTCGGGGGCATGGCGCTCCCACTCTTGAAACCGGCCATGGAGAGCGAGGAAGCTCTCTTTGCAGCCGTCGAGGCGATGCACCGCGAACTCCGCGTGGCAATGTTTCTGACGGGATCCCGGTCGATACGGGATCTTCGGCACGCCCGGACGTATATAACCGGTCTAACCCGGCAAATGATTGGAACCAGCGACTAACCACAAAAACATCCTTACAAGGAGAGGCTACATGGATATTGAGATTATAGCAGTGGGCGGATATAACGAAGTCGGCAGAAATATGACCGCCGTCCGCTGCGGAAAAGAGATTGTCATCTTTGATATGGGTCTGCGTCTGGACCAGGTGATGATCCACGAGGATGCTGATATTGAGAATATGCATTCCCTGGACCTGATCGAGATGAAAGCCATTCCTGATGATACCATCATGAATGCGGCAGAGGGGAGCGTCAAGGCGATCGTCTGTTCGCACGGGCACCTGGACCATATCGGTGCAATACCGAAACTTGCGCACCGCTACAACGCCCCGATCATCAGCACGCCGTATACCTCGGAACTGATCAGACAGCAGATTGCAGGCGAACAGAAGTTCGGAGTGAACAATAAACTCTTCGCCCTGAAAGCAGGACAGCGCTACACGATCTCCCCGCACCTCACGCTTGAGTTCGTGCAGGCCCAGCACTCGATCATCGATACGGTCTTCCCGGTCCTGCACACGCCAAGAGGCGCGGTCGTCTATGCAAACGACTTCAAACTGGACCGGACACCGGTGCTCGGGGCGCCCCCGGACTTTGCCCGGCTGCGGCAGATCGGGAAGGAGGGTGTCATCGCCCTCATTACGGAGAGCGTCAACATCGCCGATAACGGCCGGTGCCCGAGCGAGAGGATCGCGCGGGACCTCGTACGGGATACCATCACGAGTTACGAGGACGACAAGGGCGCCCTGTTCGTCTCGACGTTCTCGTCGCATATCTCCCGTGTCAAGGCCATCGCCGAATGCGCCCACGAGATCGGCAGAAAACCGGTCCTGCTCGGGCGGTCGATGGAGCGCTACAGCTCGGCGGCCGAACAGCTGAAACTGGTCGGGTTCCCCGAGTCCCTCTCCATGTTCGGCAACCGCCGGACCGTTGATAGGACGCTGCGGCGGATCATGAAGACCGGGAAGGACAAGTTCCTCCCGATCGTCACCGGCCACCAGGGAGAGACAGGCGCCATCCTGACGAGGATCGTGATGGGGGATACCCCCTACAAACTGGAGAAGGGCGACAAGATCCTCTTCTCCGCAAAGGTGATCCCGAACCCGATGAACTACGGGCAGCGTTACCTGGTCGAGGCCCGTGCCAAGATGGCGGGCGTGCGGATCTTCGATGAACTGCACGTCTCGGGTCACGCCTACAAAGAGGACCACTATGAGTTCCTGCATCTCTTAAATCCCCAGCATATCGTCCCGTCGCACGGCGACATCAGCATGACCGGCGGCTACGCGAGGTTCGCAGAGGAGATCGGGTATACGCTCGGCAACGACCTCCATATCCTCCGGAACGGGGGCAGACTGCTGATAAAGTAGGAGACAATGCATGACGACGCTTGAAGACTACCTGGAGACAAATGCCGAGCGGATCGACAAGGTGATCCACCGCTACTTCGGAGATGTCCACGGCGACCTCTTCCGGGCGAGCGCCCACCTGCTGCTTGCAGGGGGCAAAAGGCTCCGCCCGGCAGTCGTCATACTCGCTGCGGATGCAGTAAAGAAAGGAAGTTCGGACGACCTGATCCCTGCAGCGCTCGCGCTTGAACTGACCCACAACTTCACCCTCATCCATGACGATATCATGGACGGCGACGTCGTGCGGCGCGGCGTTCCGACGGTGCACAACGTCTGGGACGAGCCGACGGCAATCCTTGCGGGGGATGTGCTCTACGCGAAGGCGTTCGAGTTCATCTGCCTCTCGGATGCCGATAACCTCGCCAAAATCCGGGCGGTGAAGATGCTCGCCCGGACATGCACCGAGATCTGCGAGGGGCAGAGCATGGATATGGCGTTCGAGGCCCAACTGGACGTCTCGGAGTTCGATTACCTGGAGATGGTCAGCAAGAAGACCGGCGTGCTCTACGGCGCGTCTGCCGCCATCGGCGGAATCCTTGCGGGTGCGACCCCGGTTCAGGCCGATGCCCTCTACCTGTTCGGGGTGAACAGCGGCGTTGCCTTCCAGATACAGGACGACCTCATCGACCTTCTTGCAAGCACCGAGAAGAGCGGCAAGGACCGCGCGTCGGATATCCGTGAAGGGAAGCAGACCCTGATAGCGATCATGGCGCGCGAGAAGGGGCTCGACCTTGCCCCGTACCGGAGGGAACTTACGGGCGCCGAGATCGACGACCTGATCGCCCAATTGCAGGATGCGGGCATCATCGAAGAAGTTCGTGCCGTTGCCGTCGAGCGGGCGGCCGTCGCAAAACAGGCGCTCTCTATCCTCCCGGACTCGGAGGAGAAGCGTCTCCTTGCGGAGATCGCCGATTACTTCATAGACCGGGGATTCTGACATCATGGACACCGATATCGAGCATCTGCTCTTTATCTACGCCCTGCAGAACGCGGTGAAGCACGATGCGGCCCCGAAGAGTGGAACGGTCATCGGCACGGTGCTCGGCAAGCACCCCGAGTTCCGGAGCCGGGCCCGGGAGATTGGCCCTCTCGCAGGGAAGGTGATCGCGGAGGTGGCGGCGATGAGCCAGTCCGACCGGAAGAGCCGGCTTCTCGCGATCGCTCCCGAACTCCTCGCCGAACTTACCGAGACGCACGAACGCTCCCGGGAACTGCCTGCCCTTGAGGGCGCCGAGAACGGTGTGGTGATGCGGTTCGCACCGAACCCGAGCGGACCGCTGCACCTCGGGCATGCCCGGGCCTCTATCCTGAACGACTACTATGTCCGACGCTACGGCGGCCGGTACGTCCTCCGTATCGAGGACACCGATCCGAGGAGGGTCGATCCCGAGGCATATGCAATGGTGCAGGAGGATATCGCGTGGCTGGGGCTCGGGATCACCGATATCGTCTACCAGAGCGACAGGCTCGATATCTACTACGACTGGTGCAGGAAACTCATCGAGCTTGGCGGCGCCTATGTCTGTGTCTGTGACGCAGAACGCTTCCGGGAACTCAAACTCAAGGGGAAGGCGTGCCCCTGCCGGGACCAGACGGTGGAGGAGAACCTGGAGCTCTGGCAGCAGATGCTTGACGGGGAGTTCTACGAGGGCGACGCGACCGTCCGGGTGAAGACGGAGCTCGCCCACCCCGACCCGGCCATGCGGGACTACTCCGCGATGCGGATCGTGAACGCACCCCTCCACCCGAGAGTGGACGCCACGGTCTTTCCGCTGATGAATTTCTCGGTCGCGGTGGACGACCACCTGCTCGGGATCACCCACGTGATCCGCGGGAAGGACCACATCGCAAACACGAGACGGCAGCGTTTCATCTTCGACTACTTCGGCTGGAAGCCGCCGGTCTACCGCCATTACGGCCGGATGGGGATATCGGGCGTCGTCCTCTCGACGTCGGGGATGCGCGAGGGAATCAACAGCGGCATCTACACGGGCTGGGACGACATCCACCTGGGGACGATGCGGGCGATCGCACGCCGGGGTATCGAGCCCGAAGCGGTCCGGAACGCCATGGTCGATATCGGTATCGGGGAGACCGATATCTCGTTCTCGTGGGAGAACCTTTATGCCCGGAACAAGGAACTCGTCGACCCGAAGGCGAACCGGTACTTCTTCGTGCCCGACCCGGTCGAGGTCGTCGTCGCAGGCGCTCCTCTTCACGAGGCTCGGGCGGCCCTGCACCCGAACGACCCCTCCCGGGGAGTCCGCACCCTCGTCACCGCCGGGAGAGTGTTCCTCCCGAGAGCAGATATCGAGGGCAGGAGCATGGTCCGCCTAAAAGACCTCTACAACGTCAGGATCGAGTGGGACGTGGATGAACCGCATCTCTCCTACGCAGGCGACGCGCTCGAGGATGCCCGGCGCGAGAAGGCGCCGATCATCCAGTGGCTGCCGGCGGACGCGAAACTCCCCTGTATTCTCCACCGGCAGGACGGGGACGTCGAGGGGTTCTGCGAACCGCTGGTCGCCGGAGAAGTGGACAGCGTCGTCCAGTTCGAGCGGATCGGGTTTGCCCGGATCGACTCGGCGGACGGCGGCCGGGTGAGCGCGTACTTCGCGCACCGGTGAGGCTGATTCGCCGGACGTGGTGGAGGGACGGACATGCCCCCTCTTCACACGACCTTTTTTGAGACGAACGGACGGCGATAAAGGGGGATACCGGAGTCCTCCGGGTTTTTAATCCAAAAAAAAGCGTGTCTCTCGAGACGTATCGATACATGCCTGATGCTCCGCTCCGTCACCGGAGCCGCTATCCCCGGATGGGCCCCGGGGATTACTTCCGCTCTGCCGTATCGCCGTAGAGGAAGATATCCTCGATCGTGACGCCGAAGAACCTGGCGATCTTGAAGGCGAGGTCGAGCGACGGGTCGTACTTCCCCTTCTCGATGGCGAGGATGGTCTGCCGGGTGACCCCGAGCTCGTTCGCGAGCCCCTCCTGGGTCAGGTCGTGCATCGCCCGGTAGACCTTAATCCTGTTCTTCATCGGTATCCCATTCTCCGTACTTGCGGGCGTAGTACACCCGGAACCCGACATACAGGAATATCATCAGGCAGAGGAGGACCAGCTGGCCGACGGCAAACCTGCCGAAGAGATCGAAAGGCAGGACGTCGGGCTCCGTTATCCGTAATATCAGTGTATGGGTAGTGTTAGGGTCCGGTGGAGGGGGAGGACGCAGCCCGAGCGGTCTCGAAAACGCAGCGACCGCACTCCCGAGGCTGACCACAAAGAAGACCACCCAGAAGACCTCCAGCGTCCGGAGCGCCGCCTTCTGAGTGATCATTGCCGTCCGCTCGTCCTCGACCCTGTCTTCGACCATCCTTCGCGCCCCGTAGATCAGGAGGACGCCGAGGACGAACGCAATCTGGATCAGGATCGGCCTCTCGATCTCCACCGATAGCCAGAAGATGGCGACCTCGGCGAGCGCGATAATACCGGCCAGAAGATAGAACGTGTTTCGCTTCATACGCAGCCGTTGTATATGATCTTGAACATTTTGTTATTAATGTGTAACCCGGCGAACGGCATGAGGCGGGGCGGTGGGTGAAGGCCCCGCCTTGCCGAGAGGTCGAACCGGATTGCCGGCAACCCGGACGATTGTCAAGTCAACCCCCCATTATGTTTGATTTTACAGGCAATTGGTAACCTATAAATAACAATATGTAAAATTTAGCTTACATTGTCGGCGGCTCTTCCCGCAGATTCCGGGAAGGACGCGACATCAGAGCAGCAGATTCAAAGTGAGTGAAAAGACCATGAAACCTGCCAGAACGATACCAGAGCAGCACCGATGCCGTGCAGGAACCGCCATGTGCCGGAGGCAGAGCCGATGAAGCATAAATTATGCATCCTGCTCCTTCTCCTGTCGGCAATCGTGGGTGCCGCTGCGGCGGCCGATACGTCCTCGGCGGAGGAGCGGATCGCGGTCACCGGGGTCACCGTCAATCCCGACGCGCTCATGCGCGGGGATACGGGCACGGTGACGGTCGAGATCAAGAACACCGGGGAGACGGGCGTTGCCATCAGCAGGGCGGAACTCTATCCCAACGGGATTGCCGTCATTAACGACAAGACCTACGATGCGGTGGGCACCATCGGCCCCGGGAACACCATGTCGTTCACGTTCACCGTGAGGGCCGATACCGCGGACGGCATGTACTACCCGGTCTTCTACCTGGACCTCCGGGACAGCGGGAGCATCCGCTACTCCGTTCCGGTGACGGTTGAGAGCACCGAGATTCAGGTCAACGTCGTCGACGCCCCGGAGACCTATCCGGCAAACAGCGAAGATACCATCGTTCTCTCCGTCGGGAACCCCCGCGAGAGCAGCGTGAACGGCGTAACCGTCACCCCGACCGGCGAAGGCGTCAGGAGTACCCAGACGGCCGTCTTCCTCGGAGCCCTGGCACCAGACGAGGAGAAGAACGCCTCGTTCCGGATCCTGGCATCGCAGTCGACCGACCTCACCTTCGACGTCTCCTACCGGAACGGGATCAACGAGCACCACACCACCCTGACCGTTCCCGTCGAGATCGGCGAGCGGGTGGTCGAACCGGATATGGTGGTCAATAACATCGAGGTGTCGCAGAACGGCGGCACGATCACGCTGACCGGGGACGTGACCAACGCCGGCCTGAAAGACGCGTATTCCGTCAAGGTCACCGTCGATGACCCCGCGGCCCCGACGGACCCCTACCCGGTCTACGTTGTCGGCGGGCTGGAGTCTGACGACTTTTCGAGCTTCGAAGTCACGTGCAACGCACAGGGCGCATCTTCCATCCCGCTCGTCGTCCAGTACAAAGATGAGAACGGCAAAACATACAGCGAGACCGTGACAGTCTCCCTCTCATCCGCAGGACAGGCATCGGAGCCGGGTACGGGCGGCGAGATCCAGGCCGGCTTCACCGGTGGCCCCCAGGGTGGAAGAGGAGGTATGGGCATGTTCGGATCGTTCGGCAGCGGGTTTGCTCAGATCCCGGTAGCCGAGATCCTCCTCGTGATCGTGGGGGGCGTGGCTGTCGCCGTCGCGTGGCGGAAGGGGTACTTAGGGAAGATCCGTGACCGGTTCCGCAAATAATCCGGAGGAGGAAGACGCATGAGCAGTCCGGTTATCGAACTCGACGACGTCACGAAGGTCTATCCCCTCCCTGCGGGCGACGTTGTGGCGCTGAACGGAATATCCCTCATCATCGACGAGGGGGAGTTCGTCGCCATCATGGGGCCGTCGGGGTCGGGGAAATCAACCCTCCTCAACCAGATCGGGTGCCTTGACCGTCCCACGTCCGGCAACCTCTTCCTCGACGGGAAGAACATCAGGGAGATGGACGACCGGGAACTGACCGATCTCCGGCTCTCTTCCATAGGCTACATCTTCCAGAAGTTCAATCTCATTCCGCTTCTCTCCGCCTACGAGAACGTCGAGTACCCCTACATCATGAAACATCGCAAAAACGACGATACCGGAAGGGTGCGGGACCTCCTCGCCCTCGTCGGGATCGACGAAAACCTCTCGACCCATAAACCGAACGAACTCTCGGGCGGCCAGCAGCAGCGGATCGCGATCGCCCGGGCGCTCGTGAACGACCCGGCGATCCTCCTCTGCGACGAACCGACCGGAAACCTGGACTCCCAGACCGGCGCCCAGATCATGGAGGCACTCTCGGAGCTCCACAAAAAAGGCCGGACGATCGTCATGGTAACCCATGAATCCGAGATTGCGGCATATGCAGAACGGACGATCGTAATCCGGGACGGGAGGGTGGCATGATCGGAAAAGACATCATCCTTGCGCTCTCGGCAAGAAGCGTCCGGCTTCACTTCCTCCGATCGGTCCTTGCCGCCCTCGGCATCGTCATCGGCGTCGTCGCCATCGCCTCGATCGGGATGATGGGGGCGAACATGACGCTCTCGGTCACGGAAGAACTCTCCGACATGGCAAACAAACTCACCGTCACCCCGTACACCGGGGGCGGTGGCGGCATGATGGCGGGGCCGGGGGGAGGCGGAGGCGGCAGCGATCCCGACGACGACGAAGACCTGATCACCGAGGACCAGTTCCGGGATATCGAGCGCATCGTCGCGAAGTACGGGACCGCTTACACCGTCAGGTCCGAGTCCGATGTGATCGAGGTCGGGTCGGAGACCGGGAGGGCGACCATCTACGGCCTTGATGCGGATATCATGCGCGAGATCCTCACCGTCGAGGAAGGGGAGTACTCGAAGAGCACGACCTCGGTGGTCGTCGGGCCTACGCTCGCCGAACGGCTCGACCTCAAGATCGGGAGCAAGATCGATATCGGCGACCCCGACGAGGGGTCCACCACAACCGTCCGGGTCGTCGGCATCCTCGAGGAGCGTGGTATGTCGATGGACCTGAATACGGATATGGCGATCGTCGGAGGCGACAAACTCTTCACCGGTATCTACGGCGGTGAGGGCGAGTACGACCAGGTCAACGTCGTCATGGACGACTTAAACGAGATCGATACGGTCAAGGCGGCGATCGAAGACGAACTCAACAGGAAAGAGGACGAAGTCACCGTCCAGGACAGCAGCCGCATGACGGAGAGCATCACCTCGACTGTCTCCACGATGACGACGTTCGTGATGGCGATTGCGGGGATATCGCTCCTCGTTGCCGCAGTCTCGATCTTCAACGTGATGATGATGTCGGTGAACGAACGGGTGCGGGAGATCGGAATCCTCCGCTCCATCGGGACGCAGCGGACCGAGATCCTGCGGATGTTCATCTACGAGGCGGGGATCCTCGGGCTCGTCGGGGCGGCCATCGGTGCCGTCGGGAGCATCGTCATCGGCTACATCGTCGTCTTCGGCATGGTCGGCACAGCCGAGTACTTCTTCACGCCCGGGAGTATCGTCTACGTTCCGATGGCCATGGCCGTCGGCGCCGCGATCTGCATCGTCACCGGCGTCTACCCGGCGTGGCGGGCGTCGAACCTCGACCCGATCGAGGCGTTGCGGGCCGAATAGTGTGTGGACTGGAGAAAAACCTTTTTTTACCGGAATATGTGTCGTAAAAACGGATTGGATGTTGGGCTCGGACTTCACGCCTTCGCGTGAATCTACGGTGTAACTCACTCCGGCAGCAGCCGTACCCGAACACTCACGGGCGGTGAACCGCCACCGTCTCCGCCTGCCCGACCAGTTCCCGGAGCACCGCCCGTGCCAGGCCGATGTTGCCGTAGTCCCGCTCGGTCACCACGTCCCGGATGCAGGCCGGCACCTCGACGAACCGCTCCGCCTCCCGGATCTCGGATGCGAGCGCCTCAAGGTTCCTCTTCTCCCGGATCCGGTCCCGGTGCCAGGCCGCTGATCCCCGCTCGGGGTCGATTGCGAGGACCGCCTCGTAGCAGTCCGCCGCCTCATCATACCGGCACATGACCCCGAGCACCCACCCCCTGCTCTGCCAGGCGAGGACATGCTGCGGGTCCAGCGTGAGCGCCCGATCACAGCAGGCGATGGCGCCGTTGTGCTCCCCGAGGCGTGCGAGAGCGTATCCCTTTCTCTGCCAGGCCGTCGCATCCTCCGGATCGAGAGAGAGAGCCCGGTCAAAGCAGGCGGCCGCCTCGTCATAGCGGCCGGCTTTGATGAGAGTAAAACCTTTCCGCCTCCATAGAACCGGGTCGTCGGGGGAGAGTTCAAGGGCCTTATCGTAACAGACGACCGCCTGGTTGTAGTTCCTGGTGCTGCAGAAAGCCTGACCTCTGTGGTACCATACTCCGGCACCCTCTTCTCTAGTCGCCATCGGGTCTCTTGGGGAGACCAACCCATAAGAACCTAACCCGTACCTCCCGCAACGAATAAGACCGGTCGAACGAGAAATACCTGTATTATGGCAGACAGGATTCTTGTTGCCTATGCCACCCGCTACGGCTCGACCGCAGAGGTGGCGGAGGCGATCGGCGATGAACTCCGGAAGGCAGGCGTTGCGGTCGATGTGCGGCCGGTGAACGAAGTCCGGGACCTCTCCCCGTACCGGGCGGTCGTCATCGGGAGCCCGATCTACGTAGGGAAATGGCTCCCGGAATCGCAGGTATTCATCGAGCGGCACCAGCAGCACCTGCGCACCATCCCGGTCGCCTACTTTGCCGTGGGGCTCACGGTCGCAGACGGGGGGGCCGAGATCCTCAGGAAAGCGGAAGCATCGATGGACCAGGTCAGGATGCTCGTAAATCCGGTGGAAATCGGCATCTTTCCGGGGAGGCTGGAGAGCGGCGGCCTCTCGTTCGCGGACCGTACCGTCATCAAGCTCATCCGGGCGAAAACTGGTGATTTCCGTAACTGGGAGGCCGTCCGCGCCTGGGCGCAGGCGGTGCGCTCGAAACTTGTCCCGGCGTAACGGCACCGGAGCCCCAGGGCATGCATCAAACCCCCGATTTCTCATTTCACCTCCCAGGATCGCGGGAAAAGGCGCTTATATGACAAACACCAAGTTATAAAGCATTATCAGGTGAACCGGGTGAATAAATACTCCTTCGTCACCAGGGTGCCCGACGAACCGGGCTCGTTGCACCGCGCGGCCGAGATCATCAAGTCGCACTCCGGCAACATCAACCGTATCCAGTTCGACCGCAGGATCGATCCCTTGACCGTCTTCTTCGAGGTGACCGCCACACCGGAGGGTTACTCCCAGATGAAGGAAGACCTCCACGCGATCGGCTACCTCCAGGAATCGCTGCCTACGCTCGGATTTCTCAGGTTTTCGGTATACGTCCCTCACGAACCCGGATCCCTCTTCGAACTCCTCACCTACATCACCGGGGCGGGGGCAAACATCGCCTACATCGACTTCGACGACCGGCGGTGCGGCTTGGGATGGTTCGAAGCGCGACTGGCCGAAGGGCAGGAGCGTGAGCACCGAAGGTGCGAGGAACCGGAGCAGGAGCACCAAAGAACGATGTTCCATCAGGATGCGACGGTTCGTGAGAACCGGAGCTGGAGAGACCCTTCCGGGTTTCGAGAACGGAGTTCGAGCACCGAAGGTGCGAGGTGCGACTCCGGCAGGGTCACCATCAGCCTGAACATCGAGGAGACCGCTATCGTGGAGAGCCTGCTCGACCGGTTGAAGTCACAATATCGTCTCGAGATCCTCGAGTACGACACGACCGGCGAGAAGCTCGACGACACCGTCTTTTACGTCAGGTTCGCCCAGGCGGTGCGGGGGCTGATCGGGACGGCCGAGGATGAGTTCCTGCTCTCCCTCCTGCAGGACGTCAACCACATCGTCCAGGAACTCAACAGCCTCGGCCAGGACCCGAAGGAAGTCTTCGAGTGCATCCTGCTCACGGGAAGGACGCTCCGGAACACCACGAAAGATCGGTTTTACACGGAAGTCCAGCGTATCCCCCTCAGCGACGACGTCGAGGTCTTCTGTTTCCAGATGCCGGGCGGCGGGAACATCTTCCTGCTCCGCACCCCGGACGAGACCGTCATGATCGACACCGGATACGGGATCTACCACCAGGACGCCGTGCGGATGTTCCAGCACTACGGTCTCGGGGATCCCGGGAAGATCCGCAGGATCTACATCACCCACGCCGATGCGGATCACTGCGGGGCGGGCGGGCTCTTCGCTGCAAAAGCGTATACGCACACCGGGTCGCTCGAGATCATCCGCCGGGCGAACCGCGCCTACGGCTCGCGCAGCGAGTCCTCGATCCTCGAAGAGGTCTACACGACCGTCATCAACCTCTTCTCGCACTTCACTCCGCCGGAGAACCCCGAGATCTTCCCGGCAGAGAGGATCGGCACACGGTCGATCTTTCCCGTCATTGCACGCTTTGCGGTCCACGACCTCGAGTTCGAGGTCCTCGAGTCCCTGGGCGGGCACATGCACGGCCAGGTCTACTTCTTCTGTCCGGGGCACGGGATCATCTTCACCGCCGATACCCTGATCAACTTCGGGAGCCTCGATGAGGAGCGGAAACGCTACAACTCGCTGGCCGACTTCCTGGTGACGTCGGTCAATGTCGACAGCGACTGTGCACGCCGGGAGCGTACGGCGTTGCTTGAGCTGATCCGGAACCTGGACGATGAGCTCGCCCCGGCCGGCCGCCGGTGCCTAGTCGCATGCGGCCACGGCGCCGTCTCCGTTCTGAAAGATGGAAGACTGGAAGCGGCCGGACCGGTCGAGCACTACCGGGCCGGAGAGTCGAGAGAGAGTTAGGCGGCGGCCCGGGAGGTTTCTGGTTCATCGAAACCCGACCACCTTTCTCCCCTTCCCTTCGCGATTTCGAAGAGCGAAGATCTTCTCAAATGACTGTCCTGCGGACAGTCGTTCTTCGCGGCTTCGCGGCTTCGCGTGAGGTGTCATAGGGCTAGCAACTAAGTCTCACGCGAAGCCGCGAAGTCCATGGGTTGTTGGCACGAGACCGTGTCGACATGATGGTGGAAAAAAAGGAGGTTACAGGGGAACTTCAGTCAACCCGGACGAATCCCTCTCCCTCGACGATTGCCTGGCCGTCGGGGCTGAGGATGAAGTCGATGTATGCCTTTGCGAGACCGGTTGCTTCGCCCTTCGTGAACATGAACACTTCACGCGAGATCGGATAGGTTCCGGCCTTCACGTTCTCGATCGTGGGTAGAACGGCATCCCCGTTCACATCGATGGAGAGTGCCTTCACCGACTCGTCGAGGTAACCGAGCCCGACGTACCCGACGGCACCCGGAGTCTGGGCGATGGTCTGCGCCACGGCACCGTTCGAGTTCTTCTCGAGCTGGGTATCGACGAAGTCCTCCTTCTGCATCACGGCTTCCTGGAAATACTCGCGGGTTCCCGAAGCGCTGTCACGGCCGACGACGACGATCTGCTGGTTCGACCCGCCGACCTGGTCCCAGTTGGTGTAGGTGCCGTTGTAGACGCCCCGTATCTGGTCCAGCGTCAACCGTTCAACGGTGTTTTGCGGGTTGACGACAACCGCGATGCCGTCGATGGCAACGGTGTGCCCGACAAGGTCGGGGTACTTCTCCCTCTCGGCATCCTTCAGGTCACGGGAAGCCATACCGATACCTGCGGTGCCCTCGCCGACGGCCTGGACACCGACACTGGATCCGCCGCCGCTGACCCGGATATCGGCACAGGAGTTTTCAGCCATGAACGTCTCGGCGGTCAACTGGGCAATGGGGAGGACGGTCGTCGAGCCGGTGACCGAGAGGGTTCCGGAGACCCCGTCCCCCTGAGTGGAGGTCTCATTTTCCGTACCTGCCGTGCATCCGGCAACGAGCGTTAAGGCGACGGCAAGAAGCGCGAGAACCACGAGGAGCGCTCCGCCACGCCTGACAGAAGATTGGCCTGTCATGATACTGGTGAGGGAGCGGGGAAATATAGGGTTTATCGAAATTAATCATGGTGAAATATAGTAAATCCATAGACTATTGGGAGCCTGACAATCTTCCACCGGCACGCTGTTCCCCGACCAGTGCAATCCCCGCACCGAGAACGACCAGGAACCCGCCGACCAGCAGCACCAGGGAGTCCAGCTGGACAAGGAGGAAGAGGCTTGAGATGATGCCGACGACCGGGATGACCGGCAGGAACCCGATACTGCCCGGGATCCGGAAAGGCCGCACCGCATCCGGCGCACGGTACCGGAGCAGGATCACGGACGCGTTGATGACGACGAATGTCACAAAGAGCGTGAAGTTCGTGACGTTCGCAACGAAATCGATCTCGCCGGCAAAGAGGAAGACTATGGAGGCGAGTGCAACGGCGACGATGGCCGTCCAGGGCGTCCGCGTCCGGTGGTGCACCCGGGCGAAGACCGTCGGGAGCGAGAAGGAGGAAGCCATGCCGTAGATGATCCGGGACGACGCCATCATCATCAGGAGCGCGGTGTTTGCTGTAGCAAAGAGGGCGATGACGGAGATGAGGGTGAACGCCGCAGGGCCGAGAGCGATGGACGCGACGTCGGCGAAGGGTGCCCGCGAGGCGGCGAGCTGCTCGGAGCCGACGACCGAGACGGCGGCGAGGGATACCAGGATGTAGAGGAAGACGGAGATGGCAAGCGCGATAATCAGGGCGATGGGGATGGTCCGCTCCGGGTTTCTGGTCTCTTCGGAGAGTTTCACCATCTCCTCAAACCCCATGTAGGCAAAGAAGACGAGTGCGGACGCCTGCAGGAGGCCCGGGACTCCGAGGGGCATATCGAGGTAGTCCACCCGCCCGAGGTGCGGGAGGCCGATCAGGATGACCATGACGATGCCCCCGACCTCGATGAGGGTCAGGGCGATGGCGACCCGGGCGGTCTCCTTGATACCGGCAAACAGGATTCCGGCGAGGAAGAGGATGATCAGGATCGCGGAGGGGATGACCGGAAAGCCGACGAGGTCCGAGAAGTAGCCGGCAAACCCGAGCGAGACGGTTGCGGCGCCGAGGATGCCGGAGAAGATGATCAGCCACCCTATGACGAACGCAAGCTTCCTCCCGAAGGCGTTCGAGACGTACTCGAACTCGGCGCTCGCACGGGGATACATCGATGAGAGCTCGGCGTAGCTCAGGGCGCTGAACGCGGCGATGGTGGCGGCGATGGCAAACGTCAGCCAGACGGCGTTGCCGGCCATGCCGGCCGCTTCCCCGAGCAGGGCGTAGATACCGGCCCCGAGGATGATCCCCACACCCGAGAGGGTGACCGCAGGCAGCCCGAGTTCACGCCTGAGCTTCGCGCCGGGATTCGGGCCGTCCGATTCCTCTTCCAGCATACGTACAATCCTATGTGCCTGCACCATTTATGGATATCCGGCGACGGCCGTCAGGCCTGCAGCGCGGATGAGACTCATCGAGGCCGGGAGCCGGGCCGAAGGTGGACGACGCTCTCCTCCCGCATACCGGCGACCGGTTCGGGGAGGCGAAGGAGGACGGCCCCCCTGTGACCGCCCGGGCGATTCCCGTGGTCTCCCGGGCGAGTGCCGGGATGGAGAGGCTACGGTCCGGATTCCGAATCCGGGCACAATCCATATATACTGGACCCATCCATGCGGGCCTCCCTGCAGAGTGAGGGGGAAGTGATCGGATGGCGCAGAACGTTATCGATATCCTGAAACAGGAGCACCAGATGGTGCTCTCGCAGTTCTCGGAACTCTCGAGCAAGGGCACGAGCAACCGGGAGCAGAAATACAACTCCTTAAAGGAGAACCTCATGCCGCACATGATCGGGGAGGAGCAGACCGTATACCCGAAACTCATGGAGTCGGGGATGACGGATATGGCCCTTGAGGCGATCGAGGAGCACAACGCGGTCAAGACGCTGCTTTCCCAGCTCGACGGCGCGTCCACATCGCAGGAGGATGTCTGGGTGGCGAAACTGACGGTGATCCAGGAGAACGTGAAGCACCACATCGGCGAGGAGGAGGAGAAGATCTTCCCGCAGATGCAGCAGAAGATGGGCAGCGACGAGCTCTCGAACCTTGGCAGCCGCTATCAGGAGGCAAAGAGAAGCGCGATGCCGGTTGCGGCACGCTGAACGATCGGACGTTATCGATGCGGGCAGGTGCGCAAGCATCGATGCCCCTATTTTTCCCCGGCCGGGATCTCCCGGGGCGGGTAGAATCCGGCGAAATCGTTAAGTACCGCATCTCCTATTGTTCATTCGGATGGAGAACAAATATGCCGCAGATTCTTGAATTGATCAGGGACGACCACGACTTCATCAGGGGTCTCTTCGACGAGCTCGAGAGCAATCCCGAGACCCGGGATGTCCGGTGCATTACGCTCCGCCGCGAGCTGCCGGGGCACATATACGCGGAAGAAGCCACACTCTATGCGCGGCTCCGGGACATGGTGCCGGAGGAGATCCGGCGGTCGCTTGACGAGCATACCGATATTCGTGAAACACTTGCCCGGTTTGAGATGATCCCTCTCAGGGACGACGCCTGGATGCCGGCGCTCGTCGACCTGAGGGAACGGGTCGAGGCGCATTTCACCTCGGAAGAGAAGGAGGTCTTCACCCTGACGGAGCATCATCTCAGCCCGGCCGAACTCTTCGGACTGGGGGAGATGTTCGAACAGGAAAAACAGAAAGCGGCAAAATTCGCTGTAGTATAGCTGCCGGATCTATGGGGGTATAAGGACATATCGCCTGTCTTATACAGCCTATCCCGGAAATATTTCTGCGCGGATACGGAGTATAAGGAAACCGCAGGTGTTGGAGAGATACAGACAGGAACAGCCCCGATGGGGCGGGAACCCGGATCAGAAAATCCTGCTTGAGAAGTATATCAAAGAAACGTGCGTTATCCGAAAACAGACGACCAGGAAGAAACAGCGAACGCTCGCACAATAACAATTCAGAAAAGCAATCTTTCGTTGTAAAGGAAGGTAATAGCAGCGAGCCGGGCTTCCCGAGGGCTCGCGCACCTCAGTACAACACAGCACGTGAGAGGGCTTAACTTCTGGGTTCGGAATGGGTCCAGGTGTTTCCCCTCTGCTATGGCCGCTATTACCAGTTACATCCGGGTGTGAGGGGTCAATCGAGTCGAAAACCCCATAGGGTTTTCTCCCCCATCGGCCGCTACGCGCCCGAATGGAAGCCAAGGCCCGGACTTGAACCGGGGTGTAGTTGATCTGCAGTCAACCGCGTGGCCGCTCCGCCACCTTGGCAAGCTGTGTTACCTCTATAGTTTAGTTCTCCTTTTTATTTAAGGATTACTCACTCGAGGTGTTTTACGGTGCGTACTCCGGATTTCGTCTGAGTTCAGCGGAAGGCATCGGACGTTAGTACTTGCGGACTGAACATGTCGTTGCCTTCATGCTTACATCCCAAGCCTATCAAACGGGTCTTTTACCCGTGTCCTCAACGGAGTCTCTTTTTAGGTCAGGTTTCAAGCTTAGATGCTTTCAGCTTTTATCCCTTATCGCGTAGCTGCTCGGCATTGCCCTGTCGGACAACCGATCGACCAGAGGCGACGACGGAAAGTTCCTCTCGTACTATTTCCATCTTACCTTCAGACTCCAAACACTCCAGATAGATAGTAACCGACCTGTCTCACGACGGTCTAAACCCAGCTCACGATCCCCTTTAATAGGCGAACAACCTCACCCTTGGCCGCTGCTGCACGGCCAGGATGGAAAGAACCGACATCGAGGTAGCAAGCCGCCGGGTCGATATGTGCTCTTGCCGGCGACGACTCTGTTATCCCCGGGGTAGCTTTTCTGTCGTCAATGGCCCTCATCAATAAGGCTCATTGGTTCGTTAGACCCGAGTTTCCTCTCGCGATTCCTTGCTATGCGGAATCGCGTCAGGCCAACTTATGCTCTTGACACTCTCCTGTGAGTTTCTGACTCACATGAGTTGACCATAGGGCACCCTTGATATTTTTTCGAGGGTGTGGCGCCCCACCCAAACTGCCTACCTACCGTTGTCCTCGAATTGAGTTAGTGTTACAGTAAACCAAGGATGGTGTCTCATTGTTGGCTCCCCACCCCCCGGAAGGGGTGGCTCGACACCTCCCATCTACACTGCGCAAGGAATACCGTAACACAGCGACAGGCTGCAGTAAAGCTCCACGGGGTCTTCACTTCCCATCTGGAGTCCCTAGTCTCTGCACTAGGATAAAATGTTCAACGGCTTCGTGTTAGGGACAGTAGGGCTCTCGTTAATCCATTCATGCAAGTCGCCAATTAAGCGACAAGGTACTACGCTACCTTAAGAGGGTCATAGTTACCCCCGCTGTTTACAGGCCCTTCTTCCCGTTGAACCGGGGTTTCAGGTACCTGCACTGAGCAGGATTCAGAGATCGTACTAGCCCTTACGGGTTTGCGATCTCCTATGTTGGTATTAGACAGTTAGAGCCCCCTGGTCACTGCGACCTGCTGTCTACACAGCAGGCACTCCTTCTCCCGAAGTTACGGAGCTAATTTGCCGAATTCCCTTAACTGAATTGATCCGACACGCCTTAGCCTTTTCAGCTAGGGGCACCTGTGTCAGTTCTCGGTACGGACATTTAACTGCCCTTTTCACGGGTTCCGGGGTGAAGCTGACTTACGCCATAACACATTCGCCCGCTTCTCGCCATTACGGCTCTCCACGGGGTTAGGTGCTTAGACGGCGCGACGACGCCGCTCAACCTGCCCCAAAACGTCAGGCTTTAGTGTTAAATGGTACAGGAATATTAACCTGTTTCCCTTTCGGCGTACTCGAATTACGGTACGTCTTAGGACCGACTAACCCTCGGCTGACGAACATTGCCGAGGAAACCTGGCCCCTTCGGCGGCAAGGATTCTCACCTTGCTATGCTGCTACTATTACCAGGATTTTCGTTTGTGAACGGTCCACTGGACTTCACAGCCCAGCTTCCGCCCGAACACAACGCCTTCCTACGAGATTACCTTACGGTACTCCGTGGTATCGGTGGTCGACTTGAGCCCCGTCAATTTTCGGGGCCCCAAACCTCGACTGGTGAGCTGTTACGCACTCTTTAAAGGGTAGCTGCTTCTGAGCTAACCTTCCAGCTGTCTGGGGCTTAGGACGCCCTTTAGCGTTAACACTTAGTCGACACTTGGGGACCTTAACCACGGGCTGGGTTGTCTCCCTTACGGACTACAAGCTTACCCCAGCAGTCCGGACTCCGATCGTCTACGATGACGGTGGGTTTGGAGTTTGACAAGCGGTTGAGGGATTTCTCCCCCGGGACCACCAATCAGTGCTCTACTCCACCGACGATCTCAGATCAGGTCATGCTACGACATGTTTCGGAAGGAACCAGCTGATGCCGGGCTAGATTAGCATTTCACTCCGAGACGCAGGTCACACGAATGATTTGCAGATCAATACCGCTTGCGGTCCTCCACGTAGCTTTCGCCACGCTTCAACCTGCCCACGCCTAGATCGCCCGGCTTCGGGTCGTAACCCGGTGACTCCACGCACTTGTATACGCCGTGCCTCACTCAGAAGAGTTGCGCACATGTTGCTTTCGCTTCGGCTGCCCAGATAAAAAGGTTAGCCATTGCCACCGAGATACACTCCCTGGCCCGTTCTTCAAAACGTAAGATACGACACCGGCAGTGATGCTCGTACTGCAGCCTCACGGCTGTTTCCTTCGCATCAGAGATCCTTGCGTGCCGTATCGTACTATCGCCACCAGGTTTCAGGCACTTTGCACCTCCCTTCTCGGGGTACTTTTCAGCTTTCGGTCACCCTACTATTTCGCTATCGGTCTCAAGGAGTATTTAGTTTTGGAGGTTGGTGCCCCCCAAATTCCCGCACGATATCCAACGCACGGTACTCAGGGACAGGTCCAAGTTCAGTGAGAGTACGTCTACGTGACTATCACACTCTATGGTCTGCCGTTTCAGACAAGTTTGACTTAATCACTGAACCGTGAGAACCGCCCTATAACACCACATGTCCCCGAAGGGATTCGGTTTGAACTGTGCCGGTTTCACTCGCCGTTACTTACGGCATCTCAATTGATTTCTTTTCCCGCCCCTACTAAGATGTTTCAATTCGGGGCGTTCCCGATCATTACTGATCACTAGGAGAGGTCTCATTCGGAAATCCCGGGTTCATAGGCTCCATGCGCCTAGCCCAGGCTTATCGCAGCTTGGCACGTCCTTCATCAGCTCTTGAGCCGAGCCATCCACCTGGCGGCATAACTCCAGTTATACCTAACCAGATCCAGTAAGCGTCCAGTATACAGCACCTATACATGACTTCACACGCCGGCTTCCAGCTACGGAAGCAGACAATCCATCCTTCCCCGGCGATATCATTCGACGGGTGCATTGTGTATAATATGAATAGGGTTGAGGATCTGTCGGTTTTTCGGCCTCTGGCCGGTGGCAGTTTCTTTAGCTTAGGAGGTGATCCAGCCGCAGATTCCCCTACGGCTACCTTGTTACGACTTAACCCCCCTTGCGGAACCTAGATTCGACTACGGCAACAACCGCAGCCTCATCCAAACCCCACTCGGGTGGTTTGACGGGCGGTGTGTGCAAGGAGCAGGGACACATTCACCGCGTTATTTTGAAACGCGATTACTACAGATTCCAGCTTCATGTGGGCGAGTTACAGCCCACAATCCGAACTACGGACAGGTTTAAGAGATTGCCTTCACCTTTCGGTGTCGATACCCATTGTCCTGCCCATTGTAGCCCGCGTGTAGCCCGGATAATTCGGGGCATGCTGACCTACCGTTGCCCATTCCTTCCTCCTCTTTAGCAGAGGCGGTCCCAACAGTGTCCCCATCAGTCCGGAGACCATGCTGGCAACTGTTGGCGTGGGTCTCGCTCGTTGCCTGACTTAACAGGATGCTTCACAGTACGAACTGACGACGGCCATGCACCTCCTCTCAGCTAGTCATGCAGAGTCTTCAGCCCGGCAATCATTCCGCTGTCTTATCCGGTGAGATTTCCGGCGTTGAGTCCAATTAAACCGCAGGCTCCACCTGTTGTGGTGCTCCCCCGCCAATTCCTTTAAGTTTCAGCCTTGCGACCGTACTTCCCAGGCGGTACGTTTCACGGTTTCCCTTCGGCACCTCGGTGACTCGTGGTCACCGATACACCTAACGCACATCGTTTACGGCTGGGACTACCCGGGTATCTAATCCGGTTTGCTCCCCCAGCTTTCGTCCCTCACTGTCGAAGCCGTTCTGGTGAGGCGCCTTCGCCACAGGTGGTCCCTCGAGGATTACAGGATTTCACTCCTACCCCCGAAGTACCCCTCACCTCTCCCGGTTCCAAGATTGCCAGTATCTCTTAGACGCCTGACGGTTAAGCCGTCAGATTTCCCAAGAGACTTAACAACCCAGCTACGAACGCTTTAAGCCCAATAAAAGCGGCCACCACTCGAGCCGCCGGTATTACCGCGGCGGCTGGCACCGGTCTTGCCCGGCCCTTTCTTCAGGTGTGTTTTAGACACCTGGACAGCCTGCATGTACAGGCACTCGAGGTTCCCTTATCACGGTTGCCCGCATTGTAAAGTTTTCGCGCCTGCTGCGCCCCGTAGGGCCTGGATTCGTGTCTCAGAATCCAACTCCGGGCTCTTGCTCCCACAACCCGTACCGATTACGGGCTTGTTGGGCCATTACCCCAACAACAACCTAATCGGCCGCAGATCCATCCTAAGGCGTCGGAACTTTGGGTTACAAAGCATTCCAGCATCTGTAGCCTATAGGGTATTATCCCCAGTTTCCCGGGGTTATCCCCTTCCTTAGGGCAGGTTATCCACGTGTTACTGAGCAGTACGCCGAGGGCCGAACCCTCTCGACTCGCATGGCTTAATCGAACCCCGATAGCAGTGACCTCTGGCAGGATCAACCAGAATTTGGAAGTAATGCACACTACTAAACTTGGGAGGAATTAGCGGTTACTGAACAAATTTCCGCATTGCCAATGCCAACGTCAGAACCAACCCGCCCTTTGAGCGGTCACGTTGATTCCCCATCAACAGGAAAACAATGTTTATTTTGTGAGTATTTAAACATGTGTTTCCTGTATCGGATCCGAGTTTTGATGACTCGAATCTTCATGTCCTTTTGAATTACAGGGAAACTTGGCCCGAATCAGACCGGACCATTTCACCTGTGCAGGAATTAACGTTTGCAACTCATTGCATATAAACGTTCTCATCCCGCTCCAGGATCCATTCCGGAAATCCAGACCGAATTTCCGGCCCAATCACAGAACCCGGCCAGAACCATGAGTCCTGGCCGCCCTGTTTCGCCCGTGCGAGAATTAATGTTTGTGATTGAACACATATAAACATTGTGTTCCCGCTTCAGGGCCCGGGCCGGGAATCCATCGCATATTCCCGGTCCGATCGTATCGGGACGCCCGTATTACGCGGGCGCCGATACATCTTGTGAGAATATCCGTTGAATCTCCGGACATATAAACATTGTCAACCCGCATCAGACCCAAGTCGATGCTTGGGCCCTCACAACGGTTGAAGGGGCACGGACCAGACCACCCGTTCCGGGCTGCACGATCCGAGGCCCTGACAACACAGCCTTACAATGTTGTCGTCAATGTTATATATACATTCCCCTGCTTCGTCGGGTCCAAGCCAGCTGCTTGGACCCCCATATTCGTTGGAAGTATCGGGCATTCTGCACCTGAATGCAGAATCGAGCACGAAATTTGCTTCCAACTTGACTATTACATGTTGCTGCCAGAGGTATTTAAACATTTACCCCGCACCCATACAAAAAACGGCATCCCACCATAGAACAGCCCGGAGTTGCCGCCCGGAGGACTATAACGGACACCCGGAGCGCGGGGAGTATTGCCACGCGCGCAATATCACGGATCCCGAATACGGCAGGACATTTAACAAAACAGCAGAATCAACTACACCGGATCCGGCCGCGCTCACCGGGCCGGGGATGACGCGCCGTGGGGACTCTCTTCGGCGCCACTCTCGGGGATCCGGTCGCCGACATAGATCTCACCGAAGAACTCGTCCTGCCAGAGCGCGAGTTTGCCCTCGAGCATAAGGAACAGGAGCGGGATGTAGACCTCGCGGCGGCTCCGCCCCATTGCCCCGGAAAGGTCACCGAGCGTCAGGGCATCCCCGTTCCGGGCGGCCCGCCGGAATTCCTCCATCACGACCGAGACCGCATTCTGGTATCCCTCGTCGTGCGCTACCCCCACCACGTCTCCGGCTTTGAGGTCGAGATCCGGTTCCCGGACGACAGATACCCGTCTCCGCTGCTTCCGGCGCTGCTCCTTCTCCGCCGTCTTCAACTGCTTGATGAGTTCGTAGAGCGTGACCGGCGGGCGTTTCCGCAGGCTCTTTCGTCCCAGGCGACGCTGGATCTCCCGCTCCAGGCGGCCAATCGGCTCAAGCTCACCGGCCGACTCGAAGTCGAACCCGAGATCCGCAAAAGACTCGTCTTCGTCGTCCGCAAAAGATTCGTCGTCCTCATCGCCGTCCCACCCGTCGAGATAATCCGACTTCAGGCGCAACAGGCACGCAGCGTAGAAGAGCGTCCTCCCCGAAACCCGCAGGTCCAGTTCCTTGCGGCGGTCGAGTTCAGCGAGGAACCGGTCCGTCACATCCACGATATCGATGTTCCAGGGATCGACTTCTCCCCGCTCGGCCATGCCCGCCAGGATCTCGACAGGTTCTTCATCCATTGTTCTGCACACCGGTCACGTACGTGCTCTTGTCGGCGCGGATCGTCACGCCCACGATGCGGTCGGCACGCTCGATCATGGGCTTTCTGAGCGAGACGATGATCGACTGCGCGTTTCCCGAGAGTTCGTTCATCATGGCGGCAATCCGGCCGACGTTGCTCCCGTCGAGGAACATATCCACCTCGTCGAGCGCGTAGAACGGCGCGGGCATGTACTGCTGGATGGAGAAGATGAACGCGAGCGTGGTAAGCGACTTCTCGCCCCCGGAGAGCGAAGAGAGGAGGTGGACCTTCTTGTCGCGCGGCTGCACCGCAAACGTCATGCCGCCGGAGAACGGGTCATCCTCGTTATCGAGGATCAGCCTCCCGCTCCCATCGGTCAGCCGCGCGAAGATATCCCGGAAGTTCGTATCGATCGCGGTAAAAGCGGTCATGAAGGCGTCGTACTTCATCTTCTCGTACTTCTCGATCCGCTCAAGAAGCATCATCCGCTCACGCGAGAGCACCTCTTTCTTTGCGCTCCTCTCCTCGACGCGCAGAGCGACCCGATCGCACTCCTCGATCGCGAGCATGTTCACCGCGCCGATCTTTTTGAGCGCGCGCTCGGCCTCTGCAATCCCGGCATCGATGGCAGCGAGGTCAAGGTCGGTTTCCACGTCACCGGCCTGCTCCCGGAGCACCTCGAGTTCCGCGAGCAGCGAGCGTTCCCGCTCCGCGAGGGCCTCGATCTGCATCCGGATCCGTTCCGCCGCACCCGAGAGTTCGAGAGCCTGCTGGTCCAGCACCCGGATCTCGCCGAGGATGCGGTCCCGCTCTTCGTGCAGGCCGGCAAGCTCGTCGGAGAACTCCTTCTGGCGCGCCTCGAACTGCACGATCAGGCGGTGCTGGTTCTCGATCTGCTCCTCTGTGGCCGTGATCTCGCCGTCGATCTCCAGGTTCTTTGCCTCCAGGCGGCCCCGCTCAGCGGCGAGCTCCTCGATGCGGTTTGCGAAGTGCTGCCGCTCGCGTTTGGCGTCGGTGATGTCGGCATCCTTATTCCGGAGCCGGCGCTCGATATCCTCGACGGACTTCCGGTAACTCTCGTACTGCTCGGTGAGAACGGGAACCTCGGTATCGTCGAGTTTCTTCTTGAGGTCGTCGACATCCGCCGAGAGCCGCGCGATCTCACCGGCAGTCCGCTCCAGATCGGTTTCAAGCCGCGCAAGCTCCTCGCCGCCGGTCTTCGCGCTCTCGAGCATCTCCTGCAGAGTCTGCTCAAGAGTCTGCTTCTCTCCGGCGAGCACTTCGGTGCGCTTCTGGAACTCCTCCACGAGCATGCGGTAGCGCGCAACCTGTTCGTCGACCGCACTCCGCTCCGCCCGTTTTGCCTCCGCAGCCGCAGCAAGGCGGCCGATAGACGCATCGATCTCCCCCGCCTCCGCCTCGAGGCCGGCGAGCGTCGCACGGACCCGCGCGATCTCGTCGTCGACCGCCACCCCGAACCCGCGGACTTTCTTTACCTGGGAGCCGCCGGTCATGGCGCCGCTCTTCTCGACGAAATCCCCGTCCAGGGTGACCATTTTGTACCGGCCCATCAGCCGCCGCGCCCGCTCGAGGGTATCCACCACCACCGTCGCGCCGAAGACGACCCGGAAGGCACGGTCGAACGCCGGGTCGAACTCCAGGAGGTCGACCGCGTAGCCGACGATACCCGGGTCAGCCTCCAGCGGCGAGAGGATCGGGGGCCGGAGTCTGTTGAGCGGCAGGAACGTGACCCGCCCGAGACGGTTCTCCTTTAAGTAGCGGATCGCGTCGGCTGCTACCGCATCGGTATCGACGATCGCCCAGCGGAGCCGGCCCATCGCCGCCACATCGAGCGCGGTCGCGTACTCCGGCGGCGCCCGCCCGAGCTGCGCAACGGTGCCGTGGACGCCCTCCATGCCGAGGACGACATCCATCGCCTTCCCGCCGGCGTCGCCATGCGCCTGCTGCTGCGCTTCGTAGCGCATCAGGCTCTGCTCGTTCTCCCGGATCTCTTTCTTCAATCGGTCAAGTGCCGACCGCCGCGCAAAGAGCGTACTCTCGGCCTCTGAGAGGTCGCGCTCGATCTGGCGCTTCTGTGCCTCGCAGTCGGCCATGCAGGAAGAATAATCCGCGACCTGCGCCTGCTTGTTCTCCAGTTCCTCCTCGACCTGGCGGATGCGCGCATCAAGGCGTTCCCGCTCCGACGTCCGCATCCGGCTCTTCTCGATGAAGATATCCTGTTCGCGGAGGATCTTCGCCCGGAGTTCCTTCTGGCTCTCGAGGTCCTGCAGCCGGGCGAAGAGCTGGTTCTTTATTCCCTCGACCTCCTTGCTCTCACTTGCTATACGCGCCTCGACCGCCGCGAGTTGCTCGCGCTGCGTCGAGAGTTCCATAGCAAGGTTCGCCCGGTCGATCGAGAGGTTGCGGATCTGCCCGGCGCATTCCTCGACCTTGGCCTCGGCGCGCCTGCTGTCCATGTAGACCCGCTGGACCGCCTCGAGGTTCTCGTCCCGGCTGACCTTCAGCCGCTCGATGGTCTTCTCACCGAGCTTGATCCCGCCCCGCGCCTCTTCGAGCCGCCCGACGAGTTCGAGGTACTCGGGGCCGCTCTTGCGGTTTATCTCTTCATCGACGGCATGCTGGCGCTCGCGCGCCTCCTCGAGGCTGGCTTCGACTGCCCTGACCTCGCCGGCGTTTCGCTCGAGCGCCGCCTGCTGATCGTGCATCAGGCTATGAAGGGTGCCGATCTCCTGCTCCTTCTGCCGGACGAGCGCCGCCCCCCGGCACTGCCCGAGGTGTTCCAGCTCATCCTGCCACCGCCGGTACTCCACAGCCTGCTCGCGCTCGTGCTGGAGCGCATCCAGCCTCGCCACGAGCTCGTTTAGGAGGATCTCCTCACGCTCGAGCCGCTCACGCACCACTTCAAGCTCCGAGAACGCCTGTCCGCGCTTGTGATCGAACTCGGCGACACCCGCTATCTCGTCGACGATCTTGCGCCGCTCTGTGTCGCTCATCTCCATGATGCGGGTGATATCACCCTGCATCACGACGTTGTAGCCTTCCGGTTTGATCCCGAGCTTCGTAAGGAACTCGATGACCTCGCCCTGCTTGCAGAGGCGGTTGTTTAAGTAGTTGTAACTGTAGTAGCCCGTCGGCGTCCGCTTGATCCGGCGGCGGATAGTCGTGCCGTCCGAGAACGTGACCGTTACCTCGGCGGTGTTCTTCCCGGAGTTGACGTTGATCAGGTCGGTCAACTTCTCGGCCCGCAGCCCCCGCGCACCCGAGAGGGCCAGGACGAAGAGGATGCTGTCGATGATGTTGCTCTTTCCGGATCCGTTCGGGCCTGAAACGACAGTGAATCCTTCAAAAAAAGGAATTTTCGTCTTTCTGGCGAAAGACTTGAAGTTGTCTATCTCAAGCTGCGTGATGTACAAGGACCAGGCTCCCTTCGCTACCGATCAAGGTCGACCGTGTCGTCCTCTTCAGCATGGATGACGTCGTCAACCGGACGTTTCTTCTGCTCGACGAAGAGGGTCCGTTCGGACGGCTTGCCGCCTTTCCCCCGGCCCTTCGCCGGGGCGCTCCGGGATCCGGTGCTGGCGACGATGTACTCCGAGGTTCTCCTCGACTCCGGCTTCAGCGTCCCGTCGTTCTGCATGATGAGTTCCAGATCCTTGTCTTCCGGAGCGGGGGTGGGCGGCCGCTTCTCTGCCGTACGCGCGGGGCTCCGGGGTTCGGCGGCACGCACGGGCTGGGACTCGGCGCCGGCGCGGGGCTCTGCCTGGAGCGTGGCCCCGGCCTTCCTCTCCCCGGTCACCGCCGGCTTTTTCCTGCGCTCCTCGACGTCCCGGGAGAGTTTCATCGCCACAGACTTGACGTCCAGGATCTCTTCCGTCAGGCCTTTCACCAGGGCCTCGAGCTCTCGCACCTTCCGCTCCAGATTGCGCAGGCGTTCATCTCCCGTTTCCGATACCGGCGGCTGTACATGCTCTTTCATCGTCTCCATCTCCTTCTCGCGCTCCGCAAGTTCTCGCTCAAGAAACCGTATCCTCGCATCTTTTTGAGCCATTATCTCCCTCAAACTAATCCTTGATAATAATTACGTAATAATATTACTATAGATTGCCCAAAAGAAGAATTATTACATTTTATCCGGAATGCAGCTGCGGAAAAACAGGCAGCCACCGGACAGGCAGCCGCCATGAACAAACACGTATAAAAGAAAGAATATTACCTCACCGGAGCAACCTTTTTCTGCATGTCTAGTCTGGCAAACTTCGATCCAGAAGTCGCGGGCCTCATCGAGAAAGAGCGCCTGCGTCAGATCAATGGGTTGGAATTGATTGCCTCCGAGAACGTCGTCAGCAACGCGGTCCTCGAGGCGATGGGTTCTATCATGACCAATAAGTATGCCGAGGGGTATCCCGGCAAGCGCTACTACGGGGGCTGCGAGTTCCACGACGTCGTGGAGAACCTGGCGCGCGACCGGATGTGTGAGCTCTTCGGAGCGGAACACGCGAATGTCCAGCCGCACTCGGGGAGCCAGGCAAACCAGGCGGTCTACTTTGCCTACCTCGCCTACAAGGACAAGATCATGAGCCAGAGCCTCACCCAGGGCGGCCACCTCTCCCACGGCTCGCCGGTCAACATCACCGGACGCTGGTACTCCATCTTCCATTACGGCGTCGACCCCGAGACGGAGACGCTCGACTACGCGGTCATCGAGGAGATGGCGCGGATCGTCAAGCCGCAGATGATCGTCTGCGGTGCAAGCGCCTACTCGCGCGAGATCGACTTCAAGGCGTTCCAGGAGATTGCCGACACCGTCGGCGCGCGATGCATGGCCGATATCGCCCACATCGCCGGACTCTGCGCGACCGGATACCACAACTCCCCGGTCGGGGTCGTCGACATCGTGACGACGACGACGCACAAGACCCTGCGCGGCCCCCGCGGCGGCGCCATCATGTGCGGCAAGGAGGATGCTGCCGCCATCGACAAGTCCATCTTCCCGGGCATGCAGGGCGGTCCGCTGATGCACACCATCGCCGCAAAGGCGGTCTGCTTCAAGGAAGCGCTGACCCCCGCGTACAGGGACTACTGCGGGCAGGTCGTCAAGAACGCACGCACGCTCGCCGATGTCCTCGGTCAGGAAGGGCTCGACCTCGTCTCCGGCGGCACCGATAACCACCTCATCCTGCTCGACCTGACCGGGGTCTCCACGAACGGCGAACACCTCACCGGCCTTGCGGCCGAGACCGCGCTCGGCGAGGCGGGCATCACCGTGAACAAGAACACCATCCCCCGCGAACAACTCAGCCCCTTCGTGACGAGCGGTCTCCGCATCGGCACGCCGGCCGTCACCTCCCGCGGCATGAAAGAGGAGGAGATGAAACAGATCGCCTACTGGATCGCCCGGGTCGTAAAGGACATCGCGAGGGACAAGACCTCGAAGAAGGCGATCACCGAAGTGAGAGAAGAGGTTATTGCTCTCGCGAGCAAGTATCCCCTTTATCCTGACGTAGCATGATACTCGACGGCAAAGCGGTCTCGGAGAAGAGGCTTGAGCTCCTCAAGGAGGAGATAGAGGAGTCCGGGCTCTACCCGCGCCTCGCGACCGTCATCGTGGGCGAGGACCCGGCATCGCAGATGTACGTCCGCATGAAGCACCGGGCGTGCGAGTGTGTCGGGATCGGGTCGGTCGGAATCGAGCTCCCGGAGGACGCCTCCACCGAGCAGGTGCTCGAAGCGGTCACGCGCCTTAACAACGACCCTGACATCAACGGCATCCTGGTCCAGCTGCCGCTCCCGTCCCAGATAGATACCACCCGCGTGATCGATGCGGTCGCGCCCGGAAAGGACGTGGACGGGTTCCACCCCTACAACCTCGGCAGGCTGCTTGCCGGAAACCCGGTATTTGCCCCCTGCACCCCGCAGGGGATCATGACGATCCTCGAGGAGTATAAAATCCCGACCGACGGCCGGCGGGCGGTCGTCGTCGGCCGGAGCATCGACGTGGGCAGGCCCATGGCCGTCCTGCTCCTGAACGCCGACGCAACCGTCACCGTCTGCCACTCGAAGACGAGAAACCTCGAAGACGAGATGAGAGACGCCGATATCCTGGTCAGCGCGGTCGGAAAAGCGAAGTTTGTCGGACCGGACATGGTCAAGGCCGGAGCGACGGTCATCGACGTCGGGATCAACTACGACGAGCAGGGCAAACTCTGCGGCGATGTCAACTTCGAGGCGGTCCGCGAGCGGGCGGGAGCGATAACCCCGGTCCCCGGCGGCGTCGGCCCCATGACGATCGCGACGCTGATGGAAAACACCTTCAGGGCGGCCAAGTTGAGGACATGCTAAAACAATACTGTACGATAAATCACCTCCGGATCGGCGGCGGCGCTCCGGTTCGCCTGATGGGCGTCATCAACTGCAGCCCCGAGTCGTTCTACCGGGGCTCCTACACCCCGGCCGGGCGGATCTACGACCGGGCCCTTGCGATGCACGCTGAGGGCGCCGATCTGATCGACCTCGGGGCACGGAGCACGGCCCCGGGCTCTCCTCCCATCACCGTCACTGAAGAAGCGGCACGGATGGATGCGGCGCTCTCGGAACTTGACGGGACCGGGCTCACCGTCTCGGTGGACACCCGGCACCCGGAGGTGCTCGAAGTCTGCCTCCGCCACGACATCCATGCGGTGAACGACATCTCCGGGCTTGCCGACGAGCGCTACGCGCGGACTGTCGCCGACTCCGGGCTGCCGGTATTCGCGATGGCAAGTTTCAGGGAGCCCGGCGACGCCGTCGGCCTTGCCGCAACGCGGGAAGCGCTCGGGATGGTCGTGACCCGGTGCGCTCGTCTCGGGATCGACGAGTACGTCCTCGACCCCGCGGTCGGGAGATGGGTCCCGGAGCGGACGAGCGAGGACGACTGGGAGATCTGCCGGAACTTCGGGTCGTTCTCGGCCTTCGGCCGCCCGGTGCTCGCCGCGATCTCCCGGAAGTCGTTCATCGGGGACCTGCTCGCGAGAGTTCCCGAAGAGCGGCTCGCAGGCACCCTCGCGCTCACGACGATGCTCGTCGGGGCGGGAGCAGCCGTGGTGCGGAGCCACGATGTCGGGGAGACCGCCGACCTCCTGCGTGTTTATGAAAAGATGAGGCAGATATGACGACACCATCGTTCTCTGTTTACGGCCTTGCGACCCCTCTGATCCGGGCCGGCGACGACGTCGCGGCGCACCTTCTTTCGGCCGCCGAACGCTCGGAGTGCCGGGGCTTCAGGGACGGGGATATCGTGGTCGTTGCGGAGTCGGCCGTGGCCACCGCCGAAGGGCGGGTCGTGAGACTGGCCGATATCGAGCCGTCGGCAAAAGCCCTCCGGGTCGCCGAAGAATACCATATGGACCCTCGACACGTCGAGGTGGTGCTCCGGGAGAGCGACCGGGTCGTCGGGGGCATCCCGGGGTTCCTGCTCTGCATGAAGAACGGGACGCTCCTTCCGAACGCGGGGATCGACGCCTCCAACGCCCCTCCCGGCTCCGTCGTCCTCCTCCCCCTCGACCCGGACGCATCCGCGGCGCGTATCCGCGCCGCAATCGCGGAGCGAACCGGGGCCGACGTCGGCGTCATCGTCGTCGATTCCCGGACGCACGCGATGCGCCTCGGGTGCAGCGGGGTCGCCATCGGGTGTTCGGGCATCCCCTCGGTGGTCGACGAGCGCGGGAAAAAAGATCTCTTCGGCCGCGAACTCGAGGTCACGAAGCGGGCGGTGGCGGACTGCATCGCATCGGCCGCCGAACTGGTGATGGGAGAGACAAACGAGTGCGTCCCCGCAGCCGTAGTGCGGGGGATCGGACTTCCCGTCGGCGACTACGCCGGGGTCGCCACCATCGACGCTTCAGAGTGTCTCTTCATGGGGGTCGCGCTGCACGCCGACCCGTCCCTTCTCGTCGATGACGAGAGAGAACCCTGAACTCTCCAGGAACTCCCTGCTCTTTCTTCCTTTTCCGTGAATGAGGATCTCGACCAGGTCTTCCTTCTCGTCGACATCGGTCGACATCCGAAACGAGTCGATCACCTCGACGGAGAAGCCGCACTCCCCTGCGACCCGCAGGTGGTCGAGGAAACTTGCGCCGTAGAAGTCGGCACGGAAGCACTGCGGCTTTTTTAAGAATATGACGTTCGTCCCGCCGCCGCGGCCCGGCACGATGGCCATATCCTTCTCGGTGCGGATCAGCCGCTGGATATCCCCGGCCGTCACCAGGGGGAGGTCGGCCATGATGATGAGCGCCGGGCAGTGGAACTGCCCGAGCGCCCAGTTGATCGCTTCGTTCAACGACTCCTTCCTGACGGCGATGAGTGCGTTCTCGTGTTTGAAGGGGTGGGTGCAGAGGAGGGTGGCGCTGCACCCGGACTTCTGCACGGAAGCGATCACGTCTTCAAGCATAGCCCGGGCGAACGCCTCCCGCTCTTCCTGGTTGAGGATACAGGAGAGGCGTGTCTTGGGGTTCGTAGGCTTAAAGGGAATGAGCGCGTGAAAGTACATCGTGAAACGGTTGTCGGGGCAGCATCAAAAATGCATCGTTTCCAGTGCGGCGGGGATAGGCCGGCCCGGGTTAAATAGAAAGCCGCTCATCGGGTCATATTGCCTCCCCCCATTGGCACCCGGGTATTCATCGGGGAGGTTGCAGAGCACTTCCGGAGAGCCATCTATACACCGGCAACTCACGCGAAGGCGCGAAGGCCGCGAAGTGCGACGGATGGAACATCCGGAGCTTGAGAAGACCGAAGGTCTTCGGAGAACGACGGGCCGAAGGGAGCGACGGACGGTGTCCGGAGCTTGAGAAGACCAGAGGTCTTCGAGTCCGGAGTTCGAGCACCGTCAGGTGCGAAGTGCGACTTCCCCGCAGGGGAAGGAGCATGAGCACCGAAGGTGCGAAGGGACGTTGCTAATACCCATCTACCGGTCTTCGCGCTCTTCGCGTCTTCGCGTGTGACTGCATTGCTCCCCTAACACCATTGCCTCATCACTACTCCGGCAGAGTCCATGCCACCAGCCTCCGCCAAAAACCGGTAAGTTTCCGGGGCTGCATGAAGCATCTCCAGAGAGAGCCCGGTCCCGAAGGTTCATGTGGGGAGGTGCCGAAATATACCCATGCACCGCCGCGTGATCACCTTTTCAAGGAACGCATTCCTCCCCCTGACAACGGTCTGCATAAATCGTTGCGGCTACTGCTGTTTCCGCACATCGGTGCGGGAGGGGTGCATCATGCCTCCCGGCGAAGCGATCCGGACCCTGGAAGCGGGTGCCGACCTTGGCTGCACGGAGGCGCTCTTCACCTTCGGGGAACGGCCGGGCGCGGTGCCCGGGTTCACTGAAATGCTCGGGCGGATCGGCTACGCGGATATCCTCGACTACGTCTACGACCTCTCTCTTGCCGCCATAAGAAGGGGGCTCCTGCCGCACACCAACGCCGGCATCCTCACCTACGAGGAACTCGACCGGCTCCGCGAGGTGAACGCGAGCATGGGGCTGATGCTCGAGACGACCGCGGACGTCGCCGCACACCGGGACTCTCCGGGAAAAGATCCGGCGGTCCGGATCGAGATGATCGAGAACGCCGGGAAACTCTCGATCCCGTTCACGACCGGCATCCTGGTCGGGATCGGCGAGACGATGGATGACCGCGAGGAGTCGCTCCGGGTCATCCGGGACCTCCATTCGCGATTCGGCCACATCCAGGAGGTGATCGTGCAGAACTTCTGTCCGAAGCCGGGGACACCGATGGAAGACTTCCTGGTGCCCGATACCGAAGAACTGTGTGCGACGATAACCCTCGCCCGGGAGGTCCTCCCGGCGGATGTGGCGGTGCAGATACCCCCGAACCTCGTGGACGCAAGCTACCTGGTCGGGTGCGGCGTGGACGACCTCGGCGGGGTCTCCCCGCTCACCATCGACTACGTCAACCCGGAGCATCCCTGGCCGCAGATCGAGGAACTCAAGAGGGTGGCCGGGGATGCCGACCTCTCCGAACGGCTCTGCATCTACCCGCAGTACATCGAGAAGGGCTGGTATTCCCCCCTGCTCGAGCCCCTGGTCCGGCAGCTCGCGGAGAGGATTGCGGCCCCGGCCCGGGGTCGCGGTGCATAACCTCATCATTTATCCCGACAACACATATCAGGAGATTTGGCCATGAAACAGGTTGACCTCCTCTACACAGGGAAGGCTAAGTCCGTCTATCGGACCGACGACCCGGAAATATATATCATGAAGTTCCGGGACGACATCACGGCGTTCGACGGCGAGAAGAAGGATAGCCTGGCCGGCAAGGGGAGATATAACGCAGAGGTTTCGTCATTCCTCTTCAGGTACCTGGAAGACCACGGGATCCGGACCCACTACCTCGCAAGCGTCGAGCCCGCCGTCATTGCCGTGCGGAGCCTCACGATGATCCCGCTTGAGGTGATCGTCAGGAACGTCGCGGCCGGATCCGTCGTGCGTCGATACCCGTTCAGGGAAGGGGAACCGCTCGACCCGCCGGTGATCGTCATCGACTACAAGAGCGACGCTCACCACGACCCGATGTTGAACGACGACCTGATCTACGCCCTGGGCCTTGCCACACCCGAGGAACTCGACCAGATCAAGGCCATGGCACTCGCGGTGAACGAAGTGCTCTCGGACTATCTTGACCTGCGCGGCATCACACTGGTCGATTTCAAACTCGAGTTCGGCCGTTACGATTCCGAGATCGTCGTCGGCGACGAGATCAGCATGGACTCGATGCGGCTCTGGGATAAAGAAACCGGGACGTCTCTCGACAAGGACGTTTACCGTTTCGGTAGGGGGGACGTCATAGAGACCTACGCAAGCGTCGCGAAACGAATACTCTCCCCACCCTGGGAGTGAATCTGCATGAAATATGACGTAACCATCACCATTGGACTCAAAGAAGGAATGCTGAACCCTGAAGCGCGTGCCATCCAGCACGCCCTCGCGAACCTGGGGTTCCCGACCGAGGACCTGAGCACGGCGCGGCTCTACCGGATCACGCTCGACGCAGCGGATGCAGCGGCAGCCCGGGCAGAGGCAGGACAGATGTGCGAGCGGCTCCTCGCAAACCCGGTCATCCACCACTACACGATTGAGGTCGAGTGAGGCATGAGATTTGCTGTGGTACAGTTCGGCGGCAGCAACTGTGACCGGGACACCCACCACGTCCTCTCGGACGTCTGCGGGGTCGAGACGGATCTCGTCTGGTACAAGGACGGGCTCCTCCGCTCCTACGATGCCGTGGTGCTCCCGGGCGGGTTCTCCTACGGCGACTACCTCCGGGCAGGGGCCATCGCCGCCCGGACCCCGATCATGGCCGAACTCATCAGGCACGCGAAGAGCGGGGGACTTGTCCTCGGGATCTGCAACGGCGCGCAGATCGGCTCGGAGGCCGGGCTGGTCCCGGGCACCTTCACGCTGAACGCCTACCCGAAGTTCATCTCGCGGCACGTCCACCTCCGCGTCGAGAACACCACGTCCCCGTTCACCGCGCTCTACCGGGAGGGGGAGGTGATCCGGGTGCCGATCGCTCATGCGGAGGGGCGCTACGTCGCCCCCGACGAGGTGCTCGCACGGCTGAACCGCGAAGGAAGGGTCGCGTTCCGGTTCTGCGACGAGCACGGCAACACGACCCCGGAGAGCAACCCGAACGGATCTGCGGAGAACATCACCGGCGTCCTCTCGGAGGCCGGAAACGTGCTCGCGATGATGCCGCATCCCGAGCGGGCGAGTGAGCCTGTGCTCGGATCGGAGGACGGGGTCAAAATCTTTAACTCGATGATAGCCTATATCGAAGAGCACGGGCGTCGGAGACCCACGCAATAGGAGTCCTGTCATGACCGAAGAAGGGATCAAAGAGGCGCGAGCCAGGGTAAAGGAGTACGCGAAGGAGAAAGACTACGTATTGAACGTCGATGAGAAACAACTCTCGGCCGTCCTTCGCGGGCTCGCCCGGAACAAAGAGCGGTTCGGAGCGGCATACTGCCCCTGCAGGCTCCGGAGCGGGGACCCCGAGAAAGATCGCATCATCATCTGCCCCTGCCTCTACCATGAAAAAGAGATCGAAGAGCAGGGAGCCTGCCACTGCAGGCTGTTCTTCAAGAAGAAGTCCGAGTAACTTTTTTTGACGGTTCTCCTCCCGGGTTCCGGGGGGAAGCAGCACCCGGAGACAGAGTGTACCCCGGGTCCGGCGACCCGGCCTCCGGGCCGCTGAGAGACACGCTCCCGGATCTGCGCAGGGGGAGAACGGGGCTGCCTGTTTTACCGGCGAAGGGCGCGGCCATGCCTGAGGACATTGTAAATCGCGTAGAACCCGACAAGCAATGCAATCACGTAACCCGCGGTTGCGAGATACACGACATACTGGGGTAAGGGGAGTTCCGCTATCCGGAGTATCAGCGACGAACCCACGACGATCGCGGCGACCACCAGCCCGACGACGATCTTGTCGCTGGTCCGGTCGATGACGCCGACGATCGCGGTGAGGTCGCGGTTTTCGAGTTCGATCGTGACGGTGCCCTCCGAGAGCGTCTTTAAGGTATCGTTCACGTTCCCGGGGATGGCAAGCAGATTCTCGCTCGCGTCTATCAGGGACCGCACCGCATCCGTCACGTTATCCGGGGATAACCGTTGCTGCGTAGCAATATCGGTCAGGTACGGCCGGATCCGCTGATCGAAGTTGAACTCGGGATCTAGCAGGGTGCCGAGATCCATCACCATGACGATCACCTTCATCATCAGCATCAGGGCGGACGGAACTCTGATGTGGTACCGGCGAAGGGTGTCGGTCAGGCCCCGGATTGCCATCGCGAAATTCACCCGTTCCAGTTTCATCTCCCGGTAGTCCAGCAGGACCAGGTAAAGTTCGTCCTTCACGGCATCGAGATCCGCCGGACTGATATGCACGTCGAGCTTCTCGAGCGCCGTGATCACGCCGGCGACGTCCGTCCGGGTCATGGCGAGAAGAAGGTTGACGAAGACGCGGCGTCTCTCCGGGCGGAGAACGCCGACGATGCCGAAGTCGAGGAAGGCGATCTCGCCCTGGTCCGTCACCAGGAGGTTGCCCGGGTGGGGGTCCCCGTGAAAGAAACCGTCGGCGAAGATCTGCTGAACATAGGCGTGGAACCCGTTGTCGGCAACCTCCTCCGGGAAGAGGCCGAGGTTCCGGATGGCCTCCACGTCGTCGATCCGCACTCCTTCGACATAGTCCATGGCAAGCATGCGGGGGCCGGATATGCGCCAGTAGATGCGGGGGACCGTCACGCACGGGAGATTGTGCATGTTTCGTTTGAGCCGCTCCGCGTTCATCCCGTCCTGGGTAAAATCGAGTTCCCGCCGGATCTGAACCGAGAACTCGTCCACCATGCCCCGCAGGTTGTATACCCGCAGGTCCGGGAACATCGACTCCACCCGCACCACGAGCGACTGCAGGATCAGGAGGTCGGTCTCGATCAGGTCCACGATTCCCGGGCGTTGCACCTTGAGAGCGAGAACCCGGCCGTCTCTCGTCACCGCGCGGTGCACCTGGGAGAGGGAGGCCGCCGCGAACGGTTCCTCCTCGATGATATCGAAACACTCCTCGAGGTTCGGGCAGTGTTTCACGATCACCGGCCTGATCTCCGAGAACGGGACCGGGGCAACCCGGTCCTGCAGGATCTGGAGTTCCGCGATGAGTTCGGGCGGGAGGAGCTCCCGGCGGGTGCTCATGATCTGGCCGAACTTGATGTAGGTGGGCCCCAGTTCCTCGATAGCAAGCCGGATACGCTCGTATACCGATCGTTTCTCTTCGAGGGGCTTGCGGAATACCCGTAGCCGCTCGGCCCCGGGAAAGACCTCCTCGACGAGGATCCCAAAACCGTACTTGACCAGCACATCCGCTATCTGCCGGTAGCGCTGGAACCGGGTGACCATCGGGGATGAATCTGCACTCCCGGTACTTAAGGAGTTGGGGCCGGATCATCCCCGGGATAGCCGGCGCCGCACGAGGGACTTCCAGGGATAGGGAACGACCAGGAAGAGCGGAACGGCGAGGACGATCGCGAGCGGGATCGTCATGAGGCCCAGCGTGAGCGAGGTCATATCGGCGATCCACCCGGTGACCGCGACCCCCATCCCGCCCACGCCGACCGCAAGCCCGAGCATCAGGCCGGAGACCATCCCGACGTTGCCGGGGGCTATTTCGTGGGCCATGGCGACGGTGACGGCGAAGGTCGACCAGAGGATGAACCCGAAGATCATCAGCGCGACGAGCGAGAGAATGCCGCCGGCGGTGAGGAATATGACGAACGGCGGGATGGCGGCAACAAGCCCGATGAGCGTGTACTCTTTACGGCCGTAGCGGTCGGAGAGCGCACCGCCGACCACCTGCCCCACGACCCCGGCGATGAGCATGCCCGAGACCAGAAGGTTCGCGGTGACGAGGTCGATGCCCCGCAGGGTGAGGATGGTGGGGAGGTAGGCGACCGAGCCGAAGATGGCCCATGCCCGGAGACCCGAGGCCACAACCAGGAGACCGATCGCCCGATACGCGGGCCGGACAGTCGGGGCGGACGCTGCAGGGGCCGCGGCACGGTCGGGTGAGGGCAGGATCCGCCGGAGTACCACGGCCATCGCGAGGCCGGGGATGACGAGGATGACGAGGCCCGGAAGGCCCATGAGACCGACTGCGACGCCAGCGCAGATGGGGCCGATCGCGTAGCCCAGGTTGCCGCCGATGACGAAGTAGGAGGTGATCCGGCCCCGGTTCTCATCCCGAATCAGCCTGCTGACGGTCCCGAGCGCACTCGGGTGGAAGAAGGCGTGCCCCAGCGCCGCGAGGGCGACGGATGCGAGGACGAGGAAGTAGTTGTCGAGAAGGCCGATCACGGAGATGAAGATTGCGCTGAGAGCCACGCTCACGCTGATGTGGACGGCGAACCCCCGGGCATCGAAGAGCCAGCCGACGAACGGCTGCACGAGCGACGACGTGAGGTTGTAGACCGTGACGATCAGCCCGGCGAGGAAGAACGAGTAGCCCTGCTCCGCGATGAGGAGCGGCAGGACAGCGGGCAGGACCGGGGAGTAGAGATCGGTCACCAGGTGGGCAGCGGAGAGCCCCCAGACCGGTTTTGTATCGACAGTCACGGTGTCAGATCCGTCTTAAGTGTACGACTTCCACCGTGATATCCACTCGCTCTTTGCGGTGGTGGGCAAACGTCCGCCGCATCGGGAACGCACACCGGATAACCTCGTCGATCGCCGCCCGGCCTTCCGTATAGGCGGCCACGAACGGGGTCGAGCCCTCGTTGAAGATGCCGTAGACCTCGCCCGCGAGTTCGAGCGCCCGGTCGATGAACGGCCGGTCGGCGTGCGCCTTCTGCGCCCCGAACGGCGGGTTCATCACGACGGTGTCGCAGGCGAGCCCGGACCAGTCGACGTCGGGGCTTCGGATATCGGCGACGAGGAACTCGACGGTGACGCCGAGCATCCCGGCGTTCCGCCGGGCCACGCTTATCGCGGCCGGGTCGATGTCCAGCCCGGCCACGGCGGAGGCGCCGAGGAGAGCCGCGCCACAGGCGAGGATCCCGGTCCCGCACCCGAGGTCGCAGACCTTACACCCCTCGATCGCCCCCTGCATGGCGGCATGGTGGAGAAGACGGGCCGCCACCGGCGCCGGGGTCTGGTACTGCTCGAGACGGGCCGTCGGCCGCTCAAAGCCCTCCAGGCGTTCGAGCCGCATCTCAAGCTGCCGCAGGTTCATGGTGCGAGGTACTCGTCGATGGCATAGTCGTCCCAGGCGCGGGCCCCGCAGAGGATCTCGAACTCCGGCGGCGTCAGCACCGGGACGGGGAACCGGACCTGGTCGTCGTAGGCGAGCCGGGGACAGGCGGTGTTCACGTAGGCCCCAAACCCGAGGTCGAGCATCTCGGCGGGGGAGACTTCGCGCATTGCGACGAGGACGGCCTCATCAGAGAGGGCGACGAGCCGCCGGGCAAGGCTCATCCGCTGCTGCCCGCTCTTTGTGCTGACGATGATCCCGAAACTTGCAGCATCCCGGGCCTTCTCCATCACCGCAGCGCGGCGGCGGACCAGGCGGGAAGCGTCCACCTCCTGCGCCTCGCGGGTGTATGGGTCGAGCGCCACCACCCGGGAGCGGGTGGCGAGCTGGATGCCGACCGGGTGGAAGACTCCGGTCCCGACGAAGAGGATCTCGTCCGCTCCCGTCGCCCGTGCTGCAGCGAAGTTGCACCCGAGCACCTGCCCGGGGATCGGCGTGCGCCCGTCGCCGGGAGCGACGACCGCCTCGATGCCGTGCTCGCGGAGGAACGCCGTCATCGCATCGAGCAGGTGAACGTGCTGGACCGTGGTGACGAGGCCGATGCGGCGGGCACGAAGCAGCGGCAGGACCTTATCGAGCACGCCCACGTCGAAGTCGAAGCGGACGGGCTCGTAGATGACGTCCGGGCGCTCCTCGACCGGCGCGTGGCCGAAGTGCACCAGCACGTCGGCATACGCGAGGGCATCGAGCGCGAGGTCGCAGGCCCCGTAGCAGGGGTCGCCGCTGACGATCACCTCAAACCCCGCTTCCCGGAGTGCGGCGGCCACCCGCGGCGCCTGCCGCGCGAGTCCGGCGGGGAACTGGAGGGCGACGCTCCGCACCCCGCGCTCGCGGAGCCGGCGGATGAGGTCAGAGACAGGTATCAACGACACGCACCTGCGTCTCGGAGACCTCGATCCGAACCAGGGTTTTGAGCGGCCGGCCGATGTCCGCATCGCCCCGGCCGATGACCACGCAGATGTCGGCGATCTCGGCACCAACCTGCTCGATCGCGCTGATGAGGGCACGGAGCGTCCCCCCGGTGCTGCAGACGTCGTCGATGATCACGACCCGGTCGCCCGCACCGACACCGTTCAGGTAAAGTTCCCCCTTCGAGTAGCCCGTGGTCTGGTGCACCGCGACCTCCCCGGGCAGGTCGTAGGAGCGCTTCCTGACGACCACCAGCGGGATGTCGGTCATCATGGAGAAGGCGACACCGATGTGGATGCCCATCGCCTCGCAGACGACGATCTTGTCGACGCCCGTAAGATCGAGGATCCGCACCATGGCACACCCGATCTCGCGGAGGAGCGCGGGCTCGAGGAGCGGCACCCCGTCGGTGATCGGGTTGATAAAGTAGTTGTACTCCCCCCGCTTCATGACCGGGGAGGTTTCCAGTGAGTGTATCAGTCGTTCAAGCATTCGTATCACTCATATCTTTCAGGAACTGCTCGATCACGTCGCGGGTGACGTGGGGCATGCAGACGATCCGCATGTGCCCGTTCCGTGTCGTCGAGACCCGCCAGCCGGCAGGCACGCGGTCGCAGACGAACGTCGCCACGTTGACGTCCGGGGTCACTGCCCGCGGGTACCCGAGCGTCTCCATCCCTTCGATCAGCCTTCGAGCGTTCTCCATGCACCCGGCGACCATCGCCCGCATGCCGTCCATCCCCAGGTATTCGAGGACGGCGACGGCAGCGGCCACCGACGCCCCGGGCCGGGTGCCGGCGAGCGTACACTCCCGCTTCACCGTCAGGTAGGGGGTATCGACGTTGAGGCACGAGAAACACGCCGGGTCCCGGGTAAGGAGGCAGCCTGCCGGGATGGTGCTCATCCCCATCTTGTGGGGGTCGACGGAGATGGCGTCGACACCGGGGAGCCGGAAGTCGAACGGGACCGGCCGGTCGAGGAACGGGACCACCATTCCGCCGAACGCGGCGTCGACGTGAAGGAAGACATCCCGGTCCGCGGCAACCTCGGAGAGGCGGGCGATGGGGTCGACCATGCCGTACTCCGTCGTCCCGACGACACCGACGATGCAGACCGTGTTTCTGTCGACGAGACCGTCGACCGCCTCCGTGTCCATCCGGAACTGCGCATCAAGCGGCACCGTCCGTATCTCAAGCCCCAGGATGTCGCAGGCCTTCTGGAACGAGAAGTGGCTCGACGCCGGGAAGACCACGTTCGGGGACTTCACCGGCTTCTGCTTCTTTGCGATCCGGAACGCCTGGATGTTGGACTCCGTCCCGCCGCTTGTCGCGTAGCCTCCGGCGTCCGGAAGGTGCATCAGGGTGCCGAGTCTCTCGACGAGGAGCTCCTCGAGCGCAGCCGTCCCGGGGAAGAGCCCGGGGTCCCCGAGGTTGGTCTCGAGGAACATGGCGTGCGCCCGTGCCGCGACCGGATGGGGCGGCGTGCACATCGAACTCAAAATATTCCGGTAGCCGATGTCCTCCCGCCGTTTTGACGAGAGGAAGGAGAAAAGGTCTTCCTCAGAGCATCCAACTTCACGCATTTCTTCTCGCCGCATCAAGGAGGATCTGCCGCTCTTTCCGCGCTACGGCCTCACGGATGCGGGGAACCGCATCGATGTTTGCGGAGACGCTGTTGATGCCGTGCCCGACGAGCCACGTAACCATGTCGGGGTCGGAGCCGGCCTGACCGCAGATGGAGCACTCGACATCGTGCTCCCGGCAGGCGTTGATCGCGTAGTCGATCAGCCGGAGCACGGCAGGGTGCTTGGGCTGGTACATATCGGCGACGTGCTCGTTGTTCCGGTCGATGGCGAGCGTATACTGGATGAGGTCGTTCGTCCCGAACGAGGCGAACCGGATCCCGGCCCTGATGAAGTCCTCGATGAGGATGGCGCTGCTCGGGACCTCGATCATGACGCCGATGGTCGCGTTCTCCACGTCGACCCCCCATTCCTTCATCATCGCCCGGGCCTTGACGAACTCGTCGGGGTGGTTGACCATGGGAAACATCACGCCGAGGTTGCCGTAGCCCGCGGCCCAGAGCCTTTTAAACGCCTCCACCTGCAGGCGGAACTGTTCGGGGCTCCGGAGGTCCCGGCGGATGCCGCGCCAGCCGAGCATCGGGTTGTGCTCGATCGGCTCGTCTTCGCCGCCTTCCATGTTCCGGAACTCGTCGGTCGGGGCGTCCAGGGTCCGGACCCAGACGGGCCTGCCCGGGAACGCGTCGAGCACCGTCTTGATGCCGCCGTAGAGCTCGGCGATGAACTCTTCCTCCGCGCCGTGCTCGATGTACCAGCCGGGAGTCTTGGCGAGGCCGAGGATGAGGTGCTCGATCCGGAGAAGGCCGACACCGTCCGCTCCGGTGGCGGCGGCCCGCTTTGCGGCTTCGGGGAGGGAGACGTTCACTTTGACGAGCGTGCCGGTGATGACCGGGGCGGACGCTGCCGCCGCCGGTGCGGCTGCGGGTGCCGCCGCTGCCGGCGCCTCGACCGCTCCCTCGTAGATGATGCCCTTCTCACCGTCGACGGTGACGATCTGTCCGTCTTTGAGCAGTTTCGTCGCTTTCTTGGTCCCGACGACCGCGGGGGTCCCGAGTTCCCGGCTCACGATGGCTGCGTGGCAGGTCATGCCGCCTTCGTCGGTGACGATGGCGCTGACCCGCCGCATTGCCGGAACCATATCGGGGTTGGTCATTTTGGTGACCAGGATATCGCCCTTCTTGACGGCGCTCGTGTCCTTGACGTCCCGCACGATCACGACCCGGCCGCTCGCGACGCCGGGGGAAGCGCCCTGGCCTTCCACCAGCATCACGCCGAGCGCGCCTTTGGGCCGCTCTCCCGGTTCGGCTTCGCCGCGGGGGATCTCCGGGCGTTTGATCGTCGTTATGGGCCGGGACTGGAGGATGAAGACCTCGTCGCCTACGATCGCCCACTCGACGTCCTGCGGGACGCCGTAGTGGTCTTCGGCGATCTTGCCGAGCATGGCGAGACGCGCCACTTCCGCGTCGGAGAGGACCGGGGCGGTGCGCTGTTTCCCGGAGAGCTCGACGATCTTCGTCCCGTGCTCGCCCTCCGGCACGATCATGATCTCCTTCTCTGCGATCAGGCGGTCGACCACCCGCTCGGAGCGCAGGTCAAAGACGTAGTTATCCGGGGAAACGCTGCCCGAGACGACGGCTTCGCCGAGCCCCCAGGAGCCCTCGACGATCGTCAGGGGCTCGCCGGTGACTGGATGGGAGGTGAACATGACGCCGGACTTCTCCGACCGGATGAGTTCCTGCACGACGACGGCGATGTTCACGCTCCGGTCGTCGAACCCCTGCTTTGCCCGGTAGTAGATGGCCCGCGCGCCATACAGCGAAGCCCAGCATCGCTGGACCGCATCAAGGAGGTCAACTTCCCCGAGAATATTGAGAAACGTCTCCTGCTGGCCGGCAAAACTGGCATCGGGCAGGTCTTCGGCGGTGGCGCTCGACCGGACGGCGACGACCGTCCCGTCAGCCCCCATCCGGGTGTATGCATCGGTGATCTCCTCTTTGATTTGATCGGGCATCTCGACGCTCAGGACGAGGTCCTGCGCATCCCTGGAGACCGATTCCAGCGCTCCGTTGTCATCGACGTCTAGGCGCTCCAGCCTGCGGAAGAGCGTATCTTCGATCCCGGCCTCTACAAGAAACCTTCGGAACGCCTGGGCGGTCACCACAAACGCCTTCGGCACGGGAAGGCCGATTGAAGTCATCTCCCCAAGAGAGGCCCCCTTTCCACCTACGGAGATGATATCTTCCTTTTTTATTTCTTCGAGCCACAGAACGTTGGGCATTTCTTTCATGCTCGCACCACACATATACTTCTCACCATTACATAAAAGATTTCGGAGGAAAAAGCATCAATACATATGATGTTGAACTAGTATGGGTTGAACCGTGAAATATAGAGTGCTGGTCAGCGACCCGCTGGCAGAGGAAGGGATTGACATCCTGAAAGAATTCTGCGACGTGGATGTCAATACCGGGCTGACCGAGGATCAGCTTGTCGCTATTATCGGAGACTACGATGCCCTGCTGGTGCGCTCGGGCACCGAGGTGACGGCGGGGGTCATCGACGCGGGAGCGAAACTCAAGTTCATCGGCCGTGCCGGCGCCGGGGTCGACAATATCGATACGGAGGCGGCGACGCGCAGGGGCATCGTCGTCGCGAACGCCCCGGAAGGAAATACCCTGGCGGCCACGGAGCACACGATGGCAATGATGCTCTCGCTCGCCCGCAATATTCCCCAGGCGACCGCATCGCTCAGGAAGGGCGAGTGGAAGCGCTCGAAGTTCATGGGTGTCGAACTCAACGACAAAGTCCTCGGCATCATGGGATTCGGGCGTATCGGGCGCGAGGTGGCAAAGCGTGCACAGGCAATGCAGATGAAGTGCATCGCTTACGACCCCTTCATCACCAAGGAGCGTGCTGCAAGCCTCGGCGTGGAGATGGTGCCGCTCGACGAGCTCTTCCGGCGGGCGGACGTGATCACGGTCCATACGCCGCTGATCAAGGAGACCCGCCACGTGATCAATGAAAAGACGATCGCCACCATGAAGGACGGTGTCCGGATGATCAACTGCGCACGCGGCGGGATCATCGACGAGAAGGCTCTCGCGGACGGGGTTGCGAGCGGCAAGATCGCCGGTGCGGCGCTGGACGTCTTCGAGACGGAACCGCCGGCGGACTCCCCGCTCCTCGGGCTCGACAGGGTTATCGTCACCCCGCATCTCGGGGCGAGCACGGTCGAGGCGCAGAAGAACGTCGCCGTCTCGGTGGCGAACCAGTGCATCAGCGTTCTTTCGGGCGGTGCGGCGAAATACGTGGTGAACGCGCCGATGATCCCCGCGGAGCAGCAGGCGCTGGTCGAGCCCTACGCGATGCTTGCACAGAAGATGGGCAGCCTCCTCATCCAGCTCATCGAAGGAAGGCTCGAGTCGCTCGAGATCACCTACGGGGGCGAGGCCGCGGCGCTGCCGAACACGAAGTTCGTCACCCGCGTCATCTTAAAGGGCCTCCTCGACCCGATCCTGCAGGTGCCGATCAACATCGTGAACGCGGAGTTCGTGGCAAAAGAGCGCGGCATCCGGATGAGCGAGACGACGACGGAGGAAGCGCAGGGATTCCGGAACATCATCAGCATCACCGCGAAGACCGACAAAATGACCGAGTCGGTGAGCGGCAGCGTCTCCGGCCCGAACCGCGCGCGGATCGTGAGCATCGGCGGATACATGACCGACCTGACCCCGACCGGCCACGTGGTCATCTCCCGCCACACCGACAAGCCGGGCGTCATCGGCAAGGCCGCGACGATCCTCGGCCGGGTGAACGTGAACATCGCGGGGATGCAGGTGGGACGCCACAAGCCCGGCGAAGAGGCGCTGATGGTCCTGACGGTCGATTCCGCGGTGCCGGCCGATGCGATGGACGAGATCAAGAAGATCGACGGCATCCACACGGCGAAGCACGCCGAGATCTGATCGGCCGGATCACCACCCCCTTTTGCACCGCATGCCGGCCCCCGATGCGGCGGAGCCGGCACGGAGCGGTTTTTGGCGCGTGGCAATAATTTTATACCCGGAGCACCAACCTTATTGATCGTCGGGCAGACACGGGCTCGTGGTCTAGCTGGTTATGACGTCGCCTTGACATGGCGGAGGTCCTGAGTTCGAATCTCAGCGAGCCCATCATTGTTTTTGAAACGATTGATTTTCTAAAATTATCTTTGAGGAGAGATATCTCCAGTACAGGAGGCGAAATCTAGATAGTTCGTGCAGCCGCTGTACGGACGAATGCACTTTTCTGAGACGCTACGCCCGATAGATTCCTTCTTCACAGGCGGCCTATGCTCGCCGTTTGGACGTGTTTTCCCACAGTTTCCATACATCCACGCCGTATCCGTTGCCCGGGGCCGGAGGAGCGGACGCCCGGACTTCGGGTGATAAGACCGGCGGATCGGGGTACGCTCCGGCTCGCGCACAGACGAGACCGGAGCCGGCACGCGACTCCGGATGGCCGCTCTTCCCTCATCCTCCGCCGAGCACCTTCACCAGCACCCCGCCCACGACCCCACCGGCCCCGGCGCTGATCGTCGAAACTCTTCGTTCCTCCCCGGCCTTCTCCGCGCGCCAGCCCTCCAGCGCCCGGATCCGGGTCTCAAAATCCTCGCTCGAAGACCTTCGGTCTTCTCCCGCTCCCGCCCTGCGGCCGGTCGCGTCCCACTCCTCCATCTGCCGGAGCGCCCGGCAGATCCATTTTACGTCCCGGTTCGTCTCGTAGACGAGCTCCCGGTTATCGCGCATCATCACGCATTTATCGCGCATCAGCACGCCTGTTCACAGCAACTTCTCCAGCGCCCCGGGTGGAGCGAGAAGATAGTGGGTGTCACGCCGTGATCGGCCTCTCCTTTCAACGATGTGCTTCCTGACAAGATCGTTTAGATCGTTCAATGCGGTCCTTGCAGCAACGGCGTTGAGCTCCTGGTACTGATTGTTGGTAATTGTGCCATGAACTCGCAGGAAGGCAATGGCAGCAATCTGCCGCTCATTCAGTCCGAGTTTCTGCAGATACTCTCGGGTAAAGGGATCTTTGCGCATAGTGAGTGTGAATCCAAGCGGTGTGCTGGCGATCTCTGGCAACGGCAGGCTCACCGCACTGAGGACGTTGATCATCCGCTCGATCCCTGAACCGTAGCGTTCGACAAGTCCGGCACGATAGAAGATCTCGGCGATCTTCGGGTTGCGGTGATAGGTGTAGTGCTCCTTCAGGATCGTCTCGAGGGTGATGCCTTCGGGGAGGTGGCCGGGGTTGTGGAAGCGAATATGGTCATCGAAGATCCTGACCTGTGTCTGGACCGTGTTGTTGAAGTAGTCGCGGTGGATGAGTGCATTCAGCAGGGCCTCGCGGATAGCCGGGAGGGGGTATTCCCAGACTTCCTTCCTCTGGAAGGATTCCTGCATCGCCTCCTCGGATATGTCGTAAATAACGCCGATATAATTCTTGATAATCCGCTCGGCCTCGTCGTACTGAGAAAAGAGGTTCCCCCTGATCTCGTGATCGCCTATAATGATGTCCGCTCGCCTAAACCTCCCGATCCTGAGTATACTGTTTGGGAAGTACTCCTGCGGGTCCCTGCCGAAGAGGATGATAGCCCCGTTCTTGATCCGCCCGTCCCTGATGAGATCAAGGCGCCGGAGGATGCTATCAATCGGCTCGGCGGGATCGATAGTGGTGAGACGGCCTGCTGCCTTTGCAAGGGTAAGGAAACGCCTGACAGTCTCCTCGTCGATCAGGTCGGATGTGTATGGTCCGGTGGTACCGTCCCATTCGATGCTCTGCTGGAAGTACTCCCGGAGTTCATCGGGGAACATCTCGCGGGTAGTGTCACCAACGCGGGTGTAATATCGTCCATCATAGGCGACCGGGACGCGGCCCTGCTCAACGGCAACGGTAAGCACGTGCTTCCCGTCGATCTTATGAATCTCAATGATCGGGTGGATGCTGAGCCTGGCGGTTATGCTGTCTGCAAGGACCTTGATTGTGTTGTTCCTGAGATCGATGCCGGTAACGGCATGGTCCCTATCTCTGACACCGAGAATGACTGTACCACCGGCGGTATTGGCGAAGGCGGAAAGGAGTTTGTAGAGATTGCTGCTTACCTCCTCCTTGAAGTCGATCCGCCGCCCTTCAAAGCGGGCAAGGAGCGCTTGGAGCTCATCCATGAGACTTGCCCTCACACCATGCCGAATGGGAGGGTCTTATCTCGACGCGATCCTGGATTGGCCGGCAGAAACTGGTACCCTTGAAGCGTGTATCCGCTCTAATCCCTTCAATTCTAATCACAATTCTGATCATATCGCCTCTCGTGATTTGAGTGGTTGTCATTTTTATTGGTTTAAGCGATAGGGAGCGATGCCGGGAACGCCGACCTCAACGTAGCGTTGAACACCGTCCCCCGGATTGCCACTGGATACCACCCGTCCGCTTCCATCATCGTTATGCAGTCTTACCCACTATCTCCTAATAACCAAAGCCGCCGGGAGCCCCTGGCGGCATGTCATCTACTGTTCTGTACTAATTACGGTGGGGGAATGCTCATATCTCTTCTGTTCCGGCCCCGGATACCCGGGGTCGTTCACCGGCGGCTAATGGCACCAGGCCACCCCGTGCGGGATCGGCGGACCGATCGGGAGGTGGCAAAGAGCCGGGTGCTCGGCGTGTTGCGGCAGCGAGCTGGCCGTGGAGAGATGGGGCTGTCTAACTCAGAGGGCAGGTATCGGGTAAGTCCGACTGATGCAGCAACTCCAGGAGGAAGAACCACAATTCAGCCTTGAGGGGAAAAGGAAGGAAAAGCAGGTAAACCACTTGACTGGAGTGTGAGTGCCGCATCTCTGTCACATTCTCCGGTCCGGGATGTGCGCAGATTGCGAGATCATCATCTCATGACACTCCTTCGGTCACCCATGCCCACGATTGCCCCTCACCCCCCCCACCGAGCACCTTCATCAGCACCGCCACCACCCCAGGAGAACCCCAAGGCAGCCATCACCCCCGGGAAGCAGCCTCTTACCCCATGGAGATCCATAGTCGTCTATGGTTACAACTATCCAGCTCCAGCCGGAGACCAGGGCCCGCCTGGATGCCGTGAAGGTGCACCCGCGGGAGACCTACGACGAAGCGCTGAACCGCCTCCTGGATATGGCATACGACCCGGAACCGCTCTCCGAGGAGACGCTGCAGAAGATCGAAGAGGGCATCGCCGACATCCGGGCAGGGCGGTGCCGGCCGTTTGATGAGGTCGTCCGGGAACAGGGCCTCGAATGACCTGGCGGCTCGTCATCGCCCCCGGCGCGGAACACGATTTTGCGAACCTCGACAGGGCCGACAAACAGTGGATCAAAGATGAACTCTACGCACTTGCCGACGAGCCACGAAAGCACCTCAAGAAACTGAAAGGGAACCGGGATCTCCCGCTCTACTCCCTCCGGGTGGGGCGGTACCGCGTGATTCTCATCATCGAGGACGACGTGCTGGTGATCTTCGTGATCGAGATCGGCAACCGGAGCAGCGTCTATCGGAATTACTGAGCCATCCCGGCCACGTCCCGCAGCCATACAGCAAGCCTTAACCCCCAAACCCCCAAACGAAGGTTGATGCCCCAAACAGGCAGGCTCCCCGACAGCATGGCCCCGTGCGGCGTCTACTGCGGAGCGTGCCCTTCGTTCGGGAAAGGGTGCCGGGGGTGCGGCTCGGAGAACCGCAAGCAGCGGCGCACCAGCAAGTGGAACTGCAAGATCCGCCGGTGCTGTTTCGAGGAGAAGGGCCTTGCACTCTGCTCGCAGTGCACGGAATTCCCCTGCAAACTGACCGACAAACTCCAGGGCTCCTACCCTGACAATGAGCGCTTCCGGTACCGCCACGAGATCTACAGAAATCTTCTGGAAATACAGAGACAGGGCCTCGATGCGTGGCTGCTTCGAGAGGAAGAGAAGTGGCGCTGTCCGATGTGCGGGAAAACGATCGTCTTCTACCATTACCGGTGCCCGGCATGCGGGTATGAGCCGGACAGGAAAGAGTGAAGGCAGCAGGTTCCGGGAGAGCGGCCGCGGAACTGCCGTCTCTTTCGGCTTGAGTGAACCATTCAGAACCGTCCAAGCGATACAAACATGCATATGCGAGTGCGGTTATAGAAACGATCATGCCGACAGTCGTGCACGTCGATATCCCGGCGGAGGAACCCGACCGGGCCAGAGCGTTCTACGAGGCGCTCTTTCACTGGAAGTTCGAGGCACCCCCGGGTTACGCCGATTACTTCCTGTCTGAGGCGGCGGATGAACAGGGAAAGCCGGGTGTGGGACTCGGCCTCGGGAAGCGGGGAGCCCCGGACCAGAAGATCACGGTGTACTTCGATGTCGATTCGATCGCCGACTGCCTGCCCCTCGTAGAGCAGCTGGGCGGAAAGGTCGTGATGCCGCGTATGCCGGTCCCCGGCTACGGGGCGCTCGCGGTCTGCACGGATACCGAGAACAACACCTTCGGCCTCTGGGAGACGCACACCGATTGAGGGAGGAATCCTGCTTAATCCGTTTTTTGCGCCCTCGACTCCCCGAGCAGGTACCCGGCGTACGGCACCCCCGACACTCCCCGCACCGCACCGTAGCTCGTCGCCGCCGTCACGAGGAAGAGCACCGGATAGGTCGGCCAGTCCGCCCACGACAGTCCGGTGAGGGAGGTCCAGGCGGCCGCACCGGCGGCGATGACGAGCGGGTGGACGAGGTAGATCCCGTAGGAGTGCTTCCCGAAGGACCGGGAGGCACCCGCAGGGCGGCCCTCTCTCCCTTCCAGCCGCCAGGCCGCGAGGACGAGCACGGCGATGACCGGGACGTAGTAGAGCGGTTCGAGGATCCGGTAGATACAGAAGACGGAGAGCGTTGCACCGGAGAGACTCCCGTAGTGGAGCACGGCCGCCGCCCACATGCCGCCGAGGAGGAGGGCGCCCGCACCGGCCGCGGCGAGGACCCCCGCAGGGGAGCGGGACCGGAGCACCGACCGGAACCGGTCCGTATGCCGGGCGACGTGAATCCCGAGGACGAAGTAGAAGAGGTGCGACGGGAAGAAGCGGATCAGCACCGCATACCACTCCGTGCCCGCAAACGCTCCGAGGCAGTGGGCGCCCACGTTCCAGAGGACCTGGAAGAAGAGGAGGGAGAGGAGGAGAAAGAGCGCCCCCCCGCCCCGGTCGAACCAATCGTAGCCTCTCGCGATCAGCGGGAAGAGAAGGTAAACCTGGATGATCAGCACGAAGAACCAGAGGTGGTAGGCGGCGGTCCCGAAGAGGAGGGCTTTTGCCACCGCATCGGGCGAAGGCATGCCGGCGAACCCAATCGTGCCCTCCACCACGACCAGGAGGTAGAGACCGGTAAAGAAGAAGTAGGGCAAAAGGATCGTCCGCGCCCGGCGGCGGTAGTAGTCCGGGACAGAATACGCGCCGGAGTACCGCGCCGCGAGCACCCACCCGGATATGAAGATGAAGACCGGCACGGCAAAGTGGGCGATGACGTAGACGACGACGTCGAGGAGGGCGAGCAGGTTCACGTCGGGGATCCGGGTGAAGTTCATGGAGACGTGGACGGCGATCACGGCGAGGGCGGCAAACCCCCGCAGGTACTCGACCTCCTTAAACCAGACCACCGGGATCACACCTCGCAATCGCCCGCCGGGGCACTACAGGATTACAGGCCGGTGTATATGAACCCCCCGCCCGGCGAGAGGGGGACCGGTCAAGCACTATAATACCGGAAGACACTATCATATCAGGAGAGTGAGTCCATGCAGTACTCGGAAGGGCAGGTCGGCAGGGTCTTCACCGTCAGGATCGACGATGGGGAGGACTTCATCAGGGAGATCGAGCGTTTTGTCGCGGCGATGAACATCCAGAGCGGCATGATCCATTTCCTCGGCGCCGTACGATCCGCGAAAGTTGTGACTGGTCCAAAGGAGCCGGTCATCCCGCCGGTTCCACGGCACGAAGAGATCTTCGGGGGCTGGGAACTCCTCGGGTTCGCCACAATCTACCCGGGAGAGGAGGGGCCGTCCATCCATATCCACACGGCGGCAGGGAAGGGAATACGGTCGCTCGCCGGGTGCCTCCGGGAGAAGGCGGAGGTTTACCTGGTCGTCGAGGCGATCGTCACGGAGTTCGTCGGCATCTCCGCAAAACGAATCCCGGACGAGAGGACCGGCGTCGACCTGCCGGTCTTCGACCGGACGCTCCCATGACCGGCCAGCCGGAGTTCCTCCCCATGACGATGGAGGAGGCGGAACGTCTCGGCATCGACCGGTTCGACATCGTCCTGATCACCGGCGACGCCTACGTCGACCACCCCTCCTTCGGGACCGCGCTGATCGGGCGGGTGCTCCAGGACGCCGGGTACTCGGTCGGCGTCATCGCCCAGCCCGACTGGCGCCGCGACGCCGACTTCCGGCGCCTCGGCGAGCCCCGGCTCTTCTTCTCGGTCTCGGCCGGGAACGTCGACTCACTGGTGAACGCCTTTACGCCGAACCTGAAGCGCCGGAGTTCGGACGTCTACTCGCCCGGCGGAAAGCTCCTCCGCCCCGACCGGGCGACCCTCGTCTACACCGACCGGATCCACGCTCTCTTCCCGAAAACACCGGTCGTCATCGGCGGGATCGAGGCGAGCCTCCGGCGTTTCGCCCACTACGACTACTGGTCCGACTCGGTCCGGCAGTCCATCCTCGCCGACGCCCCGGCCGACCTCCTCGTCTTCGGCATGGGCGAGCGCCAGGTGCTCGCGATCGCGGATAGGCTTGCCGCCGGCGAGGCTGCAGGCGCCCTCACCGGTATCCCCGGCACCGCCTACCGGGTCGACCTCAAGACCTGGCGGAGCATGGATCATGCCGGCTACGTCGTCCTCCCCGGCTATCGGGAGGTGAAAGAGGACCGTTATGCATACGCAAGGGCGTTTGCGCTTCATTACAATGAGCAGGACCCCTTCCGGGGCCGTCCCGTGGCCCAGCCGCATCCAAAGACCGTCGTCGTCCAGAACCCGCCGGCGATGCCGCTCTCAGGTATCGAACTCGACCGGATCTACGAACTCCCCTACGCCCGAAGGGCCCACCCCTCCTATACCGAACCCGTACCCGCCCTCGAACCGGTCAGGTTCTCGGTCGTCAGCCACCGGGGGTGTTTCGGCGCCTGCTCGTTCTGCGCCCTCACCCACCACCAGGGGAGAATCATCCAGAGCCGGAGTGTCGATTCGATCGTCCGGGAAGTGGAGCGGATGGCTTCGATGCCGGAGTTCACAGGAGTCGTCCAGGACGTCGGCGGGCCGACGGCGAACATGTACGGCATCCACTGCGGCCGGTGGGAGACCGCCGGCACCTGCCCCGACCGCCGCTGCATCGACTGCCCCGCGCTCGGCCGCAGCCACGAGGAGCAACTCCGCCTGCTCCGGCGTCTTCGAAAGATCCCGGGGGTGAAGCGCGTCTTCATAGCATCGGGCATCCGCTACGACCTGATCGGTCCGGAGGAAGAAGAGTACCTCGCCGAGGTCTGCGAGCACCACGTCTCCGGGCACCTCAAGGTCGCACCCGAACACGTCTCGGAACGGGTCTCTGCCTGCATGGGAAAACCGCCCCGCGAGGTCTTCGACGCCTTCAGGGAGCGGTTCGAGGCCCTTCAGGAGGGGAAGCCCAGGCGGCAGTACCTCGTCCCCTACTTCATGTCCGGCCATCCCGGGTGCCGGATCACCGATATGGTCGAACTCGCCGAGTACGTCCGGGACACCGGTCTTTACACCGAACAGGTCCAGGACTTCACGCCGACCCCGATGAGCATCTCGACGACCATCTACCATACCGGCCTCGACCCCTTCACCCTCGACGAGGTCTATGTCCCGAAGGGGCGGGAGAAACGGGTCCAGCGTGCCCTCATGCACTACCGGGACCCGGAGAACTACGGGCTCGTCTGCGAAGGGCTCCGCGCGGCCGGGAGGGAGGACCTCATCGGGAATGCGTGGAGGTGCCTCGTCCCGGCGAAGAGAGGTGCGGCGAGGAGAAAGGGGCGGAGAGGATAAGGCTATCTCCCCAGGATCGAGCCCACGGCAAACCCGGCAGCCACCGCGAGGGGCCTGCTCGGGATCCGGGGAATCACGAACATCGTCACCGCCAGGGTGACCGCGGCATTGGCTGCCGTCCCGGGGGTGACGGCGGCATCAAGCATCTGCATCGTGCAGGAGCGCCATCCACGGGAGGGGGGCGACGAGGAGAGCGCGAACCTCCCTGCGAGGTCGCTCGCCGTCCGCATGGCCGTCGACCGCCACTCACCCATTTCCGTTACTCTCTGCCTGCAGGGCATGATTACAGGGTGTAGCCCCGTGTACTACTTATTCCTATGGTCGGCGGCGTCTGCGAACTGCTCACGGATCCGGCGCATGCGATTCCGGTGGCAGAAGGGGCAGAGGGCTTCGAAGTTCCCGAGCGTATGGGACCCGCCGCAGATCGCCGGCTGCCGGAGGTCGAAGTGCGTTGCATCGGGACTGAGCGGAGCGTTGCACCCGGCGCACCGGTGACATTGCCGTTCGAGGACGGTCTGCATGGCCTCGTCCGTGATGTATGCCCCCGAAATAAGCGCATCGTCAGGATGCGCCGCTGTCGGTGCTCCGCGCTCGCTTGCCACCCGGAGAAATTATTTTTCCAGAGGATAAACCTTGCGGCAGACCGGCGACGAAAACCGGACCGTGAGGCCCGGTAGACAGTGAGCCCGGATACCCGGGAGAGGCACGAGAACCCCGGGGCAACAGGGCGATCCGCACCGTCCGAAAGCCTCTTGAGGCGCAATAAAGGCCTCCTGCGGCATCTCGAACTACCACAGAACCCCCGCTTCGTGACCGACTCTAAAAGATCGATCCCGGGAGAACAGTCCGGAGAATGAGCGCAAGAACGCCGGAACGGGAGCATATTTCCGCGAAATAAAGGAAAAAACCTATTACTTTACGATAAAAAATGCATCGGTATGCATTACGAGATTACCGGAGACAACCTGCAGATGGTGACCCTCCGCCTCGCCACCGGCGAGAGCATCTGCGCCGAGGCCGGCGCCATGGTCAACATGAGCGGGAACATGCAGATGACCACCAACATGAAGGGCGGACTTTTCAAGGGACTCAAACGGATGGTGACCGGCGAGAGCCTCTTCATGACCGAGTTCACCCCGCAGGAAGGGGAAGGGTTCGTCTCCTTTGCCGGGAACATCCCGGGGAAGATCTTCACGCTCGACCTCGCGGACGCCGAGTTCATCGCCCAGAAGGACGCGTTCCTCTGTTCCGAACAGGGCATCGACCTCGATATCGCGTTCACGAAACGGCTCCGGTCGGGCGCCTTCGGCGGCGAGGGGTTCATCCTGCAGCGGCTCTCGGGCAGGGGGACGGCGTTCCTCCACTGCTGCGGCGATATCATGGAGATGACGCTTGCGCCCGGTGAGGTGATCAGGGTCGAAACTGGCCTCGTCGTCGGGTTCGAGAGCACCGTCGACTACAGCATCCAGCTCGCCGGCGGCGTGAAGACCGTCTTCTTCGGCGGCGAGGGGCTCTTCCTGACCACGCTGACCGGACCGGGCCGGGTCATCCTGCAGTCGATGGACATCGCGAAACTCGCCACAGCCCTGATGCCCTACCTCCCCGTCCAGAACTCGTCGGGACGGTAACCTGATAGTCCGCGCCGTCCCAGGGGTACGGGATGAACCTCGTCATGGTCGTGCACGGCCCCGAGGCCTTCGATGCCGGGGACGTCGGACGGCTGATCGGGCTCCTCTCCCCGCGGCAGGTGCTTGTCGCGGGGGTGATGGCCCGGACCGCCGCCGAGGAGTCCGGGCTCCCGGTCACCTGCACGGACGAGCGGCCGAGCGTGGTACTCGCCGCCCTTGCCGGGCGCTCGTGCCTGGTCAACCGGGGAAAGACCCCGGAATCCGGGCGGATATTCGGCGAGATCGTCGCCGGCCGCCTCCGGGGGCTCGTCCACGTGGAGACGTCGAGCCGCACCGTCTACTGCTGGGACCATGCCGACCGTGCCCTCGCGGAGGAGATCGCGCAACTGACCGGGTACGCTCTCGTCCCCGGGATGAGCACCGGCGACCGGCGGGAAGGGGTGCGGGAGGTCCGCGGCTGCATACCGGGGGAGGCGGTCTTTGTCAACGGGATCGTCATCGGGACCGCGACGGATGAGACGGTCGTCCTCTCCGGAGAGGGCGGGACCGTCAGGGCCGTCTCCGGCCTCGACGAAAAACCCCACGGGCTTGAGAAACTCCTCCGGGCGGGCCTTCCGGACCTCGGTGCGGCCTGGTGCAAGAGCGGGCCGGTGCGCTCGGCTCCCCCCAGGCAGGGCGCACGCGTCTCCCGTGCGGGCAGGGTCGCGGTCATCGACCACTGCGGCCACACCCTCTACCAGGAGATCGGGGAGGGGGTCTGCGGCGTCCTCGCCGTCGGCGACGATACCACCGCCGTCTGCGGCCATATCTGCTCCCACGCCGGCATCCCTGTCTTCGGGGTGGTCGACGGGGACGCCGACGCCATCGTGGAGCCCGGGTACGCCCCCGGGTCGGTGGTGGTCGAGGTCACCCGCGGGCGGGACGACGACCTCGGACGGGAACTTGCAGCCGTCCGGGACCTCGACCCAGCCTGCTGGGAGGAATGGGTGGAGGAGACGCTCCGCATCCTCGCGGGAAGGGTGCGGGTCGTCGTCGATCGCCGCGGAGGGTAAGCGATGCGATGCGCCGAGTGCAAAGGAAAGGGGCTCTGCGGGCTTGAACGCTGCCCGATCATGAGCAGGTTCTACGCCCAGGTCCCGGTACGGCCGAGCGACCACTACCAGGGGTCCGCCCCGTCGGTCTTCGTCGGGAGTTACGGCTACCCGAAGGTGGCGGGGGGGCCGCTGATGATCGACGACGGCGACCATCCGCCGGACTGGGTCGCGAGAGGGCTTCAGATCGACGACATCGTGGGACTGCGGGCCCGGACGATACGCGGCGCCGGCGAAGCGAAGGGACTCTCCGGGAGCCTCCAGGAGATCGCACTCTCGAGCCTTCCGCTCGACGTGGAAGTCCGGTTCGTAAAACCCGTCGCCTTCGATCTCCGGTTCGACGGGACGATCGCCCCCGTCGGGCTCACCGGCGCCATCAGGAAGATGGACGTCCTCGGGAACGCCCGGGTGGACCGGGCGGTCGACCGTGCGACGTCCGACACCGACCTCTCCGCCACCGATGCCTGCGAGATCCTCAACGCCTCGGGCACCGACGTCTACCGGATCACCCAGCTCCTCACCGCCGGTCTCCTCGGGCGGAAGCGGCGCGTCGTCCCCACCCGGTGGGCGATCACGGCGGTCGACGACACGGTCTCAAAACAACTCACGAAGAAGATCGCCCGGTACCCGCCGCTCGGCGGGATAGAGGTCTTCTCCGCCTCGCTCTACGGGAACCACATCGTCTGCCTCCTCGTCCCCGGGGACTGGAAGTTCGAGATGATCGAGGTCTGGGGAAAGCAGTCGCTCTGGGGCGACGGAAGCGAAACGATAGCCCGCGACGGCGAAGGGCTCACCAAATCCGGCTACTCGCCGCTCGCGGGAGCCTACTACTCGGCCCGCCTGGCGGTCGCGGAGTACCTGGAGAGCATACGGCGTTCGGCGCGGGTGCTCGTGCTCCGCAACGTCACGAGCGAGTATTGGGCGCCGCTCGGCACCTGGGTTGTCCGGGAGGCGACGCGGAACGCAATGCGGGGCCCGAAAACCCCGTGCGCCACCCTCAACGAGGGGATCGATCTCGCCTCCCGCCTCATCGGCTTCTCCCGCTGGCGCCCCTACAGCCGGCTCATCCCGGAACTCACGACGCAGAAGACGCTTTTTGATTTTTGAGCATTATAAAGTGCGGGTTGAGGGGCCTTGGGGTCTCACGCGAAGAACGCAAAGCCGCGAAGGAGAGTAACTCACAACCAAACTGGTCTTCGCGTTCTTCGCGGCTTCGCGTGAGCTAACAGGTGCAGATAACAATACAGTCTCGCGCGAAGAGCGCGAAGCCGCGAAGGAGAGTTTTACGCCCATCTACCGAATTTCGCGTTCTTCGCACCTAACGGTGCTCGAGCTCCGGCCCTTCGGCCCATCGCACTTCGCGGGTCGCACCTTCGGGGCTCAAGCTCGCTTCGCTCGCACTTCGCGTGAAATTACATCGTTTTCCCTGCTGACAAGAGGTATCCTACAGAGAGCCCTGCCCATTCTTCTGCAGGCGGTAGCGCTCGACGAGCGTATCGAGGGTCTCGGCCTCGTCCACGCTCTTGTCCTCGCGCACCCGGACGAACCGCGGGAACCGGAGCGCGTACCCGCTCTCGTAGTTCGGGCTCGTCTGGATCTCGGAGTAGCCCACCTCGAAGACCACCACCGGTTCAAGCGCAACCTCTTTTCCGGAACGGGCGATCACACTGTCCTTGAAGAGGGCGTAGAGTTCGGCCAGCACCTCGTCCGTGATCCCGGTCGCCACCTTCCCGACAGGGAGGAGCCGGCCCTGGTCCTGGACCGCGAGCAGGAACGAGCCGAACATCTTCGCCCTCCGCCCTTCGCCCCACTCGGCCCCGACGACCGCGAGGTCGAGGGTCTCGACCCCGGGTTTCACCTTCACCCAGAGGCGGCCCCGGACGCCCGGGGTGTAGGGCGAGTCGGGAACCTTCACCATAACGCCCTCGTGCCCGAGACCCAGGGCATCGGCGTAGATCGCCTCCGCCGCGGCCGCGTCGCCGACCAAAAACTGCTCCGCGACGTGTGCGCCGAGCACCTCTTCGAGGATCTTGCGCCGTTCGTTCAAGGGCCGGTCCATCAGCGTCTCCCCGTCAAGGTAGAGGATATCGAAGACCCTCGGCACGAGCTCGATCTCCTCCATCATCGAGTCCACCTCGTGCTTCCGCCGGAACCGCCGGATCACGTACTGGAACGGCATGGGCCTCCCGTCGCGGACGGCGACCGCCTCCCCGTCCAGGATCACGTCGTGGCCGGTGGCCTCCATGAGGAGTCGTGCGATGTCGGGGAGGCTTTCCGTGACTTCCTCCAGTTTCCGCGAGTAGATCCGGCAGACGTCGCCCTTCTTATGGAACTGGAACCTGCTCCCGTCGTACTTGTACTCGACCGCCACCTCGCCGTGGTCCTCGATCTGGGCGGCGATGGTGCCCGCCTGCGCAAGCATCATCTTCACCGGCCGGAAGGGCTCGATCGTCACGCGGGAGAGCGCGTCCGGGTCCCGCCGGGCGAGGAGGGCAACCTCTCCAAGATCGTTCATCGCCTGGTGGGCATGCTCGACCAGGCGGACGTCGAGCTCGAACGCCCGCGCAACGGCGTCGCGGACGTTCCCCTCGCCCATGCCGATCCGGAGCTCCTCGAGCATCAGCCGTGCGAGGTACCGCCCTTCCAGCGGGCGGGCGTTGCCGAAGAGGCCCTGCGCCACACGGAGTTTCTCCCGCTGCGACCGCTGCCCTTCGGCGGCCGCCATCCGCTCGAACTCCCGGTAAACATAGAGGAGTTGGAGCTCACGGATAAAAAACGACGTCTGCTCTTTCTTTGCAAGGAGCCTCTCGACGGCGAGGCCGGCATCGCCGGTCGCGTTGATCGCCTCGCGGACGGTCGCCCTCTTTGTCCCGACGACGTAGGCCACGGCATCGTAGAGGAGGTTCGGGCCCACGCCGAGTTTTTTGGTGCTCCAGTCGGGAAAGACCCTGCCCATGACGAACCGGACGAAGACAGGGAGTTCCTCGTCGTCGAGCCGGGGCAGGACGGCGGCGACCTGCTCGATCATATCCAGCCGCCCCGGTATCCCTTCAAGGTGCTCGCAGACGCGGGCGAACTCCAGAAACTGCATACCCATATTCTCCTGAAGTATTTCCCGGCTGGGAGAATCAACCTTCTGTTCGGCCATGGCCGGTTCGGCACGATTGATGTGGGAGCATCGCCCACCTGTATTCATGAACCAGGACGAAGAACTCAAAGAGATGCTCCGGGACCTCCTCTGGCTCAATGCCCTGATAGCCACCGAGCTCGTCCAGATCACCGAGAACACCTCAGCAATCCTCAGGAAGGCGGCTCCGCCGGAGACCTGCATCGCCGAGCACGCGGCCCTGCGGGCGACGGCGCTCGAGATCGCCGATCGCTACAGGCCCGGCACGATGCTCCGGCAGCACGTCGGGGAGCACCAGTAACCCGCTTTTGAGAAAAAGGGTGGTGCAGCCGCCGTCAGCCTTCTGCCGGCACCAGTCCGGCATCCCTGACGACAAGGTCCGTCGCCTCGATCGCCTCTTCTGTCAGGTTGATGGCGGTGGTTGTTCCGTTGACCGGGTCGACGGTGCTCGCCGTCTCACCGGGGGCGCCCCGGCCGGGAACGGTGAAGACGTACCCCTCCGGCGGGACGACCTCGACGGTGTAGTTCCCCGGGAGGACGCCGCTGAAGATGTAGAGCCCCTCGCAGGCATGGGAGAACGTCTCCGCCGTCGCGATCCTCTCCCCCGCGGCGTCGAGGAGGTGGACGGCAACACCGCTCATACCCCATTCGCAAGGGTCCTGAACGCCGTTCTGGTCGGCATCCAGAAAGACCGTCCCTCCGATCGTGCCGACGGTCCTCTCATATTCCGCACCCGGTCCCGGCTCCGCCGGGACTGCGGCGCTTGCGATCGAACCGAAGACGAACGCTGATACGATGATGATTCCAAGAACGCTGATCTCTCTCAATCGGTTCACCTCGTTTCCCGGACGCCGTGTAGGGCTTTCCGGGCGTGTAACCCCCCCGAAAGAACGCATTGCTTGCATGTGCCGTCTTTCAGCGGCCGGACAGATCGGGATTTCTCCGATCCGGTACCGGTCCGGGGTTCCGACTCCTAATAGACATTATATTATATTAATATTTTTATGACACAGAAAGACAGGGCCTGGAGGTACCGGACTTCATTTGAACGAGGCGTGCGGATCCAATCATGAAAACAGAAAATAACCCGACCTCCGCAACCCCGGATGGCCGGGAGCAGTAACTCACGACATACAGAAAACTATAGGAGGAGCGCGCGGTTCCGTTGCCGATCACCGTCTTATCCGTTCCGATCAATCTTCTTCGGTCCTGCCGCCGTCATCCCGGTCTTCGTCTTCTCCCCGGTTCGGCTTGTCTTCGTCAGCCTCCTTTGCCTTTTCTCGGTCATCGTTATCTTCTTTCACCTTCTTCCGGTCGTCGTTATCTTCGTTCACCTTCTTCCGGTCGTCGTCATTCTCTCCGGCCTTTTTCTGTTCGTCGCCGGCATCATCGTTATCGCCGGCATCACTCTCCGGGCCCTGCGGATCACCGGTTACGACCGGCCCTTTCTGCCCATCGTCCGCCGCATCGGCGGAATCGTTCTTCTTCTCATCGCGAGCAGCCGCATCGTCCCGCTCTTTCTGCTTATCTTCCGCTCCGTCTCCTGCGGCGGCCTTACTTCCCTGCCCCCCGGGCGATGAACCCGGAGCCGGGGTCGGGGAGGGGATCAGCCCTGCATCCCTGACGACCGTCTCCCCCCCGCCGACCGTAAACGAGCCTGTCATCCCGGTCGACGGGTCGGCATGGCTGTCCTGGCCGGAGCTCGTGAAAACGTAGCCGTCCGGCGCGGTGAACGCGAGGGTGTACTCCCCGGGCGGGAGGGGGCCGAAGAGGTACATGGAGAAGTAACGGTCATGATATCCGGTGCGGGTCGATGCCGCCACATTCCCGTCTGCATCCAGGATGCTGACCTCGACGTCCGTCATGCCGTAGGTTTCGTCCCTGACCCCGTCCCCGTTGTCGTCGCTCCAGGTCGTCCCGAGCACCCACCCGTAGGCCGCCGCCGGGGTTTCGGGCAGATAACTTCCGACGAAGCCCGCATTCAGGGTCTGCCGCTCAGCCCCGCCTTCGGCGAATGCTACAGCCCCTTCCAGGGGGCTGGCATCGCTGCCCAGGCCCGTGAGGGTGCAGGAGTACCCGTCCGGCAGAAGGAACTCGGCGCCGCTGTAATCCCCGGTGGGGATGGTCGGGAACCGGTAAGACCCGTCCGGACCGGTTACCGCATAATCAAGCATGGTCCGCTTGCCGATCAGCCGCACGCTGATGCCGGGGATGCCCGGCTCGCCGGGGTCGAGAATGCCGTCCGCGTTCAGGTCGTACCAGACCATCCCCGACAGCGATCTGCTGCCCCCGGCATCAATCCGGTCGTCGTTATTATCGTCACCCTGTTCATCGTCGTTATCCGGCGTCCGGGTCGGAGCCGGCGTGGCCGTCACCGTCGGCGTGGCCGTGGGTTCCACGGTCCGGGTGGGTCCGGGCGTCGCGGTCTCCGTTGGGACTGCGGTCGGTGTCGGCGACGCGGTCGTGGTCACCGTCGGGGTCGCCACCGTCCCGGTCGTTACCGGCGACTTCTGGGAAACAATCGGTGCCTTCGGGGGTTTGACGGGCGTTGCCGTGGGCGCGGGCGTCGGCGTTGCGGTCGGTGTCGGTGTCGGGGTTGGTGTTGCGGTCGGTGTCGGCGTCGGTGTCGGTGTCGGTGTCGGTGTCGGTGTCGGTGTCGGTGTCGGTGTCGGTGTCGGTCCCAGTCTCACCGCCCAGCCGTCCGTATTCACCGGCCCTCCCCTCTCCGTGGCGTTGAAGGTCCCTGCGAAGACGTGCTCTCCCGGTGCGATCTCAAGAACCGATGCGGCCCGGTCGCCGGGGTTCCGACCCCCGAAGGTTCTGCTCCACGCCACCGCACCTTCGGCGTCGGTCTTAACAAGCCAGGCGTCGGTATCATCCACGCCGGAAAAACCCGTCTCCCCGGCGAAGAGGTAGCCGCCGTCCGCAGTCTCGATGACCGCCGCCGCCGACTCGTCCACGCCGAAGTCCCCGTAGATCCAGTTCCAGACGATGTCCCCGTCAGCCGTGAGTTTGATGAGGAGGGCGTCGGTATCGACCGTTGCGTTGTCGGGCCTCTCCGTGAACGTGCCGGCGACGAGCAGGTTGCCGTCGGAGGTGTTGATCACCGCCCTGCCGGCGTCGTCGTCGGGGCTGCCGAACGTCCTGTTCCAGACCTCCGCACCCGACTCATCCAACCTGACAACCCAGACGTCGGCCATGCCCGCTCCCGAGGACTCCGTGCTGCCGGCAAAGACGAAGCCCCCGCCGGGAAGCGGGGTGACGGCGGACGCCCTATTGTCCCCCGCTCCGCCGAACGTCCTGTTCCAGACCTCCGTACCCGACTCGTTCAGCCTGACCACCCAGGCAGCGGACTTGTCTCCTCCCCGGGGCGCGATGGTGCCGACGAAGACGTAACCGCCGTCATCGGTCCCGATCACCGCGTTTGCCGAGGCATTGACGTCCGGGCCGCCGTAGGTCCGGTTCCAGACCTCACCGCCTGAGGGGTCTATCTTCACGATCCAGGCATCGGTATCCAGCCGCGTCCCGTTCGTGACGAGGGTGAGGTTCCCGGCGAAGAGGAGGTTGCCGTCGTCGGTCCGGATGATGGAGCGCGCGGTGTCGGCCTCCTCTCCGCCGTAGGTCCTGTTCCATTCCTCGGTGCCCTCCGGCGTCAGCCTGCTCACCCGGGCGTCCGCCTTCCCCCCTTCGGACGATGCCGTCTCCCCGGCGAGGAAGAATCCGGCTCCTCCGGGGTCCGGGACGATTGCATATGCCGCTTCCCCGGCATCCGGTCCTCCGTACGTCCGGTTCCAGATAACAGTAGGGTCTCCTGCCTGCGCTCCCGCGACTGCGATGAGCGCGAGTGCCGACAGGAGAATGATCCCGAAATAGGTGCCGCGTTGCATGGTTTACCTCTCCTCATCTCCACCCCGGGAACGTGCTGCGGTCCGCGCCGGGGACCGCCGGTATCCTCCCCTCTCCCGGGGTTTTCGGCGAACCGCCAAACACGGGTTCATTCGTTGAAGCCCGGGTCTCCTGCGAGGTCTCTGGTCGCGCAACACCGCGGGGTCTGCACTTCAATAGCGCCATTATTATAATAATCTTATTTCAAAACACGGGTGTGGCAGTGGTCCGAGACTACGTGATACCCGGAACCGGGCATGCCGCGATCCTCTCCGGAAGGAGAGGAGCGGGGGTCCGCCGGTTCGGTTGCTCTCCGGCCTTCCGTCCGGGGGCACGGCCCGGCTCTACGGCTGCAGTGGCACGGGCGACCCCGTCCCACAACCATCAATACGCTTATGAACAAACCCTTGATAGGAAACCAGCATGAAACTCTTGCTTGCGATTGCACCGGAACGGTTCAGGGATGAGGAACTGGAGACCCCGCGACGGATCTTCGAGGAGGCGGGGATCGACGTCGATATCGCCTCCACGGTCGCCGGCACGTGCACGGGGATGCTGGGGTGCACCGCGGAGGCGGCCATGACGTTTGACGATGCGGACCCGGACGAGTATGCCGGGATCGTGGTAGTGGGCGGAAGCGGTTCCCAGGACCACCTCTGGGGAAGCAAGAGGCTTATCGCCGTCGTCAGGGCGTTCTTCGAGCAGGGCAAGGTCGTCGCCGCCATCTGCCTCGCGCCGGTCGTGCTGGCACGGGCGGGCATCCTCGCCGGGCGGCAGGCGACGGTATACCCGAGCCCGGCGGCGGTACAGGAGATGAAGAAGGCAGGGGCAAACCTCCTCGAAATTCCCGTCGTCGCCGACATGCAGGTCGTGACTGCGAACGGACCCGGAGCTGCCGCCCAGTTCGCCGATACCATCATCACGAAACTGGAATGCTGAACGATACAAACGGCGGTGACGTGAACCGGGCGGACTGTACCCTGGTAATCCCCGCATACAACGAAGAACGGCGGATTCGATCGCTCCTCGAGGATATCTCGGGATTTGCCGGCGACCTCGTCTTCGTCTGCGACGGGACCGATGCCACCCCCGCCATCATCGGTGCGTTTGCGGACGATCACCCGTCACTTTCCATCCGGTGCCTGACGTTTCCGGCCCGGCTCGGAAAAGGGGGAGGCGTCGTTGCCGGTATGAAAGCAGCAGCCACGCCCTTCGTCGGTTACATGGATGCGGACGGCTCGACATCCCTGTCCGAGATGGAGCGCCTCTTTGACCGCCTCGCCACCGCGGAGGGCGCCATCGGCTCGCGCTGGGTCCCCGGATCGGTCCTGACGGTGAGACAGGGCTTCCGGCGCCGGGTCGAGAGCCGGCTCTTCAACCTCCTCGTTCGGCTCCTCTTCGGGCTCGACTACCGGGACACCCAGTGCGGCGCCAAGGCCTTCCGGAAGGAGGCGATCGATGCGGTTCTCTCTTCCACCCGGTCGACCGGGTTCGAGTTCGACGTCGAACTCCTCTGGCGGCTGCGGCGGGGCGGCTACCGGGTGGTAGAGGTCCCGATCACCTGGGAGAACCGGGACGAGTCGAAGGTGATGGCGTCGGACGCGAAGGAGATGCTTTTTGGCATGCTCCGCCTCCGGTTCGGGTGAGGGGCTCCAAGGGCGCAGGCGTACCTTCGCGGCTCCCACCCTTCGCGTTCTTCGCGGCTTCGCGTGAGACCTGCTGCTGTCCCTGTACTGTTGCTTCACGCGAAGCCGCGAAAAGACGCGAAGGAGAGTTCACAAATTGCCGCAAGGACTTCTCGTCTTCGAGTGAGACCAGACCAGCTTTCCACGCCGGAACAAACCGCCGAGCTTTAAGGCCTTCCAGGCGAACAGATTTTTGCAGGAGCGCGAGTCACAGTGTTCGAGAAGACGGTCTTCGTAGAAGAGATCAACGGGGGCGTGCAGGTCGACGCGCCTTTCGTGGTGGATGCTGCAGAACTTCGGGAGAAGCGGGGCGGCAAGTATATCCAGCTCGCCATCTCCGACCGGACCGGCCGGGGAACCTGCAAGGTATGGGGGACGGCCGACCTGAGCGTGGAGCAGGTCGAGGCGTTCTGTCGCGCGATCCGGCCCGGCGAGGTCTACCGCATCCAGGGATACGCGAAGGTCTTCAACGGCGCCTGCGAGGTCAACGTGAACGACGGGATCTGCAGCCTCTCAACCCCGGTGCCGCCGGACGCATTCGACCCTTCCCTGTTTGTCTATGCACCCGTCGACTGCGACGCCGTACGGCTGGGGCTCGCCCGGATGACCGCGAAGATCGAAGACCCCGGCATATCCTCCCTCGTCTCCGCAGTCATGAACAGCACCGCGGGATTCCTCGATGCGCCCGCGGCAAAACGCCGTCACCACGCCTATATCGGCGGCCTCGCGGAGCACACCCTCGAGACCGCGGAGATTGCGCTCTCCCTCGCGGGCACCGTCAACCGGACCCGGGTGGATACCGACGTGCTGCTTGCGGGAGCACTCCTCCACGACGTCGGGAAAGCAGCCTGCTTCCGCCGCCAGGGCTTCTCGTTCGTCGCGCTCCCCGATTACACCCTCGTCGGGCACACGGCGATCGGGGCCGCCGCGCTGCTCCGGCATTCCGCAGGCGTCGACCCTTCACGGTTTGCACATATCCTCCATATCCTGATGGCGCACCACGGCCCTCACGGCGAGGTCCAGCCCCGGACCCCCGAGGCCTGGGCGGTCCACTTCGCCGATAACGCGAGCGCCTTCCTGCGGGGGGTCTGTGATGACGCCGCCGATCTCGCGCCGGAGGAGGAACGGCAGGGGGCACGGACACGGCAGGCGGTCTACCGGTTCTGAGGGTATACATTCAGCCGTCAGAGCAGAGGCTCACCGGGTGTAAACCATATAGTGCTATACCAAAAATACCAATAATTACTGCCCCGTTTCAAGAATACTGTATTATCCTTTGAGTATATGGATTTTCCGATCTCCCCGGCGACGGTGAAGCGTCTCCGGTTCGAAGAGGCATATCGTGCCCATCCGCGACGTTGCGCGACGCTACGCCTGCAAAAAGGGGTTACGATTCCTTCAGGTACGCCTCGGGGTCCCGCTCGAAGAGCTTCTTGCACCCCGGGGCGCAGAAGTAGTAGGTTTTGCCCTTATACTCGGCGGTGTACTTCGCGGTCGCCTCGTCGACATCCATCTCGCATACCGGATCAACTGCCACGTGCATCTCCCTCCGACAGGATTCCTCTCTTCGCCGGAGGTATATAAGCCTTGAGCAGCAGGGAGAGCGAGACGACCGTCACCGACGAGAGCGCCATGGCAAGCGCCGCAAGTTCCGGTTGGAAGGTTATGCCGAAGAAGGGGTAGAGCACGCCTGCGGCGAGGGGGATGAGGGCTGAGTTGTAGGCAAACGCCCAGAAGAGGTTCTGCTTGATCCGGGACATCACCTTCCGGGAGAGTTCGACGGCCGCGACGGCGTCGGTCAGGTCGTCGCGGATGAGGACGATATCCCCGCTCTCGATGGCGACGTCGGTCCCGCTCCCGATGGCGATCCCGACGTCCGCCTGCGCGAGCGCCGGAGCGTCGTTGATCCCGTCGCCTACGAACGCCACGACTGCCCCCCGCTCCTGGAGGGCTTTCACCTCCCGTGCCTTCTCCTGCGGCAGCACCCCGGCGTGGACGTCCTCGATCCCGATCTCCCGCGCGATGGCGTTCGCCGTCCGCTCGTTATCGCCCGTGATCATCGTCACCGCAAGACCCATCCTTTTTAAGTCCGCAATGGCGCCCTTCGTCGTCGCCTTGAGGGTGTCGGCGATGGCAAGGATGCCCGCGAACTCGGCCCCGGCGGCGACCAGGACTGCGGTCTTCCCCTCGTCCTGAAGGGCGGTTATCCTGCTTGCCGCCTCCGGGGGGACGGCGATGCGGTGCTCGAGAAGGAAGGGCTGGTTCCCGATCAGCACCTCCTCGCCCTCCACCACGGCGCTGACCCCCCTGCCGCCGAAGGTCGTGAACCGTTCCGATTCCGGGACCGTGATGCCGGTGCTCTCCGCCCGCCGCACGACCGCCGCCGCGAGCGGGTGCTGCGAGTTTCGCTCGACCGCCGCCGCGACCGCGAGGAGACGGTCCTCCGGCACCCCGAACGCGACGATATCGGTGACGTCGGGTTTCCCCCGGGTGAGCGTCCCGGTCTTGTCGAAGACGACCGCAGTCAGTTTCTCTGAGATCTCGAGTGCTTCGCCGTTCCGGATCAGCACCCCGAGTTCGGCGCCCCGGCCGATCCCGACGGTCACGGCGGTCGGGGTGGCAAGGCCGAGCGCACAGGGGCAGGCGACGACCAGGACGGAGATCAGCACCGTGAGCGAGAAGAGGAGCGGGGCGCCGAGCCCCACGTACCAGACGAGGAAGGCGGCGGTTGCGACCGCGAGCACGACCGGGATGAAGTAGGAGACCGCGACGTCGGCGATCCGCTCCACCGGCGGTTTCGAGCCCTGGGCGTCCCGGACGAGCCTGATGATCTGCGACAACACCATATCCTTCCCGATCTTCTCGGCCCGGACACGGAGGACGCCGTTCACGTTCAGGGTGCCGCCGACGACCCCGTCGCCCTCCTGCTTGTCGGCCGGGATGGGCTCGCCGGTGATCATCGACTCATCGACGGAACTCTCGCCGCCCACGACCGTCCCGTCCACCGGCACCTTCTCCCCCGGCCTGACCAGGAGAACGTCGCCGACGGCCACGTCCTCGACCGGGACCTCGACCTCCCGGCCGTCCCGGATCACCGTCGCGGTCTTCGGCCGCAGGCCGACAAGTTTCTTGATCGCCTCGGACGTCCTTCCCTTGGCCCCGGCCTCGAGGTACCGCCCGAGCGTCAGGAACGAGGCGAGCATCACCGCGGTGTCGTAGAAGTTGAACTCCGGGGTGAGGACGATCCCGAAGGTCCCGAGGATGCTTGCGCCGTACGCGACGCCGATGCCCATCGCGTACATCACGTCCATGGTCAGCGCCCGGTTCCGGAGCGCGGCGGCGGCCGCCCTGAAGATGGGGGCGCTGACGTAGACGAAGACCGGGGCGGTGACGACGAGCATGATGAGGTTGATCGAGACCGGAAGGGCGACCATCTCCGGCACCCCAGAGAGCATGATGAGGAAGAGCGGGATGCTCACCGCAAACCCGAGGGTGAACCGCCGGAATTTGTCCCGGAGGTCTGCCTCGCGCATCCTGGCTTCAACGTCTTCGGGGACCTCTTCCTCGAGCCCCAGGTACTGGTAGCCGGCATCCTCGACGGCGGCACGGATATCGGATAGGGTGACGAGCTCGGGGTTGTAGACGACGTGCGCGTTCTCGCTGGCGAGGTTGACCCGCGCTTCGTAGACTCCGTCGAGGTCGGTGAGCGAGAGCTCGATCACCTGGGCGCAGCTCGCGCAGACCATCCCCCCGATCCGGACGGTGGCCTCGTTCCTGATAACCTCGTAACCGGCATCGCCGACCGTCCGTTCGAGGTCTGCGAGGGTGGTTTTAGTCGGGTCGTACTCGACAGTGGCGGTTTCGTCCGCGAGGTTTACCCGGGCTCCATAGACGTCGTCCCGGTCCTGGAGAGCCCGTTCTATATTGAGGGCGCAGGACGCGCAGTGCATCCCGGAGATCTTCAGTTCCGCCTTTCTCTTCTCCCCCGGCATGATATTCTCCTTGCCGTGCGGGGTTAAATACCCGCACTCCCGGACAACGGTTCCCGGTGTAACCGCTCCCGGAAACAGCCCGGATCCCCGTCATTCCATGCGATGAATTTTATACACAAGATTATTATACTCACAGCCAATTATAAACGCCGTATCCTGAGGTGATTGTGGTGCAGAGAAGGGATATTACAATGGAGGAATCGCAGGAGGAGAAGCGGTATGATGTTAGCCGTATGGCGTCGATGCGGGATATCGACGGCCTGACCGAAGCGATGCAGAGCAGCGATCCCGCAGTCCGCCGGAGCGCCGCCCAGGCCCTTGGCGCGCTCGGCGAATGGAGATCGGTAGACCCGCTCATCCGGGCGCTCGGCGACCCGGTGCAGGACGTCCGGGAGGGGGCGGCGAACGCGCTTATCATGGTCGGGACACCGGCGGTCGAGCCGTTGATCGACCTCCTCGAGCGTCCCGGCGTTGCGGCAGGGTACGAAGTACCGAGAGAAGCGCTCGGGGAGGGGATCACCCAGTTCGACCTTCTCGGGGGGCCCGAGGAAATACCGCTCACGAAGAGGAGGCTCCGGCACCGGGCGGGCATTGCACAGCACGACGCGCTCGGCGGACCGGAGGATATAAGGGGGGCAGGAGCCGGAAGAACCCGCGATGAGGAAGAAGGCCTCGCCCAGCACGACGCGTACGGAGGGCCGGAGGCTATCAGGAGAGCGGGAGGCAGAAGGGCCGTCGAGGAGGAGGAGGAGATCACCCAGCACGACCTTCTCGGCGGCCCGGAGGATGTCGGGACGAAAAAAGCCCTCCGGCACCGTGAACTTGCACAGCACGACCTCTTCGGCGGTCCGGAGGGCGCGAGGGAGCACGAGGCGCTCTTCCCCGGAGCGAAGAGAGCGGTTGTCGTGACGGGGGGTGTTGTCCCCGGCATGGGACCGGGACTGCGCCGTACCTATGCCGCCGTCATCCTCGGCGAGATCGCCGACCCGCTGGCGGAGGATGCCCTCCGCCGCTCGCTCTCCGACAGCGATCCCGCCGTCCGGAGGGCGGCCGAGGACGGGATGGCACGGTTCCGGGAGAGGCGGGGCGAGGCCGCGCCCGTCCCGCCTACATCCCGCTGATGCCGGGACAGACCACCCAATTTTTCCGGTTCCACGACCGGGTTGTTCCTGCCGGACAAGGTTATTATACCGGGTAGCGCTATACGCCGGATCCGGAGGCGAAAAGATTGCAGCAAGAGAGCGGTTCTCCCGAGGAGCAGCAGGGCGGAAAAAGGTTCAACATCGATCTTTTACGGGCCGAGGAAGACGTCGACGGCCTGATCGAGGCACTGGATAGCGCTGACGGCCTGACACGCCAGCGGGCCGCCCTTGCGCTCGGGGACTTCGGCGAGGCGAGGGCGACAGAGCCGCTCATCCGGGCGCTCGGCGACCCGCTGACGGCGGTGCGGGAAGCGGCGGCGGACTCGCTCACCCTGCTCGGGGGTGCGGCGGTCGGGCCGCTGGTCGAACTCGTCGAGCGTCCTGAGGCATCGGAGCATTACGAAGAGTCGGCGGCTGCCCGGGGCACGGCTACCGTAACCGGACCCGGCGGCCGGACCTGGGAGGTCGAGACCAGGAGAGACCTCCGGCGGGCCTATGCGGCCGCCATCCTCGGCGAGATCGCCGACCCTTCCGCGGTGGAACCCCTCGTCCGGGCGCTGCACGACGAGAACGACGACCTCCGGTGCCAGGCATCGGGAGCGCTTGCGAAGTTCGGCCGGAGGGCGGTGGAACCGCTTGCAGAGTTGCTCGCCGACCCGGACCCGGACGTCAGGATCGTCGCGGCCGGTGTCCTCGGGGATACCGGGGAGGCGTCCGCGGCGGAGCCGCTCATCGGTGCGCTCCACGACAAGAACGACGACGTCCGGGGTGCGGCGGCGGGCGCCCTCATCCGGATGGGCGACACCGTGGTCGACCGGCTCATCGACGCGACGAAAGAGAGCGACCGGAATGTCCGGCTCTACGCGGCGGGGGCGCTCAAGTACATCGGCGACCCGCGGGCGATCGACGCGCTCCGGGCCCTCGCCCTTGACGAGGATGCGGACGTGCGGAGCGTTGCCGAGGACGCGATCGATAAGATCCAGATGATCCGGGGCGAGATGCCGGCGGAGCCGTCCCCGCCGACGTCACGGTGACACTTTCTAGACGGTAACAACCGGGGGAGAGGCCGGGTTCACTGATCAGGGCGTGTACCACAGTGGTCCCGGCCTTTCACAAGCGTAACTTCGGGTGTGCCCACCATCTACATACTGTTAACTCACGCGAAGCCGCGAAGCCGCGAAGTCGGTGTGGATGTCGGCAGTCTCTTTCGCGTCCTTCACGGCTTCACACATGTCCATATCGTCCATGCACCGTTGATTGACGCGGAGGCGGGAAGACGCGAAGTCCGTATGGTTATTGGCAATCCGTTTCACACCTTCTTTGAACGTACCCGCACCAAAATTGATCAGCAGACCTAGGGTAACTGCATCAACCGCAGATAGGTCAGCACCTGCTTGGCATGAACCGGGGCAATTTTTTCGACGGATTTCAACTCAACTACCAGAAAACCTTCCACCAGTAAATCTACCCGGAGACCATCGTCGAAATGTATCCCATCGTAATCGAACATCACGGACTTCTGCCGCTCCACCTGTAATCCTCGTTTTTCTAGTATCTGTGCAAGGACTGTCTCATAGACCGATTCGAGCAGCCCCGGCCCCAGATCCCGGTGCAAGTGGTAAGCCGCATCAACGACAACCGACGAGACCTCCTCCACGTTCATAAACACCCTCCTCCCCTTCGCGTTCTTCGCGGCTTCGCGTGAGACAGGGAACAAAACCAAGTACAAATTTCGGAGTTCCCAGCCTTACAGATATCCTGTTGACCCTCCGGAACATGAAGGTGCGCCGTGCAGGGTGAAACTGGTCGACCAGACGTACCATCCGGTGTTTCGTCAGTCGATACGTACATCTAGCGGTGTTCAAGCTCCGTTCCTGCAGAGCTGAATAAAAAGAGTATCTTCTTAACCCCTTCTCCGCACCCGCACCGACTCCGCGTGGGCGTGGAGCCCTTCCGCATCGGCGATCGTCTCCACCACGTCGCCGATTGCCTCGAGGCCCTCCCGCGTGATCACCTGGACCGTCGAGCGCCGGCAGAAGTGGTTCACGTCGAGCCCGGAGTAAAACCTGGCATAGCCTGCCGTCGGGAGGACATGGTTCGTCCCCGACGCGTAGTCACCGCAGGCCACCGCCGCGTAGGGGCCGACGAAGATCGACCCGGCGCTCCGGATCCGGTTGAGGACGGCGAGCGGGTCGGCCACCTGCACCGAGAGGTGCTCGGGGGCGATCCCGTCGACCGTCTCCACCGCCTCGTCGAGGTCGCCGGCCACGATGTAGCCCGAGTGGTCGAGCGCCTTCTCGACGATCTCGCGGCGCCTGGCGCCCGCCGCCATCCGCTTCACCGCATCGCCGACCGCATCGGCGAGGGCCGCGTCGGTGGTGACCAGGACGCAGGCGGCATTCGGGTCGTGCTCGGCCTGGGCGAGGATGTCGGCCGCGATGAAGGCCGGGTTCGCCGTGCTGTCCGCGATGATCGCGATCTCGCTCGGGCCCGCCGGGAAGTCGATCTCGGCCTCGTCGCGGAGGAGCATCTTCGCTGCGGTGACGTAGACGTTGCCCGGGCCGACGATCTTCTCCACCCGGGGGATCGTCTCCGTCCCGATCGCCATGGCCGCAATCGCCTGGGCGCCGCCGACCCGGTAGACCTCGTCGACCCCGGCGATATCGAGCGCCACGAGCGTGATCGGGCTGACCGGCGGCGGGGTGCAGCAGCAGATCTCCCGGACACCCGCGACTTTTGCCGGGATCGTGCACATCAGTGCCGTCGAGGGGTATGCCGCCCGCCCGCCGGGGACGTAGGCCCCGACCCGGGACAGGGGAGTCGTCTTGACGCCGAGGGTGATCCCGGGCTCCATCTCCTGCAGCCAGAGGTCGCGCCCGCGTTGCAGCTCGTGAAACCGGCTGATCCGCGCCTCCGCCTCTACAAGGCTCTCGACCAGTTGTGCGTCCACCAGGTCGTAGGCCGCCTCCCGCTCCTCGTCGGAGACGGCGATCTCGTCGAGATCGATGCCGTCGAACCTCTTCGTCAGGTCGAGCAGGGCATCGTCGCCTTGGGCCCGCACCCTCCCGATGATCTCGGAGACCGGTCCCTTCACCCGGTCGATGTCCGACCGCCGCCCGGCGATCCAGGTCTCGATATCCAGCGCCTGCCACATGAGGAGAAGAATCGGCGGGCCGAAGCGTTAAGGTTTCGACCCCGCTTGCGACCGGCCCCCGGAACGGAGCCCATTAACATTCCGGCCAGGATAACTATATATTCGAGGATGCCACCCCTAACGCGCTGTTATGAAGATGAATACGACCCTTCTGACGGCAGGCATCATTGCGATCCTGCTCATTCTCGCCGCCTGCGCGGGATGCACGAGTCCGGCGCCGGGCGGAAACGAGACGCCGAACGCCACGGCGGCGACGACCGCTCCCGCCGGCGGGGCGATCGTCCTGCGGATCGCCACCACGACAAGCCTCGAGAACACCGGTCTGCTCGCGGAGCTCGAACGCGTCTACGAGAACGAGACCGGGGTTGACCTCCAGTTCATCGCCCAGGGCACAGGGCAGTCCATCGATTCCGCACGACGCGGCGATGTGGACATGGTGCTCGTCCACGCCCCGGCGCTTGAGCAGCAGTTCATCGACGACGGTTATGGCATCAACCCGCGGTGCATCGCTTACAACTACTTCATCATCGTCGGGCCCGCGTCCGACCCGGCGGGGATCGCGAACATGAGTCCGGTGGAAGCCTTCAGGACGATCTATGCCGCCGGCACGAACAACACCCCGGGTGTCGCCTTCGTCTCCCGGGGCGACAACTCCGGGACCCACAACCAGGAGAAAGTGCTCTGGGAGGAGGCGGGCTACAACTACACTACGGAGATCCTGAACGCCGGAGCCTGGTACGTCGAGGCCGGCAAGGGCATGGGCGACACCCTGATTCTCGCGAACGAGAAAGGGGCGTACACGCTCTCCGATGAGGGAACTTATCTCTCGTTTGCGGATCGGCTCAACCTGGTGCCGGTCATCGCCGAGGGAACAGAACTCCTGAACCGCTACAGCGCGATCGCGGTCAACCCCGCGAAGTACCCGAGCGTGAACGCGGAAGGGGCCACGGACTTCATCAACTGGCTCATCTCGGACGAGGCGAAGGAGATCATCGGAAACTTCGGGACCGAGGAGTTCGGCAAACCGCTCTTTATCCCGCTCTACGCCCCCGAGTGTACGGAACCACCGTTCAACTGCACCTGCGCGGAGCCGGTGCCCACGTAGAGTGCGTATCGGGAGAGGACACGGGGAGATGTGAACGAGGTGATCGGGAGGGGGGCAGGGAGTCAGGAAGGTGAGGTCGCGTGGTGAACGGGAACCCGATCGTGGAAGGGTTCATCGAGGCCATCAACCTCATCGTCACCCTCAACCCGCAGGTGGTGGAGATCACCATCCGCTCGCTCTACATCTCCCTCACCGCCACCTTCTTCGCCTCCCTGATCGCCCTGCCGCTCGGGGCGCTCATCTACTTCTACGAGTTCCGGGGGAAGCATGCGGTCATCTCCACGCTGCAGACGCTGTACGCGCTCCCCACGGTCATCGTGGGCCTGATCGTGTTCCTGTTCCTCTCCAACATCGGCCCCCTCGGGTTCCTCCGTCTCCTCTACACGCCCGGCGGCATGGTCGTCGCCCAGACGATCCTCATCATCCCGCTCCTCATGGGGCTGACGGTCTCGGCGCTCTCCGGGATCGACCGGGACAAGCGCTACACGATCACCGCGCTCGGCGCGAACAGGCTCCAGACTGTCGTGACCATCATCGCGGAGGCCCGGTTCGCGGTCATGGCCGGCGTCCTCCTGGGCTTCGGGCGGGCGATCGCCGAGGTGGGGACGGTGATGATCGTCGGCGGCAACATCCGGGGCGCCACCCGCGTCCTCACCACCGCTATCGCGCTCAACACGTCGATGGCAAACTACTCCCTCTCGATTGCACTCGGGATCATTCTCCTCGGGGTGGCGCTCGGGGTGAATATCGCCTTATCCCTCGTGCAGCGGCGGTGATACCATGACGATCATCGAGGCACACAACATCAGAAAATCCTACGGCAGCCTTGAGGTCCTGCACGACGTCGACCTCTCGGTCAGGGAAGGGGAGGTCTTCGCACTCATCGGCCCGAGCGGTTCCGGGAAGAGCACGCTTCTGCGGATCCTCGACCTGATCGAGCCCCCGAGCGCCGGGGAACTCTCGGTCTTCGGTATCGCCACGGTAGAAGATCGTGGCCGCTGGCTCGATCTTCGCCGCCGGATGGGGATGCTCTTCCAGAGACCGATCGTCTTTAACGCATCCGTCTACGACAACGTCGCGATGGGGCTGCGCTACCGCAGTGCTCCCGGCGACGAGATCGACCGGAAGGTGAAGGGAGCCCTCGAAGCCGTCGGGCTCTCCCGCTACGTCGGGAGCCGGGCGACCGATCTCTCCGGCGGCGAGCAGCAGCGGGTGGCGTTATCAAGGGTGCTCGTGACCGAGCCCGAGATCCTCTTCCTGGACGAGCCGACGGCGAACCTGGACCCGGGCTCGACCGCCACCATCGAGGCGATCGTAACAAGCCTGAACCGCGAGGCCGGGATGACCGTCCTCATAAGCACCCACGACCTCATGCAGGGGCAGCGTCTCGCTCACCGGGTCGGGGTGATGATCGAGGGCACGATCGCCCAGACAGGGCCTTCACGCGAGATATTCCACGAGCCCAAAGACCGGAGGATCGCCCGGTTCGTGGGCATCCAGAACATCATCCCCGGCCGGGTCGTCTCCCTGAGAGAGGGGCTCACCGTGGTGGTGGAGGCGGGAGGCAAACAGATCCTCTCGGCGACCCCCCCGCCGGGCGAGGAGGTCGAGATGGTCGTCCGGGGCGAGGACATCTCCCTGCACCGGCGAGAGCCCGGCTTCGAGGAGGCGGAGAACCTCTTCCCTGCCACGGTTACCGCCATCGAGCCCACGGCCCCGTTCGTGAACGTGACGGTGCACTGCGGGTGCGATCTCGTTGCACTGGTGACCGCGAGGAGGGCGGAGACCCTCGGCCTTCACGACGGCATGCTGGTCTGGGTCTCCCTCCAGGCGAAAGCGGTCCACCTGATCCCCCGGAGCGGGGCGGGGTGAAGCGCTGGATCCCTTTCAGGGAGACATAGAAGTACCTGCCATTGACGATTCCCGCTATTTTATAGCCGCCGGGTCGGTTCGGGAGCGTCAGGAAAACCCGTTCATCGTCTTCAGCGAGAGGATCAGGCCGACGAGGGCTGCGGTGGCGGCGTTCGCCGCGACGATGGCAAGATCAGCCTTCACCAACCCGTAGGCGAGCCAGAGCAGGACGCCTGCGAGGAGGACGACGAGCATCGCAAGCGAGAGGTCGGCGGTCGACCGCGTGCGCCACGCCCGGATGACCTGCGGTGCGAACGAGAGCGTTGTGAGCGAGCCGGCGATGAGGCCGAGTGCGGTGACGGTATCCATGAGTCCGTCATCCATATCCCGCCCGACCACATGAACCCTGGGGTTCCGGGTACCTTCAGGAGCCGGACTGTTGCCTGCTCCCCCACCGTTGCAGCACGTAGGCGAGGAGCATCCCGACGATGAACGCGACGGTGAGCCCGACCACGAGGGTGAGGACGGCAATGACTCCCGTGACCAGGTACGACTCCGTCTTCGCGCTGTGTTTCCCGAGCTCGAGCGCCACGAAGACCAGGAGCGCGCCGAAGACCCCGAGCGGGATAAGGGTCAGCACCTCCGGCGGGGCGAAGGCGACGGCGAATATGAGGATGAAGAAGCCGGCGACGATGTTCGCCCCGCCGGTCCTCGCGCCGAACCGGTACATGGCGGCGAGCCCCCCGGCGCCGTGGCACATGGGGAACCCCCCGAGCGGCGTCGAGACCAGGTTCATGACGCCGATGGTCCGGGAGAGCCGATCGGGGTCCACGCCCTTCTTCGGGAAGAGGTCGTAGGTGAGGAGCGACGTGGCGAGGATGGCGTTTGCGAGGGTGAGCGGTACCTGCGGGAGGACGAGGTCCCAGGTGCCGGTGATGAAGTCCGCCGGTGTAGGGATGACGAGGGCGGGAAGAGGCATCAGGCGGAACGGCGGCATCCCCTGCACGGCGATACCGGCGGCAAGCCCGATGAGGAGGACCAGCAGGGCGGAGACGTCCGGGACCCGGGTTCGTTGCGATGTGATGAAGAAGAGAACGATGATCCCGATGGATATGGCTGCAACGAGGACGTCGGAGACGATGTAGCCGAGCGACGTCCTGAGGAGGAGAAGCGCGAGCCCTGCCTGGACGCCCCGGACGACGCTTTTCGGGATCCGGTCCCCGATCCAGGTCATGCCGCCGACGAGCCCGAGCAGGAGGAAGAGCGCGCCGACGACGATCCCGGACGCCACGATCTCGCCGGCACAGAGCCCTTCGGCGATGACGATGGCGCCGATAGCCTTCATAGGTTCGATAGGGATCGGGAGGCGGTAGTAGAGTCCGGTGATGATGAACCAGGCGGCGAGGAAGAGGAAGAAGTGGCTGACGTTCACGTCCGGGCAGACGATGGCGACGCCGAGCATGATGGGGAAGATGGTGCCGAAGTCGCCGACGGCTCCGGCGATCTCCTCGAGGGTGATCCGGATGCCGCCCTTCGCCGTTCCGGTGCTCTCCGCCATTGTCCAGTTCTCTTTATGTCTCCTCTCCCTCTTGGGGGTTGTGGAAGGGTACTCCTGCGCGGCCCCCCACCATAAACGCCTTTAACTTAATTTTAACCAAAATAAATTTTGTTAATTTATTAATATTTCCAATGAGGAGAATGTAAACGCTTATTTTACTCACTTGAGTAGTTATTCTCATGAAAGCGCACCTGCTTCTCATTATTGCACTGCTTGTTGCGGCAACCGCCGCTTTCGCATGCGGATGCACCGGAACCACCGTAGATACGCCGGCGGATTCCGACACGACAAAGCCCGAACTGCTCGTCTACTGCGGCGCGGGCATGCGGGAACCGATGGACGAGATCGCGACGGTCTTCACGAACCGGACCGGCATCCCGATCAACTACGTCTTCGGGGGTTCGAACACCCTCCTCACCCAGATGAACCTGACAAAGATGGGCGACGTCTACATGCCGGGAGCGACCGCCTACTTCGATGCGGCCCGCAAGATGGGGCTGGTCGGGGACGAGTCGCTTGTTGTCTACCATGTCCCGGTCATCGCCGTCCCGAAGGGCAACCCGGCCGGCATCACGTCTCTTGAGGATCTGGCAAAACCCGGTGTCCGGGTGGTCCTCGGCGACAACCCCGCCACCGCCATCGGGCAGCTGACCGATAAACTCCTGACGAAGAACAAACTGCTCGAGGATGTGGAGAAGAACGTCGTGACCCGCGGCGGCACGGTGAACGAACTGCTGGTCTACATCTCCATGGGGCAGGCCGACGCCGGCATCATCTGGAAGGACCTCTACGTGCCGGAGAAGATGGACCTCATCGACATCCCGAACACGGAGAACCTGGTGAAGATCGTCCCCATCGGGGTGCTTACGTCTTCTGAGCACAGCACTGAAGCGGAACAGTTCGCCGCGTTCGTCACCTCAAACGAAGGGAAGGCGATCTTTACCCGGCACGGTTTCGTCACCTACCCAAGCGACATCTACGCGGACGTCAAACCCTGATAGGACCGGAGAGGGAGAAGTCGCATGGAAGTCACCTGCCGGATCATTGGAACCATTCACTCGCCGTTTACCGATCAGGATACCACACCAATCCAGAGCATCTTCTCTGAAGCAGAGGGGACGATCGAAGTCTTTCCCGAATACGCCGAAGGATTGCAGGGGGTCGAGGGATTCTCCCACATCATCCTCCTCTACCATTTCCACCGGGCGAACGGGTTCCGCCTGCGCGAGCGCCCGTTCGTCGACGGCAGCAAGGAGCGGGGAATCTTTGCCATACGCCACTTCAACCGCCCGAACCCGATCGGGATCTCCCTCGTCGAAGTCGCTTCCGTCGAGGGCAATATCGTCCGGGTCCGCGGAATCGACGTGCTGGACGGCACCCCGCTTCTCGACATCAAGCCCTACGTCCGCCAGTTCGACCACCGCGACGATGTCAGGAGCGGCTGGGTCGACGCGCGGCATATCGAGGAGGTGAAGGTCCGGAGTTTCTCCCCAAAGGACCTCCGGGAGCATGAGGATACCTCATGAGCCAGCGTAACTCCTCTCGTTTCCGGACGGCGACCGTCGTGGTCGCCCTTCTCATCGCCGCCTTCATCGTGCTGGTCCTCCTCGGGGTGGTCACCCACTCTCCGGCGAGCGTCCTTATCGAGTGCCTTCTCTCCGAGGAGATCCAGTTTGCCGTCAGGCTCTCGATCATCACCTCCGTCGTCTCCACGCTCCTCTGCATCCTGGTCGCCGTGCCGGTGGCCTATGCGCTCGCCCGCTACACGTTCCCGGGGAAGTCCCTGATGAACATGGTGATGGACATCCCGATGGCCCTCCCGCCACTCGTGGCGGGCGTGGGACTCCTGCTCTTCTTCGGGGTATCCCCGGTAGGAAAATCGCTTGATGCGGTGGGGCTTACCTTCGTCTTTACGCCGCTCGGGATCATCGTGGCCCAGTTCTTCGTGAACCTGCCCTACATGCTCCGGGTGACCCGCTCGACGTTCCAGGGCGTCAACCCCCGCTACGAGTACGTGGCAAAGACGCTCGGGTGCACCGATGCACAGGCCTTCTGGCGGGTCACGCTCCCCATGTCCTGGAACGGCCTCCTTGCCGGATCGGTGATCACCTGGTCGAAGGGGATCGGGGAGTTCGGCGCCGCACTGATGCTTGCCGGCGCAACGCGGATGAAGACCGAGACGCTCCCGCTCTCGCTCTTCTTAAACATGTCCACCGGAAAGCTCGAGTTCGCCATCTCCGCGGCGACGATCCTCATCATGATCTCGATCGTCTCGCTCTATGTCTTTGAGCGCTACGGCGGGGCCACGCACGTCTACTAAAGAAGGTATACCCATGCTTATCATCGACTCTATGTCAAAGAGCCTCGGAGAGTTTTCGCTGACAAACGTCTCGCTCTCGGTCGGGGACGAGGAGTACTTCATCATCCTCGGCCCCACCGGGGCGGGAAAGACGATCCTCCTCGAGACGATCGCCGGGATCTACAGCCCCGATGCGGGCAGGATCCTCCTCAACGGCCGGGACATCACGGATGTCCCCGCACGGGACAGAAACATCGGCATGGTCTACCAGGACTACATGCTCTTTCCGCACCTGACGGTCGAAGCAAACATCGGCTTCGGGCTGAAGTCCCGCCGCGCCGACCCCGCTTTCATCCGCGGGAAGGTGCAGGAGAGCGCGGACCTCTTGAACATCGGCCACCTGCTCCACCGCTACCCGGGCACGCTCTCCGGTGGCGAGCAGCAGCGTGCGGCGATTGCCCGGGCGCTGGTGATGGAACCCGACGCGTTGCTGCTGGACGAACCGCTCTCTGCGCTGGACGTGAAGACACGCGAGAGCCTGCGGGCGGAACTCGCACGGATCCACGAGGCCACCGGGACGACGATCATCCATATCACCCATAACTTCGAGGAGGTCTTCGACCTCGCCGACCGGGTGGCGATCATGCACGGCGGCGACGTGGTCCAGGTGGGAACGCCGGAGGAGATCTTCCGGCGCCCGAACTCCGACTTCGTCGCGGGCTTTGTCGGGGTGGAGAACCTCTTTTGCGGAATGGGGTCTCCCGACGGGACCGTCGCGGTGGGGGATCTCCGGATACGGGTGGAGGACGGCATGCCCGGTCCGGTCTCCCTTGCAATCCGGCCGGAAGATATCCTCATCTCGAAAACAGCCCTGCCGGAGAACGGGAAGAACGTCTTTTCCGGTCGCATCGGGACGGTGCGGCAGAACGGGGGGCTGGTCCGCATCTCCGTCGAAGCGGGGATCCCTTTCCGGGTGACGCTGACCCGGCAGGGATTCGAGGAGGCCGATATCGCCTCCGGCGATGCCGTCTACCTTGCCTTCCGGCCTTCGGCGGCCCACGTCTACTCTTCCGGCTCTCCGGATGGGGCCTGACCCGCGCGGGCCTGCAGCTCCCGGAAGACCTCAGTCCCGAGGACCTCTTTTGCGCGCTCGCCGTGCCGCTCCGCCATGATCGCGAGGAGCCGCTCTGTCCCCGCCGCCGTGGTGGAGATGCCGACCCGCTCCACCCGGCGGATCAGCCCGTCCCGCTCCATCTCTCCGAACCGGGGGAGAACGTAGTAGTGGGGGATCCCGAGGTGCTCGGCGAGTTTTCGGGTCGTGGGGAAGCGTATGGCGATGCCGCCCGGGCAAAAACCGATGGTTACGCACCGGTCCTCTTCGAGGAGGATTCTGACGGCCGCATCGATTATGTCGTCATGCTGGTGTGTGGACATCCGATCGCAGAAGTACTGGATTTCATGAGGAAAAAGAGAGTCGGTTTGGTTATGCCGCTTCTGCCTTCTTCATCTCGCCCCGCTCTTCTTCGGGCATCTCCTCGAGGTAGACCATCTCCGCCCCGATGTCCTTTGCGATCTGTTCGAGTTCAACCTTCCTGAAGTGAGTCCCCTCCACCTTCAGGTGCTTTGATTCGCCCTGCTCTTCGACGACGGCGACGACGCGGAACCTGGGCTGCTTCACGCCGGTGCCGACTTTCTGGCGTTCTCGTGCATAGATCTTCATGTCTGTTTCCATCCCATACCAGTTGGTATACCAGCAGGTATATCGCAAAGATACTTAACGTTTTTCCTCACACTGAGATGTGAGAGTTGTTACATGGCAGAGCGATTTGAGATGGGATCGAGATTGCGGGGCGAGAGCCTTGTCCGGCGGGGCCTGCTCCGCGAGACCGGAAGCGTCCGGCAGGTCAGGATCATGCCGGACCTGAACGTGGTCAAGCTCGGCGGCTATGGTGTCATCGACTACGGGCGTGACGTGATCTACCCGCTGATCGAAGAGATCGGGGAACTCTCCCGGAATCACAAGATCCTGGTCGCCACCGGCGGCGGCGCCCGGGTGCGGCATATCCTCGACGTCGGCATCGACCTCGGCATGCCGACGGGGGTGCTTGCGGAACTGGCGGGCAAGATCAGCGAGCAGAACGCGATCATGATGTCCCTCCTCTTCTCGCAGTACAACGGTGTGAGGATCCACACCACCGACCTCTTAAACCTCCCCTCGCTCATATCCCTCGGCATGCTGCCGGTCGTGCAGGGCACCCCGCCCTACGGGCTCTACGAGCACCCGCCGAGACTCGGGAGCATCCCGCCGCACCGGACCGATACCGGCGCCTTCCTGATGACCGAAGTGGTCGGCGGAAAGAACTGCATCCTCGGGAAGAACGTGGACGGCCTCTACACCGAAAACCCGTTCGAGAATCCCGACGCCGATTTCATCGCCGATATCACGGCCGACGAACTCCTGGAGATGAATATGGAGGATATGGTGCTCGAGCCGATGGCGGTCGAGCTGCTCCGGGACGCCGTCCACGTGCGGGAGATCAAGGTGGTGAACGCCCATGTCCCGGGAAACATCACAAAGGCCGTGAACGGGGAGCGGATCGGCACCCTGATCCGGGCCTGAAATCCCGGGTAAATCTCTTTTCATTAACCCCGGAGAAGCCTTCATCTGGTCAGGGTGCGGATCGGTATAGAGAACGAGCGATTCCATGACCCTCTACCTTGGCATTGACGACACCGACACCCGCGAGTCCCGGGGGACCGGACGGCTCGCCCGCGCGATTGCAGCAGAACTTGCCCGGTCGTACACGGTGACGGGGGTGACCCGTCACCAGCTCTTCGTCCATCCCGCCGTCCCCTACACCTCCCACAACAGCTCCGCGGTCATCCATATCCGGGATACCGGGAACGGGATCGCGGCCGATGTATTCTCGGCGGCAAAAGAACTGATGCTCGCCGACTTCATCGAGGGGAGCGACCCCGGCATCTGCGTCGCCGCCGACCGGGAGATCGGGAGCGATCTGTCCCGCTTCGGCCTCTCCGCGAAGACGAGCATCGTGACGCAGGAGCAGGCGCGCACACTCGCCCGGCAGGCGGGGATCCGCCTCGAAGGGCTCGGGGGCACCGAAGACGGCGTGATCGGCGCGCTTGCCGGCATCGGCCTCGCGGCATCGGGCAACGACGGCCGGTTCGTCCAGAAGGGAACGACGAGGAGCCTCCGCGGCAGCCAGACGGTCGCCGCAATCCTCGCCTCCGGCGTCGACCGGGTCCAGACCCGGGACGGGACGGCGGTCGGCGAAGGCACCGTCAGCTTACGAAAGTTCCCAAAGCCCGCCTTCATCGGGGGAGAGGCGGTCCTTTTCGTCGAAGCGGACGGCGACGCGTACCGCGATATCGTGCTCGGGTGAGGACGGGCGGGCCGTAAGACCATGGCCTTCCAAATCGTTTTTACATTTACATAACCATTATTTCAACTCAGTAAAGTTAATAAAGTTTATTTTAGAGTAAACCTACCCCATTTAAGTGTAAGTATTCCGATATTTGAATTGATAATTATGCAAAGAAGAACCCTTTTTGCCGTTGCGGCCGTAATGGTCGCCCTCCTGCTCATCTGTGGCTGTACCGGGACGACATCGGACCCGACTCCCATAGCCACGGAGAAACAGCAGCTGCGTATCGCCACGACGACAAGTCTCTACGACACCAAGCTCCTCGCTCAAATCACACCGATCTTTGAGGAGCAGTACAACGCCGAAGTGCTGATCGTCTCCGCCGGGACCGGCAAGGCGCTCGAGTACGGGCAGCGGGGAGACGTGGACGTCCTGATGGTGCACGACCGTGCACGTGAAGACACCTTCATCGGCGACGGCTACGGTGTCAACCGGCGCGTATTCGCCTACAACTACTTCGTCATCGTCGGGCCCGAGTCCGATCCGGCAGGCATCAAGGGCATGCAGCCTGAGGCGGCGTTCGTCACCATCCGGGAGAAGGGAATGGCCAGCGAGTCGGACGTGATCTTCGTCTCGCGCGGCGACAACTCCGGCACGCACTCCAAGGAGAAAGCCATCTGGAAGGCAGCCGGGCTCAACTACTCCGCGGACGTGCAGGGCTCCGGCGACTGGTACCAGGAGGCCGGGAAGGGCATGGGTGCGACTCTCGCGATGGCGAACGAGAAGCAGGCCTACACCCTCTCCGACATCGGCACCTACCTGGCCTACAAGGGCGACCTCGATCTCGTGACGCTCGTGGACGAGGGCGACATCCTGCTCAACATCTACAGCGCCATGCAGATCAACCCCGAGAAGTACCCCGACGTCAACAGCACCGTCGCGAAAGACTGGGTCAACTTCATGATCTCCGATGACGTGCAGAAGGAGATCGCCTCCTTCGGTGTCGACCAGTACGGCCAGCCGCTCTTCTACGCCGCCCAGAACGACTGGGAGAAGATCGGCGTGACCCAGGCTGAAGTGAAGGACCCGGTTCTCTGATCCGGCCTAAATTCCCACCCCTTTTTGCCTTCGGCAGAGTATAGTTAGGTGCAGAGCATGTACGAGATTATCGAGGGATTCGTAGAGGCAATCCGGCTCATCGTCACGCTCGACCCCGACGTGATAGCCATCTCCGCGAGGAGCGTCATCATCTCACTTACCGCAACGGTCCTCGCCACGCTGCTTGCCATTCCGCTCGGCGCCACGATCTACTTCGGCACGTTCCGCGGCAGGAAGGGTCTCATTAACCTGATCCAGACACTTTACGCCTTACCGACCGTCGTCGTCGGGCTCCTCATATTCCTGCTCATCTCCCGTGTCGGGCCGTTCGGATTTCTGCGGCTGCTCTTCACCCCGACCGCCATGGTCATCGCGCAGACGGTGCTCATCCTGCCGATCATGACCGGTCTCACCATCTCTGCGCTCTCGGGAGTCGACCCGGTCCTCAGGGATACCCTCCGCTCACTCGGGGCAACACGTCTCCAGTTTCTCGTAAACATCATGAAAGAAGCCCGGTTTGCGATCCTCGCGGCCGTCGCGATCGGGTTCGGGCGGGCGATATCCGAAGTGGGAGCTGCAATCCTCGTCGGCGGCAACATCATGGCATCTTCGTTTGCGAGTTCGACCCGGGTGCTGACGACCGCGATATCCCTTGAGACCTCGATGGGGAACATCCCCGAGTCCATCGCGCTCGGGATCGTCCTCCTCATGATAGCCCTCGGCGTCAACCTCGCCATAACGACGGTGCAGCACCGGTGACCTCATGATTGAACTTGAAGACGTCTCAAAACGGTTCGATGACAAGGCGGTACTTGCCGGCGTCACCGGACGGATCGAACGGGGAGAGATCTTTGCCGTCATCGGGCCGAGCGGGGCCGGGAAGTCGACTCTGCTGCGCCTCGTCGACCTCCTCGATACTCCGACGGAAGGAGCAATCCGGATCGACGGCACCGACGTCCACGCCGATAAGGGGCAGAGCCTATCCATCCGCCGGATGATGGGGATGGTCTTCCAGAAACCGGCCGTCTTTAACTCGACGGTCGCGGAAAACATCGCCGTCGGCCTCCGGTTCCGGGGGGCGGACGAGAGGGCGATCCGCGAGAAGGTCGAGGACGCCCTCGAGATTGTCGGCCTTGCCGGCTACGGAGAGCGGAGAGCGCGGACGCTCTCGGGCGGGGAGATGCAACGGGTGGCTCTTGCCCGGGCGATGGTGATCGAGCCGGAGATTCTCTTAATGGACGAGCCGACCGCGAACCTCGACCCGGTCTCGGTGGAGAAGATCGAGGAACTGGTGTTCTGCATCAACCGCGACCTCGGCACGACGATCCTCTTCTCGACCCACGACATGTACCAGGGGCAGCGGCTCGCCCACCGGATCGGCGTGCTGATGAACGGTGTATTTGCACAGGTAGGGACCCCAAGAGAGGTCTTCACCCTGCCGGCGAGCCGGGACGTCGCCCGGTTTGTTGGGATCGAGAACGTCATTGAAGGAGTCGTTGTGGCCGGTGAAGACGGCACCGTCACCGTCGACGCCGGTGGCGTCAGGGTCAGGGCGAAGTCGCCGTTTCCCCGGGGAGAGAGGGTCTCGCTCTGCATCCGCTCAGAGGATATCCGGATCGCCCCGGCGATCAGGGCGAGGAGGGTCTTTGACGGGAACATCCTCCCCGGCACGGTGACGTCCGTCGTCCCGCGCGGCCCGTTCAGCAGGGTGACGGTCGACTGCGGGCTCCCTCTCTCGTCCGTCCTCTCCTGGAAGGCGGTGGAAGATCTCGACATCCGCGAAGGAGGCCGCGTCGAAGTCTCGTTTGCGGCGGAGTCGGTCCACGCCGTTCGGGCGGCGCAGGACTGATCCCGCCTCTCTTCTTACTCCCTGCCGTTCTGCGCCGCGAGGTGCTCCCGCACCTCCGCAAGGTGCCGATCCAGCCGCTGCCTGAACTCCCCGGGATCGAGCGCCTGTGCTTCGTGGCCGCACAGGAGCAGGATCCGGTCGGCCTGTGCGATAAGGATGTCGAGCGACGAGGCGGCGAAGAGGATCGCCGTCTCCCCGAGCGCCTCGCGGCGGGTGGCAAGCAGGGTGGAGAGCGGCGTCACCTCCCCGCTCTGGAGGCAGCCCGGCACCAGCAGGTTGGTCGCGGCGCGGTCTTCGTCGAGGATGAGGAGCGGTACTGCGGCCAGAAGCGCGGTCTGGATCTTGTGCGCCATCACGAGCGAGCCGCTCCCCCAGCCGTAGGCCGCCCGGGGCTCGCCGCCGATGCCGGGCGGGAGGCTGCGGAAGAAAAGACTGACGTCCGCGCCGACGAGTCCCTGCTCGCTCGCCTCCGCCCGGGCTATCCCGTCGACGCTGACGAGAAGCTCCCGCCCGTCCCCCGCGGCGTGGTCGTCCTGTCCGGCGACGACCGAATGAAGGAAGGTGCTCTTCCCTTCGGCGTTCGAACCTGCGACCGCGAAGGCCTCCCGGCGCCGGAGTGCAAGGCCGGTCACGACCCTGCCGCTGCCCGCGAGTTCCACCTCGACCGGGTCGAGCTCCCGCGGGCAGCGGAACGGAACGTGCACCCCCTCCTTCGGGCCCGCAATCCGGTGGTGGCACCTGAACCGGGTGAACCGGCGGGCCGGCCGCGTGCCGTCGGCGATGAACGAGACAAGCCCCATTCCGGGCAGGGCGCGCCGGAGCGCCTTCTGGTCGACGGAGAGGTCGCGCGCCGCGGCAAGGGGGCCGTCCGGCACCCGGCGCACGACATGGTCGAGAGCCTCGAGGAGGGCACCAAGCCGTTCCGTAACCTCCCCGACCGCGTCCGGCACGGGCGGCCCGGGGTACGGGAGAGCGCCCCTGACGACGAGGCGGACCCCATCGCCGTCGATCCGGTTATCCTGGTCCGGCCGCCAGAGGTCGGTCCCGATGGCGCTCCTTGATGCGATCAGCGTGACCGGTTCGACGTTTTGCAGGCAGTGGCGGGGGTGCTCCGTCCCGGTCCCGGCGATCGGGCCGAGATCCCGTTCGGCGGGAACCGCCGCCTTGATCGCCTCGATGATGACCCCGGCAGCCCCGTCGGCCCCGGGACCGGGCATCGCCACCGGCGCCGTGAGCAGGACGGGGATGCTGAACCTGAGCGCCGTCGTATCGAGCGACCGGACGAGGTAGGTGTTGACGAGGTCTCTCACCCTCTGCCGGTCGATGCGTGCCCGGCCGTCTCCGAGAACCGGGATGATCCGGTGAACCTCCCCCTGCCAGGAGCCCTCCGTTCCGCTCATGCCCTCTCATCAGGTAATGGTGCCCCGGACCCCAAGGCTCTTTCCGCACGGCTCCCTTCCCTGGTCTTAAATATCCGCACGGCCCACCATTTCTACAATGGAACTGACAGTCCTCGCCAGCGGGAGCAAAGGAAACTGCACCTATCTGCGAGGGGAGCGGGGTGCGCTGCTCATCGACGCGGGGCTCTCCGCACGTGAGACCCTTCGCCGCCTCTCGAACGCCGGTGGAGACGCAACGCTCGTCGAGGGAATCCTTGTCACTCACGAGCATATCGACCACATCCGGGGCGTCGACGTTCTGGCAAGGAGGCTTGGCGTGCCCGTCTACGCGACCGGCGGCACGCTTGAGGAGTTCTCCAGGAAATGCGGGACGACGTCCGCAGAGGTCCGGCTGTGCCGGTACGGCGAGCAGTTCGCTGTGGGCGACTTCTCGATCGAGCCCTTCGCCACTTCCCACGACGCCCGGGAACCCTGCGGGTTCTGCGTCAGGGAAGGCGGCCTCCGTATCGGGTGCTGCACCGACACCGGCACCGTCACCACAACCATCTTCGACCGGCTCGCATCCTGCGACGCCGTTCTCCTGGAGAGCAATCACTGTCCCGACATGCTCGAAAACGGCCCGTACCCCGCGTACTTGAAGAGCCGGATACGATCGAAACGCGGGCATCTCTCGAACCCCGATGCCGCCCGCTGCCTGCAGAGGCTCGCCGATCACATCCACATGGCGATGCTTGCCCACGTAAGCGAGATCAATAACACGCCGGATAAGGTGCTTCTCTCCGCGCTCGAAGGGCTCGGGTTCTACTCCGACCAGGTCGGGGTCACCGTGGCACCCCAGGACCCCGGGGCGGTGCACCCGGAGTCCTACGGCTTCAGGCTCTGAGGGCTCCGCCCACTCACGCTTTCCGAATCGTGCAGACCATGCCGATCACGACACCCGCGGCATCGACGATCGGGTCGGCGGAGATGCGGACCGCCTGCTTTGAGCCGTCGTTTCTCACGAGTACCGTCCCTTCGACGCACTCTGCGGACCTGCCCCGCCCCAGCACTTCCCCGGTGAGAAGTTCCCGGGCATCGTGGCCCGAAAAGAGGGGCCATACCGGCCTTCCGTTCAGTTCTTCTCCGGCGTAGCCGGTCAGGTGCTCGGCCTCCCGGCTGACGATGATGACCGTCCCGTCGGCGTCGGTGGTGATCCTTGCCTCCTCCGGTTCAGCCGCACCCAGGGTGCCCTGCTCGACCGATAAGTCCAGCCATTCCTCCGCAGCTTTGCGTTCGGTCATCTCGATGTAGTAGAGGAGACGCTCGAGCTGCCGGTTCGCACGTTCGAGTTCGGCGGTCCGCTCGGCAACGAGTTCCTCCAGGTGCTCGCGGTGCCGGTGCAGCTCCTGCTCCGCCTTCTTTCGCTCCGTGATCTCCCTGAGGATGACCATCAGGTGCATCTCGTACAACGGTAAAACGCGGGCTTCGTAATGCCGGGCCTCTCCGTTTTCCGTGTGGCTGAACTCCAGCGGTGCTACGGGCGCATTCGTCCGGAAGGCCTCCTGCAGTGCACCCAAAAGTTCCTCCCCTATCACGGGCGGGAGCAGATCCTGTATCCGCCGTCCGAGCAGCGTCCGGGGCACAAGCGGCGTCTCCGCCTGTCTGCCTGCTCTGGAATCGAGGATCGTGCCGTCGGCGTTCAGCCGAATGAAGAGATCGGGAAAAGCTTCGATCACCGCGGTCAGTTCGGATGTGGCCTGCCTGAGGCGCTCCTCGGTCAGCGCCTGCTCGGTGATGTCCCGGATGGTGAGCAGGACACAGCCATCCTCGACCGACGCACGCCGGAACTCGAAATCACGCACCTTTCCGTCCCGGCAGACCACACTGGCGACCATGATACTACGGTCGCCCTGCAGCAGTTCCTCCCCCATACCCTGCACTTTTTCCCGGTATGCCGGGTTCGGGTGGGCACGCTCGAACCATAGAGCGAGAGTCGGGACATCTTCCCGGGTATACCCGGTGATCCGGGTAAACGCCGGGTTCAGGTACCGGCATCCGCCCATACCGTCCACCAGAACGAGTCCGTCCGGCGCTTCACGGAGGATCGAGATATAGACATTCTCTCCAAGGTGCGGCGATTCCCCGGCACCGTCGGCACCGGATGCTCCCCTCCCGGTATCTCGAGTAGTATTGTTTCCCGTCATTGTAACCGATCCTCCACGGCGTATCTGTGTATTCGGGCCCGTAAGCGTCGTCCGTATGAAATTTTACCTGTCGGAATAGATATATTCATCGTTATGCCTTTCCGTTCTATCTTAGAGATTGGTTTTTTTAACGGGGCATCCAGGGGACTGCCGTGAATTCAACACAGATGCAACGCGCCGGGCGACCCATGGAAGGGACGCGGGGTTCCTAGGGGGGCTTTGCAGCACAGAGCCACGTATCAGTACTCCCTGATCTTCAGGATCTGCATACCGTACTGGTCGACGCTCGTGAAGAAAGCAGACCTCGCCCGTTTCGCCCGCTCTTCGTCTCCTTCGACGAAGTCCCGGAGGATGTGCTCCAGTGCCGTGACGTAGTACTCCCGCCCGCGCGAAGCCTTCTTTACCTCCTCAAAGCAGAGGTAACTCTCGTTCTTGCGGTTGCACATGACCTCGAGCACGGTATCGAGCATCAGGAGCAGGTGCCGGGGGAACCTTTTCAGGATCGCCAGTTTCCTGAAACTCGCGTAGGATCTCTGTTGTCCTCCGAGAATCGCAAGTTTCATCCCGTAGTAGAGCGGCTCGTGGTCGTCGGGATACTGCTGCATCATCTGTTTGACGATAGCAGCGGCACCGCTCCCGTTGCGCATCTCTACGCGGGTGTTGAACGCCTCCGCCAGGAAGAACCTGTTATCCGAGAACCGTTCCGTAGCAAGGGCAAGGAGGTGCTGGCGGCGCTCGGCGTTCCCCTCGTGCTTCGTCCAGGAGATACCGATGCGATAGAACTCCGGTTCGCTCGGGAACCAGGTGAACGCCAGGTCCAGCATGTACCAGAAGATCGAGTTCAGCATGGTGTCTTTTCGATCCAGGATCCCGAGACGGTTGAGCGGGGCGTGGGTCCGGGAGAGATTCAGCATCTCCTCGCGGGCATGCAGCTCCAGGTCGTCGGGACGGACACCCTGCGCCCTGTTCTTTGCCAGTGACAGGGCGTAGTAACAATAGGCAATTGCGGCGGTGATACGGCCGTCGTAGCTCTTGTGGGGCGTAAGGTACTCGATGGCATTGTAGTAGTTGCCGGTATCGATCAGTTTGAGGCCCACGATCACATCGAGGGTTACCCGCCCCTTTCTCCGCCGCTTGTTCCCCATGGCATGCCGCAGGGTCTTCTCGAGGAACTCTGCCGTAGGGGCCTCGTTCGTGGTGTTGATGAGCGTGAAGGCGGTCCCATCGATGAAGTCATCGTAGGTCCTGTCGTCGAGATCAGGGAAGGTCTTGTCGAGCGTGGCGGCAACGTGCCCGAAGAAGACCGGAAGGTTCGCCTCCACCAGGTCGGTATGTTTTACGATGTAATCGTCCATGGTAGCCCGGAGCTGCTCGAGCCTCCTGTTCCGGAGCGCTTCAGGCTGCCATGCATCTTCCATATCTCTACAGGTGGAAAGCGACAGAGATATTTTTTGTTATATGATCTTCGGACCTCAACCGGCGTTAGGGGGCATCCATCCCCGCATCCGCCCCTTTCAGGAGAGGAAACGGCCGGACGAGGTTCATTTCGAACCGACGATCGGGCAGCCCCTGCCGCCGGCCCGACCCGACACCGTACTGCGGCGATGCCGGCCTTCAACAGGTAAAATCGCCGATCACACGAATGGAATGCTCCATCAGGCATGATGTTCACAACGTTTATCCCGGCGGACCCCAAAACCTCTCGCACATAGGTGTGATCGCGTGGGTTATATCGACGAACTGAAACAGGTGGGAAGGGACGCGAATCCCTTCTTCACGTTGATGGGGATAGAAGTGAACGAGTTCGGCGACGGGTGCGCCCGCCTCACCATGGAGGTCCGGCCGGATATGTTGAACGGCGCCGGGTGGCTCCAGGGAGGAGTCTACGTGGCGCTCGCAGACGAGGCGATTGCGCTTGCGCTCTACACGCTCCTTGCCGAGAACGAGAGGATCGCCACGATCGACGAGCACACCAGCTTCCTAAAAGGCGTCAACGCCGGTACGATCACCGCCACCGGGCGGGTCGTCCGCAAAGGGCGCCGGGTGGCGTTTGCAGACGGAGAAGTCCGGAGCGCGGCAGACGACACGCTCCTCACCCGGACGTCGACATCGTTCGCGGTCATCGAAGGGTAGCGCTGCAGCGGACGCTCGGCCGAAACCCCCATGGCGCAGGCAGGGATTTCCCGGGAATGCCGGAACAATACATTCTCAACATCCGAGATCACATACATAAGATAGAGCATCTGGAACAACCGGAGGAGAACGAGAGTTTGAAGTATATCGTTGTAACCGGCGGTGTCATGAGTGGACTCGGGAAGGGCATCACCACCGCATCCATCGGCCGCCTCTTAAAAAACCGCGGCTACCAGGTAACGGCGGTGAAGATCGACCCGTACCTGAACATCGATGCCGGCACCATGAACCCCGCCCAGCACGGTGAGGTCTTCGTCCTCTCCGACGGCGGGGAAGTCGACCTCGATCTCGGCAACTACGAACGGTTCCTGAACATCAACCTCAGGTCGATCCACAACATCACGACGGGCAAGGTTTATCGGAGCGTCATCGAGAGAGAGCGGCGCGGGGACTTCCTCGGCGCGACCGTCCAGATCATCCCCCACATCACCGACGAGATCAGGCACTGCATCAGCCGTGCGGCAGAGGAGGAGATCAACGGCGGCAAGACGGCCGAGATCTGCCTGGTAGAGGTCGGCGGCACCGTAGGCGATATCGAAAGCATGCCGTTCCTCGAAGCGGTCCGGCAGATGCACGGCGAACTTGCGCCGCAGGACATGATCCTGGTCCACGTCACCCTGGTCCCGGTGGACACCATGGGGGACCTCAAGACCAAACCCACGCAGCACTCGGTCAAGGCCCTGCGGGAACTCGGGCTGCAGCCCGATGTCATCGTGGGCAGGAGCAGCGAGGTGATCAGCCCGCAGACGAAGAAGAAGATCTCTGCCTTCACCGACGTCCCGGTGAAAGCCGTCATCTCCGCAAAGGACGTCCCCGACATATACCAGATCCCGGTGGAACTGGAGAAGGAAGGGCTTGCGGACGTCGTCTGCAGGTACCTGGGCCTCGAGAACAGGGACCCGGATCCCGCATGGTACCGGGTCGTCTCGCAGGAATATACGCACCGGGCGACGGTCGCCATCGTCAGCAAATACGGGATCGAGGACGTCTACATCTCCATCAAAGAGTCGCTCAAGCACGCCGGAAGAGCGCTCTCCACGGAGGTGAACATACGCTGGCTGGATGCGGAGACATTCGACCTTCATGACCTCGCCGACGTCGACGGCATCCTGATCCCGGGAGGATTCGGTAAACGCGGCATCGAAGGCAAGATCCGGGCGATACAGTATGCCCGCGAGAACAAGAAACCCTACCTCGGCCTCTGCCTCGGCTTCCAGCTCGCGGTGATCGAGTATGCACGGCACGTCCTCGGCATTAATGACGCCACCAGCGAAGAGATGGGGAAGGGAACGCACGTCATCGCCATCCTCCCCGAGCAGGAGGAGGTCTCCGACCTCGGCGGCACGATGCGTCTCGGGGACTGCGACATCGTCCTCAGGGACGGGACAAGGGTGGCCGGTCTCTACGGCAGGACCGCGATCGTGGAGCGGCACCGCCACCGCTACGAGGTGAACCCGGAGTTCATCGCCGACCTCGAGGGCGCCGGCCTCGTCTTCTCGGGCTCCTGCGGAGAGCGGATGGAGGTCTGCGAGCTCCCGGATCACCCCTTCTACCTTGCCACACAGTTCCACCCCGAGTTCAAATCAAGCCCGACAAACCCCTCCCCGCCCTACATCGGCTTTGTAGATGCATGCAAGAAGAATAAATCAACTTCAGAGACCAGGTGAGACAGCAGAATGGTAAACGTTGAGAAATTTATCGACCATGCAGTCCGGCAGATACGCGATACTGCAGGTGAAGATAAGGTCGTGATGGCACTCTCCGGCGGCGTGGACTCGTCGGTCTGCGCGGCGCTGGCTACCCGTGCCATCGGTGATGCGCTCGTCTCGATATACGTGGATACCGGCCTCATGCGGAAGGGGGAGACCGAACGGATACGGTCCCTCTTTGCCGACGCAAATCTCCGCGTTGTGGATGCGAGCGATGAGTTCTTCGAGGCGCTCGCGGGCATCACCGATCCCGAAGAGAAGCGCAAGGCCATCGGCGAGAAGTTCATCCGGATCTTCGAGCGGGAGGCAAAACGCACGGGAGCGACGATGCTCCTGCAGGGAACCATTTACCCCGACCGCATCGAGAGCGAGGGGGGCATCAAGAGCCACCACAACGTGGGAGGCATGCCCCTCGATATTGAGTTCAAGGGTATCATCGAGCCGATCGCGGACCTCTACAAGGACGAGGTCCGCGACGTGGCCGGCGGGCTCGGGCTCCCGGTTGAGATCCAGCACAGGATGCCCTTCCCGGGACCGGGGCTTGCCGTCCGGGTGCTCGGCGAGGTGACGAAGGAGAAGGTCGCGATCGTCCGGGAGGCAAACGCCATCGTCGAGGAGTGCCTGGTGGAGAAGTACCAGCCCTGGCAGTGTTTCGCGGCGCTCGTAGGTCTCGGGACCGGGGTTAAGGGAGATATCCGGCTGCACGGCTGGATCGTCGCGGTCCGGGCCGTCGGGTCACGGGACGGCATGACCGCCGACCCCCTGCCCCTGCCCTACGATACCCTTTCCCGGATAGCGACCCGGATCACCGCCGAGATCCCCGGCGTCGCCCGGGTCGTCTACGACGTCACCCCGAAACCCCCGGCGACGATCGAGTACGAGTGAGAGAGATTATGGCAGAAGATTCACGGGTGCTTGATGCACGCTACTACATGCCCGCGTTTAGCCGGACGATGAAGATCGTCCGCGGCGCGGGGTCGCGCGTCTGGGACGACCAGGGACGGGAATACATCGACTGCGTGGCCGGGATTGCGGTCTGCAGCACCGGTCACTGCCACCCGAAGGTGGTGGAGGCGATCTGCGACCAGGCCCACAGGCTGATCCACTGCTCGAACCTCTACTACGTCCCGAACCAGGCGGAACTTGCGGAGAGACTCGTGGGGATCACGGGGCTTAGTAAGGCGTTCCTCTCGAACTCCGGCGCGGAGGCAAACGAAGGCGCAATAAAACTCGCCCGCGTCCGGACAGGGAAGAAGAAGTTCGTCGCGTTCGCCCACGGGTTCCACGGCAGGACCTGCGGGTCGCTCGCCGTCACCCACAAGCCCGCGATCCGGGAGCCGTTCGAGCCGCTCTCGCCCGCCTGCACCTTCGTGGACTACGGCGACCTGGACGCTCTCGCGGAGGCCGTCGATAAGGATACCGCCGGGGTCTTCGTCGAGCCGATCCAGGGCGAAGCGGGGGTCCTGATCCCGCCCGACAGTTACATCCGGGGCATCCGCGACATCTGCGACGATACCGGTGCACTGATGATCGTCGACGAGGTGCAGACCGGGATGGGGCGGACCGGCAAGTGGCTTGCCGTCCAGCACACCGGCGTCACCCCCGATATCGTCACGCTCGCAAAAGGGCTTGCGAGCGGCTTTCCGATCGGCGCGCTCGTCACCCGCGAGGGGCTCGAGTTCCAGAAGAGCGAGCACGGCAGCACCTTCGCCGGAGGACCGCTCGCCTGCGCGGCGGCACTTGCGACGATCGGCGTCATCGAGGAGATCCTTCCCGACGTGCCGCGGAAGGGCGAGCGGTTCATGAAAGGCCTTGCCCCCCACAACCCCCGGGGCCGCGGCCTGATGATCGGCATCTCGGTCGGCGACCGGTGCCCGGAGATCCAGCAGACCTGCGCCGGGAACGGGGTGCTCGTTAACTGTGCAGCCGACGGGAACCTCCGTCTTATCCCGCCGCTGGTGATCACGGACGAAGAGATCGACACGGCTCTCGGTGTCATCAATGCAGCACTTGGTTAGGGCGTGCTTCGCGGGCAGGACAGGATACTCCTACGCGAAGAAAGCCGAGGACGTCGCACGGGAGCTCGGCATCGACCGGGTGGCCCGCCTCGCGAGCAACGAGAACCCCCGGCCGCCGTCGCCGGCCGCAATCGAAGCAGCGACGGCTGCCCTCCGGGCGGGAAATCGCTACCCGGACGAACGGGCATCGGTGCTCGTGGAGGCACTCCGCCGCTACCACGGCGACTACCGGTTCGTCACCGGCGCCGGGATGGACGGCGTCATCGAGACGGTGATCCGGACCGTCGTCGAGCCCGGGGAAACCGTGGTCGTCTCGACCCCGACCTTCTCCTTCTACGCTCTTGCAGCCATGGCGCACGGCGCCCGGGTCGTAAACGTTAAGCGCCGGGAGGACTTCTCTGTCGACCAGGCAGGGTTCATTGAAGCCTGCCGGGGGGCAAAACTCGCTTTCCTCTGCTCCCCGAACAACCCCACGGGGAACTCGGTCCCCCCGGAGGCGGTCGAGGAGATCCTCGAGGGGATGGAGGGGCTGCTCTTCCTCGACAACGCCTACGTCGACTTTGCGGATATCGACTACAGGCCGCTCATGCGACGTCACGAGAACCTGGTCATCGGGCGGACGATGTCGAAGATCTTCGCCCTTGCCGGGCTGCGAGTCGGCTATGCCTTCGCACCCAGGTGGCTGGAGCCGTTCTACCACAGGGCGGCGACGCCGTTTGCGCTGAACTCGGTCTCTCTGGCAGCGGCCGCGGGAGCGCTTGCCGACGCCGACCGGGTGCGCGAGACCCGCGACCACGTCCGACGGTGGAGGCAGCGGTTCCTTGAAGAGATACCGTTCAAGACGTATCCTTCGGACGCAAACTTTGTTATGATCGACGTCGCTCCTTTCACTGGCGACGAGGCGACGGAAAGCCTCGCTGCGAAGGGTGTCCTCGTCCGGTCCTGCACCAGCTTCCCGGGGCTCGGGAACAGCTACATCAGGGTCAGCATCGGCGAAGACTGGGAAAACGTTCGATTTCTCGAGGCGATAAAAAAACCTATGATGACAGGCATCACCGGCACGCCGGGAACAGGAAAGACATCCATCGCGGCCGAACTCAAGCGGCGGGGCCACACAGTCGTCCGCCTGGCCGATACGGTGCGGCCCTACATCATCGAGGAGGACTGCTCCCGCCAGACGCTGGTAGTGGACGTCGACCGGTGGGTGGAGGAGTTCGAACCCCTCGACGGGATTGTCGAGGGGCACCTCGCGCACCTCCTCCCCTGCGACCGGGTGGTGGTGCTCCGGTGCCGTCCCGACGTCCTGCGGCAGCGCCTATCCCCGAGGGACTACCCGGAGGGGAAGGTCGCGGAGAACGTCGAGGCGGAAGCGCTCGACGTCATCCTGATCGAGACGCTCGAGGAGCACCCGGACGAGCACGTCTTTGAGGTGGATACGACCGATCTCTCCGTCGGCGAATGTGCAGACCGGATCGAGCAGTTTATCCGGGGAGAACTCCCGCCGTCCTGTGGGTGCATCGACTGGACCGACTACCTGGAGCCCGGCAGATGACACTGGACCAGTTCCGACCGCAGATGCAGGGTATCATTCAGCCCATGGTGGACCTTATCCGGAAGATCGGGGTCACCCCGAACGGGTTGACGATTGCATCGTTTCTCGTATCGGCACTTGCGGGTATCGCGTTCTATGCCGGGGGAGTCGTGCTCGGCACCGTCATGGTCGCGTTCAACGCCGTCTTCGACGCGCTCGACGGAGCGCTCGCCCGGGATATGGGGATCGCGGGCCTCCGCGGGGATTTCCTGGACCACGTCATCGACCGCTACGCCGACATATTCATTATAACCGGCATATTTGCGGGCGGTGCCTCGCCCTGGCCGATCGGCGTCTTCGCGCTGACCGGGGTCCTGATGTCCTCTTACCTCGGCACCCAGGCGCAGGCTGTCGGGGTCGGCAGGTTCTACGGGGGCATTCTCGGCCGGGCGGACCGCCTGGTGCTGATCATCATCGCCGGCGTGCTCACGGTGCTGATCCCGGGAGAGATCTACGGTTTGAACTACCTCGGGTGGCTCCTCGTCATATTCGGCATCTTCGGGCACTACACCGCTTTCCAGCGTTTCGCCCACGTCTGGCGGCAGATCGAAAAACATTGACGCTCTCCGGGGGATTTCCGGCTCATCGACCGGGGCCGATACCAACAACTCCACCCTCTTTCGTGTTCTTCGAGGCGCGAACGCCGTGAGCGAGAGCGCCATCAGGTGCGAGGAACGTCGTTCCTGCCGGTGCTCAAAGCTACGCTTTCGCTCGGACTTCGCGTGAGTTAGTGGGTGGGGATAACGATACGGTCTCACGCGAAGAACGCGAAGCCGCGAAGAACGATGGGCCGAAGGGTGCGACGTTCCAACGAACGACTGTCCGTAGGACAGGAGTTCGAGAAGGCCGAAGGTCTTTGAGGAACGGAGCAGGAGCACCGTAGGTGCGGGTCCGGAGTTCGAGCACCGCCAGATGCGGAGGGGAGTTGCAGATACCTGTACCAGTCTTCGCGTTCTTCGCGGCCTCGCGTGCGGCTGTGTCACTCTCCAAACTGGTACCTCACGCGTGAGACCATGCTACCGGTTGCCGGCAGTCTCTACGGATTGAGCATGTAGATCCCGTAGTTGAGGTAGGCCGCGAAACTCACCCAGAGAATGTAGGGAACGAGGAGCACCGCCGCGGGTACCGATACCCGGTAGAAGGCGGCTATCGTCATGATGATTGCAATCCAGAGGAGCACGATCTCGATGAAAGCGAAGTACGGCGCCTGCATTCCGAAGAAGAGGTACGACCAGAGGACATTGAGAACCAGCTGGACGGCGAAGATCGCCGTAGCAACCTGCACGTTCTTCTGCCCCCATCCCTTGCTCCAGACGAGATAGAGCGCAATGCCCATGAGGATGTAGAGCACCGTCCAGACGGGACCGAAGACCCACGCGGGAGGGTTCAGGGCGGGTTTTACGAGACCGGCGTACCAGGTCGGGACGGCCGGCGTCGTGAAGATCGACCCGATGAACCCCGCAAGCAGGCAGACCGCGATCGCCGCAAAGAACTGGGTAACGCGGACGTATACAGATTTCACGACGCTAAATAGTGACCGCGCGCCTTAAACCTTTTGATACAGGGACGAAACGTCAGCCCCTGCCCCGACGTAAAGCCGACGATACGTCGGTCCGACCCGGAAGGACGAGATCCCCCGGACGGGGAAGCCCGGGGTGTTCACTCGCACTCCTCCTCGTCCGGATACTCGTCGTCTTCGTCGCCCCCGGACGGGAGGAACTCGCGGAGGGTAAACCTGAACGCCGCACCGAGGTCCGACCGCCCCTCTACCCGGTCTTCCACGCGGATGGTGCCGCCGTAGCGCTCGACGAGGGTGCGGACGATGAAGAGCCCGAGCCCGTCGCCGCACCCCCCGACCCACCTCCGCTCGAACCGGTGGAAGATCGACTCCTTCATGGGGTCGGGTATGCCCGGCCCGGTATCCTCGACGGAGACCAGCACGCTCTCGCCGTCATAATCCTCCACCCGGATGGCGATCCTGACCTCCGGACCGCCGAACTCGACGGCGTTCCTTATGAGGTTGGCGAAGACCTCGGAGAGGAGGTCGTCCGCCCAGACCCGGCGGTGGCTGACCCCGACCTCAATCGCAACGTCCGGGAAGGCGGTGACCTCCTCCCTGACGACGAGATCGAGGTCGACCGGCCCGGCATCGGCCGGATCGTGGTGAATGCGACGGATCGTGGTGACATTGCCGAGGATCTCTGCGCTCCTCTGGATGCTGCTCCGGATTTTTCTCGCGTACAGCGCGCCCTCTCCCTCCAGCATCTCGAGAAGGAGATCGGCATAGAGACCCGAGACGTTCTCGGCGTTCCTGATGTCGTGCGTCATGATGTCGAGGTACAGGTTCGCCTCCCGGTTCGCCGCCTCGAGCTTCTTGTGCAGCATCCCTTTCAGGATACCCGACCCGATCTCCTTTCCCACCATCTCAAGAAGCGTCATCTCTTCGCGGGAGAAGGACTCCTTTGTCCTGCTGCCGACGTAAACCGCCCCTACAACGACCGATTCGGCGATGAGAGGGATGCAGGCGAGTGCCGAGACCTCGAGATCCTCGAGTATGCGCGCCTCGATGGAGCTGAGGTCGGGCTGCTGCCCCATGTAGCGTGGCTGGCCGGCGATGAAGATGAAGTTGAACGGCCAGTGGTGGACCTTGATGATACGGCTCCGGGACATGCATGAGGGAGGCAGCCCCTTCTGGTGCTGCAGCAGCGCCCGCTTGCGCTCGGCATCGAGCATGTAGACGATGCCGACGTCAAAACCCATCATCTCGAGCGTTTTCTCGAGCGACTCTTCCAGGAGTTCGGCAAGAGAGAGGGAGGCCGCCGAGACGCCGACCACCTGGTTAAGTACCATGAGCTGCTCGTTCCGGATGCGGATCTCCTCTTCCGCCCGTTTCCGCTCGGTGATGTCCATCACGCCGGCGATAGAGCCCCGGAATTCGCCGGAATCGTCGGTGAACGGGGACGCGATCATCAGCGCGGTGATGCGGCCGCCGTCCTTCCGGACGAATTCGCACTCGTACTGCTCCCGGATGCCGTCTCCCCGGCGACTCAGGCGGTCCCGCATCGCGGCGCCGCAGGAGGGGGAGAGGAACGAATGGAGAGAGTTTCCAATCACCTCTTCCGGTGCGTAGCCGAGCATCTCCGCCATCCGGGGGTTGACAAACGACGTGCAGGCGTCCCGGTCGATCACCCATATCCCCTCGCTGAGGCTCTCCACGACGAGCCGGTACTTCCGCTCGCTCTGCCTGAGCGCCTCCTCCGCCCGCTTCCGGTCGGCGATGTCGAGCACCCCGGCAAGACATCCGCGGAAGGCGCCGGAGGCGTCGATGATCGGCGACGTGACCACGAGCACGTGGACGCTTCTCCCGTCGCTATGGAGAAGGTCCAGTTCGAACTCCTGCCTCCGGTCGGTCAGCCGGCAGAACGGGTTTCCGGTGGCCCCGCTCCGGCCGGCGGCATCGATGAATCCGGCGACAGGCGACCCGATCAGGCGCTCAGCAGGGCAGCCGAGGATCTCCTCCATGCGCGGGTTTACGAAGGTGATGAGGCCGGCCTCGTCCACGGCGAGAACGCCTTCGTTGAGGTTCTCGACCAGCCGCCGGTACATCGTCTCCGAGTGCCGGAGCGCGAGTTCCACCCGCCTCCGCTCCTGCGCGTACCTGACGGCCCGGCAGAGCAGTTCCGCGTCGGTCTTCTCTTTGACCAGGTAGTCCTGCGCGCCGCGCTGCATCGCACGGAGCGCGGCGGGGTCTTCTCCCGCCGCGGTGAGAACGATGATCGGGATGTCAGGCGCCGCCTCTCGCAGGCTGTCGAAGAACGCCGTCCCCCGGTTGTCCCCAAGATCGAGGTCGAGGAGCACCACATCGACTCCGCCGCCCGATGCCGCAGCAAGCCCGTCACCGGGGCGCTCGCAGTGCATCAACTCAACTTCGCGCCCGCACCCTCGAAGCATCTCCCGGATCCTCCGGAGATCGTCGGGGTTCTCCCCGATCAACAACACGCTCAACGGTTCGCTCATGGTCTCACTCGTATGCAGGGCCCGGCACCCGCTCGTATCGACTGTAACGCAGATTCCCGGTAGCCGTTTCGGGACCGGTTGCCGCAGGTGTCCGCGATCGTTTTCAATAGGGTACGTACCGCCCTCGCGGAATTTATACCTCATTCTTTTACAGCGCGTCCGGGGGACCGGTCCGGGGTCGGTCGCCACGCTCCGGGAGAGGATACTCCGCGGGAATGGGCGATAACGACGATAAACGTCCCGGCGGAGGAGAACAGGATCGGTCAGGTGCTGGTCGGCGGCGGGTTTCTGGTCCGCACGCTTCCTGATGCACCGGCAGAACCCGGCGCTGTTCCGGGACTATGATTGATGCCGTGAGACGCGGTAAAGCGCTCACCCTTTTTGGGACTAAAAATTGAAACGGGTTATTTCCCCTTCCTCTCCCGCAGCCGCGCGAGCTCCTCGCCGCCGGGGACCTTCACCACGAACGTCCCGTGGCAGGGCTTGGTGTAGGGGAAGATCAGGTGCTCACCCTCGATACCGACATAGAGCGGCGGCACGCCGATGATGTGGACGTCGAAGATCTTGTAGCCCGGCTCGACCTCGTGGTACTCCCGGACGTTCTTCTTGATATACTCCCGCGCCTCCTTAAACGAGGCCTGGGAGAGAATGATCTCGGGTTTCATCGCTTCGAGACAGCCGCCCATTGCTGCATCACCTCGTCAAGTCTCCGCTTCAGCGGCATGGGGTTGTGTACGGCCTTTGCCGCGACGACCTCGCAGGGGAACTCGATCTCGCCGGCAAGTTCCTCCGCGTGCTCCCCGAAGAGGAGCGCATACAGCCGTGCCTTTGATATATAGGCCATCGTCCCGGCATACGCGATCCCGGAGTCGTTGTGGATGAAGACGAAGCAGAGGTCGAAGTCCCGCTGCTTGCCCGTGATCTCGTCGATTGCGTCGTCAAGGTCGGTCATCTCGTCCAGGTAGTAGCGGCCCGGGTCGGCCACCTCCATCAATTTCCGTGCCGCTGTCGTCCCGGCAATCACCGGCCGGATGCCCCGCTGCTTCAAGCCGTGCATCAGGTAGAGCGCCATGCTCGTCTGGACGGGCACCTGCGGGCACCCGAGCAGGATCAGTGCGGTTTTTTCCCCGTTATCATTTTCAGTCATGTTTGAGTCTTCTCCAGTAGTTCAAAGACATCGGGCACCCTTTGTGGGTGCGTGTAGATGGTGAACCGCTCCCCCCGCGAGAAGCAGACCAGAGTGAGCCCTGCCTGCTCTGCCGTGAGAATGCCCCGGTCGGTCGAGGCGGCGCGGGAGACGACGACCGGGATGCCTGCGTTCGCCGCCTTCGCCACCATCCCCGCCGGCTGCCTGCCGCTACACCCGAGGATGCAGGTCGACCGGTCAAGCCCCCGGAGGGCCGCGTAACCCACGACCTTGTCGACGGTGTTGTGCCTGCCGACGTCGCAGGCCCGGGTGACGAGCTCGCCGTCGCAGAAGAGGACCGAACAGTGGACGGCACCGGTTCTCCGCCAGGTATCGGACTCGATCGCCGTCGTGACCGCACGGATGCCGTCCGCGGTGACGGTGATCGACGAGGCAACCGCTTTAGGCTCGCCGAGCACGCGGTAACCGCCGGACGACTCCACCTCGAACCGGACGTCTTTACCGACCGGGGCGGCGATATACACGTCCCTGCCGGAGACCTCCACCGAATCGACCTCGTCGGTCAGCCCCTCGCAGACGACGAACCCGGCCCCCAGGTCGTCCAGGCGGTCGGGGCTCGCCACCAGGGCAGTGAGGTACTCGCCGTTCAGGAAGAGCCGGACGTGGTCCTCGACGATGATATCGTCGTGAACCTCGCGCACGCCGTCGCCCGTCACCTGGATCCCGGCGCGGCAGACGATCTCCATCAGGCCGTCTCCTCCCGGACCCAGTCAAGGTACGGGGCGTAGCCGCCGACGATGGGGAGCGCAATAATCTCGGGGAGGTCGTAACTGTGGAGTTCGCAGATCCGGGCGACGAGCGGGTCGAGCAGGCGGTGCTGCGTCTTGATGACCAGGAGCCGTTCGGGCTCGCTAGAGACCGTGCCCTCCCACCGGAAGCAGGACCGGACGTCGGTAACGTTCACGCAGGCGGCCAGCCGGGCCTCGACGAGCGCTTTTGCGAGCCTCTCCGCCTCTCCGGCAGGTGCCGTGCAGAAGACCACAACATATTCCGGGAGAACCATGGTTTTACCTTCGCACCGCCCGTATTTAACCGTTCTCCGGGTGGGAATCGCACCCGGCCCCCCGAGAGCACCCGGAGGACCGCACCTCCCACGGCTCAAGCCCCCGGCGTGTCCGGCAGTCGTTGATCGCGGCCCGGATGGCGTCGCGGGCGAGGACCGAGCAGTGCACCTTCGCCGGCGGGAGGCCGCCGAGGGCCTCCACCACGTCGGCGTTCGAGACAGCCCATGCCTCAGCAAGAGACATTCCCAGGATCATCCGGGTGGCCATGGAACTCGAAGCGATCGCCGCCCCGCACCCGAAGGTCCGGAACCGCACATCGGCGATCCGGTCTCCCTCGATCTTCAGGTAGATCCTCATGATATCCCCGCAGGCCGGGCTCCCGACCTCGCCGACGCCGTCGGCGTCCGCTATCTCACCCACGTTCTGCGGGTTCGTGAACTCTGCAATCACTTTTTCCGTGTACATCAGTCGGCCTCCGGCATCCGGGCATGGGCAGGCGTCAGCGGCGATATCTGCCGCAGCCGCCCGATCACCTCAGGGAGGACTTCAAGGACATAATCGACGTCCTCCTCCGTGTTGGCATCGCCGAGGGTCAGCCGGAGCGAACCGTGCGCCTCCTCGTGAGGGAGCCCGATCGCGAGCAGCACGTGCGACGGTTCCAGCGACGCCGAGGAGCAGGCGCTCCCCGTGGAGGCGCAGATGCCGTGGGCGTCGAGCAGCAGAAGGATCGACTCGCCCTCGACGTAGCGGAAGCTGAAGTTCGCGTTGTTTGCGAGCCGCTCGGTCGGGTGACCGTTCAGGCGGGCATCCGGGATCGCGGAGAGGATCCCCCGGACCAGCCGGTCCCGCATCGCGGCAATCCGGCGGTTATGCGCCTCGATATCGGCGGTCGCAAGTTCGATCGCCCGGCCGAGCCCGACGATGCCGGGGACGTTCTCGGTCCCGGCCCGCCGTCCCCGCTCCTGCCCGCCGCCGTGGATCAGGTTCTCTATCCGGGTCCCCCGCCGGATATAGAGCGCTCCGGTCCCCTTGGGGCCGTAGAACTTGTGCCCGGAGAGCGAGAGGAGATCGATCCCCATCCTGTCCACATCGATCGGCACCGCCCCGACCGCCTGGACCGCGTCGGTGTGGAAGAGGACGCCGTGGTCGTGCGCGACCCGGCCGAGCTCTGCGACCGGCTGGATGGTCCCGATCTCGTTGTTCGCGGCCATCACCGAGACGAGGATGGTCCGGTCGGTGATCGCGTCACGGACGTCGCCAGGGTCCAGGAGGCCGAACTCGTCGACGGGGAGGTAGGTGACGGAGAACCCCTGCTTCTCGAGCCATTCGCAGGTATGGAGGACGGCGTGGTGCTCGATTGAGGAGGTGACGATATGGTCGCCGCGCTTCCGGTTCGCGAGAGCGACCCCCTTGATCGCCCAGTTGTCGGCCTCGCTGCCGCCGGCGGTGAAGAAGATCTCCTCGGGGCTTGCGCCGACGGCCGCTCCAACCTCTCGGCGTGCCTCATCAACGCCCATCCGGGACTCGCGGGCAAACCGGTAGAGGGACGAGGGGTTACCGAAGTGCTGGGAGAAGTACGGGGCCATCGCCGCGATGACCTCGGGTTTCATGAATGTCGTCGCCGCATGGTCCATATACACGGGACGCTGATCCTGGTCGTTCATGTCCGGTACAATGTTGGGTCCGGAAGCGTATCAGCATTACCGGTCAGGGAGCAGTCGGGAGCCTTTCCACCGCGAGTAAGAAATTAAATAGGGTTCCATGCGCAATATCTGATGATGTACTCGAGACGCATGGATCACCTTCCCCCCTACCTTTTTGCACGCATTGACGAGATGAAAGAGGAGAAACTCCGCCAGGGTGTCGATGTCATCGATCTCGGGGTCGGCGACCCCGACCTCCCCACCCCCCCGCATATCGTGGAGGCTCTCTGCGCCGCTGCCCGCGACGAAAAGAACCACCACTACCCCTCTTACACCGGCATGCTCGCCTACCGCGAGGCGGTGGCCGAATGGTATCGGGATCGGTTCGGGGTCGACCTCGACCCGAAGAAGGAGACGCTCGCGCTCATCGGGTCAAAGGAAGGCATCGCTCACATCGCCGAGGCCTTCGTCAACCCGGGAGAGGTCGTCCTCGCGGCCGACCCGGGATACCCGGTCTACAAGACCTCCACGCTCTTTGCCGAAGGAAAGGTCTACGAGATGCCCATCCGGGCGGAGAACGACTTCCTCCCGGTGCTCGAGGATATTCCCGCCGACACGGTGAAGCAGGCAAAACTGATCTTCATCAACTACCCGAACAACCCCACGGCCGCGACGGCGCCCCTCTCGTTCTTCGAGGAGGTCGTCGAGTTCGCGCGGGAGCACGACATCGTCGTCGTCCACGACAACGCCTACTCCGAGATCACCTTCGACGGCTACCGGGCACCCTCGTTCCTCGAGGCGGACGGCGCCATGGAGGTCGGCATCGAGATGCACTCGCTCTCGAAGACCTACAACATGACCGGGTGGCGGATCGGCATGGCCTGCGGGAACCCGGGAATCGTCGCCGGGCTCGGACGGGTCAAGACCAACGTCGACTCGGGCGCGTTCGACGCCATCCAGCACGCCGCAATCACCGCACTCACCGGACCCCAGGACTGCGTCAAGGAGGCCTGTTCGGTCTACCAGGAGCGCCGGGACGTGCTTGTCAGGGGTCTCTCGGAGATCGGCTTTGACGTCCGGGCGCCGAAGGCCACCTTCTACGTCTGGGTGCCGGTCGACGACTGCATGGCGTTTTCCGCAAAACTCCTCGACCAGGCCGGGATCGTCGCGACCCCCGGGGTGGGGTTCGGCAGGAACGGCGAGGGATTCGTCCGGTTTGCGATCACCCGGTCGATCGAGAGGATCAACGAGGCAGTGGACCGGATGCGGGGGCTCGACCTGTGATCCTCCCTTCCCACCTCTCGGTCAGGGACGGCCACCTCCGGATCGGCGAGCACGATACGGTGGACCTTGCGGAACGGTTCGGCACCCCGCTCTACGTCACCGATGAAGAGCGGATCCGGGAGAACTTCCGCCGCCTTGCGGGCGCACTCACCGCCCACTACCCGAAGGTCCGCATACTCTACGCCGCGAAGGCGAACGGCAACCTGGCGGTCTTTAAGACGCTCGCCTCGATGGGTGCCGGGGCCGACGTCTTCTCCGCCGGGGAGGTCGCGCTCGCCCTTGCCGCCGGGATGCGCCCTGAGTCGCTCCTCTTCAACGGGAGTTCCAAGAGCCCCGCCGACCTCGCCCTCGCGGTCGAGAAGGGCATCCGGGTTTCGGTGGACTCGCCCGACGAGCTCCGGCAGCTCGATGCGGCGGCCGCGAGGGCAGGGAAGACCGTCGATATCGCCTTCCGCGTCAACCCCGCGATCGACGCCCCCACCCACCCGAAGATCGCGACGGGCCTCGCCACGAGCAAGTTCGGTATCCCGGCGGGAGAGATCCTCGATGCCTACCGGGAGGCGCTCGCTCTCGAGCATACGAAGCCGGTCGGTATCCACTGCCACATCGGCTCGCAGATCCTTGCCGTGGAGCCCTTCGCCCGCGAGGTCGAGGTGCTGATCGATGTTGCCCGCGACCTCATCGAGATCGGGGTCGATCCGAAGTTCATCGATATCGGGGGAGGCCTCGGCATCCCCTATCGCCGGGAGACCGACCGGGCTCCGACGCCGGAGGAGTATGCGGGAGCGGTCATGCCGGTCTTCCTCCGCGGCATCAAGGAGCTCGGGATCGAGCCCGAACTCTGGGTCGAGCCGGGCCGGTGGCTCGTCGGCGACTCGACGATCCTCTTAACAAGGGTCAACTCGGTCAAGACCGCTCATGCGACCTTCGCGAACGTCGATGCCGGTTTCAACCTGCTGGTCCGGCCGACGATGTACGACTCCTACCACGAGGTCGTGGCGGCGAACAAAGCCGACGCTCCTGCCGTGCGGAAGTACTCCGTCACGGGGCCGATCTGCGAGACGGGGGATATCCTCGCCAAAGACCGGATGCTCCCCGATCTATCGGCCGGCGATCTGGTCGCGGTGCTGGACGCCGGGGCGTACGGGTTTGCGATGTCGTCCCAGTACAACAGCCGCCCCCGGTGCGCCGAGGTGCTCCTCTCGGACGAGAAGGCGGCCCTGATGCGCCGGGCCGAGACGGTCGACGACCTGACCGCCCCCATGGTGACGCCGCCCTGGCAGGCGTAGGAGCGGAGCGGCACTGTGAAGTTCCACTACCTTCTGGTCGACGACCTCCTCCCGAAGGAGGAGTTCGAGCGCCGGGTTGAGGAGAAGGTAGCGGAGTCCGGCGACCTGCTTGATGCGCGGACAGCGGCGATGCTGGTCGTCAAAGACCTCGGGCGGGCGCACATCCGGATACACGACCTCGCGGCGGCCCCGAGCCTCGCGTGCTTCTTTGCAAAGGTGCTCTGTGTCGAGGAGCCCCGGGAGTTCGAGCGGCCCGACGGCACGACCGGCCTCGTCGCGAACGTGACGGTCGGCGACGAGACCGGCAGGGCCAGGCTGACCCTCTGGGACGAGAAGGCCGCCGGCGTCCGTGAGATCGAGGCCGGGGACGTGCTCGAGATCCTCGGCCGGCCGAAAGGCGGCGGGAAGGTCCCCGACGTCACCGCCGTCGCCATCCAGGAGGCCGCATGCGAGATCGCCTGCGAGGAGACCGGGGCCTCCACGCTTCCCGAACCGGGAGAAGACCTTGAGGTCAGGGTCATCGCCGTCGAGAGCCCGCGGGCGTTCGCCCGGCGCGACGGCAGCCAGGGGGAGATGGTCGAAGCGGTGGTCGGGAACGAAGACGGTGTCTTCCGGCTCGTCTGCTGGACACCGGCCATTCTTGAAGGAGTCCAAGCGGGGGAGACAGTCGTCATCCGCGGCGCCACCGCCAGGGAAAGCGTTAAGGGGATCGAGTACAGCCTCGGCGAGGCGGCGTCCGTCTCCCGCTCCGACCGCGAGATCGCCGTCCCGATGAATACCGTCGCGGACGTGGAGGAAGGGGGGTCGTATTCGCTCGCCGGAACGGTTGTGCGCGTACAGCCCCCTCACTCGTTCGTCACGCGGAGCGGGCGGCAGTCTTCGGTCAGGAACGTGGTCGTTGCCGACGCGACCGCCGAGATCCCGGTCGTTATCTGGGGCGAGAAGGCGGACGAGCACCTGGTGCCCGGCGACCGGATCGAGGTCTACAACGCAGCGGCGAAGCGGGGGCGGTACGGCGACCTCGAGGTGCACCTCTCCTGGGGGAGCGCTCTCGTCGTCCTCGCCGAAGAGGAGAAGGAGGTGGAGGTCGAGGGAACGATCGTCGCCACTAGGCAGGGAACCTGCATCGATACCGGCGATGCCTGCTACCTCCTCGCCGTGCCGCTGCCCGTCGGATACCGTGTGCGCGCCAGAGGCACGGTGCACCGGGGCGTGATCAGTCCTAGCCATCTGGAGGCCGCACCACCCGATCCCGACGACCTGCAGCGTCGCCTGGATCGCATCTCCAGGAGATCCTGATCCCGATCTTCACTTTCACCCCGCACGGCAAGCGACCTTTATGTCTCCCGCTATAGACTCTTAGTGTAGCGTAACAGAACACACCATAGAGATCAAGTGAGGATTGAGATGTCAGAGATTGATCTTGAAGATTTACCCGGCGTCGGGGCAACCACTGCCGATAAACTCCGTGAGGCCGGATATGGGACCGTCGAAAGCGTTGCGACGGCCACAACGTCGGATCTCGCCGAGGCGGCGGAGATCGGCGAGGCGACCGCAAAGAAGGTGATTCTCGCCGCCCGGAAGATGGCAGATATCGGAGGCTTCAAGACGGGCCGGGATATCCTGGACAAGAGAAAGAATATCAAGAAGCTGAAGACGCTGGTCCCCGAGTTCGACGAACTGGTCGGCGGCGGCCTTGAGACCCAGGCGATAACGGAGGTTTACGGCGAGTTCGGGTCCGGAAAGAGCCAGCTCGTCCACCAGATGGCCGTCAACGCTCAGCTCCCCGAAGAACTCGGCGGCCTCGCCGGCGGGGTCATCTACGTCGATACCGAGAACACGTTCCGCCCGGAGCGGATCGAGCAGATGCTCAACGGACTCCCCGATGAGGCGGACCTCGGTCCGATTGAGGATGTCCTCGAACGGATCCACGTGGCGCGGGCGCACAGCTCCGACCACCAGATGCTGCTCCTCGAGACCGCACGGGAACTCGCAAACGACCTGCGGACCTCCGATTACCCGGCCAGGCTCTTCGTCATCGACTCGCTGACGTCCCTCTTCCGCTCGGAGTACGCGGGACGGGGCACCCTTGCCCCCCGGCAGCAGAAACTGAACCGCCACATGCACGATCTCCTGAAACTGATCGACGATCACAACGCCGTCGGCCTCGTGACCAACCAGGTGATGTCGAACCCCGGCGTCCTCTTCGGCGACCCCACGAAACCGATCGGCGGCAACATCGTCGGGCACACCGCAACCTTCCGGCTCTACCTCCGTAAGAGCAAGGGCGGCAAGCGGGTCGCCCGCCTGGTAGACAGCCCCAACCTCCCCGAGGGCGAGGCGGCATTCATGGTCGAACAGGCAGGGCTCAAGCAGTGTTAAAGGCGCTCGTAACGGACGTCGACGGCACCATCACCGACCGGCGGCGGCGGATCAACACCGCCGCCGTCGAGGCCGTCCGGACCCTCGTCGACGCCGGGATCGAGGTGGTGCTCGCAAGCGGCAACACCGTCTGCTTCATGGACGGTCTCTGCAAGATGGTCGGGACGGACGGGACGATCATCGGCGAGAACGGCGGTGTCTACCGGAGGGGGTTTTCAGGCACCCTCCGCATCCCCGGCGACCAGAAGACATGTCTTTCGGCGTTCGAGGTTCTCAACGACTATTTTGCCCGAAAGGACATCGAACTCGAACTGTTCGGCGCGCAGTACCGGTTCGCCGACGTTGCCTTCGCCCGGAACATCGACGCCGATGAGGCTCGAATGGTCATCCGCGATCGCCACCTCCCCGTCCGGGTGCTGGATACCGGGTTTGCAATCCACATCCAGGCACTCGGCGTGAACAAGGGGACGGCAATGCGGGAGCTTGCCGGGGAGATGGGGCTTCGTCCGGCAGAGATGCTGGCTATCGGAGACTCTGAAAACGACATCGAGATGCTTGAAGTTGCCGGCATCGGCGTTGCGGTTGCAAACGCCCCGGCCCTGACCCGTACGGCGGCAGACTGGGTCGCCGGAGGAACCTACGGGGACGGATTTGTAGAAGCGGTAAAAAAGTATTATCCCGATCTCTTCAGCAGGTAGCGATCGACCACAACATAGTCTTTTATATCCTTCACCGCCTCGAACGGCACGAGCATCTTGTCCCCATCCGTCCTGTAGCCTTCGGTCCTGAACGTCTCGTCCGGTTTGACGAGCAGATCGACAACCTGCCCCGTGTTGAGGTCGACTATGATGTTCTTGATAGTCCCGATAAGCATGCCATCGTTACTCATCACTTTCTTCCTGGCAAGCGCACGGCAGAAGGTTTTGCTCATACAGAACCGTGGGGCGTTTGTACTATTTAAATCTTCTAAAGTCCGTAAAATCACAGGAAAACTGTTTTATAGATTCGTTATCATGAAGGTAGATTTTTCTATCCGGAAGGATTGGCGCCGCCGCTGCCCGTGGCCGAACGGTATTTCAAGAGAGCCGCATAACGGACTGCCGGCACTGAAACACTGTCCTTCCGGCCTTCCCGGAACCAGAGGTTCATGTCGGAAGAGCAGGTATCTTTGGGCTGCAAAAAAGAGAGTCTGGGTTGGTCTACTTCACGGTTTCGGCCGCCATCCGGACATCGGTTGCCTTGACCGTCTTCCTGCCTGCATGACCCGCCAGTTTGATCGCCTCTTTCGCGATCCGTGACGCGTACTGCTCCATCAGTTTTGCAAGTTCTTCATTGGCATCGGAACTCACTCGCTCCGCGCCGGACTTCTTTACGATTCTGCCAACAGGTGCCAAAGGTATATCAGTCATGATCTCATTTCCCCCTTTTCATTGAGTTCTGTGAAATGCACTCTCACACAGAACTCGTTTTACAGAAGCACCATAGGTATTCTCATATAAATACTTATCCGTCCCCAGAGGGGTTGAAGCGCGAAATTCAGAACGGGGAGGGTATCAAAGTGAGGGAAAGACCCGAATAATATCGGTCTGGGTAACGATCCCGACGGGCCTGCCGTCCTCGACCACAATCAACCTCCCAATCGCCCGTTCCTTGAACCGCCCCACGAGTTCATAGAGCCGGATCGACGACGGCGCCTCCACCACATCGGCGGTCATGACCATTGTGACGGGCGTATCCAGCGTCATGCCCTCGTCCAGGCCGCGGGCGACATCGCTCAACGTCACGATGCCCGCGAGGTCGCCGCCGTCCTTCAGCACCGGCGCACCGTGGATGTGATGCGTGTTGAAGAGGTGAACGGCATCCCGGAGGGTTGCCGTGAGCGGCAGGGTCAGGAGCGGGGTGCTCATATAGTGTTTGATCGACTGTTTCGGCAGGGATATCATCTCCGAGACGCTGATCAGGAGCGCCTGCAGGTTTTCGTCCATGCCGAAGATCTCTCCGCGGATGAGGAGCTTATTCACCGGCGTGGGCCCGATCGTGACCATATCCCCTACACGGAAGAGTTTCACGCTCCCGATGATCCTGACCATCGCCTGACAGAGGTCCGGGTGGCAGAGGGTGGTGAAACCGAGCTCCGCGACCCGGACGCCCTTCACCTTCTCACCGCCGCGGAGGATCGGCACCTCGGACTGGTGCTCGAGGTCCCCGAGATTCAGTTCCCTGTACGCACCTGCGGTCGGGCTATAACCCCCTTTGGGACCGGGAACGCCGTCGACAAGCCCCAGTGCTTTCAACGCCTGCATCTGGTTGCGGACAGTGCCGGGGTTGCGCTTCAGCACATCCGCGATCTCCTCACCTTTTATAGAGTGAGAAGACTGATGGTATAGGGTAATCAGAGTTATCAGGATGTCCTTCTGAATCGGAGAGAGATCCATAATTATCACTCATAATACGTTGTTTAAATACATTAGGTTGTGCGTACAGTGGAGTTCGAAACTATCCCGACCGTTCCGACGGCGGACGAGGTGCTCGACCGCAGTCTTCGCAGGGCGGCAGCCAAGAAGAAGCTGAAGACCAACGTCGACGGCGCGAACGAAGAGTTCGTGAGAGCGGTCGCAAGCGCCATCCACGACAAATTAAAAAGCGTGGTCAGCTCGTTCCCGAGCTTCGAGCGCCTCTCCCCCTTCTACCAGGAGGCGACCGACATCCTCGTCTCGCTCGACCGGATAAAAAGGTCCCTCGGCGCCGTCACCTGGGCGGCCGACCGGGTCAGGGTCATCGGCTCCGGTTACACCCGCAGCATGCGGTCTGCAGGAGAAACAGACCGGAAACGGCGGCAGGCCGTCGCCCGCATGGCCTCCGTCGTTCACCAGGTGGAAGACGACCTCTTATTCTTGAACGAGGCCAGGAACATCCTGCGAAAACTCCCGCACGTGAGCGAGGACGAGTTCACCGTAGTGGTGGCGGGATTCCCCAACGTCGGGAAATCCTCGTTTATCAGGCTCGTCTCAACGGCAGAACCCGAGATCGCCGCCTACCCGTTCACCACCAAGGGGATCATCGTCGGCCACCGCGATACCGGGAAACGCGAACGGATCCAGTTCATCGATACGCCCGGCGTCCTCGAACGCCCGGCGGATGAGAGGAACCCCATCGAGCGGCAGGCGGTAAGCGCCATCATCAACACGGCCGACGCCGTCCTCTTCATCCTGGACGCAAGCGAGCACTGCGGGTACGCGCTCGACGACCAGGTCCGGCTCCTCGATGAGATACGCCTGCTCGTCGACGTGCCGGTGGTGACGGTCGTAAACAAGGCGGATATCCGGGGGATCGAAGGGTACCCGGCGATGTCCACGCTCACCGGCGAGGGGGTGGAGGCGATGCTCGACCTCCTGCTCACATACAGAAAGGAAGCCACGAGAACGAGCCTGCGAGAGCCGCCCCAACCAGAAAACCAACAATAGCGCCGCCGTTTAAGGGAGGGAGGCCCGCCTGGGGCTTTCCCGTGTTGACGAAGAAGAGGAGCACGGCGAGGCCTGCAAGCGACCCGACCATCGCGCCGAGCGTCGGTGCCGAGAGGACCCAGAGGACCGCAGGCGCGTCCACAAAGACGTGCGAAGAGATCACGAGGATGGAGGGCATGATCAGGTCGCCCATACCCATGATGAACGCGCCGCGTTCCTCCCCCTCTGCGATTTTGACACCCTCCCGCCGGAACGAGTAGTCCATCCTCTTCGGAACCACGACCATGATGGGTGCTTTTGTCTCGAGGACGCCTTCGGCGAGCGTGATCATGTGCTTTGTCCGGTAAACCGATATGGCGTCGTAAACCGCGAGCAGCACGAGCAGCACGAGCACCGGCAGGACGGCGAGTGATATCCCGAAAATGGATGCGACACCGGCGGCTATCAGCACGCCGAGAGTATCGATGACGTACCACTCCGGGTAAAGGTAGAGGAGCGCCGTCGCCGCCCCGGCACCGATGAGCGTCCCGACGGCGGCGGCCCCGGTGGTCCCGAGCGCGAGGAGGGAGAGCGCCGAGAAGATGTAGATGAACGTCAGGAATATGGAGATGCCGATGAAGACGGAGATGAAGCGCCGCCCGCCCGCCCGGATCAGGAGGAGCAGAACCAGCGTGAAGACGAGCAGCATCCCTATGAAGATCAGAGGATTCACCACCGATTCGGGATCCTCAAACGCCACAAGCCCCGCCGCCTGCATGGGTATGACGAGGATGATGGCAATCACCTGGACGAACAGGAGCATGAGGGGCATTCCGAGAAGTGGCAGCCAGTCGCGTATCTGCATTACAAAACTCCATTCACTATAGGTAGGTTAATTAATGCATCCTCATCACTTTAAAATATGGAGATTCGCGAACTCATCGGCGACATCGTTCTCACCATCGTGATGGTGGTCTCCACCGTCGTGCTGGTGATGCGATTCTGGCAGGACCTGATCATAGCGGTTGCTGCGACGTTCATGATGCTCTCCCTCGGGGGGCTGCTCATCTCTCTCGGCATGAAGATCGTGAGCCTCGAGGAGAGCGTCGCACAACGGGAGCGCACCATGCGCGTGAACATGGAAGAGATGGGAAAGATGATGAGCGCCAAATACGACAATACGGTCAGCCACATCGAGGAGATCGTCGACGGGCTCTCCCGGCGGATGTACCGGTAAACCGGACCGTCATCTTAATGGCCTCTCCCTCTCTCATGATCAGGTAGCATGGGCGTTGCTATCCGAGACATCCTGGCAGATTGTAAAGAGCCGTTAGCGTGGGACGACCTTTCCGGCATCGCCGCAGTGGACGCCCATAACGCGCTCTACCAGTTCCTCTCGATCATCCGGCAGCCGGACGGCACCCCGCTGATGAACGGCGCAGGAAGGATCACCTCCCACCTCTCCGGCATCCTCTTCCGGACGGTCAATTTCCTGGAGAAAGGCATCAAGCCGGTCTTCGTCTTCGACGGGAAGCCGCCGGAGTTCAAGCAGGAGACGATCAACGAGCGGCGTCTCGTCCGCACCAGGGCCGACGAGGCCTGGAAGGCGGCGCTCAGGGAGGGGGATATGGAGGAGGCGTATAAGCAGGCGAGCGCGTCCGCCCGTATCGACAGCCACACCATCGAGTCGTCCCGTGAACTCCTCGACCTGCTCGGCATTCCCTGGATACAGGCACCGAGCGAAGGCGAAGCCCAGGCAGCCCACATGGTGCGCAGGGGAGATGTCACCTACGCGGTCTCGCAGGACTACGACTCGCTCCTCTTCGGCTCCCCGGTGCTGGTGCGGAACCTCACGGTCAGCGGCCGGCGAAAGGCCAGGGGGCGGACAATCACGGTGAACCCTGAGAGGATCGTCCTCTCCTCCCTCCTCGACTGCCTCGGCGTCACGCGGGAGCAGCTCGTCGAGATCGGCATCCTGGTGGGCACGGACTTCAACCCGGGGATCCGGGGCGTCGGCGGCAAGACGGCCCTGAAAATCGTGCGGAACGGCGAGTTCGAGTCCGTGCTCGCGGAGAAATCGCCCGAGTTCGACCCCGGACCTATCCGGGACTTCTTCCTCGACCCGCCGGTCACCGACGACTACACCCTCGAGTGGCGGGCACCGGACGTCGAAGGGGTCGCGGAGATGCTCTGCGGGCGCTACGACTTCTCCGAAGAGCGGGTCAGGAGCGCTCTCGCCAAGGTCTCGGTGAAAGCGACGCAGAAGACGCTTGACGCCTGGTTCTGATACATGAAACGATAGTCTTTCACAGGAAGGACCACGGAAAGCGTTAGACAACCCAAAAATGCCTCTTCTTTTACCCGGATCCCGGCCCCGGCGAACGACACAACTGATATATGCGATGATGACCCAGCACGACCGGTCGACGGATTTTTACCGGAGTTTCAAGGCAAGACGGAGCGTGCAGGGACCGAAAGCGAACCGGTACCCCCGTTCAAGTGCTCTTGAAGCGTTACTGCCAGTGGAAAGAGGCGATCTGAGAGGTGAGTTGCCATGAGATGCTACTACTGCGCCCTTGAGGGGGGAGAGAGCGAGGCGGTGGCGGTCTGCATCGTCTGCGGGATGGGGCTCTGCATGGAGCACGCCATCCGGAAGGATGTCGATGTCTGGGAGGGGGGCTACCCGTTCCCCAGCAAACGCGTGAGGACTCCGCTGCCGAGGATCCTCTGCCACGAGTGCTATGCTGCCCTTTACGGGGATTAAGGCACTCCAAACGCCCTTTTTGGGCAAATATTCATCCAAAAACAGTGTTATCCGTATCTGGTGAAACCATGACCATATCCCCTGGAAAACGATTCGTCGGCGAAGCCGTCGGCACATTCATCCTGGTCTTCTTCTGAGCCGGTGCCGCGGTCGTCACGCTGATGCTCGCCTCGGGAACCACCCCGTCGACCTCCTTCAACACGGGATCGGGGCGCTCGGGGGCCTCGGCGACTGGCTCGCCATAGGACTCGCCTTCGGCATCGCCATCGCCGGGTCCATCTACGCCCTCGGGAGGATATCGGGGACTGGCTTCTTGGAGGGCAGAACCTCTGGGCGTTCTTCCCTATGTACATCGTCGGCCCCATCGTCGGTGCGGTGCTCGCCGCGTTCCTCTACGACTACCTCTGCGGGGACTGATCCAACTCCACTCCCTTTTCGCAACGGCCCCGGCACGAGGCCGTGACCCAACTAAAAACCCCGGCGGTTCCCGGCCGGAAGAAGAGCGGTGAACCGGAGCGGATCCGGTTCGCCGCAAGTTTGCCCTGGATGCCCGTGAAGTTTCACGACCACCAGGGGACCCTCAGCGTGGAGCAGACAACGAGATTCCGGTGCTCCCACCCGGATCGACATCCGGAGATCCGCGCGTACCCGGCACAGGCACCATCAGTTGCGTGCCCGTACCGGGATGTTCACATATACCCTCGGAACCCCATTCCCACGCTGGACACTTATAGATTTCGGGTGAGCGATGTACTGCGCCCCACCGGTGCCTGCCGGAGACCCGTCCTGCCCGGACCCCGCAGCGATCCCGGCAGGAGAGGCTCGATGCCGGAAGCCGGCGGAACTCACCCGAACCGTTTCGGATCGGTCTCTATATCGATGACGACGGGTTTGTTCATCTGCACCGCCCGGCGAACGGCCTCCGGGAGGTCCTGCGGCCGGGTCACCCGTATCCCGGCGCCGCCGCAGGTCTCTGCATAGACGGCAAAGTCCGGATTCGTGAGTTCGGTGCCATACGGCGGATAGTCTGCTTCCCGCTGCTCTTCCCGGATCATGGCAAGTTCGTGGTTGTTTAAGACCACGACGACAATCGGGAGACCGTACTTGACCGCCGTGGCGAAGTCGGCCATGACCATGGAGAACCCGCCGTCCCCGGTGATGCAGACGACGGTCTTCTCCGGATAGGCCAGTTTGGCCGCAATCGCTCCGGGGAGCCCGAACCCCATCGTCCCGAGGTAGCCCGACATCGCGAACCGCTGCCGCTTCATCAGGAAGTTTCTGCCGAACCACCACTGGTTCTCCCCGACGTCGAGGGAGATGAGCGCATCCTCCGGCAGGATCTCGGAGAGGACTTTCATGATGTAGGGCGGGCGGATAGGGACGATCTGTGGGTCGGCCTCCCGGTCGAGCTGGTCGAACCACTCCCGCCTCCGCTCCGCGAGCCACTGCCCGATCCCCGGGTCCTCCCGCGCCCGGACCTGCTCCCGGATCCGGGGCAGGGCGATGGCGCAGTCACCCCAGACCCCTGCCGCGAGCGGGTGTTTCCCGAGCTGGAGCGGGTCGATGTCGATATGGACAGCCCGCTTATCCCCGGGAATGCCGGTGAGATCGGAGAAACTCGCGCCGCAGGCGATCACGAGGTCCGACTCCTCGACGAGCGCACGGGCATGCGGCGTCCCGAGCTGCCCGTGTATCCCGGCGACCCACTCGTTCTCGTCGGGGAGAATGCCCTTCGCCCGGAAGGTGGTGACGATCGGCGCCCGGATCGTCTCTGCGAGATCGAGGACCGCTCCGGCCGCCCCCATGGCCCCGAAGCCCGCGAGGATGACCGGCCGCGCGGCGCCATCGATCGCCTCAGCCACCGCCCTGACAGCCTCGTCGGTCGGGGCTACCGCGAACGCCGGGAGACAGGTCTCCCGTTCGCAGTAGGCCGGCTCAAGCGGTTCCCTCTGGACGTCGCTCGGGAGAGAGAGCTGGGCGACACCGTGGGCCACGACGGCGTAACGCAACGCCCGGGTGAGGAGTTTGACCGCCGTCGTCGGGTCGGCGACGGTGTTGTTGAAGACTGTGATGGGGCGGAAGAACGCGTCCTGATCGATCTCCTGGATGCCGCCGGGACCTGCATACTGCGTCTTCACCTGCCCGGAGAGCGCAAGCACGCTCGCCCGGTCCTCCTTCGCGTCGTAGAGCCCGGTGGCGAGATTCGTCGCTCCCGGCCCGGCGATGGTCAGGCAGACCGCGATCTTCCCCGTGAACTTGTTGTAGGCAGACGCCGCCATCGCCGCTGTCTGCTCGTGCCGGACGACGATATAGCGGGCGTTCGGGTTCTTCCTGACCGCGTCCACGAGCGGGAGCGCCGACGCTCCGGGGATACCGAAGTACAGGGTGATTCCCCATGCTTCCAGTTCCGAGACCAGTACGTCTGCCACGGTCGTTGCGGCCCCCTCAAAGGCAGTCTTCTTCATCGGTCTTCACCTCTTCCTCCTCTTCGTCAACCCGCACGAACGCTCCTTTTCCCACGCTGCAGCCGGGGCACCGCCAGTCGACGGGGAGGTCCTCGAACGGCGTGCCCGGCGGGATACCGGCGGCCGGATCTCCCGCCTCCTCGGTGTACTCATAATCACAGACGCTGCACGCCCATCGTGCCATACGACCCACGCTCCGAAGATGAACTGCCGGGCATACCCATTCTCAATACATATAATAGTTCTACACGGATCCAGAGTTCCGTGACCATGAAGATCAGCGAGACTCACTCCTTCGACCTGACGCCGGCCGAAGCGATCAGCCTCCAGGAGGCGCTCCGGGCCAGGGTCCGCCTCTCCGGCGATATCGGGGATGTGTCCCTTGTGGCCGGCGCCGACGCCTCCTACACGAAGGGCTCGGACGAGATCCATGCGGTCGTCGTCGCCCTCCGCTATCCCGATCTCACCGTCGTCGAGCAGGTCTCCGCCAGCGCTGAGACGCCGTTTCCTTATATACCAGGCCTCCTGACCTTCCGGGAAGGCCCCGCCCTCATCGAGGCGTTCCGGAGACTGCGATCCGAGCCGGAGGTCGTCTTCTTCGACGGACAGGGGATCGCCCACCCCCGGGGGCTCGGCATCGCGAGCCACATGGGCATCCTGCTCGACCGGCCCGCCGTCGGGGTCGCAAAGAACCTCCTCGTGGGCACGGCGGCGGAGCCCGGGGCCGGCAGGGGTTCGACGAGCCCGGTAGTCCGCGACGGCGAGACGATCGGGATGGCGGTGCGGACGAAAGCGAAGACCCGGCCGGTCTACGTCTCGGTGGGCCACCGGATCGCCCTTTCAGCCGCGGTCGGCCTCGTCCTCGCGACCGCCCGGGGATACCGGCTTCCGGAGCCGACCCGGCAGGCCCACCTCTTTGCGAACGCGGTTCGGCGGGAGGGGAGCGGGAAGGGGAGACAGACCACCCTCCCCTCCGGAGGAGGGTAGAGCGAAACCGTTATCAGCGTTCGGGCCGGAGAGACGGTCGCCGACCGGCGCGGCAGGGCCCGCCGGGACGGTCAAGAGTCTACGGAGCACGAAGCATGTCCGATACCAGTGGATACCACATAACAGCCGGAGCACGACCGAAGGAGGCGGCAGGGCATGGCCGCACGTGAGATTGTGCCGGGCGTCTTCGCCGTCGGCGCCATCGACTGGGACCGCCGGCTCTTCGACGAACTGATCCCGCTCCCCGACGGCACCACCTACAACAGTTACCTGGTGCGGGGCAGCGAGAAGACGGCGCTGATCGACACCGTCGACCCGACGAAGACCGCAGAACTCATGGGGAACCTGGACGGCCTCGGCGTTGACGCCATCGACTACATCGTCTCCAGCCACGCCGAGCAGGACCATTCGGGCTCGATACCGGCAATGCTCGGCCGATTCGGAGGGGCGAAGGTGGTGACGAACCAGAAGTGCCGCGACTTCCTGGTCGACCTCCTCCGTATCCCACAGGACCGTTTCATCGTCATCGGCGACGGCGATACGCTCGACCTGGGTGACCGGACGCTTGAGTTCATCATCGCCCCCTGGGTCCACTGGCCGGAGACGATGCTGACCTACCTCCGGGAAGACCGGATTCTCTTCACCTGCGACCTCTTCGGCTCGCACTACGCGACGAGTTCCCTCTACGTCCCCGACGGGGGCAGGGTCTACGAGTCCGCGAAACGCTACTACGCCGAGATCATGATGCCGTTTCGCGCCAGCATCAGGCGGCACCTGGAGAAACTCGCCTCGCGCGAGATAGACGTGATCGCCCCGAGCCACGGCCCGGTCTACGACAGGCCGGCGTTCATCACCGATGCCTACCGGGACTGGACGGGCGACGCCGTCGGGAACATGGTGGTGCTGCCCTACGTCTCCATGCACGGGAGCACGCAGGCTATGGTCGACCACTTCGTCGATGCCCTGGTCCAGCGGGGCATTGGGGTGCAGCCGTTCAACCTGACGAAGACCGATACCGGCGACCTCGCAAAGGCCCTGGTGGATGCCGCGACGGTCGTGATCGGGTCGCCGACGGTCATCTTCGGCCCTCATCCGCAGGTGATCTACGCGGCATACCTCGCAAACCTCCTCCGCCCGAAGACCCGGTACGCGACGGTGATCGGGTCCTACGGCTGGGGCGGGAAGACGGTCGATACCGTGAAGGATATGCTCGGCCGGCTCAAGGTCGAGTTCCTTGAGGGGGTCTACGTCAGGGGCTACCCGAAGGACGAAGATTTCGCGGCGCTGGACCGGCTCGCCGACGAGATCCGGAAGAGACACGAGGAAGCGGGGATCGTTCCGTCCTGATATCCCTGCCCCTTCCTTTTTCGCGTTTACCGTCCCGTTCCAGGACCGTCCGCCCGGCACCGAAATCTTAACACGGTAGGATACCGACCAATCCTCGAGCTGACTTATGCCCCCGTCCGACTTCAAGAGAGTCATTGCAGAGTCGCCATACGTCTTCATCATCGGCGTAGCGGGAGACAGCGGGACCGGAAAGACCACGTTCACCCGGGCGATCCGGGAGATCTTCGGAGAGGACCTCGTCTCCACCATCACCATCGACGACTACCACAAATACGACCGCCGGGAGCGCAAAGAGCTCGGAATCACGCCGCTCGTCCCCGAGGCGAACCGGTTCGACCTGCTCGAAGAGCACCTGGCGGACCTCAAAGCGGGGAGGACGATCACGAAACCGGTCTACAACCATGACAACGGGATGTTCGACCCCCCGGTGCCCTTCAGCCCCACGAAGATCCTGATCCTCGAGGGGCTGCACCCGTTCATCACCCCGACGTTACGGGATCTGATCGACTTCAAGCTCTACGTGGACCCGGACCCCGACGTCAAACGTGCCTGGAAGATCAAGCGCGACGTTGAGCGGCGGGGATACTCCCTGGACACGGTCGAGAGAGAGATGGAGGAGCGCAAGCCCGACTTCGAGCAATATGTCGCGCCGCAGTGCCTGTTTGCAGATGCGGTCATCAGGATCGCCTTCTCGAAGTACGGCCGGGAGGCAAGCGAGGAGCACAACATCTACCGCGTCATCCTCTGCCAGAGCAAGCTCGAGAGGAGCATCGGGGATGTCGACCTCTCCATCGACCTTTTCGGGCTTCTCTCCCTCTCGCAACGGAACTTCATGGTCGAGTTCACGACCGAAGACGTCGGGGGGAGGACGATGGGAGCGCTCACGTTCGACGGGGAGTTAAACGATGCCGTCGTCAGGAAACTGGAGAGGAACATCGAGATCCAGACGCAGGTGCAGCCTATCGACCTCGTCCAGAGCGGCGCTTACCTGACGGCCGGGGATATGGCCCAGCTCATCCTTGCCTGGCGGATCATCAACCGGCGCATCTTCATCGAGAGCGCTCCGGAAGCGGCCGGCGGGGAGCAGGCGGCGGCCAAAAAAGGCGGGTTCGGATGCGGCCGCCGGCGATTCGGGGGCCTCTCGAGCCACTGGAATTCGAACGGCGATGCAAGAGAAAGTAGATAAGAACGCCCGGAGAACGTGTACCGATGGATAGGATCGAGCAGTTCTCGATCATCGCACCCGACATAGGCAATATCTTCAGGTACATGAGCATCGCCACGGCGGTGCCGCTCGTCGTGGCGGTGATCTATCGTGAGTGGGAGATGATCCTGCCCATGGTCTCCGTCCCCGTCGTCCTTTTTCTCCTCGGGACGCTTCTTGTCCGTGTACCCCGGCGGGAGCGTGAGGCACCCCTATCCGCCGCCCTTATGGCTGTCGCCCTGATCTGGCTGATCATCGCGCTGGTGAGCGCCCTGCCGTTCTGCCTCGGGCTCGGCGTCCCGTACCTCGATGCCGTCTTCGAGGCGATGTCGGGATGGACCGACACGGGCCTGACCATGATGCGGTCGGTCGATGATCTGCCCCGGACGCTCCTCTTCTGGCGGTCGCTGATGCAGTGGCTCGGCGGCATCGGGATCGTCGCTTTCACCGTCGCGATGGCCTCGAGAACCGGGCTGACCCAGTTCCGCCTCTACCGGTCGGAAGGACGCTCGGAGGCCCTGATGCCGAGCGTCGTCGCAACGGGTTTCGAGATGTGGAAGATCTACCTGGTGCTGACCGCCGCCTCGATCGGGCTGGTCCTCATATCGGGGATACCCCTCTGGGACGCGGTGAATATCGCCCTTGTCGGAATCGCCACCGGGGGGTTCTCTGTCCACACGGAAGGGATTCCCTTCTACAACAACCCGCTCCTCGAGGTTCTCATCGTCCCGGTCATGATCGCCGGCGCCCTGCCGTTCAAGCTCTACTACCTCCTCTACCGCCAGAGAGGGGCACGGTTCTTCGAAGACCAGCAGGCGCGCCTCCTCTTCGTGCTTGTCGCGCTCGGGATCGTCGTGATAGCGTGGGACCTCATCACGCTCAGTGCAACCGATCTCCCCACGGCCATCCGCCAGGCGCTCTTCATGTCGGCCGCGGCGGCCACCAGCACCGGGTTCCAGGTCGCCTCCCCGAACGAGTGGGCGAGCGTGACCGTCCTCTTCCTCTCGATGCTGATGGTGATCGGCGGGTCGTCGGGGAGCACCGCTGGCGGCATCAAACTCTCCCGGGTGGTCCTCGGCTTTCGGAGTCTGATCTGGTGGTTCCGGCGGATGTTCGTCTCCGGGAAGGTGCTCATTCCCTTCAAGTACGACGGCAGGGTGATCCCGAAGAACATCGCCGACCTCGAGGTCTCCCGGAACATGCTGGTCATCATGCTCTACTTCCTGATCATCTTCGTCGCCACGATACTGGTGATGCACCTGCAGCCGACATCCTTCGATTCGAGCAACGTGATCTTCGAGGTCGTCTCCGCGATGTGCAACAACGGTATATCCACGGGGTTCGTCTCGCCCGACATGGCCGATCCGGCGAAGGCACTCTTCATAATGGTCATGTGGATCGGGCGTCTCGAGGTCATTCCGGTGATCATGCTCGTTATGGGTGTCCTCAAGCGGTTCGAGTGAGCGGTTCGCTCCGGAGCCTCAAGGACTATTTCGTTTTCGATCGTTATTGCTGGAACGATAGGGATGGTGGAAGCCCCGTATACTGGACCGTGGGAGTATCGCCACGGGGGGAACGACTGCCGGAACGGCAGGAGTTCGAGAAACCCGAAGGGTTTCGCTGTGGGGACAATGGGGAGTGCGACCGAAGGGAGCATGAGAAACTCGAAGAGTTTCGAGGCGTGAGCGCAGCGAGCATGAGCACCGATAGGTGCGAGGGGGGAGACCCCCTCCCCTGCAACCCCTCCCCAGACGCGATATCCACAGGAAATCCGTTTATGGATTCATGATATCTCGAAGCGTAGCCGAAAGGTGCGAGGCATAACCGGAAGGTGCCGTGAGCCTCAACGGCATACTCTGGTCTCCCCTGCACCGGAGCCCCTCACGACCCCTCCACCACAACGTCAACCGACCCGGAACTCCCGGGCCGCAAAATAGGAGATGCGCCGGTTACTCCGGCGGGTAGTTCATGTACAGGTCGTCCACCGTCGCCCCGTCCCCGCCGCTTTTTGCGAGCAGGTCCATGTAGGTGTAGACCTCGGGGGCATCCTTCTTCAGGAGTGCCGGGGTGGTGTGGTAGAGCATGAAGGCATCGGCAAAGAGCGCCTTCTCCCTCTCCTCGCCGGGGGGAACGCTGATCCGGGCCAGGTAGGTTCCGGGGTTTTCAGCGAGCGTCGAAAAGACCGTGCTCTCTTCAAATCCCATGGTGTGGTAGACCCGGTACCCCACCTGCCGGGCAAAAACTTCGTCGGCCCGCGCCGGGTCCCTGTCCGACCGGATGTAGATAGCGTTCTCCTCGGGGACATAGAGGCCGCTCACGTTCCCGGACCCATCCTGCTGCCTGAACTTTTCACTCCCGCTGTCGATGTAGACAGTGAGGTTCTCCATAAACTCTTCCCTGATCTTGGTGCTCTGCTGCAGCACCAGGGCCTCCGCAAGTGCCGCTTCGGTGCCGCTCCCATCCCTGTTCTCCAGACGGAAACCGGCGACCGGGCTCACTGAGAAGGCCGAACAAACGACGACGATGAGAACAATCGCCGCAATCAACCGTGATCGGAATCGTGGGTCCATCGTTTTCCCTCTGCAGGAAGAAGAGTTTCAAACAGTTTAATATATACTTTTCTGATTTTAAAAAACAAAATATAAACGCTTGATTATTAAAATGCTGCAGAAGATCCCGGACTTTGGGAAAAAGGGCTTGCAAAGATACAGATCCGGTTGCAACAAAGCATATATAGTTCCAGAGCATGAACGCCATCCGACACCTAATTACCCATGCAAGCGCATAGTAAAAACAATGAAACAGATCGCCCTCTACGGGAAGGGGGGAATCGGGAAATCCACCACTGCAGCAAACCTATCGGCAGCACTCGCAGGAGAGGGGCTCGATATCCTGCAGATCGGCTGCGATCCGAAGCACGACAGTACCCGCATGCTGATGCACGGGACCTGGATCCCGACGGTCCTCGACCTCATCCGGGAGCGGGGGGACGAGAACATCACCGCCGACGACGTGGTCTACGGGGGCTTCCGGGGTGTGCGCTGCGTGGAGGCCGGCGGCCCCGAACCGGGGATCGGGTGCGCCGGCCGGGGCATCATCGCGACGTTCCAGCTCCTCGAACGCCTGGACGCCCTCAAAGGCGACGTGATCGTCTACGACGTTCTCGGCGACGTCGTCTGCGGCGGGTTTGCGATGCCGATGCGTGAAGGATACGCGCAGGAGGTCTACCTGGTCACCTCCGGCGAGCTGATGTCCGTTTACGCGGCAAACAACATCGCAAAAGCCATCGCACGCCTCTCGCGTCGGGTGCGGAGCAGGTGCACGCTCGGCGGCGTGATCTGCAACGCAAAGAACATCGAGGGGGAGCGGGAACTGGTGGAGGAGTTCGCCCGCCGGATCAACTCCCGGCTCATCGCCTACATCCCCCGGTCCCGGGTCGTGCAGGTTGCGGAGCTGCAGAAGCAGACGGTCGTCGAGTACGCCCCCGAATCGGACCAGGCGGCGGTCTACCAGGAACTTGCACGCACGATTCACCGGAACGAAACGACGAGTATCCCCACACCCCTCGAGATGGATGAGCTCGAATCCTTCGCCCTCGAATTCGTCCAGGTTTGAGGGGTGCACCCTGACCGGGGCGCTCTCGGTGCTCACGGAGGTACGGGACGCCGTCTGCATCATCCACGGTCCGGCGGGATGCACGCACCATAACTTCTCCCTCCTTCACGCCACCCTGCTCTCGAACGACCGGCTCGAAGTCCCCCGCCTCCTCTCCACCCGCCTTACGGAGAACGGCATCATCTTCGGGGGCGAAGAGGCGCTGGAGAAGACCCTGGCGCGGGCGCTCTCGCTCTCACCCGCCCCCGCCTCCGTCTTTGTCCTCTCGACCTGCATCGTCGAGACGATAGGGGACGACACCGAGGCCGTCTGTGCGAAAGACCGGGGCATCCCGGTGATCGCCGTGCCCACCGCAGGGTTTCTCGGCGGGGTCTTTGAGACCGGCATCAGAAACGCCCTCTCCACCGTCGCCTCGCTCGCCCGGCCGGTGACTGAGACGACCCTCTCGGCAAACCTGGTCGGCGAGAAGAACCTGGAGTACGGCGTCGACGAGAACGCAGCCGAGATCGCACGCCTCCTCGGCCTGCTCGGCATCGGGGTCAACCTCCGGTTCGTGCGGGGGATCGAGACCCGGGATATCGAACGCCTCGGCTCTGCTGCCGTAAACATCCTCCGGGAACCGGCGCTCCGGCCGGTCGGCGAAGGCCTCGAGCGGAGGCTCGGCACGCCCTACGTGGACTCGTTCCCGGCCGGCCTTGCCGGGACGTGCCGGTTCCTCGAAGAGGTCGGCCGGATCTGCGGCATCGACGCCTCGGCCGCCGTCGAGGAGGAGCGCGCCTGCCAGGCCGCGATGCTCGCGGGGTTCGCCGACATCGCCGGCAGCAGGGTGCGCTTCCAGTCCGCCCACCCCATGCTCAGGACCGATCCGGGTGCGGTGGCCATCTGCACCGAGTGCGCCGAAGCCCTCGACCTCGCTGTCGTCCCGGATGGGGCGGCCATCCCCCTCCCGTACCCAGCGCCCGTGGGGACCGCCGGGCTCCGGCGGATGCTGCACCGGTGGAGGGTTCTTATCCGGGAGAAGAAGCGGGGGTGAGGGGGTGTGCCCGCCGGCGACCGTACACTTAAATATCCGACGCGCGGAGAGAGAATACAGGAGTGAGTGCCAGAGTATGTTCGAACGCATCTTGTTTCCAACGGACTTTTCAGAACCCTCCATGAAAGTGCTGGACTACATCCCCGCACTGCAGGAGGCAGGAACCGGGGAAGTGGTCCTCGTCCACGTCATCGACTCAAAGGACGTCACGCTGATCGCCTCGGGAGGACAGGGGTTCCTCGGGACCGTACCCGACCAGGAGACCGAGGCCCAGCGACAGTTGCGAGGGGAGATCCAGCACAGGATCATCGATACCCGCCGGGCTCTCGAGAAGCGGGGCGTGAAGGTGACCGTCCGGACGCCCGTCGGGAGCCCGGGAAAGGAGATCGTGGCCGCAGCTGATACGGAAGGGACCTCGCTCATCGTCATCGGTTCCCACGGCCGGTCGAACATCCGCGACCGCCTGCTCGGGACGGTATCGGAGTACGTGATCAAGAACGCCCGTCAGCCGGTCCTGGTCATCAAACGGGACATGGTCGCCGGGAGATAACCCTCTCCCTTCTTTTCCGGGTCAGAAAAAGGTATCTTATTTCTCCCGCCGGCTCTCCAGCAACATCCGGATCGCCCGCAGTTCCTCCACCACCGCATCGGCAGCCGGCAGCTGCTCCGGCTCGCCCTCGGTCGCGACCGGACCGGTCCTCCGCACGAAGTTCATGATCTTCTCCTGGAGATCCTTTGGGTCCGCTATCCCGTTGAGGACGATCTCCGCCCGGGCCTGTGTCGAGAACCCGGCGGTCTGCACCCGGACCGCCGAGAAGGAGTAGAACCGCATCAGGGGGCCCTGGACGATATCGACGTTCGTGATCCGGTTGTAAGGGACGATCCCCGTCTGCCGGAACCAGACTCCACGCTGCCAGGTGATCTCGGTGACGGTGAGCCGGTAGGTGACGCTCTCGTAGTAGAGGGGTATCCAGTAGACGACGAAGACGATGACGGCGAGCACCGGTACGGCGATGGCTGCAGCAATGAGCGGCGGGCTGAAGATGACGACGGGAACAAGCCAGGGCAGGATGGAGATGACGACGGCCAGAACCAGGGATGCATAGAGGTACGACCGGAACCGTGGCACCGGTCCGAACGCCTCTCCGATACGCAATGGGGTGAGGGACATGTTATCACACTGATCTCAATCCCGACAGATTAAGTCTTCCCAGCCAGAGAGGTCCCTCTTGAGGATGTGGCGATCGCCCCCCTCGCCGAAGTAGGCCGGGCAGAAGTCCGTCTCCCGAAAGCCGTGCCTCTCGTAGAGTGCCCGGGCGACGCGGTTTCCTGGCGCGACCGAGAGGTAGACCTCCCCCGCCCCCCGCTCCCGGAGGCTGCCGGTGACGGCGGCAACAAGGTCTCCCCCGAGCCCGCGGCGCCGGTACCGCTCCGCCACCACCAGCCGGACGATCCATCCCGTGGCCGGTTGGTGCTGCACGAGAGCCCCGATGGTATAACCGACGATCCTCCCGTCGCATTCCGCGACGAGGAAGGTATCGGTGAAGAGGACGCCGGCCTGCCTGATGAAGACCTCGGGTTTGCAGTCTCCCGCGCTGTTCTCCCGCTCAAGGGCACAGACCGAACGAAAATCCGATTCATGGTATCCCCTGATCATCAGGTCCATGCCGGTATATTCGTCGTGAGGGGTAAAAAAAGAGGCCACAGCCCCGGGCCGCCCGGACACCGGAGCGCTCCTGAGCCTGCGGCTCACTTCTGCTTCATGCCCGCCTTGAGCATGTCGCGCGCCATCTCATACGTCTCGATCTTGTACTGCATCGCCTCGATCCGGTGCTGTTTCATCCTGATGCGGGACTCGATCATCCGGATCATCAGCTGCCGCATCTGGTCCTCGTCGAGGAGATCGTACATCTTCGCAATGAGCATACCGTGGGCGGCGGGTCCGCCGTAATGTGTCATGCCATAACCCCCTTATACCGGCCGGTCTCCCTATGGACAGGCCGGCATCCCGGTGTCTGCCGGGTCATAAATACCTTATGGCGCGTACGGCTGCTTATCGGGAGGGCGCAAACATCTCGCCGTGCTCGGCCCAGTTCTCGACGGGCGGTTCGTAGAGGACGATGCAGACGTCTTCGGGACGGACACCCGCATCACGGGCGAGGTGCCCCACGATCGCCCGGTAGAGCGCCTCCTTCTTCTCGGCGCTGCGCCCCGGCATGAGGGATACCTCGATCAGGACCGCGTCGTCGGATCGGCCGGGAGGCACCGGAAAGTTCTCCTCTTTTCGTTCGCAGAGCCGGATCCAGAGAGCGGCATCCGGGGTCTGCAGTGCGTCTGCAAAAGCCTCGCGGAGGCTTTCGATAAGCGATTGCCGGTACGAGACGGGCTTCCCGGTACGGATCTCGATTTTAGCAAGCGGCATGCGGACAGTTCTCCAGCGGCAGCCGGGGATCCGGGCGAATCCCCGTTCTCCTGCATGAGTGTTCCGGCACCGTGAGTATTAACGATTTGCCTAGAATTGGTCCATGCTTTCGCTCCCCGGGCACCGGTTCCGGTTGATGCAGGCGTTGAGCACCTCGTCCATCAGCCAGAGCGCCCCTTCGATCCCGATCAGCGCATGGGAGTGCAGGATGACCCTTCCCCGGAGCGGCGGCGTCAGCCCGACGAATGCGGCGCCCGGAGCGATCGCCTGCTCGTAGGAGGAGCCGAGGACCAGGTCCGGCTCGGCGTCCCGGATCATCTCCCGGATGACCGAGAAGTCGGTCGTGTGGGTGACGGCATCGTTCCCTGCACCGGGATCGCTCCGGACGGCGACGCAGGCGATATCGGCACCGAGATACCGGTCGAGGAGCCCGGCGGCAAACGCGGCGTAGGCGTTCCCGGCAGAGATCGCCACCCGGGGAGGGTCGAACCTCTTGAGGTACTTCTCGCAGGCCTTCCGGATCCGGGCATCGGCCCACGCGATCTCGTCCGTGACCGGGCGGGAATCGACGCCGTCGACCGAGGCTGCAAGTCGCTCGAAGGCTTCGCCGACGGCGTCGAGGCCTAAGAGCGAGCCGCACCAGGTCCCGACGCCGCTCGCGAGGTCCGGGTTCGTGCCGACGGTGAAGGGCGCCGCCCGGCGGGTCGCGGCGTAACGGTCGAGGCAGAAGGTGGTGGCGACTGCGGCGCCGGCGAGGTTGAGCAGGCGCCGCGCCTCGATGGCGTTCCCCCGGCAGAAGGGGTCGGCGCGGCAGATGCCGTCGATGTTGACGCCGGAGTTATCCGGGTCCACCTCCGGCGCGACCTTGCCGAGCGCCCGGCGGTATCCGGCCTCGAGGTCCCCGAGGAACCCGGGGCTGTCGACGACGAGAACCTGCCCGTCACGGGCGAGATCGCCGATATCCTCGCCCATGATGGCGGGCACGCAGGTGTTGACCACGGCTATCCGGGCGTATCGGCCGTCGAGTTCCCGGATCACCTCCTGCAGGCGGGATTCCGTGCCGAAGATGATCTCGTTCTCGACGAGAAAAGTCCCGTGGATGGGAACCCCGACGAGCGATGCGGGGTAGAAGTAGCACCCGCTCGAACCGTGGACGATGACGGCGACGTCCTCGAACCCCGCGAGGCATGCGACCGCCCCGGTCATCGCACAGGGCCAGAGCGGGTTTTCACACGGCGTATGCTGGTCTTTTTGCATCGGTCTACAAGATCATGGCGGTGCGGGGATATAAAAGGCCGGGAAGAGGGGGCGGCAGCCCTATACCGTCCCGACAAGCGACGCGAGGTAGCGCCCGACCTCGCTCGTCTTCTTCGCGCCGCCCATATCGCGTGTGACGAACCCGTCGAGGATGCTCCTCTCGATCGCCGCGAGGACCGCCGCCGCAGCCTCGTGCTCGCCGATGTGGTCGAGGAGCATCGAACCCGCCCAGACGGTGGCGAGCGGGTTTGCAACGTCCTGGCCGCGGTACTTCGGCGCGGAGCCGTGGATTGGCTCGAACATGGAGGTGCCTGCCGGGTTGATGTTCCCGCCGGGGGCGAGCCCGAGCCCGCCCTGGATCATGGCGCCGAGGTCGGTGATGATGTCGCCGAACATGTTCGGGGTGACGACGACGTCGAACCACTCGGGGTTCTTGACGAACCACATCGTGACTGCGTCGACAAAGTTGAACTCCGTCGCGACGTCCGGGTACCCGGCGGCGACCCCGGAAAAGACGTCCCGCCAGAGGCCGTAGACGTCGGAGAGAACGTTTGCCTTGTCGACCGACGTGACCTTCTTCTTCCTCGTTACGGCAAGGTCGAAGGCGTAGCGGATCGCCCGCTCCGAACCCTGCCGGGTGACGACGCCGATCTGGTAGGCGAGCTCGTCGGCGTCGGTCTCGACGTCCAGCCCGAATTTGACGTTGTAGAGGTCGCGGACGACCTCGAGGGTCTTTTGCTCGCGCGCACCCGCAAAGCGCGAGCCGATACCGACGTAGAAGTCCTCGGTGTTCTCCCGGACCACCACGAAGTCGATGTCCTCCGGCCTCTTGTTCGCGAGCGGTGTTGTGACGCCGTCGAGGAGCTTGATCGGCCGGAGGTTGATGAACTGGTCGAAGTGGAACCGGATCGCGAGCAGGATGCCCTTCTCGAGGATCCCCGGCTTCACCCGGTCGTCGCCGATTGCCCCGAAGTAGAGCGCCGGAAACTTCGAGAGTTCCCGGATGTCCTCCTCGGTGAGGAGCTCCCCGGTCGCCAGATAACGGTCGGCCCCGATATCGAAGTCGGTCCACGCGATATCGAACCCAAAGCGCTCTCCTGCGGCGTCGAGGACCTCTCTCCCGGCCGCGACGATCTCGGGGCCGATACCGTCGCCGCCGATGGCGGCTACTCGGTGCTGCATGTCTCCACCTCATCAAGGTTCTTCGCGTAGGCCACGAGGCCACCGGTATCGACGATTCTCTTCAGGAACCCGGGCACCGGCTCGACGGCGAGCCGCTTCCCGTTCGCCTCGATGCAGCCCCCGGCGATGTCCACCGATACGGCGTCGCCGTCCCGGATCTCGTCGATCCGGGGGCAGACCAGGGGCAGGAGCCCGGTATTGACGGCGTTCCGGTAGAAGATCCGGGCAAAGGACTTCGCGACCACGATCCTTACCCCGGCCCCGAGCAGCGCGAGCGGCGCGTGCTCGCGGGAGGAGCCGCACCCGAAGTTGCTGCCTCCCACCACGACGTCGCCTTCCCGTGCTTCCTTTGCAAACTCATCCCTCGTTCCCTCGAACGCGTGTTTCGCAAGTTCCGCCGGATCGTAGATCGTCAGGAACCTGCCCGGGATGATCGCATCCGTATCGATATCGTCGCCGAATTTCCATACCCGCATAATTCACACCTCCCTCGGGTCGGTGATCTCGCCGTAGAGGGCGCTTGCCGCCGCCGTCGCCGGCGAGGCGAGGTAGACCGACGCCTGCGTGCTCCCCTGCCTGCCCCGGAAGTTCCGGTTCGACGTGGAGAGCGAGACTTCGCCGGGGGCGAGGAGGCCGAACGCCCCGCCCATGCAGGGGCCGCAGCAGGGCGCTTCCACAAGGGCTCCCGCCTCGACGAACCGCTCGATGATCCCGGCCCGGAGGGCCTTGAGGTACTCGGTGCGCGAGGCCGGGATGACGATCACCCGGACGCCGGTGGCGAACGCATCAGCGGTCCCGAGCACCTCGGCCGCCTCGGCGAGGTCCTCGTAGCGCCCGTTGGTGCAGGAGCCGATGAAGACCTGGTCGACCTTCGTCCCCGCCACTTCGCCGACGTCCACGACGTTGTCGACGTTGTGGGGGACGGCGACCTGCGGGGCGAGATCGGTGACGTCGTAGTGCCGGCGCTCTCTGTATGCTGCGTCCGGATCGCCGGCAAGGTCGAACGGTTCGATCTCGCGGCGGGCGGTTACGTAGTCCCAGGTGGCCGCGTCGGGCCGGACGATCCCCGCCTTCGCCCCCATCTCGATCGCCATGTTGGCGCAGGTCATCCGGCCCGCCATGTTCATCTCGCGCATGGCCCCGCCGGTGAACTCGAGTGCCATGTAGGTCGCGCCGTCGGCGCCGATATCGCCGGCGAGGGAGAGGATCAGGTCTTTTGCCCCCACCCTCCGGCCGAACGTCCCGTTCACCTCAACGAGGATGCTCTCGGGCACCCGGAAGTAGAGCGCCCCGAACTTCAGCACGAACCCCATATCGGTCGAGCCGATGCCGGTCGCAAACGCGCCCGCGGCACCGTAGGTGCAGGTGTGGGAGTCGGTGCCGACGATGATCTCGCCGGGCGCCGCCCGCCCCTTCTCCATCACGACCTGGTGGCAGACACCCTCGAGAAGGTCGTAGTTGTGGATCCCCTGCTCCTCTGCAAACCGCCGCATGAAGACGTGGTTTTCGGCAGCCGGTATCGAGTCGGCGGGTACCTGGTGGTCGAAGAGCATCACGATCCGCTCCGGATCATAGACGCGTTCTCCGCCCATCTCGCCAAAGACCCGGACCGCGAGCGGGCCGGTGATGTCGTGGATCATCGCCGCATCCACCGGTGCCATCACTACGTCTCCCGCGCGGACAGTCCTGCCGCACCGTTGCGAAAATATCTTTTCTGCGATCGTCGCCGCCATATATACCACGTTCCAGGTACGCGCTCAGGGCGTATGTAGTTTGGCAGGACCTGCCCGGGCGGTGCAGGGAATCGGAGTCCTTTCCGGCCGTTTTCCCGGGACATTACCCTTATGTGACTCCGTGCGGATTCTATAAGGAGAAGCGATGACCGACGGACCGACCCCGGCAATGCGGCAGTACTATGCAGCGAAGGCCCGGTACCCCGATGCAGTCCTCTTCTTCAGGATGGGGGACTTCTACGAGACCTTCGGCGAGGACGCCGGCGTGGTGGCCAGGGAACTCGACATCACCCTGACGGCCCGGGGCAGGGACAAGAACGGAGACCGGATGCCGCTTGCGGGCGTCCCCCATCACGCCGCCGACGGCTACATCGCCCGCCTGGTGAACAAGGGCTACAAGGTGGTGATCTGCGATCAAATTGAGGACCCCAGGACCGCCAAGGGCGTGGTGAAGCGGGACGTCACGAGGGTGATCACCCCGGGAACGCTGATCGACTCGTCGATGCTCGGCTCGGCCGGGGCCCAGTACCTGATGGCAGTCGCCCCCGACCGGAAGGAGACCTTCGGCCTCGCGTTCCTGGACGTCTCCACCGGTGAGTTTTTCGTATCCTCCGGCAGCGGCGGGCGCGACTACGCCGAGATCGTCTCGGAGGTCGTCAGGTACCGCCCGACGGAGGCGATCGTCCCGGAGAGCCTCGCGGACGCGCTCCCCGGCAGGCTCGAGACCCTCGGGGTGACGGTGAGCCGCTACCGCGACGACGCCTTCGACCCCGACGCGGCGTATGAGCGTCTCTGCGAGCAGTTCGGTACGGCGACGCTCGACGGCTACGGGTGCGCCGGAATGGCGGGGGCGGTCGCCGCGGCCGGGGCGGCGCTCCGCTACGCCCAGGAGACCCAGCAATCATCCCTCTCCCACATCTCGGGGCTCGCGACGAAGGTTCCGTCGGGGAACATGGTGCTCGACGCGATCACCCTCCGGAACCTGGAGATCACGACGGGTATCCACGGCGTTGGCGACGGGAACACCCTCCTCTCCGCGCTCGACGTCACGGAGACATCGATGGGGAGCCGGACGATGCGGTCGTTCCTGATCGGCCCCCTGCTCGGGAACGAGGCCATCGAGGAGCGGCTCGACGCGGTGGAGTGGTTCCTCGACCACGCCCTCGACCGGCAGGAACTCCGCGCAACCCTCGGCGACTTCGCCGACATCGAGCGGATCGCGGGAAGGATCGCCTACGGGAACGCCGGACCCCGGGACCTTGCGACGCTCAAGGAGTCGCTCGAAGCGATCCCGGACGTAAAGGCGCTTTTCTCCGCCGAAGCCCCGGCCCTGGTCCGCGAGGCCCTCGATGCGATGAGCGACCACGCCCACGTCACGGATCTCGTCGGGCGGGCGATCGTGGACGAACCCCCGGCACTCGCGAAGGCGGGCGGGATGATCCGCGAGGGCTTCAACGCCAAACTCGACGAATTCCGGCACCTCGCGACGTCAGGGAAGGACTGGATCGCGGAGTTCCAGCAGCAGGAGCGGGAGAGGACCGGGATAAAGTCCCTCAAGGTCGGCTACAACCGGGTCTTCGGCTACTACATCGAGGTGACCAGACCGAACCTGCACCTGGTGCCGCCGGAGTACGAGCGCCGGCAGACGACCGCGAACGGCGAGCGCTACACGATCCCCGACCTCCGGGAAAAGGAGGCGATGATCGCGACCGCAGAGGAGCGCCTCTCGGCGCTCGAGGCGGAGATCTACACCGAACTCATCCGGACGCTCTCGGCGGACGTCACCGGCCTGCAGGCGACCGCCCGGGCGGTGGGGCTGCTCGACGTCTACGCGGCCCTCGCCGAGGTCGCCGCCCGCTACGGCTACTCCCGCCCGGCGATCGAGGAGAGCGGGAGGATCGTCATCAGGGACGGGCGCCACCCGGTGGTGGAGCGGCACCTCCCGGTGCCGTTCGTCCCGAACGACACGGACCTTGATGGCACCGGCGACCAGATCATGATCATCACCGGGGCGAACATGGCGGGGAAGTCCACCTACATGCGTGCGGTGGCGCTCTGCTGCATCATGGCCCAGATGGGGAGTTTCGTCCCGGCCCGCCACGCCACCGTCGGGATAGTGGACCGGGTCTTCACCCGGGTGGGAGCGTTCGACGACCTTGCCTCCGGGCAGTCCACGTTCATGGTGGAGATGCTGGAACTCGCCAACATCTTAAACAACGCGACGCCGCAGAGCCTCGTGATCCTCGACGAGATCGGGCGGGGGACGAGCACGCTCGACGGGTGCTCGATCGCCCGGGCGGTGGTGGAGTTCCTGCACGGGAAGGCGGTCGCGGGGCCCCGGACCCTCTTTGCGACCCACTTCCACGACCTGATCGACCTCGAGGGGTCGCTCAAGCGGGTGAAGAACTTCCATTTCGCCGTGAAGGATACAGGGAGCGACGTCGTCTTCCTCCGAAAGATCATCCCCGGTGCGACCGACAGGAGTTACGGCGTCCACGTGGCGCACCTTGCCGGCATCCCGAAGAAGGTGACCGACCGGGCGATGGTGCTCTTAAAGGAGGCGTCGATGCGGGAGTTCTCCGGGGGTCCGCGTGCTCCCCGCTACACCCAGATGCTCCTCGTCGACCCCGGCGAGGGGGTCGTGGAAGAGAACCCGGCAATCGAGGAACTCAAGGCTCTGAACCCGAACGAGATGACGCCGATCGACGCCTTGAACACCCTCTGCCGCCTCCGGCGGATAGCAAACGGGGAGGAGGACGAACAATGACGAAGATACGGGTCCTCGACCCCGACACGGTGAACCAGATCGCCGCCGGCGAGGTCGTGGAGCGGCCCGCATCGGTGGTGAAGGAGCTCCTCGAGAACGCGATCGACGCGGGTTCGACGAGCATCCTCATCGACGTCTCCTCGGACATGGCCGGGATCACCAGGATCCGGGTGACCGACAACGGCGAGGGCATGACGCCGGAGGAGGCTGCCCTCGCGTTCCATCCCCACGCGACGAGCAAGATCCGGGATATCGCCGACCTCTCCGCCATCCGCACCCTGGGGTTCCGGGGCGAGGCGCTCGCAAGCATCGCCGCCGTCGCGGAGGTGACCCTGATCACCCGGCCCCGGGAAGCCGGGGCGCTCGCCGGCACCCGGGTGGTCGTCAGGGGCGGCGAGGTCGTGGAGAAGAGCGAGGTCGGGGCGCCGGAGGGGACGACGGTCGTCGTGGAGCGCCTCTTCTACAACACCCCCGCCCGCCGCAAGTTCCTCAAAAGCAGGAACACCGAGCTCGCCCACCTCTACGGGGTCGTGGAGAACCTGGCCCTCGCACACGGCGAGGTTGCCTTCCGGGTGGTGCACAACGGGAAGGAGCGGATGGCGACCCAGCGGTCGGGAGGACTCCTGAACACCATCGCGGGGCTCCACGGCGCGGACCTTGCACGGGCACTCGTCCCTGTCGAAGGAAGGCTTCCCTTCCTCCGCATCGGCGGTTACGTCTCCCGGCCGTCGGAGAGCAGGGGGAACCCCTCGCAGGTGGTCGTCACCATCAACGGCAGAAGCATCTCCTCCCGGCAGATCGCCGCCGCCGTTCGGGAGGGCTACGGCACCCTCCTCCCGAAGGACCGTTACCCGGTGGCGTTCCTCGACCTCTCGATCGACACAGGTCTCGTGGACGTCAACGTCCACCCGACGAAAAGGGAGGTCCGCCTCTCCCGGGAGCGGGAGATCCTCCCGGCGGTTGCGGCCGCCGTGGAGGAGGCGCTCGCCGGGCACGACCTCACCCGCGACGTGCCGGCCGAACCGGTGCAGCAGCAGATTGTCCCGCAAGGGCCCCAACCGGCGCCGGCCCCGCCGGTCGGCGAGCCCGAGGCGTCCTACACTGCGGGGCACCGGGAACTCACCCTCTCTGATAAGCAGCTCCGCCGGACGGAGACGGAGGGAGGAGAGAACCTCCTTCCGGCCATGGAACCGGTCGGGCAGGTGGCGGCGACCTACATCGTGGCGGAGGGGACCGACGGCACCCTCTACCTCGTCGACCAGCACGCGGCCCACGAGCGCGTCCTCTACGACCAGGTCGTGGAACAGCGCGATGCCGGGGCCGGGTCGCAGGAGCTGATCATGCCCGTCGTCCTCTCGCTCCCCCCGAAGGAGTCCGCCGCGCTCCGGGACGCGATCCCCCTCCTCGCAGACGGGGGGTTCGTAGTGGAGGAGTTCGGCCGGGACACGTTCGCCGTCCGGGCGGTGCCTGCCGCCCTCGGCGCGGTCGAAGACCCCGGGGCCGTCAGGGAGACGATCGCCGACTTTCTCGGCGACGAGTCCCGCACCGTCCCCGACCGGCGGGAGGCGGTCACCTGCATCGTCGCCTGCAGGGGCGCGGTCAAGGCCGGCGCCCTCCTCACGCACGACCAGCAGAAGCGCCTCCTCGCCCAGCTCGCCCGGACGAAGACCCCCTGGACATGCCCGCACGGGAGGCCGACGGTGGTGGCGTTCGACAAGAGGAAACTCGACGGGATCTTCCGGCGGGGGTGAAGGGGGCCGGCCGTCCCGGGCAGACCCCAGCCATGAAATGCCCCAGTATAATCGGGTCTTTTTTGTATTAACCCCAAATAATCGACGTAAAGGCCAAAATCCCGTATCACAATGGATTTATTCTCGGGAGATCAGAACGGCTATATGTCACAGCGGGTGAGTCCCGCTGCGGACGAAAGGATTGAACCACGTTGACATTACTCCAGCAGATTCGCCTCTGGATGAAGACCAGGAGCAGAGGGGAGCAGTATCACGATTGTGAGAACGACTTGATTCTCGAACCCTACTTCGATGTCTCCCCCGAAGCGACCCTCTCTCCGGATATCCCCGATATTCCGCTGGAAGAGATCAGGTGACGGGGAACCTCCCCCCAAACGTCCTGCCGAACGAATCACCTCTAACTCCGAATCTCTTACTACCCGCCACCTTTTTTTGAGAACGCTCCCTCCGCCGGGTGTTGTCCTCACGTCCCCGGCGCATATCCCCGATGCTTCCCGAAGTATCGCCGGGAGCTCAGGGCAGGGGCACCGCACGGCCGCGATAGGCACGAGCCCGGGGATGGGGGCTACGGTGTGTGGCCCTACCGGCAGGCAGCCGGACGGAAGCACTGCGGGGCAGAAGCAGCGCGACCGGAAAAAAGCGGGGGTCAGAGGAACCGGAACGACTCTGCCACAGGAGCCGCGTCAAGGGTGTGAACATCGTACTCTACGGGGAATTCCGTGTGCATGACCGAGTAGGCGACGTTGTCCCTGACGGCGTAACGGATGACAAAGGTGTAGCGGTCCTCCTCGACGATGGGGACGGAGAAGACCGACTCGTACGCCGGAACCCCGTCGAGAGAGGAATTCTCTGTGGACACCCATTCGGCATCGATCCCGGCGCGAAGATCCTCCACATAGGTCGCGTTCAGGGCTTCAAGAACGTTCTGTGCATCGGCGGCCCCCTGGCCCGAGAGCGGGTTCGTGTTCACGCGGACCTCCTCGTGCTTTGCCGGCGAGGAGAACCATACGCTCTCGCCGGACTCGGTGTAGAACCACCCCTCCGGGCAGGTGACGGCATAGCCGTAGGTGGCGTTGACATAGGTGCCGTTCCCGGGAACAGGCACCAGGGCCGGGGTCGGCACCGGAGCCGGGGTTTGGGTCGGGCCGGGGTCGGGCGACTGTGGCGATGAGAGTCCCGGCAGCAGAACCGCCAGGACAACGACCAGAGCAACCACAAGAACCCCGACGATCAGCAGTCTCTGTGATCTCATGCTATCCGGGTACGTGGCCCCGGGGAGAATAAATACCTTCAGTCACGTTACGTCGACGACCACGATCCGCTCCTCGACCGCCGGGGTTATCGGGGCAACGTTCTCCGGGAAGACCCATTCATTCAGGACACCCCGGTGACAGGAGCCGCCGCGGGAGCACGGACATCGGCGAGCAGGTCGTCGAGATCATCCACGTATTTCACCCGGATGCCAAGGTTCTCTTCGATGTACTCTTTCATGTCCATGACGACCGGCCGTTGCATCGCTATCTTCAGTCCGCCGAACGACCGGGCTTCCTCCTCATGATCGATCACCCGGTTGTTCTCGTCCGAGAGGAGCAGGAGCGTCTTCCCGCTGCGGTGAGCGGCCTCGGCTTTCTCGATGATTCCGCCTACCGGGCCGATACTCCCGTTCTCATCGATGGTTCCCGTCACGGTCACGCTCTCGTTGAGCGGAAAGTCTTCCAGCACCGAGAGGAGCAGCGCGGCCATCAGCGCCCCCGCACTGGGGCCGTCGATCTCGGAGATGTCCTCCGGGCCCTGGATGCTGAAGATGATGTCGCTCCCCGCAAGGTCCACGCGGGAGTGGTTGGCGGCGACAACGACCGCAAGGTTCGCAGCATCCTGGAAGACTATCCCCATCAGGGGTGTCGTCTGGACAAGCACCCTTCCTTTCCCGGGCACGACCTCGACCGAGACGTTCACCATCGCCCCTTCTTCGATCACCTCCTCGTAGAGGAACGGGCCGCCCCGATCGACCTCGACCTTCTGGATGATGACCGGCACCTGCATCGAGGCCGCACTCCCGTTCCCCGTCCCCCTCGCCGGGGAGAGAGGGGTCATGGTCGCGGCCGGGAGGGGATCGACCTCCTCCGGTTTGGAGAGAGCCGGGGAAAGGTCGTCTTCCGGCATGAGGGCGACTGCCAGGAGAAAGAGATTCGCAACAAGCGATAGAACGAGCAGAATCGCCAGGGTCTTCTCCCGTATGCGCATACGCTGCCCGAATATCACTCATCCGGATATATACCTTTCCGCTGAGCGACGTTCCGAAGGAACGGAGCTCGAGAAGACCGAAGGTCTTCGAGTTGCGACGGGCCGAAGGGTGCGACGGACGTTTCATCCGGAACTTAAGAAGCCGTCAGGTTTCGAGCAGGAGCGGGAGCACCGCCAGGTGCGACTGGCGACTGGCGCGAGCATCGCGAGCGGCAGGAGCGGGAGCACCGCCAGGTGCGACTGGCGACTGGCGCGAGCATCGCGAGCGGCAGGAGCTCGAGAAGCCGTCAGGCTTCGAAGTGCACCGGAGCAGATACCGCTCCCCGGCAGGGCCGGGGCAGCGTTCCGGGTCCTCATCGTTACCCCTCCGGATAGCGTCCTTCAACGCGCAGATCCGGGTCCGGGCTTCGATAGGGAGCCGAACCCGCCATCATTCCGGCTTCTTGACCTCCCGGCAGGTTCTGCAGGTCTTCACGCTTCACTCCCGCACTATTTTAGACCGGAGACGCTGCATAACGGCAAATTTCAGCCGGATTTCCACTTTCCGGCTCGCATCATGCACGAGAACGCTTCAATACGATTATATCCTCCCCTGCCGCATGCACAGGTAATGAACCGGGTACCAGAGCGCCTCCTGCGCGTTTGCCTGCCCGCGTGCGTCCTCGGCGTGACGATCCTCGTTATCTTCACCGCAGGCTGTATGAATACCGCCGCGACCGGTGGAGATTCCATCTCCGGGAGCGTCGAGGGCGATTACGCGGGAGGAACAATCTACGTTGCGGCGATCGACGCTGCGGCGTATACGGCATCGGATATCAGGGTTATGGAGACCAGGGAGCATCCCGAACGCTCGCAGTACGTCAGCGGCTTTGCTGCGCTCGATACGCCGGGCGAGTACGTCATCCCCGGGCTCGCCCCCGGGAACTACACCGTCTACGCATGGGCGGATACGGACGATGACGGCCGGATCGACCACCTCGACTACCGTGACCCGACCGGGTGGTACTGCACGCCGTCTCACCTCACCCCCGTCCGCGTCGCCGTTGCGCCGGGGAACGCCGCGACCGGGATTGATGTAACCCTCGCCGCCCCGACGCCCTACCCGGACGGCGATACGAACGTTTCCGTCGGCAGTGGCGGCGGAAGACTCACGGTCCGGAAAGGCTGCCACGTTCTCCAGGTATGGGGAGCGCCGGAAGAGCGGGCATACGCCTACGGCTACCTCTGCGGCCCGCAGATCCGGGACTGGATCGACTACGTCCTGATCGAGTCGTTCATGCAGTCGCCCGCCGATTACGAAGACCTCTTCATCCCCTACATCCGGGAGCACATGGCACCGGCAAACCCGGCATACATGGCCGAGCTCGACGCCATGCTCGCCGGGATGACCGCAGGCGGCACGGACCTGCGCCTCTCGTCGCTCTCGCGGAACCTCACCCGCTACGACCTCCTGGCCGAGAACGCCTATGATTTCATGCTCTACTACAAACTCTACGGCCTCATGATGGGCGACCTCGGCATCAACCGCACCGCAACGGGCGACGCCGGCGTGTCGCCGCACCTCTGCACGAGCGCGATCGCCTGGGGCAACCTGACGCAGAACGACGAACTTGCCGGCGGGGTGATCCACGGCAAGAACATGGACGGCGAGAACGACCTGCGGAAGGTCACGGTGAACAGCCTGCTCGTCATCGCCGTCGACCCGGGTCCGGGCGCGAAACGCACAGTCGGGATAGACTGGCCCGGGTTTATCGGCACGTTCAACGGCATGAACGAGGACGGCCTGGTGCTCGTGCCCCACTCGTCGCCGTCGATCCCGGACTGGAACGCAACCGATCTGATGCCTTGCACCTTCCTCTACATGGACACCCTCAGGAGCGAGAGCGAAGTTGCCGGGGCGTGGGCGTACTGGGAGAGGGCGAACGGGACCAGGACCGGCGGGAACAACGCGGGGGTCTCGGCCCCCTACAGGAACGGGACGGGAAGCGTTCCGGCGGCGTTCGAGACGGACTCGTACGGCGGCGCGGTGCGCGGGCCGGGTGTCGTCGAACCGGACGACCCCTGCTGCCTCTTTATCGCGAACAACTTCTACCTCTACGAGGGCGTCTATCCCCCCGCCGTCGAGCGGGTGGACGGCTACCATGCTGAGGTCAGGCCCACCGACTACCGCTACCGGAACCTGCTCGCCGTCCTCGACGGCTACCGGGAGGAGGAAAAGACCATCGGCACGCCCGAGATGATCGCGCTCATGCAGTCGGCGTCCGTCTCGGAGGAGTACCGGGGCACCACCGAGTACACCTTCATCGCGTACCCGGACGTGGGCGCGTTCGCCGTAGCAAAGGAGGATCTTGCGAAGGGGATCCTGGATGCACCGTTCGCGGAGTTCGCGCACTTCGACTTCGATGAGGTCTTCGAGCGGGCGTAGCGGGGTGAGGGGGGGAGTCGCTCTTTTTTACCAAAAGCGCAAGAACAACTAAAGACCCCCACCGCCCGGCGCTTCGCGCCTCCTCTCGCACCTCGCACCTCCGGTGCTCGAACTCCGTTCCGAGTGGGACGTCGTTCCCGCCCCCTCAGGGGGCGGGCAGTGCGTGGCGATAGGTCGTGGATGGGGGGCACAACTGACTGCACCGGACATCATGTTTCTACCCCCGCGTCGAACACACCGGGGTCAGCGGTTCGGTCTGCTCCTGAGACCGTTCCGTGTTCTCCGGAACAACAGCCACTCGCCCGCCTGAGAGCCCGAGACCCTCACCACCGCCTCTTCTCCCGGACCAGAATTCTCTACCGGGCCTTCACCCCAGGGGAACTACAACCCCATCCGGCAGAGATCCCGCATCGCCCGGAGCACGTAGAGATTCTCCCCTTCGAGCGCCTCCTCGTCGACGACGAACGAGACGAAGCCATGACGGGCGAAGAGTTCCCGGACCGCGTCCGGACCGGTCAGGGACGAGACGAGCAGCAGGATCCGCCCGAAGGGTGCCAGCACCCGGCCGGCGTCGGCGACGAACCGCTCGATCGCCGCCCTCCCCGTCGGGCCGCCGTCGAGGGCGTACTCCAGCCAGTCGTCGAGCCTCTCTTCGGGAAGCGTCGGGAGGTAGGGGGGGTTGAAGAGGACGAGGTCGAAGGGGCCGGAGAGCCCCGCGAAGAGGTCCGTCCTGACCGCCTCGACGCCGCGGGCGCGGGCGCACTCCACAGCGTGGGGGTTGATATCGGTCGCGACCACCTCCGCCGCCCGGCGCAGAAGTCCGGCCGCGACGTAGCCGCTCCCGGTCCCGACCTCCAGCACCCGGTCGGTCGGGCGGACCTCCCGGAGCGCCGCCCGGAGGAGGAGGTACGAGTCCTCGGCCGGAGGGTAAACCTGATCGGGGACCTCCCGGCCGCTCATCGTCAGCACCCGCTCATTTTGTTCGCGATCAGTGCAAACTCTTCGAGCGTCAGGTCTTCGGGCCGGCGCTGCAGGAGGTCGTCGGGCAGGTCCGCGATCGTCCGCTCGATCGCTTCGGGCGCAAAGGTACCCTTGCCGCTCCGGAGACCCTTCCGGACGGTCTTCCTCCGGTGGGAGAAGAGCACCCGGACGACGTCGGCGTAGACCTCCCGGTCCGCGATCGGGTACGGCGGCTCGTGCGGCGTGATCCGGACCACCCAGGAGCGGACCTGGGGTCTCGGGCGGAAGGAAGAGGGCGAGAGATCGAGCAGCGGTTTTACGGAGGCGTAGGTCTGCACCATCACCGAGAGCCGCCCGACGTTCGGCGTCCCCGGCGGCGCGATCATCCGCTGGGCAAACTCCTTCTGGTACATCAGGACCGCGACCTCAAAGCCGATCGCGAGCAGCCGGAACGTGATCTTCGAAGAAACAGAGTAGGGGAGGTTCGCGACGACGAGATCGAACGGCGGGATGTCAACCTTCTTCGCGTCGCCCGGGACTATCCGGAGACGGCCCTCCTCGATCTCGTCGGCAAAGACAATCTCGAGCTCTTCCACGAGAGCCGGATCGATCTCTACCGCAATTACGTTCGCACCCCTATCAAGGAGAGCGCGGGTGAGAATCCCTTCGCCGGGCCCGATCTCGAGCACTCTCCGACCGGCAACGTCGACAAAACCGGCAATCTTCTCGACGGCCCTTCGGTCGACGAGGAAGTGCTGATCCCTCGGAGCACTCATCTCGACGTGAAGATATGATACTTCTCTTCCGGGCCCTCGATCTCGTGCAGGATCCGGCTGACGATCATCCGATCCGGGTGCGGGAGCGACTTGATCCGCCCGGAGATATCGGCGAAACTCTCGAACGGCTTCTTCCCCCGCTGCTCGATGATCTCCCACATCAGTTTCTTCCCGATGCCGGGGAGCAGGTGCAGCATGTGGAACTTCGGCGTGATGGGCACGGACTTGTTGAAGAAGTCGACGAACCGCGGTTCGTTCTCGCGGACGATCTGCTCGACCACGAACGGCAGTTCCAGTTTTGCCGTCGCCGTCAGGTCGTCGTAGCTGATCCGCCGCTTGACACGCTCGATCTTCTCCCGCTCGGCATCGCCGATATAGACGCGGTCGTATATCTGGATATCCGCACCCGCCTTCGGAACGAGCTCGAGCAGTTTGAACTGGTCCACCCCGACTGCCTGGACGACCGGTTCGCGCTTGTAGGCCGGACGCTGGTCGCTCATGTATCCCATAGGGAGGATATCGATAACTACCGCGTTCTCCTCTTTCCTTTCGGTCTTCATTGGCACCACCCCTTCGGTCAGAAGTGGGTCACTACCAGGTCAAGTATCTCGTCCAGCTCTTCCGGTGTAAGATTGAACCGTTCTTTGGCGTAGATGGCCCGCAGTTCGTCCCGGGTCCGCGGCATCAGGTTCGCGATGCGGTAAGCGATCTCCTCTTTCATCTTCTCGAGTTTCAAGAGCTCGTCGACGAGGTCGCGAGCCTTCTCGGAAGATGTCTTTGAGAGATGATTGGCATGCTCAATACTCTTACGAAGCTCATAGGACATCTCCTCTCCGGACTCGAGCCGGGTTGCCTCCACGGAAAGGAGGGTATCACGCAGCTCGGGAAGCAGCATCCGCTCTTCGCTAACGATTCGTTTTACCTTCATGCCAATCACTACTGTTGAGGATTACACTTTCTGCGCTTTTAGATGTTGCGGTCTCGCAATCACCTGTTTTATCGTCTCTCCATCCCTGACTTCGAGCACCCATGCGCGTCCGCGCTGTCCGATGACCGTGCCGGTCTTCCCGTGGAATCTCCGGTGGGGCATGCCCTTCTGGACGCTCGGCTCGACCACGACGTGCACCCTCTGCCCGATCTCGAAGTTCTGAATCACCGAGGTTACCGGGGGGATACCGCGTTTTCTGAGGTCCTTCTTGAACTTATACCGCGTCTTCTTGCGTGGTCCATTGTGATGTGCCATGATTACTCACCATACTCGTTTGCTGTTTTGACCAGCACCACATCGAGGCTGACAACACTTGCGGTGCGCCCCAGGATCTGGGCAAGGCTGGGCTGGGTTCTGCCGCTGTCACCCGATACCAGTTCTTTGATGTAGAGGCCCGCTTCGCCGACGACTTCGACCCAGTATCTGTCGTCAACTCTACCCGTACATTCGATATCGAGGACCTGCCGTTCCCGAACTTTATCTGCCCGTCGGTGTGACACCCTTGTCGGGGTGCGCTGTCGTATCGTTACACCTTTTAACTGATCGAGGGCCGCCCCGAACTCATCTGGCGTTACAGAACCGTCGATCTCGACCAGGATCCTGTATTTTTTATGCGCTTTGTCGGATTTAAGGCTTTGCACCATCTTCCGATCCGCCCATCCGGCGAGGTGGACCGCCACCCTGCCATCGGCGCTCCGGTTGATCTCCTCCTCAAGCGCCGAGAGGTCCACCGACCGCTTCCGCGGCGCCTCGACCTCCATCACGAAGGGGCGGCCCGACCCGAGCATCCGGGCGTCGATATCCTCCCGCCCGGCCCCGTGCAGGACGGCGTTCTCCGCGTCGAAGGCTTCGATCGTCGGCCGGCCTACCAGCTCCTCGACGGAATCGGCATACTGCTTGCCGGTAAAGTTGCACCGCTCGCATCCCGCCCCCCGGCACGCCCGGCAGTCCCAGTGGGTCTGGGGGATGCCCCGCTCGTACTTCAGGTACCGGCCGAAAAAGAAGACGGGGTTGACCTGCACCTCGACGGTGCCTTCCGCAAGGTCGAGGATCGCCACGACGTCGGGCCGTTTGAGGTCGGCCGTCTTCCCGGAGAGGGCCGAGACGGCCTTCCCTACTTCCCGGTTCATCTCCGCCTTCAGCGGTTCCGGGTCGCGGAGGGAGAGGTCGCTCCAGACCGTCTCCTCGCTCTCCGTGACAAGCGGCGGCACTTTCGTCCCGATAAGAAACGTATCGAACTCGATATCGCGGAACGCCTCGACGACCTTCGCGGCCCAGGCATCGGTATGGGAGAGCTCGCCGCCGCAGATCCAGCAGGATTCCGGATCCGGTTCGTGATGCGGCTCGTTTGCCGCGATCTCCCGCGTTATCCGGAGTGAGCGGCCACGCTCCTCGTTCGTCAGCCCAAACGACCGCTTGCCGAAGAAACGCCCGAGGCAGTGGTTGCAGGTATCGCCGTATTCAAGAATTGCTTCTACCTCTTTTATGATATCCATCAGGATTCCCTCCGGTCCATCTCGTTTAAGAGGACGGTGATAGTGTGATCGGCATGCAGCGACCGCGGCCCCACCGAGTAGCGGGGGTAGCCCGCGATCAGGTCCTGCTCCTCTGCAGTGAAGTTGTGGTGGTCGGAGAGGAGGCAGGCTTCCGGGAGCGCCTGAACGGTCCTGATATCCTCTCCCGCCTCGTCGAGAACCGCAAACGGGATCTCCGCAAGCAGCCTTGCGAGCCCGCCGCGGCGTACGTAGACGCCCGGGGTCGACTCCCTGAACTCGTCCCCGCAGGGGATCGAGAGCGCCTTCTTGATCAGGGCGGCGCTGCTCCGCTCGTCCGGCGAGAGGTAGCGGACCTCGCTACCCCGGAAGAGGACGGTCTTCTCCGGACCGGGCTCCCCGCAGAGGATAAGGTAACACTCGACGTCGCGCCGGAGGTCGTGGGAGAGGAAGAACGAGGAATTGATGCAGCGGCAGAGGACGTCCATCCTCCCCGCGCTGCCCGGAAGATCGTTGAGGCTGAAGGTGCCGCTCGTTGCGGCAAGGTGGCCCACGACGGCAAACCGCTTCATCTACTGGGTCCGCCGAACTTCTTCATCATGCGCTGCATGTTGAACTTGCCGCCGCCCATGCCCCGCATGCCCTTCAAGGCACGCTGCATGATCTTGTAGTACTTGATGAGGTCCCGGACGTCGTCGGGCGTCACCCCGGCACCCCGGGCGATGCGCTGGATCCGCGAGCTCCCGATCATCGACGGGTCGTCGAGCTCCGGGGGCGTCATCGAGTCCATGATCACCTTATAGCGCTGCATCTTGGTGCTGGTGATGTCGTAGGCGTCGTCCGGGATCTGCATCCCGCCGAGGGGGAGCATGCTCATGATCTGCTTCAAGGGCCCCATCTTGTTCAACGCCTCGAGCTGCTTGTACATGTCCCGGAGCGTGAACCTGCCCTTGAGCATGGCGTTGACGTCGATATCCTCGGCCGAGACCGCCTCTTCCGCCCGCTCGACGAGCGCTTTCAAGTCGCCCATCCCGAGCAGCCGGGAGATGAACCCGTCCGGGTCGAACCTCTCAAGGTCCTCGATCGTCTCGCCGCTCCCGATGAAGACGATGCCGCTCTGCGTCTCCGAGACTGCCGAAAGCGCGCCGCCGCCCCGTGCGGTGCCGTCCATCTTCGTGACGAGGACGCCGTCGATCCCGATCGCCTCGTGGAACCGGCGGGCCTGCTCGCTCGCCTGCTGGCCGAGCGCCGCGTCGATCACCAGCCAGCGGTGTTCGGCGTGCGAGATCTCGTTGATGTTGACGATCTCCTCGATCAGGTTCTCCTCGAGGGCGTGCCGCCCCTGAGTGTCGATGATGATCACTTCATACAACTTGCGGAACTTAGGCAGGCCTTCCCGGACGATCCGGAGCGCGTCGGGCTCGTTCGGGTCGCCGAAGCAGGGGACGCTGATCCGGTCGCAGAGTGTCTTGAGCTGGTCGTACGCACCCGGCCGGAAGGTATCGGCACAGATCACCCCGACCCGCAGCCCTTTGCGCTGGAAGTAGCGGGCAAGCTTCGCGGTCGTCGTGGTCTTCCCGCTCCCCTGCAACCCTGCCATCAGGATCGTCTGGGGCCCGAGCGTCACCTCGCCCGGCGTTCCCATCAGCCGGACGAGTTCCTGGTAGACGATCCGCAGGACGTGCTCCCGGACACCCATCCCCTTCGGGGGTTCCTCCTCGAGGGCACGCTGCTTGATCGCCTGGGAGAGCTGCATCACGAGTTTGACGTTGACGTCGGCGGAGAGGAGCGCCCGCTGCAGGTCACGCACCAGTTCATCGACCGCCGCCCGGTCGATCACCGTCTTGCCGGCGAGTTTCTTGACGGCGTCCTTTAAGGACGTACCGAGGTTATCGAGCATCAGGCCTCATCTCCCAGAAGTTCGTTCACCACGACCCGGGGCTCAAACGGTATGATATCGTCGTAGCCCTGGCCGGTCCCGAGGAAAAGGATCGGTTTTCCGACGGTATGCGCAACCGATATGGCCGCACCCCCCTTCGGGTCCATATCCGCCTTCGTCAGGACGACCGCGTCGGTGCCGACGGCCTTGTTGAACTCATCGGCCCGGATGACCGCATCGTTCCCCGCCACCGCCTCGTCGACGTAGACGACGAGGTCGGGCTTCATGACCCGCCGGATCTTCTCGAGCTGGTTCATGAGGTTCGCCCGGTTGTGGAACCGGCCGGCCGTATCAGCGAGGACGACGTCGATATCGTGCGCTTTCGCGTACTGGACCGCGTCGAAGAGGACCGCGGAGGGGTCGGCACCCGCCTGGTGCTGGATCACCTTGATCCCGAGACGGTCGGCGTGGGTCCGGATCTGCTCGATCGCCCCGGCGCGGTAGGTATCGCCGGCGCCGATCACGACCGAGAACCCGTTCTTCTGGAGGTAGTTGCCGACCTTTGCGACAGTCGTCGTCTTGCCTGTCCCGTTCACGCCGGTGAAGAGGACCTTCACCGGGCGTTCGCGCCCCTCAATGAAGTCACGCAGATCGAGACCGTCACCCAGCACGCCGCAGAGCGCGGACCGCAGGGTCGACGCGACCAGGTCGTCGACCGAGGAGCCGATCTTCTTGTGCTGGCCCACGAGGTCTCTTCGCATCCGGCCGATGATCTCGTCCGTGACCGGGAGTGCGACATCGTTTTCCAGGAGAACCATCTCGAGTTCGAACAGCGGCTCCTCGACATCCTTCTCCCGGAGGAGGATCTCCCGCTCCCGGACAAGAACCTTCACCTTTTTAAAAAGCGTGGGTTTCTCCCGCTCTTTCTCCGGAGCCTCCTCCTCAAAGACCGGGGGTTCGGGCTCCGCAGCCTGCGCTTCCTCAAATCCCTCGGTAACCGGGGGTGCCGGTTCGGCCCCGGCAGCTTCCTCGATATTCGAGGCGAATTGGGTCCTGATATTCTGAAGTTTTTTCTTTAAGGAATCAAACATTATCAGCTTCCGCCCTGGCCTGCCTGGGCCTGCCGGGCCCCCCGGTAAGCCGCCTCGAGGCGGCGGGAGATCTCCGTTGCCTGCCCCTGCAACTGCTCGACCGAACCTGCGACTTTCTTCTCCACCGCCTCAAGTTCGGTTATCCGATCCTGGAGATACTCCATTGCATCAGCGCTGGCTCGTTCGACCGAGACGTCGGCCCCGATGTTCACCAGAACATGACCGGCATCGAGCACCTTCACCCGAAGAAAAGCGCCGCCCCCGATGGGGAGAAGAACGGCACCGTCCTTGTTCTCCTCGATGGCCCGGAGGGTCTCGATGGCGGCGGCGGATTCAAGGCGCTGCTGCTCGATCATCGAAAGCTGCTGCGTCAGGAGTTCTATCTGCTGCCCGTACTCGTTCAAGTACATCTGGAGAGTCTGTATCTCGCGAGGATCTGCCCGGTCCACATCATTCACCAGCTACTACGTTAACCGACTCGATGGTGATATAACTTCTCTTCAGGCGGTGTTTGCTCCCGATATCCGCGAAAGTTCTCTCTTTTGCCTGGTTCTCGTTCGGGGCGCAGATTACCTTGCGGTACGGTTTCCACTCGTTGTTGATCTTACACGCGCCTACAATTTCAAACGTCTGGTTCTCCATGACTGTATCACTCCAAAAACCCAAAGACTTCCTCTATTCGTCCCAGCTCAAACCCTGTCGTAACGGATCCTGCGATGTACCCCTTGCTGTTTGCAAGGAGCCCGGAGCCCACGAGACCGCTTCCCATGTTAATCGAACCGAGGCCGATCGGAAGGTCGACGACCCGCTCGAGGTTGGCAATCTCCGTATCGTTGGCCCTCGGGTGGACGAGAATACCCTTGTTCGTCGCGGACCCGGCCATGCCGACGGTCTTGATACCGCCTAGCGTTAGCCGGATCACCGGCACAGAGAGGAACGACCCGATCTCCTCGGCTACATCGATCTCCATCTCGGGATGGACGGCGGCAACATAGTCGTTTGCGAGAATCACGTTGCCCGCCGCGTTCATGGTGCCCTCGAGCAGGAGGACCTCCCGGTACTCCTTAAGGACCGCCAGTTCCTCGTCGGTAACGAGGCCGCTGACGACCAGGCCCTGGCTGTTTCCCGCAACAAGCGAGCCGATGATGCTGCTGCCCTGAATATAGGTGTTCACGATCTCGACATCGAGTTCGCGTGCAAGAGCCCCGGTGAACTCCCCGGGCGCCCCGGGATACACGATCGCTATATCCTCAAAGACGCGGGCGTAAACGCCGATGTTCGGATCGCCGGACAGATCGATCGTCCCTGTCATCTCACTCCTCGGCGAGCTCGGCCTGGACCTGCCCGTCCTCGAACTTCATCGCGCGGACGCGAATCTTTCGCGGGGGCTTTGAACTGCCGTTCTCCCAGACCTTCTCGTTGATACTCTTATCCAGTTTGACGTCCTCGCTCTTCATGTGCCGTACAAGAAACGCCCTGATGTCCTTGATGGCGGTGTTGCCCCGTTTCCACCGGGGTGCACGCTTCACCTCGCGGAGAGGGATGATATAGATATGTTCCTTCAATGCCTCTGCCATAGTCTTACACCTTCAGGGAGCTCCGCCTCCAGTTGCGCCGCTTCGGATGCGACGCAACCGCACGGTTGGTCCTGATCATCACCCATGCCGGCACGCGGCGGTTCTGCTCGCATGCCTTTGCCAGCCGGATCTTCCGGCCCTTCATTAACTTGCTCATAACTCTCACTCTCGTATTCTCAGGTATCCTTCCTGCCGACCACCAGCGACTGCAGGTGATGGGAAGGAAAGAACGACGCAGGATCGATACCGCGAGCACGGATCGCGCTGCGGATCTCCCCTTCGTAGTCGCCGTTCCCGATGACGCCCGTCTCCCCGTACCGCACCACAAGCAGCCGTCCGGCGAGGCGTTCGACCTCCTGTTTCCCGTAGCCGAGGAGCGGCCGGACGTAGGAGCAGCCTGTGGTCATCTCCAGGTGCTGCACCTCGGATCGTTCGATCCGGGGAACCCTGTCTTCCCGGCGGGTGCCGTCGCCGACCACCGCATACTCGCGGGAGAGGGTCTCGATCGCCGTCCGGTGGACCATGTCGATCGCGTCGTTGGGGTAACCACACGTTAGAAGCAGGTCGACAGCCTCATCGAGCAGGTCTCTCCCGAGCACCCTTTTCTTGAAGGGAAGGTTCAGGGCGGCTGCCGCAGCCCGCACCCCCGGAACCTCACGGTCGGGATCGAATACACAGGTATTCAGTTCCACGCCGTAGTCGCGCGCGAGCATGATTGCCGCCAGCGCGCTGTCTTTCCCTCCCGAGAAGAGCACACCTGCTTCCATTACTTCCGCGTAATCCTGAACTCTTTCTTCGACGGTGTCAACTGGGCAAGCAGGCTTTTCAACTGCTCGTCGGTGATCCGCTGCCGGACCCTGCCGCTCTGCGCCAGCATCACCAGTTGCTGCTCGACCGCTTTCGCAAACTCCGGCCGGGTCAACTTGATGGTATTGAGCCTCTCCCTCGCTTCAGGTTCGAGGATCTCCATGAGTGCGGCGCGGATCTGTGAGTCGATCTGCTGCTGGCGTGCTGCCTCTTCCTCCATAGAATGCTGATCCATCGCCTGCCGTTGCATCTGTTCCATCTTCCGGCGGCGGAGTTCCGCGAGTTCGTCGTCTACCATCAGTCATACCTCCTTTCAATCAGTATTTCGCAAGACCCGGCGCAATCGTGGTGACCTGGTCCTTCAGGCCGTTTGCGACGTTGTCGAGGAAAGACCTGCCGGCCGCAGTGACCGTGCGCCCTCCGCTCGAATGGGAGACGTACCCCGCCGCTTCGAGCTGCTGGAAGAGTTTCCGGACGATGGATCCGCTTCCCCGCCTGAACTGGGAGGGCGCCGAACCCCGGTTACGCTTGCCGCCGTAGACGGAGCGCATTCTCTGGATACCGATCGGACCGTCGGTGTAGATACGCCGGAGAACCGACGCCGCACGCACATACCACCAGTCATCATTCTCGGGAGGCATCTCTTTATGTACCCCCGTCTTTGCAAAAGCGGCCCAGTCAGGGGGCTGAATCTGCGGGTTTTTCTTGAGTTCTTCTGCCACCTGCCGGATGAACATATCGGCAGGGATGTCATATACAGTCGTCATAGATGAACCTCACTCTCGCTAACAGTCTTTACATATTCGTCCAGTGATGTTTTATATATTTCGAGGATTGTGCCCGGACGATCGGCTCCGCCGCTCCGTGAGGACAAGCGTCCGCCCCCGGACCTCAACGAGAACCGCACCGGCCGACGCCGCCACCTCCTCGGGATCGACCTCGGTGTTCCGGAGCCATCTCACCTTGACGACCTTCCGGTCTTTGAGCTGGCGCCGGATCTCGTCGATCATGACGCTTGTGATGCCCCGTTTTCCCACCCAGATGGTGGGCTTGAGATCCTGAAACGATTCTTTCCTCATGGTTGAGGCCTCCCGACCGGATACCGTGACCGGTGCCCGCAGGCAAGACAGGTGACGACCACACGGCCCCGGTGGATCCTGACCCGGGCGTTCGATCCCGGGACCAGGTAGGTATTGCACCGGCGGCAGAAGCGGCGTTTCAACGGCCGTTCAATCCGTATCCGGTGGCGCATGCCGATCTTCCGGGCCAGTTCCACACAGCGGTTGCTCCAGGTGGGGTTTTCCGGGTAGAACTCCGCAGCACGCGCAAAGAGGATGGCGATCCTCTCGCGGGCGAGTCTCCGGGAGCCTGATTTTCGTGTAGTATCTGCCATGGTACGATCCGTTCCAATGGTGGGTCTTGAGATTGGAGGCGGGAGGATATATAAGAGTTTGATGCACGGGGTCAGCGGACCCATACCCGCCTGCCGGTGACCTCCAGGCGGTCTTCGCAGAAGAGTTTCACGGCGAGCGGGAGGGCCTCGTGCTCTTCCGCGAGGATCCGGTCGGCGAGCGCCGATTCGTCGTCGTCCGGGAGGACCGGCACGCACCGCTGGACGACGATGGGGCCGGTATCCATCCCCTCGTCCACCAGGTGGACGGTGCAGCCCGCAACCTTCACCCCGTACTCGATCGCCTGCCTTTGCGCGTGCAGGCCGGAGAACGCCGGGAGCAGGGCGGGATGGATGTTCATCATCCGGCCCGAGAACTCGCGGACGATCCCGGCCCCGAGGATCCGCATGTAGCCGGCGAGGACGAAGAGATCGGCCCGGCAGCCCTGCATCGCAGCGAGGAGCGCCTCCTCGTACGCGGCCTTCGAGGGGAACCGTGCATAGTCGACGATCGTCACCGGGATACCTGCACTTCTCGCCCGCTCTATCGCGTATGCCCCGGGGTTGTCGGTGACGAGACCGACACAGACCGCCGGGACATCCCCGGCCGCGACGGCGTCGATCACCGCCTGAAAGTTCGATCCCCTCCCTGAGGCGAGCACTGCAATCCGTTTCTTATGAACAGGTGTCTCTGGCTTCATACTATCGCTTTCCCTGATTCCTTACCAGGAACCCTCCGGCACGACCGGGGGTGCGGTGATCAGCTTCACCTTGACGATCCGCCGGCCCCGCATCTGCATCACCACCAGCGTGATGTTGCTCTCCTCGACCTTGACCACCTCGCCGCGGCGGGGAATGTGCCCCAGCCGGTCGATGACCAGACCGCCGATGCTCTCGTAAGTATCCGTCAGCGGGAGGGCCAGGTCCAGGTCCTCGTTGAGGTGCTCCACCCATGCCCGCGCGTCGACCAGGTAAACGCCCTCCTCGATCTCCTGCACCTCGGGCTCCTCCTCGTCGAACTCGTCCATGATCTCGCCGACCAGTTCCTCGAGCATGTCTTCGACCGTCACGATCCCGGCAAACGACCCGTACTCGTCGAGGACGACCGCCATGTGCTGCTTCTTCACCTGGAGCACCTTTAAGAGCTCGTCGATCTTCTTGCTCTCGGGGACGAAGTAGGGCTCGTACATCAGGTTCCTGATCGTCGCGCTCGTCTGCTGGCGAAAGACTGCCGAAAAGACATCCTTGACGTTCAAGAGCCCGACAACGTTGTCGATATGCTCGTGGTAAACCGGGATCCGGGAGAAACCCGTCTCGTTGAATGTGGAGAGGGCGTTCTCGAGCGTGGCTACGTCCTCGATCATAACGACGTCCACCCTGGACGTCATCACCTCGCGAACCGTCGTATCTCCAAAGCGCAGCACGGAGTAGAGCATGTCTCGCTCCTCCTCTTCGATGGTGCCCTCCTCCTCGCCGACGTCGATCCACTCCTTGATCTCTTCCTCGGTGACGACCGGCTCGGTCACGCCGGGCCTGAAGGCGAACTGCCGTTTGATGCGGTCAGATACCCAGAGCACCGGGTGAAGCACCCTTGAGAGGTAGAGGATGGGCCGGGCGACACGGAGCGCGAGTGTCTCGATGTGCCGGGAGGCGTACATCTTCGGCCCGATCTCGCCGAAGACCAGCATCAGGATGACCGTGACGCCGGTCGCTATCCCGATACCGACGTCGCCGTAGATGGCGATGGCGATCGCGGTCGCGAGCGATGCTGCGGCCACGTTGACGATATTGTTCCCGATCAGGATGGTGATCAGGAGGGCATCGGTCGACCGTTTCAGCGTATCGAGTGCTTTCGCTCCCTTTCGACCCTGGTTCAAGAGTGCGCGGACTTTCGCCCGGGTTATCGAAATGAGGGCAACTTCGGAACTCGAGAAAAAGCCCGAAAGGAGCAAACAGACAATAAATAAAATGATCTCTATGGTCAGAAGGTCTACGACTACCATTTACTCCACGCCGCATCAAGCGGCAGCATCCAGTATTGATTAATTGCGGGGATTATATGAATTATGTTGTAGGCAGAGGATATAAAACCAACGCTTCAGGAGAATACCCCTTGTAGTGCCTCCAATTCGCGCGAGAGAAGCACAACCTTCTCTTCGGATGAGAGGGTCCCGGGAAAGACCATGTCCTCGAGTTCCAGGGTGAGGTATCCGCCGTAGCCCCGGTCGGCGAGTTCCGCAAGCACCCGGGTCGCGGACGGGTCGCTATGAATGGGGTGGTGGGGCCGCCCGTTCCCGCCGAGTGCACTGACGTGGATGTTCACCATCCGCTCGATGCAGAGGTCGATGAACCGGATCACCTCATCACAGGACGTCATCATGGCGTGCCCCATATCCAGCGTGAACCAGAGCCAGGGTTCCCGCTCGAGCACCTCGGCCGCATCCTCCGCCGTGGAGAGCAGGGCGTTGACCCGGGGCTCCAGGTTCTCGATCGCCACCTTCACCTGCGTCTCCTCCGCCGCCTCCCGGAGCCGGGCAATATAATCCTCGAACCGCCGGTAGTCGTAGGCGCTCGGGTGCCGTTTGGCCGTCCGCCTGCCGGGATGGACGGTGACCACGCCGGCGCCCATCCGGTCGGCCATCCGGACCGCTTCGACGGTGTACTCGACCGATATCTCGGCAACCCGCGGGTTGATGGAGCAGGGGTTCAGGTCCAGCGACGGGGCGTGAACGGTGATCGGCGAGAGTTCCGGGTGGCCGGCGATACACCCGGCGAGTTCGTCCTCCGGGCGGTCGCGAAGCCAGAAGTGCGGCGTCTCTACCCAGAACTCAAGGCTGTCGAGGCCGGACTCGGCAACGTAGTCGAAGATGTAGTCGCAAGGGTACTCGTGGAAGAACATGGTCGAGACGGCGAAACGACCCATAACACTACTTGATATAAACCATCGGTCTAATAGATTGTGATGATGTTGAGCGGTCCTTCCGCCGGTCCGGAGCGGTTCGGCACCCCGATTCTCGCGGTCTCGGAGGTCTCGGGACTCATCTGCGACCTCCTCGACGATGCCCGCCTGCACCAGGTCTGGGTGCGGGGGGAGGTGACCAACTACAGGGACCACGCCTCCGGCCACCGCTACTTCTCGCTTTCGGAGAGAAACGGGAGGAGGTCCGCGCTGATCAACTGCGTCATGTGGCGCACCTCCGCGTCGGCGCTCGCGTTCGAGCCGAAAGACGGCATGGACGTCCTCGCCTGGGGGTCCGTGGAGGTCTACGAGCCTCACGGCAGGTACCAGCTGATCGTCCGGGAGATGCTCCCGGCGGGCCTCGGCGAGCGCCATCTCATGGTCGAGCGCTGGAAACAGGAACTCGACGCCGAGGGGCTCTTTGCCCCCGAGCGGAAGCGGGCCCTGCCCCTCTTCCCGCACCGGATCGGCGTGGTCACCTCCCAGACAGGTGCGGCCGTGAAGGATATCCTCTCGGTCATCTCCCGGCGGTATCCGGCCGAGGTGGTCCTCTCCCCGACGGCCGTCCAGGGCGATGGGGCGCACATCGAGATCGCGGAAGCGATCCGGCGGATCGACGGGCTCGTTGACGTGATCATCGTCGGGCGCGGGGGAGGAAGTTTCGAGGACCTTTTCCCCTTCAACCACCCGGACGTCGTGCGGGCCGTCGCCGCGTGCGGAACGCCGGTGATCAGCGCCGTCGGGCACGAGGTGGACACCGCTCTCTGCGACTTCGCCGCGGACCTCCGGGCGCCGACCCCGTCGGCAGCGGCGGAACGGGCCGTGCCCGAGCGCCGGGAGGTGCTCCGGGAGGTGCGGGGCTACGAGGAGAGGATGAGAACGCTCCTCCTCCACCGGCTCAGCGCCTCGCAGAGCGAGGTCGAGGACCTGCGGGGACGCATGCATCCCCGGCGGCTCGCACGCAGGGTTCACGAGCGGATGCAGCGCCTCGCCGAGCACGAGGAACTGCTCCGCCGGGCGGCGCTCGCCCGGGTGCAGCGGGAGCGGTCCGCCCTCGCGGAAGTCCGCGCGAACCTCGCGGGGCAAAACCCGCTTGCCATCCTGGACCGGGGCTACTGCATCGTCGAGTCGGGCGGGAAGGTCGCGAGAAGCGCTCGCGACCTCCGGCCGGAAGACCGCGTGGTGCTGCGGATGAAGGACGGCCGGTGCAGGGCCGTCGTGGAGGAGACAACGTATGACAGAGACCTTTGAAGAGATGCTGGAAGAACTGCGGGGGATTGTCCGGAGGCTGGAAGATGGAGATACGAGCCTTGAGGAGAGCATCGCCATCTACGAACGCGGTGCGCTCCTCGTGAAGCAGTGCGAAGACCTCCTCGGCACGGCCGAGATGAAGCTCACGGAACTCGGCCGCGACCGCTAACCCGGTAGAATCCCGGCAGGACGTCGATCTCGAACCGCGCACCCTCCCCGGGCTCGCCGGTCTCCCGTACGGAGAGGTCGGTTATCGCGAGGATCTCCCGGGCGAGGAAGAGCCCGAATCCGGTCTGCCGCCCGAACCCCCGCTCGAATATCTGCTCTTTTTCGGCATGGGGGATGCCGATGCCGTCGTCCTCGTAGATCAGGCTGACCCCCCGGTCCGACTCTTCGGGATAGATGCGTATCCGGGTAACGCCCCCCCCATGCCGGAGCGAGTTGTCGATGAGGTTTGCAAAGACCCGGGAGATGAGGGGGTCGGCATACACCTCGAGATCGCCTGCCCGCACCTCGACGACGACCTCTCCCAGGTCAAGCCCCGCCATCGCCTCCCGGACGATCCCCGAGGTCCTCTGCCAGACGGGAGAGGACATGCCGACATCCCGGTACTCCGCGGTGAAGGCCATGTAGCGCCGGACATCCAGGATGGCTTCTTCCTCCTTCAGGCAGTACTGCAGCAGTTCCGGGTCGTCCGCCCGCTCTCTGAAGAGATCGAGATACCCCGAGAGCACGTTGAGCCGGTTCAAGATGTCGTGCCGGGTCACGTCGGAGAGCAGGTTGAGTTTCCGGTTCGCGAGGAGGAGCGCCTCTCCGGCCATCCGCGCATCGGTGATGTCCCGGCCCACCGATTGGTACTCGACGACGAAGCCCTCTTCGTCGAAGAACGCCGTATCGGTCCACTGCTGCCACCGGACCCTGCCGTCCGGCATGACCACCCGGTGCTCGACCGTCGATACCGGGTGATCGGGGGTGAGGGAGGCGAGGATCTGCCGGACCCGGGCCTGGTCGTCGGCCGGGACCATGGGTGCGTACCGCCGCCCGACGAGGTCCCTGCACGGGATGCCGGCGTAGCGGCAGTAGGCGTCGTTCGCGAAGGTGATGGTGCCGTCGGGAAGCCGGCGGCAGATCATCTCGGTCTGACTCTCCACGACCATCCGGCACTGCTCCTCGCTCCGCCGGAGGGCCTCTTCGGCTTCGCGACGGGCCGAGATGTCCAGGAGGTAGACGGAGATACCCGCACGGGTGGGGACGGCACGCACCTCAAAGATATGCTCTCGCCCATGGAGGGAGAACCTGCATTCGCTCACGCCGGGCCGGCCGGTCTCCGTGATCTCCCGGAAGAACACGGTAACCTCCTCGTTGTAGAGCTCCGGGAACAGGTCGTAGATGCTCTTCCCGACGGCCTCCTCCTCCGGGCGGCCCGAGAGGCGGGCGGCCGCCCGGTTCCAGGAGACGATACGGCCGTCCCGGTCCAGGGCGAGGAAGGCGTCGCTGACGTTCTCGGTCAGGTCCCGGTAGCGCTCTTCGCTCTCCCGGAGGGCTTCCTCAACCCTCTTCTGCCCTGATATGTCGCGGAACACCCAGAGGAACTCGGCCGCACCGCCGCCGGGGTCGCGCGAGGCCGAGACCGCCACGGCAACCGGAGTGACGGTACCGTCGGCCCGGGCGAGCGAGAACTCCTGCACCGGGACCTCTTCGCCCCGGCCGAGCGCTGCAACCGCCGACCGGAAAGCCGGGACGCACCCCGGGTGTATGTACGCGTCGAGAGGGACGCCCTGCATGAGGCCGGGAGCGAGGCCGAGCAGGGTACCCGCCGCCCGGTTCGCCTCCCGGATGACACCGTCCGTCCCGGTACAGAGGCACACCGCCGGGACGAGGGCAAACAGGCCCCGGTACCGCCGGTATGCGGCGTCAACGCTCCGGATGCCGGCGATCAGCGCGTCTACGAGGCCGTAGATCTCGGCAAGGTGCGATTTCTGCAGGAGCAGGTCTCCCGCGGGAACAGCGCCTTCGCCGGTCCCGGGCGGACGGAGGCGGCGGTCGAGCGCCTCCAGGTGTTCGAGGAGGTCTTCGAGCGCCGGTGTGAACGGCTGCATACCTCACCTGTTCCCCGCATCTTGAATGCATAAACCTATCCCCGGCGGCATCCCGGGTGCGCACGCGGGTTCCCGGGGCCGGAGAGGGCCGCGCCTGTGAAACCGGTCGTCAACAACGCATACAGGGGCGAAAACCGACCCCGCTCAGGAACCCTCCGGGACCTCCGCTTCGAGCTCGACGACCAGTTCCTCCCCCCGCCGGAGCGCCTCGACGAACTCCCGGGGGAGGGCGGCCGCGACCCGGTCGGATCGGATGCCCACGGTTCGGTCCGAGACGAAGTTGCTCCGCCGCCAGACGAGGTCGGCGGGGTGGTCCAGGGTGAACGCTGCGCTGCCCCGCGATCGGACCTCGACGGTCTCGCCGCCCGCAACGAGACGGGTCGTGAGCACCGCCCGGTCGTCGCGGAGCACCGCCTTGAGATCGGGGTCGAGATCGGCGGCGCCCTTGTCGGCAGCGACGCCGATGATGCAGTCGCCCGACAGCGTCAGCGTCTCGTCTTTTGTCACCTCAAACGTCGTCGGGTGGGTTCCCCGGACCAGGGGGTGCCCCCGTGCCCGCACGATATCCCTCGCCTTCATGCTTATTAGGAGAGGGATTCTATTGCTAATGAATGATTAGCATTGTTTGCCCCGTCTGTAAAGAGGAGTGCGAACACCAGGTTCTCCGGGAAGCCGCCGAACTGGTGGTTCAGTGCAGTGAGTGCGGCCAGATCCACCGGATACCAAAGCCCCCCGAACCCGAGATTCTCACCATCAAGGCCATCGTGAGCCTTGAAACCGAGTCGCAGGTCTGCAACGTGGAGATGCTCGCCGACGAGGTCGTGACCCTCGGGGACCAGATCGCCGCGGAGTGCGGAGACGAAGTCTTCGGGGTCGAGGTCACCGGCATCGAGGCCGGAGCAAAGCGGGTCCGCCGGGCGAAGGCCGGGGAGGTGACGACCCTCTGGACCCGCGGGATCGAGCAGGTCGTGGTGAAGGCGTCGATCCACACCGGGCGCACGACCCTCCCGCTCTATCAGACCGCCGACGGCGAGGACGAGTTCGTCGTCGGGGAGACCTATACCTTCGGCGGGCGGCGGATCCGGATATCGCACATCAAACTCCGCGACGGCCCGGTCATGCGCAAAGAAGGCTGGAAGACGGTGGCCCGCAGGGTAAAGCGGATCTACGGGTATCTCGAGGGACGCTACCAGAGGCGGTGATCCCTCACCGGGGCAGGGGCTCTGGCAGGTGGCGCCGGATCGCAGCCTCGAGGTCTTCACGGTGGACGAGCCCCTCCATCCGTTCCCTGACCTCGTCGCCCTCGACGACGAGGGTTGTCGGCGTCACCCGGAGGTTATACGTTTTGATGTGCTGCGGGTTCTTCACGGCATCGATCCTTTCGATCTCGATCCCGAGATCCTTCTCCACCTCGCGAAGGATCGGGGTCTGCTCCTCGCACCCCATGCACCCTTCCTGGTAGAAACTTATCACTTTTATCGCCATATATGGCAGGAAGCAGGAAGACTATAAAAAACTGTGGGGGTTTCGTCACCCCGTTATGCCGTTGAGCGTGACACGGGCGCTGCCGTAGCGGTGCATGATGGCCAGCGAGTCATCGGTCTTGTCGACGACCTCCCCGAAGCGCAGTGCCGGGGCCTCGTTGGTCTCATTCCCGAGAGGGATATCCGGCGACGCCGTCAACCCGAGCGGGACCAGATCGCCCACCGCCGCCTCCGTGAAGTTGAGGCCGATGCCGTTTGCGTCCTCTTCGCTCAGGTTCATCTCGAGGTCGTTTGCCCCGTAGGAGAAACTGATGGTCTTCGTCTCGCCGGTCTGCATCCCGACGAGCCCCACCGAGATGGCGTTGGTCTCAAACCCCAGCAGACCGAAGCCCGAGAAGCCGGTGATCTCGGGATATACGACCGGTATGACAGCAATGTTCTCGCCCGAGACCTGTCCGCCGACGGGCATCTCCAGGCCGTGGGTCAGGAGGACGACGTTCCCCTTCTCGTACTCGCTTGCAAGGAGGTTCTGGTCGGTCGTGATGAGGGGGCGCCCGTCCTCGCCGAGAATGGTGTAGCCGATCACTGCCGTATTTCCTATCTGGGCAGTCTGCTTCTTCTCAAACATCGGGGCCAGATAGGTCCCCACCATGGCCACCGCAAACAACAGGGCGATTCCCACATAGGCCCATTTCATCCAGGCCTTATTGTCGTTCTTCGAGTTTTTCTGCTGTGTCTGTTTCATCACGGGTACAATCGCCTTTTGGTAAAATAAAATGGTATTGTTCTGGAGAGGAGAAGGGGCCTCGAAGAATACATTTATATCAAGGAAACACTACCTTAAGGTTAGCCCGGAGCGACCTGCTCGCCTCGGGGCAATTCCAGTAGATAGGAGCGATTACGATGGCAAGAATTGAACGAGGGCCGTATCGCACGATATGGCAGGACTTTGACGACCTTATGGCCGAGATGGAGAGCAGGTTCCAGTCCATGCTCGGAGGAATCGGCGCACGGGGAGAAGAGGTCAGGGGCCGGGTCGTTCCGGCAGTCCGTGACTTCCGCGTGGATGTCCGGGACCACGAGGACGAGGTGATCGTCGTTGCCGACCTCCCCGGCGTCGGGAAAGAGAACGTCGCCATCCGGCTCATCGATCCCCAGCACCTGGAGATCGCAAGCAGGCGGACGGGCGAGACCGAGGAGGAGACCAGGGATTTCTTCATGCGGGAGCGCATCTACGGCCAGATGAGCCGCACAGTGCTGCTCCCTGCCGAGGTGACCGAGGAGAACTCCGCTGCAACGTTTAAGAACGGAGTTCTCGAGGTCCGGCTGAAGAAAGCGCCGACCGAGACCGGGACTACGATCCCCATCGAATAACCCTATTTTTCATGCCGTTATCTATTTCAACCGAATACTTCATGACGAGCCAGCGTGACACTATCATGATGGATAAAAAGAAGGTCAAGGATTACATGACCTACGACGTCGTCACCGTCGACGCAAACGGAACGGTCCGGGACGTCATCGAAGCCATAAAAAATACGCATCACGACGGCTTCCCGGTCGTGGAGAACTCAAAAGAGGTGGTGGGCTACATCTCGGCGCGGGACCTTCTCTTTGCCCATCCGTCAACACCGATAGAGCAGGTGATGTCCCGCCACCTCATCGTCGCCGACCCCGACATGAGCGTGAACGATGCAGCCCGCGTCATCTTCCGTTCCGGCATCCAGAAACTCCCGGTCGTCAACGAAAAAAACGAACTCATCGGGATCATGTCGAACTCCGACGTCATCAGGTCCCAGATCGAGCACGTCTCGCCGGAGAAGGTCTTCAAGTTCATCGAGACCCTGAAAAAACTCTACGGGGTCGAACCGACCCTGAAACGGGGTTCGGTCCCGATCGACGACCTCCTGCCCACCCAGTCGAAGATCTACGAGGACGAACTCGAAGGAAGGATGTACGAGATCAAGAAGGGGCTCGCCGAACCCCTGATCGTGGTCCGGCGGCCGGGCCGCTGGATCCTGGTCGACGGGCACCACCGGGCGATCGCGGCGAAAAGGCTCGGGATCACGAACCTCGACGCCTACATCATCGAGGTCAGGGAGAACATCGAGCTCGGGATGGAGCGGACGGCCCGGACGCTCAACCTCAGCACGCTCGACGACATCAAGGTGCTCGATTACGCCCGCCATCCCCTCGTCGCGCTGACGCACCGGCTTGTGCGGCACGGCTAGGACCCTTCGATCCGGGTGTCGTAGTCCTCGTTTAGGACGTGCTCTTTCACCACCGTCCCCTCCGGGATGATGACCTCCGGCCAGAGCCGGGTCCCGGAATGGACGACCACGCCGTTTTTCAGCACCACGTGCGGCCCGATGACCGTATCGTGCTCGATGTTGCACCCGCTGCCGATGAGCGTGTCGTTGTCGATGATGCTCCCGCTGATGGTGGTGTCTCTCCCGATCACCACCCGGTTGTAGATGGACGAAGAGAAGATCTTCGCGCTGTTCTTGATGATGCACCCCTCCCCGATGCTCGTGTACGGCCCGATGACGACGTTCTCCTCGATGATCGTCCCGGCCCCGATCGAAACCGGCCCGATCACCCGGGAATTGGCGGCAACCGAGACGCAGCTCCCTATCTGCGCCGGGCCCATGATGCGGGCGCCCTTGATGTAGAGGTCGCCGGAGATGTTGGTGAACCCGATGTCCTGCAGTTTCCACCGCTCAGCTTCCCGGAGCGACCGGGGGCTCCCCACATCGGACCAGTTGCCGCGGGCAAGCCAGGCCTTCAGGGGGTAGCCCTCCTCCATCAGTTCGGGGAAGAGGTTCCGGGCGAAGTCGAACTTCTCGCCGGCCGGGATATGGTCGAATATATCGGGGTCGCAGACGTACATCCCGGTGCTCGCGAGGTTCGAGAAGATCTCCCCGGGGCTCGGCTTCTCCTTGAACCGCTTGATCTGGTAGTTCGCATCGATCTCGGCGATGCCGTACTCGGTGGGGTCGTCGATGCTGATCAGCCCGATGGTGGTGATCGAGTCGTTGGCGAGGTGTTCGCGGTAGAACTCGAGCAGGTTCAGGCTCACCACGTGGTCGCCGCCGACGACGAGGAACGGTTGTTCTTCAAGGTATCTCTGGGCGTTCTTGACGCTCCCCGCCGTCCCGAGTTTCGTCTTTTCGTGGACATAGGTGACTTCGACCCCAAAGAGCGACCCGTCCCCGAGGGCCTCTTCGATGGCTTCGCTCATGTAGCCGAGCGTGATGACCACGTCGTTGAACCCGAGGTTGGAGAGGTGTGAGACCAGGTGCTGGATCGAGGGTTTGTTGACGATCGGAATACAGGGTTTAGGACGCCCGAATGTGAGGGGGCGGAGCCGTGTGCCCTCCCCTCCGCACATTATGCACACCTTCATGCCACTCCATTGTATGCGTATCGATTTAACCCTATTGGGGTGGCGCAACGCCTCATTCCCGAACCTTTATTCATCGTTGCGCAAAGAGTCTACAGAGACGATGACGGCGTTTGAATGCACGCTCTGCGGGAAGTGCTGCATGCACGCAGGCAGCGAGTTGATCGAGATCGAGAAGAGGCTCACCAGCCGGGACTTCCTTTGTCGGCAGAAGATCGTCGGCGGCACGTTTCGCGCCCGGGTCGAGGAGCGGTTCCTCGATGCCTTCAGGGACACCTCCGAAAACGTTGAGCACCCGTCCTGGTGCCCGTTCCTGCGGGGTCTCCCGGGAGAGGAGGGGAAATATGTCTGCACCATCCACGACAGCCGCCCGCTGATCTGCCGGTCCTACATCTGCTGTGCCATACGGATCTTTGCCGGCGACGGCCGGGAGGTCGGGAAGGTGAAGGGGAGGAGGAGTCTCGTCACCGAAGATGACGCCCTCGCCCGGTGCTGGGAGGAGTCGGTCGTACCGCTCGGGACCGACGACGATATCGCCTGGCGAACCGAGGTCGCCGAGGTTCTCGGCCGTGCGGGCTACCGGGTCGAGGCTTATGAGTGATCGCGGCTCCCGGCGCCTCCCGGTCGTCCGGGGCCGGGTGCAATGCACAGTAAAAGAGACCATTCCCGTCGACCGGTGCAGGCTCTGCGTCCACTCCGCCAGCGTCGTGGTAAAAGGAAGAGAACTCCCGTCACCGGCACGGGCCTACTGCAGCCGGTGCCGCGATGCGCCCGACGTCGATATGGCGAAGGTCGAGGCGGTCATCTGCGACGACATGCAGGGAGAAGGGTTCCGGAGCATCACCAGTATCATCAGTTAGCAAGGGTCTCCAGGAAGCCTCTTCGCGTTCTTCGCGGCTTCGCGTGAGACACTGAGCTTAGACAATGAAACGGCCTCACGCGAAGAGCGCGAAGCCGCGAAGGGACTGCCAACAACGATCCGGACTTCATCCCATTTACGTGACGCACCGCGGTAAGGTTGGCCTAAGAACACTGCTTCGCTCCCATCCAGGATGGTGATTTCGCGAGAGGTCAGACCACTGATAGACGGTCTTTTCCAAAACAGGTTAGGGGTTCACTTTCGCCAGAACTCCCAGGGGTGTTTCGTCTGGAACGGGACGCCTTTCGCCTCTTTGTTCCAGTCGGTCTCGATCGTGTGGTGGACCAGCCGGACCTCATTCCGGAGCTCGGTAAGGACTTCTTTGACATCCTCAAGTTCTTGCTGGAGCCGGTTCAACTCTTCAAACGAACGCTGCTGCCGTACCGTCACCGTCCCCCCGTCCTTGCAGGCAAGACCGGCCTCGATCAGCTCGAGAATAGCCTCGTTCCGGTCAAACGCATGCTCCCTGGCAAACTGATCGATCTGCTCCATCAGGTCGGGATCGAGCGCAAACGAACATCTCATTACCATAGGTCGTCCACTCCCAATATTGTACCTGTCTGCTGATTATTGTGTCTGCCGTTCCGGTATGGTGCAACCCTTCCGGGAGAGAGCATCCGCTCCCGGTGCAACCGTCTTCGCAAAAAAAGATGTCCGGATCCTCTATAGAGGACAACCCGGTCAACTGATATTTTCCATGTTGTATCCTTTCTGGGCGAGCAGGTCCTTCACCCGCTCGCGATGGTTGCCCTGGAGCTCGATCGAGGAGTCCTTGACCGTGCCCCCACAGGCCAGTTTCCCTTTCAGGAACTTCGAGAGGTCTTCGAGGTCGATGTCGTAGGGGTCGAGGCCCTCAATGACCGTGACTTCCTTTCCGTACCGGCGTCTGTTTATTTTTACGCTGATTCTCTGCTGTTCTTTGGCGACTTCTTCACAGATACACAGTTCCTTTGGCAGTCCGCAAGTCGGACATATCCCACCGTTCATTGCATGTACCTTTCAGCTCTCGTTATATATTATTTGGTATGTCAACCGTCAATACGGCAGACGTCGCACCCTAGGGAGAGTATCTGGTCCGGTCGGCTCCGGTAACGGTAGACGGTGGTGCCCTTGCACCCGAGGGCATGGGCGAGGGAGAAGACGCGGGCGATCTCATCGACGGTTGCACTCTCCGGAAGGTTTACGGTCTTCGAAACGGCGTTATCCACGTGCTTCTGGAACGCGGCCTGCATCCGCACGTGGTGCTCCGGTGCGATCTCGATAGCCGTCTTAAAAAGGTCCCGGGCATGAGTGTCCAGGGGGAGGCCTTCGGCCGTCCCGTAGCGCCGCATGTGCTCAGCTACGTCCCTTCCGCCGGCGGTCTTGGGCAGGAACTCACTGATGAGGTCGCTCACGATGCTGACCGGCTGCCCGTCGATCGTCCGGTTGTAGGCAAACGAGAAGACCGGCTCGATGCCGCTCGTGGTTCCGGCGATGAGGTGGAGCGAGCCCGTGGGGGCGATGGTGGTGACTGTGGCGTTGCGCATATCCCCGGTGTAGACGGATCCCTGGATTGCCGGGAACGATCCCTTCTGTGCCCCTATCTCCTCCGACCGCTCCCGGGCCGCCGCCTGAACCCCCTCCATCAGGCTCCCGGCGAACCGGAGCGCTTCCCCTGATTCGTAGGGTATGTGGAGGCGTATGAGCGCCTCCGCAAACCCCATCACCCCGAGGCCGATCTTGCGGGTAGCAAGGGTTTTCTCGCAGATCTCCGGGAGAGGGAACCGGTTGACGTCGATGACCGCATCGAGGAAGTCGACGCCGGACCGAACTGTAGTGGCAAGCAGGTCTTCATCGAGGTCGTGCTTCCGGATACACCGGGCGAGGTTGACGCTCCCGAGGTTGCAGCTCTCGTAGGGGTAGAGCGGCTGCTCGCCGCAGGGGTTGGTCGCCTCGATGGACCCGAGGTGCGGGGTGGGGTTCCGCCGGTTGATCTCGTCGAGGAAGAGCAAACCCGGCTCGCCGGACGCCCGGGCGGATGCGGCGATCAGCCGCCAGAGCGACCCCGGATCGATGCTCTTCCAGACGCTGCCGTCGCGGGGGTTGATGAGGTCGTACTCACCGCCCGTCTCCAGGCACCGGAGGAACCTCTCGTCGATGCCGACCGAGATGTTGAAGTTCGGAAAACCTCCCGCCTGCTTGCAGGTGACGAACTCCTCAATGTCGGGGTGGGAGGCCGCGAGCACCCCCATGTTCGCCCCCCTCCGCCGGCCGCCCTGCCTGACCGCCCCGGTCGCCGCATCGAAGACCCGCATGAACGAGACCGGTCCGCTTGCGGCGCCCACGGCCCCGTTGACGACGTCGCCGCGTGGCCGGAGGCGGGAAAACGAGAACCCGGTCCCTCCCCCTGACTGGTGGATGAGCGCCATGTGGGCGAGGCTTGTAAAGATCCCTTCGAGGGTATCCTCCACCGGGAGGACGAAGCAGGCCGAGAGCTGCCCGGAGGGGGTTCCTGCGTTCATCAGGGTCGGGGAATTCGGGAGGAAGAGGAGGTTTGAGACGAGCGAGAAGAACTCGCGGGACTTTGCCGGGCCGCCCACGGCGCTGGCGACCCGGGAGAAGAGGTCGTGCGGCGTCTCGCCCGGGAGGAGGTACCGGCGTTCCAGGAGGAGGCGGGCTGCAGGGGAGAACTCCATACAACACCATGAAACCCCGCCCTTAATAATCCGTCGTGCCCAACTCTCCTGCCAGCAATGTCTCTCATCGTGCTCGGAACTGCATCCCACGTGGGCAAGAGCGTGACCGTGGCGGCGCTCTGCCGTGCGCTCTACCGGCGGGGAATCCCGGTTGCGCCGTTCAAATCCCAGAACATGAGCCTCAACTCCTACGTTACGGGCGACGGGAGCGAGATCGGGATCGCCCAGGCCGTCCAGGCCTTCGCGGCCGGCGTCGAGCCGGAGGCCGACATGAACCCTGTTCTCCTCAAACCAAAGGGGGAGGCGATCTCGCAGGTGGTGCTGCTGGGGCGGCCGTATAAGGATGTGCAGATCCGGGACTACTACGCCGAGACAGATGTGCTTCTTGCGGAGGCCGTTTCTGCGTTCGAGCGGCTGCGGAGACGCTTTGGGCACGTGGTGGTGGAAGGGGCCGGGGGAGCGGCGGAGGTGAACCTCTACGACCGCGATATCGCAAACATCAGGCTGGCCCGGTGCCTCGCACTCCCCATCGTCCTGGTCGCCGATATCGAGCGGGGCGGGGTCTTCGCCCAGGTCTACGGGACGCTCGCCCTCCTCCCGGAGGATATCCGGCCTCTCGTCGTCGGGATCATCGTCAACAAGTTCCGGGGCGATGCCGGGCTCTTCGCATCGGGCGCTGCAAAACTCGAGGAACTCACGGGTGTCCGGGTGCTCGGCGTGGTGCCGTATGCGGATATCCCCCTCCCGAGCGAGGACTCGCTCTCGATCGCCGACAAAGGGCACCGGAAGACCGGGAGCCCGGTCAGGATCGCCGTCGTCCGCCTCCCCAGGATCTCGAACTTCACCGACTTCGAACTCCTTGAGCAGCACGCCTCGGTGGACTATGTCCCTCCGGGAAGACCGCTTGCGGGCTACGACTGCATCATCCTCCCGGGGACGAAGAACACCGTGGAAGACCTCGCCGTGCTCAACCGTGCCGGGACGGGAGAGGAACTCCGGCTCGCCCGGGAGCGGGGGGTCCCGATCATCGGAATCTGCGGCGGCTACCAGATGCTCGGGAACCGGATCTATGACGCCGGCATCGAGTCGGAAACCCCCGCCGAGTACCGGGGGTTCGGGCTCCTCGACGTCGTCACGGCTTTTTCCGGCTACCGCAAGACGACGGTGCAGGTCCGGCGCCGGGCATCCGGGCCCGGCCCCATCCTCTCGGGGATGGGGGAGGTGGACGGCTACGAGATCCACATGGGCGAGACGGAGCGGGGAGCGCTGCCCGAGGCGTTCGCCGGGGAGGGCGCCGCGACCCCCGACGGCCTGGTCTTCGGGACCTACATGCACGGCCTCTTCCAGAACCCCGGCGCCGCAAACGCCCTCCTCGCCTACCTCTCGGAGCGGCGGGGCGTGCCGTTCGAGCCGGTGACGAACCCTGGCGGCGGCGCCCTCGGGGCCACGGCATCCTACGACGACCTGGCCCGGCACTTCGAGGAGCACGTGGATATGGATGCGATTCTAGCGTATTTCACGGACGGAACGTCCGGAGCATGAGAAAACGCGAAGCGTTTTCGAGCGGCGAGTGGGCCGAAGGGTGCGACGGACAACGTCCGGAACTTGAGAAGACCAGAGATCTTCGGGTGGGGGTTACGAGGAGGAGTTTACGGGAATCTCCCTGCAGGGGAGGGGGGGGACCCCTCCCCCATGGCGATACCACCACGGTCCAGTGTACCAGGATATGCTAAAAAACATGTCAGGCATCATTTTTCGTAAAAAAGGAAATTCCGCCCCAGTCCCTCAGATAAAGAACCGGAACGCCATCCAGGCGATCAGCACCATGATGGCGGAATACTTCAGCCCCGCGAGTGCCCGGCCTTCGCCCATGACGCCTGCCGCAAGCCCCGAGAAGAATCCCTGGATCAGTGCGGCGTGGCAGAAGAGCCGGTTGTAGAGGAAGAGGTCCACGGTGCCGATGAACGCCTGGCTCGAACCCGACGCCGCGACCGCCTCGCCGGCCTCCGCCATGGTGGTGAGGAAGGTGCTCGAGAGCACCCCGATGACGAAGAGGAAGACGAAGAACGACATAACAACGATGATCATGTAGATCATCATCCCGTTCTTCCGCTCCGACTTCAGGTTAAAGAACTCGTAGGCATCATGCGCCGCCGCCCGCAGCACCTCGCTCACGTCGCCGCCGGCGGAACTCGCGTGGGCGATCAGGTCGACACTCCGCTCGGCGAGCGGGGTGTTCACGGCCTTCCCGAACCGGCGGATGGCCTCCACGAACGGTACGCCCCAGGACATCTCGGTATCGAGTTTGCGGATATGCGGCGTGAGTGCCCCGTACTCGCCCTCCGAGACTATGTGGATTGCGTGCGGGAGCGTCATGCCCGAATCGTTCATCCCGGCCACGTCCCGGAAGAAGTTCGGGAGGGATGCCTCGATGCTCGATACACGCAGCGATTCCTTGAGGTCGAGGGCTGCGAGCGGCACGATGGCGATGAGGAGCGAGAAGACAAAAATATCGTCGATCATCGTCGTCGTGAGGAGGATACCGATGCCGTAGGACAGCACCATGCTCACGAGCCCGCCGATGAAGAGGAGGAGCGCCGCCGGGACGGAGATGAAGAGGACGGTGGCGGGCTCCGCCATCATCACCTGGAGCGGATGTTTGAGGAACCGGTAAAACCCTTCCTGATACTTCCGCCAATTCTCAATCCTGCCGAAGATATCCCGCTCCTGCTCCTCGAACGGGTCGGGCGCCGGAGCGCTCTCCCCCGCGCCACCGTCGGGAGACCGGTTCCGGCCTGAAGACCGGTTCAAAAAGTCGTCGAAGATTTCTTTGAATCCCATATCACACCTCCGGGGTCATGGAACTGATCAGGATGATGAACATCGTGCTCCCGAACGGCACGAGCAGGTAGATGATGATGTAGAGGAAGAACGGGTTCGAGTCACCGGAGATGAGCGTCATGATCGACTGCAGGATGATCAAAAAGAGCATCCCGGCGACCATCGCGGTAACGTAGGACTCCGCGATCAGCCCGAGCGTCTCCAGGAACGACTTCTGCTGCTGGTTGTTCTCGAGCGTATACTGGTGAGCCTTGGTGCGGAAATACTCCGTAAGGTTGCTCCCGCTGGAGATGCTTGCAACGGCCCCCTGCAGGAACTCCCGCATCCGTTCGCTCGGCGTCGCCTGCGAGACCGTCCGCAGGGCTTCAAGAAGATCCTTCCCGAAGAAGTCGGTCTCCCGGGCGACGTAGCGTGCTTCGACGGCGCTCTCGCCGTAGATTTTGCTCTGGCCGAGCAGCCGGAAGACTTCGTCGGGGGTGATCCCCGCCGAGGACATGGCGGTGACGTAGTTGATGGCGTACGGGAGGGTGGCGTCGATGTTCCTGCGGCGCTCCCCGGCCTGTATGCCGGGATAGAGGAGGAAGATCAGGTACGATACCCCCCCGAATACCAGCAGAGAGAAGACCGTGATGGCGACGGTGCCGAGCAGGAGTTTGTAGTCGTTTAACGCGTAGAAGACCTCCGGGACGGCTCCACGGTAGGTGATCATATCGGGGATCCGCAGGAGGTAGGTCAAGAGCCCGATAAGCCCGGCGGCGATCAGCCCCACGGCGACCGAGGATACGTAAGCGGTCGCAAGGTAGGCCTCAAACGGCGTATTCATCCGGGCTCCCATCAGGTCGTTCCTGAGGCTGATATAGTCCCCCCGCTTCTTCTTCAAGCCGTGACCGATCAGGTTGAAGCAGAACCGCTCATAGCTATTCATACGGAACCACCCTCCCCGTAGAGGTCGGCCCGCACCCGCTGGATGACCGTCTCCGGATCCCGGAAGTAGGAGACCAGGATCTTGCTCACGTCCTTGAAGTAGCGGATCTTCTTGATGCGCATCCACTCGAGCACTTCCTGCCGCCGCTTCAGCTCTTCACGCATCCGCTCCTCGCTCCAGCCCCGGTCTTCCATGATCTGTTCGAGGATGTAGGATTTGCCCGAATACCGGATCTCGTCGGTCGCCGGGTGCCACCGGAAGACCTCGTTCGTGATCAACTCGTTCGTCCGGGGGTCGATGTCCAGGATCTCGATGAGCTGCTTGTTCCGCCGGATCCGCTGGCCGCCTACCCGGGCCTGCACCTGGATGGACATCAGGGAGAGCGCAGAGAGCATGTTCCTCGGCACGTCGATCGGCGGGTTCTCCAGACGGTGAACGGCGCTCGCCACCGAGTCGGCGTGCATCGTCGCGTAGGTGACGTGGCCGGTGCTCATCGCCTGGAAGAGCGTCAGGGCCTCCTTGCCACGGACCTCGCCGACAAGGATGTACTCCGGGCGCTGCCGGAGGGCGGCACGCAGGAGTTCATACATATCGATCTCGCCACGCCCGTCCTGCGAGAACGAGTCGCGGGTGATGCTCGGGATCCAGTTCGGGTGGGGGAGTTTCAGCTCCCGGGTGTCCTCGAGGGTGACGATCTTGGCAAGCGGCGGGATAAACAGCGACAAGGCGTTCAACGTCGTGGTCTTCCCGGACGCCGTCCCTCCGGCAAATATGCAGGACTTGGCATTCTCGACCGCGAGCCAGATGAAGGCGATCCCGAGCGGCGAGAAGGTGTGCCACTCGATGAGGTCCGTCGGCGTGATCGGCTCCTCCCGGAACTTCCGGATGGTGAACGTCGAGCCGTGAGCGGTCACTTCCGCCCCGAGCGTCATCTGGATACGCGACCCGTCGCTCATCGTGGCGTCCAGCATCGGTTCGGCGATAGAGATGTACTTCCCGGCCCGCTGCGCAAGTTTCGTGACGAACGAGTCCAGCCCGACAGCATCATGGTAGACAAGGCTCGTCTTCATCGACTCGTACGTCGTGTGATAGACGAATATGGGACTGTCCACGCCGTCACAGGAGATATCCTCGATGTACTTATCGTGCATCACCGGGTCGATCAGTCCGTCGCCGAGGAACTCCTTCTCCACGTGGTAAAGAATCTTCTCCCGCCCGAGAGGCGGGAGGTGGATCCCGTAATCGGCGATGACGGTGTTCGCCGAATCACGAAGCGCCTTCCGTGCTTCGTCACGGGTGAGTTCACGGGTGGTGATGTCGAGCGTCTCAAAGAGGCGCTCCTTGATCTCCCCGAAGAGCTCCTGCTCCGCGGGCGTGAGTCCGGGCTCGAGGACGTTGTAGGTATACTCGTGCGTCGTGCTGTCATAGGTCACCCGGACATAGGCATACGGCTCGTTCACCGGGTAGAGCTCGATCTCCTCCAGCCCCGGCGACGGCCGCATCGTGAGATCGACGAGCGATCCGTGAATCGTGGGATTGTACTCCTCGACCACCGTCCCGACCTTCGGGAGCTGGAACTTTTTGAGGAACCCGAACCGGGGCTGTGGAACCTCTTCGGCAGGAACCGCCACCTGTGCAGCAGCTGCGGCAAATGAGGTGGAGGAGAAGGCCTGGGAGAAGAGGTCGTCGAACTCCGATACGACCCGGGCATTATCGACGAAATTAAAACGGTGCTCGCTACGGTTGATGCTCAGTTCATCGACCGTGAACGTCGCACTCTTCGGGAGGATCAGGTCCGCCAGGTTCCCGAGCTCCTCGACGGTCACCACGCCGTCGTCGACATCTCCATCAGGCCCGGGCTCATCGACCTCCTTCGCCCCGGAGCCCTTTGGGCCGGAGGTTCCGGGTGCGTCGGTCTCCCGCCACCCCCTCATCCGGTCGAAGATACCGGCAGGAGCATTGCCCCCGGAGGGAGGGGGCGGCATCTGTGGCCCCGCTTCGATATCCTCCGCCGCAGGCAGGGGGGGAACGGCCTCTCCATTGGACTTCGCCTCGTGCTGCCCGATCCGGTTGAGGAGTGCCCTGACCGGATTCTCGCTGCCTGCTGCGCGCGGATCGGCGGTGTTTCCCGGTCCCTGCATCGCGTCGATGAGCGAACTGACTTCCTTGCTCTCTTGCGTCTGCACGGGAGATTGCTCCGGTTGCTCGTCCATTCCATCGGAAACGGCCCCGGCGGCATCCGGGACCGCTTCTTCCCGCACCTCCACGCTATCCTGCGTCTCCACGGGAGATTGCTCCGGTTGCTCGTCCATTCCATCGGAAACGGCCTCGGCGGCATCCGGAACCGCCTCTTCCTGCACCCCCCCTTCAATGGATTGGAACGGCGAAACGGGTTCATCACTCTCCATCGTGGTTTCCCCATTGCCAGTCTCCAGTTTCCCGGGTTGTGTGAGAAGATTCCTGACCGCTGCTATCAATTCACGTTCTTCATCTTCACCTGTTCTCATCCTCTGTGCCCCCAATATCAATGCATTCTTCTACCTGAGGTTCATGGAACTCGATGATGCACCGTGTCCGCTCTCCGATCCGATCCGAGATCACGCACATGTAGCGCCCGTTCAGCAGCCGGAAACAGACCCTTCCTCCGGAATCCGTAACATCGCTTGTCATGACGACCTTTCCTTTCCGGATCGCGACGTGGGCCCCGGCGAGGGGCGCCCGGCCGTCGCGTACGGTCAGGCAGAGCACCCCTATCCGCTGCCGGGTAGGAGTGCCGATGGTCGGGATATCAAGGCGGCCGTTCTTCTTCAGGTGGCTCTTCTCGAAGACCCTGCACCGTGACACCAGTGCGTCGGCAATCGGCGGCGTCACCGGGAAGAGTTCGAATTCTTCCTTCCCGGTCAGGCGCAGAATGGCCGAGTCTCCGAAGAGTGTCCCCTTCTCATCGACAAACATGGCGCCATCCGCCTCGCCCCCGGAGAGAACCAGGAAAAACGTATGCTTCATCCCTTTCGAGACCCCTATTCCGGTCGAGGAATGAATGGTGCTGTAGTGCAGCAACTCGTCAAGAGTAAAGCGCCCCTCGCACGTCGACTGTCGTAGGATCTCGCCCATAAGGTCGTTTATGTCCATGCACATCTTCAGGTATGGTATTCGGTAGTTTTTGTATGCCGGAAAGGGGATTTTGCCCCTATCACAATATATCACATCAGTATAATATTATTAATACCTTGTGATAATCCAATCTCAATTCTGGCAAATATTCTCGTGAAAGCGGCGTATCTGGGAGGCGAGAGGAGAGCGTTTGCGGGCAGCGATCGGCGGAGGATTTTCGACTGCGGTGAGAGCCGTGACCAGATAATCGCGAAGCCTCGAACCGTTCTAACCGGAGAAGAGACCATACGATGCCGAATCCACCCGGAAAATAGATCGAAACGGCAGGATTCCCTGCAAAGAGCGATCGCCAGAAATAAGAGATAAAAGGTGGATAAAGTACCTGCCCATGATTCTTCCGCCCGTGGCAGCCGTCCCGCTCATGATTGCAGCGGTTGCGATAGGAGTCACGCTCATGTACGCGTCGGTCCTGGACGCAAAGGAGCGGCGGGTGCCCCACAAAACCTGGCGTCCCGCACTCGCTATCGCGATTCCGGCGGCCGTCTGGGTATACGGACTGACCATCCTCGCAGGCTGGCAGGCGGCGGCAGGGTACCTCATCCTGGTCGCGGTCTTCTGCGGATTCTTCTACCTCTTCCAGGCTGTAAACCTCTTTGGTGGGGCGGATGCGTATGCCCTCATCATCATCACCGCATGCATCCCGTTCTTCCCGATCGAGCCTCACTTCGGTACCCCGCCCCTCGGGTTCTTCCCGTTCACCGTGCTGACGAATGCCGTGCTCATCAACATCGCCGCACCGGCTGCAATACTGGCGAGGAACCTGCTCCAGGGAAACCGGGCCCCGTTACCCTGCCTCTTCCTCGGCTTTCCCGTCGACGGAAAAACGATCCAGAACGAATTCGGTTTTGTCATGGAAGATATCCAGGAGGAGGACGGCAGGCTGGTCCGGCGGTTCGTCGGATTTACCGAGTCGCTCGGGCGCATCGTGCGGGGAGAGCGGCGGCTATACACAAAAGATCTCAGGCTGCATCCCGAAGATTACCGGAGGGAACTTGCCCTCTACCGGAAGGCCGGCAAGGTCTGGATATCCTACGGCATTCCGTTCATCATACCGATCACGGCGGGATTCCTGACCGCACTATTCATGGGAGATATCCTCTTTGTAATCATGAAGACAATCGCGGGAATGTGAACCAATATGGAGATACAATTCAAGAACGGATTGGTGCCTGTCATCGTGCAGGAGAAGCGGACTCGTGAGGTCCTGATGCTCGCCTATGCGAACGCCGAGGCGCTGGAACTCACCCGGACCACCGGATATGCACACTATTACAGCAGAAGCAGACAGAAACTCTGGAAGAAAGGGGAGGAGAGCGGGCATGTCCAGCGGGTCTGCCGGGTGCTCGTCGACTGTGACGCGGACGCAGTCCTCTATGAGGTGGAGCAGGCCGGTGCTGCCTGCCATACCGGCCATGCCTCCTGTTTCTACCGAACGGTCGAGGGGGAGGAGATCGCCGGATTGGTCTTTGATCCGGAGAAGGTATACGCTAATAAGGGTGAATGACTTCATTATTATGGTGATTTTTTATGAAAATTGTACCCGATACCAGCGTCGTAATAGACGGACGCATAACATCGCTGATAAAAACCGGAGAATATAAGGGCGCAACAATAATCATACCGGAAGCCGTCGTCGCCGAACTGGAGGCACAGGCGAATCAGGGACGGGAGATAGGGTTTTCCGGTCTGACGGAACTCCAGGAACTCTTCCGGATGTCGGAGGAGCATGTCATCGAACTCCAGTTTACCGGAGATCGCCCGAGCCTCGAACAGGTGAAACTCTCCAGCGGAGGCGAGATCGACGCCCTGATCAGGAACGTCGCCATCGACCATGACGCCCGGTTCATCACGAGCGACCTCGTGCAGGCGGAGGTGGCAAAAGCAAAAGGGCTCGACGTCACTTATTTGAGGCCGCAGATCGGCGACTTTTCGCCGCTCTCGATCGACCAGTACCTCGATGAGGAGACGATCGCGATCACCCTCAAAGAGCGGGTCCCGCCGGTGGCAAAGATCGGGAAACTCCGGGACACCCGCCTGGTCACCCTCCGGGATGCGCCGATGACCGAGTACGAGCTCAAGTCCATGGCGCAGGAGCTCCTTGAAAGGGCAAAGCGCGACCCGGACGGTTTCATCGAACTCGAGAAGCGGGGGATCACGGTCGTCCAGATCGGGTCGCTCCGGATCTCGATCGCCCGGCGGCCGTTCTCGGACGGGATGGAGATCACGGTGGTGCGGCCGCTCGTGGATCTCTCGCTCGACGATTACGACATGGCGCCGGAGATCAAGCAGCGGGTCCTCGGGAACCGCCGCGGCGTCCTGATAGCGGGCCCTCCGGGGGCGGGGAAGACCACGCTCGCCCAGAGCCTCGCGACGTTCCTTGCCGGCCACGACTTCATCGTCAAGACGATGGAGGCGCCGCGGGACCTGCAGGTGCCCGACCACATTACCCAGTACACGGCGCTCGAGGGCAGCATGACGAACACCGCCGAAGCCCTCCTGCTCGTCCGGCCCGACTACGTGGTCTTCGACGAGATCCGGAAGAACGAGGACTTCGGCGTCTATGCCGACATGCGCCTCGCCGGGATGGGCATGGTCGGCGTGGTGCATGCCATGGAGGTGCATGACTGCCTCCGGCGGTTCTGCGACCGCGTGGACTACAGCATCCTGCCGCAGATCATCAACACCGTCATCTACGTCGTTCAGGGCGCGATCACGAAGATCTACGACCTTGAACTGACGATCAAGGCTCCGGAGGGCATGCCCGGCGATGCGCACATCCGCCCGGTGATCGTCGTCCGCGAACATGCCCGGCGTGAGCCCGAGATCGAGATATTCCGCTACGAGGGGGAGACCCTGGTGATGCCGCTCGTCCGGAGAACCGCCGTAGAGCCGCCCGCCGTTACGGAGCCGCCGGTCGTCGCGGCACCGGCAGCGGAGCCCGAGGAGAACGTCTCCTGGAAGGTTGCCGAGAAAGAGGTCCAGCGGGAGATCGGGCGGTATACAAGCGGCCCGGTCGAGGTCCGCATCATCAGCGACAACAAGGCCGTCGTCTACATCGAGGACAAGGACGTCCCGGCGGCGATCGGGAAGGGCGGAAAGAACGTCTCGGCGATCGTGAACAAACTCGGTATCGGGATCGACATCAGGCCGAGGAGCGAGCTTGAGGCGCAAAAGCACGTCGAGGAGGAGATGCAGCTCGCCGGCGGCATCAAGATCCGCCTCGACAAAAAGCAGCTGACGATCGTCTCTCCCGAGAACAAGGGCAAGATCGTGGACGTCTTCGCCGGGAAGGAGTATCTCTTCACGGCCACGGTGAACGAGGAGGGCGATATCCTCCTCGCCAAGAACAGCACGATCGCACAGGAGATGATCAAGCGCTACAACGAGGGCGAAACGATCCGGCTGCGGCCGGTGTGATGTAGGGCAAAGATGAGGAACCAGTGTCTGGAGGCTTAGAGTGAGCGGATTAGATATGCAGAGTAACGAACGGGAGTGCGTCGCCCGGTGGGAGCACGCGTTCGAGGCCGATCCTGCAGAGAAGGAGAAGTATTACCTGACCGTGGCATACCCGTATCCAAGCGGGGCGATGCACGTCGGGCACGGGCGGACCTACATTGTCCCGGACGTCCTCGCCCGTTACCAGCGGATGAGGGGAAAACAGGTCCTCTTCCCGATGGCGTTCCACGTCACCGGCACCCCGGTCATCGGGATATCGAAGAGGATCGCGAATGGCGATGGGAAGACGATCGGGCTGTATCGGGACCTCTATAAGGTACCGCAGGACATCCTCGATCGGTTCATCAACCCGATGGAGATCGTCCGGTACTTCTCGGAGGAGTACCGGCGCGTGATGCAGAGGTGCGGGCTCTCGATCGACTGGCGGCGCCGGTTCATCACCGTCGACCCCCAGTACAGCAAGTTCATCGAGTGGCAGTATGCGCACCTGCACGAGGACGAACACGTCGTCAAGGGGGCCCACCCGGTCAAGTACTGTCCCCAGTGCGAGAACCCGGTCGGCGACCACGACCTGCTCGAGGGGGAGAAGGCCGAGATTATCAGGTTCACCCTGGTGGTCTTCCGCTGGGGCGATGTGAGAATCCCGTGCGCAACGCTCCGGCCCGAGACGGTCTACGGCGTGACGAACCTCTGGGTGAACCCGGAAACCACCTACGTGCGGGTGACGATCGACGGCGAGGAGTGGATCTTGAGCCCGGAGGCCGCAGCGAAACTCGTCCTGCAGGACCACGACGTCTCCGTGACGGAGGAGATACCCGGGACGGCGCTCATCGACCAGACGGTCTCCCACCCACTCTCCGGCGAGGTCCCCGTCCTTCCGGCAACGTTCGTGGACCCGGACATGGGGACCGGCATCGTCATGAGCGTTCCGGCCCATGCACCCTTCGATTACATCGCGCTCCGCGACCTGCAGCAGCAGGGGAAGTACACGTCCATCCGGCCGGTCCCGCTCATCTCAGTCGAGGGTTACGGCGAGATCCCGGCAAAGGATGCGGTCGAACGGGCAGGCATCCGCGACCAGAACGACCCGGGGATGGAAGCGCTCACCCAGGAGGTCTACAGCGCCGAGTTCTCCCGCGGAAAGGTCTTTGAAAAGTACGGCGGAAAGCCGGTGAGAGAGGCCCGGGACGACGTGGCGGCGCTGATGATGGAGCGCTACGGCTCCATCCCGATGTACGAGTTCGACAACCGCCAGGTGGTCTGCCGGTGCGGCGGCAGGGTCTTTGTGAAGATCCTCCACGACCAGTGGTTCCTGGAGTACAGCGACCCGTGCTGGAAGGAACAGGTGAAGACCCAGCTCGAGGAGATGGCGCTTGTCCCGCCCGAGGTCAGGGCCGAGTTCGACCGGACCGTCGACTGGCTGAAGGACTGGGCCTGCACCCGGCGGGTGGGGCTCGGCACGAAACTCCCCTGGGATCCGACCTGGATCATCGAGCCGCTCTCCGACTCGACGATCTACATGGCCTACTACACGATCGCCCACCACTTGAAAGCCATCCCGGCGGAGAACCTGACGCCGGAGGTCTTCGACTATGTCTTCTTCGGGGAGGGGGGCCCGGAGACCGTCGACCGCGAGACGCTTGAGAGGATCCGGAGCGAGTTCCTCTACTGGTATCCCTACGACTACCGGTTCTCGGCAAAGGACCTCATATCGAACCACCTCACGTTCCAGCTCTTCCACCACCGGGCGATCTTCCCGCCGGAACTGCAGCCGAAGGGCATGGTGGTCTTCGGCATGGGCCTCCTGAACGGGGCGAAGATGTCCTCGAGCAAGGGCAACGTCTTCCTGCTCGAGGATGCTCTGGAGGAGTTCGGTGCCGATACCGTCAGGATGTTCCTTGTCGGGAGTGCCGAGCCCTGGCAGGACTTCGACTGGCGCAACGAGCTCGTCTCGTCGACCAGGAAACAGATCGAGCGGTTCTGGAACACGGTCGAGGAGGCAAAGCAGGCCCGGGGATCCTCCCCCATCGATGCCTGGCTCGCGAGCAGGCTCCAGCGCCGCATCGAGAGCGCCACGGCAGCGCTCGATTCGTTCCAGACCCGGCAGGCGCTGCAGGAGGCATTCTTCGGCGTGGAGGCCGACCTGAAGTGGTACCGCCGCCGCCTGCCCGAGAGCGCGACCGGCGGGGCCGTGATGCAGGACCTCTGCCGCACCTGGGTGCGGCTGCTCGCCCCGATCATCCCCTTCACCTGCGAGGCCCTCTGGAGCGAGATCGGTGAGGAGGGCATGGTCTCTTTCGCTCCGTGGCCGGAGGTGGACGAGGCCCGGGTCAACCCGGAGGTCGAGCTCGCCGAGGAGCTCCTCTCAAGGACGGTCGAGGATATCGAGTCGATCGTGAAGCTCATCCCGATGGAGCCGACGTCCATCAGCCTCTTCGTCGCCCCGGCCTGGAAGCACGAGGCCTTCCGGATCATCGCCGCATCGGCCGACAAGACGAAGGTGGTGCGGGAGATCATGCAGCACGAGGAGATGCGGAAGCGCGGCCGCGAGGCGACGGACGCGGCGAAGCAGATCACGAAGCTCGTGCTGAAACTGCCGCCCGATCTCGTGAAGCAGCTCGCAGCGTCGTCCCCCGACGAGCAGGCGGTCCTCGAGGGTGCACGGCAGTTCCTGGAGCACGAGTTCGGCGTGCCGGTGACGGTCCAGAGCGCCGAAGCGAGCACTCACCCGAAGGCGTCGGGAGCCCTGCCCTTCAAGCCGGCGATTGTGATTGAGTAGGATACTCACTTTTTTTACGCTTGTTTTTTGAGCACGGTTTTTAAGCGTCCATCCCCCACGTCCCTCGTATCTCCATGGAGAGTCGGCGGTGGAGCCGGGGCAGAGGATCTGGTATGCGATAAGGATGAAGGCCACTGTCCGTCACATGCCTCTTGAACAACCAAAGCGAGGGAAAAGCCCGGTACGGTGGACCGTGGGGGTATCGCCATTGGGGGTGGGGCCGACGGGGAGGGGGGGCAAACCCCCCTCCCCTGTCTCCGACACCCATCTCTGGTGCTTTGGATCCGATTGAGAGACTGTTCCCTTCGCCCCCCACCCCGCCCGGCCTTCGGCCTCCTCCCCCGCCCCAGGGGGCGGGGGCAGTGCGTGGCGATAGCCAATGCAAAGCCGTGCACTGGTTCGTGCAATTGACAGGAGAACGGAAAAAGACCAGATACAAAGTGACAAGCAACGACATCAGAACGGCAGGAGCACCCTACCCCCCGCACCGAAAATCGGAATGAAGAGTGCGGAATTATAGCCCACAAAAAAGAAGAGATGCCCTGCCGAAGAGAAAAATCCGGTTATTCCTTTCCCTTCACGACCTGCTGGGCTTTCTTCGCCCGCTCTTTCGCCGTATACCCGGTGACCTGCTGGAGATAGTCCCGGAACCGGCGGTTGGTGTCGATGATCGTCTCGTCGGCGGCGCTTTTGTCCGCCTCGGTATCGACGAACAGAGTCTTGCCTCCCGCACCGGACCAGACCTCAAGGCGCAGGAGCGCTCCGTAGGTGATGCTGTAGTGGCCGTCCGGCGACGCCGTGGGTTCGGTCCCGAACTGGTCGCGGAGGCCCTGAATCATGGATTCTGTAAGTTGTTTCGTGTATCCGCGCTTGATCTGGTATTCCTGCATAATATTTTTAAGGGACACCCAGCTATGTTAAACTAATCCAGGAGTGAGTGATTGATCCCATGGACGATATAAAGGTCATATCCAGAGCGCTCGCCGGCGCCGAAAAGACGGTGCTGATCGGGTTCCCCGGCAGCGGGCTCGTCGGGAGTATTGCCCTGCAATATCTCGTCGAACAGATGGAATTCGAGCAGATTGGGGCGATCACGAGCAAATACTTCCCGCCGGTCGCCCTCATGACGAAAGGCGTGATCAACGCTCCCGTGCGCCTCTACGAGAAGGATCACCTCGCCGCGGTCGTCTCCGACGTCCCCATCCACCCCATGATCAGCTACGAGGTGGCGAACGGCATCATGGACTGGCTCACCCAGTTCGACGTCAAGGAGATCGTCACGATTGCAGGAATCATCACGAACGAATCGGAGAAGAGGGTCTTCGGGGTCGCGACCAGCAGCGGAACGCTGGAGCGCGTCTCGGACGAGACGATCATTCTTCCGATGGGAAGCATCTCCGGTGTCGCGGCAAGCCTCCTCACGGAGTGCAAGACACGGGGCATCCCGGGGATAGGGCTGCTCGGGGAGACGGTGAACACCCCCGACCCGCGGTCCTCTGCTGCCACGATCGAGGTCCTGAACAAGATCTACAACCTCAACCTGGACGTCCAGCCGCTGCTCGAACAGGCGGTGGAGATCGAGGCGGCAATGTCCCAGATCGCCGAGCAGGTACAGAAGACCGAGGCCCCGGCCCGGAGAGAGCAGCTGCCGATGTACGGGTGATGGCCATGAAGTATGCAGCGTTAACCGGAATCTCGCCGTCGGTCATTGCCGAACTCAAGAGCGGCAAGGCCCGCACCCTCGAACTGAACAGCGCCCACAACATCATCACGCTGACCGAGACGGCCCCGGGGGAGTGCGTCTTCATAACGTCGGTCAACGAGGAAGACCTCTCGCCCGGAGACCCGGGGATCATGGCCGACCTCCTTGTCCTCAACATCAGCATGAAACGGATCGAGGTCGCCAACCCGTTCTTCTTCGAGGAGCGGGAGCGGATGTCGGCCCGGATCAAGGTCCAGTTCCGGGGAACGACCATCGCCCGCGACGTGGAAGGGCGGAAGTGGGGAGACCCGACAAAGGTCGAGATCATCCGGTCGTCATGTTACAGGGCCGGGTAATACGCTTTCTTTTTTCCCCGACGCCCCGAACCTCAAAGGGTTAATAACCCCGGGCGACCAAAATGTATGGGAATACCACGGGGGTCTGTGGCTTAGCCAGGACATAGCGCCGGGCTTCTAACCCGGACGTCGGGGGTTCGAATCCCTCCAGGCCCGTCGTATCTTTTTCTCAAAAATTATGGTCTCAAATCCAACCCGCCCGCCGGGGCAGCGGCGTATTGCCGTCTATGAAAGAGTGGTAAAAACAGGGTAGACCCGGCCCGCCCTCCTCACCGCACCTTCGTCCCCGGGCTGACCGGGCGGAGCGGGACGAGGAGGGAGGCCTCGTCGCCGGCGGCGAGGATCATGCCCCTGCTCTCGATACCGAAGATCTTTGCCGGGGCGAGGTTTGCGATCAGCGCCACGTCCTTCCCCACAAGCTCGTCGGGGGTGTAGAACTGCGCGATCCCGCTGACCACCTGGCGCTTCTCGCTTCCTAAGTCGACGATGAGTTTGTAGAGCTTCTTCGAGCCCTTGATCGGCTCGGCCGAGACGACTCTCGCGATCCGGATATCGAGGTTTGCAAACTCCTCGATGGAGACGGTCGCTTTCTTCGTTTCAGCGGCCGCGTTTGCCTCCTCGACCCGCACATTGAGGGTCTTTTCAAGTTCGCCGATCTGGTCCTTCTCGATCTTCGCAAACAGGGGGACGGGCTTTGCGAGCGCTCGTGCCCCCACCGGGGCCGTCGCCTCGGCGATCGAGTGGTCCGCGATATCGTCGCCGTAGCCGAGCATCGTCCAGGCCCGCTGCATCGACTCGGGCATCAGGGGCTGGAAAGTCAGGGCGAGCGCTTTCACGATCTGCAGGCAGTCGGCGATCACCTGCTGTGCCGCGGCCCGGTCCTCCTTGATCAGTTTCCAGGGGGCGTTGTTCTGGATATAGGCGTTTCCGAACGACGCGAGCGCCATCATCGAATCGACGGCATTCTTGAAGTCGTAGTCCCGCATCAGGGCATCGACGCCGGCGAGCGACCGCTCGATCTCCTCGATGACGGCCGGGCGGGGAGGGAGGTCGGGCACGCCCGAGAACTCCTTCTCGGCGAAGTACATCGTACGGTAGACGAAGTTCCCGAGCGTCCCGACGATCTCGTTGTTCACCCGCTCGGCGTAGACCTTCCAGGAGAAGTCGAGTTCCTTTGTGTGGTTGGTGTAGGAGAGGAGGTAGTAACGGAGGTAGTCCGCCGGGAGCCCCACATCAAGGTAGTCGTCGTTCGTCCAGACGACGTAGCCCCGGGACTTCGAGAACTTCTTACCCTCGATCGTGACCATGCCGCTCGCGACCACCGCATACGGGAGGCCGTAGCCCGCTCCCTTGAGGAGCGCCGGCCAGAAGATGCAGTGGTGATAGATGATGTCCCCCCCGATGAAGTGGGTGACCCTGGTGTCGTCGCCGCACCAGTAGTCCTTCCAGTCGGCCCCTGCGGCCTCTGCCCACTCCTTCGTGAACGAAATATAACCGATCGGCGCGTCGACCCAGACGTAGACGACGAGGTCGTCGCTCCCCGGGAACTTGACGCCCCAGTCCAATGTCCGGGTGATGCACCAGTCGTGGAGGAGCTCCTTCACCCACCCGAGGGCGTAGTTCCGGGCGGTGGACGTGCCCCGGAGGTCCGGGAGGTACTCGAGGAGGAACTCCCGGAACGCCGAGAGCCTGAAGAAGTAGTGCTCCTGCTCCCGGTATTCCGCCTTCCCGCCGCAGACCTTGCAGATCGCGTCCCTGATCTCGCCGGGCTCGAGGTGCTGCCCGCACCCCTGGTCGCACTCGTCGCCCCGGGCGACGGCCCCGCAGTGGGGGCAGATCCCCTCCACGTAGCGGTCCGGGAGGAACCGTTCGCAGTCCGGGCAGTAACTCTGGCTGATGGTCTTTGCGTAGACGTAGCCGTTCTCGATCAACCGCTGCACGATCGACCGGGTGGTCTCGTGGTTCATGGGGTCGTCGGTCATGCCGAACCGGTCGAAGACGACCTCCATCCGCCGGAACGTATCGTAGAAGTGCTGATGATAGCGCTCCGAGAGGGCGCGGGGGGTCGAGCCCTCCTGCTCGGCGCTGATCACGATCGGGGTTCCGTGGTTGTCGGAACCGCATACGAAGACGACCTCCTCCCCGGACCGGCGCATATACCGCACATAGAAATCCGCCGGTACGTAGGTCCGCAGGTGCCCGATATGGCAGGGACCGTTCGTGTACGGGAGCCCGCACGTTACCAGTAACGGCTTACCACTCATCCTTATCTACTCTGGTTGCGATGCTAATAAAGACACCAGCGCATGGCACGACGGATCACGATACCGGTCCGGTCCTTCGGCTCCGAGGTCGGGATGCCCACGGTTCCGGAGCTTACCGGGTGGCTGAAAGGGAAGCGGGGGGAGGAGGCGGACCTCACCACCTACCGGCTCGAGCGGTCGCTCGACGCCCAGGAGGAGGTTGCGGTGCCCGCAGCCGGCGGCGTCTTCTACGGCGAGCGGTGGCGGGAAGCCTTCCAGGGCATGGCGGACGGGGTGCTCGTCGATGAGCCGGGCATCGACCCATCCGCCGTGACCGCGGATGCCCGACTCGTCTGCGCGAAACGGAAGGGCGCCTGGTTCTCCCTCCCCGCTCCCCACCTGCTCGGGTTCCGCGACGCCTACATGGGAGACGTTGAGGAGTTTTCCGAGACGATCGCAACCTCTTATGCCCGCCTCGCACGGGAGATGCGCGATGCAGGCGTGCAGGGGCATATCCTGGTCGCGGATACGGCGGACGCGATCGAACTCGAGGTGCTTGCCGGCAGAAAAATTCTCTTCTTCCCCCGGAGTCCGGAGAAGTTCGACCTCGAACTGCTGCTCGAGTACCAGGGCGCTCTCGTCCTCCCGGCAAAAGACCTCGCCCGGGCTCAGGACCTGATGGAGCGGTTCCGCGTCAGAAAACTGATCCTGCTCGCCCCGGAGGCGAAGGACCTTGCAGCCGCCACTGCCTTCGCCGACCCGGATATGATCGAGGCCGGAGGCTACTGCGAGGACGGCTGCCCGGACTACTGGAAGCGTCTGGTCGACCGGGCGTTTATTGCGCGATAGATTCCGCCGCTCTGGCAAGGCAGCGGTAGTGGCGGTTCCTTTTTACGAGCCAGAAGAGCAGGCGGTCGAGGAGGCTGAACGGAAACGTGCCACCGGCCGCGTGGGGGTGGCCGCCGCCGGAAAACTCCCGGGCGATGAGGTGGCTGATCGGGGGAACGGACCGGATGGAGATACGGCCGTTGGAGGAGACGACCACCTCGATATCGGTGTCGAGTTCGTCGCGGATGGCGTGGGCGGTCTCGCTCGGGTAGCCGTAGAGGGGGGCGAACGCGATCCGGTAACGACCGTCGGCGATGACGGTGGTGTGCCGGAGGCTCTTTTCGATGTCCCGCTCCATCTCCCGGACGATTCCCGCGTACTCGCTCTCGACCTTCGCGTCGACGATGGTGCCGCGGACGAGGTTGTCGCGGACGTACTCCCGGCAGCCCTTCCGCATCACCACCTGGCCGAGCATCTTCGACCGGGGGTCCCGGTGCTTCCAGAGGTCGTAGTCGCAGACGACCCGCGCGATCTCCTCCGCCACCGGATCATCGGCGGCGAGGTCGCGTACGACGATCCCGGTCGCGCAGGTGCCGACGTCGACGTGGAGGAGGCTCGTCTTCTTCTCGACGGCCCGGATCTCCTCGTCTTTCCAGCGGTGGTGGTCGCGCCACTCGATCCGCCACCCGTTCGACCGCGCTTTGGCGAGCCGCTGCTCGACGCCCTGCTGGTAGCCGATATCCGATATGCTGAGGAGGTTGCCCCGCCCCGGAGAGCCGGCCACGGCGTCGAAGAGCGAGAGGAACTTGCCGACCGAAGCCCAGATGGTGAAGACGTCCCCGTACTTCCTCCGGTGAATAGCATCGCTCCCGACGGCGTCGAGGTCGTTGTGCGTGAGGTGCACGACGGTCTCCGTCCTCCCGGAGAGCGCCTGCGCGAGGTTCGTGCCCCGGGTATCCGGCTTCTGATTGCTTCGGCCCATTGTTCCTTTACATCGATGTACAACGTGATAAACAGGCGCTTCGGGGTCCGCTGCAGTCCCGCTCCTGCCCGGTGCAGGAGACTGCCCGTCCGGTGAGGACAGAATTTATTAGGGACGACCGACAACACTGTAAGGCAGAAGCCCCTGTAGCTCAGACTGGGAGAGCGCCAGACTGAAGATCTGGTTGTCCCCGGTTCAAATCCGGGCGGGGGCACTTCGAGCAACTTTTCTGATGCCTTTGCTTCTGTTCGTGATCCTGAAGTACCGCCCTTCCGATGCTCCGGTTCGCACGAATGACGGATGGGATAGAAAAAGGTTGGACAGGGTCTTTCGGGCGGCAGATGACCGTTACGCCAGGGTGTAACCGGATTGCTCCCCTTTGGCACGCTGGAAGCGTTCTGCTATCTCGAACCGTTCCGATCTATCAAGGAACGATTCGGCCGCCTTGAGCAGCCGCTCTTCGCTATCGATATGGAATCGCACCTGCCGTTGCAGATCCTGGATGGCAGGCACCCATTCTGTTCCGGTAATCTCGATCTGGTCCAGTCGATCCAGGCCGATCCTGATTGAGTTGTGTTCGGCGAGGGAATCTTCAATGCGTTCATACATTTCTGACCTCATTCGCTCGTATATCGTCATTTCCTCACCGTACATATGCGAGTACAAGAATCGTCTGGCAACGCTGTAGGTCTCGGAACTTGCGCGATCATGCACTTCCAGATCGTCCAGCATCTTCAGGATCTGCTCGTGATCCTGCCTGATCATCTCGATAATATCCTGGTCCACGTATACTCCCCCGGGTGCCGTCCCTGACACATCGGTCAGAATAGATAACAGTATCGCCTGAAGAGAGCCGGGCAGGATCTCATGAGGTTAAAACTCCATCACTCCCCGCCCATCAACCTCACCGTCACCGCCCCCGGGGCGGACGGGATGGCGCTCGTGCGCACCCATCTTGCACCGCTCATCACCGATGCAGAGGCAGCCGACCGGCTGCTCGCGGCGCTCCGGGCCCGGGCAGCACTTTTCGGGCCGGAATGCCGGATCACTTCCGTCCGTCGTTAAAAAAGAGAATATTCACCGGGCAGGCACCGCTGCCATGCCCTTCTCCACCCGGCGGGCCATCTCCTGCTTGACCCTCCGGATGTTCTCCACCTGGTCGCGCTCTGCAAGGTTCGGACCCGCTTTGCCGACGACCTCCTCGCTCGGGGCGCCCTTTGCGTTCATGACGCGCAGGTAGCCGAAACTCGCCCAGTCGTCCGGGAGGTCGCGCACCCGCACGAACTCCATGTTGCTCGGCGCAAGATCGAGCTGGCTGTCGATGACGCTGTTGACATAGTCCTTGTTCGACTCAAAGACGATCAGTGGCTCGATGACGTCGGCCTTCATGATATCCCGGATCTCGCGGCCCTCGATCTTCTTGATGAGCCTTGCACACTCGGAAAAGTGCGTGACCTCCATCTTCGTGAACATCTCCCAGATCCCCCGGAGCCTCGGGTCGCTCTCGGTCTGTGCGCAGGAGTAGTAGTTGTAGGCCTCGTTGAGTTGCAGCAGCGCCATCTTCTCGAGCATCGTCTCTTTCGGATCGCCGAGCAGCCCGTACTGGGTCACGTGCTGCTCCTCGATCTCCGCGATCTCCGCGTAGAGCTGCCGCGCGATCTCATCGGGGTATGTGGCCCCGTGCGACCGGTAGAAGAGCATCGTCTGCTGCTCCGCCGAGACGATCGTGTTGTAGTTCATCTTCGTCTTGATGTCGGCCGAGTCCTTGGCGTAGTGCTTTCGCATCGAGTCGTCGGGGTGGCGGTGCTCGATGCTCGTCGGCCGGGCCGGCTTGACCTCGGTCTTGCCCTGGACGATCACCTCTGGGTCGCCGCCCTCGATGTAGTCGTAGAGGCAACTGTAGCGGTAGAGGTGGTCGAAGTCCTCAAGCAGGGCAAAGTCCAGCGTCTGCTTCACGTAGGGGTCCGGTTCGTTCTTCGCCAGGTTCGCGGTGAGGTCGACCGCCACCTGCTCGAAGCCGAGGGTGGTCTCGATGACCGACTGGTCCGCCGGGTTGAGCCAGTTGACCGCCACCTGCTGCTGGGAGTCGATCCGCCGCATCAGGGCCATCGCCCGCTTCACCTCGGGGTCCGGGTGCATCCGCTCGATCGCGTGCGACATGAGGACGGCATTGTTCTCGATGCCGTTCATGAGGATGATCCGCGTCCGGGTGTAGGCGTCCACTGCCTTCTTGTCGTACGGGGCCGGGACCATATCCTTCCAGTTCATGGGCTGCTCTTCGATCGGCATGCCCCCCATATCAAAGGGTTTGAATTGAGCCATCTCATCTTCCTCCATAACTCCCGCCGAGTCCGTCGGCACGGGTATCTCCGGCAGTACGGCGGCACAGGCAGTGAGCCTTGCGGTCACCCCGCACACCGGAAAACCCGGGGGTCTCTCACCATACCGGTCACCCCACAAAAACCTGACGGCCAGCAGGAGGGGTCATGAAGAACGCCTTTCCAGGCCGCCAAGGCAATAAAGACGACGACAACGGGCAGATTTCCCGGCCCGGCACCGCCCGGGGCATCCAGGAGACCACAACGTATACACCACCGGAGATGCGGCTGCGGAAGGAGAGCGGGCGCGGACGCGCCCGTCTCCCTGGTACGAAGGGTTAAGTATGCCGGCTCGAGAGGGATCGGCGGATGGCGAGCAGTCATCCAATGGCCACCAGACTGCAGGAGGCAAGGACCATGACAGGGAGCGAAGACGATTCCCACGGCTCCGGGCGGCGGGACGTGGATGAGGGAGCGGACAATCGGGAGTCAGGGTTCGAAAGGACAACCCGGAACAGGGATCCCGGCAGGCTGCCGGCGGTCTCCCGCGGGGGCAGCCGCGACTTCCCCGGCCTCTCCGCGGACTTCCGGGTAGATATCCTCGACCACGGAGACGAGGTGATCGTTGTTGCGGAACTGCCCGGTGCGGAGGAAGGCGCGATCCGGATCAGCCTGCTCAACCCGCAGACCCTGCGGATAACGGCAAGGCGTGCCGGGCCGGTCGAGGAGAGGCCGGGAGCCTACTACATCCACGAGCGCGGGAACGCCATCCTGAGCCGGCTGATACGCTTGCCCGCGAGCGTAAGGGTAGAGGGCGCCGGGACCAGTTTTAAGAACGGCGTCCTCGAATTACGCTTAAAGAAGGTGCAGACGCAGTCCGGACCCGGGGGGAAGGAGATCCCCATCGGGTGACGGGGGTTAACGCGGCCTCCCGCCCAGCCACCGCTGGCGGCCGAGGCCGACGCCTCCACCATACGTCGAGGTCACGTACCCCGTCGGCACGGTCCCGCGCCCGACGGCCCGCACGGTATCGGCCGCTAGGTTCAGGAACTGCTTTACGGCATCCCGAACAGGCATACGCTGAAGACGGTACGTGCTGATGCCGGCCGACGAGAACACCTGGACCGCTTCCGGCCCGAACTCGCCCGCGATGACGGCGTCCACGCCCCGGCCGGCGAGATCGCGTGCAGATTCGGCAGCGGCAGTCCCGAGCACGCAAAACGTCGGGTTCACGACGATCTCTATCGAGAGGAACTCCTGGTCCTCCGCATCGACCAGGGTGAACGAGGGCGACGCCCCAAACACCGGCGAGACGGTATCGTCAAGCCCCCCGGCTCCCATACCGGCAACTGCGATTTTCATGTATCCCACCGACCCACCTCAACGTCAAGGTATATAACAGGCAGGACAGAGGGTGGGTGCTCGATCAGTACCGGGCCGCGCACCCGGCCATCCGGGTCGTCACCACCTGCGGGTGGTAGCAGATGACGCTGTCCCGGGCGGTGATCCTGCCGTTGGTCACCTGGTCGATGACGGTGAGATGGTCCTGCACGCCCCGGGAAAGAAGATAATACTCACGCACGAACTCCTTGCCCCGTGCTCCCATCTCCTCGGCTTTCTCCGGGTGCCGGAGGAGATGGAGGATCCGGTCGGCGGTTTCCTGGACCGTCGAGACCAGGTAGCCGTTCCAGCCGTCGCGGATCTGGAGCGGTATACCGCCGACGTGTCCGGCGACTACGGGTTTTCCTTTCCAGAGCCCTTCGGTCACGGTCAGCCCGAACCCCTCTTTTATGGACTTCTGGACGATCACGTCCGACGCCCGCTGGAGTGCGTTGATCTCCCGGTGGCTGTCCGGCGGGAGGTCGAGGACATGGATATCGGGATCGTCCTCGGCCGTATCGCGGACCTCGCGCAGGACGATGAAGCACTCCGGGTCGTCACACGCCCGCCCCCCGACGAGGACGAGCTGGCAGGGGATCTTCTTGCGGACCCTCTTGAACGCCTGGATGACGCCGACCGGGTCCTTGAAGACGTCGTACCGGGAGACCTGGGTGACGATCGGCTTTTCCGGGTCGACACCGTACTTCTCTATGGTAGCGTCGATCTCGGCCCGGGGGATGTCGCGGTTCTTCTCGGATAAGGGGTCGATGAACGGGGGGATGATGAAACTCGGCACGTTCCAGAGGGGAAGGTACTGGAAACTGGAGAATATGCTTGCGTTATACTTCTCGACCAGCCGCCGCAGAATGTTGCCGATGCTTCCCACGGTCGTGGTCGGGACCGTCTCCAGCTGGACGTGACACCGCCAGAGCAGCCTCTTCCGATCGAGTTCCCGGGCCGTCAGGAACTCGACGAGACCGAGCGGCTGGGGGTCGTGGATGGTCACAACATCGGCATCGTCCTCAATCAGCCCTTCGTTCTGCCGCTGTGCCTCCCAGTAAGTCTCGATCATCGACGGCGAGAACCCGTCCCGGCCCTGGAGGAAGTTGTGGAGCGTCTTCGTGACGTCGAAGAACGCCGGTTCGGCCTCCATGACACTCCAGGTCGTCTCGAGACCGAGCGCGTTGAGGAACGGGACGTATGACATCAGGATCTCCGCGACGCCACCCCCGTAGCGGGTCGAGTTTATCTCCTGCACCCTGACGCCCTCAAGACGCCCGGCAAGTTCCTCGATCACCGAAAATCGCGCTCGGCCCGCGATCCGCTGGTATTCCTTGAGGGAGGGGTACCCGGGGAGATCCGTAACGATCATGAGAGCAACACTATCCGGTAATACACATCCGGCCGATAAAATGCCTTTCGGTAAGGTGCAGGCTGTCGCGGCAACAGGATGCCGGCCGGAGCATATCCTGAAAGAGGTTACCCGCTTCGGATCTGCGGGGTATGGTGGGCGTCGTCGTCTGTGCGAGAAGAGGCGCCCCGGGGGAGGGCTCTCTCCAGCGCAGTCTTCAACTCGGCGAGCGAGATGGGCTTCTCCAGAACACCGACGATGTCATCCGCATACCTCGAATACTCCTCGGGCCAGACATGCTTTGCGGTAAAGAGCAGGACCGGGATATCCTTGAACTCGTCATTCCGCTTCAGTTCCTCCAGGAACTGCCACCCGTCTATGGGGGACATCATCACGTCGAGTATGATGAGTGCGGGTTTCTCTTTCTTGATCGCACGCAGAGCATCCCACCCGTTGTGAACCAGAAGCGGTTCACGGTTGATCTTTTTGAGCAGCAGCTCCATTACTTCCAGCGTCGGCAGGTCGTCATCAACGACCATAATCTTGTTTCCCAAAACTCATACCTCCCTTGGTATCCGGATGGTGAAGGTGCTCCCCTCGCCCACTGCACTCGTCACCGTTATTTCTCCTCCATGCAGCAGGACATACTTGTTTGCAATCGAGAGCCCCAGGCCGGTTCTGCCACCTTTACGGTTCTGTTTCTCGGTTTCCCCGATGTAGAACGGCCTGAAGATCGATCCGGTAATATCCTCTGGGATACCGATGCCATTATCGCACACCATAATATAATGATTTTCATTTGATCCCGCATAGCGGATCCATACTTTTTCTGGTGGTTCATTATACTTAACCGCATTTGATACCAGACACTCCACCGCCAGGTAAAGTCGATCGGGATCTCCCCAGATACGGACCGTATCAGGTATTTCATTATAAATCTGAGCCTCTCGATCGTATCCGCCGCCGGATACGACAGAGTCGACGAGCTGGCGGAGGGGCACGTCCTGAACGGTCAGGTCGACGCAGTCCATCGTAAGCAGACTCAACTCGACCACCCTCTCTACCACCCCCTGCTCCTGCCCGGCGCACTCAAGGCAGGTCCTGAGGAGCTTCTTCGTCTCCTCCGTGAGACCGTAATATGCGGGATCCTCGACGATTAGCTGGAGATACCCGATGAGCGGCTGCAGCGGCGTGCGCAGTTCGTGGGACAGGGTGGTGACGAGCCCCTTCCACTGGTCAACCTCCCAGGACATCTGCCTGCAGGCAAGCCTCTGCCGCCGCATCTCGGTGGTGTCGCGCGCGGACCCTACGACCCCGATAAGAACACCGTCCGCCCCTGTATAGGGGGCGATTGTGATGGAGAGGGTGTGCCGGGCACCCGCTATCACCACGTCGAGGTTGTAACAGGCATTCTTCCGTTCCCGGACCACCTTACGGACCTGCTCCATGTGCTGCGCGGCAAGAACGCCGGGGAGGAGGGCATCCGCACCCCGTCCGATGATCTCGCCGGTGGAGATCCCGTGCTCGGAGGCACGCAGCCAGGAGAAGTGCAGGATGCGGCCTGTGGCATCCTGCATGAAGAAGATATCGTTTGACTGCCGGATGAGTTCCATCAGGCGATCGTTCGACTGGACGAGATCTTCGTGCTCGTCCTGAAGCCTGCCGGTATCCACAACCGTGCACTCGAAGAGGTTCTCGATGACCAGAACACGACAGGAGAGAAGGACCATCCGGGCATCGCCGTTGCGTGTGCGGAAGGTCATTTCCGCATTCCCGATGTAACCTTCCCGCTTCATCTCCTCGACGAACCAGGCCTTATCGCCCTCATCCGCCCAGAACTTTTCGGCGGGGATGCCGATGAGTTCCTGGGGCGCGTAACCGAGTATATCGGCGCACCGCCTGCTGACGCAGACCAGCCTGAGGGTTTCGGGGTCGCAGAGGAACTTTGCGTCGCGGGTATCCTCGGCGACCTGCCTGCACCGGGAGGCAATCGGACTGGAGCCCTGCGAGAAGACGGTCGTGGCTCCGAAGACCCAGATGAAGATCATCGTTTGCAACCCCGTCGTCACCGGGTCTATGGTGAAGCCGAGGACCGACAGGTACGCCCGGACGAGTACAAACCCGCCGACCAGGAATGCGGTCACCCGGAGCCCCTGCCGGGGGAACCAGAAAGCGACAAGGAGTATGGGAATACAGTAGATGAGGGGGCAGACAATGTAAGCGTTGTAATCCGGTGCAGTAGCCGTCAACATGAGCGATACCGCTGAAAATGACACTACCACGATCATTTTGACGATATCCGTCTCGGTAAAGAGGTCTTCCCGGAAATGGCTAAAGAGGTACCGGTTTAGGGACATGCGGGATACAGAGAATATCCCTGGAGATCTATATATACCATTCGAAATCCTGTGACGGGAAATACATAATATTTCCAAAAATGAAGTATAATTCTTTGAGTTTCGGGGATAGATGCCGAAAATTTCCCCGGTTTTCGGAAAGGAGTGTGCGGGGTCCGCGGCAGGCCCCGTATCGCCCGGGAGGAGAGCATATATGAAGATCGTCGTGTAACCCTAGAATATGCGCCCGTTTGTCTTCGTCAACATTGCCATGAGCGCTGACGGGAAGATCTCAACGAAAGAGCGGCGGCAGGTGAGAATCTCGGGAAATGAAGATTACTCACGGGTCGACCGGATCAAGGCGGAGAGCGATGCCATTATGGTCGGCATCGGCACCGTGCTCGCCGACAACCCCTCGCTCACCGTCAAGTCCCCGGAACACCGGGCCGGGCGGAGAGCGGCCGGAAAGGATGAAAACCCCATCCGTGTCGTGGTGGACAGTGCGGGGAGGACCCCCCCGGATGCGGATATCCTCCACAAGGGGACCGGGAAGCGTATCGTCGCCGTCTCACGCAAGGCGCTCCCCGAAACGGTGGAGGCTCTCCGGCAGCATGCCGCCGTCATCACCGCAGGCGACGAGACCGTCGATCTTTCGGTCCTGCTCGAAGAGCTGCACCGGCGGGGTGTCCGGCGCCTGATGGTCGAGGGAGGCGGGACCCTGATCTGGGCGCTTTTTGAGCAGGGGCTCGTCGACGAACTCCAGACGTTCGTCGGCAACATCGTCATCGGCGGGAAGGACGCCCCCACGCCGGCGGATGGCACCGGTTTCCTCCGGGAGGAGGATTTTGCACGGCTCGCGCTCATCGAGGCCGTTCGACTCGATGACGGCCTGCTCATACGGTGGAGGGTGGAGAGAGCGAGGCGGGAGCACCCTGCCCGGTCGCCCCGTTGATCGATGAGAAGGCGGATTGAAAGCCTCCAGGTTGCCCAATTGGCCGCACTTTGAACAGGCCGGTCAAAAAAGATCGTGAGGATCCGTCAGGATCATGGGACTTCTACAATCTGGTCTTTAATCTTGTAGGAGCCACCCGTGACGAGAGCGACGGTTATCTCAACCCGGTTCTCCCCTTTTGCATTATGAATGATGAGTTCGTCGCCGCGGATCGGCTGCATGGTTTCGGTGACGACCTCCCCGGTCGATTTGGTCACGCGTACGTCGATGCTCGTTACGAATTCCTGGCCCTTACCGCCGCTGAACGCGATGTACAGGTCGTTCGTAACCCGTGAGGGGAATCCACCCGTAAGCTGGAACTCAACCTCCTTTCCCGGCGGCATCGTCTGCGTCGGGCCGGGCGTAAGCGAGACCGGGGCCGTGGGCGCAGGCGTTGCCGTGACCACCGGAGTTTCTGTCGGAGATGGTCCGGCGGGCTCGTCAGAGCCAGTGCAGGCGGCACTGAGCGAAAATGCGAGCAGAAGCACAATCAGAGCAGGTAGCAACCTGAAGTTCATAAAGCATTCATGCACATCAAGGTATTTCACCCTTTCGTCACACGTGCGGCGTATCCGGCATACGACAGGATAAATACCGGTACAGCTGCTTGATCGGCAGCCCGGATAAATCGCACCCTGGCCAGAGCAATGGCATAATTATGGCTGAAAATGCCCCGGATTGGTTCTCCATCAACGCGCAAAATACGCAATATTTATGATTGCGAGAAGGAAACTTCTATCTATACCCATAGAGGTACAAAAAATGAATTTACGAAGACCTAACGCTAATGAAGCGACAGGAACGACCAACCGTTCCCGGGACGTCGTACCCATGTCCGGCATCTGCACACGGTGTGTCGACGGATGCAAGGGAGGCTGCGAGATCTGGCTCTCCTCCTTCCGGGGCAGAGAGGTTCTCTATCCCGGCCCGTTCGGCGAGATCACCGCCGGTGCGGACAAGGACTACCCGATCGACTACTCGCACCTGAACATCCAGGGCTACGCACAGGGTGCGAAGGGACTGCCGGAAGGCGTCGAGGCCAGCCCCGACACCGCGGTATTCCCGGACGTCGACACCAGGACCGAGTACGGGTGGGATATCAAGGTCCCGATGCGGGTTCCCATCTTCACCGGAGCACTCGGGTCGACCGAGATCGCCCGGGCAAACTGGGAGCACTTCGCCATCGGAGCCGCCATATCGGGCATCACGCTCGTCTGTGGGGAGAACGTCTGCGGGGTCGACCCGGGACTGGTGCTCGATCACAACGGCAAGGTCAGCAAATCGCCCGAGATGGACCGACGGATCGAAACCTACCGGAAGTTCCATGACAAGTACGGCGAACTCCTGGTGCAGCTCAACGTGGAGGACACGCGGCTTGGAACCGCGGAGTATGTCTCCTCGAAGCACAACCTGGAGACGATCGAACTGAAATGGGGTCAGGGCGCAAAGTGCATCGGCGGCGAGATCAAGGTAGGCAGCCTCGACCGGGCGAACCAGCTGAAAGATCGCGGCTACATTGTCCTTCCGGACCCCAGGTCCTCCGAAGTGCAGGCAGCCTTCAAGGACGGCGCCATAAGGGAGTTCGAGCGGCACTCTCGTCTCGGCTTCGTCACCCGTGAGGGGTTCCTTGAGGAAGTCGACCGGCTCCGCGACGTCGGGTTCAAGCGGGTCACCCTCAAGACAGGCGCCTACTCGGCCGTCGAACTCGCAATGGCAATGCGCTATGGTGCCGAAGCAAAGATCGACCTCCTCACCATCGACGGCGCGCCCGGCGGCACGGGGATGAGCCCCTGGCCGATGATGAACGAGTGGGGCATCCCGACCTTCTACATCGAGGCACTCGCCTACCAGTTCGCCGAGCGGCTGAAGGCACGGGGCATCCGTGTTCCGGACCTCGCCATCGCCGGCGGATTTGCAGACGAGGCAAACGTCTTCAAGGCGCTCGCCATGGGAAGTCCCTACGTCAGAGCGGTCTGCATGGGCCGCGGTCTGATGATCCCCGGCATGGTCGGGAAGAACATCGAAAAGTGGCTCGCAGCCGGCGAACTCCCCAAGACCATCTCGAAGTACGGCAGCAACGTCGAGGAGATCTTCGTCTGCTACGAGGAACTCAAGGAGAAATACCCCGGCCGGATAGACGAGATCCCGCTCGGTGCGCTCGGCATCTACACCTACGCGCAGAAGTTCAGGACCGGACTCCAGCAGATCATGGCAGGGAACCGGAACTTCAGCCTCGGGACGGTAGCCCGCAGCGACCTGATGGCCCTGACCGAGGAGGCGGAAGCGGTCTCCGGCATCCCGTACGTGATGCGGGCCTACCGCGACGCTGCCGAAGCAGTCCTCGACTCGTGAGCACGGAGCGGTACAGAGAGGCGAATCTCCTCCCCCGGGGGGTCACATGCCACGTCCCAAACAATGGGCGAGGGAGAGTAAAACAACCCCGGGAGACACAGATTCCCCAAACAAACCTTTTTTAATAATATTATGTACCCGCGATAATATTTAATGCGAAGAGTGCATCAGGTGTGCCTGATACATCATGCATACGGATACCAGTCCGACCATTCTCATCACCGGCGGAGCAGGATTCATCGGGTCGCACCTCGCAACGGAGTTGCTGCAGCACGGCTATGGGGTCCGCATCCTCGACAACCTGACGCCACGGGTGCACGGCCCGGAGCGGCACCGGCCCAACCATCTCGACCCGCGGGCTAAGGTCATCGTCGGGGATATCCGGGACCCGCACCGGCTGCTGGAGGCTCTCGACGGGGTCGACGCCGTCATTCACCTGGCGGCGGTCGTCGGGGAGCGGTCGAGCATGTACCGGATCGAGAAGTACATGAGCGTCAATACCACCGGAACTGCCGTCCTCCTCGAGGCCTTGCTCGACCATCCCATCAAGCGGCTCATCGTCGCCTCGAGCAGTGCCGTCTACGGGGAAGGCCTATACTGCTCATACAACGGCACCGTCTACCCGAAGATCCGGCGCTCTCCCGACCGGGTGGCAAGGGGGGACTGGGAACCCCGGAGCCCGGACGGGGAGGTGATCTATCCGCTTCCCACACCGGAGACAAAGGAGGCGTCGCCGCTCTCGGTCTACGCCATCTCCAAGTACGACCAGGAGGAGATGTGCAGGCTGATCGGGGAGCTGTACGGCATCCCGACGACCATTCTCCGGCTCTTCAACGTATACGGCCCGCACCAGGGGTACACCAGCCCATACTCTGGCATGCTGACCGAGTATGCGTCCCGCCTGCTCCAGGATCTCCCGGTGCGCCTCTTCGAGGACGGTTACCAGCAGCGTGACTTCGTGAGCGTCTACGATGCGGTACGCGCCTTCCGCCTGGCCCTTGAATCACCCGGCGCTGCCCGCAGGACGTTCAACATCGGGAGTGGCCGCCCCTATACGTTCCGGACCGTCGCCGATCTTCTCGCGACGATAACCCGGCGGCAGCGCCTCTCCCCCGAGGTCACGGGGACCGGCCGGATCGGTGATATCCGCCACTGCACTGCAGACATCAGCCGTGCCCGGGAGATCCTCGGCTACGATCCAAAGGTCACCCTCGAGGCGGGCCTGCTCGACCTGGTCGCCTGGGTCGAGGCGGAGATCGCACAGCGGCAGAAGGTTCCCGCCCCCCTTGAGGTGCCAAAGTCGTCGCGTCTCCCGGTCTGAAGGCCAACCGGGCCCAACCTTTATTTTCCCCACCGGACGTACGTAATCATACCATGCGCCTCAGCCTCCGGACCTGGGAAGTACGGCTTGGGATCGTCCTGGTTGCCCTCTCGGTCGTCATCTACAGCGTGAAATACCTCCTGCTCGGCGACCCCGAGAACACCTACCAGTACATCTTCAACGCTCTCGGGTTTCTGCCGATCAACGTCCTCCTGGTCACCCTGCTCATAAACGAGCTCCTGGGCATCCGGGCAAAGCGCGAGAGGCTGGAGAAGTTGAACATGGTCGTCGGCACCTTCTTCTCGGAGGTCGGCACCGGGCTCCTCACCTACCTCTCGGACCGCGACCCGAACCTCGCCGCGGTCCGGCAGGACCTCGTCGTGACGGACGCCTGGACGCCGGAGATGTTCTCCGCGGTGCGTGACCGCCTCCGGCACCACCGGTGCGGCGTCGCCGTCGGTGCCGCGGACCTGCAGGATCTCTGCCGGTACCTCACAGAGCGGCGGGGCTTCCTCCTTCGCCTGCTCGAGAACCCCGTCCTCCTGGAGCACGAGTCGTTCACCGACCTCCTCAGGGCGGTCTTCCACCTGACCGAGGAACTCGAACGGCGGAGAGACTTCGCCGGCCTCCCGGAGAGCGACATCGCCCACCTTGCCGGGGACGTCGAACGGGTGTACGGCCTGCTCATCGGCCAGTGGCTCGGCTACATGGAGTACCTCAAGCGCAACTACCCCTACCTCTTCTCGCTTGCGATGCGCTCGAACCCCTTCGACGAGACGGCGTCGCCGGTTGTACAGTGAGGATTCGCTCGAGAAGGTAGCACAATCCGTCGATTACTTTGACTCACGCGAAGCCGCGAAGGAGAGACGCCAACAATGTGCCGGGCTTCGCGTTCTGCGCGGCTTCGCGTGAGACCGCATCAATTCGCACCTGCGGGCAGTCATACTCCGTACCTTACGGTGCTCAAGCTCCTGCCCCGTGGGCAGTCGCACTCGCCACGCCCGCTGAGAGGGCGCAACCTATATACCACCAGCCAATCTACGCCACGCCCGATCACCATGGGCGAATACTCCGTACTGATCGGCGGGAAGGCCGGGGAGGGCATCAACACGGCAGGCCTCTCCATCGCCGGCCTCTTCTCCCGCCTCGGCTACCGCACCTACATGTACTTCGATTACCCCTCGCTCATCCGGGGAGGGCACAACTTCGCGATCATCCGGGCTTCTGAAAGGACGATCGGGGCGCACCGCACCCCGGTCGACGTTCTCCTCGCCTTCGACCAGAACAGCATCGAGAACCACCGGGAGCGGGTCCATGACGGCACGACCGTCATCTACGACGCCTCGCAGGCGGTGAAGGCGGAAGGCTACGGCCTCCCGCTCGATACGATCCTCGAAGAAGAGAAGGCCCCCCCGATCACCGGGAACTCCGCGATGCTCGGGGCGCTTGCCCGGGTGGCGGGCATCGGGCGGGAAGTTCTCGAGGACGTCCTCCGCACAACCGTCCCCGAAAAGCACCTGGAGGCGAACCTCCGGGTCGCCGGACGGGGCTACGACGCCGCGGGGGAGGTCTTCACGGTCGAGCCGCTCGATGCCCCGGCGCTCCCGGTCCTGACGGGAAACGAGGCCGCCGGGCTCGGGCTCGTCCACGGCGGGCTCGACTCCTACGTCGCCTACCCGATGACTCCGTCATCCAACCTCCTCCACTTCCTCGCCCGGCATGCCGAAGACCTCTCGATCAAGGTCATCCACCCCGAGAACGAGATCGGCGTCATCCAGATGGCGCTCGGGCTCGCCTACGCGGGCGAGAAGACGGCGGTCGGCACCTCGGGCGGCGGGTTCTGCCTGATGACCGAAGGCCTCTCCCTCGCCGGGATGTCGGAGATTCCCGTGACGATCGTGATGGGGCAGCGGCCCGGCCCGAGCACCGGCATGCCGACCTACACCGCCCAGGGCGACCTCCACTTCGTCCTGAACGCAGGCCAGGGGGAGTTCCCCCGGCTCGTCGTCGCCCCGGGCGACCTCGAGGAGGCCTACGCCTGGTCGGCGACCGCCCTGATGCTCTCCTGGAGGTACCAGGTCCCCGCGATCGTCCTCACCGACAAGGCACTCGCCGAAGGGGCCTGCTCCTTCGATGTCGGGGCCGTCGCCCCGCCCCCGGACCATGAACCGGTGCTCTGGGACGGCGCAGGCGAGTACCGGCGCTATGCCCGGACTGAAAGCGGGGTATCGCCGCTCGCCTTCCCGGGAAGGGAAGGCGCCGTCGTCAAGGTGAACAGTTACGCCCACGACGAGACCGGGTTCACGACGGAGACCGTAAAGGGCGTCACGGCGTTGCAGGAGAAGAGGTTCCGGAAAGGCGAGAGCCTGAAAGCGGAACTCAGCACCTACCCGGCGGTGAAGACCTACGGCGCACGGGACGCCGGGACGACGATCGTCTGCTGGGGGTCGGAGAAGTGGGCCTGTATCGAGGCCGCCGAGGAGTTCGGGGCACGGGTCGTCCAGCCGCTCGTTCTTGCACCGTTTCCCGCCCGGCAGTGGAAGGAGGCGATGATCGGGGCAGGCAGGGTCGTCTGCGTCGAGAACAACGCCACCGGGCAGCTCGCCCTCCTCCTCCGGCAGCAGGGCTTCGACCCCGGCCACCCGGTCCTGAAGTACGACGGGCGGCCGTTTGCGGTCGACGAACTCGAGGCGAGACTCGGGGAGGTCTTCGCATGAACCCGGAACAATCTGCCGGACGAACGGCCGGCGGGCTCATCAGCCCGGTACAGAACACCTGGTGCCCCGGGTGCGGCAACTTCTCGATCGAGCACATGATGAAGTCGGCCATCGCCGAACTCTCGGAGGAGGAGGGGATACCCCTCGAGAACTTCGTCCTCCTCGGCGGCATCGGGTGCCACGGGAAACTGGTCGATTACTTGAACGTCAACAGCTTCTACGGCATCCACGGGCGGTCGGTCCCGGCGGCCACCGGGATGCGCCTCGCAAACCCGGATCTAAAGGTGATCTGCCACGTCGGGGACGGGGATATCTACGCCGAGGGGCTCGACCACCTCATCTTCGCGGCCAAACGGAACAGCGACATCACGGTCATCGTCCACGACAACCGGGTCTACGGGCTGACGACGGGGCAGTACACCCCGACGTCGCCCACCGGCTTCAAGGGCCGCTCCACACCCGGCGGGAGCACGGAGCACCCCGTAAACCCCCTGGAGATGATGCTCGCCGCCGGGGCCACTCACATCGCGCGGGGCTACACGAAAAAGGTCCGGCACCTCAAGGACCTCTTCAAGGAAGCGATCGTGCACCGGGGGTTCTCGTTCGTCGACGTCCTCCAGATCTGCGCGACCTACTTCAACCTGACCGACTACTACAACGCTCATGCCTACGAGATGCAGGAGGACGAGGTCGATACGGCCGAGTTCGCAAGCGCTCTTGGAAAGATCAGGGAATGGGACTACGACCGGGATGCGCCGATTCCGCTCGGGACGTTCTACTCCGTCGAAAGACCGGTCTACGAGGAGAAGTTCCGGGCGCTCACCGCCGGGAAGCCGGACAGGAGGGCGCTTGTTCGGAAGGTGCTTGAGGAGTGGCGGTGAATCTCCGGCGGTGCCTTCACGGCGCCGTCGTCAGGTGACGCTTTCGGAGGTATTCCCGGACCGCCACCGACTCGAGGTTCCCCTGGTCCAGCTGCCGGACAACCTCGTCGATCGCCTCCACCTGGAGCAGGATCTTATCACGCATGTCACCGTCCACGAACCCGGCCAATGCGGCAATCACCTGGAGCGGGTTGCGGATCCGGTCGTTAAGGGTCGCAGACTGAATGATATTCTCCTCGAGCCGCTGCAGCACTTCTTTCTGCAGGCAGGGTTCCGGGCGGGCCGCCTTCGCGATGACGGTTACGCTCCCCATGGCGTTCCTCCCGTCCGTCGATACCGGCACAATAGTCAGGATCGCCTCAAACTCCGCGCCGGCTTTCGTCCTGAACCGGGCCGGCCGGCCGGGCAGGAACGTTCCTGCCGGGAGCAACCCCGCCCCCTGGCCTTCGCCGGCCAAAAAGAGGCGGTTCATGGTGGTCCCAAGAACCTCATCCTCCCGGTAGCCGAAGATCTCCTCCGCACCGTGATTCCAGGTGACGATTGTCCCGTCGCTCTCCATCCCGACGACCGCATCGCGGATCGCGAGACCGACGGCGTTGAGGACGGACTGCAACCCCGGCGCCGGGGCCGTTCCGGGGGAATCGGCGGGCCGGATGCCTCGATTGAGGCGGCGACGGGATCGAGCTCCACGAGGAGGACGACGCAGGCCTTCCGTCATGCCTTATCCTCCTCACCGGCATCGTCGGGGATGACAATCTCCACGATTGTCCCGGGCTCCCCTGGTCGGAAAGTGACAGTCCCTTCGAGCTGCGCCGCAAGGATCCAGACCAGCTGCAGCCCAAGGGTTGCCGGAGACCGGGTGATGACGTCCGGGGGCATCCCGACCCCGTCGTCCCGGTAGTCGACGGTGAGCCGGTGGTCCGGCGACCGGGCGACCCGGATCGCGATCGCCCCCGTATCCCTGCCGGCAAACCCGTGCTTGAGGGAGTTAGAAATGAGTTCGTTAAGGATGAGGCCGAGCGGGACCGCCGCATCGCTGGAAAGGGTGATCGGCCCTGCCGTCCCGACGGTGACGGAGATGTAGTCCTGCAGGGCATATGACCGGATCAGGTCGTCTGCGAGCCGGCGCGCGTAGGCGCCGATATCGACGGTGGCAATGGACTCGGACCGGTAGAGGGTCTCGTGGACGAGTGCCAGCGACTTCACCCGGTTCTCGCTCTCCCGGATACATTCGCGGGCCCCGGCGTTCTCTATCAGGCGGCCCTGCAGGGAGAGGAGGCTTGAGATCACCTGCATGTTGTTCTTCACCCGGTGGTGGACCTCCTTTAAGAGGGCGGTCTTCTCGTCGAGCGACGCCTGCAGCCGACGCTCGTAGGCCGTCCGCTCCTCAGAGAGCCGGGCGGTGATGATGGCGAGCGAGGCCTGGTCCGCGATCCCTTTCAGGAGCGCGAGTTCTTCCGTGGAGAAGACGCGCGGGGCGTCGAACGTCACCACCCCCAGAGCCCCGATCAGGGCTCCTTCGTGAAGGATTGCCGCGGACGCGAGCGTGCGGGGAAGCTGTTCCGGTGTTTTCCTCCAGGATACTTCATCCATCCTGGGTACCAGGTCGGGGATAGTGAAGACCGGACCCTGTCCTCGGAGTTCACGCTCGTAGATCGTCCGTGGGATGAGCGGCAGAGACTCCCGTTCCTCCTCCGGCACCCCGAACGACCGGGCCGGCACGAGCAGGCCCGGGTGGGGCTCGTTGAGGAAGACGGCCGCTACCGGGACACGGAGCACCCGGGCCGTCTCCTCGCAGAGCGCATCGAGCACGGCATCGAGCGTGCCGTTGCGGTTCAGCCGTGCCGCGATCCATAGCAGCGTATCGGTACGGTCCATCTCCTCGCGAAGTGCCTGCTCCCGTGCTCTCTGTGCGGTGATATCGTGGACGATCCCGACGTTGTACCACCCGTCCCCGGTCATCACTGCGGCTACCGAGAGTTCCGCGGGGAACACGGAACCCCCTTTCCGGGCGAACGTGACGTCGGGGAACCTCTGGCGGGCGACGCCCTGCGGCGCGGCCGCAGCGGCATGCCTGACGCCCTCGACGTACGGAAAATGGAAATACCCGGGCGGGAACAGCCGGCATACATCGCTCCCGACGATCTCATCCGCCGTATACCAAAAGAGGTCTTCGGCGCTGTGGTTCCAGTAGGTGATCCTGCCGGAATCGTCCAGGACGACGATCGCGTCGGATGCGGCATCGGCCATGAGGGCCAGTTTCTGATCATTTATCCAGGTGTTCCGGGCCTCCCGCCGCTTGCGTTCGGTGATATCGTGGCCGACCACCTGGTACTCGCAGACAGCACCCCCGTCGCCGAAGATAGCCCGGCATATGCTACGGTACCAGCGTTCCTCACCGTCCGCTTCACCGACCCTGAACTCCCGGGTGACGATGGAGTTGGCCGCGTCGGGTGGAGCCGTCCCGGGGGACAGCTCTCCTGTGATTTCGGGTGGTAGTATGTCCTGCACGCGCATCCCGATCACTCCGTCGCGTTCCCGCAAGCAGAAGGCACAAAATGCCTCATTCGCGTAGGTGATCGTTCCATCAGGCAGGATCCTGCAGAGGGGGTCGGTCAGGTCCTCGACGATGGCGCGGTAGTAGGCCCCGACGGTATGCAGCGCTTCGCACGAGCAGGGACCCTTCATGACCGAACCAAGGGCTGCGGCGGCCGCCTTCAACACATCGATCTCGAACCGGCTCCACCTCCTTCGCCCCGGGCGTCCCCGGAACCCCAGGACACCCCGGAGTTCCGACCCGCAGAAGACAGGGGCTATCAGGACCTCCCCGGATACTCCCCGGACAGGCAGGCCTGCCCGGAGCTGTTCCTCCCACCCGGGAGGCAGATCCCGGCAGGAAAGAGACTGCCCTTTACCCTGCGGGCCGACCCCATCGGCGGCCCATTCGCACCGGAGACGCAGGCAGACCTCTCCCGTGCCCGGCTTACGGGCGGCCTTGGCGAGGCAGACCCGGCTCACCCTCACCGCCCTCCCGAGGCGCCGGAGGAAGGTGTGCATCCGGGTGTCCTCGGCGACGCTCCCGGAGGAGAGAGCCCCTGCATTGCCGAGAACCGCCACATGCCGCCGGAGGGCGCCGACGGTGCGTCTCCACCTTCTTCTATCGGGCATCCCTGCCGTTCACCGGATCCCGGAGGGTCTTCTGGATATCGATCCAGATGATAAGGTCTTTATCACCCATCTTCTCTCTGTCAATTCCGTCGCTGCCGTGCAACTTGATGATCCCCTTCATGTAGGCCTGGCTTGAGATTGTCTCGTCAATCCGTTCGACATCGGTCTCCGCAACCTGGATGACACTATGGACGTCGTCGACGATCCCGATGTTCGACCCGCCGGAGGCCTCGGGAGGGCAGTGAGGGCGTCGATGCACGGGTTCAGGCTCACCTTGATCTTGTTGAAGTCGCCCCGGTAATCGGCCATAATCTTCTTTGGGATCTCCCCGCTGCTGATGCGGTCGATGTAGTTCGCCGTCACTTCGATCGGGTCGACGATGGCATCGAGGACGTCGTTCATGCCCTCGAGGATTGTGCGGAAGCCTCTCTGGTGCTTGGAGAGGTCGGCACGGAGATCCAGTTTTCCGCTGGCGGCTCTTTTGAGCAGGCGTATCAGGTCGGCGCTTATTCCGAATTCTTTGGCATCGAACGTATTGTTGTCAGATGATTCCAGCGTGCTTTCCACGTAGATCATTCCCTTCCTTCATCAGTTCTTCCGGAGGCGATGCGTCCGCCAGCTTGCGGAATGGATCTTTACGGGTCAGGAGGAACTCGTGCGGCAACGGGACTGAGGTTTGCGCTCCAGGGCGTGGATGATATATCCGGGTATGCTCTGCCGCCGGTGGGTCTGGCTGGTGAATGTAGAAAACCTGGCCGTTCTTCCGGAGTGCCGGGGAGATACTCCTCGCGAGAGGTTCACTCCCGATATGCACACCTATATGCATGCATATGCTGATCGCAGATTAACCCGATGTGACAATAAATGTTGCGAAAGATCGCTCGCTATTTTGAAACAATATCCAACAATTTTCAGCAAATATGGAAAATATTCGGTACGTCCATCCGATCTGCCCGTGGAACGCCGAAGTGCCGGTCATTATGCCGGGTTGCCGGCATAGATAACCTCTATGCTGCCAGAGTAGGTACAGAGGTGTAGGGACCGGAATGCCTGACGAGATACCAGAGCTTGAGGAGATCAAGGTGCTTCTCCGCCAGGAGCCCCGTGGTCTCAGTATTCTTGAGATCTCCCGGGAACTCAAGATCGGGAGGAACGTGACGACGAAATACCTGAGCATGCTCCACGCTGCAGGCCAGGTTGAGGTGCGCAGGGTTGCGGCGGCGAAACTCTACACCCTTGCGCACAGGGTACCGGTCTCCGCGCTCCTCGGGCTTACCTCGGACCTGATCGTCGTTCTCGACCGGAGCCTGCGCGTCGTGCTCGCCAACGACGCGTTTCGGGCCGCGCTCTGTCCCGGCAAGGCCGATATCACCGGCCGCTCGTTTGAGGCGTTCTTCCCGGATCGCCCACTCCCCCCGGAGGTCATAGAGATGACCCGGACCGCGCTCCGGGGGCAGGAGGGCAGGTCCGAGGTGCCCTGGGAGACCGGCGGGCGCACGGTGCAGTTTCGTGCAAAGTTCGTCCCTGTGGTCTTCGAGGACGGGTCACCGGGCGTGACCGTCATCTTAGAAGACGTCACCCGCGAGGTCGAAGCGGCGCGGGACCTCGAGAAGGCCCTGGAAGAGAAGGAAGCACTGATCCATGCCATCCACTACCGAATGCGCAACACCCTCCAGGTGGTCTCAAGCATCCTGCACCTGCAGACGGCCCGGCTCACCGACCCTGCCGCCAGAAAAGCGATCCGGGCGACGGAACAGCAAATCCTCTCGCTCGCCCTCGCCCACGAGGATCTCTACCTGTCGCAAAATTCCGACCGTGTCAGGATGGAGGAGTACCTGACCCGTCTTGCCGGCACCCTCATCGGCACCTACGGCGTGCCCCTGGATAAGATCTCGTGGAAAGTGCGCGCCCCGGGAATCGAGATGCCTCTCGAGCTCGCCCAGTTCACCGGGTTCATCCTCGTCGAACTGATCGTCAACGTCATCCAGCACGCTTTCCCGGACGGGATGACCGGGTCGATGGAGGTGGCGATCGACCGCGACCGGGCGGGCACATACACCGTCACTGTCCAGGACAACGGGGTCGGCATCCCGGAAGGGATGGAGATCGCCGCGGGCACCACTCCAGGCCTCCCCACCGTCCGGCTTCTCGTCGAGCAGTACCTTGAGGGGCGGATTGCAATAGGATGGGATAGCAGCGGCACGACGGTGACGGTCACCTTCGGAGAGAATCTGCTCGTACCTCCCCCGGGGACGGCAGAGACCGAAGGGCACACCTGATCGCACAGACCAGATCTGCAGTGGTATATGGTTTCAGAACATATCCCGCAGGAGACGTTGCCATTGCCCGGCCCCTCACCGACGGGTCCGAGTGGGCGGTGACATAGACGATGGGGATACCGAAGCGGTCGCCTATGATCTCCGCCGCCTCGATGCCGTCCATGTCGCCCTTGAGCGTGATGTCCATGAAGATCAGGTGCGGCCGCACCTGCTCCGCCTGGCGGATCGCATCCGCTCCCGTCGCCGCCACCGAAACATCCCCATAGCCAAGCTCCTCGAGCCGGGTCACTATGTCAAACGCGATGATGCCGTCGTCCTCGACGACAAGAAGCCGTATCTCTCCGTCATCAGTCCCGGTCATCTCACGCACCCCACCACCCTTGCCGCGTCACCGGTCCCGGCTTCGATGCACGAGCAGAATAATCCAGTTGTAATAATATCAGGCTTGCGTTATTTACCGTTTTTGAGTCGCCTCACCGGAACACACCGGGCCGGGGTTCCGCACCCCCGGCCGAGACCTTCATAAGCCACCCTGACCACAGGAGGCCAGGACGGGCGGGGTGCCTGGACCACCCAGAAGGTGAGAGGAGATGAGACGGCTGGAAGGGAAGAACGTGCTCGTCACCGGCGGCTCGACCGGCATCGGCCGGGCTGACTCTCTGTGCCGACTTCAGGACACCGTGGTCATCGGGGAGTTGAGGGATCGGGGGCAGAGCCCTCATCGGGAGCCTGCGGGAGAACGGCCGGGATCGCTCCCGGGTGCTCGCCGAAAGGCCCCGGCAAGCCGCGGGATTCATTCAAACAGATTAATATAATTCTATTTTTATACGATATCACTCGAAAAAATCGCCCGACATAAAGTCTGCTGCGGCAGTCCCGGCACGGAGGGATCCCAACCCTGCCGCCGGGCGATCACCCGGGGAACGGTTCAGTGAGCATCAGGAGAGGAGACGCAGGTATAGCATGGCCTTCGAGACAAAAGAGAGCCTGACGGAAGAAGAGGTCCGTCACGGCTTAAAACTCGTCATCAGGGACGGCCTTACCACCCAGGCGATGGTGACGCTGACCGGCGGCATCTTCCTCGTAGCCTTCGCCCTGCAGCTCGGGGCATCCAATACCGTCATCGGCCTGCTTGCCGCCATCCCGCCGCTCGCAGAACTCCTGCAGATGCCCGCCATCTACGTCGTCGACCGCGTGCGCAAAAGGAGGCTGGTGGTCGTGGCGGCATCGCTCGCCGCACGCCTCTGCTGGATACCCATCATCCTGATACCGTTCTTCCGCTCGCCGGAGCAGGGGATATTCGTGCTCATCGCGTCAATAGCCCTCTACGCGTCGTTCTCGGCGGTCTCCCACTGCGGCTGGAACTCCTGGATGCGGGACCTGATACCGCAGGACCGGCTCGGCGACTTCTTCTCCCGGCGGCTGACCCTCTCCACGGGACTTGCGCTCGTCATCAGCCTCACCGCCGGTTTCTTCATCGACTCGTGGGACGTCGCCTTCCCGGACCTGGCAGCCTACGGCTACTCCATTCTCTTCCTCCTCGGGCTCATCGCCGGCCTCGCCGGAATCACGCTCCTCGCCCGCACGCCCGAGCCCCGGATGGTCGTCGAAGACGGGGAGGACGGGCTGCTCGCCGCCATCAGAAAGCCATTTCTGGACCTCAACTTCAAGAACCTCATCGTCTTCCTCGGGTCGTGGAACTTCGCCGTCAACCTCGCGGCGCCGTTCTTCACGGTCTACATGCTCCAGAGGATCGGCCTTGACATCTCGGTCGTCGTCGCTCTCAGCGTCCTCAGCCAGGTCATGAACATCGTCTTCTACCGGTCGTGGGGCCGGGTCTCCGACCGGTTCTCCAACAAGTCGGTTCTTGCCGTGAGCGGCCCGCTCTTCATGCTCGCGATCTTCGCGTGGATGTTCGTCACCCTCCCCGACGTCTATATCCTGACCTACCCGCTGCTCGTCCTCATCCACATCCTGATGGGGATCTCGCTTGCGGGGGTCTCGCTTGCTTCGGGAAACATCAGCCTGAAGATGGCCCCGCAGGGCCAGGCAACGAGTTACCTTGCAGCGAGCACCTTCGCAAACTCGGTCGCCGCCGGCATCGCCCCGATCCTCGGCGGGCTCTTCGTCGATTTCTTCGCCGAGCGGGAGCTCATATGGACCCTGATCTGGAAAGACCCGGTGCGGGAACTCGTCTTTGTCACCCTCGACCTGCAGCAGTGGGAGTTCTTCTTCCTCTTCGCCTTCATCCTCGGGCTCTACTCCCTCCACCGCCTGACGGTGGTGCAGGAGGAGGGGGAGGCGAAGGAGCAGGAGGTCGTCGACGAACTCATCTCGGGGGTCCGACGAGATATGCGGAACTTCTCCCCGGCAGGGGGCCTCCGGGACTTCGTGAAGTTCCCCTTCTCGTCCGTCAGGCTTCGCCGGGAGAAGAAGAAGCGGTAGAGGTAGGGGTGCTCCGATACCTTCATGAACCCGGGGAAGAAGCCCGGTATCATGAACCGGAGGAGTCGTTATACCGGCCTCGTCATCGCGGCAATGCTGGCAGCGGTGCTGGTGGTCTCCGGGTGCGCCGGCATCCACCAGATGCCGGGCGGGAACAGCACGCCAGCACCGGCGGAAGGCGCCGTCACCCTCCCGGAACCCCGTTTTGAGGGCGACGTCTCCGTCGAGGAGGCGCTCCGGGAGCGGCGTTCGGTCCGGGTCTATGCCGAGGTGCCGCTGACGCTCGACGACATCGGGCAGGTCCTCTGGGCGGCGCAGGGGGTCACGGACGACCGGGGCTACCGGACCGCTCCCTCCGCCGGAGCCCTCTACCCCCTGGAGGTCTACCTCGTCGCTGGCAGCGTCACGGACCTTGAACCGGGGGTCTACCACTACCGGCCCGGGGAACACCTGCTCGTCCGGGTCGGCGACGGGGACCGTCGGGCCGCCCTGCAGGCGGCGGCCGTCAACCAGACCCCCGTGGGCGACGCCCCGGCAACGGTCGTCATCGCCGCGGTCCCGGACCGGACGACCGCGAAATACGGCGAACGGGGGATGCACTATGTCTTTATGGAGGCCGGGCACGCCGCAGAGAACGTCTACCTCCAGGCGGAGGCGATCGATCTCGGCACCGTCACTATCGGGGCGTTCGACGACGACGAGGTCCGGGAGGTCCTCGCGCTCCCGGAGGAGACGACACCGCTCTACCTCATGCCGATGGGAAGGGGTGTCCCGGGGAATGATTGAAGTCACGGGCACCCCACAGGAGGCGAGATGGACACCCTCGAAGCCATCCTGACCCGGCGGAGCGTGCGGGAGTATGCCGACCGCCCGGTCGCCCCGGAGACGGTGGAGAAACTCCTCGCGGCCGCGATGCAGGCCCCCTATGCCGGCGGCGATCAGCCCTGGCACTTCGTCGTCATCGATGACCCCCGCATCCTCGAGAGTATCCCGGCGGTCAGCCCCTACGCGGAGGTCCGTCCTCCCGCACCGGCGGCAATCCTCGTCTGTCTCGACCTCCGCCTTCCCGATAACCCGGATCTCCGGGTCCAGGGCTGCGCCGCGGCGACAGAGAACCTCCTCCTCGCCGCCCACGCGCTCGGGCTCGGTGCGGTCTGGACCGCCGTCTACCCGGATGCCGACCGGATGCTCGGATTTGCAAACCTCTTCTCGCTCCCGGACGCCGTCGCGCCGTTCGCCCTCGTCACCGTCGGCTACCCGGCCGCCCGTCCCCCGCCCGAGGACCGCTACCGCGAGGACCGGGTCCACTACAACGGCTGGTGACGCGTCCCGCCTCCCGGATGCAAATGCTCGCTCCTTATCAGGCCGGCGCTCCAAACAGGGATCGTTAACGATGGAGCAGAGAGACGACGCAGGCCAGGAAGCCGGGACACCGCCCGGGTTCCCGAAGAACCGGATGGAGGCGCTCACCGACGGCATATTCGCCATTGCCATGACCCTCCTGGTACTCAGCCTCGAAATCCCGGCAGGCATCCACGATCCCTCCGACGCCACCGTCACGGCAATGCTTGCCGGCCAGCTTCCCGCATTCTACCACTACTTCCTCGCGTTCTTAATCCTTGCTTCCTTCTGGGTAGCCCATCACGCTCAGGTGAACCGGCTCCGGCATATCGACCGCACGTTCCTCTGGATCAACATCGCGGCGCTCATGTTCGTCACGCTGGTCCCGTTCTCTGTCTCCCTCATCGGCGACTACCCGGACGAGACCTTCGCAGCGGTCGCCTTCGAAATGAACCTCCTGCTCCTCGGCCTGCTCTTTGCCGTGCTGTGGTGGTACGCCGTGCATGAGCGCCGGCTCGTCCACCCCGACACCGACGTACATCGCGGGAAGCAGCGGGTGATGGTGGTCCCGGCCGTCTCCGTCATCGCGATCCTGCTCGCCCTCGCCGGGGCGACCTGGAGCACGGCGATCTACGCGCTCATTCCTCTCGTGATGCGCCTTCTGCCCGGGGGGAGGTGACGGACGGCTGCTGCTGGCTGATGCAGTGGATAGCGCCAAGGCCCGCGACCATCGCCGTGCAGTCGATCCCGACGACCTTCCGGTCGGGGAAGGCCTGCCGGATCCGCGCTACGGCGACCTCGTCGTTCGGGTGCCCGAAGACCGGCACCAGCACGACGGTATTGCCTACGTAGAAGTTCGCGTAACTTGCCGGCAGCCTTTCTGCGCCGCCGACCGCCCCCGGCATCGGGAGTGGAACGACCGTTAAGGGGTTGCCGTCCTGGTCGGTCGATGCCGTAAGAATATCGTAGTTCTCCTGCAGGAGAGCGTAGTTCTCGTCATCCTCGTTCTTCTCGAGAGCACACAAAACCGTCGTCGGATTCACGAACCGGACAATATCGTCGATGTGGCCGTCGGTATCGTCGCCGGCGATGCCCTGCTTCAACCAGATGACGTGGCCGGCGCCGAGGTAGGCCTCAAGGTACGCCTCGATCTCCTCCCGGGAGAGGTGCGGGTTCCGGTTCGGGTTTAAGAGGCACGCCTCCGTCGTGATCACCGTGCCGCACCCGTTCACCTCGATCGAACCGCCCTCGAGAACAATCTCTGGCGTGAAGAGAGGGAGTTCCATCTCGCGGTTCATGATGAGCGGGACCCGGGTATCACCCGCGAGTTCCGGGTACTTTTCTCCCCAGGCGTTGAACGTCCAGTTCACCATCGCCAGGCTCCCCGCCTTCCGGTGGACCAGGAACGTCGGCCCGTAGTCCCGGAACCAGACGTCGGCATAATCGGCGGAATGAAACCTGACACCCCCCGTGTCGACGCCTTCCTCCTCCAGCATCGCCTTGATGCGGGTGCGCATCGCTTCACCGGTGACGAGGAGGTCGACGGTCTCGGACCCGCGGAGCGCCGCGAGGATCTCGACGTAGGTCCGCTCTACCGCGGCAAGGTCGGGGAACGTATCGCGATCATGGGGCCAGGAGAGCCAGACGGCGTCGTGCGGCTCCCACTCCGCCGGCATGCGGTAGCCTGACCTCGCAGGGGTTCTGCCCGGCAGATACCTCCGGGTGAGCGCCCCGTAGGTCTCCGGCCGCCGGTTCCGGAAGAAGCCCCAGCCTTCCCGGACGGCCTCGTTCATCGAGAGGTCGACCTCCACGACGAGGACCTCTTCGGCAGTCCCGCTCGCCCGGGCGAGGACGTTTCCGAAGGCGTCGGCGACGAACGAACTCCCGAAGAACCGGATACTCCCCTCATCGCCCACCCGGTTGACGGCGGCGACGTGGACGCTGTTTGCTATCGCGTGGCCCCGCTGCACCGTCTCCCACGCCTCGCGCCAGTCGCCCTCGGGAGGCTCCTCCCCCGCAATCCTGCCGATGGCGGTCGGGTAGAAGATGATCTCTGCGCCCTGCAGCGCAACCGCCCTCGCGGCCTCCGGGAACCACTGGTCGTAACAGATGAGCACGGCAATCCGGCCGTACCGGGTATCGTAGACCCGGTAACGGTCCCCGGGCCGGAAGTAGGCCTTCTCGTAGAAGAGCGGGTCGTAGGGGATATGCACCTTCCGGTAGGCGGGGAGCAGCCGCCCGTCGGCATCGATCACCACCGCCGTGTTGTAGTGCTCGCCGGACGCGGTTCGCTCGTAGAGCGGCACGACAATCACCACGCCGTGCTCCCGGGCAAGCGCCGCGAACGCTTCGGTCGAGGCGCCCGGAATGGTCTCTGCGCAGGCGGAGGCATCCGTATCCTCGTACTGCGGGAAGTAGGGGGCCCGGTAGAGTTCCTGCAGGCAGAGGATCCGCACACCCTTCGCGATCGCCGCTCTCGCCATATCGAGGGTGCAGGCCAGGTTGCGGTCGGGGTCGTCGCTCACCGTCGTCTGGATGAGGCCGATCGTTTGCGTGCTCATCGTATCATCTCTCCGTACCGATAGGACACTCCAGCGTTTTATAGCAACCGCCGGGGCCATAGCGTTATCCGGCATAGCGTCGGAACTTTATGGGGATCAATGGAGCTCGCGACAACCCTCCTCATCGCCGTCGGTCTCGCGATGGATGCGTTTGCCGTCTCGATCAGCGGAGGCGCCACCGTGCGGGAAGACCGCATCCGGTGGGCTCTCATCGCCGGAGCGCTCTTCGGCGGGTTCCAGGCGGGGATGCCGGTGCTCGGGTGGTTCGGCGGGGCGAGCCTGACCTCGTTCATCGGGTCATACGGCCCCTGGATCGCCTTCCTGCTGCTTGCCGCGATCGGCGGGAAGATGATCGCCGAGGCGGTGCGGGGGGACGACGAGAGCGTGCAGTTTGCCGCCCGGAGCACGGCCACGCTGCTCCTGCTCGCCGTGGCGACGAGCATCGACGCGCTCGCCGTCGGCGTCACGTTCGCCGTGCTGGATACCCCGATCCTCTGGCCCGCAGTCATAATCGGCATAGTAACCTTCGTTCTCTCCGCCGGCGGCGTGCTCGTCGGGAGCTCCTTTGGCCGGGTCTTCGGGCGGAAGGTCGAGATCCTCGGCGGGGTGATCCTGATCGGCATCGGTCTGCGGATCCTGCTCGACCATTTCGCCTTCTGACCTTCAGGCAGCCTCGTCCAGGATCCGCCGCATATCGAGGACGAGGTCTTTGCTCTCGAAATCGAGCGCGACGAGCCGCAGATCCTGTGCCGACCGAACGCCGACTTCAAGCTCCGCCGCTCTGGCGATCGTGTCCATCGCAAATATCCGGCCCCGCATCACCTCCGGCGTCGAGCCGTAGTGCCGGAGCAGGGCGATCCCGGCGGCATCGAGGGCGACCCGGTCGGTGCTCGCGAGGATGACGTTCGGGGCAATCCGGGTGCCCCGTTCGGGCCCGCCGGTCGAGAACCCCTCCGTTGCATCCATAACAGCGATGTCACAGGGGCAAAACCGGTTTATCTCGGCGATCATCCTGCGCTGGTGCGGCGACGAGTGCAGTTCCGCCATGTAGTTGTAGCCGTTCCCGGGGTCTCTCTTCGCCACGGCCCCCACCAGGTTCTTCAGGGAGAGGGAGACGTGCCCCCCGAACCGGTGGGTCTTCAGGCAGCAGGTCTGGACCACCGCATCGGCCTCCCGGAAGAGCCGGGCGGCCAGAAACCCACGCTCCCAGTGGAGGCCGTCCGGCGGGATTGCCTCCCACCCCTCCGGGGGGAGGTCGTCGAGCGCCGTCACCTCCGCTCCCGACCGGGCCGCGACATCGGCGGCGCCCCGGTTCTTCAGCACCGCACGGGTCTCCCCCATCCCGCTCCGCTCCCCGAGCCGGACCGTCCCGGCCCCGGCATCGCGGACCTGCCCGAGGATCGCTTCCAGCATATCGGGATGGGTCGTCGCGGGGAACGGGTCGTCGCTGTTGAAGTTCGCCTTGACCGCAACGGTCTTGCCGTCGAAGGAAGGAAGGCCAATCTCGTGCCAGAGCGCTTCAACGGCGTGGTAACGATCCGATGCGTCGATGATGTAGACTTCAGATGCCGCCGGGGATGCCATGCGCGCAGAGTAGCCCGCCAACCTATAAAAATTCTATGCCGCCGGCCCGGATCAGGATAAAAAGGCTGATTTGCGGGTGCGACGGACGGCACGTCCGGAGCTTGAGCACCGTTAGGTGCGAGGTGCGACTGGCCGAAGTGTGTGACGGTTCGTTAGAACCGGAGTTTGAGAAGACCGGAGGCCAACGACGCCCCGGGGCATGGGCATCGGCAGGTCACGCCGTTGTGGACGTCCGGACTACACCCCCCGGGTGAGCGGATCCCCGGGGCCGCATTCGACACGTATAAGAGCACCCCGAGCGCAATACGTAGTAAACCTCACGACAATCGTACAGACCGCGCATCCTCGCGTGGAATGCTTCCAGAAGGCACGCAGCCCCGCGCCCGTTGCCCCTGGAAGAGTCAAAGGTATGAGGCCAGTACAATCATGACTTCCAGAATGCATACCCCCCACACCACCTGTCCCAGCTGCCATGAAGAGGTCTTCCTGGACGAACTCGTGGGCGGGCGCTGCCCCCTCTGCGGGTACTCCCTCGATGAAGACGATGGAACGTGCAGCGAATACGAGGAGACCATAGAGCGCTCCGACCTTGGGTGGATGATCTTCCAATTTTATGTCTTCAAACGGTTCTGCAGCGAGGGAGCAAACCCGCTCCAGGTCATGCAGATCCTCTCCCGGTACGAGGAGCTCACCCAGTGCAACCCCGCCGACGCGGAGAAGATGCAGTTCACTCTGGAAGTTCCGATGAGCCGCTGGGAACGACTGCTCCCGAAGAAATGCGCAAAATGCGGCAGAATATTCTTTTCGGGCGGAAAAGCGGCGATATCGGGAGACATCTCGTCCCCCGAACACCAGAAAACGTATACCTGCCCGTCCTGCTGATCAGTAGGTCCGGGCAACCAGGGCGGACGTGCCGTTCCCGCCGCAGGCGATGCACGGGCCGTCCGAGACGGCGATCAGGTCCGATCGAATATCGGACCCGATGATGCCCGCATCCACCGCCGTCTCGATCTTTTCCGCACACTCCTGCGAGCCACACCAGTGGACGACCGCAACACCGTTCTTCACCGCGACAGCGGTCTCTTCCAGGGTCGCCGCCACGGTGATCCGGCCGGCCATCGCCTGCAGCGCCGCCTGAGAGAGTTCCTCCCCGAACTGGGCAAGGATGGAGCAGACTCCTTCAACGACGCCACGCCGGTCGAGGGTGGTCTTGTGGCCGCTCCGGGTGACGGCGACGACCGTGTTCGCGTCGATATCCCGCGGCCCGACCTCGATCCGCAGCGGGACGCCGCGCATCTCCCAGTGGTAATACTTCGCGCCCGGGCGCATATCCCGGTCGTCCAGTTTCACGGCGAACCCGGCGTTCCGGAAGTCCTCCTCAAGCGTCGCAGCCGCCGAGAGCACCTCGTCGCGCCGCTTCCCGACGATGATCGGCACGACGACGACCTCTATCGGCGCAACCTCCGGCGGCAGCACGAGCCCCTTGTCGTCGCCGTGAACGCTTATCACAGCCGCAATCGACCGCTCGGATATGCCGTAGCAGGTCTGGTAGGCATACTGCCGCTCCCCGTTCGCATCCTCGTAGGTGATATCGTAGGTGCGGGAGAAGTGGTCGCCGAGCATGTGCACCGTCCCGATCTGGAGCGTCTTCCCGTCGGGCATGATGGTATCGACCGCGACGGTGTAGTCGGCACCCGGGAACTTGTCCCAGCCCGGGCGGCGGGAGACGATCACCGGCACCCGGAGACTGTCGTAGAACTCCCGGTAGAGGCCGAGCGCGACCTCGACCTGCGCCGCCGCCTCCTCCCGCGTCGCGTGCACGGTATGTGCCTCCTTAAACGACGTGATCTCCCGGAGACGGATGAGCGGGCGGGTATGCTTCGTCTCGTAGCGGAACGTATTGACGATCTGGTAGAGTTTTAAGGGCAGATCCGTGTGGGACCGGATCCAGAGGGAGTACATCGGGTAGATGGCGGTCTCGCTCGTGGGCCGGAGGGCGAGCGGCACGTCGAGTTCGTTCTTCCCGCCGTGGGTGACCCAGTAGACCTCGTCCTCGAAGCCCTTGATGTGCGTGGCCTCCTTCATGAACTCGGTCTCGGGGATCAGGAGCGGAAACATCGTCTCCGCATGGTCGCGGTCCATCAGGTCCCGGAGTATCCCGTATGCACGTTTCCTGACGGCGAACCCGTGGGGATACCAGACGTATAGTCCCTTGACCGGGTAACGGACGTCCATGATCTCGGCTCGCCAGAGAATCTCGTTGTACCACTGGGAAAAATCGTCTTTCCGGGGAAGTACACCTGTATCTTCTTCCATCCGTCTCGTACCTCAAAAACTATCGATCTGCCTGCTTTAAGCGATCATACTTAGGATTGCCGGCGTAATAAATGCCTCTACGACCGCGGCAACCGCGAGAAGCGGGACGACTACCCGGAGAAAGAGACGGGCCAGGGGTAAGGCTCCGGCAGCGGCATCGCCGCTGCCGTGCCATTCGGCCATGAGCTCCCGCCCGAGGAGGAGCCCGAGGCCTCCCGCGATGAGGAAGGCGGGGACCTCGAAGATGCCGTGTGGTACGAGCGCCGCGGCAATATAGAGCAGGCCCTGCTCCTGCCGCACGAGCTCCGTCACCGCACCGATCAGGAGTCCGTTGACCGAGAGGATCAGCACCGTGACCACGCCGAGCGAGGCTCCCCCGAGGAAGAGGAGGAGACTGGTGGCCAGATTGTTCAAGAACAGTTTTCCCGCAAGGACCGCCGGAGAGTCGGAGAGGAGCTGGCTTGCGACCTGATCGCGGAAGAGCGCCATGACCTCCGCGCCGACCGCCGGGTCGCGGCCCACGGCAGCGACGCCGAGGCCGACCGAGACGGCAAAGAAAACGGCCGCAAGACCCGTGGCCCGGGCGAGCGAGCCTTCAGACATAGAGCACCATCCGCACCAGGTCGCGTATCCCCGGCGCCATGCCGACGACGATCATGGCAAGCAGAATGAGGTGCCAGAGATCGGAACTTCCCTCCCGCCGGTACATCTCAAGGATGTAGATGGCGGGGACGACCACCGCGATCTTGAGGAGGAACATCGAGAACGCGGTGCCGGTCGCCTCGATCAGGCTCGAACCCACGACGTGCTGCTCGACGTAGCGGACGGAATGGATATCGATCCCGTAACTCGTGGCGCTCGCATCCAGCATATGGCCGAAGATGAGGAGTTTATAGAGGATGTTCGAGGCGTAATCCCACTTCAGGCCGTAGACGAGGAACGCCCAGAGGGCGAGCGACGACACGACTGCGAGGGCAAGGATGGTAACGAGCACATCGAGCGCAATCGTCGTCTCGGTGAGGCCGAACCAGACGAGCGCCAGAGCGGCCACGAGGCAGGCGGCGATCCCCGTCCCTGCGTAGACACGGCTGTAGCGGGAGACGAACCCGGCGTTCTCCGCGAGTTTCCCGAGAAAGAGGGCGATCCCCGCGACTGCAAAGATCACAAAGAAGATCAGGGGCGTGATCAGGAGAAACCGGAAGTCGGAGGCGATCATCCCGGTATCCTCGACGACCCGGAGAAGCCCCCCAAGGACGACGAAGGGCATGGTCGCAAGCACCAGTTCGTCGTCGATAGCAATCTTGTACCGCCGGAGGCCCCGGTAAACGAGGTAGACCGCTGCGATGAGGATCAGGGCGTAGGTCAGCGTATCGACGAGCGTGTACGCCTCGCCGTAACGGATGGGATCTATGTAATATTTGTAGAGGAACTCCCTAATCATTACCTGATCTAAATGAGCGCAGACCGCATAAACCTACTCAGAACCAAGGTCTTCGACAAGTCCAAATGGATGCAGCTCCCTCGTGACGTCGTCATCGGCCACGATGTCATCGAGCAGATCCCGGCTGTCTGTGAAGACCTTGCCCTCGGCAACTCTGTGCTCATCGTATCGGGAGGCCGGACGCGGGATGTTGCCGGGAAGAGGGTCGAGGCGCTGCTTGCCGGCTCCTACGACGTTGCTACGTTTGCCGCGAGCGTTGGCGATCCCCTCGATACGATCCGGAAGGCCGAGGCGGCGGCGGCAGAGGCCGGGTTCGTCATCGGCGTCGGCGGCGGCCGGGTCATCGACACGGCCAAGATCGCCTCCTACAACACCGACCGCCACTTCATCAGCGTCCCCACCGCCGCATCGCACGACGGCATCGCCTCGTCGCGGGCCTCGGTCCCGACCGCCGAGGGGAACGTCTCGCTCGCCGCCGAGCCGCCCATCGCCGTCGTCGCCGATACCGCCATCATCGCATCGGCGCCTCACCGGCTGCTGGCGTCCGGGTGTGCGGACATCATCGCAAACTACACCGCAATCCTCGACTGGGAACTCTCCCACCGCCTCCGGGGCGAACCGCTCTCGGAGTACGCGCTGACGCTCTCCCGGATGACCGCCGAGATCCTCTTTAAGAACGCCGACCTCATCAAACCGCACTCCGAGGAGAGCGCCTGGCTCGTGACGAAAGCGCTGGTCTCCTCGGGCGTCGCGATGAGCATCGCGGGGTCGTCCCGGCCAGGCAGCGGCGGCGAGCACAAGTTCTCCCACGCGCTGGAGCGGCTCGCGCCGGGAAAGGGCCTCCACGGGGAGAAGTGCGGTATCGGGGCCATCATCACGATGTACCTCCACGGCGGAGACTGGGAGGGGATCCGCAGTTCCCTAAAAAAGATCGGCGCACCGACCACCCCCGCCGAGATCGGGGTCGACGACGAGACGGCCGTGGAGGCGCTGCTTGCCGCCCGGAAGATCCGGCCGGAACGCTTCACCATACTGGATATGGGGCTGACCGAGGAATCGGCGCGGGACCTCGTGAAGATGCTCTACCGGGAGTGAGACGAAATGGCAAAGGAGAAGACAAAGGTGACGCTGATCGGGGCCGGACTCGCAAAGCCGGGGCTTGATTTCGTCTACGAAGGCATCATGTGCCCTGAGTGCGAGGGCTGCAAGGTGCGCAAGGTCTGCCATAACCTGCAGCCCGGGAAGAAGTACCGGGTCGTTGCGGCCCGCTCAAACACCCGGCACGACTGCCCGGTTCACTACGAGGCGGCGGTCGCGGTCGACGTGGTGGAGGCCCCCATCGTCGCGCTGATCGGCGCCGACATGGCGATCGCGAACTCGAAGATCAGTTACGAGTTTTCCTGCCCGAGAAGCGAGTGCCGGAGTTACCGGCTCTGCCACCCCGACGGCATCATCGAGGGGGAGAAGTACGTCGTCGGCGAGGTTCTCGGCAACGCCCCCGACGTCTGCGAGCGGGGCCGCCCCCTGAAACTGGTGGAACTGCGCCCTGTCTGACGTTGCTGCAGTGAGCCGTCCCCCTGCACAGTAGTCTCACGAAAAAGAACGACCGTCCGTGGGACGCGACGGGCCGAAGGGTGCGGGGTTCCTACGAAACGCCGCACTTCGCGGCTTCGCGCTCTTCGCGTGAGGCCGTATCACTATCCTTTACGGCCGGCTTGCGAGAGCAAGTTGCCGTGCGAGAGCAAGAAGATCCTCCCGGTCGTGGAGCGCCGCGAGCCACGACGCAGGTATTGCCTCGCACCCGAAGCGCGCCCCGGCGAGTCCGCCGGTGACCGCGCCGACGGTATCGGCATCGCCCCCGAGGTTGACCGCCGCGACCACCGCTTCACGGAAGGATGAGGCGTCCATGAAGACCCTGACGGCGCAGTGGGTGCAGAGGACGGCGTCGAGCGAGGGGTCCGGGGGATACGCCCGATAGTCCTCGAGCAGCCGCCGGAGTTCCGGATCGCCGCAGGCGGCAAGGGCCCGGCCGAAGGCCACGGCGGCCTCCTCGCCCCGGCACATCCCGCTGACCATCCGGTTGACGAACGCCGAGGCCTCACCGGCGGCGGGGTCGAAGTGCGTGATACGGGATGCGGCGAGGCTCGCCTCCCGCACCGATTCCGGGGGGTAGAAGATGCCGACCGGAATACCGCGCATGACGCTCCCGTTGCTCCGGCTCCCACCCCGCGCCTCGTGCACCATCCTCGCGGCGGCCTCGGGACGAACGCCCCCCTCGAACAGGTCGAGGACGGCACGGGACGTCGGCCCGAAGAACTCCGGATGGGCCCGGTATACCTGAATTAAACGCCGGGCGAAGTCATCCGGATCAAATCCCCCGCACTCGACGAGGGTCTGCGCCAGGGCTGACGCCTGCAGGGTATCGTCGGTGTACTGGCCCGGAAGGGTGTTGTGGATTCCGCCTCCTGACATCTCCGTTACGGCGAACGGGGCCGGTGGAAGGCCTTCCAGGGGCGCGCCCAGTGCATCGCCAATTGCAAGCCCGATAAACGCTCCGACCGCCTGCCTCTTGTGCATATAAAAAGATCACCAACAAATTATATCTACCCGCATACAGTAGTACTCTTCGAGGAAAGGTGATATCGTGCAAAAGGAAGAGCTGCTCCACTTACATATGCTGTTAGTCCATGTCAGAAAGTACTATGAAAGTACCACGGGGGAGGATGTCCCGACCGACCAGTACAATGCTCTCCACATCTCACCCGTCCACATCCATAAGAATAAGGTAACACATAAAAAGGCTATCCTTACCTTGGGCGACGAGATCATCCACCACATCAGGGCCCATCACAACCCCTACATCGAATATCACGCCGATTTTCACTCCGAACGGATTGCAACCGAACACTAAACGATGAACGATACCGACACTCTCCGGGAGATAATCTCCCGCATCCTTTCTACCGGGCCCGGCCCTGCCGACATCCAGAAGATTAAACTCGACGTCTGCCGGGCGCACTGCGCCAATATGCCCAAAAACTCCGCCGTTCTCGCCGCGGCCACGTCCGAGGAGCGCGAACGGCTCCGGCCGCTTCTCCTCGTCAAACCCACGCGGACGCTCTCGGGGGTGGCGCCCGTTGCGGTGATGACCTCGCCCCACCCCTGCCCCCACGGGAAGTGCCTCCCCTGCCCCGGCGGGCCGGAGCACCCCTTCGCGTCCCCCCAGAGTTACACGGGCGAGGAGCCCGCGGCGCTCCGGGCGAGAGAGCACGCGTTCGACCCCTACGCGCAGGTGCAGGCCCGTCTCGGGCAGTTCGAGGCGCTCGGGCACCACGTCGATAAGGCGGAACTGATCGTGATGGGCGGGACGATGACCGCCCGGCCGGTCGAGTACCAGGAGTGGTTCGTCGGGGCCGCCGTGCAGGCGATGAACGACTACCCCCGCGCGGATCTCGCGCCGGCAAAGCCCGATCTAGAGGCAGTCTTTGCCGCGAACGAATCCGCGAGGGTCCGGTGCGTCGCCGCCACATTCGAGACGAGGCCGGACTGGTGCCGGGAGGAGCACGTCAACCGGATGCTCGCGATGGGCGTGACCAAGGTGGAACTCGGCGTCCAGCACCTGGACGACCGGATCCTCGACTACAACCGCCGGGGCCACTCGGTCGCGGACTCGGTCGCGGCGAACGGTCTCCTGCGCGACGCCGGGCTGAAGGTCGGGTTTCACGTGATGCCGAACCTCCCCGGGGCGAGCATGGCGGACGACCGGCGGATGTTTCAGGAGCTCTTCTCCGATGAGAGGTTCCGGCCGGACTTCCTGAAGATCTACCCGACCCTGGTGACGCCGGGCTCAGAGATCGAGGCCCTCTGGGAACGGGGGGAGTATCGGCCCTACACCGAGGAGGAACTGATCGATCTCATCGCCTACGCCAAATCCCTCCTCCCGGAGTACGTCCGCCTCCAGCGGATCCAGCGGGACATCCCGGCAAAACTGATCGTCGCGGGTTCACGGCACAGCAACTTCCGGCAGCTTGCAGAGGCGCGGCTCCATGAGCAGGGGGGGCGGTGCCGGTGCATCCGCTGCCGGGAGGTCGGCAGGACGCCCGCCCCGGAGGAGACGACGGTCTCGACCTACGTCTACCGGGCCTGCGGCGGGGAGGAGCGGTTCATCCAGGCCGGCTCGGAGGACGCTCTGGTCGGGTTCGCCCGGCTCCGGTTCCCGCACCGGCCCTTCCGCGACGAACTCGCCGACGCGGCGCTCCTGCGCGAGCTCCATGTCTACGGGAGCGCGGTCCCGATCAGCACCCCGGCATCCGCAGACGAGTGGCAGCACCGCAGTTTCGGCGCGCAACTCCTCTCCGCGGCCGAGGAAGAGGCCCGCGACCACGGTTACGGGCACCTCGCGGTGATGAGCGGTGTCGGGGTGCGGCCCTACTACAGGAAACAGGGATATGAACGAGTGGGCCCATATATGATCAAGACGTTCCCATGAAACCCGCGACGCTCGAGTTTGTGAAGCAGAGGTTCACCGAGTACTACCAGAGGCCGAACCTCACCGTTCCGTCCTCCCTTGAGCAGCGCGAATGGGGTTTTGTCTTCTTTGATGCCTCGGCCGAAGTCCGGATGCGGCGGCATATGGCGTTTGTGGACCCGGGAGAACTCGCGGCCTACGTCAAGAACCTGGTTCCCGCCCATGTCTACTACTCGACGGCCTACTACCAGACACCGTCGGCGCCGACGATGAACGATAAACACTGGGCCGGCGCCGACCTCATCTTCGATCTCGATGCCGATCATATCGTCCGCGGCCCCTACGCGATGATGCTTGCGCGGGTCAAGGAGGAGACCGAAAAACTGCTCGGGATGCTGACCGACGAACTCGGGTTCTCCCGGAACCATATCAGGGTCGCCTTCTCCGGGGGGCGCGGCTACCACATCCACGTCACCGATATCGCCGTCCGGGGATGGGGGAGCCCGGAGCGGCGCGAGGTCGTCGACTACGTCTGCGGCATCGGGCTCGACCCGGGCGTGATGCTCGCTCCGGGGGACGCCCGGACCGGGTGGCGGCTGCGTTACGCCGATGCGCTCCGGGCCCACCTGCTCGGGCTTGCGGGGCTCGACCCGGCGGAGGCGACGGCCTATCTCACGGGGCTGCCGGACGTCAGCAAACGGGCGGCCGCGGAGTTCCTCGCGGATCTCGACGCCCTCCCGGGGAAGAACCCCGGAGACCTCCTGCAGAACCGGGTCGTCCGGGCGATCGCGGCCGCACCCGACTTCGAGGAGAGGCTCCGGGACGCCGGGGCACGTGCGGACGAGCCGGTCACGACCGACATCAAGCGGTTGATCCGGACGCCGGGGTCGCTGCACGGCGGCAGCGGCATGCGGGTGGTGCCGCTCGATATCCGGGACTTCGCGGAGTTCGACCCGCTCGTGGATGCGGTGGTCTTCGGCGACCGGGAGGTGCGGGTCGACGTGAAGGCAAACTTCACCACGTCCATGCTCGGGAACACCTACACGCTCAAAGCAGGGGTCCAGGGTGTTCCCGAGGCGCTCGCGATCTTCCTCTGCTGCCGGAACATGGCAGAGATCACCGGGGGTGCGTGATGGCCACCGACCTCCTTGAGAGACTGCGGCAGATGCTGCTTGACATGCACCACTCGGGGAAACTCTCGCATATCGAGCCCGGCCTCTACGATGATGCCCGGGCGTACGTCGAGAAACTCAAGACAGACTTCTCCGGCCTGAAAAATCCCCTGGAGAGCCGGGCGGGGAGCCTGCTCATCGAGGAGATCGGCAGCGTCACCGACACCGTGCAGGAGATCTTCTCGGTCCGGACCCGGCAGATCCTCGATCTTGCGTTCCAGCAGATGGAGGGGCAGTACTTCGATAAGGAAGAGGCCCGGAAGATGCTCCCGGCGGAGCGGGCGATGTACGGGCAGATCATCGACGCCATCGAGGGGTGCCGGGAAGCGCTCGTCCACGGGGAGGCGTACCCGTTCGGCAGTGCTGGTGCAGCCGCCGTCGACCTCGTCGAGCCGGTCGACGGCATCCCGGAGGCCTCCGAGGTTCCGGCAGCCGCCGTCCCCCGTCCCGTCCAATCCCCCTACGCCCTCGTGCATATCCTCTCCGATATGGAGTCGTTCATGGGAGTTGACGGCAGGACCTACGCGTTGGAACGGGGGGATATCGTCACCCTGCCGGAAAACAATGCAGATGTGCTCTGCGAGCACGACATAGCCTTAAATATTAGGCTTAACAAGTAATATAGGTACTCGTATCTATTGAATAGAGGCTATTATCATGAAAATGCCATCCAAATTCAAGACATACTGCCCGTTCTGCAGAAACCACCAGGTTCATGAAGTCGTGAAGGTAAAGAAGGGCAAAATGCGCCACTTCAACTGGATCGACCGCCAGAAGGGGCGCAGGAGCATGGTGGGCAACATGGGCAAATTCAGCAAGGTGCCCGGCGGCGACAAGCCGACGAAGAAGATCAACGTCAAATACCGGTGCACGGTCTGTGGAAAGTCGCACCTCCGGCCGGGATTCCGGATCGGTAAATTTGAACTTACGGAGTGAGGTTATTATGGTCCGGGTGAACAGAGAGAACAGGAGCACATTCCTCCGGGTAAAGTGCCCCGACTGTGAGAACGAACAGATAGTCTTTGAGAGGGCGAGTACCGTTGTGGAGTGCAACGTCTGCGGGCGTATCCTTGCAGAGCCCCACGGTGGGAAAGCTGATATAAAGGCTGAGATACTGGCAGTACTTGAGTGATAATTCCATGCATGAGAGAGAGTGGCCCGAAGAAGGAGAACTCGTTGTCTGCACGGTCGCGGACGTCAAGGACTTTGCGGCGTTCGTGACCCTGGACGAGTACAACGAGCGAAGAGGGCTTATACCGATATCCGAGATAGCACGGGGCTGGATTAAATACATCCGGGACTACGTAAGAGAAGGACAGAAGGTCGTCTGCAAAGTCCTGAATGTGGACCCCGACCGCGGCCACATCGATCTCTCGTTAAAAGACGTAAACGAACACCAGCGGCGCGAAAAGATTCACGAGTGGAAGAACGAGCAGAAGGCCACCAAATGGATCGGGTTCGCCTCCGAGGCAGCGGGAGTGGACAGAGACGTCATCGAGGAGGCCATATACCGTGAATACGGCCAGCTGTACCCGGCCTTCGAGGACATCGTCACCACCGGCGGCGAGGCGGCGGATAAGCTGAAACTCGACGAGCCGGTCATGAAGTCGCTCATCACCGTCGCGAACGAGAACGTGAAGGTCTCGAGGGTGACCATCACGGGGCATCTCGTTCTGACGTCGCCCCGGCCCGACGGCGTCAACGTGATCCGCCGGGCGCTCCGGAGTGCGCAGCCGAAGGTCGAGGACGTGGAGATCGACCTGATCTACGTCGGAGCCCCGAAATACCGGATAAAAGTGACCGCCCCCGATTATAAAGAAGCCGAGAAGGCAATCGAGAAGGCTGCAAGCGCCGCCGTCGGCGTGGTCGAACGGGCGGGCGGGTCCGGCAAGTTTATCCGGAAACAGAAGGCCGGATAGGACCATATGAGTAATCGCATTCGCCGCTGTCCGCACGACCTGAGATACACACTCTCTCCGGTCTGCCCGGTCTGCGGCCGGCCGTGTCGGCCGGCACACCCGGCACGTTTTTCCCCCCAGGATAGGTACGGTAATTACAGGAGGACCGTACGGAGATGGAACACGTCAAAGTAACCTTTTTGCGAGATGATAACATCGACGCCCCGGTCCTGATCGAGGGCCTGCCCGGCATCGGGCATGTCGGGAAACTCGTTGCCGAACACCTGATCCATGAACTCGAAGGCGAGAAGATAGGGGAGATCTCCTCGCTCCACTTCCCGCCGCAGGTGATCGTCGACGAGCAGGGCGTCACTCACCTCGTCAACAACGAGATCTACCGTTGCGAGAAGGACGGAAAAGCGGTCCTCTTTCTCGTAGGGGACTTCCAGAGCAACTCGGCCGAAGGTCACTACATACTGGCCGAGCGGTACCTCGACATCGCCGAAGACCTCGGTGTCCGGCGGGTTTATGCGCTCGGCGGCTACGGTGTCGGCCACCTGGTCGAGAACCCGAGGGTGCTCTCCGCCGTCAACATGGAGCGTCTCCGGCCGGAGGTGGAGGCAGCCGGGGGGTCGTTCGAGAACGCCGGGAGCGACGGGATGATCGTGGGTGCGTCGGGGCTCCTGCTCGGCCTCGGCGAGGCGCGGGGTATCGAGGGGATCTGCCTGATGGGCGAGACGAGCGGCTACATCGTCGACCCGAAGAGCGCCGACAACCTTCTTGCGATCCTCTCCCGCCTGATCGGGATCGAGGTCGACCATACCTCCCTGCAGCAGCGTGCGGAGGATATGGAGCAGATCATAGCAAAGATCCAGGAAGCCGAAGAAGCCCGGGGCCGGGAAGAACTGAGTTATATCGGATAGTTCACTTTTTTGCGGCGAGGCCAGCAGATCGGGCCGCCATGATGCCCGGGACGACCTCCGGCGGTTCGTCAATCACTGATCCACCCGAACCGTTAAGAGCCACAGAGATCGACAGATAACCAGCATGGTCCCCTCTATCTCGCCAGATGGGAAACCCGGTTCTGGGCCTGGCTCATCGACATCATCCTGATCGGGCTGCCCCTCTGGGCGCTCTCCGACCGGCTGCCGTCCTCCTGGGAGATCACGGTAGAACCCGGGCTTCTCTCCGTCAGCCTCTCCTCAGCCGTCCTCTTCCTCTACTGGACGCTGCTCGAGGGGTACCGGGGCCAGTCCATCGGCAAGATGGCGCTGAAGATCCGGGTCACCGGCCGCGCCGGGGAAGATATCGGGTTTGCTGCCGCCGCCGTCGAGAGCTTCGGGAAGGCGTTCCTCCTGATCCCCGACTGCCTGATCGGATGGCTCGCCATGCCGGGCTCAAAACAGCGGCTTTTTAACCGGATCTCGGGCACCGTCGTGATAGAGACCCGCGAAGCGGAGGAGCCGGAAGGCGTCACCTACGTGAAGCCCGAGGCGTGAGGATCAATCCACGGCAACCGGGAGTCCGGCAGCCTTCCAGGCGCTCATGCCGCCCTCGATCTCGTAGACCTCGCGGAAGCCGTTCTCCCGCATCAGCTCGCGGACACCGGCGCTCCGCCCGCCCCGCTGGCAGTATACGAGATAGATTCCATCCGGGTCGAGGCTTCCAAGGCGCTCTGAGAAGTGCGCCGAGTCGATGTTGATCGCGCCCGGGATGTACCCGGCGGCGAACTCGTCCGACCGCCTGGCATCGATGACGACAAAGCCTGGATCTCCTTCCATCTCTTCGATCAGGGCGGACGCCTCGGCGGGCGGGATGGTCCGGATGATCCGGTCATCCGGCGCCGGACTCTCGCCAAGGCATCCGCCGACGAGCACGGTCAAGATGATGCTCCCGGCGACGAACAGGAACACGAGCGGGAGATGAAGGTCGGTCATACACCCATTTCACGACCGCTGAGATAAAAGGGGTTTCGGTCCTCCTTCCTGCTTCTGTTTCCAGTTTTCGCTCCGCGGTGCGAGAGCCGGGGCGTTTCAAGAGGTATTGTCGAATTGCAGCGGCGCATCGTCGAGGGCCATCACCGCACGGAAGGTCTCCGGTGCATCCAGCGCCACGACCTCCCCGCCGTCCACCACTGCAACCCGGGTGCAGATTGCCTCCGCTTCAGCCACATCGTGAGTCGTAAAGACGATCGTCACCCTCCGCTCGCGGTTCAGCCGCCGGAGAAGGTCCCAGGTCTCCCGGCGGCCGGGCTCGTCCAGCCCTTTCGTCGGTTCGGCGAGGAAGAGGACTTCCGGGTGCGAAAGATATGCCCGGGCGATCTCAAGGTGCTGCACCATGGCAGGGGAGTAGGTCTCAACCGTAGCATCGGCGCTCCCCGAGATGCCGAAGAGTCCTATGACCTCGGGGATCCTCCTTCTCCGGACCTCGTCGCCCAGGCCATGCAACCGTGCGTGGAAGTCCAGGTTCTCCCTGCCGGTCAGCGCAGGGTCAAGCACCGACTCCCGGAGGACGATGCCCATGCTCCGCCGCACGTCCCCGAGGTTACCGAGGATTGCAAGCGGCGAACGCTCGGCAAACCCGGAGACCGGGAAGAGCATCGTCATGAGGATGGCGATCAGGGTCCGCCGATCCTGGCCCTGGGGGCAGAGAATACCAAAGATCTCTCCGCTCTTCACGTCGAACGGGATCGGGCCTCGTGCCTGAAGCCGTTCCAGATGCCGGATCAGGTCCTCAACAGTAAAGGCAGTCATGCTTCTCCGCAAAGATGCGATCGGTCGGAGAGAACGGAGTCGTTCTCAACCCCCCACTACCCCGAAATACCCCCGGAATTCCCGGATGGCGATTCGCCTGCGGGATATCCCGGAGGGGTGTATTATCCAGTGTCCGTTATCCAATTCGAGGAAGGAGGTATTGTTTATCATTATTTTTGGCTATCCCTATATGAATATATCTATCCAAAAATGAATATAAAATACGTCATTTAAGATTTCTGTTTTCTATTGTACTCCCCTTTTACCATAAGGCTGGTGAAAAGCATCTGTCTGTTGAGGGGCTCCGTGGCGGGTTGGGCAAGGCCGGCCGACACCGTCCCGGCCAGAAGGTTCTCCGGTCGAAGCATCAGGGAAGCCTTCCTCGCAGGACGACCCCGAAGACCCGCTGGAGGTGATACGGATGAAACTATTTATGGCATGGACCCGTCCGGTATACCCGGCCTATGGAGACCGAGCTACCCACGATCGCGATTCTGCCGCTCCTCTTCAGTCCGGAGCAGATCCTCATCGCTTTAGCCGTCCTCATACCTGCCCTGGTCATCTTCAACCTGCTTCTCGTCACCGAGGGGGCCTTTGAATCGATCGGGCTCCGGTTCTACCAGGCGGTGCTGGTGACCGCAGGGGCGCTGCTCGGCAGCCTGATCGACATCCCGCTGGTCCCCATCGATGCATCCGTCATCGCGGTCAACGTCGGCGGCGCCGTGATCCCCTTCTTCGTGACCGCCGGGATGGTCGCGAGTGGCCGGGTCTCGCGCCCGAAGACCCTTGCCGCCATTGTCGCCGTATCGCTCGTCGCCTACGCGTTCGCAACGCCGGTCCCGGGTCTCGGGATTACCGTGCCGTTCTACATCGCACCCCTCGCCGGGGCTGTTGCAGGACTCCTCCTCGCCCGCGGCTGCCGCGCCGCCCCCGGGCTCGCCTACGCCGGCGGGACCATGGGCACCCTGCTCGGCGCCGACATCCTCAACCTCGCGAATCCCGACGTAATTGCGGCACTTGCCGGAGGCCGGGCGACCGTCCTCTCCATCGGGGGTGCCGGGATATTCGACGGCATATTCGTCACCGGGATCCTCTCGGTCCTGCTTGCGGCTTATGCAGGGAGGGGTCTGAGGAAGAGGGGGGGAGTCTGCCCGCAGGAGGGGACGGAGTGAGGGGGGCGAACTCCGGGATGCAGAGTGAACTCACCAAAAATACGGTTTTTCCAAATAAGGTGCGTTGCGCAAACCTAGTGCACACGAGTTCTCAAAGGTTGTAAGCACCCAACACTTGAAACGAGGAAAAAACCCGGTGCAGTGGACCGTGGGGATATCGCGTCTGGGGGAGGGGCTGACGGGGAGGGGGGAGTATTCCCCCCTCCCCTGTCCCCACCACCCTCTCGGCGATACCCCCTTGAAATCCGTGTATGGAGTATGCAACCGAAAAGGA
>JAENYE010000006.1 GCA_016841955.1 Methanobacteriota archaeon
CACCGACACCGACACCGACACCGACACCGACACCGACACCGACACCGACGCCGACGCCCTCGCCCTGATCCTGCTCGGCAAGCATGACGACAAGCGGGAACTCGCTCCACGGCGACGTCGAAGTACAGCGTCCTCCTCTGATGCACCCGCGAAAAACGGCGGGGAGGCGAATCTCCCCGCTCTCCTCTTCTGGTGATACGCGGCGCGGGGGGGGTCACGCCCCGACGACCGCAGCCTCGATGGTCTCCTCTCCGAGGTTGTCGGCGTGAACCTCGTCCCTGCTTAAGAACGCGAGGGCGACGACGGCGAGCGAGACCGCGAAGACGGCGACGAAAACAAAATCGAACCCCGCGGCAAGCACGTCTATCCTGATCTCCGCCGGAGAGGACGCCGTGACGTGGCGGTGCGACGCGACCGTGAGCATCGCCTGGATAAAAAGCATGCTGGTGAAGGAGATGCCGAGGGTTATCGGACCGGAGCGCTCCACGGAGATGAGGCTTGAGACCATACCGTGCCTGTCGCGGGGGGCCATGTTCATCACCATGTTCGTGCCGGGCGAGAGCATGAGGCCGAGACCGAACCCCACGGCAGCGAGCGTGCCGATGATGTAGTAAATCGTGCTCCCCGCCGAGAAGATGTGGAACATCAGGTACCCGGCGGAGACGACGAGCGCGCCGGCTATGCAGAGCCTCCGGTTCCCGATGCTGTTTATGAGCATGCCGGAGAGGAAGCCGCTCGCCATCATGGCGAACGAAAGCGCGGTGAGGATGAGCCCGGAGGTCGACGGGTCAAAGCCCTTTACCAGTTCGAAGAAGAACGGGAGAAGGTAGTTGACGCCGCCGAAGAGGAAGTAGGAGAAGGCGAGCATGAGATTGACGTAGAGGAAGTTCCTGTTCGCAAAGAGCCGGAAGTCAAGCAGCGGGTCGTCCGTCTTCTGCTCGTGGAGAACGAGATACCCGAGCGCGACACCTGCGGCTGCGAGTGCCGCGAGAATCGTCGGATCCGTCCAGCCGAGTGCAGACCCTTCGCTGACGGCATAGATCAGGGACCCGAGTCCGACGAAGATCAGGACTGCCCCGAGCCGGTCGAACGGCGAGGGCGTGCCGGTTGTTGTCCGGCCTGCCGGTATCGCGTACGAGCCGAGCAGGATGGCCGCGACGCCGACCGGGACGTTGATGTAAAAGATCCAGTTCCAGGAGAGGTACTGCGTCAGGATGCCCCCGAGGATCGGGCCGGCCGCGGTCCCGAACGCCGCGAACGTGGTCACGACCCCCATCGCTTTCCCTTTCATCTTCATCGGGAGGAACGCCGCGACCAGGGCCGGGGCGATGGCGGCGATCATCGCTCCCCCGATCGCCTGGAGCACCCTTGAAGCGATCAGCATCCCGAACGAGTCAAAGACCTCCGGGAAGAAACCGCAGAAGAACGAGCCTGCCGTGAAGACGCAGAATCCGGCGAGAAATACGGTCTTGAAACCAATCCTGTCCGCCACCTTGCCGAAGACGAGGACGCAGCCCGTCAGCACCAGCAGGTATGCCGTTGCAACCCAGCTGACCGTCGTCGAGGGGAGGTCGAAGATCGTCGAGATCGTCGGGAGGGCGATGTTCACGATCGTCCCGTCGAGCGACGTCATGAACATCGCGAGAGCAATCGAGACCATGAGCAGTGAGTACCGCTGCTGCGAGGCGTTGCCGTCCGATGGATGCATATAGAACTCTGCCCGTTGATCAGGTTAAAATTTTTTGAAACGGGTGCACCTGACTGGCCCGATTCCCTGACGGTGCCGTTAGATGTCTTTTCCGGCCGGATGGACGTTTTACCGGCAACTGCCGGCAGGCGGTAAGGTGCCCCGTTCTGCCGGGACGCTCGTGCGTACAGAGATGGGCGGCCGCAGGGATAAGTCAGGTAGGGCTGCGGCCGGTCTGTTCCGGGGAAGTATAGGCCAGCGTGCCCCTGACAAAAGAACGGTCGTAGATGAAATGGCCGACATAACTCACGTCGACAGCGCTGACGAAGTCGATCAGCCGCACGACGAGCGTGTTGTCTACGAGGATGTTGTCGGGTTTGATGTCCCCGTGGATGATTCCCGCTTCATGCACTTTTCCCGGAGGGTTGTCCGCGATACGGCGCCCCCTCATCCCTGCTCCGGGGAAGCGAACCGCTTGCGGATCAGCAGGTAATCGGCAGCGATCAGCACCGCGACCAGAGCCAGGGCAAGCGCTATCGCACCGGGGTTCGGCCGGGCCAGTGCCGCCGGATCGATACTCTGGAGCACCCCGAGCGTTCCCATGAGGTTCTGGAAGACGATCGTCGAGTAGATCTCCCGGACCGCGAAATAGAAGATGCTCGTCGCAAGGCCCGGGAGCATCAGAAAGACGATCATCATCGGGGTGTTGAACGGCGGGCTGTGGGCGATATGGTAGACCCCGAAGAAGATGGTTGCCATCACGATCCCGGTGACGAGTGCGAGGTGCTTCCCCGCCGGTTGTGCCAGGGATTCGCTCACCATGCCGATGGCCGCCCAGCAGACGAGGACCTCTGCGACGGACGTCGGGAAGACCTGGGCAAACCCGTTGAGGAAGACGACCGGGTCCGATGTCGGGAACCCGGAGAGAGTGTAGATGAGCGCCCCGACGATCCCTGCGAGAACAACCGCACCGAGCGCATACGGGACCGGGCGGAATCCAGTCCTGTCCGGGGAGAGGACGCCGGCCGAGATGAAGGCACGGATGGCAACGAGGGTTGCCAGGGTCCCGATGATGATGTTCGCCACGACGGCGTAGATCAGCCTTCCCGTCGGGTCCGGGTTCTGCAGCAGGAGAATCCTGCCCTCGAGCAGCCATGTGGCAAGGACCCAGACCAGGTAGAGCGCGACCGCGATGCCGAAGGCCTTTCCTCCGGAGAGCCCGGTGCTGTCGGGGACGGTTTCGACCGATGCCATGTAGATGAACTATATCGGAAGCGGTAGATAACCCTTTTCCGCCGGGCCTGGACCGGACTCTTTGGCGCTGTCCCTTCTCCGTCGCTCTTTAATCAGGGCCATCATGGATTTAACTCCGATGCTCCTGTGGAACGCAAGCCCCTCCGGGATCCGGGTACGGATCTGCTCGTCGTTCTTCCCGCAGGGAACACCGTTCGGGTCCGCCGCAATAAGGCAGTCGGCAAACGCTCCTGCCGTGCCGAACGGTGCATAAATATTGTCGGGCCCCGGTCTCTCGGGGCCCCTGTCCTGTAATCCCGGCGAACTTGCCACGGTGCCGGTTGGATGGCAACGGGAGCGGAATGGCGCTATTCCCGGGATTTCCATCCCCTGGTGATGTGTATTCAAGATCGATCGGTTTAACCCCTATGATGGAAGACAGTACGGATACGTATGGCGCGGTTCTCGGACTTCTCGGCCATCGCCCCTGACCTGGGTCGCATCTTCCTCTTCATGGGTCTGATATCCTATCTCCCCCTGCTCATCGGTCTCTTCTACAGGGAGGATGGCGTCCTGCCGGCGATGGCTTCTGCTCCGACGGCTTTTATCGTGCTCGGCTTCCTCCTCACCCGGATTCCGGAGAGCGAGCGGGAGCCGCCGCTCTCCATCGCTCTCGGATCGGTGGCACTGACGTGGCTCGTCGCCTCGCTGATCGGTGCTCTTCCGTTCGTTCTGGGTATCGGGATGCCCTACACCGATGCGGTCTTCGAGGCGATGTCCGGGTGGACGTCGACGGGCCTGACCCTGATCCCCGATGTCGACGCCGTGCCCCGGACCATCCTCTTCTGGCGGTCTTTCACCCAGTGGGTGGGCGGAATCGGGATCGTCGCCTTTACCATCGCGCTGGCGAGCCGGTCGAGCCTGACGAGCTTCCGGCTCTACCGTTCCGAGGGCCGGAGCGAGACGCTGATGCCGAGCGTTGTGGCAACTGCGGTGCAGATGTGGCGCATCTACCTCTTCCTCACCGCGGCCGGGATCGGGTTGATCCTGCTTTCGGGAGTCTCCCTCTGGGACGCGATCAATATTTCCATGACCGCGATAGCCACCGGAGGGTTCTCGGTCCACTCGGAAGGGATTATGTACTACCAGAACCCGCTGCTCGAAGTGCTGATCGTTCCCATCATGATTGCAGGCGCCCTACCCTTCAAGATCTACTACCTGCTGTACTACCGGAGACAGATCCGCCTCTTTGAGAACTCGCAGGCCCGCCTGCTCTTTCTGCTGATCGCGTCCGGCACGGGTCTGGTCACCTACGACCTGATTGTTCTCACGCAGGTTCTCCCCATCGAAGCCCTCAGGGAAGGGCTTTTCATGGTGACGAGCGCGGTCACCTGCACCGGGTTCAACAACACCAACCCGTTTGCCTGGTCCAGCGTCACGGTGCTCTTTCTCTCGGTATTCATGCTCATCGGCGGTTCAGCGGGGAGCACCGCCGGTGGAATCAAGTTGTCCCGGGTAAACCTCGGTATAAATACACTCCTGTGGTGGTTCCGCCGGCTATACACCAGCAGTCGAGTGCTTATTCCGTTTCGTCACGAAGGAAAAGGGGTAGGAAACAGCATCGCCGAGTATGAGGTTTCCAAGAACATGCTCGTCATCGTGCTCTTTATCCTGACCGTCTTTGTCGGTTCGATTCTGCTCCTGCACCTTGACCCTGCATCGGCGTTCGACTCGAGCGACGTGATCTTTGACGTGGTCTCTGCGATTGCGAACGTCGGGCTGTCCACCGGGTTCGTGAACCCGGAGATGAGTCTGGCCGCAAAATGGCTTTTCATCATGATCATGTGGGCAGGCCGGTTGGAGATTATCCCGGTGATCGCCCTTGTAATGGGAGTGTTCCGGCAGGTTAGCCTGAAACAGGCGTGATACCCGATCCCCGTCGTGCCGGGATCAGGCCCTTTCCCGTCGAGTCTGCAGGACGGCGTGCAGCTGCTCGTCCGGGTGCGTGTCGCCTGCCCTGCTCACCAGAGTAGCAAGGAGACAGGGCTCAATCACTGTACAGCAAAAGGGTGACGCTACCCGTTTCGTGAACGGTGCTTTTGAGGTGCGTCTCTTCGGATGGATGGCGCTGACGCGATATTACCTTTTCCAGCCACCATTGGAGACAGATCTCATCACCTACTGGTTTATGAGTGGATAGGCATGATGATCGGTTTTTAACCCGCTATCCGGCGAACTGGTGGCTGGTGAAGAGAGGCATCAAGGAACGGATGTGATCGGACGGGAGAATGCCGATGCCGTCGATCAACCGGGCGGGCTGCATTGACTCATTGGGGATGGTACTCGACCTCTGCGACAGGGCGGATATCCGGGAGGATAGAATTATCTGCACTGAGATGATCAGGGCACCCGGCGATCGGTATGATCGGAGAAATGGTTGGAGAATTGACAGGCAAAGTGGTCGGAAAGCGTCTTACTCGCCATTACGGGGGAGACCTGAAGATCGAGAGGACCATAGAGTCGCAAGGAAAGATTCTCGACACTGAAGTGACCTTTATGGCCACATTCTGGTCGAAGGAGAGGCCCCAGGGCGGCATGTTCTCGAAGGGCAATGGGATCATGATGACCAAAACCGGTGAAAAGGTCGTGCTGCACGGGTCTGGGATAAGTATTCAGGGAAAAGGTCCCGGGTGGAGCATGCGGGGAATCCGGTATCTGCAGACCTCCTCGCCCGCCCTGAGCCGGCTCAATGATGTGGCGCTGGTCTTTGAGATCGAGTTCGATCCCGATGGAACGGTCCATGACAGGATGTGGGAGTGGAAATAAATCCCTCCTCAAACCAACGCGGAATACCGAAGGGTTCTGGCGCACCGTGACGGAGCGCGCTCCTTAAAATCCGATATTCATTCCTGGAAGCCACAAAATCGGGGTGCGGGATACCGGATCCAAAGAGGGATTTCGGGCAGATCTGCTCCGGGGAATATGTTTGCCGACATCCACTCCCCGGAGCCGGTGTTAAAATCGGAAAATATCGGTAATCCGGCCTTCTTCCAGACGGGGGGAGGGGCGAGTTTTCCCTCACCCAAACGCCGGAATGCTTTCTTACCGGACCTGCGGTACGTCCGCTCCCCTGCTCTCTGCCGGGGGCTTTTGTTCTTCCGTAAAGAGATGGTCGACACCCAGGATCGTGTTCGACCATGCCGGGTCGTCGCCGATCAGAGACGGGTGCCGATTTCTTGTACGCGCACAATCCCGGATGAAAGTGTGTGATTTTTCTAAAATTGCCCGCCACCCGCGACAAAGAATTCGGCATGTTTTTAAACCCGGGTTGTTTCCATTTCTGTATGCTAAAACGTATCGACAGAACCGACCTTATACGAAGCGGCCTGTGCCTGCTCGTTGCATTCCTGCTCCTGTCGGCAAATGCAACGGCATGCACCACGTTTGCGATAACCCCCGATGCATCCGAAGACGGATCGATGTACGTCGGGCATACGAATGACGGAGTCGGAAAAGACTGGAGAAACGTCGACGATATAAGCCTTCTCTACGTCCCTGCGGCCGATCATGCGCCCGGAGCGCAAAGGCCGGTGTATTACGACCCGGACAGCGGTTCGGATGCGGCAGGAGGCAAGACAGCCGGCAATTCGAGCCTGATTCTCGGGTATATCGATCAGGTGCCGCACACCTACGCCTACTACACCGGATCCTACGGCATGATGAACGACCACCAGCTGCTCTCCGGCGAATGCACCGATTACGCGAAAGTCGAACTCAATGCAGTCGAAGGAAAGCGGATCTTTTACTCTTCGGAGCTCTCGAACATAGCGATGGAGCGGTGCACGAAAGCACGGGAGGCGGTCGAACTGGTCGGCGACCTGATTGATACCTACGGCTATTACGGAACCGGCGAGACGCTCATCTTCGCCGACCCGGAGGAGGCGTGGGTCATCGAGATGTGCTCGAGCCTCGATGAAGAGGACGGCGGGGGCCTCTGGGTCGCACAGAAGATCCCCGACGGAGAGGTCTTTGTCGCGGCAAACGAGTTCAGGATCCGCGAAGTTGTCCAGGGAGATCCGGATATGCTGTACTCGAAAGATCTCTTCAGCAAGCTCGAAGAGGCCGGCGTGTGGTCTCCTGCAGACGCCCCTCTCGACTGGCTCGAGGCCGTCAGTTACGGCGAGTATTCGCACCCCTACTACTCGCTGATGCGGGTCTGGCGCATACAGGACCGACTCGCCCCGTCGCTCAACCTGAGCCCGTACGTTGAGAATTCATACACGAAGGCGTATCCGTTCACCGTCACGCCCGATGAGAAGGTCAACCTCACCGGGACATTCTCGCTCTTCCGGGATCACTACGAAGGAACCGATTTCGACCTCTCCGCAGGCGGTGCCGCAGGGCCGTTCGGGAACCCGTATCGGTATTTAGGGCCTGCCGATGCCCACACGGATTTCCAGAACGAGTCGTACATGGAGGTCCGCCCCGGGGCAAACCCGCGGCCGATCTCGGCGGTCTTCTGCAGTTACAGCTACATTGCCCAGGCACGGTCGTCTCTCCCCGACCCGGTGGGAGGCGTGCTCTGGTTTGGTCCGGCGGTCACGTACGAGACGGTCTACGCGCCGATGTACGCAGGCTCCGAGAACGTATCCGCCGCATACACGACCGGCGACCGGTTGAAATACGATTACAACACCGCGTACTGGACATTCGACCTCTTAACGAACTGGGCCATGCTTCGCTACGATGCGATGATCGACGCTATCGCCGCAGAGCAGGGCAAGCTCGAATCCGAGTCGATAGCCCTCGTCCAGGAGACCGACAGACAGGCGGTCGAGCTCATCGCTGCCGGCGACGAGGAAGGTGCGGCGCGTCTCCTTACGAACTTCACCGTTACACGGGGCGATGAGATAATCGACGAGTGGCACGATCTCACGGGCACGCTGATCGTCACGTATGCAAACGGCCTCGTCACCGACCCCGAGACGGAGGCGGTCGAGGAGCCCGGGTATCCGGCGTGGTGGCTGAACGAGACCGGGTACCCGTACGGGCCGCGGGTCTACCAGCTTGACGACCTCCGCGCCACCGGCGGGCTGAACTATACCGGCAACACAGTCTGGGTTTCGAAGAATGCAACGTTTGCAGACATCCGGGAACTTATCTGACCTCTCTCTTTTTTCCCGGGTTTCCGACCTCGCTTGACTGCCGGCACCGGCCGGGCGACACTGTTATATGACGTGAGCAGGATGGGGTGCACCCTGGAACGGAGGGAGATCCATGAGACAAGTCATCCTGATTGCGGCGGTTGTATCCCTGCTCCTCCTCGTCGGTTGCGCCAGCGCCGGCGACGTGGGCACTGCCGGGATGCGGAACGGAACGACGGTGCAGATCGAGAGCGGTGGCCAGAGTTACCCGGCCTACATCGCAGCGCCCGGGGACGGCGGGCCGTATCCGGCCGTGGTGCTGATTCACTCCTTCAACGGACTGGAGCCCGGTTACCGGGATCTGGTCGACCGCTTTGCCGGGGAGGGGTTCGTCGTCATCGCTCCCGAGTGGCAGACCTTTAACGAGTCACCGGAGGATGCCGTGATGGAGGGGCTGATCCGGGACACGGTCACGTATCTCGGGACCCGGCCCGACGTCAACGCAAGCAGCATCGGCCTGACGGGGTTCTGCGCGGGCGGACGCTACACGATGCTCTTCCTGCCGCAGATTGAGGAGTTCGACTCGGCTGTCGCCTGGTACGGCTTCCCCTACTCCGGCGGGCAGGCGAACGGGACCGCCCCTGTAGAACTGATCGACAACATCACCGACCCGATGCTGATCATTCACGGCACGGCGGACGAGGCGAGCCCGGTGGTCGATATCTACCGGTATGCGACTGCTCTCGATACGGCCGGGAAGTACTTCGAGCTCAAGGTCTACCAGGGCGAGCCGCACGGGTTCATGATCGAAGACGGGCAGCTCTCGGAGAGCCCTGTCGCAGAGAACGCCTACGGGGAGATGGTCACGTTCTTCAACCGGACGCTTGGGTGAGACGCTATTTTACTGGACATTTCTCATTTTTTGGCTCTGTTGAAACCCTATCCTGATCTTCATCCTTACCCTGATGAGGCTGGTGCCGGACTAGGCTTGTCCTTGGGACGACCTTTCTTCTCGGGCATGTCCTCATACAGTGGACCGTGGTGGCTATCGCCATTGGGGGTGGGGCTGACGTGGAGGGGGAGACCCCCTCCCCTGTCTCTAACTCGCGAAAATCCGCATGCCTCATCGACCCCACCCCACCCGGCCTCCGGCCTCCTCCCCCGCCCTAGGGGCGGGGGCAGTCATGGCGATACTTGGTAGAAAGCCGTGCCCCTGAGTACCCCCTGATTGTGGCCATCTGGAACAAACAGGTGGGGTTTCAACAAAGCCCATTTTTCAATAGATTGTATATTGTTATGGTGTCACAGGGAGCAACCTGCGATCTCTTGCTACTGTTGCCTGTGGCAGAAATGTCTATTGTAAATGTTATTATTGGAGTTCCTTAATCTTCTTTGCCCCCAGCCCCTACTTTGCCTGGTTGAGCTTCAATGATGAGACTGTTCGCGTCAAGTGAATCTGCAACCTGCTGCATCCCATGAGTTTTTTTGCGAAAATTCGAATAAATTCTCATGAAGTCTCTTTGTGTTATGAAACAGTAGCACTTTTTAGATTGACATTCGTGTATAGCAGTATTAAGACGTGAACGTAGTCCAACATCGATATCTGAAGTAGTGACGGTTGTAACCACATTTATTCCACTACTATGGCAGACATCAAAGAATTGTCGGAAGTATGTGTCTTTTTGGGTTCTAGCTTCCAGTTTGGTTTTTATTATAAAGCAAACATGACACCCGCTTTTTCCTAATATTGTTTCATTGATACCTATATCACACACCTCGTGACCGTGATGGGTGCCACCTGTTTTACCAATATAATGGCCCAAAATAAATTTGATGCATTTATTATAATTCGGATCATCTTTCCTGAACAAACAGACTTTGCATTCTTCATTTGTAGGATGCTGTTTACACTTTTCTTGTAATGTGGTAAGATCTTCAAGGGAAAATTGTTCCATGGATAGAGGAGGGATGTCTCTGAACGAGCTCAATTTTTCAAATGGAAGTATTCTATTAACAAATGGACTTCTCGATAACGATCTGATGTTAGTTTCGGTTTCTTTTAAGTTTCTAATGTTATTATCATACTCTGACCAGTCGATAGAGTGAAAGGCTTCTTTCAAAGTGTTTCCAAATTCGGGTTCTACATTAATTACATACGATATATACCCCAATAATCTTTCTTTAAAGAAGGGATCATTGATTCTGTTTTCTTTTACTGGCCCATTCTTCTTGATGTTATATAATATTGCTCGAAGTTTTCGTTTCTTATCTTTCCCTACGCTAAGATGTGAATTAACAACAATACCTGTAACCTTTTGGCAAGAACCTTGTGATAACACTCGGGTTTTCTCTGGGTTCACCTCAAACCCATGTTGGGTGATTTTTTTAATTATAATGTTTTTGTATTTGGGCAATCTATTACTCCCCGATATGGTTATATCATCCGCGTATCGAGAGTAATCCAAATTTCTTGCCTTACAAAATTTGGCAATTTTTTGATCCATTTGCCAAGCGATTAAATTAGATAGCATAGGGCTGGTAGGCGCACCCTGCGTTAACCTCATTCGGTAAGTACAGAGTTCTGCTAAATCTAGAGAAATTTGCTCATTATACCCCAACGAGTGAAAATAACCTTTAACTCGATTTAATTTTATACTTGGAAAAAAGTCCTTCAAGTCGATGCACAAGATACACTCTTTATTGATATGATTGGCTGCATTAGTGACTATAGATCGATTAGGTACAAATCCATGTGCATATTTCCCTGCGTTCAGTTGTACCAATATATTTTTGTGAATCCATCTTTGGACTTTCTTTAAAGGTTTCGATGGAGCATCAATTCTTCTAAGCTTACCGTTCTTTTTAGGAATCTCAAACGAGGAGTAAGCGCTTTTTTTATTCCTAATGAAAAATCTCAGTTGACTAGATGATGCTCCACACAACTCGGATAGATGAATCAGATCAAAAATATAAGGAAGATCTTTACGTTTCAACCGCTTAAGGGCCTGAGTTTCGGTATCAATTACTTCTTCGTAATTTATATCGTCCCTTTGCTTAAGATAGTCAACCAACTGAGAATGGTTGTAAATACTGCAGGCTTGCTCCATGGTATCAGAAAATTGGAGTCCCCCTTGCTAAACGTGAAGCGTTTTCACAGCGCACGCGTGCGCTGCGGAAAGGGTTCATGTTTACATTTGCCTACTATTACATTTGCACAGCGTAGCACCGCACATCTATTGGTTTGGGCCAATAGCATTAAATCCAAGGGTGACTCCATTTGCCCCTTTTAAATTTAGACTAAATATATGTTGCGTTTTTGTTGGCTAACGCTCTATACCCGAGTTATCCTAACTAGAGGGCTTAGGTACGACCTCTTAAGGAATTTGCCTGTATTTTTCTGACTATGGTAAATGCACCTTATTACTCCGGCTGATCTTCTTCATCACCTTCTCCCAGGAACCCGTTATGAGGAAACTCTCCTCCATAAAGCCGATAACCCTCTCGAACTTCTTCATGGGGAAGGCCATCGTCAGGACGTCCAGAGGGACGCATGGCCGTGCCGAGGGGTCGAACATCCCGAGCACCGCTTTCGGGTTCTCGTTCTGCTGCTCGAGCCAGGGGAAGTAAAAGACCGAGCTGCACCCGGCACCGAACGGGCAGACGACACCGTTCGGGTCGGCCTGGTCGAAGTTTGCAAGCGTGAAGAGGCCGGAGAGCACTTCGGGCCGGGCGAAGAAGACCACGGCGTCAGGGTTATCTCTGTCCGTGAGATGGTCCCAGCGCTTGAAGACGATGCTCTTTCCCTTCGTGGGTATCCGGGCGGTTCCTTGGTCGAGTTCGTCCACGATCTCCGGCGTCTGCTTGTAGCGCTCCCCCTCCATGACTCCGGGCTTCCCGTAGGAGAGGAAGTAGCGGAAGTCGGGGAACCGTTCGGCGTCGTAGCCGAGGTAGAACCTCCCCCCGCGGCACCCGATCGAGTCCTCGTCGAAGACGAGGCTCGCCCCTTTCCTCACCTTCACGAGGTCGCAGACGAAGCACCTCCAGCCCTTCGGGGCGGGAGCTTTCTCCACCCCAACGGTCGCGCCCCCGACCTCGAAGGCGATCGGGAGTTCCGTCCCCGGGAAGTACTTCTCATGGAGCCGGATGTAGGCGTCGCGCAGTGCTGTGTCCATATGACCCTGTTCCGGGGCGGCGGGGATTAAGATTCTGATCCGCTTCCCGGGTGGAGCGCGTGCAGCCAGCGGCCGTTCGCTGGTTCGTCCGGGTAGAGGGGTGCGGATGGGAGGATACCCGGCTGCCGGGCGTCACACATGGGCCGGTTTGGCGGGAAGAATCGAAATGTTGATATTGTCAACCCGAGATTGTTGACGTATGCCACTCCCCCTGAACGACAGGCAGTTTGCGTTCTGGAAGCTCCGCCGCAGCGGCCTCCCCAACATCCGTATCGCAGACCGCTTCAGCATATCCCGCCAGGCGGTCTCGAAGGCGCTGCTTGCCATGGACCGGAAGGTCGAGGAGACGCTCCTTGAGATGGCGCAGGCGAACCAGATCGACGTCGAGCGCTTGAACGCGGAGAAAGGGGTTCTCTTTGGGCGTTCCGTCCCGTTCGATGCGGCTGCCGTCGTCTTCGTATCGGCAGATCGCGGGGTGCAGGTCTGGTACGAGCACGAGGGCGACTGCGGCGCATGCCCCCGGTATACCCGGTGCATCGAGCTCCTCTGGGGCTATGCTGACGAGCTGGGTATCGCGCTTACGAAGACCGACGACCCGACACGGATGGCCGATGAACTCTTCGCGAAACTGAGGGAACTCGTATGATGCCTCTCATGGAGACGATACGGGCGTACCTGGGCTGGTGCCCCCTGAAGGGGTCGATGCAGCCGGACCTGCCGGTGCGGCCGGGAACGACCGCGGCACCGGGCGGGCGGGACGGGCTCCTCCGGACCGAGCCCGGGTGGTGGAACCGCCACCACAACCAGCTGCTGGTCGCGGCGGTGGTCGCCTCGGCGGCGGCAGCGGCACTCTTTATCCTGATCGAGGACGTTTCAGGGTATCCGGCCGTCTGGATCGGCCTCGCCATGGGGGCAGCATCCACTCTCGGCTCTCTGCTCAGCTATCGGGAGCGGTATGCGCGGGTTGCCGCCGGCGAGTTTGTCAGGGCCAACATGACCCGGAGACAGCGCATCGTCAGGTACCTGAGGCTGCCGGTGGCTTCCGCTATCGTCATCGCCTGTATGGCGTATTTTGTCCTGGGCGGCATGTCCGGCCAGATCCTCGGGTTCATACTGAGCTTGCCCCTCATCTTCTGGATCTGGTACGGTGCTACGATCCTGTGGGAGCGGCAGCACCGCACAACCCTGATAGCAGAGATTGGGTCGATGTATGTCCTGGGTACGGCGACGCAGGGCGAGCACGGCGGGGAGGAGCCCGTATGGCGATGAAGTTCTCCGAGGCGATACAGAGGATGGTGGGCTGGTGCCCGAACGCAGCAATGGCCGGAACCGGCCGGCGGCGGTATGCCGCTCCGGACGGCGAGGTCGGACTCGGGACGGCGGCAGGCGGCGAACGGGAAGTGGTGGAGGGTGTACTTGTGGATTACGGCTCAATCGGCACTCCGGCAACATATTTCATTCTGCTTGTTGCCGTCGCTCTTTTCGTCGGATGCTTCTTCGTTATGTTACCTGCAGTGGGCCTTCTTGTGCTGGCTATCATACTGGCTTACGCCGGTATGGAGTTGTACGGGGTCATGCGAAGGGCCTGTGTCGAGATCTCTTCGGACACGATTACCATCACGCGGCCGCTTTTTTGGCCTATCGTCATCCCGAAGGATGCCGTCGTGAAGGTGGAGGTGCGGGAGAACAAACTCACTACCCCCTACTGGCTCCTCGCGGCGGCAATGGCGATGATTTTCGTATCGGCGGCCGGCAGTATATACTATGGATTGGATAATCCGGCCTCCATGCGATTTATTTCCGGACTTGGCGCCGCGATCTTTTTCCCCATGATCTCCTACCGTACCTATGCACGGACACATTACCCGCGAATCCTGGCGATAACGACCGCGGAGAAGAAGATTGCTGCTATCTATACGGAAGACCCCGAACAGATTGCCCGGGTGCTGGAGGTTTCCTGATGACGGTATTTCTGGAGTATATCAGGAAGAAGCTCGGGTGGTGCCCGAACGCTGACGCCATCAAACCTGTCCAGCGCACGAGCACGGAAGCGGGCTACGAAAGCGCCTGGAAGGGAAGGAGCCCGGAACCAAACCCCGGCCGGGAATCGGCCGGTACAGCAGGTGGAGATGAGAGCGGCTACAAGGATAACATGCTGCTGATCCTCCTTGCCCTGGCCTGGCTCTTCCCGGTCGTGTACCAGCGGGAGTTTCTCCCGCTCCTCGTCGTCCTGAGCGCCGTCGCCATGTATTATGACGCACAGAGTATCCGTGCCGGGAGCAACTTCGAGAAGGAGACGCTGCTTGGGGATATCGTCACCTGGCAGCCGATAACGTGGGGAGCGGCGACGCTCGTTGGCGGGATCATCATCATGGCAATCTACCTCTTCCACCGAAGAGAGATCTACCGCGCAAACTTCGGCGGGGAGGCATCCGCATGACGATGAAGTTCTCCGAGGCGATACAGAGGATGGTGGGCTGGTGTCCGAACGCGGCAGCCCTCGGCACCGGCCGGCGGCGGTATGCCGTGCCGGACGGCGAGGTCGGGATCGGGACGGCGGCCGGCGGCAGCCGGGAGGTGGTGGAGGACGTATTCGTGGATTACGCCAGCCCTCGTTTCATACCTCTGATGCCGTTTGCCTTCCTTGGGTTCTTCATACTCTTCGTGGTATCCCTCCTGATCCCCTCCTTGTGGCCTGGGCTCATCTATACCCTCCTGGCCGTCTCCTTTATAGCTTGGGCCGCACTGCGCCTCTATCTCGATCCCTATCGAACTGTGATAGAGTCCTGCGGGAATTCCGTCATCGTCCGAAGATCGCGTACCCGGCCGCTCGTCTTCGGAAAGGACACGATCAGATCGGTCGAGGTGAAAGATGCCGATCGTCCCGTGCCCCGCTGGGTGTCCGTGCCGCTCTGGCTTCTCACGGTTGCGGTGATACTCTTCGTCACCGTAGGGGAAGAGTTGATGCGGTATCCGGGCGGCCAGGCCGTCTACCCCGATTTCGGCTTTCAGGCTCTCTTAGCGGCCGGCTGGATGGTGTTTATGCTGGAGTTGCTCTATCGTTCCCTGGTCAGTCTGCAGTATCGCGGCTACCTCAGGGTAAGGCCGGGGTCCGGGGGTTACCTCCACGTCTACACGGATGACCCGGACAGGCTTGCCGCGCTGTTCGACGCCCCGCAATGACAAAGCGTACCTTTTGAAGGCAACAACCCAATATACACAGTGGCGACATTCGATGGACCTCCATACCGAATACACTCCCATAAACCCGATCCGACGGAGCAGCCGGAATGACCGATAGCAGCGCCGACGCTCAAAAGTCCTCCCCGCCCCTGCTCGAGTTTGAGAACGTCAGCGTCGTCAGGGAAGGCCGGAAGCTCCTCGACTCGGTATCGCTCACGGTCCGCGAGGGGGAGCATATCGCTCTCCTCGGGCCGAACGGTGCCGGAAAATCGTCGCTCATCCGGACGATCGCCCGGGATTACTACCCCTCCTGCCGGGGATCGGACGTCACCTTCAGGTTCCGGGGACTGGACCGGTGGGACGCCTTCGACCTGCGGTCCCACCTCGGTGTCGTCTCCGGCGACCTCCAGCACACCTTCACCCGCGGGATATCGGCCCGCGAGGTCGTGCTCTCGGGGTTCTTCTCGAGTGTCGGGCTCTTCCTCTCCCACGAAGTGACCCCCGCGATGGAGCAGAAGGCCGACGAGATCCTCGAGTTCCTCGAGGTCGCTCACCTCGCGGACCGCCCGATGACCGGGATCTCCTCGGGCGAGGCACGCAGGATCCTGATCGGGAGGGCGCTGGTCCACGACCCGGGCACCCTTGTCCTCGACGAACCCACGAACAGCCTTGATTTGCACGCGCTCCACACCTTTCGAAAGACACTCCGGAAGATCGCACGGTCGGGCACCGGCATCATCCTCGTGACCCATAACCTCCACGACATCATCCCGGAGATCTCCCGGGTCATCCTCATGCGGGACGGCGCCGTCCGGATGGACGGCGAAAAGGCGGAGGTGCTGACCGACGAAGCCGTCGGCGGGCTCTTCCGCGTCCCGGTCCGCGTCCGGGAGGAGGACGGCTACTACTACGCGACGGGCTACTGAACGCCCCTCGCATTCCGCTGTTTTTCGATCGACATAACGTTTATGGCCGGTGACGATCCCCCTGCCCGCTCATACCCGTGACATCTCCGTGCAGGGGATGGGGAACCTGAGAGAGGGAGAGAAGGAATGGTCGAGATTGGCTCCAAACTCTTCACCGAGGCGGCACAGCGCGTCCGAACTGGTGAAAAACGCGAGACTGGCGGAGGACGCCGGGTTCTCGTTTTTGTAGTCCCTGCCCGTCGGAGCGGCCCTTCCCGTGATTGGGATGTCCGGGCCGGCAGAGCACGGAAGGAAGTGCGGAAACCGCTGGGATGGCTTGAGAAAAGGGAGGCGGGGTGTTTTCCCCGAGGCTCCTCATTCGCGAATGGGCGACGGCCGACGTGAGATATCGCTAGTGCGACCTGCGTGCCCTTTTTCCGAGATACCACCCGATAACCGCACCGACTGCAGTGCCCGCAACCACGCCGGGCAGTCCGGCAAGCATCAGTCCCGCGATCATCCCGAGTGCCGCTCCGACGCCGGCATATCCGCCTGCAAAATCTGCCATACCTATCCGGTGTGCCCCTCCGCCGTAAGTAACTGCCTGGACAACATTTAAGATGCCGGTGCAGCATCCCGTTTCCCGGGATGACAGAGAATGCGAATACCGCAACCGTCCGGGAACTCATGACGGAGTTCGCCGGGCTGACCGGGCTTGACCCGCCGGGAGCCAGCCCGCGGCGCTACCTCTGGACGGACGCTTACGCGGTCTGCAACTACCTCGAACTCTTCCGCCGGACGGGTGACGCGTCCTACCGGGACCTCACCCTCCGCCTCATCGACCAGGTGCACCACACCCTCGGCCGACACCGCGACGACGACCGCCGAACCGGCTGGATCAGCGGCCTTCCCGAAGAGGAGGGCGAGGCGCATCCCACCCGGGGAGGCCTGCGGATAGGAAAACCGCAGAACGAACGCAAGGCCGGCGAACCGTTCGACGAGCGGCTTGAGTGGGACCGGGACGGGCAGTATTACCACTACCTGACGAAGTGGATGCACGCGCTCAACCGGGTGAGCCGGGTCACTTCCAACCCGGTCTACGTGCAGTGGGCGGTGGAGCTTGCGCAGGCGGCCCACGCCGCGTTCACCTACGTCCCCTCCTCCGGCGGCAGGAAGAGGATGTACTGGAAGATGAGCATCGACCTCTCCCATCCTCTCGTCTCCACCGTGGGTCAACACGACCCGCTTGACGGGTTCGTCACCTACAGCGAACTCCAGATGACGGCGGCCGGGGAGTCGGTATACCCCGATCTCTCCCCCGAGATCGCCGACATGGCCGGGATCTGCCGGGGCAGAAACCCTGCCACGGACGACCCGCTCGGCATCGGCGGCCTCCTGTTCGATGCCGGAAGGATAGCGCAGCTGATGATAAAGGGCGGCTTCGCGTACGCAGGTCTGCTGGACTCCGTCCTCGACGCGGCCCTTGTCGGCCTCGCCGCCTTTGCCGAGGCCGGCACCCTCCGGCACCCCCCGGATTACCGTCTTGCCTTCCGGGAGCTCGGGCTCTCGATCGGCCTATCGGGTGTGGGTGCTCTCGCGGAACGGGTCCGGGAGAACCCGGACCTCTTTGGACAGCAGGGTTCCGTGCAGCGGCGGATAGAGTTCCTCATGGAATACGTGCCGCTTGCGGACGCGATCGAGCAGTTCTGGATGGACGCAAGAAACAGGGAAGCCGGCACCTGGGCCCGGAACCGGGAGATCAACATGGTGATGCTCGCCACCAGCCTCGCTCCCCGGGAGTTTCTGGCGATTTAGGGTGGTGGAAGGAAACCATACTGCGAACGATTGCTGTAGGCGGCCCGAGGGCGTTCGTTGCGGTCCTTCCCGCTCCTGCGGGATCCCGCCGCCCATACTTTTTTAAGCAGAAGCGATAAGGCTGGGTTCAAACAGGGGAATAGCCATGTCAGCCAAATTGGTGGATTATTTCAACAAACAGCCGAGGATCGGCGTCCTCAGTACCTCGAACAAAGAAGGAAGGGTTGATGCGGCGGTCTTCGGCTCGCCGATGATGGTCGACGAGAAGACCGTCGTCATGGGGCTTGGAGAGAACCGCACGTTTGCCTACCTGCAGGAGAATCCCAACGCCGTGTTCACGATCGTGGAGCAGGGAGAGACGTTTATGGACTGGAAGGGGCTCCGGGTCTACCTGAAGATGAAGGAGTATGCGACTTCCGGAGAGAAGCTGGATGCCTACCGGAGACAGGTCGCCGAGGTCGCGGGCGAGGATGCGGCGGCGATGATCCATGCCTCGGTGACGTTCGAGGTCGGTGAAGTGCGACCTCTCATCGATATGGGCCAGGGCTGGGAGAAATCCATCTGAGCCCGGGACTGACGACCGGCCGGGCACCCGAGAGCAGGTATAAGAAGAAGACGGGTATAGGAGGGCGTGACAGGAGGACCTAACTATGTTTGATTTACACGGCCGCCATTCGGCCGTGACGGCGCATCGTCGGGTAGCGGTATCCGCCCCGATGCCCGGTGCCTCCTGTTTTCCCATGGTGTCCGGAGGACTGTCTGTCGACGCAAGGGGCAGGCAATCGTTCTCGGGGAACCGGTCTACTCCGAGAGGAGCGTGAATATCCGCCGTAAGTTCTTATCAAGCGGTTTCTTCTTCTGCCAGGTATCTTCAAGCGGCGTGCACGTGAGGTCTCCGCCGACCTCTCCCACCATGCACCCGCTCCGGCCCTCGATCAGCGCCTCGACGGCGGCAACACCGAGGAGGCTCCCGAGCACCCGGTCGCGCAGCGTCGGGGGCCCACCCCGCTGGAGGTGCCCGAGGACGACGACGCGGGAGTCGAAGTCAAGGTGCTCTCCGACCTCACGGGCGATCCGGAAGGAGATGCCCGGCGTCTCTCCCTCCGCCACCACCACGATCGCGCTCTTCTTCCCGATGGTAAACCCCTCGCGTATGCGCTCGCTGAGCCGGGCCATCGAAACCTCTTCTTCCGGGATGACCAGTTCCTCGGCGCCGCCGGCGATGCCGCTCTCGAGCGCCAGGAACCCGGCCGTGCGCCCCATCACCTCGATGAAGAAGAGGCGCTCGTGGGACCGGGCCGTGTCGCGGATGCGGTCGATCGCCTGGACCGCACAGTTCGCCGCCGTATCAAACCCGATGCAGTAGTCGGTCCCGTAGACGTCGTTGTCGATGCTCCCCGGCACTCCCACGAGCGCCGCCGTATCCGCGTCGGCGGCAAGCATGGTTGCACCGTGGAATGTTCCCTCGCCCCCGATCAGGACGACGCCGTCAAGCTTCAGCCGCTCGATAGCCGCCGCCGCCTTGAGCCTCCCTTCCCTGGTGTAGAACTCCGGGTTCCGGGAGGTCTCAAGGATGGTACCGCCCAGGTGGATGATGTTCCGGATAGCCGTCCGGTCGAGCGGCACCGCGTCGCCGCCGATGAGCCCGGTATACCCCCGGCGTATCCCGACGATGGTGAGGTTGTTTGCAAGCGCGGTGCGCACCGCCGCCCTGATGCAGGCGTTCATGCCCGGGGCGTCACCGCCGCTCGTCAGGATGCCGATGCGCCTCATGGTGTCCCTGCATCATCGAGCGCCATGACACCCGGGAGCGGCTTTCCCGAAAGCATCGTCAGCGCGGCCCCGCCGCCCGTCGAGACATGGGTCATCTGGTCGGCAAGCCCGAACCGTTCCACCGCATCCGTGGTCGAACCGCCGCCGATAACCGTGGTGCCCCGGAGGTTGGCGAGAACCGCGGCGACCCGGCGCGTCCCCTCCGCAAACTCCGGGATCTCAAAGACACCCATCGGCCCGTTCCAGACGACGGTTCGCGAACTCGCAAGTTCGTGAGAGAAATCGTCGGCAGCCCCGGGTCCGATATCCGCAATGACCCGGCCATCCGGGATCTCTGTGGCAGGCACAACCCGGGTCGGGATGCCCGTTTCCAGCCTCTCCGCGACGACGACGTCCCGGGGCAGGAGGAGGCGGACGCCGCGTTTCGTTGCCTTCGCGGAGATCTCCCTGACGGCGTCCAGGCGGTCGGTCTCGACGTGCGATGCGCCGGTCCCGTACCCCTGGCTCGCAAGGAACGTCGCCGCCATGCCTCCGCCGATGATGAGGGTGTTCACCCGGGAGATGATGTTCTCGAGGACCTCCAGTTTGTCGCTCACCTTGGCCCCGCCGATCACGGCGGCAAACGGCCGTTCGGGGTCTTCCAGGATGCGCGTAAATGTGCCGATCTCCCTCTCCAGCAGGAGCCCGGCCACCGCCGGCAGATACTCCGGGACGCCCACAACCGACGCATGGACCCGGTGGGAGGCACCGAAGGCGTCGTTGACGTAGATCTCCGCGAGGCTGGCGAGTTTCTCCGCAAAGGCGGGTTCGTCTTTCTTCTCCTCCGGGTGGAACCGAAGGTTCTCGAGGAGAACGATATCCCCGCCGCTCATCTCCGCTACCGCGCTCTCCACCTCCGGCCCGACGCAGTCCCGGAGCGCGACGACCGGCCAGCCGAGCAGTGCGGAGAGCCGGTTTGCCACGAGGGTGAGGCGTAACCGCTCTACGACCCTGCCCTGCGGCCGGCCCAGGTGGGAGCAGAGGATGACACGTGCGTCCCGCTCGCAGAGGTAGCGTATCGTCGGCAGGCTGGCCCTGATGCGGGTATCTTCGGCGATGGCGCCGTCTTCGTCGAGCGGCACGTTGAAATCGGCACGGACGAGCACCCGCTTACCCCTCACATCGATCTCCCGTATGGTCTTCTTCCGTCTTGGTATCACGTTCTGCATACCGGCATACCCCCGGAGCAGTGACGAACGACAGGGCTTCTTTGCCGTGACCAGGGTGTGTGGGCGGGCTGCACCTTCCTGTCCGGCTCCCTGCTGTCTTCCGGCCGTTCCCCACTGAATTACGGTGCTCCAGTGCATGCGTACCCGGGCATATATAGTGTTCGCCGCGGCATTCCGGGTGGAGGTTCCTTACCGTTACCGCCGGGTGCGGCCAGGGTGCCAGGGCTCCGGACCTTTGCGGACATCCCCCTGTCCCCCTTTCCGGATGCGGGCCTGAGTTTCCTGATCGGGAGCAACCGCACCGCCTCCGGGTCCCCGGCGTCGAAAGCCGGCAGTGCCAACGCGCATAAAGCGATGGCCTGCGGTAACGTCGGAATGATTGCGCCGGATATTATCCGGTTCCCCGCACGGGCCGGCGGCCGGTCTGATTCCCGCTCTTCCGGGAGTCTCACCGCTCCATGCGGCGCTCCCAGTAGGGCGTGTAACCGTAGTGGCTGTACATCCCGATGAGCCACTCGCGTTCGGCGGTCGTCGGCCAGTTATCCTTGTCAAAGCCCGGCGCGTTCTCCAGCCGCTCTTTGGGCACGTCCAGGACAAATGCGCCGTCGGTCGCGTTGTACTGAAGAGCCTCCCAGGGGATGGCGAAGAGTTTGTCGCCGAGCCCCATGATGCCCCCGAACGAGAGGGCGGCATAGGCGATGCAACCCTCGTTGGTATCGATCACGACGTCCTTGATGCTCCCGAGGTCTTCACCCCGTGGGTTCCTGACCGGATAATCCGCAATATCCTTTCCCCGTATAATATTCCGTGTCCCCATCTGTGTGGCAGATCCTCTCATCTACATCACATCTCCAGGATCGTGGAACATGCTGTCCCACGGCGAGAGAGTCAATAGAGGTCGGGCATTATTTAATTCTTGTGATAATATAATAATCTGGACATGGAAAAGGGATCGCTCTCCGGGATGGTAGCCGGAAGCGGCATTGCCCGGAGCACGACCGGCTGCTTCGCCTCCTTCTTCCTCCTCCATTCGCCGCCCGGTCCCTTCTCGTAGACCTGCTCCACCGCCGCCCAGGCGACCTTGTGGGCAACCTCCTCACGAGACTCTTCGGGGTTTCGCCGCTCCGAGGGGTCGGCATACTGCTCCCAGGCACTGTTGAACGCTTCACGGTAGATCTCCCGGCCGTGCTCGGGAAGCAGATCCCTCATCAGTCGGGGCAGGTCTTCGTTACTCGCATAATACGGCGTAATCTCACCCATTCCAGTGCGCCCGGGTGTGCCTCGACCGGTATAGAAATGTTTCAGGTGCTCGTGGGCAAGTCGGGCCGGCACGACATACCATCGGCCGAACCGGACTTGGGGGGCGGGGCCTGCAGCTGAGCGTCGTCTCCCAGATGATAGTGTTTTCTCAGGTACTGCCTGACGCTCAGCGACGCGACGTACCCCCGGTCCAGTTCCGTGACGATTCCATCGATGATCCGTGCCTGTTCGGAGATCTTCCGGGTGACCTCGCCGTCCTGTATGTCTGCAAGACCGATGATGACGGCGAGCGGGTTCCTGATGCGATCGCCAAGGCATGCGAGTTGCTCAATGTTCCGGTCGAGCTGCGAACAGACTTCCTGATGCAGGTGTTCATCGGTCTTTTGATGCGCAACCGCGATGATCCCGGTGAGGTGCCCCTCAACGTCGCCCACCGATGATAATTCGAACATCACGGCAACCGGTTGATCCTGCGCGTCCATGAGGGTCGCCTCCATCCCGCGCACTCCTCCTGCCGGATCGGAGCACCCCGCCGATCCTCTGGAGACGCGATCCAGGAAGCAGGCTTTCTGGAATTGGGCAACAGAATCCCGGGCCATTATGGAAGAGAGGTGTTTTCCTGCCAGATCAACCGGGTTATGCCCGAGGAGCCCCTTCACCGAGGGGCTCACAGATGTTATCGTAAGGCCGGGATCGAGGGATAGGACCAGGTCGGAAGAGAAGGCCGTCAGGAAGTCATACCTTTGCCGGTACTCCTGAAGGCTCGTCTCCGACCGGTCGGAACCCTGGCTGACATGGTAGGTATCCAGGCGCGCACCCCGGGCCGGCCCGGTGGGGATCACTGTGCTCGAGTACTCCACCCAGATCCTTCTAGCCGGGGCACGGGACATGCAGTATCGCCTTGCCGGAATATTCTCACAAAAGAAGCAGGACACGATGAAATCCTCTTTTAGATCTTCGCCGTCCAGCAGATTCGGGGAGATGCAGAAGGAAATGAACTCTACGGCATTCATGCCGATTGTTTCGTACCCGCTCATTCCGAAGAGCCCCTCCATGGCTTTGTTCATCCAGGCGACGGTCTGATCCGGGCCGATCAGCACGATTCCATCCTCCTGACGGTCAACCAGCAGCGCCAGGAGATTCCGGGTAGATACCGCAGCGTGGGAGTCATCCTGCGCATAGCAACTTCCGCGGTAAATCAGCGCCTCGGCTACCTGCTCTCTTTCTGATTTCTGCTTACCGGTCCTGTGACAGCCCATACCCGTCGCCCCGGAGTAATGCATCCGATCCCCGAAGTATACATTAAAAATAACCTGTATAAATGGCTTTCTTACGGTTTCGCCGAAGGAATACAGGTGTTCTGAAAAATTACAACATGATTGGACCTGTACAATAGTACTGTACAGTTTCCGTCAGAATGTAATATTTTCTTTTCCTGGATCGTATACAGTATGCAAGCACAGGATCTCATCATCTCAATTCTTGTGGTTACGCTTTCGGGAGCCCTCAAACTGCAATTCGCCTATGGGTTCCTCGGCAACCACGTGCCGATCACCGAATTTGCCTCCGCGGCGCTCATTGCATATGCGGCCTATGCGTTCGATCGGGGTGTGGAGAATAAGGAGGATGAGAAGCGCGGAAGCCGGTTCAGGAAAACACTCCTGGTGACGGCATTCATCGCCACAGTCGGCGCATTCGTCTTCTACCCGAACCCCGCCCTTCTCGTGCCGTTCCTCGTCGCATACCTGTATGCGAAGGGCATCGGGGGGTACAGGCTGAAGGGGAGCAGGGGAATGAAAAACTGCATCGTTGCTCTCACCTGGTCGCTTGGCATCCTGATATTCCTCGGGACCATCAGCCTGCCGGTCATGCTGGTCTGCCTCTTCTTCTTCTGCAAAAGTTTTGTCAATACCGTCATCTATGACGTCCGCGATGTCGATAAAGATAGAATGGCGGGTATCCTGACGATCCCGACGGCTCTGACCCGGATGCAGGTCACCACCCTGCTGCTCGGTCTCAGCCTGGTCGCCCACGTGGCGGTCTTCGGTGCATATTTTTCAGGTATTATCGCCGGTATCGACGTTCTGCTCATCAGTTCGGTTCACAGCACCTTCTACATCGTCGCCTACTGCAACCGGTTTGAGATGTTTCGGAACGCGCTCATCGACGGGGAATGGATCATCTATACCTGCTATACGATCCTGCGCGATTGCGTCCTGTAATAGTGGATGAGATCCTTTCCAAACTTTATTGCTTCTGGAGATGTTGCGATGAGGTCCCGCGTGAAATCGTAACTTCCCGACTTGTAGAAGAACCCGATCGAGAGGAAGGTGTCCGTGACGGTGGCAGCGATCCTGGGAGCCCCAGGAGTGAGGTAGATCTCAAGATTATCGTAGTTTCCGAGCGGGTAGGCCGAAATGATGTCGAGGACCTCCTGCGTGACCACGAGAGAGATCGTATCGATGCTCTCCGCCAGGGTCTTGAAGAACTCGGGATAATCGGGGAAGAGAATCGGGGAGACACCGTAAATCTCCCGGGTATTTCTCAGATAATCGGTAAATATGCGGTGCGGTTTTAAGATGTCGGACGGCTCCGAGGCGATAACCTGGGCATCGCGGATCTCGCAGAGGCGGAGGGCGAACTCGTCCGGAAATACGATGGCATGGTCCGGAAAGGCTTCATAAAGCATCCGGAGGGTGTCGATGCTCTCCTTGAACCGCTCGAAGATGATGAGGTTGGCGTGCCCCCTATCGGTCAGCGAGACCTCGCCGTCAGCCTCCTTGACGAAGCCCACCTTCTTGAGGTAACTGACGGTAAAAGCGTAGGTTGAGGAGGGTATATGCCTTTTAATCTCGTCTTTGGGCTCCTCCCGCAGAAGTGCGTCCAGAACCTCGATCCGGCGCTCACTCGAAAAGATCCTCATGAAATCGGTGATTTTCATGTACCTATTCATATTTCGTCGGTAGCGTCAGATTAATCTTGTTCTTTGTAGAGACGATATACTGAGTACCCGGCGGAGCCGATCGTTTCCCGGCTGCGTCGAAGGGTCTGCACCGCGACCGCTCCTGCAGGTCCCGATCTCCGAACCGGGCAGCAGGCGAGGATCTTCTTTACACCCATGAACGTCAATTGGCGAGCCATACCCCAGGCGAACAACACTCTCGCCGTTCTCTCCGCGGCATGCGAGGGTTACGGCTACCACCTTGAGGTCACTGACGAACCGCGCCCCGATGTCACCATCTACAGCACAAACTCCGTCAACGAACGCTTCTACCGTGACGAGATCGCGGGGGCCGGTTGTATAACGATCGCGGGGGGGCCTCATCCCTCCGCCTGCTACAGCGAGGTGGCGGAGTACGCCGACTACGTCGTCGTCGGGGAAGGCGAGTACACCCTCCCGGCGCTCCTTGCCGCCATCGAAGAGGGGAGGGGCCCGCCCCCCGGCGTCGCCACAGCCGCCGGCTACACGCCTGCCCGCCACACCGTCCTCCTCGACGGCCACCCGCCCTTCTCGCGGATCAAGGGGTTCGTCGAGATCACCCGGGGATGCCCGTTTTCCTGCGGATACTGCCAGACGCCCCGCCTCTTCGGGCGATGCATGCGTCACCGCTCCATAGACGAGATCGCTCGCTATGCCTCACGCTACCGGGATATCCGGTTCGTCACCCCGAACGCGTTCGCCTACGGCTCGGACGGCATCCACCTCCGGCTTGATCGAGTGGAGCGGCTCCTCCGGAGCCTCGACGGCAGGATCTACTTCGGCACCTTCCCCGGCGAGGTGCGCCCGGAGTGTGTCTCGCGGCAGTCCATCGAGCTCGTCCTCGACCACTGCGCCAACACCCGCCTGCACTTCGGGGCCCAGTCGGGGAGCGACCTGGTGCTCCGCCGCCTGCACCGGGGGCATACCGTGGAAGACGTCGTGCGTGCCGTCGACCTCTGCCGGGAGCACGGGCTCGTCCCGATCGTTGATTTCATCCTTGGGTTGCCGTTCGAGAGTGACGACGACCAGCGCGCGACGCTCGATCTCGTGAGACAGGTCACCCGGGGCGGGAAGGCACACATCCACTATTTCATGCCGCTGCCCGGGACCCCGCTCCAAAACGACCGGCCCCGCCCGCTCCTTCCGGAGACGGAAAAGGTTCTTGGCAAACTGGCGCTCGGCGGCAGGATTACCGGCTCGTGGATGGATCATGAGATAAGGTTTTTTAGACGCACTTCTCACCTATAGTGCATGACGGATGTGCTACTCTTAGCAGATCTGCACGGTAACTACGGAAAGCTTGACGCTTTTCTCAGCTACGACTACGATGCAGTCATCATTGCAGGCGACATCACCAATTTCGGTCCACTTGAGCCTGTAGATTCGGTACTCTCCAACTTTGACGTACCGTGTTTCGCGATCCCCGGCAACTGCGATCCCCGCGAGATCATCGACGTGCTCGAGCGCTCAGATGCGGTCTGTCTGCACAACTCGTGGATCGCCCTTGGCAAGATAACGCTCGCAGGTCTTGGGGGTTCGAACAGGACCCCGTTTGATACGCCGTTCGAGCTGACGGAAGAAGAGATCGATAAAGAACTCACCCGGATTGCCAACCACATGGACAAAAACGTTCACAACGTCCTGCTCAGCCACGCCCCGCCGTACGAGGCGCTGGACGCCGTCGGCGATAGCCACGTCGGGAGCCAGAGCATCAGGAAGCACATGACCCGGTTCGACCTGGTCTGCTGTGCCCACATCCACGAGGCACGGGGCATCACCGAGGTCGACGGTGTCACCGTCGTCAACCCCGGACCCGCCTCAGAAGGCTACGGCGCTATCATCCACTTCGGGAAGGAGCCAAAAGATATCCATATCGACCTTATCGCTGTTTAGACAACAGCATCTCAAGATACGAGGTGTAGATCGGTGGACCGTCTACACCTAATTCTTTTGCAATCGCTCCGATCCGGTCGGCAGCATCCTCTTTATCGTCTTCTGTCAGGATCTCGATCTCGACGAACGTCCCGAGCCCCTCAACGTCGTCGAGCGTAACCGTCACGTCCCCTATCTCGTAGAACTCCCGCATCTTTGAGACGGTGGCGGCACGCCGGAAACCGAGACGGGAGAGGATCTCCTCGAGGGTTTCTCCCGAGGCCACCGCGAGGTTGAACTCCTCGCGGGCCTTTGCGCCCCCGACCCGGACCTTCGGGCCTTTGTAGGTCACGGTAAATCCGGCATCGTCGTACCTGACCCGCAACGCCTCGTCGGTCTTCCCGAAATCACGGTGGGGGGCGTTATAGTAGACATCGCGTTCCTGCTGTCTTAGGCCCATCTGCACTCCCTTCCGGTTGAGCCGGGCCCTGACGTCCTCCTGGTCTCTGACCGCAAACTTTGCTTCTACTTCGAGCATGTCAGTCGCGTCAGATCGTCTCTCCGGAACGATGATAAACCCTCACTGCACGGCCCGGGCCGGACCGGAGACCTTCTGCCGGACCAGGTCTCTCTGCTGCCGTGCGGCGGCGAGGAGGGCGTCGTCCCCGAGACGCTCCGCAGAGACAATCGCGCGCTGTGTCAGCATCAGGGCCGTATCGTAATCCTCACGGTGGTAGAACCGGATCCCCAGTTCCAGGTTCAGGTCCGCGGCTTTCCCGTACTCCCGCGCGTGGAAGAAGTGGCAGGCAAGCGAGAGGAGGACGTGCAGTCTGCCGGAGAGGCGGTGCATGGAACGTTCGAAGCAATCCGCCGCACGGGCATTGAGCGCCACCCTTGCATCGGCGGAGAGTTCCCGCCTGCAATGCTCCTGCAGGAGGGGGTGCGCGAAAGCATACTCCCCGCCCGGGAGTCTCCGGAATATGCCGCTCTCCTGCATCCGGTCCGTCATCAGCGTCACGTTCGCCCCCTGGAGATCGAGCATGCATGCCATGACCGGCACCGGGAACGGGGGGTTTAGGACGCAGAGTTCCTCCGCCCACGCTCTCGCGGACCCGGGGAGCGCAGCAAAGGCAAGTCCTGCGGGGTCCTCTGCCCCGGCGAGCACGTCCGCGATGTTTCCCCGGGATGGTGCAAGGTCCCGGCGGCGCAGGACGTTGAAGCAGGCCATGAGGCTGAACGGGTCGCCCGAGGTCTCCTCGAGGAGGCCGGCGGCTGCGTCGTCGATGGAGAGACCGAACCGTCTCTCCCCCATCTCCCGGATCTCGTGCCGCTGCATCACAAAGAGCGGCACTTCCGGTATCCCGGAATCCCGAAGTTCCTCCCGCATCGTTGCATATCCGGAGCCGGGCCCATCCTCCCCCCGGCAGGTGAAGGCAAGGAGGATACCGGGCGGGAGGTCGTGCACGATATCCCGGAGGAGGCGGCGGTCGAGACTCGAGGCGAGATGGACGTCGTCCAGCAGGACTGCCGCAACACGGCCGGTCCCGGCCATCAGTCTCCCGAGCTCCCTGAGCAGCTCTTCGAACGCCTGGTATACCCGGTCGTACCCGACCTCGGGCGACCGGGCGAAGATGCCGATGATCTCCTCGCCGGTCTTCGAGAGCAGGCCGACCGGCTCCACCGGGGCGGCATACTTCTCGAAGACGTCGTCGGCATACCGGATCGCCTCGTTCAGGCCCTCGACATCGAGGGTATCCCCGGACCTCGCGGATGCGGCAGATCGCCGCAGGCCCTTCAGCAGTTCCCGGAACGCAGAGAAGATCATCCCCGGGAGGTCGAAGACCTCTCCCCTGAGGACGGGAGACTGCCGCCCGCCGGGGCGTTCCTGCACCTCGTGTGCGAGCCGGTTTAAGAGAGAGCTCTTCCCGATGCCGGGCGGGCCGGAGATCATCACCGCCTGTCCGTGCTCTCCTGCCCGCGAGAGGATGCCCGAAAGCTGCTCAAGTTCCTCCTGCCTGCCGCAGAACTCCTCCGGGGGGGAGGGGGCATACGAGATACCCTCTGCCCGTTGCTGCACCTCATCCATGATCCTGCCCGTCCCCACTCAGGCCCGAGCATACTTCAACGTTTGGGGGGTGCCTCCCGGAAGAACGTACGGCCGGAGCCCGGTTTCTCACAACCACACGGCCTTCTGCAGGAGTGCCTGCCCGCCGGGGTGTTCGGTAGACAGTATAAATACCATTCCATCCAAATAAAGTGAGACAACGAGATGCAGGCATGCGGCAGGCCGGTGCGGGAGGCGTACCGGGGCCGTAATGCATCTGCTATCCAAGGTGAATGGAATGGCACTTCAGGAAGGAGATTTTATCAGGCTCAGATACACCGGTCGCGTCGGTGAGAATATCTTCGATACCACGGATGAGGAGAACGCAAAGGAAGAGGGGATCTACAACCCGCAGGCGGAGTACGGTCCGGTCACCGTCCGCCTGGGGAGCCACCACATCATCATCGGCCTTGAGGACGAGCTGATCGGTAAAGAGGTCGGCGCCGAGGGAGAGGTCGACGTCCCGCCCGAGAAGGCGTTCGGGGCACACGAGGAAGAGGGCGTGAAGTCCGTCCCGATCACGCAGTTCCGCGAGAAACCGAAGCGGGGAACGCGGATCGAGGTTGAAGGCCGCGAGGGCGTCGTCGTCGACGTCATCGGAAGGCGTGCGGTCGTCGACTTCAATCACCCGCTTGCCGGGAAGACCCTGAACTACTCCTACGCGATCCTTGAGAAGGTCGAGGATCCGGCAGAACAGATCAAGGGCCTCATCAAGCTCTTCTCGGGCCGGACCGACATCGGGATCAGCATCGCCGACGGGACGGCCGAACTGGAGCTGCCCCCCGCGATCGCATACGACCGGCGCTGGATGGTCTGGCGGGGCACCCTGGTCCGCGAGATCTTCGAATACTATCCCGATATCAACGATGTCGTCATGAAGGAGACGATCTCCCGCCCAGCCGAGCCGGAAGCGGCGCCCGAGATTACCGAAACCCCCGAAACTGAAGAAACGGAAGAGTCAGAGGAGTAATCTCCCTCGCTCTTGCGGTTTGTTTTTTTGAAGAGTTTTTTTGCGTTGACAGGTGCGTCCTAGGAACTGTCACCACTGAGGACAAAGCCCCGTACACTGGACCGTGGGGATATCGCCGTGAGGGGGGTGGGGACAGGGGAGGGGGATGCTCCCCCCTCCCCGTCAGCCCCTCCCCTGTGTGGCGATATCCACCTGAAATCCGCAGACGGTGACATGCGACCGAAGAGAGCAGCGTAATCCGATTAAGAATCTCAAAAAGTTTCGAGGCACAATCCCCTTAACGGCCGACCTCTCCAGACCCCCATCCCCGACAAACCACATCCACCCGATCCCCACCAAACTAGGAACGTCCGCCGCCGGCAGTACCCTTCTTTAGGTACCGGGCCGAATGTATTCTGGAACCAATGGCGACACTACAGGGAATGAGCGGGGTCGATCTTCGGGCGCTGGTGGCGGAGGCTGCCGATCGCCTCCCGCTCTGGGTCGGCAAGATCTACCAGTTCGACGCGAAGACCCTTGGTATCAGGCTGAACGGGGAAGACCGGGCAAAATACCTGCTGCTCGTCGAGACGGGACGGCGCGCCCACTTCACCGCGGAGTTTCCTGTGCCCCCAAAGAACCCGCCGAGTTTTGCGATGCTGCTCCGGAAGCACCTCGAGGGCGGGAAGGTGCTCGGCATCCGCCAGCTCGGGCTCGAGCGCACCCTGAGCATCGATATCGGGAAACGGGACACGACCTATCACCTCATCTTCGAACTCTTCGACGAAGGGAACGCGGTCCTCTGCGACGAAGACTATACGATCGTCAAGCCCCTCTGGCACCACCGGTTCAAAACCCGGGAGGTGGTCCCGGGCGCAGTCTACGCCTTCGAGGGTTCCGACTGCTCGGCGCTCCCCCCTGTTGAGTTCCGGAAGATGCTCGCACAGTCCGACCGCGACATCGTCAGGACGCTTGCCGTCGGATGCATGCTCGGCGGCGCGTATGCCGAAGAGGTCTGCCGGACGGCGGGCGTCGAGAAGGGCGCCGCCGCCGCAGAGGTGGATACGGAGGCGGTCCGGGAAGCGTTCGAACGGCTGCTGGCCGACGTCGGGAGGCGCCGGGAGCCGGTGATAACGTCGTCCGGGTGCTGGCCGGTGGTGCTTGCCGGCGAGGCGGTTCGCGAGCGGTTTGCGACGTTCAGCGAGGCCCTGGATGCGTTCTACCCGAAGGTGGCGGGCAAGAAGGAGGAGGCCGGGGCCGAGAAACCTCGCCTCTCCCAGGCAGAGGTGATCCGCCGGCGCCAGGCGGAGGCTATCAAGGGATTTGAGAAGAAGATCGAGCGCTATCAGCGGATCGTGGAGGTGCTCTACGAGAACTACACCCCTGTTGCCGGGATCATAACGACGCTCGACGAAGCGAGCAAAGGCCGCTCGTGGCAGGAGATCGAACAGATCCTCAAATCGAACAGCGAGAATACGGCGGCAAAGATAGTCCGTGCGGTCCACCCCGCCGAGGCGGCGGTGGAACTCGACCTCGGAGAGGAGCGGGTGAAGGTCTATGTTCACGAGACGATCGAGCAGAACCTCGGCCGCTACTACGACCTGATCAAGAAGTTCAAGAAGAAGAAGACGGGCGCACTCGCGGCGATGGAACGGATGGTCCCCGAGAAGCCGCGGCGGAAACAGAACCTTGCCCTCTTAAAGAAGCGGTGGTACCACCGGTTCCGCTGGTTCACCACCACCGACGGGACCCTTGTCATCGGCGGCCGGGACGCCTCACAGAACGAAGAACTTGTCAAGAAGTACATGGAGGGCGGGGACCTCTTCGTCCACGCCGACGTCCACGGCGGGAGCGTCGTCATCGTGAAGGGCACGACCGAACACCTGGACGAGGCCGTGCAGTTCGCCGCATCCTACTCCAACGCCTGGAAGGCCGGGCACTTCACGGCGGACGTCTACGCCGCCCGGCCCGACCAGGTGAGCAAGACGGCCGAGTCCGGGGAGTACGTGGCGAGAGGCGCCTTCATCGTCCGGGGCGAGCGGCAGTACTTCAGGAACGTCCCCCTCGGGGTGGCGATCGGTCTTGCGATGGCACCTGAGGTCGCCGTCATCGGCGGCCCGTCCGGGGCCGTCACCGGGCGTTCGAAAGTGTGGGTGGAACTCCGTCCCGGGCAGTTCGAACCGAACGACACCGCAAAGAAGGTTGTCCGGGCACTCAGGGAGAAACTCACGGAGGACGAGTGGAAAGGGCTCAAGAACGCCCTGAACACCGAGGCGGTCGCCGCATTCGTCCCGCCGGGGGGCTCCGATATCGTGGAACCATGAAGGCTGAAGTCCGGGAGATGAAGAAGCAGTTCGGCGAGATCCGTCTCTTCCCGGAGACGCTTGACGACCTCTGGCACCTCTCCCACCTGGTCGTGCCGGGGGATCTCGTCTTTGCGACGACCTTCCGGAGCGTGGAGGCGGCAACCGATAAGGTCCGGCCGGAGAAAGTCGAGAAGCGGCCGGTCCGGCTCGGGATCCGGGTCGAGAAGGTGGAGTTCCACCAGCACACGAACCGCCTCCGTATCGCCGGTGTCATCGAGAGCGGGGTGGACGTCACCGCGCACCATACCTTCAACGTTGAAGCTGGGTTCGAGATCTCGGTCATCAAACGGTGGCGGTCCGTCGACTGCGAGCGGATCCGGCGGGCCGTCGATGCCTCCGCATACGGCGTGGTTCATGTAGTGAGCGTCGAGGAAGGGGAGGCGCAGGTCTACCGCCTGCGCCAGTTCGGCCCGGAGTGGGTGACCACCGTCACGGTCGGGAGCAGCAAGGGTGCCGACGCCGGCGCCCGGTCGGTGCTCTTCGAGAAGACGCTTGAAACACTCGCCGCGGTCACCGGACCCCTGGTCGTCGCAGGCCCGGGGTTCGTGAAGGACGAGTTCGCGAATTACGTGAAAGTCCGTGCGCCCGATATCGCGGAACGGATGGTCGCCGTCGAGACACGGCGTATCGGACGGGGCGCCGTGCAGGAGGTCATCGGGCAGGGAATCCTCGAGCGGCTGCTCGGCGACCTTCACCTTGCGCGGGAGGTCAGGCTGATGGACGAAGTCCTGCACCGGATCGCTACCGAAGGTGCCGTCGCCTACGGCATCGAAGAAGTCCGCAAAGCAATCGCCTACGGTGCGGCGGAGACGGTGCTGGTCTCCGACACCCTGCTCCGGGACGAGGAGGCTACGGGTGTCATCGAGCAGGCCGAGCGTGTCAACGCAACGGTCGTGGTGATGAGCACCGAGTTTGAACCCGGGGAGCGTCTCGCGGCCATCGGCGGCGCCGCGGCGCTCCTGCGGTATAAGATCGAGTGAGGTTCGGGAGGACTTTCATTCTAGAGGGAACTGTCCATGCTACAAGAGTTCAAGAAATCCGTGGTGATTTGCTGTGCGACGTTCTGCATAACGCAGTTCTTCGAGGCGCGACTATACATCAAGACACGGATTTCCGCTGCATCTCGCCATGGGGGGTGGGGACAAAGGGGAGTGCGAGCGCAGCGAGCATGAGAAACCCGAAGGGTTTTGGGGGGGGTCTCCCCCTCCCCACCTGACGGTGGTCGAACTCCGTTCCTGCGGAACGTCGTCCTCCCCTGCAACCCCTCCCCCACGAGGCGATATTCCCACGGTCCAGTTTACGGGGCTTTGTCCCAGCTCCCAACAAATGTCGTAGATCACCCCCGCTCCGCCGCCCCTCCGACTCCTCCGGGTCGGGGGTACCTACCTTTATAACCGGAGAACGCCCTATAATGTAGTAATTCCGTCGATCCTGGGAGTGGCCGGGAGCCTGTTTTCTCCGCCGGGCCGCCGTCCAGAAGTTATTTCCCTTTCAGGAATGGCGTAACACTGGTGTCACGATGAGCGATAATGCGGTAGCAGCAGAGGTTGAAAAGACACGGCCGCGGACTCGTGCCGAGAAACAGGTCGAGCACAGAAATCGGATAAAGCGGACGCTTGTAGCCTGCTTCATGGGCATCCTGGCAGGAGGACTCTCGTTCTACCTCTCCGGCACCCCCGACCCGGCGAGCGGGCTCCAGCAGAACGCCATCATCGGCATCCTCCTCCTGATGGCGGGCGTCGTCTTCCAGAAACACATCTTCATGCTTCTTAGGATCGACTACATGGAGCTGACCAGCAAGGACTGGTTCTACCAGGGTTTCATGACGTTCGCGCTCTGGTTCATGACCTGGACGATCCTCTTGACCACCACCGTCCTGTGATCTCCCATGCGTATTGCTGTTGTACATCGTGATCGATGTCACCCCGCCAAGTGCGGCACCGAGTGCATCCTCTACTGCCCGCGTGTCCGGACCGGCGACGAGACCGTCGTCATCGGCGAGGACCAGAAAGCAGTCATATCCGAGGAGCTCTGTGTCGGATGCGGCATCTGCGTGAAGAAGTGCCCGTTCGAGGCCCTCGATATCGTCAACCTCCCCGAACAACTCGACCAGCCGACCCACCGCTACGGCCAGAACGGCTTCGTCCTCTATGGCCTCCCGATCCCCGTCGAGGGGAAAGTCACCGGCATCCTCGGGCCGAACGGTATCGGCAAGAGCACGTCGGTGAAGATCCTCTCGGGCACGCTCGTCCCGAACCTGGGGAGGACCGACGCCGAGGTCTCCTGGAAGGAAGTCCTCGACCTCTACCAGGGGACCGAGCTCTTCGACTACATTCAGTTGCTCTCGCAGAAGAACGTGAAGGTTGCCGTGAAGCCGCAGTACATCGACCAGATCCCGAAGGTCTTCTCCGGGTCGGTGCGCGATCTCCTCGCGACCACCGACGAGCGCGGCAGGCTCGACTACTACATCGACCGGCTATCGCTCAGGGCGGTTGTCGACCGGCCGATCGCGACCCTCTCCGGCGGCGAGCTGCAACGGGCGGCGATCACCGCCTGCCTCGCGCGTGACGCCGACTTCTATTTCCTCGACGAGATCACGCCTTACCTCGACGTCTACCAGCGGATGGCCGCCGCGAACCTTATCCGGGAACTTGCCCTGGAGCGGCCGGTCGTGATCGTCGAGCACGACCTCGCCATCCTCGATATGCTTGCCGATACCGTGCATATCGCCTACGGAGAACCGGCGGTCTTCGGCGTCATCACCCACCCGAAAGGCGTCCGGGTGGGGATCAACCAGTACCTGGAAGGCTTCCTCCCGGAGGAGAACGTCAGGTTCAGGACGTATGCGGTGACGTTCGATACCCGGGCCCACGCTGCTGAGACGACCCGGGAGGTGCTGCTCGAGTTCCCGGCGATGACAAAGCGTTTTACGCAGTTCTCGCTCACCGTCGACGGCGGGGAGATCCGGAGCGGCGAGGTCCTCGGGGTCCTCGGTGCGAACGGCATCGGAAAGAGCACGTTCGCCCAGCTCCTCGCCGGGGTGCTCGAACCCGACACCGGGGCGATGGACACCCGGGTGCGGATCTCCTACAAGCCGCAGTACGTCAAAGGCGACTCGGAGGCGACCGTCGAGGAGATTCTCCGGCAGACGACGACGAAGTTCGACACTTCATACTACCAGCACGAGATCCTGGAGCCCCTCTCTCTCTCGCAGCTCCTCCAGGCGCCGGTGAACACGCTCTCCGGCGGCGAACTCCAGCGCGTGGCGATAGCAATCTGCCTCTCGCGCGACGCCGACCTCTACATCCTGGACGAGCCGAGCGCGCACCTCGATGTGGAGCAGCGGGTGAAGATCTCCCGGATGATCCGCAAGCACGCCGAAGGGCGGGACGCGAGCACGCTCGTGATCGACCACGACATCTACGTGATCGACATGATTAGCGACCGGATCCTGGTCTTCGAGGGCGAGCCGGGCGTGCACGGCAAGGCCGCCGGCCCGTTCGATATGGCGCCGGGCATGAACCGGTTCCTCGAGGCGCTCGGGATCACCTTCCGGCGGGACAAGAGCGGGAGGCCGCGGATCAACAAACCGGGTTCGTTCCTGGACCGGGAACAGGTCGCGGCCGGGGAATACTACTACGCGGATATCTCGAAGTCGTGAAACGGTCCGGGAATTTTTCTTCTTTTCCACGAGGCTGCCGGGGGTACAGGCATGTTAGGGCTGGTTCGGACGGATTCTTGGAATGCCTGAGTGGCCGGATTATCCGGCGATCGCTGGCTACCCTCTTTTGACGAGATTGATGGGACGTTGAAGGCGTGAAAAAAGCCCGATGAAGTGGACCGTGGGAGTATCGCCATGGGGGAGGGGTTGCAGGGGAGGACGACGTTCCGCAGGAACGGAGTTCGACCACCGTCAGGTGGGGAGGGGGGAGCATCCCCCCTCGAAACCCTTCGGGTTTCTCATGCTCACTCCGTTCGCACTCCCCATTGTCCCCACCCCCCTTAATGGCGATAAGCGACTGGCCAAAGGGCAGGAGCTTGAGCACCGCTAGGTGCGCAGTCCACTGGAAATCCGTATCCGGAATGTGTGACTGATCGGTCTCCGCCGCCTGTCTCAAACGCCCGTCTCTCCGCTCACCCGGGGATCACCGCCCCGAGCCACTCCTCAAAGGACGCCCACACTCCCTCGAGCAACCCAACAGGCTCTCCGGGTGTCTCCTCCGGCGGTGCCCCGGCGCCGGAGGAGACGTTCACGGTGGCCTCCGGCGCCTGCTGCACGGGGACAGCTCTCAGGTCGAGGGTGGCGGAGCCCGTCATCGGCGGGATGTAGCCTACGTTCCCGGGAACGACGAACCAGCACCGCCCGGCGGCATCGAAGAAGAGTTTCTTGACGAAGTTCGAACGAAGGCCGTCCCCCGACGTGATATGCAGGGTGACACCCGATGAGTTCCACGCGTATATCCCGTTATCGGACGCGACAAACAGCATTCCCCCGGGTGTCGCCGCGAGATCGTTGATGGCGACCGGGAACGTGCTCAGGTCCCCGGCGCCGAGGACCGGGGTAACTCCCCCGTCAGGGGTATACCGGAGGACCGTCGTACGGTTGAAGAGGTACACGCCCCCGAACGGGTCGACCCGCACCTCGGAGACGCCGGAAAGCGGCTCGTCGCGGTAGGTAACCTGCTCGAAACGGACCTCCCCGGTCCGATCCTTGAGCACCCGGATTCCGTCGTTCTCGGACCCGATGACGAGCGCATCGCTCGCTGCATCGACCACCATGCTCACAACGGTATAACACCCGAGGCCTTCGGGCCCGAGCGGCTTATACCACGTCCAGTCATCGTCATGGCAGCGGTGGAGGCCCGCGCGCCCCGTGGCAATCCACATCTCGTCCCCCCACCGCACCATGCGGTTGATGTTGCGGTTCTTGAGGAACTGCTGGTCCTGGATGGCCCGGTATCCCGTCCCGTCTCCGATCTGCAGCCCGCTCGGATACCCTATCCAGAGGTGACCCTCCGCGTCGAGGGCGACCGCAGTCACCATGACATCGAGGGGCGCGAGCATGCCGTAGGCCGTCTCTCCCGGGTGCCTCGGATTGATCGAGGACCAGGTGCCGTTTGCCGTGTACACGGAGATGCCGCTGTCGGTCGCAAAGATGACATCTCCGTACCGGCCGTTGATCGCCTCATTCACTCCGGCAGATGCGATGCCTGAATTGTAATCGGGTGCTTCGATGTAAAGAGCCGATGAAATGGGGATGAAGAGGGATGCCGCTGCCACAAAGAGTATCAGAGCGCGATGCATGTCCCGTCCGCCCTCTTGATAATGAGGCGACCCTTCTTCTCCGGCCAGTAATACACGGACCGCCCAACCTTTCCGCCGGTCTCCTCGTGCTTGATCCTGATACCCTGAACGTTGAGCAGGTCCTTCACTGCGGCAGCGTTTCGCTCGCCGATATTAAGGGAGTTCGCTGAATACTCAAACATGCTCGCACCGCCGACGACGATTGCGGTGATCGAGAATTTCGCGCTTCCGAATCTCTCCATCTCCTCGAGGAGGACGCTCAGGGCAGTATCAGCAAACTTGCCGGGACGGTCGGTGTTCCCGCGGCTTTCAGGGAGCATGATATGAGCGAACCCCGCAAGAGACTTCCGCTGGTCGTGCAGGATGAGCGCGATGCAGGAACCAAGCCCGATTGTCCCCATCGGGCATGTCCCAACCCTGTGTTCACCCATGCCAAGGATTACAGCCGTTCCTTCACCAAAAAAATTGTTCTCCATGATATCCCGGAGGCTGGCTATGGGAGTGGCTCCATCAGGCGTTCCAGCATGTGGAATAACTGCCGCATGAGTTCGGCGTTCGGAAGCAGGTAGATACCCCCGTAGACGGGCGGCGCTAGGCTCGTGAGCTCGGTGTTGAAGATCAGGACATCGTTCACGTCGCCGGCCATCTGCGCGATGACGGATTCAAAGGCAGCGTGCGCCATATCGATGGCCAGCGCCGGGGGAGACGGCAGCATGACAATACCCAGCAGTTCAGCGGTCGCATCAAGGAACGCCGATATCATGATGTTCCCGATCTCGATTGCGGCGCTCTGGTCCATCTCGTTGATCTCACGGTCGGTATCGGTGGTGCCGAGCATCTGGTTCGTCAGCTGGATGACGGTCTCCCGGGGCATGCTGACGACGACATACCCTCCGTCCGCGACCTCCCCCTGAATCTGGAAGACGACCACGGCCGATATCTCGTTGCTGATATGGTTGTGCAGCTGGGCGATATCGACGGCCTGCACCTCCGGCACCGTCATCTCAATCGGGCACATCAGCATCTGCGATAGGGTCGTTGCCGCGTGTGCTGCACCGATATTTCCAAACTCTGCCAGCGCATCCATCTGAATCGGATCTAGTTCCATGAAAGATCTCTCCTAAACCATTGTATTTACATCGAGTACCGGCACGACATCGCCGTCTCCGGGGATGGTGATCCCGCTGATCCCGCGGCAGTTGCCCGCAATCCTGGAGAGCGGTTTCACCACCACCTCCTGCTGGCCATCCACGGTATCGACGGTAATACAGCATCTCCTGCCGTCATTCTGCAGCACGACCAGCGTGTCGCTCTTCTCTGCCCGGCCGAACATATCCTCCAGGCGGTGCAGGGGGAGGGTCTGGTCCCGGAGCAGGATCGCCTCGCTGTTGCCTATCCGGTGGATCGCCTCCATTTTTGTCTGCGCCACCTCGACGACGTTGCCGACCGGGATAGCGCACCGCATCCCGTTGATATGCACCATCATGACGTCGATGATCGCCATCGTCGGGGGCAGCACCAGCTCGAATTTCGTTCCCCTGCCTACCTCGGTCTCGACCTTGATCGTTCCCTTGAGTGATGCGATCGTCTTTTTGACCACATCGAGCCCGACACCCCTGCCGCTGATGTCGGTGATCGTATCGGCCGTGCTGAACCCGGGCTCGAAGAGCAGGCTGACAAGGTCGTCTTTTGCTGCGCTCGCCGCAGCCTCGGGCGTCATGAGACCTTTACTAACAGCCTTCTTCCGGAGTTTCTCGGGATCGATGCCGGCACCATCGTCCTCGATCTCGATGATGACGTTATCCTTATCCCTTCTTGCCGTCATCCTGAGCGACCCTTTCGGCGGTTTTCCACAGGTTTTACGGATCTCCGGCGTCTCGATACCGTGATTCACCGCGTTCCTGATTATATGCAGGAGCGGGTCGGAGAGCCCGTCCATCATGCTCCTGTCAAGCTCGGTCTCGCCGCCCTCGATGGTGAACTCGACCTCCTTTCCGTCGTGGTTTGCGACGTCCCGCACGACCCGGGGAAGGCGGTTGAAGATGCGCTCGAGCGGCATCATCCGGATTCCCATCATGAGGTTCTGGAGGTCGGAGACCGACCGACCGACCATGCTCAGCGCCTCGTCGAACTCCTTGATGCCGTGCTTCTTCGCGATCAGTTCCAGCCGTCCGCGGTTGATCACTAGGTCCTCCACCAGGTTCATCATCCGGTCGAGCCGCTGGATATCGACGCGGATATTCTTGATCTCCCGGCTCTTCTCGCTTTTCGTTACCCTCTGCACCTGTGCCGACGGCACTGCGGTTTGCGGTTCGAGGTTCTGTTCGGGCGTTCGGTCCTCCTCGTTCATGCCCGGGGAAACCGCCGGCGGCGATTGCGAGGCGGAGAGATCAAGAAGGGAGATCTCGGTGCCGGAAGCGACGGTCCTGAGCGCATCCTCCCCTGCCCCGCTCTCAATGAGAATCTCGAACGGGCCGTCGAACTTCCCGTCCTCGAGGAGTTCCTGCGAGGGGGTTGTCGAGAGGATCGTCCCGATCTCCTGGAGGTTCTGCAGGAGCAGCATGGCCCGGATGTCCTTCATGGTGCTGGACGGGTCGATGGCGACCGTTAACGTGTAGGCCGGACGGCAGTCGCCCTCTCCTGCCGGTTCGGGGGGAGCCGCTTCATAAGATGCTTCCGGCTCATCCCGGGACTCTTCTTCGGTAAATGCCCGGAGTTCCTGTACAAGGCTGCCGGACTGCTCGTCGGACGGGTTTCCTCCCGCCTCGATGGCATCCAGCATCCCCTCGATCGTGTCGGTGCAGGTGAGCAGAAGGTCGGTAAGAGATGCGGTCACCTCCCGCTGACCGTTGCGGATGAGTGAGAAGACGTCTTCCATCGAGTGACAGAGGTGCTCCATCGCGTCAAAGCCCATCGATGCGGACATCCCCTTGAGCGTATGTGCCGATCGGAAGATCTCGTCGATGGCTGTCTGCTGGTCTTCCCCGCTCTCAAGAGCAAGGAGATTGTTCACGATGTTCTCGTGGTTCTCCCGCGACTCCTCAACGAACAGCTTCCTGTATCCCTCTTCATCAAACATAATTCACCTCAAGCCGACTGACTGCACTCGCGATCTCGTTCGCAAGACTCCCGAGCGGGACCACCTGGTCGACGCAGTTCCTGGCAAGGGCGGATCGCGCCATCCCGTATACGAGACAGTCTTCCTCAGCGCATACCATCGTGGTGCCGCCCGCGGCCTTCAATGCGAGAGTTCCCTCGCCGCCGTCGTTCCCCATCCCCGAGAGGAGCACGGAGACGGTGCGCGGACCGAAGACGTGCGCTGCGGAGGTGAAGGTCGTATCAACGGCAGGCCGGACCGCATGCAGGCGGGGAGCGGTCGAGTGGATGACCCGCCCATGGTTTCTCCCGGCGCCTGAAACGACCCGTGAGATGACGGAGTGGAATCCTGCCTTTGAGATCAGGACCGTCCCGGTCTGCAGGGTGTCTCCGTTCCCGGTCTCTCTCACCGGCAGGGGCGAGATCCGGCTCAGGCGCTCGGCGAGCGATGCGGTGAACCCCTCGGGCATATGCTGGGTGACAATCACCGCTGCAGGCAGATCCGGCGGGAGCGCAGAGAGGAGCGCGTCAAGCATCGGCGGTCCTCCGGCCGAAGAGCCTATCAGCACCACCGCATCCGCCTCTTCCTGGCGGACCGCGGGGGGCCTTACAATCGTCGGGAGCAAGACAAGGTTTCTGATCTTCTGGACGAGTTCTCTCTCGATGCCTCTGACGTTCGGGACATCCCTCGGTTTGAGCATGAAGTCGTCCGCCCCAAGCCGAAGTGCCCTGTGGGTCATATCGGCCTGCCTCGACGTCAGTGTGCTCAGGACGATCACCTTCGGCCTTGCGCTCTCCTTCCTGAGCGCTTCGAGCACCTCGAGACCACCCATACGGGGCATCTCGATGTCTAGGGTGACGACATCGGGCTTCAGCTCCGCTATCTTCCCGAGGGCGTCGATTCCGTTGACCGCCGTCCCGACGACCTCGATATCCTGGCTATCTTTAAGCAGATCCCGGAGAATCGTCCGGATAAAGAGTGAATCGTCGACGATCAGAACCCGTATCATGGTTACGCACTGAGGACGTTCTTGACTTCTTCGAGAACCTTTGGAGCCTGGAACGGTTTGACGATGTAGCCTCTCGCACCGCTCTTGACGGCGAGTTTGACCATCTGCTCCTGACCGACCGCCGTGCACATGATGACCTTTGCTGAGGGGTCGGAGGCCTTGATGGCCTTGAGCGCTTCGATCCCGTTCACGTTCGGCATGACAACGTCCATCGTGACGAGGTCGGGCTTGAGTTCCCGGTATCTGGCGAGAGCCTCCGCCCCGTCCGCTGCCTCACCGACGATGTCGTGCCCGCCGGAGAAGAGGATATTCTTCAGCAGCGTCCTCATAAACATTGTATCATCGACAATTAGGATTCTCCCCATCGAACACCACTCACTGTTTATTTGGAAAAAACGCTATATATGTTTTCTTATTCTAAAGAAATAATAGTATCATTCCATTGGTGATTTTACTGTCTCTGAGATATATCTGACGCCTTTTGCGGTTAATTGTACTTCCTTCCTGATGTAGAGCACTTCTGCAAGCCCCATGCCGAGGAGTTTCTCGTAGGCGACATCGAGGTCTTTATGCGAGAGTTTGAGCATGTTCTCGATGGTGCTCGAATCCATCCCGCTGTAGACCAGCATGGCCACCTGCCCGGTCAGGGGGTCAATCTCCTCGCCGACCTCGGTGTCGTGTGTTGCTTCCTTGAGGAAGTTGTAGAGGACCTGGAGCGTCGTCATCGGGCAGAGGACGAAACTCGTCACGACTTCGTTCTCGCTGAGGTGATCGATCTTCACGACATCGAGGTCCTTCTCCTGGATTTCCCTGGATGTGAGTTCGATGCCGGCCACATCTTCAAGGGGGATGCAGACCTGGTTCTCCTGGCTGACGAACCAGATGCCGGTCTTCATGACGGCGATCGCTCCTTTCTCCCACCGGGCGTCCTGGATAAGCACCCCCCCGCGGATTGCGGGCGACATGAAGAAAGCGTTCAACCGGTAGGCGCTGGCCTGCGTGATGATAAATTTCTTTAAGACCGAGAGAACCTTCTCAACCGACGCGATACGGTAGATGAGCTCTCCCTCTGGACCGGCGGTGATCACCACCTGGTTCTTCTTTCCCTCGAGATCGACCACGGATTTGTAGGGGATCTCTCTCTCCAGGGGAGCATCGATGCGGAAACGGTCCTCACCGATGCCCATCGTCGTCGGGATCCACTTGCCTTCGTGCTCGACCTTTACCGGAACCGATTTCATCTTCTTCCTCTACTGTTTTCCATCAAAGAGCATCATCGTTCTGCTTTCATCGTCGCGAGGACATCCTCAAGCTCCGCTACAAGGTCTTTCGCATGGTACTTCTCTCCTCTCAACTCGCGGATCAGGCTGATATCCTCAACGAACTTCCTTTTCTTAGTGTCGGACTTGAGTTCGCTGATCAGGTCGTCGTCGACCGCGCCGCCGGACGCAAAGGAGACCATGTCGAAATCCTCTTTCGTCTCCTCCTCTATCTCCCCAAGGATCTCTTCGTCCGGGACGGCCTCTTCCGCGTCAACCTCTTCTTCCTCTTCCTCCTCGCCTTCAATCTCGATCTCGTCGAGGTCCAGTTCGTCGAGCGCGGAGAGTTCTTCACTCAGTGCGCTCATATCCGGCATATCGTCGCCTTCGGGCAGTTCCGGGATGTCTGCGGTTATCTGCGGAAGGGTGGTGCCTGCATCCCCGGCATCTCCGGCGAGATCGATGTCGGACGTGAGTTCGAGGTCTTCGAGGTCGCTCTGGTGAGTCTTGAGGATCTCCGATATGGCGTCTGCATCTTCCCCGGAGAGGAGGGAGATCTGGTTAGACTCAAACATCGTCCCGGGAACGGACGTTCCGCCATCGAGGTCGATGCCTTCGAGCGTGTCGAGGTCGAGATCCGCAAGCGAGGCAAGGGGGTCGACCGCGCCCCCGCCGGCCTTCGGCGGGGCCGGGGTTATGGGCGGATCGGGGGCCGTGCCGCCGACCGCCTGGTCGAGCATGGCATCGAGCTCCGCGAACTGGTTCTTCTTCTCACCTTCAGGGGCACGGGCGTGGGCGATCGTCCCCCGAACCGATGCCGCGAAGGTTCCGAGCATGCCGGGGAGGCTGGAGAGGTCGATCCCGGCGAAAGAGCGTCTCCGGATGAGGGGCGGTTTCTCCGTCGTTGCGCCCGGTTTTTTCGCTTCAGGAGCATCGGGCTGTTCCTTCTTCTCCTTCCGCTCCCGAAGCGCGGAGCGCAGCTTTGAGGGTTTTAATTCCGCAAGGTTGAGCGCCCCGGTGACGACGAGCGCGAGAAACCCCGCGAGCACAGTGCCTGCGACGACGACCTCGACCGGGGCGTCGACGACGATGATCAGGGAGCCTGTACCGACGGTGATCAGGAACAGAAGCGGACGACGTAGGTTTTCTCTCACATCACACCTCCACAAATGCTGGAATCGTAAAGAATGCGCTCACGGCGATCGGTGCAATGATGTAGGTGATGCCGGTGACCACACAGAGCAGGCTTGCGAAGAAGTAGTACAGGTATCGGTCGCCGCCCATGACAATCTTTCCTGCAAGCATATTTGCAATGGTCAGCATTAAGAGGATCGTCACCACGTAGGTGCGCATGATGTCTTCGGGGAAGTTTACGAAGATGTTCAAGGACGTTGCCATCGAACCGCCGAGCGAGGACGTTCCTCCCGTGAGTGCTGCCGAGGTCTCTGCAAAGTGGTCCATCACCTCCGTCACCGCACGGGACATGGTGAGGAGGATCTCGAAGAGGAATACGAAGATGCCGATCATCGCACCGTGCATCGGCACAAGCAGGACGACAAACCCCTTCACCATCATGTCGCGCTTCCTCCTGAGCAGCACCTGCTCGAGCATCGACGAGCCGACGATCTTCCCGATCTCGTCGGGAGACCCGCCGAGGGCCACCGCGTCCCGGAAGATGTTCATGTACTTGTAGATCAGGTAACTGCCGGTCTCCCCGATGAACTTCCTCCAGCTCCCGGCCTCGTCGAGTCCGAGGTTCAGCTTCGACGAGACCGAGTTGATGAACGGCTCCAGGTGGACCAGCGACTTCCGGTCCACCTCCTGGAGCGCATCGCCGGTGGTGATCCCTTTCCCGCCCATGATCGACCCGAGGCTCCGGATGAACGTGGAGAAGTCGTTGTCCCGGTTGACGACGTTGGCGTCGTCGATGTAGCCGATGACCCCGAGCGGCATCAGGAGCAGGCCGGCGAGCATGAAGATGATACCGGCGTTGGCGCCGACGAGGATGAGCAACAGTGCGATCATGGCGGTGACCAGCACGACCGGGCGTTCCAGTCTCCTGATGATGCCCTGCTCCTTCGAGCAGGCCCCGGGGAGCCCGTGCGTGCGGGGGTCGTCGGGGACGGCCCGGTACATGATCACGAGGCCGAAGACCGATATTGCGAGGATGATCATGTAGGAGGAGTTCAGCGCCGATTCGATCCCTTCGGGGGCGTAGATTGCCACCGATATCATGATGATGATCGCGACGAGCGCCCCGGAAAGGAGCATCGCGATGTAGGCGTCGCCCCACTTCTTCAGGAGTTCGATCCCCTGCTCGAACGAGTTCCGGTAGATGCTCCGGATGCTCGAGAGTTCCGTGCCGATGAAGTCGTCGTCCGGGACGCCGGAGTCGATGGAGTTTGCGTAGCGGTTGAGCATGTTCCGGAGAGTTTCGTTCCTGCACCGCTCCGCGACCGCCCGGAGCCCCCCGGCATAACTCTGGCCCCACCCGGCGACCAGACGCTGCACCTTCGCGATGTAGCGCGACGGGATGTACTCGAACCGCTCGGAGGTGTACTGGAAGATCTCGGGCCGTGTCACGGCTGCCGTGGTGATCGCGGCCATGTAGGTGTACATGAGGAGCAGATCCTGCTCCATCTTCTTGTTCTCGAGGATGGAGGACCGGAGTTCGTCGAGGTGCGCAGCCTGCTCCTCAAACGGTATCTTCCCCTGGTTTGCTGTCCGCAGCCGCTCGGTCACACCCTCAAACACGTCACACCTCGATGGTGAGCAGTCCCTGCTTCTTGATCTTCGTGGTCATATGGAAGAGGTCCCAGAACTGGGTGTACCCTGCCTTATGGAGCCGTTCAAGAATTTTGGCGCGTTTATCGACTTCGTCGTAGATGTCGGCCCGCCGGTTCTCGGGGATGCCGAGCATCGTTGCGATCTTGTTCTCGAGGAGGTAACTGCTCCCTTTCCCGGTGAAGGTGAAGGTGTCGGTCGCAGGGTCCCAGACGAACGCTGCCATGAAGGAGAACCCCTGGGTCTCGGGGTCGTAGCCGACGAGCTCGTTGACGCTGAGCATCCGCCGTACTGTCCCCCCCTGGGGAAGTTTCACGGCGCTCTGGATAATAACTAGGTTGAGGTTGTCGACGTAGGTCTTCGGGATGCTGATCGGGTCTCCGCAGAGACGCTGGATCAGTTTCTCGACGGACGCGGCGTGAAAGGTGCTCATCACCGGGTGGCCGGTCTGCATCGCGGAGAAGGCGACGGACCCTTCCACACCACGGATCTCACCGACCAGGATCTGGTTTGGGCGCTGACGGAGGGCGGCTTTCAGGAGGTCGAACATCGTGATCTCCGAGCCTTCGCCCTCGCCCTTCCCCTTGGCTTTCGCGACCTCACGGGTCCAGTTCCTGTGGGGGACCGTCAGCTCCGGGGTATCCTCGATGGTGACGATCTTGTTCTCGGGCGAGAGGAAGGTCGTCAGCGCGTTTAAGGTCGTCGTCTTGCCGCTTGCCGTCTCGCCGGAGACGAACATCGACATCCCGTACTCGAGGCAGATCCAGAGATAGGCGGCCATCATGTAGTTGCATGCTCCGCTCTCGATAACCTGCAGGATGCTCAGGGGGACCTCGTTTACCTTACGGATGGTGAAGTTGCTCCCGTGCTTGCTGATCTCGGTCCCGTAGACGATGTTGATACGCGAGCCGTCGGGGAGGGTTGCGTCCACGATGGGGCTTCTGTAGGTCAGCGGCCGTTTGATCCGCTCGGCGAGCTTGATGACGAAGGTGTCGAGCTCCTTTGAGTCCCGGAACCCGACGACCGATTTGAGTCCCTTGAAGATCTTGTGCTCGATGAAGATCGGTCCGACGCCGTCGCAGGTGATATCCTCGATATACTGGTCGGAGAGGAACGGTTTGAGGGTCCCCATCTCGATCTTGTCGCGGATTATCATATACTCGAGTGCCTTGTACTCCTGTTGCGAGAGGATGATCCGCCCGTCGGCGAGCGTGGGGTGCCCTGACGCCAGTGGTTTTGCCGGCGCACCGATCTCCGAGGTGAGGAACGTTTTGATCCGGAGTTTGAGGTCTTTTGACGTCCCGCCGGCGAGCAGGGACTCGTCGATCACCTCGCCCGGCCGCTGGATGTATACCAGCTGCCGGATGAAATTCTTCAGCACCTCGATACGCGCCTGCTCGGTCACCGGCTCCTCGTCGAGAGCATCGATCATATCGATCAGTTTCTCCTCTACCGTCGGGAGGATCTCTTTGACGGAATGGAGGAACGACGGCTCGATCGGGATGTACCAGTTCCGGACATCGTTTTGGTCCGGGAAGATGTGGATGAACGTCGTCTCGTTCACCGGGTAGATGATGTTCGGGTTCTCCATCGATTTCAAGTCCCGCTTCAGCTCCGAGAGGAAGAGCGGGATGCCGACGGTGTTGACCGGCAGGATGTGGAGGTACTCGAGGAGGTGAGGGCTCGCTTTGACGTAGTCCCGGGCGTTTGCCGGGAGCATACGGTAGAGGGCACAGGACTCTACGTTGTTGTAGCAGTCGTTTCCCTCGTCGATGAGCTCGGGCTCGAAGGGGAGGGTCACCGTTGCTTCCAGCGCCGATCCCATTGCTCTCACACCTTCGCGACCGAGATCGGGATGATCTTGATGCCGTACCCGGGGTGGACCTCGAAACTGATGATGTTTCCAGTGGTCTTTCGTGCGCCGCGGACCTTGACGACCTCGAGCATCATGACGTACTTGCCGCCGACGAGCGCCTTCTTCATGAAGAGATGGGCGTCGCAGATCGAGCGGATCCGGACAAGGGAGTCCTCGACGAATGCGTAGGTGTGGAGGGTCACGAGGATGGTCTTGCCGTGGTCGACGAGGTTCTTGCAGTTCGTGAAGAACGTGAGGACCGTGTCCTGCTTGGCGTACTCGGTGAAGAGGGTGAGCGAGTCGATGACGATCACGTCTGCTCTGCTCTGCTCCATGTAGTGGATCATCCGCTCGAGCGTTCCCTGCATCTTCTCCTTTGTCCACTCAAACCCCACCACATGCATGGGAAAGACCCGGAGGTAACCCCAGGCGAAGTAGTTGGAGATATCGAGGCTCATCGACTCCATCTGGGAGAGGAAACTCTTGCTCGTGTTCTCGGTCGAGAAGAGGTCAACGTTGAACCCCTGCTTCAGGGCACCCCAGACGATCTGCTGGGTGAGCACGCTCTTTCCTGTGTCGTTCTCACCCTCGATGAGGGTGAGCGACGAGAGCGGGAGGCCGTCGGCGATCTTCTTGTCGAGCTCGGAGTTCCCGGTCGAGAGGATCGTCCGATCGGGCATATCGAGAATACTGCTGTCTGCGTCTTCGCTCGTGGCCATTCTCATTCACCTGGGTATGTATGCTGAGCTGGACACCCCGTTTGGGGTGACGATCTGGACCCATGTGGGGTTGATTTCTTCCTGGTACGTGACGGAGAGGTTAAGGGTCTCGCCAGGGTCGAGCTCGCCGGGGTGGACCTCGTCCGGGGCTATGCTCACCCTGTCCCAGTGGTTCACGCCGTCCTTATAGGGGATGTAGACCGGAACGCCCCCACTCTGGAGGTAGACGTCGATGGACGAGATCTCGACGACCGGCTCGCTCCCGGTGTTCATCACCTCGACGTAGAGGGTTGGGTCGGCAATTGTCGTGTTCTGGATTTCTATCGCCGTCCGCATCTTGGCCTCCTGGTAGGTGGCGAGGTTGCTCTGCGCTTCGACCATCACCTCCGTGGTGGCGAGGGTGCCGCCGATCAGGACATAGGCGGTGGCGACCAGGAGAAGGATGCCGACTCCGGATGCGACGAGGGGTCCCGCACTCATGGCTAATCACTCGCGGTGAAGGTGGTCGACCGTGAGAGCCCTGTAGGGAGGACGAACTGGAAGTAGACGATTCCCTCCTTGGCGGGGATCTTTGTGGTCTGTGCCTCGATGTAGAGGGTCTCGCCGGGGTCCCAGTAGTTGTTGGCGTCCTCGAGGATCTCGTAGGTCCAGGTTCCGTCGGCGAGCACCGCCGCCAGCGTTAACCGGATGAAATCGCCCTGGCCCCCGAGGAAGACATCGGCCTTCTGTACGTCGGCATCGGCGATCCTGCCGGCGCCGATGTTCTTCAGCCAGATCCGGGCGGTTTCGTTCCCGGCGCTGGCGTATGTCGTGACGATCTTCACGTCCGTGCTCAACCGTTCGTCCACCTTGTGGGAGGACGACGAAATCGTACCCGAGAGCGTGTAGATCACTGGAAATACTGCGTTAATGAGGACGCCGGCCGATATGATGGCGGCGATAAGGAACATCGCTGTGGTGAAGGTTTCGCTCGACATTCATCATATCCTGTCCAGCAACTCGATCCAGGTATCACCGGCGTCCCGCTCCTGTGAAGATGTCGTGTCTGCATTGCGGTCCTCGGGGCGACGGGGGGCGAGCATCAGCACCTCGATCATGTCCCGGTCAAGCGTCGCGTCGTCGGGGTCGAGGATCCGGTTTAGGACGTAGAGTTCGGAGACGAACTCGTTTGGGCCGATATCCCGGAAGTCGCCCGTAGTCTCGGGGGCCATCCGCATGATGTCGTGAATCTGGTCGGAGACCTCCTCATTGATGTAGCCCATGGACTGGTAGGCGTCGATCATGATCGCTATATGCTCGTGTCCATACTTCCTGCATCCCTGGTGCACCCACTCAAAGAGCCGGTGGACTTTCTGCAGTTTGAGTTTTCCTGCAGGTTTTGCCTGCATGATAGGGAGTGCGTCGCTAGGGGAGAACTGAGCGCCCGGGGAGAGCTGAGCCGTTGCGAGGTCGGCCGGGAAGAGCCCGGTGTCCATGTTGAGGCTCTCCTGGCCCGAATTTTTCGGCTGACTGCTCATACTGGCGGATGCACCGTCCCGCTCGGGCTCCTCATTGTTCTCATCCTTACCCACCTCGGCAAGGTCCGGCGGCTCGAACCTGTTCCCTGCGTAGGATGCGGCGGCGCTGGTGAACGGGTTGTCCAGCTCGTTCATCCGCTCCCGGAGATCGATGAGCAGCCGCTTGATCGAGGTCTTGACAAAGTCCAGCTCCTTCTCGAGAGTCTCGAGACGGACCTCCGGGTCCTCGGAGGACGCGCCGGAGAGTATTTTATCGATTTGAGCCTGGTCTACCCCCACCATAATATTTGAATATATCATTGTTATAGTTAATAAATATTATTCATGTAGATATTGATTCTCTGGTCGCTTTAACGCCTTCTGAAGGTTGTGTCGAAGCAATTTCGTTGAACGGTCCTCGGGGTTGGCGATGGTCCGATCGAATTCGCGGCGGAGTTGCCGGGGCAGCGGTGGGTCCGGCCTGTAGAAAAAGGGTTCTCTCAACCCTCCGCGGCCTCGGGTCGGGAGGGGGGTGTTCCTCTCCGGCAAATGTGTTCTGAGGCGACCTCATTGTCCGATTGGGATATTTAGACCCTTTTATCGATTGTGTAAATCCCACCTATAAAATCTGGGCGTACACGCTCATGATCCTCTTTGCAACATTCTCCCACGTATACCGTTCCGCATATCGGAGGATAGCCTCCCGGTCCCACTCTCTGTCCAGCGCCATCAGGATCTTCTCACCCAGATCCCCGGGGTCAGCGGGCTCGACTACCAGGCCGTACCTGTCGGATTTGATGACCTCCGGCACTCCGCCGACCCTTGTCCCCACGAAGGGCTTCCCGCAGCCGAGGGCCTCGAACATGACTGTCGGGTTGCCCTCGTTGAGACTCGGCAGGACAAAGAGGTCGCAGGCGTTCATCCAGAGAGGTATCTCGTCGTGCGGCTTCCCACCGGCGAGCACGACGTAGTCCTCAAGCCCGAGCGAGCGAACCTGCCGTTCAAGAGCAGGACGGAGTTTCCCGGCACCGACGATCACGCACAGTATGTCTCTTCTTTCCCGAACGATCTTCTGGACGGCTTCGACAAGATGCGTCTGGCCCTTGACAGGCTCCAGGTTTCCCACCGTGAGGATGATCTTCTTGTCCTGAGGAAGGTTAAGCGCCCTTCTGCACTCTGAAGAGTCACGGGGATGGAAGAGGTCGTTCCTGAACCCGTTTGGTATGACCGTGACCGGTGTTGCGACTTCCAGTTTTTGGATGCACGCGAAATTGCTCTGACTGACGGTGATAATATGGTCAGCAGTGTTGAGCACGTATCCGATCTTCTCCCGCCATTCATCGTCTTTGAAGGGAAGGGAGTAAATATCGTAGCCGTGCGCGGTGACCACGAAGGGGACGCTGTACTCTTCCTTGAGGCGGGCACCGACGTAGCCGGCGGACCAGGCGAAGTGGGCGTGGATTAGGTCGAATTTAGTCCCGTATTTCTGGATCAGGGATTTGACATGAGAATAATGCCTCTTGCCCAGTTTTTTGTAGTTTCGATCTGTGGGAATATACCAGATGGGAATTGGATATACATGCGTATTCTCTGGGATACGGGTTCGGTCTATTTTATATGCAGAGAAAAAACGTTCGAGTTGCGGAATCGGGAGATAGTTTCCTGCCTCAGCAAACGGATTCGTCCTTACAAAGACGTTTACCGATGAAAAACCGGGAGCAAGTATGTCGATCGGATCCTTCTGGAAACTATTGTACGAATGGCAGATCACGGCTAGATTTACATTATCTGTCCCGCTTTCTAAGGACATGGTGTTGCGACGCTCCTCAATACGACCGTTTCCCCGATCCCCAGATACGCAATCCTCTCTCCGCCCGCGAACGGGTTTTTCCCGTCTATGATCACCGGCGGGGCCATGAACCTCTTCACTGTCTTTATAGTCGTCGAATCGGCCATGTTGCCCCCGATATGACATTTACCCCTTGGTGGATTCACCCGTTACCCAGACTCGGATGCAGTTTTGCATCTCTGGATCTTCTTTTACTTTCACAAAACTTTGGGGATAATTCTCAACAAACCAGATCATGAATGCGGTTATGTCAAGTTTATCCTGCAAGAGTACCTTTCGTCGGAGTTTCCATTCTTCTTTTAATCCTGGCATCCGAACAAGTTCCACTGCTTTCGCGGTAGCGTCCGAAGCGGAGCTGCAGTTGAATATTAGTCTATATTTCTCCTCAAGTTCGAGAAAATTACCCATGTCATTTTTACCTACGAATGAGTTACATCGAACCGCTGGTGTGCCTAGGACAGCGGCTTCTGTTGTCATTGTTTGGGAGTCGGATACCAGTAATGTTGCATGGCAGAGGAAGTCGTGAATCTTGTCGGGAGTAATTGGCATGCGATATCTCTCGAACTCGCTGGGAAGAGGCGACTCCGACGATATGAAAACTTTTGAGTGCTTTTCCAGTTCATGAACGAGTTTCCTTTTCTCCTCGTCACTGAATCCCCCCTGACCGATATCATGGTAAGCGCCCCATGCTACAAAACGAATCAGGACGTACTTTTCGTTGGGTGACAGGCCTGTATCTCGAATTACTTGAGGATCCGGTGAGAAATACCTGGGATGCAGAGAAGCAAACTCCTTATAACTGTTAATTCTGACCTCTTTTCGCCCATAGTTATGTTTCACGGAGGCAAGTGTCAGAATAACATCGGAAAACGGCAACGTGATTGCATCGGCAATCGGGTATTTTACCGCTTCAGGCTCGGAATCGGTAAATACTATTGACCGTTTGCCAAAAATTTTTGCAGCATGCACTATCGCCGGATTTAAGACGCCCATGCATATCTGCGGGTCGAACTTTTTTACGGCCCTGATGATCTCATATTCACGGCCGGCCCATTCTCTAATTAAATCAAGTTTTCCTGCCCCCTTTTTCCCGATGGGGATGTAAGGGATGTTATATGCATTAAGCAGCCGGGTAGTTACATCCTTCTCTCTTCCAATGACCAAAAATTCATGCCCTCGTTCTCTCATCTCCCGGATAAAGTTCTTGAACAGGTGCACATGGCCGGGATGGCCCATGTCGATAAGAATTCTCATTAAGTTCTCCCTTGCCCGCCACCTGTCATGGTCAGTACCACCCGCCGTTCTTCTCTGCCTGCATATCAAACAGCATTGCAAAGAGCAGGAACTGCGCTCCCAGACCGAAGACCAGAATCGCGATGACCGCCGGCACGAAGATGGGGTATCCCTGGACAAACTTGAAGTGCAGGGCGTAGACCCCGACCAGCAACCCGAGAACCGTAAAGATCGCACCGAAAAAGTAATAGAACACCAGTGGGTGGAATCCCATGATGACGTACTTCGTCTTCATCCTCCAGAGAAAGTCCTTGAGAAGGAGCCTGGAGAGGCGCACGATGTAACTGCTGTACTTGATTCCGGACCGTTCGAGCCCATAACGGGCAGGGTGGGGGACGTTCTTTACACGGAACCCGTAGACGTTGAGCCGCACGAGGATATCGTTGCAGTAGCCGTATCGCGGGTAGACGGCATCGAGCGGGATCGTCTCAAGCGCCCGCCGCGAGATCGCCGTATAGCCGTTCTGGGGATCGACCAGCTGCCAGTAGCCCGACGCGATCTTGGTGAGCAGGGTCAGTGCCGCGTTCCCGGCGAATCGCCACCTGCTCATTTCCTTCCGGAAATCGGGGTTGATCAGCCGGTTCCCAACGGCATAGTCGGCTTTTCCATCGACGATCGGGTCCAATAATTCCGGGAGAAACGTCGGGTCCATCTGGTTGTCGCCGGCCATGACGGCGACGATATCCGGATCTTCGGCAAGCGCCGCCGTATAACCGGTGACGATCGCGGCCCCGACGCCGGAGTTCGTTTCGTGCCGGAGGGAGACGATCCGTGGATCCCGCGCTGCCTGTTCTCTGATCGTCATGGACGTCTGGTCCGAGGAGCAGTCGTCCACGACGTAGACCCGGTCAACAAACTCCGGCATAGTATCGAGTGTCGGCCCGATCAGGAGTTCCTCGTTGTACGCAGGGACGACCACTGCGATCCGGCGTTCTCGGTACATGACGACTGTGCTCCGTCTGCACCCGCCAGGGCAGGTGCCGGAGGTCTTCCGGCCGCGGCTGCCCTGACGGGGTGCACTACTCGCTACCTATATTCTCTTGTAGTCAGGGATAACCATATCGCTTTCCAGAGCAGTGCATATGTTCCCTGTTGGTGAAAAAGGGTGTATTCCAGTAGTTAATGGCGATTCGGGTGCCGGTGTGCAGATAGAGCAAAGTCAGAAATTTCCAATCGGAGGATGCGGCGCGGTCCGGGTGCTCGGGCACCGGCATACGGTCTTCCCGATTTTCAGCGCTCTTTTGGAGAATATGTACTGCCGGGCTGTTCGAGGGCATCGAGATGTTGTGTCAGCCCTCCCTTTTATTCTTAATGCCAGATATATATCTTCCGTATTCGGGGAAAGAAATTTTTACGAAGATATTAAAATTGACGAGTCTAAAAACTACTAATTCATAGATCAGCTCCTCTTTACGCATCATCAGGGCGGTTATCATGAGTTCACGACGACGAAGGTCAACAACAAAGCCTCAGCCGGATCGGGCAGAGGAAACCCGGGACCGGCCGGAGCAGGGGGCGGCCTCCTGTTTCCTGAATAGAAACCTCATTCCGGTGCTCATCTTCCTCTTCGCGCTCTTTTTCATCACGACGTTCTCGAACCCGGCGCTCTTCCTGAACGACGAGTGGATCACCGTCAGCCAGCTCCACCAGCTCGGTGAGGGGCACCAGGTAACCATCAACGAGGGGAAGTACGGCACGTTCCTGAACGGGACGCCGGGCCCCTACTTCGAGGCCCGCCACAACCTCCTCGGCTACACGATGATGCTGCCCGTTCTCTCTCTCCCCGCACTCTGGTTCTTCGGACTTTTCGGCGACCAGTTCAGGCTGGCCATCGTGCTCCTCTGGTCGCTCCTCCCGGTCGTGATGGCGGTGCTGATCGACGCCTATCGCCCGCAATACGCCCGGTGGCGTGGGATCCGGTGGACGTGGCTCGTGATCGGCGCTGCGTTCATCGGGCTGCTCGCGAACCTCGCCTTTTACTACCCCTGGCCGTTCACCGCGTCGGATGCACCCGTGGAGAGCGCAGCGGTGATCTTCACCAACCACCTCCTCTTTGCCGGGCTTGCGGTGATGATCTACCTCACGTGCAGGACTCTCTTTGAGGATACGTGGTTCTCGATCTTCGGGACGATCGCCTGCATCTCCTGCTCTTCGTATATCTTCTGGGCATCGAACGCGAAGGATCACATGCTGCTGGTAGCGATGATGGCGGTGGTCATCCTCTTCCTGGTGCGCTATATCCGATACGGAGGCCTCAGGGATGCTGCTCTTGGGTTTGCGTTCATCGGGCTGCTCGCGTGGGCGAGACCGGAGGTCGGGTTTACGATCTTTGTCTTTGCTGCGCTCTACTACGTCGGGCTCCAGATCTCCCGCGGCCTCCTGCAGATGCCTCCGCTGGAGGCGGTCAAGGCGCTCTGCGCACCCCTTGCCACGCTTGCAGGGGCCGTGCCGCTCCTCGTGAACAACGCGCTCGTGACGGGAAACCCGCTGGTGCCTGCCTTCTACGTTTACGAGAAGGGGCTCTGGAGCGGCGCATCCGGAGAGGAAGCGATCATCGGAGCGGCCGGGGCCGCAAACGGCATCGTCCAGTCGGTCCCGGCGCCGTCGGGAGGGGTTACCGGATTCCTCTCGGTCCTCGCAAACCACTTCACCCCGTCGTGGTCGACCCTGCCCGGCGATGTCGTCGGCATCCTCTTCGCTCCCGCATCCGGGAATATGAGTCTCGTCGCGGTCTCGCCGCTGATCGTCCTCGCGATCGTCCTGCTCCCGGTGCTTTACCTGGACTACCGGAGGGGCGAACGATCGCCCAACCTCCCGGTGGTGCTCTTCTTCGTCGTCGTATCCTGCGCCGTCTGGGTCGCATACGCCCGGAGTCTTCCGGGGCTGAACGCCAGCCACGGCATCATCCCGGACATCCGGTACCTTGCTCCCTTCTACCTGCCCGCCGGACTGCTCGGGGTCTATGCCGTATCGCGCCTGAACGGCGCCGTCGACCCGAAGCAGAGGACGCTCCGGCAGATCGCCGTCATCAGTGTCTCCGCCCCGGCGCTGCTCGTCGCCATGATGCTCATCCAGCCCTACGGCGGCCAGTACGCCGGCTACACGATGTTCTTTACCTGGATTGTGCTCATACTGCTCGCGATAACCCTCGTCCTCATCGCGGCGAGGAAACGCTTCGGCATACCGCACACCTGGATCGCGGCGGCCCTGCTCCTCCTCGTCGCGGTCCCGTTCGCGTGGCAGTTGATGATGGTCTTCCTCTACTCCGTGGCGAAGTTCAACGGCTACCCGCTCTGGATCCCGCTCGTTGAGGCGTTCTTCCAGCACTCTATCGGGGTTTCCGGACTGGACACCCTCTGAACCCGACTTTTTTCTTTGTGGCGGTCGCCCCGGAGTTCCTGCAACGGGTGGAAGGGGAGAATCGCACCCATTAGATAGAGGTCGTCTCTGGCATCTTGATACGAGAGGGAAAGTATCTGGCGGTGCTCATACTCCGTCCGAAGACCTCGGTCTTCTCTTCCGTTTACCCGTCTTGCAGGGACCTCTCGGGGTATCCCGGGACCCAAGGTGCTCCACCGTAGTTGATGCCCCTCCCGGCTCCTTCAACTGTTGAGCCTGCGGCCGTGCCGAGAGTATGTCCCCCTTTAAGATCATCTTCAGGACGGGACGAGACGAGCATGCCCGGATATCAAGTGCACGACAGTATACGGGTGGGAAGATCGTCACCCCTCGGCCGGCCGGCGGTTCGTCCCGGGTAGGCGTAGCGCCGGCATCGCCGGGCGGGGGATTGCACGAAGTGCAGGGAAAAGAAAAAAAGATTAGTAGAGGATGTTTACAGGGTTGATCGCCGGCGGGACCGTCTTCTTCAACGCGAAGACCGCACCCACGGAGGGCTGCAGGTTGACCGTGAACGGCGTGTTTACGGTCGTGGTCGCAGTTGGGACCGAGACGCCGATGACGAACTGCTCCCCGGGTTCGAGGAGAGTGTCGTCATTTGCGTTAATCTTCTCAATGATACCCCATTCGCCCATGTTGCCTGCAGTTCCGTCCATGGTTGCCGCTGCAGCCTTCAGGGCCGTAATCAGGGTGTCCCCGGTTTCCGTAGAATACAGGACGTCGGGAGACCGTGTCTGCTCATCGGTGTAAGTAACAACCATCTTGCTGACGTCAAGCCCGGTGCCGCCTGCGGTGTTGCCGACGGTGAACTTAACATACTGAAGACCAGTTGCTGGGCTCGTCGCCAGTCCGTAGACGTTGCCGATGATCTCCATGCTGGAACTTGCCTGCTGTACACCTGTGTGGACGACCTCCTGGCTCTTCTGTGTCGTGAAGAAGCCGGCGCCGAGCACCACGTACGAGAAGACCGCGGCCACGACGATGAACGCGATCAGGACGATCGCCGCCTCAAGCCCGGTGAATGCATCATCATGCTGGAATAAAGATCTCATCTTTCATCACCTCTAGTACAGCTCGTAGTTATGGTCCGTAATCAACGCTGCGGGTGCGGTTTTCGTCATCCCGAGCGCAGCACCGATATCCGGCTTAATGTCGACGTTGAACCGGTCGTTGGGCTGGATCCGGTTTGCATCAGCGAATTCACCGGTCAGCGGGATCGTGATCATAACCATCTCATGCTTCTCGAGGAGGTTGTCCACGTTGACTTCGGTTCCCACGAATTCGCGGGTGACCGGGGTGAAGGTTCCGGCATCGTCAGAGTCCTCATCAACGAACGTCACGACATGGTTCTCTGTCGCTACTGTGTAGGTCACTTTCTTCATGTCGACCGGCGAGCCGCCGGCTGCAATCTGCAGATAGAAGCTCACCTGGCCAAGAGCGGTTGCGCTCGATGCCTGGGCGATGACCGGCCCGGATATCTCGAGCGTCGAACTCGTCTGTGCCACACCTGTGTGGACGACCTCCTGGCTCTTCTGTGTCGTGAAGAAGCCGGCGCCGAGCACCACGTACGAGAAGACCGCGGCCACGACGATGAACGCGATCAGGACGATCGCCGCCTCAAGCCCGGTGAATGCATCTTCGTTTCTCACCAATTTACTCATAAAACGTTTCCTCCTGTTACCGGAGTCCGGACGAGCGCCTCATCCGGACCAATACGGTTCTTTGGAGTATATGCGCAAACCGGTATAAAAGGTTATTCAATTGAAGGGGGATTTGAGACATGCCTGTTTTGGTAACAGATGCGTCTAACACGCCTTTTGTCGGCCGCCATCGGGATCAGGCAAGTATTTGTAGCCGGAGGTGCAACGATACCTATAACCGAAATACTGTGCGGCCAGCCCCTGATTTTGGGAAATAACGTTTTCCCGCGGGAAAAATTCTGTATTTTTCCGTTGCCGGAGGGCGAGGGGCTGGAGGTGCCGCACAGGCAGGTTTCAACGGAAAAGGAACAGGGTATGACGAAGAAACAGGATTTCATCTATGTCGTTCTGGCAATCGCGGTCGTTCTCGTGATGGCCCTGGTCATCAAGCCGGCAGCGACCGGTGAGATGCCGGGGTTATGGGGGCCCGGGGAGCCGGAGCCGACGGCCACCCCGATCTCGACGCCCACGATCCCCTCCGCGACCACGGTGCCGACTCCCACCCCGGTCCCCACCTGGGACGGGAAGCCGCGGGAGATCGGGTTCGTCGACCCGGCAACCTACCAGATTTCAATCGACGAGAACCGCCTGAACATGACTGTTCTGCCGGCCGGGACCGCGCCCGGCACCACCCGGTGGGTGACCTACGCGACGATCGACGGGCAATCGTCGGGGACCACCGGGATCGTCCGGGTCCCGTTCCCAATGTGGCGGCTCGACTACTCGGATATCACGACCACGAACGACGAGATCCCGTTCTTCAACTGCCAGGTCATGGACGCCGAAGACCCGAACCGGTTCGTCCGGATCGTCACCCTCAACTTCGCCGATTTCCTGGCGATGAAGGACAAGCCCGAGTTCAAGAAGGACCGGTGGGTGAGCACCTTCTACGAGGGATACCACGATTACTACTTCGTCATCAACACCCGGCGCATCGGCTCCTACAACTTGAAGATCCAGGTGCCTGAAAGGTACGTAGGTGCCTGATCGGATGGATGCGTGAAACTGAGGTACCATATAGGTATCATGTATATAGGTATCATGTAGTACACGGGCCGGTGCGGATGGTGCCGGGACGAGTCTTTTTTTGGGGTGCACCCGGCGGAGCGGCGGGTGCACGAGCACCGTCAGGTGCGAGTGCGGCTTTCCGATAGGTATGCCGCTCCAGACGTTCCAGCCGTCGCGCTTCCCACATCGGGCCGCCACGGTCCATCGGGGAACAAAAGTTCCCGGACGGTCTTCACTGCTCAGCGAGCCAATGGCGGGCGATGAACTCCCGCACGACCTGCGCCGCCACCGCCGCCGTCTGCCCCGAATCGAACGGAGCGACCTCCACGTAATCGAAGCCAGCGGCATGCGGTGCGAGGGTCCGTACGACCTCCCTGATCTCGAGCGGCGTCATCCCGAACGGCTCGGGCGTCCCGAGGCCGGGGGTGAGGCAGCAGTCGATCGCGTCGGCATCGATCGAGAGGTAGACACTTCTTTCGCCGATCCGCTCCCGGACTTCCCGGAGGACGGCGTCGATGCCCCGGTCCCGCACCGTATCGGCGGAGTAGAGCCGCGTCCTCTCCGCCGCAACCGCGAACTGCCCGCGGTCGCCGCTCCGGGCCCCGATAATGACGACGTCCTCGACCATATCGAGGACGCGCCGGGTAACGCACCCGTGGCTGTAGGGCGTCCCGTCGAGTTCGTCCCGCAGGTCCAGGTGCGCGTCGCAGACGACGTAGACCTCCGGCTGTACGGCCCTGACCGCGCCGATTGTGGCGGTGTGCTCGCCGCCGAGCATCACCGGCACCTTTCCGTCGCGGATGATATCGCCCGCGACGTCGGCCACCTGCCCGACGACTTCCTCCGGCAGTCGGGAGACCCCAAGGTCGCCGAGGTCCGTGACCGGGACTTCGGAGAAATCAATCCCGGTCGAAGGCTCGTAGGACTCGAAGTTGAACGAGACCTCCCGGATTGCCCGGGGTCCAAACCGCGTCCCCGGTTTAAACGACGTCGTGCCGTCGTAAGGCACGCCGAAGACGGCGTAGCGGGCGTCCTCATACGATGCGTCCGCATCCGCAAAATGGAGATGGGCGAGCTCGTGCATGCCCGTCTTTGCAAGCCAGAAAAGGTCACTCAAGCTTCTTCTTGCCCATGGATGATATGTACGGGATCTCCTTCCCGGGTTCGAGGCTGCCGGCCTGCTCTTCGGTCAGTTCGAGCTCGAACATCTCGAAATCCTTGACGTCCATGAGCTGGACGGCTGTGCCGGCGATCGAGATGACCTGAGCCATCTTCCGCTCCACAATAGGGACATAGGTCTTCGCCGATACCGGCTGGACGATCGAGCGCTTGACGCCGTCGAAGATGCCGATGCAGTCTATGCGAGACTTTGCCGCCCCGTGCTTCCCGGGTTTAGAGGTAGCAATGGAGACAATCTTGCAAGGCTCATCTTCAACGACGACGTAACGTCCCTCTTTCAGCTTCCCAACTTCTGTCTGTTCCTTCATATTGTCTCACTCGGTAAACGCGTGATTAATGTATCTGGATTACAGTACATAAATACACCGTAAAACGAGGAGAGTTGATGGAGTTCATCCGGGCATGTGACGACGTGGCGGGGGCTGTTTCCGATGCCGTGGCCGGCATGGTCGGAACGCCGGAGGCAGGGGCGTACGTTAAGATGGGCGCGGACGGCACGCCCACCAAAAAGATAGACCAGGTCGCAGAAGATATCATCGTGGACTATTTCGCGCGTCATCCGTTCTGCCGGCGCCTGATCAGCGAGGAACTCGGATGCGCCGAGATGGGCGGGGAGAAAGGAACCATCTTCCTCGACCCGGTCGACGGCACCTACAACGCCGTGGTCGGGATCCCCTTCTACGCCCTCTCCATCGCGTATGCAGAAGAGGGGGTCGTGCAGGCGGGATACGTCCAGAACCTCGCCACGGGCGAGACATTCCAAGCCATCCGGGGACGGGGCGCCTGCCTTGACGGGCATCCCATCCGTGTCTCTGGGGTATCGCTCCTCGAAGAGAGTGCCATGAGCGTCTACGGCCGGAAGTTCGACCCGACCAGGGTCCAGGAGATCGGCAGGAAGATCCGGCGGTGGCGCCTTCTCGGTGCATCGGCGCTCGAGCTCTGCTACGTCGGGTGCGGCCGTATCGACGGCTTTGTCGACGTGCGAGGAACGCTCCGCGTCACCGACGCGGCGGCTGGGATGCTGGTCTGCGAGGAAGCAGGCGGAACGGTCTCCGATCTCGAAGGGGGCGCCCTTATCTTCCCCGACGAGGTCTCCGTCGGGCGGAGCCTCGTTGCCACGAACGGCATCGTGCACAACAAGGTCATCGAGTATCTGAGGTGAACCGCTTATGAAGATTGTCCTGGTATCGCGTATCGACGATGCGGATGCACTCCGCTACACCGCGTCGCTCGTCCGGGAACTCGAAGGCCTGGGGCACGACGTCGCTCTCGAAGAGAGTACGGCAAAGCACCTCGACGAAGAGGGTATCCCGTTCGAGGAGATCGGCGGCGACCTGGTCGTGGTCGTCGGCGGCGACGGGTCGGTCCTCCTCACCGTCCACCAGATGAAGAAGCAGGTCCCGGTTCTCGGGATAAACTGGGGTGAGGTGGGGTTCCTCGCGGACCTGGAACCCGACGAAGCACGCGCGTTCTTCGCCGCCCACCCGGATGGGTTCCGGGTCGAGCACCGGATGCGGGTCAGTCTCTCCGTCAACGGGAAACGGCTCGGCGATGCCCTCAATGAAGGGCTCGTCGTCACCGACCGGCCGGCGAAGATGCTCCGGTTCGGCGTCTACGTCGACGGGACCCCCGCAGAGCGGTTCAGGGCAGACGGCCTGCTCGTATCGACCCCGACCGGGTCGACCGCCTACGCCATGAGCGCAGGAGGACCGATCGTCGACCCGCAGATCGAAGGGTTCCTCCTTGTACCGCTTGCGCCCTACATGCTCTCGTCCCGTCCTCACCTCATCAGCACCGGGAGGAACCTCGAGATCACCCTTGAGACCGAGAAACCTGCGCACCTCGTTATCGACGGTCAGAGCTCGTTCGAACTGGAGAAAGAGGCTACTATCTCGGTTGAGAAGTCGGATCAGCCTGCCCTCTTCGTCCATACGGGCAAACCCTTCTTTGAGAAGGTAAACCACAAACTGCGCAACCTCTGACCCTGCCGGTACCCCGAACAGAGATTTTATGAGTGAATACGGGGACTCTCTCCACAGAGGAGTGAGCACGAATATGGAAGACCAGATGCGCACGGAGATCCCCTACGCGGAGATCGCAGAGACGCTCAAGAATGCCCTCGACCTGCGGGGCTCGCCGGTCGCGGTCAAACTCGCAAAGAACCCCGACGGCATCCCCGAAGGGGTCGGGCCGATCGAAGAGACGGTTCGCCACTGCCAGATGATCAGCAGGGCCCGGCTGAACGGCGAGATCTTCTATGCGACCGCCGACAAACACGTCTGCATGGGTGGGGGCTGGGCCCTCGGGCTGAAGGAGCTCACGCAGAGCCTCCGCTCGGGAGAGTTCTACTACAAGCTCGGCAAGTTCGAGAGCTGGGCCGCCTGTATGCGGACCATCCGGCAGGTGCCGCACGTCCCGGAACTCGAGACCTACGCGACGGTCTACGCGCCGCTCGAGAAGACGCCGTTTGACCCACACGTCGTCGTCATCGTCGCCGAACCCCGGACGATGCTGAAAATCGCGCAGACCGCGCTCTACCAGCTCGGCGGACGGATAGAATCCACGATGTCGGGGATCCAGTCGGTCTGTGCGGACGTGACCGCGCAGCCCTACCTCACCGGCAGGATCAACTACTCCCTCGGGTGCGACGGCTCGCGCCGGTTCTCAGGGATCGAGAACGACGAGCTCGTCATGGGCATCCCCGGCGAGATCCTCCCGGAGTTTGCCCGTTCCCTCATGATCGTCACCGGTGCGCCCGGGTCGGTGCGGTAACAAAGCCGCTGTCCCCCTCTATTTTTACGGCACACTTCGCGTCGAAGGACCTGTTCTCGGGTAAAAGGCTTATCTCTCCGGCAGGTCAACTATTCAGCAGGTGGTTTTTTTTGCAGGTATCCATGAAGCTCGAGATGAAGGACCAGCCCGGACAGCTGGTCGCAGCCCTTCAACCGATCTCGGCCGTCGGGGGAAATATCATCGCGGTTATCCACCAGAGGGAGACCTCGACGACCGCGGAAACGCTGGACGTCCAGATCGTGCTGGAACTCCCCGAGGGGCGCCTTGAGAATCTCCTCGAACTGCTCCGGGAGCAGGGCGTCAGCGTCGTGCGCATCGGCGAGGAGCGGCTTCTCTATGAATGCACGCTGATCGTGATCGGTCATCTGATGCACACGGACCTCTCCGACACCGTCGACCGGATCGACAGGACCGGCTCGGCCGAGGTGACGGAACTCTCCCTCGCTATGCCGGCGATCAACTCCCCCTCTTCCGCCCGCATCATCATCCGTTCGACCACCCGGGCGGAGATGAAGAAGGCGATCAGAATCCTGCGCGACGTCGCGGGACAGAAGAACCTCCTCATCATTGAGCCACTGGAGGATGCATGATGATACGGATCGCACTCCTCGGGTTCGGGTCTGTCGGCCGGGGCATCGCCCGGGCGATCCTTGCAAAAAACCTCGAGATCACCGTCACCGGCCTTGCCGACTCAAGGAGCGGTATCATCGATGCTGGCGGGATTGACCTTGCGGCGGCGCTTGCCCGGAAGGGGAACGGTGGCCCCTGCGGCAGTCCGGGCGTCAGCCCCGCGGACGTGGTGGCGAAGGCGGAGTACGACGTCCTCGTCGAGGTGACCCCGACGAACGTGGAGACCGCCGAGCCGGCACTGGGCCACATCCGGGGAGCCCTCCGTCGGCATAAGCACGTCGTCACCTCAAACAAAGGCCCTATAGCTCTCGCCTACCCCGAACTCCGGGACCAAGCGGCGGCAAACGGTGTTCTCCTGAAGTACGAAGCGACGGTCTGCGGCGCGATCCCGCTCATCCATGCAATACGGGAGGGGCTTGCCGGGAACACCATCTCCCGGCTCTACGGGGTCTTCAACGGAACCTGCAACTACATCCTCACCCGGATGGCCGAGGATAGCCTCACCTACGAGCAGGCCCTTGCCGAGGCCCGGGAACTCGGGTATGCCGAGGCGGACCCCACCTACGACGTCGAAGGGATCGATGCGGCGATCAAGCTGGTCATCCTCGCGAACACCGTCCTCGATATGCAGACCGCGCTCGATGACGTGGAGAGGACGGGGATCACCCTCCTGACACCCGACGCCCTGCGGCTTGCAGAAGACCAGGACTGCACCATCCGGCTGATCGGCGAGATCGTCCCGGAGGCCGGGGTGCTCCGCGTGTCGCCAAGGATCGTCGCAAAAGCGCACCCGCTTGTTGTCGAAGGAACACTCAATGCCGTCACCGTGGAGACGGACCTCGCCGGGGACCTCACGTTCATCGGGAAGGGTGCGGGCTCCACGGAGACCGCCAGTGCCGTTATCGGCGACCTCCTCTACATCCATGACAGGTACGTCCAGGGTTCTTGAACGGAGAAAAGAGTACCTCCGGCTGATGCGTCAGGCGACGCTTGAGAGAGGCTCCTTTACGGTGGTCGATATTGCGGAGGCTACCGATACCCCCCGGAGCACCGTCCAGGACTGGGTGAACCGCCTCATCGAGGAGGGATGCGTCCAACTCATGGAGGAGCAGCGGGGGCGGCATGCGGCCCGTTACGCGGCGAGCAGCGTGATGCCGGAGAGCGCCTGCAGGCGGGTCTTCACCACTATCGACGGGGATCAGGTTGAGATCTACCACGAGTGTATGAGCGGAGGGTGCGCCGCCTTCTGCGAGTTCCATCACGCCCGCGCCGGCGGCGCCCTGCAGTCGGTCCGCCGGGACGGGACCCTGCTCCGGGAGCGGGCGAGCCTTGGGCGCAGGGATGTCGCCGTCGGGCTCGACCCTGCACCTGCGGTCGGGATCGTCGGCGTCTTTCACGAGGGCGACCACATCCACCAGTACATCAGATGTATCGGAGGGCCGGCTTACTCGCTCACCGATATGATGTCCTTTGCAGAGGGTGTCTGCGGCGTCACAGTCCATCGTGAGGGACCGGTGGTCGAGGGCGAGGTGGTCACCCGGGCGCTCGCCTACGTCGCCATCGGGATCGACGACACCGATACCGATACCGAGGGCGCGACGTTCGCCCTCGCCCTCGCCCTCCTCCAGCACCTCGCGAAGCTCGACGGCGTCATGCCTATCGGCCACCGTGTGGCGATGCTCAACCCCCGGCTCGAGGCCCGGACCGCCGGGAACTCCTGCAGTTACATCGAACTTGCGGTGGAGCCCGCCCAGGTCCCGCAGATCGAGGAGTCCGCCGTGCGGTTTGTCGCCGGCGAGGCTGCGTCCCCTGATTGGGGCATCGCCGTCCGGCAGGGGTTCCGGATACCCGGCGCGCTCCGGGCGTACGGCAGGAGCGCGAGAGAGTCGGTGATCGACCGGAGAGCGGCCGAGGCGACCGCCGAGCGGTTCGGTGCCCGCCTTCACGGCGGCCGGGGCGTCATCGGGGCGCTTGCGGCGATCTCGCTCGTGGGGCTCCCGCACGACGTGCTGCTCGACCCGCAACGGGATGTCTGCGCCGATTGGGAGCCTGTGGGGTGAGGGCGCCGGCGGGCTTGAGAGGCCAGAAAAGGTTCAAGGGTTTTTCTCTCGCGGGGATCATCTTTGGGTCCCTGTTGTAGGGTTTTTCCTTTTTCGAAGTTTTCGGACTTCAGTATATACCTGTTTGTCGCCAATCGCACATCCAAACGTCGCAAAAACCATGCACGGATTTCCACTGGGTATCGCCACGACTGCCCCCGCCCCTTTGGGGCGGGGGAGGAGGCCGAAGGCCGGGTGGGGTGGGGGTTGTAGGCATCAGCTTATAAGGTGGAGACGGGGGGGGCATCCCCCCTCCCCGTCAGCCCCACCCCCAATGGCGATATCCCCACGGTCCAGTGTATGGGACTTTGTCCTCGCTTTGGTTGTCACATCAACCGTGGCAGGAACCCTAATGCCTTTTCACGCTCGTGCTCACAGACCCGCCGCGCCCATGCTTCCGGTCACTCCCTTCCCTTCCCACTCACCCCCCGCCGGAACCCCCTCTCCCCTGCGCTACCTATAAATACCCGGATACGGCAGATACCCCTCATTGAGGCGAAGCGCAGTGAGAAGCGAACTTGAGGAAGAGATCGGAAGGCTCTCCTCCCTCGCACAGGAGCGCGGTGCGGAGGCATGGCGGATAGCGGCCCACGACGTCGTCGTTGCGGAGTGGGTGCGGTTCAAGTGCCGGTTCGGGTGCAAGGGCTACGGGAAACACATGTCCTGCCCGCCGTACGCCCCCGCCCCCGCCGATACCCGGCGGCTGCTCGCCGAGTACAGCACCGGCATCCTCCTCCGGTTCGAGGGCGTTCCGGGGCATCCCGACCTTAAACCCGAAGAGATACCCCTCGACTTCCACCCGTTCTTCCGCGACCTCATCCTCTGGGTGAACTCGACGGTGCACCTCCTCGAAAAGACGGCCTTCTACGACGATTTCCCGAAGGCCTTCGGGTTCGGGGGATACCCCTGTATTTACTGCGAGCACCTGCACTGCGTCGCCGAAGAGCACGAAGGAGTCGTCGACGAGAGCATCCGCAGGCTTTGTCGGCACATGGATCTCGTCCGCCCGACCATGGAGGGTGCCGGGATCGACGTCTTCGCCACCGCCCGGAAAGTCGGGTGGGACCTGCATGTCATCCCCTGCAGGGATCTCGAGTACGGCAAGATCGTCCACGGCAAGATCACCTCGATAGGACTCGTCCTCATCGAGTGACGCGCCGGCCTTCAGTCGTTCCGGATACCCCGGATGAACTCCTCGGTCATACGGTAGGCGTCGTCGTCCCTGGCCTGCACCGGGGGGTGTTTCATGAAGTAGGCGGACGGGGACGTCAGCACGCCGCCGACGCCCCGGTTGAGGGCGAGCCTGCAGCATCGGATGGCGTCGATGACGATCCCTGCGGAGTTGGGCGAATCCTCGACGGAGAGGCGGAGGTCGAGGTGCAGGGGGACATCCCCGAAGAGCCGCCCTTCCATACGGAGGAAGCAGATCTTGTTGTCCTTCTGCCAGCAGACGTAATCGCTTGGGCCGATGTGGATATCGTCGTCGTCGAGACGTTCATCAAGGACGGACTGCACCGCTTCGGTCTTTGACTCTCTCTTCGAGGCGAGGCGGTTCCGGTTCAGCATGTTCAGGAAATCCGTGTTGCCGCCGGTGTTCAACTGGTAGGTCCGGTCCAGTTCCACGCCACGCCGCCGGAAGAGGTCGGCGAGGACCCGGTGAGTGATCGTCGCACCGAGCTGGGCCTTGACGTCGTCACCGATGACAGGGAGGCCTCGTTCGCGAAATCTCTCCGCCCAGACCGGGTCGCTCGCGATGAAGACCGGCATGTTATTGATGAGACCGACGCCCGCCTCCAGCGCGCACCCGGCATAGAAACGTGCGGCCTCCTCCGACCCAACGGGGAGGTAGTTGAGCAGCATCTCGGCGCCCGAGTCATCGAGTGCCCGGACGATATCCTCCCTTGATGCCTCCTCCTCGTCGGCGAGCACGAACCTGCACTCCTCCTTGTAGCCCTGCATGTGCTCGGGAAAGCCGTCCAGCACCCGTCCCATCCGGACGGTCACGCCGGTCCCGGGCATGTCGGGGCAGAAGACCGTTGTGCAGTTCGGAGGGGAGAATATCGCTTCGGAGACATCCTTGCCGACCTTCCTCGCGTCGATATCGAACGCCGCTACTACTTCGATGTCGGACGGCCGGTAGCCGCCGAGGTCCCAGTGCATCAACCCGGTTGCATCGGCCTCGTTCTTCCCCCGGTAGTATTCGATCCCCTGAAGCAGCGAACTGGCACAGTTTCCGACGCCCACAATTGCAATCCTGATCGAGTCCACGACAGCCCCCCAATAGATCCGGTATGCTGCTTAACGCACCCCTCTCCGGGCGGATGCGCCAGGCACAGGTTGAGAAGACGCAACTCTCTTTGCAGTTGCGTTTTCGACTATAATACGGAGCGGGAAATATAAGGGTATGGTTCGAGAAGCGCCGGGGTCCATGCCCTGCAGCACAGGACGGGATGTCGGACCCCCTCTGCAGGCCGCTGCTGCAGGTTAGAAGGGCCGCAGGGGTGTGGCGGGGCGCCCGGGCACCGACCGACTCACCCTGCGCCGCAAAGCGCGTGTGTCCGTAGGGGAATAACCGTTATCCCCGGGCTCGCGGCCGCCTGACCCGCCGAAAGACCGTGCGGATCAGGTCCAGCAGATTTGCAAGATAGATCTCTCTCGTCTCGAGCCGCCGCAGGAGTACGGCCTCCTCGGAGAGAAAGAGGTCTTTGAGGTGGCGTATGTCTGTCTTCGGGGAGTAGTAGAAGTAGACCGGGATGCCTGCCAGGATGACCAGAACCCCTGCGATTTTATCGAAGGTTGTGGTGGAGAAGAGGAGAAAGAGGCAGATGGCGATGCCGGCAAGAGGGAAGAGGTGCTGGCCGCGGAGGTTGGCGCCCCCGCCGCTCCGGAGGACGATGAGCGCGAAGCAGGTGAGCAGGAACGAGAACGCGAGGTTGAGGACGGCGAACGATATCAGCCCGGAGAGGTTCCCGATGCTGGAGAGGACGAACGCGATGACCCCCTGGACGATGAGGACCACATAAGGTGTTTCGTAGCGTGGGTGGAGTCGTGCGAAGACGCGGGGGAAGAGGCCGTCGATCGCCATCGCATACGCCAGCCGTGCACTGCCGAGCATCCCCGATTCGTCCGACCCGGAGACCGAGAAGAGGGCGCCGACCGTCATGATGAGCGCGCCTGCCGACCCGAAGAGGACGGTGCCGGCGGCGACGAGCGGGACGGTGCTCCGGTCGAGTTCGGTCCAGTTGATGAGCCCGTAGAGCACGAAGTTCGTGAGGAGGTAGAAGAGGGAGACGATCAGCATCCCGCTGACGATGGCGCGGGGGATGGCCTTTTGCGGGTCCTGCACTTCGCCGGCCGGGAGTGTCCCCATTTCGAACCCGGCGTAGGCCCAGAAGATCAGGACCAGTGCGTGGGCGGCGTTCTGCAGCCCGAGAGGGAGCAGCGGGGTGTAGTTCCCGATGAACGTCTCCGGCCGGATGACGAAGATGCCGAGCCCTGCCACGATGAGGAGGAGCAGGGGGGAGAGTTTGATGAGCGTGAGAGCGTCATTCAACTTCCCTGCAGCCCGGACGCCGACGATATTGACGAGTGTCAGGGAGGCGACGAAGAGTGCCCTGACGGCGACCTGTGCGGCGGGGGTGAGGGGGATGAGCGCCTGGAGGTAACTCACGAACGCGATCGCAAAGACCGGGAGCGCGAGGAGTTCGGCGATCCACATGCTCCAGCCGGTGAGAAACCCATAAAAGTCGTCGAACGCCTCCGAGACGTAGGCGAACGGTCCGCCGACACGGGGGACGTAGTAACTGCAGTAGGCAAAGACCATCGCGATCGTTGCGGCGAAGAGCCCGGCCACCGCCCAGAGGACGATCGAGAACGGGCCGACCAGGCCGGCCGTGAGTGCGGACGCGATGTAGATGTCGGCGCCGACGATCGCCCCGACGATGATGTTCGTCAGGTCGAACTGCGAGAGCCCCCGCTGTAACTCCATTGCAGCGGGGTGAGGAGGCGGTGGCGGTGATAAATGTTCCGCGCGTATCCATTGGGGGGCCGTATCGCCGGGTGCTCAGGGGGAGGGCAGCACCTTGGGGAGATTTTCCCGCACTCCAGTCCCCCCGGCGAGGCGGTGCTGGCGCTCCCCTGAAAACAGTTGCGAAGTTCATGCAGGTATGCTAGGGAGATGGAAAACCCAAAGAGGAGAGTATCTCAGTGCGCCGACCGGGACTCGAACCCGGGTTTAGGCGTTGGCAACGCCTAGTGATAACCACTACACTATCGGCGCACGCACGTGCTTTCGCACTGTGTGCCTTACAACATGGGATTTGCTGGCTAATAAGGCTATCGAATCGCGGCCCGGATCGGGTGGTGCCATCCTCGCAGGCCCCCGAGTCCTGATGGATTTCCCGCGGGAAGGATTGCCCCCCGGATGACGGTCGCACCTACCGTCTCCCGTAGTCGAGCGCGTCCCTGATGTTTCGGTTTGCAAGTATCCAGAGCCCCGGTATCAGGATCAGGATGAAGACGACCATGGCGTAGGCGACGATATCGGCGGAGAAAAGCAGGAAGTTGAAGATGCCGTGCAGCACCATGGCGAGAGCGAGCCCCCGGAAGACGATCCCCGCCCGTCGCTCGGGGGCCGCGAACTTGGCCCGGCCGAGGGCATAGCCCCAGACGCTGGAGAAGAGCGCGTGCCCGGGGACCGAGAAGATCGCCCGGACGACGATCGTGCCGAGGGCAAGCGACGGCGACGTCACGTATGCCGAAAAGACGTAGAGGACGTTTTCGAGGGATGCAAGCCCGAGAGCGGCGGAAGCGGCGTAGACGATACCGTCCATCGGTTCGTCGAACTCGGTGTCGCGGTAGGCGAACCGGTACACGACAGCAAACTTGCCGGATTCTTCGACGATGGGCGCGATGACGACGCCCATGATCAGCGAGGATGCGATGAAGAGGCCGAAGAACCCCTCGACGAAAGCAACCGGGAACGTGACGAGGACGCCGAGGAGAAAGATCTTCGCGATCAGGGCCGCCGGCTCGGGCTCGAATTTATCCCTGTGGTAGAAATACCACGTCCAGAATATCCCCGGCCCCAGCGCCAGGGCAAGGATCGCCAGCGGCTCGACGTCGACCATTGCTTGATCGGTTCATGGTTTCACATAGGAAGAGTCTTTCTCTTCCATGGACTTGCCCCGCGATGTAACCCCTGATACGGGCAAAAACATCGTTTTCCCTTGATCCCGGGCTGAAAAAAAGGTTACTCGGGGAGGAGGCGGTACTCCGGGGCGAGCCCCTCCAGCACCAGCAGCCCGTAGTACCGGAAGAACGTGACGAACGGCACCGCGATCAGGAGCGCGACCGGGATGGCGATAATGAGGTAGGGGATGAGGAGGGCGAGGAGCAGCATGTAGTTCCCGGCCTGGAGTGCGGCGAGGAGCACGATCCCGATGAGAATAAACGGTATCGCGATGATCACCAGTGCGAGGATGACCAGGATCGCCTGCACGATCGCGGCAATGAGGCCCAGCACGAACCTGGTGACGACGTAGACGACGGTCTGCCAGAAACCGGCCGATATCACCCCGATAAGCCGCCGCCAGCCCTCGATGACGCCGCAGTCCTCGCGGATCATGATGGGGACGACGAAGTCGGTGGTCAGGACGAAGACAAGTCCGACAAGGAGGGCCACGACCAGGATGACCGGAATAAACAGGAGGAGCCGGAGCGGCACGGCAACGCCGACACCTGCCCCGCCGAGCCCGAAGAGCATGAAGGCGAGCGCCGCAACGGCGAGGATCAGGATCAGCATGAAGGCGACCTGGAAGAGGAAGAGTCGCACCCCTTTTCCGAGCCGCTCCCGGAAGAAGCGCCCGAGGCGGATATCCCCGGTCGAGAGCATATCGACGAAGACGAACTGCATTGCAGCGCCGACCAGCATCCAGAGGAGGGCGATCGCCAGCACGACGACGATAAACGCCACGATCAGCGGTGCGATCTCGGGGAGGGACCCGGCCACGCCGGCCGGGAGGTCGCCCTCTCCGAAGCTGTACCGGGAGGTGTTCGGAAAGCTTGCGCCCCCTCCCACGAAGAGCGCGATCACGGCCAGGCGGAGCCAGACGCCCCGTTGAGGCGGCCAGAGCAGGTTTTTGGTGCGCTCGAAGGCGCCTTCCAGCCTGCTGAATGCATACATCTCTTCAGCCATATCAGTCACGAAGAAAAGGATCTTCCTGCCATTAAAACCTTCTTTGGACGAACCGGTTCCAGTATCCCGGCTCCAGGGCATATGCCCGCGGGTTTTGAGGGAATCAGGGTTTTCAACACCTTAATGTAGTCCGTTCACCACACTATAAAACGAATGATTCCTCTCATGCTTGACCTGACGGGCAGGAGGGTGCTCATCTTCGGCGGAGGTGACGTCGGTGCCCGGAAGGCTGCGTACTTTGAGCATGAGGCGGAGGTGACGGTGATCAGCCGTTCTTTCTCGCCGGACCTTGAGAGGCTCACTATCCGGCGGCAGGAGGCCGACCTCTCGGTCCTCCCGGACGAGGCGCTTCGTGACCTCCTGCAGGGCGCATTCCTCGTCGTAGCCGCGACACCTGACCCGGGACTTAACGACCGTATCGGAAGGCTCTGTGCCGGGGCGGGGATCCTCTTCAACAACGCCGCCGGCGAGCCCGGAGATGTCATCGTTCCTTCGGTCGTTAGGGGCAGCCGCTACCTGGTCGCGATTAGCACCCGCGGAAAGAGCCCTGCCGTATCCCGCTACCTCCGCATGAGACTCGAAGCGGAGTACGCGGACCTTGACCGGATGATCGACCTGCAGGACGAGATGCGCTCGATGCTCCGGGAGGCCGAACCGGTGCAGGCAGAGCGGTCCCGCATCCTCTGGAGCGTCCTCGAGGACGAAGAGGTCTGGGGGGCGCTTGCCTCCGATTACGCGAGAGCACGCGGACTGGCGATCGAGAGGTACCTGCATGCCTGAATCGGTCACGACACCGCTCGCGCTCGCGGGCGTGAACCACCACACCGCGGACATCGCCACGCTCGAGGCGTTCCGGTTCCCCGACGAGGCGGCGTTTCTCCGCGAGGCACGGGAGCGTTTCAGGGGCGCTCTCCTGCTCCAGACCTGCAACCGCGTCGAAGTGCTGGTGCAGGGCGACGCACGGAGTCTCGAAGGGTTCCTGAAGGAACGGGGCAGACGCGACTTTATGGTAATCGAGGGCGAGACCGTGCCCCGCCACCTCCTGGAACTGGCAGCAGGCATCGACTCCCTGGTCGTCGGCGAGGACCAGATCCTCGGGCAGCTCAAACGGGCGCTCGCGGCCGCGGAGGAGGCAGGGGCCGCGAACAGCGTCATCGGGCTCTGCATCAACAAGGCGGTGCATGTGGGAGTCAGGATCCGGCGCCAGACGCAGATCAACCGTGGGGCGGTCTCCGTCGGTTCTGCGGCCGTGACGCTTGCAGAGAACCTCCTCGGCACCCTGCGCGACCGGCATATCCTGGTCGTCGGGAGCGGGGAGATGGGGGTGCTCGTGACGCAGGCGCTCTCCGCGAAGGGTCTCACGGCCATCTACGTCGCCAACAGGACCTACGAGCGCGCGGTGATGCTTGCGGAGAAGATCGGGGGGCGTGCGGTCAACTTCAAGGACCTCTACCGCTACGTCGCGCTCTCCGACGTCGTTATCTCCTGCACCGCCGCGCCGCACCCGGTCATCCGGACCGAGGAGGTCCGGGAGGTGATGGAGGAGCGCCTCTGGCCGCTCGACCGGCACCCCCGCCACCTGGTCCTCATCGACATCGCTCAGCCCCGCGACGTCGAGGAGGGGGTGCGGTCGATCGAAGGCGTGCACCTCTTCACCATCGACGACCTCCGGAACGTCAACGACGCTGCCATGGACTCCCGGAGGAGCGAGGCGGACCGGGCACGGGGGATCATCGACGAGGAGCTCGACCACTTCATCCGTCTCCTCCGGCGGACGGCGGCCGACGAGACGCTCGCTCTCCTCTACATCTGGGCGGAGTCGATAAGGTCCCGTGAACGCGACCGGGCGCTCGCCCGCCTGGGGGAGAAGGATGACCGCACGGCGGAGATCGTCGAAGACCTGACGCGTGCGCTCACCAAAAAGCTCCTCTCCGACGCGACGACGGCCATCCGCGCGAGCGCGGAGTGCGGCGATATAACAACAGCAGAGGCCCTGATGAGGGCGATTACCCGGGGAGAACCATGTTTCCAGAACGACGAATGAGACGGATGCGGCGGCGGATAATCCAGCCGCTCCTCCGCGAGACTGAACTTCGAAAGACCGACCTCATTGCGCCGGTCTTCGTGGACGAATCGATCAGCGCACCGCTTCCGATTGCCTCGATGCCGGGGCAGTTCCGCCACCCGACAGAAGGCGTCGCCGACTACTGCGAACACCTCTGGAACGCCGGTATCCGGGCGGCGATCCTCTTCGGGGTCCCGGCAGCAAAAGACAGCGAGGCGACCGAAGCCTACGCGAGCGGCGGCGTCGTCCAGCGGGCCGTCCGGAGCATCAAGGAGCGGTTGCCGCAGATGGTGGTCGCCACCGACGTCTGTGCCTGCGAGTACACCGACCACGGCCACTGCGGCATCGTCGGGGAGACTGCCGACGGCCCGGACCTCCTTAACGACCCGTCGCTTGCGTTGATGGTGCGGATCGCCGTCTCTCACGCGGAGAGCGGCGCCGATATCGTCGCGCCGTCGTGCATGCTCGATGGGATGGTGCGGGCGATCCGGCAGGCTCTCGATGCCGCCGGATTCCAGAACGTCCTGATAGTCTCTTACTCCTCGAAGTTCGCGAGCGCCCTTTACGGGCCGTTCCGTGACGCCGCAGACTCGGGGTTCAGTTTCGGCGACCGGACGACCTACCAGATCTGCCCGGGCAATGCAAGGGAGGCGGTGATGGAGTCGGAGCTCGACGCGGCCGAAGGAGCGGATATCCTGATGGTCAAGCCGGCCGGGATCTACCTCGATATCCTCTTATCACTCAAAGAGTTCGGGCTGCCGATCGCGGCCTACCAGGTCAGCGGGGAGTATGCGATGATCAAGGCGGCCGCAGAACGCGGGTGGCTGGACGAGCGGGCCGTCGCCCTCGAGAGCCTCATCGCCATCAAGCGCGCCGGGGCCGACCTGATCATCACTTACTTTGCACAAGACGCAGCGAGGTGGCTCGATGAAGAGCAGTGACCTGTTCGCGCGGGCAACGGCCCTGATGCCGGGCGGCGTGAGCAGCCCCGTCCGGGCCATCAGGCCCTACCCGTTCTACGTGGAGCGCGCGAGAGGATCGCACCTTGCGACCGTCGACGGGGCTGATCTCGTCGACTGCTGCCTCGGTTACGGCCCCCTCATCCTCGGCCACGCGCACCCGGACATCCGGGAGGCTATAGGGCACCAGCTCGAGAAGGGGTGGCTCTACGGCACGCCGACGCCGCTCGAGCTCGACCTTGCAGGAGTTATCGTCGGCGACCACCCCGCGGTCGATATGGTCCGGTTCGTTTCGTCGGGCTCGGAGGCGACGATGGCCGCGATCCGGCTCGCCCGCGGCTACACGGGAAAGCAGGACATCGTCAAGGTCGAAGGCGGGTTCCACGGCGCCCACGATGCGGTCCTGGTGAAGGCCGGGTCGGGGGCGACCACGCTCGGGGTGCCCGACTCCGCGGGCGTCCTCGCGGACCTCGTGGCGCACACCCGGCAGGTCCCTTACAACGACCCCGAGGCGCTCGAGATGCTTCTCTCCGGAAACGACGACGTCGCCGCGTTCATCCTCGAACCGATCATGGGCAACGTCGGCCCGGTGTTCCCGGACGACGGCTACCTCGCCGATGTCCGGGAGATCACCGCCGCCTACGGCGTCCTCCTCATACTCGACGAGGTGATCACCGGCTACCGGGTCGGCATCGGCGGTGCGGAGGTGCTCTACGGGGTAAAGCCCGACCTTGCCACGTTCGGCAAGATCATCGGCGGCGGCCTCCCCATCGGGGCGTTCGGCGGACGGCGCGACATCATGGAACTGGTCGCCCCCTCGGGCCCGGTCTACCAGGCAGGCACGTTCAGCGGCAACCCGGCGAGCCTCGCGGCGGGGTATGCGACGCTCCGTTACCTCCACGACCACCCGGAGGCCTACCGGCAGCTCGACGACGCCACCCGGGCAATCGGGGAGGTCGCCGCGGATGCGCGCCGCGGCTCGTTCGTCAGGATGGGCTCGCTCTTCAAGCACTTCTTCCGGGACGCACCGCCGCGGAACTACGGGGAGGTCAAGGAGTGCGACACGGAGGCGTTCGGGCGGTTCTGGAAGGCGATGCTTGACGCCGGGGTCTTCCTCCCGCCGTCGCAGTTCGAGACGAACTTCCTCTCTGCCGCGCACACAACGCAGGATATCGAACAGATAGCGGACGCGTACGGATCATGTCTCTTCGCATAGGCACACGGGGAAGCGCTCTCGCGCTTGCGCAGACAAACAAGGTGGTCGGCATGCTCGCCGACCGGGGTATCGAGGCTGAGGTCGTCACGATCACGACCGAGGGCGACACCGCGACAGGGGTCCCGCTCCACGCCATCGGGGGACAGGGGGTCTTCGTGCGGGCGCTCGACGACGCGATTCTCAGGTGTGAGATCGATGCGGCGGTGCACAGCATGAAGGATATTCCGGCGGCCCGCCCGGCAGGGCTCGTCTGCTGCGCGGTGCTCGAACGGGACTCGCCTGCGGATTTTCTTGCGCACGAAGCCCCTCTCGACGCGGTCCGCGTCGTCGGGTCGTCGAGCACCCGACGCCGCGCCCAGCTCCTCCGCGACAACCCGTCGCTTGAGGTGAAGCAGCTCCGCGGGAACGTCGACACTCGGATCCGGAAACTCCGCGAGGGGCAGTACGACGCCGTCGTGCTCGCGGAGGCGGGCCTTCAGCGGCTCGGGCTCACGCTGCCGGGAGAACCCCTCCCCACCGACCGGTTCGTGCCGTCGCCGAACCAGGGCACCGTCGCGGTCGTCTGCCGGGACGACCCGGCCGTTGCCGTCCCCTTCGCGGCGCTCGACCACGCGCCCACCCGCCTCGACGTGGAGATCGAGCGTGCCGTCATGGAGGAGGTCGGCGGCGGGTGCTTCACCCCCCAGGGGATCTACTGCCGGGGCGGCGATCTGATCGCCGAGGTGCTCGCGCTCGACGGTTCCCGGTGGGAGCGTGTCGAGCGGCACGTCGCGACCGTCGGCGAAGCCCGGGAGTGCGGGCGGGCGCTGCGCAGGCAGGCGGCCGACCTGATCCGGGAGGCCTATACGGCCCTTGGGGTGAAACCATGACAGGTAAAGCGTATCTTGTGGGGTCCGGCCCGGGCGGGCTCGGCCTCCTGACGATGAGGGCCCGCGAGGTGATCGACGGGGCGGACGTGGTCCTCTACGACCAGCTCCCGGGCGAGGAGATCCTCGCGACGCTCCCGCGGGACGCCGAGCTCATCGACTGCGGGAAGTACGGCGGCAGCCACACACTGGAGCAGCACGAGATCGAGGCGCTGATGGTCGAGAGGGTGAAAGCAGGGAAGATAGTCGTGCGCCTGAAAGGGGGCGACCCGTTCCTCTTCGGCCGCGGTGGGGAGGAGATCGAGGTGCTCCGGGAGCACGGCATCCCCATTGAGGTTGTGCCGGGGGTGACCAGCGCCATCGCCGTCCCGGAGATGGTCGGGATCCCGGTCACTCACCGGCGATACGCGTCGCAGGTGACCTTCATCACCGGCCACGAGGACCCCACGAAGCCGGAGTCCGCCCTCGACTGGGAGGTTCTGGCCCGCCTGAAGGGGACCCTCGTTATCCTGATGGGGATAAAGAACCTCCCCGCCATCGCGGCGGCGCTCGCAGCGCACGGCAAGGAACCCGCGACCCCGGTGGCAATCATCGAGCGGGGCCTCCGGCCGGACCAGCGCGTAACGGTCGGGACCCTCGCCGATATCGCCGAAAAAGCCCGCGCCGCAGGCGTCCGCCCCCCGGCGGTGATCGTCATCGGGGGTGTCGTGGAGCTGTATGAGGGGGCTTGAGGGGTAAAGGGGCGCAGTCGTCAACAACGCGTTGCCTCACGCGAAGCCGCGAAGTCTGTGTATCTTTACGCACCTACCCCTTTCCTTCGCGTTCTTCGCGTCTTCGCGTGAGATCGTCTCCCAGTGCCATGTGGCGTAAAGAGCCGGCACAACCCTACCTTCACCGTGCAGAAACCCTTCTGCCTCTGGTCTCCTTCCCCTGCGGGGAAGTCGCCACTCGCACCTGGCGGTGCTCGAACTCCTGCCGCTCGCGATACTCGCGCCAGTCGTTTCCTGCACCACACCCCGACAGCCGGAATACTCTTTTCCCCCTGCGCGCTTATTCTCATACGAGGATTACCATGCGGAGTGAGACGGTTAAGAAAGGCTACCAGCGTGCTCCGAACCGGGCGCTGCTCAGGTCGCTCGGCGTGACCGACCGGGAGATGGACCAGCCCTTCATCGGGATAGCAAACGCGTACAACACTATCGTCCCCGGGCACATCCACCTCCGGTCCCTCTCGCAGAAGGTGCAGGAAGGTGTCGCGGCCGCGGGCGGCGTGCCGTTCGAGTTCGGGACCATCGGCATCTGCGACGGGATCGCGATGGGTCACGAGGGGATGCGGTATTCCCTTCCCTCGCGGGAGAACATCGCCGACGCCGTCGAACTGATGGTCGAGGCGCACCGGTTCGACGGCCTGGTCTGCGTCGGCACCTGCGACAAGATCGTTCCCGGCATGCTCATGGCGGGGGTGCGATGCAACGTCCCGACGATCGTCGTCACCGGCGGCCCGATGCTTCCCGGCTACGCGGCAGGCAGGGAACTCTCCCTGATCGACATCTTCGAGGGCGTGGGCCGCGTCGCCGCCGGCACGATGAGCGAGGAGGAACTCGGGGAACTCGAGTGCGCGGCGATGCCCGGGTGCGGCAGCTGCCAGGGACTCTACACCGCAAACACCATGGCGTGCGTGACCGAGGCGCTGGGCCTCTCCCTCCCGGGATGCGCGGCCATCCCTGCGGTCGACGCAGCAAAACTCCGCATAGCCCGGGAGAGCGGGGAGCGAGCGGTCGGCCTCGTCCGGGAGGGCGTCCGCCCCCGGGATATCGTCACCCCGACAAGCCTCGCGAACGCCATCCGGGTGGACATGGCGCTCGGGGGGTCGTCGAACACGGTGCTCCACCTGATGGCCGTCGCCAGGGAGGCGGGTGTCCCCCTCGACCTTGAAACCTTCAATGCCGTCGCCGAGGCGACCCCCCACATCTGCCACATGCAGCCCGGGGGGCCGCACTCGATGCTCGCCCTCCACCGGGCCGGAGGCATCCCCGCGATCCTGAAGATGCTCGAGCGCTACCTCGACGACGCCCCGACGGTTTCGGGCCGCTCGATCCTTGAGATCGCGAGGAACGCGCGGGTCGCCGACCCGGACGTGATCCGGACGGCCGACGCCCCGGTCAGCCCCGCCGGCGGCCTGAAGATCGTGCGCGGGTCGCTCGCCCCCGACGGCGCCGTCGTCAAGTGCGCCGCCGTCCCGGAGGCGATGTGGCGGCACCAGGGCCCTGCACGGGTCTTCGACGGGGAAGACGCCGCGATGGAGGCGATCCTCCACCGCGAGATCGCGGAGGGCGATGTGCTCGTGATCCGCTACGAGGGGCCGCGGGGAGGACCCGGGATGCCCGAGATGCTCTCGCCGACCTCGGCACTGATGGGCCTCGGCTACGCGCGGGTCGCCCTGGTGACGGACGGGCGCTTCTCGGGCGGCACCCGGGGGCCGTGCATCGGGCACATCGCCCCCGAGGCCGCGGTCGGCGGACCGATCGCCCTTGTGGAGGATGGCGACGAGATCGCAGTCGACCTCTACGAGAAACGCCTCGACCTCTCTGTCGATGCAGAAACCCTGGAAGAGCGGCGTCGTGCCTGGAAGCCGCCGGCGCGCCGGCTTACGGGCGTGCTCGCCCGGTACGCGCAGACCGTCGAGCAGGCGAACCTCGGCGCCGTCCAGAGGTAACCTCTTTTTTGCCGGGAATCCATCGCGGTCACGAACGGTTCCGCAACTCCTCCCCTCTCAAGGGAGCGCATACTCCTCTGCCGGTATTGTGACCCCCGGCAGAGGATAGTTCTTTAAACAACCTGGTTCTGTTAAGTGGTTTAGTCTTCTTCCCGCGGTATATCCGGTATCCCGCACCCCCGATCCGGGCATTGATGTACAGGGATGATCCAGCGTATCAGGCCTCGTCCCGGGCTGGAACGCCGTTTGTTTTCCCGGCTCATTTCCCCACAATACCCTGGCGTATACATTTTTAAATCCCGGGAGTAATCCCTCTTCGAGGCGCACTCGTCCGAGACGGTCGCCCATATCGCCTACGGAGTATACGGATGATAGAGAAATTTCTTGATGGTAACAAGCGATTCCTGGACGAAGATTTCGCAAAAGATCCCGAACATTACGCTCCGCTCGCGTCAAGCCAGCACCCGGAGGTTCTCTGGATAGGATGCTCCGACTCAAGAGTGAATCCCGAGCGCATCACCGGTGCGAAAGCCGGGCAACTCTTCGTACAGCGGAACATCGGCAACATCGTCCCGATTCACGACTGGAACTTCGCGACCGTGCTCGAGTACGCAGTCAAGCACCTCAAGGTCGGGGATATCGTCATCTGCGGACACTCCGACTGCGGCGCCATAAAGGCGCTGGACCACGAGAGCAAGGACGCATACGTCCCGCTCTGGCTGAATAACGCGGTGGAGGCGAAACGCCGGGTCGATGACAGGATCCCGGCGCCGAAGAACCCCGAAGAAGAGAAGAATCGACTGCATCTCATCGAGATCGAGAACGTCGCCCTGCAGCTTGAGCACCTCCGTACCTACCCGCCGGTCAGGGCCGCGGAAAAAGAAGGACGGGTCAAACTTCACGGCCTGTACTTCGACCTTGCAACCGGAGAGTTGCAGAAGATATTCTAGGACTCTTCAAGCGCATAATCAATCTCTTCTTTTATCAGGTCAAGCGAGACCCTCCCGATCGACGTAAGCCTTCCGTTGACGAGAACGATCGGGATAGGAGGGTGGCGTTCCTCGATGATCTCCCTGATGTGGTCGGGCACCTCTTCGTCGATCAGCGTCGTCTTCACCTCGACCCTATCGCCGTATCCGGCGAGAAGTTCGTCGCGCAGAGCGCTGATGGCATCCATCAGGCTATTGGATGGGTAACAGGTCTCAAGGCCGCAGGATCTCGTCTCGTCGCAGGGAAACGGGCCGCATTCGGATTCCGCAAAGCCGACAATCTCAACAGTTACTTCTACCATGCATCATCGGTGGGGGACGAATGCTATATTATTCTTCGTCTCGGGGAGCAAGCAGCGCGCGCAACGCCGCCCGGACGTCGCCCTCGATTCCATCGATCTTCTCCACGTCCCGGACCCGGTCGAGGTCGCCGATAAGCACCGGCTCGGCGGGATGGATGCCCAGGTTCTCCATGAACGCGTCGACCACATGCGTTACACAGACGAACGGTTCGGCCCCCCGCCGGCCCGCGACGGCGACCAGCAGGCCCCGGGCGTGAACCTCTCTTCCCAGTATCTTCTCCCTGGCATGGAGCCACTGGCAGCGGTCCATCATCGCTTTGAGGGGCGCCGGGACGGTGCTGGTGTAGACCGGCGTGCATACGATGATGACGGAGGCGGCTTCAAGTGCCCGGATGATCCCGGGCATATCGTCGTCGACCGGGCAGTAGCCGTAGTCGTAGCAGGTGTAGCAACCGATACACGCCCGGATATTCATCTCCTGCAGGTAGAAGACCCGGGAGGAGAGGCCGGCCCGGGTGGCCTCGTCGTCGCACCACGACGCAATCTTCGCGGAATTCCCGAACCGGCGCGGGCTCCCCTGCAGGATGACGACGTCGGTCGTGCCGCTGTCCGGGAGCGGGCGGGTGAAAAGACGGGGGCGGGTATAGACGTGGGGGCGGGATGCAACGTCGTGCACGAGCCGGGAAAAGACGATCTCCGCCACTTCCTGGGTATCGAAGAGAGAGCCCGGCGGCTCCTCGTAGGAGTTGATCGCATAGGTGTAGACCGTCTCGCTGCCGCGGAGAACCTCGACGGTATACCGGATCATGCCCGGATAGATGCTCCCTAAGTCATCGAGGGTGAGCCTGACGGTAAACGTCCCCTCTGGTGTCTCGATGGATTGGATCTTTTCCGCTGCGCTCTTAACCATCGTGTGTCCCTGGCGCTCATCTGCCTTCAATGTTTCGGGTATCCGGGAGCTCGCCGTTTTGGGTTTCCGGCAGGGGTGCAGGGGCAGGCGTCCGATCAGTCATTACCGTTAATAAGGAATCTGATCCACATGATATGGTAATTCATGAAGGCGGTTCTGGGTCTTGAAGACGGAACATTTGTTGTAGGGGATGGTTTTGGCGTTGAGGGGACATGTTCCGGCGAACTTGTCTTCACGACGCAGATGACCGGTTACATGGAGGCATTGACTGACCCCAGTTATGCCGGGCAACTTTTAATGTTTACATATCCCCTCATCGGGAATTACGGGGTAGATCAGCAGAATTTTGAGAGTCCGCTGGTTCATGCGCGCGGCTGCATTGCACGTGAGATCGCCGCGGCACCCACGACGCAACCCTCGATTGCGGAGTTTTTCGAAGAAAACGGTCTTTTGGGGATGTCGGGCGTTGATACCCGCAGCCTGACGATAAAGACCCGGACGGTCGGGACCCTCCGGGCATCTCTCATCGTCGGCAGCGATGACAGGGAAGAAGCGGTTCGGCGCGCCCGGGCCGTCTCCCCGATCAGCGAGGTCGACCTCATCGGGAGCGTCTCATGCGCTGAGCCCTACCGGATCAGCGGCCCCGGGAAGCGGATCGCCGTCATCGACCTCGGGGTGAAGCGGCACATCCTTGAGAGCCTCAGATTCCGGGGCGCCGACCTCCACGTCTTCCCGCACACAGCCGCACCGGACGAGGTGATGGCGGCAGAGCCCGACGCACTCTTCATCACCAACGGTCCCGGAGACCCGAGGAGGGCAACGCATGCCATCCGGTGCGTCAGGGACCTTGCTGGCGAACTGCCGGTCATCGGCATCTGCATGGGCATCCAGGTGGCCGCCCTCGCGCTCGGCGCCGAGACCTACAAGATGAAGTTCGGCCACCGGGGAACGAACCAGCCGGTTCGCTACAAGGACGGGAGCATCTACATCACGACGCAGAACCACGGGTTTGCGGTGGATGAGGAGACCCTGCCCGAGGGATGCACGGTCTCGTACCGAAACGTGAACGACGGCACGGTCGAGGGGTTCGAGAACCCCGACCTGAAGATGACCTGCGTCCAGTTCCACCCGGAGGCGCACGGCGGGCCCCGGGACACGGAGATGCACTTCTTTGACCGTATATACAGGGAGATTCCATAATGCCGAAGAAATCTCACATCAAAAAGGTCCTCATCATCGGTTCCGGCCCAATCCAGATCGGACAGGCGGCCGAGTTCGATTTTTCAGGATCGCAGGCCTGCCGCGCGCTCCGTGAAGAGGGCGTCGAGGTCGTCCTCGTCAACTCGAACCCCGCGACGATCCAGACCGACCCCGATACCGCGGACGTCATCTACATCGAGCCCTTAAAAGCCGAACTCATCGCAAAGATCATACAGAAAGAGAAACCGGACGGGGTTCTGAGCGGAATGGGCGGCCAGACCGGCCTCAATATGACCGCGGAACTCGCGGAGATGGGTGCGCTCGATGGCGTGGAGATCCTCGGGACGCCGCTTGAGGCAATCTACCGGGGAGAAGACCGGGAGCAGTTCCGGGACCTGATGAACGCCATCGGCGAGCCCGTCCCGAGGAGCATGATCCTCGAGAACATGAATCAGGTCGACGAGGCCGTCCGGGAAGTCGGCCTCCCGGCGATCATCAGGCCGGCGTACACCCTGGGCGGCTCCGGCGGCGGCGTGGCACACACGCCCGAGGAAATGCGGCGGATCATCGAGATCGGGCTCGCCCGCTCCCGGATTCACCAGGTGCTGGTGGAAGAGAGCGTCGCCGGGTGGAAGGAGATCGAGTTCGAGGTGATGCGGGACGCGTCCGACACCTGCATCATCGTCTGCGGCATGGAGAACGTCGATCCGATGGGTATCCACACCGGCGAGAGCGTGGTCGTCGCGCCCATCCTCACCCTGCGCGACGACGAGTTCCAGACGCTCCGGACCGCCGCGATAAAGATCATCCGGGCGCTCGACGTCCAGGGCGGGTGCAACATCCAGTTCGCCTACAGGGAAGGCGACTACCGGATCATCGAGGTGAACCCCCGGGTCTCGCGCTCGTCTGCGCTCGCGTCCAAGGCGACCGGTTACCCGATCGCCCGGGTGGCGGCAAAGATCGCTATAGGACTCCGGCTCGACGAGATCATGAACACCGTGACCGGCGTCACCCCGGCATCCTTCGAGCCTGCCATCGACTACGTGGTGGTGAAGGTGCCGCGGTGGCCGTTTGACAAGTTCAAGTCTGCAGACCGGACGCTCACCACGGCGATGAAGAGCACCGGGGAGGTTATGTCGATCGGGCGGACGGTCGAGGAGGCGTTCAAGAAGGCGCTCCGGTCGCTCGATACCGATATGCAGCGGCACACGAGCCCAAGCGAGATCCGGATGATCCTCACGTCCCCCACCGACGAGCGGTTCGGGTGCCTCTTCGATGCCTTCCGGGAGGGATTCACGGTCGGGGAGGTTGCAGACCTCACCGCCATCACGCCGTTCTTCCTTGAGAAGATCAAGAACATCGTGGACCTCGAACGGAAACTGCAGACTGCGTTTGAGCCGGAGGATGTCAGGGCCGCCGTGCGGTGCGGCTTCTCGAACGAGGAGCTCCAGGCACTGACGGGGAAGACCGTCGATGAGATCGGGGCTCTCGCCGGAACGCCGACCTACAAGATGGTGGATACCTGCGCCGCCGAATTCCCGGCCACCACGCCCTACTTCTACTCCACCTGGGAGGAGGGGTGCGAGCTGACCCGGGACGGCGCCAGGAAGGTGCTGATCCTCGGTTCGGGGCCGATCCGGATCGGCCAGGGGATCGAGTTCGACTACTGCACCGTCCACGCGGTGATGGCGCTGCGCGAGGAAGAGGAGATCGAGGTCCATATCGTCAACAACAACCCCGAGACGGTCTCAACCGACGCCGACACCTCTGATAGGCTCTTCTTTGAGCCGATGCAACTCGAGGACGTCATGAACATCCTCAAGAAGGACGACTACTACGGCGTCATGGTCCAGTTCGGGGGCCAGAACTCGGTGAACCTTGCCGTGCCGCTGGAAGCGGAGATCAGGCGCCTCGGCCTTCCTACGAAGATCCTCGGCACGTCGCCCGACGCCATGGATGCAGCGGAAGACCGCGACCGGTTCAGCCGGCTTCTCACCCGGCTCGGCATCCCGAGCCCGGCGAACAATTCAGCCTACTCGGAGGAGGAGGCGCGGGAGATGGCCGGGGCGATCGGCTACCCGGTGCTGGTCAGGCCGTCCTACGTCCTCGGCGGGCGGGCGATGGAACTCGTCCACGACGAGGCCGAACTCAAGAGTTACATCAAGGAGGCCGTCCGGGTGAGCCGGAAGCACCCGGTGCTGATCGACTCGTTCCTCCAGAGCGCCGTCGAGATCGATGTCGATGCTGTCTGCGACGGGACAGACGTCCTGATCGGCGGCATAATGGAGCATATCGAGTGGGCCGGGGTCCACTCCGGCGACTCGGCCTGCGTCATCCCGCCGCAGTCCCTCTCGCCCTCGGTGGTTGCGCGGGTGCGCGACTACACGAAGAAGATCGCCCTCGGTCTCGGGGTCGTCGGGCTGATCAACATTCAGTACGCTGTCCAGGACGACGTGGTCTACGTGCTCGAAGCAAACCCGCGTGCGAGCCGGACCGTGCCGTTCGTCGCGAAGGCGACGGGCATCGCGCTCGCGAAGCTTGCGGCGAAGGTGATGGTCGGCAGGAAACTTGCCGATATGGGCGTCAACGAACGGGAGATCGAGTACGTAGCAGTGAAGGAGGTGCTCCTGCCCTTCAACAAACTCCCCGGTGTCGACACGGTGCTCGGGCCGGAGATGAAGAGCACCGGCGAGGTGATGGGCATCGACTACGACTTCGGCCGTGCCTACTACAAGGCATGCACCGCCGCGGACAACACCCTGCCGACGACCGGGAACGTCTTCATCTCGGTGCCGGACGAGCAGAAGGAGGAACTCCTGCCGGTCGCACGGAAACTCCGCCAACTCGGCCTCTCGCTCTATGGAACGAGCGGGACGGTCGACTTCCTCACCCAGAACGGTGTCGAGGCAAACCTGGTGCGCAAAGTTCAGGAAGGGTCCCCGAACGTCATCGATGCCATGCGTTCCGGGGGAATCAGGCTGATCATCAACACCCCGGCAGACAAGGCGTCCCGGCAGGATCACATCCAGATCATGCGGGCCGCCGTCGATTACGGTATACCCTACATCACCACGCTTCAGGCGGCCCGGGCAGCGGCGATGGCAATCGATGCCATCAAGCGCGAGGAGGTCACCCTCGAACCGCTCGGGCACTACCACGGACTGATGTGATCCGGGATTTATCACCCTATCTTTTTGTTCCAGTGTTGCCGTCCACTTCAGCTCACGCGAAGTGCGACGGGCCGAAGGGCCGGAGCATGAGAAAACGCGAAGCGTTTTCGAGCTGCGACGTTCCGGTAGGAACGGAGTTTGAGCACTGAGAGGTGCGAAGTGCGACGTTCCGGTAGGAACGGAGTTTGAGCACCGGCAGGTGCGAGGTGCGGCAAACAGAGTAATCAAAATGGGAAAAATATCACGGTGCAGTGGACCGTGGGGATATCGCGTCTGGGGAGGGGCCGACGGGGAGGGGGGATGCTCCCCCCTCCCCTGTCCCCACCCCCCTCATGGCGATATCCCCTCGGAATCCGTGTCTGGGACGCAATCGATGACTCTCCTAGGAGGGTTTCAACAAGGCCGAAAAAAAGAGGAGGATTATGCTTTCCCGAGCCAGGCATTGACCTTCTCGGGGTTGGCATCGACCCATGCCTTCGCGGCTTCCTCTTCGGGCGTGCCGTCCGCGATGTCGGTCATGACCGAGGCGATATCATCGCTGGTCCACTCGAACCGGGTCAGGATGCCATAGGCCTCCGGATCGTCGGTCGCGAGATCCTGCCGCGCGAGGGTCACGATATCCTCGGCCCCGCCGTAGACGCCCTTCGGGTCGTCGAGGAACTTGAGGTCGTAGCGGCCGAACTTCCAGTGCGGCGACCACCCGGTCACCACGACCCACTCCTCGCTGTCGATGGAGGAGCCCAGCTCCGCCGCCATGCCTGCACTGCTGCTGGCAACCAGCTCGTAGTTGAGGCCGTACTCATCGATGGCCTGCTCGGTCCGGGTCATGATGCCCGCACCGGGCTCGATGCCGACGATCCTGCCGCCGAACTGATCGGAGACGCCGTTCATCTCCTCGATCGAGTCGATGGTCACGTAGGTTGGGACGACGAGTCCGATACGCGCCGCTCCGGGGATGTTTTTGTGGACGTAATCTATCTTGTCGCCGTACTGCTCCCAGTAGTGTTCATGGGTGTGCGGGAGCCATCCGGTCGTCGTGAAGTCGACGTCCCCGTTGGCGAGCGCCTGGAAGAGCGGCCCCGCGTCGACTGCGACCAGGGTGACGTCATACCCGTCTTCTTCAAAGACCTGCTTCATCACGTTGGTGCTCGCTATGGCACAGTCCCACGTGACGTAACCGATGCTGATCTCCTTTTTGGGCTCGGCTGACTGCGTACCGGTGCAGCCGGCAGAGAAGAGGCAGAGCACCAGGATTAAGCCCGTCAGTGCGAGCAGGTTTCCAATTTTTCGAACCATATTTCACCTTGTAGGTTTTTACCCCGCCGGAAGGCGGGCAGATTGCATTCAGAACCCGGCCGTGTGGGGTTCCGGGTTCTCACGAACTGTCCGGATCGACAGTGGCCGATAGACCGGACATAGAGCAGAGGTGGCGGTACATGCCACTCCTGGCGTGTTTGCACCCCAGGGCAAAAAGGCCAGATTTTGACCAGTTCAACTTATGGTCCTAACCTTATATAGGTTTTACGGGTTCCGTTTGACGAATGGGGCCTTCCTGAAACCTGATTTCAAAGTGTGTGCGGCCGGGAAATCATTCTCGATGCGCCGACTATCTGCCATCTGTTCGGTCAATATGACAGAGGATGCGGGGGGATGAGCAGGTCATCAATTCTTCTCGAAAATAATATTGGGACCGGTCACCGGTTCTCATGCTGCGGTACAAGGTTCTGGGTGATCCGATCGAGGATGATCGCGATGATCACGATGGCAAGCCCCGCCTCAAATCCCATGCCGATATTCACCCGCTGGATACCCACGAGCACCTGGTAGCCGAGCCCTCCTGCGCCAATCATCGATGCGATAACGGTCATGGAGAGGGCGAGCATGATGCACTGGTTCACCCCTGCCATGATGGTGGGGAGCGCGACCGGGAGCTGCACTTTCAAGAGTTTCTGCTGAGGCGTGGAGCCGAAGGCGTCCGCAACCTCGATCAACTCGACAGGCACCTGCCGGATCCCGAGATTAGTGAGGCGCAGTGCCGGCGGCATCGCGAAAACGACCGTTGCGATGGTACCCGGAACGCTCCCGAGGCCGAAGAAGATCACGGCGGGAATGAGGTAAACGAACGAGGGCATGGTCTGCATGAAGTCGAGGGCCGGCCGGAGCGCGGCATTCAACGTGTCGCTCCCCGCAGCGGCGATCCCGAGCGGGATCGATATTGCGAGCGCGAGGATCGTCGAGACGAGGACGAGTGCCAGGGTGAGCATGGCGAGATCCCAGAGCCGAAGGTCCCAGACCAGCAGCAGGCCGAACGCGGTGAGCGTCGCCAGTTTGATATCGCGCCGGGTGACGAACCAGACCAGTACGCTCACAAGGAGGATCAGGACGGGTGGCGGTATGAGGATCAGGAGATCCTGAAACCCGCCAATGAGGAATTGCAGCCCTTCGCTGACGCTGTCAAGCAGCCAGCCGAAGTAGTTCTCGATCCAGTCTACGAGCGTCTCGACGGCTTCTCCCACGGGTAGTTTAGGCAGCTGCATCTACATTCTCCCCTTTTCGTGCCAGAGCGGCGAGGATGGCGCCGCGGGATATGACTCCCCTGAGCCTGCCCGTGTCGTCTGCCACCGCCACGGGGTAGGGGCTCTCGACGATCAGCGAGATGATGTCGCCGAGCGATGCGTCGGGGGCCACAATGGGAATCTCGGTGATGAGGATATCCGCTATCTGTTTTCCCTTCTTGACGGCCTCGGCGGCGTCGTCGAGCGTCACCCGCCCACGAAGCAGGCGCTGGCGGGTGACGACGAATATCCCCGGGATATCGTGCTCCTCCATGAGGTGCAGGGCCACCCTTGGCCCCGCGGTGCACTGGGCAACCGGTTCGGGGCGGCGCATCACGTCGCTTGCCGAAAGAACCCTGGTCAGGTCCACGTCGGCGACGAACTTCTCGACGTAGGCGTTTTCTGGGTTCGTCAGGATCTCCTCCGGTGTGCCGATCTGCACGATTGCACCGTCCTTCATCAGGGCGATGCGGTCACCGAGTTTCAGGGCTTCATCGAGATCGTGGGTGACGAAGATGATCGTCTTGCCGAGCCGCTGCTGGAGGTCCAGCAGTTCGTCCTGCATGTCCCTGCGGATGAGCGGGTCGAGAGCGCTGAACGCCTCGTCCATCAGGAGTATATCCGGGTCGCTGGTGAGCGCCCGGGCAAGTCCGACCCGCTGCTTCATGCCGCCGGAGAGCTCGCCGGGCATACTCGCCCCGTAGCCGCCGAGCCCCACCATCTGGAGCACTTCTTCGGCTTTCTTGTGGCGCTCGTCTGCCGGGATGCCCTGGATCTCGAGGCCGAAGGCGACGTTGTCCAGAACCGTTTTGTGCGGAAGAAGAGCGAAGTTCTGGAAGATCATGCCCAGCCTGCGCCGACGGGTCGCCCGGAGTTCCTCCTGGCCCATCCCGACGACATCTTCGTCGTCGATCCGTATCTCGCCCTCGGTAGGGTCGATAAGCCGGTTGATGCAGCGCAGAAGCGTCGATTTTCCGCTCCCGGATAGCCCCATCAGGACGAATGTTTCGCCCGGCATGACCTCAAACGAGACGTTATTGAGGGCCAGCGTCGAGCCGGTCTGCTCATAGATCTCCTGTTTCGAGCGGCCGGACGTATGGAGTTCCAGCGCCTTCCCTGGATCCTGCCCGAATATCTTGGTCAGGTTCCTGACACTGATTATTGGTTGTAGTGATGTTGTATCTTCTATGGGTAACTCCTCAAAAATGACGGAACCCTCCAGCTTCACGATTTCTATTTTATCTGCCTTATAATTTCGGGTTTTTTGAAATTCCCGGATTTGCGTGAAATTTTAATTTTTCCGGCACTTTGTGGCGTTTTTAACCCTGGGGTGCATGGATGTCCGTTATCCTGCAATTTACCCGCATTTTGCTGATTATTCTTTCTATAATGTCCATTTTTCGGATCCCGACGTCGCAAAACCCGGCCCCCGGGAACCCCGGCCGCGCAGAAAGGTGCCGGGGTTGTGGGACCGCCACGGGAGATCCATGCACCTCCGCGTCCCGGCTCTTCGGCATCTCCCGGCCTCTGGAAATACCGGGAATGGTTGGGGTTCCTGCCGGTGCATCCATCCATACCATTTCTTTTATTGGGTGAAAGGTCATATCAATGTAGATTACTCCAGACTGCCTGTCAGACAGGGAACCAGGAACGCGGAGATCAGTACCATGGAAAAGGGAAAAGTCGTCCTAGCATTTTCGGGAGGTCTCGACACCTCCATCTGTATCCCCCTCCTGCGCGAGCACTACGGGTTCGACGAGATCGTCACCGTTGCAGTCGACGTGGGCCAGCCCGAGGAGGAGATCACCCGGGCAACCGAGAAGGGCCGGATGCTTGCAGACAATCACTATACCATCGATGCAAAGGAGAAGTTTGTAGCTGACTGCATCTTCCCCTCGATCAGGGCGAACGGGTCGTACGAGGGCTACCCGATGGGCACGGCGCTTGCCCGCCCGCTGATCGCCGAAGAGATCGTGAAGATTGCAAAGCAGGAAGGCGCGTCAAAGATCGCACACGGGTGCACCGGCAAAGGAAACGACCAGCTCCGGTTCGACTTCATCTTCAGGTCCGCCGGGTACGATATCGTTGCACCGATGCGGGAGATGAACCTGACCCGCGAGTGGGAGATCTGCTACGCGCAGGAGCACAACGTCCCGGTGACCGTGGCGAAGGATAAGCCCTACAGCATCGACGAGAACTGCTGGAGCCGGAGCATCGAGGGCGGCAGCCTTGAAGACCCGGCCTTCCACCCACCGGAGGATATCTACGCCTGGACGGTATCGCCGCTCGCGGCCCCCGACACCATGGAGGAGGTCAGGATCGAGTTCGAGAAGGGCATCCCGGTCGCTCTCAACGGGAAGAGGCTTGCCGGCCTCCCCCTGATCCGGGAGCTGAACCGGATCGCCGGACGGAACGGGGTGGGCCGCAACGACATGGTCGAGGACCGGATCCTCGGCCTGAAGGCCCGCGAGATCTACGAGCACCCGGCCGCGACCGTCCTGATCGCGGCGCACAGCGACCTCGAACGCCTTGTCCTGACCCGCTCGGAACTCGCATTCAAGCATATCGTCGATGATAAGTGGTCCGAGCTCGCCTACATGGGGCTCGTGCACGAACCGCTCTTCTACGCGCTCGATGCGTTCATAGACAAGACGCAGGAGCGGGCCAGCGGCACCGTGGACGTCGGCCTCTACAAGGGCAGCGTGAAGGTGCTCGGCCGGAGTTCGGATGCCGGACTGTACTCGGACGATCTCGTCTCCTTCGACTCGACGACGATCGACCAGAACCACGCTGTCGGGTTCTCGAATTACTTCGGTCTGCAGGCGCGCCTGCTCAAAAACCGCAAGAAGTGTTGAAGGGGTGCCTACAGCACCTTCTTCCCGGCTTCTTTTCCCGGCGTGCACTCGAAGACGTCGGTGATTTTGATGATAATGAGCGATTTTGCCGGGTACTTGTCGCTCTTTGCCTTCACCTGGTCACGGAACTTCTCGTAATCGGGGCCGGACGTCTTGACCTCCGTTGCGCCCTTTACCTGGAAGCAGCGCTTGGTCTCCTGGTCGTAGAAGTACAGGGCCACAACAGGGTTCTCTTTGAGGTTTTCGAGCGTTTTTTGCATATAGTTGTCCATGATCCAGATCGTGTCGTCGGCGACGAGCTGGATCGATGCCATCGGCGCCACGTTCGGAACGCCGCTCTTCGACGCAGTTGCCATCGGCATGACTTTGGTTTTGGTAAATATCTCCTTAATCTCACCTGAAAGCGCAACCATACGGTTCACCTCTCCCTGGAAGCGGAACGGGCGCGACGGGGCGCCGCAACCTGTCCGGTAATGTGGTTATCCGTGCTGTCGATATATAAGGGCTCTGCAGGAGTCGCGGGTTCTTGACCTATCGGCGGTGGTTGGTGAGTGAGACGGGGTATTCCTTCGCCGGTGCGGGCGGGCGTGGGTGGAGCGGCCGTGCAACGACGATGGGGCACCTGAAGTCCGGGAAGACTGGTGCCCTTCAAACGCAACTGTCAGAACGGTTTGGACCATCAAAATCTCCAAACACTGGACCGTGGGGATAGCCAATGGAAAGCCGTGGATGGGCTCTGCACCAACCAAAAACGTTCGCTATGCGATCAGCGGGCACGGCTGAGCAGGAGCCCCCTGCAGAACCACAGTTCATCCGCCATCGAACTTGAACCGGTAACTACAAGACCAAACCCCTGTCCGAATCGGCAAAACCCTCCCCCGATGCCGGCACGCGGCCCCGGGAACCGGGGGAAGAACTTCCACGGGGTTCCGCCTGCTCTCCGGGTCCCGGGCGCCTTATGCGAGCATGGAAAGATATAAAGAGAGAGACAGGGAAAAGACTACTATGTGTGCCCGCTTTTTGGAGCGCTTTTTCAAACCTACACCGCATATCGTCGAAAGTCCGCCTCCGCCGTCGCTCTCGCACGGGGCGGGCGCGGGTGTTCCCGAGTACCGGGTGAAGCCCTATTTTATCGTGGCGTCTGTTGAGATGGGCAATACTACGACAAAGTGCATCCTGACCGGCACGAATCTCGAAACGGGCAGGTCCTACGTCATCAACAAGACCGTGACCATGAGCCGTGACGTCCGGCGGCCATTACCCGGTGAGACGATCTTCGGGGAAACCCTGGACGGCACGGAACTGACGCGGGAGTCGGTTACGGAACTGGTGCGCGACACCCTGATCCGGTGCCACAAGGATGCTCACCTGAGCATCAAGGACGACCTGGACTTCGTCGTCAGGAGCACCGGTGTCGTGGCGGCGATGGACTCTCCCGACCAGGTCGGGGACTTCGTCATCGCTCTCGCCAACGGCTGCCTCGTCGCCGGGGTTCCCCCGCGGAAGATGACGCCGCCGATGTCGATCGACAACCTCCCGCCGAAACTCCGGCAGTTCTCGTTTGCCGACCGGGTGGTCTTCGTCGGAGCGGTGGCCGGCGTCGTGCCGCCGGTCGGGTGTACGGGCGTCGAGATGGTGGCAAACGAGATGGAAGGGGAACTTGCGATGGCGGGCATCAAGGAAGGCGCCAAGTGGACGCCGGTCGACTTCAGGAACCCCTGCGTATCCATAGACTTCGGGACAACCCTCGACGGGCGGGTCACGAGCGATGTCGCCCCCGATGAACCGAATCCGTTCGCCCAGACGACCGGGAACTTCTGCGGGCTTGCAGGTGCCATACCTGATGCGATTGTCCGGGGCACCGGGCTCGTGAAGAACCAGACGGGGACGGCCCTCGACCTCTTCGGCGATCACAGCATCAAAGGCGCGTTCGGGGGCAGGAAGCGCTCCGTCGTCGAGGAATACGTCGACCGCTGCCACGAGCACATCGATATCCGGATCGTCCCGCCCGACCGGACAAGGTTCGGGCGGGTCCCGGTCTGTGCGGAGGTGGCCGACAAGTCGGGCGTTGCCCTTATCGGGTGCGATTGCGGCGTCAACGGCAGCGAGATGCCGGCTCTCCAGGAGATCGGGCACGAGATCTACGAGAAGCACGGCATGGGCATGCTGACCGAAGTCGTCGACCGGGTCTGTGCGAAGATGGCGCTCCGGCTCATCGATGTCGCCGTCGAGAGGGGGATGGTCACGCCGAACTCGTCGATCGGGTTCACCGGGCGGGCGGCGATCTCGGGGAGGAAGCCCGAGTATATCCTCGAGGGCGTCGCCGACCGGAACCTCTACGACAACTCGAACGAGCACCTGGTCTTTGTCGACGACGGCCTTGCCCGGGGAGCTGCACTGATGGGGCGGTGCATGAACTCTCTCGGGAAACCGAAGGCCCCGCTTGGCGGCGTGCGGGGAGGGCCATGTATTATGTCCCGCCGGATCAAAATAGGAAAGTAGGATCTGGTAACCATGGCTGAAGAAGAACTCTACGATATGCTCGTCCCCCCGGGCGTGCCCCGGAAGATGATCTACGACGTCGTCGAGAAGTACGACGTGGAAGTGGTGCGGCGGCAGCAGAAGATGTCGTTTGCGAATATGGACGGGGACGCGAGAGAACTGATTGCGTTCCGCGGGAAGAGAGAGGTGGTCGAAGAGGTGCAGAAGTACCTTTTCGAGCAGCTCAAAGAGTTCATCGCGGAATAGATACACTTTTTTCTTATTTGCGCGCCGGGAATTGCCGGTGTGGGGCATGGCCCCGGGGTGCTGGTTTGGAGGAGGAACCGTCACACAGAGAGTATTTGAGGTCATCCCGGTATCCTCCTGGCAGCAAAATCCCATCCACGGATTTTTAGCGAACTGTGCAACTCGCACCTGACAGTGCTCCTGTTCCAGTTCTGACGAATCGTCGCGATTCGAAACTAGGCAACATCTCAAACTCGAACACGCGCCATAACCGTGAGAGATCCCGGGACACTGGACCGTGGAAGTATCGCCATGGGGGAAGGGCTGACGGGGAGGGGGCATGCCCCCTCCCCTGTCTCAATCTCATACGGAGATACCTGTAACCCCCACCCCGCCCGGCCTCCGACCTCCTCCTCCGCACCTTCGGTGCTCAAACTCCCGCCGTTCGCTACGCTCCAGGCAGTCGTTCCCCGCCCCAAGGGGCGGGGGCAGTGCGTGGCGATATGCGACTGGCTGAAGGGCAGGAGCGGGAGAAGACCGAAGGTCTTGGACTGGCGACGTTCTGGTAGGAACGGAGCTCGAGGCACCGTAGGTGCGCAGTCCCCTCGCAATCTGTGCATGGAGATAGGCGGTGTTCCAGTAAGAGCAGAGTTTGAGCACCGAAGGTTCGAGTTGCGTAGGCCCCTGAAAAATCCGTGGATGGGCTCCCTCCGTCAGGGGATATTGTGATGCCCTTGTCGGGAAGAGCCTATAACCGGTTTCGCCTGTCGAGCTTGTGGCTGGAACGGCCACATTGGTGTTTTACTCCGCCGCCGGCATGCCGCCGGCGATCAGCCGCACGAGCAGTGCCTTCTGTGCGTGGAGCCGGTTCTCGGCCTGGTCCCAGACGATGCTCTGCGGTCCTTCCAGAACCTCGTCGGCGATCTCCTCTCCCCGGTGGGCGGGGAGGCAGTGCATCACGAGAGCGTCGGGTGATGCCCGCGCAAGAAGACGGGAGTCTATCGTGTAGCCTTTGAGGGCCCGCAGGCGCTCGGCGCGCTCCTGCTCGTCCCCCATCGATACCCAGATGTCGGTGTAGATGACGTCCGCATCACGGACCGCTTCCTCCGGGTCCGCGACGATGCTGACCCTGCCCCCTGCCGCCTGCGCCTGGCTGACGACCGCTTCCTTCGGCCGGTAACGCGGGGGGCTTGCGACCACGATCTCCATTCCGGTCAGGGCGGAGGAGAGGATCCACGAGTTGCAGACGTTGTTGCCGTCCCCGACCCATGCGAGTTTCAGGTCCCGAAGGTCGCCGAACCGCTCGCTGAGGGTCATGATGTCGGCCAGCACCTGGCAGGGATGCAGGCTGTCCGATAACCCGTTGACGACCGGGACGGTCGAGTAGCGGGCGAACTCCGCTATGGCAGCATGATCGTAGGCACGGATCATCACCGCGTCGACGTAGCGGGCAAGCACCCGTGCCGTATCCCGGATCTCCTCCCCCCGCCCGAGCTGCATATCCTGGGGGTTTAAGAAGAGTGCATGGCCGCCGAGGTCGGACATCCCCACCTCGAACGAAACCCGGGTGCGGGTGGACGCCTTCTCAAAGATCATCCCGAGGCTCTTTCCCCTGAGGAACTCGTGCGCGGTCCCTGCACACTTCAGCCGTTTTAAGTGCATCGCGTCGGCGACGATGCTCTCAAGTTCATATTCGTCGATATCGACGATCGAGAGAAAATCCTTCTTCATGCGATCTCCTTCATGTGCCGGCACCGCTTCTCGAGGATCTTCCGTGTGCCGATATCTCTGCGGTGGAAGACGCTTCCTGAGACGGAAGATGCCGCCTTCTCGGCGATTGCTTCGGCCTCCTCGAGCGTCTCGCCTCTCCCGACGAACGCGAGCGTCCGCGACGTCTGAGTATAAAGTGTCCCGTCCCGCTCTTCGACGTTTGCGTAGTAGAGCAGGGCGTCGCCGTGGTCGCCGAGGGTGAGAGGTTTGCGGGCCGCCGGGGCCTCCGGGTAGCCCTCGGGGACGAGATATTTGCAGACCGTGGCTTTATTGGCGAACCGGACATGCGCCGGCGAGAGGTCTCCCTCGATGATATGGCGGATGATCCCGGAGAAGTCCGATTCCAGGAGCGAGAGGACGTTCATAGCCTCAGGGTCCCCGAAACGGGCGTTGAATTCGATGACCCTGGGGCCGTCGCAGGTGTTCATGAACTGGCCGTAGAGTATCCCCCGGTACGGCGTTCCCTCGTCCCGCATGGCCGCGACTGTATCCTCCATGATCCGGAGCGCCTTCTCGTAGTCCGAGCGGGTGACGAAGGGGAGCATGTGGTCCGGCAGGGAGTATGAGCCCATCCCGCCGGTGTTCGGCCCCACATCCCCCTCGTATGCACGTTTGTGGTCCTGCACGAGCGGCATGGGCACCAGGTGCTCGCCGTCGACGAACGCCTGGAGCGTGAACTCCTCCCCGATGAGCCGCTCTTCCAGCACGACATCTCCTCCGATCTCCCGGGCATACTCGACCGCCCCCGCCACGTCGACGTGCTCGCCCATGATCCGCACGCCCTTCCCGCCGGTGAGCCCGATGGGCTTGACGGCGAGGTCGCCATCGTAGGTCTCGATGAACCGTCGTGCCTCCTCCGGATCATGACAGACCCGGTATTCCGGGCACCCCGCGATCCCGTGCCGCTCCATCAGCCGGCGGCAGAACGCCTTGTCCGTCTCAACCCGTGCCGCGGCACGGGTCGGTCCCACGCAGGGTATCCCCGCCGCCTCGAGGTTATCGACGATGCCTGCCTCAAGGGGTGCCTCCGGCCCGATGACCGCAGCATCAAGTCCGCAATCGGTGGCAAATGTTACTATCCTCTGGATATTGGTCTCTTTCTCGAGAAGCACCCGCTCCGCGAGCCGGGCCACCCCTGGATTCTTGCGTGCCATGACAGAAAATATTCGCATGTCACTGTTGCAGGAAAGCGCCCTGGTGATCGCATGCTCCCTGCCACCACCACCTACAACGAGTACTTTCATATCCATCATATTCGCCTGCTCTTAAAAAAATGTTTATCCGTCCAGCAGCTCGCTGACCCGCACAAGCGCAAGAAGAGATGCTCCCTTTTCTGCAAGCGCTTCATGGGCGCCCGCTTCCCGGTCAACGACGGTCACTACCCGGTCGACGTGCGCGCCTGCAGCACGCAGCGCCGCGAGACCGTAAAGGGCGCTTCCCCCGGACGTGGTCACATCCTCGACCAGCAGCACATCCCTGCCGCTCACGTCGCCGATGATCGTCCCGGTTTTACCGTGGTCCTTCCCCGCTTTCCTGATGATCGCGTACGGCCGGCCGCTCGCGAGCGAGACGGCGACGGCGATCGGTACGGCGCCGACCGCCACCCCGGCAACCATATCGAACTCCCGGCCTTCGGCAATGGCTTTTCCGATCTCCGCAAGGATGGCAGGGTTCGTTGTTGCGGCTTTGATGTCGATGTAGTAGGAACTCCGGGCTCCCGATGCGAGGACGAAGTCCCCGAACTCGATGGCCCCGCTCTCGAGTAGCAGTGTCGCGATTGGGTTTACCATGGTACCTCTTTAACTCCGATGTAATAACCGATAATGTTCACCACCCGGTGGAGGAGGGGTGTCATGATGACGATCCAGACTGCAATGGGTAAAGTAATATTCCCAAACAACCATTGGGGATAAACCAGGAGGATAAGCAGGAAGGAACCGATGACCAGGTCATACTGATCGGCCAGGAACCAGGATTCGCCCCGCTCTTTACCCAGCCTCCGCTTCAGGAAGCTCTTGGCGAGATCGCCGAGGAGCGCGCCTGTCGCGAGCAGAGTGACGGAGAGGATGGTCTGTGTGGGAAGTGCGGTCAGGTTGAACGAGGACCAGATCCAGATCTCTACGAGACCCGCCAGCACTCCACAGAGAGCACCCCCGAAGAATCCCCGGTACGTCTTACCGTCACCGAAGATCCTTCTCCCGTCACTGAGTGTCTTTCCAAAGTCGATGGGCGTCCCGCCGCCGAAGACAGCAGCCGCTGAGTTCGGCACGTATGCCGGAATCATGATCCACAACGCCGCAAGTCCGGAGAAGATCCAGTATCCGATGTCCGTGCTGATAAGTGCCAATATCCAGTACAATCAGTAAATATAAAGATTAAAGTGTCGAAATATGAGATACGAATGAAAGGTGGGCACGGTGAGAGAATGCTGATAAAAACGACAAAAAGCCTCTGCCCAACATGCGGTCGCGTGCTCGACGCCGATATCGTTGAGGAAGAGGGGAAGGTCTGGCTGGTCCGTACCTGCCCTGAACACGGCGCGTACCGGGCCCTCTACTGGTCGGACGCAGAGATGTACCGGAGATTCGATGCCTACGAGCGCATCGGGAAGGGAGTTTCGAACCCGCAGAAGGCTGCTTCCCCTGCAGGGTGCCCGAACGACTGCGGTGTCTGTCAAAATCACCGGTCGACGACGTTGCTTGCGAACATCGACCTGACGAACCGGTGTAACCTTAACTGCGATTTCTGCTTTGCAAACGCCCGGGCATGCGGTTACATCTACGAACCGACCTTCGACCAGATCGTCGGGATGCTGCGCATGCTGCGCGGTGAAAAACCTGTTCCGGCACCTGCCGTCCAGTTCTCGGGCGGCGAACCGACGCTGCGCGACGATCTCCCCGAACTCATCCGGAAAGCGAAAGAACTCGGGTTTTCCCAGGTGCAGGTCGCGACAAACGGCATCCGGCTTGCGCAGGAGCCCGACTACGCCAGGCAGCTGAAGGAGGCGGGGCTCTCCACCGTCTACCTGCACTTTGACGGCATAACACACGAGACGAACTTTAAAATCGCGAGCGACCGGCGGGCAATAGAGAACTGCGAAAAGATCGGCATGGGTGTGGTGCTGGTACCCACGGTTATCAGGGGCCGGAACGACCACGAGGTGGGTGCCATCATCAAGTACGCCGCAGAGCATATCAAGACCATCCGGGGCGTCAACTTCCAGCCGGTGTCGTTCACCGGGGCTGCAAGCGAGGATGATGTCAGGAAAGAGCGGATCACCATCCCGGAACTTGCGGAACGGATCGAGGAGCAGACGGATGGGGTGATCAAGAAGGATTACTTCTACCCCGTGCCCTGCGTCGTCCCGATCTCCGAGCTCGTCGAGGCGTATACGGGCAAACCCCAGATCACGTTCACCACGCACCAGCATTGCGGTGCAGCAACCTATGTCTTCGTCACCGACGAGGGGATGGTCCCGGTCAACAAGATGGTGGACGTCGACGCCTTCTTCGAGTCGGTCGAGAAGATGGCTACGAAACTCGGGAAAGGCGGTTCGCTCAACAAGTATATGACCCTCGTCGAGGGGGTCAAGGACCTCTACGGCTCCACGAGGAAGGCGGAGCAGAAGAATACCGGGGAGTTCGTGAAGCTGATAGGAAAGGCCCTCGTGAGGCAGAACTTCGAGTCCCTCCGCGAGTTCCACTGGAACGCCCTCTTCATCGGCGCGATGCACTTCATGGACAAATACAACTACGACCTCTCCAGGGTGCAGCGGTGCTGCATCCACTACGCGACCCCCGACGGTCGCCTGATCCCGTTCTGCACCTACAACAGCGGTCCGGTCTACAGGGAGCAGGTCTGGAAAGCCTTCGAACAGCCCCCTAAAGATGAGTGACGGCCCGCTACACGCGGGGAGGAAGTTAACCGGTCCCTCCGCGGGCGGCCTTTTTTGTGCGGTGTCGGAACGTCGCACCCTCCGGGGCACGCGTCGCTACTCGCACCTGACGGTGCTCGAACTCCTGTCCTACGGACAGTCGTTGCTCGAAAACGCTTCGCGTTTTCTCAAGCTCCGTTCCTGTCTGAACGTCGCTTACGGGAACGGCAGTTCGTATCCATCCCCGTCCCGCAGGACGAGAGCGGCGATGGCGAGATCCTGTATGGCAAGTCCCGTGGAGTCGAAGATCGTGATGGCGTCCGTGGATGACCGCCTCTTCTTCCCGGTGACGACCTCGCCGAGCGTTCCGGCAATCCGGCCGGGATCGTAGTGCCCGGTGCTGATCGGGACGTTAACCTCGCCTGAGTGGATCGCCTGCCGGGGGTCGTCGACGAAGACCTCGGCCTTCATCAGGAGCAGAGGGTCCAGTTCCTGTTTGCCGGGCGCATCCGCGCCGATCGCATTGATGTGGGTCCCTTCGTGGACCCAGTCCGCCATCACGAGCGGTTCAGTCGACGGCGTCGTCGTGGTCAGCACGTCGCAGTCGCAGGCGCGCTCAATCGGGACGCTCCGGGCGTTGTAGTCGGAGTAACGTGCCGCAAAAGCCTCCGCACTCTTCCGGGTCCTGCTCCAGACACGGATCTCCTCGATCGTGAGCGCGGCAGCCGTCGCCTCGACCTGCGCCTCCGCCTGCCGCCCGGCCCCTACGACACCGAGGGTGACGGACGACTGCCGGGGCGCGAGGTACCTCGCCGCCACGGCACCCGCTGCCCCGGTACGCATCGCGGTAAGTTCGGTGGCATTGATGATCGCCTGGGGCGTGCCGGTCTCCACGTCGATGATCACGGTGAGCGCCATGACGGTAGGAAGGCCTCTTGTGCGGTTATGCGGGTGAACGTTGACAATCTTCACCCCGGCAATCCCGAGCGCCGGCAGGTATGCGGGCATCGTCCGGAAGTCCCCGCCCTCAGCGAACGTCACGTAGACCTTCGGCGGCATCTGGATGTCCCCTCTGCCGTGCTCGGCAAAGGCCGCCTCAACCGCCGAATTCACCTCGGCATACGGCGGGTATCCGGAATGGACAGGGTAGTACTTCATCAGGCGATCACCCCATGATGGCAGGGAGGCCTTGCCGGGAGTCCCGGATGGAGGAACACCGCCCGTGCCCCTGTTGTGGCGTGGAGATGCATAGAACGATCTCCGGCGGGTGGGGATATCAACTGTTGGGTGCGAAGGAGACCGGGGGGAAACGTCCGTCCCACCAGGCATGGACACGCCTCCCCCTGCTCATCGGCCGGGCCGTTGCCGGGAAGGCTTCACGGGAGAAAAAACGGCTTTGTTGAAACCCCGCCTGCTTGCTCCAGATGTTCGCAATCCAGAGGCACTCCGGGGCACGGCTTTCCACCGAGCTACGCACCTGGCGGTGCTCGAACTCCTGCCCTCCGGCCAGTCGTTTATCGCCATGACTGCCCCCGCCCTTTGGGCGGGGGAGGAGCGCGAAGCGCGGGTGGGGTGGGGCTGATGAGATGTGTGGATCGTAGCGAGGTGGAGACTGGGGAGGGGGAGACCCCCTCGAAACCCTTCGGGTTTCTCAAGCTCGCTACGCTCGCACTCCCCGTCAGCCCCACAGCGAAACCCAAAGGGTTTCTCAAACTCCTGTCCTGTGGACAGTCGTTCCCCCAATGGCGATAAACGACCGGCGGCACGGCGGGAGTTCGAGCACCGAAGAACGACGTTCCTTCAAGAACGGAGTTTGAGCACCGGAGGTGCGAGGTGCGCAGGCCACCACGGTCCACTGCATGGGAACATGCTCGAAGAAAAAGGCTGATTCCAGGGACAAGCCGATCCTAGCACCAACCTCATCGGGGTAGGAAGGAAGACTAGAAGAAAGGTTTCAACAAAGCCGAAAAAACACGGTCGGGACCTGCCGCAAACCGGCCCCGTACGCTCTGCTCAACCGGTTCGCCGGGAGAACGGGGGTGTTGAGGCCGCCCTTCCTCTCAGGCAGGCTCGTCCTGCATGCCCCGTATCGAGAGCCGGATCAGGCCGAGGTTGGCATCCGACTTTGCGAGTATGCAGAGGGAGAGATCCCCGTAGGGCGCGATGATGAGCTTGCCTGCAGGGGTCTCGAGGATCATCTGGGAGAGATCCCCCATCTCCATGTCGGCGGTGATATGGGTGCCGGCGCGGAGCAGGTCTTCAGCGACCGCAGCCACATGCTCAAAGTCCGCGGAACCCAGCGACTGAAGAGCAAATCCCTCGTGGAAGACCGAGACGGCAATGACACCCGGCTGCCGTGCGATCTGGTCGAGGCAGTCCGTATCCGCCGACCTGGCCGGGGCGGCAGGCTTTATGCCGCCGTCGCGGACCCTGCACCCCGTCTCATGAGAGACCTCCCGTGCCGCCTCGGTCTCCTCGGCGGTGTACGCGATAAGTTCGTAATCAAGCGACGGTCGATCGAGCAGGTGCCTGTATGCTTCGTCTCCACTGAGCAGCAAGCCTTTGCCGGTGTCCTCGATCGCCGCTGCGTACGGGCTCCCGTTCTGGACTAGGACAAAACCGGTCCCTTCGGGCTCGTCGATACGCACTGCCCCTGTGAAATGAGGGCTGATCGAAGCAAGGGCTGAAAGAGGCCCCTGCAGTCGTCCGAGTGAGACGCCGTCGGGTAGCATCGTCTCACAGAGCAGCAGTTATCCGATCCCTGTTCTTCTTCAGTTCGTACCGGATTCGCCCGACGTTGACGTTCGCGTTCGCCACGATGGCGATCAACTCGTCCTCCGAGAGTGGGGAGAGCAGGATAGGCCCGTTCTCCAGTTCGATGAGCATCTGGGACATCTCTCCCTTCCCGAGTTCGTTGCTCATTGCCTCAGACGTACCCATCCCTGTCGATGCCATGGCACCCAGGGCCTCGACGTCCACGTCCCCGGCAACGACGCTCTCGATCACAAAGCCGTCCCTTCCCGCCACGACTGCGGCGGTAACCCCGTCAAGTTTCAGGAATTCTCCCAGGATTTGTTTTAACATCTGCATCGCCTCATGTTCTTCTGATACACTCGATTTTAAGAGGCATCTTCCCGATCGCGTGCGTTGCGCATGAGATACAGGGATCGTACGCCCTGATGATCATCTCGATGCGGTTTGCCGCCTCCCCGGTCAACGCCCCGTTCTCCACCACCCGGCGTGCCATATCCTCCACGCCCCGGTCCATCGCGTAGTTGTTCTGGCAGGTCGCCACGATAAGGTTGCACCGCTCGATGATTCCGGCTTCATTGACGGTATAGTCATGGATCAGTGTTCCCCGGGGAGCCTCGACGATCCCGATGCCCCGCCGGTTCACGACCTTCCCTGCCGGCGTCCGGATGTCTGAGGCGGTGATGCCGGGGTCCGAAAGCAACTGAACGGCCCGCTCGCACGAGGCGATGAACTCGATGTAGCGTGCCAGGTGGTAGGCGAGCGCAGCCTGGGTGACGGTGCCGAACCGCTGCCGGTACTCTGCGAGAGCAGCGTCCGCATGCTCCGTGCCCATCTTCTCCACTATGTTGAGCCGGGCGAGCGGCCCGACCCTGTAGTAGTCTCCGCCTTTGAACCGGGCGAACTTCAGGTACGACCAGTCCTCCGAGTACTCCTCGATGAAGTTCGTGTAATCCGGGCCTGAGAACGAACCGACTCCGCCTCCGTCTGCACCGAGCATCGTAGCAGGGCCTTCGCAGGTCGAGTAGACCCCGTTGTTGGTCATGCCGAGGAACCCGGTCTTTACAGCCCCGATCTCCGTATCGACGCCGTCGAGAAGACCGCGTGCGAGATCCCATCCCTCACGGGCGATTCCGAGCGCTTCATCCGCCATAGCAGCCAGTTCCGCCCTCTTTCCTTCCGTGAGCGGTGTCGACATCCCACCCGGCAGCGCGTTTGCCGGGTGGATGGGTTTGCCGCCGACCGCCTCTGTCAGGCGCTGGCCGAACTTCCGGACCGCGATCGCCTTCTTCGCAAGTTCAGGCGAGTGACGGGCAAGCCCGATGACGTTGCGCGTCTCCGCCGGCGCATCGTGGCCCAGGATGAAGTCGGGGGCCGCGAGCATAAAGAAGTGGAGGGCGTGAGAATGGACGAACTGGCCTACGCTGAGGAGCTCACGGAGTTTCTTTCCGGTCGCGGGCGGTTCGACGCCGAATATCTGGTCGGTCGCCTTCGCCGCCGCCAGGTGGTGCGCCGAGGGGCATATGCCGCAGATGCGGGGCGTGATCCGGGGTGCCTCCTCGATTGCAGCGCCGATGAGGAATTTCTCAAACCCCCTGAGTTCCACGACCTGGAAGTGGGCCGAGTCGACCTCTCCCTGATCGTTGAGGTAGATCCTGACGCCGGCGTGACCCTCAATCCGGGTTACCGGGCTGATCGTGATCTCTTTCATCTGCTCCTCTCCTTTACCAGATCCCGGATCTTTGAGTTCTCCTTGTCCTCCATGATCAGGCTCCCGATGGTGAAGGCGTACATCGTGTGTGCGACGTCGTAGAGTTCCTTCTCCACCTCTTTTTCGGGCTTATCGGTGAGATCCGAAATTCTCCGCACCATCATGCCGTAGATGTCCCGGCAGGGCTCGCGGAGGATATCGAGCGACGGGCCATTGCACCCGTGGCACGGGATGTTGTTTTTGGGACAGGTCGCCCCGCATCTCCCGAAGGTGACGCTCCCGAGGCAGAGGTAGCCCTGCCCGAGCAGGCAGTGCTCACGGTCGGGAACACCCTCGTGCCGCCGCGAAAGTGTCCAGTTCTCGACCTGCCCCATGATCCTGTCGCATTCCGAACAGACGGATTTGCGCGAGAGTTCGAGGGTATCCCCTGCAATCATTGCCGGGATGATCTTCTTCAAGAACGCCTCTTTCGGCGGGCAGCCCGTGACGTAGTAATCGACCTTCACGAGGTCGCCCACCGCGAACGCCCGGTAGAGGAACGGCGGCACATCCGTCGGGATAACCCCGTCGGGCTTTGCCGTCTCCACCTCCCGGTAGACGCAGGAGAAGAGGTCGTCGCTTGAGTTCAGCATCGAGAGGCCCGATACGCCCCCGTAGCAGGCGCAGGTCCCGAGCGCCACGAGCGTCTTGGTCCGCTTCCGGATCTTCTCGAGACGTTCGCGATTCTCAACGTTTCGGACTGCCCCGGTCACGAACGCGATATCGATACCCTCGGGAGGCTCCTTCGCGTCCATGATCACCGGGGAGTAGACGATATCCGCCCCTGCGATGACATCAAGGAGCATCTCGTGGAGATCGAGCACCGCAATCGTGCAGCCCGAACACCCTGCCAGTTCCTCAATAGCAATCTTCATCATTCCGCCTCATTTCAGAACCAGTTTCTTCAGGCAGGCGTTCGGGCCGGTGTGGACGATCTCCAGTTTGGCTTTCCTGCCGGTGATCTCTTCGATCGCGCCGACGACGTAGCCGAAGAGCGTCTGGCAGAGCGGGCCGCCCTGGTCGAGCCCGTTTCGCCGGAGCGTCTGGCGGACGATGCAGTCGTGGAAGACGAGGTAGATGAAGGTCTCTCCGTTCTCTTCGATGATGAACGTCTCCTTATCCTCGGGTTTCCAGACTTCAAAGGAGTACTGGCCGCGAAGCAGGTCGGAGAGTTCGTGAAGTGCCCCTTCCACGTCTTCGCGCTTCTGGAAGTACTTGGCGACCTCGTGACCGAACTTCTTCCCGGCCCGGTAGGTGACTGCGTTTGCCCCTCTGCCTGCGATCTCCTCGAGCGACCTGATGACAAGGCCGTTGAGTTTCATCACGCCGTGGAGCGTCTGTTCCATCTCTTTTGGCTTCGGCGAGCATTCGAGGGGGATCTCCTCGGAGCGGTAGACGAGGTCGGAGTGAAAGGCCTCATGCAGTTCGTCGATGTATCCCGCGCTCATCAGACCACCTTCCGAAGCATTTCGCAGACCTTGATGTCGATGTAGTGCCTCCGGGCAGCGTAGATGCCACGGTGCTCGAGTGCCTGGGCCGGGCAGATCTCATGACAGGACAGGCATCCCATACAGTTGTTCGGCCTGACCGCGACGCTCACACTGTCCTGGAGTTCGTACACGTGCATCGGGCAGTCTTTGACGCAGAGACCGCAGCCGACGCATGCGTCCTTATCCACATGTATATCCATTACGAGCCCTCTGAATGTGATTATCACTTCCTGCTATTAAAAGTATATAGTTTGTTCGCTACAAGGATCTCCCTTGTAGAAGATGATTTTGGATTTTATGCGATTTTATTGTACCTGAAGGCTTTATCGGGATTTTCAGGGTCCATATGAAAAATAACTCGGATCCTGTGCCGAAGATGGATTTTGGTCGGGGAGATAAACCGGTTCGGATGCTCTCTGTCCCGGACGCATCGTGCAGCCCGAACCGGCATCGGTGAGTTCGAGCCAACGCTTGCATGATCTCCATCTGCGGCTTCCCATGCGCCGGGATGTCACGTGTGAAGACCAAAAAGAGAAAGGCGGTAATAAGCGCGATAGGCCAGTCTGGCCCCAAAAATCACGCCTTCGCCCGAAAGAGAGCGCGGGCAAGCCGATCGACAAAGCCTTCCCGGGGAGCCTGCGTCTCCTCCTCGACGTACTCGATGCCGGCTACATCGGCAGAGATGCGCTTAAAGGCCCTGGATGCCCTGGATGTCGGGTACTTCGCCACGATCGGCGACCTTCCGGCCGACGCGCGTCGAACGTTGGGGTCTTCCGGTATGACCCCGAGCACCCGGACCCCGAGGAGTTTCTCCATCTGTGCCCGGTTAAACTCATCCTCACTTCCGCCGACCCGGTTGATGATCGCCCCTTCGATGTGCCCGCCGACAGTCTCGGTAAGGATCTTTGTCTTCAGGGAGTCGACAATCGAGGAGATCTCGGGGTTGACGACGAGGATCACCCCGTCGGCAATAGTCAGCGGGATGACGCCGTCCCTGCTGATTCCCGCAGGAGCATCGAGGATCAGGATGTCGAACTCGCTCACAAGGTCCGTCATGATGTCCTTGAGCCGGTCCGGGTTCGACTGCTGAAAACCCTGCAGGGAGAGCCCGCACGGGACAACCTTCACCCCGAATGGCCCATCGTAGATGGCGTCCCTGACGCGGGCTTTGCCTGCCAGCACCTCGTGCAGGGTCACCGGCAGATTTTCAAGCCCCAGGATGAGCCCGAGATTCGCCATTCCGACGTCGGCATCCAGAATGCACGTTTTCTTCCCGTATTGGGCAAGCATCGGCCCCAAATTTGCGGTGACCGTCGTTTTGCCTGTACCGCCTTTACCGGATGCGATTGTGTATACTTTTACCATGTGATCACTCGCTGTTTTGATATCTCCGGACTTACACCCAGTGCTGCAGGGTGTCCCGGATATCCTGTTCGAGTGCGCTCATCTGTTCGGCAGAGAGGTGTTCCGAAGGGTGGGCGATGCCGACCACCGTCTCCCCGCGGTAGGGGACACCAAGGAGTTCAGCGCCGGCCTCGTCATGCAGTCTTCCCTGCGTGTAGAGGTGACTGTACCGCGCGGCTTCTTCCTCGCTGCCCGGCTTCGTCGAGCCGATCAGGAGGCCGTCTGTGGTCGCCAGCGTGAAGGACGCAAGGCTATACTTCTTGCTGATTGCGCCGAGAGTTTCCTCCAGGCTTCCCATATTCCGGGGATCGATCTGATCGAGAGACCTCGCGGGCTCGACGTGGACCGGTTGCGCAATGATCGCCGGTTCTCCTTTGGTTCCCGCAACGCGGGGGGCTTTTGTGGGTCGCTGCCCGGCGAGTGCCTCGAAGATCTTCGAAAGGAAATACAAAACGCCGGCGAAACCGGCTATCACCGTCGCTGTGATGATAACCAGGAATACCTGGATGATGCCTGTCGAGTCCATTCTGTTATCAGCTCCTGCATGATTACGTATCTTTGTCCTGAATGAGATGATCGAGATGAATTTTCTGGAGCATATCCTTGCAGTTTACCCTGAAACTGCTGACGAGTTTCTCAACGTCCATCTCCTCCATGTTCTGGACGAGTGTGTCGACTTCGTCGTTCCCTGACTGAGACGCCTCGGCCGTCTCCTGCATGGATTTTACTCCCGGCATAGGAATGCGATGCACCTCTGCGTGCGATCCCGGAAGGTGCTTCGACGAGGATGTCGCACCGGCCTTCCTCGGCCCGGCAGATGGTTTCGTCCCTCCCGAAGCAGCCTTACCCGACGACGGTCTTCCCTGTCTTCCGGTATCGGGATCTCCGGTCGCAAACGGGCGGTTGAATTCCAGGGCGAGTTTTACCTGTTCAGGCGTCAGAAGGTTCAGTTCTGCCGCCACTTCGGTCTCGTCGCCCTCCAGTATCGTATCCGGTACGTGCTGCCCCTTTATGTCCCCATATTCGGCAAGCACCACCAGACCTTCGTTCAGCACCAGGGTAACACTCTCGCTGCCAAGGACGATCGTGCAGATCCCGGTAAACTGTGCTGAGTTCATCTCCTCCATCAGGGCACGGGATGTCGTGGACTTGAGAAGACGATGGAACCGACCGCGCGGCAGTTGCATTCAGACATCTTTAGTTCAGTAGTATGACATAAATCTTGCCATTTACATCTTCGGAAAAGAGCCCAATACGCACAGATTGGGATACTCTAACTGCGTACCACTAAAAAATGCCTCCGGACACCCCGGCCCACTTCTGCAGGATCCCGAGGATCTCCTGCTCGGCAACCCGGACTCCTTCTTCTACCGCCGGGTCTATCTCCTGACTGAATGCCCGGATCTCGCCCACTTCAATTCCGATCGTCACAATCTCTGCGGCGTATCCGAGTTCGCGGGCTATCGCCACCACCTCTCCAATCCCTATGTCGTGAAATGCATATGCCGGAAGATCCCAGGAAGGCGGCGCTTCAAATGTGAGGACGTCGCCGATACGGTCGCCGATACCCACCATCGCATCGACGATCACCACCATCTCATACCCTTCCATCAGCGGGATCAGGCCAAAGCCCCCGGTGCCGCCATCGATCACGTCGACACCGGAGCATCGCCCTTCGAAGAGTCGCATCACCAGAATCCCCGCCCCGTCGTTTCCCATGAGGGGGTTCCCGCACCCGATGATACAGACCCGGTTCTTCTGCATGGTCTTCTTCCCTACCGATTATATCCGGCAAGGTACAAAATGGTACTGAAAACCCTTTGACCGTGAACTGTCAGTCCCGGGAGGGGGATGTGAGGCGTATGATCCGTATCGTACCAAAACCGACCGATACGCCGGACGACAACTCGACCGGCGCTGTTATACGGGAGCTGGAGAGAGCCGATGCCCCATACGGTATCCTCGACCTCGGTGCTATCGACCCCCTTGGCTCCGGGCTTGAGAACGAACTCGTATGGGTCTGCGGAATCCGGCAGGACGGGCATCAGTTCGAGACCCTGAACGTGCTCTCGCTCCATAACCGGGTGATCAACACACCCGCGAGCATCGTTGCCTGTGCATCCAAAGTGATGACGTCCGCTCTCCTTCTGCACAACGGGGTGCGGACACCGGAGACGGCCTATATGCGATCGGAGGCGCAGGCGCGTGACTTCCTTCTGCGGCACGGGAAGGTCGTCTATAAGCCGCTCTACGGGTATGACGGGAACGGTATCAGGCTGGTGACGCAGCCTGAAGACCTCGGACCGGGACCCTGGTACCTGCAGGAGTACGTGCAAAACGACCGGGACTTCCGTGTCTTCGTCCTCGGCGGAGAGGCCGTCGGCGCGATAGCCCGGGTATCTGAGGGTCTGATGCACAATATCCACCAGGGCGGGATCGGCATGCCGGTCCCGATCGACGAGGAGATGCGCGCCATCGCCGAGGCGTCGGCGGCGGCGATCGGGATTGACTACTGCGGCGTCGACCTCCTCCGGGATCGGGAAGGCTACACGGTTCTTGAGGTGAACGGGACGCCGAACTGGCACTGCATGACGGCACCCATTCCGAAGCTGCTGGCAGCGTACCTCATCGAGAGTGAGCGCGGGATACGTGCCTGAGGAGAGGGGGAGAGCGGAGAGCTTCCGGCCCCCGGTACCGTCTTGGCGGGCGATACGTGGATCTCTGGCGTTCTCACTGGAGATACTCGATCTCTTTTAAGGTCTTCTCCGCAAGTTCCTTCATCCTGGCGGAGATCCGGCCCGATGACGAGAACTCCACATCCTTCATGGCGTTCGCGAGTTCCGTTCCGAGCACGAATATTGCATATTTATGTTCCATTTTGCTCTTATGCACCTGAGAAGGGTCTATTTTCAACGCATAATACTGTGAGAATTTCAACTCCGGGTTCTGCAATTCGAAAAAGTCTTTAATCTCAGTAAGAATCCCATGTAAGGCTATTAACTCTTCCTTGTGCATATTCTCTCCCAGAGATAAAAATAGTGGATATAAATATATATAAATTTGCACCCGGGATAGCCGTTATCCTATCTTTATAAGCCTGATGGACAGCGGGCGCTTTATAATCCCCTTAAAATCCCGGGCAGCTACGAACTCGAGGTCCCTTCCGCCAAGTTGATCGAGGAGTTTCTGGTCGATGATGCGATCGACGACAATCCCTTCAACGTCGCCGTTCAGGTTCTGGAGTGCGCCCTCGACATCGGTAGCGTTCGATTCCAGGAGGACGGTATAGTCCGGGGACAGGAACCGCGCGATTTTTTTGTCCCGGACGTCGGCCATGTGCTCGCCGAGCGTCGAGGGCGGCTTCTGGGTCTCCTCCCTCCCTGCTCTCTGCTGTTGTGACGGCTGCTCGTCTTCACCGGCAGGAACCCGTATCTCGGTGGGGTTCGCGTATGCAGGCAACCGCTCCCCTCCCTCCCCGTCGGGGAGCGGGGCGGTGATCACCTCCGCGGGCACTTTGTTCCGGAGCGCCTTGACGATCTCCTTGCGGCTCATCTCCTCGACGCTCTTTCCCCGCGGGCTGTACGCCACGAAGTCGATCTCGGCGACCTGGAGGAGCTCGCGGAGGATCAGTTCCCCGCCCCGGTCCCCGTCGAGCAGGGTCGTCGCGGTCTTCTGCGAGCAGAGGTCGATGATGATACGCGGGACGTTGGTTCCCTCGACCGCAACCGCGTTCTTGATCCCGTAGCGCAGCAGGTTGATGACGTCGGCCCGCCCTTCGACGATGATGATGGCGTCGGAGGCCATGACGTTCGGGCCTGCATGCACCCTCTCTTCACCGAGGTACTCGAGTTTCTCTATCCTGATGACTTCCCTGACCTCGTCCAGCAGGTCGTCGCTGTTGATAGCGCCTTCATCGAAGTCCTCGAGGAGGAGTTCTTTGGCGCGTTCGACGATCTTGCGCCGCTTGGTCACCCGGATATCCTCGATGCGGTCGACCTTCACGCGGGCCGTGCATGGCCCGACCCGATCGATCGTCTCGAGCGACGATGCAAGGAGCGCGGTCTCCGCCCGGTCCAGTGAGGATGAGATGAGTATTTCGCCTTTCGTTTCTCCCCGCTTTGTGGTTATCTGAACGTCGATTCTGCCGACGCGACCGGTTCTCTGTAAATCGCGCAGGTCGAGGTCTTCGCCGAGTAAACCCTCGGTCTGGCCGAATATGGCACCCACTACGTCGGGTTTATCGACCACCCCCTCGATCTGCAGAGTAAGATGAATGAGATACTTGGTAGTTTCTGGTGAATACATGGAGTCTTGCCCCCTTTTAGTGTAAATCTGATCGCCGTATGCCACACAGGTTTTCATGTGCGCGGGCATAGGGGTCAATTATATATCTAGGGTGCAATTACTTAAATCAGATGGCGATCTGAACGCAAGATTTTTTAAACGTAAAATCCAAGAATACGGGCCTAAGAGGGTTGCATTTGAATTTATCTTTCAGTATAGTTCTTCCGTAATAAAAAACCGCTTCATTCCGGTAATCCCGCTTCTTTCGCCCGCGCAAGATCAGGCATCGGCGGCATTCAGGGATGCGACAACAGAGGATTTCGATAAGCCGGCGATCGCCACGGTCTTTGATGAAGACGTGTGCCCGCTGGCGATGCTCACGTCGGCGCGGGGTATGCCGAACGTCTCTGCGAGGAGGTCGATGATGGCGCGGTTCGCCTTCCCGCCGACGGCAGGGGCTGCCACCTGGCATCGAATACTCTTCCGCCACTCGTTGTAGCCGGCCGGAAACAAGGACCGCTTTGCACCTGCCGTAACATCGAGCGTTATAATCACTCCGTGTGCGGCTTCGACGACGGCATCGGCATAAGGATCCATAAGAAAAGACCTCTTGAATGGATGTCGCCCGGCACTAACGATCGATGCTCACAGGCGGCTTGTGCCGGTCCTCACTCGATCGAACCCATATGCCAGGCGTGCCTGTCGCGCACCTGGGTTGTCCCGCGGATCATGTCCAGGCGTCTCGCCAGGTGATCACCCGGGGACCTAAAGATGCGCTTTATCGGCCCTGTATTGTTTATTTTGCGAGGATAAATATCCTTGCCCGGGATACCACGCCACACACGCCTCCCGGTAATCGCCGTGAGCGTAGGCCCGCACTCCCCCGACGACCACCTCTTCCGGGAAGACTGCATCGAGCCCCTCGAACGGCGACCAGCCGCACTTTGCGTGGAGGCACGAGGCGTCGATGCGGGTGATCTCGTCCGGGTAGAGGGCGAAGTCCGCCCGGTCGCCCGGCTCAAACCCTGCGCGCGGGATGCCGAGGATGGCGGCAGGCCTCCACGATGTCTTCTCGATCACCGAGGCGAGGGTGATCCGCTTCTTCCTGACTGCCGCCATTAAGAGCGGCACCATCGTCTCGACCCCGGGGATACCGGAGGGAGCGGTCTCGAACGGCAGAGCTTTCTCGCGGAGCGTGTGCGGGGCATGGTCGGAGGCGATGACGTCGATCCTGTTCCAGCAGGACCAGAGACCGCGCCGGGTCTCTTCGTCCCTGAGCGGGGGGTTCACCCGGGCCCGGGTGTCGTCCGGATCGAACATCCCGTGCGAGAGGAAGAGGTGGTGCGGCGTCACCTCCACCGTGCCGCGTGCGGCCTCGATCGAGGCGGCGGTGCTGAGGTGGCAGAAGTGGAGCCTTATCGCGGCCGGAGCGAGGGCCGATACCTCCCGCACGGCGTGCGCCTCTCCGGCACCGGATCGTGCGCGGTCGTGTTCGGGGAGCGTTGCCGGCGCCTGACCGGAGACCTCCTCGGCGTGGACCGTGACGAGTCCCCCAAGGGCGTGGATCCGGGCAAACAACCCTTTGAGGGTCTCAGGGTCGAGCCCCTCACCGTAGCTCGACGGTGCCGCGAAGGTCTCCCCGAACGCCAGCGCACCGGCATCCTGCATCCCGGCGAGATCGGCGTCCGGCAGAACGCCTGCGTTCACCGCAAACCCGCATACGGCCTGCTTCTCCGCCTCACGGATACGTGCCCGGAGGAGCTCGGGCGTGGTGATCGGGGGGACGGTGTTCGGCTGGTCGACCACGACCGTCACCCCGCCGGCGACCGCGCTCATTGTGCCCGTGTGCCAGTCCTCCTTCTCCGCCTGCACACCTCCCCGCATGTGGACGTGCATATCGACCGCTCCCGGGAGGCAGGTATACCTGCTGCAGTCGATCGTCACTTCGGCACGCACCGGTGCCCCGACGTGCCGGACGATACCCCCTGCGACGACGATATCGGCGCGCCGTCCCGTCGGGAGCCCCACGTTCCGGAGCACCAGATCGGCAGTCACCTGCAACACGCCTCCAGGTCGTCCCGGGTCGTGTAGTACACCTCGACCATGTAGGCGGGGCGGTAACGCGTCTTCGATTCGCGGAGCCCGGGCACGCCCATGTCGCACTCCCGGTTGACGTAGCGGTAGCGGTCCCGGAGCCCCGCCGCCGTCTCGGTCGTGATCACCTTGTAAATGCCCGGGTAGGTCTCGGGGAGCGCCTTCTCGAAGTGGACGACCGCCATATCCGCGTTGATCCTCCCGACTATCGATACCGCCCCGATGGTTCCGCCGATCCTGACGATCCAGCCCTCAAGGCCGATGGTGAAGAAGTGGTTCACGGCGAAGAGGATGGCTTCTTTTTCGGCGGCGAGAATGGGCTCGGAGTCGCAGTCCCGCCATTCGCACCAGACGACCAGGAACTCCCAGACCTCATCGATGTTCTCTTGCGTGATCTCCTCGACCGTATACGCATACTCCCGCCCGAACCGGTTAACCTGGCGGCGGATGGTGGCATAGCCCTTCCCGGCGAGGTCGGCGAGGGCTTCGGTCCGGTAGATGTAGTCGAAGAAGTCCCGGTTTTCGTGCAGGGGAAGGGCCGGGTAGAGTTCCCGGATCAACGCTTCATTTACCGGATCCAGGATCCACAGGGGTGTGTCGCCGCCCTCCCTCGCCGCGAGGTCGATGACGTCCCCGACTAGATCCGGGTCCTTTGGGCCGATCGGCATGCGGAACGACGTTACGCCGTTGATGGTGCTTGAGAGGACGATCGACCCTTCGACGCTTGCAAAGCGGTAATTCGCGTAGTGGTTCCAGCAGACCATATTCGCAAACGTGTTGTCGCTGTGCACCTGGGGGAACTGCCGGTAGTGCTGTGAGAAGAGGTCGCGATCGTCCAGGCTCACGGGTTTGAAGTCGGTAAATCTCAGCATGCCTCACCAATCTTTCGGATACCATCGCATGGGTATGTGCCCCTCCATTCTCCGGAACCCCAGCGCGGTATAGAATGTTTCGGTCCCGGGTTCGGCGACAAGGGCGACCCAGGTGACACCTGCAGAGCTACAGTAATCCAGCAGCGTTGATAAGACCATCGTTCCGACGCCCCGGCTCCGGTACCCGGGGAGGACGACCAGGTCCTGGATGTAGGCGTCCGAGACCCCGTCCGAGATTACCCTGCCCATGCCGACCGCTCTGCCCGTTGCAGGGTCGACGGCGACGGCAAAGGCGAAACTCCCCGCGATGAGGGCCCGGAGTCCGGCAGGGTCCCATTCCTCGTTCCACCAGCCGCCCGCCCGGTAGAGGTCGGCGATCACCTCTACGTCCCAGACGTCTACCAGGCGGACCTCGATGCCTGCCTCCTCCGTCATCGTATCATGCCTCTCCATAAGACTGCTCACGGTGTTATCGTATATGACAGGCGCAGGTCACCCGGGGCGGCGTAAAAAAGTGGGGCCATCTACTAGCAGACACGCGGGACGGGATCGCCGATCGGCGGCTCTATGAACCGTTCTCCTCCGATGGCGGTCCGCATGGTCACGTGGGAACCCTCGACGACCTCGCCGACGATCGCCGCATCCCGTCCGTAGGGATGCCCCCGGAGTGCCGCGAGGACAGCCTCCGCATCCTCGGGTGCGACCCCCATGATGACTTTGCCCTCGTTCGCCACCTCGAGGGGGTCGAGGCCGAGCATTCCGGCGGCGCTCCGGACGCTCGTCCGGAAGGGGAGGACCTCTTCCTCGATGACGACCCCGACACCGCTCTTTCTCGCCATCTCGTTGATGGCGTTCGCGAACCCACCGCGGGTGGGGTCTTTCATGGCGTGGATATCCCCGGCAGCGAGCGCCCGCTCGACGAGCGGCCAGAGGGGGGCGACGTCGGAATGAATCTGGCCGCCGAAGTCGAACCCTTCGCGGTGGGCCATGATGGCGATGCCGTGGTCGCCGATGGTGCCGCTGACGATGATCGCATCGCCGGCCAAAAGACCGTTGTCCCGCACCACCCGCTCGGCGACGCCGATGCCGGCGGTGTTGATGACGATGTTATCAAGAGCGCTCCGCTCGAGGACCTTGGTGTCTCCCGTGACGAGGTTCGCCCCGCACTCGCCGAGTGCGGTATCCATCGATGCGACGATCCGCTCGAGGTCGGCGACCTCGAAGCCTTCGGGGATGACCATGCCGCACGAGAGCGCGATCGGCCGTCCGCCCATCATCGCAAGGTCGTTGATGGTCCCGCAGACGGCGATACGCCCGATATCTCCGCCGGGGAAGAAGATTGGCGAGACGACGTGATTATCGGTCGTAAAAACGATGTTCTGGCCGTTCAAGGGGATGATCGCGCCGTCGTCCAGCGACTCGAGCCCTATCCCGCCGGCGTTGTTGTGCTCAAGGTTGGTGATGATGCGCAGGAGCTCGCCCATCACCTCACCGCCGGCACCGTGCATGAGGTTGACTTTCATTCTTCGTCCACTTCTATCTCGATATTGGTGACTACGATCTCCATTCCTGCAACGATCTCCGGGAGTTTCCCGCACCGGGGACAGGCAAACCGCTCGTCCCCCTCGTAGCCGCAGGAACAGCGGGTGCGCGCCTCGATGTCTCGGCACGAGAGCCTGGTCTCCGAGAAGAGCGGGTCATCCTCGATGATGACGTTGAAGAGGAATTCCACCTGCTCGGGGTTCACCATCGCCATCTTACCGACGTCCACACAGACGCACTTCACCTCTTTTGCGCTGTTCTCCAGCGCCGCCCGGCGGGCGGTCGTGTAGATGTCGTAGGCGATGCTGTACTCGTGCATTACTCCTCCATCGCAGCGTAGACCTGCCTGAAGACCTCCCGGGTCTCAAGCCCCTCCTCTCTGCTGAGGCGCTGGATGGCGAACCCGACGTGGACGAGCACGAACTCCCCGACGCTCACATCCACGAGGTCGAGCCTGACCTCCTGCTGCAGGTCTCCGAAGTCGACGACGCCGATGTTGCCCTCTTTTATCTCGAGTACCTCAGCGGGCATTGCAATACACATGACTTCTCTTCCTCTCTCCTGTTGTTTTGTCCGAATGTCAAAAAAGGTTGACCATGCTGCACGGAGGAACCCGGGAAGAGCCGTTCCGGCCGTCGTGTTCCCCCGGACCTTCATATCCTGGTACTATAACTCGGTCCGGAAGCGTAAAAAAGATATGTTCGTCTCCGGTTCCGGCCCCTGGAGGGGCGGGGGGGCAGGGCCGACCGTGGTGCGCCGCCCCCGGTGCCGCCGACCCGCGAGCCTTCCGCGTTCGCGCCCGGGGTGCCGGAGGCCGGGCGGGATTGGGGGTTGTCAGGTTGGTGCGCCCCGGGCGAAACGTGCTGGAATAATGGAGTGTGGTTTGTGCCTGACGGTTTTGGCGAGTTGTGATGTTCCAGAGCGAATTGATCTTGGTTATGGGAGTACTGGATACGCTTATTCCCTCCTGTCCCGGTGCAGTGGACCGTGGGGGTATCGCCATTGGGGGAGGGGTTGCAGGGGAGGGGGG